>CAVWOJ010000001.1:0-3737903 GCA_963756665.1 uncultured Solirubrobacterales bacterium
AACCACCTCGACAAGAGTTCGACATACACCGTGGATCAGTCCCTCAAGGACGCCGACCCCGACGACTACGACGCGCTAGTGCTCCCAGGCGGCGTGGCCAACCCCGACCAGCTGCGCACCGACGAACGTGCCATCGGGTTCGTGCAGCAGATCTTGGCTGCGGGCAAGCCCGTCGGAGTCATCTGCCACGGCCCCTGGACACTCGTGGAGGCAGACCTCGTGCGCGGGCGCAAGCTCACCTCTGGCCATCCCTGCAAACCGACATCCGCAACGCCGGCGGGGAATGGGTCGACGAGGAAGTCGTTGTCGACCAAGGACTGGTCTCAAGCCGCAAGCCGGACGACCTGCCAACGTTCTGCGCGAAGGTCATCGAGGAGTCTCAGAGGGCCGTCACCAAACAGCCCAGGCTGGCGCCACCGCCCACGCGGACTAACTCCTCGCTGCATAAGGGGGAAGGATTAAATTGTGCGCGCAGCCTCAATCCTGCATCTTGGCGGTGTGCTGTTTTCACACGGCCATAAAACCTGGATTGCCTGGGTAATCGCGCTCGCACTCGCGATTCCTGGATTCATTGTCCGCAGGTCGAGACGCAGACGCTAAAGCAGTCCGCACACGCGCACGGTGGGAGACGGCCCGCGGGGTTAGCCGCTCCGATCGGCGGGGTAGATCAAGCGACATCATCAAGCGACTTTCAACTTCTAGGAGGCACAAAAAACGATGGTGGCACTACTTGCGTTGATACTGATCCTTGCGATCTTCGGCGGCCTCGGATTCGCCGTCCATCTGCTCTGGATCGTGTTGGTGATAGCGCTACTGCTGTGGCTGATCGGGTTCTTCATCGGCGGTGCGCCCGTCGGCGGCGGACGTAGGCGCTGGTACGGACGCTGGTGATGAACGCCACAGCCTCAGCCCCAGAGCAAAGAGAAGGACGAATCGCCCGCTCTTGGCGACTGACCAAGGCGTCCTGGCAGGTTGTCCGGGAGGATCGCGTGATCCTGCTGCTCGCGATCCTCTCCACGCTCGTGGGAGCAGTCGGCGTCGCCGTTATCTTCGGCGTCGCCGGCCTCGGCAGCAGCAGCGCGCACGGGCACCGCCACCTCGTCGACGGGCGCGTGGCCATTGTCGCGCTGATCCTCGCCTACCCACTGATGTTCATGAGCACGTTCTTCAACACCGCGATCGCTGCTGCCGCAGCCGCAGGACTGCAAGGACGACGACTCTCCCTCGGCCAGGCACTCGCGGTCCCGGCCAGCCGGGTAGGGCAGCTCGCGGTGTGGGCACTGTTGGCCACGATCTTCGGCGTCGTGCTCGAGCAGCTCGCCCGGCGGCTGCCGCTCGCCGGCGCGATCGTCGCGCGCCTCGTCGGGCTGGCGTGGTCAATCGCGAGCCTGTTCGCGATCCCGATCCTCGCGCTCGAAGGCGGCAGCGCTCCACACGCCCTGAAACGCTCCACAGCCCTCGTCAAGCAGCGCTGGGGGGAGGGCATCAGCGGCAACGTGATCGTCTCTGCGTGGACGATCGTCCTGATGATCCCGCTGCTGGTCGTCTTCGTCATCGGAATCGCTGCGACCCGCCATGCCCCTGCGGGGCGCATCGCCGTGTTCGCGCTCGCGGCCGCAGTGTTCGTCGCCCTCGTCGCGCTGAGCGGGGTCGTGCGGCAGATCTTCGCGGTGGCTCTATACCGGTGGCTCTATACCGATACGCCGCCGAAAACGACACGAGCGGACCTTTCCACGAGCAGGACCTGCGCGCGCCGTTCACCAAGCGCCGCAACCGCCAAAACTAGGACCAGGCTGTTCGGGCAGCTTGACTACGGCTACCCCGGGGTATTGGCAGGAAGATGGCGCGCTTCGGCTACACGATGATGTGCGAGCAGTCTCCACCCGACGCGCTCGTGCGCGACATCCAAGGCGCCGAGCAAGCCGGGTTTGACTTCTCGGTCATCTCAGACCACTACCAACCCTGGCTCGCCTCACAAGGACACTCGCCCTACGCCTGGGCGGTGCTCGGCGCGGCCGCACAAGCCACCGAGCGGATACCGCTGATGAGTTTCGTGACCTGCCCGACGCTGCGCTACCACCCCGCCGTCGTGGCACAGAAGGCGGCCACCATCCAGATCCTCTGCGGCAACCGCTTCCGTCTCGGCCTCGGTGCAGGAGAGAGCCTCAACGAGCACATTGTCGGCAAGCGCTGGCCCGCGGTCGCAGAGCGCCACCAAATGCTCTCCGAGGCGCTCGACATCATCGCCGCACTGTTCGACCAAGAAGGCGCCGTCAACTACCACGGCGAGCACTTCCAAGTCGACTCCGCGCAGCTGTGGGACAGACCCGAGCAGCGAATACCGATCGGCGTGGCCGTCTCCGGCGAGGGCTCCTGCCGGCTCGCCGGCGCCAAGGCCGACCTGCTGGTCGCCACAGAGCCCAAGCCGCAGCTCGTGGAGATGTTCGACGCCGCCGGCGGCGATGGCAAGCCCCGCGTCGGGCAGATCGCCCTCTGCTACGACGCCGACCGCGACACCGCGATCGAGCGCGCCCACGACCAGTTCCGCTGGTTCGGCCTCGGCTGGAAGGTCAACGCCGACCTGCCCAACCCAGACTCCTTCCAGAGCGCGACCGAGCTGGTGACGCCCGAGCAGGTCGCCGAACAGATCGCTTGCGGGCCTGACCTCGATGAACACGTCGAGAAGATCAAGCAGTTCATCGACGCGGGATTCGAGGAGATCGCGCTCGTGCAAATCGGCGGAGAAACTCAAAGCGCGTTTCTCACCTGGGCCGCAAACGAGTTGCTGCCAGCGCTGCGTGACATATAGGCCGTTTACACATAAAAGCGCGAGGGTAGCCTGCGCATAACTCAGCACGACAGCAGGAGCCAACCAGCCTCGCGATGTCAGCCACCCACACCATCCCAACACCGCGGCGGAGCAGCACTCGCCATCATTCCACCGCCCTACTGTTCCGCGAAGCCAGCCGCGGGGATCGGGCGGCCCGCGAGACGCTGACCGTGCACTACATGCCGCTCGCCCGCAAGGTCGCACGTCGCTACTGGAACTGCTCACTCCCATACGAGGACCTCACGCAGGTAGCGAACCTCGCGCTCGTCAAGGCGATCGACAGGTTCGACCCCGACCGCGGCCGTCCCTTCGAGGCATTCGCAATCCCCACAATACTCGGCGAGCTACGCCGCTACTTCCGCGACAGCTCCTGGGCCGTCCACGTCGCCCGCGGCGCCCAAGAGCGCTCCAAGGCCGTCCAAGACGCCATCGAGCTGCTCTCACGCGAACACGGCAGATCACCAACCGTCCAGCAGCTCGCCCTCTACCTCGAGCTCTCCAACGAGGACGTAGCGGAGGCGCTGCAGGTCGCCTACGCCTACACCACCAGCTCCCTGGACGCGCCCGTGCAGAACGGCGAGGACGATGACGCCCCGCTCGTCTCAACCCTCGGCGAGCACGACAGCGGCTACGAGCACGTCGAGACAGACCTGCTGATCGAAGATGCGCTCACCGGCCTGACCGAACGCGAGCAACGCCTGCTAGAGCTGCGCTTCGTCCACGAGCTCACCCAATCGCAGATCGGCGAACAGCTCGGCATCTCCCAGATGCAGGTCTCACGACTGCTGCGCTCCACACTCGCCAAGCTACGCGAACGCATCGGGGAGCCAACCCCCGCATGACACACAGCCGACCGAGCCGGGGGCTCGACTGCGCGCCGGCACATGCATCGCCCCCTTGTTCAGCGCCCCTCCTAGCTGGGTAAAGACCAATCAAAGCAACCAAAAGCAAAGGAGGAGACAATGGGCGACCGAACGCAACGAGCGCAAGGCAAAGCCAAAGAGCTCAAAGGCCGCGCCAAGCAGCAAGCCGGGCGAGCCGCCGGCAAACCGGGCACCGAGGCCCGCGGCGCCGGCGAGGAGCTCAAGGGCAAAGCCCAGGACGCCGCCGGCAAAGCACGCAGCGCCGTCAAAAAGGCAACGCGCTAAGAACCCCGCCCCCATGGCAGGCCACGGCGAGAGAACACAAGATCGCGGCGAGAACGCGCTGACAGATGTCTCGATGCTGCCCGACCGGCGCCAGCGCCCCCCGCTGGAGTCCGCATTCGTTCGCGTGATCGCCACTGGCGGCGTTATCGGGATCGGTGTCGCGCTCGGCGCAATCCTCTCCTCACAAAAAGTCGCCGGCTGGATCACCGGCCTGGTGATCGCGCTCGTCTCGGTGATCCTCAGCGCGATCCTCTGGTCCTCACGCCGGCTATGAAACGCCCGCGCGCACAACTCGCCGCCGCACGGGCATGCGGCCAAATACGGGTATAAACGGGCCGTGGAGATCCAGCAGCTCGAGACGCAGGCAGACAAGGGGCCCGGCGCTAGGAACGACACCGCGCTCGGCTCCTCCGTCTCTGAGAGTCGCCGCAACCACCTCCTGAGCATCACCGACTCGGCGCTCGGCTACATGTCCCTGGAGGACATGCTCTCCGAGCTTCTGGAGCGCATCCGGAGCGCCCTAGAAGTCGACACCGCCGCAGTGCTGCTGCTCGATGAGGATCGCGGCGTACTCGTCGCACGCGCCGCACGAGGACTGGAGGAGGAGGTCCGCCAGGGCGTGCAGATACCGCTTACCCGTGGTTTCGCTGGCCGCGTCGCCGCCCAGGGGCGTCCGATCATCATTGAGGATCTCGACCACGCCGACGTGGTAAACCCGATCCTCCGACAGCGGGGTATCCGCTCGATGCTCGGCGTGCCTATCCACGTCGAAGGTCGCGTCATCGGCGTGATGCACATCGGCACGCTCGTCAAGCGTGCTTTCGACGAGGACGACGTGATGCTGCTGCAACTCGCCGCCGACCGCGCCGCGCTCGCGATCGACAGCGCTCGCTTGTCAGAGCACCGCTCTGTTACCGCGATGATGCAGCGCTCGCTGCTGCCCGACGTGCTGCCGCAGATACCCGGCCTGCGCTTCAGCGCCAAGTACCTGCCCGCCGGCTCTGGCATCAAGATCGGCGGCGACTGGTACGACGTCTTCCAACTCCACAACGGACACCTCGCGTTCGTGATCGGCGATGTCGTCGGCCGGGGCGTGCTCGCCGCCTCCGTGATGGCCGAAATCCGCGCGAGCCTGCGCGCCTACATGATGCAAGGACACAAGCTCACCGAGGTTGTCACGATGCTCAACGAGCTGCTGGTCTCGGTGGGCAGCAACCGCGGCGCCACACTCTGCATCCTGGAACTCGATCCCGAAGCCGAAGAACTCGAAGCCGTCATTGCCGGGCACCTGCCGCCACTGCTGATCGAACCAGACGGCCACGCCCGGCTACTTGAGCAGAAGCACGGTCTGCCCGTCGGCGTGCGCATCGGACACACCTACGAAGCCTTCTGTTATCCGTTCCCGACCGGCAGCCGGCTCCTGCTCTACACCGACGGGCTGATCGAGCGCCGCGACGAGCCCATCGACCAAGGCTTCGACCGACTCCTCGCCGCCGCCGAGACGGCAGCCAGTCGCAGCGACTCCTCGCTCGCCGACCGCGTGTACCGCACGCTGCTAGACGAGACCCTGCTCGAAGATGACGTGGCCCTCTTGGCGATCGAGACGATGCCGCTCGCAGATACGCTCGAAATGACGCTCCCAGCACGCCCCAACGTGCTCGGTGCCCTGCGCAACACACTCGGCCGCTGGCTGCGAGCTTTTGGTGCCAACGAGGACGAGCTGTTCGACATCACCCTCTCTGCCTCCGAGGCCGCCACCAACGCCATCGAGCACGCCTACGGCGCCCGTGAAGCCACTTTCACCGTGCGCTGCGAACACGCCGGCCGACAGGCAACGATTACCGTCCGCGATGTCGGTCGATGGCGCACGACCCGTCCACAAAGCGGCGGCCGGGGGCTTGAGATCATGCGCTCGCTCGTGGACGACGTGAAGATCGACAGCGACCAACACGGAACCGTCGTGACCATCACCAAGCGGCTCTCCCACCAAGCATGAGCCCTCTCAACATCGAACGGATCGACGGAGTGCCGATCGCGCACATCCACGAAGACATCGACGCCGCCAACGCCACTGTCACCCAACAGCAACTTGCCGACGCGCTCGGCCCCGACGCCTCAAGCCTCATCATCGACCTCAGCGAGACGCGCTACCTCGATAGCGCAGGTATCGACATGCTGCTACGTCTCAGCGACCGCCTCGACCACCGCCGCGCCAAGCTGATCCTCGTGATTCCCGACACCTCACAGCTAAAGCGCCTCGCCACGATCGTTGGTCTGTCCGATGCGATCGCCATCCACCCAAGCCTCCCAGAGGCACGGCAAGAGGCCGCCAAGCGCCCGCCGGGACAGGCCGCCGCGCACCCTGCAAGCGGCCGAACTACCTCCGCATGACCACAGCTTCCGAAGCCGCCCCGCTCGCGGCGGAACGTAGCTGGACGGGCAGTAGACTTCCCCAGCAACTACTACCGCCCGTCATGGCCGAAGAACCTCCCCGACCACAAACACAGAAGAGCCTCGCCGCCACCGCACCCGCTTACAATCCACAGGTGACGCGCTCGCCCCAAAAACAGAGGTTGAAGGTGAACAGTCAGCATCCCTACCTGACCATCGAGGTGACGAGTACACCGGAGGCTCACACCCTCGCCCTGAACGGCGAAGCGGACCTCTTGGGCGCCCCCAACATCGAAGCGGCCCTCGCAGACGCTGCCACAAGCGAAGCACAACGCATAGTCGTCGACCTCAGAAACCTCACGTTCATCGACTCAAGCGGCCTACGCGCACTCATGGGAGGTCACGAACAATGCATCGCACGAGGCCACGAGCTGCGGATCATCCCCGGCCCAGCGAACGTACAGCGCCTGTTCGAGCTCAGCGGGATGAACGAGATCCTTCCCTTCTGCGACCCCGAGCTCGCGGGCGACGTCCCGCCGAGCGACGATCTCCAGATCTAGCCGCCCGCGCTAGCCCTGGGCGATGCTGAGGCCCAGCCAGACGATGACCAGCGACACCAGGAAGATCGCCGCCTCCAGCACGTGCATAGTCGGGCGCTTCAGATGCCAGCCGACCAGCACGCACACCACGCCGACCAGCGCGAGCTTCACGTGCAGCTTGCCCTCCGCCCACAGGTGATAGTGGCTAGCCATCGCGCTGCCCGTCGCGGCCAGCACCGTGATCGCCACCAGCGTGCCCCAACCGAAACGGCGCGCGACCCGACGCACCTGCGTCAAGTCACCGCTCTGCCGGGCGACCGGCACTACCGCAGCCGCCAACACCAACTGGCCGCCGACAAAGAAGGCCATCGCCAGCAAGTGCAAAAAGAGCACCGCTCGCCACAGGTTGCTCCAGCACCGCCTCGCCCAACCGCCCGCGCATCGCCTGCAGATTGTCCTTTCTACCGTCCCGATGACGCCAACGCCGCCCACCGGCTCAGACCAAAGTCGCTCCGGTGGGCGGCAAGTCGGCAACTCGCCATGCCTCCCAGCGACCACAGAAACCATATCGGCTCCCGATATAATCGCGTTGCGTGAGCGCGACCAACCCAGCGGGACGTTTCCCAAGCGACGCTGTCGTCCCACCCGACCAAAGATCACACCGCACGGAGTGCCTGCTCGGCGACTTCACGACCACACCACGAGTGCTCGCGCTGCTCGCCGGCGCCATACCGCTAGGTGCAGTGGTTGCGTTGCTCGCGCTCGCGCTGCTCGACTTGATCGCGCTCATCACACACCTCGCCTACACCGGAACCATCTCGACCACCCTCGCCCCACCAGACATCAGCGTCCTCGGGCCGCTCAGCGTACTCGTGCCAGTTGTCGGCGGACTCATCGTGGGATTGATGGCTCGCTACGGCTCTGAGCGCATCCGCGGCCACGGCATCCCCGAGGCAATGGAAACCATCCTCCTGCGCGGCAGCCGCATGGAGCCACGCCTCGCCGTGCTCAAGCCCATCTCGAGCGCGGTCAGCATCGGTACCGGCGGCCCGTTCGGCGCCGAGGGCCCGATCATTGTCACCGGCGGCGCTACCGGCAGCATCCTCGGCCAGTTGCTGCACCTCACCGCCGCCGAGCGACGCTGCCTACTTGTCGCGGGAGCAGCCGCCGGCATGACCGCCGTGTTCGGCACCCCCGTCGCAGCAGTGCTACTCGCGGTCGAGCTGCTCCTGTTCGAGTGGCGGCCACGCTCAATGATCCCCGTCGCGCTCGCCGCCTGCGCAGCCGAGGCAACCCGAGAAGCCCTCGCCAACGCCGGCCTCCTGCACAAGGCACCGCTGTTCGCCGTCAGCGCCCACGCCACCCTGGCGCCGTCCGTCTCAGCCGGCGCGCTGCTCATCGGCCTAGCGTGTGGCGGCCTGGCGTGGGTGATGACCCGCTGCGTCTACGGCGCGGAGGATCTGTTCGGACGCCTGCCGCTGCACTGGTCTTGGTGGCCCGCGATAGGCGGCCTCGTGGTCGGCATCGGCGGGCTGATCGAACCCCGCGCGCTCGGCGTTGGCTACAACACGATCGGCGCCGAGCTCGCCGGTACGCTCGCACTCAGCACCCTCGCCGTACTGCTCGTCGTCAAGCTCACGATCTGGGCAACCGCGCTCGGCTCCAACACCAGCGGTGGCATCCTCGCACCACTGCTGATGCTCGGCGCGGCCCTCGGCGGTCTACTCGGCGCCATCCTGCCGGGTGCCACCGAGGGAACGTGGGCCATGATCGGTATGGCCGCCGCAATGGCAGGCGTGATGCGCTCGCCCTTCACCAGCATCGTGTTCGCGGTCGAGCTGACCCACGACATCGGAGCGCTCCTGCCACTGCTCGCCGCGTGCACGATCGCGCACCTCATCAGTGTCCTGACACTGCGGCGCTCGATCCTGACCGAGAAGGTCGCTCGCCGCGGCTACCACGTTACGCGTGAGTACGAAGTCGACCCGCTGCACGCGCTGCTTGTCCGCGACGTCATGCAAACCGACGTTCTCACGGTCGCGCCACACTCAACCGTCGCAGAGCTCTACGAGCAGCTCCCCGAGGGCTCCGAGCTACGCCGCCAACGCCTCTACCCGGTGCTCGATAACGACGAGCGCCTGCTCGGAGTGCTCGCGCTCTCCGACATTCGCGCCCCTCAGAACAGCACATCCTCCGCCGGCGCAACGGCACGCAGCCCACTCATCGCAAGGCCCGGTGAGACACTGCGCGAAACGGCAGACCGGATGGTCGCCACCGGCCACACCGTGCTCCCCGTCATCGATGACCACGAGCCGCCGCGACTCCTCGGCCTCCTCAGTCAGTTCGACCTGCTCAAGGCACACGAGCGCCTCCTGATCGAGGAGCGCCACCGCGAGCGTCCCCTGCGCCCCCTCAAGGCGACCACGAGCCTCGCCAGACTCCGGGCTGTCCGCGAGCCAGCACCATGACCCCAACAGCCGCTAGCCAGTCACTGCAGGACTCCGACTACCGCCGCCTGCTCGCATTCCGCAGCGAGCTACGAGCCTTCACACGATGGAGCGAAGACGCCGCCCGAGCAACCGGCCTCACACCAGCGCTTCACCAGCTGCTGCTCGTAGTTCGCGGCCACACACGCGAAAACGGCCCGACGATCAGCGACGTCGCCCACGATCTGCACATCCGCCACCACAGCGCCGTCGAGCTCGCCCAACGCGCCGAGACCACCGGCCTGATCCAACGAACCCGAGACAAAACCGACCACCGGCAGATCCACCTTCAACTCACGCCAACCGGACACGCACAACTCGAGACGCTCACGCGCCAGCACCTGCCGCGCATCCGAGCACTCGCCGACGTACTAGACGACGTGTGCGCCTCAACCGCGGCAAAACCGTAGGCGACGCCCACTCATCAGCTCCGGCCTGTAGAGGAACAATCTCCGGCGGCTGTACTCCACGGAAAACTCGTTGGCCGCTCCGTGCCCGAGCTGCGCTGGGCACACTCGCGCCTACACGACGAGCAAGATCCACCCGAGGTCGTGACCCTGCGCGATGTCGTCGGCCGGCTAGAGGACTACGAGCCGGCGCGGGCGCTCACGATCGAGGCGCTTGCGGTGTACCGCGAGGACCCAAGCTGCTCCACCTGCACGCTCGACGGAGAGCTAGGGCGCCTCGAAGGAAGCATCCTCGTTCTCAATCGCCGCTTGCGTGAAGCGGTCCCCGCCGCCGTCAAGTACCGCGGCATAACGATGAGCGAGATCGCGCTGCGCTGCGGTCGCACTAGGCGCGACCGCTCCGGCAGGGTCAACGGCGAGACGAGCTGGCTCGCTCGCCGCATCGGCCAGGCACCCGAGAGCGGGGAGGAGCATCCCTCGCCGTGGGTGCAGAGCGACGTGCTCGCGCTCATCGCGCGCGAGGGCCTGCGCGTCTGCCCGCGCGAGGTCGAACTGTAAGCCGCGTCGCTTACTGGATCAGGTTGACCGGCATCCCGCGGCTTGCGGCGTTGCGCGCGAGAGGCCCGTCCAACGTCCACAGCTCGGCATCCAGCTCGCGCGCGAGCGCGACGTAGGCGGCGTCGAACGCGCTACGCCGCTGCAGCTCGATCGCCACGCCGATCACTGCAGCGCCGTCGCCGAGGGGGTGATAGGCGATCGGCATGGCCTCAAGCTCGGCCCACAGCGACGGAAGATCACTCTGCTCGATTTCGCCCATGCTCGTCTTTCGCGTCAGGACGTTCGCGGCCTTATAACGTGCAAGCGCTGGCGCGTGCAGCTCGACACCCTCGCGCGCCCAGCGCATGACGCACTGGTTGACGGCCTCGCTCTCAGGCTCGCGCGCGACGAGCGCGACGAGCGCGTTCGCGTCGATGACGACTCGCACCGCAGCCGTGCCGCTCAGGACGTTCGCCGCTCAAGTTCTGCTCGCCCTTCGCGGACGGCCTCGACCGCTCCGCGACCGGGCTTCATCCGAGCCCGCAATGCGCTGAGGCGAGCGAGCGTCGCAAGCGTGCTCTCCGCGTCCCGCCCTGCAGGCAGGTGCTCGCGCAGGATGCGCTCGGCGGCGCTATCGACGTCCTCGTGATGGCGTGCCGCGTCCTCGCTCAACCGCTCGAACGTCTCAGGGCCAAGGTGTACCTGTCGGGGCATCGTCGCCATCGCACCAGCGAGTTTACCGCCGCTCCCCAGTGACCATCAAGGGGGAGCGTGGTGGTGCGGACGGCGACAACGGGGCGCGCATCTAAACGGCCTCGAAGGCCAAGTCGCGCGGCAGACCAAGCCCCTGACGTCTGCACTTCGGGTCAGTCAGTCGCCCGCACCATCGCAGAGTCTCCCACAGGCCCGTCCCGGCCCAGTCCTTGCCGGCTCAGCAGCCAGGCAGCTCGTAGTGCCCTGATAGAACTCGGCGGCCGTGAGCCGCTTATTGAGAAGCGCACCCGTGAGCCTTAATCGCAAACGCGCACTGATCTTGCTCGGCATCGCGACCGTTGCGTTCACGGTGATCCTCGAACTGATCGACCCCTCACGGGTCTCCCACGGGCCGACGATCCTCGCCTTCGAGTTCGCGGGCAGCCATGCCCGTGCTGCTCAGATAACCGCGGAATGGGGACCGAGGGGCCGCAGCGCCGCACACCTTTC
Source organism: uncultured Solirubrobacterales bacterium (assembly GCA_963756665.1). Classification (GTDB taxonomy): domain Bacteria; phylum Actinomycetota; class Thermoleophilia; order Solirubrobacterales; family Solirubrobacteraceae; genus Palsa-744. The sequence continues at coordinate 11,542 of CAVWOJ010000001.1, forward strand.
GCTGCTGCTCGACTACGGCTACATGCTGTCCTACGGACTGTTCTTTGCGCTCGCGGGCTTCGCCGTGCGCGACACCGCGCGAGCACGCGGCTGGCCCCGGCTGGCCGCTATCGGAGCGATCGTGCCGTTCTTCGCTCTTGCTGCCGCGACGTTCGACGCGAGCGAAAACGTAGCGCTGCTGCTCACGCTCGCCGGCCACGGTGGCAGCTTCGCGCCACTGTTTGCCGCCGTCTGCTCGGCGATCAAGTTCATGCTCATCACCATCGCGATCCTCTACGCGATCTGCGGTGCGGCGCTCGGGCTCAGAGCGCGCCTCCTACAACCAGGCTAAGGCCCGATGCCGTTGAGTTGAGCGATAGCCGAGCCTTGGCTCCTGCTCAGCTTCCACGAGCGGCAGCCCACGATCACGGCGGTCGGCTGGGCGAACCACCCAGCGCGATCTCATAGCGGACGATCGTATCTCCGCCTGGCAACTGCTTGACATCCGCGGTGCGCTGGTAGCCACGCCCTTCGTAGAGTCGGCGGGCGCGCTCGTTGCTCGCACGAGTCCACAAGGAGGCTGAGCTGTACCCGTGCTCACGCATCGTGAGGTGCAGTGCGTCAAGCAGCTCGCATCCGATCCCAGAGCCCCAGCGCGTCGGGGTAACAAACACCATCGAAACGTGGGCACGATCAACCATGAGTGGCCCGGAACCGTTCTTAGCGCGATAGGGCTCTGCAAGCGCCATGCCGACCACGCCTTCGTCATCGCACGCGACCACGAGGTACGACGTCGCCTCAGCGAGCTTCTGCTCAACGCGCGCGATCCGCGCTGATGTCGGCGCCAAGTTCCGGGCTTCGTTTGCCGCCCGCCACACCTTCAGCGCACCGGATCGATCTCGTGGCGACGCAACCCTAGTTCTCAGCACCGCGCCCAGGCTACGCAAGGTGCCGCCTCATCACCATTTCGGAACGCGCCCGCTCGCGCGTCGCTGACGCTCGCGCAGCTCCCCGTCCCGAGGAGGGGTCGGCTTCGCGCGGGCTGGGCCAACCCCCGGACGCGCTCAGGCGCGTGGTGCCTTCACGCCGACGAGGAGCGCCATCTCCATCCACTTCCAGTAGCAGTCCACGTCATCGAAGCCGATCGCGCGCAGCCACCCGAGCTGCGTCTCCACATCCAGTAGACGGTCGGAGGGGTCCTCGTTCTCGATCGGCTCGCCGATCGCCTCGAAGAACGCCAGGTGCAGGCGCGCGGTCGCGGACGCGACGTGCTCGAAGTTTGCGAACACACCGCCGGGCTCCAGAATGTCGAAGACCTCGCGGTAGAGCGCGCGCTTTCGCTCGTGCTCAAGATGGTGGATCGCGAACGACGAGACCACGGCATCGAAGCGTCCCAGCGCAGGCAGCGGCTCGCTCAGATCGTGGCGGACGAGCTCCACGCGCTCATCCCCGGCGAAGCGCTCGCGGGCCGCGTCGAGCATGACCCCGGAGAAGTCAACGCCGACACCAACAAGCTCGCGACGATCGCGCGCGAGGAGAGCAAGCAGACGGCCATCTCCAGTGCCGAGGTCAAGGACGCGACGGGCGTCCTTGGGGATCTGCTCGAACAGGACGCTCTCTCCCTCGGCGCGGCGCGGGAACGCATCCGCGCGGTCCAGGTAGCGCGCGACACACTCCGGGCTCGTCCACTCGCTCGGGGGCACACGCAGCATTATCGACCGGGCGGCCTGCGTGCGGGCTCGCGCCCACCACGACGGCCACCGGCCGAAGGTCGGGGCGCCGCCCTCCGAGGCACCGGCTCGACCTACGGCAACGGCGAGATACCGATGAGCGGGCTTCGCCCGCTGTGACCGACCCTCCCTGACGGTCGGCTCTCAGATCGACCCCGGCGCTGCACGCCTACGGCCTACGGGTCTGCTCGCTGGACTGCTGGCTTCGCCGCAGCCAGCACGGCCAGCCGCTTCGCGGCGGCCTTCGCAGACCCTTCGGCCTGCGCGTCTTCGCCTTCGGCTTCGCCGCGCCCGGCGTACAGCACCAAGCCCGTTGCTCCTATGTCAAGCGGTTTTCGCAGTTTGCGTAGTTGCTCGCGATCTCGTCCCCGCCCAGGCGGGCCACCGAGCCATCCTTTCACTCTCGGTGACCGACGAGCAGTAGGCGTGCTGAGACTACGGCGAGTAGCAAGATTGCGGGCGCGAGGAGGAAGCGGGAGAGGGGCGTGACGAACGCGAGCGCCACCACGCAGAGCACAATCGTTGCCCAACGGGGAAGCAGCGAGGGCGAGGGCCACGCCACTGCTGCGATCGAGCCCAGGAGCACAGCGACTCCGACTCCTGCGGCGTTGTAGCCAAGGACGTATGAGGTCTCGAAGAGGGCGCGGCTGAGTTCGGGAGTGAGCTGGCCATGTTGGGCGCGCAACGCACCGGCCATGTTGATCGTCTCAGCGCCCAGTCCAGCTACGACGACGAGCAGCAGGCCGCCGAACGCGGCTGATGGCAACATGTCGTCGGGTGCGTGATCGCGGAGCAGCGTGCGAACTCCGCTCGCGAAGAACACAAGGAGTGCACCCGCGAGAAGACTAAAGACTGCTCACCGGCCCGAGTTGCAGCGGATGCTCCAGTTCGTGCGCGAGAACCGCGTCAAGTACGTCATCGTGCATAAGGTCGATCGTTTGGCGCGTAGTCGTGCCGATGACGTAGCGATCAACCTGGCGCTGCATCAAGCCGGGGCGCAGTTGGTGTCGGTCTCCGAGAACATCGACCAAACCCCGTCCGGTCTGCTGCTGCACGGCATCATGTCCTCGATCGCGGAGTTCTACAGCCGCAACCTGGCAACGGAGGTCACGAAGGGCTTGGTGCAGAAGGCCAGGAGCGGGGGCACACCGGGCAAGGCACAGATCGGCTACTTGAACGTGCGCACGATGGTCAACGGGCTGGAAGGCCGCACGGTCGAGATCGATCCGGTGCGCGGGCCGCTGATGACCTGGGCGTTCAAGACGTATGCAACCGGCGACTGGACGATCCGCACCCTGCTAGCCGAGCTGACCGATCGGGGTCTGACCACGGTTCCCGGGCCGAAGACACCGAGCCGGCCGCTGACCGTCTCGCGCCTACACCAGCTTCTGCGCCACCCGTACTACGTCGGCATAGTCCGCTACCAAGGCGTGCTCTACGAGGGCAAGCACGAGCCGCTAGTGGACCCCGACACCTGGCAGCGAGTTCAAGAGCTGCTGAGCGCCAAGTACCTAACGGGCGAGCGCCACCGCGACCACCCGCACTACCTAAAGGGCTCGATCTACTGCGGCCAGTGCGGCTCTCGTCTGATCGTCAACCACGCCAAAGGCCGGGGCGGCACCTATCCGTACTTCATCTGCGTCGGCCGCCAGCATAAGCGCACCGACTGCACGCTCAGAGCGCTACGCATCGAGAAGGTCGAGGACGCCATCGCCCGGCACTACGCGACGGTGCAGCTCTCGGAGAAGGAGCTGATCGAGGCCCGAGCCTTCGTCGAAGAAGAACTATCCGGTCTGCGGCTCGATGGCGAGCGCGAACGGCGGGTACAGGACCGCCGCCTAGTTGTCCTGCCCACGGAGGTTGTGAACGCGGCTGATGGGTGGCCGGTCTGCCAGGGAGCTGTGGGGGCGTTGTCGGTTGTAGTAGCGGATGAAGGATGGCAGTGCCTGCGTTCGGTGGGCCGAGCTCTGCCAGATATGGGCGTCTGCCCACTCTCTCTTGAGGGTTTGGAAGAAGCGCTCAACCTTCCCGTTCCAGCGGGGCGTGTAGGGCGGGGTGAAGATCTGTCGTGCTCCGACGCGTTGCAGCTCGGCCGCGAATAGCCGGGAGCGATAGGGGTTGCCGTTGTCGCTCATAATTGCCTGGGGTGGATCGAGTCCGAGCGCTGAGAAGTGCTTGAGTGCTCGTCGCATGAAGCCGGCCGTGGTCTCGGCCAGCTCGTCGGGGTGCTGCTCGACGTAGGCGTAGCGCGAGTGGTGTCAAGGCCGGTTGAAAAGTAGGCCAGTTTTGCCGGTTGAAAACTAGGCCACTTGAGGGTTGTTGCGCGGGCGTTTGCGGAGCGAGTCGTAGGCGAGCGCAGGAAATGTCGGCGGGCGCGTCTGGTCAGGTGGGGGTTGCTGGGGATGCTGGGCGGGGTCCGAGGTTCTTGCCTTTGAGGCGGTAGCTGTCGCCTTTGAGGCTGAGGATGTCGGCGTGGTGGATAAGCCGGTCGATCATCGCGGTCGCGACGGCGTCGTCGCCGAAGATCTCGCCCCAGGCTGAGAAGGGCTTGTTGCTGGTGACGATTAGGCTGGCGCGCTCGTAGCGGGAGCTGACGAGCGCGAATATGAGGTTCGCGGCCTCGGGGTCGAACGGGATATAACCGATCTCGTCGACGAGGAGTAGCGCGATCAGCGCGAGGCGTTTCAGCTCGGTCTCGAGCTGGCCTTGGCGCTTGGCGTCACCGAGCCTGGCGACCCATTGGGTGGCGGTCGCGAACTGCACGCGTTGACCAGCGAGGCACGCCCTCACACCGAGCGCGGTGGCGAGGTGTGTCTTGCCGGTCCCGGGCGGGCCGAGGAGGATCACGTTCTCCTTGCCGTGAAGGAAATCGAGTTGCCCGAGGTGCTCGATGATCTGCTTCTTGATGCTGCGTTGGAAGGTGAAGTCGAACTCCTCGAGCGTCTTTCTGGCGGGGAACCTGGCGGCCTTGATCCGGTTCTCCCCGCCGTGGCTGTCCCGCGCGGCTACCTCGCTGGACAGCAGCGCCTGCAGGAACTTCTCATAGCTCCAGGACTCCTCCCGCGCCCGATCGGCTAGCGCCGGGAACGCTCTGGCCGCGGCGGGTGCCTTCAGCGCCCGGAAGAGGTGCGCCAGCTCCGATGCTGGGCCGCTCATGCGATCAGCGCGTCATAGACGGACAAAGGACGCTGCTGCACGTCGACTTGGTGTCGGCGGCGGCGGCGCTTGCGCTGGAGCTCGAGCTGGCTCTGATGGGCTGGGTCGACGATCGTCTGGAAACCTGCGAACACACGAGCGTGCCTGGCGGCAGGCTCGCCCGTGTCCAGGACCGTCGCTGTGATCTCCCGCTGGGAGACCCGGACCTCGACACGCCTGCCGGCGAACAGGGGGTCGATCGAGTAGTCGTTGCGATCAACTCTGATCAGCGGCTGCTGGGGAACTCTCGTCACCCAGCGGCGATCCGTATCGACCCTCACCACCCCGAGTGGCCGCTGCTGACGCTCTTTGGCGAGCCGCTCGGCCGGGATACCGCGGATTGTGCGGTGCGCCCGGCCGTTCACCTTCTCAGCCCACCGGTCGAGCTGGTCCTGGAAGTCCAGGTAGTTCGCGAAGAACCGGCGCGGCTCGAAGTTCGAGCGAAGGAACCTATGCTGACGCTCCAACTGCCCCTTCGCCTGAGCATCCCCAGCGTCCAGAACGATCCAGCCGACCTCCATCTGGCCGCAGAAGGACAGGAACGCCTCGCTAGGCTTTCCCCTGCCAGCGATCGCTGACTCGCGGTCCCAGACCAGCTTCTCCGGGCGTACCCCCAGCCGCGAGATCGAGCGCGCGAGCCCAGCGAGGATGTCCGGTGCCTCCTTGCTGAACACCAAAGTGCCAGCGAACGCCCGCGACCAACACGACTGCGTCGTGACGACCCACCCACGACGGGTCTGCCCATAGCCAACCGGGACATGCGCGCTCGGCTCCCACAAATCGCACTGGACCAGCTCCGCTGGGCGATAGATCGTCCGCTGGAACGTGCGCTTCACCAGAAACCGCGGTCTGACCTCCCGCACATACCCGTCAAAGATCGTCTTGCCGCCCCCATAGCCGATCTCCACGGCAAGCTCCCGCAGCCGCTGTGAAGGGACCTTCGGATCGGCTTGCAGCTGCGCACAGATCCAGTCCCTTGAACGGATCCAAAATCGACTCTGCCCGCGCCCGTGAATACCGCGGGGGCGCCTCCGCCATCAACAGCCTCGAAACCGTATCCCGCGCCAACCCAGTCCGCCGACCGATCTCCCTCGCCGAAAGGCCCTCGACCCGCTTCATCCGCCTGACCTCAGCCCACTGCTCCACGCCGACCACCCGCTTCCTCCCGTCCGATCCAATGAGATCAAACGAGCGTCACGACCCAGCCGGACACCCCGACCGCCACGCCAAATGGCCTAGTTTTCGAGCGGCGCAGATGGCCTAGTTTTCACCCGGCGCCCACACGTGGTCATCAACACAGGCGTGCAGGAACGCGTACCCCAGCGGGGGACGGCGACTGCGGCTCTCGGTAGATCGCCCCAGCACCTTGTGCCCCGGTCGGGTGAAGCGCGCCAGCCGGCTCGTATCCACGTGAAGCAGCGCGCCAGGGCGAGACCACTCGTAGCGTCGGGTGCTTTGCCGGGGTGCTGGTGGACGTCGTGAAAGTCCGTGTCGGTAGAGCACCTTCCAGATCGTTGATGAGGCGCGGCGAACAATCCCGGCGAGTCGACCAGGCCCAAGCCCGGTCTCGCGACGTGCTCGCAGAATCGGCTCCTCCGCGGCCGCGCTCAGACGACGTGGCTGGCGGTGAGGGCGCGAGGAGCGATCACAAAGCCAGCTTCCCATGCGAAGCTCGCAAGCACTCGCGGCCTGCTTACGATGCCACCGCAGTAGCGGGTGCCACGTTCAGGGCGCCAGCTGCCGCCCTGAACGTCATTCCTGACTCGATCGCATCACACAGCGCGATTCGTCCTGCCGGTCCGAGAGCAGCGTTAGCGTGAACCTTCATCCGGGTCCTCCTTCAGGAGCTAGGGCGTAGACACCCCAAAGCCTCTGAGAGGGCCCGGATGACCCTTCAAGCGTTCACAACGAGTGTAGGCACGTCACCTAGTCGGCCTGTTCGCCGAGCGTAAGAAGCTGCTCGACGCCCACTACGCCGACGCCGTACCGCTCGACCTGCTCAGGAGCGAGCAAGAACGACTGACGCGGGAGATCGACAGCGCCGAAGGACGCTTGGCGGAGGTCGAAGGCGACTTCAAGAAGGCCGAGAGCAACCTCCAGCGAGCCTTGACGCGGGTCGGAGACTGCGAGACGGCCTACCGCGAAGCAGCCGGCCCACTCAGGCGGCAGCTAAACCTAGCCTTCTTTCGCCGGCTGCTCATTGACGACGACTACAACGTCAGCGGCGAGCTAGCAGAGCCGTTCGACACGCTGCTCGGCCCTGAGCTACGGCGAGCCGTGGCCGTCAGAGCAAATGAGCAGCTACAGGATGCCGTCGAGCGGACTATCCGCGAGCGAGCCACTGAGGGCGTCGTGATCGAGAACGAGCAGCACCCACGGGAGCCAGGAAGACTCCTCGTGGGTGCTGGGTCCACCACCGGCTTTTCTTCCGGTGGTGGTTCTAGTACGGGAAGTTTGGTGCACTTGGTAGGACAGCTCTCAAACCCCTCGGCGGCTCTGGCGGCGGTGTTCGAGGCCCTGCGCGATGAGTCGATCAAGGCGACCTCCCATTCTGGGCCACAACTCGACGTAGGACGGCTCGGCAACGGCGTGGTGCAGCGGGCCGTTGTCAGGGTGCTGGCATCGGCTCAGCATCCGCTGACCGTCCTGGAGGCCCAGGTGGCTGTCGTAGATCTGCTCGGCCATCCGGTGTCGAAGGGCTCGATTAACTGCTGCCTGTCTACTGGGGCACTGGGGGAGGAGCCCGCTTCGAGCGGGTAGCACGCGGTTGCTATCGACTCCGACACGATTAGCTGCGCACGTAAGGTGGTGAGGTCACGTCCCTCTGACTGGCGCAGTCGTCCGGGCGCACCGCTCTGTTCCGCCTGTCTAGGGTCGAAGTACCGCGCTACCTCCCGGGGCGCGGCACTTCGTCTGCTGATCCATCAACAACATGGACACCCGCTGCCCGCGCCAGCAACAGGGCGACGTCCAAGCTATGGTTTCCACATGCCCGTATCTCCGGAGCATGTCGTCCATGTCAACGAATCGTCGCTGCCGCCCAGGATTGGACGGGTGATCCGTCCCGTCCGACGTTCCCGCTGTCGGCGCCGGTGGGAGACTGACCCCTCTTCGCCGGTTGAGATTTGACCCCCTCGGGTGGTGGCGGAGGCGTCCGGGGTGTTGGTGAGCCTGGCTCGATCGTGTTGTCGAGACCGGGAGAAGGAGCGTGCTGGACGTGGAGCAGTGGGCCGAGCTGCGCAGGGAGCACTTCGTTCGCGGGGTCTCGATCAAGGAGTTGATGCGCCGCACGGGTTTGGCGCGCAACACGATCCGCTCGGCGCTGCGATCGGAGGCGCCGCCGGGGTTTCGTTGTCCTGAGCGGCCGTCGAAGCTCGACCCGTTCAAGGAAGAGATCCACGAGCTGCTGCGCGGCGAGCCAGCGCTGCCCGGTGTCAGGGTCCGGGAACTGATCGAGCCGCTCGGGTTCGATGGCGGCAAGTCGATCGTTGATGACTATCTGCGGGAGGTGCGCCCGCTGTTTAAGCGCACCCGCACGCACCAGCGGACCGTCTATCGGCCGGGGGAGATCTGCCAGTGGGATCTGTGGGAGACCTCTAGGCCGGTGCCAGTCGGTCACGGTCAGGCCCGCCGGGCGTGGGTCGTCGTGTGCTGTCTCGGCTATTCCCGTGCTGGCGCTGGCGCGTTGATCTTCTCCAAGGAAGCACCGGATGTGCTGCGGGGTATGGCCCGCTGCCTGTGGACGGTCGGCGCGTTGCCGCAGCTGATGGTGTGGGACCGGGAGGGGTGTCTGCACGCTGGCCGTGGACGCCCGACCGATGCTTATGCCGGGTTCTGTGGGCAGTTGCGTCTCGACTGGTATTTCTGCGCGCCGGCGGACCCGCAGGCGAAGGGAGCGGTCGAGCGTCTGCAGGGGTATATGGAGAGCAACTTCGAGCCCGGCCGGCACTTCGCGAACCACCTCGACTTCCAGCTGCAGCTCGACGTTTGGTTCGAGAAGGCCAACGCTCGCACCCACAAGACGCTGCGCGCCAGGCCGATCGACCGGCTCACCGAGGAGCTCCAGGTGATGCGTGAGCTTCCCGTGGAGGAGCCCGACGTCGACCGGCGGTGGGTGACGAGGGTGCCCGCCGATCCGCACGTTCGCGTTGACACCAACGACTATTCGTTGGACCCCCGCCTCGTCGGACGGCGAGTGGAAATCAGGGTCTCGCAGCGACAGGTCACAGCGGTGGCGCTCGATACTGGGGAGTTCGCGTGCTCGCACGAGCGCAGCTTCGCCAAGAACCGCACGATCACCGCGCTGGAGCACGCCCGGGCGCTCCGACACGACGACACCGAGTGCGAGCCGCTCGTCGAGCAGCGCCCGCTCGCCGTCTATGACCGGCTGATCGCGTGAGCGCGACGGCCGAGCTCACGCATCTGTTCCGCGCGATGAAGGCCCCCGCGGCCGCACGCTCGATGGCGAAGCTGTGCGAGCGTGCACGCTCAGAGGAATGGAGTTACGAGAGGTTCACCGAAGCGCTGCTATCTACCGAGATCGCCTCCAGGGACGCCTCCGGCGGTGAGCTACGGATCAAAGCCGCACGGTTCCCCGCCCGCAAGACGCTCGAGGAGTTCGACTTCACCTTCCAGCGCTCGATCAAAAAGCAAGTCATCGAGCATCTCGGGCAGCTCGACTTCCTCCACGGCAAGGAGAACGTGATCCTCCTCGGACCACCAGGCACCGGCAAGACGCACCTCGCGATCGCGCTCGCGATCCGCGCGTGTCTCGCCGGGCAGCGTGTGCTGTTCCGCACAGCCACCGAATGGGTCGCCCTCCTCGCCGACGCACAACGTCACGGCCGCCTCGAGGACGAGCTGCGTCGCCTCGAGCGCTACCCACTGCTGGTCTGCGACGAGATTGGCTACATCCCATTCGACCCCCAAGCAGCGAACCTAATGTTCATGCTCGTCAGCCGCCGCTACGAACGCGCGAGCTTGATCGTCACCTCCAACAAGCCATTCTCCGCGTGGGGCGAGATCTTCGGCGACGACGCCGTCGCTGTCGCGATGATCGACCGACTCGTCCACTACGCCGAGATCCTCTCCCTCAAGGGCGACAGCTACCGCCTCAAGGACCGCGACCTCGGACGCCGCCCCGCCGAGCAGCCCACCGACTGACCCGCCCGACGGGGCGCCGGCGACTACTCGCTCCGCCTCGCCTACGGCTCGCCTCCACGAGCAGCCGCCGCAGGAGGGTCAATTCTCAACCGGCGCAACAGGGTCAATTCTCAGTCGGCCTTGACATCCGCAACGTCACTCTGGGTGGCGAGACCATCGAACACGAATCAGTGATGGTGCGAACCAGAGTCGATGACTCCCACAGGATCGACCAAGAGGTGGAGCGCGAGCACCTGCGACCAGCCACCAACGTGGACCTCTATCAATCGGGGCAGTTCGTACAAGTCCCCGACGACCGTAGCAGCAATGCCGTGTTTGGGAAGGTCGGCGATCCCGATGAGGCTGCGACGGTCGAGTCGCCACATGCTGACTCTGGCCAACGTCTAACCGACTTGGTTTGGGTACGCCATTCGGATGGCACGACTAAGCGCTGGGCCCCCGCCCAAATTACGCCAGCCGTCTAGTTCTCGCGAGGTACGGCCATCACTGCCGAGCAGATCGGCGAGGAGGGCTGTCCGGAGCCGTGCGTACGGTCTTGGTCTTGGCTGTCGAGCATCCCCGAACAACCGATCCGGATGGCCGACTTGTCGTCTTCGATGCGGGTTCGAGCCTGCATTTGGCGCGTCGGCGTCCGTGGCTACTCGATCATGTGGAGGTGATCCTTGGGGCGGTTGCGAGACCCGATCATCGTGCTCTGGACCCGATCGCGGATCGGGAGCGCTTCTATCGCCAGCACATCGAGCCCGGTCGCTGGCTGCGGGTCGTCGTAGACTTCAGCGAGGATCCTGCCTGGGTCGTGACGGCCGTGGTGCAGGACAACGATCCCCGTGGATAGCGACATGACGATCACGATTGCCGGCATAGACTTCGACTACCACGACTACGACGAGCGTGGAGATGTGCTCTACCTGCACGTTGGCCCTCCAGAAGCGCCGCCTGCCAAGGCGCTGGAGACGCCGGAGGGGCACACGGTCGAATACGACGAGCATGGGGCGATCGTCGGATTGGAGTTGATGGGTGTGCGGGGCGCGCTGGAGCGTGATGGAGAGCTCCAGCTCACTTGGCCGCCGGCTCATCTGGCGGCGAGCGCCCTACAGCAGGCGCTCGCGGCGTAGTCCGCGATCAGCGCCGTCTCACTGCAGTATCCGTACGCGCGGACAGCTCTCGACACTACCAATGCGCCCGAGTGGACTCGAACCACCACGGGGAAATCTCCCCACGAGGCCCTCAACCTCGTACACGGCCGCAAGATGCGTCCGCCCGCGTCCAGATCGTCCGTTTTGTGCGGTTTCCGGGACGCATGGGACGCATCGGACGAACTGACTTGGGCCAGCGATGGGTCACGGATGATGGTCTCGTCGCGGCCGGCTTGCCCGATCATTCTGCATCCCCCTGGGGGCGCCGTTCGAGTTCCCGACGTCCTTCCTGGACGATCCGGACTGCTCCCTTGCCGGGCTTCATACGAGCTCGTAGCTGTGCGAGGCGGTCCAGGGTTGCAAGCGTGCTACTCACGTTGCGAATCACAGGCAGGTGCTCGCGCAGGATGCGGTCGGCCGCGGCGTCAACAGTCTCGTGGCGGCCGGCCTCCTCGACGAGTCGCGAGAACGTCTCTGGCTGAAGTCGTATCAGTCTGGGCATGATCTGCCATACGGTATCCACTCCTGTCAGGGCTACATGTACGTCAGGGTGATTCGAGCACCTCAACTATCGTCTGCGGGCCACTGTTGCAAGCTAGGAGGTAGCAAACGTCATCCCAGCGCGGAAATAGGCAGCCCGCCGTTGAGCAGGCGCTTGGTCAACTTCAGCGGTTGGCGCGAACCGAGATTCGCCGAGGCGACCCTCAGAACCTCCGAAAGTACAAGTCTGCTCGTGCGAGCCGTGGACGGTGGCTAACGCTGGTCGAAGAGCAGGTTGATGCCTTGGAGAGCGTGGAAGTAGCGCTTACCGAGGACGGGCGCTTCGAGTACCTGAAGAAGCGCGCGATTGAGGACGAGGCTTGGCGGTTCGCGTGCCGCGCCATCGATCGGCGCGACGAGGACCATGTCGCGGCGTTCGTCGCTGAGCACGCGAGGGAGCCGCAGCATTTGACATGCTTCTTTCCAGTCGAGGGTCTCACGGTTCATCGAGAGGTCGAGGTTTCGGGGGCGACACTGATTCCAGCAGCGGCAATCGATGTGCCGGAGTTCGTCATCGGTCCGGACCCGGGAGCCGCGATGGGTTCGGCGATTGGCGTCGCGTGCATGGGAACGAGCAACGCCGCGATGATGCGGCGGGCACGCAGGGGCGCCGAGCACGCCTTGCGGGTGCTGCGTGCGGGTCTGCGAGAGAACAACGCGATCCTCGATCAACATCTGCAGTTTCGGCTCGGGGTGTCGTACTGGTTCAGCGAGGGTGGCGGTGGATGGCGGACGAGGCCCGAGGACGGCTTCGGTGTCGAACTGAACGAGGCGCTTGTTGAGCTGGCGATGTCTGCCCCCATCTTGAGTCTTCCTGCGCAGGGCGGGACCGACATCGAGCAAAGTGCGAACAGGGCGTTGGAGTGGTTCGAGCGCGCCCAACTCGCTGCTGATCCGCTCGTCGAGATGCTGTTCTTGTTCTTCGCTCTTGAGGCGATTCTGGGCGACAAATCAGAAGGATCCAAGGGTGAGGGCTTGGCGCTACGTCGTGCGATTCTCTCTCATAAGCGGACGGGCGGCTTCACACACCCCCGCCGTATCCACTCGCTCTACGGGCAGGTTCGCTCGACGGCTGTCCACGGCGCGAAGTCACCTGCGATCTCCAAGGATGAGGTAGCCAAGTTCGCCTGGGACGTCCGACTGGCCATCAATGAGTTTCTGGAGTACGCGCGGGCGGAAAGCATTGTCAGGCGCGGACGGATTCTGACGATGCTGGAAAGCGATCCGGTCGCGGCTGAAATCAAAGCCACATTCCTGCCCGCAAACTCGTCAGTTGAATAACGATGGGCTCGCTTGTCAGGCTGTGTCTCGCACGTTCTCCGGTTGCTGTGCACGAAGCAGCTCGGCGACCCGCTCCAGGGCCTCGTAGCCCTCGGTCTTGACCGTCTCGGGCCGGCGGGCTTGCGCGAGAACCTCGTTGGCCTTGGTGGCGGTGACGTGGGAGCTGGTGGCCTGCTTGGCGATGTGGTTCAGCCGCCACTTCTCGCTTGGCATCTCGGCGAGCTCGGCGAGCTCGCGGGCGCGTGAGCGCACGGCGTGGGCGCGCCCCTTGGACTGGAGCATCGAGTCGGCGCCCCGCGGACAGCAGGTGATCGAGTCGCAGATGATCCGTCCGCGCAGGTGTGCGTCGTCGAACAGCACGCGGGCGACCTTTGGCGGCACCGAGCGCCGCAGGGAGGGAATATAGATGCCGCTGGCGGCGAAGCCGCCTTGCGGCTCGCTGTTCGGCTTGCGCGGTTTGCGCGCGCCGACGAACCCGCGCACGTCGCCGCGCTCGCCTACGCCCATGCCGCACTCGTAGCCGTCAAGGCCGGCCGCGACCAGCGCCGATCCGTAGATGCCCTGGCGCCAGGCGATAGTGGGAATGCCGGCGGCGCGCAGGTGGCGCGCGGCGAGGTGTGCGTGGAGCAGCTTGGCGTAGCTCTCGCGTCCGTCGCCGAGCGGGGAGAGGTAGAGAGCGATCGCCTGCGGCCCGATCTCGATCGCGGCGGCGGCGAAGCGGTCCAGTGCTCGCTGCCAGCCGGGCCGCGCAGTGAAGCCCCACAGTCGGGCGCACAGCAGCGGCATGAGAGGCAGCGAGACGCCGTCGGCGCGCATCCGTCGCGCGGTGCGTCCGATTGCGGCGAGACTGGCGGCAAACGCCGGGGAACCCGGTCCCTCGGCATAGAAGTACGGCGGGATGATCGTCGTCGCGCCGTGTTCGACTTGGAACTCGACGGTCTCTGCCACGATCTCGTCGAGGACGAACGCGGAGGAGAACTCCTCTGCGCGCAGCGCGTCGGCGCGTCCGAACGGGACGAGCCGAACCCAGGGGTCGTCAGGGTCAACGGGATCCTGTAGGAGCATCGTGAGCGGGTCGATGACCAGCGGCGCGCCGGACTTGCGGACGGCTTCGAGCAGGAGCTCGTCGCGGGCGGCGTCGTGGGCACAGAGCACGATCCGGTCGATCGGGCGACGTGCGCTCAGGGGAGAGGGAGCGAGCAGGTCTTCGAGTACGAGATGGTCGCCGTGGGCGGGTCTGATCAGTAGCTCGGGCATGGGCATCTTGCGCTCTCCGGAATCTAGACATGCTATCCTAGCGGAAATCAAATAGGAAATCTAGCGGATGTCCAGTGTCGGGCATCCGCGTGGTCGGGAGGAAGCGAACGTGGCCCACAGCGCGGCCAGGCACAGCGAGATTGATGAGCTGCCGGCAGGCGAGGCCGTTTATGCGCGAATCGTCAAGGACACCTACGACGGCGGGCTCGGCGCTGCGGACGTAGCGCGCGTGGTGGGCGTGGGTGACAGGCAGGTGCGCAACTGGTCGGCCGGAACGAGCACGCCCCGAGGACCCAGCAGGGACAGGCTGCTCGAACTGCACTACGTGACCAGGCAGCTGCGCGAGGTGTATACGCACGAGGGGGCGGAGATCTGGCTGCACGGGCGCAAGAAGAGCCTCGGGGGGCGACGCCCGATCGACCTGCTCTCCGAAGGCGAGTTCGACGAGGTACTCGACGCGATCGAGCGAATGAACGCGGGGGCGATGTGAAGCACGGCGAACTGCTTGCCGCCATCTCCGACCTCGATCCTGTGGAGGTCAAGGGAGACTTCGAACGCCACTGCGGCTTGCGCTGGGAGGATCTGATGCCGAGCGCCGCAGGCGGGCGGTGGGGAGCACGCAGGGCCTTCGAGGTGCTTGTACCTCGGCAGGCCCCGCGAGAGCGTTGTAGTAGAGGCGTATAGACACCTCGTCGACGACGAGCTCGACCTGCCGGGCGAGCTCGCGGCAGCCGTGATCGAGCGTCGCGTGCTGACCTGCGAGGTGAAGGTAGACAACATCCTCGACCTGCGCTCCCAAAAGGCACGTACCAGAGTCGACGTCGCCGACAGCGACCTGTTTTCAGAGCCGGGGGAATACAAACGCTGCCAAGCGATAGGCGCCGCAGCCCACCAGCTCGGCCGCTATGGCGTGATTGCTCCCTCAGCCAGTCATCTCGGCGAAACGCTTGCCCTCTTCAGCACAAACCTCCCAGTCGAGCAGTGGCCAACGGTGAAGACTCGCGATATCTGGCGAGGTCTTCCCCCTGATCCTCGACGACTGCGCGCTGTCGAGGACACCGCCTGATACAGCCGGGAGTCGAGCCGCTTCAATCGGAGGCTGTCGAGAGCTGCCGCCGACCAGTGGCGCGGCCCCATCGTGCATTTACGAACGGATGTGGGGCGCAGCGGACGTTGTCACGCGTCTAGCCTTCGGAACGGACGGAGCCTGATGTCAACCCATATATCAGTCGATTTGCAGGGATTTCTATGCGCCCGAGTGGACTCGAACCACCACCACGTTTACACATGACAAGGCCCTCAACCTTGCGCGTCTACCAATTCCGCCACGGGCGCAGAGATGCGCGAGTATAGCCCCGCAGGATCTCCTCCGGCGCGTGGCGAGCGGAGGTTCGCTTAGGTCTGGCCGCTTCAGCATTGGCTCAAGACCGCCTCCACCGGTTCGTCCTTGCATCCGTCCGCGAACAGCGCTACTGTGCGAACACATGTTCGTTTCATTCCTCCGTCCAGCTTCCCTGGGAGCCCCGCCATCATGGATCTGACCAAACGCCAACAGGAGATCTTCGACTTCATTCGCAAGTACTCCGCTAAGTACGGCTATCCCCCGACTGTGCGCGACATCGGCAAGGCCGTAGGTCTCGCTTCCTCCTCGACGGTGCATGCCCACCTGGCCAACCTGGAGAAGATCGGTCTACTGCGCCGTGACCCCTCGAAGCCACGCGCGATCGAGCTGCTCGATCGCGCAGTTGGCAACGCGGTGGACAGCATGCGCTCGATCGTGCGCTCCGAGGGGCTACCACTGCTGGGCTCCGTAGCTGCCGGCCAGCCTGTGCTGGCGGAGGAGAACATCGAGGACTACATCCCCGTTCCGGAAGTCGCCGGCGGCGCCGACGGTCAGTATCTCCTGCGGATACGTGGGGACTCGATGAAGAATGCAGGCATCCTCGAAGGCGACTTCGTTGTAGTGCGCCCCCAGGACACCGCCCAGGAAGGGGACATCGTGGTCGCACTGCTGGGGGAGGAGGCAACCGTCAAGCGCTTCTTCCGCGAGCCCGACCATGTCCGTCTGCAGCCAGAGAACGAGACCATGGAGCCGATTCGCAGCAAGGAGGTCAAGGTGCTGGGACGTGTCGTGGGGCTGCTCAGGAGCATCTGATGGGTGTCGCGTTACTCGACCGGCGGCGTCAGCGACTCCTCGACGGAAGCCTCCGGCGAAAGGAGGGCCGTTGGGAGGGAGAGACCCAAGGAGTCGCCGACATGGAGCGTTCAACTGGACCGTTCGAGCGAGGGGAGCATCCTGTCCGCACGCTCGACAAGCTCATCACAGACACTTGGGATGGGTTGATCGCTCGCGAGACTGTCAGCTGTCCGGCATGCCGGGGAAGAATGGCGTTTCGCTCCATTGCTCCAGGAGAGGTCCAGGGCGGGGACTGCTCGGACTGTGGGGCACGGTTGTCCTGAGGCATCGCTGGGGCTCCTCCAATAAGCCCCTCTATCTTCCCAAGAGGACCTGCACACGCTAAGTTGCCCTGGCACCGGGCAGCCGCGGAGGTCGCCGGCCTTCAAGGAAGGTCCGGATATCACAGGGCAAGCTGGTCGACATATTGACCCGGGGAAACCCACGGGAAGTGCCACAGCACAAAACCGCCGACGCTGGCCGTCCTACGTGAACGGCCAGCGGGTAAGGGTGAAATGGTGCGGTAAGAGCGCACCAGCGCTGCGGTGACGTGGCGGTTGAGCAGACCCACCCGATGCAACGCCAAACAGAACCGCGGCGCTGGGGCGATGTCAATGTGGATCGGCCAACGGGGGCTCCCGGCCTTTTGGCCGACGCCCGTCACAGCGCGCTAGCAATGCTACCAGCGCCAGCGGCCCCGCCAACAACTTTCCCTATCGACATCGCTGCCGGGCGCCTGGTGGCGCTAGACTCGCCCTGCTGACAAAGCAGCCGCGGAGGCCCGCTTGCGAAGGCCTTCGAGGAAAGTCCGGACATCAAAGGGCAAGGTGGTCGAAATATCGACCCGGGGAAACCCGCGGGAAAGTGCCACAGAAACAAACCGCCGATGAGGCCGCCCCATGCGAGTGGCCAACAGGCAAGGGTGAAATGGTGCGGTAAGAGCGCACCAGCGTTGCGGTGACGCGACGGCTGGGCAAACCCCACCTGATGCAAGGCCAAACAGGACCGTTTGAAGGCTGCCCGCCAAGGTCCAGGTAGGCCGCATAGATGGATGGCTGCTCTCCGACAGAATCCGGCTTACTGTCAGCTACGGGAGACCTGGCGCTTACGCGGCGGGTCTCCTATGCCACACCTCGCGGCGCGGCTCGTCGAGGCGTGCACGTTGTGGCACACCGCCGCACCCTGCCGTGCTCGTGCCTCGGCTTACCGGGTGCAGCGAATGGTGCGCGTCGTAGAACCTGTTTCGTAATGAGTTGAGGCGTCGCCAGCAGATGATTGTGGCGGCGAGGTGTAGGAGTGCGAGGTGTTGTTCGGGGTCGCGCTCCCAGCGGATGCGTAGCCGGCGGAACTGGTGTATCTTCTGCCTTTCCGCTGGCGCCCGATGAGTCTCGCCTCGGGCGGCGGTCTAATCTCCTGGACCAGTGAGCATAGGAGGATGACATGCCAGCGATCGATCGTGTGCGCATCGTGCGTGAGACCTACGGCGCCTACGAACCTCGGCTGAGCCCATGGCCAAGCTGATCTACACTGCCATCGCCTCGCTCGACGGCTACGTCGAGGACACCGACGGGAAGTTCGACTGGGCCGCGCCGGACCAGGAGGTGCACGCGTTCGTCAACGAGCTCGAGCGGCCGATTGGCACCTACCTGTACGGGCGGCGGATGTACGAGACGATGGTCTACTGGGAGACGGTCGACACCACGGGCGAGCCGGCGGTCATCGCTGACTACGCCGAGATCTGGCGGGCCGCCGAGAAGCTCGTCTTCTCTCACACGCTGAAGGACGCAGCCAGTGCCAGGACCCGGGTCGAGTCGGAGTTCGACTCGACCGCGATCCGCGCGCTCAAGCAGAGCGCCGGGCGCGATCTGAGCATGGGCGGCGCCGAGCTCGCCGGCGAGGCGATCCGCGCCGGCCTCGTCGACGAGTGCCACCTGTTTCTCGTGCCGGTTCTCGTGGGCGCCGGCAAGCGCTCGCTACCTGGCGACGTCCATGCGCAGCTTCACCTGCTGGACGAGCGGCGCTTCGGCAGCGGCGTCGTTTACCTTCGTTACCGCATGTGAGCGGCGGTGGAAGCCTCGCGGGGCCGGCCAGAGTGGACATGAGGTTCTCCTTGCATCGAACGATTGCTCGGGGGTACAGCGTTGCCGAGCTGCGGGAAGCTGTCGCGAGCGAGTTGAATTGGACCTCATGCCTTTGTGATGCAGCCGCCTCCTTGGTGGAGGGTGTGGGTGTAGTCGTCGAGCTGTGTTGGAATGCGAGCTCCTCTGTTTCGGTCTATGCCGGCGTCGTCGAGCTCCGCGCGCCAGGTCGCTAGACGCACCACGCACGGGCCGTCCGCGAGCACCATTAAGCCCCCATCTCCCTGCCCTGCCTGATGTCGCCGAAGGTCGCCGGTGCCCAGCTCACAATTGGTCTATGGCGAGCGCGCGGCGCAACATCGAGCTGAAGGCCAGAGACCCAACCCCGACTCAGTCGATCGAGGTGTGTCGAGCGCTCGATGCCGAGACCAGAGGCACGATCTGGCAGCGCGATAGCTACTTCGACGTCCCATATGGCGGCCTCAAGCTCCGTGAGGAGAATCCCGGGCGACCTCACCTCATCCAGTTCGAGCGCGCCGACGAAGCACAGCAACGCGAGAGCCAATACCGGATCATTGCGGTGGAGGACCCTCTAACACTGCTCGCCGCACTCACAGCAGCCGTCGGCCTAACGGTCGTCGTCACCAAGCGCCGACAGTTGTTCCTCTGGAAGGACGTGCGAATCCACCTCGACGATGTCGAGCAGCTCGGAACCTTCATCGAGCTCGAGGCAGTCGCGCCGCCGGGCTCCGACTTGGTCCACGAGCACGAACTCATCAGCCACCTACGTACAGCGTTCGCCATCACCGACGAGCGGCTCGTCGCCGTCGGCTACGCCAAGCAGCTAAAAGAGCCGCAATTCCCGAGCCGCGCTTGACATAAGAGCGACGGTCAGTGCAGGGAGACCCTCGACTGGACAGCAAAGGAAGTCCCGAGCGGTGTCGAGCAGCAGGCGAGTACCTTGTATTGATTCACCCATACCGACCAGCGTCTGCACCGACATCGCGCCAACGCGCGACGCTCAGACGGTAGAGGACGTGGCGTCGCAGACAGTCCCCGTCGCCCAGAAGCGGGTGATCGAAATCCTCGCTCGGGTCATGCCGCATACCCAGGCGCTCCATCACCTTGCGCGAGCGTCGGTTACCCATGGCAGTGAACGAGACGATCTCCGGTAGGCCACGCTCGCAAAAGCCGAAGCCCACCGCCGCCGAGGCCGCCTCACCGGCGAGCCCGTGACCCCAAAAGGGTCGCGCCAGGCGCCAGCCGACCTCGACGGCCGGCGCGAAGGGGACCTCGATCTCTACGGGCGAAAGGCCCGCAAACCCGATCAAGGTCTGCTCGTCGAGCAGCTCGATCGCCCACAGTCCATACCCGTGAGTCTCGAAGCAGAGCTCGATGCGACCGATCATCGCTGTGCTCTCAGTGCTGGACAGCATCGCCGGGAAGTGCTCCATGACGACGGGATCGGCGTTCATCGCCGCGAACGGCCGGCGATCCCCTGATTGCCAACGCCGCAGGAGCAGCCGCTCGGTCCTCAGCTGCGGGCCGGTGCTCACGCCGCGATCCTATAGCCGCCTACACGTGCGGCTGCCATGATGACTCGATCGCGAACCTCGAGCCGCGGGCCCGCCCGGGGCGCGCTCAACGCTGCAACCCGACCAAGGAGCAAGAGCATGAGCACCACCGCGCAGCTCATCACCGGAGTGGACTTCGTAACCGTTCCCACCCACGACCTCGAGGCCGCGGTCGAGTTCTACGGGACAACGCTCGAGCTGCCTCGCTCGGCGTACCACAAGGACCGCAACTTCGCCGAGTTCGAGACCGGCAATCTGACGCTGGGCGTCATCGACGCCGAGGCGATGGGGCTCGAGCACCACGCCCTAAAGGGGATCGCGTTGCACGTAGAGGACATCGAGCAAGCCCGCAGGACGCTCGAAGAGCGCGGTGTCGCATTCCAGGGGGACACGTTCGACACCGGCGTCTGCCATATGGCCTTCTTCACGGACCCCGACGGGAACGCGCTAATGCTGCACCATCGCTACGCACCGCGGACGCCCGCAGCGTGACGCCGTGAGCCGCCGAGGGACGCTCACCCTGCTCGGGGTGGCGCAGTTCGTGATGGTGCTCGACACGACCGTTATGAACGTCTCGATCACGCAGGTCGTGCACGACCTGCACACCACCGTCGCCGACGTCCAAGCCGCGATCACGCTGTACGCCCTCGTGATGGCCGCCCTGATGCTGAGCGGGGCCAAGCTCGGCGACCTGTGGGGGCGCAAGCGCGCCTTCGCGATCGGGCTCGCCATCTACGGCGTCGGCTCGCTAACGACCGCGCTCAGCGGAGGTATCGCGATGCTGCTGATCGGCTGGTCGCTGATCGAGGGGCTCGGAGCCGTGCTCGTGATCCCCGCGATCGCGGCGCTCGTCGCGACGAACTTCAAGGGCGGCGAGCGCGCCGTCGCGTACGCCACGCTCGGCGGGATCTCCGGTGCCGCCGTCGCCGCCGGCCCGCTGATCGGCGGCTTCGTCACGACCGCCCTGAGCTGGCGCGTCGTGTTTGCCGCCGAGACCGTCACCGTGCTCGCGATGCTCCCATTCTGCCGGCGTCTCGGGGACGCGCCGGCGCAGGTCGGCACACGCTTTGACGTGCGCGGCGCCGTGCTCTCCGCACTAGGACTCGGCTTGATCGTCTTCGGCATCCTGCAGAGCAGTAAGTGGGGAGTCTTCACGCCGCGCGCCGCGCCCGAAATCGGCGGTACCAAGATCACGCCGCTCGGCTTCTCCGTCGTGCCCTTCTTGATCGCCACCGGCGCCATCGTGCTCGGCGTGTTCGCGCGTGTCGAGCGCCGCCTCGCCGATTCCGGTGGCACGCCGCTGCTGGCGCCCGACCTGCTCCGGATACCCCGGCTGCGGGCCGGCGCCAGCATGCTGGTCGCCCAGCAGCTGATCATCGCTGGGACCTTCTTCGTGCTGCCGCTCTACCTGCAGCTCGTGCTCGGCAAGGACGCCCTGCAGACCGGGGTCGCGATCCTGCCGGTCTCGATCACGATGATCGCCGGCGCGCTGGCCGGCCCAAGGCTTGCCCAGAGCAGCTCGCCGCGCCGCGTCGTACAGGCCGGGCTCGCACTGCTCTGCGCCGGGCTGATCGGCATGCAGGCCGTGATCGGACCGACGCTCAGCGGCTGGCAGTTCGCGGTCGCGATCGCCGCCTTCGGCGGCGGCATGGGACTCGTCGTCTCCCAGCTCGGCAACCTGATCATGAGCTCCGTCGACCGCTCCCGCTCCAGCGAGGTCGGCGGCGTGCAGGGCGCCGCGCAGAACCTCGGCGCCTCGCTCGGGACCGCGCTGATCGGTGCCGTTCTGCTCACCGGCCTGCTGAATGGCTTCCAGACAAGCATCCGCGATCACCCCGCCTTGCCGGTCGGCGTTGAACAGCAGGTGCTAGCGGCGACCGAGGAAGGTGTCGCGATGACCACGCCCGCCGCCGTCGGCAAGGCCGCCCGCGACGCCGGCCTCTCCGAGCCGCAGGTCGCGGGTGTCGTCGACAGCTACAGCCAGGCCCAGCTCGACGCGCTCAAGAACGCCCTACTCTGCGCATCCTTCTTCGCACTCGTCAGCATCTGGTTCGCACGTCGACTACCCGGGGAGCCACTCGACCAGCCCCCCGAGGAGCACGACACCGCCGCGAGCCCTATCCCTCAGCCGGCCACGGCCTGAGGCGTCCCGGCCGCCGCCTGGAGTTTTGGCCTGAGGCGTCCCGACCACGGCCTGAGTTGGCCTGAGGCGTCCCGACCACGGCCTGAGTTGGCCTGAGGCGTCCCGACCACGGCCTGAGTTGGCCTGAGGTGTCTCGACCACGGCCCGAGTTGGCCTGAGGCCCTAGGCTCTATGGCGCGACCGGTTGCGCAGCGGCTCGCCCGAGACTCGACGGACACAGGCGGTCTGGGGGTCCGGCCGAGCTCAATCCCGGCAGCTGCGGGACTACCTTCACCCCGGCGGCCGGGGCCGAACCGAGTCTCACCCCGGCAGCGGTGCCTACGCAGGCAGATGCGCGCCGGCTGAGCCGCGGGCGCTCGCCGCGAGCGCCGTCTCGTGCTGGAAGCCCTCCAGCACCCCGCGCATCTTCTCCGGGTCGGCCGCCACCTTCGACGGCCACGGCTTGGAGGGGTGGTCGTAGAGCGTCTTCAGGCCGTTGCCCGTGATCATCGCCACGACCACCTCGTCCGGATCAAGATGCCCCTGCTCCGCGAGCTTTTTCAGGACCGCAACCGTCGTGCCGCCCGCCGGCTCGGTGAGGATGCCCTCCGTGGAGGCCAGCAGATCGATGCCGGCGAAGATCTCCCTGTCGCTCACCGTCGCCGCCGTGCCCGCGCGGGTGCGTACCGCGTCGATCACGAAGACCCCGTCGCCCGGCGCGCCGATCGCCAGCGAGTGCGCGAGCGTAGTCGGGCTCTCGGCCTGGATCTCCGACGCCCCCGCCAGAATTGCCTTGGCGATCGGCGAGCAACCTTCGGGCTGCGCGATGTCGAGCTTGGTATGCCTGGTCTCCGCCAGCTTCACCAGTTCCAGCTCCTCCAAGCCCTTGTGGATGCGCGAGGAGAGCGTGCCCCCGGCCGCCGCCGTGACGATGTGGTCCGGAGCCCGCCACCCGAGCTGCTCGACGATCTCGTACGCCACCGTCTTCGCGCCCTCCGCGTAGAACGGGCGCAGCGTGATGTTCGCGAACTCCAGTCCCGTCGCTTCCGCGAGCGCGCGACACGCTTTGTTGGCTTCGTCGTAGTTGCCGTCCAGCTGACAGACCTTCGCGCCCAGCGCGCGGCACGCGTGCGCCTTCGTGCTCTCCAGGCGGTTCGGGTAAAAGACGTACGCCGGCACCCCCGCCTTCGCCGCCAGCGATGCCACCGCAGTGCCGACGTTGCCGGTCGAGACGCACCCGATCTCCCGCCGGCCCAGCTCCAGCAGCCGCGCGACGGCCATCGAGACCACGCGGTCCTTGTAGGAGAGGCTCGGACGCGAGGTGCTGTCGTCCTTGACATAGAGGTTGCGCAGGCCGACCGCCGCGCCCAAGCCGTCGGCCTTGATGAGCGGTGTGAAGCCCGCATACTCACCCACCCGCGTCGCACCGACCGCGTCGACGATCGGCAGCAGCTCCTCCAGGTGCCAGATGTTGAGCGGGCGCTCAGCCATCGGGATCTCGCGCAGCCGCCGCGCGGCGAGCTCGTAGTCGTAATCGACGTCCAGACTCTTGCCGCAGCGCGGGCAGTACGCCTCGCGCTCGGCCAGCGCGACCCGGTACTCGCATTTGCGACAGACAAGCTCCGTCGCGCACGAGCGCGTTGGGGTGGAGTGCGCGGCGTGCTCCTGTGCAGTGCTCATGACGTCCTCCCCGTCCTCTCACCCTCGCATTGGCGTCGGGCGACCGCGTGGCCCGGGGGCGAGGCGATCATAGTGTCCTGCATCCAGTTCATCGTAGGGCAGTGACACGACGGCGTCGATGCCAAGGTGAGGGCTGTTTCCATCTTCACTCCTCGTCCGCCACGAGCGCGTCGTGGATTTCTGCGAGCAAACGCCCGCTCACGAGGACTCACCCACGCGCGGCCACACCGGATCGCCCTCAGGCTCGCCACGGCCGCAGGACAGCAGTAGCTCCTGCGCGATGTGCGGCGCGAACGGGTCCAGGACCCTCGCCATCAGCACCAGCGCGTCGAGCAGCGCCTCGTGATCCTCGCGGCACAGCGCGCCACTGCGCTTGACGACCCGCGACTCGAAGTCCTTGATGCGGTCCAGTAGGCGAATTACGTTGCGGACCGCCTTGTGCATCTCCAGATCGGCGAGCTCCTCCGTGATCTTTGCGACCCCGATGTCGCACCACTTCTCCAAGCGCCGGCGCAGGAACTCCGTGCTCTCCGGGTCGAGCTCCGCGGAGTCCTCCACGACCATCGCGAAGCGCGCGTGCGCGTACTTCCAGAGGCTGTGCAGGAAACGGTGGCAGTACTGCACCGCGCTGTCGCTCCAGTTCAATGACTTCTGTGGGCGTCCCGCCCACAGCACCGCCAGGCGCACCGTGTCCGCTCCGAAGCTCTCGATCAGCTCGTCCGGATCGACCACGTTGCCGAGGTGCTTGCTCATCTTGCGCCCGTCACGGATCACCATCTCGTGCATCAGGGCCCCCGCGAACGGCTCCCCCTGCTCCAGGAACGCCAGCGGGCCGATGTCGCGCAGCGCCTTCGTCGTGATGCGCTGGTCGAACATGAAGTTGCCGCTGTCCGAGCCCGCCACCAGCCGCTCCGACGGTAGCCACGCGCGCAGGTCCGCAAGCTCGAAGATGCGCTCCAGCGGCTGCTCGCGCTCGTGCGCCGGCACACAGGCCGGAATCCACAGCCATAGCGCGTCGAAGTGACAGTCCAAGGTGTCCGTCTCGCGCCGGCCCTCCCCGCCGCAGCCCGGGCAGGTCGTCCGCACGAAATCCTCACGCTCGGCCAGTGGATTGCCGGCTCCAGTTGGCTTCAGGTCCAGCGGCAGCAGCACCGGGAGCTGCTCCCGCGGGACCGGGACCGTTCCACAGCGCTCGCAGTACACGATCGGGATCGGCGTGCCCCACGCCCGCTGGCGCGAGATCGAGAAGTCGTTGGCCCGGTAGCGGATCGCCGCCCGCGCGCCTGTGATGCGCAGCGCGGTCTCCCGCGCAGCCACGGTAGTCGCGACCCCCGCCGCGTCCACAGCGGCCGGTCCGTTGAGGGCTACGTCCGGTCCGTCGAGGGTCCTAGCCGGCCTGTCGAGAGCTGTGGCTGGTCCGTCGAGGGTCCTAGCCGGCCTGTCGAGAGCTGTGGCTGGTCCGTCGAGGGTCCTAGCCGGCCTGTCGAGAGCCATGGCCGATCCGTCGAGAGTCCTAGCCGGCCTATCGAGGGTCCCAGCCGCCGCGTCCGGTGCCGCATCGCCCGCGGCCGCGTCCGCCAGCGCGCCGGGCAGCCGCTGCGCGATCACCGCGTCCGTGCGGTCCAGCTCCGGGACGCCGAGCACCGCCGTCGCGCCGAAGCGCTCGTCCACCACCGGCGAGATCGCCACCGGCAGCCGGACGGCGCCGCCCGGCAGCGACACCGTGTGCCCGGTGTCGACCAGCGCGATCGTCTCCGCCGCGCGCGAGCTGCGCTCCCAGCCGCCTAGGCGCATCGCCTCGAGCTGCTCCTGCGCCGCCGCGCCATCAGCCCAGCGCTCGACCTCGGGGTGCTTCGGGGACATCAGCACGAAGCGCGCCAGCTCCAGCCCCTCCGCGTACGGCGTGAAGACCGTCAGCTCCCGGCCGTCCTCCGCGCTGGCCTGGAGCTCCACCCCATCGACCCGGCCGAGCACGAAGCGCTGGCTCGCCAGCGACGTCTCGTCCCATTTCTCGAGCTCCGCCAGGCGCCGGTCGTTCTCCTCCACATAGGCGCTGACACGCAGGTACCACTGCGGCCGCTGGATCAGCCGCACCGGGTTGTGGCAGCGCCAGCAGCGCCCATCCTCCACCTGGATCGTCGCAAGCGTCGTCTGACAGGTGTCGCACCAGTCCACCGTGCCCGTCCCGTGGTAGATCAGGTCCGCCTCCAAGAGCGTCAAGAACAGCCACTGCGACCACCGGTACATGACCGCGTCCGAGCTCATGAACGTCCGCTCCCAGTCGAACGAGAAGCCCAGCCGCCGCAACTGGCCCGTCATGTGCTCCGCGCAGCGCGTCACCCACTCGCTGGGGGACTCCCCGTTGGCGATCGCCCCCAGCTCCGCCGGCAGCCCGAACGCGTCGAAGCCAAACGCGAACAGCACCGGCTCCCCGCGCGCGCGCTGAAAACGCGCATAGGCGTCGCCGATCGCATAGCTGCGGACGTGCCCAATATGCACGTTGCCCGAGGTGAACGGCGCCGAGGCCTTGATGTAGATGCCGCTCTGCTCCGCGCTCAGGCGCGGCGTGCGAAAGGCCTCACCGTCGCGCCACGCCTGCTGGCGGCGCTCCTCGATCGCGCGCGCATCGTACTCCGGCAAGGTCCCATCGCCCATTCGTCCGAGCATATCCAAGGGCCCCGCCGCCACAGTTACCGCCGCATCACCACGGGCGACCCCTCCCATCCCCAAAAAACGATCCCGAAGGCCCCCCATACAGAGCTCATGGCGACGGGGGCCGTTGCTATGCTCAAACTCACTTGGCCCCTGTCTCCCACACGCTCTTCTCGGCGACCCGCCGAGCCCTCTCCGGCCCCGCCCTGTGCGGGGTCTTCTCGCTCGCGTCCCACCACGGGGCATCCGTTACGACTGCAAGGATTCCGCAATGGAGGTAGAGATCGGACGCGGCAAGAAGGCCCGCCGCGCGTACGGCTTCGACGACATCGCGATCGTGCCCTCGCGGCGCACGCGCGACCCGGACGACATCGACATCTCCTGGAAGCTGGGGCCTTACCAGTTCGAGCTGCCGATGCTCGCTTCGGCGATGGACGGCGTCGTCTCGCCGAGCACCGCCGGCATCATCGGGCGCCTGGGCGGTCTGGCGGTGCTCAACCTCGAGGGCGTCTTCACCCGCTACGAGGACGCCGACGCGGAGCTCGAGCGGATCGCGCAGCTGCCGAAGGACCTCGCCACGCGCGAGATGCAGCGGATCTACCAAGAGCCGGTCAAGCCCGAGCTGATCACGCAGCGGATCCAGGAAATCAAGCAACAGAAGGTCGTCGTCGCAGCCTCGCTGACCCCGCAGCGCGTGCTGCGCTACTACGACCTCGCGCTCGAGGCCGGCCTCGACGTGCTCGTCATCCAGGGCACCGTCGTCTCCGGCGAACACGTCTCAACCGTCACCGAGCCGCTGAACCTCAAGGAGTTCATCCCCTCCCTGGAAGTACCCGTCGTCGTCGGCGGCTGCGCCTCCTACCACACCGGTCTGCATCTGATGCGCACCGGTGCCGCCGGCGTGCTCGTCGGGGTCGGTCCCGGCGCGGCCTGCACGACGCGCGGCGTGCTCGGCATCGGCGTCCCGCAGGCGACCGCGATCGCCGACGTCGCGCACGCGCGCTCCACGCACATGCTCGAGACCGGCGACTACGCACTGGTGATCGCCGACGGCGGGATGAGCAACGGCGGCGACGTCTCCAAGGCGATCGCGCTCGGCGCCGACGCCGTCATGATCGGCTCCCCGCTCGCGCGCGCCTACGAAGCGCCCGGGCACGGCTTTCACTGGGGCATGGCCACGTTTCATCCCAGCCTGCCCCGCGGGGCCCGCGTCGCGACCGCCCAGAACGGGACGCTCGAGGAGATCCTCGTCGGGCCGGCGCACGAGAACGACGGGACCTTCAACCTCTTCGGCGGCCTGCGCACCTCGATGGCGACCTGCGGCCACAAGGACCTCGCCGAGTTCAACCGCGCCGAGGTCGTGATCGCGCCCTCGCTGCAGACCGAGGGCAAGGCGCTGCAGCGCGACCAGGGCGTCGGCATGGGCGCCATCAACGGCAAGGCGGCAGTCCTCGTAAATGACTGAGCTCGCCTCCCCGGCGCCTGCGGCTGTCGCCAAGCAGGGGGAGCGAGCGCCCGCGGCGACCGACGAGGTCGTGGTGCTGGACTACGGCGGCCAGTACTCGCAGCTGATCGCCCGCCGCGTGCGCGAGTGTGGGGTCTTCTCAGAGCTCGTCCCGCACCACGTGCCACTGGAGCAGATTGCCGCGCGCAAGCCGCGCGGTGTGATTCTCTCGGGCGGGCCGGCCTCCGTCTACGCTCCCCGGGCACCGCGCCTGGAGCGCGGCCTGCTGGAGCTCGGAGTTCCCGTGCTCGGCATCTGTTACGGAATGCAGCTGCTCGTGCACGAGCTCGGCGGCCGCGTCGAGCAGGCCGAGGTCGGCGAATTCGGGCGCTCCGACCTGACGATCACCGAGCCCGGAACCCTGCTCGCCGGTCTCCCGCGCGAGCAGACCTGCTGGATGTCCCACCGCGACACCGTCTTCGAGCCGCCCCCCGGGTTCACCGCGCTGGCGTCCTCCAGCGCCTCGCCGGTAGCCGCCGTAGAGGATGTGCAACGCGGCATATACGGCATTCAGTTCCACCCCGAGGTCGTGCACACGCCCTACGGCCAGGAGATCCTGACGCGCTTCCTGACGACCGTCTGCGGCTGCGAGGCGACGTGGTCGGCGGCCTCGATCGTCGAGGACCAGATCGCGCGCATCCGCCGCCAAGTAGGGGACGGGCGGGTCATCTGCGGGCTCTCCGGCGGCGTGGACTCCTCGGTCGCCGCGCTGCTCGTCCACCGCGCCATCGGCGACCAGCTCACCTGCGTCTTCGTCGACCACGGCCTGATGCGCAAGGACGAGGGCGAGCAGGTCATCGGGGCCTTTCGCGACACCTTCAAGGTCCCGCTCGTCGCGGTCGACGCCGAGCGGCGCTTCCTGGAGAAGCTCAAAGGCGTAACCGAGCCCGAGGCCAAGCGCAAGGCGATCGGCGCCGAGTTCATCCGCGTCTTCGAGGAGGAGGCCGCGAAGCTCGCCGGCGAGGACGGGGGAGAGGGCTCCCGTGGGGGGGACTCCGTCTCCTTTCTCGTGCAGGGCACGCTCTACTCCGACGTCATCGAGTCCGGCGGCGGCGCCGGCGCCGCGACGATCAAGTCCCACCACAACGTCGGCGGGCTCCCCGACGACCTGCAGTTCGAGCTCGTCGAGCCGCTGCGCGCGCTCTTCAAGGACGAGGTCCGCGCCGTCGGCAGCGAGCTCGGCCTGCCCGAGCGCCTGGTCTGGCGCCAACCCTTCCCCGGACCCGGCCTCGCGATTCGTATCGTCGGCGGCGAAGCCACCAAGGAGCGCCTGGACGTTCTGCGCGAGGCCGACCACATCCTCCAGGAGGAGATTCGCAAAGCCGGCCTGTACCGCGAGCTATGGCAGTCGTTCTGCGTGCTCCCCGACGTCCGTACCGTCGGGGTCCAGGGCGACGAGCGCACCTACGGGTATGTCGTCGTGATTCGCGCCGTCACCAGCGACGACGCCATGACCGCCGACTGGGCGCGCCTGCCGTACGACCTGCTGGAGACGATCGCATCACGCATGATCGGCGAGCTGCGCGAGGTCAACCGGGTGGTCTTGGACATCACATCCAAGCCCCCCGGCACCATCGAGTGGGAGTAGCTATCATGCGCCTTCGCGCCGCGCGCCATGTTCGCGTGGCCTTTTTCACGCCATGAAGACCTACGTCGCCAAGCCCACCGACCGCGAGCGCAACTGGCTGCTCGTCGACGCCGAGGGCAAGACGCTCGGCCGCCTCGCGACGCAGCTCGCAGACGTGCTGCGCGGCAAGCGCAAGCCCGAGTACACGCCGCACATCGACACCGGCGACTTCGTCATCGTCATCAACGCCGAGAAGATCGCCGTGACCGGCAAGAAGCGCACCGACAAGCGCTACTACCGCCACTCCGGCTACCCCGGCGGGCTGCGCTCGCGCAGCTTCGAGGAGATGCTCGCACGGCGCCCCGAGGAGATCATTCGGATCGCGGTCAAGGGCATGATGCCCCGCAACCGCCTCGCCCGCAAACAGATCACGAAGCTCAAGATCTACGCCGGTCCCGAGCACCCCCATGTCGCCCAAAAGCCCCAACCATTGGAGATCGAGGCCTGATGGCCGACGAGCCACAGACACCCGAGAGCCCCGAGCCCGCCGACGAGCAGGACGCGGCGTTCGCCGAGCACCGCGCCGTCCCGACCGAGCAAGCCGCCGAGATCGCGGGCTCAGCCGAGGACGCCCCGCTGGAGGCATTCGAGGAGGCCCAGGCTTCGCAGCAGCAGGCCAGCGAGCCGCCAGCCGCCGCGGAGCCGCCAGCCGCGCAGCCGCCAGCAGCCGAGGAGCCGCCGGCCGACGCGCCAGCCGCCGAGGAGGCGCCGGCCGTCGCTGAGACGCCAACCGAGCAGCAGCCGGTCGCTGAGGCCGAGCCCACCGAGGGCGCGACTCCCGCAGAGACCGCGCAGCCAGCCGCGCCGGAGTCTCCCGAGGGGGCCGGCGCCGAGGGGGCCGGCGCCGAGGAGTCCGCCGCCCAGGAGTCCGCCGCCGAGGACGACGGCTTCGAGGACGAGGACGAAGAGGAGCCCGCTCCGCGGGTCAAGCCGGCAGTCCCGGGAGCGCACCTGGAAGTGGACATCGTCCCCGAGGGGGTCGATCCGCTCGGACGCGACGTCATCGATGACCCCTATGCAATCGAGGAGGACTCCCCGCAAGGGGAGAGCGAGTCCGACGAGGACGACCAGGCGCTCGCCGAGCCGATCTCGACCGCCGCGATCGACCTCGCCGCCGGCGCCCGCTACCGCGCGACCGGCAAGCGCAAGACAGCTATCGCCCGCGTGATCCTGCGCCCCGGCAGCGGGTCCTACACAATCAACGGGCGCCCGATCGAGGCCTACTTCCCGCGCGAGACCCTGCAGCGCAACATCCGCCAGCCGCTGGAGACCGTCGGCTACGAGGAGCGGATGGACGTCATCGCGCGGCTGCACGGTGGCGGCGTCTCGGCGCAGGCCGGGGCCCTGCGCCACGGGATCTCCCGCGCGCTGCTCGAGGCCGACCCCAACCTGCGCGGCGAGCTCAAGCGCCGCGGCTTCCTGACCCGCGACTCGCGCGCCAAGGAGCGCAAGAAGGCCGGACTGAAGAAGGCGCGCAAGCGTCCGCAGTTCTCCAAGCGCTAGGGCTCCGCTCGCCCTTTCCGCTGTAGGCTCTCCACGCAACACATCTGTGTGTCCGCGCGGCCCGGAGCGGCTTTGTCCAGTGGCCGTCTAGGAGGTCAAGTCACGAGTGCCAGCCGCCGAGTCTCAACCGATGCGCCGGAGAGCCCTCCAATGACCCGTCACCTGTTCGGGACCGACGGGGTACGTGGCGTCGCCGGGGAGCTACTGAGCGCAGAGCTCGCGCTCGGACTCGGACGTGCCGCGACCCGCGTGGTCGCAGCTCGCAGCGGTGACGCCCACGTAACTGCCAGCGGCGCCAACGGCGGTGCCAACAGTGCCAACGGTGGCGCCAACGGCGCCCACGCGGCGGCGCAGCGCCCACAAGTGCTGATCATCCGCGACACGCGCGAGTCCGGCGAGATGCTGCAGGCCGCCCTCGCGGCCGGCGTCAGCGCCGCCGGGGGAGACGCGCTGCTCGGCGGCGTGCTGCCAACTCCGGCGGCGCCACTGCTGATCGCGCGCTACGGCTTTCACCTCGCCGCCGTGATCTCCGCCTCGCACAACCCCTTCCAGGACAACGGCATCAAGTTCTTCGGCGCCGACGGCTTCAAGCTCTCCGACGAGGATGAGCTTGAGATCGAGCGCGAGCTGGAGCGGATCGGCAGTACCGGCGCCGAAGCCGGAGCCCAGACGGTCCCCGACGCGAGCGAGGGGGCCCGGCAACCAACGATCGGGCAGGTGCGCGAGCTGCGCGGCACCCACGAGGACTACCTGCGCGAGCTACACACCCGCTTCCGCGACCTGCGCCTCGACGGCCTGGACGTGCTGCTGGACTGCGCCAATGGCGCGACCCACCACGTGGCTCCCGAGATCTTCAGGCGGCTCGGCGCCGCGGTCAGCGTCGTCGCGGACGACCCCGACGGACGCAACATCAACGCCGGCTGCGGCTCCACCCACGTCGACCTGCTCGCCGAGCAGGTGCTCGCCGGCGGCCACGCCGTGGGTTTCGCTTTCGACGGCGACGGCGACCGCGTGCTCGCCGTCGACGGCGCCGGCGAGGTCGTAGACGGCGACGAGCTGATGGCGCTCACCGCACTGCACCTCAAGCGCACCGGCCGCCTCACCGGCGGCGGAGTCGCAGTCACGGTGATGACCAACTACGGCTTTCACGCCGCCATGCGTGCCGCCGAGATCGACGTCGCCGCCACCAACGTCGGGGACCGCTACGTCCTCGAGGCGCTGCGCGAACGCGGCTGGGTACTCGGGGGCGAGCAGTCCGGGCACATCATCGACATGGGCTTCAACCGCTCCGGCGACGGAATCGCGAGCGCGCTGCTCGCGCTGGAGGCGCTCGGCGGACGCCCCCTGACCGAGCGCGACGCCATGGCCAAGCTGCCACAGCGACTCGTCAACGTTCGGGTGCGCGACCGCAAGGCGCTCGACGGCGCCCAGGCCGTCACCGATGCCGTGCGCGCCGAGGACGACGCGCTCGCCGGCCGCGGGCGTGTGCTCGTGCGGCCCAGTGGCACCGAGCCGCTGGTGCGCGTCATGGTCGAGGCGCCGACCGACGACGAGGCCGAGTCGGTCTGTGCGCGGCTCGTCGCGCTCGTCGAGCGCGAGCTGGCCTGAAGCGTCACCGAGCCGCTAGGGCCCCACGAGGCCGCCCGCTCTCCGCGCGACCTCATCGCCAGTCCGAACACTTCCGCAAGTCGGCCAGCAGGACGACCGTTCGACCAGATAGTATCTTTCCGTCTTCATGCACAGCGAGGCGAGAGATCAGACCACCCCTTGACGTAGCGCATTGTCTGCATATAAGGTACCCACGACTTGTCGATCGGTGGCGATCTGGCGAGCAAGTGCTTTGTGACGCTGCGACGCCGATCGTCGCAGCGTCGAAATACCAAACGACGCGGCTACAGCGAGGTGCTACCGAGAGATGTTTCGTTTTACGGGAGGGCGCAGAGGGTTGGAAAAAGCGACTATCACGCTCGCAGTTGCCGCGGTGTCGATCATCGCATGCGCCGGCAGAGCCTCCGCGGCTCCGACCTTCAACTGGCATCGCGACGGTCGCTGGCGCGAGCTGCGTGGCGCACCCGGCGGGCAACGCCGCGCGCATGCCGCGATCGTCGGCGGTAGCCCGATTGCCAGCGAACATGCTCCCTGGCAAGTAGCGCTTTTGGGCGCGATTACCGCTGAATACGAAGGCGAAAAAATTATCCTCTTCGAGCTCTGCGGCGGAGCGATCATTGGCGAATCACAGGTCGTGACCGCGGCCCACTGCATGTTCAACCCGGTCACCGGCGCCCAGGCGCCCGCTGAAGATTTTCTGGTGGTGGCCGGGACGTCCGATCTGGCAGAAGAAGTAGGAAGCGAACAGGACGTCGAAGCGGCGAGCATCGCCGTACATCCATACTTCAGTTACGCCGCCGGCCCAGGCACTCCCGACGACGTCGCCCTGCTCACGCTCACCAAACCGCTGGATCTGTCCGGTCCGGAGGTGCGCTCGATCGGTATCGCCTCGGCAGGTTCGAGTCAGCCAGACGGCGCACCGGTCTTGCTTTCGGGCTTCGGAAGCCAGCATGCCGGCGGTGAACCCAACGGCGGGCTGTACGCGCTCGGCATGACGCTTGGCTCCAGCGAAAAGTGTGGTGGCAAGGCGGACGCCGTATTCGTATGCGCCAGCGCCCCGGCAGGCTCCGCGTGCGCCGGTGACAGCGGCAGCGGCTTGACCGACGCCGAATCGACGCCGCTGCTGCTCGGGATCCTGAGCACCGTCGAAGTCATCTCCGAAGAAGCCTGCCGTGCTGGCGCCTTCAACGGCTTCACCAGTCTCGCCGCGCCCGAGATCCACGACTTCCTCGAAGGCGACCCCTCGCCGCCCGAGGCGCCGCGTGGCGGTAGTGGTATGCAGGTCGCCGGAGTCCCCGTCGCCGGGAATGCCTTGACATGCACTCCGGGCAACTGGAGCGGCACACCGACCTTTACATACTCCTTCATCGACAGCACCGGCGGACAGGTGCTGCAGGCGGGAGCCTCGCAGACCTACCAGCTCACGGCCGCCGACGTCGGACGCAGGATCCTCTGCCAGTTGCAAGCCTCCAACGCCGGCGGTACAGCGGTCGAGCGGACCGCGTCACTGCGGGCGATTGAAGCCGCCCCCGCGGGCCCTCCGCCAAGCGGTCCGCCTGCGAGCGGTCCGCCAGCAGGTGCTCCGCCAGCGAGTGGCCCGCCCGCGAGTGGCCCGCCCGCGAGCTCCAATCAGAGTCCGCCCTCAGTGGGCGAGAAATCCGTCGCGCCACCCATCGAAACGCCTGAAGTCGCCACCCCCAGCGGCGTGTCCCTCGCCGACGCGACAGTCACCGTGGGAGGCAGCGGTGGCGCGAGCGTAAAACTGAAGTGCAGCGGGAACGAGCGCTGCACCGGGAAGCTGACGCTCACCACGAAGGACGAGTCGATGCCCAGGGGCGCGCGTAAGAGCGCGCGGAGCGTCGTCGTCGGGACCGCGAGGTTCGCGCTCGCCGCCGGCAAGACCATGGGCGTCGCAATCGATCTCAACGCGACCGGTCGCGCGCTACTACGGGCCGCTCACGATCGGCTTGCAGCCCAATTGACGATCATCGACTCCGCGTCCAACGGGAACGCAGCGCGGACGCAGAGCGTGCACCTCGTTTCACAGCGCACGAGCGCGCGTGCGAAGGGGCCAAGGAGTTGACCCCGGGCAAGCAGACTTCGCGAAAACTAATCTTAGGATATATTCCGCTAGTGGAAACCTCGTCTGTCGAGCGACTAACTGGCCGGTAGCGTCCGGGACGGTCGCGACCGGCGCTGAAGGCGTCAGTCGCCCAGCGGTGGCATGAAATCTCCAATGGAGTCAATAGGGGGTAGTGCGCATGAGGATCGCGGTGTGTGCAGCGGCATTGACGGCCTGCTTAGCGGCTGCGCCGGATGTCGCGCTCGGTGAAGGCTTCGCTAGTGGGTCCGGCGGCGCGCTCTCCGAAAGCCCGCTTGTCGTGCCCGCGGTACAGGCGCTGGTCGAAGGTCAGCAGGGTCAGGCCGCGCAAGAAGCACTGCGGGACAGTCCGCAGGCTGTCGCTGAACGCGAAGCATCGAGGACCGCTTATGAGGGCTTGAGTGGCGAAGGCGCGGGGAAGGTCGACAGCGAAGCGTTTCCCGCGGTGCTCGATGAACCGGCGGGTGGGCCGCCGTCGTTGCCGGCTGGACAGCAGATCGTGGGATTTTCGAGCGCGAACGTCGCGCAGGTCGATCTCGGCGACGGCAAGCGGGGGGCGATCGAGTCGCTGGGGCCGATGGCGATCGAAACCTCGCCCGGCCACGCCACGCCGATCGATTTGGCTCTAAGCGAAGCCGGGGGCTCCTTTGAGCCCGCCGCACCGGCCGTGAGCGTGGAGATTCCACGGCGGCTGGGGGATGGGGTTCAGATGCCGCGCTCCGGCGCCTCGCTGACCGAGATTGGGGCGTCCGGGTCGCCCGTGGAAGGTGCCGAAGGCGCGATCGACGGCGCCGCAGTCTTATATCCCAACACCGGGGTCGATGTAGATACGCTGGTCAAGCCCGATACTGCTGGGTTCATCATGGATGCCTTGCTGCGATCGGTCGAAAGCCCGCAGCAGCTGCGCTTCCGAGTTGGCTTGCCGGAAGGCGCGAGCCTAGTCCAGGCCAAGGATGGCTCGGGGTCCGTGGATGTCGTGAAGGAAGGAACGACGATCGCGGTAGTGCTCGCGCCGAGCGCGCACGACGCAACAGGTTGGCCCGTGCCTGTCTCGACGAGCGTGGCGGGCGACACGCTGACTGCCACGGTCGATCACCGCTCGGGCTCCTACCAGTATCCGATCGAGGTCGATCCGACGGTTCTCGAAATGGGCGGATCGGGCGGGGAAATCCTCTATGGGCGTACCTGGGGCTTTTATAGCGTGGAAAATCCCACCGCGTTCGTGGAGTCCTCCTATGAACCAGGCGAAGGGCCGACCTACGGCGTCGAGGATCTGATGGAGGGCACCTTTCTCGCCGGTCAGCACGCCTTCTTCTATTACCCCACTCAGGGCGAGTCGCGGATCTACGAGACGACTGTGAAATCACAGTCCTCCTTTGCGTCAAACTTCGAAGATGTCCTCGGTATCCTCAACGTGCACAGCGGAATCCGCGAAGCCTCACAGTCGTGGATCGGCGGCCATGAATTGACCAATACAGTCTTGTGCGCCGAAGCCGGCTGCGCCACTGGCAAAGTCACGGGCTCAAACGACGCCAGCGAAGTGTTCTACATGCAGGATGCCAGGGAAGCGGCTACGATCAGCGGCTATAGCGTCAGTAGTAAAATGGCGACGGCGAGTGTAGATATCGCCCAGGAAGCGGGCCCGTCGGTCAGCTTCGACACCTCAGATGCCAAAATTCATGGCAACAGCAACGGTCTGTATGCCGGCCAGTGGGTGAAGCCCTCGGCAAAAGGCGAATCCTCAAGTTATGTCGCGATCAACGCGTACGACCCCGGATTGGGGATCAGCGAAGCCAGCTTTGGCTCCAGCGTTGGGTTCGGCTGGGGAGCGGGCGTCGTATGGGCGGGCAGCTTGGGTTGTAGCGGGGCGCAGTGCGACGAGTGTCACGAATCGTGGTGTGGCGGAACGGCGGGCTCGATCTATGAGCCGGTGCAGGTCGGCGAACTTCCCGATGGAGAAGACCCGATTGAAGGAACCGTAAAGGATCCCGTCGGGCTGAGCGCAACCGCAAAAGCGACTATCAAGATCGACGGTACCTCACCGCACGGCTTGGCGGTGACAGGACTACCGGCGGGGAATGAAATTGGCTATGGGTATTATCGATTGAAGTTGAGTGCCACCGACGGCTCGGGCTCTACCCCGAGCTCGGGCGTCGCATCGATCGCCTTGTCGATCGATGGCAAAGAAATCGGCAAACCGGCGGGCTATTGCTCGCCTGGCCCTTGCACCGCGAGCAATGAATGGGTAGTCAACGGCGAAGAATTCGTTGCCGGCACCCACTCGCTGGTGGAGACCGCGACCGACAACGTCGGGAACGTGGCCAAGGAAGAATTCCCGCTGATTATCCACAGTGCGGAATCCCGGGCGGCTGGTCCGGGGTCCGTCGAACTCGGCTCGGGCGCCTTGACGTTGAACGCGACCGACGTGTCGATCGGGAGCCCCGGCGCTTCGTTGACAGTGCAGCGCAGCTACAACTCCCGCCGCGTGACCGCCGGTGGTGAAGGCCCACTCGGGCCACAGTGGGACGGCTTGAGCGTGAGTGGCTTTGCGAGCCTGACTAAGCTCGCCAACGGCAGCGTAGTATTGACGGCGGCGAACGGCATGCAGTCTCTGTTCACCAAAGAAGGCTCGACGTATGTCTCTCCCACGGGGGACAGTAACCTCGTGTTGAAGGAAGAAACCACGACGAAGTTCACGTTGACCGACCAGGGCGGCAATGTGACGACATTCACCGAGCCGACGGGTGGCTCTGGGACCCTGTTGACCCCCTCACGTCGCGAAGCCGCGAACAGCACTCACGCGTTGACGTACTCCTACCAGACGGTCAGCGGTGTTACCGAGCCGACTGAGGCGCTGGCGCCGGTGGCGGCTGGCATCACTTGTACGACGCTGGTCAAGGGCTGCCGAGCGCTGACCTTCAACTACGCGACAAGCACCACAGCGACCGGGGAAGGGCCGAGCGAATGGGGGGACTACGTAGGCCGCCTGACCCGCGTGTACTTCACAGCCTGGGAACCGACCAAAAAAGAAATGACCACGAACACGGTAGCGCAGTACGCCTATGACAAAGTGGGCCGTCTACGCGCCGAGTGGAACCCACAGATCTCACCGGCGCTGAAGGTGACCTACGGTTATGACGCGGAAGGTCACGTGACCGCGGTCAGCGAACCGGGCCAGCAACCGTCGTTGCTCAGCTATGGCATGGTCTCGAGCGACACGCATCCCGGTCGGCTGATGAGGGTGCTCCGCCCGAGCGCCTCCATGGCGCTCGGCTCGGGCGTCGCGCCAGCCAACACCGAAGCGCCAAAACTCTCGACGACGAGCCCCGCGCAAGGCACCGAACTGACCGTCTCAAACGGCGCCTGGAGCAACAGTCCGGGAGCGTACTCCTATCAGTGGGAGCGGTGCAACAGCACAGGCGGAGAATGCTCGCCGATTCTAGGAGCGATCAATCCGGCGTATACCGTTCGCTACGGGAAAGACGAAGGCAGCACTTTGAAGGCACAGGTCACCGCGACGAACTCAGGTGGGTCGACCGTGGCGAGCAGCGCGACTAGCTCTGTCGTACCAGCCACGATCCCGACTCCGACCTACTCCAAACTCTTTGGAGCTTCTGGGACTGGAGAAGGACAGTTCAAATCTCCGGAGTATATAGCGGTGGGTAAATCCGATCTCGAAGAATCAGGCTCGAAAGAAGTCTTGTACGTGACAGATACAGCTAACAATCGGGTAGAGATATTCAACTTGGCTGGTAAATTTCTCAAAACTTTTGGCACCGCTGGGAGCGGTAGTGGGCAGTTCAACGAACCGACCGGCATCGCGGCCGGTGAATTTGCCTCTGAATACGGTGAATTCGGCGAAGAAAACGTGTTGGTCGCGGACTCTGGCAACAAACGCGTCGAGCGCTTTGAGGACAGCAGCTTTTTCTTGTCGAGCGGGCCCGATGAAGCCACGGGCGCGCTGGGGGGCATCAGCATTGGGAGTTGGTTCCCGGAACTTGACGTAGCAAATCGGGGCGCGAGCGAGATCGAAAAGCTCGAAAACGCCTACAAAAAAGTGGAACATCACGGTCACGTCGGAAGTCTTGGAACGGAAAATGGCAAGTTCAAAGAACCGGCGGACCTAGTCTGGAATCCGGTCAACAAATACTGGTACGTTCTCGACGCGGGCAACAATCGGGTGCAGTACTTCACGACCGGGTGGACATACCAAGGCAAGTTCGGCACCTCGGGGAGCGGTAACGGTCAGCTCAAAGAACCAAAGGGCATCGCGGTCGACCCGCAAGGCAATGTGTGGGTGGTGGACACCGGCAACAGCCGAGTCCAGGAGTTCAGCCCGACAGGCAGCTACATGACGCAGTTCGGGACCTCCGGCACCACCGAAGGCAAGCTCAAAGCGCCGATGGGCATCGTCATCGTCCCGACAGGCAGCATCTATGTCGTTGACACTGCGAACAGCCGCGTGGAGATGTGGCTGGCTGGCAAACTGCCCGCCGAACCGTCGCTGCCGGCCGCGAAATCCCCGAGCCTCGGGACCAGTGCCGTGACCACGATCGAGTACCAGGTGCCCGTGTCCGGCGCAGGCGCCCCCAACGGGCTCGGTGCAGCGGAAACCGCGTCCTGGGCGCAGAAAGACAATCCGGTCGAAGCGACCGCGATCTTCCCGCCGGACGAGCCGGTAGGCTGGCCAGCCTCGAACTACAAACGAGCGACGATCTACTACCGCGACAGCCGTGATCGCACCGTCAACGTCGCATCACCAAGCGGCGCGATCAGCACGAGCGAATACAACGCAAGCGACGACGTGACGCGCAGCCTCAGCCCTGACAATCGCGCGGCGGCGCTCAAAGAAGGCTCGAAATCAGCCGAAGCGTCTCAGCAGCTCGATAGCGAGAGCACCTACAGCAGCGAAGGCAGTGAGTTGCAGAGCACGCTCGGGCCGAGACACGCCGTCGCGCTCGCGAACGGCAAAGAAGTTCAGGCACGCAGTCACACCGTCTACTCCTACGACGAAGGCGCACCCAGCGAAGGCGGTCCCTACCGGCTCGTGACAAAGGTCACAGAGGGCGCGCAGATAGAAGGCGAACCCGAACAGGGCGTTCGCACGAGCACCACGTCCTACTCCGGTCAGGAAAACCTCGGTTGGACGCTGCGCATGCCGACGTCTCTGAACACCGACCCAGGTGGGCTCAATCTCAGGCGGACCACGGAATACGATCCCGGTACCGGGAACGTGATCGAGACGAAGACTCCCGCCGCGGCGGGAAGGAACGCGACGATCCCGCCGGCCTACGCGGGGCACTTCGGAGCCAAAGGCTCAGGCGGCGGACAGTTTGAAGCGCCGGCGAGCGACGCCATCGATGCTCATGGGGACGTATGGGTAGTCGACAGCCACAACAATCGAGTCGAGGAGCTCTCTGCGTCTGGGTCGTTCATGGCCGCGATCGGGTTCGGGGTAAGCAACGGCGAAGGGAAATTCGAGATCTGCACGAGCAGTTGCGTGGCAGGGATCGCGGGCTCGGGCAACGGGCAATTCTCCGGGCCCGTTGGCATAGCGGCTGCCGGCGGGGATGTCTATGTCACCGACTACGGCAACAACCGTGTCGAGGAGTTCAACGAAAAAGGCGAATACCTTGCCAAGTTCGGCGCCAAAGGGGCCGCTGCGGGGCAGTTCGAAGGGCCCGTTTCGGTGGCGGTCAACTCAAGCGGGGACATCTGGGTGGGCGATCTGAGCAACAATCGCCTAGAGGAGTTCAACTCCTCTGGCACGTTCATCGAGACCATCGGCTTCGGCGTGAGCAACGGCGAAGGGAAATTCGAGATCTGCACGAGCAGCTGCAGGGCGGGGATCGCCGGCTCGGGCAACGGTCAGTTCTCGAGCCTGCAAGACGTCGCGATCTCAGGTGCAGACGTGTACGTCGCGGACTGGGCCAACAATCGGGTCGAGGAGTTCGGCGAAAAAGGCGAATACCTAGCCAAGTTTGGCTCCAAAGGGACTGGGAACGGGCAGTTCGAAGGCCCAGTCGGGGTCGCGGCCAACCCAACGACTGGCTACGTGTACGTCAGCGACTGGGGTAACGACAGGATTGAGGAGTTCTCTACCGCTGGCGCGTATCTGGACCAGTTCGGCGCCAAAGGCTCCGGTAACGGGCAGCTGACCAGCCCCGAAGGGCTCACGGTCAATGTCGCAGGCGACATATATGTGGTCGACGTGGGCAATAGCCGCATCGAGGAGTGGGCGCCGACGATCAGTGGTAACGAAGGCGCGCACGACACCAAGACGATCTACTACACCACCGCCGCGAACTCCGAATACACCGGCTGCGGTGAACACGCCGAATGGGCGGGCCTGCCATGCGAGACGACGCCTGCGGCTCAGCCGGAAGTAAGCGGCCTCCCGGAAGTGGCTGTCATAAAGTACACCTCCTACAACGTTTGGGACGAGCCAGAAACCACAACCGAAACCTCGGGCACCCAGACCAAGACAAAGAAAGCGACCTACGACGCAGCTGGTCGATCGGTCGGCAACGAAATCACCTCCAGCATCGGGACCCTCCTTCCGAAAGTCACCTACGAATACAACAAAGAAACAGGTGCGATCGTCAAGCAAAGCGCGACGATCGAAGGCAAAGCAAAAGCCGTATCAAGCGTGTTCAACTCGCTTGGAGAGCTCACGAGCTATACCGATGCCGATGAAAATACCTCGACATTCAAGTACGACCTGGACGGGCGCCCGGAAGAAGTCAATGACGGGAAGGGCATTCAGGGCTACAGCTACGACGAAACGACGGGGCAGCTGACCAGGCTCACCGACAGTGCCGCTGGCACGTTCACCGCGAGTTATGATGTCGAAGGGAACATGACCAGCGAAGGCTACCCCAACGGCATGACCGCAAGCTACACCCACAACCAGGTGGGCGAAGCGACCGGGGTGGAATACCTGAAGACGACGTACTGCACCAGCGGGTGCACCTGGTTCTCTGAGGCCGTGCTGCCCTCGATCCACGGCCAGTGGCTCGCGCAGACCAGCAGCCTAGCTGGCGAGAGCTACAGCTATGACACCGCCGGCAGGCTCTCCCAGGTCCAAGAAACGCCATCGGGCAAAGGCTGCACCACGCGCGTCTATGGAGACGACGAAGACTCCAATCGTGCCAGCCTGATCACGCGCGAACCCGGGGTCAAAGGCGAATGCCAGAGCACCGGTGGGACCCTGGAAGGCCATAGCTACAGTACGGCCGACCAGCTTGCCGATACCGGGATCACGTACAACGCCTTCGGCGACGTCATTTGGCTGCCTGCTAGCGACGCCGGTGGCAAAGGCGTATCCAGCACTTTCTACAGCGACAACCAGCTCTACAGCCAAACCCAGAACGCGCAGACGATGACCTACCAGCTCGATCCGACCCGTCGTACCCGCGAAACCGTCGCGACCGGCACGAGCACGGCCGATGTCATCGAGCACTACTCCGGGGAAGGAGATACCCCGGCTTGGACGCAGAACACGACGACGAGCACCACGACCCGCTACATCCATGGCATCGGGGGGCTGGCAGCGATCCAGACCAACATCGAAGCGCCGGTCCTGCAGCTCACCGACCTGCAAGGCAACGTCGTCGCGAGCGCCGCGCTCAGCGAAACAGAAACAAAACCGCTCTCCACCGAACAGAGCACCGAGTACGGCGTACCGACCACGACAGGCCCGGCCAAGTACTCCTGGCTCGGGGGCCTACAGCTCCCGACCGAACTGTCCCTCGGCATCGTCGCGATGGGCGCCCGCTCCTACATACCGCAGCTCGGTCGGTTCCTGCAGATGGACCCCAAGCCTGGTGGGTCCGCTAATGCCTACACCTACACGTACGGCAATCCTGTTAACGAAACTGATCCCAGCGGGGAATACACGGTGGGTGGCCCATCGCAGGCACTTATTCAGGCTACCGACCAGATTGCGAACGAAGCGGCGGCTGAACAGGCGGCGATCAATGCCGCTGCTAGGGCCGAAGCGGAACGCAAGGCGGCGGAAGCCGCTGCGGCGGCGGCTGACACGGGGGCTGAAATGGGGGCGGAAGGGCCGCTGGGGGGTTACGGAGGGTGGGCTGAAGAATACGCGGAACTTACGGGGCAAGAAGAAGGCGGCGGTGGAGGAGGCTACGGCGGAGGCGACAGTCTGCACTTCATCACAGACCCGGCAACCGGCTGCACACATGGGTCCTGCAAAGGACCTGGCGGTAGCGCGAACGAAGGCGGGACTGGCTCGTGTCGTAGTGGCGGGCGGGTGGTCAATGGAAAATGCCAACCAGGACGTGATCCGGGGGGTGGGGACGCATGCGAGACGGCAGCGACCATGATTGAGACGCCTCAGATGTGGAATCCACTTACTTACGGTCCCTATCTCCTTGCATTGGCCGCTTGCAGGGCAAATCTCCATGGATAGGATCTCGCCAAACGCCTCCTCGCCGCGATTGGGGAATAAGACGAAAGCCGTTGCTCCTGCATACCTGGCGTGGCTATTGCCAGCCATCCTAGGCGCCATTCTGGACTGGTCGTCATGGCTGGTATTGGCGTTGCTTGTCCCAGGTCTGATCTGGTACGCGGCTACCCAAGGGGCGAGATGCTACAAGGAAGCGCGGACGGCGGATCCTGGAGCGCTGCTTGGACAGCGCGTGCCGACGCTTTACGCGTCGTCACTTTTTGTTGTGGTCATTGTGTTTCCGACGCGGTTTACCGGAATGTTCATCGTCACAGGGTTCGGTTTGGTTGATCTTGCATGGTGGTGGCGAATGAGGAGAGGCGTAAAAGATGCTGGAGAGCCGGCGATATAAGAGAACGCAGCGGCGCAGGAGACTACAGCCTGCACTTCATCAGAGCAGCAACAGGTTGTAGGGCTAAAATACGATTGTTCTGATCAGCCAAGCTCCCAAAAACCCATATCAATGCCCGGTTGCGGCGGTGGCATCGAGGGGTCGGCAGCGACATCATTTCGTGTATGTAGTTAAAAATATAATGACCATACTAGCTTATAACTCGCAGTTAACTATGGTTCGTACGCTCGCGAGACGTGAGGCCATGCTATATCAGGCACACTATCAGTGATGATTCCATGAGAGGGCCATCCAAGCAAGCCGCGAAGATCACCCAGCATCTCGCGAGGGCGCTCTTTTGGTTCTTCCTTGTTACGGTGCGGCATTCCGAGTTAGCACCCTAGCCTATAGTTAATTTTGAATAATATTCGAATTATATTGAGGCAACCATTGAGTCGGGTATGTGCAGATTGATAACCTATGCCTGTATGTTTCCTTTTCTTCTCGCCGGTGTGGGGTGCGGGACCGTGATGCATGCAAAGACCGTTCCAGTTAGTCGGTATGCTAAAGGGCAAGGTCGGTCGATCTGCGACAACGTCAAGTCGGAGCTTATAACGATCGCGAGACACACGACGTTGGCTGGTGGTCCAATAGACTATAAGCGCCAATTCGAAACCGGTGTGCGAGAAACGGCAGGTTTGCTCAGTGATGCAATTGGTCAAGTACGGGGTTTGCCAGTGTCGCCTCTGAGACAGAAGTATGTGACGACTTTGAAAGTGAATGCAAAGGGATTTGTAGAACTTGCTCGCAACTTGCACAACATG
The DNA here is from genome assembly GCA_963756665.1 of uncultured Solirubrobacterales bacterium. Lineage (GTDB taxonomy): Bacteria > Actinomycetota > Thermoleophilia > Solirubrobacterales > Solirubrobacteraceae > Palsa-744. The sequence goes on from CAVWOJ010000001.1 coordinate 56,070, forward strand.
CGTGGATCAAGTTTTAGAGACGTTGGACGTCGAAACCTTCGTAGGTATGAGTTGCTGAGCGGAACGACGTTGCGTGCATGTCGACGTATAAGTCGGGAAACAGCGCAATAGTCAAGACGCATGAGCCAGCGGCTACAAAATATAGGAAAGAAGAAGGAAGTCCGTGGGAACCATCGGATTTTTTGAGAGGCCGTGGGCTGGACGAACCCAATACTGCATATCCGTGCGGAGGTATGATGCGGTGAGTGTTGCGACTAGTAGACGCTAGGCAGGAGGTCGGATGTTCTCGTGAGTTTAAGATATGACTGATCGCAAGATCATTCTAAGGATATTGAACAATAGAGCTGTGCTTCGGGCTACGCGGATATTGCTAGCAGTGGCGACAATAGTAACGCTTGGAAGCATTACTATTGCGAGTCGTTCAAGTCAGCATATTGCCGTATTGTGTGAAGATCTCGGAAATATAGGCGTTGTCCTTGCGCTATTTTCTTTGCCGGTCCAGACGTACGATGGGTGGCGTAGGCTACGGCTTTGGTTGGCCCGTGACTCACGGGTGGGGTAGTAAAGTTGCGGCCGAACAGGCGGCTATGATTTCTCGGAAGCTGAGTAACAAGCGATGCTAAACCAGGTTTTTGCATCGCGCTTGTGGAAGCTCGTCTTGGTGGTTGGTGTGGTGGTTTTTAGTATGTTGGTAGCGTACGATGATTCTCCCGTCGTCAGGTTGATTCTTGCCCCGATACTCGTATGCATGGTTCTCCTAGAATTGGCTGTTCGCGTTTCCGATCGATTGCGTCGTTAGCTGGGGGCTTTGTAAATGCATACCAAGATACAAAAGCCGATTCAGGACAGTGAATCCTGTTTTTCTGTGCTTTTATCGCGGTGTTGGCGGGACTCGGGTATCTATTTGGGATCGGCTGGTGGCTCGGCGTCGCAGGAGGAATGGTGACGGTGGTGACCAGACTGTGGGAGCGGTTGCGATCGGCGAGCGATCGTGGTAGAGCCAGAACTAAAGGGAAAAATGGCGGTGCGCACACGAGGCGTGATTGAGATACCTAGGATGTGGGAGTCACTTACCTACGGTTCCTTGTCCAAGCTAAGTGAGCAACCTCAACATGGCTGAGCAGAATTCTCAAACCAGCAATCACTCACCGCAGTCAGACTTGGGTGTCACCCTCACGCGACTCAGGTGTGGGCCGGCCTCTTTCATTGTTGTCGGCGTGGTAAGCGTGTTCGTTCTGCTGCCCATATGGGCGTCGGTGGTTATATTGTTGGCGGCACTGGCACTCGTCTCGCTTGTCGGAGGTGCGATACTGGGCAAGATGGGGGTCGTGCTAACTCCGCTTGCAGTTGGTGCCATTGTGATACGAGCCGAGCTTGTCAGTAAGCACCCGCTCAAGCTGCAGACGTTTCTGTTTGGGTCAATTGTTGAGCTGGTTGCTTTGGGGGGTTTGGCATTTAGTGGAGCTCTGGCTAGTCCGTTTATCCGCAGACGCCTAAGAAAGCGTCAGTCGTAATGTATGAGCTACCGATAAAGAAGAAGGCGGCGGTGGAGGAGGCTACGGCGGAGGCGATGATATGCACTTCATCACAGACCCGGCAACCGGTTGCACACATGGGTCCTGCAAAGGGCCTGGCGGGAGCGCGAACGAAGGCGGTACCGAGGCCGTGTCGTAGTGGCGGGCGGGTGGTCAATGGGAGATGTCAGCCTGGGCCCGGGAATGTTCCGAACAACTGCGCAGAGGTCTTTGGTGGCGCGGGTGGTGCAGCGGGTGGTGCAGCGGGTGGATATGGAGCCTTAATCGGTGGAGGTTTGGGCGGCGCAATCGGAAAAGCCCTTTGTGGGAGTGGGAAAACATGAGCCGTCGCGTAATTGTGATTTGGGCGCTGGCGAGCTTTGCCGTGATGGCGGTTTTTACGCGTCTCGTGATTAACGAGAGCTGGGAGGATGCGGTCATGCTGGGAGTTATCATAGGGTTGATTGCACCAGCCGCGGAGACGGCGAAGCGCCACCGCGAGGCGTTGGCTAGAGAACGTAGAGGACCGTAGGTATGACCCTGGAAGGCCATAGCTACAGTACGGCCGACCAGCTTGCCGATACCGGGATCACGTACAACGCCTTCGGCGACGTCATTTGGCTGCCTGCTAGCGACGCCGGTGGCAAAGGCGTATCCAGCACTTTCTACAGCGACAACCAGCTCTACAGCCAAACCCAGAACGCGCAGACGATGACCTACCAGCTCGATCCGACCCGTCGTACCCGCGAAACCGTCGCGACCGGCACGAGCACGGCCGATGTCATCGAGCACTACTCCGGGGAAGGAGATACCCCGGCTTGGACGCAGAACACGACGACGAGCACCACGACCCGCTACATCCATGGCATCGGGGGGCTGGCAGCGATCCAGACCAACATCGAAGCGCCGGTCCTGCAGCTCACCGACCTGCAAGGCAACGTCGTCGCGAGCGCCGCGCTCAGCGAAACAGAAACAAAACCGCTCTCCACCGAACAGAGCACCGAGTACGGCGTACCGACCACGACAGGCCCGGCCAAGTACTCCTGGCTCGGGGGCCTACAGCTCCCGACCGAACTGTCCCTCGGCATCGTCGCGATGGGCGCCCGCTCCTACATACCGCAGCTCGGTCGGTTCCTGCAGATGGACCCCAAGCCTGGTGGGTCCGCTAATGCCTACACCTACACGTACGGCAATCCTGTTAACGAAACTGATCCCAGCGGGGAATACACGGTGGGTGGCCCATCGCAGGCACTTATTCAGGCTACCGACCAGATTGCGAACGAAGCGGCGGCTGAACAGGCGGCGATCAATGCCGCTGCTAGGGCCGAAGCGGAAAGCAAGGCGGCGGAAGCCGCTGCGGCGGCGGCTGACACGGGGGCTGAAATGGGGGCGGAAGGGCCGCTGGGGGGTTACGGAGGGTGGGCTGAAGAATACGCGGAACTTACGGGGCAAGAAGAAGGCGGGTACGGCGGAGGTCGAAGAGGAGGGCTGATCAATCCCGCCTGGCTCCTCAGCGGTGACGGCTGCGGCGACGGTGGGTACTGCGGCGGACACTGGGTGAAGCGATCCGAAAAAGGCCACCGGCACGGCGAACCTATCGGCGAGAATCCTCGGGAAGAGGCAGAAATTGGTTTGTGTTTGGGGTCGTGGGTGTTCGGCCCGGTGTCCGGTGGGTTTACGTGCGCTACGGAGGCGGGCTCACATCTTGTACCCACACGCTGACAGACGGCATGTATAAGTGGCGAATCAGAACGCGGACCCGTTGCATACTGGGACTCGCGTGGCTGCTCGGCGTCACTATGATAGGTCATGGCTTTGGCTTGACTTGGCGCGACGCGCTGTCAATCGCAGCCGTATCAGTTGTGACTGCTCTTCTTGTCGCGGACATCTATGTCAGGCATCGCGCACAAGGGCCCGGCGCCCAAGAGAAAGTCCTGCCCAACGAATCCGAGATTTCTCGGTTCTTGGCGTCGCGTCGAAATCGCCCGAGCAGTTAGCGCGAACTTGAGGAGCGTTTTGGTACTCATACGACGTCGCTGGTCAAGTTTTCAAGAAGAAGGCAGCTACGGCGGCGGCAGCAGCCTGCACTTCATCACAGACCCAGCAACCGGTTGCACACATGGGTCCTGCAAAGGACCTGGCGGTAGCGCGAACGAAGGCGGGACTGGCTCGTGTCGTAGTGTCGTGGCGAGCGCCGCGCTCAGCGAAACAGAAACAAAACCGCTCTCCACCGAACAGAGCACCGAGTACGGCGTACCGACCACGGCAGGCCCGGCCAAGTACTCCTGGCTCGGGGGCCTACAGCTCCCGACCGAACTGTCCCTCGGCATCGTCGCGATGGGCGCCCGCTCCTACATACCGCAGCTCGGTCGGTTCCTGCAGATGGACCCCAAGCCTGGCGGGTCCGCTAATGCCTACACCTACACGTACGGCAATCCTGTTAACGAAACTGATCCCAGCGGGGAATACACGGTGGGTGGCCCATCGCAAGCGCTTATTCAGGCTACCGACCAGATTGCGAACGAAGCGGCCGCGGAACAGGCGGCGATCAATGCCGCGGCTAGGGCCGAAGCGGAACGCAAGGCGGCGGAAGCAGCCGCGGCGGCGGCTGACACGGGGGCTGAAATGGGGGCGGAAGAGCCGCTGGGGGGTTACGGGAGTTGGGCTGAAGAATATGCGGAACTTACGGGGCAAGAAGAAGGCGGCGGTGGAGGAGGCTACGGCGGAGGCGATGATATGCACTTCATCACGGACAAGGGTGGTCCCGGCGCGGCATGTTACGGCGCCGAAGGCAGAAAAAATTGCCGCAGACGGATTGAACATTTGAAAAACGGAACTGGATCGGAAAAAGAAAATATCGAAACTTGTGGAATACTCGGCGGGGGCGTTGGAGGCTTTTTCGGAGGTATCTTTGGGGACGTCCCTGGTGGCTTTGCTGGAGGCATCGCCGGCCAGAAAGCGGCCGAAAAAGCGTGTAGAGCGCTCTAGCAATGAGATTGCGCGATATCCTCGCGCTGGTGCTCGTCGCAGCAGCGATTGCGGCGCTAGACCACTTTGGCTCCAGCCAGACTTGGAGAAGCAGCGTGGCCGTTGGTGTGGTGGCCGCGGCAGGTGCCGCAGTTGGGGTTGCTATTCGTCGCGGATCGCGTAACAGGTAAAAATGTGGTGAAATACATGGGAGTAGTAAAAATGAGTGGGCGAAGGCTTGGTGTGGGCTTGGCGACCATGGTCGCGATGGTTTTATTCGCTCGGTTTGATCTTAGCGTTGGATGGGAGGGCGCCATCGTCGTTGGAGCCGTAGTCGGTGGCTGCGCTAGATCACCGTCAAAGTGGGGCTCGCTCACAAAATATTGCGAAAAATATAGAAAAGAAGAAGGAAGTCCGTGGGAACCATTGGAATTTCTGTGCTTTATAGCGCCGGTTCCAAATATTGTCTGTGCAGGTGCAGAGAAAATAAAAGACGGAAAACGTGTAGGGCACAAACGAGTCTGGGAAGCGATGGCTGAGATATGACCCATCTGCAAATAGTTCGTAATGTTTTGGGTAACAGGTTGGCCCAGCAGGTTACAAAAGTGATGTTGCTAGCTGGTAGTGTAGGCTTGATGGTGGGGGCCATTGCGACTAGGTCGGGGCACCATGATGTTGGATGGACGATCCTGCAGAATGTTGGGCTTGCGCTAGTAGTAATGTCCATACCCTTTCAAGGCTACGGACAATACGCAAAAAGAGGGTCCTGGCTTACCAGAGACCACTCCGCTCGGTAGACTAGAACGCCATGGTCGGGACACCATGATGTTGGCACATAGGCACTTGGGGCCGGGAGTAAAATTGGCGGCGCGATATGTGGGGGTGGTAAACATGAGCGGACGAAGGCTTTTGGCATGGGCTTTGGCGACCATGGTCGCGATGATTTTGTTTGCTCGGTTTGGTCTTGGCTGCGGATGGGGGGGCGCCATCGTCGTCGGAGCCGTAGTCGGTGGCTGCGCGGCGGCCGGCGAGAACGCTTGGTGGCCGGTGCGGTAGTTTTTAGTACGCTGGTAGCGTATAATGATTCTTCCCTCACCAGGTTGATTCTTGCCCCAATACTTGTATGCATGGTTCTCCTCGAGTTGGCTATTCGTTGCTTCGATCGACTGCGTCGCTAACTGGGGCTTCTGTGAAATCTACAGCCACTGTGGTGGAATTCTGCATCGTCGTGGGGAGCCGGCGCGTAGGCACCAGTGGCAGGTATCGCGTTTTGAATTGCTCCCGTAAATCGGAGATCGGATAAATATGACATATCCCGTTTGTAAACTCACAGGAGTCCGAGCCTTCGATTTGAAGGATTCCGTCAATGGTAAGGCAGTCCAGCTCGCAGGCTTGGCATGCGTGATGTTTTGGGTCGGCCTACTATCGCCCAGCGGTGCGCAAGCTGCCCCTATAGCATTTGCACGGTGCGACACCGCACAGGTCGTGGTTCCGGCCCCCGGCCTTGAATGCGGATCGCTGGAGGTCCCGTCGGACCCCGAAGACGCGAGCCTTGGGAGCATGTCACTGGCTGTCCAGCGTGTCGCCCCAACGGCGCCGCAGGTCGGGACGATCGTCCTGCTGGCTGGCGGACCGGGTCAGCCAGCGTTGCCTCCCTTTGAGATGCTGCTCGCGCCACTCGCCCGGATGCCAGCACTGCGTGGCTATGAGCTGGTGTCCTTCGACCAGCGTGGCACGGGACAGTCGGGTGCGCTGAGCTGCCCGGCCATGTTGCGAGAGGGCCTGGCGGCGCTTGCGGGGTGCGGGGCGACGCTGGGCGCCGCGCGCGCGGACTATACGAGTCAGGATTCGGTGGACGACCTCGACGCTCTGCGCGAAGCACTAGGGGGCTCCCCGCTGTCGCTGTATGCGGTTTCCTACGGTGGCAAGCTTGCGGGCATGTATGCGCGCGAGTATCCCGCCGGGGTTGCTCGCATGGTGCTCGATTCGCCGGTCCCGCTGGATGGGACAGACGGACTCGACAGCCAGCGCCCGCGGGCGCTGCACAGGGTTCTCGACGCGGAAATCTGTCGCGATGGGGCATGCCGCTTGTTCGCTCGCGATCCCTACAGCGATCTGACGCGACTTTTGGCAGCGTTGCGCCGGCACCCGATGCGAGCTCGCATCTTCAACAGTCGCGGGCGACGTGAAACCGTGTCGTTGAGCGAAGACGCGATCTATCAGTTGATCTCCGTGACCGACCTCTCTCAAGACGTGCGCGCGGTCGTGCCCGCTGCAATCGCAGACGCAATCAAAGGGGACGCCGCGCCCTTGGCTAGATTGACAAGTGGGCTTGGTGATACGAGCCAACCCGGTGCGAGGGCAGGCGCGACTCTTGCTGCAGGCCTATTTCGAGGGGCTGGCCTAAGTGCTGATGGGGCTGGCGGTGGCGCGGCCTCCTCGGAAGCGGCTTCGAGGATCGCAGTTTCGCTAACGCTGTTTGCCGCGACGGCGTGCGACGAGAGCCAGCTTCCATGGTCGCCCGAGTCTCAGCCGGCGACTCGGGCCGCAACGCTTCGCGAGTGGATCTCTCAGTTGCCCGCGGGTCTCACCGCCCCATTTACCCCCCAGGCCGCGATGTCTACATCGAAGATCCTGCTCTGTGAGCAGTGGCCCGCCACACCGCCTGCACCGCCCGTGCCGATCGGGGTGTCCGCAACACCCACGCTGATCCTCTCCGGCGATGAGGATCTACGCGAGCCCTACGAACAGGACCTCACCGTTGCCTCGGGCTACAGCAATGTGCAATTGCTGCGCATCCCGGATACCGGGCACTCGACGGTGAGCGCAGATACGACAGGCTGCGCACAGAGCGCGATGATCGCATTTCTCACAGGCGGACAGACGCCTTCGTCGTGTCCGACGCCGCACGAGGATCAGGTGCTCGCGCCACCGCCCTCCTCGCTGAGCCAGCTGCGGCCGGCTCGCTCCTCCTCGACACTGGCCGGGCGCGGCGCGGCGGCCGTCGCGTTGAGCATCGAGGAAGTTCTCGGCCAGCCGGACAGTGGCAGTGGTGGGCTGCACGGAGGCTCCTGGCAGCTACAAGGCACCCGGCTGGTCTTCAAAGGATTGTCCGATGTGCCCGGCGTCTCGCTCACGGGGTCCCTACCGCTCGCCGGTCTGACGGCGCAACTAAAGATTCACGGACTTGTCAACGGAATCGTCAAGTTGCACGGCAGGGCGATCAGCGGACGCCTAAACGGCGCCGAGATCCACGCCGAGCTAGCCCATTAGCTCGACATTGCCTGGGGCGCTGCGACCTTCTTCGTGATCCCCGCACTGGCTGCCGACGATGTGGGACCGCGTGAGGCGCTGAGACGCTCGGCAGAGACCGTGCGTCGCCGCTGGGCGGAGAGCGCCACCGGGACGATCGCGATCGGCGGTGCAAGCGGCCTACTCCTGCTCCCGGGTGTCTTGCTCTGCATGGCGGGATATCAGACCTTCGACACACAACCAGGCACCGGGACGGCCCTGCTCGTCATAGGAATACTCGCTACCGCACCTGTGGTTGTGTATGCGAACGGGACCTCAGCCGTGTTCACACTCGCCGTGTACCGTTACGCGCAAGATGAGAGTGTGATCGCGCGACCGCGTGAGCAGCAGCGCTCACCTTGTCTCCAGCTGATCCACCGGCGCATAATCGTCTCGCAGGGGCTTGGCGCCAGCCGCCAATTCAGCTATGGCATCCCGGCCGTAGGTGCTTGCGCCAAATGCCGCCGGTCCGCGATCGGGCGGCAGTGGTCCGTCGGAAGCGAGCAAGACCGCATTACCGCCAGAGGGACGGCCTTCGCGGCCCGCAGGCGTGATCATGCGGATGTTGGTGAAGGTAGCGAGTAGCGTCGCAGCCTCGGCGCGAAGTAGTTCCAGCGGCCTCAGGTCAATCATGTTAAGCGCGTAAAGACCGCCCGGCCGCAGGACGCGCCGAACTTCGTGCAGCCATTCGGTGGTCATCAATTGCCACGGCACAGTGGGGCCGCTGAATGCATCGCCAACGATGAGGTCAGCGCTTCCCGCCGGCTCTCGTCGCATCGTTACGCGCGCGTCTCCGATAGTCACGCGCAAATCCGGCGAGGTATGCAGTCCGAGATGCTGACGATCGAATTCGACGAGCTTGCCATCGACCTCGAGCACGTGGGCGTGCGAGCCTGGGCGAGTTGACAGGAGCCAGCGAGGCAGAGTGAAGCCGCCCCCACCGACAAACACGGCATTGAGCGGCGCGCTAGGGGGTTCGATCGCGGAGACTGCTTCGCCGATCCAGCGCGTGTAAGGGAAGCCGAGGACGCGAGGATCTGCCAGGTCGACATACGAGTTGTACTCTTGATCCAAGATGAGCAGGCGACCCGCAGGTAGTTCGGGGTCGACTTCCACCCGCGCGCAGTGATATGTGGTTTCCGCGTCGCACGGTGAGTGCAACACAGGCGTCAACAGGCCCAACGCGACGGTGCTAGCAAAGGTTCCTAGGACCTTGCCGCGATTCAACAGTTCAGCGTACGCCCCGAGCAGGATGCCGGCAAGTACGAGCAGGATGCCGATCGCCAGCACTGAGCTGCTGACGGGAAAAAGCGGTACGAGCACAAAACCGGTACCGAATGTCCCGACCAGAGCCCCCGCAGTCGCCCAGGCCGATAGCCGCCCGACGACTGTCCCACTCGATCGCAGATCATGCAGCTGCAATCGCGCGACCGTCGGCGAGACCGCGCTGAGGACGGCCGCGACCGGGACCAGGGCCGCAAAGGTGACTCTCAGCGCGCCTAGATTTCCACCGTTGCTCGCCGATGGACCGAGCGCGCGCACGATCGGGACGGTTAGCAGGACGAGCAGTCCCCCGCCGATCAGCAGGCCGACGACCAGCTTGCGCGGATCGATGCGATCCGCTACCCATCCACCACACGCCGCTCCGAGCGCGATCCCGGCGAGCACCGCGCCAATGATCGAAGTCGTCGTTTCGAGCGTCAGTCCCACGTACGGCGCGAGCAGACGAACGGAGAGAATCTCCAGCACGAGCACCGAGCCCGAAGCGGCGAAGACGAGTCCTGCTGCCAGCGTGGATGGCAGCGAGACAGCGACCGGCAGGACGTCCCCCACAGGCGACTTGGAGAGCATGGAAGATGTCTTCATCCCAATAACCGTCTAACCGTGGTGACTTCCGCAAATGCTCGACCGGCAAAGACCCAAGTCGCAAACGCCCTACGCGAGACCGAGGTGAGACCACCGCAAAGCACCGATGGCGTCACGATCGATGTGCTCAAGAGATAGATCTCACCCTTGTCTGAACCTATGGCAGGTTCTCGGCCAGCTCGTGCAAGGACTAGGCTTGGTGTGCAATATGGATGATGCTGAGCGTCACGTCAAATGCACCCCGGTGTCGACGCCTGTCTTAGGCAGCTCGATGCCTAAGATTTGGCCTGGGCACTGAAGTTGGGCCAGTTGGACGAGCCAGAGACACAAGCGAATAACTCGGAGAGAGATGCGCGGCGGACGGTCTAGGACAGTGACCTAAATGTGGAGCTCCATAAGACACCGGCCCAAGCTGCCGGTGCGCGGGCACGAGGACGCGGGCGCGGAAAGCGAGGACGCGAGCGCGAGGATGGGCGTGGGGATGGGGATGGGGATGGGGATGGGGATGGGGATGGGGATCGGGATGGTGACGGGGAGGGGGACGGGAGCGGGGCCGGGGAGGGGCGCGGGGAGGGGCGCGGGGAACCTGGCACAAGGGAACCGACGCCCCCCGCTCGCCCCCCCCGGAGGCCTCCTTGAACCCGCGCGGAGGATCCCACGGCCATCTCCGCGCAGAACCATTAGCGCTATACCCCCAATTGGCCAAAGCGTCCAATCTCTAGAAGCCAGCCGGGATCCGCGGTATCGTCGGTGACGTGTGCGGAATCGTGGGCTACGTCGGCAGCCGCCCGGCGCGTGAACTGCTGCTGAACGGCCTCAAGCGCCTGGAGTACCGCGGCTACGACAGCGCCGGGATCTCCGTGATCGCCGAGGACCGCATCGAGGCCGTGCGCGCCGTCGGCAACCTCGCCGCTCTGGAGGCCAAGCTGGGCGAGCGCGACCGCGCCGCCGAGGCTCCAGGCACCCCGGTGGCCCTGCTGACGCGTCCACCGACGACCGGCATCGGTCACACCCGCTGGGCGACTCACGGCCGCGTCAGCGAGGAGAACGCGCACCCCCACTACGACAGCGCCGATCGCATCCACGTCGTAGTCAACGGGATCGTCGAGAACTACATGGCCCTCAAGGACCGCCTCGCCGCGCAGGGGGGGATCTTTACCTCCGAGACCGACGCCGAGGTCATCGCGCATCTGGTCTCCCACCACTACGCCGGCGACCTCACCGCCGCGGTGCGCGCCGCATACGCCGAAATGCAGGGCCACTACGCGTTCGTCGCGATGAGCCTCGACGAGCCCGAGACGCTCGTCGCCGCGCGCAAGGAGTGCCCGCTGATCGTCGGTCGCGGCGAGGGCGAGCAGTTCGTCGCCTCCGACGTCCCCGCCTTCCTCGCCGAGACCCGCACCGTGCAGTACATCGAAAGCGGCGAGATCGTGATCCTGCGCCCCGACGGCGTCACGATCACCACCGCGGAGGGCGTCGAGCTGGAGCGCCCCACGCACACCGTCGAATGGGACGCCGAGACCGCCGAGAAGGGCGGCTTCGAGACGTTCATGCTCAAGGAGATCCACGAACAGGCCGACGCCGTCGCCGACACCATCGCCGACCGCACCGCACGCGGAGATGGCATCGACCTCGACGAGCAGGGCGCCCTCGACGAGGCGATCCTCGCGGACGTCAAGCGCATCGTGATCGTCGCCTGCGGCACCTCCTACCACGCCGGTCTGATCGGGCGCTACGCGATCGAGGAGTGGGCACGCGTGCCCGTCGAGATCGACGTCGCCTCCGAGTACCGCTACCGCAACCCCGTTGTCGGGCCCGGCGACCTCGTGATCGGGATCTCCCAATCCGGCGAGACCGCCGACACGCTCGCCGCGATGCGCAAGGCCCGCGAGCGCGGCGCCACCGTCTTAGCGATCACCAACGTCATGGGCTCCCAGGTCACGCGCGAGTCCGACGGCGTGCTGTTCACCCGCGCCGGCCTCGAGATCGGAGTCGCCGCGACCAAGACCTTCCTCTGCCAGGTCGCCGTCACCTACCTGCTCGCGCTACGCCTCGCCGAGCTGCGCGGCACGCTACCGCCTGCACGCCTGGCCGAGCTGGTCGCCGAAGTCAAGCGCCTGCCGCACTGCATCGCCGAAGTCACCGGCTCGCCGATCGCCATCGAAGGGGGCGCGCTCGGCTCGGGGAGCGGCGACGGCAGCGGGGTCGCAGAACAGGTAATGCGCATCGCCGACGAGCACTGGCGCAAGGAGTTCTTCCTCTACATCGGCCGCCACGTCGGCCTGCCCGCCGCCCTGGAGGGTGCGCTGAAGCTCAAGGAGATCTCCTACATCGCCACCGACGCATACGCCGCCGGCGAGATGAAGCACGGTCCGATCGCCTTGCTCGACGAGTCCACACCCGTAGTCTGCGTCGCCACCGACTCCCCCGTGCTCGAGAAGCTGGCCTCCAACATGCAGGAGGTCCGCGCCCGCGGCGCCCACGTCATCGCGCTCACCACCGCCGGCAACGAGCAGATCGTCAAGCACGCCGACTCCGCCATCGAGGTACCCGCGATCGACTGGATGCTCCAGCCGATCCTCGCCGTCATCCCGCTGCAGATGCTCGCCTACGAGATCGCCCGCCGCCGTGGCCTGAACGTCGACCAGCCGCGCAATCTCGCGAAGACCGTCACCGTCGAGTAGGAGGACGCCGCCTCCGCGCGGTCCGATCCACGCCGCGTGGTCGATTCCCGCCGCGCGGGCCGATCCCCGCGGACGGGCCGATGGGCGCCGGACGGGCCGTGTGCGGCGCACCGGCCGGTGCGCGGGTGTACGCCGGCTCGATATGGCACCCGCGACCCTCTAGCATCGCCTGTTGCCATGGTCCTTCCCGACTGGTGCAGCCCGCTGCCCGACGCCGAGACGATGCGGGCGATCGACCGCTGGGCGATCGAGCGCCAAGGCGTGCCCTCGCTCGAGCTGATGGAGCGCGCCGGCGCCGGCGTCGCACGCGCCGTCGAGCGACTCGTCCCCGACGGGCCCATCGCGGTCCTCTGCGGCAAGGGCAACAACGGTGGCGACGGACTCGTCGTCGCGCGACTGCTGCGCGAGGCCGGCCGCCGCGTGAGCGTCGTCTGCGTCGCCCCGTCGCAGGAGTTACGCGGGGACGCGCACGAGAACCTGACGCGGCTGCCCGGCGATCCCCCCGAGCCGCTCGGCTCGCCCGAGATGCTCGCCGGGCACGCCGCGATCGTGGACGCCCTGCTCGGCACCGGCTTCGACGGTGAGCCCCGCGGCGCCGTCGCGGAGGCGATCGACGCCATCAACGCCGCGGGCGCTCCTGTCGTGAGCGTCGACGTCCCCAGCGGTGTCGACGCCTCGACCGGCATGGTCCTCGCTGCCGCCGTGCGGGCCACGCTCACCGTCACCTTCCACGCCGCCAAGCCCGGTCTCTGGATCCATCCCGGGAAGGCCCACGCCGGGGAGCTACGCAGCATCGACATCGGGATCCCCCGCGGCGCCCCCGCCGACGCCACGATCGGCCTGATCGGAGCCACCGTCCTCGACGGGCTCCCGCGCCGTGCGGCGTCCTCGACCAAGTTCTCCAGCGGCCACGTGCTCGTCGTCGGCGGCTCGCGCGGCCTGACCGGCGCGCCACGCATGAGCGCGCTCGCCGCGATGCGCGCCGGAGCCGGGTACGTGACCGCGTGCGTCCCGAGCTCCCAGCAGGCGGTCCTCGCCGCGGGCGGGCCGCCCGAGCTGATGAGCCGCGGCCTGCCCGACGAGGACGGCGCCTCAAATGCCGCCGGCGTCGAGTCCGTGCTGCAGGCCGCCGAGCGTGGCGGCGCGCTGGCGCTCGGTCCCGGGCTCGGACGCAGTCCCGGTGCGTTCGAGCTAGCCCGCGAGCTAGCGCGGCGCGCACCCGTAGCGATGGTCCTCGACGCCGACGGCCTCAACGCCCACGCCGGCCGCCTCGCCGCGCTCGCCACGCGCGAGGCCGCGACCGTGCTGACTCCGCACGCCGGTGAGCTCGCCCGCCTGCTCGAGTGCTCCAGCGCCGAGATCGAGCGCGAGCGCCTGCGCCACGCCCGCGCCGCCGCCGAGCTCGCGCAGGCCGTGGTCGTGCTCAAGGGTGACGACACCCTGGTCGCCGACCCCGCCGGCCGTGTCGCCGTCAACCCCGGCGGCAGTCCCGCGCTCGCCACCGCCGGCAGCGGCGACGTGCTCACCGGAGTAGTAGCCGCGCTGCTCGCGCAGGGACTCGACGCGTTCACCGCCGCGGCCGCCGGCGTCTGGGTGCACGCTGAGGCCGGCCGCGTTGCCGCGCGCACGCAGGGCGCCGCCGAGGGCGTAATCGCCTCCGACGTGATCGCGGCGCTGCCCGTCGCGCGAACGGGGGCAAGCGCATCATGAGCCTGAGTCGCGCGCAGGCGCGCGTAGACGTGAGCGCGATCGAACGCAACTGCGTGCGGCTGCGCTCGGAGTTGCGCGCCGGCGTCGAGCTGTGCGCCGTCGTCAAGGCCGACGGCTACGGGCACGGCGCCTTCATGAGCGCCGCCGGAGCGGTCGCCGGCGGGGCGACGTGGCTGGCAGTCGCGAGTATCCAGGAGGCCCGCAAGGTGGTCGACGAGCGGCTGCCCGCGCGCGTCCTCGTACTCGGTCCGCTGCGCGCGATCGAGGTCGAGGAGGCGGTGTTCGTCGGAGTCGACCTCGTGGCCTGGCACGAGGACTTCATCGCCCACGTCGCCGCGCTCGCCGCGCATACCGGCAAGACGGCGCGCGTACATGTCAAGCTCGACACCGGCATGGGCCGGCTCGGAGTGCGCGAGCTTGAGCGCGCCGCGCAGCTTGTGGGGGCCGTCGCGGCGGAGCCCGACGTCGAGCTCGCGGGGATCATGACCCACTTCGCCACCGCCGACGAACCGGGAGACGCCTTCTTCGACGAGCAGCTGGAGCGCTTCGCCACATGGGCCCGGGATGTCAAGCGAGAGCACCCGCAGGCGATCGCGCACGCCGCCAACAGCGCCGCCACGCTGCGCGAGCCGGCGGCGCACTTCGACATGGTCCGCTGCGGCATCGCCATCTACGGCATGGATCCCTTCGGCGAGGACCCCATCGCCCGCGGCCTGGAGCCAGCGCTCGAGCTGAGCTCCTACGTGGCAGGCGTCAAGCTCTGCCGCGCAGGGGAGAGCACCGGCTACGGCCGTCGCTTCACGGCCCCCGCCGACACCTACCTCGGCCTGCTGCCGATCGGCTACGGCGACGGCTGGCGCCGGGGGCTCTCGAACAACGCCGACGTCCTCGTCGGCGGATGTCGCCGTCCGCTGGTAGGCACCGTGAGCATGGACAGCGTCGTCGTCGACCTCGGTCCCAACCCCGCCGCCATGGAGTTGCGGGAGACCCCGGTGCTCCTGATCGGCGCCCAGGAGCACGAGCGAATCACCGCGGAGGAGGTCGCGCGGCGCCTGGGCACGATCAACTACGAGGTCACCTGTGGTCTCACTGCGCGTGTCTCGCGTGTCTACCACGACGAGGACGAGGTGCTCGCCGTCGGCGACGAAGACGAATACGAAGACGGGATGTTCCTCGTTTGACGACCGCCAGCGACCCCCTGGAGCTGGCCCGAGCTACGCTCGCCGGACGGCGCGCATGGCTGGTCGGCGGGGCCGTGCGCGATCGTGTCCGGGGCGTCGAGGCCACGGACCTAGACGTCGTCATCGACGGAGACCCCGGCTGAGGCTGCGCGCGCAATCGCGCGCGCAGCCACCGCTCAGCGGGCGAGCGCCTTCGCGCTCTCCGAAGAGTTCGGCGGTTGGCGCGTGGTCGCTCACCGCGGCGCCTGGCAGATCGACGTAGAGCGCCTGCGTGGCGACTCCCTGGAGGAAGACCTAGGGCTACGGGACTTCACCGTCAACGCCATCGCCGAGCCTCTCGACGGCCCGCAGGCCACATCTGCCGGGCTGATCGACCCGCTCGGAGGTCTCCAGGACCTGGCTCACCGGCGCCTGCGCGCAGCCGGACCCCGCGCATTCGCCGAAGACCCCCTGCGGGTGCTGCGCCTAGTGCGAATGGCCGTCGAGCTCGAGCTCGAGCCGACTCCCGAGACCCTGCGCAAGGCCTCCGTACACGCAGACGGTCTACACGGGGTTTCGCCCGAGCGGGTCTTCATGGAGCTGCGCCGGATCCTCGCCTCCGCACGGGCCGTCTACGGGCTCGAGCTGATGGGGGAGGTCGGCGCCACGGCCGTCGTGCTGCCCGAGCTGCAGGCGCTGCGCGGTGTCGAGCAGAGCCGTTACCACCACCGCGACGTTTACGGGCACACGCTCGAGGTGCTCGAACAGACCATCGCGCTGACCGCTGCCGATGGCGCCGCCGCCGAGTCCGCCGCGATCCTGGGAGAGCACGGTGCTGAGCTCAAAGCGCTGCTCGCCGAGCCGCTCGCCGACGAGCTGACGCGCGCGGAGGCACTGCGCTGGGGGGCTCTGTTGCATGACATCGCCAAGCCGCCGACGCGCCAGGTGATCGCGGACTCCCAGGCGCCTGTGGATCGACACGTCACCTTCATCGGGCACGATCGCCTGGGGGCAAAGCTCGCCGGGGAGATTCTCGGGCGGCTGCGCGCCAGCGGCCGGCTGCGCGCACACGTCGCGGCGCTCGTGCGCCACCACCTGCGGCTGGGATTCCTCGTGCACGAGCCCCAACCGCTGGCGCGCAGGGCCGTTTTTACCTACCTGCGCGCCTGCGAACCCGTCGAGGTCGACGTCACGTTGCTCTCGGCCGCCGACCGCCTTGCGACTCGCGGAGCGCGGGCGCAGGAGGCGATCGACGCGCATCTGCGCCTCGTACGCACGACGCTCGGCGACGCGCTGCGCTGGCACGAGAGCGGCCCGCCCGCGGCGCTCTGGCGGGGGGATGAGCTCGCGCATGAGCTCGATATCCCGCTTGGCCCGCGCCTGGGTGAGCTGCTGGAGGAGCTCACCCAGGCGCGCTACGCCGGTGAGATCGACACCCGAGCGCAGGCCCTCGACCACGCGCGGCGCGCACTCGTGACGGTCGACGCCCATAACATGCAGCGCTCGTGACCGATCCCGACTGCATCTTCTGCAAGATCGTCGCCGGCGAGCTGCCCGCGAGCATCGTCGACGAAGACGAGCTGACGGTGTCCTTCATGGACATCAATCCCGCCACCCGCGGCCACGCGCTAGTTGTGCCGCGCCGCCACGCCCGTGACCTGCTGAGCATCGACCGCGACGATCTGGGGGCCGTCGCGGCAACCGCTGCGCGTCTCGCCCGGCGGATGCCCGAGCGCCTGGGGGCCGCCGGGGTGAACCTGCTCAACAGCTGCGGGGCCGCCGCGTGGCAGACCGTCTTCCACTTCCACGTGCACGTGATCCCCCGCTACGAGGGCGATCCGCTGCGGTTGCCGTGGACGCCGGCGCCCGGAGATACGGGCGAGATCGAGGTCGCCGCGCAGGAACTCGGGCGCCCATAGCGAACCCGTAGCGCGTAGCCAACCGCTACCTAGCCCGCTTTCGAGTGTTCTTCTAGCCATGTCCCCGAGACGTAAATCCATACTCACGGTCCTCGTCGGGCTCGGCCTCGTGCTGGCCGTGCCGAGCGGCTCGCTCGCGACGCTCGCCGAAGTCGGCGTGATCCCGGCCACGACTCCGCCGACCACGCCGAGCTGTCCCGCGAGCCCGTGCCTCGCGCTGACTCGCACCACAGGCTTCCAGGTGAAGGTCGGCAGCACTCGCAGCCTGGTCACCGCGCCTCGCAACGGCACCGTCGTCGCATGGACGGTCACGCTCGGCAAGCCCAACACCACCCAGGTCAAGTTCTTCAACGCCAACGAGGGCGGTACCGCTTCCGCCGCGATCGCGATCCTGCGTCCCCAGCCCAAGCCGAACCTGACGTACAAGCTGATCGCGCAGAGCCCCGTCGTGCAGCTGGAAAAGTACTTCGGCAAGACCGCCCAGTTCCCGCTGGAAAGCACCATCCAGGTCAAGAAGGGCGACCTGATCGCGCTCGCCGTGCCCACTTGGGCGCCCGTGCTGGCACTCGGCTTCACCAACGAAACCTCCTGGCGCGCGAGTCGGCCCCGCAGCCAGTGCTCGAGCACCAGTGCCCAGAGCGTGCAATCCGTCGGCGCCAGCGTCCAGTACTACTGCCTGTACCGTCAGGCGCGCCTGACGTACAGCGCGACGTTGATCTCCACTCCCTGAGTGAGCTAGACCGCGCCCGCCATGGGTAGGGCGGGGCGCCCCGCTAGAGAGACCGCCGCTGCCGCTACGGCGCGCCGGCGCCGCCGGTGGGGCTGCTCGGGGCTTCCGTTTTGCCGCCCGAGGATTCCGAGCCGCCGGTGGCGCTCGAGCCGCCACTAGAGCTTTCCCCGCCGGAGCTCGATCCGCCCGTCCCGGAGGATTCCCCGCCGGCGGACGCGCCAGAGCTTTCGCTAGCGCTGCCGCCGGAGGATTCTTCCCCAGCGCTAGAGCTTTCTTCGGCTTCGCCTGCGCCGGTCGTGGAGCTCGAGCCGGTCGTCGCGGCTTTGGTGGTCGCGGTGGTCGCAGTCGAGCTGGTCCGCGTAGCTTCGCCTTCGGCCGAAGTGCTGCTCGGAGGAGTGATTTCGGGAGTGCTGCGCGGAGTCGCATCCGAGACGCTGTTGCCGCCGCAAGCCCCGAGGGCTAAGCCGCACACGACGATCAGCACGAGCGCGCCGACGGCCGTCCGCAGCTCGCGAGATGCGGGCCGGGAAGCGCGCGGCGCCGCACCCAGCCCGGCCCGGGGCACCCTGGAGTCCTTGCCGGTTGCGCTCACGCGCCCAGCGGGCCCATCCGCCGGCCGCAGGTAGGGCAGTCGTTCAGATCCTTCTGGGCCAGCTGCTTGCACCACGGGCAGAAACGCAGGTTCTCCACGGCCCACGGGAGCCGCGACGCGGACGGCGCGAGTGGCAGCAACTTGCCCACCACCTCAAGCGTCTCACCCGACTCCCGATCGGCATAGATCTCCTGCGGCTCCGCCTCCAGGACGACCTCCCGCCCACTGGCCGGATTACGCAGGCGATAACGCTGACGCACGCTCACCGCGCGCACTCTACCGAAGGCCGCGGGGGAGCGTGGACGGGTCGAGACGGGCATCGACAGGTTGCCGGCCACCACCCGGGTCCTGGGCCGCTCAGGGCAGATGACGCCGCCCGCTCCGTCGGATAGAGTTGCCTCCGGTGAGGAGCCTGCGCAACCCGGGTCTGCTGGTTGGAGCGAGCAGTTTTGTGCTGCTGGCCATTAGCGGCTGCGGTTCGGTCAAGCGTGGCGAGAACCCCAATCTGATCGCCGGCAAGCAGCAGTTCGTGGCCAAGTGCGGCGCCTGCCACACGCTTGCGCGCGCCGAAACGAAGGGCACGGTCGGCCCGAATCTCGACGAAGCTTTCGCGCGCAGCCTGAACGAAGGTCTCGGTCGCAGCGCGATTCGCAGCGTCGTCCAGGGTCAGGTAGAGAATGCCGACCCCGAAGGCGTGATGCCGCGCAACCTCGCCAGCGGGGCGGTCCTCAACGACATCTCCTCATACGTCGCCGCGGCCGCCGACAACCCCGGCAAGGACAGCGGCCTGCTGGCCACCGCCGTCGCGCCCGCCGGCTCCGGTGCGCCGGCGGTCGAGAAGGCCGGCAAGCTCGAACTGGAAGCCGCCCCCAACGGGCAGCTCGCCTACACCTCGAGCAAGGCGACCGCCAGCGCCGGCCAGGTGACGATCTCGATGAAGAACATGTCCGGCGTCACGCACAACGTCGCCATCCAGTCCGGCACCAGCGGCCCCGTGCTCGGGGCGAGCCCCCTCGAGCCCAAGGGCACCTCCTCCTTCTCCGTCAAGCTGAAGCCCGGCACCTACACGTTCTTCTGCCAGGCCCCCGGTCACCGCGCTGCCGGCATGGTCGGCACGCTGACCGTAAAATAAGGCTCGAGTAGAGCTTTAGAGTACGGCGCGCAGGAGCACGATCAGCGCGATCACGACCGCGAAGAACGCGATCACGTAGATCAGCAGGCGGAACATCTCGCCCTCGGAGCGCAGCGGGTTCAACAAGGCCGATACGAGGGTCGTGGATCGAGCAGATCAAGGACGTACCCCGTCGGGGCACACCCCATTCGGGGCGCAGCCAGATAGGTCGCGCGGAGTGCTTCAGCACGCGAGCGAGCGAGGACGCCGAGATGCGAAGCGTCCATGGCTCTCAGATCACGTAGACCGTGGTGAAGACCACGATCCACATGATGTCGACGAAGTGCCAGTAGATGCCGGGCACCTCGACGCCGCGGTGCTCCTCGGGAGAGAAGTGCCCGCGGAAGGCCCTGACCGTGACGATCAGCAGCAGGATCAGGCCGATCGTGACGTGCGCCCCGTGCAGCCCGGTGAGCGAGTAGAAGATCGTCTGCTGGGCGTGGTCCTGCGGGGCGAAGCCGATGTTGGCGTACTCGTTGATCTGGATGAAGAGGAACGTGCAGCCGAGTAGGAACGTCGCCAGCATGCCGGCCTTCAGGCCGAAGCGGTTGCCCTTCTTGATCGCGGTCTGGGCCCAGTGCAGCGTGAAGGACGAGGACACCAGGATCAGGGTGTTGACGAACGCCACCGGCACCGGCAGGTGGGTCCCGGGCGCGGGCCACGGGTCGCCCTGGGCTACGCGGATGAAGAAGTACGCGGTGAAGAACGCCCCGAAGATCATCACCTCGGAGATGATGAAAAGCAGCATCCCGAGCAGTTGGGGATCGACCCGCGAGCTGCGGTTCGCCGGTGGCGGGCCGTGGTGCTCGCCGGCGCTCCCGTGGCCGGGCTCGTCGTGCGCTACTGCGTGGGGAATGCTGGCGGCCTCCATGGTTCGCTTTCCCCTAGCTCCTCGCGGCGGCCGGCGTCGCGCCCGCGACCTCACCCAGGTCCACCACGACGTGCTCGACCGGGAGCGACGTCGCGTTGCGGACGCGTTCGATCAGGTTCGCGCGCATCCAGCCGGAGCGCTCGCCCGGGAGCGTTGAGATCACTACGTCGTCAACCCTGAACAGCTCCAGCGCGTTCATCGTGGCGGTGTAGGGGTCGGGGTCGCCGATCATGCCGGCGCCGAGCAGCTCGGCGCCGCGTAGTCGCTCGAGCATCTCGCTCAGGCGCCTCTGCGCCTCAGGCGCCGCGGCTCCGTGCCCGCCTTGCTGGGGCACGACCGCGATGAACATGTGTCGCTCCCCGTGCGCCGCCTTCTCCCGCAGGCGCTCGATCAGCTCCTCGCCGCTGGATGTCCTGTTGGCGATCACGAGGCTCACCCGGAACGGCAGGCCCTCCTGGTCGAGGTCGGTCACGATGTGCTCCACCGGCAGCCCGGAGGCGTTCTGGATGCGCTCGATCAGGTCTCTGCGCAGCCACCCCGAGTGGGTGACGGGGTGCGTAGAGACGATCACCGCACTCGGCCTGCTCTCACCGATCGCGTCCATCGTGGCCAGGAAGGGGTCGGGGTCGCCGACGGCGCCGTTCATGCGAATGCCCTCCTCGGCGAGCAGCGACGTCGCGAGCTCGATCCGTACCTGGGCCGATTCGCGCACGGCCTCGTCGTAGATCACCAGACCCGTCGAGGGCTTGCTCTGGGGCACGACCAAGCGGAAGCTGGTCTCCTCCTCCTTCGCCAGGTCGCGAACCCGGTCGAGCAGTCCACGGCCGCCGAGCGTGCGGTTGGCCACCACCAGTATCTCCCTCATCTGCGCCTGTCACCTCTTTCTGGACGGCTATTCAAGCTCGGTGTCGTGCGGGCTCCGACGGCTCTCATCGGCTGTCTCACTCTCCTCCGCTGGGGACCGGCACATTGCCGGCCGCGCCGGTCCGCACTTCCGCGGGCGTCGGGGCGGGAGTGAAGATGCCGTGGACCGCGCCGGGGACGCCGTACTCGTAGGGACCGCCGACGACGGTCGGCACCCGGTCGAAGTTGAAGATCGGCGGCGGCGAGGAGACCTGCCACTCGAGCGTCAGCGCCCGCCAGGGGTTGGCTACCGCGCGCGGGCCGCCGCGCCAGCTCGTGACCATGTTGTAGACGAACACCAGCGTGCTCAGCCCAAGCATCCAGCTGGCGATCGAGATGAACAGGTTGAGGTCCGCGAACTGGGCCGCGTAGGTCGCGACGCGGCGCGGCATTCCCTGCAGGCCAAGGATGTGCATCGGGCCGAAGGTCAGGTTGAAGAAGATGAAGGTGCTCCAGAAGTGGAGCTTGCCCAGGCGCTCGTCGTACATCCGCCCGGTCATCTTCGGGAACCAGTAGTAGACGCCCGCAAAGATCGTCAGCAGCGAGCCCCCGAACAGCACGTAGTGCAGGTGCGCGACCACGAAGTACGTAGCCGTCACATGGATGTCGAAGGGGATCATCGCGAGCATGATCCCGCTGATTCCGCCCAGCGTGAACGTCGTCAGGAAGCCCAGCGCGAACAGCATGGGGGTGTCCAGGTGCAGCACCCCCCGCCACAGCGTCGCCAGCCAGGAGAAGATCTTGATGCCGGTCGGCACCGCGATGATCACGGTCGTGATCGCCATCGGGATGCGCACCCAGTCGGGCATCCCCGAGGTGAACATGTGGTGCGCCCAGACCGTGAAGCCGAGCCCCACGATCGCCAGCAGCGAGAAGGCCATCATGCGGTAGCCGAAGATCGGCTTGCGCGCCTTGACCGCGATGATCTCGCTGATGATCCCGAAGCCGGGCAAGATCATGATGTAGACCGCCGGGTGCGAGTAGAACCAGAAGATGTGCTGATACATCAGCACGTTGCCGCCCTTGTCGGGGTCGAAGAAGTTGAAGCCCAGGGCGCGCTCGAGCAGGATGAAGAACTGCGAGGCCGCGATGAACGGGGTCGCGATCACGACGAGCAGGGAGGTCGAGAAGTTCGCCCACACCAGCAGCGGCATGCGGAAGAAGCTCATGCCCGGCGCACGCATCGTAATGATCGTCACAAGGAAGTTGAGCGCGGTGGCCACCGAGGAGGCGCCCGCGAACTGCACCCCGATCGAGAAGAAGTTCTGTCCGATCGGCGCCGAGGTCGACAACGGCGTGTATGCCGTCCAGCCATCCGCAAAGGCTCCGCCGGGGGCCAGGAAGCTCAGCAGCATGATGACCCCGCCGAGCGGCAGCATCCAGTAGGAGAGGGCATTCAGGCGCGGGAAAGCCATGTCGGGCGCGCCGATCATCAGCGGCAGCACGAAGTTCGCCAGGCCCGCGAAGACCGGAATGATGAAGAAGAAGATCAGGACCGACGCGTGCACCGAGAACAGGCCGTTGTAGGTGTTCGCGTCCACGAACTTGGCCCCCGGTTGCGCGAGCTCGGCGCGCATCAGCATCGCGATCAGGCCACCGACCAGCAGGAAGAAGAAGGAGGTCACTACGTACTGGACGCCGATCACCTTGTGGTCGGTGTTGACCCGGAAGTAGTCCTTCCAGCTGTGCGCTCCGTGGCTGGAGTGATCCTCCGGCCGCGTCGGCCGTCCAGCCGCCCAGTAGAACCAGTAGTCGAACGCGCCCAGGCCGACCAGGAAGAAGAGCGGGCAGGCGATCAGGGAGACCGTCGTGATCGCGTCGCCGCTGATGTAGTGCGGGAAGGTCGCGTGGCCCGTGGCGGCGCGCACCACCCAGGTCAGCGCAGCGGAGAACGCGATGCCCAGCACGACCGCCATGCCGGCGCGGTAGAAGCCCGGTGCGCGGAGTCTGGCGACCATTTAGCTAGTTCCCTCCGATCTCATGGGCGGACACTCACTCTACCCCGTGGCCACCGCGGCTGTGGCTTTTGCCTGGCTCCTGATCCACGCCTGGAACCGCGCGGGAGTGACCACGTGCACCGTCGAGCGCATCAGCGAGTGCCCGACACCGCAGAGCAGGTTGCAGACAACCGGATAGGTGCCCAGGCGGGTAGGCGTCACGCGGTAGTGCGTCGTGATGCCCGGCACCACGTCCTCCTGCAGGCGGAAGGCCGGGATGAAGAAGGCGTGGATGACGTCCTTGGAGTGCAGGTCGAAGTACACCGACTCGCCCTTGGGCAGGTAGAGCTGGTAGCTGCGCAGCGGCGCGCCACCCGTCACCGAAGCTGGGTACCGGTAGGACCAGTAGAACTGCTGGCCGGTCACGGCGACCCGGATTTCTCTCCCAGCCGGTTTCCTTTCGTTTTCGTTGAGGACCACAAAGGAGTAGGACACCAGGGCGATGACCAGGATCGAAGGGATCGTGGTCCAGAGGACCTCCAGGCGCGTGTTGCCGTGGATCGGAGGGCCGTCCTTGAGCTCCTCGCCCGGCCGCATACGGAACTGCCAGACCGAGTACAGGATCACCGCGACGACGAGCACGAAGATCGGGATGGACACGATCACGAGCACGTGGTAGAGCCGGTCGGTGTTGCGAGCCTGCGCAGAGGCCGCCACCGGGAACCAGTGGATCACGTAGCTCAGGACGATGCCGATCGCCGTCGCCAGCACCCCGGCTGCGATCGTGAAGATCAGGGAGCGCCTAGGCATGCGCAATGCGCCTCCCAGCGGGCCTTGTGCGTTCCCCGGCGAACGCAAGGCGGCGACCTGAAACAAACCCGTCCATCATCCCGGCGTGATCCTATTGCCTTCGCCCGACGAAGAGCAAGGTCGCACACCCCGGCCCTTGACGGATCGACTCATCCCTATTAGATTGAGACAATCGTTGCAAGCCTTGCGGGCCGCCTGGCCCTTGAGGCCCAAGCGGGAAAGGAGCCCTCCATGCAGGTTCACGAAGGTATGAGCCCCACAGTCTTGGCGGTCGGCCCGGGTCATACGCTGCGCGACGCCGCGCGATTGATGTCCGAGCGGCAGGTCGGCGCGGCCGTGGTGATCGATCCCGACGCTCCCGGCGCCGGCATCCTCACCGAGCGCGACATCCTGATGTCCGTCGGCGCTGGGCAGGACCCAGACAGCGAGCTCGTAGCCCAACATCTGACCAGGGACGTCGTCTACGCCGCGCCCGACTGGTCGCTCGAGGAGGCCGCCGCCGCGATGGTGCAGGGCCGCTTCCGTCATCTGATCGTCGTCGAAGGAGGGGAGACCGTAGGGATCCTCTCCGTTCGCGACATCGTGCGCTGCTGGACCACTGATGGGGCGATCTGTCCCGTGCCGGCAAGCGCCGCGGTGGGGTGAGAGAGGGGCGCTGGCGCCCCGCCGGGGAACGGCGCGCCACCGCCTTGTGGGCCGCGTGCGGTTGGAGGGACCGCGCGCGGCGCTCCACCGAGCCCGCACACGCTCCACCGAGCCCGCACAGGTCCGTCAGGACGCTCGCTCAGTGCGGATCGAGCGGAAGCTCGTCGATTTCGCGGCGGGTGTCTCCGATCCAGCGGACGACGCATACGACCGTCAGGATCACCCCCGCGATCGTCAGCTCGATGAAGGTCGTGACCCCGACCAGCGCCAGTGTGATCCCGACGGCCGTCAGCAGCGGCAGCAGGCTCGGGCCGGGGAGGTGGATCTCCTCGCCGGCCGGCGGAACCTCGGGGTCGAGCGGACTCATGACACGTACAAGGCGGCTACGAGGAAACTGAGGCCGAAGATGACCATGCAGATTGCGCCGACGATCAGGCCGGTGCGAATGTTCTTGCGAGCCAGGCGACGGGTCATCATGGCCGGAAAAGATACCTCATGCAGGTGTCCGGCCCGACCGCCGACCCGCGGCGGCGGCGTCCCCGATCGTCGCTCGGTAGGACTTCGCTCTCGGGCCCCGGCTCATAGATGTGCGTCCGCGACCATCGCGCAGAACAGCAGCGCCAGGTAGGCCAGCGAGAACAGGTATAGCTGCAGCGCGCTGCGACGGTCCGCCCGGCGGTAGAGGCGCACCGCGCCAGCGATGAACCCGAGACCGAGCGTCAGCGAGGAGACCAGGTAGATGATCCCGAAGCCGCCCGCGCAGAACGGGAGCTGCGTGACGGCGTACAGCAGCACCGTGTAGAGCAGGATCTGGCGCCGCGTCTCGGCCTCGCCGCGCACCACCGGCAGCATCGGCACGCCGACCTTCTCGTACTCGCCCTTCATCAGTAGCGACAGCGCCCAGAAGTGGGGCGGGGTCCAGAAGAAGACGATGAAGAACAGCAACACCGCCGTCCCGCTCAGTGACCCCCGTACCGCGGCCCAGCCGACCAGCGGAGGCATTGCGCCCGCGGCGCCGCCGATCACGATGTTCTGAGGCGAGCGGCGCTTCAGCCACATCGTGTAGACGAAGACGTAGCCCAGGAAGCCCGTGAAGGCGAGGCTTGCCGCGAGCACGTTGACGGTCAGCGAGAGCTCCAGGAAGGAGAGTCCCGCCAGCGCGCAGCCAAACAGCAGCGCCGCCGTGGGGGAGACCCGACCGGCCGGGATCGGGCGTCCCGCGGTGCGTGTCATGCGCGCGTCGATGTCGCGATCGAACCAGTGGTTGACCGCGCCCGCGCCGCCCGCCGAGAGGTAGCCGCCCAGGCACGTGAGCGCCACCAGCGCGAGCGAGGGGTCCCCGGCTACGTACATCGTGGCGACGGTCGTCAGCAGCAGCAGCGACTGCACCTTCGGCTTCGTCAGCTCGACGTAGTCGCTCAGCAGCTGTCGCGTGCGCGGCGCCAGGCCCAGAGGGGCCGCCTCGAGTGTTGGGGCGGCAGAGAGCGATGCCGGTGAGCCGTCCATCGGGCGGGAGTGTAGTGGGCGGGGGGCTGGGAGGGACCACTACCCGGGAGGAGCCCTGTGCGCTATTCTGCCCCACGTCCTGCAACCATTGGTTGCACATCAACGGAAGGAGCCGGCGTGGCCGCTGACAGCGTCGAACGAGAGATCCTGATCGAGGCGAGTTCAGAGGTTGTCTGGGGCGTGATAACCGAACCCGAGCAGATCCGCCGCTGGTTCAGCGACGAGGCGGATGTCGAGGGGCGCGCCGGTGCGGACGGCACGCTCACATGGAAGCCCGGAGGTCGCGGCGGAAGCAGGGAATCCGACCTGATCGTGCCGATTCGGGTCGTGGCGGCCGAGCCGTTTCGCCGCTTCTCCTTTCGCTGGAACCACCCACAGGGCGCGGAACCGGATGAGAGCAATTCGGCGCTCGTCGAGTTCAGCCTCATCGAGGAGGCCGGTGGGACACGGTTGCGGGTGCTCGAGAGCGGCATCAACGCCGTGACGCACGACGAGGAGAGCAAGGCCCGGTACCTCGAAGACCACGCACAGGGCTGGGAGCGGCATCTCGACGAAATGCTCGATTACGTGGCCCGCAAGTCGCGCGGGGCGACGCGTTGATGGCTACCGTCGCTCGCCGAGGACGACGCCCTGTGGGCGGCGGTCGCCGACCCCACGCGCCGGCGTGTGCTCGACGCGCTGCTCGAGCGCGGCGAGGCGAGCACCACAACGCTCGCGCAGGGGCTGCCGGTCACCCGGCAGGCCGTCGCCAAGCACCTGGTCGTGCTGAGCCGTGTCGGCCTCGTGGCCGGCCAGCGGCGCGGCCGGGAGGTGCGCTACGCGGTCCGGCCCGAGCGGCTGGACGATGCCGCCGAAGCGATGGCTCGCGTGGCCGCGCAGTGGGACAGGCGCCTGGCGCGGATCAAGCGGCTCGCCGAGTCCGTACAGGCCGAAGCCGGAAGCGATTTCAAACACCGACAAGGAGGATGCAATGACCGATCACAGGACCGGAACTCGTGAGGAGTGGCTTGCGGCGCGGCTCGAACTGCTCGACGCCGAGAAGGAGCTGACGCGGCGCGGCGATGAGCTGGCTCGGCTGCGACGGAGACCTGCCCTGGGTTCCGATCGACAAGGAGTACCGCTTCGAGACCGATGCGGGAACCGCGTCCCTCGTCGACCTCTTCAAAGGACGCTCGCAGCTGCTCGTTTACCACTTCATGTTCGGCCCCGACTTCACCGCTGGGTGTCCGTCCTGCTCGGCGATCGCCGACGGTTTCTCCGGCTCAGTGGTGCACCTGATCAATCACGACGTCGCGTTCACAGCGGTGTCGCGGGCCCCGCTGGCAAAGCTGCAGGACTACAAGCGGCGGATGGGCTGGAGCTTTCCGTGGGCGTCCTCGTTCGAGAGCGACTTCAATCACGACTTTCACGTAACGCACACCGAGCAGGAATGGCAGTCGGGCGCCGTCGAGTACAACTTTCGCACCGCCGACTTCCGGCCCTCCGAGGAGAGTCCCGGACTGATCGAGATCGCCTCAGGCGCCGGCACCGATCCCGTGACCTTCAGAAAAGAGGGGCCCGGCATGAGCGCATTCGTCCTCGAGGACGGCGTCGTGTTCCACACCTACTCGGCTTACGGACGCGGCGTCGACGGCCTCTGGGGCATGTACTCGTGGCTCGACCGCGCCCCGCTCGGGCGCAACGAGACCGGCATCTGGTGGCGTCGCCACGACGAATACGAAGGAGCTTGAGCTGTGGCCAACTCACCGTCTAACGGCGATGCGTACGCAGCTCGGGATCGTCGCGGCGCTACTCGCCGCGGCGGGGTTGGCGTGGTGGTCCACGGCGGACCGGATGGCGGGGATGGACGCCGGACCGGGGACCGCCCTCGGTTCCGTGGGCTGGTTCACGGGCGTGTGGGCGACGATGATGGCCGCAATGATGCTGCCGTCGCTCGCGCCGGCGGCAGCCGTCTTTGCGGCGTCGGTCCGACGCGAGCTCAGCCGCGTTCTCCTGTTCGCCGGCGGCTATCTGCTCGTCTGGAGCGTCGCCGGCATCGCGGCCTACGGCCTGTTCGAGCTCGGCAAGAGCCTCCTCGCCGACTCCCTGGCCTGGCACAGCGGCGGCCGCTGGCTTGCGGCGGGCGTTCTGGCTCTCGCAGCGCTCTACCAGCTGACACCGCTCAAGCGCGCGTTCCTCTCGAGGTGCCGCGGCCCCATGGGATTCTTGGACACCTCCTGGCAGAGCACCCGGTCAGGTGCGCTGGTGATGGGTCTGCGCAACGGCGGATGGTGTCTCGGATGCTCGTGGGCCTTGATGGCTGCACTGTTCGCGCTCGGTGTGATGAGCCTCACGTGGATGGCGTTGACCGCCGTGCTCGTTGGATCCGAGAAGGTTGCACCCTGGGGACGCGGCGCAAGGTTGGCGACCGCGGGTGTCCTGGTCGTGCTCGCGGCTGCGATTCTCGCCGCGCCGCACGAGGTACCGGGGTTCGTCGTTCCGGGCTCGCCCGCCTCACCCCACACGATGAAGGAGATGGGGTAGAGGTGGTTGTAGCCGGGGGCGCAGTCCGACGGGGGCTGATGTTGGCGCGGGGTTACGGCCAGGTGAGGCCGAGTGCGTGCGCTGCGGTGCTCAGCTTCATGATCAGCCGGCGGGGGTCTGTTGGTGACGGTCGATGACGCGATGTAGCTTGGCAACACCACCGCCGTATACGCTTTCCAGCATATCGAACAGTACCGAGCTAATGCCCTGGTACCATCTGGCGGCTCCCCGCCTACCGATCGGTCCCGGGTGGACCGGCACCTATGACGGTTATTCGACTCCAACGCTTGCTTATCGCCTTGGCCGTCACGGCGTCGCTGGTCGTCGCGGGAGCGGCTACGTCGGTGTCTTCCGTGATGGCCGATGAACCGTCCGAAGAACCGCAGGCTGAATTCACGGGTGCCGTCGGCTATGGGTTCGCGGCGGCGGTGAGCACCGACGGGAGCACTGCCGTGGTCGGACAGCTTGGCGACTCGACATCCGCTGATGTGCCGGGCGTCGCCCACGTCCTGACGTTCGACGGCTCCGAGTGGACGCAGCAGACAGAACTGACCGCGAGCGACCCGAGCTACGACATGCTGTTCGGCAACGCCGTGGCGGTCAGCGCCGACGGCAACACCGTGATCATCGGCGATCCCGGTGAGTGTGGTTACGGTCTAGAGAACTGCGAACACGGCGCCGCCTACGTCTTCGTGCGCGACGGCCCGACCTGGACGCAGCAGGCAGAGCTACGTGGGGGCCCAGGATTCGGCGGGGCCGTCGCACTCAGCAGCGACGGGGACACAGCGCTGGTGGGCGCTGGTCTATCGGGCAGTTACGGGTTCTCGTTTGCCGTAGGCGGCAACGCCCCTCCGACGCTCTTCAGTCGCAGCGGCACGACATGGACGCAAGAGACAACGCTCAGTGCCAGTGACGCCCCGAGCGAGTTCGACAACTTCGGTCACTCCGTGGCTTTGAGTGCCGACGGTCACACCGCTTTGATTGGCGACCCCACTCAAGACGAAGAAGCCGGCGCCGCGTATGTGTTCACCGGCAGCGGCTCGGAATGGACCCAGCAGGCTGAGCTCACTGGCAGTGATGAGGTGCCAAGGTGGAACTTCGGTGCTTCGGTAGCCATTAGCGCTGAAGGGCATATCGCGCTTATCGGCGCACCTGCCCCAGGGGCAGGGTCTGCGTATGTGTTCGCCAGCGACGGCTCGACTTGGACGCAGCAGTCCGAGTTGACGCCGAACGATGCCGAAGTGAAGTCCTTCGATGGCTGGTTCGGCGATGCGGTTGCGCTGGATAGCAATGGGAATATCGCGCTTGTGGGTGCTCCATGGGCCGAAGAAGCTCTGGGGGCCGCCTACGCCTTTGCGGGCGAAGGCTCGAGTTGGAGCCAGCAGGCCGAGTTTGTTCTCGCCAGCGCAACGCCCTACGACTACTTTGGAGGAGCGGTCGCGCTCGACGGTGAAGGGAACCTCGCGTTGATCGGCCGCTATGACCCCGGCGTCGATTTTTATCGCGTGCCCACACCACTTGTGGTTCCTCCGGTAGGCGCAAAATTGCCCGGGACACATACGGGCGTTGAACAAACGTCAACCACACCGGGATCCAGCGGTGCCCCGGCCCCCAGCGGTGCCCCGGCTGCTTCTGGCGGTGGCGCCAGTGCGGAGCTGGCAAAGGTCGGCAGCGAGACCATCTCGCCAGCTTCGTTCCCTGCGGCGCCGCACGGGCCAAGCGCGGTTATCGCCATGAGACGATACGGCGCGGAGGTCGCCTACACGCTCAATACGGCGAGCGACGTGCGCTTCACGATCGCCAAGGTTCAACCAGGCCGTACTTCACCGGGACGCTGCGCGCGACTCACGAAGACCAACTACAGCGCGCGAAGATGCACACGGCTGGTGTCGCTGCCGGGCGACTTCACGCGCTCTGGTAGCGCCGGTGTCAATCGCTTCCGCTTCACCGGCCGCCTCGCCGGGCATAAGCTGGCGATCGGCAGCTACCGGCTCATAGCCACGCCAACGGCTGGCGGCACTAGCGGGAATACGACACCAGCCGCATTCCACGTCATAAGGTAGCGGTGTGGGGCTGCCGGTCTCCAGGATCAAGCGCGATCCGCACACGTTTTCGACGAGCTCGCGGCGCTGGACGCCGACAGCCGAAGCGCGCCCATCCTGAGCGGTAGCCACTCCGCATCTCCTCAGCAGCACGTATCTCACTGTGCAAGCAACTCGACAGCTGCATTCGGCTTATTGGTCGCGCGCCGGAATCGGCTCAGCTAGCGCAGCGCGCCCGGCAGGCGCGGGGAAGGGGTCGGTGAAGTACTGGGTCTCGTGCGTTACGAGACCGTCGGTGATCTCCATGACGCTGAGCGAGTATGTGGGCACGCCGTCATAGGTGATCACGCACTCGCTCACCCAAAGGCCGCCGGCGCCCAGGATCCGGCGGATGGTGAAGTGGCGCTCGGCCGGATGCCCCCCACGTTGCGCTTGAATCCTTGACCGGCCGCTGAAGCGCTCGCCGGATTGCGGGTAGTCCAGAATCGCGTCTGCAGCGTAGATCGCGTGCTCAGCGTCGACATCCCCGCGCTCGGAGGCCTCCCAGTGCTCCCGGAGCCGAACCCGGAAATCGGCGTCAGGATCAATTGCACTATTCACCCGTTAGCCCCTTGTGACCGGTAGGAATGACGCTGGCTCACGCAAGAGATGTTACTCGTATCGCTGCCACCTACGAATAGCGAAATCAACGCCTGGATTTCTCCTGTTAGCCCACTCGGGCCTAGCCCCGCCAGGCCCGAGGCAGGGGCGAGGACGATCGTCGCCCGACGGAGCCGAAGAACACCGGCAGGCCTGGTGGGCGATTCCCGCCCGGCGAGCTGTCAGCCGCGGCGGTGGACGATCAGCACCGGGCGTCGCGAGTGCGCTGCGACCGCCTCCGCGACGCTTCCGAGCAGCACATTGGCTACGGTGTCCGCTTGAGCGAGCAGGAGTACACCGTACGCCCCGCGCGAGCCGCTGAGGCGCCGGCGATCCTCGACCTGTGGCAGGGGGCGCGCAGCACGCACGCAACCACCCCCGACCGGATCGAGGATGTCCACCGACTGCTCGGCGAGACGCCCGGGAGCCTGCTTGTTGCCGATGTCGGTGACAGGCTCGTGGGCGTGTTGATAGCTGCGTGGGATGGCTGGCGGGGGAACATGTACCGGCTCGCAGTGCTCCGCGAGCACCGCCGCCGCGGTGTCGGTCTGGCCCTCGTGCGCGCCGGCGAGGAGCACCTGCGCCGGCAGGGCGGCCACCGCATCACCGCCCTGGTCGGGTACGAGGACGAGGTTGCGTCGGCTTTCTGGGAGTCCGCGGGCTACCCGCGGGACCGACAGATAGGCCGCCGTGTGCGCAACGTGTAAACCGGCCGCCTCGGCGGGCATGAGCTGGCAACTGGCAGTGACCGGCTTATAGCCGCGCCAATGGCCGGCGGCGAGATCGGACATACGACGACAGCCGCATTCCGCGTCCTAAAGTCGAGCGCCTCACCGTCGCGCGACTACCGGCGGCTGGCGCTAGACAGCACCGCAGGCAGTTCGTGCATGGCCGAGATTCGCTCGATGTGCGTGGGACGTGGCGTGGTCCCGAGGCGGTCGAGCCAGATCCCGCGCAGTCCCGCCGCGCTGGCTCCTTCGGCATCGAGGTCGAGCCTGTCACCCACGTGTGCCGCCTGCGCCGGCTCCACTCCTAGGCGCTCGCATGCGAGCGCGAAGATCTCCGCCTCCGGCTTTGCCACGCCCGCCTCGCCGGAGGCGACTACTACCGGAAAGCGCTCGCCGAGGCCGATCGTCGCGAGCTTCGCCCGCTGCGGCTCGCCCTCGCCGTTCGTCACCACGCCAAGCGCTACGGACGGGTGCGCCTTCTCCAGCGCCGACAGCGCCGGGAGCACGTCATCGAAGGCACGCCAAGCCGCACGATAGTGACGTAGGTATGCCGCAAACCAAGCGTCCGCCGCGAGCTCTTCTGCCGGCTCGCGCTCCAGCGCTGCGTGTATTCCCTGTACACGGCGGCGGCGCTGCTCGGCGAACGTGCACTCACCACGCGTGTATTCGTCGAAGTGGAGGGCCTCGAGGCGCTGCCACTCGATCTCCAGGCGCGCCCGCTCATCCGCCTCCAGGCCTGGCAGCCAGCCGTTGAGGTGCGCCTGGAGACCGGCAGAGCGGGCCGCATCGTGGTCCATCAGCGTCCCGTCGAGATCGAATAGCACCGCCCGCAGCACCCGGCCAGTTTGTCACCAACGCGGGCGACCATATCGATCCGATGTCGCGTTGACGAAGCGCGATGTAGCTAGTCGATAGTCGCGTCACCTCAGCGC
Source organism: uncultured Solirubrobacterales bacterium (assembly GCA_963756665.1). Taxonomy (GTDB): domain Bacteria; phylum Actinomycetota; class Thermoleophilia; order Solirubrobacterales; family Solirubrobacteraceae; genus Palsa-744. The sequence goes on from CAVWOJ010000001.1 coordinate 89,210, forward strand.
CCATCGCCGCCGCGATCTGCACGGCCACGTGGCCCAGGCCGCCCATGCCGATCAGCGCAAGCTTCGTCCCCTCGCCGACGTGCCAGTGCTTCAAAGGCACATAAGATGCCGCAGAACTTCACGTCGATCTGCACATCGCGCTCGCCCAGCTCGCGGCGCTCGATCGTCGTGCGCTCGAACGGTGCGCCCGCGGAAGGTGCGCTCAAAGCAGGTGTCGCGGCCATCAGGAGACGAGCTCCGACTCGATCGCCGCCGATCAGCTCCTGCGACTCCGGCTCGACCGTCGGGCGAAAGCGCGCCACCGCGCGTCCGTCGGCGGAGACGAGGAACTTCTCGAAGTTCCACTGCACGTCGCCCGCCTCGCCCTCCTGCGTCAGGAGTGACGGTCAGCGTGCCGTACAGCGGATGGCGCTCGGGCCCGTTCACGTCGAGCTTCTCCGTCATCGGGAAGCTGACGCCATAGGTGGTCGAGCAGAACGTTTGGATCTCCTCCGCGCTGCCCGGCTCCTGCTCGCCGAACTGGTTGCACGGCACGCCTAACACCGTGAAGCCGCGCTCGCCGTAGCGCTCCTGCAGGCGCTCCAGGCCCGTGTACTGCGGGGTCAGCCCGCAGCGCGAGGCTACGTTCACCACCAGCACCGCGCGCCCCTGCAGTGCGCTCTCGTCCAGCGGGGCGCCGTCCAGCGCGTCGAGGCTCTCGAAGATCGTCACGCGCCCATCCTAGGCGAGCGCCGATGCGGGGCTGCGTTTGGCCCATCCCTCGCGCAGCAGATCGAGCAGCGCGTCCGGCGGTTGCGCGCCGGAGGCGCCCAGCTTGCGGTCGATGATGAACGTCGGCACCGCGCTGATCCCCAGCTCGCCGGCGGTCCGCTCGTCGGTGCGGACAGCATCCGCGTAGCGGTTTCCCGCGAGCAGCTCGCGCACCTCCTGCTCGTCGAGCCCGACCTCGCTGGCCAGTCGCACGAGCGTGTCGTGATCTGACATCAGCTCGCCTGCGGTGAAGTACGCGCGCAGCAGGCGCTCCTTCATCTCATCCTGCAGACCGCGGGTCTCCGCCAAGTGCACCAGCCGGTGGCCGTCGAAGGTGTTGCCGCTGCGAGCGATGTCAAAACGGAAGGGAAGGCCCTCGCCTGCCGCCACTCCCGTCAGCCGCTGCTCGGCTTCGCGGGCCTGCTCGACGGTCATGCCGTACTTCTCCGCCAGCCGCTCCGCGCGATCGCCCGTGCGCTCATGGGGTGCGGTGGGGTCGAGCTCGAAGCTCCGCCAGGTCACATTGACGTCGTCGCGGTGCTCGAACCGCTCGAGCGCGGCCTCGAAGCGGCGCTTGCCGACGTAGCACCAGGGGCACGCGATGTCCGACCAGATCTCGACGTCCACGGGCGGCTCCTTTGTTGAGCGGGTGAGCATGTCCACTGTAGGAACACCCGTGACCAGCAGGTCGCTGTGAACTTCACGACACCGACGCTCGGTCGAGGACTGCGCGAGCGGTTGCCAGCTTCATTACTAGCCGACGCGAGCCTTGAATCGGCTGGAAGTCGTGGTGGCGGTAGAAGCGGTGTGCAGCGTCATCGATGGCGTCCACGGCAATCAGGCGTCCACCGGCGTTTCTCGCGGCAGCAACGATCCGCTCAAGTGCATCGAGTAGCAGCTGCGTGCCCAGGCCTTGCCCATGGAGGGCTTGGCTGAGCGCGAGCCGCGCGATGAGGTAGCCAGGAATCGTGCTATAGCCGGCGCTGAGTGAGCGCGATGGCAAGTCGGTGCGCATGAATTGGGTTGGAGCGATCGCGTAGAACGCGACGACCACGAGGTCATCGAGCCTAGTCCACACGGTGGCGTGGGCGATACCGGCCGCCTGTGCACGCAATGCCTCGTGGAGCAACCATCGATCAAGCTCATCGTGCCCAGAGTCCAGCTGCGCGAGATCGTGATGCTCGCCGAGTCGCTGGGACGTCCAATCGCTCACGTGCGTCGGTATACGCGCGGACTACGAGCAGCTTGTTCCAAACGAGGAGCCGGATCGCCCTGGTCAAGCGCAGCGACCAGCGCGTCGAACTGACCGGCCGGGATCAATGTCTGGTCAGCCCGGCCGAGCACGCGATCGGCCTCGCGGGATGCTGCTGCCAGGACGAACGCCGAGACCGAGAGGTCTCGTGCCCGTGCTGCGCGCGAGATCCGCTCCTCGCTCGCTGGATCAGCGCGCATCTCGATTCGTCTAGTCCGAGTAGCCATACTCCTATGGTACGGTACTTGTACGGTGCCTTCAAGCACTTAATGACGGGGTGTTCTCAAGCGAGACCGGCCGCCAGCAACATGCGCGCAGCGGCTCGCATTGACTTCGGTTGGCTGCACTTCCCGCACGGTCGGTTTCCGACCCGCAGACGAGAACGAGCAAGAACGACACAGACAGCAAATTCATACGATCGTATGATACGCTTGTATGAATGTCTTCCGAGGAAACTCGCTCTGCGCTTTTGGAGGCCGCGAAGCGCCTTGTGGTCGAGCGTGGGTACGCCCGCACCAGCGTGCGCGATCTCGTCTCGGAGGCGGGCGCCAACCTGGGGGCCGTCAACTACCACTTCGGTAGCCGCGAGAATCTGCTGAACCAGGCGATGTTCGAGTACTTCTTGGAGTGGGGCGAAAGCGTCGGCCAGGTCGAGGTAGCGCCCGGTGCGGGGCCGATCGAGCAGCTTGCCGCGCGCGCCCGGGCAATGGTTGACGGCATCTCCTCCGCGCAGCCTCTGTTTGTCGTTTTCCTCGAGGGGCTGCTGCAGTCCAGGCATTCGCCTGAACTTCGTCGCGAACTGGCCGAGCATTACGCCCGCCAGCGTGAGCAGGCGAGTGAGCGGATTCGGGCCAGCCCCGGAGCGGGAGCGATGGCGCCACGGACCGCCGAGGTGATCGCCTCTTACATGCTCGCGGTCGCCGACGGCCTCCAGATCCAGGCGCTGATCGACCCAGACAGCGTTCCCACCGGCGACGAGCTTGCGGCTTTCTATGAAGGACTGGCGGCCGCGGCACGATCCGACAGCCGTCTACCGAGGAGCTTCGAGCACGATCCAGCAATCAAATAAAGGAGACAACGATGAGACCTCCCTCAAAGGTAGGGTTAGTGCTTGCAGCAATCGTTTTGGCCGCACTCGTGGTACCCACCGCAGCGCTCGCCGGCAAACCGACAGGCGAATATGCGGTCTTCAACGACTGCCCACTGGCTACAGCGGGTGTCACGGAGTGCGTGTACGCGCAGTTCAGCAGCGGCGAAGTCGATCTCGGCAAACTCAAAGTTCCGATCGCTCACACGATCACGCTGCAAGGCGGCCTGATCGTCACTGGAATGTCGGAAACGTTCGTCAACCCAACGGAAGGTCAGACGCTCTCTCCGACTGCTCAGGAAGTTCCCGGCGGCCTGCTCGGACTCCCGGGGCATGGGTCGGAAAGCACAGCGTTCTCGATCGCGATGGAACTCGCTGGATCGGTTGCCTTGAGTCGAGGGAACCTCGCCGGTGAAACCGGCACAGCCTTGAAACTGCCGGTTCGGGTTCATCTGAAAAACGTGTTCCTCGGAGAAATCTGCTACATCGGCTCGGCGACAAGTCCGGTCGTCCTCAATCTGACAACCGGAGTTACCTCGCCGCCCAAACCCAACCTGCCGATCCACGGCGCCGCAGGCGAACACGAATCCAAAGAAGGCGGCAATTTGATCGTCTACAAAAATGACGCGCTCGTTGACAATGCCTTCTCCTCGCCAGCGCCGAAAGGCTGCGGTGGGGCCCAGGAATCACTGATCGTGCCTGTGCTCGACTCGAAATACGGGTGGCCCGCAGCCGCTGGTAACGACACCGCGATCCTGAAAGGCACATCGAAGTTCGCCAGTGCCGAAGCCGTCAAAGCCAGCGAATAGGTAGTCGCGCTCTCACGTCGCGTCGCCGGGGCCGGCCCTGCCAGCGGGGCCGGCCCGCTTAGCAGCTCTGGGGCGGAGGCGAGGACGATCGGCCTGCTCGCCGAAAACGAACCGCTGAACGGCTGCAGGCGTGGTGGGGCGATTCCAGGCCGAGCGGCGTCGCCTCCGACCACGCAACCAGCGCGCGGCCCCCGCGCTCAGCCCGCTAAACCCCGACCTGCGTCGCGCCCGCCGGAACGGTCGCCCCGCCGGGCGTCGGGACCGCGGTCGTCCGCTGCTCGATCTCGCGGCGGATGTCCTTCATCGGTTCCACCGAGCGGATGCGCGGGATCGTGTCGAAGTTGTTGACCGGCGGGGGGGAGGGCGTGAACCACTCCAGCGTGTTCGCCTTCCAGGGATCCGGCCCCGCGATCGCGCCGACCTTGAGGCTGCGCACGACGTTGACGACCGTGGCCAGCACCCCGGCCGCGAGGATGAACGAGCCGACCGTCGAGATCTGGTTGTAGAGCGCCAGGTGGCCGATGTTTTCGTACTCGTACACGCGCCGGGGCATCCCGTCGAGCCCGATTACGTGCTGGATCAGGAAGGTCGCCAGGAAGCCCACGAACATCAGCCAGAAGCTGAGCTTGCCGATGCCCTCGCTCATCATCCGACCGGTGATCTTGGGGAACCAGTAGTAGATCCCGGCGAAGATCGTGAAGACCGAGCCGCCCATCAGCACGAAGTGGATGTGGGCCACCACGAAGTACGTTTCGTTGAGCTGCCAGTCGACCGGCACGACCGCGAGCAGGACGCCCGAGATGCCGCCGATCGTGAACAGCGAGATGAAGCCCACGCAGAACAGCAGCGGCGTCTTGAATTCGATCGTGCCGCGCCACAGCGTCGCGATCCAGTTGAAGATCTTCACGCCCGTCGGCACCGCGATGAAGAACGAGGCGAGCATCGCGAAGATCAGGACGACCGTCGGAATCGGCGTCGTGAACATGTGGTGCACCCACACCAGGAAGCCCAGGAACGCGATCGTCACCGTCGAGGCCGCGATCGCCTTGTAGCCGAAGATCGGCTTGCGCGCGAACACCGGCAGGATCTCCGAGACCATGCCGAAGCCGGGTAGCACCATGATGTAGACCTCGGGGTGCCCGAAGAACCAGAACAGGTTCTGCCACAGCAGCGCCGAGCCTCCCTGCGCAGGGTCGAAGAAGTGGGTGCCGAAGTGACGGTCGGTCAGCAGCATCGTCACCGCCGCGGCGATCACCGGCATCGCGACGATGATCAGCACCGAGTAGGTCAGCAGCGCCCAGATGAACAGCGGTAGCCGGCCCCAGCTCATCCCCGGCGCGCGCATGTTGGCGACCGTCGCGTAGAAGTTGATCGCCCCCAGGATCGAAGAGAGCCCGGTGAGGTGGATCAAGTAGATCCAGGCGTCCTCGCCGCCGCCGGGCGAGTAGAAGGCGTTGGAGAGCGGCACGTAGCTCGTCCACCCGGCTTCCGGCGGGTTCCAGAAGATCGAGGCGTAGAAGACGAGGCCGCCGGCCAGCAGCAGCCAGAAGGAGATCGCGTTCAGGCGCGGGTAGGCCATGTCGCGCGCGCCGATCATCAGCGGCAGGAAGTAGTTGCCCAGGCCCGCCATCATCGGCACGACGAACAGGAAGATCATCGTCGTCCCGTGCATCGTGAACAGCTGGTTGTAGGTCTGCGGGCTGACCAGCGTGTTCTCCGGGTCCCCGAGCTGCAGGCGGATCATCAGCGCCTCGGTGCCCCCCAGGATGAAGAACACGAACGTCGTGACCATGTACATGATCCCGATGCGCTTGTGATCGGTCGTCGTCAGCCAGCTCATGAAGCCGCGCGCCTCGCGCTCGGCGCGGTGGGCTACGACCTGGGGTACGGGGGCGGCGTAGGTGGCCATCGTGCAGTGCTCTCCTAGGTGTCCTGTGGGTCCTGTGGTGTGCCGCGGTGGCGCGCGGGCATCTCGGGGGCTCGGGACACTAGGGGTTCTCGACCTGTCCCGGGCCGCTCTGGGAGCCCAGCTTCGCCCGTTCGGCCGCCGCGTCGGCGTTGGCTTCCGCTATCAGCCGCTTCTGGGCGGCCAGCCACGCGTCGAACTGCGCCGGCGGGATGGCTCTCACGGTCGCGATCATGCGGGCGTGTCCGCGACCGCAGATGTTCGCGCACTGGCCGCGATAGATGCCGGGCTTGGAGATCTTGAACCACGAGTAGTTGTGGTAGCCCGGCACGGCCTGGAACTTGCCGCCGAGCGCGGGGATCCACCATGAGTGCACGACGTCCTCCGAGACGATGTTCAGGGTCACGGTGGTTTCGGTGGGCACGACCATTTCCTCGTAGGAGTACGGCGCCCCGAGCCCGTCCGCCTTGTTGGCGCCCGGGTAGATGTACTGCCAGATGTACTGGCGCCCGATGATCGTGACGTTCAGCGATTTGCCGTTGGGGGGCAGGTGCCGGTCGGCGCTCGCATACAGCTCGCCGCTCGCCCCCACCAGCGCATCGCCGGTGGGCCCCGAGTTCGGCGGGGTCTGGATCGAGCTCAGCCTGATGACCGTGATCACCGCGAGCACGACCAGGATCGCCGCGGCCCCCACCGTCCAGCCGATCTCCAGGCGCGTGTTGCCGTGGATCTGCGCGGCCACGGCGCCCTTGCGCGCGCGAAACTTGTAGAGCGCGTAGCCCAGCGCCCCCTCGACCCCCACGAAGATGACCAGGCCGATGTACAGCGTGAGCTTGTAGAGGCTGTTGATTTCATCCGCGTTGGGCGAGCCGCCGGACTGGGGCGTGAAGAACGCGAGGATTGAAGGGACGAGGTGGCTCAAGGCGGGCGGGATTCTATTCAGGCTCGGGCGGAACGCGCGTCAACGCCCGCTGAAGCGGGGCGGGCGCTTCTCCAGGAAGGCCATCGCGCCCTCCATGAAGTCATCCGAGCCCGCCATCTCACGCTGGAGCTGGGCCTCCAGCTCCAGCTGCTCGGCCATCCGCGGGTAGAGCCAGCTGTTGAGCTCGCGCTTGGCGCCCGCGTAGGCGCTCGTCGGCCCGCCCGCGAGCCGCTCCGCGAGCGCCGCCACGTCCTCCGCCAGACGCTCGTCGGGGACCGCGCGGTTGATCAGCCCCCACTGCAGCGCCTGCTCGGCGCTCACGCGCTCGCCGAGCAGCGCCATCTCGCTGGCGCGAGCCATGCCGACGCGGGTCGGCACGAACAGCGAGGAGCCGCCGTCCGGGACGAGCCCGATGTTCACGAACGCCAACAGGAAGTACGCGCTCTGCGCCGCCAGGACCAGGTCGCAGCAGAGCGCCAGCGAACAGCCGATTCCGACGGCGGGGCCGTTGACCGCGGCAACCACGGGCTTGGGCAGCTCGCGGATGGCGTGCATGATCGGGTGGTAGCGCTCGGTCAGCGTTTTGTAGACGTCCGGCCGGCCGTTGGGGGTCAGCTCGCCGCCGCTGAAGTCCTTCAGGTCGGCGCCGGAGGAGAACGCGCGTCCGGCGCCGGTGATCACCACGGCGCGGGCCTGGGGCGTCTCGCTCGACCCGCCGCAACGCGACGAGCAGGTCGAGGCCGAGCTGCTGGTTCCACGCGTTCAGGGCCTGCGGACGGTTGAGCTCGACGGTGGCCACCCCTGTGGCGCCCACCCGCACGTTGACCGTCTCCAGCTGGTCTGCGCTCTCGGTCTCGATCTGGCTCATCGGTGCAGTCTCCTCTCGCGGGTGCGGTGGATGCCGTGGGCCGTGATCCTATGGTGTGTGCCGTGAACCGTCCCGTGATCGGCATCTGCACCGCACTCGAGCGCGCGCGCTGGAGCGTCTGGGACCAGCAGGCCGTGCTGCTGCCGCGCAACTACGTCGAAGCGGTGCAGGCCGCGGGCGGCCTCGCATTGCTGATCGCACCCGACCAGATGCTGGTCGAGCGCCCGGGCGAGGTTCTGGACCTGCTGGACGGGCTGATGCTCGCGGGGGGCGCGGACATCGATCCGGCTGCCTACCGCGCGGAGCCGCATCCGGAGACCCTCGACACCGTCCCCGAGCGCGACGCCTTCGAGATCGCGCTCGTCCGCGCGGCGCTCGCGCGCGACCTGCCGCTGCTCGGCATCTGCCGCGGTATGCAGTTGATCAACATCGCGCGCGGCGGAACGCTGCTGCAGCACCTGCCCGAGCGTCTCGGACACGACGAGCATCGTCGCGTGGTCGGCTCCTTCGACGGCTCCGATCACGACGTGCTGCTGCAGGAGGGCTCGCTCGCGGCGCGCGCGGCCGGCGAGTCCAGGCACGCGACCAAGTCCCACCACCACCAGGGCGTGGATCGCGTCGGCGATGGCCTGCTGGTGAGCGGCGTCTCGGCCCTGGACGGGCTGCCCGAGGCGATCGAGTGGGATGGGAGCTCCGCCCACCCGACGCTTCGTGCTGGGCGTGCAGTGGCACCCGGAGGCCGACGAGGCCAGTCGGATCATCGCGGCGCTCGTGGCCGCGGCCGCGGGCCGCGGGACCCGCGCGGGCTAGGCGCGATCCGCTTGGGCTAGGCATGACCCGCGTGGGCTAGGCGCGATTCGCGTGGGCTGGGCGCGATTCGCGTGGGCTGGGCGCGATTCGCGCGGGCTGGGCGGGATTCGCGTAGGGCTAGGCATATACTGCGCGCCCTGTGCGGCGGTCGAGGGCTATGCGTGCAACCGCCTGGGGGATCGTCGCGGCAGGCGTGCTGGCGCCGCTGGTGCGCAAGCGGGTTCCGGCGCCGCCGGTGCTGATGCAGACGCTCGCGTTCGCCGCGCCCGTCGGCCTGTGCGTGGCGGTGCGGCGCTCGCGCCGGCGCGACGTGGCGACGTGCACCCTGCAGATGTGGGCCTACCTCGCGGCCTACAAGTCTCCGCACGACGATCCCGCCCTGCAGGAGCGGCGTGTGCGCATCGACTATCCGATCGCGATCGACCGCGTGCTTGGCCTGGGCGAGCTGCCCACCGTGCGCCTGCAGCGCGCGCTCGCGCGGGTCGGACCCGACGGGCCGCAGTGGCGCCCGCTCGATCGCGTGCTGGTCTGGGCGCACTGGTCCTGGTTCATGGTGCCCCACGGGGGACTGCTCTACATCCTGCTGTGCCACCCGCGGCGGTTCGAGCGCGCCGCGGTCTTCACCTATGCCGTCTTCGATCTGGGCGCCATCTTCTATTGGGTGCTGCCGACCGCGCCGCCGTGGTACGCCGCCGCGGCTCCCGAGAGCGGCGCCGGGGCGCCGGCCGACGCGGAGAGCGGTGCCGGCGCGACCGCGGATCGCCCGGAGCCAGCGGCGCTCACAGGTGCGACGGCACCCCGCCGGATGCTGGACGTGCGCCGGATGATGGTCGAGTACGGCGAGGACTTCTGGGAAGACAGCTGGGGGCCCCTCTACAGTGTGTTCGGAGGCAATCCCTTGGCTGCGATGCCGTCGCTGCACTTCGCTACATCCGTAATGGCCGCCCAGCTGCTCGCCGAGACCGGGCCGGTCGCAGGTGCGCTGGGGTGGGCGTACGCGTCGACGTTGGGTCTCGCGCTGGTGTATCTCGGGGAGCACTACGCGGTCGATCTGCTCGCCGGCGCGGCGCTGACGGCTGCCGTGCGCCGCTATGGCCCGCGCGCGGGCCCGGCGCTCGAGCGCTGCGGGCGGTCGGTCGCGGCGCTGGAGGCAAGGGCGCACGAGACGGGTTGAACAGCGAGGCGAGGTGCAGGCAAGCAAGCCGCAGATGAGGGACAGGATCCGGTGAGAGCGCCGGCCGATATCCACGGGGCGCAGGTCGACGGGCGCGGCGTGCCGATCGACTCCGGGGAGGGGCGGGTCGATCCGCACGGGGCGCTCCTCGCTCCGGGGAGCCCGCGGATCGCGCCGCTCAAAGCGAGCGGTGGACCCGCTCAACCGCCCCCCGGTAGCGAGGAGATGCCGCGCCTGCGGGTGACGCGCAGGCAGGCGATCGTCTTTGGTCTCTTCGTGCTCTCGACGATTGCGTTCCTGTACTTCGTGCTGCCGAAGCTCGCCGGGCTCGGCACCACGGTGCACCGCATCGAGCGCGGCGATCCGTGGTGGATCGCGATCGGGGTGCTCTTCGAGCTGTGCTCCTTCGCGGGCTACATCGCGCTGTTCCGCGCCGTCTTCGTGCGCGGGCCCAGCCGCATCGGCTGGCGCGAGAGCTATCAGATCACGATGGCCAGCTTGGCCGCAACGCGCCTGTTCGCGACGGCCGGTGCGGGCGGGATCGCGCTGACGGTGTGGGCGCTGCGGCGCTCCGGGATGGAGGCACGGCTGGTGGCCTGCCGGATGGTCGCGTTCATGGTGCTGCTGTACGTGATCTATGCAGCCTCGCTGCTGCTCGACGGCATCGGGCTGGGGACCGGGCTGTTCCCCGGGGGCGGCTCGTTCGCGATCACGATCGTCCCCGCGACGGTGGCCGCGCTGCTGTTCGCGCTGACCGGCGCGATGGCGCTGCTGCCGGGCGACATCGAGCGGCGCCTGGGGCGCTGGGCGGCGGGCTCGGGGCGCCTGGCGCACTGGATCGCCCGCGCCGTGACGGTGCCCGCGCTGGCGGCCAGCGGCGTGCGCACCGCGATCGACCTGGTGCGCTCGCGCGACCCCGGGCTGCTCGGCGCGCCGGCGTGGTGGGGGTTCGACATCTGCGTCCTGTGGGCGTCCTTTCACGCGTTCGGGCCGGCGCCACCGTTCACGGTGATCTGGATGGCCTACTTCGTCGGGATGCTCGGCAACCTGCTGCCGCTGCCGGGCGGCCTCGGGGGGGTCGAGGGCGGCATGATCGGCGCGTTCGCGGCGTTCGGCGTCGACTTCAACCTGGCGGTCCTCGCGGTGCTTACCTACCGCGGGATCTCCTTCTGGCTGCCGACGATCCCGGGCGCGATCGCGTACTTCCAGCTGCTGCGCACCGTCAACCGCTGGGGAGCTCGTCGCGAGGCCGACGTAGACGCGGTGCCCGCGGGCTAGCGCTGCGGCGTATATCGGGTGGCCAACCCGACGCCCCGATGGGTCGGCTTCGGAAGTGCGCGCGGCTCGGCTGACCGGGCGCAGAGGCTGGCCCGGGGTCGCGTCCGATGGGAGGAGTAACTTGCTTTTTGCAGACAAGGCGCTGCGACATCTGGCATACTCGGCGCGAATGAGGTCATCCGCTGCGACCGCGGGGGATCGAGTCGAAAGGGCGGTGCTCGCCCTGCTACTCGCATTCGAGGGCCCGGAGGAGCTATCTGTCAAGGGGCTCGTCGAAGAGATCGGAGACCGCACGGTAACTCTGCGCGCATTGGATAAACTGGAGGTTGTCGGCTTGATCGAGCGCATCGAAGAAAAAGTCAAGCCAACCCCCGCTGCAAGGCGTTTCGACGAGCTCAACATCTAAGAGCTTGATGGCGTCGGCTTCGCCGACCCCGTGGACAGCATGTCGAGCGCCCTGTGACCGGTGGGCGCTCCACCAGTTGCCGGCGCTGATTCCCACATGGCGCCGGCCTGGCCGGCACCCGGGTCAACCCTTTCTGCCCGGGTGCCGGCCGCTTATCCGGATCGCGGTCCGCTCCGACCCCGATCGAGCATTCAAGGCGCACGCGACGGCCACCTAAGGCGGCGGTGGGGGTATAGGGTGCCGTCAGTGCTGGACTCGCGTGACCGTGTGCTGATCCTCTCCTGGGAGTACCCGCCCGTGATCGAGGGGGGTCTTGCACGGCATGTGCGCAAGCTCGCCGAGGAGCTGGTGCGCCAGGGGGCCACGGTGGACGTGCTGACCCGCGCCAGCGGCGAGCGGGGCGCGGCCGGGGACTCGCTCACCGTCGAGCGGGCCGCGCTCGGCGACTCGCTCAGCGTCGAGCAGCGGGGGGGCGTCACGGTCTACCGGGTGCCCGAGCCCGGCTGGCCGCGCGACCTGGAGCGCTTCGTGGCCTGGGTGCAGCGCATGAACCAGGACATGCTGGAGGCCGGTGAGGCGCTCGCGGACGAGCGCTCCTACGCGCTCGTGCACGGCCACGATTGGCTCGTCGCAAACGCGTCGGTCGCGCTGGCCGAGCGTCTGGGGGTGCCGTACGTGACGACCGTCCACGCCACCGAGCACGGGCGCCACCAGGGCTGGGTGGAGGAGGCCCCGCAGTCGCACATCCATGCGGTCGAGCGCTGGATGGTGCGGCGTGCCGACGCGGTCATCACGTGCTCGCACTACATGCGCGGTCACGTCGCCGACATCTTCGACATCGAGGAGCGGCGCATCACGGTGATCCCCAACGGGATCGACCCCAGCGATCTGCGGCCGGTCGGGGATCTCGAGCAGCTGCGGCGCGAGTTCGCGGCTCCTGAGGAGCAGCTGGTGCTGCTCGTCGGGCGGCTGGTCTACGAGAAGGGCTTCCAGCTCGCTCTGGACGCGCTGCCCGCGGTGATCGAGCACGTCGGCGGCGTGCGCTTCCTGGTCGCCGGCAGCGGGACCCACGAGCACGAGCTGAAGGATCAGGCCCAGCGTCTCGGGCTGGACGCCCACGGCTCCTTCCTGGGCTGGATCGGCGACGACGCGCTGCACTCGCTCTACCGCATCGCGGACCTCTGCGTGGTGCCCTCGATCTACGAGCCCTTCGGGCTCGTAGCGCTGGAGGCGATGGCCTCCGGCTGCCCGTGCATCGTCGCCGACACCGGCGGGCTGCGCGAGGTCGTGCCGGCCGGCGGGCGCGTCGGGCTGCGCTTCAACGGCGGCGACGCCGAGCACCTGGGAGTCATGATCGAGCGCCTGCTGACCGACGGGCAGCTGCGCGACCGGCTCGTCGCGGAGGCCTCCGAGCACGTTCTCGGCTTCGACTGGAGCGACGTCGCACGGCGCACCCGCGAGCTCTACCGCGAGCTCTCGCGCGGAGTCGCAGACCGTCCCGCGGGCCAACGCGCTTGAGTGTTGGGATGAGGGCCGCCCAGGGCGGCCCCTGCGGGGTCGCGAAGCACGCAAGCCGGCCGATTCTCTGTCCATGAGCGCCCTGCGCGTGGCCGTCCTGCGGCGCCTCTACCGCGTCGCGTGGCGTGTCCTGCAGCTGCGCTCGCTGCTGATACCCGGTCGCGGCCGGGGCGTGAAGTGCGTGCTCACGCACGGCGACCGCGTGCTGCTCGTGCGCCACACCTACGGAGAGCGCGCCACCTGGTACCTGCCCGGAGGCGGCGTGCGCCGCCGCGAGTCGCCGCTACACGCCGCCGAGCGCGAGATGCAGGAGGAGCTCGGCGTCCGCGATCTGAGCTGGCGCGAGCTGGCCACCTGGGACATGCGCCTGGAGCGGATCTCGGTGCGCATCACGGCCCTGCACGCCGAGCTCCCCGATCCCACCCGCCTGCGCGTCGACCCCGTCGAGATAGCCGAGATCCGCTGGTTCGCGCGTGGGCAGCTGCCGACGCGGTGCGGCGCCGAGGTGCAGTTGCTGCTGGCTCGGCTCGCGGCCGAGTCGGACGGCTGAGCTGAAGGTCCGCAAGCTGTGGGCCCTCGCCGCCGGACTGCTGGCCGGCGGGTCCGCGAGTTGGGTCCCGCCGGCTACGGGACGGCTGAGCTGCGGGTCCGCGAGCTGGGTCGCTGGCCGCGGACTGCTGAGCTGTCAGGTCCGCGAGTTGGGCCCCGCTGGCCACCGGACGGCTGAGCGGCGGGTCCGCGAGTTGGGCCGCTGGTCGCCGGACTGCTGAGCTATAGGTCCGCAGCTGGCCCCGCTCGCCACCCGGCGACCCATCCCGGCCCCCCTCGAGGGGGCCAATCCCAAAAGACCCCAGCCCTACGCACGGTCTGGGCGAGGTCTACCATGACGGGGCCGTTGTCGTTCTCTGCCAGGCACCCGGAGCGAGGAGAGGAATCAGCAGATGGCGCAGATGCTCGCAGGATTGATGCAGGACGACTTTCCCCTGAACCTCCACCACGTGCGCCGGCGCATGCGCGACTGCCATCCCGCTGCCGAGGTCCTGACGCTCACCCCCGACGGGACCGAGCGCGCGAGCTTCGCCGAGATCTCCACGCGCGTCGACCGCCTCGCGCGCGTCCTCGGGCGGCTCGGGATCGAGCCCGGCGACCGCGTCGGCACGTTCGCCTGGAACAACCAGCGCCACTTCGAGCTCTACATGGCCGTCCCCTGCGTGGGGGCGGTCCTGCACACCCTCAACGTGCGCCTGTTCGCCGAACAGCTCGTCTATATCGTCAACCACGCCTGCCGACCGTGTGATCTTCGTCGACGACTCGCTGGTACCGGTCCTGGAGAAGCTCGCTCCCGAGCTGCCCGCGGTCGAGCACTACGTCTTGATGGGAGACGGAGACGCAGGCTCGCTGCCCAACGTACTGCGCTACGAGGAGCTGCTGGCCGAAGCGGACGTCGCTGGGGGGGAGCCTTTCGAGTACCCCGAGATCGACGAGCGCCAGGCCGCCTCGCTCTGCTACACCAGCGGTACCACCGGCAACCCCAAGGGCGTGCTCTACTCGCACCGCTCGGTCTGCCTGCACGCGACCGCCTCGCTGTTCGTGGACAACCTCGGGCTCTCCCGCCGCGACCGCGCGCTGGTGATCGTGCCGATGTTCCACGTCAACGCCTGGGGGATCCCCTACGCCGCCGCGCTCGCCGGCGCCGACCTGCTGATGCCCGACCGCTTCCTGCAGGCCGAGCCGATCGCGCGCGCGATCGAGCGCGAGCGCCCCACCGTGGCGGGCTGCGTGCCCACGATCTTCGCCGACCTGCTGCGCTACGCCGACGCCAACGACGTCGATCTCTCCTCCCTGACGAACGCCGTCTGCGGCGGCTCCGCCGTGCCGCGCCAGCTGATGAAGGACTTCCAGGAGCGTCACGGAGTACGGATCTATCAAGGGTGGGGCATGACCGAGACCAGCCCCGTCGTCACCTTCTGCGAACCCGCCGAGGACCGCGGGCACGACGAGCGCTACTGGGACGAACGCGCCCTGCAGGGCAAGCCGCTGCCGTGGACCGAGCTGCGCCTCGTCGACGACGACGGGCGCGAGGTGCCCTGGGACGGGGAGTCCACCGGCGAGATCCAGGTGCGCGGCCCCTGGATCGCCTCGCGCTACTTCGACGACGCCTCCGGCGATGAGAAGTTCGACGGCGAGTGGCTGCGCACCGGCGACATCGCCGCGATGGACGAGCACGCCTTCGTGCGCATCACCGACCGCTCCAAGGACGTCATCAAGTCCGGCGGCGAGTGGATCTCCTCCGTCGAGCTCGAGAACCAGCTGATGGCCCACCCCGACGTGCTCGAGGCCGCCGTGATCGCCAAGCCCGACGAGCGCTGGGCCGAGCGCCCGCTCTGCTGCGTCGTGCTCTGCGAGGGCGCCCAGGCCGACGCCGGCGCGCTGATCGAGCACCTGCGCCCGCGCGTGGCCAAGTGGTGGCTGCCCGACGAGTTCGCCTTCATCGACGAGGTGCCCAAGACGAGCGTCGGCAAGTTCGACAAGAAGGTCCTGCGCGCCCGGTTGCAAGACGGCGCCCTGGAGGGGCGCGTCACGGTCGCCGCGCCCGGCGCCGCCGCGCCCGCCGGCTGACCGCGGCCACCGCCCATACCAGTCGCTCGCTCGCCCTCGCACCCAACAGATTCACAGCCCGCGGTGCTCTACCCTGAGCGAGGACCCGATCGAGGCCAAAGGAGCTGGAGGCATCATGAAGGCGACCTGGAATGGAGCGACCCTCGCCGAGAGCGAGCACACCGTCGTAGTCGAGGGCAATCACTACTTCCCGCCCGAGAGCCTCCGCGCCGAGCACTTCCTCGACAGCGACACCCACACCACCTGTCCCTGGAAGGGGCTCGCCAGTTACAAGAGCGTCCACGTCGGCGGTGAGGTCAACCGTGACGCCGCCTGGTACTACCCCGACCCCAAGGCCGCCGCCGCCGAGATCAAGGACCACTTCGCCTTCTGGAAGGGAGTGCAGGTCGCAGGCTGAGGATCGCCGCTCGCGAGGAGCGACCGCGCGAGTCGCACGTCGGCGCGCTGCGCTCGAGCCCTGAGACCACCCCCGGCCGGCAGGAGAACCGGGCCTGGAGTGGAAGGGGAAAGAAGCAATCCTCGATTGCCAATAGACTTTCGCCGACCCCACAGGGGGTCCCGACCCAGCGGGACCTCGACCCCACACCGAAATCAACGGGAGGTGCGCATGACTCGGACCGACTTCATGGTCTTGAGCAGGCCGCAGACAGCAGGTGCAGCATCGCTCAGCGGAGAGATCCCCGAGCCCCAGCTTGGCGCACGCCGTCGCCGTGTCGCACGTCGCGGACTGCTCGCCCTGCCGGTGGCCGCGCTCGCTCTGGCGATCCCCGTGGCTCCCGCCCTCGCGCAGAGCACCAAATCGACTTCCGGGTACGGCAACAACGCGCCCGCCCCCAAAACCACCCCTAAAAGCGGGACCGCTCCTTCTAAGGAAGCGACTACCCCTAAAGAAGCGACGACTCCCAAAGCGGCTGAAGAACCGGCCGCCACCACGACGACGACGACCCCCAAAGCGACGGTCAGCCCAGCCGCGTCCAAACTGCCGTTTACGGGCCTCGATCTGCGCTGGGTCCTGGGCGCCGGCATGCTGCTGCTCGCCGCCGGTCTCTCGCTCCGGTTCGTGCAGCGTCGCGACGCCGACCTCTGAGCGGCGAGCCTCCACGCGCTTCGCGGTGAAAGCCGCGGCGGTGGCGCGGTCCCGGCGTTAGCCGGCGGCCGCGTCCCGTCCACGCGCGATCAGCCAGCGGTTGTGGCCTCTGCGGTCTTCGGCCAGCCACCTGCGCCGCTCGACCACGAGCGGCCGGTAGCCGCACTCTCGCAACAGCCTCGCGCAATCCGCCTCACCCGCGGGCGAGTGCGTCTCGACGATTACGTGCGGCCGTCCGCCGCCGAGCAGCTCGCGGGCGCCCGTCAGCACCGAGGTCTCCGCGCCCTCCACGTCGACCACGATCAGATCCGGCGCCGGCGCCGCCCGCGTTGCGACCAGGTGGTCGAGGGTCTCCGCGCCCACCAGTGGGTCGCGCTCGTGCGCCACGTAGGCGCGCACCACTTCGATCGCGCCAGCCAGCTCCGGGTTGAGCGCCAGGTTGCGCTCGATCCGCGCCAGCGCCGCCGCGTCGAAGTCGAACGCCATCACCGGTCCACCCGTCAGCCGCGCCAGGATCAGCGCGTAGTACGCGTTGTGGCTGCCCACCTCGTAGCAGCACATCCCGGGGCGCGCCAGCTCGCGCACATATCGCGCTATCTCGAGCTCCGCCGTGCCGAGGTAGACGTGCAGCGGCGCCCGCGGGTCGGCCTCGACGCGCAGGCCGCGCGCCAGGCCCCAGCGGATGCGCCACGGCCGGCCCGGGCGCAGGAGCGTCGCACGCAGCGCGCGCCCCAGCGCTCGCCGCGCCGCGCCCCCCGTTTGTGCCCCGGCGCCCCTAGCGGCGCTCGGAGTAGGCTCGACCGGCGGCATCGGCCCCTGTTTTACACCAGCGCCCCCCACCGCGCCGGCGCGCCGCGCGCGTCTCTTGTGTACGACCGCGAGCGCGCTCGCGTAACGCTCGTCGAGCGCCGCTCCCCGCTGCGCGACGGTCGGGTCGGCGCACAGTGAGACTCCCCCACGCTAGCCGGGCGGTGCGACCGGGCGCGCGGCTGCGAGATCGCCGTGCTCGAGCAGGTTCGCCATCAGCTCCACGAAGTCGCCGTACAGGCGGGGGTCGACGCTGCCGGGATGGTTGAGCGCCTCGACCGCCAGGCCGATGCCGAGGGCCCGGACGATTAGCGCCAGGTCGGCTGCCGGTAGCGGCAGCGTCGCATCGGTCGCCGCCTCTTGCTCGGTGAGGCGGCGCTCGATCTCGAGCCTCAGGGCCGCCATCCGCTCGCCGAGCTGCCTGCTGAGCTTCGGGGTGCGGGCCGCGTGGATCATGAACTCCAGGTGCAGCATGAACGTCGCGCGATCCTCGCCGAAGCGCTGCATCCACTGATCGGCCCCGGCGCGGGCGCGTGCGGGGAAGGAGCCCTCCAGCTCGGTCGCCTGCGTGACCTCCTGGATGCGCTGGGTCATGTACTGCTCGAAGACGGCGAGGAAGAGGTCCTCCTTGCCCTTGAAGTTGGAGTACACCGCGCCGTGGGAGTAGCCGGCCTGCTCGGCGATCTCCTCGACCGTCGCCGCTTGAAAGCCCCTGTGCGCGAATACGTGGGCCGCCGCCTCGATGAGCTGCGCCCGCGTCTGGGCCTGCTTGCGGGCTCTCGTGAGTCGTGCCGTGCCAGCCATTCCAGTTGGATGATGGCAGCAACTCAGATTGTGAGTATCATCTGATCCTGTGCGTACCGCCTTAGCCCAGCCCGGAGTCCAAGCGGCGCCGCTAGCCATCGGCACGATGTGCTGCGCCGCTTCCGTTCCGTGGCGCGACCGGAGAGGAACACATGGTTGATGGAGTCGAGAGCCTGCTCGCCGAACAGGCCAGCTACTACCGGGCCCGCGCGGGCGAGTACGACGACTGGTGGCTGCGTCGTGGACGCTACGACCACGGCCCCGAGGCGAACGCACGGTGGTTCGCCGACGTCTCCGCGGTGCAGGAGGCCCTCGAGCACTTCAAGCCGGCCGGCGACGTGCTCGAGCTCGCATGCGGCACCGGCCTCTGGACCGAGCGGTTGCAGGCCCATGCCCGCACCCTGACCGCGATCGACGCCGCCCCCGAGGTGCTCGCGCTGGCCCGCGCCCGCGTAGACCGTCCCGGTGTCAGATACCTGCAGGAAGACCTGTTCGCGTGGGAGCCCGACCGCCACTACGACGTGTGCTTCTTCAGCTTCTGGCTCTCGCACGTCCCCGAGGAGCGCTTCGCGGCCTTCTGGGAGAACGTCAAGCAAGCCGTGCAGCCCCGGGGCCGGGTGTTCTTCCTCGACAGCCTGCGCAGCGACTTGGCCTCCGCCGTGGACCACAGGCTTCCCGGCGAGGACCAAGAGACCATGCTCCGGCGCCTGGCCGACGGCCGCGAGTACCATATTGTCAAGCGCTTCTACGAGCCGAGTGCGCTACAACTGCGGCTCGCCGAGCTCGGCTGGAGCGCCGCGGTGCGGGGCACCTCCGAGTTCTTCCTCTACGGGCAGGCCACGCCTGCTGAGTAGCTGCGGTTTGCAGGGTCTTTGCTACGCAGCCGCCGGGCACGCCGGCCAGGCGACCCGACGGCCGTCGGGGACGCTTTGCTCCTGCTCCTCCACGCTCGCCACGACACGCCCGAGTGGAGACGAGGTGTGTTCAGGTCGCGCGCCGGGTACCGATCAGACGCTCATCGGTGCTTCGGAGAACACTCTGCGCGCAGCGCCGCCCGGGCGATCCGGTGGGGCGTGACGCGGTAGCAGCGACGCACGGTACTCACGAGTACCACCTCGCTTGGCCTGTGGTACCCTCCGGTACCGGCAGCGCCGTCGCCTGTCGAGATCGCACACGAAACCCTGCAAACGCACACGGAGACCGCCATGAGCGCAGTCGCGCCTACCACGAAGCTTCCCCCGGGCCCCCGGATCCCGAGACTCCTCGGCGGTCTCCTCCTGCTCAGCAACCGCGGGCCGACGATGGAGCGCCTACGGCAGCGCTACGGCGACGCCTTCACGGTCGACCTGCCGGTCTTCGGCCGGG
This sequence comes from uncultured Solirubrobacterales bacterium, assembly GCA_963756665.1. Lineage (GTDB taxonomy): Bacteria > Actinomycetota > Thermoleophilia > Solirubrobacterales > Solirubrobacteraceae > Palsa-744. The sequence continues at coordinate 108,672 of CAVWOJ010000001.1, forward strand.
GGGTCGTGGTATCGAGCCCGGAGCTCGTCAAGCGGATGTTCACCGCCAGCCCCGACGTGCTCGTCTTCGGCGAGTCGAGCCCGCTCGGCGACGTGCTCGGCCCGGGCTCGCTGTTCTCGCTCGACGGCGCCGAGCACCTGCGCGAGCGGCGGCTGCTGTTGCCGTCGTTCCACGGCGACCGCATGAAGTCCTACGAGGAGATCATCGAGCAGGAGGCGCAACGCGAGATGTCGCGCTGGCAGGGCGGCGTCGAGTTCGCCACGTTGCCGGCGTTCATGCGGATCACGCTCGCTGCGATCCTGCGCACGGTGTTCGGCGCCGAGGGGCCCCACCAGCGCCAGCTCGCCGAGCTGCTCCCCGGCTTCGTCGCGCTGGCCTCGCGCCTGACGCTGATGCCGTGGGCGCAGCGCGACCTCGGGCCGCTCTCCCCCGGCGGCCGGCTCGCGCGGCGGCGTCGCGCGTACAACCGGGTCATCGAAGCCATGATCGACGAGACGCTGGCCGATCCGCGGCTGGACGAGCGCGCCGACGTCATGGCGCTGCTGCTGCGCGCCCACTACGACGACGGCTCGAGCATGTCGCGCGCGGCGATCGCCGACGAGCTGCTCACGCTGCTGGCCGCCGGCCACGAGACAACCGCTACCTCGCTGGCGTGGGCCGTCGAGCGGCTGCGCCGCCACCCGCAGATCCTCGCGCGCGTGCAGGCCGAGGCGCGCGACGGCGAGGGCGCGCTGCGGACCGCCACTATCTACGAGGTTCAGCGCACCCGCCCCGTGATCACCGGCACCGGCCGCGTCGTGGCCGCCGAGGAGTTCGCGCTCGGCGAGTGGCGCATCCCGAAGGGCCACCGGATATTCGCCGCGGCGAACCTGATCCACGGCGACGAGCGGTTCTTCGAGCGCGCTAAGCAGTTCGATCCCGACCGCTTCCTCGCTCGCAAGCCCGACACCTACACCTGGATCCCCTTCGGTGGCGGCACCCGACGGTGCATCGGCGCGGCGTTCGCCCACATGGAGATGGACGTCGTGCTGCGCACGCTGCTGCGCGAGTTCGACCTGCAGCCGACGACCGAGCCCAGCGAGCGCTGGCACAACCGCGGGGTCGCCTTCGCCCCGGCACGCGGCGGACGCGCGGCGCTGCAGCGTGTCCGCTCGCCCCTCGCCTCGCCCGCCGGCGACGAGGCCGCGCTCGCCGTCGCCTGAGCGGCCGAGCGCTTACCCCGGTCGAGCCGCTCGGGTCCGCGGCCGCGACGCGCCCCGCGAGGGCGGCCCGATCGCGGCCTTGATCACGGTCTTCGCGGTGCCCGCCGCCTCCGACAGAGGCCTGTCCTCGTGCACCGCGCGTGCGACGAGCTCGGCGACGCCGCCCATCAGCATCGCGGCTTCCTCGAGCGTCACCGCCCTGACGCCGGCGCGTCGCATCCCGGGTCCGCGCGTCAGCCGCACGACGAGCTGCGCGAACCGCTCGACGCCCTCGTGCTGCAGCGCCGCCCCGCGCTCGCCGAGCGTCGGCAGCTCCCGCGAGACCGTCGCCACGAGCGCCGGATCGCCGCTCAGCGCGGCGAAGTACGCGTCGAGCGCGCCGTCGATCTGCTCCTCCCACGGCGCCCGCGGGTCGACCGCAGCCTCGACGAGCCCGAGGATCGCGATGCTCGACTCGCGGATCAACTCCACGAACGCCGACTCCTTGTCGGCGAAGCACTCGTAGAAGGTGCGACGCGAGGTGTGCGCGTGGCGCACGACGTCCGCGATCTGCGTACGCTGCAGGCCCTTCTCGCGCACCGACTGCGCCAAGCCCTCGAGCAGGCGACCGCGACGATCGACCTCTGGCGTAGCCGTTGCCACACGCACACGCTACCGACTGCCATGACCCGCGCACCTCGGCGCCGGAGCGTCCGCCAGGGCCGCCCGGCGTGCGTGCCACAGGGATCGGGCGAGGTGCACCTGGAGGACAGCTCTCAAGCCCGTCTCCAAGGCTTCAATTCATTCTGGACTTGCCGGCGAGCCGAGTCAAGCCCAGGGTGCGGCGCGACGCCGGTTGGTCGGGTCGATGCTCTAGCCCGTCGTCGATCGCGCGTTGCGCGAGGGGCGGGTGCTTGTCGCGGCCTGAGCACCTCGAGGTCGCGCGGGTGCTGTTGGAGAAGGCCGAAGGCGATCTCGCTGCCGTTCGGCTGCTGGCTGGGATGAGCACCAGTCGGATCATGTCGTCGGGTTCCACGCTCAGCAGGCGGTCGAGAAGGCGATCAAGACTGTGCTCGTCAGCCGAGAACTCGAGATTCCGCTGACGCACGACATCGGGTATCTGGTCAGGCTGTGCGCGGATGTCGCGACACCACCAGAAGACTTAGCCGGCGCCCGTTGGCTGACGCCGTGGGCGGGCGGCTGGCGTTACGACACCGAGGATTCGCCGATCGATCGCGCTGCTGCCGTGTCGGTTGCGCAGTCAGCCATCGCTTGGCGCGAGTCGCTTATCCCAGCGGGCTGACAGCGACCGATTGGGTGAGTCAATGCACTTGGTAGGACGGCTCTCGAACCCGTCCCCAAGACTTCAATCCATTCTGGACTTGCCGGCGAGTCGAGTCAAGCCCACGACGAGGCAAGCACAGCCGCAGCCTGCGCAGCGGCGTCTCGGGAACGGCGTTGTCCAGCGGGCCGTCATGCGGGTGCTCGGCGACGCTGGCGGGCCGATGCGGACGGGAGAGGTTCAAGCTGGCGTCGAGCGCCTGCTGGGGCATCCGGTAGCCAAAGAATCCGTCAGTTGGTCGCTACGCACGGGCTCGCGTGGCGCGAGACCACGTTTCGAGTGCGTCGCCTACGCGACCTACACGCTCCGACTCTCGTCCTAGCTCCATCGACGGCGACGCCTCAGAGGCTAGGCTTTGGCCTCAATGGCCGAGCTTACCGAGCCCTCAGCAAACGACGACGATCGAATTCGGATCGCGATCGAGTCCGGCGGCGAGCTGCTGGGCGCTGTTGGCGGCGGTGCCGTCGGTCTGCTCGGCGGGCCTGCTGGAGCCATGCTCGGCGCTGCCTCAGGAGTCGCGCTAACGCGTGTTCTCAAGCGTGTCGGCGTCGAAGTCTACGAACGCGTGATTGTTGCCTCTCAGCAGCGGCGAGTGGGCGCCGCGCTTGGGGTCGCTGTCAACGACACTCAGAAGCTCGACGCGGAGGGGGCATCGTGGCGCGATGACGGCTTCTTCGATGCAGACGACGGACGACGTTCCGACGCAGAGGAGCTAATGGAGGGCGTGTTGCTCCATGCTGCCGACGCCTATCAGGAGATGAAGCTACGACACTTGGCCGCGATCGTGCCGGCGCTCGCAGCGCGATCCGACGTTGCAGCAGCGGACGGCCACTGGATCACCGACCTGGCGAGTCGTCTGACCTGGCGCCAGTTGTTGGTGCTGGCGATCTTCTCCGCCCCGCCCGAGGAAGCGCTCGTGCTTCACGGCATCGATCAAGACGTGGGCGGCCGGACACGACCGCTCGGCACATTGTCCGATGAGGTCAGAGACCTTGGGGCACAGGGGTTGCTCGGGATCAAGAACGAGGATGGCGAGGTAGTTCGAGCTGGCGACACATTTGAGGGCGTGGGCGATGGTATCTGGCACGTCGGCATGGAGCGATGGGGTCTTACGTCCACCGGGCAACTTCTCTCCGAGCTGACGCGACTAGACGATGTACCGGAGGCTGAGCGTCAGCCAGTGTTGCAGCAGTTGCTCAAGTGAACCGTACAAAATAACGGCCGACCTATCACCTAATAGATGTAAAACATCTATGGGGTACTGCCCCAGAAAGGCAGATAATATGGGTTTTGACCTTATATGCCTGGTAGTGATTTTGGTGCTTGTCGCCAAGATCCTCAACCCGGCATGACTTATCACAGGTGTGAGCATCCGCGTGCCGGTGCTCACACCTTCATAATTGGTGTCGCACAAGCGGCATTGGCGGCTCGCGCTGTCAGGTTGTGTCAGCACTTTGAGACACAACCGGCGAGTCCGCATTGTGCATCACGCCGTCCAGTTCAAAGACACGCTTGAGCCACAGCAAATACAGATCCTCAGCTTCTGAAAAAGCGCCGTCCACTTTAGAGAGCGCGACGAGATAGCAGCTTTTCGCACCACGCCGGAATGAAATTGCGCGGACGGCAGCATATTTGAAACGCTTGATAGCCTTGATATCTGCATTTGTGAGTTTGTCATACGGAGCATCGGCGCTGTACACAAAGCGCTCAAGGTAGCTTTCTCGGCGACGGCTACGTTCGGACTCGCGTGACTCAGGCGAGTCCACCCCATCGTCCTCAGTGTACGGGTCGTCGTCCTCTTGCGATTGATGATGCTTGAGCCAGCTTGAACTGACCCGAACCGCGAAAGCCTCGCGTTCGTCTTTCGTAAATTTGCCTATCAGTATCTCGAACGCTGGTCCTTTGGGCAGCGCATTAGCTACGGGCTCGCTCACCTTGTCAGGAATATTCTCTCGAACCCGACCGGCAGCACGACGCAGTCGGCCGGGTTCGTCGTGAGCCGGCTCAGCCAACACCATGAGGCGAAAATTGTTCCCAGTCGCTCGCAACAGATAGTCTTCGGGCATCTCACACATGGCGCGCTGGGTGTCAACAGACGAGAGATCGTGCAGTGACTGGGCCTTGGCTACGAACGCTTCCAGCATCAGGTAGATGGTATCGGCATAGATTTCAACGCGGCGAAGTGTCTCGGTGTCAGACTCGCGGTCGTTTAGCTCTTTTTGAGTAGCTTTGAGTTCAAGCTTTATGACTCGCGTTCGAAGCTGGTAATACACAACCGTACCGATCCAAGCGAGCAGCAGACCGAGCGCGACGCCGATGCCGCCTGCGATGAGGGCCGAATCAGGTAGGTCGCTCGTCGCAGTGGTCAGCGGCTTGATCAAGATACTTGCAGCCGTTGCCACACCACCAGCGATAAAGATGGCAAGTACTGCGATCACGACGGTGGCAGTCGTGCTAGGTGGCTTTCTGAAATAGCCGCGAAGACGCTCCTTTAGGGACGGCTTCTTCGGATCAGGTATCTCTGGTGGTTGAACCAAGGCCATTGCGACCTCGCGGCTAGGCTCGCGGGTACTGGCGGGTATAAGTGCCTGGGGTGCGGCGCTCTAGTGCTCGTCGAAGGCGGGTGGGAGCTGGTGCCTGCTCTCGACCTCGGCTACGGCCTCGCGTACGTATTCAGCGACCGGAATCAGCCCTCGAACTGCCGCGACATAGCGCTCACGCCGCCGCTCGTAGTAGCCCTCATGCGTCGCTGACCCTATTGGGTCATCTGTGCCGCCGTCCGCGGCATCCGTGCGCTGGGGGTCGATCTCACTCAAGATTGTATCCTTTGTTACAAGGCGAGGATACGCCTGGCTTGCGGGATTGTCAACAAGCCTTGTGCTTCCTGGCGCAGCGCTCGAATCCTGCATATGCCCCCCGTATCAATCCATGGACGATTAGAGCTTGCGAGCCTAACTGATGCGGACGACGCGATGCAAGTCGCGCGATTTCTACCCACGTCGCACAAGTGCCAATGCGCGACCCGTGCGCGGCGAATCGCTGCTAGCCCAGCAGCTCAGCCACCGGCACCTTGAGCGCCCGCGCCAGCTTGCCCAGGGTGTCCATCCTTGGCTGGTAGTTCCCACGTTCAATCCGGCTCAGGGTCGATGTGCTGATGCTGGCCTCATGCGCCAAGTCCTCTTGCGTCAGTGCAGCCGCCTCGCGCAGTTTGCGGATCTTGGGGCCAATGGCGGACACGTGGAGACTATGCCATAGCTAGGCACAAGCGCCAGAGCACTTCTTCCTAGGCACTTCTGCTATCCTCCGGCTTCCTGGGGATCGCCCTGGCGCGCGCACCCGACCACACCTGCCGGTGGTCGGGTGTTTTCCCCGCCGGCCCTAGTCGTAACTGGAGCCCCCCCAAGCAGCTGCCCTCACGATTCACGACGCTGCAGAGAGCATGCACCGCGAGGCAGTTCGATGAGAGTCCCCGCAGGCCATCCGGTGGCGTCTGTCATCGGGCACGCGAAGGCGATCACCCCGCTGATCCCGGCCCCGCTGGAAGGTCCCGCGTACTTCGTATCAAATGGTGGCGAAGCGTTCCCGAACCTACTGCGGCCACGACGCCGTTCGCGTGGGTGGGTTCGGCCGCCGTCTCATCTCAGCGCGAGTGCGTCGAGCTCGCGCTGATTACGTAGGCTGCAGGCCTTCGTGGTCGCGTCGAGCGGAGTCTGGCGGCTGACCTGTTCTGGGTATGCTCGTTGGTGTCTCGACGCCTCGCTTTACGCGCACGAAGGAGGCGTACCGAGGCGCGACATTGGCGCAGATCATACTTACGGGTGTGCTTGGGGTACTCGACGCATTGCGATGTCCAGAACGGCAGTGCAAGGCGTTGTCTGCCGCCTCGGCGCTGCTCGCTGTGCTCTCGCTGTCGGGCTGCGCAGGGCAGCGCCTGATGCGTTCCTCGCGGCCGCAGCCGCCGATCTTGTTCGTACGCAATGTGAACGAGATAATGCTGCTGTACGAAGACGGCTCGACGCGGTACGTGACCGAAGGCGAACAGCCGAAGTGGTCGAGGGATCACCGTGAACTGGTGTTCGAGCGCGCCAACTTCTTGCTGCGCCCGACTCCGGGCTCGGAGGCTTGGCGCATCCGACCCGACGGTACGGGCCTCAGGCAGCTGACCTCGATCTACCCCGAACAGGTGCGGTTTCTGGCCTTCGGCGGCGCGCGGCCGACGGTCGCCTATGCCGACGCTCGCGGCATCGACCTGGTGAGTCTGGATGGCTCCCACACGCGCGAGGCGATCCACGACGGCGCCAGTGCGGACGAGCTCGCGTTCTCCCCGGACGGGAGGCAGATCGCCTACGCTGACAGCACGCTGAGCTCGCCCTCCACATTGGACGTGGTCGGCGTCCACGGATTGGGGCAGCGCGTGATCTTCAAAGGAACGGTGCACACGTGCGCGATGCGCTGGCCGTCGTGGTCGCCGGATGGCCGCTGGATCGCCTTCACGATGTGCGTGGAAAAGGGCATGCCGAAGGTGGAAGTGGGCGTGTGGCTGATCCACCCGGACGGGCGAGACCTGCACCGAGTGGCGCTGGGCTCCGAGCCGTCGTGGTCGCCGGATGGAGAATGGATCGCCTTCAACCGAACCCCGTCGGCGAGCGCCGAGGGCGAAGCCCAGGGCCTGTTCAAGGTCCACCCAGATGGCAGCGGTCTCGTGCGGCTGACGCGCGCTACGAAGAGCCTGGGCTTTCCCGATGCCTCCCCCGAAGACTCACAGCCGAACTGGTGAGCCGTGCGGGTCAGGTGGTGCGCCGCCAGGCGCGCCCGCTCATGTCGTAGTCATAGCCGGCAGCGGGGAGCGATCCCAGCCAGCTGCGCAGTGGACGGGAGCGTGTACCGAACACGAACCTTTCCGATCGCTTGTCGATCACCGCCCGCAGTTCGAGCGACCATTCGAAGAATCTGTGGTCGCCGTGGGGGGTGACGGCGATGAATTCGGTGTGGCCGGGTTCGACGTTGATGACGGCGTCGGGTAGCGAGAGAGACTGGTTTGAGCCGTCGTCGGCGACGATCGTGGGCGCGGCGTCGGGGTGGGCGAGGTCGACTTCCAGCAGCGTTCCGGGCGCGGGGCCGCCGCCCGCGGCACGAAAGCATTCGATCAGCGACAGCTGCGAGGGGGTATAGGCGCGAAAGATGCGGATTTTGGCGCCGGCGATCGTGACGTCGACACCGGCAGGCGCGGACACTTCGATCAGCGGCCTGGTCGGGACCTCCGCCGCTCCTTGTTCGACCAGCCAGCTTCGCCACCACACGCCACAGTGCCGGGAAGCAAGATCGGCGGAGTACGGCGGCGGCGTGGAGACCTGCGAGATCGGCTTGGGGATGACCGCGTCGCGCGACGGCGGCAGGAGCTTCAGGGTCGCGTGTGCGATGGCAGTCCCGGCCCACGGTCGCCAGGCGAGCACGGCGACGAGCACGGCGATGACGGCAACGAACGCGGCGAAGATCTGCGCGTTCCTGGAGCCGCGTGTGATGGCTTCGCTGCGCCTGGCGAGCTCGAGCGTGTCCCGCTGCAAGCGCAGAGACTCCTCCTCAGGGCGTGCCGCGGCGCGTTGCCTCAGTCGTCGAAAAGGCCACATGGTGGTTAGTGTGCCGGATACGCCTACCGGTCTATCGAGGGGCTCGTAAACGCGGCGGTGCACCGCTTCTACAGCCTGGCGGGCGATCATATACGGGTCGAGATCTTCTCGAATCGCATCGAGGTGATGAGTCCTGGCCGGTTCCCGGGCCTCGTCAATGCCGCGAATCCTGGATGCGCCGCGCTATGCGCGCAACCCCAGGGTCGCGCGGGTCTGTGCCGACCAGAACTTCGGTCAAGAGCTCGGCGAGGGCATCCGACGGATGTTCGATGAGATGCGGCTCGCGGGTCTAGTCGACCCGCTCTATGAAGAGACTCCGGCGAGCGTCAAGCTACGCTCGTTGCCGAGCCCCGCCGACCGGAAGCTTGAGGCACGTCTTCCTCGCCGCTCGCGTCTCATCATGGCGGCTCTCCGCGACGCCGGTCAACTGAGCACTGGTGAGGTAGCGGAGGCTATCGACGTCTCTCGCCCCACTGCAGCCAGCCACATGCGCGCCCTTCGCGAGGCAGGCCTGATCTGCTGGGCGGGCAAGTCATCAAACGATCCGCGCGTTTCCTGGTCGCTCTCGGAGTCCTGACAGCTACTGCAAAGCACGCTTAGCAGTAGTTATCAGCACGGCCGGCAGCTCGGCAGATGACGCCTATCACTGGGGCCTCCATAATTTTTTGGCGTGATGTCAACCCCTTATATCGTAAGCGTTCAGTTCCCTGGTGGGTTCAGGTGAGCAGCGGGGCGGGGTCCCCGCGGGCGTGGGCGCTGATGGCCTCGGTGAGGTAGACAGATAGCGAGCGTTGTTGTAGGCGGCAGGTTGTGTGTGCCGAGAGGAGCCTGGCGGTGCGCAGCTCTCCCGCTTCGGACTGGCTGCCGAGGGAGAGCTTGCGGTAGATGACCGCGCTTCTGAGGGCGCGCTCGGCGTGGTTGTTGGTCGGCTCCACGCCGGGATGCTTGGCAAACGTCCATAGCGCCGGCCATGCCTTTAGGAGGTTGCGGGCCATCCCGCGGCAGTGGCGGTTCCGTGCACGTTTAGTGGCGTAGCCCCGGATGACCGGCTTGTATTCGCGCTGCAGCCGCCGGATCGTGAGCTTCAGATCGCGGCGATCTGCGGTGTGCTCGTAGACCTCCCACGCCCAGAAGGCTCGGTCGCACAGCTCAAGGCCCTGTTCGCCGAACGCTTTCTCCGCGCCCAGGCCCTCGGTGTGGGCGGCGAAGTCGCGCTTCAGATGGGCCCAGCACAGCTGACGACGCGCCAAGGGGAGATGTGAGTAGGCCCACCAGCGGTCCGAGGTGACGATCGCCTCGGTGTCCGCCAAGAGCATCTTGGCGTGATCCTCGTGACGGCCGGCGGCGACGTGCAGGTAGGCGTGGCGGTTGTCGAAGATGCCCCACAGCGCACGGCGCTGCCCGGCGGTCCGCCAGCCGGTCTCGTCCATGTTCAGTGCACGAGCCGAGCGCAGGCGCTCGAGCAGATCGGCGTGGGGCTCTGCCAGGGCCTCGCCGGTGCGAGTGAGGATCGCCTCGACCGTGCCGGTCGAGATCCGCGAGGAGAACAGCTGCTCTGAGAGCTCGACCACATCCCGTCGGGAGATGCGGTTGCGCACCGAGAGCGTCGCGATCGCAGCCTGAAGGCGCGGGCCGAACGCGCTACGGGAGACCTCGGGTGGCAGCTCGCCCCGCATCGCCCCGCCGCAGCCGGGGCAGCGCACTCGCTGGGCGCGGTGCTCTGTGACCTTGACCGAAATGACAGGCAGCTCCTCGACCTGGCAGCGCACCGGCTCACCGACCAGCACACGCTCGTCCTCTGCAAAAGCATGCCCGCACGAGCAGCGCTCGGGCCAGTGCTCGATCACCTCATCGACCGCCCACGCCGGCAACAGCGGCCGTCCCTTGCCCTCATGGCCGGGCTGCGCGCCCCGGGGGCGATCAGAGGAGTCCTTGCTGCGCCGCGGTGGAGCGCTCGGCCCATCTGCGCTCGGCGGCTGGGAGCTGTTCTTCGAGCTGCGGTTCAGCCGACGCTCGAGCTTCGCGATCCGCTCATCCTGACGCGCAACATGGCTCTCGAGCTGCTCGATCCGGCGATCCATCGCCAACAGGACCACAACGACGGTCTCCCGTCCAGCGTCATAGATCGCCTCCGCCTCGGCGCGCTCCACACCCCGATATTCGACGCAGCACAGTTATGTCCCCCAACCCAACTGAACGCTTACCTTATATCGATGATTTGCAGGGATTTCTATGCGGATGAGAGGACTCGAACCTCCACGAAGTTACCTCCACACGGACCTGAACCGTGCGCGTCTACCAATTCCGCCACATCCGCGTGATGCTAGGGCGAAGATATCGCACCGGCCGTCTCCGGGCTCGCCGCTCGGAGGATCGATGCGGCACGCCGTTTTGCTAGCCTCGAACACCCACGTAGTACGAGCCGCCATCGTCTAGGGGACTAGGACGCCGCCCTCTCACGGCGGTAACACGGGTTCGAATCCCGTTGGCGGTATATAGTGTAAGCGTTCAGTTGGGTTGGGGGACATAACTGTGCTGCGTCGAATATCGGGGTGTGGAGCGCGCCGAGGCGGAGGCGATCTATGACGCTGGACGGGAGACCGTCGTTGTGGTCCTGTTGGCGATGGATCGCCGGATCGAGCAGCTCGAGAGCCATGTTGCGCGTCAGGATGAGCGGATCGCGAAGCTCGAGCGTCGGCTGAACCGCAGCTCGAAGAACAGCTCCCAGCCGCCGAGCGCAGATGGGCCGAGCGCTCCACCGCGGCGCAGCAAGGACTCCTCTGATCGCCCCCGGGGCGCGCAGCCCGGCCATGAGGGCAAGGGACGGCCGCTGTTGCCGGCGTGGGCGGTCGATGAGGTGATCGAGCACTGGCCCGAGCGCTGCTCGTGCGGGCATGCTTTTGCAGAGGACGAGCGTGTGCTGGTCGGTGAGCCGGTGCGCTGCCAGGTCGAGGAGCTGCCTGTCATTTCGGTCAAGGTCACAGAGCACCGCGCCCAGCGAGTGCGCTGCCCCGGCTGCGGCGGGGCGATGCGGGGCGAGCTGCCACCCGAGGTCTCCCGTAGCGCGTTCGGCCCGCGCCTTCAGGCTGCGATCGCGACGCTCTCGGTGCGCAACCGCATCTCCCGACGGGATGTGGTCGAGCTCTCAGAGCAGCTGTTCTCCTCGCGGATCTCGACCGGCACGGTCGAGGCGATCCTCACTCGCACCGGCGAGGCCCTGGCAGAGCCCCACGCCGATCTGCTCGAGCGCCTGCGCTCGGCTCGTGCACTGAACATGGACGAGACCGGCTGGCGGACCGCCGGGCAGCGCCGTGCGCTGTGGGGCATCTTCGACAACCGCCACGCCTACCTGCACGTCGCCGCCGGCCGTCACGAGGATCACGCCAAGATGCTCTTGGCGGACACCGAGGCGATCGTCACCTCGGACCGCTGGTGGGCCTACTCACATCTCCCCTTGGCGCGTCGTCAGCTGTGCTGGGCCCATCTGAAGCGCGACTTCGCCGCCCACACCGAGGGCCTGGGCGCGGAGAAAGCGTTCGGCGAACAGGGCCTTGAGCTGTGCGACCGAGCCTTCTGGGCGTGGGAGGTCTACGAGCACACCGCAGATCGCCGCGATCTGAAGCTCACGATCCGGCGGCTGCAGCGCGAATACAAGCCGGTCATCCGGGGCTACGCCACTAAACGTGCACGGAACCGCCACTGCCGCGGGATGGCCCGCAACCTCCTAAAGGCATGGCCGGCGCTATGGACGTTTGCCAAGCATCCCGGCGTGGAGCCGACCAACAACCACGCCGAGCGCGCCCTCAGAAGCGCGGTCATCTACCGCAAGCTCTCCCTCGGCAGCCAGTCCGAAGCGGGAGAGCTGCGCACCGCCAGGCTCCTCTCGGCACACACAACCTGCCGCCTACAACAACGCTCGCTATCTGTCTACCTCACCGAGGCCATCAGCGCCCACGCCCGCGGGGACCCCGCCCCGCTGCTCACCTGAACCCACCAGGGAACTGAACGCTTACTATATAGTGCTAATTTACAGGGGTTTTCTGGGGCTCAACGGGAACGATTTCGTAGTGGGCTGATTGTCGATCGGACTGTCGTCGTCAAGGATCTCTGCCACCGTGGCCGCGAGCTGATCGACGTCCCAGTCGGCATAGACATCGCCCGTTGTCTGAATCGAGCTGTGGCCGAGCAGCTTTTGGATGGCCTTCAGGTTCCCAGTGGCGTCGAGAACGCGCTGCCCTCACGATGTTGCTGCCGCTCGCGCCGATCGCTGTGACTGCCTGCGTAATCGCCATCCTGGCGTGATGGCTTTCAGCTCTGCGCTAGCAGCCGCACTCTAAGCCGAACAGCCAGGCCGGCGAGCGCGTAGAGGATGGCGATGCCGATGAGCGTGAACTTGATCGCCGAGCAGACGGCGGCGAACGGCGGAGCGAAGGTCCCACCGCTGCCGGCGAGCGTGAGCAGCAAAGCGACGTTTTCGCTCGCATCAAAAGTCGCCGCGGCAAGCGCAAAGAAGGGGACCGCAGCGCCGAGGGCTACGAGACGCGCCAGCTGCGCGCCCGCGCAGTGTCGCGGACTGCGAAGCCTGCGTCTATGGGGATCATTAGGTTCGGCTTGCAGGGCGTTGGGTGTATAAAACCTAGTTGCAGGGATTTTCTGAAGGCGGCGGTACCACCAGTTGTGCAGTCCGTGGGCCCGATCGGCCTCGTCGGGTCGGCCTTGCCGTAGCGGCCGGGCGTTGGACCATGAGGTAGTGGTCGGGTTTGGCTTCGGATTCAAGGATGTAGCGTTCAAGGTCGATCCAGAACGCGGCGTGGGGGGAGTTCGCGGACCTTCTGGCTCCAACTACGGCCGAGAATCAGAGCAGTCCTTCGTCCGGCCAGTGGCGGTGTGGCAGCGAGAGCCCGGCTCGAAGGAGTCGTCCGTTGCTCACGGGTACGCAGGCTTCTCGCTTGATGCGTACCGGATCATCGCTGGCGCGGCGGTAGTGGACGAAGATCACCTCAGAGCGACCGCCGAATGAAGGGCAGGAGGGCGGCGGCTTGCTTGGGGACGGAGGTAGAGCGTCCAACCGTGCCGCGAGCTGATCCGCGATGGCCGCTTTCTGGACGGTCAGCGTTCCTGCGAGGCTCGCGTCGCGGTCTCCTGGATCACTTAGTCCCCAATAGCGGCAGATCAGCGCGCCCGTTGGATGAGCTGGCACGAGAACGCTCGCCGTTGTCAGCTCAGGGCTGGCTTCAGCTCGGGCATCGCTGGCCGGGCAATGTTGATGGTGGGCCACCACCTCCAGCGGCGCGTGCGTCGTTGATGCCAAAGTCGTCGCTTGCGCTTGCCTGGCGCAGCTCGACGCGCCGAGCGTGAACGCGAGCAAACCTACGATAGGCCGCCACGCGAATGACATGGCCTAACGCCCGATCCAGTATTTCATTGGGTCAATACTGTAGCTGGCCGACTGGCTGAAAGATCAGTCGGTCGCCGGAGAGATAGAGGACGCCATACAGTCGGCCGCGGCCACGGGTGTTTGCATAGGGCCTTCCTCGCGCAGGTTCAGCGTGCGCGGCGGCCCGGCGCGCGCCGGCGTATGCGAAGCCAAGGCGGGCACGCTGCTCTGCATCTCGCTCTCACGGGAGTTCACTCACTTCCACTGGTGTTGTGCTGTTCGTCGTGGTGCCATTGCCGAGCTGTCCAAATGCGTTTTTTCTCCCCAGCACTTGACGCTGCCACCGAAAACGCCGCGCTCTAGGTGCTGTCGAGGGGCACGAACTGCACCGGGCCCAGGTCGCTGTACCGCGGGCCCGTTTCGGTGATTCGGGCGAGGATCAGCCGCTGTGTACCACAGTCGATTGGCGCGATCAGCCGACCGCCGCGAGCGAGCTGCTCGAGCAACGCACGCGGCAGTCCTCCAGACGCGGCGGCCGCGACGCTGATCGCGTCGTAGGGCGCCCGCTCAGGGTGGCCCTTTGAGCCGTCACCGATCACGAGCGTCACGTTCTCGACATGCGCCGCGGCGAGGTTGCGCCGTGCCAGCTCAGATAGCGCGGGATCACGCTCGATGCTCACGACGGACCGCCCCAGACGGGCGAGGATCGCGGCATGGTAGCCAGAGCCGCTGCCGACATCGAGGATCCGCTCCCCGCCTGCGAGGGCCAAGGCTTCGCACATGCGAGCGACGATCAGCGGCTGGGAGATCGTCTGCCCGCGGCCGATCGGCAACGGCCGGTTCTGCCACGCCCGGTCGCGCAGCGCCGCTGTCACGAAAAGCTCGCGCGGCACCGCGACGACTGCGGCGAGCACCCGCTCATCGCGAATGTGCGGTCGCAGTAGGGCCAGCAGCCCCTCGGACTCAGATGGTGCTGAAGCGGGCAAAGCTTAACTGTGACCGATCGGCAGTGATGCAGCGGGCTGATCAGGCTGGTCCACTTGACCTCAATGGAGCGGAGGTGTCCGTCGATCGTCTCCATGTCGGCTACAGTCCGGCTGGCCTTGGCGTCGCCACCAGGCAGGAGCCGTAGCGGTCGAATCGTGACGTGCCAGAAACCACCGCATATTGACTGGCGTAGGATCATGCTGTGAACCGCATCCCACATTGGTTCGCCGAGCGGAGCGCCAGAGGAATGCTCACCAGGATGGTCGGCGCGTGGCTGCTTGTCGGGCTGCCGCTCATCGCGGCCAGGATCTGGTGGTCCGTTCCCGCGGCCATCGCCGTATTCATCGTCACGCTGACGATGTACCTCACGGCAACGATCCACTACATGCGCCGCCACCGCTGAGATATGAACAGTGGCTCGCTTCTGCTGCGCCGCACACGCGCTGCAGGGCGGCTATGGGAGCCCCTAAGCGGATCGCTTAATCGCCAGGAAACTGCTCAATCAAGCGAAAAGGCCCAGTTTCTATGGGTATCATTAGGTTCGGCTTGCAGTACGATGGGGTGTACTTCACCGAAGCGCCCTGCTATGCGGGCTTTTTGTGCGAACGGGCCAAGCGCCCCACACGCCGGAATGGCGTTTGGACCCTGGTAGGACTGGCGGGCTGATCGGGCACTACAGCGGTGATTACGACTTCGACTCGCCCTGGGACGACGACAAGACGCTCGCCTGGAGCTTCTACAGGGCGTGGTTGGACCGAGACAGTCTGCCCCACTGACGGGGCGTCACACCTCAAAGCCGCTCCCCCAGGAGCGACCCGACTTGTTGGCGGTACTAAGGGTTAGGTGCTCGATCCACCCACGGAGAAAGTTGGGTGGATCGCGGGTCCCGCCAAAGAGGCGGACCCGCTAACGATGGCCTGCCGAAGGGCTCTGCGAGCAGTTCGTGGTGCGGTCACGTCGCCTACGTAGGCTTGGACTCATCTTCGGTGGGTGGCTGGGTGCGGGTGGTTAAGTTTTTCGATGAGGGTCGGCTTGGCGGCCGGGCGCTCGTGAGCGCTTCGGTGTGATCAAGCCGTACTCGGAGCCGCAGCGAGCCAAAAGGGCGGTGGGGGTGTCGCAACCGTCGCTCGCTAGCGGCTCGTGAGAAGCCTGCCGAGCTCGAAGAGCTGGTGCACGAGGTAGCGTGTCTAGACGCCGATGCCACCGCTTGCTGGGTAGGTGCCCGCCGACCCACATACCGTGACTGGCAGGAGCCGCGGAGAAGTCATATATCACCGTTGCAGGCCGCGAGCCGCATTGTGGCGTGGGCTACTACATCGGTCACGTGTCGTGTTTCTTACTCCACGTCGATTGTCCGATTGTGGATAATCGCTGCCTGCTGATGATTGACCGCCCACTTCAGACTTCGGCGTTTCGAATGAAGCTAGCTCAGTTGATTTTCTTGTGAGCGCACTTATATTTGCAACGACAGCGCTCAATGGAGATAACACCGACTGGGAGGTGTGATGAGCAACGTGATCCAGGGATCCTAAAACTGTACGCTGGCACGGTGCCCTGTGGTGGCACCCGATGCCCGTCGGGTATGTATGACCAGACATAAGCCAAGGGACGAAGGAGATTTGGAGATGTTCAAAGCACTCACAGTGTCTTGTGTCGCTCTGCTGCTCACCGTACTGGCCTCGACGGCTGATTCGGCCGAGGCTTCATGGTTTGTCGGCGGCACCCAACTCACAGGAACGGCGGCCCTCGCTACGACGGCCGCCGTCGAAGATTCAGTTGTACTGTCTATACCGGCGATTCATATAGTCGTATCGTGCGAAGGCAGTACCCTCGGCGCGGAAAAGCCAGAAATCGTTAGCACAAATACACTCAAGGCGAAAAGTGTGATTTTCAAGGAATGCTGGACGAGCGAACCAGCAACTCGATGTGCGCTAGAAAACCAGCCGATCAATATTCCAACGGAACCTATCCGGGGAGTGATGTCGTTGGGCTTGACCAAAACAACGGCCGACCAGATGGTCCTCTCGCCGCAGACCAAAAAAATCCTCGCCACGATCCCTTTTGCCACAGGCAACACTTGCGCACTCGAAGGTGAAGAGCCGCTCGCCGGCAACGTGACGGTAAGGGCACCGACCGGCCAGTCTGAAGAAACGCTACAGGCAATCAAAGGTCTTGGCTCCATGGAAAACAACAGCCTAGAAATTGCTGGCATAAAGACGTTCGTGGAAGCTTGTCCAGTGCTCAAGCTGGCATCCGGGTCAAAATGGGGTTTTCACTAGGTGTGTCTACTCTACTCAAAAAGTGCGATTGCCGAATAGCTATTGAACTGAGCTAGAAGGAGCCTTGATAATGGTTAGAATAAGAGCTATCAGCGTTGTATGCGGCCTGGTGGTGCTAGCGATAGCAGTAGTTAGTGGATTTGCGGCACAGTCGAGCGCAAGGGGAGGCAAGGGGAGGGTAGTCGCGGGTAGAAAAGGACCAAAGAACGACCCCTTCCAATTGGTTTGGAATAAAAAACCATTTACATATAATAAAACTGGAGAAACTCGTCTAATCACCGTAGAAAATCTTGGAGCGGCTGGTAAAGTCGATGCCCTACATGTAGTCCCGGTGCCACTAAACGGCATCACCATACCGGAAGCCGAAGAAGAAAAATGCAGAAAAATGAATTATGCAGCGGCTGGTATGGCGGGTGATACGTGCGCAATGACTGCTACGTACAACAAAGCAAGCCCGGTGAATCAAGCGCCTTATAAACTGACGGTATGGGTGCAGCCCGGCAACTGTCCGCAAAATTTAATTGTGCTAAGGGGTTGAGCATAGGTCTTTAGACCAATGCGACCGACGTCCGCCGGCGGATCGTGTCTTCATGCGTCCGCCGGCGGATCATCTCCGTGGCTGAGGTTGAACCGCCGACGGTTCACCTATCCTACGCAGGACGCATGTCAGAGGATCAGGATCAAGGCCCTACTGCTTCAGCCGCCGCCGATGAGCCCTCCGTGGAGGCTGCCCGCCCAATTGCATTTAGGGGCGAGATAGAGCCCACGCCCACGCCCGCGCGCATCGACTTCGAGGCCGAGGGTCTGCTTGACGGGCTAGACGAGCAGCATCGCCTCGAGCGCGTGGGCTTGCTGGAGCAGTTGGTCGCCGACGGGGTCCCGTTGGCTGAGTTGCGGCGGCGTAGCATCGATGGAACCGTCATGTTCCTGCCGGCTGAGCGCGTCCTGGCCGGAGGGGAGCGATACACCGCCGCCCAGATCGCCGAACGGACTGGGGTGGACCTCGATTTCCTCGTGTCCATCCGCCGCGCGATGGGTCTACCGATACCGGGGACCGAGGAGGCGGTCTACACCGAGGACGAGCTGGAGTCCGTGCAGATGACCAACTCCTTCCGCGAAGCGGGGATCTCCGAGGAGGAGATGCTCGAGCTGACCAGAGTTCTTGGGCGCGGTCTCTCGCAGGCAGCCGAGGCAATGCGGGCGCTGGTGCTGCGACTGGTGTTGGAGCCCGGGGTCAGCGAGCAAGAGCTGGCCCAGCGCTACGCGCTGGCTACCTCCCAGCTGTCCCCGATGCTTGGACCCTTGATCACCAACCTCCTCACTCTGCATCTTCGCCAGATGGCCCAGAGCGAGGCGATCAACGCTGCCGAGCGCAGTGGAGGTCAACTTCCCGGGTCGCGTGAAATCGCTGTCGGCTTCGCGGATCTCGTCGGCTTCACGCGGCTCGGTGAGGAGGTGGCTCCGGACGAGCTCGGTCGTCTCTCCGTCCGGCTAGAGATCCTCGCCAGCGAAGTGCTCGAGCCCCCCGTCAGGCTCGTCAAGACGATTGGGGATGCAGTGATGCTCGCCTCCCCAGACCCCGCGACCCTTCTCTGCAGCTCGCTCTCGCTGATCGAGGCCGCTGACGCTGAGGGCGAGGATTTCCCGCAGCTGCGCGCCGGCGTTGCACTCGGGCTCGCCCTCAGCCGTGCCGGTGATTGGTTCGGGAGACCCGTGAACCTCGCCTCGCGCATCACGGGGATAGCCCGCCCTGGAAGCGTCCTCGTCGATCGTGAGGTCCGCGCCGCCACTCGTGATAGCTACAGCTGGTCCTACGCCGGCGAGCGGCGCCTGCGTGGCATTCGCGAGCCTGTGACCCTATACCGCGCTCGGCGACTCGACGAAGAGCATGCTCGGACGGGCTGACGTCTTGCGCGGAGGGGGCGCGCTTCGAGGCTCGGCGTGAGAGTCGCTGATGGATCGTGGCGCGATGAGGACTTCCTCGCGTTTCGCGGTTGTCAATAGATCGACGCTCCCGGAGTACCTGAAACTTGGGTGCATCGTGCAGTCAAGCGATCCCTGGAAATTCGTTTGATCCGTACCCTGGCGCGGTCCTCGAGCGCCTCGAAAACCGGAGTGGGAGACGCGACTCGACATCCAGGCGTCAACCCATGAACCTTTGCGTACCGCGCCAGAGGGGGAGCACCGCCGTCAAATCGGCGGCTGCACCTTCCCCGGGGCGCCGTGATGCGAATGCCCAGGCGCACCGATCCAACTCAGACAACGAGCACCAGACCAATGATTAGACCTAGTGACAAGACCCAGTGATTAGGCGGGAGCAAGATGGCTACAAAGGATAAGACGCGCTCGAAGACCACCAAGACGCGCCCTGTAACGCTGAAGGCGCGCCCTGCAACCCCGAAGGCGAGCGCGAAGACCTCGCGTCTGCGCCCAGGGCCCAACGGCATGCCGCGGGGGCAGGTGACCGAGATTCAGCGTACCCGGATGCTGGCGGCGACCGTGGAGGCCGTCGAGGAAGTTGGCTACGCACGCTTGACCGTGGCCCAGGTGATCGGACGCGCGCGAGTCTCGCGTAAGACGTTCTACGACCTCTTCGATGACCGTGAGGATTGCTTCCTCGCGGCCTTCGACCAGGCGGTCGACCAGCTTGGCGACCTCGTCAGCGAGGCCTATCTGGCCGAAGCCCGTTGGCGCGACGGCGTCCGCTCCGGGCTGCTCGCACTGCTGCGCTTCATGGACGATGAGCCCGGCCTTGCGAGGATGTGCATCGTCGAGGCGCTCGGCGCCGGTCCGCGCGTCCTTGAGCGGCGGGGCCAAATCCTCCAGCTGGTGAAGGGGGTCATCGACCAGGGGCGTACGGGCGCCGGGACGCGTGTGTCGCGAGCCACCGAGGAATCGCCTGAGGTCACGGCCGAAGGAGTCATCGGCGCTGTCTTTGCCGTGCTCCATACGCGCCTGCTCGCAGGCGGGCGCGAACCGTTCAGCGCGCTGCTCGGACCACTGATGAGCATGATCGTGCTCCCCTATCTTGGGCCCCGCGCCGCCAGCGACGAGCTGACCCGCGAGGCGCCCAAGGTTCTCCGACGCAGGCGCTCCCCGCGACGCACCGCCAAGGACCCACTCGAGGGTCTCGACATGCGCCTCACGTACCGCACCGTGCGTGTTCTCACCTTCATCGGTGAGCACTCCGGCGCCAGCAACCGTGAGATCGCCGAAGGCGCCGGTATCTCCGACCAGGGACAGATATCCAAGCTTCTGACTCGCCTCGAGCGGCTGGAGCTGGTGAGCAACACCGGTGACGGACAGATCAAGGGGGCCTCCAACGCCTGGCACCTCAGCGAGCGCGGCGCCCAAGTCGAGCGTGCCACCAAGCCACGGTGAAGATGCCCGCCGCGCTCGTCGCCAGCGTCAAGGCCGCCGGGACATCATGCGTGCCCAATTCAAGCGTAGCTGCGGTCCCCTGCGCGAGGACATAGCGATACTCGCTGCTCGGGTCGAGCCTGAACGGTCGGGGCAGTCAGGTTTGCTGTCCCAGCGACGAGCTTGCCGTCGGATGAGGGAGCAGGGTGCTCGCACGCTTTCTGCTCTGGCGGACGCTGGGACTAGCGACTGCCATCGTGGGGCTGGTCGTCCTGCGCTGGTTGCTGCATGGTGGACTCGGTGGGGCGCTGCGGGGTACATCGGCGAGCGATCTGAGACGGGTAGGCACCGCGCTCCCGCGCGCCGCCGCCGCGGTGCACATGCAGCGCAGGGCCGGCTGGGCGAGCGCCGCGGCGCTCTGGGGGCAGGTCCTGGGGGCGCTCGGGCTCGCCTGCGCAGCGCTTCTACTCGGCATTCGCTGGCGGGCACGGCGCCGGCGGCGTTATGTTCGTCTGCGCGTCCTGCCCTACCGAACGGACAGCACAAGCGTCGAGGGGCTTGTGGGGATGTTCGAGTCCCTGCACAAGCGCTTGCAATTGAGTTGGTGGCGGCGCCTGCTGCGCGGGCAGCCGTCGGTTGCGTTGGAGGCGCATTACCGGCGCGAGCGCAGAGGCGTCGCCCGGGCCTGGCTTGCGGTTGTCTGTCCCGCAGGGATGGAAGGGATGGTGGAGGCGTCCATCCGCAACGCCTATCCGAATTGCTCCGTAGCGCACGCCTGCCAAGCGTTGCCGCAGGCACCGCCTGCCGTGCTGCGTCTGAAGAAGCACGCCGGGTTCATCCAGCGGGTTAAGCTCCTCGACCGCTTTGAGCTCGAACGCGAGCCGCCGATGGACCGGCTGATCACGGTGATGGCCGCGTGTGGGGAGGATGCCTTCGTGCAACTCGCGCTGACCCCGGCGCCGGCGCTCTTTGAGGCCTACGCCAAGCGCCTGTACAAGCGCCACGAGGCGCACTTATCACGCGTCCGCCGCGAGCATCTGCTCGTCCACGACCGCTCGCTCGTCGACGACAGGGAGCTGCGCGGTGGCTTGGAGGTCCAGCATCGGCCCTTGTTCTTCCTCGACCTGCGCGTCGCGGGCACCTCGCGCGAGACGTGCGAGGGGATTGCCTCGGAGCTGCGCGCCGAGGGTGCCGAGAATCGCCTGGTCGAGCGTGGCATCCCGCTGCGTCACGGCGCGCCCGGCCGATACGGCAGGCGTGTCGCCCGTGGCGAGGGCAACCCCTGGCCCTCGCTACGCAAGGGAGTTTTTGCCTCGACTGAGCTCGGCGCTCTTTGGCATCTGCCGTCGATCGACTACGTCACGGTGCCCTTCGCCCGCAGCGCTTTGCCGATCGCGCCGGCACCGCCAGCAATCATGCGCCCGCGCGCCGGCCGTGGAACGCTGCGGGACACGTTCGGGCCGGTCTGCATCCACCCCGAGCTGCGCCGCCAGAACACCGCCGTTCCCGGAGCCGTCGAGCAAGGCAAGTCGAGCTACCTAGCGGCCACCGTCGCCGAGGACCTGTGTCGCGAGCGCTGCGCCGTGATCGTGCTCGACCCCAAGGGCGACGCCGCCGAAGCCGCCGTCAGCCTCGTCCCGACGGAGCGCACCTGCACGCTGCTCGACTTCGCCCACCCGACCTGCGGCTTCAACCCGCTCGCGGTGCAGGCGCCGGCGGATACGATCGCCGACTACGTCGTCGGTGCCCTCAAGCACCTTTTCACTGATTCCGACATACGCGCCTCCTCCGATCGCTACCTGCGCAATGCCGTGATCGCGGTGCTCGCGCACGATCCCGCCGCGAGCCTGTGGGACGCGGCGCGCCTCTTGTCGGTCGGCGCGGAGGGCTATGCATATCGCGCTCGTGTCGGCGCTCACGTGCGGACGCTCCCGGAGTTCAAGGAGATCGCTGAGTTCTTCACGGCCGAGCTCTCCGCGCAACTCGCCGATTCGCGCAGCACGACGACCGCAAAGCTCGACGCGCCCGTCAACAAGCTCGCGCGGCTGCTCAACTCGCCATCGATCAAGCGGGTCTTGCTCAACGAGTCGCTCACGATCGACTTCGACCGTGTCATCTCTGGACGCGAGGTGCTCGTCGTCAAGGGCGCGCTCGGCGCGATGGGCGCCGGCAATACCTCGGTGCTGATGCAGCTGCTGATTGGGATGCTCGATGCGGCGCTCGCCCGCCAGCAGGATCTCGTGCCGGGCGAAGAGCGGATCGCGGTTGCGCTCAAGGTCGACGAGGCCCCGATCGTGCTCAACCGCGGCTTCGCCGAGACGCTGGCGTTGAAGCGCTCCGCGGGCCTAGAGACCGTCGCCTGCTGGCAGACCGATGCGCAGTGGGTCGACCGTGAGATCCGCGACCAGCTCGACGCGTTATTCGCGCACCGCGTCTACTTCGCGACGGCCTCCGTCCGTGACGCGCGTGCGGCTGCGAGCCTGATGATGGCCGCGTTCTCGGACACTGTGCGTCCCGGCCTCAGCGGTCTCAACGCTTTGGGGCACCCGGATGCACGCCTGCACCTGCCCAAGCACCACGCAATCGTGAGCTGGACCACTCCGCAGGGTCGCCAGCCTCCATTCCTCGCGCGCACGATCCCGTTGCGCGTCGACCTCGAGCGCGTCGCCTTGCACGCCGCCCGGCAGGCGGCGCGCGGCGGTGAGTACCGCGCTGACCTCAGTCAGCCGCATTGGGAGCGCCGCACAGTCGGTGGCTTAGCGGCGGTGGCACCTGCGCGTGCCCCCACGTCTACCGCGCCCACGCCGGCCACCACCGCCTCACCGCCAAGAGCCGCGGGCCCAGCTTCAGTCGAGCCAAGCTCCGATGCGCCCAGGCGGGCCGCGCCCGCGCCGGCCATCGAGGCGCAGCTTCCGCCAATCGCGGCCGAGAGCTACCGGGAGCTTGTCGATCTTGATGGAGCCCACCGCGTGCGCTGGGCGCGACCGGTCGTCCCGCTCAACAAGCCTGCACCGGATCCGCTCGACGTCGAGATCCTCGTGCTCGTCGCCGGCATGCGCCACGTTCTGACCAGCCAGATCCACCGCCGCTTCAACTCTGGGCATGCTGTGACCACTACGCAGCGGCGCTTGAAGCGCCTCTTCGACGCCGGGCTGGTCGAGCGCTTCCAGTTTCATCGCCGCGATGGAGGAGGGGCGCCGATGTGTTACGTGCTCGCCCCCGCCGGACTCGCGCTGCTCGAGGCTCAAGGACGTCTCGGGCTGCTCGATGAGGGTGGTGGATCGGTGAGGAGGGAGCCCGCGTCCCAATCTCGACCGTCGCCGACCCCGGCGCCGGGACTCGCTCACGATCGCTGGTTGCGCCAAGCCCGTCACGACGTGCACGTCACCGGCTGGGTGCTCGCACTGGAACGAGCGCTCGGTGGAGCATCGCTGCGGCTGCGCGGCCCCGCGGAGGCCGCACTCTCGCCGCCGCGGCGCTCGACGCCCGCGGGCCACGTCGCGATCGGTCCCCACGAGCTGCGCCTTCCCGGCGGTCGTACACCACATGACTTCCTGCGAACGGAGTCCAGCGGCGCTCGCGTCGAGGTCGAGCACTTCGAGACCGTACGTCCCGACGCAGGCATCGAGGTTCACGGGCTGCCGGCCGGGGCACCAGGGTGCGGGGCGGGAGGGCCGGCCGTGGAGTTGCTGATCGAGCTCGACGATCGCCTGCCCTCCGGGGGCGCAGTCGCCAAGCTCGAGCGCTACGACCACCTGTTGGCCGGCTGGTCGCTCTGCGTAGCCCGTTTCGCGCGCCGCGCCGCCCCGCGGCCGCTCGTGGTGTTCCTCTGCCGTGACCGACCCCGCGCGCGGGAGTGCGCCAGACGTGCCGACCATGTGCTGAGCGCCTGCCGTGCCTACGCCGGTGAGCACCCTCACGACTGGGAGTACCCCGGACGCGCCGCGATCCTCTTCGCCGCCGAGCGCGACATCCACGAGGGACAGTTGCTCGCCTACGGCGTCCATCCGCTCCCGCCCGACGTGCGCGCCGGTGTCCGGAAGCAGCCTGGCGCCCGCGAAGACATCGATGCCCGCGAACCCGTGCCCGAGCAGCGCGAGATCTTGCGCCGTGTCGGGCACTGAGAGCAACCAGGCGCGAAAGCGGTCCCGCAGTCGCCGACCTCTGTGCGCCGTTCCCCGATCTCTGTGTGCAGCCGCCCCTCGCTGCGCGCAACCTTCCTGCGGTTGCCCACATCACATTCGCACGCCCGACTGCAACTGCCGGTGCGCGCGAAATGGCTTGGTGAAGCCGGACTGCGCCCGATGCCACGGACGCGACTGCACAGGCCGGCGTGCACCTCGATCATGGTCCACAAGCGTCTCCCGGGAGGCCACTAGGATCTCCGTCTCCCTTCTCTCTCTCCTACCCAGGCCGCAAACAGAGCTCCACTCCATACCTTCGGCGCAGCCTCCGCTTAGTCAGCCAGGTCTACCGCTGAGGTGCCACTCAGCCGGACTGCGCTTGCTCCCACGCCGGCGACGCCGCACGAGCGTACGCGCGCTCCACGCTTCGCCGTGCCCTTTCTCGGATTCTCGGCTTCCATGGAGCGCCCCGAGTGAGTGATTTCCCGCCAGCTTCATCTACTCACGGTGCAATCGACAGGCGTCTCCGAGATCCCCTATAGGGGATCTCGGCTTGCTCGGTACGCGTCCTCGAGGCGTCACGAGGCCCTTGACGGATGTTCCTCTGGACCCTAAACAGCGCTGTCATTCGACCACGCAAGGCGGCCCATGCGGCCAGGAGACCTCATGACCATCGCCACATCGCCCAAGCCAACGCGCTCATCCCGACCCCACACCCACCAAGCGACCCGCACGCTCACACGGACCGAGCGAATTGCCGTCTCCACCGATGCGCGAGTCACTCCCCGCGCCACTCGCAGCGTATCCCTCTCCGCTTCGAGCACCCAAGGCGGACGGATCCTCGGCTGCTATGCAGATCCCCGGGGCCGCCAGCGCGAGGTGATCACCCGGCCTGGACATGCCGGCAGCGTGCTCGTCCTCGATCGTGACGCACGCACGTTGGGCGACAAGCGGCTAGTCGCGCATCTCGCTGCCGACGAGCCTCGCGAGAACGCCAGTCTCATCTGCAGTCACTACCTGCGCGATCCGCGCGGTCGCTGGTGCCGGCCGGTCACCGCAGAGGATCTCAAGGCGCAGGCCTCGATCTCAGACCCCTTGCAGGACCTGGCAGCGGAAGCTGGCGCGGATCATGCGCCATGCTCAGCGCAGACCGCTGCGGCACTCCTCGATCGGTGCGGTCGCGCGCATCGACTGGGGTCAGTCACGAGACGCCTCTCGATCCCCGAGTTGCGCTGGCTTCGCCTTCCAGGCGACGGGGAGCCCGGAGTGCCACAACCAGTGAGTGTGCGCGAGGTTGTCGCGGGTCTTGAAAGCTACGAGCCGGTGCGCGCCTGCACCGTCCTTGCGCTGACCCGCCATCGTGAGGACTCAGCGGTCTCGGTCGCGGTTCTACGCGCCGAGCTGGCACGCCTGGACGCAAGCCGCATCGTGCTCAACCGCGGACTGCGCCAAGCCGTGCTGAGCGCCGTACGGACCCAGGGTCTGAGCATGAGCGAGATCGCGGTCCGCTGCGGACGTGTAAAGCGTGACGCGCGCGGCAACGCCAGCGGCGAGACGAGCTGGCTCGCCCGCCGCGTCGGCATTTTGCCCGAGGGTGGCGAGAGCGAGCCGACACCCTGGGTGCACAGCGAGGTGCTTGCCCTGATTGCGCGCACCGGGCTCGGGATCAGCCCCCGCGAGGTGGAGCTGGGATGAGCAGTGCGCAGCGCTCCGCAGGGTCTCCGCTGATCTTCGTCGTCGAGCACGACCTCGGGATCGGAAGGCCGCTTGTGGAGCAGCTCGCCGCGGACGGTTACACAGTGCAGCTGGCGCGCACCACCGAGCACGCACGCTCCCTGGCCCGCGCCTCGCCACCACAGCTCTTGATCCTTGGGGAGGTGGAGTCTCCGCGGGGGGCGCTCGAGCTGCTGCTGGAGATCCGCGCGAATGCGGGCTTGCGGCGCGGGCTTGCGGGGTATCCCTGGTCGACCGGTCTGCCCGTGATCGTGGTTGGCTCCAGCGCGCAAGAGCCCGATCTGCTGCGTGCCTTCGAAGCGGGTGCGGATGACTTCCTCGCCAGGCCTGCCGGCTACCTCGTGCTGCGCGCACGCTTGCGTGCCCTACTGGCCCGCGCCGGAGGCAGCGGCCGCAGTCCGGCGCTCGTGCGGGTCGGCTCACTCGCAATCGACACGACAGCGCGTGCGGTCAGCCTGCACGGGCGTCGCGTTGCGCTGCGCCGCCTCGAGTACGAGCTGCTGTTGACGCTCGCCCGCGACCCCGAGCGCGTGTTCGCCAAACACGAGCTGCTGCGCCTCGTCTGGGGCTACCGCACGCCCGGCTCCACCCGCACACTCGACAGTCATGCGAGCCGGCTGCGCCACACGCTCGCCGCGAACGGTGCCGAGCGTTGGGTCATCAACGTGCGTGGCGTCGGCTATCGCCTGACCTGACTCCTGGCAAGGGATCCCGTCCCTTCACGAGCCCGCCGGGATCGTCATTCGGACTCGATCGCCAGAGACGCATCGCTCCTGAGCACTCACGACGGCGGGCCGAGAGGCGCGCCGTGGCTTGTCAACCGACGGACTCGGCCTGTGCCGTGTCCCATATGCACACGAAAGGAGGGGCCTCCAAGATGCCCCTGTCAACCGCAGCCTCCCCCTACCGGACAGTCAGCGAATACCAGGGGATCGACCCTCTGGCGCCGGTCGAACATCTCGTTCAATCGGTCGCCGGCGCCGCGGTCCTTATCGGTCTCGGCCTACTAATCGGCCTCGCCGCGGCACGCTTCATGCGCCATCGACACCTACATTGGAGCTGGGCCACCGTAGTGCTCGCATGCGTCCTGCTGCTCCGCACGCCGCTCGCGGGCGCGACCACCGCACTCGCCGCAGGCGCGCTCGTGGCCGTCGTGCGAGGTCGGCGCTGGCACCGCGAAGACCTCGAAGCCGGCGCCGACCTCGCCGAGATCGCCGCCGAGCGATGCCATCCACTCGACGCGCTGCGCGCTCTCGGGACCATCGTCCATGCGCGTCTCGCCGGCAGCAGGATCGCTGGTGCGCCTACCGGCGTCGGGATCCGCTCCGCATCACCCGGCAGTGTCGAGGGCCGCAGTCGCTGGTTCCGCGGCGACGAGCTGGTCCTTGGACGCGAACGACACGGCCGGGCCGTCTCGATCGAGCTCGGCGGCGCGGGTGGCGGCACCCACACGCTCGTCGTCGGCGCCACCGGTTCCGGCAAGACCGTCACCCAATCGTGGATCGCCACGCAGGCGATCGCGCGTGGCATGGCGGCGGTCATCGTCGATCCCAAGGGTGATCGTGCGTTGCGCGAGGCCGTGCGTCGAGCTGCTCGCCTAACCGGTCGGCGGTTTGTCGAGTGGACACCGGGCGGGCCCTCCATCTACAACCCCTACGCCCGCGGTAGCGACACCGAGATAGCCGACAAGGCGCTCGCAGCGGAGAGCTATACCGAGCCTCACTACCAGCGCCAGGCCCAACGCTACCTTGGGCGCGCAACTCGCGCCCTACACCACGCCGGCTTGGAGGTCAGTCTTGCCGGGCTGGTGCGGATGCTCGATCCAGCTGAGCTGGAGCTCCTTGCCAGGGAGCTTCCGCAGGAGCAGGGGCGGGCGGCTCACGACTACCTGGATTCGCTCACCGCACGCCAGCGCAGCGACCTGAGCGGGGTGCGGGATCGCTTGGCGATCATGGTCGAGTCCGACGTCGGACCATGGCTCGATCCCGAGACCACGGGCGCCGCGTGCTTCGACCTGCTGGCGGCAATGAATGAGCGGGCCGTCGTGTACTTCGACCTGCAGGCCGACAGTCGCCCGTTGCTCGCCCAGATGCTGGGCGGTGCGATCGTCCAGGACCTGCAGAGCGCCATCTCGACCCTGCAGGCTCGGCCAGTGCCCACGCTGGTGCTCATCGACGAGTTCTCCGCGATCGCCGCCGAGCATGTCGCGAGGCTCTTCGGGCGGGCCCGCTCCGCGGGAGTCTGCCTGGTGCTCGGCACACAGGAGCTCTCCGACCTGCGCCTACCCAGGCATGAGCAGCTTCTGGAGCAGGTCCTTGGCAACCTCACGAGCCTCATCGCTCACCGTCAGGTCGTACCCGACTCGGCCGAGCTGACAGCGCGGCTGGCCGGCACCCGTGGTGTCTGGAGCACCTCGTGGAACCGTGACGGACGCACCACTCGCACGCGAGCTCGCGAGTACCTCATCGGGCCCGACGAGGTCAAGAACCTCGCGCGGGGCCATGCCGCAGTGATCCGGCTCACCGGCCGCACCCGCGTCGCGGTCGCACGGATGCTCTCCCCCGACGTGCAGTCCTGAACAAAACGACTCGAGAGGAGGACCGCTCCAATGGTCCCTGCAAGCACTCCCCGCAACACCTCGCCATCTACCGTGCGCGCCGAGATGGTGCGCTGGGCGGCCGGTCTCGGTGCCATCACGGCCGAGTCGCTGGCTGCGCGCTTACAGGTCAGCGTCGCCTCGGCGCGGGCGCGGCTACGGGCAGCCGTGCGCGACGCGCTGCTCGCCCGTCATCGCCCGCTGGTCGATCGGCCGTCTCTGTACACAGCCACCCGCGCCGGACTGCGCGCGGTCTGCGTGCGCGGTCTCGATCCGGCCTGTGTCAGCGCCGCTGGCGCGCTGCACCTGATCGAATGCGCGCGCGTGGCCGCGGCCCTCGAGCATTGCTACCCCGATCACAGGGTCATGGGCGAGCGTGAGCTGCGCCGCGACGAGCGTGAACAGCGTTGCGTCTTGGCGAGCGCCGAGCTCGGCGTGGGCACGCGCGGCCAGGTGCTGCGCCATCGCCCGGATCTCGTGCTCTGGTGCGCCGACGCCCGCGCTGGCTTACCGGTGGCGATCGAGGTCGAGTTGACGCTCAAGGCTCCCGAGCGGCTGCTGGAGATCTGTCAGGCCTGGGCACGGGCCCGCTGCGTCGCGGGGATCATCTATCTCGCTGCGCCCGACGTCGAGCGTGCGTTGCAGCGCGCGATCGATCGCGCTCACGCCCAGGAGCGGGTGGTGGTTGTTGCGCTCGACGCCCTGCCACCGCCGCGCGAGCGTCCCGTCCCAAGCTCGACTTAGGTTCTGTGCCGGGGTGGTGATCTACCACAAAGGAGACAAATCCATGTCGTATTCGAACATCAACCGTGTCGTGCTGGTGGGCCGCCTGACCCAGGACCCCGAGCTGCGTGAGCTGCCCTCCGGCGGGAGCGTCTGCAACCTGCGCCTTGCGTGCAACGGCATCCGGCGCGACCCGGATGGTGGATACCAGGAGCGGCCGCACTACTTCGATGTTGGCACCTTCGGCGTGCAGGCCGAGAACATAACTCGCTATCTGCGCAAGGGAAGCCGTGTCGCCGTCGACGGCCGTTTGGAGTGGCGCGAGTGGGAGACCGCCGATCAGCAGCGCCGCCAGGCGGTCAGCGTCGTCGCCGAGTCCGTCCAGTTCCTCGACAGTCCTGCGGGCGTGCCCGGCGGGGAGGAGGGGGACGGCGTTTCCGAGCGCGAGGGGGATCTCCTAGGCGCCAGCTCCGAGTCCAAGGAGCGCGAGGTAGATCTCGTCTTCTAGAAAGCGGTGCGGGAGCCAGAAAAGATCGCGACGACCTCGCAAACGGGATCGCATCAGAGAGGCACGGCTGTGAGGCGTCGGCGACGGCGCCCCGCAGTCGGCCTTGGCGTGCTTTTCGCATTTAAAGATCCCCGCGAGCACGACTGCGCGGTCCGGGTCGGCAGTGGGCGCAGCTGTGTCGTGACCCCGCGGCCTGCCTCTCACGCCACCGGGCGCGTAAACTGCCGCGCCGCAGCAGTCATCCCCGAGTGAGGAGCTCCCACCCGATGCCTGTCAACACCCAAGCCGTCGGCAAGACCTACGAGCCCACGCTCTATGCGGTCGGCCGCGAGAAGATCAAGGAGTACGCCCGCGCCGTGGGCGAGACCAACCCAATCCATCTCGACGTCGAGGCGGCGCGTGGCGCCGGGTATGGCGATGTCGTGGCCCCGCCGATGTTCACCGTCGTGTACAGCGCCCCGTCGGTCGGTCCGCCGATCTTCGATCCCGAGATCGAGCTCAACTTCGCGATGATGGTGCATGGTGGTCAGGAGTTCGAGTGGGGCCCCTTGGTGGTCGCTGGCGATGAGATCACGACGACCGCAAGCGTCAAGGAGATCTACGAGCGCGAGGGTCGTGGCTACTACGTCTTCGAGTCGGTCTCCACCAACCAGCGCGGCGAGCAGGTCTGCCGTGGGACCTGGACCAACATCGTCAGAGGAGTGTGAGTGCATGCCAGATCTAGCAGTCGGAGCGCAGATCCCCGAGGTGCGGGTCACGCCCGACAAGTACCTCACCGCCCGTTACGCCGGGGCCTCCGGCGACTTCAACCCGATCCACATCGATGAGGAGTTCGCACGCGCCGTGGGTCTCCCCGGTCGCATCTTGCACGGGCTGTGGACGATGGCCCAGGTTGCCCGGGCCCAGACCGACGTAGCCGGTGGTCCAGAGCATCTCAAGCGCCTCTCGGTGCAGTTCCGCGGCATGGGCGTGCCCGAGCAGGAGGTGCTCGTCAGTGGCACCGTTCGCGAGGCCGACGGGGGCCGCGTGCTCATCGACACGGTCGCCGAGCAGAGCGAGAAGCAGATCATCCGCAACGCCGAGGCAGAGCTCAGTTTCTAGCGATCCTTCGCGGCAGGCCGCTGGACCGGAAGGTCCGGCGGCCTCCTGCAATCCGCGGTCGGCCCATGTGGGCCGTAAAATTCAATTCATGCTCAGCGCTAGGCAGGAGTTCATCCTCTGCAAGGTCGTGGACGGCTACCTGAGCACAGGGCAGCCGGTGGCCTCTAAGACGATCGCCTCAGACCCCGACCTCGACTGCGGCTCCTCGACGGTTCGCAACGAGCTCGCTCTGCTTGAGGAGCACGGGCTGCTCGCGCACCCCCATACATCGGCGGGGCGCATTCCCACGGATGCCGGTCAGCGCTACGTCGTCGATCGCATGCTCGCCTCCGGAAAGGGCCTGGTGCCGGCTCCATCCCTGGAGCTCTCGCTGATTCGCCAGGAGGTGGAGGAGACGATGCGCGCGACCAGCGCGACCCTCTCACAGGTCACCGACCTGCTCGCCGTGGTCTCGGCCCCCTCGCCCAGCACGGCCACGATCCGGCACGTCGAGGTGCTCGCGTTGCAGCCGCGGGTCATCGCGGCCGTGATCATCACCTCTACCGGTGGCGTCTCCAAGGTGTTGGCCAGCTTCGACGATCCCGTCGACCCGGGGCTGGTGGCGTGGGCGGGCGAGTACCTCAACGAGCGTCTGGTGGGCCTCGCGTTGGGGGCGCGGATGCTGCAGCAGCGGCTCGCGGACCCCGAGCTGGCGGCGACGGAGCGCGTCTTCCTCGATCGCCTGACCCCGGCCTTTGGCGAGCTTGCGGCCGAGTCCCAGGATGTGCTCTACGTCGATGGCGCGGCGCGGCTGTTCTCAGAGACGCACCTGCACGATGTCGGTCAGATCAACGAGCTGATGGGCCTCTTGGAGCGGCGCGTCGCGTTGTTGGGCGTGCTGCGCGCGGCGCTCGGCGAGCCCGACGTCTACGTGCGCATCGGGCACGAGAACGAGATCCCGGCGATGCGCTCGCTCGCGATGGTGGCGTCCGGCTACGGCGTGGCCCAGCGCAAGCTCGGGATAGTCTCGGTGATCGGCCCGGTGCGCATGGACTACGCCAACGCGATCCCCACGGTGCGCGAGATCGCCCATGAACTCTCGCGCTTCGTCGAAGACGCCTACGCCGAGAGCTGAGAGCGGGATATCGAATCGTGAGCCGTGCTTCGACGCCAAGGGACCCTTACGAGGTGCTGGCGCTTGCGCGCGAGGCGACCGAGCAGGAAGTCAAGAAATCCTTCCGCCGGCTCGCGCGCGAGCTGCACCCCGACGTCAACGCGCACGACCCGCAGGCGGAGGAGAAGTTCAAGGAGGCCGCCGAGGCCTACGAGATCCTCTCGGACCCCGAGCGGCGCGCCACCTACGACCGCTACGGGCACGAGGGCCTGCGCTCTGGGGGGTACGCCCCCAACTTCGACGGCTTCGGCTCGATCGGGGATCTGTTCGACGCCTTCTTCGGTGGTTCCAGCCCCTTTGGAGGACGCTCAGCAGGACCGGCGCCGGGCGGCGACGTGGCTGTGGCGGTGGAGATCGACCTGGGGCAGGCGGCTCAGGGCGCCACCGTGGAGGTCGCCTTCGACGCGATCGAGCGCTGCGAGCACTGTCACGGCAACGGCGCCGAGCCGGGCACCCCGATCGAGACCTGCGAGCGCTGCGGCGGCGCCGGGCAGTTGCAGGCGGTGACTCGCACGCCCTTTGGTCAGATGGTGCGCACGGTGGCCTGCGATGTCTGTCACGGCGATGGTCGCGTGCCGCGCCAGCCGTGCCGCGAGTGTCGTGGTCGGGGGCGGCGTGCCGCCAAGCGCACGCTGACTGTGGAGGTGCCCACTGGGATCGCGGACGGTCAGCGGATCCGCATCGGCGCCAAGGGGCACGCCGGGGAAGCGGGCGCCACGGCGGGCGACCTGTATGTGCTCGTCAAAGTGCGCCCCGACGAGCGCTTCGTCCGTGAGGGGGATGACCTGATCACGG
The DNA here is from genome assembly GCA_963756665.1 of uncultured Solirubrobacterales bacterium. Lineage (GTDB taxonomy): Bacteria > Actinomycetota > Thermoleophilia > Solirubrobacterales > Solirubrobacteraceae > Palsa-744. The sequence continues at coordinate 141,559 of CAVWOJ010000001.1, forward strand.
CCCTGGACGTATCGGCTCCGCTGGCGGCGGTCGGCGCGAGCCTGCAGGTGCCTACGCTGGAGGGCTCCGTGGCGATCGAGATACCGCCCGGCACCCAGCCCGGCGAGGTGCTCACCGTGCGCGGCCTGGGGATGCCGGCCTTGCGCCGTCACCGGCGCGGCGACCTGCGTGTGGTGATCAACGTCGTGGTCCCGCGCCGTCTGAGCACCGAGCAGCGGGAGCTCTTCGAGCGCCTCCACGACACGCTGACCGAGGAGAACCTCCGCACCGAGGAATCGATGTTCGCCAAGCTGCGCCGCGCGCTGCGCAGCCAGGCAGCGTGATCCGCCTCGCGATCCGCGTCCGCCGCGAGCAGGCCGAGTTGGTGCTGGCAGACCTGCTCGAGCTGGCTCCCTCAGGTGTGGAGGAGCGGGAGGTGGGAGAGGGCGTGATCGAGTACGCCGTCTACGGCCCCCCGGGGGAGCTGCCAGAGCTTCCCGACCTGCGCGCAGCCACCGGTGGGGCGCTGGTGGATATCTCTACGACGGAGCTGCCCGACGACTGGTCGGAGCGCTGGAAGCAGTTTCACCGTCCGATCCTGATCGAGTCGCCTGCGTCCGCGCCCCGATCGGGACCAGATTCGCCGCTGTACCGCGGCGCGCGCGAGCTCCCGCCGGCGCTGCACGTGCGTCCGCCGTGGGAGCCTCCGAGCGGCCGTCGCGACGTGCGGGAGATCGTGATCGACCCGGCCCAGGCCTTCGGCACGGGGGCGCATGCCACTACCCGTCTATGTCTCGAGCTGCTGCTGGAGGTGGCGCTTGACGGCGAGCGGCGCGGGTCGCTGCTGGACGTCGGCACGGGCTCGGGGGTGCTCGCGATCGCGGCCGCCCACCTGGGCTTCGCGCCGGTGCTCGGTCTCGACAACGAGATCGAGAGCGTCGAGGCCTCGCGCGAGAACGCGCTGGTCAATGCGGTCGAGATCGAGGTGCGGCGTCTGGACCTGCGCGCCGAGCCGCTGCCGTGGCCGCGGGCGGGGGGACAGGACGTCGTGCTCGCCAACCTGCTGCGTCCGCTGCTGCTCGACCTGGCGCGCTCGCTGCCGGGGTCCCCGCGACACCTGCTCGCGAGCGGGCTGTTGGCGCAGGAGGTCGACGAGGTCGTGCAGGCATTCGGGGAGCGCGTGGGCCTGCGTGAGCGCGAGCGCCGCCACAGTGGGGAGTGGGCGGCGGTCTGGCTGACCGGCGTGGACGCCTGAGGAGGTCGAGGCCGGTGCGGCTGTTCAGGCGGGTGTCGCGACCTCGGTCGCGGCGCGGGCCATCGAGCGGTACAGCAGGTCGATCGCCGGTCGCACGCCGTCCTCGCTGCGCAGCAGCACGCTGGAGGCGGTGAGTGCGGCGCGGATCGTCTCGAGCGCCTCGCCGACCTCACCGGGCTCGGGGTCACGGCAGGCGGCGATCGCCATCTCCAGCATCGCCTGTCCCTGCTCGAGGGCGCCCATGAAAAGGGCGGGTCCGACGAGACTGCCATAGCCGTAGACCCGCGCGAGGCGCCCGGAGAGCGTGATCGAGGGGCCGCGCCGCGGGGCGTTCATAGGTGGCAGGCCGCGGCCGTCGAAGATGCCGGCGACCGTCTCGCCCAGCAGCCCGCGGGTGGCCTGCTCGTCCAGGCCGGCGAGAGCGGCCAGGCGCAGCGCGAAGTAGAGCGTGCTCTGTGGCAGCCCGTAGGGGGGGTCGGAGGCGAATACGATCCGCTCGGCGGGGGCGCGCGCGAACAGCTCGACGACGTCGAGCGCGAAGAAGCAGGAGATGTCGTAGAGCACGCCCGGATGGTCGGCCAGCATCGAGGTGAGGATGCCCTGGTCGCAGATCGCGCCGTGCGCGAGGATCAACACGACGTCGGGGTGGCGCAGCGCGAGCTCGGCGAGCCCTTTTGCGATCGGGGGCAGGCCGCGGCCGGCGTGGATCAGGATCGGCACGCGGGCCTCCTCGGCGACGGCGAAGATGCCCTCGAGCTCGTTTCCGTCGAAGGCGAACTCCTGCGCGCGGGGGTGCAGCTTGATCCCGCGCGCGCCCGCCGCGAGGCAGCGCTCGGCCTCCGCGACCGGCCCGTCGAAGGGATCCAGGCGGCAGAACGGGATCAGCCGACCTTCGCTTTCGCTGGCCCAGGCGAGCACGCGATCGTTGGGCACGCTGTAGGACGGTCGGCGCTCGGGATCGTGCAGTGGAAAGACGCAGGCCCGTCGTGCGCTCGCTTCGTCGAGCTGGGCGAGCAGCTGCTCGAGGGTCAGCGAGCGCCCGTCCTCGTCGAGGCCAAGGTGGGTGTGCGCGTCCAGCACCTCGGCGTCTGCCGGGAGCATGCGTTGTGCTTCGGCGGTGAAGGGGGCAAGCGCTTCGGCGTAGAGCGCACGGTCCATGGACCGGCACACTATTGGGTCGCGCCGCTCGTGACATTGGTCTCTACCGATATGCGGCTCTAGCCTGGGTGTCGATGGCCTGGAACGTGGTGATCGCGGGTGGCGGCTTTGGCGGCTTCTACGCGGCCCGCACGCTGGAGCGCGTGCTGTCGCGACACAGCGCACGGGTGACGCTCGTCAGTGACGTGAACTTCCTGCTGTTCACCCCCCTGCTGCCGGGTGCGGCGGCGGGCACGCTGGAGCCGCGCCACGTGGTCGTGCCGCTGCGCGAGCAGCTCTCCCACACCGACCTGTGGCTAGGGCGCGTCGCCGGGGCGGACCCGCGACGGGGAGAGCTGATCGTCGACTCCCTCGATGGCCGCCGGCACGAGTTGCGCTACGACCAGCTGATCCTGGCGCTGGGATCGATCTCGCGAACCCAGCCGATCCCGGGTCTTGTGGAGCACGCGATCGGCTTCAAGACGCTGGCCGAGGCGATTGCGTTGCGTAACCGCGTGATCGCGATGCTGGAGATCGCCGAGACGGTTCCCGACGCAGCGACGCGTGCGGAGTACCTCACGTTTGTGTTCGCGGGCGCCGGCTACGCGGGTCTGGAGGGGGTGGCGGAGCTACAGGACTTCATGGGTGACGTGCTCGACCTGTACCCGCGCTGCAAGGTGCAGGGGATGCGGTGGGTGCTGTTGGAGGCACGCGAGCGGGTGATGCCGGAGGTCGCTCCGAGTCTCGCGGCCTTCGCCGAGCGTGAGTTGCGCGGCCGCGGGATCGAGATCCATACGAGGGTCACGATCTCGCGGGTCAGCGATCGCTTGGTGAGCCTCAGCGATGGCCGCTCGATCCCGGCGCGCACAATGGTGTGGACGGCGGGTGTGCGCCCGCCGCCGGTCGTCGCGCGGCTGGGGCTGGCGCTCACGGAGGGGGGTCGCATCGAGGTCGACCGCACGATGCGAGCGGCGGGCCACGCGAATGTATGGGCGATCGGAGACGCGGCGGCCGTGCCGGACCCGGCGCGCAAGGGCAGCAGCTCGCCCCCGACCGCACAGCATGCGATTCGCCAGGGGCGGCGGGTGGCGCGCAACGTCGCCGCCGAGCTCGGCGCGGGCGGGCGGGTGCGCCCGTTCGCCTATCGGACGCGCGGTGTATTCGTGGACCTCGGCCGCCACCAGGCGGTCGCGAGCACGATGGGGATCAGGTGGCGAGGCTTCCCGGCGTGGTTCCTGGCGCGGACCTACCACCTGTCGAACATGCCCGGCGCCAAGCGCAAGCTGCGCCTACTGGTCGACTGGACGGTGGCGCTGCTGTTCAGCCGCGACACCTCCGAGCTCGGTCAGCTTGGACACCCGCCGGAGCTCGAGCGCTTCGGGGAGGACCCCGCCGCGCGGTGACGGGCGGCGGGGGAGGACCCGCCGTGCGGTGATGGGCGTCCCGTGTGGCGCTACGCTGCGCGAAGGATGCGCTTCGCGGTCAAGTTCCTGGGCTGCAAGGTCTCGCACGCCGATGCGATGCTCGCGCGCCGGCGGCTGCTGGAGGCGGGACACGAGGAGGTACCGGAGGGCGAGGCGGAGCTGCACGTGATCAACACCTGCTGCATCACCGGCGAGGCGGAGGCGAAGTCGCGCCAGTCGGTGCGCCGCTCGTTGAAGACGGCGCGTGAGGTGTATGTCGGGGGCTGCGCGGTCAACCTGCACGCGCGGCAGTTCGCGGAGATCGACCCGGGGGTGCGGCCGTTCACCGGTACCGCGGATGATGTGGCGGAGGCGATGGCGGGCGCGCTGGGCGCTTGCGCGGACCTCGAGCACGAGCCGCTAGTCGGCCGCCGGCCGACGGCCGGCCGACGGCCGTTGCCGACCCCGGGAGCCGGGAGGGGGCGAGGTTCGGGCAGCCTGTCTGCCCCGAGCATGGTGGAGGGGCGCTCGGCGGCAGCGCGCACCCGCGGCTTCGTGAAGGTCCAGGACGGCTGTGACTGCCACTGCGCCTACTGCATCATTCCGACGGTTCGCGGTAGCGCGCGTTCGCGTCCGGCGGCGGCGGTGCTGGGTGAGGTGGAGCGTCGTGTCGCGGAGGGCCAGCCGGAGATGGTGATGACCGGCATCAGCGTTGGCGACTATCGCGATCCCGAGCGGGGTCTGGAGCTGGGGGAGCTGATGGTGGCGGCGGCGCGGGTGCCGGGGGTGGAGCGGGTGCGGCTCTCCTCGGTTGAGGTGATCCACGTACGCGACACGCTGTTGGGAGCGCTGCGGGAGGAGCCGAAGGTCTGCCCGCACCTGCACGTGCCGATGCAGTCGGGCGACGACGGGGTGCTGGCGGCGATGGGCCGCCACTACACGGCGGCGGAGTACCTGGAGGCGATTTGTGAGCTGCGTGCGGCGGTCCCGCGGGTGAACGTCACTACGGACATCATCGTGGGCTTTCCCACCGAGGACGAGGCGGCGTTCGAGCGGACGCTGGAGTTGGTACGGGCGGCGGGGATCAGTCGGGTGCACGCGTTCTCCTACTCGCCCCGTCCCGGCACCGTGGCGCAGGCGCTTGGGGATCGCGTGGCGCCGGCGGAGAAGAAGCGCCGCTCGCGCGAGCTGCGTGGACTCTCGGAGGTCCGCTCGCGCCAGCACCGGGCGGCGAAGCTGGGCGGAGGCGAGCAAGTGCTGGTGGACAAGGTGGCCGCGACGCAGTGCGCGGGCTACACGGCCGACTACACGCGCTGCTACCTGCCGGCGGGTGCGGCAACGGCGGGAGAACTGGTCGAGGTGGATGTGCGCGAGCTCCACGCGGACGGTCTGCGAGTGGCGCCGGTGTGAACAAACGGCGCGGCGAGTGCACGGGCACGCATCCCGCGGCTATCCTTGACGGCGAACGTGACCGTCCTGGAGCAGCTCAAGAGCGACCTGACCACCGCTATGAAGGCGGGGGAGAGGGAGCGTGTAGGCGCGCTGCGGATGGTGCTCTCGGAGCTCCAGAAGGACATGAAGGAGGGCGGCGGCGATGAGCTGGCGGTGCTGCGCCGCGAGCGCAAGCGCCGCCTGGAGGCCGCGCAGGCATACCGCGAGGGTGGACGCGAGGAGCTCGCTGGCACGGAGGAGGCGGAGGCGCAGCTGATCGCCGGCTACCTCCCGGCGGAGCTCCCCGACGGAGAGCTGCAGGAGATCGTCGAGCGCGCGGTGCGCGACAGCGGCGCGGAGTCGGTCAGAGACATGGGTCGCGCGATGGGTGTGGCGATGGCGGCGGTGGACGGCCGTGCCGACGGCAAGCGCGTATCGGCGCTGGTGCGGGCATCGCTCGGGGGATGAAGACGCAGATCGAGCTGCCCAACGAGGTCGCCGCGGAGCTCGCGGGCAGCCAGGACGCGGTGCTGCGGGCGCTCGAGAGCCACCTGGAGTGCCGGGTGTTCCTGCGTGGCAATCTGCTGACGCTGGACGGCTCGGAGCTGCAGACGCGCACGGGGGAGCGCGTGGTGCGCGAGCTCTCCGATCTGATCGCGCGCGGGCACGAGATCGGGCCGGGGACGATCGCGGCGGTCACGGGGGCGCTGGACGCGGACGAGTCCCCGGCGCGGGTGCTGGAGGACGTCGTCTGGCGCCACCACTCGCTGCGGGTGGCGCCGAAGACCGTCAACCAGAAGCGCTACGTGGACTGCATCCGCGAGCGCACGATCACCTTCGGCGTGGGGCCGGCCGGCACCGGCAAGACCTTCCTGGCGGTCGCGATGGCGGCAGCGGCACTCTCGCGCAACGAGGTCAACCGCATCATCCTGACGCGCCCGGCGGTGGAGGCCGGCGAGCGCCTGGGCTTCCTGCCGGGCGACCTGATGGCGAAGGTCGATCCCTATCTGCGCCCGCTGTTCGATGCGCTGCACGACATGTTGGACCCGGAGAAGGTCTCCCAGCACATCGAGCGCGGGGTGATCGAGATCGCGCCGCTGGCGTTCATGCGGGGACGCACGCTGAACGACTCGTTCGTGATCCTGGACGAGGCCCAGAACACGACGCCGGAGCAGATGAAGATGTTCCTCACGCGGCTGGGGTTCGGCTCGCGGATGGTCGTCACGGGGGACATCACGCAGGTCGACCTGCCGCGGGAGCAGCAGTCTGGTCTGGTCGTGGTCGGGGACGTCCTGGAGGCGATCGAGGGCATCGAGTTCGTGCGCTTTGGCGGTGAGGACGTGGTCCGCCACAAGCTGGTGCAGCGGATCGTGGAGGCATATGACGTGCACACCCAGCGCGGCGCACCTGAGCTGCGTCCCGCGGACCGCCGCCGGGCGTAGACGAGCGATCGTCACCGTCGGCCCGAGGTATGCGAGCGCTGTCGTGTCTTTGGAGTGGGACCCCTTGGGGGGGTCCCGTGTTGGTTTGGCCTGTGGGGGTCCGCCGGATTGCGGCAGACCGGCGCCAGGGGCGTGACCGGGGGCGGTGCTAGCGACGGATGGGCGCCGGCATCGAGGTGGAGATGCTCGACGAGCGGCCGCTCGGGGGCGGGCTCGTGTGGCGCAGGCGCGGCGCCTGTGTGCCCTGGCGGCGGCCAGCGCGGGCGTGCTGGACGGTCATCTGGCGGTCACGTTCGTGGATGAGGCTCAGATCGCCGAGCTGAATGGCGAGTATCGCGGCAAAGCGGGCCCGACGGACGTGCTCTCCTTCCCGATCGATGGGGCGATCGCGCTCGACGGCGTGCCCCGTGAGCTGGGTGATGTGGTGATCTGCCCGGAGCACACCGTCGACCTCTGCGAGGCGATCGTCCACGGGGTGCTGCATCTTGTGGGGATGGATCATGAGATCGACGCCGGCGAGATGCTGGCGTTGCAGGCGGAGCTGCTGCGGTGGGAGGCGCTGGGCGCCGACGCGGGTGCGCCGAGCCCATGAGCGGCGCCCGGTCGATCGCGGCCGCCTGCGGGTACGGGCGGCAGCTGTGACCCGTGCGGGCTTCGTCGCGCTTGCGGGGCGGCCGAACGTCGGCAAGTCGACGCTCGTCAACGCGGTCGTGGGCGCCAAGGTCGCGATCGTCTCCGATCGCCCGCAGACGACGCGACGGGCGATCCGCGGGGTGTTGACGCGGGAGGATCGGCAGATCGTGCTGGTCGACCTGCCCGGCGTGCAGCGCCCGCGCGATGGGCTGACCGCGCGGATGGCCAGGCGCGTGAGCGAGGAGTTGGAGGGCTCCGATGTGGCGTTGCTGATCCTCAGCGGCGAGCAGGGGGTGGGCCCCGGCGATCGCTTCATCGCGCAGGCGCTCGCCCAGGCACGCCTGCCGGTGACGATCGCCGTCAACAAGGTCGATCGCCTCAGTCGTGGTGGGACGCTCGCCGCGCTGGCGCAGGCGGCGGAGCTCGAGCTGGAGGGCGAGGTGTTCCCGATCTCGGCCCGTACGGGCGATGGTGTGGATGCGCTGGTGGAGCATCTGGGCGGGCTGCTGCCGCAGGGTCCCTTTCTGTTCGGGTCAGAGCAGATCTCCGATCAGCCGCTGGAGTTGCTGCTGGCGGAGCTGATTCGCGAGGCGGCGATCAGGCGCACCTTTCACGAGGTGCCGCATGCGGTGGAGGTCCTCCTCGAGGAGCTGGAGCGCCCACGCGTCGGCCTCGTGCGGATCAGGGCGCTGATCTGGGTGGAGAGCGGCTCCCAGAAGAGCATCGTGGTCGGCGCTCAGGGGCGCATGATCAAGGCGATCGGGAGTGCCGCCCGCCGCGAGCTGGAACGGGAGCTGGGCTGTCAGGTGCACCTCGATCTGTCGGTGCGTGTGCGGCGTGACTGGCGCGCGGACGAGGGGCTGCTCGATCGTCTGGGGTTCATGTAAGAGTCGGTACGTCAGCACTATTCGCGATTCCCGGACGATCGCTGTGTGGCTCGGGTCGTCGGATCGCGTGGTGGAGGGGTGAAGGGGGATCGCGAGCACAGGCGGTGCGGCAGGCGCGCGCGAGCCTCCGGGAGGGTTGTGGGAGCATCACGCAGGCCTTGGTCGCGCACGACAGCCAGGGTTTTGACGGTATGGTCCACTGGTGGGAACGAAGTATCAATTATTTAGAACCGTTCGGGCCAGAGCTGCGTGTGGGCGTTGTTTGGTGTACGGTCTAGGTAAGCCAATGGGGGATATGTAGCCGAGCAAAGAGGAGTGAGCGGGAAGAGATGTCCGCGAAGATTGCTGTGCTGGGGCTGGTGATCGAGGAGCCCGGCCCACCGCATCGGCTGACAGCGAAGCTGCGTCAGCGTCTCTCCTCGGCGGAGTTCGTCGACTCGAACGTCTATTCCGCGCTGACCCGTCTGGAGCGGGATGGGCTGGTGCGGGCGGTTGAAGACGGCGACCAGGCGTCCGCAGCAAGATTGAGGGTGGTCGCGCCGGCGCCCGCTGCACGCAGGCCGATCGTCAAGCGCACCCCGGGCGCGCGTACCGATTCACGCATGTTCGAAGCGACGCCCGCGGGCGTGCAGCACTTCGAGGAGTGGCTGCTGGGCTCCTCCTCGGCTCCGCCGCTGCGCGACGAGCTACACATGAAGGTGGCGCTCTGCCAGCCCCACAACCTGCCCCGCTTGATCGAGCTGGTCTACGGTCAGGAGCTGGTCTGCCTGGGGCGTGTGCAGGAGCTCAGGCGCTCATTCCAACGGATGCAGCCCCCCTCACCGGACAGGTGGTCGGGACTGGTCCTCGTGCACGTGAGGGACGCCGAGCTGTCCTTCTGGGATGCACGGCTGACCTGGTTGCAGGGGGTGCGCGAGTCGCTGGAACGGATGCACGCTGCCTTCACGGGCGCAAGCCGGCGATACTCTCAGAGGTGACCATGGGCGCTCTGCTCTCGCTCAAAGGAGTAGGCAAGAGCTACTGGCGCGGAGATTCCGAAGTCAGGGTGCTCAAGGATGTCTCGCTGGATGTGCATCCGGGTGAGTTCGTGGCCGTATGGGGCACGCGCGGCTCGGGCAAGACGACGCTGCTGAAGCTCTCCGCTTGCCTGGAGCGTCCCGACTGGGGCACGGTCAGCTTCAACGGCGTCGACCTGGCGGGACTCTCGGAGGGGCAGCACGCGCGGCTGATGCTGGAGCGAATCGGCTGGGTGCGGCGCACCGGGCCGAAGAGCGATCTGCGCATGCTCGACTATGTAGCTCTCCCGCTGTTGGCCGAGTACGGCCGCCGCCACGCCTACGCGCGTGCCGCAGATGCGATGGAGCGAGTCGGTGTCGCCTCGCACGCTGCTCAGCGCTGGGCCAGTCTCTGCGATGGAGAGCGAGCGCTAGTCGGGATCGCACACGGGATCGCACGAGCGCCGCGGTTGTTGCTTGTGGACGACCCAACCGCGAGCCTCGACGTGTTTGAGCGCGAGCGAATCACCGGACTGCTGCGGTCGCTTGCCGATGAGGAAGCGATCGCTGTGCTGATGACCGTTCCAGACATGCCGGCCGCGATGCGGGCTCATCAGATCGCTTCGCTTGGCGGGGGGCGACTCGCGTGGACGCCTGAGCCGCCCACGCTCACCGAGGACCAGGGGGAGCCGGCCAAGGTGATTCACCTGCACGGCAGGCAGCAATCGGCCTGATGCTCGAGCTGCGCGAGCTGGTCAAGCACTATCGACTTGGCGAAGAAGAGCCGGTGCGGGCAGTCGACGGCGTGACGATGTCGGTCGCGGCAGGTGAGCTCGTGGCGCTGTATGGGCCCAGCGGCTCGGGCAAGACGACGCTGTTGATGCTGATCGCCGCGTTGCTGGCACCCGACAGCGGACAGGTCTTACTCGATGGACGAGACATATCGGCGCTCTCCGAGCGGGACGGGGCTCGCTACCGGCTTCAAGAATTGGGATACGTGCGTCAGACGCTGAATCTCGTTCCGGGTGTGAGCGCGCTCGACAATGCCGCCTTGAAGCTCTTCGGGACAGACCTTAGCCCGCGCGAGGCTCACCGTAGGGTGAGTCCCCTGCTCGAGCGCTTCGGTCTTGACAAGCGCATGCGCCACCATCCCGATCAGCTCTCGATGGGTGAGCGTCAGCGGGTGATGATCGCGCGCGCGCTTTCGACCGAACCCAAGCTGGTGCTTGCCGACGAGCCGACCGGGAGCCTCGACTCGCGACGTAGCCGCGAGGTGCTCGACCTGCTGATCGGCGTCTGTCGCGAGTGCGATACGGCGGTGGTGCTGGTGACCCACGATCCCCAGGCGGCGGCCTACGCCGACCGTGTGCGTGCGCTGCGCGACGGGCGGCTTGTGGACTACGAGCCCGAGTTCGTGCTCGCCACCGACGATGCCGGCTGACCGGGGCCGGGCGCACCGGCGATGAGGCCGCGGAACATCCTGCTGCTCTACCGGGTACGCCTGCGCACAAGGCTTGTGCAGGAGCTGTTTGCGATCCTTGGAATCGCGGTCGGGGTTGCGCTGCTGTTCTCATCGCAGATCGCCAGCACCAGCTTGAATGGCTCGGTGCAGCAGCTCTTGAACGGGCTGGTCGGCAACATGCGCTTCGAACTTGCGGCTCGGAGTCCAGCGGGATTCTCGCAGCGGTTGCTGAGCGAGGTGCAGCACCTGCGGGGCGTGCAGTCGGCGGTGCCGGTGTTGGACCAGCGCGTGACCGTCGTCGGACCAAAGGGTCGGGTGTCGGTCGACCTGCTCAGCTCGGATGCTCATTTCGCGCATCTGGGAGGACCGCTGTTGCGTCGCTTCAACGCAGATCAGCTGGAACATCAGCGGGCGTTTGCGTTGCCGCTTCCACTCGCGCTCTCGGTCGGTCTGGCGTCGCTGCAGTCCGCCGGGCTCGAGGTCGGCGCGCGGAAGGTGCACAGCTTCCTCGGCGCGGTCCTGTTGGAAAGCGATATCGGCAGCCTCGTCAATAGCCCGGTGGCAATTGCGCCGATCCTCTACGCGCAGAGGCTCAGCGGTATGCAAGGGCGTCTGACAAGCATTTTCGTAGAGCCATACCCGGGCCACGACCAGGAGGTTCAAGCTGGACTCGTGCGGATTGCCGCTGGTCGCCTCAACGTTCGCTCGGCGTATGCCGATGCAGCGCTTTTCAGTGAGGCCGCTGGGCCGGCAAATCAGTCAGCCGCTCTGTTCTCGGGGATCAGCGCGCTGGTGGGATTCCTGTTTGCGTTCAACGCGATGCTGCTGACTGTGCCGCAGCGCCGAAGCTTGGTCGAAGACCTACGACTCGATGGCTTCGCGACGCGGATGATCATCGAGGTGTTGCTGTTCGACGCGCTCGTGCTCGGGGCCGTCGCATCGCTGCTGGGGTTGCTGCTAGGGGATCTGCTCTCGCTAGCCCTTTTTCACACAAATCCAAATTATCTCTCCTTCGCCTTTACGGTCGGTTCGCAGCGGATCATCGCCTGGCGGGGCGTCGCAATCGCTGTCGGTGGGGGAATGGTGGCTGCGTGCATAGGCGTGCTGGCGCCGCTGAGGGGGGACATATACTCGCGACGACTGTTCAGTGTGACTCCCAAACGGGCGCGACATCGAAGCATCGTGGGAATGATGGTTGGGGGGATAGCCTGCGTAGCGATCACGACTGTCATTTTCATACTTGCGCCGCAGGAGGGGACATTTGGTGTGGTGAGCCTGCTGGCAGGAGCCCTTCTGCTCCTGCCCTCGCTGGTGGATGGCACAGCGATCGCGCTAGAGCGCATGCGGCTCTCGTTTGCTGGAGCGGCAGTCTACCTGGCGATCATCGAGTTGCGATCGCGAGCCAACCGGCCACGCTCGCTCGCGATCGCGGCTACTGGGGCCGTAGCGGTCTTCGGCAGTGTGGCGATTCAGGGAGCGGAGGCCAATCTGCAACATGGATTGGACAATGCCACCCGCGATCTGAACCGGGTCGCGGATATCTGGGTCGCTCCCGCCGATCCCTCGAACGTCTTTGCGACGAGCGCTTTCACGCCGATCACGGCGGGCGCTTTGACGCGCTTGCCGGGTGTGCGTGCAGTACGCTTCTATCGCGGCGGCTTCCTCGACTTCGCCGAGCGGCGGGTCTGGGTGCTCGGTCCTCCGCGTGATTCCTCCCAACCGATTCCGCCGAGCCAGCTAGTCAGCGGCAATCTCGCGCGGGCTACCGCCCGCATCCGGGGTCACGGGTGGGCAGTCATCTCGCAGGCGCTTGCGGCTGAATACGGTCTCCACATCGGCCAGTCCTTTACGCTGCCCGCGCCCAATCCGACGACCTTTCGCGTCGCGGCGCTGAGCACCAACATCGGCTGGTCCCCCGGAGCGATCATCGTTAATGCCGATGACTTTGCACGGGCGTGGGGCAGTCGGGCCGTAAGCGCGTACAACATCTCTGTCGAGCCGGGCGCCTCGCCGACTCTGGTACGTCGTGAGATTCAGCACGCGCTCGGCACACAGTCGGCGCTCGGGGTCGAAACCAGACAGCAGCGCGAACGACTGCAGCGAGCGGCGAGCCGCCAGGGTCTCTCCCGTCTGACGCAAATCGCAACGCTGGTGCTCATCGCCGCGGTCTTGGCGATGGCCGCCGCGATGGGTGCCATGATCTGGCAGCGCCGCCCACGATTGGCGGACATGAAGGTCGACGGTTTCAGTAAGGAGGTGCTCTGGGGCGCGTTGCTCACCGAGAGCGTGCTGCTGCTCGGTGCTGGCTGCTCGATGGGCGCGCTGTTCGGAATCTACGGCCAGGTGCTGTTGAGTCATACGCTGGCCTCGGTGACCGGTTTTCCGGTGGTGTTCTCGATCAGTGCCGTTGCCGCAATTGGCAGCTTTGCGCTTGTCACTACGGTTGCTGTTTTGATAGTCGCGATCCCCGGGTTTCTGGCGGCGCGGGTTCGTCCGGCGATCATTCTCCAGGACTAGGCGCAGACGCTCGACACCGCCTCCGGGCGGTGCTTCTTCGCGAATGTACACAGCTGAAATTAGAGCGACCGGGGCGGTCTCTAGGCTTTCAGACGGAGGCTACGATTCCTGGAGGGGATGCAGATCCGATGCCACTCACTCCCAGGCAGATCTGGGCGCTTGTTGCTGCTGCCACACGGGAGTTGCTTTGGGGTCTGCCGATTGTGGCCAAAGAGGTTGGCGCATGGCAGGCGCGCGCGCGGGCGATCCCCGATCGACCGCTACGGGAGGACGCACTGGACTCGCTGGTGCGCAAGCGGGCCAATACCGACGGAGCGGCGCTCTTCTCGATCCTCACCCGTCGCCGCAACCACGGTTTGCTGCGCCTCTTAGTCGCCTACGAGAGTGTCTGGGACTACCTCGATAACGTAAGCGAGCGCGGAGCAAGCGCGGGGGAGATAAACGGCCGGCAGTTGCATCGCGCGCTGCTGGAGGCGGTCGATCTGGACGAGTCAGTCTCCGACTACTACTGCCACCATCCCTGGCGCGACGATGGCGGTTATCTGCAAACGCTCGTCGAGGTTTGCCGCGAGCGTTGCAGCTCACTACCGTCATATCAGCGGGTACGCCCGCTGCTGATTGGCGAGGCGAGACGCTCGGTGGTTGGTACGTTCAACCATCAGCTGAACCCGGATGAGCGCGATCGCGCCTTGCAATGCTGGGCTGAGCATGAGTTTCAAGGACAGGATGGGTCGATGTGGTACGAGCTGGCCGCCGCGGCGAGCTGCTCGGCCGCGGCACATGTGCTGCTGATCCTGGCTGCCGAACGTAACTGTAACGAGTGCGAGGTCGCTGATACCTACGCGGCCTACTTCCCACGCTTTTCGATCGCGACAACAATGCTGGATAGCTATGTCGATCAGGGCGAGGATCGTGCCAGCGGAGCACACAGCTACATTTCCCACTATCCGAGCGGCGAGATCGCGAGTAGGCGCCTCGCCGAGTTGGTCACGCGGTCGGCCGATGGGCTTTCGCGCCTACGCAACGGCCATCGTCATGCGGTGATCGCTGCCTGCATGGTGGCGATGTACTCCTCGAAGGACAGTGCTCGCACTCCGGCCATGAGAGCGACAACCCGTAGCCTTGTGCGCGCCGGCGGCTCGCTGGCGATGCTGATGCTGCCGGTCTTGCGGCTGTGGCGCATTCTCTACGCGCTGCGCTCGGCCTAGATGCCTGCCGCGGCCGGGGCCGGCCTGCTCTGGCTGGGCAGCGAGCGCCGCCGCTGGCGAGCGTCGCGGCACGGCGCTGCACGCTCGAGGGCTTGTCAGGATATTTTCACTTGTGTGTTGAACACAGGCCTCATGCCGGGCATCCTCATCCAAGCAATGCGGGATGAGATCGTCAGCTCAAGGGTCGTGGCTTTCCAGTCGGGAGCGGCAGGGCGTCGTAGGCGGCGCACGGTTGGTGTAGCCAGAGCTGGCGCATTCCGTTCGAGCGGCGCTCCACCGCGATCCGGACGCCATGCTCGGTGTCCGGATCGCGCCGCGCGTGACTGTCCCGCGGCCATCGCGTCTCGCTGCCTGTGCGGGGTCGCTAGCGGGGGAGCAAGACGCCGATGAGCAAGCGCTCGAGCTCCTCTCCAGATCGCAACAGCACCGGTCACGAAGCCGAGCCGCCGGCGGAGCGCAGCGGACGCTTCTCCTCCTCGTTGCGCGCCGGCCTGGCGATCCTGAATTGCTTCAGCGCCGAGCAGCCGGTGCGCGGTATTGCCAACCTGGCGGACGAGTTGAGCATGAGCCGATCTACTACCCATCGCTATGCCTCGACGCTGGTCGCGCTCGGCTACCTCGAGCAGGACCACGCTCGTCGCTATCGGCTGGCGCCCCGCGTGGTCGATGTAGGCATGTCAGTGCTGGACTCGATGGCGTTGCGCGGGAAGGCCCGTGAGCACCTGCGCGAGCTGCGCGAGCAGACCGGTCGCACCGTCTCGCTGGCAGTGCTCGACGGGGGAGATGTCAGATACATCGATCGGCTGCGCGGCTGGCGGCGGGGCCAACACGCCGTGGACCTCAACCTGGGCGTGGGCGCACGCCTGCCGGCGCACTGCAGCGCGATGGGCAAGGTGCTGCTTGCGCATCTACCCGAGCGTGAGCGCGAGCAGCTGATCGGCGAGCTGGAGCTCACGCGGCGAGGACCGAACAGCATTACCAGCAAACGAGCTCTGCGCATCGAGCTCGAGCAGGTGCGCAAAGACGGCTTGGCGCTCGGCGACGAAGAGCTGGCTCCCGGGGTACGCACGCTGGCGGCTCCTGTGATCGGACCCGGCGGCGAGGTGGTCGCGGCGATCGGCATCCCGGTGCCGGCCGATGCATTTACACGTGAGGAGCTTGCGGAGGTGCTCGGCGCGCCGTTGAGCGCTGCGGCCAAGCGTATCTCCACGTCGCTGCGTGTCTGAGAGTCCCTAAAGCTTGCGATCCAAGCGGTCCGCGATCCGTTGCACGGCCGCGATGTCCAGCTCGGCCTGGAACACAAACGGGATCGTCACGACCGCGATCTCCTGGCGGCGCAAGCGGGCGACCTGGCTCTGCTGCGAGCGGGCCCGCTCGTGCGTCTCGAGCGCCGCGCGCTTCGCTGCGCGGGTCACGGCATGTGAGCTTCCCCGCCCATTGCTTCGCCGGCTCGTACGCGGCCGGGGTGGCTCGCCATCCAGCTTGGCGATGCGACTCAGCTCATCGCCCTCAAAGCGGCGCGGCAAGGCACCGTTGACGAGCACGGCATGCAGCTCGCGGCCCAGCTCACGACGCAAGCTCTCCCGCAACTCCAGCGTCTCGGAGGTCGACATCTCCGTTGCCTGCGTGACCCCCAGATAGGCCGAGCGCAGCGGATCCTCCAATAGCTCGCGTACCTGCCGCGACTGCCGCGCGATCGGTCCGACGCGCGCGATCGCGGAGAACGTCTGCGGCGAGCGCAGCAGCGCTAGGGCATGGCCCGTGGCGGGCGCGTCGAGTACCACCAGGTCGTAGTCCTTACCCCGGCTGCGCGACGCCCGATCGGTGTCTGCTTGCTCGGCACGCTCGCCCGGACGGCGGCCCTGGGCGAGCTCCCATACCTTGATCATGCTGAGCATCTCGCGGGCGCCCGGAGCTGCGGCGATCAGGTACTGGAAGCTCGAGCTGGAGGTCAGTACCCGCGCCGGCACGCGGCCCCCGAGCGCTCGTAGCCACTCCGCCATCACACGGTCGCGATCGATCGAAAGGCCCCAGAGGCGCTCCCCGAGCTCGACCTCGACACCGTGCGCGGGCGGCTCGGAGCGGCCGAGCAGGGTGGCTAGTCGGCCCACGGCCCCGGCGTCGGTGCCCGCGCCACTCATCTCGACGACGATCGTTCGCAGCCCGCGGCCAGCCGCAAGCAGGCCGACGGCCGCGGACAACGTCGTCTTGCCGACTCCGCCCTTGCCGGTGATCACGACCAGCTTGCGCTCCAGCACTGACGCCATCGCCAGAATGATGACGCTGCGCGCCCGGCGGCACGGCGGCCACCCAAGCGCCACCTACAATTCCGCGGGTGGGCACTCCGGTCGCGGACCCGATCGACGCGCAGCTCGTCTTCGACGAGCGTGGCCTGCTGCCGTGCGTGGTACAGGACTGGGGCAGTGGCGAGGTCCTGACGCTCGCCTACATGAACGCGGAGGCCCTGCGGCGTACGCGTGCGACCGGGGAGCTACACCTGTGGAGTCGCTCACGCGCGGAGCTCTGGCACAAGGGCGCTACCAGCGGCAATACGCAGGCCGTGCGGGCGCTGCGACTCGACTGTGACGGCGATGCTCTACTCGCGCTTGTCGAGCCGGCCGGTCCCGCGTGTCACACGGGCGAGCGCACCTGTTTCCATCGTGGTCAGCTCGAGCCGCCGGCCCCCCACGAGACGCTGCCGGGACTCGAGCGCACCCTTGCCGAGCGCGCTCGCGAGCGTCCGGCGGACTCCTACACAGTCCTGTTGCTCGACGATCCGCCACTGATCGGGGAGAAGGTAATGGAGGAGGCGGAGGAGGTTGCGCGCGCCGCCCGTGAGGAGTCCGACGAGCGTGTCGACGAAGAGGCCGCCGACGTGCTCTACCACCTGCTCGTGCTGCTCCATAGCCGCTCTCGCGCCCTCGCCGATGCCGAGCGGGTGCTCGATGGCCGTCGCCGCTGAGCCCACCGCAAGCGGTCCGGTGCAAGGACTCGCGGTCGAGCCGATGCTGGAGCAGGCCCGCGCGCTCGCTGCGCAGAGCGCGCCCGGCGGTGGCGCGTACAACCTGATCCCGCTGCGCCACAGTTTCATCGACGACTGCGAGACGCCGGTCTCGGCCTTCCTGAAGCTACGCGCGCTCGCGCCGGCTGAGCCGGCCTTCCTGTTGGAGTCGGCCGATCAGGGCCAGCGCGTCGGACGCTGGTCGTTCATCGGCGTCCGTCCCCGGTCGGTGCTGCGCTGGTCGCTTGGCGAAAGTCACGAGGACGGCGGCGAGCAGGCCGACCCCTATGCGCTCGCTGCCGCGCACGTCGGACGCTTCCGCCAGGCCCCCATGAGTGACGCCCCACCCTTCGCGGGTGGCGCGGTCGGCTTCTTCGGCTATGACCTCGTACGCACCGTCGAGCCGTTGGGCGCGCCCAATCCGGACCCACTCGGTCTGCCAGACATGGCGCTGATGCTCTCCGATGCGCTGGTGATCTTCGACCACCTCAAGCACACCGTCACGATTCTCGCCAACGCGGATCTCGATGTCGAGCCCGACGTCGAGCGCGCCTACGCAGCCGCGGCACGGACGATCGCGGAGGTCAGGGAGCAGCTTGCCGGGCCGGTGCCGCGCGCGGAGTCGGCGCGCGCGCCCGGAGGACGGCGGGAGACTCCAGAGTCCGGTGTCTCCTCGGTGCAGGCGCGGGAGCTGCCGAACTTTGAGTCCAACATGCCCCGTGAGCAGTTCGAAGCGATGGTCGCGCGCATCGTGCGCTACATCTATGCGGGCGACGCCTTCCAGGTCGTGCCCTCCCAGCGCTGGTCGGCGCCGGTGCCGGTGGAGGCCTTCTCGATCTATCGCGGTCTGCGTGCCGTGAACCCGAGTCCCTACATGTACTTCCTGGACTTCGGCGACTTCCAGGTCGCGGGCGCCAGTCCGGAGCCGCTGCTGACGGTTGGCGCGAACGGCGCGCGGCCGGGCGGAGGGTCCCGGGTGAGCACACGGCCGATCGCCGGCACGCGCCCGCGCGGAGCCGACGCGCAGGAGGATGAGCGCATCGCGAGCGAACTGCTGGAGGATCCAAAGGAGCGCGCCGAGCACGTGATGCTCGTCGACCTCGGTCGCAACGACCTCGGTCGCGTCTGTGAGGCCGGCAGCGTCGAGGTCGAGACGTTCATGGCGGTGGAGACCTATTCGCACGTCATGCACATCGTCTCCTCGGTCGCCGGGGTGCTGCGCGAGGGAGTCACCCCGATGGATGCCTTGCGCTCGGTGCTGCCGGCTGGCACGCTCTCAGGCGCCCCGAAGGTGCGCGCGATGCAGATCATCGATGAGCTCGAGCCGATCAAGCGCGGGGGCTACGGAGGCGCGATCGGCTACCTCTCCTACGGCGGCGAGCTGGACACCTGCATCCACATTCGCACGGTCGTCGTCAAGGATGGCGTGGCGCACATCCAGGCCGGCGGCGGGACCGTCGCGGACGCCAAGCCGGAGTACGAGTACGAGGAGTCGTGTGCGAAGTCCCGGGCGGTGTTGCGCGCGATCGAGCTGGCAGTCGCCCAGCCGGAGTGGCCGTGATGGGCGCACATGGCGGCGCCGGATCTGCGTCCTCGCGCGCTCGCGTGCCCGCCGATCGGAGATCCCGTCGATCTTCGATCGGTACGCCACGCTCGCTGCGTCCTTGCCCGGCTTGCCCTGTGCGCCCATCACGTTTGGGTACCTGTAAATGAAGCTCCTGATGATCGACAACTACGATTCGTTCACGTACAACCTCGTGCAGTACCTGGGGGAGCTGGGCGCGGACGTGCACACGGTGCGTAACGACCGCGCGAGCGTCGAGGAGCTGCTGGGGGAGGGGTATGAGCGCTGCGTGGTCTCGCCGGGGCCGTGTACGCCCGATGCTGCTGGGATCACGCTCGAGGTGGTGCGCCGCATGCCTGAGGCCGGAGTGCCGACCCTTGGCGTCTGTCTCGGACACCAGGCGCTCGCGCAGGCCTTTGGGGGCCGCGTCTCGCTGCACCCGCCGGTGCACGGCAAGGCCACGACGATCGAGCATGACGGCCGCACGATCTTCCGCGGTCTCAGCTCGCCGCTGACGGTCGGTCGCTACCACTCGCTGATCGTCGATCCGGCGCTGCCCGACTGCCTCGAAGCCTCCGCTCACGGTGACGGTGTGCTGATGGGCTTGCGCCATCGCGAGCTCCCGGCAGAGGGCGTGCAGTTCCATCCCGAGTCCGTCCTCACCGACGAGGGCAAGCAGCTCCTAAGCAACTTTCTCGCCTGATGCCCAACTCTGTGCTCACCGGCGCTATCGACGCGCTCGCATCGCGCGAGGACCTCAGCGAGCAGCGAGCCGCCGCGGTGCTCGCGGAGATCATGCACGGCGAGGCCTCCGAGATCCAGATCGCGGGCTTCCTGATCGCGCTGCGGACCAAGGGCGAGACTGAGCAGGAGCTCGCGGGACTAGCGCGTACGATGCGCGAGCTGGCCGCTGAGGTCCCGACCGGGCGTGAGGATCTGCTCGACACTGCTGGCACCGGCGGCGGGCGGCGGACCTTCAACGTCTCCACGACGGCCGCCCTGATCGCGGCCGGCGCTGGCTGTGCGGTGGCCAAGCACGGCAATCGCTCCGCCACCGGGCCGTCGGGCTCGGCGGATCTGCTCGAGGCGTTGGGCGCCCGCATCGATCTTGCGCCGGAAGGCGTCGCGCGCTGCATCGAGGAGGCCGGCTTTGGCTTTATGTTCGCGCCGGCCCACCATCGGGCGACTCGCTTTGTGATCCCGGTCCGGCGCGAGCTGGCGGTTCGCACGATCTTCAACCTGCTCGGGCCGCTCACCAACCCCGCGGGCGCGACCCGCCAGTTGATCGGGGTCTCAGACAGTCGCTTCCTCGATACGGTCGCGGGCGCCCTGGTGCGCCTGGAGGTAGAGCGCGCGCTCGTCGTCTGCGGGGAGGACGGTCTCGACGAGGTCTCGATCGCTGGCGCCACGCAGGTCGTCGAAGTCGCCGAGGGGAGCATTCGTCGCTACGCGATCACGCCCGAGGAGGTTGGGCTTGCATCCGCACCCGACGCGACGGACCCCGCGCTGGCTGGGGGCTTGCCCGCCGAGAACGCCGACATTACCCGGGGGATCCTCGCAGGCGGGATCGTTGGTCCGGCGGGCGACCTCGCGCTCATCAACGCTGGCGCCGCGATCTACGCAGCCGGCGCGGCTGTGACGCTAGCCGAGGGCGTCGATGCGGCTCGCGCTGCGATTGCCACCGGTGCCGCGACGCGAGCGCTCGAGGGGTATGTGCAGGCCAGTCGCCGCTATGCGCCCGCCGGGGAGACCGTCGCATGAGCGTTTGCGAAAGTGGTATCCCCGTGGATAGCGGTGTGGATGACGCAGTTGGGGTCGCACACGGTGCGATGGCAGCCGAGCCTGGTGCGCCGACGGTCCTCGAGCGCATCCTTGCGAGCACGCGCACCGAGGTTCAGCGGCGCAGGCGTGAGGTTCCGCTCGCGCAGATGCAGAAGCGGGCGTGCGATGCGCGCGAGGGTTCACCCGCTCAGAAGCGGAGCTTGCGGAGCGCTTTGACTCGCCCTGGCATCGCGGTGATCGCTGAGTTCAAGCGCCGCTCACCGTCGGCGGGGCCCCTGCGCGAGGCGCCCCGCGTGGGCGAGCAGGCCGGCGCCTACCAGCGCGGGGGCGCGCGCGCGATCTCGGTGCTGACCGAGGGTCCCCACTTCGATGGCTCGCTGGAGGACCTGCGCAAGGCGCGCGCGGCCTGCGACCTGCCGCTGTTGCGCAAGGACTTCATCGTCGACCCCTACCAGCTCTACGAGGCGAGCCTCGCTGGCGCCGATGCGGTGCTGCTGATCGTCGCGGCGCTCGAGCAGGCGGCGCTCGCGGCCCTGTACCGTGAGGCCCGGGCACTCGATCTGGACGTGCTCGTCGAGGTTCACGATCGCGCGGAGCTGCATCGCGCACTCGAGCTGGGAGTCGACCTGATTGGGATCAACAACCGCGACTTGCGCGATTTCACGATCGACGTGCAGCGCACCTTCAGCCTGCTGGGGGAGATCCCGGCGGGCGTCGCGGTCGTCTCGGAGTCAGGGATCGCCCGCGTGGAGCAGCTACGTGAGCTCGAGGCACACGGGGTGCAGGCGGTGCTCGTCGGCGAGACCCTGATGCGTGCCAGTGACCCCGAGGCCGCCCTGCGCGAGTTGCGTGGCGCCGTTGTGGATGAGGCGCAAAGTTTAGAGACAGCGAGGCGGGGCTTTAGATCGCCTTCATCGTGACCGATCATCCTGTGCTCAGATGAAACGCGCGTTTGCCATCCCGTTCCTATCGGCCCTCGTCGGAGGCGGCGTCGTTGTCGCGGTGATTGCCGCGCTCGGCGGACTCGGCGCCTCGAAGAAGACGGTCACCGAGATCCAGCAGGCTCCCCTTTCGCCTGCTGCCGCCTCCGCATCGACGGGCTCAGCATCGACCGGGAAGGGCACAACCGCGCCGACGGCCCATGAAATCTATGAGCGCACCGCGCCCGGTGTCGTCTATGTGACCTCCAACATCGTCCGCCAGACCGCGTCCCCGTTTGGCTTCGGGGAATCCCAGCAGCAAGGCACCGCGACGGGCTCCGGCTTTGTGATCAACTCGAACGGCACGATCCTCACCAATTGGCATGTCGTCGAGAACGCGGTAAAGGTCACGGTCAGCTTCGAACACAGCAAGACCGTCAACGCCCAGGTGATCGGCAAGGACCCCTCCAATGACCTTGCCGTGCTGCGCGTTCCTACCGAAGGCCTGACGTTGCACCCGCTCTCGCTCGGTAACTCCAGCACCGCTCAGGTTGGCGACCCGGTGCTGGCGATCGGCAATCCCTTCGGCCTCAGCCGCACGCTCACCACCGGCGTGATCTCGGCGCTACAGCGTCATATCACTGCGCCCAACGGCTTCGAAATCGACAACGTGCTGCAGACCGACGCTCCGATCAATCCCGGCAACTCCGGTGGCCCGCTGCTCAACGCGGCCGGACAGGTGATCGGCATCAACTCCCAGATCGAGACCGGCGGTAGCGGCAGCGACGGCAGCGTCGGCATCGGCTTCGCGGTGCCGATCAACACCGCTAAGTCGGAGCTGCCCGAACTCGAGAAGGGTGGAACCGTGCGCGGCGCCTACCTCGGTGTCAGCACGCTCACGATCGACCCCTCGCTCTCCGCGCTCAACCTGCCGGTCAAGAGCGGAGCGCTCGTGGAGAAAGTCGAAGCCGGCACATCCGCCGCGAAGGCCGGCATCCACGCCGGCAACGTCGAAGCGAAGATCGCCGGCAATGAAGTCGATGTCGGCGGGGACATCATCGTCGGGATCGACGGCAAGCCCGTGAAGAGCTCCGAAGCGCTCGCGGCCGAGATCGGCGCGAAGAAGCCCGGCGATACGGTCTCGATCGAACTGCTGCGCGCGTCCGGCAATGGCAGCTACAGCAAGAAGACTGTCACTGCCACCCTCGGCGCGCGACCCAACTCGGTTCCCAACCCGAACACGCCCGAATAGAGGGTGGCGCAGCCGGCCCGCAGGCCGGCGAGGCGGGTCCCTCTTCTTTCGAATTGAGGGTGGCGCAGCCGGCTCGCAGGCCGGCGAGGCGGGTCCCTCTTCTTTCGAATTGAGGGTGGCGCAGCCGGCTCGCAGGCCGGCGAGGCGGGTCCCGCTTCTTTCAATGTCTTAACGTGGGGGCATGGACCCCTGTGTGAAGGTCTGTGGCGTGACGCGCCTAGAGGACGCCGAGCTTGCTGTGGAGCTTGGCGCCTGGGCGGTGGGCATGGTCTTCTATGACCCGAGTCCGCGCCGTTGCTCGCAGGTCGAGGCGCTGCGTATCGTGACCGCGCTGCGCAGGCGTGTGGAGCTCTGCGGGGTGTTCGTCAACGCCCCGCTGGAGCGGGTGGTGGGGACGGCGGACGAGCTGGGGCTGACACTGCTGCAACTGCATGGCGACGAGGGGCCGGCATTCTGCGCGGAGGTCGGGCATCGCAGCGGGGCGCGCGTGATCAAGGCGGTGCAGGTGTCCTCCGTCGGTGAGGTACGCGACGTGGAGCGCTTTCACGTCGACTACCACCTGCTCGACGCGCGTGCAGCCGAGCCCGGTCGCGCGGGATTGCGCGGCGGGACGGGGGAGACCTTCGACTGGTCGCTGCTGGCGGCGCGCCGCGCGACGGCGCCGCTGATCCTCAGTGGCGGCCTGCGACCGGACAATGTGGTCGAGGCGATCGCGGCTGCCTCGAGCCAGGGTCCGCGGGCGGTGCCATTCGCCGTTGACACCGCGAGCGGCACCGAGGCGGCTCCAGGGCGCAAGGACCCGGAGCTGCTACGAGGATTCTTCGCGGAGGTCGAGCGCCTGGCGGTAGGCTCGCCCGCGTGAGCACCGTCGAGCACCGCTTTGGGCGCTACGGGGGGCAGTACGTGCCGGAGACGCTGATGCCCGCCCTCGCCGAGCTCGAGCAGGCGTGGCTGGCGGCGCGCGCCGACCCGGCCTACCGCGCGGAGCTCGATGGACTCCTGCGGGACTTCGGCGGGCGTCCTACGCCGCTGTACCGCGCGCGGCGGCTCTCCGAGCGGGCGGGTCGGGCGGTGTACCTCAAGCGCGAGGACCTGAATCACACCGGCTCGCACAAGCTCAACAACGCCCTCGGCCAGGCGCTGCTGGCGCGGCGGATGGGCAAGCGCCGCGTGATCGCCGAGACCGGAGCCGGACAGCACGGGGTGGCGACGGCTACGGTCTGCGCGCTGCTGGACCTGGAGTGCGTGGTCTACATGGGCGCGGAGGACACGCGCCGGCAGCGCCCGAACGTGCAGCGCATGGAGCTGCTGGGCGCAACGGTCTGCCCGGTGGAGGCGGGGGCGCGGACCCTCAAGGAGGCGACTTCGGCCGCGATCCGCGATTGGGTCAGCAACGTGCAGAGCACGCACTACGTGATCGGCTCGGTCGTCGGCCCGGCGCCCTACCCGGCGCTGGTGCGCGACCTGCAGCGGGTGATCGGCGACGAGGCGCGCGCACAGATCCTCGAGCGCGAGGGACGCCTGCCGGAGCGCGTGATCGCGTGTGTCGGCGGCGGCTCGAACGCGCTCGGTATCTTCACAGCCTTCCTGGAGGACGAGCAGGTGCAACTCGTGGGCGTCGAGGCCGGGGGCGAGGGCATCCAGACGCCGCGTCACGGCGCGCCGCTGACGGTCGGCGGGCGCGCCGGGGTGTTGCATGGCGCGCTCTCGGCGGTAATGCAGGACGAGGAGGGGCAGATCGTCGAGGCGCACTCGATCTCCGCCGGCCTGGACTACCCCGGCACAGGGCCTCAGCACGCCTTCCTGCGCGACAGCGGCCGGGCGCGCTACGTCGCGGTCAGCGACCGCGAGGCGCTTGCTTCCTTCCGCGAGGTCACGCGCCTGGAGGGCATCATCCCCGCATTGGAGACGGCCCACGCGCTGGCATGGACACTCGCGCAGCCCGATGGTGAGCTCGACCTTGTGTGCCTCTCAGGCCGCGGGGACAAGGATCTGGCGGAGGTCATCGCGCTGTCATGAGTGGCGGCGTGGAGCGCATCGCGGCGGCGTTCGCGCGCGATGACGGGCGCGCGGCCGCGTTGATGCCGTACCTGATGGGCGGCTACCCGACGCTGGCCGAGTCGGCGCGCATCGGGGAAGCCTGCGTGCGGGCGGGGGCCGACATTGTGGAGCTCGGCATGCCTTACTCGGACCCCTTGGCGGACGGACCGGTGATCCACGAGGCGGGGACGCGCGCGCTAGCGGCGGGCGCGAGCGTAGCGGGAGTGCTGGAGGTTGCACGCACATTGGCCCCAAGCGTCCCGGTGGTGCTCATGTGTTACGCGAACATGGTCTTCGCACCCGGCGTGGAGGCGTTCGTCGAGCGCCTTGCGCGCACAGGGGCGTGCGGATTGATCGTGCCGGACCTGCCGCTGGAGGAGACCCCGGATGTGCTCGCGGCGTGCGACGCACACGGGCTCGCGCTGGTGCCGCTCGTTGCGCCGACGACACCGCCGCAGCGCCTCGCGGAGATCGGGGCGCGGGCGCGTGGCTTCCTGTACACGGTCTCGGTCGTCGGTACGACGGGCGAGCGCGCGGCTCTGGCAGAGCGCTTTGAGGAGATCGTCGCGCACGCGAAGGCCGCGACCGCGGCGCCGGTTGCGCTGGGCTTCGGGATCAGCACCCCCGAGCATGCGCGCCAGGCGGCCGCGGCAGGTGCGGACGGGGTGATCGTTGGCACGCGCCTGGTGCGCGCGGCCGGAGAGGCCGAGGATCCCGCTAGCGCCGTTGGGGTGCTCGTTGCGGAGCTAGCCGACGCCTTGCGGGGCTAGCGGCGCCCATCCGTGGGAGTACGCGACCTTCAAGGAGGTCGCCGGGCGGACGTGGCTTGGCGGCGGCGCCAGCGGGGTAATGGGGCATTCGCGCCGCTTGGCCGATAGGATGCGGCGCCTATGGGACTGGTTCTCGCTGTCACCGCCGGCCTGATGGTCTGGATCGTGTTGTGGGCGCTCGGCGCGAAGGGCTTCGATGCGTTCATGCTCGCGGCCATGATCATGCTCGTCGGCGCGTGCTTCAGGATCCTCTCCGGCTATCTCCCCGGCCGCCGTCGCAGTAACAGCTGAGCAGCCGTTGCGCCCGCGCTGGCTCTCTTCGCTTGCCCGAGTAGCTCTCCCAGCAGCTTTCGCCCTCGTCACCATCGTGGTCGCCAGCGGCTGTGGAGGTGTCGGTGTGTCGACCGCCGGGACTGTCAGTGGCAAGCAACTGACGATCTACTCGAGCCTGCCGCTCGAAGGTCCGCTGGAATCGAGCTCCCGGCAGATCGTCAATGGCGAGAAGCTCGCGCTGGCGCAGATCGGCGGGCGTGTGCACCATTTCAAGATCGACTATGCGTCGCTCAACGACGCTGAACCCAAGGTGGGAGGCTGGGCCCCTGGGGCAACCGATACAAACGCGAAGTACGCGGCGCAGGACACCAGCACAATCGCCTACCTCGGCGACTATGACTCTGCGGCGACCGCGATCTCGCTGCCGCTGATCAACGCCGCCGGCATCCTGCAGGTCAGCCCGGCGAGTCCCTACGTCGGTCTGACGTCGGCGCTCGACGCCGGGCAGGACGAGCCCGGCCGCTTCTATCTCACCGGGCAGCGCACCTTCGCGCGCCTGATGCCAGCCGATCCCGTGCAGGCGGCCGCCCAGGTGCGTCTGATGCACTCGCTTGGAGTCAAACGGTTGTACGTGATCTACGACCAGGACCCCTTCGACCAGCCACTTGCGACGATTCTCACTGAAGACGCCAAGCGCGCCGGGATCGAAGTGCTGGGCGAAGACGGGATCGACACCAGCGCGAGCACTGAATTCACCGGCGAGGTGCACCGGGTCACTGAAAGCGGGGCCCAGGCCGTTTTCTTCAGTGGCCTCCCGGGTTCCGGTGCGGTGGGGCTCTGGCAGCAGCTCCACGCCGCCGACCCGCACCTGCGGCTGCTCGGATCGAGCTCCTTGGGGCAAGCCTCCTTCACGAGGCAGATCGGCGCCGCGGCGAAGGTCACGTACCTGACGACACCTGTGTTTCCCACCGGGCTCTATCCGCCTGCGGCGCAGGCCGTTCTGCGCCAGTACCGCAGCCAGTTTCACGAAACACCTGGGCCCTATGCGCTGTACGGATACGAGGCGATGAGCGTCGTGCTGCTCGCGATCCGCCGCGCCGGCCGGCACGGCAACGAGCGCCAGGCGGTCATCCACCAGTTCTTTGCCATTAAGGACCGTGACTCCGTGCTAGGGCGTTACTCGCTGCAACCCGACGGGGATGTCACGCTCTCTCGCTACGGAGTCGATCGCGTCGTCAAGGGCCGGCTGGTCTTTTACCGCGCGTTCGAAGCTTCCTGAGCCGGAGGTCAGGCCAGCGCTGCGGCCAGGGCGCCGTCGAGATGGGGGTGGCGGAAGCGATAGCCGAGCATCAGCGGCTTAGCCGGCAGCACCCGTGCGCCGGTCGTCACGATCTGCGCCATCTCGCCGTACAGCGCACGTAGCGCGGCTCCCGGGAGGGGCAACAACGCGGGACGGTGCAGCGCTCGCCCCAGCGCGCTTGAGAGCTCCCTGTTGGTCACAGGCTCTGGCGCCGTCGCGTTGACAGGGCCCACCCAACGCTCATCCGCGAGCGCCGCGCGCAGGATCCCGACGAGATCGTGCGGATGGACCCAGGAGACGTATTGGCGTCCACCTGCGACCGGTCCGCCGATACCCAGGCGGAAGGGGGTGAGCATCTTTGCGAGTGCCCCTCCGCCGCGGTCAAGCACGACCCCGGTGCGGATCTGCGCCACGCGCATTCCGAGCGCCTGCGCGGCCCGTGCCTGGGCCTCCCACTCGACGCATACATGCGCGAGATAGTCGTTGCCGGGCGGCGCCTCCTCGTCGAGCGGCTCCTCGCCGTGGGGGCCGTAGTAGCCGATTGCAGATGCGCTCACGAGCACCGCGGGACGGTTCCCGCCGCCACCGGCGCCGCCAGTCGCGCCCAGCCCCTCGACGAGGTGGCGGGTACCGAGCACCCGACTCTCCCTGATCGCGCGCTTGGCGCTCTCACTCCAGCGCTGCGCGACGCCCTCGCCCGCCAAGTGCACCACGGCGTCGCGCCCCTCCAGCGCCACGACCGGAGCCGGTTCGCTCAGGGGGTCCCAGGGCAGCGCCTGCAACGAGCCCGCCCCCGTCAGCGGCACGGCTCGGTCTGATGAGGGATCGGAGAGGGCTGTGCTCGGCGTCGCGTCCCCGGCGGGCCTAGCGCCGGCGGATGGGGAACCGACCTGTGTGAGCTTTGCGCGAGCGCGCTGGGGGTCGCGCGAGAGCACCGTAACCTCGGCTCCGTGGGCGCGCAGCTCTGTGACCAGCTTCGGGCCGATCAGTCCCGTCGCTCCGGTGACGGTCACGCGCAGCATGTGTTCCCGTCAGCTTGACACGTGCGCCTGCTGGCCGATCGAGACCTCGCCGGCGGGAGCGCTGGCGATCGTCGCGTGCGTGCCAGTAGATGTGTCGCCCTGGGCGAAGCCGACCTCCTGGCCCGCCAGGGCCATGCCGCTCGCGCGCGCCTGCTCGGCAACCGCGGCAGCCACAGCCGGCGCCACGTCGCGGTTGAACACAGAGGGAATGATGTAGTCCTCGCGCAGCTCCGCCTCCGGGACGATCGCTGCGATCGCGTGCGCCGCGGCCATCTTCATCTCCTCGGTGATCGCCCGCGCACGTACGTCCAGGGCGCCGCGGAAGATTCCTGGGAAGCACAGCACGTTGTTGATCTGGTTTGGGTAGTCCGAGCGGCCGGTCGCCATGATGCGCACGTAGGGAGCCGCCTCCTCGGGGACTACCTCCGGGTTGGGGTTGGCCATCGCGAACACCATCGCGTCATCGTTCATGCGCGCAAGCGCCTGCGCCGGGAGGACCTTGGCGCCGGAGAGCCCGATCAGCAGGTCCGCTCCATCGATCACGTCCGCGGGCCCACCCGCGCGGCACTCGGGATTGGTCACCTCCGCGAACCACCGCTTGGTGGAGTTCATCGAGCCGTCCTGGTAGTCCTCGCGCTCGACGTGCAGCGCCCCACGGGAGTCCGCGCCGATGATATGACGCACCCCGGCCTCCAGCATGATCTTTGTCACCGCGATCCCCGCAGCTCCGAGCCCGATGACCAGCACTCGCAAGTCCTCTAGATGGCGGCCGGTGAGCTTCACCGCGTTCAGCAGTGCCGCCATCACCACCACGGCAGTGCCGTGCTGGTCGTCGTGGAACACCGGGATATCGAGCTCCCGCTTCAGGCGCTCCTCGATCTCGAAGCAGCGCGGCGCGGAGATGTCCTCCAGGTTGATCCCTCCGAACGCCGGCGCGATCAGCTTGATCGTGTTCACGATCTCATCCGGATCGCGCGTGTCCAGGCAGACCGGGAAGGCGTCCACTCCCGCGAACTCCTTGAACAGGCAGGCCTTGCCCTCCATCACCGGCATCGCCGCCGCGGGGCCGATGTCACCCAGGCCGAGCACCGCGGTGCCGTCGGAGACCACCGCCACGGTGTTGCGCTTGATCGTGTACTGAAAGGCCTTGGCGGGGTCCTCATGGATCGCCAAGCAGACCCGCGCGACCCCGGGGGTATACGCCATCGAGAGGTCGTCCCGCGTCTTCAGCGGGTGCTTGTTGTGCTGTTCGATCTTGCCCCCTACGTGCAGCAGGAAGGTGCGGTCGGTTGTGTCGATGACCTTGACGCCCGCCAGGGCCTCGATCGCCGCGATGATCTCCTGCCAGTGATCCTGCCCGGCGGCGTCCACCACGATGTCGCGCACGCTGTGCTCCGCGTCAACCTCGACGATGTCTAGGGCGCCCACGATGCCCCCAGCCGCGGCGATCGCGCTGGTCAGCAGTCCCAGCAGGGCGCCCTGGGCGTCGTCGAGCTTGACCCGGATAGTGAGTCGATACTGGGCGCTGGGGGTGAGGTTCACGGGCAGGGGCTCCTGGTCGGTCGAGGGTCTGCCATCTTATTGCGCCCCGCTCGCTGCCAGCCTGTCCTAAAGTGCTCCGTCGTGGCGACACGCACGACAGCCCCCCCTGGCCCGTTGGGGGCATCCGAGCGGCGTCTGTTCCTGATCGATGGTCCCAGTCTCGTGTATCGCGCGTTCTTCGCGCTGCCGGAGTCGATCGCGACCTCCACAGGAGTTCCCACCAACGCGATCTTCGGGTTCGCATCGATGCTCGTCAAGATCGTGACCGACTACGGCGTCTGTCCCACTGTGGTCGCATGGGATGCGGGCACCTCGGGACGCACAGAGCTGTTCCCGGAGTACAAGGCTCAGCGCCGCTCGCGCCCGGACCTGCTGAAGGCACAGTGGCCCGCGATGGAACCTCTGGTGGAGGCATTTGGGTATCGCAACGTGCGGGTCGAGGGGTATGAGGCCGACGATGTGATCGCCTCGCTCTCCGAGCGCGCCATGCGCGCCAATCCACCTGTGCAGGTGATGATCGTCACCGGTGATCGCGATGTCTTTCAGTTGATCGACGAACAGGGACTCGTCAAGGTGATGGCGACCGCGCGCGGCATCACCGAGACGAAGATCTACGACCACCAGGCCGTGCTCGACCGCTATGGCATCCCGCCGGCTCTGATTCCGGACTTCTACGGACTGAAGGGCGACACCTCAGACAACATCCCCGGCGTTCCTGGCATCGGGGACAAGACCGCTTCCGAGCTGATCAAGCGCTACGGGACGCTCGAGCAGGTCTTGGCCCACATCCCCGACATCAGTGGCGCCAAGCGCAAACAGAACCTCCAGGAGCACGCGGATAATGCGCATGTCTCAAAGCGTCTGGCGACGGTCGACCGCGGCGTGCCGCTCGACTTTGATCCCGGGGCTGAGGCGGCTCGCGCTCCCGACCGCTCGCGTCTGCGGGAGGTTTTCCGCGAGTACGAGTTGCGCGATCCCCTACGCCGGATGGAGGAGGCCTTGGGGGAGGCCGAGGAGGTGGTGCCGGCGCCGTCCGCTGAGCTCCAGCTCGCGGGGCGTCTGCTGGCAGGAGGTCCGACAGATATCGCCGGCTTCGCGGCGCGGGCGCCGAGCACCTCGACGCGCGAGCTGTGCCTGGCGGTTACACCCGTCGAGGTGCCGGAGGGCGCGCTCTTTGCCGAGGGCTCGAGCTGGCGCTTCGCCGCCACCGTTGGCGCTGGCGAGCGTGGGGCGGGTGCTCGCGGGTCCGGCGCCCCGGAGGTGCTGGCCGGCGACTGCCATGGGCCTGAGGAGGCGGTTGCCGCCTGCGGGGAGCTAGCGGTCGTGACCCATGACGCCAAGTCGCTCGGTCTGGTGCCTCCGGGGCTCGTTCACGACACGCTGCTGGGCGCCTACCTATTGGAGCCCGCCAGGCGCGGCTATCCGTTCGCCGAGCTGTGCGAGGAGCGTGGCCTGGTGTGCGCACTGGAGGACCCGGCGGCCTGCCAGGCGCTGCTGCTCGGGGCGCTCGCCGCCTGGCAGCGTGAGCAGATAGCCGAGCGCGACCTTGAGCGCGTGATGGGAGAAATCGAGCTTCCCCTGGTAGGGGTGCTGCGCGACATGGAGCTGATTGGGGTGCGTCTCAACGTGCCCCGACTGGAGGAGATCACCGCGCGGGTGCAGGATGAGATCGCGGAGCTCGAACAGGAAATCTATGCGCTTGCGGGAGATGAGTTCCTGATCGCCTCGCCGCAGCAGTTGGGAGAGATCCTGTTCGAGAAGCTCGGCCTCTCGCGCAAGCGGCGAGGCAAGATCGGCTACTCAACCGACGCCCGCGTGCTGCAGGCGATTCGCTCCGAGCACGTGATCGTGCCCCGCATCGAGCGCTGGCGCGAGCTCTCCACGTTCATCAAGACCTATCTGGACGTGCTCCCCGCCGTGGTCGACGAGCGCTCACGCATCCACACGACCTTCCTGCAGACTGTTGCCCAGACGGGGCGCCTGTCGAGCACCAATCCGAACATGCAGAACGTCCCGATCCGCACCTCCCTCGGCCGCGAGATTCGCGGCTGCTTTGAGGCCGAGGACGGCAGGCTGCTGATCTCCGCGGACTATTCCCAGATCGAGCTGCGCGTGCTCGCCCAGGCCGCTGAGGAGCCGGTCTTGAAGGAGATCTTCAAGCGCGGCGAAGATGTTCACACGGCCACGGCCTCCCAGGTCTTCGGGGTAGCCCCCGAGCAGATCGACCCCGGGATGCGCTCCAAGTCCAAGATGATCAACTACGGGATCGTCTATGGGCTCTCCGACTATGGTCTCGCCGATCGCCTCAACATCCCCCGCGAGGAGGCCAAGCAGTTCATTGAGGCCTATCTCGCGCGCTTCCCGCGGGTGGCGCAGTTCATGCAGGACACCATCGAGCGAGCCAAGGAGATCGGGCACGTCACCACGCTGTGGGGCCGGCGCCGCCAGATTCCCGAGCTGCGTGCCCGCAACTACCAGGTGCGCTCACTCGGGGAGCGCCTGGCAGTCAACACCGTCATTCAGGGGACGGCCGCCGACGTGATCAAGCTCGCGATGGTCCGCTGCCATCGCGCGCTGGAGGTGGCCGAGCTGCGCACCCGTCTGATCCTCACGATCCATGACGAGCTGCTCTTCGAAGGCCCTCCCGATGAGGTCCCGGCGGCCCGCGAGCTGATCACGCGCGAGATGGTCGGGGTCTGGGAGCACGAACCCCCGATGGCCGTCGACGTCGGCGTCGGACAGAACTGGCTGGAGGCCAAGTGAGCCGGGGATCGGCCGGGCTGGCCCCGAGCGGCTTGGGCGGTGGTCTCCCATGAGCCGCGGGCTGGCGCTGATGCTGGGGGTCGGAGCCGGCGCCCTGGTGGGTATGCAGGCTCCGATCAACTCTCGACTCGGCCGCGCGGTCGGCAGCGTGCAGGCCGCCAGCCTGTCGTTCCTGGTGGGAACCGTTGCGTTGCTGCTGATCGCCACGGTTGTTCGCGGAGGTCTCGGCAACTTCGCGCACGCGGGGCGCGCCCCCTGGTGGGCATTTATCGGGGGGCTGCTCGGAGCGACTTACGTCACCGTCGCGATTCTCACCGTCCGCACCCTCGGCGCCAGCGGTCTGACAGCGGCGGTGATCACCGGCCAGCTCGTGATCTCCGTAGTGATCGATCGCTTCGGCCTGCTGGGGATCGCCCGTCAGCCGGTCGGGGCGCAGCGCATCCTAGGGTTGGCGCTGCTGGTTGCCGGGGTCACACTGGTAGTGCGCAAGTGAGCGTCTAGCCGGGCTGGCTAGGCATAGCACCCTGCGCCGCTCACCGGAGAACCGCGCTGAACCCCTCTCGCCAGCTTGGGTACTGCGGCTGCCAGCCAAGCGCTTGCCTGGCCAACGCATTTGAGGCGCCCTGGCTCCGGGTCATGGCTGCGACGCCGTAGCTGCCGGCTACCACGCGGGCGATGACGGTCGGGAGCCGTAGTGGGCGCGGGGCTCCCGCGGCCACAGCCAACGCTGGCAGCCACTGCGCGACCGGCGCGGGGTCGTCATCGACGATGTTGAAGGACTCCGGCCCCTCGCGTTCGAGGACGGCGACGGTGGCGCGCGCTGCGTCCTCGACATGGATGAACGACCACACCCCCTCACCGCGGCCCACGATCGGCAGTCTTCGTCGCGCTAGGTCGCGGACGATCGCACCCTCCCGCGAGATGCCGCTCCCGGGGCCGTAGAAGTAGCCGTAGCGCAGCACCGTCCCACTCGCGCCCAGCACCGCCGCCTCGAGGTCCCTCAGCGCGCCAGCCGAGCGCCGGAACGACTTTGGCGCCTGCTCGAGAATCAGCGGGTCGCGCTCTGTATGAACCGTGCCGGGCGGGCCGGGGGCATAGGCGAAAGCGATGCTCTGGGCGATCACCCGCGCGGCACCGGCCTCCTGCGCGGCGGCGACGAGCAGCCGCGTGCCCTCACTGCGCAAGCGATCGGTTAGAACGAAGTCACGCTCGATCTTGCGCGGATCGAGGCGGGCCGGGATCGCGGTGAGCTGGTGGATCACAACATCGGGGTGAGCCGCCTTCAGCGCCGCTTTCACGGCCACGCCGTCCAGCGCGTCGAGCACCACCGCCTCGACGCCCGCGGCGCGCAGGGCCTCGCTCTTCTGCGGTGTGCGCGTGCTGGCAGTGACCTGGTGCCCGTCCGCGAGCAACAGTGGTACGAGCTGCCGGCCGATAACGCCGGTGGCGCCGGCGAGGAAGACCCTCATGCGTGGGCAGGGATACCGGCGCCGGGCGGAAGGGCCTCCCGGTCGGCTGCCGGGGCGCTCTCCATCGGCACGCACACCAGCCCCTCGCTAAAGCCCGCAGGCGTCATGTCGAGGGCACAGTTGAAGCGCGCGCGCATGTTCTCCAGTGCGATCACATTGGTGAGCTCGACGATCTGGGGCTCGTCGAAGTGCTCGCGCAGCGCCGCGAACAACTCGTCACTCACCCCCGCCGGTGTTCGGCTCATGGCTGTGGCGTAGTCGAGCACGAGCTTCTCGACGTCGTTGAACTCGTCGCTGTCGCGGTAGTGCGCCAGCGCCAGCATCTGTGCCTCAGTGATGCCCGCTTCGCGGCCTAGCGATGAGCCGATGTCGATGCAGAACTCGCAGTTGACGAGTGCTCCCGCCTTCAGCTCGCCCAGCGCCTTGAGGCGCTCCTCGACGCGCCCCTGCTTGAGGGTTGTCTGCTCGAACATCCCATAGCCGACCAGTAGTCTCGGCGTATGGGCGTAGACAGCGACCGGGTCCATCATCCGGCCGAACTGCCGTCGCGTCAGCCTGTAAATGAGTTTCACGAGCACTCCCGCCTTGCCGGCGGGCACGCCTTCGATACGGGTCATCGCTGTGCCTCCAGTGGTCGAGATGACTCGCGCGCGAGCCACGCCAGTGCGATGGTCCCGAGCGTGAGCGAGATGAAGTCGGCTGGGCCGAGCCAGTAGGGGTGGGCGGTTCCGATGTCAACAAGGTGGTTGATCGAGTGCAATCCGGATTGGAGCGCCAAGCAGCAGAGCACCGGTGTGCGCCACGACACGCACCGGTATGCCACGACCAGTGCTGCCGCGAACGCCGCATAGCAACTCGCCACGTCACGCAGATAGTGGTCGTTGCGAACCCCGAACGGTCCCACATCTGCATAGAAGACGTGTGGAGCCACGACCATCAGCGCGGCCAGTGCAAAGTAGAGCGCTGCAAATGTGATCAGACCCACACGCACGGTCGACATAGCGCTACTCTAGCTCAGGAATGGAACCCAGAGAGTGACCAGTCAAGCCCAAGAATTGGGTACCAGTTATGGCCCGGAGCTGATGATCGAGCTACGCGGCAGTCACCGACGCGCGCAGCTCGAGGATCGTCTGCGCGAACTCGTGCGCGACGGGACGCTGCCCGCCGGTAGCCGCCTGCCCTCGTCTCGCGCGCTGGCAGACGATCTAGCGGTCTCCCGGAGGCTGGTCGTGGACGCTTACGCGCAACTGCTCGCCGAGGGCTATCTCGTGGCCCAGCATGGCGCCGGCACATACGTCGCGGCGACTGCCGCCGCCAGCAACGGCGGTCCCCCGCAGGAGCCCGCCCAAGCGCTGCGCTTTGACTTCTTCCCGGGCGCCCCCGACCTGGCCTCTTTTCCGCGCGCGCTGTGGCTGCGTGCGCTGCGCGAAGTGCTGCGCTCCGCGCCCGCATCCGTGTTCGCCTATCCCAACGTGCGCGGCACACCCGAGTTGCGTCGCGCGCTCGCCGGCTATCTGCGCCGCGTGCGCGGCGTCGCGGTCGATCCCCACGCAATTGTGATCTGTGCAGGCGCCACGCAGGGTCTTGCCCTGCTCGCCCGCGCGCTTGCCCGGCTTGGAACTGACTCGATTGCGGTCGAGAATCCCTGCCTGCCCCCGCATCGCGCCGTGCTCACCTATGCCGGGCTGCTGGTGGAGCCGGCGCCGGTCGACGATGAGGGAGTTGACGTGAGTGCCCTGAGGGCTTCGGTCGTGCTCGCCACTCCGGCGCACCAGTGCCCGACAGGCGTGGTGCTCTCGCCCCCGCGACGCGCGGCGCTCGTAGCATGGGCTCGTGCCGGTGGGCTGGTGATCGAGGACGATTACGACGCCGAGTTTCGCTACGACCGCGCGCCGCTAGGGGCCCTACAGGGTCTGGCGCCAGATCGCGTTGTCTATCTCGGCACCGCCTCAAAGACGCTTGCCCCCGGGCTGCGGCTCGGATGGCTCGTGCTGCCGGGGGCGCTGATCGACGCAGTTCTCGAGGCGAAGCTGCTCGACGACCTGGGCTCGCCCGCGATCGAGCAACTTGCGCTCGCTCGGTTGATCGAGACCGCCGCCTATGACCGTCACCTGCGCAAGGCGCGTCGCCGCAACCGCGGCCGCCGTGACGCGCTGATCGCCGCCGTCGCGCAGAGCCTCCCGCAGGCGCAGATCAGCGGCATCTCGGCTGGGCTGCATGCGCTCCTGCGGCTTCCCCGCGCGGTCGACGCCCAGCGCCTGCTCGACGAGGCTGCGCGACGCTCGGTCGGCGTCTACCCGCTCAGCATGCACATGATGGAGCCCCCGCGTGAGACGGATGCGCTGGTGCTGGGTTACGCCGGTCTCACCGAGTCCGCGATCGCAGAGGGCATCAGCAGGTTGGCCGAGGTATTCCATGAGCTCTAGCCAAGGAGAAACGCGATGACCGATCCCACCACGTCTAGAGCCGCGCGCGCGAGTGCCCGCCCGGTGCCGGGAAGACGTCTTCCGGCAGCGCTGTTTGGGCCCGGATGGCGGCTCGGACAGCTCCAAGCGGTGCGCGCGCGATCCAGGACGCGCCGCGCACTAACTCCTCGCGGGACATCCCTGCCCATAAGCGCTCGCTGTTGGTCACCTACCGCCGTGACGGGACGCCGGTGCCGACGCCGGTGTGGGCCGCGGAGCTGAACGGGCATCTCTACGTGCGCTCCGAGCGCACCGCCGGCAAGGTCAAGCGCCTGCGTCGCGATCCGCGCATGCTCGTCGCTCCGTGCACCGTCCGCGGCAAGCCGTTGGGCTCGCCGTTCGAGGCGACGGCCAAGGTGCTTGCTCCTGAGGACGAGCTGCTGGCCGAGATCACGCTCGCGCGGCGCTACGGCCTGGGTCGCGAGCTCTTCGAGCGGGCCATGGATCTCATGCGCGTGGACATGTGTTACCTGGAGATCACGCCCGGCGCGTGGGGCTAGCTGCGGCCCTGATTGCCGGATCCCTTGACTCAGACTGTCGCAGGCGCGGCCGCACGCTCTCTGGAAGGGCGGCGCTGGGCAGGCGGGTTGCCATTCACGAATGAGGGCGGCGCGATCTGCATGTAGTGCTCGAACGCCCATCTGGACATACCGGGGCGCTCGAAGGCGTGCACGAGCGCGGTTACGGTGCGGCTGGGGGTCATGCGTCCGATGGCGCGCTGGGTGCGCAGCAGCCAGCCGTATTTCCTTGCATGGGCATCCGAGAACGCGCCGTAACGGCGCAGCGCCTGCGCACGGTCGCCGCGGCCATCGGTCACCGCGCGCAGCTCGCGCCCGCAGGCGATGCCGAAGTAGAGCGCTGTGCGGATTCCCTCCGCGGTCAGCGGCAGGCAGTGCCCGGCTGAGTCGCCCACGAAGAAGACGCCGTCCTCGATGGCCGGACGCAGCTCGTGCGGGATCCAGTTGCCCTGGTAGCCCTCCGCCGGAAGCCGCAGGTCGCCCGCCAGGCGCACCGTCGGCTGCTTGACATGGTGGGCCGGCCAGAACGAACCGACGCCCACGCGCAGCTCGTCCCCGGCGGGGAAGCTCCAGGAGTAGCCCGCGCGAATGTAGCGCGGATCGATCCACAGCTCCATCTCCTCGCCGCTGCCCTGCGGATGTACCTCCAGACCGCGGGAGAGGCGCGCGTTGGGAGGTTGGATTGCCGGCGCGTTCGACAGCACCCTGCGCCAGCCCAGCCCGTCGACGATCAGCGGCGCGCGCAGCTCGCCGCGATCGGTGTGCACGGTGAAACCCTCGCGGCCTTCCACCGTAGCCGTCTCGAACTCGGTATCCGGAGCGCGGGCCTGCTCCCACAGCAATGCGCACAGCTCGCGGTAGTCGAAAGTCGAAAACGTCCATGGCAGCCTCCAGCGCGAGCTCCTCCAGGGCGTGTGTACCGTCAGCTCCTCGAAGGTCTGTCGCAGCGAGCCCCCGAGCTCGAGGCTCTCCAACCACGCAGTCGGGATGCCGCACGCCGAGGTTTGCCGCTCGCCGATCTCGTAGCGGTCGATTACTAGCACTCGTGCGCCAGCGCCCGCAAGCTCGCGCGCGACCGCGAGGCCCGCGAAGCTCGCCCCGCACACGAGTACATCGCAGTCGCGTTCCAGGCGGGTCCGGTCGGCCCCCCGCTTAGTCGCTCTCACTGGCATCGCTCGCGCAATCATAGGAGCAGGCCCCCGTGGCCGGCGCTTGCATGCCCCGCTGGCCGCGCGGCCTCCGCGGCCCGCAGCGCTGCGCTAGGCTTCGAGCCGTGCAAGCACTGATCGAGAAACCAGAAGCCCATGTCGTAGAGGGCTCCAACGGACTCCTGCTCGAAGTTGATGGGCAGCTGGTCCCCAACTATGACGCCACCCTGAAGCCATTCGAGGAGGGCGAGGTCGTCACCGGCCGCGTCGTACGCATCGACAAGGACGAGGTCCTCGTCGACATCGGCTACAAGTCCGAGGGCGTCATTCCCTCCGGCGAGCTGTCGATCCGCAAGTCCGTGGACCCCCACGACGAGGTCCAGCTCGGCGAGGAGGTCGACGCGATCGTCCTCACCAAGGAGGACCAGGACGGCCGCCTGATCATGTCCAAGAAGCGCGCCCGCTTCGAGAAAGCGTGGCGGCGCATCGAGGCTGCCGCGGAGTCCGGCGAACCGGTCGAGGGCACCGTGATCGAGGTCGTCAAGGGCGGCCTGATCATCGACCTCGGCGTGCGCGGCTTCCTGCCCGCCTCGCTCGTCGACATCCGCCGCGTGCCGAACCTCGACGAGTACCTCGCGACCAAGATCGAGACCAAGGTCATCGAGCTCAATCGCTCCCGCAACAACGTCGTACTCTCGCGCCGCGCCGTGCTCGAGGAGGAGCGCAAGGAGGTCCGCCAGCAGATCCTCGACCGACTCCAGCCGGGGCTCGTCGTCGAGGGTCAGATCTCCAACATTGTCGACTTCGGCGCCTTCGTCGACCTCGACGGGATCGACGGCCTGATCCACATCTCCGAGCTCTCGTGGTCGCAT
Source organism: uncultured Solirubrobacterales bacterium (assembly GCA_963756665.1). Lineage (GTDB taxonomy): Bacteria > Actinomycetota > Thermoleophilia > Solirubrobacterales > Solirubrobacteraceae > Palsa-744. The sequence continues at coordinate 180,609 of CAVWOJ010000001.1, forward strand.
GTCAACCACCCCAGCGAGATCCTCAACATCGGCGACACCGTCCAGGTCAAGGTGCTCGACATCGACCGCGACCGCCAGCGCATCTCGCTCGGTCTCAAGCAGACCCAGGAAGACCCCTGGCAGCGGATCGTCGACACCTACAACATCGGCGACGAGCTCCAGGGGACGGTCACGAAGGTCGTCACCTTCGGCGCCTTCGTCGAGATCCTCGACGGCGTCGAGGGGCTCGTCCACATCTCCGAGCTCGCGGGGCACCACGTCGAAAGCCCCCGCGAGATCGTCCATCCGGGCGATGAGATCCGCGTCAAGATCCTCGAGATCGACTCCGAGCGTCGCCGCCTGTCGCTGTCGGCCAAGCGCGTCGAGGGACAGATCCTGCCGCTACCGCGGCCAGACGCGCCGGCCGCCGAGGCCGTGGGCGATACCGTCGAGGGGGAGGCCGAGGTAGCCGTTGCGACTGAGCCTGCCGCCGCGCAGCCGGAGGCTGTCGAGCCCGATGCGGGTGCACCAGAGTTCGTGCAGCCAGAGGCCGTTGAGCCCGAGGTGGCGATGGCGGAGTCCACCGCCGAGGTGCCGGAGCCGGCCGTCGATGCCCCCCAGGGTGAGGTGCAGGCTGTCGAAGCATCCGAGCCCGCGCCTGCCGCCGAGTCCGAGTCCGCCGCAGAGGTTGTCGAGCCTGCCGCCGAGGTTGCGGAGCCTGCCGCCGAGGTTGCGGAGCCTGCCGCCGAGGTTGCGGAGCCCGGGGCCGAGGTTGCGGAGCCCGGGGCCGAGGCATCAGCACCTGACGTCGCGGAGCCCGAGCCTGCCGCTGAGGCGGAGTCCGCCGAGGCCGAGACCGCCGAGACCGAGACCGCCGCGGAGAGCCCGGAGCCTGATCCGGCGGCCTCCGCGGCCGAGCTTCAGTCGGCGTCGGACTCCTCACAGGACTGACCCCGCGCTGCCGATGGCGGCGGAGCCCGCGGTTCCCCTGGTAGGACTCACCGGGGGGATGGGCGCGGGCAAGTCGACGGCGCTCGCCGCGCTCGGGCGGCTGGGGGCGGAGGTGCTCTCCACGGATGCCGTGGTGCACGAGCTCTACGCGCAGGACGCGCATCTACGCGAGGAGATCGTGGCGCGCTGGGGTCCGGAGGTCGCGCCGGGCGGCGCTGTCGATCGTGCGGCGATCGCCTTGCGGGCATTCTCCGACGAGCGCGAGCGCAGGTGGCTGGAGGGACTGCTGTGGCCGCTGGTGGGGGAGCGCGTCGCGGCCTGGCTCGGTCAGGCGCGTAGCCGCCGCCCGCCGCCGCCGGCTGCGGTGGTGGAGGTGCCGCTGCTGTTCGAGGCCGGGATGGAGGGCATCTACGACGCGACGATCGCCGTCGTCGCGGACGAGCGGCTGCGGGGCGAGCGCGCCGCTCAACGGGGACACGCCCTCGAAGGGGAGCGCACCGCGCGTCAGCTCTCCCAGCAGGAGAAGGCGCAAAGAGCGACGTTCGCGGTCCGCAACAATGGCAGCGAGCGCGAGTTGGAAGAGAAGCTGTCGGCAATCCTTGACAAGCTGAGGGAATGAGCAGCTCCGCCACCGCGCGAGTTGACACACGGATGCACGGCCCGTCGCGGCGCGGACGGACGCTGCGAACGCTCTGCGGGCTCGCTGTCGCGGTCGCGCTGATCGCGCTGATCGCACCGCGCCTGGAGCACGCCGTGCACGAGCTCGCGCTGCCGTTGCGCGACGCGAGCGTGATTCGCCAGCAGGCTGCCGCAAAGCACATCGATCCCGCGCTGATCGCGGCCGTGATCTACGCCGAGACCAAGTTCGACCCACGGCCCTCCTCGGCCGGTGCGCAGGGACTGATGCAGATCCTGCCGAGCACCGCCGAGTTTCTCGCGCACATCTCAGGCGGGGTGCGCTTCCAGACGGGCGACCTTGCGACGCCCGCGATCAACATCGCCTACGGCACCTACTACCTGCGTTACCTGCTCGACCACTACGAAGGCAACGAGATGCTTGCCGTCGCGGCCTACAACGCGGGCCTGACGAACGTCGACGGATGGGTCGCGCACGCTCGCGCCGAAGGCGGGGAGCTGACCAAAGCGGCGATTCCCTTCCCCGAGACCCGCGAATACGTGCACCGCGTGCTCAGCGCGCAGCGCGCCTACCGCGCGACCTACGCGCGGCAGTTAGGGCTGGCGTAGGCCGCGGCAGGCAGGGTTGGCGCAGCGTGGCGATGGGGGTCGGCGTAGGCCAGGCGCCGGGGCCGTTTCGGCCCTCGCAAGTGAGGGGCTACTGTAGAGAGCCACCGCCCATGCCCCCGTTCAAGCTCGACTCAGTCTTCACGCCGACCGCCGATCAGCCCAAGGCGATCGCTGCGCTCGCGGAAGGGATCGAGGGCGGCGAGCGCTTCCAGACGCTGCTCGGAGCGACCGGCACCGGCAAGACGATGACGATGGCCGGCGTAATCGAGGCGGTGCAGCGCCCGGCGCTCGTGATCGCGCACAACAAGACGCTGGCGGCGCAGCTCTGCAACGAGTTCCGCACGTTCTTCCCGGAGAACGCGGTGGAGTACTTCGTGTCCTACTACGACTACTACCAGCCCGAGGCGTACGTTCCGAGCCGGGATCTGTATATCGAGAAGGACTCGGCGATCAACCAAGAGGTCGATCGCCTGCGTCATGCGGCCACCGCTGCGGTGTTCGCGCGGCGCGACGTGATCGTGGTCGCGTCGGTCTCCTGCATCTACGGTCTGGGCTCGCCGGAGGTGTACGAGATGAACATGCAGATCCTGCGGCGCGGCGAGGAGATCGACCGCGACCGGCTGCTGCGCAAACTGGTCTCGATCCAGTACACCCGTAACGACACCGTGCTCGCCCGCGGCACCTTCCGCGTGCGCGGCGAGACGCTGGAGGTATTCCCGGCCTACGCGCAGACTGCCTTCCGGGCGACCCTGTTCGGGGACGAGGTGGAGCGCCTGCAGGAGTTCGACCCGCTGACGGGGGAGCTGATCGAGGACAACCTGGAGCACGTCGCGATCTGGCCGGCGACGCACTACAACGTCAAGGAAGGCACCGTCGAGAAGGCCGTGGAAGACATCGGCCGGGAGCTAAACGAGCGCTGCGCGCAGCTGGAGGCCGATGGCAAGCTGCTCGAGTCCCATCGCTTGCGCCAGCGCACGCAGTACGACATGGAGATGCTGCGCGAGATGGGCTTCTGCTCGGGGATCGAGAACTACTCGCGGATCCTGGACGGACGCAAGCCGGGCGAGCGGCCGTACTGCCTGATCGATTACTTCCCCAAGGACTTCGTGTGCTTCGTCGACGAGTCCCACCAGACGGTTCCGCAGATCGGGGGCATGTTCGAGGGGGATCGCTCGCGCAAGCAGACGCTCGTGGAGTACGGCTTCCGGCTGCCGAGCGCGATGGACAATCGCCCGCAGAAGTTCGACGAGTACCTGTCGATCACGCCGCAGCTGCTGTTCGTATCGGCGACCCCGGGCGAGTTCGAGCGTACCCGCTCGGGCCGGATCGTAGAGCAGATCGTGCGTCCCACCGGCATCGTCGACCCCGACGTGCAGGTGCGCGCGACGCGCAACCAGATCGACGACTTGATGAATGAGATCAGGGGTCGGGTGGACCGTCAGGAGCGGGTGCTGGTGACGACGCTTACGAAGAAGATGAGCGAGGACCTCTCGCAGTACCTGCTGGAGATGGGCTTCAAGGTGCGCTACCTGCACTCGGAGATCGACACGCTGGAGCGCATCCAGATCATCCGCGACCTGCGCCTGGGGGAGTACGACGTGTTGGTCGGGGTCAATCTGCTGCGCGAGGGCCTCGATCTGCCTGAGGTCTCGCTGGTGGCGATCCTCGACGCCGACAAGGAGGGGTTCTTGCGCGGGGAGACCTCGCTGATCCAGACGATCGGCCGGGCGGCGCGCAACGTGCACGGGATGGTGCTGATGTATGCCGACAAGGAGACCAAGGCGATGCGCGCGGCGCTGCGGGAGACAGACCGCCGCCGCGAGATCCAGCTCGCCTACAACGAGCGACACGGGATCACAGCGGAAACGATCGTGAAGGGCGTCTCGGACATCGCTGAGTTCTTGCAGGGCGAGTCCAAGGTCCCGCGTGGTGGTCGCCGCCGGCGCGGGGGGGAGCGGGCCAAGGCGAAGGAGCTGCCTCAGCACGAGCTGGAGCGCTTGGTTGTCGAGCTCGAGGAGGAGATGATCGCGGCCGCCGACGACCTGCGCTTCGAGTACGCGGCGCAGTTGCGCGACGAGATTCGCGAGCTGCGCCGGGATCTGCGCGAGGTCCAGGAGGCGGAGGCCACGATGGATGCTCAGCAGGCTGGGGCGCCGGCCGAGGCTCGCTGAGGGGGCGGGCGAAGCCGACGGCCCGGTCGGGTAGGCTTGAGCCAAGGTGGATCTGGACCGCCAAAGCATTGAACGGCGCGACTTCCCGATCGCGCGACGAGGGTATGACCCGGCGGCTGTGGACGCCCATCTGCGCACGCTCGCGGCTGAGGTGCAGGACTTGCGCGAGCGTCCCGCGGCCGGCCGCGGGACCGAGTCGCTGGGCTCGGCGGCCGCAAACCAGGTGCAGGGCATCCTGGAGGCGGCGGAGACGACGGCTGCGGACATCGAGCGCAACGCCGTTGAGGACGCGGCGCGGATGCGCGAGGAGGCGGCGCTGGACGCAGAGCGCACACGCACGGAGGCGGTGCAGCGGGCGCAGGCGCATGTGTCGGCGGTGGCTCAGGCGACGGCGGTGCTGCTCGGGCGCGTGGAGTCGATGGACGGCGAGGTGGGCGCGCTCGTGGGAAGCCTGCAGGCGGGCGCGGGTCGCCTCGCGGCGGACCTGGGGTCGGTGGAGACCAACATGGGCGAGCTCTACGACGCGGCCAGTGGTCGGATGGCGGCGACGCTGGCGCCCGACCCCGGCGAGGTCGGGCCGACTGTAGGCGCAACGCCAAGCGAGCCAGCTAGGCCGCTAGGCCCGGTCCCGGTCCCGACTCCGCCCGCGCCGGCGTCACCTGTCGCGCCGCCAGCAGTGCTAGAGCCGGCGCCAGCGGCGCCTGTCATCGCTGCCCGATCGCTGCCGGCCGAGCCGGTCGCACAAGCAGTTCCAGCGCCGGGGATCGAGGGTGGCGGGCAGACGCTTGCCAGCGGGGATATCGATGGGGCGCGGTTGGTGGCGCTCAACATGGCGCTCAACGGTGAGTCGCGGGAGCAGGCCGACCGCTACCTGCAGGAGAACTTCCAGTTGGCCGACCGGGGAAAGCTGCTCGACGAGGTTTATGCGGCGATCGAGGTCTGAGAACCCCACGGGGGCGACGCATCCAACTACAATGCGCGCTCACCAATCGATGCGCCTGTAGCTCAGTGGTCAACGGCAACCTACGGGGTGCCAAAGAGCAGCGGCCTTTCAAGCCGCAGGTCGAGGGTTCGATTCCCTCCAGGCGCATGACGGAAGCGACTCGCATACGGGAATGGGACGGGGGCGAGACGCCGGACGGGGAGCTCGTCGCTGCCACCAGGCAGCCATTGGTCGATCGCCGCGGTGGGCGCGGGCAGTTAGGTGAACGGGCCCGTGCGCTCGCGGCGCCGCTGCTGGCGCTCGTCGCCTACTGCGGCCTGTCGGCTCTGATATTCGGGCGCCGGGTACTCGGCGATCTGCACCATGTCGTGGAGGGCTTCGGCCAGAGCCCGGCGTACTACGGCCACGATCAGAGCGCCTATGTCTGGTCGCTGGCGTGGGCGACGCATGCGCTGACGCACTTGCAGAACCCATTTCTCGCGCACGAGGTCTTCGCGCCCGTCGGCTACAACCTGACGTGGGCGGCGAGCATCCTGGGACCGGGGCTGCTGGCTGTCCCGGTCACGCTGGCGCTCGGTGCTGTGGCGAGCTACAACCTGCTCGCGCTGGCCGCTTCGGCGGGGGCGGCGTGGACGGCGTTCCTGCTCTGCCGCCATGTCAGCGGCCGTTTGCCGGCGGCCCTGGCCGGCGGACTGCTGTTCGGCTTTGGCAGCTACGAGAGCGTCGAGACGATCAACCACCTGAGCTTGGCGCTCGTGGCGTTGCTGCCCCTGGCGGCGCTGCTCGTGCTCAGGCGCGAGGCGGGGCTGATCTCGCGCGGGCGCTTCGTGCTCGCACTAGGGGCTGTGCTTGCCTTGCAGTTGTGTACCGCCAGCGAGGTACTCGCTTCGATGGTGATGTTCGGTGCGCTGGCCTTTCTGCTTGGCGCGCTGCTGGCGGGGGCGGCACGTCGCCCGCGGGTCTGGGGCTGCGCGGTCGAGGCGCTCGCTGCGCTCGGGCTCGCGTTGGTGCTGGCCGGTCCGTATCTGTACTACGCGCTGCGCTATTCCAATCCGGTGAGTGGCATCTCGGGCGTCGACTCGGGCGCCGATCTGGCGAACTTCGTGATCCCGACGCGGGTGACATGGCTGCACGGGCCGGGTGGCATTGCGGCGAGCGCGGCGAAGCTGCGGGGCAACCTCACCGAGCAGCTCGCCTACTTCGGCGTGCCGCTGATCCTGCTGCTGGGGGCTTACGCGTTCGAGTTTCGCCGCTCGCGGTTGGGTCGCTGCCTGCTCGCGTTCATCGGAGTGGCTACGGTCGCGAGCCTCGGCGCGCATGCGTACGTCGATGGGCACGCAACCGGCGTGCCCCTGCCGTGGTCGATCGTCAGCCAGTTGCCGCTGCTGCGCTTCGCCGGGCCGACCCGGTTTGTGGTGTATGTGTGGCTCGCCGCCGCCGTAGCGCTGTCCTGCTGGCTCGCTCGACCCCGACATCGGGCCATGCGCTGGGCGGCCTTTGCGCTCGTCGTGGCGTCACTCGCTCCGGATCCGACAGGTGCGCTGTGGGGGACGCCGGTGGATACTCCTCGGTTGCTCGCGACCCCGGCGCTCGCACGCTACGTGCCGGCGGGGAGCACGGTCTTGGCGCTGCCGTTCGGGATCGCCGGCGACTCGATGTTCTGGCAGGTCGAGGCGGGCTTCCGCTTTCGCCTGGCGGGGGGATATGTGTCGGTCGCGGTGCCGGACGCGTATCAGCCGTACATTCCCCTCATCAGGAGGCTGGAGGGGGTTCCGGTCAAGGGCCGGGCCAAACAGCGGCTCTGCGAATTCATTGCTCTAACCGGCAGCAGCGTGATCCTGCTCCGTGAACACACGCCGGGGTACTGGCCCCGGCTGTTGGACCCCCTCGGCGTGCGTCCGCTGCGCGTCGGCGGGTTCTGGATCTACGAGCTCGGCGCGCGCGGCGCGCATACGGCGTGCAGACCGCCCCGAGCGCTCTTGGAGTCGCGCCTACCCGGAGCTCTATAGGCAGCCGGTCCTCCCGGGTCCACTCGTGCGTAAGTCTCGGTACGCGCTCAGGCGTAGTGCGCGGCGAGCGTCTGCCAGTGACCCATGTCGTGGCCGGGGATGATCAGTGCGTCGGGGTGTTCGCGATCGTAGGCCTGGAGCGCACGCAGGCTGTGCGCGTAGGCCGTGGCGTTCTGCGAGCGCCAGGGTCGGCGGCCCTCGCGCAGGGTCGCCATCGTGTAGATCGCGTCGCCCGCGATCATCGCTTCGCGCTCACGCAGGCGAGCGATGATCGAGAGGTGCCCGGCGCTGTGGCCGGGGGTATCGAGCAGCGTGAGGGACCCATCCCCGAAGAGGTCGAGCGCCCGCTCGAACGGTCCGTGCGGGTGCGCGAGCGGTCCATGGAAGTCGACGGTTCGGTAGACGGGCCGCGGGTCGAGCTGGGCCGATGGGTAGCCGAACAGCGCCGAGCTGCGGGCACGGGCGGCGCGCCACTCGCGCTCGGATGCGAGGACGGTGGCGGCGGGAAAGTCGGCGAGGGCGCTGGCGTGGTCGAAGTGCAGGTGGGTCATGAGGATCAGGCGGATGTCGTGGGGCTCGATGCCGCGGGCCTGCAGCTGTGCGGCGACCGTCTGCTCGGGGCGCATGTGGATGTTGCCGGCGCCGAGCAGACGTCCGATCGGCCCGAGATTGCGGTTGCGTTCCCGGGCGGAGCCGTCGGCGACGACGCGGTGATAGCCGGTGTCGATGAGGATCGGCCCGGCGCCGGGGTGCTCGATCAGGAAGGCGACGATCGGGATGCGGATGAGCTGGTCCTTGGGGACGCCGATACCGAGCGCCCGCAGCGTGCCCCGCAGGCCGGGTTGGGCATGAAACCAGCCCTCGGGGACCAGCATCTCGGCGCACAGCAGGGGCTGGAGCGTGACGGTGGCCCCGTCGTGTCCGCCCGGCAGCGGTAGCTCGATCGGCCGGGCCTCGATGGCTGCGCTCATCCCCGTAGTCTCGGTCATTCGCGAGCGATCTGCGCTGCGGTCCGCCGGCGGGCGAGCGCCTGAGGGACGTGCCGGGCACGTGATCTGATCATCCTCCTCTACTTCGGGGTGGATCCCAGCACCCGAACGTCTGTTCCCTTTCCTATGATGTAGGCCTAGATGGCCTCGAGCAACCAGATCGTCGTCGCGGGCGCCCGCGAGCACAACCTGAAGGACATCTCGCTGAGCCTGCCGCGCGACGCGCTCGTGGTGATCACGGGACTGTCCGGCTCGGGCAAGTCGAGTCTCGCGTTCGACACGATCTACGCCGAGGGTCAGCGCCGCTACGTCGAGTCCCTGTCCGCCTACGCCCGCCAGTTCCTGGGGCAGATGGACAAGCCCGACGTCGACTCGATCGAGGGTCTCTCGCCGGCGATCTCGATCGACCAGAAGACGACCTCGCGCAACCCGCGCTCGACGGTGGGGACGGTGACGGAGATCTACGACTACCTGCGCCTGCTGTGGTCGCGGGTGGGCAAGCCGCACTGCCCGATCTGCGGCCGGCCGATCGTGGGGCAGTCGGCGGAGCAGATCATCGACCAGGTGATGGAGCTGCCCGACGGGGCGCGCTTCATGGTGATGGCGCCGATCGTGCGCGGGCGCAAGGGCGAGTACGGCAAGCAGCTGGAGGAGCTGCGCACGGAGGGCTTCACGCGCGTGCGGATCGACGACCGCATCCGCCTGCTGGAGGAATCGATCGTGCTCGACAAGCGCTACAAGCACGACATCTCGGTCGTGATCGACCGCCTGATCATGCGTCACGACCTGCGCAAGCGCCTGGCCGATTCGATCGAGACCGCGGTCAGGCTGGCCGACGGGTTGGTGGAGGTGGAGATGATCGGCTCCGCCCTCCCGGGCTCCGCTCCGGGCGTGGCGGTCGCGCACGACGGCGAGTCCGAGGAGACGGGCGGCGCCGGGAATGGTCGCGTGCAGGGGAAAGCCGCAGGCGCCGCCAAGGATGGGAGCGGGCGCGCGACCGGTGCGCTGGGCACGCGGGCGGCGGCCGCGCAGATCGTTACCGGCCAGCTGCCTCCCGACGGCACGATCTTCACCTTTTCTGAGCGCTTCGCCTGCCCCGAGCACGGCCCCTCGCTGGTCGAGCTGGAGCCAAGGATCTTCTCGTTCAACTCTCCGCACGGAGCCTGCGAGCACTGCCACGGCCTTGGTGCGCAGATGGTCATCGACCCCGAGCTGCTGATCCCGGACCCGACGCTGTCGGTTGGCGAGGGCGCGATCGCGCCGTGGAGCAACACGGTGTCCAACTACTACGAGCAGGTCGCGGAGGCGATCTCCGAGCGCTACGGCGTGGACCTCGATACCCCCTGGCAAGATCTCCCGGAGGAGCACCGCGCGGTCTTCCTGCACGGGACCGAGGAGCCCCTGCCGATCTCCTACCGCAACCGCTTTGGCCGGCGGCGCTCGTACTCGACGCGCTTCGCCGGGATCGTCGCGAACCTGGAGCGCCGCTACCGCGAGACCGAGTCCGACGGGGTCAAGGAGAAGCTCGAGGAATACATGTCGCTGCGGCCCTGTCCGGTCTGCGGCGGCGCGCGCCTGCGGGCGGAGTCGCGCGCGGTGCTCGTGGGGGGGACCCGCATCGAGGACTTCTGCGCGCTCTCCGCGCGGCGCGCCCTGAAGTGGCTCGAGGAGGTCGAGCTCTCAGAGACCGACCGCCACGTCGCGCGGCTGATCCTGCGCGAGATCTCCGAGCGGCTGCAGTTCCTGGAGAACGTCGGCATCGGCTACCTCTCGATGGACCGCGGCTCGGCGACGCTCTCCGGCGGGGAGGCGCAGCGCATCCGCCTGGCGACGCAGATCGGCTCCTCGCTGGTGGGCGTGCTCTATATCCTGGACGAGCCTTCGATCGGCTTGCACCAGCGCGATAACTCCAAGCTGATCGCGACGCTGGAGCGCCTGCGCGACATCGGCAACACGGTGATCGTGGTCGAGCACGACGAGCAGACGATGCGCGCCGCCGACCACCTCCTCGACCTCGGCCCGGGCGCGGGCGAGCACGGCGGGCGGATCGTCGCGCAGGGGACAGCGGCGCAGGTACAGCGCGTGAAGGACTCGCTCACCGGGCAGTTCCTCGCGGGCACACGCACGATCGCCCCGCCCAAGCAGCGGCGTGTCCCGACGGGCTACCTGCATGTCAAGGGCGCCACGCAGCACAACCTGCGCGACGTCGACGCGAGCTTCGCATTGGGGACGCTGACCTGCGTGACGGGCGTGTCGGGCTCGGGCAAGTCGACGCTCGTCAACGAGATTCTCTACAAGGCGCTGGCCAATCGCCTGCACCGCGCGCGTCAGCGTCCGGGTGCGCACCGCTCGATCGAGGGGCTCGATCAGCTCGACAAGATCATCGCCGTCGACCAGTCCCCGATCGGGCGCACCCCGCGCTCGAACCCCGCCACGTACACGGGTCTGTTCGACGTAATCCGCGACATGTTCTCCAAAACCCAGGAGGCGCGCGCGCGTGGCTACAAGCCGGGCCGCTTCTCCTTCAACGTCAAGGGCGGGCGCTGCGAGGTCTGCAAGGGCGACGGGCAGATCAAGATCGAGATGCACTTCCTGCCCGACGTGTACGTCCCCTGCGAGCAGTGCCACGGCAAGCGCTACAACCGCGAGACGCTCGAGATCCACTTTAAGGGCAAGAGCATCGCCGACGTCCTCGACATGTCGATCGAGCAGGCCGTGAAGTTCTTCGAGCACATCCCTAAGATCCGCCGGCGCCTGGAGACCCTGAACGCGGTCGGCCTCGGCTACGTGCGTCTCGGTCAGCCCGCGACGACGCTCTCCGGCGGGGAGGCCCAGCGCGTGAAGCTCGCGACCGAGCTCTCGAAGGTCGCGACCGGGCGCACGCTGTACATCCTCGATGAGCCCACTACGGGCCTGCACTTCGCCGACGTGCAGCGGTTGCTGGAGGTCCTGCAGCGGCTGGTCGACGCGGGCAACAGCGTGGTCGTGATCGAGCACAACCTCGACGTCATCAAGTGCGCCGACCGCCTGATCGACATGGGACCGGAGGGGGGAGACGAGGGCGGCATGGTGATCGCGGCCGGCACCCCCGAGGAGGTGGCGGCCGAGCCGGCCTCGCACACCGGGCAGTTCCTCGCCGAGCTACTGCCGGCGGCCGGCGCGTCGAGCAACGGCGCGGGGCGCAAGGGTCGCGCGCCCGCCAAGCCCCGCAAGCGGCGCGTGAGGGCCGCGGCGTAAGCGCGTCGGGTGGCGATGTGGTGCGCTGCGCAACTGTCCGCTGAAAGGGGTGTTTCGACTGGCGAGACTGCTGTCTGGTCGGCGCTTTGCGCACGAATAGACGGGCGTCATTTGGGTAGAGAAGGGGTGGGATGGGCCGGGGAGGCACACTGAGGAGGGTTTTGCTGGGCCGCGCATCGGCGCTCGCGCTCGCGAGCTTGGCGCTGGCCCTCTGGCTTGGCGCTGCGGTGCGCGCGGCCGCCGCGGTGCCGGAAGGTATTCACAAGATCCAGCACGTGATCGTGATCATGCAGGAGAACCGCTCCTTCGACTCCTACTTCGGCACCTATCCCGGCGCCAATGGGATACCCGCAGGCGTGTGCGTTCCGGATCCGGTCAACGGCGGCTGCGTGGCGCCCTTCCACGACGCCAGCGGACTGAACAACGGCGGTCCCCACGGTGCGAGCAACTTTACGGCGGATCTTGACGGGGGCCGGATGGACGGCTTCGTCGGGCAGGCCGAGAAGGGCAGCAAATGCAACACGACGGAACCCAACTGCAGCCCCTGCACTGAACAGGGCACGACCGTGCACTGCGTCGACGCGATGGGATACCACGACGCCCGCGAGATACCCAACTACTGGACGTACGCGCAGAACTTCGTGCTGCAGGACAGCATGTACGAGCCGGTGTCCTCGTGGAGCTGGCCCGAGCACCTCTTCGAGCTCTCGGCGTGGTCGGCGACGTGCACGAATTGGAGTGACCCGATGTCGTGCATCAGCAAGCTCGAAGGTCCTCCCAACCCGGATAGCGAAGCCAGCCGCTACGGTGGCCCGGACGGAATCTCGCTGCCGTGGACCGACGTCACAAACCTGCTTTACCGCAACGGTGTGAGCTGGGCCTACTACGTCTTCGAAGGCGCGGAGCCCGATTGCGAGTCCGACAGCGCAATGACCTGCGCGCCCGTGTCGCAGGGGCCCAAGACGCCGGGCATCTGGAACCCGCTGCCGTACTTCGCCGACGTTCACCAGGACGAACAGCTCGGCAATGTCCAGTCGCTGAGTGATTTCTACTCGGCTGTGAAACGCCCGGACGAATGTGGCCTGCCGAGTGTCTCCTGGATCGATCCGAACGACACCGTTTCCGAACACCCGCCCGCATTGATCTCTGCCGGCCAGGCGTACGTCACGACGCTCGTCAACTCGATCATGTTGAGCCCCTGCTGGTCCAGTACCGCGATCTTTCTCTCATGGGACGACTGGGGTGGGTTTTACGACCATGTGGTGCCGCCGGTAGTTGACGGCAACGGCTACGGCTTTCGCGTTCCCGGCATGGTCATCAGCCCGTATGCGCGCCCCGGTTACATCGACCATCAGCCGCTCAGCCACGACGCCTACCTGAAGTTCATCGAGGATGACTTCTTGGGCGGACAGCGTCTGAACCCGGCGACCGACGGACGCCCGGACTCGCGTCCCGACGTGCGCGAAGAAGCTCCCGGGCTCGGGAACCTGATCAGCGACTTCGACTTCTGTCAGGCGCCGCGTGCGCCGCTGATCCTGCCTACGCATCCCAGTCCTGGGCCGGCAGCGAATCCCCCCGGCTCGGTGCCGGCAGGGAGCTCCGAGCCGCCGCTGTCCCTCTGCGCCACGGCGCCGCCGATCGCTCCTCCCTCGCCGCCAACCGCCACCCTGCCTGCATTGCAGCTCACGGCCTCGGTCGCGCCGCGCCAGGACCTGCGCCGGCACCACAGTGTGTACCTCACGGTGGGTTGCAACGAGGCGTGCTCGCTGTACGCGCACGGTCATCTCAGCCTGAAGGACCATCACCGCCACCAACTGAGCCTGCGCAGCGTGCGCGTGGAGCTGGCGGCGGATCACTCGGTGCGCATCGCGCTCGCGCTCGCGCACCGCACGCTGGCGAGGGTGCGGGCGGCCCTGCGCGCCCACCGTGGAGTGCAGGCGCTGATCGCGCTCGACGTCAGCACCCCGGGAGGGGCGAGGCGCGGCTACTTGGTGCGTGTGCGGCTCACCTACCGGTAGCGTCTGCGCCATGACGATCTCCGAGGCCGGAGGCTTCGCCCACCAGGCGAGGATCTGGGCGCAGAAGTGGCGCTGGTACGAGCGCAATACGCTGCCCTGGAACCGTGCGCAGATCCACTGGCAGCTTATGCGTCGCGAGGCATACGCGCGCTGGCCCGTGCACGGCAACGTGTTGGAGGCCCTGAATGAGGGTCGCCTGGAGATCGGCGCCGGCGTGCTGCTGGAGCCCAACGTGTGGATCACCGCGCCCGGGCGCGCGCGTGTGCGCATCGGCACGGGAACGTTCCTCAACCAGGGTGTGATGATCGCTGCGCAGGAGCTCGTCGAGATCGGCGCGCACTGCATGCTCGCCAACGGCTGTTTCGTCTCGGACGCGAGCCACCGCTTCGAGGACCCCGAGCAACCGATCACCTGGCAGGGGTTTCAGAGCAAGGGCCCGACGCGGATCGGCGATAACTGCTGGCTCGGTGCGAACGTTGTGGTCACCAGCGGTGTGAGCATCGGCGAGCGCTGCGTGATCGGCGCCAACAGCGTCGTCACGCGCGACATCGAGCCGTTCTCGATCGCAGCCGGCGCGCCGGCGCGGGTGCTGCGGCAGATCGAGTACCGAACATGAGTGACGATCGCGCCGGAATTCGAGGAGCAGCCCGCCGTCTCCCAGGACGAGGCCGGCGGCGTCTACGCCACGTATCTCGGTGGCTCCGGGGGCCAGGTTCGCGTTGCCTACAGCTACAACGGGGGCGATACCTGGTCGGGACCGACGACGCTGAACGCCGACGAAGACGGGGGCGCGGATGATCTCACCAGCACCGTTAGCGCCACCGGGCAAGGCTGGGCGGCCTGGATCGACAACGGGTCCGTCTTCGCACAGTCCTTCGACGCCGCGGACACCGTTGCGCCGCCGGCGCCGGACACTGTCACGACGAGCCAGACAGCCGGCGCAGCGAGCGCAGCGAACATCGGGATCTCCGCCGGCACGGTCGGCGAGAGTGACCAGGCGAAGATCGCCGGCGAAAACGCCGCCGACGCGACGGGGACAATGAGCTACGGGCTCTACTCGGCGTCCAGCTGCCCCGCCTCCAGCGAGGTATTCAAAAGTGTCGTCGCCGTCACAAGTGGTGCGGCCGCCTCCTCCGCAGCCGTGACGACGGCGCTCGCGCCGGGCACGTACTACTGGAAGGCCGAATACAGCGGGAACGTGGGCAGCATCTTCGGGGTCAAGGGCAACGCCCCCAGCGCTAGTGCCTGCGGCGCGGAGGTGCTGACGGTCCTCCCGGCCACGGTCATACCGAGCGGTGCCTACACCGTCAAGAGCATCGTGGCCAACTCCGACGGTACGGTCACGATCACGCTCGTCCCGGCTCAGTCGGGCGCGGCGAACCTCGTGGTGACCGTGCCCACGGCCTCGATCGCCAGCGTCTCGGCGACGGAGTCGAAGTCCAAGAAGTCCAAGAAGTGCAAGCACGGCCAGGTCAAGCTCAAAGGCAAGTGCCGGCCCGCCAGCACCGTGGTGGGCAAGACATCAGGCAAAGGGACCGCCGGCGTCCCGCTGAAGCTCGTGGTGCACCTCTCCGGCAAGATCAAGTCCCAGCTGAAGAAGGGCAAGACCGTCCATCTCACCGCGACGCTGACGTACACCTCGGCGCTTGGGGGCAAGGCCACGGTGCACACCTACCAGTTGACGGTCAAGGGCCACAAGCACGGGAAGGGCAAGAAATAGCGCTCGCCGCGGGGCAGTCGTGTGATCCGGACCTCCACGCCGGGGCGCAGCCGGGGCTATGCACGGCGGGCTACCGGCGCATTCCTCCCCACCTGACGCTACCCTGGTAGGAATGATCAGGGGAGCGATCTCAACCTTGCTGGCCGGTCTCGCGCTCACGCTAGCGCCGGCGGCCGCGCTCGCCAACTCGGGAGACGCGGCCGCCACGCAGGCACTTGCTCGCGCCACCAACACGCTCGTGCTCGCCGCGACTCCCGACGTAAGTAAGGGGCTCGCCGCCGCCAAGCACTACGCGAGCCGGATCGCCGCTCAATGTCCGCGGGCTGCCGCTGGCTCCCCGCAGAACCACGACTCCGAACAGCTCGACGACGAGGTGATCGGCGCGATGACCATCGCCGGGTACAGCACCGCCGCCGCCCCGATCGCCAGGTTCGCGCACGCGGTTCACGGCCTGCGCTGGAGCAATGGCAGGCTCACGCGCACGGTCAGGACCTTTGCCGCCAAGCTCCAGCAGCTCTCCACCCTGGCGCTTCCAAACACGTGTGGCGACATCCAGGCCTGGGCCGCCAGCGGCTTCAAGACGCTGCCCCCGAGCACCGTGCCGTTCGTCCGGCACTACCTCGCCGTGACGCCCGAAGCCGAAGAAGTCCCGCTGATGATACGGCTGCTCATGCCCTACGCCACACCCAGCGACGTCCCGATACTGCACCGCGTCGAACGGCTCGAAACCCGGCTGGGCGAAGCCGAAGCCGAAGCCGTCGAAACCTACTCCCACCTGATCCTCTCGCTCAATCTGAACCAGTGAGTTCCCGGGGCGTCCGCCCCGCAGCCGATGCTTCCCGCGAGGCGTTCAGCGGGGCCGGCAGCGCTACGTCGAGCTCCCCGACTGAGGTGCTCCCCGCGCCCGCGCGTGCCGCTCGCCCGCGGAAGGATTCCTCATCTGTGGGCCCCGTGCAGGCCCCTTTTGTGTAGCGTAGCCCGCAATATAAACACGGCCTGGCGCTGAAGTCCGGCCGATGCACGGGAGGCACAATGCCGAAACGATCATGGCGGGGGCGACGGCTGATCATTCTTGCCGTCTGTATTGCGAGCGCATTCGCGGCCACGGCCACGGTGCTGAGCGTCAGCTTGGCAGCCACCAGCACATCTACGACGAGCAAAGGCACCACCAAAGCCAAGCCCAAGAGCACGCCGCCGCTCACCAAGAGCCAGGTGATTGCGCTCGTCAAGCAGTACGCAAAGGCAGGCCCGACCGGCGCCAAAGGCGCGACCGGGGCTGTGGGAGCAGCGGGGACGGCGGGGGCCGCCGGCGCGAAAGGCGAAAACGGCTTAAAGGGTGAAACCGGCGCGAAAGGCGAAAACGGCACGAAAGGTGAAGAAGGCGCCAAAGGTGAACCTGGCGCCGATGGCGCCGTAGCGGGTCTCTCGGCCAGTCAGCCCCCCACCGCTCCCGCCGAGGGCCTGTCGTTCACAGCGGGCACCATCGGGTCGCCCACGACGGTCCTCAGCAAGTCGCTGCCGACCGGCAACTACCTGGCCTCAGCCAAGGTCCAGGTCACAATCGTCGCGACCGGCAACGGCGGCGAGGGCGACGTGGGCTGCGAGCTGCTCGACACGCCGACCACCGGCAGCCCGGTCGCGGACGTAGCGGGCTTCTTCTCGGCCACCGACGCGGTCATCCCGACGTTCGGCAACGGGGCCGCTACGACCCTGCCACTGGAGGTCGCCGTCAGCACGAGCAGCGCCAGCACGCTATCGATCGAGTGCTGGGTCACGCTGGGCTCCGGTGGCGAAACCGGCGGCATGCCGGGCGCCTTCTTCGCGGAAGCGTCCAACGCGCACATCCAGGCCGTTCAGACCACCAGCAACAGCTAGCACCGACATCCCTCGTGCGCCGGGCAAATCCGCTCGGCGCACGAGGGACTCGCTGCTCAGGCCAGCAGCAGACTGCTCAGGCCAGCAGCGCGCGCAGCTCGCTCAGCTCGGCGGGATCGATCTTGTAGGTGTGCTCCGGTCCCGGGTAGCGCCGCGCGCGAACGTCCTCGGCGTAGGCGGCTACACCGGCGTTCATCTCCTCCTGGATGTTCGCGTAGCGCTTGACAAAGCGCGGGCCGAGACCGTCGCGGATGCCGAGCAGGTCATGGAAGACCAGCACCTGTCCGTCCGTCGCGGGGCCGGCGCCGATACCGATCACGGGGATCTCCATGTGGCCCATCAGCTCCTCGGTCACGGCCGCCGGGATCGCCTCGAAGACGATCGCGAAGCAGCCGACCTCCTGCAGCGCGAGCGCCTGCGCGGCGATCTTCGCGCCGGCCTGCGCACTGCGCCCCTGGGCCTTCCAACCCCCAAGCGCGGTCGAGGTCTGCGGGGTCAGCCCGACGTGGCCCATCACGGGAATGCCGGCACCCACGATCGCGCGTGCGCGGCTCACCGACGCGGGCCCGCCGCCCTCCAGCTTGACGGTGTCGCAGCCGGCCTCCTGGACCATCCGCACGGCGGTCGTGACCGCCTGCTCGTCGCTGACCTCATACGAGCCGAACGGCAGGTCGCCGATCAGCAGTGGCGTTCTCAATCCCCGCCGCGCGGCGGCGGCGAGCATCAACATGTCCTCCAGGCGCACCGGGGTCGTGGCGCTGTAGCCGAGCACGGTCGTGGCCGCCGAGTCGCCGACGAGCACGAGGTCCACGCCGGCCGCCTCCGCGGCACGGGCGCTCGGGTAGTCGTAGGCGGTGACCATCACGATCGGATCGCCGAGACGGCGCTTCTCGGCAAGCAACGGCAGCGTCATCGGTAGCCGGCCGGGATCGTGGGGGATCTTGACGTTCGGTTGGCTTGACATGGGTAGTCCTCTCTGACGGCCGGTTGACGCCCCGGGCCTTGCTAGGCCGGTACCCCGTAGGCCCCGCGCTGGAGAGGCTCCGTGGTAAGCAGGGTCGCCACCGCGTCGTCGACGGTGATGATGCGATTGGTGTCGGCCTCGACGTGGACGACGCGAGGCTCATAGTGCTCCATCTCGGAGCGCTCGTAATTGGCGTAGGAGATCACGATGACCGTGTCGCCGCGGTGCACCAGGCGGGCGGCGGCGCCGTTGACCTTGATCGCCCCCGAGCCGCGCTCGCCGGCGATCGTGTACGTCTCGAAGCGGGCGCCGTTGTCGACGTCCACGACATGGACCTGCTCGTGCTCGAAGATGTCCGCCGCCTCCAGCAGGTCCGGGTCGATCGTGATCGAGCCCACGTAGTGCAGGTCGCAGTCGGTCACCGTGGCCCGGTGGATCTTGGACTTCAGCATCACACGCTGCATGTCGTTCTCACGCGGCCTTTCTTGGCGATCTGGGGGTTCCGGGGTCGCTCGCCGGCCGCGGGGGCCGGCGCAAGCGTGACGTTGTCGATCAAGCGGACCCCGCCGACGTGTGCGGCGAGCAGCAGCAGCGCCGGCCGACCCAGCCCTCCAGGCTGTGTGTCCCCGAGCGGTCGATCTAGCTCGGTGACCGGCTCGAGCGTGTCGGGGTCGACGAGCTCCACGTAGTCGGGCCGCACCTCGAAGGACTCGAGCACGGCGTGCGCCGCGCCGAGCAGCTTCGCCGGCGCGCGCTCGCCGGCGGCGGCCAGTCGCTCGGCGGCCTCCAGCGCGGCGGGCAGCGCGAGCGCGCGAGCCCGCGCCGGCGCTCCCAGCAGGGCATTGCGGCTAGAGAGCGCCAGCCCGTCGGACTCGCGCACCGTAGGCTGCACCTCGATCGCGACCGGCAGGTTCAGGTCGGCCACCAGGCGGCGGATCACGAGCACCTGCTGCGCGTCCTTCTGGCCGAGATACAGGACGTCGGGGTTCGCCATGCAGAGCAGCTTGGTCACCACCGTCGTGACCCCGCGGAAGTGCGATGCCCCCCGCGCGGCGCCCTCCAGGCGATCGGTCAACCCGAGCACTTCGACCGCCGTCGCGAAGCCCGCCGGGTAGACCTCGTCGACGGCCGGCGCGAACAACAGGTCCGCGCCGGCCTCCGCCGCGAGTCCCGCGTCGTCGCGCTCGCGGCGGGGATAGCGCTCCAGGTCCCCGGCCTCGTCGAACTGCGCGGGGTTGACGAAGAGCGTGACCACCACCTGGTCGCACTGCTCCCGGGCGCGCCTGATCAGCGCGAGATGGCCCTCGTGCAGCGCGCCCATCGTGGGCACCAGCCCGATCCTCAGACCCGCGCGACGCGTCGGCGCGAGTGCGACGCGCAGCTCCGCGACTGTGCGCAGCGTCCTCACTGCGACCCCGGCTCCTCGGCGCACCGACCGCGGCTGCCTGCTCGACCGCGGCTGCCTGCTCGACCGCGGCTGCCTGCTCCCGCGACGAGCCGACATCGCCGGTCTCCCGGCGGAACCTCCCAGCAAGCGTGCCCCATGGACATGAGCGTGCGGGTGGAGTCGTGAGAGCTCATTGGGTTCGGTCCAGTTCCTGGGGATACCGGCGCGAGACGATGAAGAAGCAACGATGCCGCGGGTCCATCCCGTACGAGACGGTGATGGCCTAACGCAGATGATACAGCCGTTTGTATGGTGCGTACATGCGATTGGAGCGTTGTGTGCGCATATGCACACTTCGCTGCTTGTCGTCTGCGGGCTGGCGCGCGCGCCACCGGCGCGCTGCTCGCGGCCCGCCGGCGCGCGCTCCCGTGCTCACCAGGCGTCGACGTACGGACGCCGCTTGCCGGGGCGCAGCCACCACGCGTTCGTGGTCTCGTCGAAGAGCGTCGCGATCCAGCGTCGCGAGTCGGCCGGGTCGATGACGTCATCGATCTCGCCGTAGGCCGCCATGTTCAGGCCGCGACCGTGCTCGTAGGCGGCGGCGACCGTCGCTTGGAAGATGCGCTCGCGCTCCTCGGGATCCTCGATCGCCTCGAGCTCACGACGCATACCCAGGCGCACAGCGCCCTCCAGGCCCATGCCGCCGAACTCCGACGTCGGCCAGGCGACTGTGAACAGCGGCGCCTTGAAGCCGCCGCCCGCCATCGCCTGCGCGCCGAGCCCGTAGCCCTTGCGCAGCACGATCGTGCCCGCCGGCACCGAGAGATTGGAGCCGACCAGGAATAGTCGCGCGAAGTGGCGGACCGTCGCGGTGCGCTCCGCCGCGGGGCCGACCATGAACCCGGGTGTGTCGCACAGGAACAGCACGGGCAGCCCGTAGGCGTCGCAGAGACCCAGAAAACGCGCCCCCTTGTCCGCGCCGTCCGCGTCGATCGCGCCACCGAGATGCGTGGGGACGTTGGCCACGACACCCAGGGGACGACCGTCGACCTTGGCGAGCGCCGTCAGGATGCCCGCGCCGAACCCGCGGCGCAGCTCGAGCGCCGAGCCCTCGTCGAAGAGCGTCTCCACGACAGCGCGCACGTCGTAGGCGCGCTTGCGCTGCTCGGGGATGAGCTGGCGTAGTAGGCGCTGGTCGGGCACCGTGCCGGCGCCGGTCGGACCGCGGAAGTAGGAGAGGTAGCGCTTGGCTGCCACGACCGCCTCGTGCTCGTCGGCGACGCGCAGGTCGACCACGCCGTTAGCGTCCTGTACGTCGATCGGGCCCACGTCGGCGGGCTCGTGGACGCCCAGCCCGCCCCCCTCGATCATCGCGGGGCCACCCATCCCGATGCTCGAGTCCTCGGTCGCGATCACGACGTCGCAGCAGCCGAGCAGCGCGGCGTTACCGGCAAAGCAGTAACCCGCGGCGATGCCCACGAGTGGCACCAGGCCACTGAGACGCGCGAACAGGTAAAACGCGCGGCAGTCGAGGCCGGCGACGATCGGCGAGTCGACGTCGCCGGGCCGTCCGCCACCGCCCTCGGCGAGCAGTACGACCGGCAGTCTGCGGCGCTCGGCGATCTCGAACAGGCGGTCCTTCTTGAGATGGTTGCGCATGCCCTGGGTGCCGGCCAGCACGGTGTAGTCGTAGGACATCGCCACGCACGGCCGCCCTTCGACGTCGCCGACCCCGGCGACTAGGCCGTCGGCGGGCGTCCGCGCGATCAGCTCCTCGCGCGTGCGCCGGCGCTCCTGGGCCGCGAACAGCAGCGGGCCGTACTCGACGAACGTGCCCTCGTCGACGAGCTCGGCGAGGTTCTCGCGCGCGGTGCGCCGGTTCAGTTCGCGGCGGCGCTCGACGGCATCCGGGCGGGCCGCGTCGAGGCCGAGCGCGTGGCGCTCGCGGACGGCTTCGAGGTCCGCGCGAATCGCGCTCAGGTCGGGCTCCGATGGACGGTCGGCTGGCGCCGTCCCCGCCGCGCCGGCTTCCATCACGACCAGCAGCTGGCCCTCGTCGACCGCGTCCCCCACGGCGACCTCGATCCGGCGTACGACCCCATCGGTCTGCGCCAGCACCTCGTACTCCATCTTCATTGCCTCCAGCACCAGCAGCGGCGCGCCGGCGCTCACCGGCTCATCGGCCCGCTGCGCGACTGCGACCACGATTGCCGCGAACGGCGCGGTCACGGCCAGCTCTGCGGGCGACGGCATCGCGAGATCATTGCGCAGGACGCTCGAACGGGGTGACTACTACCATCCCGCGACAGTGTCTTCGGAGCAGAGCGAGCTCTCGGCCGCCGAGCGGCGCGAGGCCTTGAAGGAGGTCTTCGAGCAGGCGCAGGGATGCATTCGCTGCACGGAGTTGGCGGCCACGCGCAAAAACGTGGTGTTCGGAGCCGGCAACGCCGACGCGGACCTGATGTTCGTGGGGGAGGCCCCCGGGGCCAGCGAGGACGAGCGCGGGCTGCCGTTCGTGGGCCGGGCCGGCAAGCTGCTCGAGACGCTGCTCGGGGAGATCGGTCTGGCGCGCGCCGACGTATTCATCGCAAATGTCTTGAAGTGCCGGCCTCCCGGCAACCGCGACCCGCAGCCGGTCGAGATCGAGAACTGCCGCGAGTACCTCTACCGCCAGGTCGAGCTGATCCAACCGCGTGTGATCTGCACGCTCGGCAACTTCTCGACCAAGCTGCTGCGCGAGGACCCGACGGGGATCACCCGCCTGCACGGCCGGCCAGAGGTTCTAAGCATCGGCCGCCGCGTGGTGCGGATCTACCCGATCTTCCATCCCGCGGCGGCGCTCTACACGCCGCGAATGCTGGAGACCCTGCGCGAGGACTTCCAGCGGCTGCCGGAGCTACTCGCGCTGCAGGCGCCCGCGCAGCCAGACCCAGCGGAGATCGACCAGCTCGAGGAGGTGCCGCAGGCGGCCGCGGAGGACGACCCCGCGAGCGGCTCCGGAGCTGCCGAGCCGGGCGCGCTCGCGCAGAGCGAGGGGACAGCAGCCGAGGTCGACCAGCTCGGGCTGTTCTGAGCCGGTCCGGCAACGGGCTTAAGCGTGGCGGCGCAACTGCCGATAAGACCCTGTCTCCATCCTCCCAAGCAGTACGGCCGGTCCGCTCCTCCCTCTTCAGCGGGCCGGCCGTTTTTGTGCTCGCCGCCTCGAGACGACAGGTCCGCTAGAACGGAGGCTCGTGCCAAGCCCATCACTCCTCCTCCAGCAGGCTGCGGGGGCGCTAATCGGAGGCCTGTTCGCGCTGCCCGACCCGGCGCTGCGCGTGCTGGCGGGCCCGATACCCGCGCAGGCGGCCGGCCTGGAGCCCGACGCATGGCTGGTGGCGCGCCTCTCGGGCGCGGCTAGGCTGCCGGCGGGAGAGCGTCCAGTAGCCGAGATGCGCGAGCGCTTCGAGCTGATCGCGATCCCGTTCTCGCCGCACCGGGCGCCCGGGCTCGCGATCGAGGATCACGTGCTCGCCGGTCCCGGCGGGCCGCTCGCGGCGCGTCTATATGTGCCGGCCGAGGCGCCGGTGCGTGGCCCGCTGCTCGTGTACTTTCATGGCGGCGGCTGGGTGCAGGGCTCAGTGGCCAGCCACGACCACCCCTGCGGGCTGCTAGCGCACCTCTCCGGGGTGCGCGTCCTCTCGATCGAGTACCGGCTGGCGCCGGAGCACCCCTTTCCCGCGGCCGCCGAGGACGCGCTCGCCGCCTACGCCCAGGCCGCCGAGCGGCACGCCGAGCTCGGCGCCGACCCCGCGCGCCTGGCACTCGGAGGGGACAGCGCAGGCGGCAACCTGGCGGCCGTCACCGCGCAAGCGGCGCGCACGGAGCCAGGCTTGCCACAGCCGGCCTTCCAGCTGCTGCTGTATCCCGCGCTGGACATGTCGCGCAAGCCCGACTCCCGGCGGCTCTTTGGGGAGCGCTTCCTGCTAACCGAGCAGGCGATGTCGTGGTACGAAGATCAGTACGTCCCCGATCCCGCGTGTCGCGCCGACCCGCGAGTCTCGCCGCTGCTCGCCGCGGAGCTAGCCGGTCTGGCGCCCGCTTATATCGCGACCAGCCTCGCCGATCCCCTGCGTGACGAGGGCGAGGCCTACGCGCGGCGCTTGCGCGAGGCCGGCGTCCCGGTGGCGCTGCAACGCCACCCGCTGATTCACGGCTTCTTCAACCAGACCGTTACACGTGGCGCGCGCCACGCGCTGGCGACGATCGCCGGCGCGCTGCGGCAGGGCTTGGCGTAGCCCGCCCGCTGCGGCGGGTCTGGCGTAGCCGCGGCTCACCCCGAGCGCGCGGTGGCCTCGCAGGAGCTCCGCGGCCGCTGCGTGGAGGTGCTTGAGCACGGCGAGCTTTCCACTCTGAGCACCTCCGACGAGAGATATATGATATTCTTGATCTACTTTGTGAGATATAGAGTCAGGCGGAAGCTCACTCCGGCTCTCTGGCCACGAGGATCGGTTCACGCGCCATGCAGATCGACGTTCACCAACACTTCTGGACAGAGCCGCTGCTGGACACCCTTGCGGCTCGTCGAACGCTGCCCTTCGTGCGACGCTCGCACGGCCTGACGGTGCTGCACTCCGCCGGCGAGCAGCCCTACCTAATCGATCTGGAGGCCGAAGCCTGTGAGCGGCGCGCCAGCCTCCTCGCCGCGGATGGCCTGGATTTGGCGCTGGTCGCGCTATCGAGCCCGATCGGCGTGGAGGCGCTGCCGCGGGAGCAGGCGTGCGATCTGATCGAGGCTCACCTGGAGGGCGCCCTGGCGCTGCCCGGCGGATTCGCGGCGTGGGGCCCAGTGGCGCTGGATCGAGCGGACCCCGACGATGTCGACCGCCTGCTCGCGCGTGGCTGCGTCGGCGTCTCGCTGCCGGCGGCAGCACTCGCCGGCCCCGATGCCCTGGCGCGGATCGCGCCGCTGCTGGAGCGCGTGCAGGCGCGCCGTGCCGTGTTGTTCGTGCACCCCGGCCCGGCGCCGGGCAACCCTCCGGCTGCGGCGACGCTGAGCGAGCCTCTGTGGTGGCGGGCGCTCACCGACTACGTCGCGCAGATGCAGGCCGCGTGGCTGACGTTCGCGACGCTTGGACGTCGCGAGCACCCACGGCTGCGTGTCCTCTTCGCAATGCTTGCCGGTGGCGCCCCGCTGCTCAGCGAGCGGCTCGCGGTGCGCGGCGGCCCGGCGGTGGATCTGCGCGATCCACTCGTCTTCTACGACACCTCCAGCTACGGGCCGGCCGCGGTCGAGACGATGGCGCGCAGGGTCGGCGCCGAGCAGCTCCTCTACGGCTCCGATCGCCCGGTCGTCGAGCCCACTGCGACCGGACGCGAGGCGCTGCTGGCGGCGAACGGGGCCGCGCTGCTGGAGCGCGCTTGGCCGGCGCCGGCGAGGGCCGCGGTATGAGCCTCGCGCCCGATACGAGCCTCGTGCCGGCCACCGAGCGCCCGCCCGTCGGTGCGCCAGCCACCGACCTTGCACCCACCGCGAGCCTCACGCCTGAGCAGCTCGAGCGATTCGTCGCGCGGCTGGTCGCGGAGCCGTGGCGCTGGCGCCATCTGGTCCGCCATCAGCACGACGTCCGCGTCTATGAGCAGATCGTCTCCGACGAGCGCGTTAACGCGTGGCTGATCTGCTGGAGCGGCGGCCAGGACACCGGCTTTCACGATCACGACGAGTCGGCCGGCGCCATCGCGGTCGTCTCTGGATGCGTGCGCGACGAGCGCCTTGCGATCGGCTCGGCGCCACGGGTGCGCGGGTTCGCGGCCGGCCAGCGCTTCAACATTCCGCCGAACGCGATCCACCGCGTGGTTCACGAGGGCGAGCAGCCAGCGATCACGCTGCACGCATACTCGCCGCCGCTGATCCGGATGGGCTCCTACCAGGTGAGCCCGCAGGGTGAGCTCGAGCGTCAGGCGCTCTCCTGCGAACAGGAGCTGCGCCCGGAGCGGAGGTCGATCGAGGCCATCCACTAGCCTGGCATGTGCCTATGTCGAGACCTCCGTGGGGCTTCGCGGCCGCGGCCGGCCGCACGAGCGTCGGCTTGCTGCTGGCGGGCGTGGCGCTCGTAGTGGCGGTGGGCTGCGGGGCGGGGAGGCATGCAGGGCCCGCGAGCGTAGGGGGCTCGTCGGAACCGTCCTATGGGGCGGCGCCGTTCACACACCAGGAGCAGCTTGTCGAGCAGGGCGCCCGCCTGTACGTCGCCGATGGCTGCTCAGCGTGCCACGCGATCGGCGCTCAGCGCAAGCTGGGACCGAGCTTCGCGGTCCTGGCCGGAAGTCGAGTCACGCTCGCCGACGGACGCCGCGTGCTTGTCGACGAGCGCTTCCTGCGCGAGTCGCTCATCGATCCCGCGCGCACGGAGGTACGGGGCTACGCTCCGGCGCCGATGCTCGCTGCGATCCGGCGTCTCCGACTCGGCCGCGACCCCGCCGCGGTCGCGGCGCTGGCGGCGTTCATCGAGCAGATCGGCCCCGAAACGCCTTGATAGGTTCCAAAGGTGCTCGTCGTCGAGACCTCGGACCCCGCTGAGACCGAGGCGCTGGGCGCCGAGCTGGCAAGCCGTCTGCGGGCGGGAGACGTCGTGCTGGTGCGGGGCGAGCTGGGCGCCGGCAAGACGACGCTCGTGCGGGGAGCGGCGCGCGGGCTGGGGGTGAGCGACCCCGTGACCAGCCCGACATTCGGGATCGGGCACCGCTACCGCGGCGCGGAGGTGACGGTCGCGCACCTCGACCTCTACCGACTCGCGAGCCTGGCGGAGGAGGACCCGGGGCTGCTGGACGACTACCTCGGTCCCGACCGGATCGCCTTCGTGGAGTGGCCCGAGGCCGGCGGTGCGCAGTTCGCAGGGGCCGCAATGTGTGTGACGCTGGCGCACGCCGGCGGCGACCGGCGCAGGATCGAGGTGCGCGATACACGCGCGGGCCCTGGCTCTGACGCCGGCCCGCGGAGGCGCCCCGGATCGTGATCGTGCTGGGCTTCGATACCGCTACTCCTGCAACCGCAGTGGGACTGCGGCTCGCTGACGGAACGACGTTGCGGGCGCGCGACGATCCCGGCTCCCAAGAGCGCCCGGGGCACACCACGCGGCTGCTGCCGTTGGCGAGCGAGCTGCTGCTAGCGGCAGGGCTGCGTTGGGATGCCCTGGAGCGGATCGCGGTCGGCGTGGGACCCGGTACGTTCACGGGCCTGCGCATCGGGGTAGCCACGGCGCGTGGGCTCGCGCAGGCGCTGGGCGTGGACGTGGTCGGCGTCTCGACGCTGCGAGTCCTTGCCGAGGCGGCGCTCAGGCAGACGCCGGGAGCTGACGTCGGTGTGCTCGCGGCAATCGATGCGCGCCGTGGCGAGGCGTTCGTTGCGGCCTACGGCAGGGAGAGCCGGCCGCCGGCGTCGGGAATGCCCTCCCAGGAGCCGGCCGGGAGCTGCACCGGCGAGCTGATGGCCCCGCGGGCGCTTGCGCCGGAGGACCTCCCAAGCGTGCCGGCCGCGGCGGGCGCTGGCCGCGATTGGCTGGCAGTGGGGGATGGGGCGATACGCTTTCGGGAACATCTGGAGGCGGTCGGGATCACGGTCGCGGCGGAGCGCTCGCCGCTGCACCGGGTCGACGCCGGGGTGCTGTGCGAGCTCGCGCTCGCGGCCCCGCGCGGCGCGCTCGAGGCAATACTGCCCGACTACCGACGCCGACCGGACGCGGAGATCGCCTTGGAGAATGCCGAGCAGTGACAGCACAGTTCGCCGCCGAGATCACCTCCGATGAGCCGCGCCTGCGGATCCGCCGGCTGACCTATCCCGATCTGCCGCAGGTGATCGGGATCGAGCGCCGCGCGTTCCCGACGCCGTGGTCGCTGGCGATGTTCGTGCTGGAGCTCTCCAAGAGCTCCGGGGTCTGCCTGGCGGCTGTCAGCGGGGGGCGGCTCGTGGGATACATGATCTGTTCCCGCTACGAGACGATCTGGCACGTGATGAACGTCGCGGTCGATCCCGAGCGCCGCCGCGAGGGGGTGGCCTCGGCGCTGCTCGGGGAGCTATACATGCGCGTCGGCGACGAGCAGGCGCGCTACACGCTCGAGGTGCGCCGCTCCAACCATGGCGCGATCCACCTCTACGAACGCGAAGGCTTTCGTGCGGCCGGCTTGCGCCGTCGCTACTACCAGGACAACGGGGAGGATGCGTTGGTCATGTGGCGCACGCCGGCGACGCTGGCGGGGTCGCTGGATGACGTGCCCAACCCGGGCTTCATATGACGGGCCAGCTCAGCGGGGTGTCGGGGGGGCGCCGGGAGGGCGACCGCAGCGCCCGCGAGGAACGCCGCGATGACGGCGCGAGCTCGCTGATCCTGGCACTCGAGAGTAGTTGCGACGACACTTGCGCGGCGGTGCTCGACGGGCGTGATGGAAGGGTGCGCGCGAACGTGATCTCCTCGCAGGGGGTTCACGATCGCTTCGGCGGGGTCGTCCCGGAGATCGCCTCGCGCCAACACCTGGAGCTGGTGAACATGGTCCTCGCGCAGGCGCTGGAGCAGGCGGGCGTGTCGCTTGCAGAGATCGATCTGGTCGCGGCGACGCGCGGCCCGGGGCTGGTAGGAGCGCTGCTGGTGGGCTTCGCGACGGCGAAGGCGCTGGCGGCCGCGCGCGAACTGCCCTTCGCGGCGGTCGATCATCTGCAGGGGCACGTGGCGGCGAACTTCATCGCGGGCGCGTTCGAGCCCCCGTTCCTGTGCCTGATCGCCAGCGGCGGTCACACGCTGCTGGTCCACGTGCGCGAGCACGAGGGCTTCGAGGTGCTGGGGCGCACGCTCGACGACGCCGCCGGGGAGGCCTTCGACAAGGGCGCACGGATGCTCGGCCTGGGCTATCCGGGCGGCGCCGCCCTTGAGCGCTTGGCCGCCGGCGGGGACCCCACCGCCCAGCCATTCCCCGCGAGCGGGCCGCGCCCGGGTCTGGGAGTCGCCCGCAACGCGTTCGCGCACAGTCTGGACTTCTCCTTCGCGGGCCTGAAGACCGCGCTGCTGTACCGGCTGCGCGAGCTCTCTGAGGCGGACGTCCAAGCGCAGGCCGCGGACATCGCGGCCTCCTATCAAGCGGCGATCGTCGAGCGGCTGCTGGAGCGGACCGAGCGGGCCCTGGAGGCCAGCGACCTGGATCGACTGGCGGTTGGCGGGGGGGTGGCGGCCAACGGCGAGCTGCGCCGCCGCCTCGGTGGGCTGGGCGCGACGGTACACGTGCCGGAGCGGGTGCTGTGCACCGACAACGCCGCGATGATCGCGAGCGCGGCGCGTTTCGCCGAGCGGCTGGCGTATCCGCGCTACCTGCCGCTCGACGTGTACGCCACCGGGGAACACCCACGGTGAGCGTGGTCACGCTCTACACGAAGCCCGACTGCCACCTATGCGAGGCGGCGCGGGCAGTCCTGGAGGAGGTTCGCGCGGTGCTTGCCTTCGAGCTCGTGGTGCGCGACATCACGCTCGAGGAGGCCTTGCACCGAGCTTACTTCGAGCGTATTCCCGTGGTCAGCGTCGACGGCGAGGAGCTGTTCGAGTACTTCGTCGATGCGGAGATCCTGAGGGAGAGGCTAGAGTCACGGCGATGGCCTACAAGGAACTGATCGACCCCGTCGAGGTCGAGCGGGAGGACGATGGCAGTACCGTCGAGCGCCTCTCGCTGGGGGTTGCTGCGCGTCTCTCGCGCTACCTGCAGGTGCTGACACAGGCCAAGAAGATGGGCAAGGAGACGATCTCCTCGCAGGAGCTCTCCGACTACACGCACGTCAACTCGACCCAGATCCGGCGCGA
The DNA here is from genome assembly GCA_963756665.1 of uncultured Solirubrobacterales bacterium. Taxonomy (GTDB): domain Bacteria; phylum Actinomycetota; class Thermoleophilia; order Solirubrobacterales; family Solirubrobacteraceae; genus Palsa-744. The sequence continues at coordinate 209,912 of CAVWOJ010000001.1, forward strand.
CCTCTCGGGTTTCGGGAAGTTCGGCAAGCGCGGCGTTGGCTACAACGTGGAGTCGCTGGTCTCCCAGATCCGCAAGATCTTGCGGACCGCGGGCCAACACAACATCGCGCTGCTCGGCGCGGGGCACCTGGGCAAGGCGATCGCTTCCTCGGACATCTTCGCCGATCACGGCTTCCGTGTGGTGGCGATCTTCGACGTCGACGACGCGAAGGTGGCGACGAAAGTCGGCAGCCAGACTGTGCGCCACACGCGTGAGTTGCGCCAGGTGGTCGAGGACGAGGACATTGTCGTCGGCGTTCTCGCGGTGCCGGGCGCCGCCGCCCAGCAGCTTGCCGACGAGCTCGTGGAGGCGGGCGTCAAGATCATCTTCAACTACTCCGAGTCGCTGCTGGCCGTCCCCCCGGAGGTCACCGTCCATACCTCCAGTCCCGCCGTCGACCTGCTGTACGCGCTGTACTTCTACCTGACCTGAGTCGCCCGCCTGCGACTGTAGACCCGTACGCCATGAGCAGCCTTGACCTCGATCGAGTAGTAGAGACCTTCGCGCAGGCGGTGGACGGTACGGTGGGCCTGGAGGAGGAGTTCTCGCTGCTGAACCCCACCACGCTTGATCTCGTTCCCCGCTTCGAGGAGTTGCGCGACGCCGCGCGCGCCACCGATCCGCTGCTGCACGAAGGCATCACGGGCGAGCTGATCTCCTCGGAGATCGAGATCGTCTCCGGTCCGGGGCGGGATCTGCACGATGCCTTCTCCCACCAGCGCGCGCGCCGGCGGCGGCTGTTCGCGCTGGCAGAGCGCCAGGGCGTACTGCTGGGCGCCACCGGCACCCATCCGTGGGCCGACTACCGCGAGCAGGTGATCATCGACACCGAGCACTACCGCCGGGTCGAGGACAGCCTCAAATACGTAGCGTGGCGCAACAACACCTTCAGCCTGCACGCGCATGTCGGCATGCGCGACATCGACCGCGCGGTGCGGGTCTGCGACCGGCTGCGGCCGGTCTTGCCGCTGCTGCTGGCGATCTCCGCCAACTCGCCGTATCTGGACGGTCGCGACTCGGGCCTGCACTCGGCGCGCACGCAGAGCTTCACACGGAGCTTCCCGCGCTGCGGGGTGCCGGACGCGTTTGGTAGCTGGCGGGCCTACCGCGAATACATCGAGCTACTCGTGCGGACCCGCTCGATCGTGGAGTTCACGCAGGTGTGGTGGTCGGTGCGCCCGCACTTCAGCTTCGGGACCGTGGAGATCCGCATCTGTGACGCTCAAACGACCGCTTCGGAGTCCGAGGCACTGGCCGCGCTGATCGTGGCCTGTGTGGCGCAGGCGGCGCGTGATGTCGACGAGGGCGTGCCCTTTGTCGACCCCGCGCCGCGGCTGATCGAGGAGAACATGTGGCGGGCGATCCGGTTCGGACTGGACGGCCGGCTAATCGACACCGAGCGCGCCGAGGAGTATCCGGCCCGTCAAGCGATCGCACGGCTCGCCGACTGGACCGCGCCGGTGCGAGCGGAGCTTGGCATCGAGCTGGCCTTCCCCGAGCGCAACGGAGCCCAGCGCCAGCGCGCGCTGATCGAGGCTGGCGCGGGTCGCGAGGAGGTATTCGCGGCTTCCGCGCGCGAGACCAGGCAAACCTACTCTGAGGAGATCAAGGTATGAATACACAGACGGAGCACTCCGATCAGGCGGGTGGGCGGGAGCCCGATAACGCCGGCGGGGCACACCAGGCGGCGCAGTCCGAGCGGGCGGGGGAGCCGAGCGAGGAGCAGCTGCGCGCGGCCTACGAAGCCGAACTGAGCAGGATCACGAGCGTCGACATGGTGCTCCAGGCAACGGCGTCGCTGCTGAATATCGGCGCCCACCGGCTTGGCCTGACCGGCGGTCCGGCCGCGGAGGCCGGCGCCCAGCCGCGCGACCTCGAGCAGGTGCGCGATGCGATCGACGCCGTCCGCGGCCTGCTTCCTGTGATCGAGCGTCGCGCGCCCGCGGAGCTGCGCCCGCTGCGCGATGCGCTTGCGCAATTGCAAATGGCCTACTCACGTGAGGTCCAGCCGGCGGCCGCGGTGCAGGGAGCTGCGGCACAGGAGCCCCCGGCACAGGCGCCTGCGGGCGGGCAGCGCCCACCGGACCCCGAGTCTGCGCCGGCGCCCGCGGATCCGCCGCCGGACGACGGCTCGACTGAGACGCCCGGGCCAGGACCGGCGGAGTCCAGCGGCAGGCTGTGGGTGCCCGGGCGCTGAGAGATCTTCGCTGGGAAGCCTCGCGCCGGCCGGCACGATAGACTGCCCCCGCTTTTCCGCCGGGTAGGCACTCTCGCTTGAGAGCGATCCGGACGGGAGTAGTTGTGCGCGCGAAATCCTCGCGCGGCACGCCAACCGACCGCGGAGGATTTTCTGTTGAGCAGCTTCTTGACGAACCATGGGGTCGTCGTCGCCCTTGTATGCGCAGCATGCGCTGTTGTGTACGGCCTCTTGACGACGCGGGCCCTGCTCGCGCTCTCGCCCGGCAACGAGCGGATGCAGAGCATCTCGCTGGCTGTGCAGCAGGGTGCGCGCGCCTATCTGAACCGCCAGTACACGACGATCGCCGTCGTCGGCGTCGTGCTGTTCGTGGCGCTGATTTTCATCCAGAACATCGCGGTGGCGTGCGGCTTCGCAATCGGCGGTCTGCTGTCTGGCTCGACGGGCTACATCGGGATGAACGTCTCGGTGCGCTCGAATGCCCGTGTGGCCGAGGCCGCGCGCGGCGGCGTCACCCCGGCGCTGCGGGTGGCTTTCCGCGGCGGAGCGATCACCGGCCTGCTGGTCGTCGGACTGGCGCTGATCGGCGTGGCGGGCTACTACGGGGCGCTGACATCATTCTTCAACGACAGCCCGAAGACGGCGGTCGACGCCCTGATCGGCCTCGGCTTCGGCGGCTCGTTGATCTCGGTCTTCGCGCGTCTTGGCGGTGGCATCTTCACGAAGGCGGCCGACGTCGGCGCCGACCTCGTCGGCAAGGTCGAGGCGGGCATCCCCGAGGACGATCCGCGTAACCCGGCGACGATCGCCGACAACGTGGGCGACAACGTGGGCGACTGTGCGGGCATGGCGGCCGACCTGTTCGAGACCTACGCGGTCACGGCGGTCGCCGTGATTCTGCTCGGCGTGCTCACCTTCCAGCAGGCTACGCGCGTTGCGCTGTACCCGCTGGTGATCGGCGGCGTCGCGATCATCGCGTCGATTATCGGCACCTTCGCGGTGCGTTCGAAGTCCGGCAATGTCGAGCGGGCGCTCTACCAGGGTCTGATCGTCTCCGGGGTGATCGCGGCAGCGGCGTTCGCGCCGATCACCTACTGGCTGATGCGCGGCCTGAACTTCCGGCTCATCGACAGGGTGACGGCCCTCCGGCAGACCGGAGTCGTCACCCACGCGCCGAGCTGGTCGCACCTATATCTGTGTTCGCTGATCGGCATCGTCGTCACGGCGTTCCTGTTCGTGATCACCGACTACTACACCTCGACCCGCTTCTCGCCGGTCAAGAAGACCGCGAAAGCCTCGATCACCGGGCACGCGACGAACATCATCCAGGGCTTCGGCTCGGGACTGCAGGCGACGGCGCTGCCGGCGGTCGTGATCGTGCTCGGCATTCTCGGCGCGTGGAAGTTGGCGGGCGGCGGGACCACCGGCATCTACGGCATCGGCGTGGCCGTGATGGGGCTGCTCTCGCTGACCGGGCTGATCGTCGCGCTCGACGCCTTCGGTCCGATCACCGACAACGCTGGCGGCATCGCCGAGATGGCCGACCTGCCCGAGGACGTGCGCACGGTCACCGACCGGCTCGACGCGGTCGGGAACACGACGAAGGCCGTGACTAAGGGCTATGCGATCGGCTCCGCCGTGCTCGCTGCGGTCGTGCTGTTCGCTGGGTTCCAGAAAGAACTCGAGGACAAGCTCGGGCACCTGGTCTCCTTCGGCATCAACGAACCACCGGTGCTGATCGGGCTGCTGCTCGGCGGGCTGATGGTGTGCCTGTTCGCCTCGCTCTCGATCGAGGCTGTGGGCCGCGCCGGCGGCGCCGTCGTCGAGGAGGTGCGGCGGCAGTTCCGCGAGCACCCGGGGATCATGGAGGGCACCGAAGACCCCGACTACGCGACCTGCGTGGACATCGTCACCAAGACCGCCCAGCGCGAGATGATCCTGCCTTCGCTGCTGCCGATCGGGCTGACAGTGATCGTCGGCCTGATCGACAGGCAGGCGCTCGGTGGGCTGCTGATCGGTGTGATCGTCGTGGGCTTCTTCTTCGCGGTGATGATGACCGCCGGCGGCGGCGCCTGGGACAACGCGAAGAAGCTGATCGAGGACGGCGCCTTCGGGGGCAAGGGCTCCGAAGCGCACGCCGCGTCGGTCACGGGCGACACGGTCGGCGATCCCTTCAAGGACACCGCGGGTCCCGCGATCAACCCGATGATCAAGGTCGCCAACATCGTCGCCATCCTGATAATCCCACTCATCACCTGAGCGGGACGAGGGCCGGATACCGATGTCCGGCCCTCGCGCGCGGCGAAATGCCGTCAGGGTCCTACTAAGCTCGGCTTGAGATGACCGGTAGACAGGTTCACCGCTCGACGGCGATGGTGCTTTCGGTGTTGATGGCGCTGGTTGGGGTTGCCCTGCTCGTGGAGGCGATCGGCGGTAGCGGGGGCGCGCTCTCTGGGCGCACGCTGCTAGGCGTGCTGTTCATCGCGGCCGGGCTGGGTCGGCTATACGTCGAGGTACGCAGGGGTCGCGACGCATGAGCGCCCCTGTCGCAGGGCCCCCGGGCGGGGATGGCTCTGAGCCCGGCGGGCACGGCGCAGCGTCGTTGGAGCGCATGGGCACCGAGCTCTCGGCGTGGTCGATGGCGAAGCTGAGCCGCGGCATCGGCTCCCCGATCCTGTTCGCGATCGTCTACACCTCGCTGGCGAGCGCGGTGTTCTTCTCCCTCGGGGTCGTGGTCAATCACGCGCTCGGGCTGACCCCGCTGGTGTTCCTGCTGGCCGCGGTGATGTTCGGACTGACTGCGCTCACCTATGTGGAGGGCGCCTCACTGCACCAGGAACCGGGCGGCTCGACGGTGTTTGCGCGCCACGCCTTCAACGAGCTGGTCAGCTTCGTCGCGGGCTGGGCGATCCTGCTCGACTACGTGATCCTGATCGCGGTCACCTCATACGCGGCGAGCCAGTACCTGCAGGTCTTCTGGCATCCGCTGGGGAACCGTGTGGAGGCGCTGCTGCTGGCGTGGACGATCATCGCGTTCGTGGTGCTGAGCAACGTGCGCGGCTTCAGCGCCCGCCGCGGGTTGCGCATCGGTGTGATCGTCGTCGGGGCACTCGTGCTGGAGCTGGTCGTGATCGCGCTCGGCCTGGCGCAGTTCTTCGATCCGCACACTCTGAAAGCTTCGATCCACCTGGGCAGCGCCCCCACATGGTCGGGTCTGATCTTCGCCCTGACGCTGACCACGATCGCCTTCACCAGCCTCGAGTCGGCGTCCGGGCTGGCCGGGGAGATTCGCGCCTCGCGCCGCGCGTTGCGGCGGCTGGTGGCCAGCGGGACGGTGCTGGTGCTGGTCGCGTATGTCGGCATCGCGCTCGTCGCGGTGACGGCGTTCCCGGTGCACGGCACCTACACGGCGCTTGGGCACCGCTACCTGGACAACCCGGTGATCGGGATCGTCACGCGCCTGCGTCCGCACGGGCTGGCTGAAGTGCTCAAGTACGCGATGGGAGCGGTTGCGGCGATCACGCTGATCGCGGCCGCGAACTCCGCGATGCTGGGTCTCTCGCGGCTGGCGTACTCGCTATCCACCAACCGTCAGATCCCCAGCGGCCTCGGGCGGCTGCACTCCAAGCGCTCCACCCCGTACGTGCTGATCGTGCTCGCGGGCCTGCTCGCTGCTGCCCTGGTCGCGCCGGAGAATCTCGACTTCCTCGTCGGGATCTACGCCTTCGGGGCGGTGCTGTCATTCACGATCGCGCATCTCTCGGTTTGCCGCCTGCGTTACAGCGAGCCCGATCGCCGCCGCCCCTTCCGGGTGCCGCTGTCGGTGACCGTGGGCGGCGGCGAACTGCCCGTCCTCGCGGCGCTGGGGGCGCTGTTGAGCGGCGCTGGCTGGGTGGCGCTGATCGTGGTCCATCAACCGGCCCGTTATGTCGGACTTGGGTGGATGGCGGCCGGGCTGACCCTGTACGTGATCTACCGCCGCACCGACGAAAGCTCGCTGCTACGACGGGTGACGGTCTCCCCGGAGATGCTGCGCGCCGAGCAGCCGCGCGAGCGCGACTACGGCTCGATCCTGGTGCCGCTGTTCGGCACGCGCCTGGACGAGGACATCGTGCAGACCGCCGCCCTGCTCGTCGCCGGCGAGCCCACCGACGAGGCCGCGATCGACACCGCCACGATCGAGGCGGTCTGGGTCTTCGAGATCCCGATGGCGCTGCCGCTCGAGGCGCGCCTGCCCGATGCGCAGGTCAAGCGTGCCCGCCAGGCGCTTGCGCGCGCGAAGATCGTGGGGGAGGAGTACACCGGAGTGCACGTCGCGACCGCTACCGTGCGAGCTCGCCGCGCCGGCCACGCGATCGTCGATGAGGCCCGCCGGCGGGGTGTGGAGGCGATCGTGCTCGGTGCTGAGGAGCCCTCTCGCATCCGTGGTGGCGCGCGCCTTGGCGGTCGCGGAGGGCGCCTCGAGGACTTCGTCGGGGAGGTCATCAAGTACGTCGTCGCCAAGGCCACCTGCCGCGTGATCGTGACGGCGCCCCCAGCAAATGTGCTCACCTCAATGGATAGTGCTCAGCCGGCGCCGACAGTCGCCGCGGTGCGCTGAGGACGCATTGCCGCGGCTCCCAACGCCCGTTCGGGGATATGCCCTAATCTGCGGCTCATGTTCGTTCTGATCGTGGGAGCCGGGCGCGTCGGCGCGTCCGTCGCCAAGTCGGCGCTCGGCGCCGGCCACGAGGTGTCGGTACTCGACGAGGACCCGCTCTCGCACGAGCGCCTGAACGCTGGGCAGGCTACGAGCTGGGAGGACGCCGGGGGCCAGTTCACGGTCGGCACGGCGCTGGAGGTCGATGCCCTCATCGATGCTGGCATCGAGCGCGCGGACGTGTTCATCGCCTCGACCGACGGCGACAACACCAACCTGATCATCGCCCAGATCGCCCAGAAGCGCTTCGACGTGCCCAAGGTGCTGGCGCGTGTGATGGACCCCGCGCGCGCCGGCTGGTACGGCGAGCAGGGCCTGCAGACGATCTCCCCAACCAAGCACGCGATCGAGATGTTCGAGCGCGCCCTCGACGTCGAGCACGCGGCCTAGATGTACGCGATCATCGTCGGCGCCGGAAAGGTCGGGCGCAACCTCGCGCGCGAGCTGATCGCCAAGGGCCAGGAGATCACGCTGATCGAGTCCTCCCGCCCCCGCTACCTCTCGATCGAGGAGGAGTTCGAGCACGCGGCGCAGTACGGCGACGCGACCGAGCTATGGGTGCTGGAGCGTGCCGGTATCCAGCGCGCCGATCTGGTAATCGCGGTGACGGGCGACGACGAGGACAACATGCTCGTCTGCCAGGTCGCCAAGGAGAAGTACCTCTGCGATCGGATCATCGCGCGCGTCAACAACCCCCGCAACCACGAGCACTTCAAGCTGCTGGGAATTCAGCCCGCGGTCTCCGCGACCGATCTGATCCTGCGCCTGATCGAGCACGAGGTGCCCCGCTACGGGCTGGTGCACCTGCTCGCCCTCGAAGAGGAGCGCCTGGAGATCATCGAGCTCGAGGTCAGCTCCGACGCTCCGGTCATCGGTGAGCGCGTCGCCGACATAGCGCTGCCGGAAGGCAGCTTGATCATCTCGGTGCTGCGTGCCGGCGGTGGATTCGTGCCCAAGGCCGACACCGTCATCGAAGCCGGCGACGAGGTGCTGCTGGTGCTCGACCCCGGTCTGGAGGAGACGATCACCGAGTTCTTCGCCCCTAACGGAGGCCTGTTGCGCTCCTAGGGCTCGGAGGCGCCCATCCACTATTCTTCGGCCCCCGGTCCGGGATGGTGTAATTGGTAACACGCGTGCCTCTGGAGCACGAATTTGGGGTTCGAGTCCCTGTCCCGGAGCCATAATCCATCCGTCCGCCCTCCGAGCGGATCGGGTTCCCCGGAGGAGGCAGTCGGAGTTCGAGTCGCTGTCTCGGAGCTACGCCGCGGCCTGGATGGACCAGTCACGGTAGAGCGCGTAGTAGCGCCCGCGCGCGTCGATCAGCTCCTCGTGAGCTCCCTGCTCGACGATGCGTCCGTGCTCGAGCACGACGATACGTCCGGCTTGGCGGATGGTCGAGAGGCGGTGGGCGATCACGATCGCGGTGCGCCCGGCGAGCAGGCGCCGCAGGCCGTCCTCGATGCGGCCCTCGGTGTGCAGATCGACGTTGGAGGTGGCCTCGTCGAGGATCAGGATGCGCGGGTCCGCGATCAGCGCGCGCGCAAACGCGATCAGCTGACGCTGGCCGGCGGAGAGCTGTGCGCCGCGCTCGCCGACCTCGGTGTCATAGCCGTCGGGGAGCTCGGAGATGAACTCGTCGGCCCCGACAGCCGCGGCCGCGCTGCGGATCTGCTCACCGTCGGCGTCGAGCCGCCCGAAGGCGATGTTCTCGGCGATCGTGCCCGCGAACAGGAACGCCTCCTGAGGCACGATCCCCATCTGCGAGCGCAGGGAGTGGCTTGAGACCTCGCGCAGGTCGTGTCCGTCCACGAGCACACGGCCGTCGGTGGGATCGTAGAAGCGGGCGACGAGCTTTGCCATGGTCGACTTGCCGGCCCCGGTGGCGCCCACGAGCGCCACGGTCTGGCCTGGCGGCACGTGCAGGTCGATGTGGTCTAGCGCCAGCACGTCGGCCGGTGTGGCGCGATCGCCATCGGGGTTCGGCGGCGCTCCGTCGCGAGGTGTGGCGCGCCGGGGACGGTAGGCGAAGGTGACATCCTCGAAGCTGACCTCCCCGCGGATCGTTCCCAGCGCGGGCGCGCCGGGGCGGTCCTCTAGTTGAGGCTCGGTGTCCAGCAACTGGAAGATCTTCTCCAGCGCGGCCATTCCGGACTGGTAGGTGGTGTAGAGCTGGGAGAGCTGCTGGATCGGTTCGAAGAGAAACGAGAGCGTCGCCACGAAGGCGACGACGGTGCCGGCGGTGATGTGGCCGGCGATCGCCTGGGCGCCCCCGTAGAGCACGATCAGCGCGAGCGCGACCCCGGAGAGCATTTCGACGGCTGGGAAGTACGCGGCGTTGAGCCGCACGGTGACCATGTTCGCGTCGCAGTTCTCCCGGCTTAGCTCCGCAAAGCGCGCCTCGTGGCGCGGCTCTTGTCCAAAGCTGCGCACCACGCGGATGCCCGAGAGGGTCTCCTGCAGGTAGGCGGTGATCGAGCCGATCGTCTCCCGCGTGCGCCGGAAGGCGCCGGCGGAGACGAGCCTGAACCAGACGCTGAGTCCGGCCACGAACGGCACGACGCAGAATGTCAGGAGCGCGAGCTTCACGTCCAGGTACAGCAGGACGGCGATCGCTCCGATCAGCGTCAGGCCGGCCTGGACGAGCGTCACGACGGAGTCCGTGACGAGGCTTTCCAGGGCCTCTACGTCGTTTGTCATGCGCGAGATCAGAACCCCGGCGGGCCGGCTCTCGTAGAAGCCGATCGGCTGGCGCTGCAGGTGGGTGAAGATCCGGATGCGAAGGTCGGCCAGCGCACGCTGGCCGACGAGGCCGACGAGGTAGGTCTGCACGTACGTAGTCAGCCACACCAGCAGGGCGGAGGCGAGGAAGGCGAGGACCACCAGCACCAGCGTGCGGGTGTCATGTTGCTCGATGCCCTTGTCGATCGCGGTCCTCGCCAGCAGTGGTGGGGTCAGCGAGGCGGCGGTGCCGACGCCGAGTGCCGCGAGCATCGCCGCGACGCGCAGCCGGTAGGGCCGCAGCAGTTCCAGCAGGCCGCGCAGGTTGCGTCCACGGCTGCCGCTGCTGGCGCGCTCACCGGCCCACTGCGACCCACCGCGCGGGGTGCCCGGTCCCAGACCGCGTCCGCCGCCACCACCCATGCGTCCGCCGCCCATTCCACCGCGTGCGCTCACAGGCCGCTGACCTCGCGCTCGCGGGTCTCCTGCGTCAGGAATACGTGCTCCGGCATGCCCTTTTCCACGATCTCGCGGTAGAGCTCGGAGGCGTCGAGTAGTTCCTCGTGGTCGCCGTGGGCGACGATCCGGCCGCGGTCGAGCACGACGATCTCGTCGGCCAGCGCAATCGTCGAGAGGCGGTGGGCGATCACGAAGGTCGTGCGTCCCGCCATCGCCTCGGCGAGCGCGAGCTTGATGCTCTGCTCGGTCGAGGCGTCGACCGAGGAAGTCGCATCGTCGAGGACGAGCACCCGCGGGTTCGCCAGCAGCGCCCGTGCGATCGCGATGCGCTGGCGTTGGCCGCCGGAGACCGTCAGACCACGCTCCCCGATCTGGGTCTCGTAGCCCTGCGGCAGGTGGGTCACGAAGTCATGTGCTTGGGCACGGCGCGCGGCCGCTTCGATCTCTTCCAGGCTGGCGTCGGGACGCGCGTAGGCGATGTTCTCGGCGACCGATGCGGAGAACAGGAAGGGATCGTCGCTGACGACCGCGACGGCGCTGCGCAGCGAGCGCAGGCTCACGTCGCGAACGTTCGCTCCGTCGAGCAGGACGGCTCCAGCCACGGGGTCATAGAGCCGCGAGATCAGCGCGACCAGGCTGGTCTTGCCGGAGCCGGTCGCTCCCACCAGCGCCACCGTGCGACCGGCGGGCACGTCGAGATCGATGTCGTGCAGCACCGCTCGCCCGGCCTGGGGGCCTGGCTTGTCGGCTGATGTGGATCCGCCACCCCCGAGCTCATCGCGGGGATCGTCGTAGCGCAGCGTGACTCCGAGCAGCTGGACGCGGCCGTTGCCGGCTGGTAGCGCAGGTGCAGCGGGCGGCTCGGTGAGGCGGGGCTCGCGGTCGAGCACCTGAAAGATGCGCGCCCCCGACGCGGTCGCGCGCTGTGCGAGATTCAGGGTCACGCCGAGCGAGCGCATCGGGCTGATCAGCATGTTTAGGTAGAGGAAGAAGGCGGTGAACTGGCCGAGGGTCAGGTGGGAGTGAATGACGGACTCGCCCCCGAGCAGCAGCACCGCTGCGAGGCCGAGCTGGGGCAGAAAGCCGATCACCGGGTTGTAGGTGGCTTCCAGGCGGGTCGTGACCATCGCCTGGTCGAATACGCGCCCGGCGCTGTGCTGGAAGCGCTTGAGCTGGCGGGGCTCGCGGGCGAAGGCCTTGACGACGCGCACGCCGGAGATGTTCTCCTCGGCGTCCGCCGTGAGCTCGGCGATGCGCTGCTGTACCTCCTGGATCGCGGGACGGGCGCGGCGGCCGTAGCGATAGGAGATGACCACGACGAATGGCACCGGCGCCAGCGAGATCAGGCCGAGCCCGGGGTTGATCGCGATCATCACGACCCCTGCGAGCACGATCGTCAGGATCGACTGCAGGATGAAGACGAGGCCGTAGCCGAGGAAGAAGCGCACCGCCTGCAGGTCGACGGTCGAGCGCGACATCAGCTGGCCTGTCTGCTGATGGTCGAAGAAGCCGAGCTCGAGGCGCTGCAGATGGTCGTAGAGCCGCCCGCGCAGGTCGTATTCGACGTTCAGCGAGACGCGGCCGGCGATCATGCGACGCCAGTAGGTCAGCGCCCACCGCGCGAGTACGGCGAGGAGGATCGCGATCGCGAGCGTGACTAGCGTGTGGTGATAGTGCGTGCGCAGCGCCGCCTCATGGTCTTGAGTGGCGCGCGCGCCCTTGTTGATTGCTTCTACCGCCTTGCCTGTAAGCGCGGGGAGGGCGACGGTCATCACCATCGCGAGGCTCGCCAGGATCCATGAGACGGTCAATCCGCGCTTGTATGGACGCAGGAAGCCGAGCAGTCTGTAAAAGATCGCCATAGTTGCTTGGTCAACTATTATCGCAGGGAGCGGGGGCGGTGTGTCGCGCCGGTCGCGTCGCTGGCGCCGACGGGCTCCGGGCGACTACCCTGCGGTATGTCATGTCCTCGCAGGCCAGGTCCACGCGCCGCGATGCTCCAGCGGCGGGATTGTGCGACACGTGCCGCTTCCAGCAGGAGGTGCGCAACACGCGCGGCTCCAGCTTTTCGCTGTGCGCGCGCTCGCGTGAGGACCCGGCCTATCCGCGCTACCCCCGTCTGCCGGTGCTGAGCTGTCCGGGGTACGAGCGCCGGAAGGAGGGATGAGGCTTTCAGCCGCCGATGCCCGGTGGCTCGAGCAGCATGACCGCACCGGTCTGCTGCGTTTCGGAGATCGTGAAGTCGTAGAGGCGTGGTTCGGTCAGCTCCTTAACGGCCGTGGCGTCCGGCCAGTGAGCCATCTGAGAGACCGTGGGAGTGAGGTCTGAGAGGGTCGCGCTCAGCGGACTGCTGAGCGCGGGGGCCAGATCCTGCTGGCTGAACAGCAGGGCGTGGCTTGCGACGTGCGAGGACGAAGTGGATGCCGGGCTGGAGCTGGCGTCGCCGGTCGTGGCTGGGATTACGAAGTCGCCGATCTTGAGCGAAGAGCCCTTGGAGGGGCTGGTCGATCCAGGAGGCGGGGGTGGGATCGTGACGAGGACCTGGTTGACGCCGGAGACGTAGCGGAAGGTGTAGAGCGCCAGCTCGAGCGCCTCGCGACCCAAGAGCAGGGCGCGCTGTGTGGAGGGCTTGCCCTGCTCAATCGAGCAGTCGGCTCCGTCTCCACAGAGCTGGTAGAGAACGTTGTTGCCTTCCAGCGCGACGGGTGTCTGCCCGGACTTGACTATTCCGATCGTCAATGGCTGACCTTTTAAGGCCGGTGGCCCGCCGGTGACCTGGACGATCTGCTTGCCGTCGGCGAGCCGGTACCGGGGGGCGACATAGTCGGCGATCTGCTGGGCGGGGTCGACTTCGTTCTGCGCCGGCTTCCAGGCCGACCAGGGCTGTTCGGGTGCGGGCGTGGGCGCGCGCAGCAGCATCACCGCTAACGCGATCGCCGCCACCGAGAGTGCGCCGAGCGCTCCAAAGAGAAACTGGAAGCGCGGTGTATGGGGACTTGCGCCCTGTGCAGTCGCGAGTGGTGCGGGCGGTTGGGAGCCGGCGGACGCCGCGGGTGCGATGCCGTGGCCGATCAGGCCAGGCTCGACGGTGGCGGACGCTCCCGCGCTGAGCGCCAGTCGCGCGTCCGCGGCAGGCAGCTTCTGGGAGTCAGACTGCGTGGGGCCGTGCAGGGTGTCGGGATCGACCTTCGGCTGGGTGCCGGCGGGGTCGGGTGGGCGCTCGCGGGGGTCCGGTCGGGACTCGCTCATGGGATGCTCATGGCTCGCTCATCAAAGCTTGGGCCAGATCGACTCGTCGTTGACGTCAATCGAGGGGGCCTGTAGGCCGGCGGCGTCGAGCACTTCGACGACCTCGTCACCGTGCAGCTCGCGGCGCTGGATCAGCGTCTCGGCGATGCCCAAGACCTGCTCGCGGTTGTAGCGGATAAGACACACCGCGGTGATGTAGGCCTGGCCCAGGATCTGGGCGGCGGCGCGGCGCTTGCCGGGATCGGCGAGCACGGAGGCGATCGGGTCGCCGGACTCGCGCATGCCGGCGGCGCGGTTCATGATCTGCGAGCCGAGGCGCTCGAAGCGCTGCATGTACAGCTCCTGCGCCTGCTCGCGCTCCGCTTCTGTGTCGAAGCGCCGCCCGTTGAGGTCGATCGGCTCGGGTCCCATGCCGCACATGCCGACCATCCAGGCGGCGCGCGCGGTGGCGCTCTGCACGTCGCCGCCGACGCCGGTGGAGTTCTCGCCGTAGAAGACATGCTCGGCTGCCATCGCGCCTAAGGTCCAGACGAGCTTGCCGACCTCCTCGTGGCGCCAGGAGGAGAAGCGCTCCTCCTTCTCGATCGCCTGGTGGTGTCCGAGTGAGCCACCGCGCTTGCGGATCGACAGGCGGGTGGAGAGGACGTCCTGCATGTAGACGTGGCTGGCGGCGGCGTGGCCGGCCTCGTGGATCGCGACGGCGCGGGTCTCGGCAGGGATGTAGTCGATCCCCTGGGCGGTGCCGGACTCGATCGTGGTCATCGCCTCGACGATGTCCTCCCACTGGAAGTGCCGGCGCGCGTCGGAGTGGGCCAGGGTCAGTGCCATCGAGCAGACCTGCTCGATCATGGCGGGGGAGTAGCCGTTGGTGATCCGCGCTAGCTCGTCGCGGCGCTGAGCGCGGTCGAGGTCGGGGTCGTGGTCGACCTTGTCCAGGTAGAGGTCGAAGATGTCCTTGCGATCGTCGGCGGTGGGCGTGCGGAACCAGATGTGACGCCCCATGCGCCCGGGGCGGATCAGGGCGGGGTCGAGGCGGTCGATCGGGACGTTGGTGGCGCCGATGAAGTAGAGCTGCTCGGGCCGCGGCTTGGGTGCTCGCAGGCGCAGCGAGATGGACCCGACGCGCGGCGGGATGATGTAGGTCGCGTCGAGGAAGGTGTTGAGGCGGTTAGTAAAGAACTTGCGCATGAAGGGTGGCTCATCGACGCCATCCATCTGCACGAGCAGCTGGTTGAGGGCCATCCCGCCGCCCGCCATCCCGCCCATCATGCCACCGGGAAAGACGCCGGCGATGCCCTGCCCGATGCGGTTGACGATCGGCGGATACAGCGAGCGCGGGCGCTCGGCGCGGGCGGCAAACAGCTTCTCGCGCCAGGCGCGCGACTCAAGGATCAGGTCGCCGCTGGGGTTGAGCGCCCCGTGGGGGCCGTAGAAGGCGAGGTCGTTGAAGGATTCGACGCCGTTGTTGAGATGCCCGCCGACCCCCGTCATCGAGGTGCCCTGCCCGAGCGCCTGGCGGCGCAGGCCGACGGCGTCGATCTCGTCGATGAAGATGATGCACTGCCCGCCCCACTTGCGGGCCAGGCGCCGGGCGCGGGCGATCATCAGCGAGACGACGATGACGTCCATGCCGATGAACATCTGCGCGAAGCCCGAGCCCGGCATCGTGACGATCGGCGAGTTGAAGCTGGTCGCGATGCCCTTGGAGAGCATCGTCTTGCCGGTACCGGGCGCGCCGATGAAGAGCAGGCCGCGCTCGGGCTTGCCGCCGGCCTTGCGGAACTCCTCGCCGGACTGCCAGAGGGTGATGACGCGCGTGACCTCCTGCTTCTGCTCGCTCTGGCCGCGGACGTCATCTAAGTGCACGCCCCAGTCGGCATCACCGGGCTCGTAACCCTTGAGCTGACGGACGGCCATCAGCATCATCGGGCCGAAGAGGATTCCGAAGTTGATCAAGAACAGCAGCGGCAGCTGCAGGAGGAGAACCAGGAGCGTGCCGCCGGCCTGGCTGTTCTGCCCGCCGAAGGCTCCCCCGAGACTGTGCAGCGTGCCGCTCAGGTCGTGGGGATGACCGGTGAGTTTCTGGACGATGTTGATGAGTATCAGGAGCGTGAAGAGGACTCCTACGATCCACAGGGTGTGGCGAAACTTCTTGCGCCAGTACCACAGGCGCCGCCGGGCCCTGGCGTCCTCGGTCAGCGCCGCCTGCTCGACGCCCTGGAGGCTCGGGCGGGGGATCAGCCGGTGCGCGACGATGTCGATCAGCCCGCGGAAGGCGATGACCCCGATGAAGGTGACCAGGATCGCGGCGGCCAGGCTCCAGCCGTCGATGCGGTAGAGCAGCACGAACAGCACCGGGCTGGTGAGTAGCGCGACGAACGTGGCGGCCCTTGTCAGCCGGCGCCACTCGCGCGCCAGCTGCGCGTTTTCCGTGAGCGGCTCAGGTGGGGCGGAACTGCTCTGCGTGGAGCGCATGGGGGAGAGGGTACTAGGTGATTTTGCGCGGTCCGGCGATCTTTTTACATACCGGGGGATCGAGATCGGGCTGATGTCCCGCGTCGATGTTCGCCGACTCGATTGACTAGTTGGCGGCTTACCGATGCGTGTCGGATTTGACGTAGGTACGCACTAGCTCCGTGATCTCGTGGGCGATTGCCTGTGGGGTTACGCCGGGCGGCGGGCGCAGTACGAGGCGGTGGGTGAGACTCTCAATCGCGCCGACCGCGATGCGCGCAGACAGGCGGGGATCGGTGCGACATGAGTGCGGACCGCTCGCGAGCGCCTCCGCTGCCAGGCCGACGAGTCGATCTTCCAGTCCATCGAGTTCTGCGCGGAGCGTCGGTGGGAGCTGGGTCTCCTCGAAGAGCACGCGGTGAAGGCCCGGCGCGAGCGCGTGCATCGCGACCATTGCGCTGACGATGTCCGGGAGAACGTCGTCAAAGCCTGCGCCGCGACCCAGGCGTTCGAGGTGCGGTTGGAGTACCGCCGTGCCCTCTGCGATGTGCCGGTGGACGAGTGCGACGAGGATCGCGTCCTTGTTGGGGAAGTACTGATACAGAGAGCCGATCGATACGCCGGCTCGCTCGGCGATCCGGTTGGTGGTCCCGGCGGCGTAACCGTGACGCTCGAAAATCTGAGCAGCGGCCTCGACGATTGCCTCGACGGTCGTCTCTGAGCGCGCTTGCTTGGGGAGCTTTCGCGGCGTGAGCCGCCGGGGTGGAATGCGAGTTGACAACATGCGAGTAATTACTCAGTATATGGGCATGGTCAGCCGCACCTACACCGATCACGTCAGCCCGGGGCACTACCGGCGGCCTACCGGAGGGCCATCCAATTGGGCACGGCCTCACATGAGCCGATCGAGGGGGATCCAATGCCGGCCCTCGGACTAGCCCTCCTTGCGCTCTACGGCCTGCTTGCCTTCGGGGTGCGCATGGTCATCCAGGTTCGCCGGACAGGCTCGACAGGCTTCACGGGTTTGCGCGGGGCCTCGGGGTCCGTGGAGCGGCTCGGCGGGCTGCTGTTCGCGGTGGCGGTTGTGCTCTGCGTCGCGGGTCCGGCCCTTCAGCTAGCGGACGTACTGGAGGGGTTCCGGGCGCTCGGCGGTGAGGTTGCCAGCATCCTCGGAGCTGTGCTCGCCTCTCTGGGTATCGTGATCACACTGGTGGCTCAGCTTGCGATGGGCGACGCTTGGCGGATCGGCGTCGATCCCTTCGAGCGGACCGGGCTGGTCACTCATGGCCCCTTCCTGGTCGTGCGCAATCCGATATTCGCAGCGATGATTCCCTCCTTCACGGGCATTGCCCTGCTCGCGCCGAACGTCGTGACGCTTGCCGGTGTAATCCTCCTGGCAATGGCCCTCGAGCTGCAAATCCGGTTCCTCGAGGAGCCCTACCTCGCCAGGGTTCACGGCGAGCAATACGCTGCTTATGCCGCTCGGGTCGGTCGTTTCGTTCCAGGGATCGGTCGCCTGCACCTCAACGACAAGTGGCCCTAGGCGTTCACGCGAGCCGTGGCCTAGGAGGTTGATTTCCACGGTTGGGTCGGTGGTCTTCGAGGGTTTGTAGGCAGCAGGGTCGAAGTCGGCGGTACTCAAACACCAACCGCCGACCCAAAGGGAGGGTCTCGATGGACGCCGACCTCGACCTGCGAGGGCGTGGGCCGCCCCCGTTTCCGTGGATCACGGTGTCCACGAAACGGGGGCACTCCAGTATCGTTGGCGGCGAATGGCTCCAAGCCGCGGTAGCGTCGCTCGGTCGCCCCGGGCGACGACCTCGCCCGGCGAACGAGAACACGCAGACGCCCCGCGTCGTGAGCGCAAGCATCCGGCGGGTCCAGTCCCGCTGAGGGTCGTCGCAAAGGAGTGGACACGGATCGGCGTGACGGGGTTTGGTGGGCCGGCCGCGCACATTGCGATGCTGCGTCGGCTGGTCATCGACCGCTACGAATGGATGGACGCCCGTTCGTTCGAGGACGCCAATGCCGCGTGCGGCATGTTGCCCGGTCCCGCGTCAACGCAGCTTGCGATCTTCTGCGCCTATCGCGTTGCCGGGCCGTGGGGCGCGATCGTCGGCGGCCTCGGGTTCGCGGTGCCCGCCGTCGTGATGGTGCTGGCGCTGTCGGTCCTGTTCCTCGCCAGCGCGCCGCCAAAATGGGTGATCGGCGTTGGAGCGGGTGCGGGCGCGGCGGTCGCGGCCGTGGCCGTTCACGCCGCGCTGCGTCTGCTTGCCCCGAGCTTCGAGCGGGTGCGGGCTGCGCGCGGGCGCGCGCTGCGCTGGTTGGCGTATCTGCTCGCGGCCGCGGGGGCGGCGGCGACGATCGGCAGCTATCTCGTCCTCGTCCTGCTGGCGTGCGGAGCGTTCGAGCTGGCTTGGCGGCGGCGCACGGTGGCTGCGCTGTCATTCAATCCGCTGATGCTCGCCGCGGTCACGGGCGGCGTCGGCGGATTCGGCGCGCTTGCGTGGACCGCGTTCAAGGTGGGCGCGCTCTCCTACGGCGGCGGGTTCGTAACCGTGCCGCTGATGCAGGCCGACGCTGTACACGTCTACCACTGGATGACGGGCGGCCAGTTCCTGAACGCCGTTGCGTTGGGGCAGGTCACTCCCGGCCCCATCGTCGCTACCGTCGCCGCCGTTGGCTATGCCGCGCACGGCATCGCTGGCGGCGTGCTCGCCGCGGTCGTCGCCTTCACGCCGTCGTTCTCGTTCATTCTGCTCGGCGGCCAGCGCTTCGAGCGCCTACGCCAGAACGCCGCCGCACACGCGTTCCTCGACGGCGCCGGACCCGCCAGGATAGGCGCGATTCTCGGTGCCGCGATCCCGCTGACGAGTGCTCTACAAGAGGAGTGGCAGTACGCCGTGCTGGCCGCCGCCGCGGTAGCGCTGCTGCTTCTGCGGCGCGGGGTCGTACAAACACTGCTCGCTGCCGGCGCCGTGGGCCTGTTCGCCTCAGTGGCAGGCGCTCCCCTGCCGCACTAACAGCGGGCAGCGAAGCCTTTTCCGGGCTCGTTTTTGCGTCGGGGCCTGATGATCGCGGCGTCTAGGGCGTCGACCTTGTTGGCGAACTCCCGGCCGGCGTAGCCCTTGTCCCCGATCAGCGTCACGCGGCCGTTGCGGCGGCAGCGAGGGAGGAGTACCTGGGCTGCCCCGGGAGCCTCGGGAACAAGTGCCCCAGACGCTTCGAGGCGACCGCCAAGAACCGCCGGTCAGACGGGATTCCCATGATCGCTTGCGCGACGCAGAGCGTTACGACCTCCGCGTCTGTGACGCTCCTTCTGGCGTTCTTCGGCTTCTCGGGCAGGAGATCGTCAGCCGTGACATAAACGGCAGTAAGCAGCAGGTCGAGATCGCGCGTCCATCGAGGCCCCAATCGGGTCGGCGCTGGGTAGTGAGTACCGCCGACTTCGACCCTGCTGCCCTAAAAACCTCCGAAAACCACGATCCCACCGCGGAATCAACCATCTAGGAGTCCAAAGTCCCCGCCGCCCATTGCCTCGAGGCTCAGTGACTCACGAGCGAGCTGACAAAGCGGGAGGCGTAAGTGTCGCGTCTTTACCCCGCCGCGACACCTGCCGGCTCGGCGGCTGGCGCGCTGCCTTCGGCGGGCTGCCCGGATGCGACGAAGTCGCGGCTGCGCACCAGCGCGAACGCTAGCCCGGCGCCGATGAGGGCGATGGCGGAGGCAATCAACAGGATGGTGGTGAAGGCGTCGATGAAGCCCACGCGGTAGGAGTGCGCCAGCGCGCCCTGGGCGGCGGGGGAGAGGCTGTGGAATATCTGTCCGACTTCCCCGGACACGAGCAGGGTGCTCAACTTGCCATGCGCGGCGTTCTGCACTGCGTGCGCCTGCCCGCTGGCGAGGAGCGTCGCGGTGGTGTTATGGGTGATGTTGTGCTGGAAGACGGCGCCCAGCCCGGCGATGCCGGTGACAATGCCGACCTGGCGGAAAGTGCTGTTGATGCCGGAGGCCATGCCGCTGCGGGAGTGATGCACTACGCCGATCGCGGTAGAGGCGAGTGGCGGGTTGATCATGCCGATGCCGATGCCGGCGAGCACGAAGCCGGGGATCAGCACGGTCCAGCCGGAGCTGGCCTGCACGGCGGTCATGGCGAGCAGTCCAGCGCTCACCAGCAAAAGGCCTCCGCCGAGCAGCAGCCGCACGGGTATGCGCACGCTCAGCCGGCCGGCGATCGGCGCGGCGATGAATGACAGGAGGGTGATTGGCAGGAAGCGCAGGCCGGCCTGTAGCGGTCCGTAGCCAAGTACGTCCTGGATGTAGAGGGTCAGGTATAGGAACATCGCAAAGATCGAGGCGGACACCGAGAACGCGACGATGCTCGCTCCGCTGAAGGCGGGGCGGCGGAAGAGCGTGAGGTCGAGCATCGGCCGCTGCTGGCGGCGCTCGAGGATCACGAACAGCGCCAGCAGCACGGCAGACGCGATCAGGAAGGTGAGGATCCGGGTGGAGCCCCAGCCCTTTTCATTGCCCTGCACAAGTGCGTAGACGAGCAGGAACAGCGAGCCCGAGAAGGTCACGAGGCCAGCCCAGTCGACGCCGGTGGCGTTCGGGTCGCGCGACTCGGAGACCTGGGTGAGGGTGACGAACACGGCCAGCGCGCCGATCGGGGCGTTGACAAAGAAGATCCACTCCCAGCCGATGGCGGAGGTGATGAGGCCGCCGACGACGGGCCCGACCGCGACGGCGGCCCCGGTGACGGCGCCGAAGACTCCGAACGCGATCCCGCGCTCCTTGCCGCGGAAGGCCTGTGCGAGCAGCGCGAGCGAGGTGGCAAACATCATCGCCCCGCCGACGCCCTGCACGGCGCGGGCGAGGTTCAGCATCAGCGGGGTGGAGGAGACCCCGCAGACGATCGAGGAGCACGTGAACACGACCAGCCCGATCGCGAAGATGCGCCGGCGGCCGAGCAGGTCGGCGAGCGCGCCGGCCGTCAGCAGGAAGGCCGCGAGTGTCAGCGCGTAGGCGTTGACGACCCACTGCAGGTCCTCGAAGGAGGAGTGCAGCGAGTGCTGGATCGCGGGCAGTGCGACGTTCACGACGGTGATGTCGAGCAGCAGCATGAAGATCGCCACCGAGACAGCGATCAGGGTCCACCACTTGCGCTCCACGGCTGGCCTCCTTTGCTCCCGGATCGGAATGCCGGGTTCCTCTCAATGTAGGAAGGGCCGGCGCAGGTGTCGATGGCGAGGCGACGACGGTCGAGACCTTGTAGGCGTGCTCGCGGCCTGACGGATCAAGCGTCGGGCGCGATTCGCCGAGAGATTCTCAGATGGCTAGTCCGGATCTGTTTGTCCTATCCGCTTTTTGGCCTCGCCGCTTGTTACGTTGGCGCACGAGCTTGGCCACGCTGGAGCCGCGATGTCTTTCACTAAAGGACCCGTGGAGGTTTACGTCGGGCGCGCCGATTGCGCGTGAGGTTTCGCGCTGGACGGCTGAGCGGAGTAGAATCAGCGGCCGTGGCCGCGGCGAGTGACAAGCCCCGCCGTTCCAGCCTTGTAGCCGGTAGCAGGGCGTTTGTGCGTGCCATCCAGGAGGACGACGAGGCCATCCTCCAAGCGCTTCTGCGCCTCAGTCGCTCGCGGCGCGTATTCGCACCGCTCGCGTTTACCGTTGGCGCCTTCGCGTTGCTCTTGGAAGGACTTAGGGTGTTGCTCACCAATTGGCGGCTGATGTTGATTCAGGTGATTCCAGCAGTGTGGATCTGGGTAGCGATGCTCGATCTCAAGCTGCGCGTGCTGCACGGCAAGTCCTTTCACCTCATACGCGGAGCGATCCTCATCCCAATTTGCCTGGCAATCATGGCGGTGACGGTGGGAAGCTTCTTCCTAAACGCCGTGTTCGCCTTCGCGATTGCGGGTGCACGACCTCCCGTGATCCGCCCGGCCATCACGGAGGCGCGCCGACACATGGCGCCGATCCTGATCGCTGGCTCGGCTGTCGGGGCGCTGCTCGCGGTCGCGACAACGATCTCTCCGCGCTGGGGCCATCCCTGGTTTGCGGTGTCGCTTGGCATCGTGATCGGCCTGATGATGATCATCTACGTCGCGATCCCCGCGCGCCTGATCGGTGTCAAGAGCACTCAGTCAAGGCGCGACAAGCTCACCGCCTCGGCGCTGAGCGGCGCGCTTGGAGCTACCGTCTGTATGCCCCCGTACGTCCTTGGGCGAGTGGGGATTCTGATGCTCGGATCGCGTTACCTGCTGATTCCCGGGATCTTCGTGCTCGCGCTCGGCCTGACGCTGCAGGCGGGGGCCACCGGTGCGGTGCGGGCGATCAAGATGAGCACGCGCCTGGCGGCTGGAGCGTCTCCTGAGGCTCGCCGTGGAGTCTGACGAGCCGTGTGTCATCCCCTTGAGCCGGCATGATATGACCGGCCGCAGCGTGATCGTCACCGGCGCCAATAGTGGCATCGGCCGCGCCGCCGCCCGTGCGCTCGCTGGCGCTGGTGCCCGCGTCGTGCTCGCCGTGCGCGCCACCGACAAGGGTCAGACCGCGGCCGCGACGATGCCCGGTGAGACCGAGGTCCGCCGGCTCGACCTCGCGAGCCTCGCCTCGGTGCGCGAGTTCGCGGCGGCGTGGGAGGGCGCTATCGACCTGCTGATCAACAATGCCGGCGTGATGGCGACACCGCTGACCCGTACCGTCGACGGCTTCGAGCTGCAGTTCGCCACCAACCATCTCGGCCATTTTGCACTGACCAACCTGCTGCTCGAGCACATCACGGGGCGTGTGGTGACGGTGTCCTCGACGGGCCACCGCTTCGGCAGCATCGACTTCGATGACCTCAATTGGGAGCGCAAGCCTTACAAGGCTTGGCGTGCCTACGGGCAGTCCAAGCTGGCCAACCTGCTTTTCACCGCCGAGCTGCAACGCCGCCTGGGCGCTGCCGGCTCTGCTGTCCTGGCGACGGCCGCCCACCCCGGCTACGCGGCGACCAACCTGCAGTTCCACAGCCAGCGCCGCACGCTCGACCTCCTCAGCGCTGTCGGCAATCGCCTGCTCGCTCAAGACGAGGATGGCGGCGCGCTGCCGACGCTCTACGCCGCGCTCGCCGATGTCCCGGGCAATAGCTTTGCCGGACCCGGCGGCTTCATGGAGCAGCGCGGAGCGCCCAAGCTCGTGGGGCGCTCCAACGCGGCCAAGGACATCGACGTGGCACGCCGTCTGTGGGATGTCTCGGAGGAGCTGACGGGCAGCCGGTTCCCGCTTGGCGCGCCAGCTGCGGCGTAGCCTCTGCGGGCTCGGTCAAGACGCCTACCACGATCGTGTCCCCCCACGCGCGGCTCCCGGTAGGCTGTGTCGATGGAGCGGACAAGCGCTGGCGAGCTCGTCAAGGTCGCCGGTGGCGGCCCGGGGCTAGACGGGATCGTGTTCGACACGCCAAGTAGATCCAAGGTCGTTGTGGCCGTGGTAGACCCCGACCGCGGTCCCCTGTTCCGAACGGTTCATCCAAAGACGTTGACGGAGCGCACGGAGGAGGGCCCCCATGACCGGGCGCTGCGTCTTCTCATCCGTCGGATGCCGCCACCCGTTCGCGGTACGTCCGGTGGCGGGGTAGCTGCTGGACGGGGGAGCCCTGGTCACACACGTGGGGCTATGCATCGCACGACCGGCAAGTAGCGCTACGCGCGACGCAGTGAGCTGGTGAATCCGAGGCCCGGGTTCAAGCGGCGAGCGTTGTTTGGCGTTCGACTACCGTCGCCGGCGGGAGGGCCCCATGCGACACGGTTCTCACGGCGCTCGAGCTGCCTGGGCGTGTCGCAAGCTCGAGCGCCGTTTCGGAGGATCCCTAATCAGGCCTTGAGTTCTGCTTCTTCTTCGAATTTCATTTGCCCAGAGGGGGATTCCTCGCCGGTTTCTTCAAATGGAAGAATGGTTTCCGCCAAGGAGAGACTGAGGACGTCCTTGGCCCCACCTTCTACGCCTTCGAGTTTTTCAATTTCCTGTTTCCCGGCTTTCTGGTGGTAGGTGATCGCAAAGTGTTCGGTTGCTTTTACTTTCAGGTCAACTGGAGTCAGCTGCCCGATGACGGAGCCCTTCATGCGACTGATCGAGCTGCCGCATAGGAATTCAGCAAATGGCGCGTTGAATTCATGTTTTTCTCTTTCTTTCGCGGTTCTGCCGGACGGCCACAGGTCCAGGCCGACCGTTTTTTCGGCTCCTTTGATATAGCCCAGTTCTCCTTCGAGTTCCCTTGTCGTAATTTCTCCGGTTTTATTTGGAGTGCAGACAAGCGAGGCCAATTTGCATCCGCTGAAGGTCTCTTTGACTTTGACCACTTTTTTTGCGCCTGAGACTTCCCCTGTTGCTGAAACCCCTTTGCACGGCATTTGCTGTTTGGCGACTGTGCCCACGGTTTCGAAGATCGCGGTACTGGCTCCCAGCGTGAATTTTTTGCTGACGAGTTCTTGGCCGGCGTTGTTGACTAGTTCAGGTAGGGCTGCCGACGCGGTCGCTACTGCGACTGCGCCAAATGCGAGCGCGGCCACGGCGGCCAGTCCTGTGATTTTGAGACGGCTCATGATCACGGTAACTCCTTCTTGAGGTTGGTCGGCTGTCAGGAGCCGGGCTGGTTACCGGGTCCGTTCAGCACGCCATTCCGCGTAGTAAACGTCAGAAGCGATCTTACAAATCACAGGCTCCGAATGGCAGTCTTGTTTCTAATAGCGGCGATAGTGCCGATTGGATGGAGGCAAAACATTATCGCTCTGGCCTTATAAACGAAACCGACGGAGATAGGACTTTGACTGCTATGCTGCGCGTGCGCGTTTGTGGTGCATGTAGCGATCTGACTGAGAAACTAATGCCGAAACTGGTGGACTTTGCCGCGATTCGCCGGTTCTCGAGCGATTCATGGACAGGCCCATCGCGACAAACACCTTGGTTGCCAACGACCGCAAGAGCACACAGCGCGAACGGCTGATCGCGAGCATGGTCGCGGTCGCTAGTCGCGAGGGCTATGCCCATGCCAACGTCTCTGCGGTGATTGCGCGAGCGGGGGTCTCGCGGCCGACGTTCTACGACTATTTCGAGAACAGGGAGGCCTGCTTGCTGGCGGCCCATCGCGACGCTGCGGGGCGGCTGTTGGGGCAAGTTCGGCTGAGCGTCAAACAGGCTCCACCCGAGCAGGCGCTGCAGAGCGCGGCGTCGGCGCTCTGGGCCTTTGCCAGCGCGATGCCCGATCAGGCGATGCTGTTGCTGGACGCGACGATGGCGGGTGGCCCACGCGCCTTGGACGAGCGCGACCGCACGATCTTCCAGATCGAGCGCGTGATCGAGCGGGGGCGCGCCAAGGCTCCAGCGGATGCGCGGACGCCCGACCTGCCGACGCGCGCGCTGATCGGCGCGATCTGTTGGCTGCTACCACCGCTGCTGCGCCGCGGCGAGCGTGATCTGACGGGCATGGCCGGGGACTTCAACCGCTGGATCGAGTCCTACGAGCGACCCGCCGGCGAGCACCGCTGGCACAGGCTCGATCCGGGAGCGGTGCTCTTGCCTTCACGGCATGTGTCCGAGCTCTCGTTGGACCCTCCACCACCGATCCCGCCCGGCAGGTCTCGTCTAGCGCCCCGCGAGATAGCTCGCAACCAGCGCGAGCGCATTCTTTTCGCCATCGCCGAGATGGCCACTCGCAAGGGCTACGCGGCTACCACAATCGCTGACATCGCTGCTACTGCGAGCGTCGATAAGAACGTGTTCTACAGCCACTTCCGCGACAAGCGGCAGGCGTTTCTCGCGGTCCATGAGCTAGGCCTCCAACAGACGCTGGCGGTCGCGGTCAGCGCGTTCTTCAGCGCCCCGACCTGGCCGGAGCGTATCTGGGAGGTGATCCGCGCGAGCACGCAGTTCTTGGCAAGCCACCCGACGATCGCTCGTGTCGGGTTTGTCGAGTCCCACGCTGTCGGTGCCCCGGCGGTGCAGCGCCTCGACGATAGCCGGATGGCATTTACGATCTTCCTGCAGGAGGGCTATCGGCACACGATCCGGCCGCCAACGCGCGTAGCCTTGGAGGCGATCTCGGCGGCGATCTTCGAGCTCAACTATCGCCAAGTCCGCGGTAGCCAGCAGCTGCCGCGGATGGCGTGTCACATGGCCTACCTCGCCCTTGCGCCGTTTCTCGAACCGGACGCGGCGGACGAGCTCATCGACGCAAAGCTGCGAGAGGACCTGGTGGACGTCGCCGGCCAGCTGGCACGGGGGCGTGAGCACGGCCTGCGGCGGCCCGCGAGACGGGGTCGCTGATTCGGACTCGGCCGGCGACGGGGCGGCCGCTTAGGTGGCTTTCTCGCCTACTGGACCTGCAGATGCTTAGCGAGGAACGGCACGACTCGCTCCCACAGCGCGGCGGCAGGCGCAGGCCGGTAGCTGGGACGGTAGTCGGCAAAGAAGGCGTGGCCGGCGCCCTCGTAGATGTCGAGGTGCGTCTCGTGCGGGGTGGTCTTGAGTCGCTCGCGCAGGCGCTCACCCAACGCGGGCGAGGGATTCTGGTCCTCGGCGCCGACGGCTGCCATCAAGGGGCAGTGCAGGCGCTCGACGAGGTCCAGCGGAGGCATCGGGCGCTCGGGCGTGGAGCGCTCTTCGGGGGTCGAGCGGTCGATGAACCCGCCCCAGCAGTCGACGGCGGCGTCGAGGCGGTCGCTGGCGCAGGCGAGGAGCAGGGCCAGGCGCCCGCCCATGCAGAAGCCGATGCAGCCGACCTTGCCGCTGGCGTCGGGACGGGCTCTGAGGAAGTCGGCGGCGCCCTCGAGATCGCCGAGGATGGTGGCGTCGGACATCGAGAAGAGGCGCTTCATCATGGCCTGCAGGTCGCCCATCGGCGGGGGCCCGCCCTCGCGGGTGTAGAGATCGACGCCGAGCGCGACGTAGCCGAGGTTGGCGAAGCGGCGGGTGATGTCGCGAATGTGATCGCTGAGACCGCCGGCGTCTTGGATCACGAGCATGCCGGGAAGCGCCCCGTCCTGGCTGGCTGGGCGGGCGAGGTAGCCGTTGATCTGGGCGCCTCCAGCGCCCGCGTAGGTGAGGTCTTCGGCGGCGATGGCGCTGGGGTCGAGTACCGCGCCGGGGACGCCTTCGGGGCTAGGGGGGATCGGGGAGGTAGGCATCGCTGCGGCTCCTTTGCGGTTGAGGGGGCGGTGGAGAGGTGGCGGGCGTCGTCGAGCGACAGAGGCGAGGCGGTCGGCGCTGGAGGGCGGGTTCAGGCGGGCAGCGCCTCAGCGGGGGCCTCGTCGAGCTCGCGCAGCTTGCGCCGCACGCGCTTGCGGGTCTCGCACAGCTCCTGCTCGAGCTTGGCCAGTTCGCCGCTGCGATGCTCGACGAGCTCCAGCTGGCGGTCGAGGTGGCCCAGGGCCTCGGCCAGCAGCTCGCGGCGGCGCTCGGGGTGGACGTCCTCGCGGCGCAGCTGGGCGCGCACCATCGCGCGCGCCTCCTCGGCGGAGAGCAGGGTCTTGAGCTCCTCGAGGGAGACTCCGAGCAGGCTCTTCAGGCGCATCACCTCGCGCAGGCGCTCGACCTCGGCCTCGGTGTAGGTGCGGTGCTGCCCGGACGGCCGCAAGGGGGCATCTGGCAGCAGGCCGATCTCCTCGTAGTAGCGGATTGTCCGGGGTGTTGTGCCGACTAGCCGGGCGACGTCGCCGATGCGCAGTGGCGGAGTCTCGGGGTTGGGCTGGGGATCGTCCGCGCGGGCCGGCTCGCTGCCGGGCCCGCTGGCGCGGGGCATCCTACCCCGCGTCCGCGGTGCGCTCGGCGGCCCCAGCGCGCTCATGCGCTGACACCGGCCTTGATGAGTTCGGCCTGCGCCTGGGCGGGTTGGCCGGAGCCGGCATGCAGCTCGCCCGCGTCGTGTTCGACCGCGCTGCTGTGACGTGGGCGCAGCAGGCAGACCCCGGCGCCCAGCAGCGAGGTGGCGGCGAGCACCCACAGGGCGAGGTGCATGTTGTCGATGAAGGGCGCGAGCTTCTCGGTAGAGAGGCCCTTGGCGAGACCGGAGAAGACGGCGAACAGCGTGGACTTGGGCACGGCGGAGGTGATGATCGCGAGCACGAACGCGATCGAGAGCACGGCGCCGGTGTTCTGCAGCAGCGTGCGCGCGCCGGCCGCGATGCCGCGGCGCTGGGGTGGGACGGTGCCCATCATGGCGGCGGTGTTGGGGCTGTTGAACATGCCGGAGCCGACGCCAACGACCAGCAGCCAGAGCGTGCTCTGCCAGTAGGGCGTGTCAACCTGCAGTGTCGTCATCGCGGCCAGTCCGGCGGCGCTGACAAGCATCCCTAGCGCGGCCAGGCCGCGGGAGCCGTGGCGGTCGGCGTAGATGCCCGAGAGGGGGGAGGAGACGAGCATCCCGAGCGCGAGCGGGATCAGCTTGATCCCGGCGGTGATCGGGTCGTTGCCCTGGGCGCCTTGGAAGTAGAAGACGAACAGGAACATCAGCGCGAAGCGCGCGAGGCCGTTGATGAAGGCAGCGGCGGTGGCGGCGGCGAACAGGCGGTTCTTGAAGAGCGAGAGGTCGAGCATGGGGGCGCGTGAGCGGCTCTCGATCAGCACCCATAGTGGTAGGAGCACGATGGCGGCGATCAGGCCGCCGATCACGATCGAGTCGTTCCAGCCGCTGATCCCGCCGCGTGAGATCCCGAGTACCAGGCCGGTGAGTCCGAGGATGAAGGTGATGTTGCCAAGTACGTCGTAGCCGCGCACCTGATCGGGTTTGGCGAGCTCGCGCAGGACCAGCGCGCCCCAGGCGGCGCCGGCGAGGCCGAGCGGCACGTTGAACCAGAAGACCCAGTGCCAGGAGATGCCGACCAGCACGCCGCCGAGCACCGGGCCGATCGCGAGGCCGATGGCGGCAACCATCGTGTTGGTCCCCATCGCCAGGCCGAGTTCCTCGTGCGGAAAGGCGTCGGTGACGAGGGCGGCGGCGTTGGCGAACAGGAAGGCCGAGCCGATGCCCTGCAGCACGCGCCAGAGGATCAGGACATCGGCGTTGGAAGAAAAGCCGGCGCCCAGGGAGGCGAGGGCGAAGACGAGGAAGCCACCGATGTACGCCTGCTTGCGCCCGAATAGATCGGACAGTCGCCCGGCCATCAAGACGAGCACGGTGGCGGCGATCAGGTAGGCGAGGATCACCCAGACAAGCGCCAGCAGACTCGCGTGCAGCGAGCGCTCGAGGTCGGGCAGGGCGATGATCAGCGTCCCGGAGTTGGTCGCTGCGAGCAGCATCCCGAGACTCGTGCACGAGAGCGCCCACCACTTGTAGTTCTCGTGTCCCGCTGCGACTCCGAGGCGGCGCGAACGGGAGGCTGTTGAGGCTCGATCGATCAACCGGATCCTTTCGAGAACTTGACGTGAACGTAAGAAGCAGGATAGCAGGGCGGAATGTTGCCCTAGAGTGCGAGTGCCTGTCTATCTGGGGAGAGCGCGTTGGCGCTGTTGCTCGTGGTGGCGGTGGCCGTGTGGGCGCGGGAGCGAACCGATTGCCCGTTGTACCCCGGAGAGATGATGAGGTCCAGACCCCATTCCCAAAGGGTCCGGTGGCTGTGAGTCTGGTGGGCATGGACAAAGAGCAAGGAGGAACCATGCTGAGCGTAACGCGAGCCGTTGAACGCGACAGTGTCGATCGAAGCGGTGCGTCGGACTCGCAGGGGCGTCAGACCCGGCTGATGGTCGTGGACGATCATGCGGCCGTTCGGCTGGGGATGGTGCAGTTGCTGGAGGGGCAGCGCGACTTCAGCGTCGAGGTGGTCTGTATCGATGCCGAGGGCGCCGTGGCCCGGGCTGAGCGGACGGGCATCGATGTTGCGGTCGTGGACTATCACCTCGGTGGGCGCAACGGCCTGTGGGTGGCCAGGCGTCTGAAGCAGTTGCCGGAGCCGCCTCGTGTGATCATCTACTCGGCGTTTGCCAATGACCATCTCGCGATGTGCTGCGTCATAGCTGGCGCGGATGGCGTGCTCAACAAGGGAGGTCTCGGGTCAGAGCTCTGCGATGCGGTCCGATCGGTCGCGCGTGGAAGGCGCCTGTTCCCAAGGGCGTCCCAGCCAATGGCTGACATGCTGCGTCGCAGGCTGGATGACACTGAGCAGCCAATCTTCGGGATGCTGCTGGCGGGCATATCGCGGCCTGAGATCGGGCAGGCGTTGGGATTGTCCGCACGCGAGCTGTCTGCTCGTGAAGGCGCGATGCTGCGAAAGCTCGAGGTGTTGCCAGGTGAGGCGTCCGCCCCGAGTCCCCGTCAAGGCCGACTCAACTTGGCGCCACCGATCCCGCAGGAGCGACCTCCTGGCCGCGGGGTGACGCTGACCGAGCCCCCACTGACTAGTCAAGGAGTCTGACGATGGCAAGAATCATCGTGATCGCTGACGTGTCCGGACGCACCAACATCGACGCCCCTGTGCTGATGGACGAGGAGGTAAAGCCCGATCACCTCGCCGACGAGCATGCCTCGCACCAGATCATTGAGCGCGTGGCGTGGGCTGTCCTGGATGCGCAAGCGCTCTCGAGATCATCGGCGCCCTGAGCGAGAGCCAGAACGCTGTTGAGGCGGGCAGTCGTTTCGCGTAAGAATGACGCAATGACCTCGTCCACCGAGGATCGTGCCGGCGGTCAATCTGGGCGGAAGCGTTACCGGTCACTGCGTCAGCGGCTCGTTGTAACCAACGCCGTGCTGCTGATCGCGGCATGTCTTCTCACGGTCCTGATTCTCGCGCCGCGCAAGCTCTCGTCATTTGCGGTGGGTGAGGCGATCATCATCGTGGTTGCGCTTGCACTTGTCACGCTGATAAATGTGGTCGTGGTGCACCGTTTTCTCGCACCGCTGCAGGTATTGGCTGCGCTTACCCGGCAGGTCGACTTGGGCAAGCCCGGGCAGAGGATTCCTGATGCGCGAGCGACTTCGGAGGCCGGCGAGCTCGCGGTGAGGTTCAATGAGATGCTCGCGCGGCTGGAGCTGGAGCGGCGCGAGGCAACCGGCCGGGTTCTTGCCGCACACGAGTCCGAGCGGCTGCGCATCGCCCAAGAACTGCACGACGAGGTTGGGCAGACATTGACCGCCGTGCTGCTTCAGCTGAGCCGACTACAGGAGCGTCTGCCGGGCGACCTGAGCGGGGAACTGAGCGAAGCGCAGGAAGCGGCGCGCGCGAGCCTGGAGGACGTTAGGCGCATAGCGACGGACCTGCGGCCCGAGGCGCTCAAAGACCTAGGACTTGCCAGCGCGCTGGCAGCGCTCAGCGATGGGTTTGGACGGCGTGCGGGGTTGCGCGTTGACCGGCAGATCCAGACCCCGATGCCGCAACTGAGCAGCGAAGCGGAGCTCGTCGTGTATCGAGTCGCTCAGGAGGCTTTGACGAACGTGGCGCGTCACGCTGACTCGGCCACAGCAACGCTGATGGTCGAAAGTGACACTGATCAACTCACGCTCACCGTCCGAGACCACGGTCGCGGCCTGTCAAACGACAGCGGAAAAGACGGAACCGGGATGCGCGGAATGCAGGAGCGGGCCGCGATGATCGGCGCCAACCTCAGGATCGAAGCTCCAAACGATGGGCCCGGGACCGAACTGCGTCTCGAGCTACCGCTGAGCGGTGAGCTATGCAACGCTTGACGACGAGGATCCTCCTGGCAGATGACCACGGTCTGGTGCGGCGCGGACTGCGCCTGATCCTCGACGCCCAGCCAGACTTGGAAGTGGTCGCCGAAGCCGGCGATGGCGCGGAGGCCGTCAAGCTCGCGTCGAGCACCGATGTCGACCTGGCGATACTCGACATCTCGATGCCTCGCATGACCGGACTGCAGGCCACGAGGGAGCTTCAGCAACGCCGCCCGGATCTACGCGTCCTGATCCTCTCGATGCATGAGAGCGAGCAGTACCTTTATGAGGCACTCAGAGCTGGGGCATCGGGCTATATCGTCAAGCGGGCCGCTGACCGCGACCTCGTCGAGGCCTGTCGCGCCACCATCCGGGGCGAGCCGTTTCTATACCCCGGCGCAGTCACTGCTTTGGTCAACGATTACCTGCGGCGCGCGCGCGAAGGCGACGCGCTCCGTGACCCGCTGACCCCCCGGGAGACCGAAGTCATCAAGCTGGTGGCAGAGAGCTACACCAATCGGCAGATCGCGGAGGCACTTGTGATCAGTGAGAAGACGGTAGATCGTCACCGCGCGAACATTCTCGAGAAGCTCGGTATGCGTGACCGCGTCGAACTGACTCGCTACGCAATCCGCAACGGCCTCGTCGAAGCGTGAGCTGATGTCGGCAGGCGCCCAGCATCAGCCAAGCGCCCTGCTTGATTGAGGGAGTACCCGATCGAGAATGGAATACCCGATCGAGACCTGGCTGCTCACGAACGCGGCTCCCTACGGACTATCGTCGGTGTCGATATGCCAGAGCCCTCGCACCCGGCGAGGTTCGGGGTGGGCCTCGCTCCGGGAGAGACCGGCTCACAGCCGGAGAGGGTCAGCGACGAACTTCAGCGCTGGCTAGCGAGCGACAGCGAGAAGACTCTTGGGAGCCTCATCGAGCTCTTTGGGGAGAGGAGCTTTGCGATCCTTTTCATTGTCCTGCTCGGCGTCCCTGCGCTTCCCCTACCCACAGGAGGCGCGACACACGTCTTCGAGATCATCGCCGTGCTGCTGGCGCTCGAGCTGATAGCCGGCCGCGAGGACATATGGCTACCTGAGCGCTGGCGCAAGCTAGAGCTCGCGGGGGACAAGCAGCAGCGATTCATTACGCTCCTTATGAAGGTCATCCGCCGGCTCGAGCGTCTCTCCCGACCTCGCCTGCGCCTTGTGTTCGGCCATCGTGTGAGCAACATCGCATTTGGGCTGCTAGTGATCGCGGGGTCCGTAGGAGCCTTCTTGGCTCCTCCTTTCACCGGACTAGACACGCTGCCGGCGCTCGGCGTGGTGCTGCTCTCGCTCGGAGTCCTGCTCGAGGACTTCCTGATCGTTGTCGTGGCGCTCGCCGTCGGAGTCGCCGGCATCGCTCTCGAGGTGGTGCTCGGTGGCGCAGCGATCCACGCTCTCGGGAAGCTCCTCTAGTGTCGTAAGTCGTTCGCTTCAGACCCATCTGGCTGCGTGCGGGCGTGGGCACCGCGAAGCTCACGGCGCCCTCGTGCCAGCGCGAGGGTAAAAGCCGTGCGAAGGGCGCTCCGGTGAGGCCGCGGAACGCGCGTCCTCGCGGTAGCGGATTGCAGTCCGTCTACACGCCGTCAGGGTGGGCCCGCCAGCAGTCTGTCTCACGCCGTCAGGTGTGGCTTGCTAGCAGTCCGTCTACACGCCCTCAGATGTGGGCCGGCCAGCAGTCCGCCTGCACGCCGTCGGGGTGGGCCCGCCAGCAGTCTGCCTATACGCCCTCAGATGTGGGCCGGCCAGCAGTCCGCCTGCACGCCGTCGGGGTGGGCCCGCCGGCAGTCTGCCTACACGCCCTCAGGCGTGGGTCCGCCTACGATCGCGGCCTGCTCGAGGAGTTGCTCCACGCGCGTAAGGGTGTCTTGGTCGAGCCTGATCTCCGCGGCTGGCGCGGCGCCCTCGATGTGCGCGGGACGACGCGCTCCGAGGATCGCGACATGCACCGCGGGATTGGCCAGGGTCCACGCGATCGCGAGTTGCGCGACCGTGATGCCCAGCTCTTGGGAGAGCTCTCGCAGACGCTCCACGAGCTCGAGGTTGTGCGCGAAGCTCGCGCCACTGAAGAGATCGCTCTCGGCGCGCCAGTCGTCTCGGGCCAGGCGCGTCTCGCGCGTGAAGCGACCGCTCAGCAAGCCGTGTGCGAGCGGGCCGTAGATGAGGACCCCGATGTCGTGCTCGCGACAGTACGGGAGGGTCGCATCCTCGATATCACGGCGCAGCATGTGGTAGGGGGGCTGCAGCGTGTCGAGCCGGCGGGTGCGTTCGAACTCCGCGATCTGGTGGGCGTCGAAGTTCGAGGCGCCGACGTAGCGGACTTTGCCCTCCTGCACGAACTGCTCGAGCACGGCGGCCGTCTCGGCGAATGGCACCTTGGGGTCGGGCCAGTGGACCTGGTAGAGGTCGACGTAGTCGGTGCGCAGGTAGCGCAGGCTCGCTTCAAGGCCCTCACGCAGCCACTGTGGGCTCGAGTCGCGCAGCAGCTCATCGCCATCCTTGCGCAGCCCGCCCTTGGTGGCGATCACGATCTGCTCGCGCGGGACGCCTGCGAGCGCCTGCGCCAGCAGTTGCTCGGAGGCGCCGAAGCCGTACGCCTGGGCGGTATCGAAGAAGTTGACGCCCAGCTCGCGTGCACGCGCGACCGTTGCGATTGCCTCCCCGTGGTCGATCTCGCCCCAATCCCCGCCGAACTGCCAGGTGCCCAAGCAGATGCGCGAGACCTCGAGATCGGTGCGACCCAGCTTGATCGTTTCCATGCGGTCTTGCCTTTCCTTCGTTGGCAGCGGGCGCACGCTACCCCGCCCGGTCGTGGCCGCCAAGGGCCTTACATCGGGCTACCCGTATGCGCCGCTGTGGATGCATGCGCAGGGTGCTAGAACTGATGGGGATGAGCGAGGCCAAGGTCGAGAAGTCCGAGCAGGAGTGGCGCGAGCAGCTGACTCCTGAGCAGTACGAGATCCTGCGTCGCGCGGGCACCGAGCCACCGTTCACGGGCGAGTACGTCTACAACAAGGACAGCGGTAGCTATCGTTGCGCCGCCTGCGGGGCGGAGCTGTTCAGCTCGCAGACCAAGTTCGAGTCGGGCACGGGCTGGCCGAGCTTTACCGAGCCCGCCGTCGCGGAGGCCGTTGAGCTGCGTCCCGACAACGGTCTCTTCATGCGCCGCACCGAGGTGGTGTGCCGCCGTTGTGGTGGCCATCTCGGCCACGTCTTCGACGACGGGCCTGGCCCCGGCGGCCAGCGCTACTGCATTAACTCGGGGGCACTCGCGTTCGCGCCGCAGGCCGACGGTCAGGCCGCGGACGCCGAGCGCGAGAGCTGAGCGCCGCTGCGTCTCCGCTGTCAGCGCTGGGTGTGAAGGCCTAGCTAGACTCGCTCACCATGATCATGGTCGACCAGTCCAAGCGGCTGTCCGAACCGTTGCGGTGGGGTCGTCGTGAGCGGATGGCGGTCGCGGCCGTGCTGACGTGCGTGCTGCTCGCGGCGATCGGATTGGGCGCCTACGCTCTGACGAGCGGGGCGCCGGCGCGTGCGGGGTGCATCGAAGTGACATTCGCAAGCACCCTGGGTGGGGCGCGAGTGCATCAGTGCGGGGTGCGGGCCCGTTCGACATGTGCCTCGCCGGGCGCCTTCAAGAGCAGCGCAGACGTGCTGAGGGAAGCCTGCCAGAAGGCTGGCTATCCGTTCGGCCGCCGGGACTGACAGAGCCGCCTGACGGACTCATGGCGCGCCCGACCGGCTTGGCGGTGGGGGTGCGCGCCGGGATACCGGAACGGCTATCTGGGGGTGTCTATCCAAATGTCGAAAGCCGCCGCCAAAGTGTTGGCCAGGATGGCCCTACCCGCTCTTCGACGCGCCGGGTTTCATATGAGCCTAATTGGTGCGCTCGGCCTGGACTCGTCGGGGCTGGGTGCCGCCACATCCACAACGGCGGTGAAATGGAGGCATATGTCCTGGCTCGCATACCCAAGTTGGCTGAACGCCGGCGACAACGCATGGCAGATGACGGCGGCTACGTTCGTGGGGCTGATGAGCCTTCCGGGCCTCGCGATCCTGTACGGCGGCGTCATGCAGAAGCGCTGGTCGGTGAACAGCATGATGCTTACGTTCGTGGCGTTCTCGCTCGTGTTGGTCGCCTGGTGCCTGTGGGCGTTCAAGATGGGTTTTGGCAGCCCGATCGGGCATGGCAAAGGCTTCTTCGACACCTTCTGGGGCAAGCCGGGGAGTGTGCTCGGGCATGCCGCGGAGGAGGGTCAGGCGGTGATCCCATCGATCACCACAGGACCGCCGTTCCATTTCCCGGAGTCCTCGCTCGTCTACTTCCAGTTCGTGTTCGCAGCGATCACTCCGATCCTGATGCTCGGCTCGGTGCTCGGACGGATCAGTTTCAAGGCCTGGATCCCGTTCGTGCTCCTCTGGATCACGTTCGTCTACACGATCAACGCGTTCCTGATCTGGGGCGGCGGTTACTTCGCGGCGCACGGCGCGCTGGACTACTCCGGTGGTTATGTGATCCACTTGGCAGCCGGTGTCTCGGGCTTCGTGGCGGCAGCGGTGATCGGACCGCGGTTGCAGCGAGATCGCGAGGTCGATGCGCCGAACAACCTGCTGATGGTCGCCGCCGGTGCGGGTCTTCTGTGGCTCGGCTGGAACGGCTTCAACGGCGGGGACTCTTACTATGCGGGCGCCAACGCTTCGGCAGCGGTGCTGAACACCAACCTGTGCACCGCGGTGGCGATGCTCGTATGGATCGGATGGGACTACATCTTCCGTGACAAGCCATCGCTGCTCGGCTCGGTCAACGGCATGATCACTGGCCTGGTGGCTATCACTCCGGCGGCTGGCTTCGTCAATGGCTATGGAGCGATCGTGATCGGCGTCGTTGCTTCGACGGTCGTGTGGATGGCGATTCGCTTCCTCAGTCGTGCGCCGGTTTTCCGGCACGTCGATGACACGCTGGGCGTGATCTACACCCACGGGATAGCGGGACTCCTAGGAGGTCTGATGGTCGGGGTGCTGGCCGACCCGCACGTCGTCGAGTACATCGGCGCGGGCGGCGCGGAAAATCTGCCGGGGTTGCCAGGTGTCATCCACGGCAGCTGGAAACTCTTGCGCTGGCAGGCCGAGGCCGCGGCGTGGGTGATCGTGTTCAGCGGTGCGATGACGTTCATCCTGCTCAAGCTGGTAGGGATCTTCCTGCCGCTGCGACTCTCCGACGAGGAGCTGGAGATCGGGGATCACGCGATCCACGGCAACGAGGTGTACCCCTCAGACGTGCCGACCCTCGGTGGGCCGCACGGCGGTGGATGGCAGACCACTCCGGTGTCGACCGAACCGGCGGTGGGCAGCGCGACGTAGGGCAAGGACGCCAGGGGTAAAGCGCGCCGTCCTCTGGGCGCGCTCACCTCGACGCGATGGACCTGCGGCCCCGCTTCGGCGGGGTCGCAGGCGTAGTAGAGGTCAGCCGCTTCGTGGAACAGCCGCTCGTGGCTGCTGGTGGGTCAGCCGCCGGCGGCTAGTCCGACCGGGCAGCTCACGCCGGTGCCGCCCAGACCGCAGTAGCCCCCTGGATGCTTGGCGAGGTACTGCTGGTGGTAGTCCTCTGCGTAGTAGAACGGGTGGGCGGAGTCGGCTTCTGTCAGCTCGGTTGTGATCTCACCGTGGCCGGCGGCCGAGAGCACCCGCTGGTATGCCTTCAGCGACTCCTCGGCCTGGGTGCGCTGGGCGTCCCCCTGCGAGAGGATCGCGGAGCGGTACTGCGTCCCGACGTCGTTGCCCTGGCGCATCCCCTGGGTCGGGTCGTGACCCTCCCAGAAGAGCTTCAGGATCTCACCGAAGCTCGTGGCGGCGGTGTCGAAGGCGACCAGCACGACCTCGGCGTGACCGGTGCGTCCGGAGCAGACCTCCTCGTAGGTCGGGTTCTGGGTGTACCCGCCGGCGTAGCCCACCGCTGTGGTGTACACACCGGGGGCTTCCCAGAAGAGGCGCTCGGCGCCCCAGAAGCAGCCCATCCCGAAAAGCGCCTGCTCGACCCCGTCCGGAAACGGCGGGCGCAGTGGCGTGCCGAGGACCTCGTGTCGCTCCGGGACCGCCACTTCCTGTGCACGGCCTGCGATCGCGGACTCGGCGTCCACTATCTGCGTCTTGCGCTGGCCGAAGAGCGGCATGACCTCAGGCTAGCCGATGCCGCGGCCCGTCCCGTGCCGGGTGGGGGCGGGTCAATTTTCAGTTGTGGGTCTTTCTAGCTCGGCAGCGCTCAAGCCAGTACGGGCCCGATCCGAAAAGACAGTAGATGCTCGACTCGCCTCCTCCGCGAAGCCTCAGCCACAGGCTGACGAGGCTGCTCGAGGCGCGGCCGCCGATGGTATGGACCGCTGCGCTGCTGTATCTGTCCGGCGGGTTGGGGTGCCTGGCGGCGGTGGTATTCCCGATCAGCTCGATGGAGCCGATCCACCTGGATCTGGTGATCGGGGTGCTGGCCTGTGTGTTCGCGGGGGGATTGTGGGCGCTGGGCCGGCGTCTGCCGCCGGTCGTGATGCCGTTGACGATGGCGCTGGGGTCGATCGCGGTGAGCGTGATCGTCGCCACGGCGCGTACCAGCGGGGGCGCGATGCTGACGGCCTACGCCTATCCCTGGATCGCCGTGTACACCGCCCATTTCTGCTCGCGGCGGACGATCGTCGCCCAGGCGTTGCTGATCTCGGTCGGCTTCGGGCTGGGCTTGATACTCGGCGGTCTGCCGAACATGGCGATCGACTGGGTGATTGTGACCGGCACGGTGTGGTCGACGGCGATGGTGCTAGGCAGGCTCAGCGAGAGCCTGCGCTGGCGTGCTGACACCGATCAGCTGACCGGGCTACTGAACCGCAACGGCTTCCTGACGGCCGCGGCGCGTGAGCGCGCGATTGCGGAGCGCACACGGACCCCGCTCACGCTCGCGGTGCTCGACCTGAATGGGTTCAAGCAGGTCAACGACCGTCTCGGGCATGCCGCTGGCGATCGGCTGCTGGTCGACCTCGCGGGCGAGTGGCGTGAGCGTCTGCGCGCCGGGGACATCCTCGCGCGCCACGGCGGGGATGAGTTCGTGCTGCTGCTCCCTGCTACCGCACCGGAGGAGGCCAACGGCGTGCTCGAGCGCCTGCGCCGCGAAGCGCTCCCGGTGAGTTGGTCGATCGGGGTCAGCGAGTGGCGGCCTGGCGAGGATCTCGAAGCTGGGATCGCGCGCGCCGACCGCGACCTCTACAGGGTCAAGCAGTCTCTACGCAGTAGCGGTAACGAGACCGCCGAGTATCGCCCGAGATCGCTACTGCCCTCTACGTAGCGTGCTGGTCGCCGCGCGCCGCGCGCCGCGCGCCGTGTGTCGTGTGTCGCCGCGTGCCGTGTGTCGCCGTGTGCCGTGTGTCCGCCGTGTGTCGCCGTGTGCCGTGTGTCCGCCGTGTGTCGCCGTGTGCCGTGTGTCCGCCGTGTGTCGCCGTGTGCCGTGTGTCCGCCCTGTGTCGCCGCGTGCCGTGTGTCGCCGTGTGCCGCGTGTCCGCCGTGTGTCGCCGTATGTCGCCGCGTGCCGTGTGTCCGCCGTGTGTCGCCGTATGTCGCCGCGTGCCGTGTGTCGCCGCATGTCGCCCCGTGAGCGCGACGGCGTGTCGGCCGGAGTGGGCTGTCTGCCCCGGTTGTCTCCAATTTGTGGGGATCGATGTTTGGTTTTGGGCTGTCGGGGCAACACTTTGAAGGAGGAGCATCCCTCCCTCATTCCCTCCCTGATCGGCCCGTCGCCCCCGGCGGGCCGATCTTATGGAAGGCAAGTTTCCTATCGGCGCGGGTGCGTCGGTGCGCCGAACCAGCTCTCCAGCGGTGCGGGCCGGCCGAGATGGAAGCCTTGGGCGTAGTCCACGCCGAGCTCTCCCAAGGTCCCGAGCGTCGACTCGTCGCCGACGAACTCGGCGATCGTACGCTTGCCCATGCCGCGTGCGAGCTCGACGACGGCGCCGATCACCAGCCGGTCGGTGGGGTCGGCGGTGCAGTTGCGCACGAACTCGCCATCGATCTTGATGAAGTCGAAGGGGAGGTGCTTGAGGTAGTAGAAGGAGCCGAAGCCCGCCCCGAAGTCATCCAGCGCAAAACGACAACCGAGCTCTCCGAGCTGCTCGGCGAAGGTGCGCGCGGCGGCGATGTTGTCGATGGCGGTGGTCTCGGTGACCTCGAAGATCAGCTGCGTCGCGTCTACGCCGGTGGCGCGCAACTCGCGGCCGATGTGCTCGGCGAGCTCGGGATCGCCCAGCGAATGCCCGGAGATGTTGATCTCGACGACCGGGCGTCGCCCCGCGGCGCGGTGCTCGCCGAGCATCCGGATCGCGTTGGTCATGACCCAGCGGTCGATCTCCCTGATCAAGCCGAAGCGCTCGGCGATCGGCAGGAAGCTCCCGGGCTGAATCAGGTCGCCGTGGACGTCGAGCATCCGCACCAGCAGCTCGTGCTGAGTGGTGCGCCCGGTTGCGATCTCCACGACGGGTTGGGCGTGCAGCACGAGTCGGTCCTCGTCGAGCGCGGCGCGGATGCGCTCGACCCACTCCAGGCGTGCCTCGATGCGCGCCCGTCCGCGGCTCGAGCCGCCGTAGGTCTCGCTGCGATCGCGGCCGGCCTCCTTGGCGTCGTACATCGCGAGGTCGGCGTTGATCAGGGCCTCCTCGGCGCTTAGGCCGATCGCGCTGGCGAGCGGCGCGACGCCGATGCTCGCGGTGATCGGCCGCGCCCGTCCGCCCGGTCCGCGAGCGGCGCGCTCACGGCGGACGGTCTGCAGCAGTGAGCCGGCGAGGCGCTCGGCCTCGATGCGGCCCCCGGTCGGCGTCAGGATCGCGAACTCGTCGCCGCCGAGGCGCGCGAGCGTGTCGCTTTCGCGCAGCCGCCCGGCGAGCGCGCCGGCGACGCGTACGATCAGCTCGTCCCCGGCGCTGTGGCCAAGGGTGTCGTTGACCTCCTTGAAGTCGTCCAGGTCGATCACCAGCACGGCACCCTCGTGGCCGTAGCGCTCTCCTCGTTGCAGGTGCTCCTCCAGGCGGCGCTCATAAGCGCGGCGGTTGAGCAGGCCGGTGAGGGAGTCGTGGTCGGCCATGTGCTGCAGCTGCAGCTCATAGCGTCGCCGCGCCGTGATGTCCTCGATTTGGGAGAGGAAATACGCGGGCTGGTCGTGCTCGTCGTGGATCAGAGTCGTGTGGATCGCCACCCAGACGGTGTGGCCCGCGGCGTGCAGATAGCGCTTCTCGGTGTCGTAGTTGCGGGTCTCGCCGCTGCGCATCGCGGCTACTGCGCGGCGGTCGGCGCGGCGGTCGTCGGGATGGGTCAGCTCGCTTGCGAACGGCAGTGCGAGCAGTTGGCGCTCATCGTGACCGCTGATCTGGGCGAGGGCTCGG
Organism: uncultured Solirubrobacterales bacterium; assembly: GCA_963756665.1. Lineage (GTDB taxonomy): Bacteria > Actinomycetota > Thermoleophilia > Solirubrobacterales > Solirubrobacteraceae > Palsa-744. Next base: position 250,810 of record CAVWOJ010000001.1, read on the forward strand.
TTGACCTGCATGAAGCGTCCCTCGAGCGAGGTGAGGGCCATGCCGATCGGGGCCTCCGCGAACGCGGTACGGAAACGCTCCTCGGCTTGAGCCAGGGCGCGCTCGGCGAGCTCTCGCTCGGCCAGTCGCCGTGCAACCAGCTCCTGGGCGTAGCGCTCGCGTCGTTTGCCTTGCACGCCGAGCGTGCCGACCAGCAGCGTCAGCAGACCTCCGGCCAGCAGGATCATGATCGGGAGCGACAGGTCCGGGGCGGGATCGCCGACCGTCAGCTTCCACGAGCGGCCTGCCACTGCGATTGGAGTCCGGATCGGACGCCGGGGGACGCCCTGCCCGAGCAGCCGCGTTCCGCCGTCGCTCAACGAGAACGCGGTGCCAGGCGGGATCTCACGCTGCAGCGCGCGCAGCAGCAGGTTGTAGCGGTAGCCGGTCGAGACGAATCCGAGCAGCGCTCCCGAGTGCCCTCCCGCTTGCGGGCCTCGCCCGGAGGACCGGTAGATCGGCGTGTAGAGCACGGTTCCCGGCACGCCGCTGCTCATGAGCTGGACCGGTGGTGTGGCGCGAGGCCGTCTCGAGGCGGCTGCGGCGAGCAGCGTCGCGTGGCGAGCCGGCTCGGCGCCGACGTCGAGCCCCACGCCGCTGGGTACCGGTCTAGCCTGGAGGCTGGAGGTCACGACGAAGTAGTCCGGCCCGGAAGGCGCCGAGTGCAGCGCGCCACTGGCGCTGCGCGCCTGGATTTCTCCGTGACGACGCTCAAAGCTGTCGCGCTGCGCTGCCGGGACCAATTCGACGAGCCCGACTCCGTTGATGCCGGGACTCTCCAGCAGGCCATGGGCGACGGCGGTGAAGATCGCTGTGTGGGTGGACCAGCTCGCGCCCAGTCCAGCGGCCAGGTCTTCGGTGCGCTTGACCGTCGCGTCGACCGTGTCGACCGTCTGCGCCCGGATGTTGGCGGATAGGCTCGCGCGTCGCGCGACGGCGTCGTGTCGCGCCTGCAGACTGGTCGCCACGACGCCTGCAAGTGTGAGCAGAGCCATGCTGCCCGTGACGAGCGCCGGAAGTAAGCGCACGAGTCCTCCCAGCGACATGCTGCGGTTGGCTTGCGCTCGAGCCCCCCGTGGTTCTGCTGTGGCCACGTTTCACCTATCGGCGCAGGGGAGGCAAAACTGAATCGCGAGACCGTCCCCGCTTTGCCCTCGATTTGGGCTTTACAGGTGGTCGAAAGAGCGTGTGTCCTGGACGGTGCCGGTTGAGTCGCGCCGCGCGATTTCTGCTGCGATGATGCGGCAATGCAGGCTGAGCAAGAAAGAGCCTCCGTCGATCGTGGAGTGCGCACCGCGCGGTGGGGCGTGATCGCGGCATACGGGATGCTGGCGGCGGCAACCCAGATGTTGTGGCTGACCTATGCCGCGATCACGACCGACGCGGCCAAGCGCTACGGAGTCTCGGTCGACGCGATCGGCTGGCTGGCGGAGATATTCCCGCTGCTGTACGTGGTGCTTGCGATTCCCGCCGGTGCGCTGCTCGATCGCTGGTTTCGGCCATCGCTGGCGGCCGGCGGCGCGCTCGTGGCGGCCGGGGGTCTAGTCCGTCTCGGGGGGCTGACGTTTGCGTGGGCGCTCGCGGGACAGATGCTGGTGGCGCTGGCGCAGCCGGTCGTGATGAGCGCGGTCGGCAAGCTCGCCGGCGAATACTTGCCGGTGAGCTCGCGGGCGACGGGGATCGCGGTCGCATCCGCTGGCGGTTTCCTGGGGATGCTCGTCGCGCTGCTGCTGGGGCCCCTCATCGGCGGCGATCGGCTGCAGCTGCTGCTGTCCGTGCAGGCCGTCGCCGGTGTGCTGGCCGCGGGCGCCATGATCGTTGCGCTGCGCCGGCCCGGCAGCGGCTCCGGGGAAAGCGCGGCGATCGAGCGCGGCATCGCACGGGCGCTGTGGAGTCGCCAGGAGATTCGGATCCTCTCGGGCCTCGCATTCCTAGGATTCGGGGTGTTCGTCGCGCTGTCGACCTGGTTGCAGACGTTGCTGCACCCCTCCGGTGTCTCGGACACTGAGGCCGGCGGCCTGCTGGTGGGGATGGTGATCGCGGGCGTTGTGGGCTGCGCGTTGCTGCCTGCTCCGATTGTGCGACGCGGAGCGGAGCGCGGGTTCATGTGGGCGGTTGTGCTGGTCGGCTCTCTCGGCAGCGTGGCTCTGGCGGTCGTGCCGGGTATCGCGGGCAAGGCGTTGGTGATGCTCGTGATGGGTGCGCTGCTGCTGCCGGCGCTGCCCGTGATCCTGACGGTCGCCGAGCAGCTCGCCGGGCCGGCGGCGGGCACCGCGGGAGCGATCGTTTGGATGGCGGGCAACCTTGGCGGACTGGTCGTGGCGTTGTTGGTGCAGATCCTGATCCACCATCCCACCGCGGCGTTCCTCGCGATGGCCGTGGTGGTCGGGGCGGCGGCTCCGCTGGCGGCGCGCATGGTCTCGCTTGGGGGCATGCCACGAGTGACGCTCGACCCCGAGCGGGGGGAGGTTACGGCGATGGAGGGCGTGACCTAGCGTCGGCTCGTGCCGGGCACTCTACCCCGGACGCTGGGAGGTCGTGGCGATGGAGGTGTGGCCTGGCGTCGTTCATGCCGGCTGTGCCGCTAGCCAGCTCAGGACCTGGGAGGCGTTCTGGCGGGGCGGGAAGATTGGGTAGAAGACCTTTGCGATGCGTTGCTCGCGCGCGATGAAGGTCAAGCGCCGGTAGAACTGCCGCCCGTCGACCTCAAACGTCGGCAGTGTGAGCGCGGCGGCCAGGCGGAGTGCGGGGTCGCTCAGCAGCGGGTAGGGGATCTGCTCGCGCAGTGCGAACTCGCGCTGTTCCGCGGGCGATTGGGCGCTGAGACCGAGCACAGAGACTCCGTAAGCGGTGAGCTCCAGGAGATGGTCGCGAAAGGCGCAGCTCTGCGGGGTGCAACCGCGGGCCCCCGGGATCTCGTTCCAGCCCTCCGGCAGCGGCTCTCCGGGTACGCCCGTGCGCGGGTAGATGTAGATCACCGTGAGCCGCTGCGTCACCTCGCCCAGGTCGAGCTGCCCGCCGAGGGTCGAGGTCAGCAGCAGTTCGGGCACCTTGCTGGCAGGCAGATGATCGGCAGCACCGTCGTCGGTCGGGATCGGCAGGTCCATCGGTTGCACCCTATAGTCTTCATTCATCGGCGGCATTCTTCCAAAGGACCGTCGCTTTTTGTTTTTCGGAGGTCTGCCAATATTCGGAATTCCTGTCGGCTGTCCAGATCAATTGAATTACTCCAATACCTAGTGCTGGCCGTTCGTATCAGTTGGTGAGTGCGGTCGCGCCCTACGCAGGCGGTGCGGGGTGTGGAGACATGCGCCCGTGTGGGGCGATGCGCGGTGGACACATGCGCCCGTGTGGGGCGATGCGCGGTGGACACATGCGCCCGTGTGGGGCGATGCGCGGTGGAGGTATGCGCCGTGAAAGTGGTGCGGGGTGTGGAGGCGGTGTGCCCTGTAGGGGCGGTGCGGGGTGTGGAGGCGGTGTGCCCTGTAGAGGCGGTGCGGGGTGTGGAGGTAGCGCCGTGCGGAGGCGGTGTGGTGTGAAAGGGCGCACCCGATGGAGGCGGTGTACCTGCGGACACGCCCCCGCCTATGTGTGAGCGTGGTCGCGGCTACTGGTCGGTGCTACCGAAGCCGCCGCGGCTGTGGCGCTCGGGATCGTGGGCGCTCCATATGGCCCGTTCGGTGCGCACGAACACGCCCTGCGCGATCCGGCTGTCCGCCGGTATGTAAACGGGCTCGGGGGTAAAATTCAGAAGCTGCAATCGCAGCTCGTCTTCGGGGCCGCGGTAGTCCTCGTCGATGACGCCGATAGCGTGCGGCTGGAGCACTCCGAACTTGCGGGGAGTGGATGAGCGCAGGCAGACAAGCAGGCACCAGCCGGGCGGGGTCGCGAAGACCAGGCCGGTGCCGACCAGTGCGATCGCGCCCGGCGCGATGTCCGCCGCTTCGGCGGTACTCAGGTCGAAGCCGACCGATCCCGGTGTCGCATAGGTCGGCTCGCGGGTCGAGTCGCGCAGGCGAAGAATTGGCACCTCCATCGCGGGGAGCCTACCGTGGCGCGGGGCGGGCACGACATCCGCAGAGCTATGGGTTGTGGCTCGAATCGACCTTCTGCATGGGCGAGAATCGGGGGAGCTGGACGCGTGCCGAGCGTCTCCAAAGCCCGCTATGGATGGCGTGTAGGACGTGCTAGCTTGCACGCCGATGGCGTCGACCGTGTCGCAGGATCGGGCGACCGCGGAGGCACTCGGTGATCCGCGTGTGGCACGCGCTTTGGAGCAGCACCTCGACGAGGTCGTGGCTCTGTGGGAGCAGCTGGGATCGGAGGGTCCGGCGTTCGGCCAGACGATCGACCCCGATCCGGCCGCTGCCCGCCGCGGGTACTTCGTGCCGCTCGCGCGGATGCTCGCCGCGGGGATCGGCGGATCGCCGGTGCATCGGGCGACCTACATCGACTGCCGCCTGAACTATCTCCCGAAGGCCCTCTCCGGTCACGCGCGCGCCGAGCTACTCGCGCGGCTCCTCGATGCCGAGACGCAGGCCATCGCGGAGCGCCTCGTGGACACGTGCCCGGTGGAGCTGACGCGGGCCGCGCTGCAGGAGTTGCACGGGCCGCTCACGCGAGCACCGGCGGTGACCGACCCACGGCTGCTGCTGATCGGCGACTGCATCTTCAACGATGTGCGTCTCTTCCTGTCCGAGCGGGTTGCGGCTGCCACCGGTCGAGCACTCGATGTCGATCAGATCTTCTTCACCGCCGGCCCATCGCCTCTCGATCCGCAGGAGATGCGCCGCGTGACTCGCAGCGCACCGCCGACGCTGATCGGACTTTCGCTGTTCAGCTACAGCGGTGTCGCGGCCTACCATGCGGTCGTCGCCGAGTCAAAGCGGCTCGGGCGCCGGGAGCTGCGAGCGCGCGTGAGCACGCTCGCAGCGATGGTTGCGTCCAGCATCCAAGCGATCCGCGAGGTCACCGACGCGACGATCCTCGTGCACACGGCGTGCTCGCTGCCCGTGTCGCGCCGGCGTGCGCACTCGCGGCTCCTGCGCGCGGAGTCGCGCGGTCGTCGCCGGCTCAACGCGGCCATCACCGTGGCGGTCGCCGAGCTCGTCGCTGCGACGGCGAACACGCTACTCGTCGACGAGCAGCGACTCATCCGTGAGAACGGCGGCCTGAAGGCGATCGCTGCGCCGGTTCTCGGCCCCGAGTACGACGATGCCTACGCGCATCCCGCGATGTTCGGCCCGGTGCTCGCCGAGCACTACGCCGATGTTCTCGCCGCACAGGATCTCCTCGCCAACGCCAAGGTGCTGCTTGTCGACTTCGACAACACCCTCTGGTCCGGTGTGATGGGCGACGGTGAGGTCAACCACCATCGCGAGCGCCAGCGGCTGCTGCTTGAGCTCAGGCAGGCCGGTGTGCTGCTCGTCGCCCTCAGCAAGAACGACCCCGCGACGATCCGCTGGGAGGAGATGGAGCTCGCACCGGAGGACTTCGTGCTGCAGATGCTCAACTGGCGACCCAAGCCCGATAACGTGAGTGAGGCCGTGGCGGCGCTCGACCTCGCCGCGGACGCCTTCGTGCTGCTGGACGACAATCCGGTCGAGCGGGCGCTCGTGGAGGAGAACGTCGTCGGGGTCCACAGCCTCGATCCCGGTGAGCCCTCGAGTTGGACGAGACTCGAATACTGGCTGGAGATGCCCTCGACCACACAGACCGAGGAGGCGCGGCGGCGCACCGAGCTCTACCGCGAGGCCGCCGAGCGCCGTCAGGCGATGGGTAGCGAGCACGACTACGAGCAGATGATGAGCTCGCTCGAGCTGCGTGCCGAGGTGCGCCCCGCGGGCCCGCAGGACATGGCCCGGCTGCTCGAGCTGATTCAGCGCACGAACCAGTTCAACACGACGACGCGCCGCCGCTCCGCGGCCGAGGTAAGCGCGCTGCTTGCCTCGGAGTCACACGAGCTGGTTGTCGCATCGCTCGGGGATCGCTTCGGGGACCTCGGTGTCGTGGCCGTGATCATCACTGCCCGCGGGATGGATGGCGAGACCGAGATCGACTCGTTCATCATGAGCTGCCGTGCGATGGGCTTCGGCCTCGAGCAGCTCGTGCTCGCCGAAGTCACCCGCTGGCTCGACGCGCCGCGCTACACGGCACGATTCATCCCCACCGATCGCAACGGCCCCGCCGCCGGCCTCTATCCGGCAAATGGCTTCACCGAAACCGAGCCCGGCCTATGGGCGCTTGCCTTGAGCGAGCGTCCCGAGCGCCCGCCATGGTTTCGCGAACCGTCCGCGCGGCTAGGCGCTCACTGACCGGGCGTCGGCCGGCCCGACACCGGGCGTCGGGCCGGCCGACGGCGAGCTTGCGTCATCCTCAGACAGTAGGCTGAGCGCCCATGGGCGAGCGGAGCCGCATAGCGCTGGATCGAAGGCGTTCGATCGCGGAGATCCTGCGCGCGGCGATGGATCTCTATCGCGCTTTCCCGCTGCTCTTTTTGATCCTCGCGGCCGCTGTGATCGTGCCCTACGAGCTCGCGGTACTTGCCGCGACCGGGAACGGCCCCTTCGGCATAGCACACGACAGCTTCGCGGTCAGCCAGCTCTTGAGCATCCTCAGCTTCTCGCTGATCGGCCCGCTGATCTCGGCCCTGCACGTCCGTGCGGTTGTCCTGATCGGCGAGGCGCGCCGCCCGCGTCTTATGGAAGTCGCCGGCTATGGCCTGCGGGTCCTTCCAGTCGTATCCGCGGCTGAGATCATCGCCAATATCGGCATCATCCTAGGACTTGCGGCCCTGATTGTCCCGGGCATCGTCCTGGCACTGCGATGGTCGGTTGCGGCGCAGGCTGCGGCGGTCGAACATGACGGCTGGCTGCCAGCATTGCGTCGCAGCGGGAAGCTAACCGCAGATCACTACGGGCACATCTTTGGGCTTGCTTTTGTGACCGGCGCGGTGACCGTTGGGGTGAAGCTTGGTGTGGGCGCAATTCCGGTTGGCAGCACCTCGGGCGCGGGCTCTGTGGCGCTCGGTATCGCCGTCGATACGATCCTCGCCTCGTTTACAGCGCTCACCCTCGCCATTCTCTACTTCGACCTGCTTGCGCGCGAGGCAGGGCTGCGCACCTAAACCGCAGGTGACATCAATGCCCGCAGGGCCGAGAAGACCGGTATGAGACCGCGGAAGCGGTGATGCTTTAGTCCACGTCAGAACGTGCCCGCGCACCGCGCCGCTACGGCAGGCGCTGTGGGGTTGCCGGGGCGGCTGCTGCGCTTTGGGGGTCGATGAGGATCTTGGCGTGGACGTCGGGATTGCCAAGCGCGGTGAATGCGGTATCGACGCCGTCGAGTCCCACCGTCCCGGTGATGAGCGGGCCGGGGTCGACCTCGCCCTCGGCGAGCATCTGCAAGGTGTCGCGGAACTCGAGCGGTGTGTAGCCAAGCACAAACCGCAGGTCGATCTCCTTGTTGATCGCCATTGCGGGTGTGATTTCATCGACGCCGACGCACACGCCGACTACGACGACGCGGGAGAACAGCGGCGCGCCGTCGATCACGCTCTCGATCACCCCGGGCATCCCGACGCACTCGAAGATGACCGGGTGCTTCGGCGTGGCGCCGAGCGCTTCACCGAGCCGCCACGCGTGCCACCACCCGAAGGGGAGGCGCCCTAGTTTCTCGCGCGTGCCGACGGCCAGCTCGAGCGCGGAGGGAATGTCCCGAATGTGCCCGCGCCCCTCTACTGCAGTGAACGGGGACTCGTGCGCAGGGTCGAGGACGACGTCCGCGCCGCAGGCGGTGGCCAGTGCGCGGCGCGCGGGCGAGTAGTCGCTGGCCACGACCGTGCGCACCCCCTTGGCCTTCAGGAGCAGGATGACCGCAAGCCCGATCGGTCCGCAGCCGATGACGATCGCCACGGTGCGCTTACGCACCTCGCCGCGACGCACGGCGTGCCAGGCCACCGCCAGCGGCTCCGTCAGGGCTGCGATATCAGACCCCAGACCGTTGGGCACCGGCATCATCAGCGACTCCTCGACGAGCAGCTGCTCGGCGTAGGCGCCGGGTGCGTGCACCGACAGGCCGACGGTATCCACGCCGCGACTCCCGCGCAGCAGCGGTAGCGCGACGACGCGCGTTCCTGTCGACGAGCCCTTCCGGCACCGGGGGCCATACTCGGCGACTTCACCGCAGAACTCATGGCCGAACACGATCTGCTCCTCCGAGCGAGCGAACCGGTCATAGCCCGCACGCGCGGCCAACTCGGCCCACGCGTCGCAGCCGTGGCGCGCGTGCAGGTCCGAGCCGCAGATCCCGCAGCGCAGCACCGCGATACGCACCTGCCCCGGCCCTGGTAGGGGCTCCGGGCGCTCGACCACCTCGAGCTCGGCCTTGCTGCAGACGACCGCCCTCATCGCGCACGTCGCAGGAGACGGAGCTCGATCACACCGACATTCTCGCACCGCTCACGGCAAACGCGAAACCCCGGGTGTCCTTGCCGAGGTCGCTTCGAGGGTGAGCACCGCATCTGGCACCCGGCACCTGGCTGGGTCGATCACCCGGACCGCTTTGTCGAGCCGTCGTGGTTCGTTGCGAGCCGGCCCGAGCTCGATCTACACACTGGCCAACACGCCGGTCGCCTTCGCCCCGGCACGGGTGCTGATTGCGCGAGGTCTTCGACCGTGCCTGAGCGTCAGTTCAGCGCAGCGAAGATCCTGAGTGCGCTACAGGCTCTCGACGACGAGCTGAGCCGCCAGGACATCCGCGGGCAGATCTTCATCGTCGGCGGGGCCGCGATGGCGCTGGCATACTCGATGCAGAGCGGGACGAAGGACATCGAGGCGGTGTTCGAGCCAAAGCTGTCGGTTTGTGTTTCTTATCCAGCGTTGATCTTGTAATGCAGCGGGGGGCCTGTCACGCTCGCTTACAGGCATCTTGAGTTGCCTGTGGTCGGTGCTATCAGCCCGCCAACTCAAAGCGAAAAGAGATCACTATGTCTAGAGTTAGGTTAGTCGTCGCTGCGCTCAGCGTGGTTTTCACACTCAGCGCAGTCATTGCCAGCTCGGCGTCCGCTGGCTGGTTCATCGGAGGTGAAGAACTAGCCGCCGGGAATGCGGCGACGCTTGCGACCACCGCAAAAGTCAGCACGGCTATCGTATTGAATGCGTCGAGTCTCAAAGTCAAGGTAGCTTGTAAAAGCACGCTCCTACACGGGGAAAGCCCTGAAATCGTCGGAACTGAAACACTGAAGGCTAAAAGTCTAACCTTTGAAGGCTGCGTAACGACAGAACCGGCCAGCGGGTGTGCACTAGAAAAATCATCGATCGTGACACTTCCTCTAAACGCGACCATGGGATCGGGCTCAGCCTATCCAGATGTTGCGATTACATTCAAAGCACAGACCAAAAAAACCCTCGCCACAATTCTCTTTAGTGAAAAAAACATATGTGCGTTCGAAGGCGAACAGCCGCTTACCGGCGCGGTGACACTCAACGCACCAACCCTCCAAGAAGAACTCAGCGAACAGCCAATCGAAGGACTAGGTTCAACCGAAAACAATAGTCTCGAAATGGGCGGTACAAAGACCTACCTCGAAAAAGGCAAGACACCGCTAAAGCTCGCGGCGGGGGAACGGTGGTTCTTTGTTCCGGCCCCGCCAGCTCCGCGCCTTGCACAGGTGGACTTCACAAACAATCTTTCCGTTAACGTTGATCACAGGGCAGATATGTTCGGTGAAAAAGGAATTGAAATCAAAGAATATGAAGGAAAAGGCGGTGAAGGTAAAGATGCAGTTGAGTGGAAGTCGCCAAAAGTCGGTGAAGTGAAAAAGAACTGGCCGATCGCCTATGTGCAGAATACAAAGGTTAAACTCGTTGTTCAGCTGGCTCTGGAAGTGGCAACACAGGAATTTTTGGAAAAAAAGATTGAAGGTGAACCTGTGCTGACTGGTGAAGGAACCTTCGGCGGCGTAGCGCTAAAATTTGAAAAGAAATTCAACGCAGCGGCGATCAAAGCCAATAAAGGCTTCCTCACAACCGGCGAAATCGAATCTACCAATGCGCTTCCCGCTAAAGTCCTCTATGCCCTCACTGCGATCGCGTGGAAATGGGAATACAAAGAAAAAGGCGCAGCGGCCACCAAAGTAAAACTAGGCAACAGTACTCATAATCTCTATACGACCTTTAAAATGCCAGGCAAAGAAATCTATCTGACGTTGCTTGATCTCGATACGTTGGGCATTGAAAAAGAAGCAGCGCTAAATGAAAAAACGGCGATCGCGGGAGCATGGAGAGGGTTCTCCACCTTTGAAGGTGTTCCGGGTGTCCCGAGTGTCCACATCAGGACCTACAATCCCGCGACCGCAACTGGAGAACTCGATCATGCTGGAAAAGTACTAGAATACTACGGTGAAATTGTCAAACCAAAAAAAACCTTGGCAGAAGTATACAAAGAAGAAATCACAAACTCAAAACGCGCAGTGGCATGTGATGGCGTCAGGGAAATGCTGGAAAACGGTAAAGGTCGATGCGGTGTGTGGGCAAAGACGTGGGTGGAAGCGCTCGGGACTGAGGGCATCGGCTCCGAAGAAATCAGCCTCTTCTCACAATTTGGTGCTGCAAAAACCCCTTGCGCCACGGCACTTGTATGTGTCATGTTGGTCAAGAATTGGTCCTTTGGTATAGCGGCTAAAGAACTCCCATTTCCATACGAAACCAGTCAGGTCACAGATGAGGAAGGTGCACCCGGGCAGGGAGTCAAAAACCCACCACCGTTCTTTTGGGATCACGTGATCGTAAAGGCCGGTCCGAAAGGGTCGGCGATGCTCTACGACCCATCTTACGGAACGGGGCCATTCCCGGGCACAGAATCGGTGGAACCGACGGAAACATCCGTACTCGAAGAATACCAGAAAAAGAGCATCGACGGATATTGTCGATCGACGAAAATCGAACAGGAAGAAGCTGAAAAAGGCGAAAAAGTGTTTGCAAAGCCAAGTGAATGTCAGACGACGCCGCCTGCGCTAGAGCTCACTCCGGCGAAAGGATTCGAATTTCCATAAGACTACGACGCTCGGCGGGTAACCGCGCTCCGGATTCGGCGGGGCGCGGCCCGTTTGCCGGCGTAGTCGGTGGACCTGTCGGCCGGGAACGTCGAGTTGCGCTCCCCTGTTAGCGGCGCGTGCCTTCTCGCCCGATCGGTCTACGGCTCAGCAAGAGTGCCGTGTCTTTTATGGCGTCCAGTCCGCTGCGGTCTTTGCAGGCCGGAAGTCATTCGCGCCGGGCGGCGCCCGGCGCGCTGTGACCGGCGAGTCGAGCTAGCTCTGCGCGGGCGAACCACCCGCCCCTACGCAGAGCGGCATGACGTCTGGTTATGAGCCGAGAAAAGCCCCGCGATTTGCGGGGACTTTGGTGAAACGGATGATGGGACTCGGACCCACGACCTTGTGCATGGCAAGCGTCGAGGGTTGTTGGATACTTGGGCGCGGGAAACTCTTTTATTGATGCGAGATCTCGTCTACTTAGCGCTCACGGCGATGAACCTGGATAGCGGTAGATCGGGGTCGATGCCGCTGGGTTTTGGCAGGGCTGCCATTTCGCCGACGCGGCGTTTGCGACGCCCAACGCTTGCGTGAGAGGAGGCTCGCACGACATCTCGCGTGCACGATGATCGATCTCGGGGTCAGCTGCGAGGCTTTGTCGCCCCGCGGATCTCGACCGCGATGACGTTGGGCGGCGGCGTGGCCGGCATCGGATTCGACGGCAGAGGCTTGGGTGAGGGCGTATCGGTCATCCCAGCTAACGAGTGTAACGACCAGGGCGACGACCAACAACAGGATCTCGGCGGTCAGGAGGTAGATGGCTCGGCCAAGGCGTTGCGCCGCCGATTCGAGGATCGTCTGGTTATGCCGATACCCGTCGTCTAGGTAGCTGCCGCCGCAGCCTGCATCTGGCGCAGATCGGCGTCGCTGGCCTTGACGGTCTCAAGCAGCTCGCCGCCCAATAGGCCGACGTGGACGCCGCACGGGAATAAGGCGCTGCCGCACTCGCGTACGCAGAGGACATAGGCCAGGGCCGCGACACCGAACGGAATGGCGGCGAGGGCTGGACCGTTGCCGACAGCGACAGCGGCGACCGGAACAACGATCGATGCCGCCGAGAGAACGGTTGTCGCCTTCTCTCGGAGCTGGTTCTCACTCTGCTCCTGTGCCTGCACCGATGCGCGCGATAGATCAAGGGCAAGCTCCTCGGGCGTGGCGGCCATGGCGGCACGTTATGGGTGGCTCAGGACGGACGCTTGACGCCTGGCTATCTCGCTGGGCATGTATCACTCGGTGCCATCTCCGCCGAGGAGGCACAGCGCGCTGCGCCACACGATGGTCAATGTCGAGCGCGGTTCCTAGCGCTTGTCGAAGGCTCCGTTGTGGCAGATATCGGCAGACGGCGCTCAAGGCGAGCGGGAAAGACGTCTCGCAAACGGGCCGCTTAACGCACGAAACCCTGTCTAAGACAGGGTTTCGACAAAGCGGATGATGGGACTCGAACCCACGACCTTCTGCATGGCAAGCAGACGCTCTAGCCAACTGAGCTACATCCGCGCGAAGCCTGAACTATAGACGGGGCACGTAGCGTCCGGCATCCCCGCGCACCACCGCGCCGCTCAGCTCTAGCTTGGCGAGCGCGGTCAGCGTCTCCTGCTCGCGGGCGCCGGTAGCCAGAAGCTTGGCGAGGGTGTCCCGGCCGGCGCCGACCTGCGCCAGCGTGGCTCGCAGCCGCGGCTCCAGGATCGGGTGCTCCTGTGGCGCCTCGCGCACACCCACGCCGTAGAGCACGTCGAGCACGTCCTGCGCTCCGCGCACGAGTCGCGCGCCTGCGCGAAGCAGCGCGTGCGGGCCGCGCGAGACCGGAGAGCTCACGCGGCCCGGGACCGCGGCGAGGACCGTGCCGCTCGCGCGGGCGAACCACGCGTGCAGCAGTTCGCCGGGGCGCTCACCGGCCTCGACAACGATCACCACGTCCGCCAACGCCACCACGAGGCGCGCGCGGGCGGTGTGGCACCAGCTGCGCGGACGCTGGCCGCAGGGCAACTCCGCCAGCGCGCAGCCCGCCTCCCGCACGCGCCGGTCGAGCGCGCGCCACGTCGCCGGGTGGCAGACGTCCACGCCGCCCCCGGTCACCGTGAGCGTCGGGCCTCCGACGTCGATGGCTCCCGCGTGCGCCGCCGCCGGAATACCCTCGGCGAGTCCGCTGACGATCGTGATCCCGCTAGCCGCGAGGCCACGGGCGAGGCCGTACGCGACCTCCATCCCGTAGTCGCTCGCCGCGCGCGTCCCCACGATCGCGACCCTCGGCTCCGCCAGCAGCTCCTCCAAGCGCCCGAGTCCACCGGCGAGGTGGATCAGCCAGGGCGCTCCGCGGCCCTGCGCGAGCGCGGCCGGGAAGCGACGATCGTGCCGGCAGATCCGCTGCACCCCCGGCGCCGACGGTACGCGCCCGGGATCGAGCTGGGCGTAGCGCTCCAGCAGGCGCTCGACCTCGCCGCCGCCGACCGCCCTCACGAGCTGCTGATCGGAGAGCTCCAGCAGGTCGAGCAGTCGCTCGGGATCGCGTCCCGCGTACTCCAGGCGTCCATTCAAGGCTCCCAATAGCCACCCGCGACGTAGGCATCGATGGCAGGCGCTCATGCGGCCCGCCGCTGCGCGAGGCCGGTCTCGGCCCGCAGCGCCAGCGCCGCCGCGAGGTGCCGCTCGCACGTGCGCCGGCTGCCATCGAGGTCGGCCGCCGTGCGCGCGACGCGCAGCAGTCGGTGCAGGCCACGCACGCTCAACGCCTGCCGATCCTGCAAGCCGCCGAGCAGCCGCTCGCCCCGGTCGCTGAGGTCCAGGTGCCGGCGTAGCAGGGCGGCGTCCAGACGCGCGTTGACGCACACCCGCTCATTGCGCAGGCGCGCCGCCTGGCGCTCGCGGGCGCGTAGGACCTGCTCCCGGGCGCGCTCGGAGTCGATCGCGGGAGGGGAGCTCAACTCGCTGCGCGTGGGGCGCGCCAGATGAGCCACCAGGTCGATGCGGTCGAGCAGCGGCCCGCTCAATCGTCGCCGGTGGCGGGCCAGCTCGGCTTCCCCGCACCTGCAGCGCTCGCCGTCCCCCAGGTAGCCGCAGGGGCACGGGTTGGTAGCGGCCACCAGGCTGAACCGCGCCGGGTAGATCGCCGAGTGCTGCGCGCGCACGATCGCCACGCGTCCGTCCTCCAAGGGCTGGCGCAGCGCCTCCAGCGCCGGGCGCGCGAACTCCGAGAGCTCGTCGAGTAAGAAGCTCGGTCTATGGAGTTGAAGCGGGACGGTACGGAGTCGACAGAGCCGAAGGCGTCAGCGACGATATTGGGCTGCCCGGACGAGCGAGTGGCGTATCGATGATCGCCTATCCCTCGCCGTCAGCCGGCACGAAAGGTCCATGCTCGGCCTCGAAGGCCGCGAACTCGTCGGGAGTTGCGGCGCGCTCGCCGTGGCGGGCGAGGATGGCTTTGGCGCTGACGTCGGTCCCACTGACAGATCGCCGACAGGAGATCCTCCTCGGGATCGAAACAGCGAGCAGTTCTTGCTGCTCTATCAGCGCACCGGGGACTCCCAATACGCGTCTGCAGATCGGTTCATGTCGTGTTCGGGCGCTACTCTTGAAGTCATGAGGCATTCTGTTTTGAGCACCACCCCGACGGCTGAGAAGCCCGCGCTGAGCGATGAGGAGCGCGCCGAGCGGCGGCGTCGGCTCGCCGAGCGCGTGTTTAGCCCGGGCGGGCTTGATCGGGATACGCTTGAGCACATCGAGCAGCTGACGGACAACGAGTCGTAGCGACCTGCGCGGTGGATGTCGTCGAGCTGCTGGAAGGCGATGCGCCGTTCATCGCCGACACCATGGTGGCGATTCTCCTCCCTCCCCGCTGTGCTTGCCGGGCTCGTCAAGCAAGCGATGGACGATGACCGGCTGTGGATTACACCGATCGTTCGGATGGAGATCCTCTACTCCACTCGCAGCGCCTCTGAGTACACCGCAGTCGAGACAGAGCTCGACGGGTTCCGGATCCTGCGCAACGATCGAGCCGTCGCTGACGCGGCGATGAGCGCGGTCGGTGAGCTGGCCGAGCGCAACGACGGGTACCACCGCGTGCCGCTGACCGACGCGCTGATCGCCGCAGCCGCCGCCGAGCACGGCGGCATCGCGGCAGCTTCACCGTGACACCCACTTCGACAAGCTCGCCGAAGCCCTCACATTTGAGAACGTCGAGCTTCCAGGGTTCTGAGCCGTCAGGCGTACACCGACGCCGCCAGCTATCTACGAGATGCCTCTCGTCCAACTCAGGCGTCTCGCTCGCTACGCGGGGTGCGTGCTTTTCGAGCATCCTGATGGTGACGGCATGACGTCGGTCGCTGTCGGCGAACACGTCCCCAAGTCATCCTGGATCATCAGTCCTCACATGTCATCCAGCCCGGAAAGGAGCAGTGCGTGGCCTCGCTTGTTCTGAAGATGTCCGTCTCGTTCGATGGTTACGTCGCATCGGCCGACGGGAGCTCCGATTGGGTCGCTGCGGGACGCTCTCCCGACGGCGCCGAGTGGGTCCTCGACACCGTGAGCAACGCCGGGACGCACCTCATCGGTGCGGCGACCTATGCGATGTGGGCCGGTTTCTGGCCGGGAGCCGCTGGGCCGTTCGCCCAGCCGATGAACGAGATCCCCAAGGTCGTGTTCTCCGACTCGCTCGCGTCCGCCGAGTGGGGCCCCGCGACAATCGCCCGCGGCGACCTGTCCGCCGCCGTCATGCGCCTCAAGCAGGAGCGCCCCGACGGGTACCTGCTCGCCCAGGGTGGTGTGCGGTTCGCGCAGTCGCTGGTCCAGACCGGCTTGATCGACGAGTACCGTCTCGTCGTCCACCCGGTCATTCTGGGCGCGGGCGAGCGGCTCTTCACCATGCCGCTGGCCATCGAGCCCGTGAGCACCATCGCCTTCAGCCGCGGAGGTGTCGCCCACGTCTTCGCGGCGCACCCGTGATCGCTGCTCGAGCGGCTACTCGCGTGCGATGATTCATCCCGCTGACGAGGTCTGAGAAGCCATGAGTACAGTCACCTGCCATATCGCAATGTCGCTCGATGGTTTCGTCGCCGGGCCCAACCAGAGCCCCAGCAATCCGATCGGAGAGGGCGGGCTGCGCCTGCACCAGTGGGCGTTTGCGACCGACAGCTGGCGAAAGCAGCACGGATTGGACGGGGGCGAGCGGAACGCGGACTCGGAGGTCGTTGACGATGTCCTCAAGGGTGTCGGTGCCTACATCATGGGCCGAAAGATGTTTGGTGGCGGTGACGGGCCATGGGATGAGACGTGGACGGGCTGGTGGGGCGATGACCCTCCTTATCATGCGCCCGTCTTCGTGCTCACACACCACCCCCGTGAGCCGCTTTCGATGGAGGGCGGCACTATCTTCAACTTCGTAATCGACGGGATCGAGTCCGCACTTCAGCAAGCGCACGCAGCGGCCGGCGACAGGGTCGTCTCGGTCGCTGGCGGCGCGAGCCCCGTGCAGCAATGCCTCGCCGCCGGGACGCTGGATGAGCTCTATCTCCACATCGTCCCGATCATCCTTGGGGCGGGGGAGCGGCTGCTCGAGAACGTCGGCGATCCTACCCTCGAGCCCATCAACGTGATCGCCTCACCGGCAGCGACCCACGTCAGATATCACGTCGCCCGCTAGGCAGCCGATAGCCACGCACCCAGCCGCAAGATCGCGCGTTGTGAGATTGCTGAGTAATCGGCGATCCATTCGCTCCGAGCTGACGGCGGGTCATGTGTCAGTGCTGTGCGGCTCGAAGTCTTGGCGGCCCATCCTATCCGCGGTGTCGTTTACGGAGGTGGCACTCCGGATTATTGATTGTCAGCTGCCCAGTGCTGCGTGTCGGGGTGCCAGCTGCCGCGCTTGATTTCGCCGCTGAGGATGGGATCCAACAGGGCCGCTGCTGTCGCGTGGCCGGCCTTGAGGTCATCTGCGACGCCGACCGCTTGGGCGAGCTGGCGGAACGGAGTGCGCCAGTCCTCCGGTGGAGGGGGCAGGGATGTCGGCAGTTGATCCATGGCGCGGCTCGAGAAGGTGGCGTCGATTGCTTGCTTGAGCCTCACGGCGTCGAGCGTGGAGAGCTCGGCGATCAGGCTGAGGTCGACGAGATCCTTTGTGCGTGTGCTGGGGCGCTCGTTCTTGTGGGTGCGGGTGTAGGCGTGGAGCTTCTCTGCGATCTGCAGCTCGAGCGGAACGACTCGGATGGTCACGGGTTCGATGTCGGCGAAGGACAGGAGATCGGGGGTCCTCAGCTTCTCGATTCCCGCGACTGGCTCGCTGCGGAAGCCGACGTCGAGCAGAAAAGTCTCAAACGGCCGTCCGCCGAGGGTTGCGGCAATGCGGAATCGGTGGCTCCCGCGAAAGTGGTCCGGGGGCGCGCCGGTCCGTTCGATGTTGAAGGAGAAGAAGTCTGCGGCGTCCCACGCGGCAGCGTCGAGCAGTGTGTCGAGAAGCTCTGCTTCGGCGGCTTGCCAGTCGAGGTCGACGTCCTTCGTGGCCCGAGCTCGCCCGGCGAGTCGCAGGTCGAGGGCGAATCCTCCCTTCAGCAGCCAGCTGTCGGGTGCGATGGTGGCAAGGCGGGCGAGCAGCCGGTCGAAGGCGACGCGCTTGCGGTCGCGCGCAAGGCGCGCTCCGTTCCCGCCGGCGCCGGTCTTCAGTCGCTGCTCCAGCGCTTGGCGGAAGGCACCGCCGTCGGCGTATCTCACGCGTGGCCTCCAGCAAGGGCGTGTTCGATGAGGTTCCGCACGCGGGTGGGGCGCTCTGCGGCGGCGGCGCGCAGCCGCCGGGGTGTCGTCAGCCCACGCTCGAGCGCCTGATGTACCGCGAGCTCGATCTGCTCTGGCTGGCTTCCTGCCTGTAGCGAATCCACGATTGCACGCTCCGGCGTCGTGACCGGTATACCCAGGAGCGGGCGGGTCTCAGTCGGGGTGGGGGGGTGCTGGAGGGTATGGAAGTGGACTCCGGGACGTGATCGCTGACCGCGCTTGGTGCGGGGCAGGGAGATATGGACTGCGCTTGGGATCACGTCGGAAAGGTCGTACAGCTCGAGCGCGCTCTCGTGCGAGACGACTGCCGGGGTCTCGCGCAGCGACAGCCAGGTGGCGACGACATGCTCGTGCGGGCTCGACGGGAAGTGCCGTAGCCGGTAGAGGCCACGTCGTACACGCTCGTAGCGGCCTCCTCGACGGGCGTGGTAGCGCAGCGTGCTCCTGTCCATACCGGTCGCCAGCGCCTGCTGGGCGGTGAAATAGCCGGCCTGAGACTCGGCGAGCCGATAGAGAGCATCATGGTCGATCCCGTCAGGCATAAGGGGGAATATACCACCCAAACGCATGACCTAACGTCTACAACCTCGGTGGCGTAACCCGCGACGCATTGGGGCGCGACCATCTTGGCGCCACCGTGATGACCTGTCGCGGAACCTGTCGCGTGTGGGGTCGTGGCTGGTGTCGCGTCCGGGTCCCGGTCCCCGGTGGTTTGTGGCTTGGATAGTGGTTTGTGGTGTGCGGGGTCCCTCGCCTTCGCTGCGCTTGGCGTCCTTGACCACCCGCCCTCAACTTCGAGTTCGGGTGGTCAAGGACCGGGACCCTGTTGGTGGGGTGATTGGTGGTGGTTGGGGGGACCGGGACCAGGGTGGTTGGTGGACCAGGGGAGTGGTTGATCGGGTGGTAGATGAAGGGGATTATTCAGAAAGAAGGGAGAAGAAAAGAAGAAGAAGAAGCGTGGTGTGCTGTCTGGGTGGGGTGGTGTCTGCGCGTGGGGCGGAGGCCGACTTCGGCTGGGCTCGTCGGCCTCCGCCCCAAACCCGTTGTGTGTGTTGTGTTGCTTGACAGGCATATGACAGGCATGTAGCATGTCGTGCTATGAGCTTGTTCAGTGCTGTTTTCTTCTTTGGTGTCTGCTGTGGCTGAGCGTGCGCGTGGCGAGCTCGGCGTAGCCTCGCGCGGTGTGGTGGCTGAGATCGACGAGCAGCTCGCTGTGCTGGATGGTGAGCTTGCGCGCTATGAGCAGCTGGTGGCTGACCGGGAGCGTTTGGTGGCTGCGCGTGCGGCGCTGCTCGGCGAGGACCTGCCTGCGGCGCAGATCACCTGGCAGGACGTCGCGGCTTATCTGACCGAGCATCCGGGTTCGCGCGCGGGGGAGATCGCCGCGGCGCTCGGCGTGCCGCTGGCGCGCGTGTCCTCGCACTTGTACCGTGGCAAGCGCACGCGGTTCGTGAGCCGCGCGGATGGCTGGCATGTCCGCGAGCCGACCGGCGCGGACTCGAAGGGCAGCGGGGGCGGTGGACGATGAGCGTCCTCGCGCCTCGCAATCACGTGGTGCGGCCCGGCTGGTATGGCTCCCCTGGTCGTGCTGCGGCGCCCCGCGGTGTGCGTGGCGCGCGGGCGCAGGCGCCGCGGGCGTTGTTGCATCCGCGTGACCTGGTGCTGCTGGGCTGGCTGGGGGAGCAGTACGCTGCCCGGGCGGATCAGCTCGAGGTGCTGTTGGGTTGCGGCCCGCGGTCGGTGCAGCGCGTGATCGCGCGGTTGCGCGACGCGGGCCTTGTGGGTACGTATCGGCTGCTGGTGGGTGAGCCGGTGTGGGTCACGCCGACCCGCGCGGGGTTGCGGGCGTGTGGCTGTGAGTTCAAGGTGTGGCAGCCCAAGCTCGGTCTGCTGCACCACACGAGGGCGGTGAACGACGTGCGGCTGCACGTCCAGGCGCGCTCGCCTGAGGCGACGTGGGTGTGCGAGCGTTCGTTGGCGCGCGAGCGTCAGCCCGGCGAGCACCTCCCGGACGGGGTGGTCCTCACAGACGGGCAGCGGGTCGCGGTTGAGGCGGAGTTGACGGTCAAGTCCGAGCGCCGGGTTCGTGCGATCGTCGAGGAGCTCACGGCGCGGTTCGATCTCGTGCTGTACTTCTGCGCGCCGGCGCCCTGCCGACAGCTCACCGCGCTCTCGGCTGGCGGGGCGTGGCCGACGCTCGGTGTGCGCGCTCTCCCGGACCGCGCCGCTGGCGCGCCCCGCGGCCCCGCGGGCGGTGCGCCTTCCAGCGCGGGGGAGTGAGCGTGCCCGCCACCGGCGCTCAGGGCCGGGGTGTGCGCCCGTGGCGGCGACGGGCAGGCTCAGACCAGTCCTCGCCCGGGACGCTTGATGCGGCTGGCCTGACCGGCACGGGTGATGGGGAGTGGGGGTTTGTGTTCGCGAGGCGGCTGGGGGGTGAGCGGGCGCTACCGACGGTCGGGCGGATGGTGTTGCTCTCCCCGGGGCGTTTGTGCCGGCATGTGCTGGTGTGCGGGGCGACGGGGTCGGGGAAGACCGAGACGGTGCTGCGCCTCGCGTGGACGGTCGCGAAGCGCAGCGGGGCGCCGGTGTTCTACCTGGACGGTAAGGGCGACCGCGACACCGCCGGTCGGTTCTGTGAGTTGATGGCGGACGCCGGCCGCGCGACGCGGGTGTTTCCGGGGGAGGCCTTTGATGGGTGGCGGGGGGAGGCGCACGAGATTCATGGGCGGCTGATGGGGATTGTCGACTACGCGCCCGATGGTCCGGCGTCGTGGTATCGGGATATCGCGAAGACGACGCTGCGGCTGGTATGCGAGCACCCCGACGGCCCACCGCGCAGCACGCGCGAGGTGCTCGCGCGGATGACCCCCGCGGTGCTGCGCGCCGCGCACCCGGGGTCCAGTGCGGCGGGGGCGCTCACGGATACGCAGATCGGGCAGGTGCGGTTGCGCTATGAGGCGTTCTTCGGTCAGACCCGCGGCGCGCTGGACGGCGGGTGGGCGTGGGAGGACACCCCCGCCGCGTACCTGCTGCTCGACAGCTTGCGCTTACGCGAGGAGACCCAGGGCCTCGCGCGGTTCCTCTTCGAGGATTTCGCGCACTACTTCACCAGCCGCAAGGCGCGCCACCAGTTCTGTGTGCTGGTCGTCGACGAGTTCTCCGCCCTCGCCTCCGGCGGGGGGATGGCCGGGCGCGTGGAGCAGGCCCGCGGGTTCAATACGAGCCTGATCCTCGCGCCGCAGGTCGTCGCGGGAATGGGCGATGAGACCGAGGCCGCCCGGATTCTCGGGTCGGTGGAGACCGTGATCTGCCACCGCGTGAATACCCCCGAGGACATCATCACCCTCGCCGGTACTCGCCAAGTGATCGAGTACTCCACGCACTATGCGGAGGATGGTGCGACCGGGGAGGGCTCGGCGCGAATCCAGCACCAGTACAAGGTGGACCCCAACAAGGTTCGCTCGCTGCCCCCGGGTGCGGCGTACATCATCAGTCGCGGCGCAGCGATGAAGGCCCAGATCGAGCAGGCGCCCGCGCTCACCGTGCCGCTCCCGCAGCCAGCCGAGACCGCGACGCGGGAAACCGTGTTTACGGACCGCGCAGCGGCCCCGCAGCCGCCGCCGGCGACGTTTACCGAGGATGCGCCGACGCATACGCAGAGCGCACCGAACGAGCACCCGGGACCAGGTCGCGCCGCGTCGGCCCCTGAAGGCACGGAGGCGGGCGCGCCGGGTGTTGTCCCGTCTGCTCCGGGTCGGTCGGAGAAGGGGGTGGAGGACCTGCCGTTCTAGGTGTAGGACCCGACGATCGAACGCCAAGGAAGGTGATCTCTGATGCGACTACGCCAGGAGTGCTCCGCGGGCTCGCTGCTGCTCTACACCATCACGCTCACCCTCGAAACCCCCGTGATCGCGCTACGCCTACTCGTCGTGCCGATCGTCGTGCAGGTCGCGCTCGCCGCTAGCGGCCACTCGACCGCGATCACCGATGGGCAGGACATGACGCTACTCGTGCTCGCGCCGACCGTGTGGTCGCTGCTGGCGCTCGTGTGCCCGGCGGGTTCGGGGTGGTGGTGGCGCCAGCGCACCGGCGGGCGCTCACCCTCAACCCGCGAGCGGCACGCCTACAGCGACGCACTCGAACTGCTGCAGGCCAACGCGCGAGGGCCGCTACCCAGGCCGGGATCGTGGTTCGTGCTCGATACTCACGAGCCCGACGCGGCCGTGATCGGGAACACGCTGATGCTCTCCCGCGGTCTACTGGAGAGCCCCCATCTTCCCGCCGTCCTCGCGCACGAGATCGGCCACATCGCGACACCCGACGGACGCATCACCGCAGCGCTCAACCGCCTCGTGATCCACCCGCCTGCCTACGAGAAGAACCCACGCGAACGCGAGGAGCGCGAGCGGCGCGAGACCCGCCTGGAGCTCCACGACGCGAGGCTCGCCCTAGCCGCGGTCGCGCTCTATGCGACCGCATGGCTCACCCGCACGCTGATCCTGATCATGCGCGGCGGCGCAGGCGTCTACCTCCTGCGTCCCATCTGGGGGCGCTACTGGCGCGAACGCGAGCACGCCGCCGACCACTACGCCGCACTGCTCGGCCAAGCTGAGGAGCTCGCGGACTTCCTCGAAATCCACGCCCTCATCCACGACCACCCGATCCCATTCATCTGGCTCACCGACCACACCCACCCACCAACCGAGCACCGCATCGACCAACTCCGCGAACACAACCAACACACACCCAGCCAGACCGGCACGAGCCAGCCACTCGCGCACGGCGCGTAAGAACCCGCAGCCGGCGAGACCTGCCCATGAGACCAGCCGTCCCGGCCTGCGGCCACGGAAGCACAGCCCCGATCCTCCGGCTGGTAGCTCCGGGGGTGGAACCTGTCAAGGGTGCCCCTTCGGGGCCGCCTACGGCGGGGCCTGACGGCCCACCCTTGACAGAACCCATCCCCTCCGCTGAAAGCAGCGATCACTTCGGCAGGAAAAATCCTGCCGAAGACGATCGGCCAAACCGTTGCCCTGGAAGCCTCCCACCGGGTCCACAACGTCCATCGAGGCGATCGCGCGAGACCGCCTGACCACGGCCCTTCGCGCGGCCGGGTCGTGGTGTCCCACTCGGAAGCGCCTGCCGGAATAAGGAGATAGGGGAGCAAGCAGCACCGGCGAGCAATCATGGCCACTACTCTCCATCTGACCCGGGCCTCCGCATCAGCAGAAACCAACAGGGCTGACGTCAAGATGGCGGTGGCTCAGACCTTCGCGTCCATCATGCAGGCTCGCTATCCAGGTTCGACGTGGCTACCAGTCTTCAGTTCGAATGGGAGCGCTTCGCCCAGGCCCCGAAAGAGCGTGCGTGTTCTCCCCGTGCCACACGATCTTGACGCGATCCCCGATGTTCCTGCGACCGCTTCCGCTGCGGCGGACGTAGACGACATCGATAGCGGAGGCGAGTAGGCGCTGACGCTCGGCGGGGCGCAGGTCCGGCCACATGTCGGCCAGCCGCTCACGGGACGGCAAATCAACTCCGCCAGCGATGCGCTTGGCTCGCTCGAGCGCGTCCGTTGCATCATTCACCGCTTGCTGGCGTACCTGCAGGCCGTCCTTGAAAGAGTCCATACCGATGACTGTTTGCAGGGCGAGGTCGTCCCTGTATGCGACCAATGTGGCCTGTGCGCTGTTCAGGTCCTCGAGCGCTTGTGCCAGCTCGGTGGATTCGATGCGCGACTCGGCTGATATCTCGCCCACGTAGTCGAAGAAGGCAGCTTCGACAAACGGGAGGACGAGCGACTCGTTCACGTTGGCGGGGGCCGGGCACGGCCCGGCCGTGTGGTTCACCTGGCACTGGTATTGGGCGACCCGCGGTTGCCCTTTCTGCTTGTATCCGCGACCGCTCATCAGCCGAGTGCAACCGGCGCAGCGGATGATGCCGTTCAGGACATGGCGAGTTTCGTTGCTGGGGCCGGGGCCGTTGTCCTTGGCGAACGCCTCGCGGCACACGATGAAATCTGCTTTGCTCACCAGCGGCTCGTGTGCGTCTTCGTTGCGAATGTCGCCCTTGGCGACCACGCCGACATAGACTTCGCGGCGGGTCAGTTGCTTGACCGTATCGCCGTTCCACTGGACGCTGCGCCGCGGCTTCACGCCCTCGGCATTGAGCCAGCGTGCGATTGCCGCCCAGGTGTGGCCCGCGAGCCGCCGGCGGTAGATCCCCTTCACAAACGGAGCCTCGGTCGGGTCGGTGATGAAGCGTTTGTGTCCGTCCTTGCGGTAGCCGAACGGCGCGACCGTCGGTTGGATGCCGCGCTCGAGGATCGCGTTGCTGACCGCTGCGCGCCAGTTGTCGCGGATGCGGTCTAGCTCGAACTCGGCCAACACGAGCAGCAGGTTTCGCATCATCTTCCCGGCACTCGTGCTCGGGTCGACACCCTCGGCGACAGAGACGAACACAGCCGAGTGCTCCTCCAGGAACCTGATCGCGTCAAGCGCGCCGGGGAGCGAACGGGCGAAGCGGTCGAGCTTGGCGACCACCACGCCTTCGGTCCTGCCGGCCTCGACGCGGCCCATCATCTCGATGAACCCCGGTCGATTCATCTCCCCGCCTGACTGGTCGAGGTCGGTGTGCCACTGCACGATCGTGTGACCGTGGAGGTTGGCCCACCCCTCGATCTGGCCCCGCTGTAGCTCGGGCGAGAGGAACGACTCGCCTTCGCGCCCGTTGACTTGCGATACGCGGCAATAGCCATCCAGTTCCATACCCCATCCTAAACTACTAGAACCCTGCTTATTAAGGAAGAGCACCCCGTGGTGGGCCAGGACGACCTCGCCCACCCAGGCCCGTCGCGCGCCACCCACGAGCCCCGCCGTCGTGATCGTGTGGTGGGGTGCGCGAAACGGGCGGCGGCGAATAAGTCCGTCACCCTCAAGCCTGCCGGTAATGCTGTGGATGCGGGTCACCTCGATCGCCTCCGCGCGGCTCAGCGGCGGCATGATCGCTGGGAGTCGCAAGGCCAACATCGTCTTGCCGGTGCCCGGCGGTCCGCTCAGCAGCAGGTTGTGCCCGCCGGCGGCGGCCAGCAGCAACGCTTTGACCGCCTCGCGCTGGCCGCGCACGTCGCCGAGATCGGGACCCGGTGCGGGCGGGCCGGAGTCGCCGTCGGCGGCGCTCTCTGCGACCGTCGCCGGGAGGGGGTCGCCGGCGCCCCCGCCGAGAACTCGCGCAGCGCTGCGCAGATGCCCGGCGACGGCGACCTCCAGATCTTCGACCAGTGCCGCCTCGCGTGCCCGCGGGGGCGCGAGCACCAGTGCGCGCAGGCCTTGCTCCCGGGCCGCCTGCGCGACCGCGAGCGTGCCGTGGCACGGGCGCACCTCGCCGTCGAGGGAGAGCTCACCGAAGAGCGCGTGGCTCGCCAGTAGGTCTCCCGCAAGCTGGTCGCTGGCGGCAAGCACCGCGCATGCCAGCGCGAGATCGAGCCCGGGGCCGACCTTCGGCACGTCCCCGGGAGCGAGATTGGCGGTGATCCGGCGCATCGGGAACTCGTAGCCCGAGTTGAGGATCGCGGCGCGCACCCGGTAGCGCGCCTCGCGCACCGCCGCATCCGCGAGGCCGACGATTGTGAACGCGGGCAGTCCCGCGCGGATGTCGACCTCGACGGCCACCGGCCGCGTTTGAAGCCCTTCGATCGTGAACGTGCGAGCCCGAGCGAGCATTGTGATCTCTCCTATGAGTGCTGCTTGCGGTTTAGAGGATCGTGGCCACGCTAGGAGGCTCCGGGGACGGGATGCTCGCTGGGGGCCGCGTCACAAAAGTCGGCCCCGATGGAATATCCATGTGATGGCGCGATCTCCCTAC
The DNA here is from genome assembly GCA_963756665.1 of uncultured Solirubrobacterales bacterium. Lineage (GTDB taxonomy): Bacteria > Actinomycetota > Thermoleophilia > Solirubrobacterales > Solirubrobacteraceae > Palsa-744. Next base: position 276,560 of record CAVWOJ010000001.1, read on the forward strand.
AGCGGCCGCTCGGATGCCGATCTACTGTGGAGCACGGCTGCGGACCCGGAGGCGTTCGGAGCGTTCTATGACCGCTACGAGCAGCCGTTGCTGGCGTTTTTCGTGCGCGCGACCGGCCGTGGCGAGCTGGCTGTCGACCTCGCGGCCGAGACGTTCGCGGCGGCGCTCGAGTCGGTCGCGAGCTTCAGCCCGTCGCTCGGCAGTGCGAAGGGTTGGCTGTTCGGCATCGCGCGCCATCACCTCGCGGACGCGTGGCGGCACGGCGCGGTCGAGGATCGCGCGCGCCGCCGGCTGGGCATGCAGCCGCTGACACTCGACGACGAGGCCTTCGAAGCCGTCGAGGAGCTCGCCGGGCGTGCCGGCCCCGACGCGCTGGAGCTGCTAGGCGAGCTGCCACCGGATCAGCGCGACGCGATCCGCGGACGCGTGCTCGGAGATCGCGACTACGCCGAGCTGGCGCGCGAGCTGGAATGCTCGCAGAGCGTTCTGCGTCAGCGCGTAAGTCGCGGTCTGCGCACGCTGCGCGCGCGCATGGAGGGCGCCTCGTGAGCCGGATCGCTGGCAATCACGTTCCGGAGTTGAGGCGCGCCCTCGTCGCCGCCGCGCGGCGTGCCGCGGTAGTCGACCCCGCGGACCGCGCGACCGCGCGGGTCGCGACGGCGCGGGCCCGGCGCACGATCCGCCACGCGCGTCGCATTCCACTGCTCGCCGCGGGTCTCGTGGCGGTACTGCTGAGCGCCGCGGTCGCGCTGGCGGCGAGCGGCCTGATCCAGACGGGTGCACCGGTGAAGCCGCTGCCCGGCGAGCACTTCACCCCGACGACGGGCTACGGCGTCCCGATCGCGGCGACCGTACGCCTGCTGCCGATCTCGGTCCCCGATCCCGCCGGCGGCCCGCCATGGGGCCTGCGCTACCTGGAGACGACGCGCAGCCTCGGCTGTATCGAAGTCGGTCGCCTCCTCGACGGCCGGCTCGGCGTGATCGGCCGCGACGGGAGCTTCGGGGACGACGGGCGCTTTCACGAACTGCCCGCGGACGTCTTCGAACCGCTCGACTGCGCCCCGCTCGACGGGCGCGGGCACGCATTCGTCGCGCTCACGTTCCACGGACGTCCCGTGAGCGGCGCTTACAGATTGAGCTGCCTGCCGTCGGGCGGGCCGCAGCAGCGCACCCCGACCTGTCCGTACGCCGACGAGCGCGTCGTCAGCTTCGGCCTGCTCGGACCGGACGCGCGCAGCCTGAGCTACCGCGTCGGCGACGCGACGCGCACGATCCCGATCGCGGGACCGCTCGGCGCATACCTCGTCGTGCAGCCGCTGACGGCCCGGCGCGGGCAGACGCTCGGCTGGGTCGCGCCGCTGGCGAGCCCCGGCGCGAGCCCGTTCACCACGGTGAGCTATGCCGGCGGCCGCGTCTGCCACATCTCACCGGCCCGGCGCGTCGGCGGCGCACACCCGTGCCCGCTCGTCGGCTGGGTCGCGCCGCCCGCGGCGCGGCTCACGCAAGCGATGGTCGCCACGCCCGTGAGCGCGCGCGTCAGTCCGCTCGCGTATGGCCGCGATCTCGTCTACCGGCCCAAGCCGCTGCGCGCGCGCCGGCTGCACCTCACGTTCACCGCGCGCGTCGGCGTGTCGAGCGCCCAAAGCCGCTATCTGGTCGAGTTGCGCCCACCGACGACGGGCTCGTGCAGTCGCGACATGCACGGTATTCGCCTCTCGCCGATCGAACGCGACGTCGCAGTCGGGGAAGCCGTGCACGTCGGCCTGTCCCTGGAGCCGGCCTGCCCGGGCCGCTGGAGCGGGAGCGTGATCTACGTCGCCTCCACAGCGCGTGGTGGCCCGGAGCCCCTTGCCATGCTACGGGGGCTGTTGAATCTGGGCGCCGGGGCGCTGGTCAACGGATCGCACGCGCGGCCGCTCACCGTGGGGCACTTCTCAGTCCTGATTCGCTGAGCGTCCCTCGCGTGCGCGGCGCGGCCCGCGGCTCGGCGCAATGCCGGACCCGTCGTGGCGGGACACAGAGGTGCCACCCTGCGCCGCCGGACCCGTCAGCGCGCCGCCGGACCCGTCGTGGCGGGACACGGAGGTCCCGCCCCTGCGCGCGTCGATGACCAGCTCGCCCGCGCGGACGATCCCCTACCCCTACAGCCCGTCGGGGTGGCGCACGACGAAGCCCGTCGTGGAGCCCATGCTGTCCGACCAACGGTTGCCGGTCTCGGCGAGCGCGACCGTGTCGAAGCGGCGCCCGTCGATCGTCATCCAGGCGTGTTCGGCGTTGGCGTAGATCGTGATGTAGCGACCCGGGCCGGCTTCGCCGTAGGACTCCAGGGCGCTCGAGTCCTCGGGGGAGCTCAGCAGGCCGCCGCCGTGCAGCGCATAGGAGACCGAGCCCGAGCAGTCGTAGCCCTCGGAGATGAACGAGCCGTGGCCGCCGCCCCACACGTACGGGCGGGTCGCGATTTCATCGGCAGCGGCGATCACGCGCGCGACTACGCCTTCGCCGCCGGTGCTGCTGCTGGAGCCGGAGCTCGACGAGGCGCCGCCGCCGGCCTGCGCGGCGCGCGGCGGATGCAGTTCGCGTTCCCCAGAGATCCCGAGCACGCCCCAGGTCGCGGGGCCGACGACGCCGTCGACGGCGAGCCCATGGGCGCTCTGCAGGTGGCGCACCGCGGCCTCGGTTTCGGGGCCGAATTCGCCGTCGGCGGAGACGTGGAGGGCTTCCTGCAGGTGCCTGATGGCCGCGCTCTTCGACGAGCCGTGGCCGCCGCCGCCGGCGGCGCCAGCGGCATCGGGATGGACGGCGTCGGCGAGCGTCGCGGTACCACCGAGCGCGCCCCCGGCCTGCGGCCGGACATGGTGCACGCGGTGCGGATGCAGCGCGGCCGGGGGAGGGGTCAGCTCGGGCCGGTCGTGCTGGCCGAGCAGACGCCACGTGGCGGCGCCGGCGACGCCATCGGCGCTGAGCCCATGACGGGCCTGCAGGCGGCGGACCGCCGCCAGCGTCTGGGGTCCGAATTCGCCGTCCACGGGCAGGTGCAGCGCAGCCTGCAGGTGCTCGATGGCGTGCGTTTCGGTGAGCGCTTCGGCGGCCGCCGTGCGCTGCGCCGCGAGGGCGCTCGCGTGCGCGACAGCTCCGACTTCGTCGCTGGCGACGTCGATTGTGGTGGGGGCCGTGGCGGTGCCGGCGGTGGCGCCCTCGCCGGTCCCCCCGGGCACGCCGGTGCTCGTACTTGCGCCGCTCGCGCCGGTTTCACTTGTGCCAGTTGCACTCGCGCCTGTGGCGCCTGTGCCGGTGCCACCTGTGCCCGTGCCGGCGCTTCCGCCCGGGGCGGTTGTACCGCCGGAGCCTTCGGTGGCGGTCGCGGTTTCGCCTTCGCCGGTGGCACCCGCTGCTGCTTCGGTGGCGCTTTCTTCACCGGGGGCCGCGGCTCCGCCGAAGCTTTCGCCGGGGGCGACCCCGGCTTCGCTGCTGGGCGGGGCGGCTTCGCTGGAGGCCTCGCCGGAGCCTTCGCCTTCAGCGAGGGCGCGCGTCGTGGGCACGCCCCCCGGGGAGGCCGGCAGGGCCGTCGCGTACGTGACTTCCTGGACCTTGCCGGGGGCGGCTTCACGGGCTTCCCCGGTGAGGCTCCTGATGACGGCGGAGCCGGAGAGCGTCGGGGGCGCGTGGTTGGCGAGCGCGCGGCTGGTGCCGGCGCCGACGACGCCGTCGGCGGTGAGCCCGCGGCTCTCCTGGAAGCTGCGCACCGCGGCTTCGGTCGCGGGGCCGTAGACGCCGTCGACGGGGAGCCCGAGCGTCTGCTGGAGCAGGCGCACCTGGCGTCCTTCGCTGCCGGCCTGCAGGGTGATGTAGTGCCGCGTGGTCGTCGTCGGCTCCGGGCCGAGCGGCGCGGCGGAGGCGACGCTCTGGGCGCCGGAGGAGTCCAGCAGCGCCGTCGCGGGCGCGGCGGTGAGCGCGACGAGGGCGCCGAGCGAGGCGCGCCGGGCACGCGTGCTCCCGGGCACGAAGCGCAACTCGCTGGCGCGGCGGCGCGCGCGGGAGCGCCCGAGCGACAGCTCCCAGGTCTCGCTGTCGGAGAGGTCGCGGTTGGCCAGCGCCTCGCGACGGACGTCGATCAGCGCGGCGAGGGACAGCGGCGAGACCTTCGCCATCGCGGAGGCACGACCGCGTCCGGCCCGCCGGCGGCGCGCGCGCGAGCGCGCCAGGGAGGCCTCCCAGGGATCGAGGGCAGCAAGGTCACGGGCGTCTCCCGACATGCGTAGGCACATCCTTTCTGGCGTTGCATGGGCGCCTACGGGGTTAGCTGTCGGGCTCGCGCAAGTGCGCTACGCCACCACCTTGGCGGCGATTCGCCCCCGCGGCCCCTTACTCAGGGCCGCTTTGGGTCCCCCGCTCCCGGTCCCCGTGGGGATCAGGATTCGGCACGAACGGCGCCAACGTACCACGTCCCGTTGCAATTTGCATCACACGAGAAGGTCTGCAACGGTTCTTGCCGACGGCGCAGTCCGGGGCGGGAGGGCCGGCGCCGGGAGCGCGGAGCGCGGGTATCGTTTCCCGAGATGGGCACTCCGGACTTGCAGGATCGCCCCGCGGCGGACCCTAGCGCAGCGGACCGACCGGCGGGCCGCGGGCGCTTGGATCGCCGCATGCTGCTGCCGCTGATCGCGATCCTCGTGATCGCGGGGGGCTTCGCGGTGCTCCTGCAGGGCACCAGCCACAACTCCCAGCCGCTGCCCGGCGGCGTGCACAGCGCGAAGTCCGCGACCTTCCTCGGCAGCGAACTGGACCCGCGCAAGCAGGCCCCGCCGCTCTCGCTGCGCAATTACCTGGGGGGCGCGCGCGTCAACGTCGACCAGTTCCGCGGCCGGGCCGTGCTGGTGACGTTCCTCTACACCCATTGCCCCGACGTCTGCCCGCTGATCGCGGCCAACCTGCGCGTCGCGCAGAACCTGATGGGGCCGAAGGTCGCCGCGAAGGCGCAGATCATCGCGGTCTCGGTCGACCCCCACGGCGACACGCGCCAGACGGTCGCGGCCTTCCTGAAAGCCCACGCAATGACCGGCCGCATGCTCTACCTGACGGGCTCCGCGCGGGAACTGAGCCACGTGTGGCAGGCGTGGGGCGTGGGCTCCGAACGCGACGCCCAGCAGCCGGACTTCGTCAACCACTCCGCGCTCGTCTACGGGATCGACGGGTCCGGGCGGCTGCGCACGATCTACATCAGCAACAGCTGGAAGCCGAGCGAAATCGCCCACGACGTGCCGCTGCTGGCCGCGCAGTAGGCCTGCGGCGCGAGGCGGGCGGGCGCCGCTCGCGGGGCGGGCGGTCGGGTCTTGGGGATCGTCCGCGCGGGCCCGAGCTGCCCCGGGGTCGGTGGGGCGGTGCCTCCGTGCCCCGCAGCCGCGCGCAGCGCGCTATCCCGGGTAGAGCGTCACGATCGCGGCGCTGCTCGGGTTCAGCTGCACCGACAGCGTCCCGGCGTGGGCGTAGACGGCCGGCAGCGCGGGCGGAGCGCTCCAGTCGCCGGCGGCCGTGACGGTGCGGCCGCCGAGCCTGATCCCGCCGGTGGCGCCGGGGGAGGGGCCCGTGAGGCGCAGGACGCTGCCGCGCGGATAGACGCCGGCGCCGCTGGGGGTGTCGCTGACGCGAGTCTCGTTGCTGGCACCACGGTCGCCGGGCTTGCCCACCCGAGTTGCCCCGTGCGCTTGCCGCGCGATCCCCAGGCGCACGGCGAGCGGCCGCGACCCTGGCTGGTTGTAGTCGACGAGCACCAGCCGCAGACGCCCGTCGGGGCCACGGAAGGCGCTCGCGCCGAGCGCGCCGGGTTCCGCGCCCCCGACGCTCGTGGGCAGCGGGCGCGCGCCGCGGAGCTGGTCGGCGGCGAGCAGCGCGTACCACTCCGGCTGCGCGTGCAGCGCCCCGGCGGCGAGCGCCGCGGGACTGGGGGCGAGCAGTGGGCTGTATGCGCCTGGCTTGGTGAGCAGGTCGTGGAAGTTGACGCCCGCGAGCCCGGCGGTGATCGCGTGGGCGCTGTAGTCCAGCGCCCACAGGGCAGAGGCGAGGGTGTCGCTGACCCCGGGGCGACCTTCGCAGGAGACGCTGTTGGTCTCATCGACCCGCAGCGGCGTCGCGGCCGCGCGCGCGATGGCAACCTGTTTGGCGAGCATCGCGTCCTCGGCGCGGCGCACATTGGGGCTCAGCAATTCCCCGAGGGTGGGCCGGTAGCCGCAGCTGCTCAGCGGGTAGTAGTGGTCGGTGAGCAACGCCGGGTGGAGAGTGCGGGCGGCAAAGCGAGCCCAGGCGAGGCCCGGCATGCCGGTGGAGGCGTCCGGGCCGACGATCGAGACCCCGGGCGCGGCCACGCCGATCGCGGCGCGGTAGGCGGCGGCCTGCGTGCGGTAGGGCGCGGCCTGCGTGCGATAGGCGGCGGTCCGTGCGCGATCGGGAGGAGGTTGGCGCGCGCCGGCGCTCGTCGGACCCCAGCCGCGTGGGCGCAGACCCTTAGCCGCGTACATGTCCGGCTCGTTGCCCAGCTCGATCCCGGCCAGCGCCGGTCCCAGCGCGGCATGGGCTGCGGCGGCCTCCTGCGCCGCGGCCGCGGGGTCGTAGTGGCCGAGGTTGACCGTCAGCAGCACGCGCCAGCCGCTCTCGCGAGCCAGCGCCGCGAGGCCAGTGAGGTCGCTCGCGGTGACCGCAGTGCCGGCCCAGCGCGGCAGGCTGGCGCCCGCGGCGACCCAGGCGACCTGTTCGTCGGCGCTGGCGCCTCCGAAGCGCAGCACACCCGGACCGAGCGAGCGCAACAGCGTCACGAGGTCGCTGGCCGTCGTGCGCGGGGCCGTCCCGTGGTCCGGTTCGGTTGCGTAGCGCGCGATCACGGGCAGGCTGCGCAGCTCGAAAGAGAGCCCCAGGAAGTCCGGCGGGGCCGACGGGGCGAGCGGCCGGGCACCGATGGCGACGCTCACCGGCAGCCCGATCGGTCGCGGCGCGGCGAGCAGCGCCGGGACGGCTTCGACCGGGACGCCGGCACGGGGGGTTGGGCCCGCGCCGGGACCCGCCCGCGGACGCTCGCGTCCGCGGGCGTCGACCGACAGCCGCGCGTGCCTCCCGCCATCCCCGTCGAGCGACGGGAGGATCAGCGCGAGTGCGAGCGCCGCAACCAGCGCTGCCGGCGCGATCAGCGCCCAGGGCTTGCGAAGGACGAACACGTGCATCGGGACACCCGCCCGACGCGCTACGGCGCACGCCGGTGGGTTCTCCACCACCATACGCACGATGCCCACTCCGCGCGCACCCCACCTGCCGAGCCCGATTCGGGGCGCCCGTGAGCGCTGCGCGGATCCGCGCACGCCACCACCCCGGTCACGCCGCTTCGATATCCCCCTCCCAACCATCAACATCCCTGCCCTCGCCGTCCTGCTGGCGGTAGTCCTGGCGCTCGGCGGCTGCGGGAGCAACGGGTCGAAGGGCGCGGCCGGCGCCGGTGCGCTTGCCGCAGCCTGCCCGGGGGCCGTCGGGCCCGGCGGGGCGGCGCTGACGCGCTGCCCCTACACGAGCGTGCGTGCGATCGGACGGCGTGGGGAAGGGGTGCTGCGCTGTCCCGAGGCGCTCGCGTTTGCACCCAGCGGCGATCTGTACGTCGCCGACCAGTTCAGCCACGTCGTGCAGCGCTTCTCGCCCGGCGGGCGCTTTCTCGGCCAGTGGGGCTCCTACGGCTCCGGGCCCGGGCAGCTCGGGGCCGTCGACGGGCTCGCGGTCGACGCGGCCGGAGACGTGTACGTGCTCGACAGCTCCCACGACCGCGTCGAGCGCTTCAGCGCCAGCGGGCGGCTGCTCGGCGAATGGGGGAGTCCCGGACACGCGCTCGGGCAGTTCGACTTCGGCTCCGGCGAGGGGCCCGACAAGCCCCCCGGCGGGGGGATCGCGGTCGGCGGGCGCTACGTCTACGTCGCCGACTCCGCCAACAACCGCATCCAGCGCTTCGAGCTGGATGGCTCCCACGCCGTGCTCTGGGCGGGACCCGGCAGCGCGCCCGGACAGTTCTCGAGCCCCCGTGGGTTGACCGTCGCGCAGGGCGTCGTGTACGTCGCCGACGAGGGCAACCACCGCGTGCAGGCGCTCGACCTGCGCGGCCGCCCGCTCTACGCCGAGGGGACCTTCGGCAAAGGGCCCGGGCAGTTCGTCAACCCGTTCGGCGTCGCCGTCCACGGGGCGCGGGTCTATGTCGTGGACGACAACAACAACCGCATCGCCGTCCTCACCCGCCGCCTGCGTCCCCTCGAAGAATGGAGCGGCGCCGGCACCCGCTACGCGCTCTCCTACATCCGCGCCGCCGCCCTCGACGCCGCCGGTCGCCTCTACGTCGCCGACACCGGCAACGAACGGGTAGTGGTCTTCGACGGCGCCGGGCGCGGCCTGCGCGCCTTCGGGACTCCCGGGATCGCGCCCGGGCAGCTGATCGCACCGCTCGCCGTCGCCACCGACCGCGCCGGCGACGTGCTCGTCGCCGAGACCTTCGGCAGCCGCAGCCCCGTCTACCTGTTCGACTCCGCCCTGCGCTATCGCACCCAGTGGCAGCGCGGCGGCGGCGCGATCATCGGCAGCCACTGGTTCGGGCCGACCGCCGCCGCCGTCGCGCCCGGCGGGTCGGCCTGGCTGACCGATCCCCGCAACGACATCGTCCGCCACCTCAGCGCCAGCGGGGTCTTCCTCGGCGCCGTCGGGAGTGCCGGCGGCGCGGCCGATGATCCGGTCGCCTACGGGGGGCCGAGCGCGGGGAGCGGAGCGGGAGCCGGAGCTGGGACTGGAGCTGGGACTGGAGCAGGAGCAGGACCGGGAGCAAGCTCCGGCATCCCGAGCGGTCCCGGCGCGCTCGCGGCCGCCGACCTGCTCGCCCCCGACGGCGTCGCCGTCGCGCCCTCGGGCGAGATCTACGTCGCCGACACCGGTCACGGGCGCCTCGCGCGCTTCGCCGCCGGCGGACGACCGCTGGGTACGCTCGGGTCCGGCGTGCTGCAGCGACCGCTCGCCGTCGCCGTCACGCCCGCAGGCGATATCTACGTCGCCGACGCCGGCGAGGATCGCATCGTGCAGCTGAGCCCGGCCGGCGTCCCGCTGCGCTCATGGGGGGGAGCCGGCGCCGCTCCGGGCCACTTCGAGGAACCGGCCGGGATCGCGGTCGACTCCGCCGGGCACGTATTCGTCACCGATCGCCGGAACGGGCGCATCCAGGAGTTCAGCGGCCGCGGACGCCTGCTGGCCGCCTGGGGGCGCACCGGGACCGGCCCCGGCGAGCTCAGCCTGCCCACCGGGATCGCTACCGACTGCCGCGGGGACGTGCTCGTCGCCGACACCGCGAACAACCGCGTACAAGCCTTCGCCGGGATAGCGTCACGGACTGTGTGCGCCGCTCCGGGGCGCACACAGTTGGGGCTGTAGCCGCGGCGCCCCGCGTATCCGGCACGCCCCGCGGTGCGCACGTCGCTCCGCGGCGACCGCAAACGCCCATCGCGCCTGCGCTCTCCGTCCGCTACCGGGCCGGGGATCGTCAAGCTCTCCGCCCGATCCGCCGATAGGACAACGATGTCCACGGCCGAGCGCAAGCTCCTCGACGGTCTCAGCGCGGGCGAGGTCGCGCTCTCGGTGCTGCGCACCCTGCCCGCCGCCTCCGCGCTCGTCTTCGATAGCGACCTGCGCTACGTGATCGCCGGTGGACACGCGCTCGAGCAGGAAGGGCTGCGCTCGGCGGACCTGGAGGGCCGGCCCGCCGTCGAGGTACTCATCGGAGAGCGCTGGGAGACCTACGAGCCGCTCTACCGCTCCGCCCTGAACGGCGAGACGCGCTCCCTGGAGATCTGGTCCGCGGACGACACCCGCTGCTACCAGGTCGAGGTCGGGCCGCTGCGCGGCGCCGACGGGACGACCGTCGGCGGTGTCGTCATCTCGCGCGACGTCACCCCGCGCAAGCACGCCGAGGAAGCCCGCCGCCACGCGCAGGAGCGCTTCGAGCTCGTCTTCGAGCAGGCCCCGATCGGGATGGCGCTGCTCACGCCCGAGGGCCGCTGGGTGCGCGTCAACCAGGCGCTGCTCGCGATCACCGGCTACACCTCCGAGGAACTACTCGCCAAGACCCTCGAGGACGTCACCCATCCCGACGACCTCTCCGCCGACATCGAGCACGTCCGCCAGCTGCTCGCCGGGGAGATCCGCGACTACCAGATGGAGCGCCGCTACTTCCACGCCCGCGGGCACGTGATCTCGACGATGCTCTCCGTCTCACTCGTGCGTGACCGCCAGGGCCGCCCGCTGCACTTCATCGCCCAGATCCAGGACATCACCGAGCGCAAGCTGATGGAGGAGCGCCTGCGCCACCTCGCCGAGCACGATCCCCTCACCAGCCTGCACAACCGCCGCCTCCTAGAGCGCGAGCTCGCCATGCAGGTCTCCCGCTGCCGGCGCTACGGCGAGCAGGCCGCGTTGCTCGTGCTCGACCTCGACTCCTTCAAGCAGGTCAACGACACCTACGGCCACCGCGCCGGCGACGAGCTGCTGAAGGCCGTCGCCACCGAGCTCGCCCGCCGCCTGCGCGGCACCGACCTCGTCGCGCGTCTCGGCGGCGACGAGTTCGCCGTCCTCCTGCCCGGCACCGACTCCCAGGCCGGCCGCAAGGTCGCCGCCAACCTGCGCGAGATGGTCGCCGCCTGCGGCGTCGACATCGACGGGCGGCGCCTGTCCGTCACCGTCAGCGTCGGGGTCGCCGCGATCGACCGCGACAGCGCCGGCGGCGAGGCCGTGCTGATGGAGGCCGATCGCGCGATGTACGCCGCCAAGGCCGCCCGCCCGCGCACCGCGCTGGGCTAATTCGCGGCGGGCGGTTGCGGCCGCCAGCATTCGCAACCGCAGAGCTACACCGCGGGCCCACCACGGCGGGTCCGCACGGCCGGCCTATCACGGCGGGTCTACACCGCGGGCCCACCACGGCGGGTCCGCACGGCCGGCCTATCACGGCGGGTCTACACCGCGGGCCTACTACGGCGGGTCTACACCACGGGCCCACCGTCGCGGGCCTACCGCTCCGAATGCCGCTCCTCGCCGAGCTGGCTGCTGCGCTCGTGGTCGGCTTCGGCGTCCTCGCGCTGCGTGCTCTCCTCCGGCTGGCCGCGGTCGTGCAGGATCGCGTGCGCCGACTGCTGGTCGCCATGCGAAGCGTGCTGGATCAGCAGCTCCTCCGCCTCCTCGAAACCCTCCGCCTCGCCGCCACCGGCCTCGATCACGGGCCGCTCGGCAGGGTTGAGGTCCTCGTCGCCCGCCACGCCTCCGATTCCCGCGGCTTCCTGCGCCGCCGCTTCAATCTCCCGCCGCTCCGCTCTGAGATGGGGGGCCATGGTCACGCTCCTCTATCCGTGGGATCCTGCCTTCATGGGTACCCGTCGCACAGCGCGCGAAACGCGTGAAACGGTTCCGCCAGGGGAGAGCGCGTCGCCGCTTCCTACGCGGCTAAGTGGGTAGCGGTGAGAAGAAGCGTGGGGAGAGCCGAGAGCGAGTTGCGCGAATACCGCGCCAAACGTGATTTCCGCCGCACGCCCGAGCCAGCCCCGCGCGCCGAGTCCGCTCCGCGTGCCGAGCCCGCTCCGCGCGGTAGCTCACGCAGGGACTCCGCGCGGAGGGGCACTCGGGGTTCCTCCTCGGAGCACGCCGCGCGCTTCGTGGTGCATGAGCACCACGCCCGCCGGCTGCACTGGGATCTGCGCCTAGAGCATGACGGAGCGCTGATGTCCTGGGCCATCCCAAACGGGATTCCGTTCGATCCCCGTCAGAACCGCAAGGCGATCCACGTCGAGGATCATCCGCTCTCCTACATCGACTTCGAGGGGGAGATTCCCGAGGGCAGCTACGGAGCCGGTCGCGTCCAGATTTGGGATCGCGGCAGCTACGAGCCGGAGAAGCTCCGCGCGGACGAGCTGATCGTGGTCTTCCACGGCGAGCGCCTGCGCGGGCGCTACGCGCTGTTTCGCACCGGCGAGGAGCAGGACTGGATGATCCACCGCATGGACCCGCCCGACCCCCAGCGCGAGCCGATGCCCGAGCACGTACCGCCGATGCTCGCGAGTCCCGCGCCGCTGCCACCGGACGAGCAGCGCTGGGCCTTCGAGATCAAGTGGGACGGGGTGCGCGCCATCGCCTACGCCAGGCCGGGACGTCTGCGGGTGGAGAGTCGCAACCTCAACGACGTCAGCTCCCGCTACCCCGAGCTGCGTGCCCTCGGCCGCCAGCTCGGGATGCGCGAGGCCGTGCTCGACGGGGAGATCGTCGCCTTCGACGAGCACGGCGCGCCGAGCTTCGAGCAGCTGCAACGGCGCATGCACCAGAGCTCCGAGAGCGCCATCAAGCGCCTGGCCCGCCAGGCGCCAGTCACCTATGCGATCTTCGACCTGCTGTATCTCGACGGGCGCCTCACGATCGAGCTCCCCTACCGCGAGCGCCGGCAGCTGCTCGAGCAGCTGGACCTGAACGGCGCCGCCTGGCGGACGCCCGCATACCACGAGGGCCACGGACGCGACCTGCTCGCTGCCACCGCCGAGCGCAGGCTCGAGGGGTTGGTCGCCAAGCGGCTTGAGTCTCCGTACCGCCCCGGCGAGCGTAGCGGCCAATGGTTGAAGGTCAAGAACGTCGGTCGCCAGGAGCTCGTCATCGGCGGCTGGTTGCCCGGCAAGGGCCGTCGCACCGGACAGCTCGGGGCGCTCCTGATGGGCTACCACGAGGGCGAGGGCAATCGGCGCGTGCTGCGCTACGCCGGGCGCGTCGGCACCGGCTTCGACGAGTCCGAGCTCGAGCGCCTGGGAAGTGAGCTGGCCACGCGCAAACGTCGCTCCAGCCCGTTCGGCAAGCGCGGGGTGCAGCCACCGCGGGAGGCGCGCTTCGTCGAGCCCGAGCTGGTCGCCGAGATCGAGTTCTCGCACTGGACGCGCGAAGGCATCCTGCGTCACTCCGCCTACAAGGGCCTGCGACCCGACAAGCCGGCGCAAGCGGTGGAGATGGAGACGCCCGTTCCCCTCGCCGCGCCACCGCCGGCAGCGGCTTCCCAGCGCCGCGCGCCGCGCCAGACTCTCGCGGAAGGGGTCGCGGGCGAGTCCCAGCGCCCGTACGAGGTGCTGCGCCAGACCAAGCGCCACACCGAGATCGAAGCCCAGGGCCGCACACTGCGGCTATCCAACCGGGAGAAGCCTCTCTATCCGAAGACCGGCTTCACGAAGGGCCAGGTGGTGGACTACTACGCGGCCGTCGCGCCGGCGCTGCTGGGGCACCTGGCGGGGCGGCCGCTGACGCTCAAGCGCTACCCGGACGGAGTCGAAGGAGAGCACTTCTACGAGAAGCGCTGCCCCGCCCACCGACCGGACTGGGTGCAGACGGCGGCGATCTGGAGCGATCGCCAGCAGGAGCGGATCGACTACTGCCTGGTCGAAGACCTGCCGACGCTGATCTGGGTCGCAAACCTGGCGGGCATCGAGCTGCACACGAGCCTGCATCGCGCTTATGAGACCGACGTGCCCACGGGGCTCGTGTTCGACCTGGACCCCGGGGCGCCGGCAGGCCAGCGGGAGTGCTGTCGTGTCGCCATCTGGATCAGGGACCTGCTCGATGCGTTCGAGCTGCAGACGGTGGTGAAGACCTCCGGTGCGAAGGGCCTGCAGGTGTACCTGCCCTTGAACACCCCCGTCTCCTACGAGCAGACCAAGCCATTCGCGCGCGCCGTCGCCGAGCTGCTTGAGAAGCAGCACCCCGAACTGGTGACCGCGCGCATGACCAGGAGCCTGCGCCCCAACAAGGTGCTGATCGACTGGAGCCAGAACGATCCACACAAGACGACGGTGTGCGTTTACTCACTGCGCGCACAGGAGCGGCCGACGGTCTCCACCCCGCTGCACTGGGAGGAGGTCGAGCGCGGTGCACGTCGCCGCCGCGCGACGCAGCTGAGCGTCGATCCCTCCGAGCTACTGAGGCGTCTCGAGCGCGACGGCGATCTCCACGCCGCGCTGCTCACTCTCGCCCAGGCTCTGCCCGACCTCTCCGGCGCGGCGGCCGGCGACTCTTACCAGCCGCGCAAACCGGGTAGCTCTCGCTCGAGAGCGTCGATCCGCATTTCACAGGACGGAGGTGTCCAGATGCCACCCAGCGGTGTCAAGAAAGCCAGCAAGCGCGCGCGCCAGTACGAGCACATCAAGGACAGCCAGCGCGAACGCGGCGCATCCGAGCAACGGGCGCAGGAGATCGCCGCCCGCACCGTCAACAAGGAGCGTGCGCGCAGCGGCGAGGCCAGCGTCAGCTCGCGATCCTCCACGAGTGACATCTCCTCCGGGCGGCGCGGCGGCCTGCGCTCGGGGCGCCCGGGGCCCCGCGGACGCACCCGCGAGCAGCTCTACCAGGAGGCTCGCAAGCTCGGCGTCGAGGGCCGCTCGAGCATGAACAAGGCCCAGCTCCAGCGCGCCGTGGAGAACAAGAAGCGCTAGCCCCTCGCGCGCCCCAGGTAGCACCCGGGGGCGGCACGCTGTCAGAGACAGCGCACGTGGACGCAGGATGGAATTCCGGCTGCTCGTTCTCTGTTTGGGCTGCGCCGGTGAAGGGAATCACAGGGCGCATGGGTATCCGGCGAGGAGCTCCAGCCGCTACGGCGAGGACGTGGTCGAGCGGGTCGGCCTTCGCGGCGGGCGCCAGCCGAGCCGGACCATCGACGGTGCAAGGCTGGACAAGCGACTCGCTATCAGGGGAGGATTGCTATGTCGACGAGTGCGTTGGTCAGTGGTACAGATGCCGTCTCACGAGCCGCCTGCGGGGTTGCGGCGCCGCCTCGATCGTGGTTGCGAGCCGCCCCCGAGGAGAGCCTGTCACCGCTCTTCGAGCGATGGCAGCAGCACGGCGACCAGCGCGCCCGGGCGGCGCTGGCCGAGCGGTTCCTGCCGCTCGCCCGGGGCCTGGCGCGGCGCTATCTCGCCACCCACGAGCCGATCGAGGATCTGACGCAGGTCGCATATCTCGGGTTGATCAAGGCGATCGATCGCTTCGACGCCGCACGCGGAAATCGCTTCGCCTCCTACGCAATCCCCACGATCCTCGGTGAGCTGCGCCGGCACTTCCGCGACACCGTCTGGGCCGTGCACGTGCCCCGCGGCGCGCAGGAGCGCGCGCTGGAAGTCGAGCAGGCAGGCGAGTACCTGACATCGAAAGGCGGACGCGCGCCCACCGTGGGAGAGATCGCCGAGTATCTCGAGTACGACCAGGAGCAGGTGCTGGACGCCCTGCAGGTCGCCAAGGCGCGCAGCTCGGTCTCGCTGGACGCGCCGCGTCCCGGCGGCGGAGATGAGGACCTGGAGCCCCGCGCGGAGACCATCGGCGCCGAGGACGACGGCTATGCGCTGGTCGAGGACGGCTCCGCTGTTGCCCGCGCCGTTTCCTCGCTCCCCCTGCGCGAGCGTCGCATCCTGCACATGCGCTTCGCGCAGGAAATGACCCAGAGCGAGATCGCCGCGCAGGTCGGCCTCTCACAGATGCAGGTCTCGCGAGTGCTGCGCCAGTCGCTGGACCGGATGCGGACCATCGCCGACGGCGACGATTCGCCGGTGTGCGGCACGTAGCCGCGGCGTACCCCGTGCTTCTCGTCGACCACCGCTACAGGCGGACGGCCAGCAGTGCGATGTCGTCTCGGAGCCGCCCGTGCGCGCGCTCGAGGGCCGCCTGCTCAATGTGCTCCAGTAGGGCCGAGAGTGTGAGGTGTGGCGCTTGGGCGCATAGCTCCTGCAATCCCTGCTCGCCGAGTTGCTGGTGTGGTCGACCGGCCTCCGGCACGCCGTCGGTGTAGAGCAGGAGCGTCTCGCCCGCGTGCAGTTCGGCGTCGCTTTCGGTGATCCTGAGGGGGTCGATGACACCGAGCAGCGTGCCCGGCTGACCGATCTGCCTGGCCGCGCCGCTGCGACCGATGAGCAGCGGTGGGTGATGGCCGGCAAGAGCGACAGTGAGTCGCGCGTGCGTGGCCGTCCGTGTCATCGTGACCAGGCAGACGGTGCAGAGATCGGCTCCGGGAGGCTGACGTCGCAGTGCTCGATGCAGCATTTCCAGCATGCCTGTCGGCGACTGGTCGCTCATCGCGGCGGCGCGGAGGGTATGACGTGTGAGCGCCGTCACCCCCGCCGCCCGCGGACCCTTGCCGCAGACGTCGCCGATCACGAGCATCCAACCGTCAGCGCCGTACTCGAAGACGTCATAGAAGTCACCGCCCACCTCGTTGAGCTCGCCGGCCGCCGCATACAGCGCCCGTAGCTCGGCCCCCGGCAGCTCGGGCAGCGTCTCCGGCAGCAGTGCTTGCTGCAAGGTCTGTGCGATGCGGCTCCGCTCGGTGTAGAGGCGGGCGTTTTCGACGGCCGTGCCGGCGCGCCGACCAAGTCTCAGGGCGAGCGCGAGATCGGCCGGTGCGAGCCGGCGGGTCGACTCGGATGAGACCAGCGTGATCGCCCCGATCGTCCGGGTCGCGCCGGCCAGTGGCACGATGATCGCCGCGGTCGCGCCAAAGGCCTGGAGCAGCTCAAGGTGCGCGGTATCGCGAGCGTAGGCAGCGAGATTATCCGGTCGGATATCGGTGAAGATGCGTGCGCGCCCGCTGCGGATCACCTCGGGCACGCCCGCGGGCTCGTCGAGCGTCGACCGGTAGGCGCTGTCCAGCTGCTCCGCTAGCTCGAGCTTGGCCGGGTCGGAGTGATGGATCGCCACGCGTTCGATCCCACCGCGATCGTCAAGCAGATCCACCGCGCACCAGTCCGCCAGCTGTGGCACCGCCAGTCGCGCCACGCGTCGCAGCGTCTCTGCATAGTCCATCGAGGAGGCCAGCACGCTGCTGGCCTCGGCCATGAAGCTCTCCGCCAGCTGCGCACGCTTGACCTCGGTGATGTTCTCGAAGACGTTGACCGCATAGAGGATGCGTCCGGTGTCCGGATCATTCACCGGCGAGGACCTGACGATCAGCCAGCGCTCCTCCCCGGTGGCACGGATGATGTTTCTCACCAGCAGCGGCTCGGGGTGCTCTCCGCGCAGAAGCCTTCTCCCCGGCATGCACTCCAGATCGAGCTCGCGCCCCTGCTCGTCGAGGACCAGGAAGCGCGGCATGATCGTGCCTGCGGGCGCGTCGATCAGATCGCGCGGGGTGGCGGCTCCCAGGAGATCGGCGGCGGCCTGGTTGGCGAAGGCCATCCGTCCGTGCTCGTCGGTGACCGTGATCGCCTCCGCGAGATTCTCAAAAACCGCCTCCAACCGCTGCTCGACCCGGCGAACCTCCGAGAACAGGCGGGCATTGTCGATCGCGAGCGCCGCCCGTCGGGCCAGCTCGCAGACGAGCTCGAGGTGCTCCTCCCCGTAGGGCTCGCCGTCGCCGAGCCGCAGGACCGAGAGGGCGCCGAGTGTGCGACCCCGAGCGAGCAGGGGCGCCACCACCGCCGAGCGGTAGCCGTGGTCGATCATGAACTTCGCGTGCTCGGAGCCCTGTGCGAAGGAGCTCAGCAGCGTGCTCGTCATCGTCGCTAGCAGCAGCGGCTCTCCGCTGCGAAGGATTCGCGCGACCGGATGCTCGCCGTGCGGATCCAACGGATATCTAGCTCGCAGCTCCTCCAGGTCCGCGGAAATCTCCTCGTTCGAGGCCGCGACCGCCACTTCCCTGATCGATCCGTCCTCGTCGAGGAGGTCGATCACGCAGAGATCCGCGAGTCGGGGGACCGTGAGCCTCGCGATCTGACTCATCGTCGTCGTCTGCTCCAGGGAGGTCGCGAGCACGGCACCGGCCTCGATCAGCAGACCGACGGCAATGTCGGCCACCGCCTGCGCGTCGGCGACATCGCCCATGGACTGCGCGTCTACGTCGATCGGGTCCCCCTCGTCTGATCCTGGCATCGCATGCGCCCGGCACCGCGTTTCTCGGGACGATCGGACGCCGGACAGGGGTCAGTATCGCAGCACGATGGCCGGCCGGCCGGCGGACGCGATTGCCGGCGGGCCGGCGCGCGCGGCGGCCCGCCGGACGAGATGTGCGGTCGGCCGACGCCGTGCGATCGACGGGAGGATCGGCAGCGGACCCGGTCTGGGTTGTGTTTGTTTCGTCGTCGGGTAGAGGCAACATCAGAGACGGCGTCGTGCTCCCCGGAGGCGTCGCCAATCCCGATGCGCTGCGCACCGACGCGCGTGCCATCAGCTTTTGCAGGAGCTCTTCCGCCGCCACCGCCTGGCGAGTGCCGGCGCGGGTGCCGAGAACCCTCGCCAGCGCTGAAGTCACGGTCGCCGGCAACCAGCGCGGCGGCCGGTACGCTACGACCGGGCTCTCATGAACTGTGACGAGAATCACCGGCACCGCCTCGCCTTGTGACTGACAGCGAGCTCAGCACGGTGCGGCTGTGCGATCAGGGCACATCACTGGAGGCAGCATTCGTGCCGGCCGCTGGGATGATCTGCTGCTCGCTGCGCCATCGCGGTGAGGAGCTACTCGCTCAGAACGCCGGCGTGGCCGCCTATGCGGAGCGTGGCAAGACGATGGGCATTCCTCTGCTCTACCCCTGGGCGAACCGGCTCGCCGGCTTCGATTACAACGTAGAGGGGCGGACGGTGGCAGTCCCGCACGACCCGAGTCGCGTGGCGCTCGATGACAACGGCCTGCCGATCCATGGCGTGATCGGCGGTCGGCTGGCGTGGGATCTAACGCACACGCCCAGCTCCGAGTCGCAATCGCTCGCGGCACAGCTGAGCTGGAGTGAATCGGATCCGGAGCTGTTCGAGGTCTTCCCGTTCCGCCACGACCTACGCTACGAGGCGAGCCTCCTGGCTGGTTGCCTCCAGGTACAGGTAACCGTGCACGCCTGCGGTACGGACGTCGTTCCGGTGGCCTTCGGCTTCCACCCCTACCTGTCGCTGCCGGGGGTCTCGCGCGAGCGCTGGCTCGTGCGGCTGCCCGCGCTGCGCCACTTGACACTCGATGACCGCCAGATACCAATCGGCCCCGAACAGGTGCTGGCAGAGCAGCGCTTCGAGCTCGCCGAGCGCGAGTTCGACGACGGGTTCGACGCGGTCGCCGAACCCGCCCGCTTCGACGTCACGGGGGCCGGTCGGCGAATCACGCTCGAATTCTTGGATGGCTATCCATGTGCGCAGGTGTTCGCTCCTCGCCCGCGAGGAGAGTTCATCTGCTTCGAGCCGATGACGGCGCAGGCCAATGCCTTGCGCAGCGGTATCGGTCTGCGCCTACTGGCGCCCGGTGAGCGCTACCGCGCCACGTTTGCGGTGTGCGTCGAGGATCATCCAGCGCAGTAGTCCCTCCCCGGCCGTATGGGCCAGGTCGCGCTCAGCTGGGTCCCAGGCAGCCTCTCGCATGCCGCAGCTTGAGCCTATGTGGTGGCGACTTGCGGATCCGCGCGAACAATCACCGTGTCGGCAACGGGGATGATCTCATCGGCTGGCAGATCTGCGCGCGAGGCGTGCTCGCGAATGGCCTCAGGACTAGTTGCTTGATAGATGCACACGGTACCGACGCGGCCATCGGGCTCACTGATGACGTAACTGCGGATCCAGCGTATGTCGTCGGACATCTCCTCGTCGCCGACCTTTTTCGAGCGCCCGGCTGCCGCGCCGAGCTCCTCGGCGGAGCCCCAAGCACCGCGTCTCAAGATGACGTATGTATTCATGAATCCTCCAGCCCCACGAGGCAATAAACCGTGAACAGACCGACTGTCGGTTTAGAAACTACCATAGGTGCCGATGACTGGCTCAGATCGAACCGATCTCACTCTCGAGCGCGCCCAGGTCACACGAGACAAGATCGTGCAGGCCGCCCGGGAGCTGGTCATCGAGCATGGCTATGCCAGCGTCAGTACCGGACAAGTCATGCAGCGTGCCGGCGTCAGTCGGGGTGGCCTCTACCACCACTTCAGCGGCAAGCAGGAGCTGATGGCAGCTGTGATCGAGGCCGTGGAGGTCGACCTTACCCAGCGCCTGTCGGCAGCCGTAGCAGGCTCACCAGATCCATTCACAGCACTTGAGACGGGGGTTCAGTGGTACATCGACGAGTGTCTTCGCTCCAGGGAGATCCAGCGCATCGGCCTATACGAGGGCCGTCAGGCTCTGGGCTGGGAGGCGTGGCGCGAGAGCGTCGCCCCCTACGGTCTTGCGCTGCTCACCGCGGGCCTCGACGCGGCCATCGAGGCCGGTCAGCTCGAGCGTGTCGACCCCAACGCCCTCGCCCACATGATCCTCGCGCTACTGCATGAGGCAGCGACGATGATCCTCACCGCATCAGACCCGCTTGCCGAGCGCGCACGGAGCGGGCCTGCCGTGGCTGCCGTCATCGAGGGCCTGCGGAAGGGCTAACCGACCGTTGGAGAGCAAAGGTCGAGTCTGGGCATCTGAAGCGCCGTAGGCCGGACGATGGTCGGCGCACGATTGAGGCGTGGTAGGGACGGAGGGCGTGCGCCTCGAGATGAGTACCGGCCCGCGGTAGGTACACGGCCTCTGCGGAGGTAGGTACACGGCCTGCGGAGCTACGCGCGCGAGTCCAGGAGAACCTCGACGCTCACCGCGTTACGCTCGTCCTCCAGTGCTCGGGCCTGACCGCTGCGCTGCTCTCCTGCCAGGCGCAGCCGCACCTGTGCGCCGCCACGGAGGTTACGCCACCAGAGCTTGCGCTCCGGCCAGAGCACGGGAATCATGATCCGCTCGCCGTCGCGCTTGTAGCCGACGGGAAAGGTGTGCTCCCGCCCGGTGCGGCGGCCCGTGATCGTGATGAGGGCCAGCTGTCCACTGACAAGTGGGTGTAGCGGTGAGCGCAGCAACAGCGCAACGACCTGATTGCCGCTTCGATTCCATAGCGCGAACGGGGCATGACCGGCTGGCACGTCGACCATCAGGCTATACGGTCACAGTTGCAGCTGCTCGCCAGTGTCCCACGTCCCTCCCAGCCGCGATTTGCAGCCCTAGGGGCGAAACGTGCCGCGGTTTGTCGAGCGCGCGAGACGGGATCAGGAGTCCGTGAGCGCCTGTGGGGCAGCCTCGAGACCGGGCTGCCCGGTAGCGGCCGTTGCGGCCAGCGTGTCACTGGGCTGATCTGGATGATCTGCCGGCGCCTGCTTGCGCGCGTCCTTCTTGGCCTGCTTGTCCAGCCGACGCTCGCGGAGTCTGCTTTCACGTGTGAGCTTTGCCATCGTGGTCTTCTTCTTGCCGCTCGAGGCCATATCTATCCGTCCCTTGTCGTGGAGTTCCGAGCGTGTCCTTGCGGGGTCATCCGGCGTGATGAGTCCGAAGCCCCGGTCATCGTTGAACCGCTTCACGATCTCTGTAGCGATCTCTGGCTACATGCACTGCGGACGCGGAAGGGGCTGCGAGCAACGACTGCGGAAACGCGAGGTACTGCTCTGGTCGAGGACGCTCGCTCGGTAGGACCACTCTAGCGCGTCGCCGCGGGTGGGCCGGGGCGCCCGTAGATGGTCACCTTTCAAGACTCCGTGATGACCCGTGAGTCGCAGCTCGACCCGTGAGTCGCAGCTCGCGCGACCACATCGTCCAGGTGCAGGTCCGCCGAGTCACATCGCCACGCTCGAGCGCTATCTGCACCGCGTCTGACCTTGAAGTTGTGGCGAAGCTGAGGGGAGCTGTAGGGCCGCGCGCCGCTGCTCGGGAGGCGCCCCGCCGCAGGGGGCGTCGAGAGCGTGATCCCCTGCATCGCGCCGCCTGAGCATGTATAGGACGACTCAAAGAGAGGGGGGAGGCGGGCTCTGGCTCCGCTTGGCCTGCAGGAGCTACCAGGGTTTGGGAGAGCGGTCGGCTTGGAGAGACGGGCGTGGAGCCGATCAGCTCCACGCCCAGCGATTTGTGGGCTGTTTGCATAGAGGTGACGACCGGAAGCGAACCGGGGTAGAGGGCTTTGTCGTACGTCTCAAGATGCTGCTCTCCGCTTGCCTAAGCGATTTTCGGCGACCTTAAATGCTCTCTCGGGTGTCGGATGTCGAACGTCTAACGCCTGCGAAATGGCCTCTCCCGAGCGGGGGATGCTGGTTTGGTTAACAGGCATCTTCCCGCCCAGGAGTGGCCTACTCGAATCTCCCTCCGTGCCCAGCGTTGCAGGGAGTCGAGGCTAGTCGGCCAAGTGGGGTTATTCCATTAGAATTAATCCAGTCTTTTTTTTCCCACCATATACTACCCTAAGCAGTGCCTTTTCTTTTTTACCTTGAGATTCCATGCGGATAGAACAGCTGTTTTTTTCTGCTTCTTTCAGTATGACCCCAGCTTTGCATTCTACTCCTATGGAGTTGATTAATTGAAAATTGTTTTCGTTAAGTTCTGATTTTAACTTCTTCTACTTCAGTATTTACATTACCTTGGTTAAAAAGTACGACTTCGACTTTTTCTTTGGGAGCGAGAAACTTCAAATCAACGACATTTTCCACCTTTCCTGCTCCTAGGACAAGGCCCCACCGCATGATGGGCGCAGCCGCAAATTTCAATCCTGATGAGAGTTTTAGTAATGTCTTGCCTTCGATGAATGCCTTGTTGCCGGCGCCGACTTCGAGGCTGTTGTTTTCTGTCGACCCTAGTCCGTCGATGGGCTGATTGACAAGTTCTTCCTGGAGATTTGGCGCATCGGCGACTACCTTGCCCCTGACCGGCTCTTTACCAGCAAATGCGCATGTATTTTTTTCTTCGAAGGGGATTTCTGCCAGCAGATTTTTGGTGCGTGGCAAGAAGAGGAGTTTGACATCGGGTGCGCTTGTCCCTACGGTTGCAGACGCTTCGACGGGCTGGCTCGGGATGGTCGAGCCTTCCAGCGCGCAACCACTGGATGGTTCGATTGTTTTACAGTTTTCAAAAGTAAGTTTTTTCGCCTCGATTCCGCTTTCACCTAGAATTTCTGGTGTTTCTGCTTTGACGAGGCTCGCACCACATTCGAGCTTAACTTTCTGAACCGGCAAATTCAGTTTGATGGACGTATCGACTGTGGCCGTGGTGGCGAGCGCTTCTTTCGAGCCGAAAGCAAGTTCTTTGCCTTCGATGAACCAGGCCGCGTTCGCTGAGCTGACCGTGATAGCGATAAGCGAGAGCGCCGCAAGGAGTGTAGCCAAGGCTACACCTGTTCTGGACATCTTGATCTCCTTTGGATATGAATGATCGTATCCCACGCAGCCGAGTATCGGCCTCGGTGGATAGCTGGTCAAGGCGAGGGCCCGTGGACGTCATTCCGCTTCCGCGGCTGAGATCGATGCATAGGCTGAGCCCCAACAGCGACCGATCTTCCGCGTGCGGAACATCGGATTTTACGGTTAGAAACCCTGCGGGAGGACTGGTCCTTAGAAGAGCGTCAGTGGAGGGTCAAAAGGCGCGCGTGAAGGTAGTTATGCTCGATCTTGTAGCTAGTCGCTGTAGTCGGATTAGCGCTGGGTGAGATCGTATTCCTACATGACGGAGCGTGGCCGATCTGGGATCGAGAAACCGCGCGATCCACGACGTGATCGCGGTGACGCGCGGAGTACGGAATTCCGGCAAATCCTCCAGTCAGTCTCATGTGCTGCGCTAACGATGCGCATAGCGGCCGGCTCGGCCGGCCAGGTGCCCTGGCAGCCATTTGTGTCCATGTGTTCGGCGCTGCCGGATTGGGCACCGGACAGTTCAAAGAACCCTATGGTTTTTGGGGATCTCAAGTGCTCTCAGGCATCAGCAAAAGTCATTTATTTGGGAGAGCTTGAGAGCATGGCGGCGGACGCTGCCCGCAGCGCAAGCATTGTGCTACATTGCATACATGTCAGTGAACGTCTCCGTGCGTCTTGACGACGCTCTTGCTGGGCGTCTGCGTCTGCGCGCACGGGCCGCTGGGGAGACCCTCTCAGACCGCCTACGTCGCTATGCCGAGGAGGGGACGCGCCGCGAGGAGCATCCGCAGATCACATTCCGGGATGGTCCGACTGGTCGCCGCGCTGGGTTGCTCGGGGGTCCTGACGTCTGGGAGGTAGCGATGTGGTTGGAGGATCTCGCGACGGAGCCCGATCCACTCGCCGCGCTCCTTGGGGACTCGGCCCTCACGCGGTTCCAGATCGAGGCTGCGACGCGCTACCGGGCGGCCTATCCGGACGAGATTGCGGCCCGCATCGAGCTGCATCGCCGCGAAACGGCGGCCGCCGAGACGCATTGAGGCTGCTGCTGGATGAGATGTATCCCGCTGCGCTCGCGGAGGCGGTGCGTACCGTGGGCATCGACGCTTCCACTGTGGTCGAGCTTGGATTGGCGGGAAGATCGGACCCCGAGATCTTCGCGGCGGCAGTCGCGGACGGCCACGCCGTGCTCACCGAGAACGTCGCCGACTTCACGCATATCTCTGCCGAGCACCTGACCGCTGGGCGGCATCATTCGGGCGTGCTGACAGCTCTCTCGTCCCGGTTCTCTCGCCGTCGAGCGGGCATTGATGCGCTCGTGGCCGCGATCCACACCGTCGCCGATCAAGAACTCGACGACCGCCTCGTGTATCTCCAGAGCGCCGAGGCTTCCTGAACTACAGGAGCGGAGGTCCACCGTGGTCTAGGCGTGAGCAGCGGTCGCAGCGGGCGCGCCGAGTCCGCCAATTACCATCCAGAGCCAAAACGGCGACTCAACGAAGGGGTTTGTACACGCGCCCGGCGCCTAGTGTACCCGCCAACAAGAATGCCAAAGCCTACTCAACTGCGGCGTTGCTACGTCGCGCCGTAACGACCACAGCGAGGGTGCTTGAGCGAATCGGCCTCCCGAGTCGCTCATAGATAGCGACGTTCTCTCTCCTAAGCTCTTGACGCTGGCTCGGCGAGAGCCGCGCATAGAATGATGTCGTGCCAAGGTAGGCATTTAGTTCATCAGCGGTGTGCTCCATGAGCAGCGGCACATTTAGGATCTGCACGTCGGAGAACAAGCGACTGGTATAACTCCGCGCAACGTCGTAGCTTCCGAGCCACGCCCACACCTCGGAGACGTTATCGCTTCGCTCCTCAACTCCCGCGACGATGCTGGCGAGGTCGTAATAACGTGGCCAATCCACTGCGATCTCTGGCGCAACCCGCGCGAGGGCCGCCAGGACCTCGTCCTGGTCGCGCCTGCTGCGCTCCTCCTCTAGTCCGAAGTATGAAATGAGCGCAAGCGTTCCACCGGGAAGAAGCACACGCGCAGCCTTCTCCCAACTCACATCAGGGTCGGTCCAATGAAACGCGGATGCCGAGAATACAGCTCCGAAGTGACTATGTGGAATCGGCACGTCCTCAAACCGCCCGTTCACAAAATCCACCCGGCCAGAATCTCCGAGCTTCCGTTCAGTGAGCGAGATCAGGCGCCTCCCAGGCTCGAGTGCCGTCACGTAGAGACCCCGAGCGACGAGACTACGCGTCAGCTGGCCGCTGCCGCATCCGACCTCGAGCACCCGACCACCACTCCCGATTCCCGCGACCTCGCATGCATGATCGAGCAACTCGTCGGGATACGTCGGACGGTGGCGATCGTACTCCGTTGCCACCTCGTCAAAGACTTTGCCGTAGCACCGTGCGGGAGCTGTCTTTGATTGCTTCGTCACCGCCCTAGCTTACACTTGGCTAAGCCGCGTCGCGAAGGTCTGGCCGGCGATGTGGGCACTCCCCGACCAATCTGGTTTGCGTCGGGTAGTGGCTCGTGATCAGGCGCTCGACGGCATCGGCGCGCGCTAGCACGTGGGCTGATGCCGGGGCGTCAGGCGGGGACGGGTGCTGAGCGTGCCATCGAACTTGCTCTCTCAGGCACTAGCGCTTGAGGACAAATGTCTTGGTGGCAATGACGGGAGCCGTACCAGTCGGCGTAAACGTGCCCTTCGCAGTCAACTTGAGATGCCTGGCGTGCTGGAGCAGTCGCTTACCCGCACTTGTGAGCTTGACGTTGAGCGTCGCGGTCCCAGTGACCGAGAACGTCAGGTGACCGGCCGCAACGAGCACCGGCTTGACCTTGGTCCTCTTAGCGAGCTTTGCACCCTGCGGTAGTTGGTACCACCCGATCATTGCGGTCCCGGCCTCAAGGGCCCTAAACGCGACAACCCACCCGCCGTGCTTAAGGAGCGCCGCGATCCTCGCGGCCCTTCCCGAGGGGATGAGTTGGCCGGCGAGCATCGCCGCGATCTGAGTCGAAGTTACATGGACGATCTGGTAGCTCAGGACACCGCCTTTTGCCCCGGGCGATCCGCCGCCACTACTGCCACCGCTCCCGGTGGTCGATCCACCACCTGTTGGTTCCGACGGTTCCGACGGACTGCTAACCGACAGGTTCGCCGAGCCCGAGCTTCCGGCGTAGCTGGCGTCACCGGAGTAGGCGGCGCTGAGAGTATGGCTCCCGACCGCGAGACCCGTCGTCGAGCAGGTCGCTTGGGAGCTCGTGCCTGACTGGCTGAGTGTTTGTGCCCCGCAGTCGCTGATCGGTGTGGATGACCCATCTGCATAGAACGCGACGGTTCCGCCCCCGTCGGTTGGCGCCACTACAGCCGTCAGCCCGACCGTCTGCCCAACAGCTGTTGGATTTGGTGATGCGGTGAGCGAGACGCTCGTGACGAGTGGCGGTGGTGGCGACCCGTAGACGAATGCATCGGCAAGCGTCGGGGCCGAAGTACCTGCGGGCGTGGTTACCGTGACATCCACGCGCACCGGGAACGCCACCGCGGGGGCTACTGCCTGTACTTCGGTCGAGGAGAGTGAGTCCACCTGGGCGGCGGGCGTGCTCCCGAAGTTGACCGCAAGCGCTTCCCCGAGGTGACTTCCCCTGATCGTGACGGAGGTGCCGCCCGACGCAACCCCGCTCCCGGGAGTCACATCGCTCACCACAGGGCTCTCGGGCGTCACCGCGGGCTCCAGATAGGAGTATGCGGTCGCCGGCCCGGTTTCACTCGTGCCGCCTTTCGTGGTCACCGTGATGTTCGCCGTGGAGCTACCTGCCGGTGCCACCGCCGCGACGGCATAAGGTGAGAGCACCTGAACGTGGGCGGCCGGTGTCGCGCCGAAGCGAACGGAGGTGACGCCTGCAAGGTCTTCACCGAGAATATCCACGACGTTCCCGCCCGATGTAGGGCCGCTCGCCGGCGAAAGCCCCGAGACGCTCGGCTTCGGCGCAGTGCTGCCCGGACATTCGAGAGTCACCACCAAGCCGACCGCCGGCGGCGGCACAGAAAATGGCGATGTGAACACGTTCGGTTCAACCGCATCGTCTGGAGCGTGGCAACCCGGCGCGGACGCCTGAACCTCGTAGGCGCCGGCCAATGCATCCCATTCGAACGCACCAGACGCCCCGGACGTCTCGGGATTCGTAGCCGGGATTATCGTCCCGCCCGAAGCGTCGACCGCCGAGAAGGGGCCGCCTCCCGGCGCTTGGCTCAGAAGCGTCACGGTGGCCCCGCTGAGCGGATTGCCGGTTGTGTCGACCACGGTGCCACTTGGATCCACGAAGAGCTTCCACACCTTGCAGAATGCGTTTTCGCTGTGCTCGCAGAGGGTGTCGGCAAGGTCATACGCAAAGACCATCACGGGTGCGACCAGCGCACCGAACACGGCGCATGCCGGACCGCAGACCGCGAATCCGATCACGGCTCCGAGCGGAACGAACAGCACCGGCGTCAAGGCGCTGTGGAGGACGATTGACCCGATGTTGCTGATCGCCTCGCGAAGCTCGCCTGGGAGTTCGCCCTGTAGGGTACCCTCGTCATCTGCCAGCAGCGCCTGCGCGTCGCTGCCGAGTCCCTCGCGTATCGCCGAAGATCCGGGCGGGCCGCCCTGATAGGTGAACTGAGCGCTGCCGACCGGTTGAGAGATAGCCGCACTGTCGAGGACCTGCACGTCGTCGATGCCGACGCCGACCGGTGCGACAGCTTCCAGTTCGGTTGGGCTGTTGACGATGACCGACGTGGCTGGCAGGAGCCCGAAGATCACGCCCTTGACGTCGGTGAACCCCGACCCGTGGATTTTGACAGTCGTCCCGCCCGAGAAAGGACCGCTCGTTTCGCTGATGCTCGTGACGTCGAAGTAGTTGAAGGTTCCGGCCGTGACGGCTTCAGAGGACGCCGTCGTGACCGTGACCGAAACGGAACCGGTGCCCGGCGGAGACACAGCCTCGATCAGATCGTCCTTCACCACGGTGAAGGACGAAGCCGCCGCGGTCCCGAAGTGCACAGCCTTGGCGCCGGTGAAACCGGAGCCGGCGATGAACGTCGCGGTGCCGCCAGCGGATGCACCACCGTCCGGGAAGATGTGGGTGTGCACTCCGCAGGCAATCGAGGGACGCGCGGTGGTTTCGCCGTGAACGGGCGCCAGCGGTGGGATCTGGGCCACGTAGGTACCCGATCCGGCCGGAGTCTCCACGAGGGGCTGCCAGCGCGTTTCCGGTGCCCCGGTGCTCGTGTTTGTCCCCTGGATGAACAGGTTGCCAAAGCCTTCGGGGCAGCCTTTCACCGTCACCGTGCTACCTTGACCCCAGTTGACCGTCGGCACTACGTTTTCCTGTCCGTTGAAGGAGATCCCTTCGGGCAGGGCGCCAGGTGGCGTGAAGGTGGTGTTCAGGTTGAATACGGATGGAGGCACCGTCGTCGGCCCGAGAGTCACCGCCCCCGACGACGAGTCTGGTGGGGGAAAGATCGTCGTGGCGTAGGTGCCGTCTGGCACCAGCATGTGGAAGCTGCCCGAGGTGTCGATCGGATCGGGATTGACACGGCAGGCTGCTCCCGACGTCGGACAGGCCTCGACGCGGCCACCGGCGCCATTGGTGGCGGTGCCGCCGAGTACCGCCATGCCACCCGGCGGCTTTGGCGCCGCCTCCCAATGGGCGACGATTCTCGCGGATGAGAGCGCGCTGGGGTAGACCGCGAGCTCGTCGAGCCCGTAGGGCGCGGCCCCGCCACAGCATTGATTGTGGCTGGTGTCGAATCGAAGGCCTTGGCCGGGCACCTTCGTTTCCACTTCTCCTAATGGTCCGCCGCCGATCAACTGCCCGTCCTGATAGATCTCGGCGGCTCTTTCGTCAAATGTCACGTCGACCATGTGCCAGCCGGTGCTGTCGCAGCACCAATGGCCAAATCCGTCGACCGTCGGCGCGGATACGTCGTGCCCGCTCGCTTCAACTTTGAGGACGCCTTCGCTGATCGTTACCGCGAAGCCGTGACCACCTTCGATGTCGCCGTAGCTGGCGAGCGTGAGGACCTGGTTCGCCACGTTGTGAACCCAGAACTCGAGCGTCCGGGGTTTCGAGCCCGAAGGAAGCGTGTCGCCGCTTTGGAAGACCGCCTGCCCGTTGCCATAGATCGCCGCGTCTTCGTCGCCCTCCAGTGCGCCTGCACCGGAATTGGTGCCGATGTCGAATGAGGCGTTGTGACAGTGCCCGGACGAGTCAAAGGCCACGCGATCGGTGGGATAGGCGGCTCGGTCGCCGACCCGGTAATAGACGAGCGGTGAATCTTCCAGGACGGACGTTGGGTACGGGCCGGTGGGCACGGGCGCACAGGTTGGCTGTTCAGCGACGCTCGCGCCGGCGCTCCAGTGAGCCCCCACCTGCTCGGGGTTCAAGGCGGTGGGGTAGATGGCGGCCTCGGCGAAGCCGTATGGGGCTGCTCCGCCACAACATTGGTTGTGGCTGCTGTCCAATCTGAGGCCTTGGCCGGGTACATCGGTTTCCGCGTCGCCCAACACGCCACCGCCGATCAGCTGACCATCCTGGTAAATCTCAGCCGTTTCGCCGTCATATGTCACGTCGACCATGTGCCAGCCGGTGCTGTCGCAGCACCAGTGGCCAAATCCGTCGAGCGTCGGCGCGGATACGTCGTGCCCGCTCGCTTCAACTTTGAGGACGCCTTCGCTGATCGTTACCGCGAAGCCGTGACCACCTTCGATGTCGCCGTAGCTGGCGAGCGTGAGGACCTGGTTCGCCACGTTGTGAACCCAGAACTCGAGCGTCCGGGGTGTCGATCCCGAAGGAAGCATGTCGCCGCTCTGAGACACGACCTGGCCGTTGCCGAAGACGGCCACGTCCGGCTCGTCCAGAAGCGGACCGGCGCCTTCGTGCGTGACGCCCAGGTCATACGTGCCGTCGAATCCGTTCCCGGAGTGATCGAAGGCGGTCGCTCCACCCATCTCGGTGAGAGGCAAGTACAGGGTTGGCTTATCTGCAAGGACTGCTTCTTCATATCGCGTCGGCGCACCAGGGTCGGTAACTGGACCCGCACTCAAGCTTGCCGCATCGCCGACCGCGAATGGGTTGCCGGTCACCGAGCTCTGAGACGCGGGGGTTACCGCTATCGCCACTGGGACTCGCGCTGCGAGCCCTGCCAGCAGCACCAACACCAGGCCAGTTAGCGCCCACCGGCGTACGCCCTGGCGATTTCCGCCTACACGTCGAAAGGCGACCACACCTCTTCGCAGCGTTCTCGGCACGGCTTTGGCCCCCCGGTAGATCATTCAGCGTGTCGGCCGCAGCTGGCTGTCAGCTGCACCTCACCTCGGCGAACGGAACGAAACTCTACAGGAACTCGCTAGTTATGTCGCTACGTCTGGCACAGTGGCCCCGGCAGATCACGTGGCTGTCGCGCATTGGCTCAAGCTCAACATCTAGTTCGAACTGGATCCGCCCCGGGATTCTTGGAAGTCTCCGTCACACAGGATGGCTCACCGTCTGGTGGATCGACTCGATTGACCTCCCGGCTCGAGGGAGGCGCAGCCAGCCCCGCCGCAGAGCTTGACTGTGATCAACGGTGTCCCCGATCTCTGTGGGCTACTGCGGGCGGTCGCGCCCATCCGTCGCAGGCGTCACGCACCAACCGCCACAGGCGTCACGCAAAGACGCCGAAGGGCGCGAACGCCAGAGACTCGCGATTGCTTTCGCGAGGATGCGGTCATGTCGACGAACGTGGGTCACCCTGCTGCTCAGGACGATAGGCAGGCGTGTCGCGACCACTGCGATCATTGTGTGCGGCCTGTACGGAGCGTCCGAGTTGTCGGCGTAGCTGGAGTCTCCCGCCTTGGGCGATGATGGGCCACCGTCATATCACCACCGCCGAACGCTATTTCCACTGCGCGCCCGATGCAGAGGCGCCGGCCAACGTCGTCCCGCTGCGCCGCGCTGCTTGAAGCGTCGAGAAGCGCGCTGGGCGAGGGGGCCGCATGGCTTGCCTCTTTCTTTAACCGCTGGGAACCCCCGTTTTGGGAGCGCTGAGGACGCCGCCTGGATGCACAAAGAATGCCGTTTTGCAGGCAGTTTGCATCAGAGGCGACGACCGGAATCGAACCGGTGTAGACGGCTTTGCAGGCCGCTGCGTAGCCACTCCGCCACGTCGCCAGGAAGGACCCAAGGGTAGCGGGCCGATGCTAGGCTTGGCTCTCCCAGGGCGATTAGCTCAGCTGGGAGAGCGCCGCCTCGACAAGGCGGAGGTCACTGGTTCGAGCCCAGTATCGCCCATGATCCGAAACCCCTAGTTATCCGGGGGTTTTGTGTTTCCGGGTGGCGTCGGTGGCAAGGATGGATGGTCGTGGGTACCAGCTGTGGGTACCAAATAGCGCCCGGAACGGCGGGCGTCGTTCCGTCCCGGCGTAGTGGGACCATCGACCGATGCCCGTGTTCCCGATCAACGTTGTCGCTTCATACGAGCCGACAGAGCCGATGTCGCCTCCCGAGTATCCGCTGATGGATGCTGGTCCGGCGTTGAAGGTGCCCGATTCAACGCGGGACGCCCTACAGGCGTGGGCGGAAGGAGTTGGGAAAGAAGGCCAAGTTGGCCTCCGTCCGACAGACTTCGCCTGGGAGGAGGACGGATCGTTTCTACCCGCCCGTTTGACGGTCACGATCACGTGCG
Source organism: uncultured Solirubrobacterales bacterium (assembly GCA_963756665.1). Classification (GTDB taxonomy): domain Bacteria; phylum Actinomycetota; class Thermoleophilia; order Solirubrobacterales; family Solirubrobacteraceae; genus Palsa-744. Next base: position 308,418 of record CAVWOJ010000001.1, read on the forward strand.
AGGTCGATGCGCCGACGGAGTGGGATGCGCGCACCGACGCCTTGTCGTGGTTCCGTGCGGAATGCGAGGCGTCAGCGCTCCCGGCTGCTGAGTCGGTAGTGGCGAACGCCGAGTAGCCGGCGCCCGATCGGCTAAGGCTCGGTGGGGCCGCCTACCCAGTTCAACCCGATGTGGATGCCTTTCTCGGCAGCTTGCGCGACCATCTCGGTTGCACCAACGGCGGTGCCTTGCATGAACGCGCGTGCAAGCGCATGGCCTACAGCGTCGATGTCGGCCGGATCGTCAACGCCCAAGGTGTCAACGAGGTCTTCGACGACCGGCGGTAGTACCTCGGCCGCCTTCGACGTGAAGGTGAATCTAAGGCCGTCCGTGCTCGCCATGTACCCGCATCATGCCGGTGGCCGAGGATGGCTTTCGGCGGTTGGCGTTCGGATGCCTACTTCGTGACGTGGATGCGGCCTTGCCGCACGAGTTCATCGAAGTCCGACCGCGTGAAGCCAGTTGCGTCGCGCGGCCAGTCGGAAATGTAGAAGCCCGACTGCTGGCGTAGCGAGTCGCGGATCGACTTCTGCGCCGGCCGCTCAGCTCGGCGCAACGTGCTGAGCGCCGTGCGGATAGTCGTGCTCTCGGCTTGCGTGAATGTGTCCCTACCCTTCATCGGCTCGGGATCATCGTAACCGTCCGCGCCGGCTCAACTGCTCTCGCCAACGAGCCAGGGCCGCACCGTGACCGGCTCGTCGCGCGCCGGCCACACCTGCACGAAACCAACGAGCGACTCGGGGGCGATCGGTTGTACTTGGCCGCCGAGGTAGACGCACAGGTTGCCGAGAAGCACTTGGTAGCCAGGTATCGGTATCTCGCTGACCTCGCCGTTGATGTCGAGCTGCAACGTCCCGTTCGCGGGTCGGACACCGAACAGGCGCAGGCCTAACTGCTCCTTCCAACCGGGAAGCTCGAACGGTGCCGGCGCCCCGGCCGAGCCGGCGAACATCACGGCGCCTGGACCGGCCTTCTTCGACTCCATGAAGCCGGCCCGCAGCGACGCAAGCTCGCCATCTGCACCGTGCTGAGCGGCGTCAAAGATCAACGCGCATTTGTATATCCATGCAGCGAAGGCAGTCTGTCCCGCGGCGTCCAGCGTGACCTCGCTCGCGCCCTGAATCAACGGCTTCAATACCTGCGCGGCATCGTTGTCGATCAACGACAGCCAGCCGTTGTTGCACGGCTTGCACGTCACCCCGGCGGTCTGGATCGGCTCGTCGGCCTCGACCTTCAGTTGGTTGGGCGCTGTGAACGTGCCGGCGAAACCCGGTGGCGGTTTGCGGCTACGGGCGAACGCACGGAACGCCCACTCGGCGATGATGTGTTCCTCGCTGACGCCCTCGGCGCCGCAGAAGATGCATCGTTTGAGGGTGATCGCGCTGGACATTCAGCGAGCGTAGCCGCTACGTCCCGCCGTCCTGTTCACGGGCTCGTCGTTCTTCGGTCCGCAGCCGGCTCAGTTCGGCTTCCCTACGCGGGCGCATCCTGTCCGCGAACGTCCGGGGTGCGGAGGTCGATCGCGGGATGCGGACCGACGACGAAGGCGTGAGCACTCGGAAGATGCCCGCCGGACGCTTGGGTCGCTGGCGCAGCGCATCCCACGCGATCACGACCACGCACACGGCCGCCGCGCCCAACAACACCACCAACGCGATCGTATGGTCATGGAGCAGTCCGGCGGCGCCGACGAGGCACGCCACTACGACCGTCCAGGCCCAGTCCTTTCTACGCATGGATCAAGCGTAGGTCCGAGTGCGGCGGTCAGGTGGTGTCCGGCTCTTCCGGGCTTACCGATGCCGCGCACTCGATGAGCTTGTAGCCCTTGTCCGGGATCGGTTTGGTTTTCTTGTACGTGAGCTTGGGGATTTCCCGTCGCAGCCAGTCGGCATCGAAGGTCAGGTCGGGCAACCCGCTCGGCGGCAGGTCACGTATCCGCAGTCGAATCGTGATCGTGCCTTCCATCCTGTTTGCCATGTCGCCTCCCGTGGTGGGTTTGCGTGCGCTGGTTCGGCGCCGGCCACCGCGCGATCGTGGCAGCCAGTTCGGATTGAGCCCACATTCCGCTGCCACCTGAGTAACTGGAACTGCCTGGCTGACGGAGACTCAATGTAGATCGCCGTCCTGCCACTGAGGTTGTCCAGGCGGTAGCGGCATAGGGGTTTCCGTTGCGGTCGTGACGACAGCGTCAAGCGCCTCGCCGGCGATCAGCAATGCCATGAACGCGGCACTCAGGAGTTTGTCGATGCTTTCGCCGTCGAAGGGCGGGCGTAGGACATGCGTCGGCATACCATCGGGGCCAAGGTCGGTCCCGGCCTGGAACGCGCTCCAACTCGGGTGCGTCGCTCCGCTCAGCGGTCCGTACATCATTTCGATGACTGCGGCCGGGTTGTTCTCGTCGGGGAACATGGCTGCCATCCATCGCTCGGCGGCGCGGTTCAATGACCCCGGTGGAATCGGGCGGATCGAACCGTAGCCTTCGGCGTGGTTCGTGCCAAGGCCGAGGCGCCACAACAGCCGATGCACGTCGTTGACCCTCGCCTTGCGTAGACGCGGGACGATTTCCTGTGCCATGTAGCAAGTCACGCAGGATGTCTCGTGGAGTGCTCGGACCACGGCGGGCGCGGCTGACACGTTGTCTTCGTTGGCGAGTGTGATGAAGCCCTCGGTCAACCGGACGATGCGTCGAGCGACCTGTGTCGCTTTCAGCGTGATGAGCACCCGCGCCGTTTGGCCACCTTGTTCGGATGCTTCGATTACGGCTTGTTCGTTCTGCTCGCTGTAGTCGTTGAACCGCTCGATCCACTTGGCGAGGTTTTCCTCGATCGTGTCCATCATCGCGGAGTGCTCCGGGGTCGTGAGCAACGCGCGGAGGGCGGGACCAAAGCGCGCGTCGGTCATGGAGCGGTGCTTACCGCGGCCCGGTCGATCCAGCGGGCGAACAGCGACCACGCCGCCAACTGCTCCAACGCTTCCTGCTCCGTGATGTCGTGCTGGTCGTCGGGTAGATGGCCGAGCGGGTTGCGAATGGCTTTGAAGCAGCCGACGCCGAAGTTCAACACGCCGGCTGTCACCGATGCGCGGGTCTGCTCGCCGTCGATATCGGGGAAACGCAAACGGGGCGACCCGTCTATGGGCGCTTTCTCGGAAAACGACTCCGTGACGAGTTTGACCTCCGACACGTCGCTGCGCTCGACCTTGGATTCGAGCAGCTTGTTGACGGCCTTCGACGCCGCCAACACGGCGTCGTGCAGATGCCCCGCCTTCCACTGAGGCTGTGCGGCTGCCCACACCATCGGGTGCAGCTCGTCGAGCTTGGGTTTAGGCGTTGAGGCATCGCGACTCTTGCGCACAGGCTCGCCGATGACGAGCCGCCCGTCTTTGACGAACCAGCCTTGGCGCTCAAACAACGATTCGGTCCGCTCGCGCTCCTCGTCGGACGGACCGACGAAGAGCCGGTCGTCCAGCCAAGCACCGAGGAAGCTGCGGAGTTCCCGGCGATCACCTGAGCCGCCCTGCGACAGCGTGAGGAAGTAGACCAAGAGTCGGTCCGAAAATGATCCCGGTTCCTCCGGGAACTCATGCTCACCGGAAATCCCGCCTTCGACCGTCAGCTGTGCAGCTTGGAAAGGGTCCAGTTGTCGAGTTATGCTTTTCACGACGTATTCAAGTGTCAGGCTGGCGATGGGTCGTCCGTCGTCCTCATCTGGATCGGGTAGCGGCACTTGGATCACGCGGCCTTTGGCCTGGTTGCGGCCGTCGTAGGTCAACGCAAACGCCATCATGTGATCGAGGAACCACTGTGGTTCGTTGGGCGATGGTTGTCTCACGTGTGCCGGAATCTGCACCATCTGCCATTCCAGTAGGCCGGCTTTCCCGAGCACGTCAAGCTCATGGAGGAACCGCGCATAGTCGCCGGCATCTATACCGACGCCGCGCTCTGTAGCCATCGCTCGCGCCAGGTCCGCCCCGGTGCTGGGGAGGCCGCGTTCGCCTTGTTCGCAGGCGTCGATGTACGCCAGTATCTCGATGTCGTTCCAAATGACGGCCATGCCGGGGCAGCCTACCGCGCCCCCTGAGCGTCGGAATCGTCACGAGACTCACGACGGCCCTCGGATGCGAACCCGGACGATGAGGACCGCTAGCACCTGTCAGAGCGCCACAGCTGCGCTGCGGTGCGTGTCCAGGCGACTCGTGCTTAAGTCGCTTGGCGTTCCTCCGCTTCGATCAGCTTGCCAAGCTGGGAGATCGTTATGCCGAGGGCGTCGATGATGGCGCGGACGGTGCTCCATGCTGCGCTTGAGTGCCCCTGCTCGATTCGACCCAGCGAACTGATCGAGACGCCGGACTTGAACGCGAGCCCTTCGAGCGTCATTCCGTGGTCTTCTCGTAGCTGTTTGAGCACGCGGGCGAGCGTCGGATCGGGGAGTGGTGCTCGCGCCATCGCTTGAAACCATCGCATTAGCCGCCGCACCAAGTCTATAGCGAAAACGCTTAAGCGTTGACGCTTGCGCGCTTTAGGCGTAGTATGCACGCTCACACAAAAGTGCCCCCGCGCCGTTGTGACCGGCCGGGGGCGTGGCACCGAAGACCAAGGCTTCGGCACGAGGGCCACGATACCCACACGGGTCTGCGTGGCGCTTCGCCGAAGACGGCGGTCGTGGTGCCTCCGACCAAGGAGGACATTGAAGATGACGGCCACTGTGTTGATCCCCGCTGCTGGGGTTGTTGATGGGCGTGAAGCGTTGTTGTGTCTGCTGCACGAGCCGGTCGAAGCGATCGACCATGTGCTCACGCTCCCTGAGCGCGAGCTGCACCCGGAGTGGTTTGAGGATGGGCGCCGACAGTTCGAGCAGGTCTGCCAGCTGCTCGACCTGATCGGCTGGGACGTGAGCGCGCCCACGGCCGACGTGCAGGTTCCAGGAGAGCACGCACAGACGCTGCGTGAGGCGATCGAGGGGTATCTGCCGCTGGTCGAGCAATGGCTCCCGGAAGCCAAGGCGCTGCGCACACGCCGCGAACACCGCGACAGCGTCCAGGCGATGTGCTCGCTCCTGGCCGCGCTGCGCCAGTTCACGCCCGCAGATGAGCGGGAGGCTTCGTGATGGCGCGCGTCAGCGATGCCGTGGAGCTTGGCCGGCTGGCCCGTCGGCGTCGACGCGAACAACGCGAGACACAGCAGAACCTCGCCGACGTCTGTCGAGTAGGTCGCGGCTCGGTCGCCAAGCTGGAGCGCGGCGAGGCAAACATCCAGCTAGGGATCGCACTCCGCCTGGTGCAGGCGTTGGGGCTGAACGTGGACGTCGTCCCGCGCAGCGCCAGCGTCGCGATGACGGCGGCGGAGGTAGCAGAGATGGTCGAGCACGACCGGGCGTTGACCGCGCTCGGTCAGAGAGTCCGCCGGCTGCGCGAGAACCGGAACATGAGCGAGCAGGAGCTAGCGGGCGCGGCTGGTCTGAGGGTGCGGCGCCTTGACTCGATCGAAGCCGGACGATTCGATCTGCGCTACGACGAACTAATGGCGCTGGCTGACGCGCTCGGCGTCAAGTCCGCCGAGCTCGTGGGTTGCGACGAAGACGAGACAGAGCGGAGCTGAGCGAGCACCGCCGGCTAGCCGCGCTGCCCACGGGTAGCGCGGCCTCTCGGCTCTCACTCACCGTCCGCCGGTAGGTGGCGGGATGCCGAGCTGCTTGCAAATCTTGCGGGCCAGTGGCCACGCAATCTCGCGGTGACGCGGGAGCGCCGTGGAGCGCTCGGGATCAAAGCCCCAAAAGCTGTGCCTGCCGCCCTCGCGCAGGGGCCGGACGCCGTGTTCGCGCAGGTGGCGCTCCAGGTCGCGGCGCTTCACGCCGCGATCGTCAGCTCAAGTGGCTCGCTGTCCGACGCCGGCTGGTTGAGGGCGTGCTCGCCGAAGCGCAGCTCCAAGATGCCGTGCAGGGCGTCGATCACGCTCTCGCGCGCCTCTTGGCGGGTGTGGCCTTGGCTGAGCGCGCCGGGGACCTCGGGGATCGACGCCACGATCCAGCCATCGCCAGCGTCCTCGTAGACGATCGTCAAACGCAGCGGCTCACTCACACCCGACACAGTAGCCCCTGCAGGCGCCGGACGCCAGCCGCACGCCAATCAGCGGCCTGCATGCGCGACCGCGACCCCAACGCTCGGCATCTCCGCCACGCATATCGGCGCTCCCCAACGTTCAACCAGACCATATGCAGGACCCTGCGGGTGCTGTGCCATTGCTGTGCCCGCGTGGTGGTGTTCGACCGGGCCTGACGCGGGCGCGGGGCGCCGGTTGGGCGGTAAGGGGACGCGCGTGTCGCTGGGCCAGGGCGCGCGCGGCCAAGCGTGCGGGCTCGGGCGTCGAGGGTCATCGCGGCCGGGTGGCCGCAGTTAGCTGCATCGGAGGCGTCGGCTTCGCCTCCTTGTCGCACGGCCCGATCGTGCTGCACGGCCCCCTGAAACTCGTTGGATGCTTCTATGTTGTCAAGGGTGTTTTTGTGAGTTGGTTGTAGAGGTGGCGGGAGAGGTATCGCTTGAGGGAGCGCATGGCCTCTCGCTTGGTCTTTCCTTCGTCGATTCTGCGGTGCATGTAGGCGCGGCTTTGGGGGTGGTGGACGGAGCGTGATAGGGCGATTGTGTAGATCGCTGCGTTGATTTGCCGGTCGCCTCCGCGGCTGAGTCTGTGGCGGACTGTTTTGCCGGAGGAGGCGGGTTGGGGAGCGGTGCCGTTGGCGCGCGCGAATGCTGCCTCGCTGGTGAAGCGTGCTGGGTTGAACGCGAGGAGTCTGCCGGCGCAGATAGGTCCCACACCGGGCTCCTCCAGGAGTGTCGGGGCGAGGGAGCAGACCATTTCCTCGATCTGGCGGGTGTAGTCCTCGGCTTGCGCGTGGAGTGCTCGAGCGCGGTTGGCGAGGTCGCGGAGTACCTGCAGGGTGGTGTTCTCTTGCAGGCTCGCGGTCGGGCGTGTGCGCATCCCCGTGAGACGATTGGCGAGCGTTGCGCCATTGCGGGCTGGACCGACGCGTTCCCGCAGTGCGTATGGTGCGCCGACCAGCAGCGCTTGCAGCTGGTTATAGAGCCGTGAGCGCTCGCTGACGGCGGAACGGTGGCCGACCAACAGCATTTGCAGCGCCAAGCGCTTCCCAGACCCTCTGGGCGTCGAGAGACCTTCGCGAGTGAGCACCTTCTTGGCGGCCAGCAGAGCGTCGAGGCGGTCTGACTTCCCGGTCCGGCGCTCGCGACGTTGTGGGCGTTCGACCTCGAACACTTCGATCTCCTCGGCCTGCAGGTACTCGCATAGCCCGGCGCCGTAGCTGCCGGCGCCCTCGATGCCGACGAGCACGTTCTCGCCGAGCTCTTTGAGCCAGCACACGAACTGGCTGTAGCCGGCGAGGGTGGTCGTGATGACGATCTCTGCGAGCACCTGTCCGAGCCCGTCGAGAGCGACCGCGAGATGCTGCTCCTTGTGCGTATCCACGCCTACTGCAATCATCGATTCTGTCTCCTCATCTACTGGTTGGCGCTGGTGTGATGTGGAGGCCGCCAGACAAAGCCATGTCGAGCAAATAGGCACGCTTCTATGAAGTCATGGCGGCGTCCGTGGCAGGCGGCGGGAGACAAATCCAACGTAGGGCACCCAACAGGGGCCAGCCGTTTTACATGAGTCATCCCGTCGCCCGCCACACCCTCAACGGGGCACCGGACGCCACTGCATGACTGCCGCTTCCTCAGGGCCCCAACAGGCGCCGAGGAAACTACATGGCCGGTCGGGGCCACTTGGGGTCTATATCGGGCGTGCAGAGGCGCAGTCCCGGAATTTCCTGGCCGTTTCGCCGGCCTCGCGGTCATTAACAGTGATGATGACCGCATCCAGCATCGGTGCTGCGAAGGGTGGTGGGTATGCCCGGTATCTGGAGGGCAAGACCGTCGCGCCTGAGCGCGGCGACTACTACCTGACGCCGACCGGCGAGCCCACACAGGCTCCCGGCCGCTGGATCGTCTCCCCGGACACGCTCGCCCGTCTTGGGATCGAGGGCAGCACGGTCGAGGGGCGGGACTTCATCGCGTTGACGGAGGGTCGGCATCCGCGGTCGGGTCGTTGGCTTCGCCAGGCCGGTGCGGATGGCAGCCGTGGCGGTGGGATCGACGTTACGTTCAGCGCCCCGAAGTCGGTGTCCGTGTCGTGGGCACTCGGCGACGAGAGCGAGCGCCGGGTGATCGAGCAGGCCCACCGCAGCGCTGTCGATCAGGCGATCGGCCACATGACCGAGACAGTGGGGACGGTGCGGCGCAGCCACGCCGGCAAGGTCGTTGAGCAGCCTGCACGCGAGCTGGTCGCCGCCGAGTATCTGCACACGACCGCGAGGGGCGTTCTCGACGGCGACGCGCCCGATCCGCAGCTGCACAGCCATGTGGTCATCACGAGCGCAGTCCGAGACGACGAGCGAATCGTGGCGGTCGCTTCGCGGCCGATCTTCCGGGCGGCGCGGGAGATGGGCGCGTTCTATCGTTCCGCGCTCGCGCACGAGCTGGCGGAGCGTGGCTATGCGATCAGCTCGGGTACGGGCAAGGAAGGCCGGTACTTCGAGATCGCCGGCGTGCCTGACCGGTTGATCGAGGCGTTCTCAGCACGTAGCCGCGAAGTCGCGGCGGCGGCCGAGCGGTTCCGCGCGAAATGGGGGAGAGCACCCGAGCGCGGGGAGCTGCGCCGCCTGAAGCTGGAGAACCGCAGGGCGAAGCTCCCGGTTACGCGCGCGGACTTGCAGCGTGTGTGGGATGAGAAGGCCGCGAGGCAGGGGCATTCGCGGGAGCGCCGCGAACAGCCGCAGGGCGAGCGGTCGCGTTCTCGAGCTGCGCTCGAGGATCGCGTCGAAGACAGGTTGATCGAGCAAGCCGCGACGTTCGGGGCGGGCGAGCTGCGCGCCGTGCTGCTTGAGCAGTCCGCAGGCGAACTCGCACCAGCTGACGCGCTCGCCAAGGCCACCAGGATGATCGCTGAGCGACGCATCCTGCCGTTGCAGGGCGGGCAGATGACAACGCTCGCGCTCCGCGCCAAAGAGCAAGCAATCGAGCGCCGGACGACCCAGCTTGCGCGGCCTGGGGGGCGTGACGTGGGCGCGCCGACACGCGCCACGGCCGCCGGCCAGGTAGCCGAGCGGATCGGTGCGCGGCTCAGCGACGAGCAGGCCCACGCGCTTCAGGTCATCACCGGTCCCGAGCGCGCCGCCGTGCTCGTCGGCCCGGCAGGAACAGGCAAGGGCGTGGTGATCGACGCCGCAGCGAGGGCCGAGCAGGCGGTCGGATCACGGACATTTGGGATCGCGGTGTCTGGCTCCACCGCGCAGCGCCTCGGCCAGGACAGTCCTGCGCTCGCCAGGCAGACGTTGACGTTGGACGCGCTCGTCACCAGGGCCGAACACGGGCGCCTCGTCCTCGACACGAACACGACGGTCTTCTTTGACGAGGCGGGGATGGCCGACACAGGCCGCCTCGATCGACTCACAGATGTCATAGAGCGCAACGGGGCGAAGCTAGTGGTGATCGGTGACGGTGCGCAGCTCCCCTCGATCGGCGCCGGCGGCATGTTCGACCGGATCACCAACATCGCCCCGACGGCAGCCCTGTCCGATGTGCGGCGCACGCTCGACCCGGCCGAGCAGAAAGCGTGGGCGGACCTGCGCGCCGGACGCTCAGACCGCGCGATGGCCCACTACCTCCGCAGGGGCCGGCTGCACATGGCCGATACTCGCGATCAAGCCATCGAGAACGCGGTAAGCGCATGGGCCGATCTGACGACACAGCTCCCGGTAGAGCAGGTTGCGCTCATCTCCGATGCCTCGAACCTGGAGATCGCGCGGTTGAACGCTCGCGCTCAGCACCACCGGGCGCAGCGCGGTGAACTCGGCGAGATCGAAGTCCACGTCCCCGGCGTCCACTACGGCATCCGTGCGGGCGACCGCGTTGCGATGATCGACCAGCACCACCAGCCTGACGCGCAGCGGATCGAGAACGGCGCCAAAGGTGAAGTGCTGGACATCACCGACGAGGGCGACGTGCTGATCCAGTTCGACGCCACCGACCAATGGCGCACCCTTACAGGCGACGAACTTGCCAAGGTCAGGCTCGGCTACGCCAGCCACATCCACCGCGCCCAAGGCGCCACCGTCACACGCACCCTCGTCGTCACCGGCGGCTGGCAAACGAGCAAGGAGAACGCCTACGTCCAAGCATCGCGCGCACGCGAAGGCACCGACTGGTACGTCAACCGGCAAGACCTCGGCGAACACGGCCAAGACACCCAAAGGATCAAACGCCTCGCCCGCGATATGAGCCGAAGCCGCACGCAAACACCCTCGCTCGCACACCGCGCGCCGCTTGAGAACACGTGGGAAATCGGCCGCGACGCGATCGACCGCCACGGACCAGGCCGCTACGCCCCACGGCTCCCAGGCATGGTCCGAACCGTCAGCCGCATCCTCAACCCGCCGGCCCGTGAGCGAACACGATGACCCCACATCAAATCGCCCAGGACCGCCCGACGACACCACCGCGGCTGAGCGCACGCGACGTGATGCTCGGCCGCGAGGTCGCAGCCCTCCTGCGGATGCCCGTCTCGACAGTGGAAGACCTCGCGCGACGAGGCGAGCTGCCCTCAGTCAAGGTAGGCCGGCGCCGCCTCTACATCCGCACACAGATCGAAACAGTGCTGACCGGAGGTCAGCAGTGAAACAAGCGGAATCGGGCAACAGTCGTCACGCCGCCACGGCATTTGCGTCGGGCGCGTCGGCCGTAAACGCCGCCGTGAACGCCTGCGCCTGCTCGGACGCCGGCCGCGCGTGCAGGTAGCGGCTCGTCGTAGCGAGCGCACTGTGTCCCATCGCCTTCTGGATCGCGACGACATCGACGCCCTTGGCGGCGAGCCGCGAACCGAATGTGTGTCGCAGGTCATGGAAACGGAGCGGCCGAACACCGGCCGCGACCTGCGCGCGCCGGTAGCGACGGCGCAGCGCCGACCCCTCAAGCGGCCGTCCGAACGAGTTGCAGAAAACGAAGTCCTCTGGTGACACGAAATGGTCACGACGACTCACACGATCCAACGCGGCGGCAGCCTGATCGGCCATTGGCACGCGCCGGACGCGGCCGGACTTCGTAGTCGATTCGACCCCTGCGCTCATCGCCCGCGCGATCGTCAACGCGGACCCCGCGAAATCAACGTCCCGCCAACGCAAGGCGACAAGCTCCCCGCGCCTCAACCCCGCGTAGGCAGCGACGCGGATCATCTCCGCGTCCTGCCGGTTCTCGGCATCCTGGACTTCCCGCTCATCAGCGGTCACGGCTGCCCGGTACGAATCGCGGTGTCGCCCTTCCTCAAACGCGCGAGCGATGGCCTCGACTTCCTCCGGGGAGTAGAACACGAGCGCGGCTGGGTGAGGCTCACGGCGCCTGTCGGCCGACTCGGCGGGATTCGTCGGCAACGCGAACGTGGACGGCTTACACCCGTAGCTGAACACGGCGCACATCACCTTGCGGTACTTGTTGACCGTGCTCGCCGACGTACCCGTGCTGCTGACCGTCGCCAGCACGGCCTCAACGTCCCGCGTCGTGATCTTCGCGGCTGGCTGATCGCCCAACGCCGCCATGACGTGCCCGGCCGTGGTTCCGGTGCCGTGCTTGTATCGGATGCCCGGCTCACCGAGCACGTAACCGTGATCGCGCAATGTGGCCGGCTTGGCGCCGGCCACATCCGCAAGCCACGCGAGGTATGCGTGGGCGACTTCGCGGAACGTCACGCCGCGCGTCCGGCGTTCCTGCTCAACGCGCGCCTGGTCAGCAGCTTCGGCTACGTAAGCGTCCACGATCCGCGCGGCGGCCACGATTGCTCCCCGCTCGTCATAGGAGCCGTCCGGGACACGTCCCTTGCGCGGGCGCCATCCATCGCCGCCGGGGCCGCGCTCAAGCCACGCGGCACCGATGCGGCGTTTTACCTGGCGGCCGTGGACCCGAAACTTCGCTTCGTAAAACGGCCGTCCACTGTGCTCCCGAACGATGACGTTCGTGCTCGGTGTCTCACCCATGCCGTCATCATATAAGACGTGGGTACCACGTGGGTACCACGTCCGCGCATGGGTACCACGTTGGGTACCGAACAGGCCGAATCGCGTCTATCTAAAGCAGATTGTGCCGGGCAAATCCCCCCGAAACTACGGGTGTCGGTGTTGCTTTGCCGCCTCGACAAGGCGGAGGTCACTGGTTCGAGCCCAGTATCGCCCATCGTTGGATTTGGCTCTATGGCAGGGATTCTCCAGACCACGGGCCCGAGCTTGGTAGCAATTTGGTAGCAATTCTTTGGGCTGAGTGGGCTGCGTGGATTCATGGCCCGCGTCGAGGGCGCAGGAGCAACGCCAGGCTGCACGAGCGTCACCTGCACTTGCAGCGGTTCCGGTTGGCTGGGAGTCAGACCCAACCAAGGCAGTGCGGCGAGGATGAGCGTCCCGATCGCCACGAGGACCGCGAGACGCTGCCAGCCCTGGTCGCTAGATCGCTTGCCGTGCAGATGTACGTGGAGATGGAGTCGCATCATCTATTACGTTGCAGAAGCACCGTCAAAATAGGGGCTCTCGCGCGACTGGAATGGCGGCAGTTTCTTTGCTCTCCGATATCTCATGGCGCGCGTCGTTGGCTGTCCGATGTATTTGCTCATAGCCTATGTTCGACGGGATTTGCGACCCTAACAAGGCCCAAGTCGGTGTAAGATGTATCTGTGCCGAGGGAAGCGACGTCGAGACATACGAAGGCCGATCTACTGGACGCTGCACAGGCCCACCGCACCCCGGCGACCGGACGCCTAATCACCGACTGGGTAAGCCTCGGCCTGCTCGATAAACCCGTGCCCCGTAGCCGAGGGCGCGGCAAAGGGGTTGAGCGAACATGGTCCGAGAACCAACTCCGATTGTTCCTGGTGCTCCTTGACAAGCGACGCGAAGTGAGGCACGTCGCCGCTCTCTGCAACGTCCCCGTGATGCTGTGGCTGTACTGGGGGACGGACTACGTGCCTGTGCGCCAAGTACGTAAAGCGCTGAGGACGTTCAACCGGCCGCTCCTGGCGACCTCCGCACGAGCGGCGCGGCAAAACGCGCGACGTGTCATCGCTCAGCTTGGCGCGCCCAATATGAAGGGCCAGGACAAGACCGATCTAACCAATGCGATCGTGACCGCCACCGGAGGCGGAGACTTCCGCCGCGATGCACTACTCGACCCCGCACGACGAATCTTCGACCCTGACAATCTAGGACGCCGGGTCGGTCCACAAGGCGCCACTATCCGCGCAGAGTCGTGGGTGAACGTCATCGAAGCGAAGGTCCTCGCCGCCAGCATCCTCGATGACCTCGATGACGACCTCTTCGAGCAAGCACGTCTGCAGCATCACGCGATGATGGCGCACTACGTCGAGCAGCAGCCCGGATTTGCCCAAGACCCGGACATCGGTGAGACGTTCCAATCGCCCTCGTTGGACTGGCTCGCTAACAACGCCTGCGATCAGATCACAACGACGATCGGCTTCCTCGAACTTGCCCGACGTCAAGGTACGGCGAATCAACCAATCATCGTCTGACTCCCGGCAGATCTAGCTCCGGCCACGGCAGAGTTGGACGCGGCCGTTGACGTGCAGGTCGGCGATGAGGATGCGTGGCAGCGCGTTGCTTGGGCAGCTTATGACACTGGCGAGGTGGTCAGCGACCGCCTGGAGTGCTGCTCCAACGGCCCGATACGATCCCGATGATGGGACTCCTCGATCTCTTCCGCAGGCCGCCGCGACTGTCCTCGGTCCGCACCTTTCGTCTGCCCGAAGACGGATTCATGCGTGTCGTCGGAGAGTCCCACTACCAAGCGACACTTGGGCGCCTGCGGGGTAGTTGCCGGCCAGGAGCCGAAGGGCGGCCCAGCTTCGCTGTCGCTCTGATGCGCGAGCCCGACAATCCTCACGACGAACATGCAGTCGCCGTGATGAGCGACTTCGGGCGTGTCGGCTACCTACCGCGCGACGACGCACGTCGCTATGGGCCCACTCTCCAGGTATTGCAGCGTGAAGGGTACGCCGGTGCTTCATGCGGCGCACTGCTAAATGGCGGCACGCGCGACCGGCCAAGCTTCGGGGTGACGCTGTGTGTGGCATACCCTGAGGATTGCGAGGTGCATCTCGGGCTTCGGTCGGAGACGGATGACAAGCCGACGACCGGCCGCGTGCGTGGTCGACATTACACAGACTATGTGGAGGATGTTAGGAACCTTCGCCGTAGCGACAAGAACGAGGCCGCTGAGCGTCTCCTGCTTGAGCTGGTCGACGCGACAGAGGAAGAGTCAAGTGTACTCGGGACAGGCGTCGCGCCTTGGTACTACGAGCAGCTAGCTATTATCTATCGAAAGCGCAAAGATCACGTCGCCGAGGTGGCGGTCCTTGAGCGTTATACGAGTCAACCGCACGCGCCCGGCGCCGGACCAGCAAAGCTTTCGGAGCGGCTCAGGAAAGCGCAGAGCCTGTTGTGACCGGCCTGACTTAAGCGCGTCTACAGCCATAGCCCGGCTTAAGCACATTGTTGACAAATGTACCCTTGCTACCTACCATCTCAAAGTCTTGCCACACCGGCAACGGCACCCTTTCATATATGTACAGCCCGCTGCCGATGAATTCGACATAGACGTCTTCCGCAGTCTCGTCGTAACCAATAGCTGCAACGTTACTTGAGACTACCGACTGCATTTCAGGCATCTTTCTCCTCAGGACTCGTGCTTGCTAGTGCGTTGTTTGCTGCCTCCGGCGGAGCCTCCACGGCTGTTGACTGGGCACGCCAGCCGGCCACCACTGCTTTGTAAGCGTCTGGACTGGGGCGATCGTTTAGCCACGTCTGCGGCAACTTTGGATCGTCGCCTACTGGCCGATCGGGTGCCTTATAGACGCGTATCCGCGAAGGCACCTGCAGGGCATCACCTAGGACTAGCGCCTCGCCGGTGCGAAGAGCCGGCAATAGATCAGTAAGACCACCGAGGTCATCGGTGATCGTGCCCTCGACGGCGGCTCTATCGGCTCTGTTGGTGACGCGAAGTGCAATGGTTGTACCGGCTTGGCTGAGTACGGCGGGGTCTATGTCTGACGGCCGTTGGGTAACTGTCACGAGACCCACGCCGTACTTTCGTCCCTCCTTCGCGATTCGCGCGCAGGCGCGTGTCGCGGCGGTATCTCTTCCGCCGCCCAAGAACCTATGAGCCTCATCCAATACCACTAGAAGTGGTTGCTGCTTTCCGCCTACGGGTAGGTTCATGCCCCAATAGAGCGCGTCGTAGACAATCCCAAGCAACGAACCAACGACGATCTCAACGGCGCTCGCGGGAACGTGCGACACGTCGATCACCGTGATCGGGTGTCCACCTCCGATCCATTGCACGAGTAGCTGATCAAGGTCAGCTACCACCGTCCCCTGCGCATCTGGCGCCCAATCATCGGTGTCGTCAAACATGAACGCAAAGCTAGTATCAAGCATCCGATTACGCATCAATTCCAACTGGCGGGAGATCCCACGCGCCTCTTTGCATCTGTGAGGCGCGGTTGCCTTCCCCGAGGCGGCGGGGTAACGGGGCGGAATGAGACGCGAAATATCTCCCTCTTCTATTACTGTTTCCCGCGTATCGGCCGTTTGGTCGTTTGGGTTCGTGAACGTCATACGCTCATTGTTCTCCATCTCCCACCACAGTCGCCGCAGGGAGAACGGGATGGGGGAATCCGCGGTGATCGCTTGATGAGGAGTCGTGGTAGGTAGCCGATCGGCGGCGTCGAGCTTTAGATCGCGTACTCGATTGCGAAGAAACTCTGCGTCCGGCTCGCGAAGCTGGCCCATAGTTATTGCGGCCAGCTCGTCGAAGGTAAGGGCCCAGTATGGAATTCGTAGCCGCGACGCCTTATCCGTGGCGTTGGTGGAAAGCACCCGCGTTTGCTCGGGGATTGCGCTCCCATACTCTCCGTGCGGATCGATCACCAGCGCTCGAGCCAAACGGTATGGCCCGTTGCCCAACGCCCGAAGCAGGATCGCAACGAGGTTTGACTTCCCAGCACCGGTAGAGCCCACGACGCTTGCGTGTCGCGTTACCAGCGCCGAGAGTCGTAGCGACGCGGCCACTCCATCGGAGCCGGCAATGCGTCCGATCACCACGGCATCGTTCGGATCGCCCCGATCGGTATAGATGACATCTAGGTCTCGCGCGGTCACGACGTGGACCTCGTCCCCGACCGTGGGAAATTGACCGATTCCGCGCTCGAAGCGCCCCTCGGTTGACTCTCCGAAAAGCGCGACCTGAATCCAGCGGTAGCCGCTTAGTCTCGGATCTGGATCGGGTACGATAAGCGATGGGTCGTCGCTCTCCTCCTCACCAGTTGGATTCGCCCCGACCTGTGTGCAAATGCCAAAAAGGTCCGTGTACCCGAGAGGGATCCTTACAAATGATCCGATCTGGCCCACGCGATATGTGCTCCCTTCGACCATAAGCAAGGTCGAGCGAGTTCGCCGTAGCTGTATGGTCACGAGGCTTCCGCGCACGCCACTCACTTGGCCGATGTACGTCGCGCTGTAGAGCGTGGGCTCAGTCATTGAGGCTTTGTCGGGCGAGGCCGTCCAGTAGCTTGCAGAAGGAGTTGAAGTCGCCGAGTAAAAGCTTTCCTCCAGGTCCTTCGCCTTTATCAAGGGCGAAAACGTCAGCGAGCCGACCCGCGCTTCCATCGGGATCGATGACCATCCACTCGCCCCGCTCGCCACCGACAACGGCGCTGTCCGGTGCAAGAACCACGAGCTGCCGTTGTTCGCGTGCTGTCGTGGCGAGAATGCCGTCTGTCGCAGGCTCCTCATAGCAGAGCGCGAATACATGCAGTCCGGGGTTCACTTCGAGTGCTTCAATGATGACCTGGTTAATGTGTTGGTCGCCGAAACTGTATCCAGCTGTGATCAGCACAATCTCGTCACGCTCGCTAAGAAGGCGTCGTAGCCGGTCAAGCATCGCGACATAGGGTTGCTTTCTCGACTCCTCGTACTTGCGAAGAGATGGCAGAATCATCTCGCCTGTAGCCAGTTCAGGCCCTCTGACTATGCGACGGTCCTCGTCGGCCCCCGTCTTGCGCCAGGTGACCGAGCCATGAAGCTTCCATAGCCGCACCCATCGTCGGCCAGGCAGCATGTCAGCCCGTACCAGACTTCCTGGCGAGAAGAAGGGCTCGTGCGTACCCACAAAACCGTCGAACACAGGTACCCAGACAGCCTCAAGGCCGCGCTCCACAAGGGTGTCATAGTTCAGAGAGTAAATCTCGACGGACGCGACACGTTGCACATTGCGCAGCCAGCGTCCCAGCGCTTCGTGCGGCAAAGAGTCTGGAATTCTTTCAGCGTCGGGCCGTACTTCTTTCGCAATTGTGCTCTTGATATTTTGCTCAAGCGTCTCAAGCTCGCCCCGGTCAAGACCAGCGAGCTTGTCAGCGTCAAGAATCGCGTCGAGCTTCTGGCGCACAGACGACAGGATTTCCTCAATATCCCGGCGATTTGCGGGTAGGGAGTCTTTGATGAGAGTCCAAGCGTCCGGAAATGGAGGACCCAGTGAGAGTGCCGACTGTTCGCAAGACTGGGTCAGTGCAGCGACCGCTGGAATCAGCGGTTTGCCGTCAGTCGCCTGTACGGCACAGGATGTGCCGGCGCCAAACAGCATCGCGATTGGCTTGTCGTGAGAGGACAAGTGATCGCGGAGCTTCTGTACCTCAGTTACCGGATCGAATGTTCGCGTCATCGCAGAAGGGTCGTAGCGAACTCACCAGGCATTTGCACCGGGTCACTCATCCTCAGATGGATCGCCTGCCACGACGCCTAGGGCCGGCTCTGGACTTGAGTTCAGGGCGTCAAGCCGCTGGAGACCGGCCGTAACGCGCAGGGCGTCAACTCGCTCGACTTGCTTGTCGAGTTGGCGCGTGCGAGTGCCCATAAGCTCGGCGTACGCTCTGCGGGAGCTGTCCAAGGCATTGTCGACTCTACCCATCTGGGCCTTGAACATGGTCCATTGCTTATTGAACCCTCCCAGTGCCTTGAGTATCTCGTTCGTCTGCTGGGCGAGCTTGAAGTTCTCGCTCGCCTGACGGATGACGGCCAGAATTGCGAATAGTGTGAGCGGTGAGCAGAGCACGACCTTCCTCTGCAGGGCCTCATCAATCAGCTCGGGGTCATTTTCATGAATGAAGCCGTAAACTTGCTCGTTAGGAATAAACACAAGCATGTAGTCAAGGGTGCCTCCTTCGGGATCGATGTAGTCGCGCGTAGCGACCTCCTTGATCCGAGCCCGCACATCGCGCTTGAATGCTTTCGCGGCAGCATCGCTTTCCTGAGTGGTAGAGCTGGCCAAGTAGCGCTGATACTCGACCATCGGTGTCTTGACGTCCATGTTCAGGAACTGGCCTTGAACAAAGAACGTGAAGTCCGGCCGCGAGGCACTGCCCGGTACTTGCTGCTGCTTGCGATATTGAACGCCCTCGATGAATCCCGCGAGACGGAGCACATCCTCAGCCATACGCTCACCCCACTGGCCGCGTGACTGACCCCCTGACAGCACCTCGTTGAGACGCCCTGTCTCTGTGCGCAGTAGCTCAGTCTGCTGTTTTGTCTCGCGGGTGACGGTCTCCAGCTTCACAATGCTGTCGCCGCGCTGACTATCAACGGCGCGCACTAGCTCGCGCAGTTTGCCAAGCTCGTGACGGACCTCCGAGAGGCCTTTGTCAATCTCACCCTGGCGAGCCTTAAGTTGCTCCTCTCCACGCGCGGTCTCGCCGTCGAGGACGGTCTTGTTCTGAGCTACGAGTTGCTCAATACCAGTTCTCTGTATCTCGCCTTGGACCCGCGTGAGATTCGAACTAAGAGCAGCAACGATTTTGTCGGTTTCGCCCGGGTCCAACTGAGCCTGATTCACCCGTCCTTGTCGTACGAGCAGCAGGGTAACCAACATCATCACGATGATCAGGAGGGCGGCAAGGACGTAAAGCAAGGATTCCCCCTCGACCCTCTGTATACCGAGTCCATTAGAGTAGCGATATATGAAATAAGCGGGAGCACAGGAAGAGGTGTCGCATGGGAGGCGAGTGTCATTCAGCGGGACACTACCAAGATGGGGGACGGTGCCGCACCTGGTGGGGTTTTTGCACCCTGATTGCAGGCGACAGCGGGCGCCGTCAGCAGATGCTCGTCAAGTCATCGCGGCGGGTGTCCTCCGCCGCGCGTGGCGGGACGCCGTAGCGGACGCGTCAACGCGCATCGACTCGGTCAGCGTCCGCGTCCAACGCTGTGGTCGGGCGCGTCGCGGGCGGACTGTCGTGTGAGCCAGTGGGCGGGTCGCAGTATGTGTCGCAGTCGTAGTGGCTCTTGGCTGGGTTCCCAGCCAAGAGCGGCGGCCTCTCGGTAGACGAGTGATGGTGTTTGTCTGCGGCTGTGGCCCATGCTTTGGGCGAGTCGTTTGATGCGGTCGGGGTCTTGTCCGTCGTCGCCGAGTTGGTCACGGGCGATGAACCAGTCGGTGCCGTAGCGAGCGCGTGTGGCCTCGACGTAGGTGGTCTCTTTGCTGGTTTGCCAGCCGCCGGTGAGGACGACGGAGCGCTCGACGGTCGCGCCCTGCTGGCGGTAGACGTGTTGGGCGTAGGCCAGCCGTAGCGAGTCGAGGTGCTCGCCGTCGAGCTGAACTCGTCGCCCTGATCCGTCGAGCGTGACCGTCACACCGTGTTCATCGACGTGGGTGACTTCGCCGCGCGTGCCGTTCTCGACCCTGGGTTGTCCGCGTGCCCTGTGCTGGGCGTTGAACGCGATGAGGTCGCCGTCGCGCAGGCCGTAGTGGACGTTGGGGAGCGTGATCTCTTGGTGGCCGAGTTCTCCGCGTTCGGCTCGTAGGTGCTGCGCGCGGGCGTTGAGGCGGTCGATCTCCTGGTTTGAGGCGTCCGCGATCAGCGCCACCGAACGGATGTCATCGTGTTCGCTTGTGAGCTGCCCCCATGCTTGGACGGCGTTCTCGGCTGCTTGGTCGCGGGTGTCCGCGAGATGCAGCCGTCCAAGGGAGTGGTAGTGCGCCATCGCGCGGTCGGGTTCGCCGGCGCGTAGCGCTCTCCAGGCGTTCTGCTCGCCGGGGTCGCTGGTGCGGTGGATGTCCGCGAGCTCGGCGGTCGCTGCGTGGCCGGTGAGCCTGTCGAACATCCCTCCAGGGCCGATCGAGGGGAGCTGCTTGCCGTCACCGACCGCGATCAGCTTCGCCCCTGAGCGCTCGACAAGCTCGGTCAACGCGTCGAGCCGAGCGTGATCGACCATCCCCGCCTCGTCCAAGACAATCACCGTGTCCCGGCCGATCTCGACTATCCCCGTGTTTGTACGGGCGACGAGCGCGTCGAGGGTGAGCGTGTGTCCAGTGAGGGCTGGGCTGTCCGCTCCAAGGCGCTCGGCCGTAGACCCGGACACAGCGACGCCGATCGTGCGGTGGCCGGCGTATTGCTCGGCGCGAGCGGCGGCGTCGATCACGACGCCCTTCCCGGTCCCGGCAGGGCCGACGAGGACGGCGAGGCGCTCCGGTCCGGTGAGCGCCTCCAAGGCGGCTCTTTGCTCGGTGCTCAATGGTGCACCGATGCGCTCGGCGACTTCGCGCGTTGCGTCGGCGCGTGTTCGCTCGCCGATGTCTCGGCCGGCTCGCTGGGCGAGCAGCTCAGCGCGGCGTTCGATCGCCTGCTCCTGAGCGCGCACGGCCAGCGTGGTCATCCGCCCACCCTCCAAGGTGAGGACTCGCCGGTCGCGGATCATCTCTCTCGCGACGGTGAGCGCCTGATCGGGCGCCATCTCTCCCGCAGTCTGCTCCAGCGCGACGGCGTGCAGATCGCGTGCGTGGAACACGGCGTGCTGCTCTGTGAGCCACGCCTCGATGCGGTCCTCGATCGGCTGCTCAACATTCGGCCGCTCGGGCGCGCCGATCAAGCGCACGGCCTGGTCGGGGCCGAAGTCGTGACGCCGGCCCGTCTCGCTCCACACACGTTGCAGGTCGCCGCGTGTGGTCAGCTCCTTCGCCCGGCGGTTCTCGAGCGCGAGGTTGCGCAGCTCCCCGCGTTCTGGGGCACGGCCGTAGCGGGCACGAAACCGCTCGGCCGCTCTGGCGACCTCACGCGAGCGGCCAGAGAACTCCTCGATCAGTGTTCGTGGCACGCCGGCGATCTCGAAGTAGCGGCCGTCCTTGCCGGTGCCCCGCTCGATCTCATAGCCCTCGCCGGCCAGCTCCTCAGCGAGCGCGGAGCGGTAGAACGCGCCCAGCTCGCGGGCTGACCGGAAGATCGGCCGCGATGCGACCGCGACGA
This sequence comes from uncultured Solirubrobacterales bacterium, assembly GCA_963756665.1. Taxonomy (GTDB): domain Bacteria; phylum Actinomycetota; class Thermoleophilia; order Solirubrobacterales; family Solirubrobacteraceae; genus Palsa-744. The sequence continues at coordinate 329,848 of CAVWOJ010000001.1, forward strand.
TCCGTTCGTCCTCCCTTACCGCGCCACTGATGACGACGTGACTGTGCATCTGAGGGTCGGGTGCCCGCGCCCCGCTGACCCCTCGCGCGGTGGTGTGTCGGTACTCGGCGGCGATTACGTCCTTGGCGTGCTCTTCCACGACCTGGCCGTCATAGCGGCGACGCACGACCGGGACCTGTTCGCGCAGATACCGCACGGTGTTCTCGACGGCTCTGGCGTGCGCGGCCTCGATCTGCTCGCGCTGCCACGGATCACCGAGTGCCCAAACCGTCGAGACGGACTTCGGGGCGCTGAATGTCACATCGATCCCGCCGCCCCTACCGCCGCCCGCGCCCTCCGGACGCAGCCACCTGCCCGTGCCTGGATGGCGCCCATCCATCAGCGTGATGAAGTCCGCACCCTCGACCGGCTCGCCGGGCCGCACCCCCAGCCGAGCCAGCGTCTCGGGGTCAGCGAGCCAACGGCCAGGGGCCTGCGTCATCTCTCCGTCCGGGGTCAGGTAGTAGTCGCCTCGCTCGGGCGCGACCGTCTTGCTCTCCAAGTAGCGCGCGTAGCCGCCACCACCAGCCGCAGGGATGCTCGATGCAGTCATCACATAAGTGATGACCCTGAGCGGCCCAAAACGGCCATGTAGTTTCCTCGGCGCCTGTTGGGGCCCTGAGGAAGCGGGCTGACTGCCGCGTAGCGGAGCCCGTAGGGCGCAGCGAAGCGGCAGTCATGCAGTGGCGTCCGGTGCCCCGTTGAGGGTGTGGCGGGCGACGGGATGACTCATGTAAAACGGCTGGCCCCTGTTGGGTGCCCTACGTTGGATTTGTCTCCCGCCGCCTGCCACGGACGCCGCCATGACTTCATAGAAGCGTGCCTATTTGCTCGACATGGCTTTGTCTGGCGGCCTCCACATCACACCAGCGCCAACCAGTAGATGAGGAGACAGAATCGATGATTGCAGTAGGCGTGGATACGCACAAGGAGCAGCATCTCGCGGTCGCTCTCGACGGGCTCGGACAGGTGCTCGCAGAGATCGTCATCACGACCACCCTCGCCGGCTACAGCCAGTTCGTGTGCTGGCTCAAAGAGCTCGGCGAGAACGTGCTCGTCGGCATCGAGGGCGCCGGCAGCTACGGCGCCGGGCTATGCGAGTACCTGCAGGCCGAGGAGATCGAAGTGTTCGAGGTCGAACGCCCACAACGTCGCGAGCGCCGGACCGGGAAGTCAGACCGCCTCGACGCTCTGCTGGCCGCCAAGAAGGTGCTCACTCGCGAAGGTCTCTCGACGCCCAGAGGGTCTGGGAAGCGCTTGGCGCTGCAAATGCTGTTGGTCGGCCACCGTTCCGCCGTCAGCGAGCGCTCACGGCTCTATAACCAGCTGCAAGCGCTGCTGGTCGGCGCACCATACGCACTGCGGGAACGCGTCGGTCCAGCCCGCAATGGCGCAACGCTCGCCAATCGTCTCACGGGGATGCGCACACGCCCGACCGCGAGCCTGCAAGAGAACACCACCCTGCAGGTACTCCGCGACCTCGCCAACCGCGCTCGAGCACTCCACGCGCAAGCCGAGGACTACACCCGCCAGATCGAGGAAATGGTCTGCTCCCTCGCCCCGACACTCCTGGAGGAGCCCGGTGTGGGACCTATCTGCGCCGGCAGACTCCTCGCGTTCAACCCAGCACGCTTCACCAGCGAGGCAGCATTCGCGCGCGCCAACGGCACCGCTCCCCAACCCGCCTCCTCCGGCAAAACAGTCCGCCACAGACTCAGCCGCGGAGGCGACCGGCAAATCAACGCAGCGATCTACACAATCGCCCTATCACGCTCCGTCCACCACCCCCAAAGCCGCGCCTACATGCACCGCAGAATCGACGAAGGAAAGACCAAGCGAGAGGCCATGCGCTCCCTCAAGCGATACCTCTCCCGCCACCTCTACAACCAACTCACAAAAACACCCTTGACAACATAGAAGCATCCAACGAATTACACGGCGCACGCACACCAAGCGCACACCCGTGCATATCGTCTGTACTGGCAGTTGGAGCGGCTGGGGCCGCGTGTCGAGGCCGGGCCTGGCTCTAGCTGCGGCGGCGTGAGTTCTCGGCGGCGTCGATCTCGCTGGCGAAGTCGCTGATGCTCGCGTCGACCGCTGTGAGGATGCGGCGGATGGTGCGCCAGTGTGCGCCGCGTTGGCCGCGCTCGAGGCGGCCGACGAAGGTGGGGTCTACCCCCAGCCGCTCGGCGACCTGTTCCTGGGTCATCCCGGCGCGCTTGCGGAGCGCGCGTAGGGCATGCCCGAGGACGAGCTGATCCTGCTCGGCGGTGGGTTCTGAGCTTCGTGGCATGGCGCGAACACTCACGGGCCGCCTCATTCGGCGCCAGGGTATTTATGGTCTGGTTGTCGTGCTAGGGTCGTCGCACACATCAAAGTGCCCCCGCGCAGTTGGAGCTGCCGGGGGCGTGGCACCGAGAGCCTGAACTCCCGGCGCATAGGCACCCTACTAGCGGCGCGAGGGGTGCCTTCTTCGCCCCGAGCAGTCCTCCCGGAGCCTCCGACGACAAGGAGGAACCGATGAGCACTACCGAGATCCCCGACGTGACCGTGCTGGCCGCAATCGACCGTGCGGAACGTCACCGAGGCCGACAAGGCGTACCCGTCTGGCTGATCTTCGATCACCTGGGCATTCCACGGCGCTCCCGGCGCGTGCGCGCTCAGCTTCAAGCGCTTGTGCAGGACGCCGCGATCGAGATGCGGCGAGCGCACGGTGTGGACATTTGGGCGCTCGCTCCAAGCGGTCGCCGACGGCTGCAAGGCGCCGGACTGGTGGACCTCCCGGAGTCCCCTCAGCATTGTCAGTGGCACAACGCTCGCACGCTCGCCGCGCAAGAGATCGAGCGGTTTCGCGCCACGATGCATGACGCGGTCACCGAGGCGAGCGCGCTACTCAGCGACACGCCAGGCTCCGACGCGTGGTTCGACTTGGCGGAGCGGCTCCAACGCGCTGCGAGGCGACTCGGGTCGGCGACCTACTGCCTGCACGAGTGGATGGAGCCGAGCGACGATCGGGCGGACATCGACGACCACGTCAGTGCGGCCGATCTGACGCTCAACCCGCGCGAGCGTCAGCGACGCCAAGCCCGTCGCGCTGGACGACGCAACACTCAGCTCTGGTCGGACGCTGATTCTGAGGGGACGGACGCGCCGATTTGATCGGCCGCCTGCACGGTCCTGTGGTTGCGTGTACGGAAATTCGTTGGCCGCTTTTCGCGGCTCAGGGTCATTAACCATGATGGCCGCCACAAAGCCACCACAGGACGCGCCCGCGCCAGCAGCCGCGCCTCTCTCGCCCCTACTTGATGCGACAGAGGCTGGGCGATTGCTGTCGGTACCCGCGTCGTGGGTACTCGCTGAGGCACGAGCGAACCGGATTCCGCATGTGCGGCTCGGGCGCTATGTGCGATTCAGCGCGGACGATCTGGAGGAATGGTGGCGAGCGCGGATGCGGGGGCCGTGGCGTACACGAGGTGCAGCCTCGCGTTCAGCGCGCTCGCTGCTTGTCGATCGACAGGCAGAGCACAGGAGGCGTCCTGACTAACGAGACGACTATGGCGTTGAAGCAGCCGCAGCGCCCGCTACCTTGGGCGGCCGATGGTGGCGCGCGATCAGGGAGACGATGAGTGATGGGCACAGCGAGGAAGATCACCCGACGGCCTTACGGAGCTGGCTCGCTCTACGCGCGTGGGGGCGTCTGGTATGCGCACTGGCGTGCAGACGGTGGCCGACAGGTCAAGCGTCGTGTTGGCCCGATGCGCGTCGAGGGCTCGCGGGATGGCCTGACACGCAGCCAGGCCGAGGCAGAGCTGCGCCGGCTGATCGCGGAGACGAAGCCCGCCCGGATCACCGCCGGCGACGCGCTGACTATGGCCGAGCTGGGGCGGCGTTACCTCGCGAACCTGGAGCGTCAGAGCCGCAAGAAGGCCACGACGACGGCTGTGGAGTCGATCCTGCGGGTGTGGCTTGAGCCGTTCTTTGCGGAGCGCGACCTACGCCGGATCACGGCCCAGGACGTTCAGGATTTGATGACGATGATGGAGAAGGGCGAGCGGCCCGGACCGAAGGCGAAGGGGGACCGTCGTTATGGGCGTGCTGTCGGCGCAAAGTCGGTCCGCAACTACATCGGCTACCTCTCGGCGCTGCTCGGTTTCGCCGAGCGCAAGGGATGGCTGCCCGTGAACGTCGCCCGGCATATTGAGCTGCCCGGCAAGCCCGAGAGCGCCGAGATCAGGTTCCTTGAGCCGCTTGAGGTGCGAGCGCTCGCTGACGCCGCTATCGATGGGCCTTACCGCGAGATCGACCGTGCCATGTATCTCACGGCCGCGATGACCGGTCTGCGGCAGGGCGAGCTGGTGGCGCTTCGCTGGCGCGACGTGGACTGGACCGCCGGCCGGATCAGGGTCCGCCAGAACTATGTGCTCGGCGAGTTCGGCACTCCGAAGTCCCGTCGCTCGACGCGCAGTGTTCCGATGGCCGACGAGGTCGCGGGAGAGCTTGACCGGCTCAGCCGCGCAGCGGGGGAGAGCAGTGGCGATGCTCTCGTGTTCGCCGATCCCCACACAGCCGGGCCACTCGACAAGGCGGCGATCCTGCGGCGCTTCCGCCGGGCACTCAAGGCCGCGCAGCTTGAGCAGTCGCACCGCTTCCACGATCTACGCCACACGTTCGGCACGGCGATGGCTGGTACCGGCGTTCCCATGCGGACCTTGCAGGAGTGGATGGGGCATCGAGACATCGAGACAACCCAGCGCTACGCGGACTACTCGCCGAGCGAGCACGAGTCGGCATTTGTAGAGGCAGCGTTCGGGTCAGGCGGCGCTGTCCGGCCTGTCTCAGGGCGAGCAGCGTGATGTCGTCTCTGAACTGCTCCTGAAGGATTGCGGCGCCCGCCTATTCCATGAGGTCGCCGAGCATCTCGCGAAGTGGTGAATTGTCGCCGCGATGGCTCTCGTGGGCGGCAAGGATGTTGCGCGCGGCGTCGAGGTGGACCCATGCAATCGGGTGGCCGGCGGCCTTGGCGATCTGGCCGAGAAAGGCTCGTTGGCTGCGCCCGTTGCCCTCGCGGAACGGATGGACGGCGTTGATCTCGGCGTAGTAGTGCGTCAGGCGCTCCAAGCACTGCTCGCGGCCCAGGCCGTGGAGACGGTCCTCGTAGGCGAGGTCTGCGAGCAGCGTCGTCAGGTAGGGGCCGACGTGCTCAGGCAGTGCGAACAAGTCGCCGCCCTTGATGATGCGTACCGTACGCAGCTCGCCGGCCCACGGGTAGATGTCGCCGAAGATGTAGCGGTGTGTCGCTTGCAGGTGGGCGAGGTCAAAATCGCCGGGAATAAAACGCCGCTCGAGCTGCGCTATGCGGATAGCGCTGAGTGCAGCCTCGCGCTCCGCAAGTGCGGCCGCGTCGCGCAAGCCCAGAAGGTTGCGCAGCACGTCGGTGCCTGGATAGACGTATGGATCGCCGGCCACCGCCGGAACGTATCGAGAGTTCCGGCGTCGAGACTACGCGCGTGCCGGCACGAGCAGCTCGCCGAGCGGCTCGCCAGCGCTTATTAGACGCGCCGCGTCGTCCAGCTGTGCGTCGGTCAGTTCCCCACGACCCCAGCGATCAAGGAGCGCCTCGGCTGCGCCCGGATCAAGACCCTCGGCGCGAACAGACGCCAGTGCGTTCTCGGCTGCTTGGGCGCGCGTCGTCATGCTCTTATTCTACCGCCGCAACTTGCCCTGAGCCTTGGTAGCAATTTTGGTAGCAATTTGAGCAAACCTGAGCTGACCTGAGAGCACCGTAGCCCAGTAAAACCGGGCTACCTGGCCTGACCTGAGCGCCAGGGGCGAGTTCGAGCCCAGTATCGCCCACTGCCGGAAAGTGCTGATTTGCAGCATGTTTCTGGTTTCGGAAGCGCTCATGGTAAATAGCCCAGGCAGCAGAGGACAACCCACGCCCGGCGTGCCTGGCCGTGACCGACCGGCACCGGCCGGGAGGTCTCCCACAGATCCCACTGGCAGATCTCCCCCGGCTGATAGACGGTCCGCTGATGCGTGCGCGTGCGCTTGAACAGCGGCCGCACCTCCCGCAGATAGTCATCGACGATCGACTTCCCGCCATCGAACCCGAGGGGCTCGATCAGCTCTCGAACACGAACCCCGGGCAGCGCTGGGTCGCCGCGCAAAGCTCGTGGATCTCCTCCTTGAACGGGTCGAGCTTCGACGGCCCCACCGGGCAACGAAACCCAGGCGGCGCCTCCGAGCGCAACGCCGAGCGGATCGTGTTGCGCGCCAGCCCGGTGCGGCGCATCAACTCCTTGATCGAGACCCCGCCAACGAAGTGCTCCCTACGCAGCTCGGCCCACTGCTCCACGTCCAGCAAACCCCTTCTCCCAGTCTCGAGAACACAATCGAGCCAGGCTCACCAACACCCCGGACGCCTCCACCACCACCCGAAGGGGGATCAAATCTCAACCGGCGAAGAGGGGTCAGTTTCTCACCGGCGCCGACACACGGGAAGTACCTCGGTGGCTGGTGGCCAAGGACAAGCCGGTGCCGTGCCGAAGGTCGGTGGCGGGCACTGAACACGAGCGCCATGCCTCGCGAGTGAGCGTGAGACGACTGCGCATCGTCACGACCGCAGCTCGTCGAATCGAGGTAGCGCGGTCCACTGCGCTCAGACTGCTGCGTTGCCAGGGCAAGGGAGGCGTCTCCGGTGTGCCCCCCGAGACGCTCGCAGCTCGTCCCGAGCGAGCGTGAGCTCGGTCGCAGCGGAGACGCTTGGATGTCTCGCAAAGCAGCAGCGACGGCGGCGTCGCCTGACATGCTCAAATCTCCCCCGGTGCCCGCGGCGCGCCCGAGAACTCATGAGCTGTCGTCCGCGCGTGCAGGCTCGAGCAAAGACTCCAGGGGTTTTGGAGGGTTGGAGTGGTGACCACTAAGGTCCATGTACACCAGTCATGCGACGCGTCACGAATTGCCGCGCCGCAACTGGGTTACGTACCGAGGAACACGAGGACGGCCCGTACGCGGCGATGGTCCTCGGCCGCCGGGGCAAGGTTGAGCTTCGCGAAGATACTCGTGACGTGTCTCTCGACGGCGCGCTCGGTGATCACGAGTATCTCGGCGATTGCCTGATTGCTGCGACCCTCTGCCATCAGGCCAAGCACCTCGCGCTCCCGCGCGGTCAGCACGTTCAGTGGATCGTCTGTGCGTTTGCGACCCAGCATCTCTGAGACGACCTCGGGATCGAGCGCGGAGCCTCCCTCGGCGACTCTTCTGATCGCATCGGCGAAGCGCTCTAGATCCGAGACGCGGTCCTTGAGCAAGTAGCCGACGCCGGCGGCGTCGTCTCCCAGTAGCTCCAGCGCGTAGTCCTCCTCGACGTACTGCGAGAGCACCAGCACACCGGTGTCCGGCATCTCTTCCCGGATCACGCGCGCCGCACGCAGCCCCTCGTCTGTGTGGGTGGGCGGCATGCGGATGTCGATGATTGCGACGTCGGGCTTGTGCGCCCTGGCCTTTCGCAGCAGCTCCTCGGCATCCCCGGCCTGACCGACCACCTCGAACTTGGCCTCCTCGAGCAGCCGCACCATGCCTTCCCGCAGCAGCAATGAATCCTCTGCAACGATCACGCGCATGGGATCGTTGCCCTGAGGATCGTGCCCAACCCGTGCGGACTCGTCAGCTCGAGGCGGCCGTCGAGCGCCGCGACCCGATCTTGAAGCCCTCGCAGCCCCGAGCCCTGATCGGCGTCGGCGCCCCCGACGCCGTCGTCGCTCACCTCGACGTCGACGTGGCCGTTGTCGCGGACGACGCCCACCGTTACCGTTTGCGCGCGCGAGTAGCGGGCCGCGTTCGTAAGGGCCTCGGCGACGACGAAGTAGACCGCCGACTCGACCGACGGCGGGAGTCTGTCCGTCGGCGTCTGGAGCAGTTCCACGGGAACCGGGGAGCGGCTGGCGAGGCCTTTGAGCGCTGCGTGCAGGCCGCGATTAGTGAGCACGGCCGGGTGGATCCCTCGTGCGAGCTCGCGCAGCTCGGCGGTCGCCTCGTTTAGCTCGTGGAGTGATTCGTCGAGGAGCTCCGCCGCCCCTTGTGGGTCGCGCTCGATGCGTTCTCTTACCATTCGTAGATCAATGCCGAGCGCCATGAGTCGCTGCTGAGCGCCGTCGTGAAGGTCCCGCTCGAGCCGGCGCCTTTGCTCATAGCCGGCCTGCACGATGCGTGAGCGTGAGGCCTGAAGCTCGGCAACCTTCGCCCGTAGTTCGGCGTCCAATCGTTCGTTTCTGAGCGTCAGCCCGGCGGCGGCGCCCGCCGTCTGCACCAGTTCGCGTCCCTCCGCGAGGCCCGAGCTGTGCACGATCGCAGCGATTCGTTCCCCCTCGTGCTCGATGATGGTGGAGACCCTGCCCGCCGGCGCAGGATCGACCCGAACCGGCTCACCGTCGGCGTCCACGTAGGCGTCCTGGCCCGGTACCCAATATGCGAGCTCCAAGGTCGGGTCTCCAAGCGCGTCCGCGAGCGCATCGCGCAACGCTCCGCGGCCACCACCCTCACCGAGCTGAGCCAAGAGCTCGCTGATCGCGTCGGCTTCGCTGAACCGGGACCGCAGGAGGCCCACCAAGAAGGCAAACGGTAGGCAGGCGATGGACGTGAACAAAGCCAAGGTCTGCGCGTCAGAAATGTCGCTCGACAGGCCCGCCTGTTCGACGATGAGGGCGGCCATCAGCAGCAGAAACGTGAGCCCGCCGACGGCGACGATCGGGGCGAACACCCTCGCTCGCCCCGGGGTGCCGCTACGCCAGCGTCGATAGAGGACCGCGACCACTGCACCCAGCAACGCGATCGAGATGTCCAGTTGCGCCGCGCTGAGCACCGCTTCAGCCTGGGAGTGTTCGATCAGCAGCGGGTTACTGGGACAGCTGGCGCAGCCCGCCTTTGAGTCGGTGAACAGGAACACTCCAAGCTGCACCACCGTCGTGTTGACGTAGGCGATGGTGACCAGGAGACGGTCCAGCCGGGTTTCGAGCCTCCCCGAGGGAAACGACAGCAGCAGCTGGATGAGCACCGCGTAGATCAGCACCTCCCCGACCGAGGCGATCGCGAACACGACGCTGTCGTTGGAAAAGACCAACCCCTTCACAAAGGCGCTGAGGCCGACCGCGACCATCAGCGGACCCATGTTGCCGGCCGGCCGCTGCTTCCAAACCCATAGCCCGACGCCCACGAACCCCCAGCCGGTGGCCAGGAACAAGCCGGCAAACGCGCCCCGGTGAACGTTGTGCTCGCCGTTGAGCATGACCACGAACGCGGCGATGCCCATCAGGAACGCCAAGCCGGCGAGACCGATCAGGGTGCGTCGCGATGCGGTCAGCGGATGAGTAAAGAGATCGCCTCCGCGCTCAGCTCGCTCTTGGCGACGAACCCGCGCGCGCCACTGGCGCCTACCGCCTCGTCAAGGTCGGTGAAGTCATGACTCGAGACAAACACTATCTGCGGGGTAGCGCCGTTCGCATCGAGTAGTCGCCGCGTAACCTCGAAGCCGTCGATGTCGGGTAGGTGCACGTCGAGTAGCACAATCTCTGGGTTCAGCTTCTCCACGGCGGCCACCACGCCGTCGCCGTTGTCGAGCTCCCCGACTACGTCGTAGCCGTTGGCTTCGAGCATTCGCCTCGCGCTGGCGCGGAAGCTGGGGTGATCATCGACGATCAGGACAGTCTCTCTCATGAGGGCTGATTATCGCGCAGCGCCGCGATTGCTTCCATACGGCTGGCCGCCCCGAGCTGGCGGCAAACCGACGTATCCCGGGCCGCTACCCGACGTCACAGACGCCTGCCAGCCCCCTGGTCTCTTCCTCGCTGAACGGAGAGCCTGTCGTCATGTCCGAAGGCCGCCCGAAGGAGGATGCAGCATGACCGCCACGCCCGCTAGCACCACGCACGAGCCCAGCAGGAAAGAACGAACCATGCATCCCTCGACCAGACGCTTCGGTCGCGGCCGGATTACCGGCCTGATCCTGATCGCCGTCCTCACGCTCGGGCTCGGCTACCTCCACTTCGCCGGGGGTTCTACGGCCGTCTCCGTGCCTGCCGGCGCGCATGCAGGCCAGCTGAGGCTCAAAAACTGTACCTACAACACCGAAAAGGGCGCCTACGCCGCCGACTGCGGAACGCTCGTGGTGCCCGAGAACCGCGCCGACCCGCACTCGCGGCTGATCGCGCTGCCGGTCATCCGGATCCGTGCGCATTCGGCACACCCGGGCGCCCCGATCTTCCGCCTGGAAGGCGGCCCCGGCGTCACGAACATGAAGTTCGCGGACGCCAGTCGATTCACCGCCAACCACGACGTCGTCCTCGTCGGCTACCGCGGCGTCGACGGCTCCGTCCAGCTCAACTGCCCGGAGGTCGAGTCGGCCCTCGAGCACTCCGCCGACTTCCTCGGCCAGAAGTCCCTCGATGCCTACTCGAACGCGCTCCGCTCGTGCGCGAAGCGGCTCCAGGCAAACGGCGTCGATCTCGCCGGCTACACACTCCCCGAACGGGTCAACGACCTCGAGGCTGCACGGAAAGCCCTCGGCTACCACCAGATCGACCTGTTGAGCGAAAGCGCGGGCACCCGCACCGCGATGATCTACTCCTGGCGCTACCCGACGGCCATCCACCGTTCGGTGATGATCGGCGTCAACCCACCCGGCAACTTCATCTGGCACCCGAAGACGACGGACGAACAGATCGCCCGCTACGCCAGACTCTGTGCGCAAGACGCGACGTGCCACAAGCGCACCAGCGATCTCGCCGCGACGCTGGAACGGACCGTCGCGCACATGCCGAACCACTGGTTGTTCTTTCCGATCAAGAAGGGCAACGCACAGATCGCCAGCTTCTTCGGACTCATGGAGACGACGGAAAATGCCTCGCCGCTCACCGCACCGATGACCCTGGACGCCTGGCTCTCGGCCGCCCACGGTGACTCGAGCGGGCTCTGGTTCGAGTCGTTCGTTGCCCAGCTCGTTTTCCCGGAAGTGTTCGTCTGGGGCGACGTCGCAGCTGTCGGAATGGCTGACAACCAAGCTGCCGAGCGTTACTACTCATCAAGCGAACACGACGCCCCCTCGATTATCGGCAACCCCGGAACGGAATTCCTCTTCGGCGGCGGAGGCCTCCTGCACGCATGGCCGGCCACCCCGGCCGACAACGAATACACCCATGTCCAGGCATCGAACGTGCAGACGCTCCTGATCGGCGGCAGTCTCGACTTCGCCACCCCGCCCCAGAACGCGACCAAGGAGCTCCTCCCCTACCTACCCAACGGCCACCAGGTCATCCTCACCAACTTCGGCCACACAACCTCCTTCTGGACCGAACAGACCAAGGCGAGCACGCACCTGATTAACACCTACTTCGACACAGGCAAGGTCGACGACTCGCTGTACAAACCTCAAAAGGTTAAACTCACGCCCGACTCCACACAGACCGGACCCGCCAAGGCCATCGCCGGCGCGATGATCGGCCTCGGACTCCTCACGATCCTGTCACTGCTACTGATGTGGCGCCGGAAGCACAAGCGCGGCGGCTTCGGGCGCAAGGCGAGCGCGATACTGCGCTCCGTCTACCTGGTGGTGCTCGGCCTCGGGGGATGGTTCATCGGCCTGATCATCGTGCTGGTGGCTTTGCCGACAGTGCCCCTCGACAGCGAGCTCATGGCTGTTCTCTTCATCGGCACACCGATCGGCCTCGGCACCTACTTGGCCTGGGTCAACCGCGACCAGCCGGCCAGGGCCACGAGGATCGGGTTCGGGGTCGCGCTGACGGGCGCCCTCGTCGGCGCGCTGCTGGGGTTCAACGCAACATCCGGGCTCATGGCGGTCATCACCACGATCCTCGGAGCAGCTGCCGGTGCGAACCTCGGCCTGATCGCCCTCGACATCGCACGAATCGGCGAGCGGCCGGAGACCGTTCCGCCTATCGCCACCGGTGTCGACAGCGACCCGACGCCGCAGGCCGAGCCAGCGCCCATCGCCATTCCAGCGGTTGCACACTGACCCCCGGGAGTCCGTTCGCGCAGAGCATGTGGCGGTGTACTGGTTGCCGCCACATGCTCTGCGGACGCCCGTGCGCGGGAACCGATCGCCTGGTGCACCTGCGTTGGCTGCCCCGCGGGCACCTCCACGACGCTGCGAAGCCACACCGGCTTGCGCGGAAGGCAGGCGCCCTCCGCGTAGCTCGCTGCTCTCCACGACTCAGGCGTGTCGCGGGCATCAGCCCCTGCAGTCTCAAGTAGTCTCGCGATACAGGGGGCTGGCCGGGTTGGCACTGGCAAATCTGCGCGCGTGCCCGGCAGACACGGAAAGACCGTATTGTGGTCTCACTGATGCGGACCGCGAAAGAGTGGGAGCGGTATGCGTGGCTGGCGGGCATCGTGTTCGTCATCGCACTGGTGGCCGAGATCGTCGTCGCCATCGGGGTCGAACTGAGCCAGAACGACTCCGCGGCGAAGATCGCAAACGGCCTCCACGCCCACGAAATACGGCTGATCGTGATCGCATGCCTGTCCGTCGTCTATGCGGTGACGTTCGTGATCTACCTGAGCGCGCTGCACAACCTGGTGCGCGGGGACACCGATCGCACGCGGGCCCTTAGCTCGTTGGTGCTCGTTGGCGGAGTGCTCTTCGTGACCCTCCATGCCGTCAGCGACATCGGTATCACCGGGTTGGTTGGAGCAAAGCTCGCCTCCTACGGGGCACAACACGACCCGGGCGTGTCTTACACGCTGTACCTGACGACGTTCGCGCTGGAGAGCGTTGGCGATGTCTTCGGCAGCCTGTTTGCTTTCGCAACGGGCGCGCTTGTGCTTAGGAGCGGGGTCTTGCCGCGCTGGCTCGGCTGGATGTCGATCCTCGCTGGGAGCGTGCTCTTCCTTCAGGGGTTCGGCCTCGGCGGCGTCATCGCCTCGTTTGGGCTAGTCCTCGACCTCATCGGGTTCGTGCTCCTCCTCGTCTTTGTTCTGGTGAGCAGTGTCATCTTGGTCATGCGTAAGCGCACGGCGCCCGACACTGCGGCCGCAATCACGTAGATGAACATGCGATCCCGAGCCGTGGGCGCGGGGCCAGGAGTCTTTGTCAGGCCAGGGTGGGGCCAGGCCCTGGGCGACTGGTCGCTATCTCGACAGAGTTGACAGCTTGCGCTTTGCGCGAGATGCGAGCGTCTCGGAGGCGTCCAGCTCACTACCGCTTGGGACGATTTCCAGGCGCCGGCGGTGACGGCCTGCTAACGCCTGCTCCGCGCAGCATAAGCGGGCATTTCCCAAGCCCACGTCAACGCGATCGATAGTCGTCCAAAGCAGCGACGCGACCAGCGCCGAGGCTGGCTGCTGCTCGCGACAGGGAAGCAGGCACGGCAGCCTCTCATTGGCGAAGTTTGCGAGCTCGCGGTGGCCTTAGGTCGAGGCCTGCCTTGGTGCTTGCCCGGGTACTCGTAGCTGACGGCGCTCGCGTGGCTCCTTTTGTCCGCAGGCAGTGACTCGTTTGGCCTCTGGGCTGTCACAATGGCCGGAACCCGCGTCGTTACTGTGCGCTGGGCTTTAGCGTGCCGTTCAGGCGGTGATTCCGCGGATGTCGAGCTTGGCGACCAGCTCCGGGTCGTTGAATACGTCGATCGTTACCGCGCGGTCGCCAACGACCGTGAACGCCAGCACTGCGAACGGCCGCTCGCCGTCGAACGCGACCACGCCGGCGGCGCCGTTGATGAGCGCCGGGCGAACGTAGGGCGCGAAACGCCGGGCGCTCATCGCCCCATGCGCGACCCGCTCAGCGCCGCGCAGCTCGATCGGGTCGTCGTCGCGGCGGTGGGCGCGGAGCACGACGTCGGGGTCGAGCACCGCCACCAGCGCATCGAGGTCGCCCTCCCGGGCAGCGGCGAAGTAGGCATCGACGACCGCCCGCTGGCGGGTCAGATCCGGGTCTGGCTGCGGCGCCGCCTCGCGCACATGGCGGCGGGCGCGGCTGGCGAGCTGGCGGGTCGCCTCGGGTGAGCGGTCGACCATCGCCGCGATCTCGTCAAATGGCACCGCGAACATGTCGTGCAGCACGAACGCGAGCCGCTCGGCTGGGCGCAGCGTGTCCAGCACGACCTGCAGCGCGATCCCGACCGAGTCCGCGAGCAACGCCTCATGCTCGGGATCGGTCCCGACCGCGGGATCGTCGATGATCGGCTCCGGGCGCAAGTACTCCAGCGGCTGCTCGCCACGGGTACGGCGGGACCGCAAGTTCAGGCAGACCCGGGCGAGGACCGTCGTCAACCACCGCTCGAGGCTGTCGATCTGCTCGGTGTCGGTCCGCGCCAGCCGTAGCCACGTCTCTTGCACTGCGTCTTCGGCCTCGTTGAGCGAGCCGAGGATCCGGTAGGCGACCGCACGCAGTTGGGGTCGCTGGCGGTCAAACGTGTTGGCTAGCTCGAGTTCGTTCATCGCTGTCACACCGTCGTGCTCTGAAGGGTCATAGCGGATAGACCCCCGAACGCCAAACAATGTGACAGGAGGTGCCTGATGGCACGAATCCAGGGAGTATCGAAGCGCAAGGCCGGGCCGATCGTCCGGCTTATCTACCGGCTCGGACCGAGGATGATGAGGAAGCTGACCGGCCGCGAGCCGCAGAGGGGCAGCGGGATGGAGCCGATGGAGATCTGGGCATATCAGCCGAAGATGATGATGGGGATGGGGAAGTTCAACCAGGCGGTGCGCAAGGGCAAGTCCGTCGATCAGCGCCTCAAGAACCTGGTCGAGCTGAAGGGCGCGCAGATGATCGGATGCGAGTTCTGCGTCGATCTCGGCTCGCAGATCTGCCGCAACTCCGGGTTCTCCGACGAGGAGCTGCTGGCCCTGCCGGATTACCGCCGCAGCGACCTGTTCAGCGAACGCGAGAAGCTCGCGCTCGACTACGCGGTTGCCGTGATGCGTACGCCGGTCGCGGTCACCGACGAGCTATTTGCCCGGGTCAAGGAGCAGTTCAACCATAAGCAACTCGTCGAGATCACCGCATTGCTGACGCTCGTCAACATAGACCGGTTCAACGCCGCGTTCGGGATCGCCTCAGCGGGGTTCAGCGAGGGAATGGTCTGCGTGGCGCCCGACCGTCCCGTCGCCAACCCCGTGCTGGCGAGGATCGCCTAGAGACCGGTCTGATCACCCGCACCGCAAGATCCCCGCGAGGCAAGCCTCCCCACCTCCCGGCTCGAGCCAGCGGCTTGTTCAGGAGCTCGGTTTGGCGTAGCCGTGGAGGAATACGTGAACGTTCGCGGTGATCTCGGTGTCGCTGGGGGGCGATCCGCCTTGGGGGTTGGTGAGCCTCTCGCTGTTGACGAGCGCGAGGAAATGGCGCGCTGCCGCCTGCGGGTCGTTGATCGTCAAATATCCCGCGTCCCTGAGTTGCTGCAGGTGCGTGATTATCACCGCGCGGACGCGCCGCGGTCCGGCCCGCAGCCACGCGTCGATGATCTCGGGCGGGAACTGGTCGGTCTCGGCGGACATGCGGCAGACGAGGGCGAAGTGCTCGGGGCGGTGAGCAACGATCGCCTGAGCGAGAAAGATCAGATCGGTCTCGGGGTCGGCGCCGCTGAAGCCAGCGTCGACTTGCTCGAGGAAAGCGTCGGCTACACGGGTGGCGCTCGCCTCGCAGATGCCTCGCGGTGCTCCTGCTCGGCTTGTTCATCGCCGTCGAGGTCCGCAGCTCCTCGCCGCTGCTACCGCTGCCGTTGATCCTCGACCGCAAGAGGGGCCTCATCTACCTGGTGCTGCTGCATCTCGGCAGCCGTCTTCGGCATGTTCTACTTCGTCAGCCAGTACGCCCAGGAGGGCTTGCACTACAGCGCCCACCGGCCACCAGTACCAAGTCCTCGTTCCGCTTCCGCAGCGACTCCGTGGTTAGGTGTCCATCCTGGAGGTGCGCCAGGCGCCGAGCGCGAGGAACACCGCCAGCCAGGCCACGAGCACGAGCAGGGCGGTGCCCTGCGACATCACGACGCTCGCCCCACGCCCACCTTCGACGTGCACGGGGCTGAAGTGGGCGATCGCCTGGCTGAGCACGATGTCGCGCGTTCGGCCCAACGAGCTGATGTTCGCAATCAAAGGGCTGGCGACGATCTGCCACGCGATGAGAGCGATGATCGCCCCCGGCTTGGAGGTCGTCAGTGAGGCGAAGCCCACCGCGACCACGCACATCACGCCGGAGGCCAGCAAGGCGAAGCCCAGCCCATTGATCAGGAGCGCGGCGCCGGGCGTGGGCGCACCCAAGGCAAGCACGAAGATGCCGAGGACAAGCAGCACGTAAGCGCCGCCGATCACCGCCCAGCACACCGCCAGCGCGGCGGGGACACGCGAGGCGAACAGCGCCAAGCGCGAACGTCCCGTCACGACCAGATCCCTGAAGACACCGGCCGAGGCGTCGCCTGTCCCAGCCTCGACGCCGATCAGGATGGCGACGAGCGGGCCGAACAGCAGGCACAGTGCCCGCAGTCCATCCCTGTATTCGGGTGACTTGTGTTCGATCGCATTCACCAGGAAGAAAATCAGCAGCGGCCCGAGCGCCAGCACGAACGACCAGATCATGATCCCGCGCTTGCGGCGCAGCTTGAGCAGATCCGCGCCCGTCATCTGCGCGGCGACCGTGGCGTTCATGCCCGCACCTCCTCGGGCTGAGGCGTGCGCGTGCCCGCCGCCTCGGGTGCGTCGAGCCTGGCGGTGATCTCCAGGAAGCGCTGCTCGAGGCTGTGCCGGACCGGCTCCAGGCGCAGCACCCCGACGCCGGCCCGCACGAGCGCCGCGTTGATCTGAGAGGTCGTCTCAGGGTCACCGGCCAGCACCACACGCAGTCCCTCCTCAGAGCGCTGAGCCTCGAGCACGAGCTCGCTGGCGCTGAGCGTGCTGAGCGCCAGCTCGGGATCGTCGACCCCGAGGATCAGCTCGTGGCGAGCGGAGCCGCCGCTGGCGAGCTCGGCGATCGCGCCCTGGGTGACAACCCTGCCACGGTCGACGATCGCGGCCGCATCGCAGATCTTCTCCACCTCGTCGAGCAGGTGAGAGGAGATGAAAACGGTGCGCCCCTCCTGCTCGACCATCTCGCGGATCATCAAGCGAAACTCCTGGATGCCACCCGGGTCGAGGCCGTTAGTCGGCTCATCGAGGATCAACAGCTGCGGATCGGCGAGCAGGCAGCGCGCCACGCCGAGGCGCTGGCGCATCCCGAGGGAGTACTTCTTGACCTTCTCATCGGCGCGCTCGGAGAGGCTCACGCGGGCGAGCGCGGGATCGATCCGTTCGCGCGCCTGCGGGCCGCGGACAGCGGCGACAATGCGGAGATTCTCACTGCCGGTGAGCTGCGGATGAAAGCGCGGCTCCTCGACAATCGCCCCGACCCCCTGGAGCGCCTGCGCACGCTGGGAGGGCACGGGATGGTCGAGCAGGGAGGCGCTGCCGGCGGAGGAGTGCGTGAGCCCGAGCAGCATCCGGATCATCGTCGTCTTGCCCGCGCCGTTGGGCCCGAGAAAGCCGAAGGCGCTGCCACGCGGGACGCGCAGATCGACGCTGTCGACGGCGGTGCGCTCACCGAAGCGCTTGGTCAGGCCATGCGTCTCGATCGCAAGCGCACCGGCTTGCTGATCGGACAAGGAAGAGTCGTTGGCAGGGGGCGGCAAATGGCTTTCTAAAAATCGATGCAGGAAACCACCCGCGCATCGAGCGTGAAACCCTCTCAGACACACCTAAAGATTCGCTGAGCGAGAGCCGGCCTCCCGACCCAATCCACATCGTCACCGACGTGGATTGGGTCGGAAAAGCATTCCAGCTGTTCGCCGGCGGTCTTAGGTGCTCGGCGAGGACCGGCGAGAATGCGTTGTCGATCAGGAACTTCACCCGGCGGCGGCGAGCGGGAGCTCGCGCTCGCGAGCGGCCTCCGCGGCGAGGATCTTCGTGTCGCCCATATCGTCGGCGAGCACGACTCGTTTACAGAAGCAAAACAGCTCAACGCGATCGAGCCATCGATCAACTACAAAAACACCGACGGAGCCGAGTTGGCCGTCGCGAAAGGTACGACCACTACCTACGAACTCATCGCGGTGGCGCCGACCACCAAAGACAAATTCACGATCAAGCACAACGCAAAAGGCGAAATCACACGTGAATGCACAGTCGGCGTAAGCAAAAGCGAATCAAGCACCAGCTGGTAGAACGACGCGCTCGGAAACGGCTGATCTCCTAGAAATATCGCTACCCGATATGGTTGTGGTGTGGCGAGCAATGGTCATGCCGAGCGGTTCCCCGCTGACGCGGTGATTCCCCCGGACTCGAGACCATCGGGTGCCGGGGACCGTGAGCTGGGCGACTTCACCACGACGCGGCCGGTTCTCGGGCTGGCGGCGGCGGCGCTGCTCGTGGGAGCGGTCGTTGCGCTCCTGGCGCTGGCGCTCCTGGACCTGATTGGCCTGATCACGCATCTCGTCTACACCGGGACGGTCAGTACCAGCCTGAGCAGCCCTGACATACACGTGTTGGGGGTGTGGAGTGTCTTGGTGCCGGTGGCCGGGGGGCTGATCGTGGGTGTGATGGCGCGGTTCGGCTCCGAGCGCATCCGCGGCCACGGGATCCCCGAGGCGATAGAAACGATCCTCCTGCGCGGCAGCCGAATGGAGCCGCGCCTGGCGGTGCTCAAGCCGATCTCCAGCGCCGTCAGCATCGGCACGGGCGGCCCGTTCGGCGCGGAGGGACCGATCATCGTGACCGGTGGGGCGCTCGGGAGCATCGTCGGACAGCTCTTGCATCTCACCGCGGCGCAACGGCGAACGCTGCTTGTGGCCGGGGCGGCGGGCGGCATGACCGCGGTGTTCGCAACCCCGGTCGCGGCGGTGCTGCTGGCTGTGGAGCTGTTGTTGTTCGAGTGGCGTCCGCGGTCGATGATCCCGGTCGCGCTCGCGGCGTGCTCGGCCGAGGCGGTGCGGGAAGCGCTCGCGAGTGCTGGGCTGTTGCGGGCGGCTCCGTTGTTTGCGATGAGCGCTCATGGCTCGTTGGGCGTGTCGGTGACGCTCGGGGCGGTACTGGTGGGTGTTGCGTGTGGAGGGCTCGCGTGGGTGATGACGCGCTGTGTCTATGGGGCGGAGGACTTGTTTGGCCGGCTGCCTTTTCACTGGTCGTGGTGGCCGGCGATCGGTGGCGTGTTCGTCGGCATCGGCGGTTTGATCGATCCGCGGGTGCTCGGCGTGGGTTATGAAACGATCGGGGCACAGCTCGCGGGACAGCTCGCGCTCGGGGCGCTGGCGGTGCTGCTCGTGGTCAAGCTGGCGGTCTGGTCGATCGCGCTGGGGTCGAATACCAGCGGTGGAATCCTCGCCCCGCTGCTGATGCTCGGCGCCGCCCTCGGCGGCCTACTCGGTGCGGTACTCCCAGGCGCAGGAGAGGGCACGTGGGCGCTGATCGGGATGGCCGCCGCGATGGCCGGCGTGATGCGCTCACCGTTCACGAGCATCGTGTTCGCGCTCGAGCTCACGCATGATGTGAATGCGCTGTTGGCGCTGCTGGTCGCGTGTACGATCGCTCATCTGGTGAGCGTCCTGACGCTGAAGCGCTCGATCCTGACCGAGAAGATCGCCCGCCGTGGCTATCACGTCACCCGCGAGTACGAGATTGACCCGTTGCACGCGCTACTCGTCCGCGACGTGATGGCAACCGACGTGTTGACCGTGCAGCCAAAGACGTCTATCGCGGAGCTGTACGAGCGCCTGCCGGAGGGCAGCGCTGATCGCCGCCAGCGCCTGTATCCGGTACTCGACTCCGACGACCGGCTCCTCGGCGTTCTGGCATTCTCCGATGTGCTCGCCGTGCGCCAGTCCTCGAGCCCGCCGTTGGCGAGCGATCTGGCCCGCCAGCCGATCCTCGCTTTCACCGATGAGACCCTGCGGGAGGTCGCCGATAGGATGCTCTCCAGCGGCCACGGCGTGCTGCCCGTCACAGACCGGGAGGACCCTCTGCGGCTGGTGGGGCTGGTGAGCCAGTTCGATCTGCTCAAGGCCCACGAGCGGGTGCTGATCGAGGAGCGTCACCGCGAGCGTCCACTCGGACCACGCCGGCAGGTCTCGGGGCCCGGGAAGCTGCTTCCCGCCCGTCAGAGCACACCATGACCCGGCCCAGCCCGCCGGCCCCGCTGCTCGACGAGGACTACCAGCGCCTACGGGCGTTCCGCTCAGAGCTACGCGACTTCCTGCGCTGGAGCGAGCAGACGGCCCACGACGCGGGCCTCACGCCCGCGCTGCACCAACTGCTGTTGGTGATACGCGGGTTTCCCATCGCGTCCGGGCCGACGATCGGCGAAGCCGCTCAGGAGCTGCACATACGCCACCACAGCGCCGTCGAGCTCGCACAACGCGCCGAGGCCACCGGGCTGATCCGCCGCGAGCGCGACACCGACGACCACCGCCGCCTCCACCTCGAGCTCACCGACCACGGCCGTCACCAGCTGGAGACCCTGACCAGAGCGCACCTGCCACGCATCCAAGCACTCGCCGGAATCCTCGACCACGTCCTGCAGAGGCCTGGGCCACAGTGATCAGGGCTGCGCCACCGCGACAGCGCCCACCGATTCGTCTGTGCGCGGCGCGTCAGCGGAGGACGTCCGTGAGTTCGCGCTGGACGGGCTCACTCGTCGCCTGAAGAGTATCCGCGTGTCGCTGCGGTCGCTCTAACTGACGGCCTTCGCTGGGCGTGCCCGCGGCGGAGTTGGAGCGGGCCTCAGCGTGGGAACGGTGCTCCCGCGACCGCGGCGATCACGCCGAGCGCGCCTGCGGCGAGCAGCGTCTCGACGATCCCGCGTTTGAGGATGAGCAGCGCGATCACGGCGGCGGCGAGGATCGCGAATTGCCAGGCCTCATGTAGGGCGCCGGCGAGCACGATCGCCGCGCCAATGATCGCCCCGATCGCGGCGGGGCCGGCGCCGTCGAGGAACGCCCGCGCGCTCTGGTTGTTGCGCAGTTGCTCAAAGCGCCCGCCGCCGAGCAGGATGAACGAGAAGGAGGGGGTGAACGCGACAAGCGCGGCCAGCAGTCCGCCGGCGAGGCCGTGGGCGGCGTAGCCGACGGCCGCGACGGTCGCTACCACCGGCCCCGGGGTGATCTGTCCGAGCGCGACGGCGCTGAGGAACTGTCCGTTGCTCATCCAATGGTAGGTGTGCACCGCGTCGCCCTGCATCAGCGGAATGATCACGAACCCGCCGCCGAACGAGAGCGCCCCGACCTTGAACGCCGTCCAGGCCAGCGCGCCGATCCCGCCGACGGACACCGTCGCCACCGGCAACAACGCGAGTGGCCCCGGAACCCGTCCGCCACGCTCGATCAGCAGTTCGAGCAGGCCGCAGGCGAGCAGCGCGAGAACGACGTAGGCGCCGAGCAGCGCGGCGGCGGCCGCGCCGATCAGCAGGTACGCGCCCCAGCGCGCAACTCGCGCGCGGCTGTTGTGAACGTGCTCAAAGCTCGGTCCGATCAGGCCGCGCGCGGCCTGGACAGCCACCGCCGCGACAGCCGCTCCAGCGCCGGCTCCGGCCCCGATGACCCACAGCGGCGGCGAGTGCGCGAGGAACAGCAGCGACAGCGCGAGGATCAGGATGACCGCGGGCAGGATGAACCCGAGGCCGCCGACGAGCGCGCCGGCCGGGCCGGCGACTCGGTAGGCGCAGAAGATCGATAGCTGCGTCGACGCCGGCCCGGGCAGCAGTCCGCAGGCAGCGTTTGCGTCCTGGAACTCGCGCGCGTCCATCCACCCCTTGCGGTCGACAACCAGCGCGCGCAGCAGCGCGATGTGGGCAGGGGGACCGCCGAACCCGGTGACACCGATCCGGGTCCACTCCCGCGCGACGGTGGCGAGCGGCGCGCCCGCGGCGGCCGGCCGCGCGCTCTCGCCGACTTCGCTCATCAGCGCGCGGCGGGTTGAAATTCGATCGGGTTGTCGGACGGGTTTGCCCATTACGGAACAAAGCAGAGGCTGCGAGACGGCCTCTCCAGCCGCTCTCCTCGCAGCTAGAAGCGCTCGACTCCCGGCTCAGATGGCGGCGACGCTCCGAGGACGGCCGTGACTAGCTCGCTGGCTCTCTCTGGATCAAACGGCTCGTTTGACATGAGCCGTCGATAGAAGATCGTGCCGAGGAGTGCGAGAGTGGCGAGCTCGGGATCGATGTAGGCGGGAAAATCACCCGATGCGACGCCTTCCGCGATCACGGCGATCAGGGCTTGGCGGCGCTCTGCTGAGTAGCGGTGATGGAACTCGCGGACCCGCGGGGCGCGCTCGGCGCCCTCGATCAGGGCAGGGATGCAACGCGAGAAGGTTGAGTCGACCACGATTTCCGCAACGTGGCGGATCAGGCGCTCGACGCGCTCGCGAGGTGGCGTGTCATCGATGCTGGGCACCATCTGCTCGTGGAAGGTCTCGAACGCGTCGGCGATCACCGAGAGCTTGTCCGGCCAGTGACGGTAGATCGTGGACTTGGCCACACCCGCTCGAGCTGCGACCGACTCAATCGTAAACGCCCCGTATCCGACGTCAGCAAGCTCCTCGACCGCCGCGCGGAGAACCACCATCCGGGAGCGTTCTACGCGCGGATCAGTTGTGTTGTCGGGCTGCGTATCGCTCATGTTCTCTCCCCTCGATCGGGTCAACGCACATTTTAGCGGTCCGACACGCGACCGTAGCGCTGCGAAACGCTAGCGTTCGATACGATCGTGGAAACGAGAGAAGGAGCGACACCATGGCCACAGTCAGCGTCCGCTACATCGTCAACGACGTCGACGCAGCGATCGACTTCTATTGTCGTCATCTCGGCTTCCACGAGGACATGCACCCAGCCCCATCGTTCGCGATGCTCTCACAAGGCGAGCTGCGCCTCGTGCTCAGCGCCCCGAGCACAGCGGGCGGTGGCGGCCAGGCGATGCCAGACGGCACGATGCCCGAGCCCGGCGGCTGGAATCGCTTTCAACTCGAGGTCTCAGACCTCGAGGCCAAAGTCCAGGAGCTGCGTGAGGCTGGCGTCCCGTTCCGTAATGACATCGTGACGGGGGTCGGGGGCAAGCAGATTCTTGCCGAAGACCCGTCCGGCAATCTCGTCGAGCTGTTCGAACCAACCCTGCGCGAGGCCTCGCTGACCACATAGAGTGACCGGTCGCTAGGCCCAGCACGGCGCGAGCCGTCGCCGACGCGGAGCGGGGGGCCTGTCCTGCTACCTGATCGGGCTGTACTTGCAACCAGCCCGGCGATAGCGGTCAAGCTCTCGCGTGGAGAGTGCTGTGAGCCAGCCGAATCCGGTCAGGATGGCGGCTCGTTTCGGGTGCGTCGTCACCAAGCCGACACCGGTGACGATCCAGGGGCCGACGCGAACCTGCCGTCGAGGGAGGGCTGCTGACGCCGGCAAAGGGGCCTCGAATGGCCGATCGCGAACCTCTCCTCTCCACTTCCAATTTATACCGGATCGAGGGCCCTCATGAGGCCGCGACTCGTGCTGCATAATCGCCCGTCGCATGGCGGAAGAGAGATATCGAACGGGTTGCGCGGGCAACTCAGGCGGAGGTGAACCGGATGGGCGATGACGTATTGGATATCCAGGAGATCGATCGGACTCAGGTTGCGGTGGCAGGCGGCAAGGGGGCGCTTTTGGGAGAGCTCCTGCGGATCGAGGGGGTGCGGGTGCCGCCCGGGTTCTGCATCACGACAGAGGCATTCCGGCGGACCATAGTCCAGGCACCGTCGATTCATACACAACTCGATCGTCTCTCCCGCCTGAAGCTCTCAGACCGAGACGGCGTGGCCGCGCTCAGCGCCGAGCTTCGCAGAAGGATCGAGGAGATCGTCCTTCCCGACGACCTGGCGGAAGCGGTCGCCGGCGCGTTGGTTCGGTGTGGCGAGGACCTCGCCTACGCGGTCCGCTCCAGCGCTACCGCGGAGGACTCGCCGACGGCATCCTTTGCGGGTCAGCACGACACCTACCTGAACGTCACCGGTCTGGAGGCGATTCTGCGAGACGTCCGCCGGTGCTGGGCCTCACTGTTCAGCGAGCGGGCCGTGACCTATCGCTTGCGAGGTGGGATCGAGCATCGGCACGTCCAGATGGCGGTGGTCGTGCAGCAGATGGTCCTACCGGTCGCCTCGGGGATCCTGTTCACCGCTGACCCGCTGACCTGCAACCGCAAGCTCGCCGTGGTGGAGGCCATCCCCGGCTTGGGCGAGGAATTGGTCTCAGGACAGGTGAACCCGGACATCTACACGGTGCGCGATGGTGCGATCGTCCTACGGACACTCGCCAACGAGCAGCCGGCGTTGGAGGATGGGGACATCCTGGCGCTCGCGCAGCTGGGACGACGGATCGAGAAGTTCTTCGAGCGCCCCCAGGACATCGAGTGGTGCCGGACTGAGGACGGGTTCCAGATCGTGCAGAGCCGCCCGGTCACGACGCTCTTTCCCGTCCCTGAGGCGGGAGATCACAAGAACCACGTCTACGTCTCCGTGGGACACCAGCAGATGATGACGGACCCCATCAAGCCGCTGGGACTCTCGCTGTGGCAGCTCACCACTCCGCGACCGATGTCCGTGGCGGGCGGAAGGCTCTTCGTCGACATCACCCAGGGCCTGGCGTCGCCAACGAGTCGCGCAGGCCTCCTGGAGGTTCTGGGGGGATTCGATCCGTTGATCGGGGACGCGCTGCAGACCATCCTGGAGCGCGGCGATTTCATCCCGACGGTTCCGGATGAGGGCGGCGGGGCGCCGGCTGGCGATCCGCCCGCTCCGATCGAGACCGATCCGGCCATCGTCGCCGAGCTGATCGAAGGCAACCAGGCCTCTGTCGCCGCCTTGAAGCGCGACATCCGGGCGAAGTCCGGATCGGCGCTGCTTGACTTCATCCTGGCGGACATCCAGGAGCTGAAGCGGCTCGTGTTCGATCCGCGAAGCTTTCAGGTGTTCATGACGGCGATGGAGGCCAGCCGGTGGCTCAACGACAAGCTGGAGGCGTGGCTGGGTGAGAAGAGCGCCGCTGACACGCTCACACAGTCGGTTTCCCACAACGTCACGTCGGAGATGGGGCTGGCGCTCCTGGACGTCGCAGACGTGATCCGCCCGCATCCCGACGTGGTGGCTTTCCTGGAGAACGTCGAAGATGAGGGCTTCCTGGACGAGCTGGCGAAGCTCGCGGGCGGACGGGAAGCGCGAGACGCCATCCGGGCGTTTCTCGAGAAGTACGGCATGCGCTGCGCCGGCGAGATCGACATCACGAGGCCGCGTTGGAGCGAGCGCCCCACCACGCTCGTGCCTGTGATCCTCGGCAACATCAAGAACTTCGAGCCGGGCGCCGGCGAGCGACGCTTCGAGCAAGGCAGGCGGGAGGCCGGCGATAAGGAGCAGGAGCTGCTGGAGCGCTTGCGGGCCTTGCCGGACGGGGAGCGCAAGGCCGAGGAGGTTAAGCGGATGATCGACCGGGTGCGGACCTTCATCGGGTACCGGGAGTATCCGAAGTACGGCATGGTCAGCCGCTACTTCGTTTACAAGCAGGCCTTGTTGGAAGAAGCCGAACGCCTAGTGCAGGCCCACGTGCTTCGTGAGAAGGAAGACATCTTCTACCTCACGTTTCAGGAGCTCCACGACGTCGTGCGCACTAACCAAGTGGATGAGCAGCTCATTCGCCGGCGCGAGGACGCGTTCAGGTCCTATCAAGCGCTCACGCCGCCCCGGGTGCTCACTTCGGATGGCGAGGTTATGGCTGGGACGTACCGACGCGACGATGTCCCTACAGGCGCGCTGATCGGCCTACCGGTCTCTGCCGGGATCATCGAGGGGCGGGCCCGCGTCATCCTGGACATGGCCGAGGCCGATCTCGAAGCGGGCGACATCCTGGTCACCACCTACACCGACCCCAGCTGGACGCCCCTGTTCGTCGCGATCAAGGGCCTGGTGACGGAGGTCGGGGGCCTAACGAGCCATGGCGTCGTAATCGCGCGGGAGTACGGCTTGCCGGCCGTCGTCGGGGTCGAGCACGCCACCCAGCTGATCCGGGATAGGCAGCGGATCCGCGTGCATGGAACAGACGGATACGTCGAGATCCTGCCCTAACGGCCCAGCCGAGAATCCGCACCTCGCCGATACCGGAGTTTAAGCCCGATACCTGCTCGACCTCGGCTCATCGGCCACTTCTGCTTCCGCATGATAGGAGTCGTCTCGCCCGATGCTCATCAGCTGCCGCCTTTGGACGACGACCGGGTTTAGGCCCGGCGAGGCGAGCGCTTCCGCTTCGCCCGGTGCAAGCAGGCAAGTGCCGATCAACTGGCGGTGCGCTCGGAAGTCGTCCGTTGCGATGGCGCCGGGCGCGACCATGGGGCGCTCGCCTTCTGTGGCAAGCGGGAGCGACGTGCGTGGACGCGCGTTCGGCACCACCGATTGAGATTCGCCCCTAAAGCAGTTCAGCGCACGTCTGATCGAGGTCGGGCGACGGTGTAGCGCCGACAGCCGGCTGGCGTCCTGCTGTTTATCGTCCGTCGTGAGCGATTCGGGAGTGGGTCGCGAGCGCCAGAATTTCTCGGGGTAGGAGCGACAGTTCTTCGGCGACGGGCGGGCACGCGCGTCGTCGCGCCAAATCCCGGGCCGATCTCGAGTATCTCCTCGCCGAGATCCACGCCGTCCAGACCCCACGGCAGCAGCTGGCGCTTGACGCTCCGCGCCCACCAGGCAGACGAGCAGATCAAGCCGTGAAAGCGGTGCATGACGGCAACGGCAGCATCGGCGTCGGAGGCTACTCAGCGGCGGCGCGAGCCCAACTCCCCGCGGATCGCGAGCAGCCGTCAGTCTATATTGACAAACAGCCCACGTCAATCTAAACTGACGCCATGGACGTAGACGACCTGGCCGCGGCGGCCACCTCCGAGAACCCAGCAGTGGGCTTGCGCGCCGCCGTTGCGCTGCGCCGCTTGGCAGAGCGCGTCGAGGCCAACCAGGTTGCTGTGGCGCGGCGCCAGGGCTGGTCGTGGCAGCAGATCGGCGATGCACTCGGCGTGACGCGCCAGTCAGTGCACACCAAGCACGGAAAGGAGCTCTGAGACGCAGATGAGCGGAGCATCGAAACGGCGCGAGGCCCCAGGCGCGGGCGCGGCCGGCAAGGGCTCGCGCCGAGCCGGCGAGGAGTACCACCCGTGGCCGACCTATGTGCTCGCGCGTGAAGAAGCGCGACGCCGTGGCGATCGCAGGATCGGCACAGAGCTCGTATTGGTGGCGCTGCTGAACGAGCCGTTGGTCGCCGAGGCACTGGGCACAGATGCAGAGCATGCGCGCGCGGCGCTCGAGGCGATGGACAACGAAGCGCTGGTCGCGATCGGCATGGACCCGCCGCCCGCCGTGCCGCAGCTGCCGGCACTCGATCCAAGCGCTGTGCCTGCGCGGCCGACGATCAGGATGGTGCTGCGCAAACACCTGCGGCTCACGCCTTGCGCGAAGAAAGTGCTCAGCGAGTCCTCCAGGTCGATGCGCCGCGGGCACTCGCATCCAGGCCCGCAGCATGTGCTCGCGGGGATCCTCGAGCTACCGGCGCCGGACCCCGCGGTCGAGCTGCTGGCCGCGCTCGGCGTCGAGCGCGGCGCTGCCAGAGCGCGCCTGGCGGATCGCGAGTGCTGAGGATGCCGATGCGTGAACTACTCTGCCAGCGTGAACGCTTGGCTGCCTGCGGGCGAAGCGATGTGCGCATGGCTGGCGTGGGGCAAGGCGATCCGCGCGTGAGCTGGCGCCCGACGAAGCGATGAGCGCGTGACGGCAATCGTTCGCGCAGAGTCGCTGTCGAAGCGCTTTGGCAGGCTGACAGCAGTCGAGGACCTGTCGTTCGAGCTCGCCGCGGGCACGATCACGGGCTTTCTGGGCCCCAACGGTGCAGGCAAGACGACGACGCTGCGGATGCTGCTCGGCTTGGCGGTGCCGACGAGTGGCCGCGCGCTCGTGTTCGAGGAGCTCTATGCGCAGCTGCAACAGCCGGCGCTGCGGATCGGCGCGGTGCTCGAGGCCACTGACTTCCACCCTGGCCGCTCGGGCCGCGACCATCTGCGCACACTCGGCCTTGCTGCTGGCCTGCCCGACTCGCGCACCGACGAGGTACTGGCGCTGGTGGAACTGAAGGATGCTGCCAAACGCCGCGTGAAGGGCTACTCGCTGGGCATGCGCCAGCGGCTGGGGCTCGCAGCGGCGCTGCTTGGCGATCCCGAGCTGCTGGTGCTGGACGAGCCTGCCAACGGCCTTGACCCCGAGGGCGTGCGCTGGCTACGTGACTTCCTGCGCGCGTTTGCCTCTGGGGGGCGTACGGTGCTGATCTCGAGCCATGTGTTGGCAGAGGTCGCACAGACGGTCGATCAGGTGCTGATCATCAACCGCGGGCGGCTCGTTGTGGAGTCCTCGCTGGAGGCGCTGACAGCGCAGGTCGGCGGCTCGGTGCGCGTGCGCACGCCGGGCGTCGAGCAGTTGCGCCAAGCGCTCGAGCGCGAGCAGCTGCAGACGACGGCAAGCAATGAGCATGTGCTGCTCGTGCACGGCACCACCAGGGAGCACGTCGGCGACGTCGCGCTCGCTGCAGGGGTGCCGGTGCATGAGCTCGTCACCGAAGGCTCCTCGCTGGAGCAGATCTTCCTCGAGCTGACAGGTGGAGACGGCAGCGCTGTCAGCGGTGCGACCCCGAGCGCCGCCGTCCCGCCCGAGGCGAAGCCGTGATCGCACAGGTCAAAGCAGAGCTCTTGAAGGTGCGCTCGACGCGTACCACGCTTGGCTTGGCGCTGGGGATGATCGCGCTGATCCTGCTGTTTGCGCTGCTGACGGGGCTGCTGAGCAAGATCAGCGGCCTGTCCACGGTCGAAGACCAGCGCACGACGCTCAGCTTGGGCAGTAGTGCGGGGATCTTCTCGGCGCTTGCGGGCGTGCTGCTGGTGACCAGCGAGTTTCGCTTTGGCACGATCCGCCCGACGTTCCTGTTCACGCCTGTGCGCTCGCGTGTGCTCGGCGCGAAGCTGATCGCGGGCCTGCTTGCGGGCCTCGTATTCGGCGCCCTCGGCGAGGGCGTGGGCTTTGCGATCGGCTATCTGATCATCGACGCGCGCGGCATCACGTTTGTGTTGAGCGGCGACGAAGTCACGCTGCTGCTGCTGGGGACGCTCGCAACAACCGCCCTGTGGGCAGCGCTTGGCGTGGGCTTCGGCGCGATCGTGCGCAACCAGGTCGGCGCGGTGATCGGCCTGCTCGCTTGGGGCTTCATCGTCGACAACCTGCTGTTCGGCCTGGTCCCGTCGGTCGGTCGCTTCATGCCGACGCGCGCACAGGACGCGCTGATCGGGCTGAAGACCGAACACCTGCTTTCGCCTGCCGCCGGCGGGCTTGTGCTGGTTGCATGGGTAGTCGTGCTTGCGCTGATAGGCCTGGCGCTCCTCGCGCGCCGGGACGTCAGCTGAACGAGGCAGCCCGGCGCACCGACAGACCGGCGCCCCCACGCCGCAATACGCCTGGACGCTACCAACGACCAACGCATGGCTAGCGTGGAAGCGCGGCGGATCGTTACTGACTGTCGCGTGTTCGACCCGTGTCGCTTCCGCTTTTGCGCAGGAGCAGGCGTCTCGATCAGCCTCGGCAGAGTGTCGCAACGGACGAGCAACGAGCACTGCAAGCGCATCGGCCCGAACACTCCCGTATTGCGTCGCGCGCCCATCATCAACCGACATGCTCGGTCCTCGTCCAAAGCAGCAGCGGGAGCCGACTCTGCCGCGCTGTGTCCTGCCCACCTAGTAGTGCTTTGTTAGGTTGGGGGTAGGAGTTCGGCTTGGTCGTGGCGAATCCTCGTGTGTTCGTGGTTATCGACGCGAGGAGGCATCATGGCTGTGATGACGGTGGATGCGGATGCTCCGATCGTGGTGAAGAAGCGGCTGGAGGTGTTCGCGGGCGAGGTGCTCGCGGAGGCGATGAACCGGCCGGTGCAGCGGGTCAACGGCTCCTTGTATCTGCGGGGGCTCTTGGAGCAGGGTCCTCGCAAGTCGCTTGAGCCGATGGTGGAGCGGCTGGGTGGTGACGCTGACTATCAGTCGTTGCAGCAGTTTGTGGCCGATAGTCCGTGGGACCCGGCGTTGGTAGTCAAGGCGGTGGCTGAGCGGGTGGCGTGCGAGATCGACGTTGAGGCGTGGGTGCTGGATGACACCGGGTTTCCGAAGGACGGCAAGGATTCGCCGGGTGTCAAGCGCCAGTACTCGGGGACATTGGGGAAGACGGGTAACTGTCAGATCGGGGTGTCGGTGCACGCCGTCGGAGCGCGCGGGACGGTGCCGTTGGGGTGGGCGTTGTATCTGCCGGAGGACTGGTGCGCTGATGAGCAGCGGCGGCGTAAGGCGAAGATCCCGGATGAGGTGGCCTTCAACACCAAGCCTGAGCTCGGGGTGGAGCTCGAGCAAGCGGCTGGCTGGGATGTTCCGAAGGCGCCGGTGCTCGGCGATCATGCCTACGGGGAGAACACCTGGCTGCGGGACCGTCTCGATCAGGCCGGGTGTGAGTACGTATTGTCGGTCGGGCCAACCACCAGGGTGTTCGCGCAAGGGACCGTGTTCGCGGTGCCTCCCAAGAAGCCCACGGCGACGCGCGGCCCGGTCCGACCGCGGCCAGACCGCAGGCCTGAGCCGATCGGTGAGTTGATCAGCCGGCTCGGAACAGATGCCGCTCAAATGGTCACCTTCCGTAAGGACTCCGAGGGAGAGCCGGTCACCTCCAGGTTCGTCTTCGCGCGCGTTCACGCCGCACACGGCTGGCGCGATGATCAGCGCTGGACCGGGTGGCGCGAGGACTCTGAGGTGCCTCCGCGGGAGGAGTGGCTGATCGCCGAGTGGCCCGAGGAGCACGACGGGCCGAGCGACTATTGGATCTCAAACCTGCCCGCCGACACCGAGCCCGAGCGGCTCGCTCGGCTGGCACACATGCGCTGGAAGGTGGAGCTTGACTACAAGCAGCTCAAGGGCGAGCTCGGACTCGACCACTACGAGGGCCGCTCATACCTGGGCTGGTACCACCACACAGCGCTGGTGACCGCCGCACACGGGTTCCTCACGCTCGAGCGGCTTCACCCTTTTCACCCGCGGTCGGCCTGAGACTCCCGAAGGCCGTGCTGCTATTGCAGCCGATCTTCAAGTGCTGGACCGGCCGCTGCCAAACCTGCCACCAGGCAATCGATCTCGCCCGCCTACCGCTCCCACCCACCAAACAACACGAGCAAACCTAACAAAGCACTACTAGAAAGGGGGCACGTCCGCTTCGTACGCGGGCCTTCGGTCAGCGACAGACGAGGGTCTAGAGCGGCGAGACCTCGCCGTGTAGCCCGCTTCGCGGCCGTGCTGTGTGTTAGACGCGGCAGGCATGGCTACTTCGCGTTCGTGCTGAGTCGAGTGAGTCGCGGCGACTCCCGCGCGGGTTGGCGCGTCCAGGCAGCATTCGACGCGGCCCTTGTGGCGGTGAGACACCGCGTGGCGCCGTCGCTAGCGGAACCTCATAACCGCCGACGCCCAGTCGTCGGGCGTAGACGTTTTAGTTACGCTTCAGCGCGTGGAGCTGCAGCGGCGCATTGCGGAGGGGGCGGGTGAGTTCTTGCTGTTCGCGCTGACGCCACCGCGCCTGACGACCGAACCGGAGCAAGCCGGTCAGATCGCCGCGAAGACGCTTGAGCGCCTGCGCTCTGTGGGCATCGACGGTCTCGTCCTCTACGACATTGATGACGAGAGCGACCGCAATCCCGAGGAACGCCCCTTTCCATTCCTACCCACGATGGACCCGGCCGACTACCTTGCTCGCGATCTCGTCGGCTTGGAAGTGCCCGCCATCGTGTACCGCGCTGTCAGCAAGTACCCTGAGCAACGTCTTCGCTCGTGGCTCAGTGAACAAGCGCCAACGCAAGCGCTGTCGGTGTTCGTAGGTGCGTCCTCTCGTGAGAAGGTGGTCGCAACCTCTCTGCTGCGGGCCTACGAACTCAGGAGCGAGGTGCGTCCGGATCTCCTCCTCGGAGGTGTCGCGATCCCAGAGCGGCACGCGCGCGGGCGCGAGGAGCACCTCCGTCTGCTGACAAAGCAGGCTGCAGGTTGCTCGTTCTTTGTCACCCAGATCGTCTATGACGTCAATGCCGCGAAGGACTTGGTCTCCGACTATCATTACGAGTGCGCCGCTCGTGACCTCAAACCGGCACCGATCGTCTTCACGTTCTCGGTCTGCGGCTCGGTGAAGACACTGGAGTTCGTTCAGTGGCTCGGAGTCGATGTGCCGCGCTGGATCGAGAACGAGCTGCGCCACGCGGATGACACGCTCGACGCGTCCTACGATCAAGCCGTCGCTACGGCCGTCGAGCTGATCGCATTCTGCCGGCGCGTCGGTGTTCCATTTGGGCTCAGCGTCGAGAGCGTCTCGATCCGCCAAGTCGAGATCGAGGCCTCCGTCCGCCTCGCAACCCGGCTACAAGCAGAGCTACGTCGCTAGTCCGCACGACCTGCATCGTAGGCAGAGCAAGCCGGCTGGCCCCACCGTGCTGCCTTCGTGGCAGAGCGGGCGTCCGAGTGAAGCGGGCGCTGGTGCCTGCTCAGGACGACAACCAGCAGCACGAGCGCACACCCTGACACGCTCGCTCGCGCGTCCGAGCAGGCGTGATGGTGGCGTTGCAGCCAGCATCTGCTCCACGCAGCTCGCGGCCGTTCCTCGGCCCCGGTACGACGCGCTATTCCCAGCCGCGGGGGACCCACGGGGACCGATACTGGCTGTGGACCCACAGCTTCACCGGGCTCGAAGTCGCCTCCAGACCTCGGCTCAGGCGATATGGGGCTTGCTTCCTGCTCTCAGGTGCTCTCAGGTCGGCTGAGATTCGCTCACTGAAGTACCACGGGAAGTACCACGGCGAACCCATCCCAGACGGCCTACTTCTCTCGCTCGATGAACTCGGCGGGCGAGAGAACCGGCGGCACGGCGTCCACGAGTTGCCGCAGGTGCGCATCGCCCGAGACGATGCACTGCGCGCCTACCACCCGGGCGAGCACCACGAGGTAGTCGTCCCCGGGGTCGGGCGTCAGGTGTCTGGGCAGGAGCCAAGCTGACTCTCGCTTGTCTTGGGCAAGCAGCGCTCTTGGTGACGCGCCTGGACGAATCGTGGCTTCTGGCCTGACGACTGGTCACGGCCCGGCGGCGCTGGCCGCCCGAAAGGGCATGTTGTGGTCAACCTCGGGCGGGAGTTGGCCGTGTCTCGCCGTGAAGCGCGAAACGTATGAGCGATTCGATCGCGACGTGGCCGGCGACGGGAGCGCTGCGCACTGTGCCATCCGACGCGACGAGGACAGCGGAGGGTGTTGCCGTGACTCCGTATGCGTTCATGACGGTTGACTGCTCGTCGATGAGCACGTCGGTGGGTGCGTGCTTACGTGCGAGTTTCTCGGCTTCCATGGCCTCCACGTCGGTTACCAAGGTTAGGGCTAGGCGTTCCGTGATCGTGTCGTGCCAGCGTGCAAGTTCAGGCAGGAGCGCCGCGCAGGGTCCGCACCCGGGGTTCACGAACGTGAGTACGCAGGCCCGGTCATCGGCCAAGAGGTCCTGAAGGCTCACAACGCGTCCCGCGGCGGAGGGCAATGAGAAGCGCGGCGCCAGCGCTCCGATCTGCCGGGGCGCCGCAGCCGCCCGATCGTCCGTCGAGCGTAGCCGGCGGTTCTCGCGCCATAGAAGCACGGACATCGTTGCTGCAAGAGCTGCCAGTGAGCCGGTCGCGATCAGCCAGAGGTCACGCGCGTCGGTGCCGGTCACCCATGAGACAAGCGAAGGGCCGGGGCCCGCGAGCGCCACGTATGCGGCCGGTAGTGCGAGCACGAAATTGCGGGCTACCGTCACCCAGCTCGCCGGCTTGGAGTGCACCTGGCCGAAGCAATGACAATCCGGGGCCTCGCCGCGGCGCAATACTCGTGTGAGCCCCACGACGAACAACGCGAGGAGCACCAGGCTGCCTGCCGCCCCCCAGCGCGCCGCTGTCGGAAACACCAGCGCCGTCGCCGCCGCGAACTCGGCGGCCGGCAGGAGAAGCAGCAGCGGACCAGCAAGGCGGCGCGGCACGTCGAAATCGGCCAGTGCCTGCCGCGTGCCTGATCGATCGGCGAGCTTCGCAACCCCCGCGACGAAGAACACCGCGGCGAGACAGAGTCGAGCCACCACCAGCGCATCGTTCATCAGCCAAATGTACAACAGCTACTTTCCCACGTGTGGCAGGTGAAAGCGCAGTAGAGTCGGTGGCAGTCGAGGCGTTCGGTGTGACCGTAGCGGTCACCGCCGATCCTCAGCACCTCGCGGCCGTTCGCGATTTCCTACCTCCGCGCGCCCGTCCGGCGAGGCACCCGCCCGAGCGTGGCCGCTTCGCGCTCGTCAAGGACACAGATGAAGCACTTCTGCGCGTCATGCGCGACGAACAGCCAGTCGCAGACCCGGTTGACCTGCGACTCGCGCTCGGCATCCTCGACGCCGAGCTGCGCATGTACATCGCGCTGCATGCTCCCGACCATGTCTTCGTCCACGCTGGAGTTGTTGGGGTAGGGCAGCGCGCGATTGTCCTCCCGGGAAGAAGCTTCGCCGGGAAGACTACGCTCGTGGCCGCGCTCGTGCAAGCGGGCGCAGAATACTGGTCCGACGAGTACGCCGTGCTCGACGCCGACGGCCTCGTTCACCCCTACCCCAAGCCTTTGTCGGTGCGCGTCAACGCCACCCGCGTGACGGAGGAGCGGCCGATCGAGAGTCTCGGCGGCCGAGCCGGCGATCGACCTCTACCCGTCGCTCTGATCGCGTTCACGAGCTACCGCCCCGGAGTTGCCTGGGCACTGCGTCCCTGCACCGCCGGAGAGGGCGCCGTCAAACTACTAGAGCACTCCGTCGCCGCACGCTCACGTCCGGAACAGGTACTCGCGGCCGTGCGGCGAGCCGCGACCGACGCCGTAGTCCTCGAGGGAGACCGGGGAGACGCCGATGAAGCCGCCAGCGCACTGTTGTCACGGCAGCCAGCACGTTGACAAAGCGCGTCGGGTCGGCACACGCGCTTGCGCGCAGCGACATCGCGGACACCGGCTGACTGGGGGGACTGTTTCCGACTAGCGCCGCTGTCGGCGTCGCCGCGCCCGTCCACGCCATAGTTCTACACCCCGCCGTTCGCTCGCCGGATGCGCCACAATGTGTAGATCGCGCCGAGCGCTTGGCCGATCACCCAGATCGCGCGCCAGACGTAGGCGCCAGCTAGCCCGCGCTTGCCGCGCCGGGTCAGTGGTGACCACCACCGCATGTAGCCGGGTCCTGGAAAGCTACGGCTTGCAACGATCGCCAGCTTCCGCCTGATCCCCACGCTAGCGCAGAGCAGCGCGTAGAACTCCTCGGCGATCACGTCCTCGCGCAGGAGCACGTACTTGAGCGATCCCTCCTCACCGAGATCGAGTCTGCGGGCCAGATCCCCACCCTCGGGCAGGAGCCGCAGGCCGGCTGCGAACGCCGGGACGCCGCGATACGCGCGGGCGAGCTCCAACGCGCTCGACCACTTCGACTCCTTGACGCGAGCGAGTGCTCGCCGCAGATCCTCGAGTGGCTTGCTGTCCACCAGGTTCGCGTGCTGCGCGGCGTGCAGGGCAACGTGCAGCAGAACGGCGTCGCGATCGGGCACGCGCAACTCGACCCCACCGATCACCTGCCGGTCGGCACTCGCTGCGAGGCAATCCCAGATCGTATCCGAGTCGCCGTCGAGCCCTGGCAGCCGACAGTGAAGGTCCACGATGACGCCGCCGCGGTTAAACTCCGTGCGCCCTGGATCCATGGATAGCGGCGTTGGCATCCACGGGCAATGCTCCACGAAGCCCAGCCGCTCGAGCACGCCGACCGCGCGTGCCCGGTTCTCGGGCGCCACCATCAGATCAGAGTCAACGTAGGGACGCACCTCGCCGGGATAGAGCCACTTGGCGAGCACCGGGCCCTTGAGCACAAGCGTCTCGATTCCCTCACGGCCGAACGCACCCGCGACCTCGGCCGTGACCGCATCGACCTCGGCCGTAAGCGCAAAGTTGCGCGCCAGCTGGGAATAACGGTCAAAACACTCCGCGTTCACCGCAGATACACCCGAGATCACCCACGACATCGAATAGCCCTAGTGAGAAGTCCGGGCGCGAGATGCACAACATAACGGAGTGTTGAGCGCGAGCCCAGGCGGCTGACTCTATGACAGCAATCCTGTGGGCGACAGGTGCTGCACCCACCAGGTCCCATCTATCTAGCCGAGCCGGGCTACGCCGCAGAATCCAGCTGGCATCCTATTCGGGTTTGGCATTTGCGATCCAGTTTGCCCCCGCTCCACAAAATTTCTGGCAGTCTTTTTCTGCCATTTCGGTAGTCTCATTGTTGGAGCATATGCAGCAACCGATGCCCCCAACCACACATTTACCTGTTTTATTCGAGCTGGCCATTGCTGGTGTCGCGGCGGTCGCGGAGACGATCAGCGGCACGGCGGCGGCAGCGGCACCGTAACGCACGCCCCGGCTGATCGCTTCCCGGCGAGAGATACCGGGGACGGTACTCTGCATGAGCGCGGGCTCGGCGGCGAGTAGATCCTTCTCGTGCAACTCGTGGAGCGCGTCGGCGACCAGATTCTCGGTTACCCCGGTGAGTTCGGCAAGTTCAGTCACATCGCGCCCGCCGTCGCAATGCCGCCAGACGCAGGCTGCGATCGGGCTCAGGCAATGAGCGGTGTGGCTGTCTCGATCGTAGAGGAGGAGCTCCTCGCTGAGCTCCTCTACAAGGAGACCGTCTCGACGTGCTCGTGGTAGCGATCCGTGTGGGTGCATCGATCAGCCCTCCGTCCTATCTTCTTACATGTGCATGGCTAGATATGGGTCCTTCGCTCATCTAGCCTTCGACGCTCAGCGCTCTGCGTCAAGTCGTCCACATACTTCGTCCTTGACACGGAGGAAAACGCCCTATTCAAGCGAGACCGCTGACTCGTGGCGGCTGCTGAATGGGCGCCTTTGTTTCTTATCCGCGTCTATCTCGGCTGCGCGACAACGACCATCGGTTCGGATCTCGGATTGCCGCTTTCGCCCAATGCGAGCGCCCACATACAGGTTCCGCGCGTGCCCGCTCCGGATGAGAACGGGACTCGGGCGCGGCGAGGCGCCTGCTTCCTCCTCGTCCAGCGCGAGCGGCGTGTGCCAGCCCTCGGTTGGCATGCTCGAAGTCGTCCAGCGCAAGAGCGGTGCCGACGCTGGCTGGCGCTCGCATTGCTCGGTGGGTGTCGCGCAAAGTTGCTGGGGGCGGTGGGTGTGCGCCAGCGGTGATGGCGGGGGTGCTCGTAGAGCGGGGTCCGCGCGGCTGGTTGGGTGTCGGTGCGGCCCCGGGGCCGTTTCAGGCGGCCTGGGCGGCCAGGTGGTGTTTGTGGAGCTTGAGCAGGTTGTGTGTCGCGGTGATCAACCGCCATTCCGAGCGTGCGGCGGATCTACCTCGCCGCTGGAACTGGCTGATGCGCCGGTTGTGCTTGGTCTGAGCGAACACGGGCTCGACCATCGCCTTGCGTTTTCGGTAAGCCCACCGCCAAGCTCACCGGCGAGAACTGTGCGCATGAACGCGTAGCGGCCGCCGTCCCAGCCGCGGCGCGGTGTCGCGCTTGCCGGCATCGGGCGGGATCAGCACCTGGGTCCCGTTGCTGACGACGTTGTCGATTTGATTTTCGTGCCAGTAGCCGCTGTCCGCGACCGCGACCCCAGGCGTGTCTTTCACACCGATCTGCTCCAGCTCGCACCGGGTGGCTTTGATCATCGGCTCGAGCTGCCCGAAGTCTGGTGAGGTGAGCGTGACCTCGGCCGCCAAGACGATCTGGTGCTCGTTCACGGCAGCCTGCACGTTGTAACCCTGGGTGTAGCTGCGCGGCGTC
Organism: uncultured Solirubrobacterales bacterium; assembly: GCA_963756665.1. Classification (GTDB taxonomy): domain Bacteria; phylum Actinomycetota; class Thermoleophilia; order Solirubrobacterales; family Solirubrobacteraceae; genus Palsa-744. The sequence continues at coordinate 367,838 of CAVWOJ010000001.1, forward strand.
TTCACGTTGCGTGAATCAAGGTCGGTCACGTTGATCTTCCCCGGCGGAACGTCCGGTGCCACGTAAGGGTTCGGGCGCACCCCGAACCGCCGGCCGTCCTTGGTCACCGCAGTCGCGCGATGATGCTCATAGGCCTCGTTGGCCTCGCGCTCGACGCGCAGGTTCTCCTGCAGGCGACGCTCGCACTCAAGCAGGCGCTCCGAGCGCGAGCGCGGAATCGGAGCGGCCGCCAGGCGCCGATGCTCCTCGAGCTGGTGGCGTGCCTCGCGCACCCACCCCTGACGCCCGTGCATCCGGGCGACGATCACCTCGGGATCAAGCATGAGCTCCACACCCTGCAGTTCCGCGTCAGCCACCTCAGCCTTCGGGTCTACTTTGCCTGCACGCTCGCGCGCGAGCTTCTCCTTGGCAGCCCGCAGCGCAGCGCGTCGACCCTCGTGTGTTCGCAAGTGCTCGGGCGGCTCATCGCCACGCTCCTCGCCGTAGAGCTCATCCTCGGCAGCGTCAACGTCGCCCGCCTCCTTCAGGATCTCGCGGGCGAGCTGCTCGTAATCAACGTTTGAGTGGTGTGACGCGTTTGCGTGTACCTTCGTCCCGTCGATCGCGATCAATCCCACCTTCACGAGCCCCGATTCCCGACAGAGCCCCAGCACCTCGCTGAACAACTCGGCCAGGGCTGCCTCGTGGCGCACGCGAAACCGCGCGATCGTCGCGTGATCGGGTGTCTGCTGCGCAGCGATCACCCGGTAGGCGACATCCTCAACACAGCGACGCTCAATCCCCCTCGAGGAGCGCTCACCCCGCGCATACGGATACATCAACAACGCCACCACCATCGAAGGCTCAAACGCCGCCCGCCCCCACCCATCCTGGCGGTAGGAACCATAGAACGCGTCCAGATCCATCTCCTCCGCCGACGCCAACACAAACCACGCCAAATGCCCCTCCGGCAACCAATCCCGCGGGTCCGGCGGCATCAAGAACACCTGCTCACGATCACACACCAAGAAATTCATAGCCATGCCCCGAAGTCTCTTCACCTGCCCGGACAGACCGGGAGTTTGCGCGACAGCCACGACGAGCACCGGTCGTCCGTCTCTAACACGCCAGACGCTCACTTAGCCATCGCGAAGGAGGCGGGCCTGCTCGAGCGCTACCGCGAGACGTAGTCGTGAACGGGAGAAGCCCTCATCTCAAGCCGAGCCGTGCTCAATCCTGGCAAGCTTCCGCGCGAGACGCCGGACTGCGTCGCCTCAGAGCGTGACGGTGACGCGCAGAAAGGTCGCGGGAATAGACGTCGCGTCCACGCTCAGGCTCGTGTTCTGCTCGTTGAAGAGAGTCTCGAGCTCGGCCTGTAGATCGGCCTCGCGACCAGCGGCCGCCGCAGCCTCAAACGCGTTCATGGTCGGCCCGTAGTAGGTCCTGAAAACATCGAGGAATTCCGAGGGTGTGCCGGGATACGTGTACGTCCAGGTGTCCCTCTCAAAGGAAATGCCGCTCGATCCCCTCCGCTTTAGATGCAAGGATTCGGTGCCGGATACTACAGAGGAACCGGCGAGCACCAACCGGTTGGAGGTATGTGACGCAAGAGACGCTGCGACCGCATTGCAGGGCAAGCGAGCGTCGAAACGGCGAGGAACGAACGTGCTCGTATCGCCAATGAAAAGAAGGAAGCGAGAGAAAAGGCAGCTGAAGCAAGGGCAGCGACAGGGAGGGAACGAGAAGAAATAGCCCAAAAACAGCGAGAGAACAGAAGGAAAAAGAAGAAGCGGCAAGCAAGCTTGAAAACGAGACAAAAGTCTTTACGGGCAGCGCCAGCGAGAACCTGGGCACGGTAGGTGTCGAAACTGAATCAATGCTTACATGGAGCTGCGAAGGGTGTAGCGAATCGAACTTCATTATCAGCAGCAAGTCCGGCCCTTCTACCGTCCTAGTTAACTCGCTCAAAGAAACGAGCGGGCATACGGTTGTTGACGAAGGCGCCTATAGGATTTCGAAGTTGAGGGAGCCGGTTCATGGACCGTAAAGATCAGCCCAAACGGATGAGTTAGCTGTTTGGTGGCGATGGCCACCTTCACCCCGGCGCACCGCGGTCACTGCTCGTGTGCCTGCATGGCTTCATCGATATCGGCGAACCTGGGAGCTAGTGCGGCCGGAGCTCGAGCGCCATCACGATGTGCTCGCTCCGACTGCTCGGCCACGCAGGCGGGCCACCCTGGTAGGTGAGGTTGGCGACGCCCTCATCCCTGATGCGATCGAGCTCGCGATGGACCACGCTGCTGATCACCACGAACTTTCGAGCACATTCCAGCCGAGAGATCAGGCTTGGTGGCGCGCTACTCGCGCACGAGGCCGCCGCGCTGTGATCGGTAGCCTCTCAGCCGGGATCTGTAGTGCTCTCCGCGCGTGCTGTGGCGAGCGCGCTGGCCCACCAGGCGAGGTCCGTGGCCGCGACGTCGAGACGCTTGTCGAGCGAGGCGAATAGCTCCGGGGTGAAAGGATCGGCTTTCATCGCGGGCACCATCAGTTCTGGCAGGATGTGGATCGCGTGTCGTAACGGGGCCATCTCGAGCTCGACCGCAACAAGGCGTAGCTGCTCGATCGCGCGTGCGCCTCCGACGTTGCCGTAGCCGACAAACGTGATCGGCTTGCGGTTGAGCTCGGGGAAGACGTAGTCGATCGCGTTCTTCAACGAAGCGGGATAGCCGTGGTTGTACTCGGGCGTGATGACGATGAATCCGTCTGCCTCGTCGATGGTGCGGCCCCACCGTGCGATCGCCTCGTTGGGGTAGTCGCGCAAGGTGTAGGCCGGTGAGGCGGGCTGGTCGAAGATCGGCAGGGGATGGTCGCGGAGGTCGATCAGCTGCGCGAGGAGGTCCGTGCGCGTCGATAGACGCTCCATCAGCCAAGCCGCGGGCTTCTCGCCAAAGCGCCCAGGGCGGGTGCTGGAGAGGATCACGTGGATGCGGGGAGGAGTTAGGGGCATGGCCGGCACCCTAGCCTGGTCGTGGCGGATGCTCGACCACGCGCAGCCGGCCAGTCCAATCGCGTGGCGATCTCGACGCCTAGGATATGTGCATCACCGAGTGGGCCCGCGGGTAACCCGACCGTGGCGATCGCCCCAAGGCGAACCGAGACCGGCGGACCGCCAGTGGCGGTGACGCAAAGCGGATAGCGCGGCGGGCTCGCCGTGGACTGGAGGACTCCATGACTGATCGACTGGAAGGCACTGTTGCGCTTGTAACCGGCGCCAGCAGTGGCATTGGCGAGGCCACGGCACGAGCCTTGGCAGGCCAAGGCGCCGCCGTGGCGCTCGCGGCGCGCCGAAGGGATCGCCTGGAGGAGCTGGCTCGGGAGATCGAGCAGCGCGGCGGTCGCGCGCTCGCGCTTGAGACCGACGTAACCGATCCTGAGCAGGCAGCTGCTGCAGTGCGACGCTCGGTAGATGAGCTCGGTCGCCTCGACATCGTCGTCAACAACGCCGGTGTGATGCTGCTCGGGCCGATCCTGGATGCCCCCACCGCGGAATGGGATCGCATGATCGCCCTCAACCTCCAGGGGCTCCTGCACGTTACGCATGCCGCGCTGCCGCACCTGCTGAACGCCGCCGCCGGGCAGCCACGCCAGGTGTCGGACTTGATCAACATCAGCTCAGTTGCCGGTCGCGTGGCTCGCTCCGGCTCAGGTGTCTACAACCTCACCAAGCACGGAGTCGGAGCTTTCAGTGAGTCGCTGCGCCAGGAGCTGGCCACGCGCCACGTGCGCGTCTCTGTGGTTGAGCCAGGCGCCGTGGACACCGAGTTGCCAAACCATCTGCGCGAGGACGTGCGCGAGCAGATGCTGAAGCGCTTCGGCGAGGTCGAGCGTCTACAGGCCGAGGACATCGCCGATGCAATCATCTACATCCTCACGCGCCCACGACACGTGGCCCTCAATGAGGTGCTGATTCGTCCGACCGAGCAGACGGGCTGAGAGTCGGGCAGCTATTTCGCCTCTGTGAGCTAGGCATGGGCAGCATGGCGATCGGTCGCGTCGAGGACACCGGCGCGGTTCTTGTGTGAGCGCTCGTAGAAGCGGACGCGCTTGGTGCGATCGTCATCCGCCTCGCCGATTGCCGAGCGGATCTCTTTCACGGTGAGCTCGTCATAGCCCGGCCATGGCTCCTCTGCGCGTAGGCCTGTGATGCGGCTGAGAACTGTCGTGCGATTCTCGTTTCTGCGCTCATAGGAATCGACCTTTGCGAGGTCAATCTGCGAGAGACCGCCAAGTCGCTCCTCGATTTCGGCAGCGGTCAACTTCCCGTAGCCGGCGATGGGAAGATCGCTTTCGGATGCCACGGCGCCCTTGATCTGTCCCTCCAGCTGCGCGACTCCCGGGACCTTGCGCGCGCCACGGGCGGTGCGCTTCGCGCTTGTCTCGGCCTCGTGCGCCGACTCCTTGACGCTCTGGCCGGCAGTCCTCGCGGCGTCGGCCGCGCCTGTCTCGGAGATGTCATAGGAGGGCTTTTCGCGGACGTCAGCGTCCACGACGGCCTCGGTGAGCTTTGGAATTTCCGCCAGCACCCGGTCGAGCATTCTCTGCTCGTCCGCGCGGATGGAAGTCGCCAGCTCGGCGGTGCCCGTATCGCCGACCGAGCGAGCCAGCTGCTCGATCGCGGTGTAGGTCGCGACCTCGAGCGCCTCCGTGGCGCATACGTCCTTGGCGTACTTGAGGACTTTCTCCTCCCCGCCTGTGCCGCGCACAAGGTCAAGCGGCGTCTTGCCCACCGCGAGCGCCTGCCCGAGCACGGCCTGCAACAGGCCGATTCCCTGCTCCAGGGGATTGCGGCTGCCTCCCTGGTCGAGCTCGGTCAGTCGCGCGCGCAGCCGCTTGGCATGGTCGCGAGTCTGCTTCAGATGTGACTCCAGGCCCTCGCGAAAGCGTCCCCGTGGCGTCATCGCGATCTGCGACTGGAGGATGCGCTCCAACGCCTGCTCGGCGCCATGTGCCTCATTCAAATACTGCGCAATCTTCTGCTCGGCCTTACTCATACAGACGACCTCCATTGTGTTGGCGGATTACCCTTAGTGCGTCGCCACCCACCCCGGTGGATAGGTATCGGCTGACACCAGTTGCGTCAGCAGTCGTCGAAGCTGCTGCGTGGACCTGGCTCAATGACTTCGCCTGCCCATGGTCGGAGGCGGCGGCTCGCTGCTCCTGTCCTATATGCCCTTGGTGACCCGGTCTTCAAACATGGGCCCGCGCGATCCCGCCCAGAGCTGGCTAGGGCGCGGCGGGGATCGAGCGCGCCTCTGCACTGAGCCAGCCGTAGGATGTCGTGCTGGCCCCAAAACGACATCGGAGGACCTAACTGCGGACGCGGGAGTGATGGTGCCGGTGGATAGGATGGCCGGCGTATGAGATCAGCCACCCAGACCACCGATTCCTTGGCGTATACGCCACAGGGCGGCGACCCGCAGGCTGCGATTCAGGCGAGTGGGCTGGGGCGGACGTTCAAGGGTGGCGTCGACGCAGTCCGCGGTATCGACCTGCAGGTGGCCCGGGGCGAGGTCTTTGGCTTCCTGGGCCCCAACGGCGCGGGTAAGACCACGACTGTGCGGATGTTGTGCACGCTGCTACCACCCACGGCTGGCAGCGCGCGCGTGGCTGGCGTGGACGTGCTCGGCGATCCGGCCGCAGTACGCCGGCGGATAGGCGTCGCTCTGCAGGAGATCGGCCTGGACCCGGTGCAGACCGGGCGCGAGCTGCTCGAATTGCAGTGTGGCCTCTATGGGATCACAGGATCGGGCGCACGCTCCCGCGTCCAGGAGTTGCTCGAGCTGGTCGGCCTCCTGGATGCCGCCGAGCGGCGCACGAAGACCTACTCGGGCGGCATGAAGCGCCGGCTTGATCTAGCCAGCGCGCTTGTCCACTCGCCTGCGGTGTTGTTCCTCGACGAGCCCACCACCGGCCTGGATCCGGCATCACGGCTTACGATCTGGGAGGAGGTCCGCCGGATCAACTCCGAGGGCACAACCGTGTTCCTGACCACGCAGTACCTGGAGGAGGCCGACCGGCTCTGCGATCGTGTGGCGATTATCGACGAGGGCCGGATCGTCTCGGAGGGGACCCCGGAGGAGCTGAAGTCTCAGCTCGGACACGACGTCGTGTCCGTCGCCCTCGATGGGGCCGACATCGCGGCGACCAAGACGGCTATCGGCGAGCTGCCCGGGCTGGAGCGCGTTGTCGCCGAGCGTGACGCCTTGGCTCTTTACGTGGAGGATGGGCCGACTTCGATCGCGGAGATCGTGCGTCGCCTGGATGGGGAGGGCATCCGCGTCGGTGCGATCGCCGTGTCGCGACCGTCGCTTGACGACGTCTTCCTGCGGGCCACCGGTAGGCGCCTTGAGGGCGAGCGCGAAGGGGAGTCTGTATGAGCGAGGTTCTACTGCTCGGTCGCCGGGCGGTGCGCGAGGTCTTGCGTCTCCCCGAGGCCACGATCCCGACGCTGTTCATCCCGCTGTTCTTCCTCGCCGTCAACATCGGCCAGGTCTCAAAGACGTTCCCTTCCTCGACACCGTTTCTCCATGGCCAGGGTTATGTCGGCTTCCAGCTGCCCGTGTCGCTGATGTTCGCAGTGTGTACCGCTACTTCCGGGCTGGCGCTCGTCACGGAGATCGACCTCGGCTACTTCGACAAGTTGCTGGTCGCTCCGATCCGGCGCTCGTCGATCATCTTCGGGCGCCTCGCCGCCGATCTGGTGCGTGGGCTTGCCGTCTCGACACTGGTGCTGATGGTTGCGCTGGCGTTTGGCATGCAGGTGCGTAGCGGCGTCGGCGGCGCCCTCGTGTTGATCATCCTCACCGCTTTCTGGGGTGTCGCCTACGCCGGTATCGGGATGCTAATCGCGCTGCGCACACGCAACGTGCAGGCCACCAACGCGAGCTTCCTGATCTTCTTCCCGCTGCTCTTTCTAACCCCTAACTTTGTGCCTTTCGAACTGCTCACTCCTGTGATGGAGGCGCTGGCGCGCGCGAACCCAGTGAGCTATGTGATCGAAGGGCTGCGTTCGCTCGTGCTGGAAGGATGGGTCCTGCACAAGCTCGCGATCTGCGCCGGCGTGATCCTCCTTACCGGCATCGTGCTGATCACGCTCTCGGTACGCGCGATCGAGACTTATGACCGCTGAGGGCGAGGCCGTGGGCTATCCCATCCGTCTTGCGCTAGGAGCGGAAGATCACGGTCGTGGAGGCCTTCGAGCTATGCCCCGACTTAGGCACGAATCCAACGCGGATCTTCAGTCGCAGTCGCCGCTGTCGATCCAGTCGCTGCACGCCGGCCCGTGTGAGTTTTATGACAAGTGTGCTCGTACCGGCTTTGCCCAGACGGCGCCTGAGCAAGTGCAGGTCGCGTCCGCTGGCGCTGAGGCGCCCCGCGGCGGGTACTTTCACCTTCATGATCGCGCTTGTGCCCGACGTCCTGTGAGCGACGATTGTGACCGGGCAGTTCCTAACTGCGATCTTGGTCTTCTGGGTGATCTTCGCTCCGCTCTGCGCGAGGATCGTGGTCGGCGCCTTGAGCTTTGCCTTACAAAGGTTGACGTTAGCCGCCAGGACCGATTGGGGGCCGGTGGGTAGGTTCACGACAGCGCTGGAGATCGGTACGTCCGGGAGCGTTTCGAAGGTCGATGTCGTGATTCCGGTACTCGAGATGTGGGTGTGGCCGACCAGCACGACCTGCACGCCATCGCCTCGCAGGATCAGGTCGAGGTCGGGAAACGCCTGGCCGCCGTGTGAGACCAGGTAGGCGGGTCCGGTGAGCTTGCCCGGCAGGATCGGCGTGGTAACCGTGACGCTGCCGACACGTGCAGTGTCGGGGCATGCGCCAGGCGGGCTCGCGACTTCGAAGGTCGCGGCCAGGCACGCTTTGCGGAGCGTCGTCCCACGTGCGGGGAGCTGCTTGGGCAGTTGCACCTGCAGCTCACGGATGTTGGCCTGGTGCGCGCCCTGCGTGACCTTGACTTCGATGCTTGCGCCATTCGCTCTCGAGGTCTTTGCGCCGGTGGCTGCGCCGAAGCTCGGCTTGAACGCCAGCTTGGCGCAATCGCTGACCTGGAACGGCGTCGAGAGGCCCTGCGTCGCGCCAAAAGTCGAAGTCAGCGCCGATTCGAGGGCGAGCGCGGCGCAGTTGGTCGGATTGATCAGGAAGCTTGGCCGGTCGATCGCGACGCTGAGTGTCTTCAGGCGCAGCGGCACACCTCCGACGATCGTCGGCAGCGAGCTCGTGAGGACCACGCGCCCGGTATACATTTCGACGCCGATCGCGGCGCGCGTGACGACGCTGCCGAGGTCGAACGGGCCTGCGAGCGCTGGCACCACGATCGATAGCCCGTAAGGGGCGCCTTCGTAGGGGCCGGTCAAGTAGACATGGCCGCTGAAGGCATACGGTTCGGATCCAGCGCCCGCCGTCACCGTCGCCTGGCCGATCTCACTTGCGGGCGGGCAGCTGCCGTCCTGCGCCTGCGGTTCACCGCACAGGGGCACGGATGGGATCGCTCCGAGCAGGCCGGGCGGCAGCACGGTCTTGATCCGCGAGAGGTACTGCTGGCCGTCACCGCGGGCGAGGTTGAACGTGAAGGAGGTTGGCGCCCCGGCCGTCGCTGACTGGTTGTGGGTGCTCTGAGCCAGCGTAAACGGCGGCGGCGTGGGACACGGCAGGCTACTGTCGCCGCTGACGAGGAAGCCGCTTGTGCTGGCGGCCTTTGGAGGCTCGCCGCTGTAGGGCGTGAGGCTGGCCGCCGGTACTGCCGCACCGCAGCTCAGCGGATTGGCTAGCGGCGCTCGCGCGCCGTCGTTGAACTTCAAGATGACGTCTTCGAAGGGCACCTGCGGACTGTTGACGAATACAGCCGTCAGCTGACCGGTGTTTTTCTTGGCCTTGACCTGGCCCTCCAGCCGTACCCCGACACCGTACAGCGGCGCTTCGGCCGCGAGCAGGATCCGATACTCCTTGCCCGATTCCGGTTCTTGGCTTTCCTGGGAGCCGACGTACACGCTGCCCGTGAGCGCGCCATTCGGAATTCCGGGAGCATCGACAGTGACGGTTCCGATCTTCGAGCCGGCGGGGCAGCCGATCGGCGCATCGGTGCCGATCCCGATCTGGGCATTGGAGCAGGCTTCCAGCCCGTGTGCCGCCGCGGGGTTGAGCGTCATCCCTTCCGGCAGCGTGACTTCGGCGGTCCGCAAGTCGGGGGAGTTGAGCTCCGACGGGTCTGAGGTGGATTGGGCAACGTGCAGGTCAACCGTCGCGCCGTCGGGCTGGTCGGACTGGCTCGGTTCGGCATTGAGGGCCAGCGACGGGGCGAATGCGAGCGCGCCGCAGCCCGTTGCTGTAAGCGCCGTGCCGTCTTCCAGGCGCGTTTCGACCGGATCGGCGATGAAGTTGCCGGGATCTTCATAGGAGTCGACGTGCAGCCAGGTCGTCTGCGGTCGGGTGCAGGCGTCCAGAGAGCTCGGCATCGTTAGGAACGCATTGTCCAGTGCGGCTGGGTTGTGTTCGTGTGGAACGCCCCAGAAGATCAACTTCGATTTGACGATTTCGGGTTGCTGCGCGACGTTCTGGATCCTGAAGAACTCGTGGTAGTCACCGCTCTGCACACCACTGTTTTCGCTGGTCGTGGCTTCGCTGTGCCAGCTAATGCCGCCCTCGAGGTAGATGACGCTTCTGAGCTTCTGTGCGGTCAGTCCTTCGGCGGTCCTGAGCGTCGCGCTGTCGACCTCGACACCGAACCGCGCTGGCTCTCCGGGTTTGCGTTCGACGTCATACACGGGAAAGCTTTCCGTCACAGTCGTCTTCAGGCCCAGCACGAGTTCTGCGGTGCCGATCGCTTCGTCTTCGCCCACCTGACTCTTTTGTGGACATTCGAATTTTTCAATCAAGGCTTCGGAGCACGGTTCCACTGCTTCCGGGTCCACCGCCAGGCCCGGGGGGAGATCCACGCGCACGTCCTTGACTTTGCCTTCCGGTTCTTGCGCCAATCCTTGTTTGGCGTTGAAAGCGAAATCGGTAATCCCAAAGTCAGGATGCCCGGCAGCCTGGGTATAGAATTCCGCTTCGGGATCTTTACCTTCGATATTGCATGTCGACTCCTTGCAGGTCCCCGCTTCCCATTTGGCGATGCCGAATCCGGCCCAAGCGGTGGGAGTTGTCAATGTCAATGCGATGCAGCTGAGTAGCGCGATGAGCAGGATCCGGCTGCGCTGCGCCCGGATCCCTGTGATAACGGGGAAACCCATGTGTGTGCTCCTCTCCTGCCAGATTCGTTCTGGGCAACCTGAAGCACGACTTCCTTACCCAGGTCGTGTGGTTTCTACGCGCGGGGTGTTGGGGGGTGGCGCTCTACCCGGTGCCGAGCGGACGAAGGTTTGGTTCAGCCATGGGTATCGCTCGCCGGCCGGTCGCGTGCCGGCGTCTGGCTCGCCGGGCGGCCGCGTGCCGGCCTCTGCCGCATGGCCCTCGGCGCCGACGGCTGACTCGCGATGCGTTGGGAGATGGCCGCGTGACCTGCCGGTGAATGAGCCGGCAGCGGCCGATCAGCCTGTTTTGTGCCTGCCGTGCCGCTTGGCGATCGGGCGCTTGGGGAGCTTCAGCGCTCGGAGTCTCGCCGTGGCGGGCGGACCCGGCAGCAGGTTCGGCCCGCCGGCGGCCGTGACCGTGACCGTGAAGGTCTCGAATGGCAGCACGCCGGTCAGCGCCACGCTGCGGCTGCTCGGCTTGCGCAAGAGGGTCTGCAGGCGCCCGTCGCTGCCATGCACCCTGATCTTGTAGAGGCGTGCTCCGCTCGCCGCATGCCACGTGATGAGCGCGCCGGATCCACTATGGACGATCCGCAAGCCGCGGACGTGACCGCCGCGCAGCGCGCTCGGCGCCGTGTAGCGCCCCGCCGTTAGCACGCGTACCGGCACGCCTTCGCCGTTCAGCAGGTACGCGACGATCTTGCGACTGCGCCCGAGCGCGTCCTGCGGAGTGAAGCGCAGGGTCCCGCGCCCGGCGCTCGTGACGCCGAGCACGTGCGTACTGTCGCGTCCGCGTTCGACGAAGCGCACTTTTGCACCCGGAAGATGGTGGGCGATCTTGTAGGAGAGCGTCCAGCTGCGCCGATGTCGGCGAACGTGCGCGCGCACCGTCGCCGGTGGCACGTCTTCGGCGGCTTCCAGCGTCTGGATCGGCGCCGATCCCCCAACGGACTGGATGTGCCATTCCCCGCCTTGGGGATGGCGCAGCAGCACGAGTACCTGATCGTGGTTAGGGGCGATCGCGGCGAGGAAGTGTCCGTCGTCGCCGACCATGTGCCCCGGCGCTGGCGGTGTTGTGAAGGTCTGGCCACCGGGGCTGGTGAGCGTCACGACCGGGGTCCCGGAGGTCGAGGCGATGCGCAGCTCCTCACCGAGCGTGCCGGGTGGCAGCGTAAACGAGTCGCTGCTAGCGACCGTCGCGCTGCTCCTGGCGCCGGCGATGCTGCCCGCATCGTTCAGCCACGCTAGTTCGCGAGTCCCGTCGAAGTGCAGCGATTCTCCGCCGACGAAGCCGCCGCTGTGCTGCTTGAGCGGCTTCTGCTTGTATTCCTTGAACTGATCGGAACAGTTACTGTTGCCGAAAGGCCCAACGCTGACGTGGCTGTCGGAGAAGCGGTAGCTCCCCAACAGGCCCCAGTTGTAGCCAAAGGTATTGAACGCGGCGCATCCGGCTACGTACTGGTTGTTGATCAAACCAGCGACTTCGCCACTGATTTCCCAGAGCTTCATGGATACGTTGCCTTCGGCTTGCCAGAGGCCGCTGGCCGGTTCGTCCCAGAAGCCGATGCCGCCGCCTACGCTCACGACCGGACTGGTCGATTCGAACGGCAAGTGCAGGTCGATCTTGAGCTGAGCGTCGACATAGCCATCGGAGTACACGTCGGCCGCGAGTGTCGCGATGTCGTCGCCGTCCAGCGCAAGCTGGCCTTGGCCACCGAGGAACCCGAGTTCTTCGCCGCTTGCTTCGCGGTACTTGAAGGAGAGCGTCAGCTCCAATTGGGTTGCGATGCTGGCGCCGATCGTGCCCCCGAAGGAGAACGGTTCGACGCCCACCGAGCCCCCGAGCTTGTTGAGTGAGATACCTGGATAGATCGGAACGCCCGGTGGCGGCGCCACGAAGACCAGCGAGGCCGAGTGGAACTGACCTTTCTTGAAGGCCAGTTCGCCTTCGAGCGACGGTTCTCCGAGTGGTCCGAAGACGATCTTGCCCTTCGCCTGCCAAGTATCGCGCTTGGATTCTTCGGGGGCGCTCGGGAAGTAGTAGACGAACGAGGCATCCTTCACTGTGAAGATCGACTCGAGGCCCGCTTCGCCGACGGTGAACTTCAGCGAATTGAGATTGACGCCGGTCTGGGGATCGGCCTCGATCTCCAGTGCCCCGGTGGCTTCGAAGATCCCCTTCAGTTCGAGCCCCACCTGTACGTCGATCAGTGCCTGGCCTTTGTTGTTCAGGTAGATGTCGACCTGTCCCACGAGCGGAAAGTTGCCGGGCAGGGTCGCGCAGGCGGTGTTTTCATGCGCCGGTGGGCAACAGCCCGCCTTCTTGCTTTCCTTGCCGGTGCATTCATGCCCAACGCCGATCGCCATCAGCAGCGTCTTGGACCCCTCGTCGGCTGCCCGCGCGCGGGGCTCGCGCAGGCCATGGTTCAGCGCTGGAAAGTGCTGGTTCAGTGCACTGTGGGTGGTGAGGTCGATCGGTTCGCTTTCCAGGTCCCTGCCGCCGAGCACCACATCGCCGATCGGGGTGTTCAGGAGCTCGATGCTCACGGGTGTCCCGGAGAGCCGGGTGGCGGTGCCGTCGATCGCGATGTCTTTGACGGTTTGCACCTTGAAGACGCCGAAGCCACCACCCTGCGGCGCGAGCATCATGCCGTTGACCGCGAGCTGCTTGGACTCGATCACGTAGCCGCCGCCTGCGAGCGTCTGAATGCATTCCGCGATGATCTGGGCGTTACCGACCGTCAGGGTCGGTTCGCACGGGCCCTGACCGCCATCGGGGGGCGGGATCGCGACGGTCGCCGCGGGCAGTGTCAGGCCGATTTTCGAGCTGGAGCTCTGGCCGTTGGAGTTGGTCACCGTGAGCCCGATTGTGTGCGGTCCCGGCGCGAGGATCAGGTGCGCGACCGGGTTCGTGCCGGTGCTCGTATCGGTCTTGCCGTCGCCGTTGAGGTCCCAGTCGTAGGAGATGATGCGGCCGCTGCCTGCCTGCGAAGCGGCACCGCTGACCGCGAGCTCCTCACCCGGCCCCGGGTTGGGGGTCTGGAGGGAGAGCGTCGCGGTGGGTGGCGTCGGGGGCCCGGAGCCGGTTGGATTGGCACCCGTGGAGCCCGGGCCCGTCGTTTCTCCGCCCGGGGGGACGCCCCCGCCCCCGCCGCTGGGTTCTTCGCTGGCCTGCTGGAAGCTGAGGTTGTCGATCCCAATCGACAGTGGGGAGACGCTCGCTTTGGCGGTGCGGATCACGAAATAGCTGATCTGTGCCTCGCCGTTGAGGAGTAGGGTGATTCGCTTCCAAGCGGTGGTCGTGGCTTCGCCGTTGCCGCTGGCGATTTCCTGGCCGGTGTTGTTGTAAGCGATCACCTGAACTTCGGCGATGCTGCCGACGCTGAGATCGCGCACTTCGACCGAGAGTGCGCTGCTCGGATGCCCGAGCAGGGCGCCGTAGGTCCCGCTGAATGCGGGTCCCGCGACGGTGCACGTCGGCAGGATCGCGTAGTTCGGCGCCGAGGCTGCCGCAATGCCGCTTTCGGCTTCTGCTTGGACTGTCGGCGATCCGCAGTCGCCTTGGGGTGAGCTCTGGCCAAGTTCTTCGGCGCGGCCGAGCTTGAGGCCCTGTGCTTCGTACTGGCTCTTGACGAGGGCGCCCGCTTGGAGGCCGTCGAAGTTCACCACCGTTTCCGCGGCTGACGCCGAGCTGCAAAGCAGCGTGTAGAGCGTCAACAGGAGGGTGAGGGCAAGGATGCCACGCAGCATCGACGCAGGGCTTTGTCGGCCGACCATCGCGGCGAGCTTACTGCTCCCCGCTGACTTGTCACCATACCCCGGGTAGGGTCTTTGGCAGGGATCGAACGGGCGTCCATTTTGCACCCGGTCGATAGGACATCGAGAGCGACATGGGGACGGTGTAGCCGCACGTGCAAGTCAGCCAACCAGTGAGCCCGCAGCGGCCGACACTGCTCGAGCGCGAGCAGCAACTGCAGCGACTCGCCGAGCTGCTGCAGGGCGCTGCCGCCGGTGAAGGCGCGCTGGTGGCGATAGTCGGCGCGCCGGGGGAGGGCAAGACGGCGCTGTTGGGGGAGACCTGCCGGATCGCGACGGCCGCCGGGATCGGTGTGTGGCGCGGACACGGTAGCGAGCTCGAGCAAGGGTTCGCGCTGGGTGCTGCCCGGCAGTTGCTCGAGCCCGCGGTGCGTGCACTGGATCCCGGCGCGCGCGCCGAGCTGCTGCAGGGCACCGCGGGACTTGCGGGGGGTGTGCTCGACATCGGCGCCGAGCGCGCCCCCGCACCCTCGTTCGCGGCGCTGCACGGCCTCTACTGGCTGCTTGCCGGGCTTGCCGAGCGCCGGCCGCTACTGCTGGCGCTCGACGACGCCCATTGGGCCGATCTCGCGACGCTTGAGTGGCTTGCCTATCTCGCTCGCCGGATCGAGGGCCTGCCGCTGCTCGTCGCGATCGCTGCTCGCCCCGTCGATCCCGAGGTGACCGACGGGCCGCTGCCAGCGTTAATGGGCGATCCGCGACTCACGCAGTTGAGGGTCGGCGCGCTGGCGCAGGAGGCAGTCGCGAGCCTCGTCAAAGACGCTCTGGGAGAGAGCCCCGACGAGCGCTTCGCTGCAGAACTGCACCGTGTAACCGGCGGCAACCCATTCGCCGTGCGCGAGCTGCTCGCGGAGCTTGCGCGCGCCGGGGCGGCACCCACGGTGGACGCCGCTGCGGCGCTCGGGGAGTGCGCCCCCGAGGCTCTGCAACGCGACGTCCTCAGGCGCGTTGCGCGCCTGGGCGAGCCGGCGATCGTGGCCGCGCGTGCGCTCGCAGTGCTGGGTGATTGTGCGGCACCGCGGCGGATCGCAATGCTGGGTGAGCTCGACCCCGAAGCGGCGGCTGGCGCCCTCGACGCGCTCGCCCGTGAGGGACTACTGGCGCGGGAGTCCGCGCCGACATTTGCCCACCCGCTGGTGCGGGCTGCCGTCTACGACGCGCTGCCGGTGCGGCGCAGAGCCCGCATGCACGCGCAGGCGGCGGCGCTGTTGATAGAGGACGGCGCTGGCGCAGAGGCGGTCGCGGCCCAGCTGCTGTGCTCCGATCCCGAGGGCAGCTCCACGAGCGTCGCAAGCTTGCGCAGGGCCGCCGCTGGCGCGATGCGACGGGGTGTGCCCCAGCCGGCCGTCGCCTATCTGACGCGCGCGCTCGCCGAGCCACCGCCTGCACAGGAGCGCGCGGCGCTGCTCGCCGAGCTGGCCCGTGCGGAGACGCTCCTGCGCAGTCCTGCTGCGATCGAGCATCTGCACGAAGCGCTCGAGCTGGGGGAGGATCCCGTGCAGCGTGCCCGCCTGCGCTGGCTGCTCGCCGACACCCTGTTCTTCGCTGGGGAGTGGGACGTGGCGCTGGCCCAGCTCGAGCAAGCCCTCGCGGAGTTGGGGGAACGCGATCTGGACCTGGCGCTGCGCCTGGAGGGCAGACTGCTGACACTCGGGACCCTTGAAGCGCGCGCGCTACGCGCAGGTTCGGCCGCGGTCACCGAGGCAGCCGTTGAGCAGCGTGTCGAGCGTCTGCGTCTCCGCGCGAGCGAGGAGCTCGACGTCGATGGCGTGCGACCGCTGCGCTTGAACCTCGCGCTGCTGCTCGCCGTGCACGGGCGCCCTCCGGCTGACTTTCAGTGGCTGATCGAGCGTGGCTTGGATAGCGGTCGCTTCCTGGAGCGCGAGGGCTCTGAAGCGATCGAGGCCGTGCACGGGGCGTTCGCGCTAGTGCTGATTGACAGTCTCGGGGAGGCCCTGGCGCACACCGATGCGATGCTCGCCGACGCGGCCGCGCGCAGTTCGGTGCTTGGTTTTCTGGCCGGCTCGACCTTTCGTGCGCTCACCCAGCTGCGCAGCGGCGCACTCTTAGAGGCGGAGGCCGACGCGGCGCCTGCGCTGGAGCTGGCACTGGAGCAGGGATTGAGCTTCGCGATCCCATTTACGGCGAGCTACCTCGCACTGACCTTGCTGGAGCGTGGCCGTGCACAGCAGGCGGCCGCGCTACTCGCTCCGATCCCGTTGACCCCGGAGCTCGCCGGGACTCCCGCCGGGGTCACGCTGCTGGAGGTGCGCGGGCGGGTAAAGCGTGCGCGGGGGGAGACGGCAGGCGCGCTCAAGGATCTGCGCGCCTGCGGCGAGGCGTGCGAACGCGTGGGAATTCTCAACCCCAACATCGTCGCGTGGCGCTCAGAGTTGGCGTTAACGCTGCGCGCCGAGCAGCTCGAAGAGGCCCGCGCACTGGTGGCGCAAGAGCTCGTCCTGGCACGGCGGGCGGGTGTCGCGCGCGGCGTCGGTGTGGCACTGCGCGCGAGCGCCGCGCTGGCGCCGGTGGTCGAGCGGGAGGGGCTGCTGATTGAGGCCGTCGCGACGCTCGAGCAGAGCCCGGCGCGCCTGGAGCTCGCACGGGCGCTGATCGATCACGGCGCGCACCTGCGCCGCGAGGGTCAGCGTACGCATGCGCGCGAGCCGCTGCGGCGGGGACTAGAGCTCGCCCACGACGCCCGCGCGGAGCCGCTCGCCGAGCGTGCCCGCGAGGAGCTGCTGGCCTCCGGCGCGCGTCCGCGGCGACCATGGCTGACGGGTGTCGACGCGCTCACCCCGAGTGAGCTGCGTGTCGCGCGCCTGGCCGCCGATGGCGCCAGCAACCGGGATGTCGCCCAGGCGCTGTTCGTTACCACGCAGACGATCAAGGGTCATCTGTCGAGCGTCTATCGCAAGCTCGAGATCGGCTCCCGCGGCGAGTTGGCCGACGCGCTAGCGTCACGCGAGGATGGTTAGCCCCGTCCATTTCTCTCTAACCCGAGTAGGAGGAGCCCACATGCCCAATCCAGTCGTCCACTTCGAGGTTCTCGGCAAGGACACGGAGTCGCTGACGCGCTTCTACGGTGACACCTTCGAGTGGGAGATGCAGTCGGTCATGCCCACCTACGCGATGGTCAAGCCGATCGGCGAGGATGGCATCGCCGGTGGCGTCGGTGCCGCCCCAGAGGGCGCTCCCGGTCACGTGACCTTTTACATCGCGGTCGCGGACCTACACGCCGCACTCGAGCGGGTCGCCGCAAACGGTGGCAGCACCGTTGCTCCGCCGATGGACGTTCCCGGTGGACCCTCGATCGCGCTGTTCGCCGACCCCGAGGGTCATGTTGTGGGGCTCGTCAAGAGCTGAGCTTCGCTCGTCATAGATCGCTCTCCCGAGCCGGCGTGGGAAACCGTTCGTAGTCGGCGAGGGCGCGTGGGAGGGCTTGGTCGGGGCTGCTGGGTCAGGCTTCGCCGGACAGTGCCCGGGCAGCGCTTGCGCGTGCAACTATATTGGGGCTCATGGCCGAGATCGAGGTGACTCTTTTCAACGATCCGGGTTGCCCGTGGGGCTACTCGGTGAGTCCGGCGCTCGCCGTGTTGCGCTGGCGCTATGGCTCACAGCTCAAGTGGCGCCTGGTGACGATCGGATTGGCTGAGAGCACCGAGCGCTACGTGCAGGCCGGCTACACACCGACGCGCATGGCTGAGGGTCACCTCCGCTTCCGCAAGCGCTACGGGATGCCGTTCGCGGTGCTCCCGCGCGAGCGCGTGCTCGCCACGGGGCGCGCCTGCCGCGCGATCGTCGCTACGCGCTTGCTCGATCCGCATCGTGAGCACGCTGTGCTGCGCGCGCTACAGCTCGCCTGGTTTAACACCACGCTGCTGCTCGATGAGGACGCGGAGCTGGCGCAGGCGTTGGAGTCCGTGGCAGGCCTCGACGTCCAGGCGATCGTCGGCGCGCTCGAAGACCCCGGCGTCACCGAGGCGTACGAAGCCGACAAGCGGGAGACCCGCGAGGCCGAGGGCGGCCCTACGCACTTCCAGGGCAAGGCCCGCCAGACCGACGGGCCGGTGCGCTACTCGGCGCCCTCGCTCGTCTTCCACGCCAATGGACGCCGTCTAGAGGCAGGCGGTTTTCAGACAGTCGAGGCCTACGACGTGCTGATCGCCAACCTCGACCCGACGCTACGGCGTGAGCCACCGCCGCCGGACCCGCTCGCGGCGCTCGAGCGCTTCTCCGACGGCCTGGTCACACAGGAGGTCGCCGCGATCATGGCCGTCGGCAACGAGCCGCCCGATCGCGTGGCGGCCGAGCGCGCCCTGGTCGAGCTCACAGGCGCCGGGACGGCCAGGCGCACGCCGCTGGGCGACGACGCCCTCTGGCAGCTCGCCTGAGCCAGCTCACTTGGCCCCGCCTGCTCTACTGGCCCGGCCCGCCGCCTTTGTTGGCGTTCTGCGCCTTTTCCTGCGCCAGCGAGGAGCCGCGAATCCCGAAGTAAGCGCCGACGAGTGCCGCTATCACGCCCGAGACACTCGCGGTGGCGGTTGCGACGTCGCTCGCCTGTGAGTAGTGCTCGATTGCGAAGAGGAAGATGACGACGATCGCGACGAGTCCGCAGATGACGACGACCGCGCCCCACGGCGCTTCGTTGAGGAACGAGCGTTGCGGGGTGCCTAGGCCAGGTTCCGGCCCCGGTCCGGGTTTTGGCCCTTCTGGTTCTGGTGGTTTGGGCGCTGGTTCCGGCCCTGGTCCGGCTCCTGGTCCGGGTGCTGGCCCTGGCCCGGGTGCTGGCCCTGGTCCGGGTGCTGGCGCTGGTCCGGGTGCTGGCGCTGGTCCGGGTGCTGGCGCTGGTCCGGGTGCTGGCGCTGGTCCGGGTGCTGGCGCTGGTCCGGGTGCTGGCGCTGGTCCGGGTTCTGGCGCTGGCCCGGGTGCCGGCCCGGGTCCTGGTTCGGCTCCTGGCCCTGGTCCGGCTCCTGGCCCGGCTCCTGGTCCGGCTCCTGGTCCTGGCCCGGCTCCCGGTCCGGGTTCTGGCCCTGGTCCGGGCTCCGGCCCGCCTTCACCGGCGTGAGGTACTGAGCTCATCGCAGTCGTCTCCTGGTCCGCGTGATAACCACTTGCCCCCGGCGCGGACAGCTCCCGGAGGAGGCGCCGTGCGGAATTTGTTCAGCATACAGAAACACATCCAGAGACGATCGATCGAATTCATCGTTGCAGTTGGATCTTGGTTTTTGGATCGTGACCAGCCGCTCTGTGTCAAGCCGATGCTCGGCTCGGAGCTCTAGGCCAGGTCGAGGAAAGCGCCGAGCGTCGCGCGGCCGACGCTCTCGACGTCCGCGCGGACCGGCTCGTCGATCGAGACGTCGTCGGGTAGATGTGCCTGCCAGCCCTCCGCGAGCGCGCGGTCGACCTCGACGTGGAACTGCAGTCCGTACGCGAGCGCCCCGACGCGGAAGGCCTGGTGCGGGTAGAGATCGCTGCGGGCGAGCCACGTCGCGCCCGGCGGCAGCTCGAAGGTGTCCTGGTGCCAGTGGACCACGGGCAGCACGCCGCGGCCGGCGGCTCCCAGCACGGGGTCGGCGCGTCCGGGGGAGGTGAGCGCGACCGTGCCCGCTCCGATCTCAAGTCGCGCGCCGCGGTACACCCGAGCGCCGAGCGCCGCCGCCAGCAGTTGCGCCCCGAGGCACACGCCGAGCACTGGCAGGCCCGCCGCGACGGCCGCCGCGATCAGCCGTAGCTCGTCCGCGAGGTAGGGGTGTTGGGCGGTGTCGGAGACACCCATCGGGCCGCCCATCACCACGAGCCCGCGCAGCTCCTGCGGCGTGGGCAGCGACTCGCCCCGATAGGGGTGGCAGACGCTCAGTGGCGTCCCGCGCGACGCGGCCGCGGTCGCGATCGATCCGGGCCCCTCGAAGGGCACGTGCTGAATCGCGACCCACCTGCGCTCCGCGCTCACCGACGGGAGGGTAGCCTCCAGCCTCGCCGATGACCGCGACCGAGACCCTCACGGTGACCCTGCCCGACGGCAACGCGCTGCAGCTGCCGGCCGGAGCGAGCGGCGCTGACGCCGCCGCGGCGATCGGCGCGGGACTGGCGCGCGCCGCGCTCGCGGTGCGTGTGAGCGGCGCGGGAGCGGAGGCCGAGCCGGAGCTGCGGGATCTCGCGCGCCCGCTGGGCGACGGGGCGCGGATCGCGATCCTGACCGCGCGCAGCGAGGGGCAGGCGCCGCTGGCGCTGATTCGCCACGACGCGGCGCACGTGCTCGCGGCCGCCGTGACGGAGCTCTACCCAGGCGTGAAGATCTCGATCGGGCCTGCGATCGAGCAGGGCTTCTACTACGACTTCGAGTTCCCCGACGGGGTGACGGTCTCCGAGGCCGACTTCCCGGCGATCGAAGAGCGCATGCGCGTGCACGTCAAGGCGGCTGAGCGCTTCGAGCGCGAGGACGTGTCCGTCGCCGACGCCCGCGCGCGCTTCGCCACGCAGGGGCAGGACTACAAGGTCGAGCTGATCGACGACCTCGTGCGCGCCGCGGAGCCCGGGCACCCGCTGGAGACCGTCTCGCTGTACACCAACGGCCCGTTCACCGATCTCTGCCGCGGCCCGCACGCCCCCACGACGAAGACCGTGGGGGCCTTCAAGTTGCAATCGGTCGCGGGCGCGTACTGGCGGGGGGACTCCACGCGCACGATGCTCACCCGCATCTACGGCACGGCGTTCTTCTCCAAGGCCGCCCTCGAGGAGCATCTGGAGCGCCTGGAGCAGGCGCGCGCGCGCGACCATCGCAAGCTGGGGCGCGAGCTCGACCTCTTCCAATTCTCCGAGCTCTCCCCGGGCGCGCCGCTGTGGAAGCCCGCGGGGATGGCGGTCTGGAATGCGCTCACCGAGCTCTGGCGTGATGAGAACCGGGCGCGCGGCTACCACGAGGTCAAAACGCCGATCCTGTTCGACGTCGACCTCTTCAAGCAGTCGGGGCACTGGGAGAAGTACCGCGAGAACATGTACTTCACCGAGGTCGAGGAGCGCCCGATGGCGCTGAAGCCGATGAACTGCCCGGCGCACATCCAGATCTACAAGGACCGCCGGCACTCCTACCGCGACCTGCCGGTCCGCTACTCCGAGGCCGGCCTCGTGCACCGCCACGAGCCCTCCGGGGTGCTGCACGGCCTCTTGCGCGTGCGCCACATCACCCAGGACGACGCGCACATCTTCTGTACCGAGGAGCAGGTTCAGGAGGAGGTCGTGCAGTGCCTGCGCTTCGGCTTCCACCTCTATGAGTTGTTCGGGTTCGAGCCGCGCCTGGAGCTCTCCACGCGCCCCGCGCAGCGGATCGGCAGCGAGCAGATGTGGGATCGCGCCGAGGGGGCGCTGGCGGGGGCGCTGCGCGCAGAGGGCCTTCAGTACGAGCTGAACCCCGGCGACGGCGCCTTCTACGGGCCGAAGATCGACTTGCACATGAAGGACTCGATCGGGCGCTCCTGGCAGCTGGGGACGGTGCAGCTCGACTACTCGATGCCCGAGCGCTTCGAGCTGGCCTATACCGGCGCCGACAACGCCGAGCACCCTCCCGTGATGATCCACCGCGCGCTACTGGGCTCCTTCGAGCGCTTCATCGGCATCCTGATCGAGCACTACGCCGGCGAGCTGCCGCTGTGGCTCGCGCCGGTGCAGGCGATCGTGCTGAGCGTCTCCGAGCGCTTCAACGAGTACGGCGCCGCGGTGCACGCGGCGTTGCGCGAGCGCGGCCTGCGCGTCGAGCTCGACGACCGCGGCGAGTCGATCGGGCGCAAGATCCGCGACGCCGAGCTGCGCAAAGTGCCGTTCATGCTCGTCGTCGGCGAGCGCGAGGCCGGCGAGGGCACGGTCTCGGTGCGCGAGCACCGAGCTGGAGACACAGGAGCAGTCACACTCGATGAGCTCGCCCAGCGACTGCTGCGCGAATCGCAACGACGCCCGGCTGCGAGCCGGTGAGCTTGCGCACAGCCGACGCGTCGCTATACTCGGCCGCCTTGAAAGCCCGCAACCATTCGACTCCGTCGCGCCTAGCAAAAGCTTGACGCGCGGTCAGGACAGCTAGTGCCGGTACCTCGCAGGTTCGACCGGCGCCCGCCCGAGCGGGACACGACGAGGATCAATGAGCGGATCCGCGTCCCCGAGGTGCGCCTCATCGACGACGAGGGCAACCAGGTCGGCGTACTCAAGACGCCCGACGCGCTGCGCTTCGCCCAGGAGCGCGAACTGGACCTGGTCGAGGTCGCCCCCGAGGCACGCCCGCCGGTGTGCCGGATCCTGGACTACTCGAAGTACAAGTACGAGCAGGCCCAGAAGGTCAAGCAGGCGCGCAAGCACCAGCAGCAGATCACGATCCGCGAGATCAAGTTCCGCCCCAAGATCGCCCAGCACGACTACGACACCAAGAAGGGTCACGTCGAACGCTTCCTGCGCCACAAGGACAAGGTCAAGGTCACGATCATGTTCCGTGGGCGCGAGGTCACCCACCCCGAGCGCGGCACGATGATCCTCGACCGGCTCGCTGAGGAGCTCGGCGAGCTGGGCGTCGTCGAGCAGCGGCCGATGCAGGAGGGCCGCAACATGACGATGATGCTCGCCCCCTCCAAAGCCGTGCTCGCCGGGCGCCTGGAGGGCGCCACCGATGGCGTGCACACGGAGAACGGAGCGCCACAGGCCCTGGCGGGAAGCGCCCCCCCGCCCCCGTGGACGCTGCGCCCGCTGTCTCCGAGCAGGCCACGCCGTCCGCACCCGAGAGCTCCACGCCTGCCGTCCCCGAGCAGGCCAGGCCGTCCGTCTCCGCGGACCCTCCGCTGGATGGCGCGGTCGAGTCCGAGCCGGCGAGCGACGCGGTCGAGGTGGCGCCGCCGCCTGCTGCCAGCGCAGACGAGCCGCAGACCGCCACTAGCGGCGAGTAGAGCGCAAAGCTCGCCCGCAGGCGCTTTCTCAGCCGGCGCGGCGACTGCTCTTCATCGCCAGCATCGCCGCGTCGGCGTGGTGCAGCAGTTGCTCGGCGGTGCTGCCGTCGTGCGGGTAGGTGCTTGCGCCGAGACTCGCGCCGATGTGCACCGCGCCGGCCTCGAGCTGGATCGGCTCGCTGACGGTCAGGCGCATGCGCTCCATGAAGGTTTCGACTTCGGGGCTCGGGCTCGGCAGCATGCTCAGCAGCGCGACGAACTCGTCGCCGCCGTAGCGCGAGATCAGCTCGTCCTCGCGCACGGCGGCGGTGAGGCGCTCGGCGAGCGTCCGCAGCACCTGGTCGCCGGTACGGTGCCCGAGCGTGTCGTTGATCCGCTTGAAGCCGTCGAGGTCCATGTAGACCAGCGCGACCGCGCAGCCGTGACGCTCGGCGCGCGAGATCGCGCGGTCGAGCTCTTTGTGAAACAGCCTGCGGTTGGCGAGGTTCGTGAGCTGGTCGTGGTGGGCTTGGTGCTGCAGGCGCTCGAGGATCGTGCGCCGCTCGCTGATGTCGGCGAACGTCGCGATCGCGCCGGAGGGCTGCCCCTGCTCGTCCAGCGCGACGCGCGAGCTGAGGGAGATCCAGGCTACGTCGCCGCCGGGCTTCTGCACCCCCAGTGTCACGCCGCGCTGCGGACGGCCCGTCTGCAGCGTCTCCGCCGCGGGGTGCGTCGCGAGCGACCACGGCGAGCCGTCTGCGTGCAGGAAGTGCCAGCGCCGGTCGCGCACGTGGCGCGCCAGCAGCTGGTCATGGCTCATGCTGAGGATGCGCCCGGCCGCGTTGTTGGCGTAGACGACGCGTCCGTGGCGGTCGAAGACGAGCACCCCCTCGGTGAGCATCTCGGTGGTGACCTGCATGCGGTTCTCCAGGGTGCGCAGGTCGGCGCGTTGGGAGCGCAGCTCCCCGCGCATGCGCTCGGCCGCGGCGATCGACTGCGCGAGGCGCTCGCAGGCGAGGTCCAGCGTGTGCTCGGTATCGCCGGCCCCGGCCTCGGTGATTTCGCGCAGCGCATGCGCGATCGCGCATGGGACATCGTCTGAGCGACGCCCGTTCTGAGTGGCGGCCGGGTCTGCGATCGAGGCTCGATCCATTGTCCGTGTAATCGGCTCTCCGAGCGCACTACATGACAGTCGCGGACGCCTTTGGACGGGCCGCCGGGACTGTCTGTCATAATCCCCGCTCGCGATGCCCAAGATGAAGACTCACTCCGGCGCGAAGAAGCGCTTCAAAGTCACCGCCACCGGCAAGGTGCGCGGCCGGCACGCCTTCACGAGCCACATCCTCGAGAAGAAGTCCCCCAAGCGCAAGCGCGCGCTCGGGGCCCCCGCGATGATCTCCGATCACGACACCCCGCGCATCAAGCGGATGCTGGGGGTGGGCAAATGACGCGGGTCAAGCGCTCGGTTCACGCGCGCAAGAAGCGCCGCGCGACGCTCGAGCTGACGAAGGGCTTCCGCGGCGAGGCGCACTCGAACTACAAGCGCGCCAAGGAGGCGCTGATCAAGGCGGACACCTACGCCTACCGCGACCGGCGCAACCGCAAGCGCGACTTCCGCCGCCTGTGGATCACGCGCATCAACGCGGCGGCGCGTCAGAACGGGATGAGCTATTCGCAGTTCATGCACGGGATGGCGCTGGCCGGGATCGAGCTCGACCGCAAGGTGCTCGCGGACATCGCCGTGCGCGACGCCGACTCCTTCCGACGTTTCGCCGAGGCCGCCCGTGAGGCGTCGGCTGCCTGAGTCATCGGCAACCGACATACGCCAGCCTCCCGGCGCCGCTCCTCTGAGAAGGACGGCGCTTTTTTTATGTCCCAAGCAGTGAGGATGATTCGAACATCGCAGCCCAACCAGGTAGACCACCGCCTTCGCAAATGACCGCCGAACCCACAAATCCAACACCCAACGAGCCGATGAGCACGATCGTCTCGGCCCGTAATCCGCGCCTGCAGGGGTTGCGGCGCCTGCAGCGCCGGCGCGAGCGCGCGCGCAGCGGGCGCTTCCTGGCGGAGGGCGAGGATCTGGTCGCAGCCGCGGCGCGCGCCGGGTGGCAGCCGGTCGAGGGCTACCGGGCGGCCGGGAGCGAGCTCGGATCGGATCTCGGGCAGGGCTTCCTGGAGGTCGAGCCGGCGGCGCTGGCGGCGGTCTCGACGCTCGGGTCGGGTGCCCGCGCGATCGGCGTCTACGAGCAGCGCTGGAGCGCGGGGCTCACGGGCCCTTTGTGGGTCTATCTGCACGGGCTCTCGGACCCCGGCAACGTCGGCTCGGTGCTGCGCGCCGCGCACGCCTTCGGCGCCAGCGGGGTCGCGCTCGGGCCCGGTTGCGCCGATCCCTTCTCGCCGAAGGCCGTGCGCGCCAGCATGGGCGCGATCTTCGCCGTCCCGCTCGCGCGCGCGGAGAGCGTCGCCGAGCTGCCGGGTGAGCGGATCGCGCTGGTCGCGCACGCCGGGGAGCCGTTGAGCGGCCTACGCGCCTGCGCCTGCGGTCCCGAGCACGGACGCGCGCGCGTAGGGAAGGGTGGATCGGTCCCTAGCGGGACCCGGGATGAGCGGCTGCAGGCTCCGCGCCCCGACCCAGCCCGTCCGCTGACACTGCTCGTGGGAGCCGAGCGCGAGGGCCTGCCGGTCGACCTGGTGGCGGCCTGCGAGCGCGTCGCGCACATCCCGATCGCGGGCGACTCGCTGAACGCGGCGATGGCGGCCGCCATCGCGCTGTACGAAATGACTAGGGTCCCGGCGTCGTGACCGAGCGGATCGAACAGTTGCGCGCCGAGGCCCAGAGCGCGATTCTCGCGGCGGGTAGCGGCGCGGATCTCGAGGAGCTGCGGGTGCGCTATCTCGGGCGCAAGGCCGAGCTGCCTCAGATCCTGCGCGGTGTGCGCGAGCTGCCGGCTGCGGAACGCGGCGCCGTCGGCAAGGCCGCCAACCTTGCCCGCCAGGAGCTCGAGGCGCTGATCGAGCAGCACACGGCGCGGCTGGGTGAGGAGCAGCTGCAGCGCAGCCTGCGCGAGGAGCAGCTCGACGTCACACTGCCCGGCGCCCCGCCGCAGCCGATCGGTCGCCTGCACGTGCTCACCGCGACCTGGCGCGAGCTCGAGGACATCTTCGTCGGACTCGGCTTCACGGTCCTAGAGGGACCCGAGGTGGAGACAGTCCACTACAACTTCGACGCGCTCAACCATAGCCCGACGCACCCGGCGCGCGCACGCACCGACACCTTCTACGTGCAGGCCCTTGCCGATACGCGACCGGTAAGCGCGGATGAGGCCACCCCCGGATCTGCGCCGGCCGTGCTGGGCAGGCCGGAGGAGCTCGTGCTGCGCACCCACACCTCACCGGGGCAGATCCGCGCGATGGAAGCGCACCCGCCGCCGCTGTACGTCGTCATCCCAGGGCGCGTGTATCGACCGGACAGCGACGCCACGCACACCCCCCAGTTCCACCAGGTGGAGGGGCTCGCGGTCGACACGGACATCACGCTCGCCGACCTGAAGGGCACGCTGCTGGCGTTCGCCCGCGCCGTCTTCGGGGAGGAGCGCGACGTGCGCCTGCGCCCCCACTTCTTCCCGTTCACCGAGCCCTCCGTCGAGGTCGACGTCTCCTGCTTTCACTGCTCCGGAAAAGGCTTCCTGGGTGACGGGTCACGCTGCTACCTGTGTAAGGGCGAGGGCTGGCTGGAGGTGCTCGGCGCGGGCGAGGTCGACCCGAACGTCTATGCCCACATCACCACCACCGAGCGCAACTCCCCCGGGTACGATCCCGAGCGCGTGCAGGGCTTTGCCTGGGGCATGGGCATCGAGCGGATCGCGATGCTCAAGCACGGCATCCCCGACCTGCGGCTCTACTACGAGAATGATCTGCGCTTCCTGGAGCAGTTCGGATGATGGGTGTCCCGGCCGGCGCTGGATGGCGTCCTCAGTCACTCGCGTGCGTGGCACGCACGCGAACTGCTTGTGCCCCGAAGGGGTGCATCCTTGTCCAGCTTGACCTGGGCACCCATCAAGGGGTCTCTGGGCGAAAGAGGGCTGGCTGACATGAGGGTTCCGCTGGAGTGGCTGCGCGAGTACTGCGATCCCGATCTCGACGTGCGCGCGATCGAGGAGCGCCTGACGATGACCGGGACCAAGGTCGAGGCGATTCACCACTACGGGGTGCGCGCTCCCGAGCGCTTCCTCGTCGGGCGCGTGCTGGGCTGCGAGGGCCATCCGAATGCCGACCGCCTCAGCGTGTGCAGCGTCGATCTCGGCCCGGGCGCGCCCGACGGTCCGGTGACGATCGTCTGCGGTGCGCCCAACGTCGCCGCCGGGCAGACCGTCGCGGTGGCGTGTCCGGGGGCCGTGATGCCCGACGGCACCGAGATCAGGCGCGCCAAGCTGCGCGGCGTCACCTCCGAAGGGATGATCCTCGCCGAGCAGGAGCTCGCGATCGGCCCCGGACGCGAGGGCATCCTCGTGCTCGACGGGCTGCTTGGCGCGGAGGCCCCGGCCCCCGGGACTCCGCTCGCAAAGGTACTGCCGATCGCCGGCGAGGTGATCGAGCTGGAGATCACCCCCAACCGGCCGGACTGCCTCGGCGTCTACGGCGTCGCACGCGAGCTGCACGCCGCCACCGGCGCCCCGCTCGCGCCCTCGCCATGGAGCAAAGACCTGGGCAGCGCGGGGCCGCTGGCTGCCACGCCCGCCGGCGTGGCGCCCGCCGAGGCGCTCGTCGAGTGCCCGGAGCTGTGTCCCCGCTTCACTGCGCGTGTCTTCGAGAACGTCGTGCTCGGCCAGTCCCCGCCGTGGCTGAAGGCCCGCCTGAGCGCTGCCGGGCAGCGGCCGATCAACAACGTCGTCGACATCACCAACTACGCGATGCTGCTCACCGGCCAGCCGCTGCACGCCTTCGACCTCGACCGCGTCGCCGGCGGACGGCTGGTCGTGCGCCGCGCACGCGCGGGCGAGCAGGTGCAGACGCTCGACGGCCAGACGCGCACCCTGGATGCCGAGATGGTTCTGATCGAGGACGCCGACGGGCCGACCTCGATCGCGGGCCTCATGGGTGGCGCGCGCTCGGAGGTGGGGGAGGGCACGACGCGCGTGCTGCTCGAGGTCGCGACCTGGAACGGGCCCAACATCCACCGCACCGGATGGGCTCTGGGGCTGCGCAGCGAGGCCTCCGGGCGCTTCGAGAAGGGCCTCGCCCCGGAGCAGTGTGCGCAGGCGCAGGCGCTCGCGACGCGCCTCATGGTCGAGCTCTGCGGCGCGAGCGTAATCCCCGGCACGATCGACGTCGGCGACCCCGCCGTGATCGCCCGACCGGCCTCGCACGTCGCCCTGCGCGAGGCGCGCGTACAGGCGATCCTTGGTGTGCCCGTCCCGCGGGCGCGCCAGCGCGAGATCCTGCACGCGCTCGACTTCCAGAGCACCGACACCGACGACGGGCTCGACGTCGCGGTTCCCCCGCTGCGCCGCGCCGACGTGACCCGCGAGGCCGACCTGATCGAGGAGGTTGCGCGCATCGACGGCCTCGAGAAGCTGCCCGCCACCCTGCCTCGACACCGCCCCGCCGGCGTGCTCTCGCACGAGCAGCGCCTGCGCCGGCGCGCGGTCGACGCGCTCGTCGGCCGCGGGCTGCACGAGACCGTCGGCTGGACCTTCACCTCGCTCACATCGCTGCAGCGGCTGCGGCTCACGCCCGAGGACCCGCGTCGCGCCGGGGCCGTCGCGCTCGAGAACCCGCTCTCCGAGGAGCACTCGCTGCTGCGCCCCACACTGCTCGGCTCACTGCTCGACAGCGCCGCTCACAACGCCGCCCGCGGGATTGCCGACCTGCAGCTGTTCGAGGTCGGGACCGTGTTCAGCCGGGGCCGGTCCTCGCTGCCCGCCGCTGACGCCGCGGACCTTTGGGCGGTAGCCGGGGTCGAGGAGCACCGCGCGCTCGGGGTGCTCCTGAGCGGTCGCGTCGCGCCCGCGACCTGGCAGGCGCCCGATCCTCCGCGGGCCGACATCTACGCGGTCAAGGGCGTGCTCGAAGCGCTCGCCGCCGCGCTGCGCGTCGCCTTGCACTATCGGCCGATCGAAGATCGGTCGGAGTCCGCGGGCGAGCGCCACCCGTTCCTGCATCCCGGTCGCGCCGCCGCGGTGTTGCTCGACGGACAGCCGATCGGCTGGCTCGGCGAGCTGCACCCGCTGGTAGACGGCTGGGAGCTGGTGGGCGCCGCCGTGCTCGAGCTGGACCTCGATCGCCTGGTAGCCGCCGCCGTGCGCGCAAGCGACGCGCACAGGTACAGCGACCTGATCTCCTTCCCCGCCCTGCGCGAGGACATCGCCGTGGTCCTGCCAGCGCAGGCGCCGGCCGCCGCGGTCATCGACGTCGTGCGGGAGGCCGCCGGGGGACTGCTCGACGAGGCCCGCGTCTTCGATGTCTACAGCGGCCCGCAAGTCGGGGAGGGCCGGCGCTCGCTGGCGCTCGCGCTCTCCTTCCGCGCCCACGATCGCACCCTCGCCGACGCCGACGTCGCGCCCGTGCGCGAGCGGATCCTCACCGCGCTGCGCGAGCGGCTCGGGGGTGAGCTGCGTGGTTGACGACGCGCTCGCAGACACCGCCGCTGAGCGGGGCGCCGCGCAGCGCTTCACTCCCGGCTCCCCGCGAGTGCTCGTCGCGGGTGCCACCGGCTTCGCCGGGGCGCTGGCGGCGCACCTGCTCTGGCGCCACCCCCGCTTCGAGCTCGTCGGGGTCACCGGGCGCTCGGAGGTCGGGCGGCGCCTCGAGGACCTCTACCCCCGCTACCGCGTCCCGCTCACGATCGAGCGGCTCGACCTCGACGGTGACGGTCAGGGTCCGGATCCGGGCGCGGGCACTGCCACAAGCAGCGGCCTCCAGGCCGCCGTCGTGGCCTACCCGCACGCTGCCGCCGCACCCACCGTCGGCGCGCTGCGCGAGCGTGGCGTGCGCGTGGTCGACCTCTCGGCCGACTTTCGCCTCAGCGCCCTTGAGACCTATGAGCACTGGTATGGCGAGCACCCCCGGCCGGACCTGCGGGGCGACGCGGTCTACGGACTCACCGAGCTGCATCGCGAGCGCATCGCCACCGCCCCGATCGTCGCGAACCCGGGCTGCTACCCGACTGCGGCCGTGCTCGGCCTCGCGCCGCTCGCGCGCGCAGGATTGATCGCGGACGTCGTGATCGACGCCAAGCAGGGCATCTCCGGCGCGGGGCGCGCCTTCGACGAGACCACGCACCTCTCGATGGCCGGCGAGAACATCCTTCCGTATAAGGTGGCCGCTCACCGCCACACGCCCGAGATCGAGGAGCAGCTCGATGAGCTGGATCCCGCCCACCCCGGGCTGCCGGTGCAGTTCCAGGCGCATCTCGTGCCGCTCGACCAGGGTGAGCTCGTCAGCTGCTACGTGACGCCCACCCGTCCCGTCGCGACGGACGAGCTGCGCGGGCTCTACCGCGACGCCTACGCATCCGAGCCATTCGTCGAGGTGGTCGACAAGCCGCCCGGCGTGCGCGAGGTGCGCGAGACGAACTTTTGCCGCCTGTTTGTCGCCGCCGACGCCCACACCGGCAAGCTGCTCGTGTTCTCCGCGATCGACAACCTCTGGAAGGGCACCTCCTCACAGGCCGTGCAGAACCTCAACCTGATGTTCGGGCTACCAGAGACAGAAGGGCTCATATGAGTGCAGGCAATGACGTCTGGGGCGATCGCTCGGCTGACGGTCCGCCGCGGCCCTTCTTCGGGTCGCGCTGGGTCGCGGCGCCCGCGCACGTGCGCGAACTGGACCCCGGCGCGGGACTGCCCGCCGGCTTCCGCGCCGCGGGCGTCGCGTGCGGGATCAAGCCGAGCGCCAACCCCGATGTCGGGCTGCTCATCTGCGACGCCGTGGCGCCGGCCACGCCCACGAGCGCGGCGCGCTTCACCGCCAGCGGCACGCCCGCTGCGCCGGTGCTGCTCAGCCGCGAGCGCTGCGACCTTGCCGCGTTGCGCGCCGTGCTCGTCAACTCCGGCTGCGCGAACGCGGCCACCGGCGCGCGTGGGCTGGAAGATGCCGCCAAGACACAGGGCGCCGCCGCGATCGCGCTCGGCGTCGCGCCCGCGGAGATCGCGCTCGCCTCGACCGGCGGAATCAGCCACCTGCTTCCCGTCGAGAAGATGCTCAAGGGGATCCTCGCGGCCAGCAGCCAGCTGCGTCGCGAGGGCGACATCGACCTCCAGCAGGCGATCCAGACGACCGACGCCTTCGAGAAGCGCGCCAACCTGGAGCTCGAGCTGCCCTCCGGGACCGTCCATCTCAGCGCCCAGTGCAAGGGCGCCGGGATGATCTCGCCGAACTTCGCGACGATGCTCTGCTTCGTGCAGACCGACGCGGCGCTGCAAGCTCAGACGGCCGATCTGCTGCTCGGCGTGTGCGTCAAGCGCTCCTTCGATCGCTGCTCCGTCGACGGCCAGCTATCGACCAACGACACCGCGATCCTGATGGCCTCCGGCGCCAGCGGCGTAGAGATTGCGCCCGAGAGCGAGGACGAGCTGCGCTTTGGCGAGGCGCTCGACGCGCTGCTGCGCCAGCTCGCGATCATGATGGTCGCCGACGGCGAGGGCGCGCAGCGGATCGCGCGCGTCGTCGTCCGTGGCGGCGCTGGCGGAGCACCCGGTGAGCCCGAGCCGGTCGAGGTGGTGGCGCGCGCTGTCGCAAACTCACCCCTCGTAAAAACTGCGCTACACGGAGCAGACCCCAACTGGGGGCGGCTGATCCAGGCCGTCGGCGCGGCCCTGGCCGGGCAGGGCCGGGTCGTTGCGCCGCTACCCGTCGACCTCGCGATCGAGGGGACGCTCGTCTGCTCCGCCGGGGCCGCGATCGACTACGACGAGGACGCCCTCGCACACGCCGTCCAGGCGCGCGAGATCGAGTACGAGATCGTGCTGCCCGGCGACGGCGCCGAAACAGAGGTCTTCTTCTCCGACCTCTCGCACGAGTACGTAAAGATCAACGCGGAGTACACGACATGAGGGGGATCTGATGCGCGACGTCGGCACGCTGCTCGAGGCCCTGCCCTACATCCGGGAGTTCCACGGTCGCACCGTTGTCATCAAGTACGGCGGCGCCGCCATGGAGGACTCCGCGCTGCGCGAGGAGTTCGCCCGCGACGTCGTGCTGCTCAAGTACGTCGGCCTGGACCCGATCGTGGTCCACGGTGGCGGCCCCGACATCACCTCCTACATGGAGCGCCTCGGGCTACCCGTGGAGTTCGTCGGCGGCCTGCGCGTCTCCGACGAGGCCACCGTCGAGATCGCCAAGATGGTGCTCGTCGGCAAGGTCAACAAGGAGATCGTCGGTCGCCTCGCCCGTCACGGGCAGCCCGCCGTCGGGCTCTGCGGCGACGATGGCTCGCTGTTCCGCGTCTCGCGCCGCAGCGCCCCCGGCGGGGAGGACATCGGCTTCGTCGGGCAGATCGAGCGCGTCGGCGTCGACGTCCTGCGGCACATCGCCAGCGACTACATCCCCGTGATCGCCTCCGTCGGCGCCGACCGCGACGGACACTCCTACAACGTCAACGCCGACGAGGCCGCCGGCGCCGTGGCGCGCGCGATGGGCGCGCACAAGGTCATCTTCCTCACCGACGTGCCCGGCTGGCTCGCCGACCCCGAAGACCCCGACAGCCTGATCGGCCAGGCCAGCGCCGAGCAGGTCCGCGAGGCGCTGGGCGTGCTCGATGGTGGCATGCGCCCCAAGCTGCAAGCCTGCCTCGAGGCGATCCAGGGAGGTGTCGGCTCCGCGCACATCATCGACGGCCGCGTGCCCCACTCGCTGCTGTTGGAGCTCTTCACCGATGCAGGGATCGGCACCAAGATCGGAGCTGCCCCGTGAGCCTCGCCGAGCTCCAGGAGATCGAGGCCACGAGCCTGGCCCGCACCTACGCGCGTTTTCCGGTGGAGTTCGTGAGGGGATCTGGTGCGCGCCTCTGGGACGCCGAGGGCCAGGAGTACCTCGACTTCCTCTGCGGGATCTCCGTGACCAGCCTCGGGCACTGCCACCCGCGCATCGTGGAGGCCGTGTGCGAGCAGGCCGGGCGGCTGATGCACGTCGGCAACCTGTACTACACCGACCCCGCGATGCGCCTCGCGCAGCGGCTGTCGCAGTCGAGTCTCGGCGGGCGCGTCTTCCTCTGCAACTCAGGGGCCGAGGCCAACGAGGCCGCGCTGAAGCTCGTGCGCAAGGCCCGCCCCGGCGGGGACATCGTCGTCGTTCACGGCGCCTTCCACGGACGCACCTACGGCGCGCTCTCCGCGACCCCCCAGGAGTCCAAGCAGGCCCCCTTCGCGCCACTCGTCCCCGGCTTCCGCGCCGTCGCCCCCGAGCCCGACGCGCTGCGCGCCGCGATCGACGGGCACACCGCCGCCGTGCTGCTCGAGCCGATCCAGGGCGAGACCGGCGTGCACGTCCTCTCCGAGGAGCTGCTGCGCACCGCGCGCGCCGCCTGCGACGAGCATGGTGCCGCACTCGTCTTCGACGAGATCCAGACCGGCATGGGCCGTACCGGCACGCTCTGGGCCTACGAGCAGACCGGGGTGCTCCCCGACGCCATCACCGCCGCCAAGGCGCTCGGCGGGGGGTTGCCGATCGGCGCGCTCATCACCGGCGCGCGTCTGGCCGACGTCTTCGCCCCCGGCGATCACGGCTCCACCTTCGCTGGAGGGCCGGTGATCTGCGCGGCCGCGCTCGCCGCACTGGAGCTGACCTGCGAGGAGCAGTTGCTTGCTCGCGTGCGAGATCTCGGCGTCCGCCTGGCCGCCGGCCTGGAGCTGCTCCCGCACGTGCTCGCGGTGCGCGGCCGCGGGCTGATGCTGGCCTGCGAGCTCGACATCCCGGCGCCCGAACTCGTCCGTCGGCTGCTGCTCGAGCAGCAGCTCGTCGCGAACGCCACCGGACCGACCACACTGCGACTGCTCCCCCCGCTGATCGTGGAGCGGACCGACATCGAGGACGCCCTGCGGCGCTTGCACGCGGTTCTCTCTACGCTTCCGCCGACATGAGTGACGAGCTGCCGCCGCGCACCGCCTCCTACGAGGCAGACCCCGAGCAGGTCCACCGCGTCCTGCTGCTCTACTCCGGGGGCCTCGACACCAGCGTCATGCTCAAGTGGATTCAAGATCGCTACGACGCCGAGGTCGTCTGCCTGACCGTCAACCTGGGGCAGCCCGGCGAGGACTACGCAGTGATCGAAGACAAGGCCCGCCGACTCGGCGCGCAGGAGTGCCACGTCGTCGACGCCCGCGAGGAATTCGCCCGCGAGTACCTCACTCCCGCGATCAAGGCCAACGCCCTCTACGGTGGCGGCTACCCGCTGTTCACCGCGCTCGGGCGGCCGCTGATCGCCAAGCTCGCCGTCGAATACGCGCGCCGCGCGGGCTGTGACACCGTCGCACATGGCTGCACCGGCAAGGGCAACGACCAGGTTCGCATCGAGGCCACCGTCGCCACGCTCGCCCCCGAGCTGAAGGTGATCGCGCCGGTGCGCTCCTGGCAGATGGGCCGCGAGGAGGAGATCGCCTACGCCCGCGAGCACGGCATCCCGGTCAAGGGCGGGACCGAGCAGACGCCGTACTCGATCGACGACAACCTCTGGGGGCGCTCCTCCGAGGGCCGCTGGATCGAGGATCTCACGCACGCCCCCGAGGACGACGTGTTCCAGCTCGTCACCCGCCCCGAGGACGCCCCCGACGAGCCCGAGACTGTGAGCATCGGCTTCGAGCGCGGCGTGCCGATCGCGCTCAACGGCGAACGCCTGGAGCTGGTTGAGCTGCTCGAACGCGCTGCGGAGATCGCGGCGCGCCACGGCGTCGGGATCGTCGACCACATCGAGGACCGCATCGTCGGGCTGAAGGTGCGCGACATCTACGAGGTCCCCGCCGCCGCGCTGATCCTGCCCGCCCACCAGGAGCTCGAGCAGCTCGTCGGCACGATCCACCAGAACCAGTTCAAGCCGCAGCTCGACCGCCAGTGGGCCTACCTCGTCTACGCCGGGCTCTGGTGGGAGCCGCTGCGCTCAGACCTCGACGCCTACATGGAGACCGTCAACGAGCGCGTCACCGGCACAATCGGCCTGAAGCTCTACAAGGGCCACGCACGCGTCGTTACGCGCGAGTCCCCCGGCGCCGTCTACGACGCCGCGCTGGCGTCCTTCGCACAATCCGGCGGGCTCTTCTCGCAGACCGCCTCGCCCGGGTTCATCGAGCTATGGTCGCTGCAGTCGCGCATGGCCTGGCGGCTGCGCAACGGCTAGCGCCGCGCGAGACCGGGTAGGAGACAGTCATGAGCACCACCCTCTACAGGTTTCTGGGCTACCTCGCGTGGCGCGGCGGCAGGCGCTACCTGCGACACGCATCGCGCAGGCGGCGGCGCTCAGTGCAGATCCTTGCCGAGGCGGGCGGCGGGGGGCTGCTACTCGCCGCCGCGCTGGTTGCGCTTGCGGCTCGTCCCCGCGGGTGAGCAAGAGGAACACGTCCGGGCGCGCGCATACCCTGGCCCGTGCGTGATTCCCGAGGGAGACGATGAGACACCACCCGGCGAGGGACCATCGCGTGAGCATGAACGCGACGTGCTGGCCGAGCGCCGCGCCCGCCGCGCCGGAGCCGGCGAGGCGGCCCAGCTCAGGCGAGCCGACGCGGCCGAGGCGACCGTGCATACGCTCGAGCACCAGTTAGCCGACCTGCGCCGGCGCCAGCTCGAGGCCGAGCGCGAGCGCGAGCGCGCGGCCGAGCAGCTCGCCGATCGCGAGCACGAGCTGCGCCGCGTCAAGCAGCGCGAGTACGCCGAGCAGCAGCTTCGCGTCGAGGCCGAGGAGAACGTGACGCGGCTGCGCCGCAGACATCGCTCCGAGCTGGACCGCCTGCAGCGGCGCGTCGACGAGGCGCGCGCCGCGATGCACTCCACCGGCGAGCGCGCCGAGGAGCTACGCGCACGCGCCGAGGCAGCCCGGGTCGAGGCCGAGCAGCACAGCGTCGAGGCCGAGCGGCGACACGCAAGGGCCGAACAGCAGCGCCTGCAGGCCGAGCAGGAGTGCGCCGCGCTCGCCGCGCGCCTCGCCGCGGTGAGCGAGAGCTGCGCCCGCATGCAGGAGGGCATACTCGTGTTGCAGAGCGCTGCCGCCGCGCTACGCGCCAAGTTTGAGGACGAGCGGCAGGACGCGCACACGCGCATCCACGAGCTCGAACGCGCATGCGCCGCGGCCGATGCCCGCGCCCGCGAGCTGGAGTGCGCGCTGCCCGACACGAGCCCCGCGGGCGGATCCGCCGGATCCGCCTCCCCCGAGGCCCGCCGCGATGAGATGGCCGGGGCGCTCGCGGCCGCCGTCGAACGCCTGCGCGCGCGGGTCGCCGCCGTCGACGAGCAGGGCGAGCCCACGACCGAGACTCTCAGCGACGAGACGCTGGCGGCGCCGGCGCCTACGGAGGCGACGCCGCCCGCGGAGGCGACGCCCGCGGGGACAGTCGCCGCGCCCTCTCCACAGCGGGCCTCTGCGGCGGAGCTCCCCGCCATCTGGGTGGTTCCGCGCGTGCTGGAAGAGCCCAAGCGGCGCGAGCCGTGGCTTGCCCTCGCGATTCGACGTGTCGCCGAACGCCGCGACCGGAGGCTCGCGGCCGAGCTCGTGACCGAGCTGCTCCCGGCGCAGCGGATGGTGCTTAAGCGCCCCCTCAGCTATGACCTGAAAATCGCCGAGCTCGATGGCCGCTGGCGGGCGCGGATCGGCGACGGGCATGCGGACGTCGGACGACTCCCCGGCGCCGGCGAGGACGGCGCGGACTTCCTGCTCGAAGGCGCCGCCGCCGACTTCGCCGAGCTCGCCGCCGGCGGCACCGGACGGCGGCTGACGGGACTGAAGCTCCACGGCAGTCGCCGCCGCGCCCGGACGCTGTGGCGCGCGCGCCGGCGCCCGCTGGCGCTGTGGGATCTCGCGGCGGGGGGCATCGACGTGTGGCCGGGCCTGCTGCTGCTGGCGCTGGCGGAGGCGATCGACCCGCGTTGGAGCGCCGGACAGCGCTTCACGGTCGCGTT
This sequence comes from uncultured Solirubrobacterales bacterium, assembly GCA_963756665.1. Taxonomy (GTDB): domain Bacteria; phylum Actinomycetota; class Thermoleophilia; order Solirubrobacterales; family Solirubrobacteraceae; genus Palsa-744. The sequence continues at coordinate 404,934 of CAVWOJ010000001.1, forward strand.
CGTGATCAAGTCCCCACCCTCCCCCGCGAGCGCGACCCTGTACGTGCAAGCCCGCGACGGCGCGCCCCTGGCGGTCACCTCGACAGTGGGCGAGGAGCGGCCCGCCGCGACGGTTCACGTCGGCGAGCGCGCCTTCACGTGCATGTTCGCGGCGGTCCCGCTGCCGGCCGGGGAGCACATTCTCCTCGAGGGCGATACGGGTCCCCTGGAGCTGCTGCTTGAGTGGACCGACCGCGCCCAGGGCAGATCCGCCGGGGCCACGAGCCTCCGCCGCTCTCCGGCCTAGTATCCAGTCCGGTGACCAAGCAATCCTGCGCCCACCTGCACGTCCACTCCGAGTACTCCCTACTCGACGGCGCGTGCAAGATCGCGGCGCTCGCCGCGCGGGCCGCGCAGTTCGAACAGCCCGCCCTGGGCCTGACCGACCACGGCGTGATGAACGGCGCGGTGGAGCTCTACAAGGAGTGCGCCAAGCATGGCATCAACCCGATCGTGGGCTGCGAGATCTACCTCGTCGATCGCTCCCCCGCAAAGAGCGCCGGCGGCCCCGGCATGGGCAAGGTCGAGCGCAACCACCTGACGCTGCTGGCCGCCGACGACGTCGGCTACCGCAACCTCGTCAAGCTCTCCTCGGCGGGCTTCCTGGAGGGGCTGCAGCGCGGCAAGCCGACGGTCGACCTCGAGCAGATCGCGGCGCACTCGCAGGGCGTGATCGCGCTGACCGGCTGCCTGGCCTCGCGCTTCTGCCAGCGCCTGACCGAAGACCGCCCGCAGGACGCGCGCGCTCACGCGGACGACCTGCGCCAGGTCTTCGGCGCAGAGAACGTCTACTTCGAGGTTCAGAAGAACGGCCTCGCCGCGCAGGACAAGTGCAACGAGGGCATCGTGCAGATCGCCGGCGAGCTCGGGGGCAGCCTGGTCGGCACCGGCGACGTGCACTACCTGCGCCGCGAGGACTACGACCACCACACGGCGCTGCTGTGCGTGCAGACCAAGAGCACGCTGGCGGCGCCGAAGATGACTTTTGAAACCAACGAGTTCTACCTGCGCGACAACGCCGAGATGGCAAGCGCGTTTGCGCAGTGGCCGCAGGCGCTCGCCAGCACGCTCGAGATCGCCGCGCGCTGCTCGGTGAAGCTCGAGCTCGGCAAGCAGCTGATCCCGAGCTTCCCGACACCCGACGGGATCCCCGAGCGCGAGTACCTGCGGGCGCGTGTGGAAGACGGCCTGCGCGTCCGCTACGGCACGCCGCCGCCCGCGGAGGCGCTCGAGCGCATGGAGATGGAGCTCGGCGTGATCGACGGCATGGGCTTCAACGCCTACTTCCTGATCGTCTGGGACTTCGTCAAGTTCGCCAAGGAGAACGGTGTGGCGGTGGGTCCCGGGCGCGGCTCGGCAGCGGGCTCGATCGTGGCGTACTGCCTGCAGATCACCGATGTCGACCCGCTGCGCTACGAGCTGCTGTTCGAGCGCTTCCTGAACCCCGAGCGGGTCTCGATGCCGGATATCGACATCGACTTCTCGGTGCGCGGACGCGAGCGGGTGATGCGCTACGTGACCGAGAAGTACGGGCGCGAGTCGGTCGCGCAGATCGTCACCTTCGGCAAGATGTTCCCGCGCGCCGCGACCCGCGACGCGGCCCGTGTGCTGGGTCTCGACTACGGGACCGGGGACCGCCTGGCGAAGCTGATCCCCGATCCGATCATGGGCCGCGCGCCCTCCTTCGAGGAATGCCTGAAGCCGGGGCAGCCGCTGCGCAAGGTCTACGACGAGGAGCCCACGGCGCGCCAGATCCTGGACGTGGCGCAGGGCCTCGAGGGGATCGTGCGCAACTCCTCGATCCACGCCGCCGCGGTCGTGATCGCCGACCGGCCGCTCACCGACATCGTGCCGTTGCAGCTCGCCGACGCCGGGACCGGTGAGAACGGTGAGCGCAGCTACCGCACCGTCACGCAGTTCTCGATGAAGCCGATCGAGGAGATCGGCCTGCTCAAGATGGACTTCCTTGGGTTGCGCAACCTCGACGTGATCGAGGACGCGCTCGACATCATCGAGCGCTCGGCCGCGACCGCCGCGGGCGCGGCCGCCGGCGAAACCGGGGGCGCCGGCCGCCTGGACATGACGACGCTGCCGCTGGACGATTCCAAGACGTACGAGATGCTCTCCCGGGGAGACTCGATTGGGGTCTTCCAGTTCGAGTCCGAGGGGATGCGCGAGGCGCTCAAGAAGGTCCGCCCGGACGAGTTCAACGACCTCGTGGCACTCGTCGCGCTCTACCGGCCCGGCGCGATGGACCAGATTCCGGTGTACGCGAAAGGCAAGCGCAGGCCCGACAGCATCTCCTACCCCGACGAACGCCTCTCGCCGATCCTCGAGTCCTCCAAGGGCGTGATCCTCTACCAGGAGCAGGCGATGCAGATCTCCAAGGAGCTCGCCGGCTTCTCCGGGGCCAAGGCCGACGACCTGCGCAAGGCGATCGGCAAGAAGAACCGCCAGGCGATGGCCGCGCTGAAGCCCGAGTTCGTGGAGGGCTGCCGCGCCTCGGGCACCAAACCCGACGTGATCGAGTTCCTGTGGCAGACCAACGAGAAGTCCGCGGACTACTCCTTCAACAAGTCCCACGCCGCGTGCTACGCACTGATCGCTTACCGCACGGCGTGGCTGAAGGCCAACCACCCCGCCGAGTACATGGCCGCGCTGATCTCCTCGGTGATGTCGACCAAGGACAAGGTGCCGTTCTTCGTTGCGCGCTGCGAGGAGATGGGGATCGAGATTCTGCCGCCCGACGTGAATCTCTCCGACCACGAGTTCACGGTCGTCGCAGGCAACGTGCGCTTCGGCCTGGACGCCGTCAAGGGCGTCGGCTATCAGGCGGTCGAGGCGATCAAGCGAGCGCGCGAGGAGCACGGCCCGTTCTTTTCGCTGTGGGACTTCTGCGAGCGCGTGGACAACCGCACGGTCAACAAGAAGGCGATCGAGGCGCTGATCAAGTGCGGCGCGCTCGGCTCCACCAAGGCCACGCGCAAGGGCATGCTCGCGGTACTCGAGCAGGCGCAGGGGGCGGGGCAGAAGGCCCAGCAGGACGCGCAGATCGGCCAGGGCTCGATCTTCGACCTGGACGGCCCCAGCGATGCCGTGACTCCTCTCGCCACCGGCGATAACCCGGGCGCCGGGCTGCTGCGGGGAGGACATGCGCCGCATCTGCCGATCCCCCCCGAGGAGTTTGAGCAGGCCGAGCTACTGGCGGTCGAGAAGGAAGCGATCGGGCTGTTCATCTCCGCGCACCCCCTGAAGCCGGTGCGCGAGGCGCTGCGCGCCCGCTCGGATTGCTCCCTGGCGGCGCTCGCCGATCGGCGCGACAAGGACTGGGTGACGGTCGGCGGGATCATCACGGAGGCCAAGCGGATCAAAACACGCAGCGGCGACTACATGATGTTCGCGACGCTCGACGATCTCGAGGGCGCGGTCGAGCTGCTGGTGTTCGGCAAGGCCCTGGCCGAGCACGAGGCGGTGCTGGCAGTCGATCGCGTCGTGCTGGTGCGCGGCCGCGTCGACCACAAGGAAGCCGGCAAGACGTGCGTGGTGGTGCAGTCGGCTGAGGTGTTCGAACCAACCCATGACGAGCTGCAGCGCGCCGATCGGGATGCCTCCGCGACCCGTGCCGCCGTCACGCAAGCTCAGCCGGTGCGTTTGCGCATCGACGCGACACGGCTGCCGGAGAGCGTGATCGACGAGCTCAAGCACGTGATCGGCAACTTTCCCGGTCCGGCGGAAGTGGTGCTCGAGATGGACACCACCAGCGGCCCCCGCCACCTGCGCTTCGGCGACGCCTACCGCGTGCAACCGACCTCCACGCTGCGCGCCGAGTTGGAGCACGTGCTCTCACCCGCCTGTCTGACCGTCGTCTGACGGGCGCCGGGTGGGCTAGCGGCGCTTACGCGCTTGGAGGCCGCGCTCGCGCAGCTCTATCGCGTAGGCGACTTCGGCGCGCGAGGCGCCTTCGCGGTTCGCGCCCGGGGTCTCCAGCACGCACGGCAATTTCTGCAAGCCCGGGGCGGACAGAAACGCGCTGGCGCCCTGCTCGCCGAGCTCGCCGGCGCCGACGTTGGCGTGCCGGTCGCGGTTGGAGCCGAGCGGAGTCTGGGAGTCGTTGAGGTGCAGCGAGCGGATCTTGCCGCGGCCGAGCTTGCTGGAGGACTCGCGCAGGACGGAGGTGACGCCGGCGACCGTGCGGATGTCATAGCCGGAGGCGAACAGGTGACAGGAGTCCAGGCACACCCCGACCCGCTCGGCGCGGCCCGCTCCCCCCTTGGTGGTGGCCTCGAGCAGCGCGGCGAGCTCGTCGAAGGAGCGCCCCAGGGTGCCGCCGGCGCCGGCGGTGTTCTCGAGGTGCAGCTCACAGCCCTCGCTCTCGGCGAGCGCCTCTGCGATCGTGGCGCCGGCGCGGGTGATCGCCTCGCCGACGTGACCGGTCTTGGCGGAGCCGGGGTGCAGCACGACCCCGGCGGCCCCAATCCGCGCCCCGACGCGCAGCGAGTGCGTCAGCGAAACCAGCGATTTGGCGCGAATCTCGGGATCGTCGCTGGCGCAGTTGAGCAGGTAGACGGCGTGGATCAGGACAGCGCCGATCGGGCTTTCGGCGAGCGCCTCGCGGAAGGCGGCGACATCCTCGTCGCGGTAGACCGTCGGGCGCCACATGCGCGGGGACTGGTTGAAGATCTGGATCGCGCGAGCGCCACGTTCGACGCCACGCTCCACCGCTTTTGGCAGGCCGCCGGCCGGCGAGACGTGCGCTCCGATTAGCATGGCGGCGATCTTATGGGCTGCGTCCGACCACAGGCTCTCTCGCGCGACGGGTCGGCGCGTGTATGCGCAGCGCTTGCGGTGCGGCTGAGGTGCGCCGGATGCGCGTGAGGTTCGCGCCATCGCCGACGGGCGCCCTGCACATCGGCGGGGCGCGCACGGCGCTGTTCAACTGGCTGCTGGCGCGCGGTGCGGGGGGCACGCTGGTGCTGCGCATCGAGGACACCGACCGCGAGCGCTCGACGCCGGAGAACGTCGAGCAGATCCTCGACTCGCTGCGCTGGCTGGAGCTCGACTGGGACGAGGGTCCGATCTTCCAGTCCGAGCGCTCCGAGCGCCACCGCGAAGCGCTGCGGGGGCTGCTGGAGAGCGGGCACGCCTACCGCTCGCAAGCCACAGCGCAGGACGTCAAGGCATACAAGGAGCGCCACGGCGCCGAGCGCGGCTTTCGCGGGGAGGGGCGGGCGGGAAAGCAGAAAGAGGGCGCCGTGCGCCTGCGCGTGCCGGAGGGCGGGGCGACGATCGTGCACGACGCGATCAGGGGGGAGACGCGCTTCGAGCACGTGCACCTCGACGACCCCGTGATCGCGCGCTCGGACGGCTCGGTGCTCTACAACTTCGCGGTCGCGATCGACGACCTCGATGCGGGCATCACGCACGTGGTGCGCGGCGAGGACCACCTCTCCAACACCCCCAAGCAGCTGCTGGTGCTGGAGGCGCTGGGGGCGGCGCAGCCACTCTACGCGCACCTGCCGCTGCTACACGGACCGGACGGGAAGAAGCTCTCCAAGCGTCACGGGGCGGCCTCGGTCGGCGAGCTGCGCGGGGCGGGCTACCTGCCGGATGCCGTGCGTAACTACCTGGCGCTGCTGGGCTGGGGGGCGGGGGACGATGCGACGGTGCTGTCGACCGCGGAGCTCGCACAGCGCTTTGCGTTGGATCGCGTGAGTCGCAACCCGGCGCAGTTCGACGAGACGAAGCTGCGCTGGATGAACGGGCTGTACCTCCGCGCGCTGCCGGTGGCGCAGCTCGCGCGGCGCGTCGCGGAGCACCTCGCACGCGTGGGACCCCAGGCGGCGCGGGACCTCGACGACGCCACCCTGGAGCGGGCGGTGGCGATCAGCCAGGAGAAGATCCAGACGCTGGCGGACTTCTGGCCGCTGGCGGGGTTCTTCTTTGAGCGGCCCACCGACATCGACCCGGCGGCGCGGGCGCGCTGGCTGGACGAGCGCGGCGAGCGCGCGCTGGCGCAGGCACGCGCCGCGCTGGCGCAGGCGGCGAGCTTCGACGAGGACGGTGTGCAGGAGGCGTTGCAGGGCGTGCAGCAACGCCTGGAGGCCAAGCCGCGCGAGATCTTCCAGCCGCTGCGGGTCGCACTGACGGGCACGACGGTCTCCCCGGGGATCTTCGAGAGCGTGGCGTTGCTGGGCCGCGAGGAGACCCTGAGCAGGATCGACGCGGCGCTCCCCAAGCCCAGCTGAAAGTGAGTCCAGGCGGGAAGTCCCGAATATGCGGCCAATCGCCTCAACCGTTCGTCCATGTGTGCCGATAGGAGCCAGGACCAAGGCGCCCAACGGATTGGGCGGTCTGCGATTCCACAAGATGGGTGGCCGAGAGCATGCAGAGCACTGCAACCAAACGGCAGCCAATGGCCATGGATCGGCCAAAGGCAGCTACAGAGCGTCGTTCCGGGAAGGCCGGACCCTCGGCGCCGGCGGGAACCCGCCATCAAAACGAGGGCCACGGCCGGCGTCTGACGCAGGCCTTCGAAGCACTTGAGGCATTCCCGGCGCTGGCGGAGTCGCGCAAGCGGCTGCTGTCGGTGATGTCGAAGGACCACGTCGCGACGGCGGACGTGGTCGCGGCGGTCGAGTCGGACGTGGCGCTGGTGACAGCGGTGCTGCGCATGGCCAACCAGGCGCAGGGAACGCGCGGCCGCGTGGACACGATCGTGGGGGCGGTCGACCTGCTCTCCCCACAGGCGGTGCAGGCGCTCGCCGGTCGCGTACGGACATTCGACTTCTTCGAGCGCGCCACCGTGTGGGACGCGGCGCCGGAGCGCTTCCGCTTGCACGCCCTGGCGACGCAGCACGCCGCGGACCAGCTCGCAGCTGAGGTGGGCTACGAGCATCGTGACCGCCTGACGGTTACAAGCCTGTTGCACGACATCGGCAAGCTGGTGCTGCTGCACGCCTACCCGGGGTACCCGGCACAGGTCCACCAGGGGGCGCAGACCCCCGAGCAGCGTATCCACCAGGAGCGCCGCGAGCTGGGCGTCGACCACGCGCTGGTCGGCGGTGTGCTCGCCCGGCGCTGGGGGCTGCCGGTGTCGGTGGCGACGGTGATCGAACGCCACCACAGCCCGGAGGCGACCGGGGAGGCCGCGTTCGTGCGCCTGGCGGACATGCTGGCGCACTACGCGCAGGGCGCGCCGGTGTCCCCGGCGCAGATGCTGCAGTGCGCGCGCACCGTCGGCCTCGGCCCGGAGGAGCTGCGCCGGGTGATGTACGAACTACCAAACCCGACCAACCAGCGCCAGCGCCACGTCGACCCGTGCCCGCTGTCCGGGCGCGAGCTGGGGGTCCTGCAGCGCCTCGCGGAGGGCAAGGTCTACAAGCAGATCGCCCACGAGCTGACGCTTTCGACGAGCACGGTGCGCACCCATCTGCACAACATCTACGGCAAGCTCGGCGCTGTCGATCGCGCGCAGGCGGTGTTGATCGCCACCGAGCGGGGATGGCTCTAGGACGGACGCTGGGCGACGCGATACCGCGTCTCGGAGGCGTGGTTGCGTAGCATCAGGCGCGATGATCTCGATCACGAGCAAGTCCCCCTACGCGGTGCTGGCGCTAGCGGAGCTGGGCCGCAGCGCCGGTACGGACCCGGTGCCGATCGGCGAGCTGGCGCGTCGGCGGGAGGTGCCGGTGCAGTTCCTGGAGCAGCTCTTCGCGGTGCTGCGCCGCGCGGGCATCCTCAGCTCCCAGCGCGGCGTCAAGGGCGGCTACCGCTTTGCGCGGGAGCCGGCGAGCGTGAGCGTGCTGGAGGTCGTGGAGCTTTTGGATGGCCCGCTCGGGCGCGACTCGCAGGGAGTCTTCGCGGATGCGGCGGCGGCGGCGCGCAAGGTGCTGGCGGCCACGACGATCGCGGACGTGATCGAGCGTGAGTCGCGCGAGGCCGGCGCGAGCATGTACTACATCTGAGCGCTCAGGCTGGGACGGGCAGCAGCGGGACCAGCTCGCGGGCACGGGCGATGCAGCGGGGGCAGTAGTCGATCGTCACCTGCGGGTGGCGCTGGCGCAGGCTCAGGTGGCAGCCGGGGCAATGCAGCATGGCTCCGGGGCGGTGGCGCCGGCTGGAGAAGGGCGGATGTGCGCTGCTGTGTGGGTGGGGGTAAATGGTGTTTGTTGACATGGGAGCAGTCTCTGGCTGGTGGGCAAGCGTCGGCTAAGGACAGCTGAAGGGATTCGTAAAAGGGCCGGGGGTGCGCACGCGCGGTGCGCGAGGGCGTGTCAGGGGCCGTGGACGGCGAGGGCCTTGGCGCGCTTGGCGGCGTACATGGCGCGGTCGGCCTCGACGAGGATCTGCTCGTCGTCGCGGGCCTGGCGGTCGATCAGCGTGAAGCCGACGCTGCCGGACAGGTGCAGGACGGCGTCCCCGGCGTCGATCGTGCAGGTGGCGATCACGCGCGTGAGGTCTGCGGCGACGTATTCGGCGCCGCGGCGGTCCATGTGGGGCAGCAGCACGGCGAACTCGTCGCCGCCGAGGCGGGCGACGAGGTCGGTGGTGCGCAGGCGGCGGGTGAGCGTGCGGGCGATCGCCCGGAGCGCGTCGTCGCCGACGCGGTGGCCGTGGCGGTCGTTGACCTGCTTGAAGTCGTCGAGGTCGATCAGCATCAGCGCGGCGTGCTCGCCGTAGCGCTGGCAGCGGCCGACCTGGAGCTCGAGGTCGTGTTCGAAGAGCCGCCGGTTGCGCAGGCCGGTGAGCGGATCGTGGTCGGCGAGATGGCGCAGGTGCTCCTCCAGCTGCTTGCGCTCGGAGATGTCCTGGAGCTGGACGATGAAGTGCAGGGGGGTGTCGTCCTGGTCGCGCACGAGTGAGATCGCCAGCAGCGCCGACATCGCTTCCCCGGCGGCGTTGTAGTAGCGCTTCTCGGTCTGGAACGCGGCGATCTCGCCGCTCAGCAGCCGCCGGCGCTCTGCGACGTCGTTGTCGACGTCCTCGGGGTGCGTGATCTCGTGGAAGCCCTGGCCGATCAGCTCGACGGAGGTGTAGCCGGTGATGTCGCAGAGCGCGTGGTTGACGAGCACCCAGCGTCCGTCCTGGTCGAGCAGCCCCATGCCGATCGGGGCCTGGTCGATGATCAGCTCGAGGTGCTCGCGCGGATGGGCGGCGGTCTGCCCGGCGTGCCTGCGGGCGGAGATGTCGAGGACGACGGCGACGCCGCCGGCGATCGCGCTCGTGTCGTGCGCCTCCCGGGAGGTATCGGGCCGCAGCGGGCCGACGTCGACCATCAGCCCGTGGCGCGCGTCGGCCCGCCACAGCTCGCGCGAGCGGGTCTCGCCCTCCAGGGCGGAGCGGCACAGTGGCTCCAGCTGCCGCCACAGGTCCGCGGGGAAGGCGTCGGCGATCGGCTGCCCCTCACGGAATGCCAGGGAGGAGCGCTCGCTGCGCCCAAGCGCCTGGCCGGCGGTCAGCACGAAGCGAAGCTCGGAGTCGAAGAGGAGGATCAGCGCCTGCGGCAGCTCCCGCAGCGCGACCTGGGTGCCCGCGACCTGCTGCTCGAACGCGTCGTGCTCAGAAGCCGACATGCTTCCTAATCGGCCGCCGGGAGCTTGTTCGTGAGGACTTTGGGCGCGGTCTTGCACATCCGTCGTAGTCACCATTGCGCGTGGCCCACTATTGTCGTAGGCGTATGGCCCAAATTCCGATCAACATTGCGGAGCTTGTTGGTGACACGCCGCTTGTGGGCCTCGCGGGAATGCTGGGGGAGACGGAGCGGGAGCGCGGGGTGGAGCTATTTGCGAAGCTCGAGTCGCGCAACCCGGGGGGGAGCGTGAAGGACCGCATCGGCGTCGCGATGATCGAGGCTGCCGAGGCGGAAGGCCGGATCGAGCCGGGGCGCACGACGATCGTCGAGGCGACGAGTGGCAACACCGGGATCGCGCTGGCATTCGTGTGTGCGGCGAAGGGCTACGAGCTGGTGCTAACGCTGCCGCAGGGGATGAGCCGCGAGCGGGAGAGCCTGCTGCGCCTGTACGGGGCGCAGGTGCGGATCACGGAGTCCCTGGGCGGGATGAGCGAGGCGGTCGCCGCGGCGCGCGAGCTGGCGCGCGCGCCGGACGTGTTCCTCCCGGACCAGTTCTCCAACCCGGCGAACCCGGAGGCGCACCGCCGCACGACGGGCCCGGAGCTCGAGCGGGCGCTGGAGGGCCGCGTGGATGTGCTGGTCGCCGGTGTCGGGACCGGGGGGACGATCACGGGCGTCGGGGAGTACCTGCGTGAGCGCAACCCCGAGCTGCGGATCGTGGCGGCCGAGCCAAGCGGCTCGGCGGTACTCTCGGGTGGCCCGCCCGGCCCGCACCGCATCCAGGGCATCGGGGCGGGGTTCGTGCCCCCGGTGCTCAACCGCGAGCTGCTGGACGAGGTGCTGGCGGTCTCCGACGATGACGCGATCCACACGGCGTGGAGCTGCGCGCGGCGCACGGGCCTGCTGGCGGGGATCTCCGGTGGAGCGGCCTTGTGGGCGGCGCTGCAGGTGGCGGCGCGCACCGAATCATGGGGGCGCCGGATCGTCGTGGTGGTCCCGGACTCGGGCGAGCGCTACGTCTCGCAGGCGTTCTTCGCGCCGTAGGCGATCGTTTTGGGGTTGGACCCCTTTTGAGGGGGTCCCGGGTGGTTCGCGTCATGTGCGACGGGGCCCTGCTGGGGCGGCAGGGCATGCATGGGGCCAGCGGGATCGCCGCCAGTCGTGTGCGCGGATCGGCCCGGCGGGGTCGAGGGCGCCCGCTACCCTGTGGGCATGCTCGGGCTGGGCACCTTCGCCGGGGTCGTTAAGGAGCTGCGCCGCGATGTGGCGGCGGCGCGCGACCGCGATCCGGCGGCACGCGGCGTCGGCCCGGCGGAGATCGTGGCGACGTGGCCGGGCATCCATGCGCTGCTCTCCCACCGCCTGGCGCACGCGCTGCACGAGGCCGGGGTGCCGCTGGTGCCGCGCACGCTGGCGATGCTGACGCGCGGGCTGACGGGCATCGAGATCCACCCGGCGGCTGAGATCGGCGAGGGCCTGTTCATCGACCACGGCGCCGGGGTCGTCGTGGGGGAGACGGCGACGATCGGCAACGACGTGACGCTCTACCAGGGCGTCACGCTGGGCGGCACCGGCTTCGCGACGGGCAAGCGCCATCCGACGGTGCAGGACAACGTGACGATCGGCTCGGGCGCGAAGCTGCTGGGTCCGATCACGATCGGGCACGGGGCGAAGATCGGGGCGAACACGGTCGTGATCACCGACGTGCCGCCGAACTCGACGGTGGTCGGCAACCCGGGCCACCCGGTGCGCGTCGACGGCCGCCGGCCGGAGGGCCCGGACGCGGACTGGATTCACCTGCCGGACCCGATCGCGGAGGCGATCGGCGGCCTCTCCAGTCGCATCGGCGCGCTGGAGCGGGCCGTCGGGGAGCTCTCGGGCGAGCGCTTGGAGCCGGTCGCGAAGGTCACGCCGCTACGACCGGTCAAGGGGCAGCACCCGGCGGGGGGGTAGCGTCGCTCGGCTGGCGCCTCGCGGCTGGTAGGCATCGCGGCTGGTAGGCATCGCGGCTGGCAGCCCTCGCGGCCGGCAGCCCTCGCGGCTGGCAGCTCTAGCAGCTGGCCCCTCGCAACTGGCAGTCCTAGCGGCCGGCAGCTCTCGCGGTTGGCAGTCCTCGCGGCCGGCAGTCAATAGAAGACGGTCCGGCAGCGGTGGCGCGGACGGGCCTTGTACGCGGGCGCCTGCCCTCGGCTCCACAGCCACCCGTCGAGCACTCGTGGGGGCACGCCGGTGCGCTGGGAGATCAGCTCGCAGGCGTGCACGGCGCACGCACGGATCTCGCGCTCGGGGCCCCCGAGCGCGAGCGGCTGGCCGGCGTCGATGCGCGCTGCGAGGGAGTCCTCATAGACGAGCACCCCCTCGCAGTGCAGCACGTGCGGGACGAGGTTGTCGGCGAAGATCGTCAGGCGGTCGAGGTCGGCGAACTGCGCGACGCCCGCGAGCGCGAGATCGCTGGCCAGGATCTGCGCGCGCTTGTAGAAGCCGCGGTCGTCGAACATCGCCATCCCACCGGGCGAGGCCCGGCCAGCGAGCCGGCCAGCGAGCCGTTCGGCGAGGCGCTCGGCGGAGCCGCCGCACGTGGCCACGACGTCGAGCGCGCGGCGCTCCCCCAGGAAGCCCCCCAGCTCGCGCAGCGCCTGCGCGTAGAGGCTCATCAGCTCGCTGTCGGCGCGCTGGTCGAGGATCGCCGCCAGCTCGCGGGCGCCCACCTGGCGCAGCCACGCCGCCGTCGGCGGCCCGTGGGCACGCACGTGGTCGGCCAGTCCCCGCGCGATGGTGAAGTAGCCGCTCAGGGGGCGTCCGTGCTCGCTGCGCTTGCGCAACGTCGGGAACCAGCCGGAGCCGAAGTTGATCGCGTCGAGCGCCAGCAGGTAGTCCGCGACGTCGGCCGGGGCGCCCTCCAGGTAGTGGCTTTCGGGGTCGAGGGTGGGCGCCCACCCGTCCGCTGCGGGCTGCATCCGGGCGGCGGCGTCGAGGTCGATGCGCACGGAGCGCGCCGCGGCCGCGATCCGCGTGCAGCTGGAGCGGACTTCGTCGAGTAGCGCCATCCCGATGCACACGTTAGGCGAGGAGCGGCGAGGTTTGGGGTTGGCTGTCGCCCAGGTCATATCGATGGATGGGTTGGGCGAGGAGTGGCCGGGGGTTTGGGGTCGGTCGTCGCCGATGTCGTGTCGGTGGGACAGGTTGGGTGAGGAGCGGCGGGGTTTGGGGTTGGCTGTCGCCCAGTCATGCCGATGGATGGGTTGGGCGGGGAGCGGCCGGCGTCGGCGCTGGTCCTCGCCAACCGGGCTCGCAACTATGCTGAGCCCAGATGTCCGCGAACCCTCACGCCGAGCACCTGCAGGAGCTGCTGGAGGGTCTCAACGAGCCCCAGCGCGAGGCCGTGACCCACGGCGAGGGGCCACTGCTGATCCTCGCGGGAGCGGGCAGCGGCAAGACGCGGGTGCTCACGCACCGCCTGGCGTTCCTGGTCTATACCGACCAGGCGCAGGCCGGCGAGATCCTGGCAATCACGTTCACCAATAAGGCCGCCAGTGAGATGCGCGGGCGGGTGGAGCGGCTGCTGGGGCGCAGCACGCGCGGCATGTGGCTGATGACCTTCCACGCATGCTGTGCGCGCATCCTGCGCGCCGAGGCCGAGCGGCTGGGCTACACGCGCCAGTTCACGATCTACGATCAGGCCGACGCGCGGCGGCTGACCAAGCGCTGCATGGACGCGGTCGGGATCGATCCCAAGCGCTATACCCCGGCGGCGATCCACGGTCAGATCTCCTCCGCCAAGAACCGTTTGCGCGACGCCGAGACCTACGGCCAGGAGGTGGGCTCGCCCTTCGAGGAGATGATCGCCGAGGTCTACCGGCTCTACGAGCGCGACCTGCACCGCATGAACGCGATGGACTTCGATGACCTGCTGTTCCGCACGGTCAACCTGCTGGAGCTCTTCGAGGAGGTCCGCGAGCGCTACTCCTCGAGCTTCCGCCACATCCTGGTCGACGAGTACCAGGACACCAATCACGCGCAGTACCGCTTCCTGCAGCTGCTCGTCGGCGGCGGACGCACCGATCCGGCTCGCGGCGAACGCGTGCGGAGCGCGGGGCACCGCAACCTCGCGGTCGTCGGCGACGACGCGCAGTCGATCTACGGGTTTCGTGGCGCCGACGTGCGCAACATCCTCGACTTCCAGGTCGACTTTCCGGACGCCCGGGTGGTCAAGCTCGAGCAGAACTATCGCTCCACTCAGACGATTCTCTCCGCCGCGAACGCGGTGATCGCGAACAACCGCGGTGGTATCTCCAAGCGGCTGTGGAGCGACCTGGGCGCCGGCGAGCAGATCCAGGTCCGCGAGCTCGACGACGAGCACGCCGAGGCGCGATACGTGGTCGGTGAGATCGAGCGGCTTGTGGACGAGGGCGCCTCGCGCACAGAGATCGCCGTGCTCTACCGCACGAACGCGATGTCGCGGGTGCTGGAGGACACGCTTGTGCGGCGTGAGATCGCCTATCAGGTGATCGGCGGGACGAAGTTCTACGAGCGCGCCGAGATCAAGGACGCGATCGCCTACCTGTCACTGCTCGCGAACCCCTTCGACGTGGTGAGCTTCACCCGCGTGGCGAACTCACCCCGACGCGGGCTCGGGCAGACCTCGCTCTCGCGGATCGTGGCGCACTCCGCGACCGTCGGGGTCTCGGTCTGGGAGGTCGCGGCGGCTCCTGAGCAGATTCCGGGACTGGGCGCGGCGGCGGTGAAGGCGCTGCGGCGCTTCATGGGCACGATGGAGGACCTGTGTGTCCTGGCGGGCACCCCCCGGGCGGACGGTCGGGCCGGCGGCGAGGCCGCGGGGGGTGTTCCGGTGGGGGACTTGCTGGAGGCGGTGCTGTCACAGACCGGTTACGTCGAGGCGCTTGAGGCGGAGCGAACGATCGAGGCTCAGGGACGCATCGAGAATCTCGAGCAGCTGGTGGAGGTCGGGCGCGAGTTCGACGCCTCTGCCGAGGCTGAGCAGGACACGCTGGACGTGTTCCTGCAGCAGATCGCGCTCGTCGCCGACGCCGACTCGCGTAGCGAGGACGAGGGCATGGTGACGCTGATGACGCTGCACAACGCCAAGGGCCTCGAGTACCCGATCGTGTTCATCGCCGGCTGCGAGGACGGCGTCTTCCCCCACTCGCGGGCTCTGGACGAAGGGGGCCTCGAGGAGGAGCGGCGCCTCTTCTACGTCGGGATCACGCGCGCCATGCGCCAGCTTTACCTGACCCGCGCGCGCCGCCGGGCGGTCTTCGGGGCGCAGACCTACGGTCTGCCGAGCCGCTTCCTCGCCGAGATCCCCGCCGAGCTCGCCGACCGCGACGAGGAGCCGATCATCGTGCGCAGCGTCGCACGCGACGGTGGGGGGATGGGCGGGTCCTCTCCTCGCGAGCTCGCGTATGCGCGTGCCACAAGCTGGTCCTCTGGCGGGCGCACGGGCGCCGAGCGTCCCGCCAATGGCGCCGCCGCGGGAGCGTCCTTCAGGCTCGGCGAGGACGTGGTGCACGCCGCCTTCGGGGAGGGCGTCGTCACTGGCGTCGAGCCGGACGGGGTGATCGTCGTGCGCTTCGCCGGCGATGGCTCCGAGCGCAAGCTGATGGCGGAGTTCGCTCCGGTCTCGCGGCGCTAGCTTTCGGCGCGTGGCGTACGCTCGACGCTAGCGCCTCGCTCGGTATTAGCATCCTGCGTGATGGCAGCCACGATCATCGACGGCAAGGCGCTCGCCGCACGGGTGCGCGCGCAGGTCGCGCAGGACGTTTCCGCGTTCACCGTGGAGGCCGGGCGGCCCCCCGGGCTGGCGACGGTGTTGGTCGGCGAGGACCCCGCCTCGGCGGTCTACGTCGGCGGCAAGCAGCGTGCCTGCGTCGAGGTCGGGATCACGCCGGTGGACCGGCGGCTGCCGGCCGACGCCTCCTTCGAGCAGGTCGCCGAGTTGCTGGATGAGCTGAACCGCGACGATGCCGTCAGCGGGATGCTGCTGCAGCTCCCGGTACCCGACCATCTCGACGGCCCGACGCTGACGGGGATGATCGACGCCGCCAAGGATGTCGATGGCCTGACGCCCGTCAATGCCGGCCTGCTCGCGCTGGGGCGCCCCGGGCTGCGGCCCTGCACGCCGCTCGGGGTGATCGAGCTGCTCGCGAGTGTCGACGCGCCGCTGGAAGGAGCCGAGGCGGTTGTCGTTGGCCGCTCGAACCTCTTCGGTAAGCCGATGGCGCAGCTGCTGCTGGCAGCCAATGCCACCGTGACCGTCTGCCACTCACGCACGCGGGACCTACGCGCCGTCTGCGCCCGCGCGGACATCCTGATCGCGGCCGTTGGGCGGGCGCGCATGATTGGCGGCGACTTCGTCAAGCCGGGAGCCATTGTGATCGACGTCGGCGTGAATCGGCTCAGCCCCGAGCAGGCCGGCAACTCCAGCGGCCTGGTCGGTGACGTCGACTTTGCCGCCGCCGCCGAGATCGCCTCCGCGATCACCCCCGTACCCGGCGGCGTCGGGCCGATGACGATCGCGTTGCTGCTACGCAACACCCTGCTGGCTGCCCAGGCGCAGCACCAGGGGGTCGTGGCGTAGATGAGCCTGCGACGGCTGCGCTCCGGAGAGCTGATCGCGCTTGCCGGCGGGATCTGTCTGATCGTTGCGCTGACGCTGCCGTGGTACGAGAACGCCGCAGGCAAGCTGAGCGCATGGAGCACATTCGGGGCAGCCGTCGTCCTGCTGATGCTTGCGGCCGCCGGCGCGCTCGCGCTCGCGCTCGCGACCGTCACCGAGCGCACAACCGCCCTCCCCGTCGCTGCCGCTGTCTGGGGCACGCTGCTCGGTTTCGTCGGGGTCATCGCCGCGATTGTGCGCCTGTTGGAGCGCCCCGACGACGCGACCATGCTCTGCGCCGGGGCCTGGCTGGCGCTGATCGGCGCGCTTGCCGTGTTCGCCGGGAGCTGGCAGTCGATGCGCGATGAACGTACCGCCCTCTACCCGCCCGCTGACATCGAGGCCCGGCCTCCGCCAGCCTAAGAGGTCGGGGCGCACCGTAGAATGCGCGCCGTGATCGACCGCGAGGAAGTCCTGCACGTCGCCCGCCTGGCGCGTCTGCGTCTCGACGAGGACGAGGTGCAGCGCATGGCCAGCGAGCTCTCCGCTGTGCTCGACCACATCGCCAGGATCGGCGAGCTCGACCTCGACGAGGTGCAGCCCACGACCCACGTCGTCGAGGTCACCGGCCGCCTGCGTCCCGACGAGCCGCTCGCGTCGCTCCCGCGCGAGATCGCTCTGGAACAGGCCCCGGCCGTCAGCGACGGGGGTTTCATCGTCCCCAGCCCCCAGGCGGGTTGATATGAGCGAGTCGATCCTCGAGCTGTCCGCGGCGCAGGCTGTACGCGAGATCGAGGCCGGCACGCTGTCGGCGGCCGAGCTGTTCGAGGTCTATCGGGGGCGTGCCGCGGCGGACGAGCTCAACTGCTTCACGTGGGTCGCGGATAGCGCGGCGGGCGGGCTCGATCCGCAGGCGCCGCTGCGTGGTGTACCGCTTGCCGTCAAGGATCTCTTCTGCACGGCGGGCGTTCCCAGCCAGTCGGGCTCGCGCATCCTCGAGGGTTACCGCCCGCCTTACACGGCGACGGCCGTCGCTCGCCTGGCAGCGGCTGGCGCGCCGCTGCTCGCGAAGACCAACCAGGACGAGTTTGCGATGGGCTCCTCCAACGAGAACTCCGCCTACGGGCCGGTCCTGAACCCGTGGGACCGGGCGCGCGTCCCCGGTGGCTCCTCCGGTGGCAGCGCCGCGGCCGTGGCGGCCGGCCTGGCCCCGTGGGCGCTCGGGACAGACACCGGCGGGTCGATCCGCCAGCCCGCCGCACTGTGCGGGATCGTCGGGTTGAAACCTACATACGGCGCGGTCTCGCGCTACGGGATGATCGCGTTCGCCTCCTCGCTGGACCAGGCCGGCCCGCTGACCCGCGACGTCACCGACGCCGCGCTGCTGCTGGCACACATGGTCGGCCGCGACGAGTGTGACGCGACCTCACTGGCGTTCCCCGAGGAGATCGTGCCGCCGCGCGCCGAGCGCCTGGACGGCGTGCGCATCGGGGTTCCCCGCGAGCTGACTGCTGGCGCCGGCAGCGCTCGCGATGGCGTCGGGGGCGCTCGCGATGGCGTCGGGGGCCCTCCCGACACCGGGGCGCAAGCTGCCTTGGGGATTGAGCCGGGGGTGCTCGAGGCCTTCCAGGCCGCCTTGGCTCGCGCGGAGGAGTTGGGCGCCGCGGTCACCGAGGTGAGCCTGCCGCACGCCCCGCACGCGCTCTCTGCCTACTACGTGCTCGCTCCCGCGGAGTGCTCGTCGAACCTTGCGCGCTTCGACGGCGTGCGCTACGGGTCGCGTGCCGCCGGCGCCTGCGACCTGCTCGACATGTACACGCGCACCCGCCACGACGGTCTCGGCCCCGAGGTTCGCCGGCGCGTGATGCTCGGCACCTACGCGCTCTCGGCCGGCTACTACGACGCCTACTACGGTCGCGCCCAACGTGTGCGTACCAAGATCGTCGAGGATTTCGACGCCGCCTTCGCGCAGGTCGATCTGATCGCGACCCCTACGAGCCCGACCGTCGCCTTCGCGCTCGGCGAGAAGACGGCGGACCCCTGGTCGATGTACGTCAACGACTTCTGCACCGTCCCCATGTCGCTCGCCGGGATCCCCGCGATCTCGATCCCCTGCGGCCTCTCGCAGGGGCTGCCCGTCGGCCTGCAGCTCGCCGGCCCGGTCTTCAGCGAGAACCGCCTGCTCGACGCCTCCTACGCGCTGGAGTGCGCACTCGGCTTCGACGCGTCGGGGGCGCGGGTGTGAGCGCCGTGCGGTACGAGCCCGTGATCGGTCTGGAGATCCACATCCAGCTCGCGACCGCTACCAAGATGTTCTGCGGCTGCGAGCTGTCCTTCGGCGAGCCGCCGAACACGCGCACCTGTCCGGTCTGCCTGGGGCTGCCCGGCAGCCTGCCCGTCGCCAACGCGCGCGCGGTGCACTTCGGGCTGATGATCGGGCTCGCGCTCGGCTCGGAGCTGGCCCCGCGCTCGATCTTCCACCGCAAGAACTACTTCTATCCCGACCTCCCCAAGGGCTACCAGATCTCCCAGTACGACGAGCCGCTGTGCCTGGGAGGGCGGCTCGGGGAGATCCGCATCCACCGCGTGCACCTCGAGGAGGATGCCGCCAAGCTCGTCCACGTCGGGGCCAGCGGCCGGATTCATGGCTCCGACGCCAGCATCGTCGACTTCAACCGCGGCGGCACGCCGCTCGCGGAGATCGTGACCGAGCCCGACCTGCGCTCGGCCGAGCAGGCCGGCGAGTGGCTGCGGCTGCTGCGCACCACGCTGCGCCAGCTCGGCGTCAGCGACGTGAACATGGAGGAGGGCTCGCTGCGCTGCGACGCCAACATCTCGCTGCGCCCCGCCGGTGTCGAGCAGCTGGGGGTCAAGACCGAGCTGAAGAACATGAATTCCTTTCGCTTCATCGAACGCGGCATCCGCGCCGAGGTCGCCCGCCAGGAAGGGATCCTCGACGCCGGCGGCCAGGTGCTGCAGGAGACGCTGCACTTCGACCCGGCCTCCGAGCGCATCACCTCGCTGCGCTCCAAGGAGGAGGCGCATGACTACCGCTACTTCCCCGAGCCCGACCTCGTGCCCGTGGCGATCGCCGCTGAGATGCTTGAGGTGGCCCGCGACGCTCTGCCGGAGCTGCCCGCCGAGCGTGCGCAGCGCCTGGAGCAGGAGGTCGGCCTGACAGCGGATAGCGCCCGCCAGCTTGCCTTCCGAGCCGAGCTCGGCGACTACTTCGAGGCCGCCCTCACGGCCGGCGCGGACCCCGCGCCGCCGGCGCAGACGCTCGCCAACTGGGCGACCGGGGAGCTGCTGGCGCGTCTGCCCGACGGTCAGGACCCCGCGGAGTCGCAGGTCGGGCCGGCCGCGTTCGCGACGCTCGTGGGTCTGCTCGCGGCCAAGGACGTCAGTGTCGGCGCCGCCCGACAGGTGCTCGATAGCCTAGTCGCGCAGGGTGGCGACCCGGTCGCGATCATCGCCGCAGAAGGGCTGGCGGCGCTCGACGGCGGCGGGGAGCTCGCCGCGATCGTCGCGGCCGCGCTGGCCGCCAACGCCGCCGCTGCGGAGAACGTGCGGGCCGGCAACGCCAAGGCGATCGGGCCGATCGTCGGGTACGTGATGCGCGAGACCAAGGGCCGCGCCGACGGCGGCGAGGTCACGCGGCTCGTATACGAGCAGCTCGGGATCTGAGCGGCGTACGGGTAGCTCGCGCCGCGGCGCTCGACCGACGGCGCGATCCGCTCCTGTCCATCTGCAACACGCCCGCAGTTGACATCTTGGACTTCGGGCCAAAGGCAAGCAGGCTCGCGCCCGCCAATATGCTCATCATGAACCGGCCAACTCAAAGCTCCCCAGAGACCTCCTCCCGGCGGTTCCTCCTGCTGCCGGAGGACGGCGTGGAGTCTTCCCCCCGACGGCCTCAGATTCGCCGCTACCGCCTTGCCAGTATCGGGCGGCACGGTGCTCTGAACGGAACCGATCTCGCGACGGCGCGCATCGTCGGCGAGCTCGGCCGTATGGGCCGTTCGTACGGGTAGGGCTTCCGTCTGCAGAACTCGCCTCGCGGCTCCCCTCAGTCGCGGTTGGGCGGGCAGGGCGGGCGGCCGGGCAGGACGGTGGTTCCTGCCCGGCCGCTCCGCGTATCGCCGTGGCGGCCTCCGTATCGCCGTGGCGGCCTCTGGAGCTCGGGTGGCCCTTCCCTCCGGCGCTCCTACCGTCTACGCTGATCGTATGAACGAAACGTCTTCCAGCTCCATCGGCCGGACCGTGCTCGCGGTGCTGGTCCTCGCGGTGGCACTGTGGGTGCTGCTGCACTTCATAATCGGCATCGTCGCGTTCTTCTCCGGCATCGTGGTTCTGGTGCTTGCGGTCGTCGCTGTGGTGTGGGCGCTGCGCGTGATCCTGTAGGCGCGGCGCCGCGATGCCCTACGTCCTGATCGCCCTGGGCTTCGGTCTCGCGGGCGGCTACGTCGGCAAGATCAAGGGCGGCTCCTTCCTGCTGTGGTTCACGATTTCAGGTCTCGTTCCGGTGCTGGGGCTGATGGCAGCGAGCCTCCATCGCTTCGAGCGCGACGAGTTGCGCCGCGAATGCCCTAATTGTGGGCGCGTCACCAAGATCTACGACGCGCTCTGCACACGCTGCGGGGCCGAGCTCGAGTTCCCCGAGGTCGCGATCGCCCCCGAATCGTGGGAGCAGCGGCCCACGGCGCGAGCCTGAGCAGTCCGCGCCTGAGTGGGGCGCCGCGTGCCGGGCCCGTTAGGGAGCCCGAACGGCCGCGACGTCTATAAATCCTTCGATGGACGCGGAAGCCACACCGGTGCCCGGGCACGCCTCGCCGATCGCGCGCCTCATCCATCGCGCCGGCTTCGAGGACGAGCGGGCCTTCGTGTTGCGCGTCGTGCAGCCCGCGCTGGTGGGCTTGATCGACGGTACCGTCTCCTCGCTGGCGCCGATCTTCGCGGCGGCGGTCTACGCCAACTCGCACACGGCGCTGGTCGTCGGGCTCGCGACCGCGCTGGGAGCGGGGGTCAGCATGGGCTGGTCGGAGGCCTTGTCGGACACAGGGGAGCAGACCGGGCGCGGCTCGGCGGTCGTACGCGGCTCGATCACCGGTGGGATGACGGCCCTGGGAGGGCTGTTCCATACCCTGCCGTTCATCATCAGCGACGTCCACAAGGCGCTGCTGGTCGCCGGCTGTGTGGTGGCGGTCGAGCTGTTCACGATCGCCTGGATCCGCAAACGCTTCCTCGATGTCTCGATGCGCTCCTCGCTGTTGGTCGTCACCGTCGGCGGCGTGATCGTGCTGGCGATCGGCGTCGCCATCGGCTCCTCCTAGGGGCGGTCCGGGTTATCGGTTGCTGCTGAGGCGGTCCCGGGTTATTGGCTGGTGCTGGGGGCGGTCCCGGGTTATTGGCTGGTGCTGGGGCGGTCCCAGCTATCGGCTACTCCTGGGGCGGGCCGTGCTATCGCTCATCCTTGAGGGCGGGCCGCGCCATCGACTCCCCAATACATGGGCCAGCGACGGTACTGCGTCGCCTCAGGTGTGCCGACCAAGCAGGGAAGCGGGCTCGCTCGGCGTAAAAACCCGCTGGTACACTGGCTTTTTCCCGTTCTCGAGTTACGTAGGAAGGAGGTTGGTTTCATGCGTGCGGTTGACGCTCTGATGGAAAGCCTGAAGGCGGAGGGTGTGGAGGTCGTCTTCGGACTTCCCGGCGGCGCGAACCTTCCGACTTACGACGCCTTCGTCGACGCCGGCATCCACCACATCCTCGTGCGCCACGAGGCCGGTGGCGGTCATGCGGCCGAGGGCTATGCGAAGGCGACCGGCAAGGTCGGGGTCGCGTTCGCCACCAGCGGGCCGGGGGCCACCAACCTAATCACCCCGATCTGCGATGCGATGATGGACTCGGTGCCGGTCGTGTTCATCACCGGCCAGGTCCGCACGGAGCTGCTCGGCACCGATGGCTTCCAGGAGGCCGACACGATCGGCATCACGATGCCGATCGTCAAGCACTCCTTCATGATCCAGCATCCCTTGGAGATCCCGCGCGCGATCCACGAGGCCTTCTACCTGGCTCGCACGGGTCGGCCCGGTCCGGTGCTGGTCGACATTCCGCAGGACCTCTCCCGCGCGGAGATCGAGTACGAGCCCGTCACCGACGTGCGCCTGCCCGGCTATCAGCCGACGCTCGAGGGCAACCAGAAGCAGATCCGCCAGGCCGCCAAGGCGCTCGCGGCCGCGCAGCGGCCGGTGATCTACGCCGGCGGCGGTGTCGTCAACGCGGAAGCTTCGGCCGAGCTGGTCGAGCTCGCCGGTAGTGACCGCTTCCCGGTGACCTGCACGCTGATGGGTCTCGGCGCCTTCCCCGCACCGCACCCGCAGTGGCTGGGGATGCTTGGGATGCACGGTACCCGGGCCGCCAACTACGCGATGGACGAGGCCGACCTGATCTGCGCCGTCGGGGCGCGCTTCGACGATCGCATCACCGGCAAGCTCTCGGAGTTCGCGCCGCGCGCGAAGTTCATTCACATCGACGTCGACCCCGCGGAGATATCCAAGAACGTCCCCGCCCACATCCCGATCGTCGGCGACGCCAAACACGTGCTTGGGAAGCTGGCGAGCGAGTACCGGGCGCTGGGCGCCGACCCGGCGCGCCTGGAGGGCTGGTGGAGCCGGATCGAAGGCTGGCGCGCGAAGCACCCACTGGGCTACCAGGACAGTGCCGATGCGGAGATCAAGCCGCAGTACCTGATCCAGGCGCTGCACGAGGCGACCGGTGGCGATGCGATCGTCTGCAGCGACGTCGGCCAGCACCAGATGTGGACGGCGCAGTACTACGACTTCCCGGCGCCGCGGCGCTGGATCAACTCCGGTGGCCTGGGGACGATGGGCTTCGGCCTGCCGGCCGCGATGGGAGCGGCGGTCGGCTGTCCCGATCGACTGGTGTGCTGCGTCGCCGGCGATGGCTCGGTGCAGATGAATGCCCAGGAGCTCGCGACCTGTGCGCAGGAGGGCATCCCGATCAAGGTGTTCATCATGAACAACGGCTACCTCGGCATGGTCCGCCAATGGCAGGAGCTCTTCTGGGACGGCCGCTACAGCCACGTCGACATGGGTGCCTACCCCGACTTCGTCAAGCTCGCCGAGGCCTACGGCGCTACCGGTATGCGCTTTGAGGACAAGCGCACGCTGGTGGATGACATCAAGCGCGCGATCGCGACGGAGGGCCCGGTGGTCGTCGACGTGCGGGTCACCCGCGAGGAGAACACCTACCCGATGATCCCCGCCGGGCAGGCCGCGCGGGAGATGGTGGGGTGATGGCGATGCGCGTCTCTTGCCCATCCAGTTCCAACGCAAGTCGCGATCGCGAGGCAGGGCAGCGTCATGGGTGAGCCTGCCACCAAGGCAACCCTGAGCCTGGAGGAGCTCGAAGCCGCCGGCAGCCTGCGCACGGGCCGCAAGCACGTGCTCTCGATCCTCGTCGAAGACAAGTCCGGCGTGCTGACCCGGATCGCGGGTCTGTTTGCGCGCCGCGGCTTCAACATCGACACGCTCACTGTCGGTCCGACTAACGACGAGCGCATCTCGCGCGTGACGCTCACCGTGGACGGTGCCCTGCACCCGATCGATCAGGTCACCAAGCAGTTGCACAAGCTCGTCAACGTGCTGAAGATCCGCGATCTCGATCCCGGCGACACGGTCACGCGCGAGCTCGCGATGTTCAAGGTCGCGGCCGATGGCTCCCAGCGCGGGGAGCTGATGCAGGTCACGGAGATCTTTCGCGGCAAGGTCGTCGATGTGACCAAGCGTTCGGTGATCGTCGAGATCACCGGCACCACGGAGAAGATCGAGGCGTTCGAGAACATGGTCCGGCCGTTCGGCCTGATCGAGATGATGCGCACCGGCGAGATCGCGATCTCGCGCGGACGCGGCGAAACCTAGATTCGGGCAAGTCCACGGGCAGATCGATATCGCAAGACAGCGCTCCACCGATGGCCAGCAGGACAACCATCCGATGAGAACCGAAGCGGACCCCCGCACGGGGAGGAGGCTGCGCGAAAGCCCCTTTGCGCTGGGGGAGATCGATACGGGGCGGCTCGGCGCGCGCCTGGAGCTCGCGGTCAAGCGCGCTCGCCGCAGTGGCAGCCCGACGCTGGCGACACTGACGCTCGCGCTGCCCGCCGACGTGGATCCAAGTGCCGTGGCGTGCGCCTCCCGCCGGGCGGGGGAGCCGTGGTTCCTCTTCGAGCAACCCGAGCGCGCCCGCGCGGCGTTGGCGACACTCGGGCAGGCCGTGTGCCTCACCGCGGCCGGTCCGGAGCGCTTCGCGACGGTCGCCGACCGTTGGCGCGCGCTGGCAGCGGCCGCGGTCAGCGACCCGCCGGATGCCCCGACCGATCGAGGATCGGCCAGCACCGGACCGGTGGCCGTGGGTGGCTTCGCGTTCGCCCCTGACGGCGGTGGGGATCCCGCCTGGAGCGGCTTCGCACCTGCCTCGCTGGTAGTTCCCGAGGTTGCGCTGACCCGCGCTGGACAGGCCGGCGCCGAGCGTCCGGCGGGGGTCGGAGAGTCCTTCGGCGAGTGCCGAGTGCGCATGACGCTCGCGGCGCTCGCGGCCCCGGACGACACCGCCGAGGAGCTGTTGGCCCGCCTGCGGGCGCGTCTGCTCGAGCTGCGCGAGGAACCGCTGGCGCTGCTCGACCCGGCGCCAGCCGGGCGCTACCGGATCGCGAGCGCGATGCCACCGGAGCACTATGAGGCCGCGGTCGCGCGAGCCGTGGAGAAGATTCGCAGGGGGGACCTCGAGAAGGTCGTGCTCGCCCGCGAGGTCCAGGTGCATGCGCCCCGTGCACACGACCCGGCGGCGGTCTTCGCGGTGCTGCGCGAGGCATTTCCGGCCTGCTCGGTGTTCTGCGTCGGTCGCGGTGATGCGAGCTTCGTGGCTGCCAGCCCCGAGTTGCTGGTGCGCCGCGAGGGCCACCGCGTCAGCACGCTGGCACTGGCCGGCTCGATGCGCCGCAGCGCCGATCCCGCGGTTGACGATCATCTCGGCGAACAGCTCATGCATTCTGAGAAGGATCGCGAGGAGCACGCGATCGTTATCCGTCGCATCGAGCGCACCCTGCGCCAGCACGCGCTGTGGGTGACCGCGACACCCGAGCCGGCGCTTGTGCGGGTCGCGAACATCCAGCATCTCGGCACCCCGATCCGCGCGCAGCTAGCGCAGCCGCTGGATGCGATCGAGCTGCTCGAGCTGATGCACCCGACTCCGGCCGTCGGCGGCGAGCCGCCCGAGCGCGCACGGCCCCTGATCCCGGCGCTCGAGGGCCTCGACCGTGGCTGGTACGCCGGGCCGGTTGGCTGGGCCGATGCCACCGGCGACGGCGAGTTCTGCGTCGCGCTGCGCTGTGCGCTCCTGCGTGGCAGGGTCGCGCGCTGCTACGCCGGGGTGGGGGTCGTGCGTGACTCCGACCCAGCGGCCGAGCTGGCGGAGACCGAGGTCAAGCTACAGGCGCTGCTGCCGCTGCTGGCGGGGTAGCTCGCGGCTTAGCTGGGTGCGGCCAGTAAGGTGGTGGCCCCGCGGTGGTGCTCCAGCAGGTGATAGCCCCGCGGTGGTGCTCCAGCAGGTGATAGCCCCGCGGTGGTGCTCCAGCAGGTGGTGGCCCCAGCGTGGTGTACCGGCAGATGGCCCCAGCGTGGTGCCCGGCTAGGTGGTGGCCCAGCTGGCGCACCGGCAGCTAGTGGCCTCCAGCGGACAGTGTCGTCAGCCGACGGTGCCGAGACGGACGACCAGCTTGCCCGGGTTACCTTGCTCGCCCGGGAAGATCAAGCTGACGGTATAGCGCGTGCGCTTGCGCGTGATGCTCCGGCGGCGGATCGCGACGGAGTGCGGCTGCGCACCGACGATTCGCGCGGAGGCGCTGACGATTCGCCTGCCTCTGGGAGCGAGGAAAGTGTACGTCGCGTAGCCGTTGAAACGGACCGTCCGTTGGACCTTGGGAGTCACAGTGCGCGTCGTGATGAGCACGGCCAGGCCGGCTTGCACGGTCCGCGGGAGGATCGAGTCCCCTGCCGGGAAGCCTGTGCCTGTGGGCGTCCACGGCGCTGGCGCCGCTGCGACGACGGACGTCCCTGCCGTGAGGAGCCCGGAGATTGCGAGGGCAAGGATGGTGGTGCGGCGGCTAGTGGTGTGCATCGCGATGGCTCTCCCCGCTTCGTGGGCGAGAGCTCATGCTAGCTCGTCCCCGGTCGCGGGCGACCGGCCTCGAGGTCAGCTGCCGTCGAGCACCCCGGAGACTGCGCCCCAGACACGGCGGTGCAACTCCACGTTCGCGGCGCGATCGGTGCGCACCTCGATGATCCCCGTCCCGCGTGGCCGCCCCCCGAGGGCTCGCTCCAGGGCGGCGCGGAATGCGACGACGTCTTCGGCGCGCTCGTGCTCCAAGCCGTAGAGCTCGGCCGCCCGCGCGAAATCCAGGCCCGTAGGGGTCGCGATGTGGCGCGTATAGATGTCTTGCTCGCCGCCGTCCGCGAGTCCGGCGCGCTCCGCGGCTTCAGCGTCTTCCACAGGTTTGGCATCTCCCGCGGCTTCGGTGTCTCCCGTGGCGTCAGCATCCCCCGTGGCGTCAGCATCTCCCGGAGCTTCGGTGTCTCCCCGGGCTTCCGCATCTCCCGGGGCTTGGGTGTCGTCCGGGGCTTCCGCGTCTCCTGGGGCTTCGGTGTCTCCCGCAGTTTCAGCGTCTCCGGGAGCTCTGGCGCCTCCCGCGGCATCCCCCGTTCGCGCCATCGGTACGCCGGCCACGGGTAGGAAGTCGAAGATACCGCCGCCACCGTTGTCGATCAGCACGATTGTCAGTGCCAGCTCGAGCCGCCGAGCTGCGAGTAGTCCGCCGATGTCGTGCGCCAGGGCCACGTCTCCGATCAGCAGTACCACGGGGCCCGCGTTCTCGGCGGCCGCTCCAAAGGCGCTCGAGACCGTCCCGTCGATGCCGTTGGCGCCACGGTTGCACAGGACGCGTGGCGGGTCCGGGCGGATCGGCCAGAAGCTCTCCACGTCGCGCACCGGCATCGAGGAGGCGAGGAACAGTGTCGCCTCCGCCGGCAGCAGCACCCCGAGCTCGGCGGCCACCGCCGGCTCGGACAGGCCATTCGCCCCAAGCACTCCCAGGATCGCCTCCGCCGCGCGCTCGTCGGCGCTGCGCCAGCCGGCCAGCCAGTCGGTCTCGGCGCGCGGCATCTCCCGGGGCTCCTGCGCCAATGTTCTCAGGGCGCTTGCCGGCTCTACGGCCAGCGAGCTAGCGAGCATGGCGCTCGGGTCCTGCCAGCCGCCCTCGTCGTCGAGGATCGCCTGCGGCGTCTCCTCCAGACCAGCCAGCCACTCCCGCAACGGCTTGGAGGTCGGCAGGTCGCCGATCCGGATCACGAGATCCGGCCGGGCCTGCGTCGCGAAGCTCGCGTCGCGCAGCAGGGCATCGTAGTGCGCCACCGCCGCGTCCCCGCGGCGTGCTCCCGACAACGGGTCGGCGAGCAGCGGCCAGCCGGCGGCTGCGCAGAACGCCGCCGCCGCCTGGGCAAGCGGTGCGCTGCGCTCGTGCCGCCCGGCCACCACCACGCCGCGTCTGGAGTTCCCAACCAGCGCGCGCAGTTCGGCCATGGCCGCCGGCGCATGCAAACGCCCAGGGGCGCGCCGCATGTACGGCGCCCCGTCGGGGCGCCCGCTCGCGTCCTGCGGCTCGGGCTCTCCGTCACTCACCAGCGGCTCACGCAGCGGGAAGTTGAGGTGCACGACTCCCGGGCGTCCCTCCAGCGCGCGCCAGTAGGCGCGACAGGCGAGCGTGCGCATCCAGCGCAGTCGCGCCAGCGCGGCCTCGTCGAGGTCACTTGCATCGGGGTGGCGCTGGCGCTCCCGCGCCGCGCGGATGTCGGCCGTGTGCAGGTCTAGCTCCTGCACGCCCACTTCGAAGAACCACTTCGCGGAGTCTCCGAAGAGCTTGACCTGATCGATCGTCTGTCCGGCGCCGCTCTCGCGCAGCTCGGGCGGACGGTCGGCGGTCAGCAGCAGTAGCGGCACACCGGCCTCGCGCGCCTCGATCACCGCCGGCAGCAGCTCCGCCGCGGCCGTGCCCGAGGTGCACGTGATGGCTACAGGCAGTCCAGAGGCCTTGGCCAATCCGAGCGCGAAGAAGCCCGAGCAGCGCTCGTCGATGTGCGAGTGGCAGCGCAGGCGACGATCGCGCGCGAGGCTCAACACGATCGGCGTGCAGCGTGAGCCCGGCGAGGTGCAGGCGTCGCGCAGCCCGCAGCGCGCAAGCTCGTCGACGAAGGCTCGCAGCAGCAGATAGGTGTCGGTCGGTGCGCTCATTGCTCTTAGGATGCCCTACGTGCCGGAGAATCTCGTCCTGCTGCACGGCTTTGGTGGAACCCGTCGCGCCTGGGACGGCGTCGCGGTACTGCTGTCAACAGAAACCTACCTGCCGCTGGCGCTGGACCTTCCCGGCCACGGCGACGCCGCCGATACTCCACGTCCGATCTCCTTCGCGGGCTGTGTCGAGCACGTGCTTGCGCGCGCGCCCGAGCGGTTCGTGCTGTGCGGCTACTCGATGGGGGGGCGCGTCGCGCTGCACGTCGCGCTAGCCGCGCCCGAGCGGGTGCGACGCCTGGTGCTCGTGGCCACGACCGCCGGTATCGAGGACGGAGACGAGCGGGCGCAGCGGCGGCGCTCCGATCACGGGCTAGCCGACGATCTCGAACGCCTGCCCTACGAGCAGTTCATCGAGCGCTGGCGCTCCCAGCCGCTGTTCGCATGCGATCCACCCGAGGTCGGCGCGCTGGCACGCGCGGACCAGCGCCGCAATCGCCCCGATGCCCTGGCTGCCGTCCTGCGGGGCATCGGCTCCGGCGAGATGCAGCCGCTGTGGAGCCGTCTCTCGCAGCTGGACATGCCCGTCACGATTCTCGTGGGCGAGCGCGACGCAAAGTTCCAGGTGCTAGGGCAGCGCATGACCGAGCAGCTCCCCGATGCACAGCTTGTCGTTGTCCCTGGTGGTCATGGCCTGCCCCTCGAGAATCCGGCTGCAGTGGCACGCGCTCTGGATTGCCCAAGCTGATCGACGCCTCGTAGATGCCCACATGGGCGGGTGCAGACCGCACTGTTGAATAGCTTGTTTGGGATTCGCGCCGGCCTCTGCGCCAATAGGACCTGGAGTGGACTCGTATGAGGGTTCCCGTGGCAGTAGTCTCCGTCCAAGGTGTCGCACAAAGATCTAAGCGACGGCGCGTCTAGCTCGAAACGGTCCAGGGCGAGTAGGACAGATCCGTCCGTTCCCCACCTGACGGTCGCCGAGCGGGTGGCTCGCGGCAAGGCCGCGCGGGCCGCGGTGCCGCGTTCGAGCCATGCTGTCTTCGAGCCCGCGGCGCGGCGCGCCGATCCGGTCGAGCTGCTCGAGCGCCAGGCCGAAACGCGTGTGCCCGAGTTGGTGCCCGTTCGCTACGGGCGGATGCTCGTATCGCCCTTTACGTTCTATCGCGGGGCGGCGATGATCATGGCCGGTGACCTCGCGGTGAGTTCGCACTCGGGGCTGACCGTGCAGTGTTGCGGTGACGCGCACCTATCGAACTTCGGCGTGTTCGCCTCGCCCGAGCGGCGCTTGGTGTTCGACCTGAACGATTTCGACGAGACGCTGCCCGGGCCGTGGGAGTGGGACGTCAAGCGTCTGGCAGTGAGCATGCTGATCGCCGCGCGCCACAACGGCTTCGCCCTGAAAGATCAGGAGCGGGCAGTGCTGGACACCGTCGAGGAGTATCGGGTCGCGATGGCGCGCTTTGCCGCGATGAAGAACATGGACGTCTGGTACGCGCACCTGGATACCGAGCTGGCGGTCAAGCAGCTCGGCCCGCAGCTGAAGGCCAGGGCGGTCAAGCGGACCGAGAAGACGATCGCCAAGGCACGCACCAAGGACAGCATGTCGGCGTTCTCCAAACTCACGCGTGTGGTCGACGGGGAGGCCAGAATCGTCGCCGAACCGCCGTTGATCGTGCCGATCGACGATCTCGTGACGGGCCGCGCGCGCGATGAGCTGTTTAACGGCCTGCATCAACTTCTGCGCTCCTATCGCGAGACGCTTGGCTACGAGCGGCGCCTGCTGATCGATCAGTTCCGCCTTGTCGACTTCGCGCGCAAGGTTGTGGGGGTCGGGAGCGTCGGGACGCGCGCCTGGATCGCGCTGCTGCTCGGCCGAAACGGCGAGGACCCGCTGTTCCTGCAGATCAAGGAGGCGGAGGCGTCGGTGCTCGAGGAGTTCCTCCTTCCCAGCGAGTTCGACAATCACGGCGAGCGGGTCGTCACCGGCCAGCGCCTGATGCAGGCCAGTAGTGACGTCTTCCTCGGCTGGCTGCACGTCGAGGCGGGCGTCGACGGGCAACCCCGAGACTTCTATGCCCGCCAGCTGAAGGACTGGAAGGGCTCGGCGGAAATCGAGCAGATGATCCCCTCGGGCCTCGCGGCCTACGGCAGGCTGTGTGGGTGGACCCTCGCGCGTGCACACGCGCGCAGCGGCGACCGGATCGCGATCGCCTCCTACCTCGGCAAAGGCGCGAGCTTCGACCGTGCGATCGTCGGGTTCTCGCACGCCTACGCCGAGCAGAACGAACGTGACTACAAGGAGCTCGCCGCCGCGGTCCAGTCAGGGCGGGTCCCCGTCGCGACGGAGGTCTAAAGCCGAGGTTGCCCGTCGCATCGTCGGGCATGTTCGCGCTGCGTGTCGAGACCCGGTAGTTGCTCCTATGTCAAGCGAGGCTCGGAAATTGCGGGAAGTGTCCTGCTCATCATTGTCTGCGATAGGGCGACCACCAGAGCGGCGCGACGCTTGTCGCCGGTCCTGCCAGGTGCGCGAGTGGGGACCATCACCTACAGGCCGTCTGGCACGCGCTTGTAGCGAAGGTAAACGACGCGAGAGCCAAACGTCTTCGTCTCGAGCAACTCCAGGTTGGTCTTTTCCTCCAGGGTCGGGAAGTAGGGCGTGCCGCCGCCGAGTAGGACCGGGCTGACGAACAGCCGCCACTCGTCGATCAGCTCCAGCTTCATACATGCACGGGCGAGGCCGGCTCCGCCGACGGCGATGTCCTTTCCGGGCTGTTCCTTGAGCCTTGAGACCTGCTCGCCGACGCCGTCCCTGGCCAGCCTGGTGTTGCCCACCACGCTCTCCAGCGTCGTGGAGAACACGACCTTCGGCAGGGCCTTCCAGATTTGGGCGAACTTGACGCGCTCCGCGAGGAGCGGACTCTCCTCGGCGGTCTCCCAGTAGACCATCGTTTCGTAGAGCCGCCGTCCGCAGAGATGCACACCAGTCTCCTGTATCTGCTGGGTGTGGAACCGAAACAGCTCCTCGTCGGGCACCGTCCAGTCGATCCCGCCATCGGGTCCGGCCATGTAGCCGTCCAGCGACACCGTCATCGAGTAGATCAACTTCCGCATCACGGTCCTCCTTCGGTTGGACCCATTGTTCTGTGGATAACGACTTCGCGTCACCTCATTGCTCATCGGTGCCCGTCGATCACGCTCGGTGGCGAGATCACCGCGAGCTTCCGGCACACGACGGCAACGCCGTTGCCCACGGGCACGCATTACCGCCTCGACGACGAGCAGCCACCCCGAGCTTGTGCTGATCCCCTCGCCCATCAGCCCTGAGACCACGCCGTCGCCGATCGAGGAAACCCCCCGACTGGTCGGACTTGCCGGGTTCGCGTTCGCCGCGGCGCGAGATGCCCATCAGCTTCGGTGCGACCCTTAGCACTCGCTCGCCGGCGGCGATGAGCGCTTGCTCGAAGTGGTGGGAGAGGTCACGGCAGTCCTCGATCGCCCACACCAGCTCCTGGCCGAGCGCTCGTGTCCAGCGCGACGCATCGAGATGGCCCTGCTCCTTCGTCGGGATTTCTCGCTCGCCCAGCAACTGGCCAGTCGCCGTGTCGCGGCCGCGAGTGCGTGGGTGCTCTTGTGGGCATCCGCCCCGATCACGATCATCCGTACGTCCCTTCAATCGATGGCTCTCGTTCGACTGGACCCTCGGCGGACAGGCCTTTCTTGGGGCGGTTGCCACGCTCCCATTAGGTCACGCCGCAGGTCCTGGGTGGTGGCAGACGACACTACGCGTCGGTCGGGCCAGGACGGCCGTTGCTCCTATGTCAAGCGAAGCTCGGAAATTGCGAGGTATGCCCTGGCTTCGCGTCTTATTGGCAGAGGCGAGGCGCGGGAAGATCCCGGCGGTAAGCTCCTGAGGAAATCGATGATTTGTTCCGCTGAGGGGGGTGATGCGGGGTCGGTCAACTCGGGTGGGATCGTGATTCCGGATTGCTTGGCGTGCTCCAGCATTCCGCTGCCCATCGTTTGGCCGAGGGTTGTGAGGGCTTTGTCCATCTGCACCATGTTCCATGTGGAATGTGGGCACCGGTAGCGGCTTTACGTCGGGCCAATTGGCGGGGTCGCGCGGGCTCTCGCGCGAGAGTAGGTAGTCGAACGGAGCGGCGGCGGCGTCGCGGGCGGTGAAGGGGTCGCCGAGGTCCCATACCTTGCGCAGTGTGGCGATCATCGACGTGTGGCGGTGCTCCTGGTTGATTACGACGCCTTCGTCCACCCAAGGGGAGACGATGATTGCCGGCACCCGGTAGCCGGAGCGGTCGAATTTGAAGCCCATCTGCCCTGCGGGTGCGCTTGGGTCTGGTGGGGGCACGGGCCCCGGAGGGACGTGGTCGTAGGTGCCGCCGGGCTCGTCCCAGCCGATGAAGAACGTCGTGTTATAGGCGTTGGAGCCCTGTGGGGAAGCGGCTGACCTGATCGCCGTATAGATTCGGGTCAGGAACGTCTCGCCGCCCAGGATCGACGATGGCGGGTCGACGGGGATCTCGACATCCGGGCCGAGCGCTCGGCTGACGGCTGGGTGGTAGTCGCTGTGCCCCATGACTAGGTTGGGCTCGATCATGCTGAAGTCGGGCAGGGTGCCGTTGGCGACGTCATGCTCGAACTCGGAGAACGGCACGAAGTTCGTCGCTAGGCGGTCCTTCAGTCGCGGCATGTGGATCAGGGCCGTGGCCGAAAACGACATCGGCTCCTGCACGTACACCTTCCAGGTCCGCCCGTGCGCCTCAAGGCGCTCGAAGAGCGTTTCGGCGGTGTTGTGATGGGTGAAGTTCGACGCCGGTTTGTTGATCACGAAGCCGGACGAGGTCGCGGCAGTCCAGAACGACCGGTTCATCAACGTCTGCGAGGGAACCTCGCAGAACCAATGTCGAACACGCCAAAGCCCTTCGCGGTCTCGCTGAGCACCGGCACCTGCTCCGGCGTGTAGCCGGTCATGATCTGCGCGTACTCTTCGTAGGTAGGCTGGCGGCCCAGCTCTGCGGTGAAGGTGCTGATGTAGTCGGTGACGAAACCATCCATGCTCGGCACGGCACCAGGCTCGGGGGCGTTCCACGGTGCGCTGACCTGCTCGCCAACCTTGAAGCGGTTGTGCTCTTCGAGGATGTTGAAGAGCTGGGTGTTGGTGTGGAAATACTCCTCGCCCGAGTCCGGGTTCGGAGCATCCATGTCCGTTGCGACCGTGTGGGGAACGGTCTTGCGCTCGGCGCCGTGCTCGGCCCATGCTGGGATCGGGTTGCTCAGACCCTTACCGATCACGCCCTCGAAGGTCTTGCCGTCCTCGGGACCGTACAGGTGGCCCAGGAGATTGTCGGTGGATCTGTTCTCGAACAGAACGAGAACGACGTGATCCAATGTGTGCGAGCGATCGTGGCTCATCGGGCGTCTCCTTCGGAGAGTCGGTTCTTAGTGGTGTGCTGGTCATAGTCAACCCCCTTGCGGCAGCTCAGTGTCGGTGGCAGCAGGAGAGGCCGCTGCTGGCAACGATCTCGCCGACCAGGGTGAAAGGACCTCACCCTAAGCGGTGGTATCGCTCGCCAAGAGAGTCGCGGGCAGTTGTCTGATTGCTTAGTTGTGATGGGCGTGCGTACCGACGCTCTCTGATTCGGCCTGGCTACAGCTGGACCGATCTCTGCAGCCAGTATTCGTGCCGACCGATTGTCGGCGCTCGAGAGCCGCAGGGTCTCGCCGCCTGAGGCGAGCTGGCGGGCGATGACCGATCCGATCCCCCCGGGTGCCGATGATCGCGATGGTCATGACCTAAACCTCCTCAGCGTCACGGGACTAACGACGGCCACCCGGAGCATCGCCGGCCCAAGCGGTCTCGCAGCGGCTAGCTGAGAGCGCGGGAACGGCGCGTGGTAGGGATCTCAGTGTCCGGGGGACCGTCCACCATCGATGTGGGGATCTCGCGGCTGAACTCGGCATTTTTACTCTGGCTCCCCGCCGGCCGTGCTCGACAGCCACTGAGGGGGGGTCCAGTCCCCCTCAGGGTCTGTGGTTTGCCCCACCTCGATCAGATGACCGTCGGGATCGCGTATGTAGCAACGGATCTCGTACGCGTGCTGCTTCGGCGGCGTCAGGAATTGAGCCCCACGGGCACTCCATTCGGCGTACACGGCCTCGATGTCCTTGACCCGGATATTGAGGAAGCTGCTGACCCGGTCGAGGTCGGGTGGCGTCTCCAGAGTGACCGCGGGCTTGTCGTCGGTCGGGCCTCCGCCGGAATTGATGACGATCCAGCTGTTGGCTAGCGCGACATTGGTCGGTCCTCCGGGGCCGGAAAAGACAACCTTGCCACCGAGCACGTCGGTGTAGAAGCGCCGAGAGCGCTCGACGTCGTCCGAGACGATGAAGTGGGTCAGGACAATTCCCTCTGCTGACGGTCCGAGTGCGGCCATCTGTCACCTCCACTGGTTGAACTCGTACCTCGCTTATGGACGGGGTCTACCGCCGATACCGCGATGATCGGGGATTCTGTCTCGTTTCACGGTACAGCTATAGGCCACCACGTTTGATCCGATGGCCTGCCTTCAGTAAATCGGATCGCTCATACACGAGCTTCTCATCCTCCCGCGGGTCGTGGTGGCCTCACTCATGCACTAGCGCGGAGGGGACAGTCCTCGCGGCCGAGCTGCCGCCTTGCGAGAAAAGGAGTTCAGCGCTGATCGACACGCACGGCCGTGGCAAGCCTCCGGCTTTTTCGCCTTGCGCGAAAAGCGGGCGCCTCGGACGAGCTTCTCCAGACGCCCACCCCCGCCGGGAGGAAGCGCTCAGGCGTTGAATGGGGCCATGCGCACTGCTACGGGCAGGCCGCACCGGATCAGGAGCCCAAATCGTCCTTGCGGTACTGCGGCGGCCTCGGCGCGCATCATGGCGAGGAGCTGGCGCTTGAAGTTCGCGCGCGGGTAGCGGCGCAGGACCTCGGTCACATTCGCGGGAGCCACGTCCCAGATCCGCAGCCCGGCGCCGTCAACCATCGCGCCCCACTGCAGATAGCAGCCGAGCACTCCGTCCCGCTCGATGGTGACGCCCGGAGTCGTGTGGACGCAGATGGCGTCCGCGAGAGTGTGTGCGCGCTCGTCGCTGATGCCGGCCGTCGCAGCGCAGGCGAGTGTTCGGTGGGCACTCGCGAGCGTGAAGTCCCGGCCCGGGGTCGGCTGGGCGATGCCGTGGTCGTGCAGCAGCGACCCGCAGTAGAAAAGCTCGACATCGAGCTCACGCCCGTCGACGGCGGCGAGCGCGCGACCGAACAGCCAGGTCCGATGTGAGTGGCCCACGAGCGCCGCTGGCAGTTCAGCGCAAGCCTGCTCGGCCTCCCGCGCGAACTGCGAATCTGGCACCGAGAACGTGTCTAGATCGACATTTGCAGCTCGCGCTGGGATTCGGCCGAGAGCTAGCTTCGCGCGGCCGAGAACGTTCTCCCACTGGCCGAGTGCGACCGCCGCGAGCAGCCGGCCGCGCTCACGCGAGCTCAACCGCCCTTCGGTGCGCCGTGTCCAGTCCAGGCCCCCAAGCCGCCGCGGATCCGGAGCGTACGAGGTGCCGCCTCGTGAGAACGCTGCCGTGCTCATCCGCGAATCGTAGTCGTGCTTACCCGTGGACGCGAGCGCGTCGACAGACGCCGCTGGCGCGCCTGAATTGGACGGTGGGCAGGCGCCTGCCCTCTACGGAACATGGACACCACCCGCAGTGACGCGCATCGCCTGACAGCGCACCAGGACGAGGTTCCAGGGCAGCCGGTTGATCAGCCTCGTCCGCTCGCCGACGAGGATCTCGCGGTGGTCGCACAGCAGTCGGGATCTCGACGGCCTGCTCGTCGAGGAAGGCTGCGGGGATCCGCTCGATTCCCTCGCGCAGCACGGCACTCGCGATCGCTCTGGCGTCGATCTGGTCGGACTTTCCAGGCTCGCGCTCGCCGCGGCGCGTGACACCGACAAACAGACTACGAGTCAGCCCGCCACCAGCCCAGGACCCAACCCGGCGAGCCGGACAGCACCACAAGCAGAACGAAAGTCTTCCTGCCAGCGAGCGCCGGCCTACCGGCCGTCGCGACCGGACACCGCGCGGTCGCTCGCACGCTCGCAGAAGACAGACTAGGAGTCAGCCCGTCACCAGCCCAGGACCAAACCCGGCTGACCGGACGACAACGACAACGACATACCTTCTGCCAGCAACGCGTCCAGCGAGCCGGCTGCTGCGACCAGAAACCAGCACCCGGTTCCCGGAGCAAGCTCCCGGTCCCCAGAACGCTGGCAGAAAGCGACGGACTAGCGTGCCTGCGATTCGGCACTGATTGGGCACTGGGCGATTAAATTGCGGCCGCGATTTTGATAGCTGATATCTTCTCGCGCCCTGTCAGCGGATGATGGAGGATGGCGCGGTGAGGCTCAAGGGATGGCACAGGCTCCTGCAGCTTGATGGAGCGAGGGCGTGCTCGTGGTCCGGGCACGCATTGGGCGTGCTCGTAGCGGCCTGCTCTCTGTTAGTGCTCACGCCGGCAGCCGGTGTGGCATTTGCGTCACCGGCACGCGCCCAGCACCTCACCCACCCACGTCGAGGTTGGGGGGCACGTTCGCGGTACGCCCGGGCCGCGATCGTGGGGGGGAGCCAGATCTCGATCGGGCAGGCCCCTTGGCAGGTGGAGATCGAAGCGTTCGTTCCCGTGGGAGAAAGCGAATTCCTCGAGCTCCGCTGCGGCGGCTCGATCTTGGATGCAACGCACATTCTCACGGCGGCTCACTGTGTGTTCAACCCGGAAACCGCCAACCCGCTCCCACCGGAAGACTTCGCGGTCCTCGCAGGCACGTCGGACATCGAAGCGCTCAAAGCCGCAGAACCGGCGGAGCAGGAAGTCGGCGTCGGCAGCGTGCGCGTGCATCCGTATTTCACCTATACAGCCGGGCCCGGCGCCGCGGACGACGTCGCCGTCCTGGGGCTCGCCGAACCGCTGGCGCTGAGCTCGGCGCCCGGCACGACCGCGGCTTCGATCGGTCTCGCCGCCGCCGGCACGACCACGCCGGAAGGCGACCACGTCGATCTCACCGGTTTCGGGCGCCAGGACGCCGGTGAAAGACCCAACGGCAGGCTGTACGCGCTTGGCATGACAGTCGGTTACAGTCGCCAGTGCGGCGGCGAAGCCGACGCGCTGTTCGTGTGTGCGAGCGTTGCGACCGGGTCTGCGTGCAGTGGCGACAGCGGTAGCGGACTGACCGGACCGGGATCGACTCCGACGCTCGTCGGAGTCACGGACACCGTCGAAGTCCTCGCCGGCGAACCCTGTCGCGATGGCGCGTTCGGCGGCTTCGTAAACGTCGCGGCACCGGAGATCGCGGACTTCATCGCAGGCAGCGGAGCGCCCCCGCGGGCGCCGCGCGGTGGAGGCGCAATCATCCGCGGGGTGCTTTCGGTCGGGCACTCCCTGACCTGCGAACCCGGCAGCTGGAGTAACGGCCCGACGTTTGTCTACTCCTTCATCGACAGCTCCAGCGGGCAGGTTCTACAGCAGGGTGCGTCACCGACATACCCGCTGTCCGCGACCGACGTGGGGCGCACCATCCTCTGTCAAGTACAGGCGGTGACCGCCGGCGGTGTCGGCGTAGGCCGCACCCCGGCTCTAGCGGCGATCAAAGCCGCGGCCTCGCCACCGCCACCGCCTACAAGCGGCGTGAGCGCCCCGCAGCCCGCCGCCGAAGCGACAAACGGTGAAACCAGTGGCGTGGAGCTCACCGACACGACGCTCATGGTGCAAAGCGGCGGTGTCGCGTTGGTGAAGCTGAGTTGCGCCATGACAGAAGGCTGCCACGGGACGCTCACCCTGTCGGCGCAGAGCACCTCCCAAGGCAGGGGCAAGAAGCGACACTCGCATACCGTGACGGTCGGCACCGCGCGCTTCGCCGTCCCGGGCGACGGAGCGGTGACGGTGAAGATCAAGCTCGACGCCTCCGGTCGCGCTCTCCTGGCCGCTGGTCGCGGGCGCCTGAACGCCCATCTGGCGATCATCGAACCGGCATCAAATCCGGCTGGAGCACAGACCGAAGACGTTCGGCTCGTGCAGCAGAAGGCCCCGCGGAGCAAGGCGGGGAGGCACAAGCGCTAGGCCGGTGGCGCGGGCCTAAGCCCGTGGCGCGGGCAGCCCCGCGCCGGTGTGCCCCACCGGATGGCCCACCCACGGCGGGACCGCCGGTGGCGCGGCCGGGCCACCTAAATTCGAGGATCGACTCCCAGCCCGTCGGTCGTGGGCACGGCAATGCGCCCGGCCCGCACCGGCAGCGGGTCCTCGAAGTCCTCGAACAGCCCGAGCGTCGCCAGGCCGCATGCCGGCAGCGGGCCACGCGAGGCCAGCGCGGCGGCGGCGTGCACGGCCGCCGCGATCCCCAGCGGCCCGTCGAGCGTCGAGGCCAGGTAGACCTCCGCGCCGGAGGCCCGCACCAGCGCGGCGGCGGCCAGCAGCCCGGAGATGCCCCCGCAGCGCGAGATCTTCAGGCAGACGGCGTCCGCGACCCCGGCGCCGAGCGCGCCGTGCTCGGCCGCGGTCTCGTCGATCGCTACGCGCACCGCTACCTGCTCGCGCACGGCCCGCACCGCGGCCAGGCCATGAGTCGGCTCCTCGACAAGCTCCAGGCCCACCGGTGCGAGCGCATCGATCGCGCGCACCGCCTGCTCGACGTCCCAGGCGCCGTTGGCGTCCACGCGCAGCGCCACCTTCGGGCCGGCGGCCGCGCGGACGGCCGCCACGCGGCCCGGATCGTCGCCGATACCGACCTTCACCTTCACACACTCGTAGCCCTGTCCGACGGCGTGCGCGGCCTGGGCGGCGGCACCCGCGCGGTCGGTGGCCGAGAGGGTTGCGTTGACCGCTACATCTACCGCGGGCGCATCCGTGAGCAGTGCCGCCACCGGGCGCCCCGCCCGGCGCCCGGCGCGGTCCCACAGCGCGAGGTCGATCGCGGCTAGCGCGACCGGCTCATCGCAGAGGCGCCGGCAGGCGTCCAGGAGCTGAGGTCCGCTGGCGCCGTCGGATTGCATCAGTACGGGCCGGTAGCTCTCGAGGGCGCTGCGCACCCGCTCCGGGCTGACGCCGTCGTAGGGCTCCAGCGGCGCAGCCTCGCCGTAGCCGGTGGGGCCATCGCCGTCGCTCAGCGCGACCGTAAAGATCTCGCGGTCGCGCACCGCACCGTATGAGCTCTCAAGCGCGCGCGCGAGGTGCAGCACGCGCCGCGTCACGCTCATGCGCATCGGACGCCCTCCCCGGACCCGTCGCGCCCGCCTCGGTGGCCGGTCAAAGAGGCCGGGAGACGGGCGCTGGCGAGCTTGCCTGCCATGAGGACCGCCTCACGAGCCGATCCCGCCGCTGGCCAAGATCCCGGCCGCGAACAGCAGGCAGAAGACGAGCTGCAGCATCCCGGTCCGGGCGAGCGCCCCGTTTAGGGAGGGCCCGTCTACACGCGTGCGCACGACGCCCGCGACCGCCACGGCCAGCGGGATCGCGGCCCACGGCAGCAGCAGCCATGCGGTCATCGAGCCCAGCAGCCAGGGCAGCGGGGCGCAAGCGAACGCCACCGCCAGCATCGCCGTGTACAGGGTTCGCGTGCGCTCCCGTCCGAGCCGCACCGCGAGCGTGCGCTTGCCCGCGCGCCGGTCGGTCTCGAGGTCGCGCACATTGTTGACAACGAGGATCGCGCTCGCCAGTAACCCGACCGGCACGGCGCAGAGGAACGGCTGCCACGGCAGATGCTGGACCTGCACGAAATACGAGCCCACGACTGCGACGATCCCGAAGAACAGGAACACGAAGACCTCACCCAGACCTTCGTAGCCGTAAGGGCGCGGACCCCCGGTGTAGAGGACTCCGGCGAGGATCGAGGCCGCGCCGACCGCGATCAGCTCCCAGCCGGCGACCGCGACCAGGTAAACCCCGCATAGCACCGCCAGCCCGAACGTGACATATGTCGCGATCAGCGACCTGCCGCGGCGGGACCAGGCCACCGGCAGTGACGCGCACCGGTCCGAGGCGATCCTCGGTGTCCGCTCCGCGACGTGCGTCGGAGTAGTCGTTCGACAGGTTCGTGCCCACCTGGATGAAGATCGCGCCAAGTAGCGCCGCCACGAACGCGAGCGGGTCGAAGTGCCCGGCGCCGAGCGCCAGCGAGGTCCCGACGAGCACCGGCGCGATCGCCGCCGGCAGCGTGCGCACGCGCGCCGCCATCACCCAGATGCGCACCGCGCTGGCGCCGCCCGGCACGCTGGGCGCGGCCGTCGATGGTGACTGCATGGTGGTCATCGCGCCCGCCGGTCTGCCACTAGGCCCGCCGCGGGAACCGCGAGAAGTCCGGCTGGCGCTTCTGCTTGTAAGCGTCCCGGCCCTCCTGCGCCTCCTCGCTCATGTAGAAGAGCAGGTTCGCGTCGTGTGCAAGCTGCTGCACGCCCGCGAGACCGTCTTCGGCAGCGTTGAAGCTCGCCTTCAGTAGGCGCAGCGAAAACGGTGAGAGCGCAAGCATCTCGCGGCACCACTGCACCGTCTCATCCTCAAGGCGCTCCAACGGCACGACCGTGTTCACGAGCCCCATCTCCAGCGCCTCCTGCGCGCTGTACTGGCGGCACAGGAACCAGATCTCCTTGGCCTTCTTGGGGCCCACCAGGTTCGCCAGCAGGCCCGCTCCGAAGCCGCCGTCGAAGGAGCCCACGCGCGGCCCGACCTGCCCGAAGCGCGCGTTGTCCGCGGCGATCGTCAGATCGCACACCAGGTGCAGCACGTGACCCCCGCCGATCGCGTAGCCCGCGACCATCGCCACGACCGGCTTGGGCAGGCGGCGCAGCTGGACGTGCAGGTCGGTCACGTGAAAGCGCCCGACGCCCGCACGGCCCGCGGCGTCATCGGCGAGATAGCCCGAGTCCCCGCGCACGCGCTGGTCCCCACCCGAGCAGAACGCCTGCGGTCCCTCGCCGGTGAGGATGATCACGCCGACCTCCGTATCCTCGCGCGCCTGCTCCAGCGCTTGGGAGATCTCGATGACCGTCTGCGGCCGGAAGGCGTTGCGCACCTCGGGCCGATCGATCGTGATCTTCGCGATCCCGGACGCGGGACTCGCCCTCCCCGGCCGACTTCTCGTAGCGGATATCCGTGTAGTCCCCCGCGGGGATCCAGGTGGTGGGCATGCGCGAAGGCTAGCCTGTGGGGATGCTCGTCGAAGCTTGGCTGCAGCGCGCCGCCGCATCCGCCCCGGCGACCACCGCGCTGCAGACCCCGACAGGCAGTCTCTCCTACGCCGAGCTGCTGGCCCGCGCGCGTGCCGGCGCCGCCGAGCTCGCGGCGCGCGGCGCGCGACCCGGGGAGCGGGTCGCGATCGCGCTGCCGGCAGGCCTGGACTTCGGCTGTGCGCTGCACGCCTGCCTGCTGCTCGGCGCCGCCGCGGTCCCTGTGGACCTGCGTCTGCGCGAGGACGAGCGCCGCGCGGTCCTCAGCGGCGCCGTCGTCACGATCGACGAGCCGCTGCGCGCCGACCCGGCGCTCGCTCTGCATCCTCGAGGCGCCGTCCACGATCTCGACGCCGTCGCCGCTGTGATCCATACCTCCGGCACCACCTCCGCGCCCAAGCCCGTCGAGCTCACCTACGGCAATTTTCTCTGGAGCGCCCTTGGCTCCGCGGTCGCGCTCGGCCTGGATCCAGCCGAGCGCTGGCTGTGCGCGCTGCCGCTGGCCCACGTCGGGGGGCTCTCGATCCTGATGCGCAGCGCGATCTATGCGACCACCGCCGTCGTGCACCCACGCTTTGAGATCGAGCCCGTGCTGAAGGCGCTGAGCAGCGGGGCATACCGCACGCTGAGCAGTGGGGCACACGGCACGCGGCGCAGCGGGGTGTACCGCACGCTGAGCAGTGGGGCACACGGCGCGGAGCGCCTCGCCCACGATCCTCGCGCGGCCGGTCCCGTGACGCTCGTCTCGCTCGTGGCCACCACGCTCGCGCGGCTGCTCGACGCGGGTCTCGAGATCCGCCCGCGTTGCGCTGCGCGCTGACCGGCGGCGGCCCCGTGCCCGCCGCGCTGCTCGAACGGGCCCGCGCGGCCGGGGTACCCGTGAGTCTCACCTACGGACTGACCGAGGCCTGCTCGCAGGTCACCACGACCCCGCTCGCCGCCGTGGGCGACGGGTGCGCCGGTCAGAGACACAGCGGCACCGGCTCCTTGGCGCCGGGCGCCGGGACGCTGGCGGGCCCCAGCGCCGGTCCGCCGCTGGGGCCCAGCGCCGGTCCGCCACTCTTCTGCACGCGCGTGCAGATCGACGAGAACCGCTCGCCGAGTGATCGGCCGGCGCAGCCGGCAGCGGCGGCGGCGGTTGCACAGGGCGGGGTCGGGGAGATCCTGCTCGCCGGCCCGACTATCGCGCCGGGCGCCGCGGACCCCGACGGATGGTTGCGAACCGGCGATTTGGGTAGATTGAACGGGGAGGGGAGCCTAGAGGTGACCGGACGCAAGGCCGACACGATCGTCAGCGGGGGAGAGAACGTCGCGCCCGCGGAGGTCGAGGCTGTACTGGAAGCACACCCCGACGTGCTCGAGGCGGCCGTCCTGCCGCGCGCCGACGAGCGCTGGGGCGAGGCCGTCGCCGCGCTCGTCGTCGTCCGCGCCGGCGCGGATCCTTCACTTGCGGCGCTGCGCGAGCACTGCGCTGCGCGCTTGGCTCCCTACAAGGTTCCCAAGCAGGTCGCGCTCGTCGCCGGCCCGCTGCCGCGCACCCGCTCGGGCAAGCTGCTGCGCAGAGAGCTGACGTGAGCGGCGCCGACGCCGAAGAGCACCGGCGCTCGAGCGCCGAGCACTGGGAGGAGGCGGCGCCCGGCTGGGTCCGTCGCCAGCAGGCGATCCGCGAGCTTGGCGCGCCAGTCTCCTACTGGATGGTCCAGGCGATCGATCCGCAGCCCGCGCAACGCGTCCTGGAGCTCGCGGCGGGGGTCGGTGAGACCGGTCTGCTGGCGGCCGAGCTGGTGGCTCCCGCCGGCGGGGTGATCCTCTCCGACCAGGCCGAGGGGATGCTCGACGGCGCTCGCGCACGTGCAGCCGAGCTCGGGCTCACGAACGTCGAGTTCCAGACGTGGAACGCCGAATGGATCGACCTGCCCGTCGCCAGCGTCGACGCCGTGCTCTGCCGCTGGGGCTACATGCTGATGGCCGACCCGCTCGCCGCGTTGCTCGAGACGCGCCGCGTGCTGCGTCCCGGCGGGCGCATCGCGCTCGCGGTCTGGGACGCAGCGAGCGCAAATCCGTGGGCAACCCTGCCGAGCTCGGTACTGATCGAGCGTGGGCTCCTCGCACCGCCCGACGGCGAGCGACCCGGTCCCTTCGCGCTCGGCGACGCCGAGCGCGTCCGGACGCTACTGGAGCGCGCCGGCTTCACCGAAGTGCTCCTCGACGCCGTCGACGTCCGCCACCGCCACGCGAGTTTCGAGGCGTTCTGGGAGACGATGCTCGACATCTCACGCGAGCTGCACGACATCGTGCTCGAGCGGCCCTCCCACGAGATCGAGCAGCTCCGCGCCGCGGTCGCCGAGCGCTTGCAGCCCCACACCGCCAGCGACGGCTCGCTCACGATTCCCGGCCGCTCGCTCGTCGCGGCTGCCAGCGCATAGCAGGGATCGCCCTGGGCGCGCCGGCGCGCCCGATCCGAGCAGCCTCAGGCGTCCACGCGTGCCGTGGTGGGCGGGTCCTCTATCCTGCCCAGCCATGCTCTACGACGACGACGCAGATCTCACGCTCCTCGACGGCAAGACCGTCGCAATCATCGGCTACGGCTCCCAGGGCCACGCGCACGCGCTCAATCTCAAGGACTCCGGCGTCAGCGTCGTTGTCGGCCTGCGCGAGGACTCATCCTCAGTCGCGCAGGCGCGCGAGCACGGCCTGGAGGTACT
Organism: uncultured Solirubrobacterales bacterium; assembly: GCA_963756665.1. Lineage (GTDB taxonomy): Bacteria > Actinomycetota > Thermoleophilia > Solirubrobacterales > Solirubrobacteraceae > Palsa-744. The sequence continues at coordinate 449,467 of CAVWOJ010000001.1, forward strand.
CCCCGTCGTCGAGGCCGCGAGCCGTGGCAACCTGGTGATGATGCTCGTCCCCGACGAGCTGCACCACGACGTGTGGGAGAACGAGGTGCGCGACGGCATCGCCGCCGGCGACGTGCTGCTGTTCGGGCACGGCTTCTCGATCCACTACGGCGAGGTGACCCCGCCACCGGGCGTCGACGTCGCGATGGTCGCGCCGAAGGGGCCCGGTCACCTGGTGCGCCGCCAGTTCGTCGAGGGCAGCGGCGTCCCCGGCCTGATCGCGATCGCTCAAGACGCGACCGGCGACGCGCGCGCGTTGGCGCTGGCGTACGCCAAGGGCATCGGCTGCACGCGCGGCGGCGTGATCGAGACGACCTTCAAGGACGAGACTGAGACCGACCTCTTCGGTGAGCAGGCCGTGCTCTGCGGCGGCGCCTCCGAGCTGGTACAGGCCGGCTTCGAGACCCTCGTCGACGCCGGCTACGACCCCGAGATGGCCTACTTCGAGTGCCTGCACGAGCTCAAGCTGATCGTCGACTTGATGCACGAGAAGGGCCTCGCCGGGATGCGCTACTCGATCTCCAACACGGCCGAGTACGGCGACTACACGCGCGGCAAGCGCGTCATCACCGACGAGACCCGCGCCAACATGCGCAAGATCCTGCAGGAGATCCAGTCCGGTGACTTCGCGCGCGAGTGGATCGCCGAGAACCGCGCCGGGCAGGAGAACTTCAAGCGCATGCGCGCCGAGCAGGCCGATACTCAGGTCGAGGCCGTCGGCGAGGAGCTGCGCTCGCACATGGACTGGATCAAGCCGGCGTTCTGAGCGGGAGGGCACGGTGCTCGCCTACCTCTCCTGGCACCGTCCCGCAGCCACCGTCGAGCCGGCGGCGTACGAGCAGGCGCTCGAGCGCTTTCACCGTTCGCTGGCCCACCGGCCGCCCAGCGGGTTTCGCGGCTCGGCCGCATTCCGCGCCGCCGAGCTGCCATGGTTGGCCACGAACGCCGGATCGTCCTCCGAGCTGGCCGGTGGCTACGAGGACTGGTATCTCACCGACGGCTGGTCGTCGATCGGTGTACTCGAGGAGGCCGCGGTTGCTCACGGGCACCGCACCGCGCACGATGCCGCCGCCGCGCTCACCGGCATCGCGACCGGTGCCGTCTACCGTCTCAGCGAGGGGCACGCGCGTCTCGGGGAGACCCAGATCGCGGTCTGGGTGACGCGCGCGCCTGGCCGCGAGCATCCATCGAGCGCGGACCTGCTGGGGGATGGCATGGACCCGGCGCGCGCCGGGCTGTGGCGTCGCTGCCTGGGTCTCGGGCCCGCGCCCGAGTACTGCCTGCTCGCACCCGAGACGCCCGCCGGCGTGGCCACCACGCGCCTGCCGGAGGGCTGGTGCGCCACGAGTTCCGCGCGTGAGGTGGTTTGGCATGGTTGACGTCGTGATGGACCGCGAGCTCTCCAGCGGCTCCTTCCAGCGTCAACAGAGCCATTTCCGCGAGTGGGTCGGGGTCGACCGATCGGCGATCGACCAGCGCCCCGGTCCCGCGAGCGAGCTTCCGGTCGTGGCGGGGCGCTACCACCTGTACGTCACGCTCGCCTGCCCGTGGTGCCACCGCACGGCGATCCTGCGCGAGCTGGCCGGGCTGCAGGACGCAGTCGAGATCTCCTACGCCGCGCCGTTTCGCGACGAGCGCGGCTGGGCCTTCACCGGCGAGCGTTTCGCCGATGGCCCGGGCGGGGAGTACGTCGACCGCTTGCACGGCTGGGAGCTGATGTCCGAGGGCTACCGTGTGAGCGACGCCGGATTCGACGGGCGCATCACATTGCCCGTGCTGTGGGACACCGAGACCGGGCGGATCGTCAACAACGAGTCGAGCGACATCATCCGCATGTTCTATGAGCCCGAATCGCTGGGGGGTCTGGGCAAGCGCGCGCCCGACGGAGCGGATCTCGGCGGGCGCGGACTCGACCTCTGCCCGTCAGAGCTGGGAGAGGAGATCGAGAAGCTCAACGCGCGGATCTACGACACCGTCAACAACGGCGTCTACCGCGCCGGCTTCGCCCGCCGCCAGGACGCCTACGAGCAGGCCTTCGCGGAGCTGTTCGAGAGCCTGGAGTGGCTGGAGAGGCTGCTCTCCCAGCGGCGCTACCTGGCCGGCGCGCAGATCACCGAGGCCGACTGGCGCCTGTTCCCGACGCTCGTGCGCTTCGACGAGGTCTACCACGTGCACTTCCGCTGCAACCGGCGGCGGATCGTCGAGTACCCCAACCTGTGGGGCTACACGCGCGAGCTCTACCAGTGGCCGGGTGTCGCGCGGACGGTCGCGATGGATCAGATCAAGCGCCACTACTACACGACCCACGACGAGCTCAACCCCAAGCGGATCATCCCCGTCGGGCCCGCGCCTCAGTGGATGGCGCCGCACGGGCGGGGTTAGACGCAGCCGCGGGTGATGGTAGGAATCGCCTCCGCCCTGCCTGCCCGCGCCCCGCACGGGGTGTGCCCCGTATGGGGTACCGGGCCGCGGCCCGGCGTGGCGGTGGCGTGCGGGGCTGCGGCCCCGGTGTGGCGGTGGCGTGCGGCGCGCGGTTCGCTACACTCGCTCGCGTAGTCGCGACTGGCGCAGGACCGAGGTGGAAACGACCACCGGGGAGCGACTCGAGAGCAGCACCGCCGCGCGCCTGGGCACCTCTAGAACAGCGAACCCTCGAGGCCGAAACGAGGAAGCCCATGACGTCGAGCACCAGTGCACAGCAGACGCAGTTGACGATCCCGACGGAGCTGAAGCCTGCCGATGGACGCTTCGGGTGCGGTCCCTCGAAGGTCCGCCCGGAGGCGCTCGCGCGCCTCGCCGACGCGGGCGCCGCGGTGATGGGCACGTCTCATCGCCAGCGGCCCGTGAAGGCGCTGGTCGGCGAGATCCGCGCCGGCCTGCGCGAGCTCTTCGGCATGCCGGATGGCTACGAGGTCGCGCTCGGCAACGGCGGCGCTACGGCCTTCTGGGACGCCGCGGCGTGCGGGCTGATCGAGCGCCGCTCGCTGCACCTGGCCTTCGGCGAGTTCTCCGCAAAGTTCGCGCAGGTCGCCAAGGAGGCGCCGTTCCTGCAGGAGCCAGTCGTCGTCACCGCCGAGCCCGGCGATGCCCCGGACCCGGCGAACGTCGAGGTGGACGGTGTCGATGCGCTCGCGTGGGCCCACAACGAGACCTCGACCGGCGTCATGGCTCCGGTCCTTCGTCCCGCGCGCGCCGGCGACGCGCTGGTGCTGATCGACGCGACCTCGGGTGCCGGCGGACTGCCCGTCGACATCGCGCAGGTGGACGCGTACTACTTCGCGCCGCAGAAGAGCTTCGCCGCCGACGGCGGCCTGTGGGTCGCGCTGCTCAGCCCGGCTGCGCAGGAGCGGATCGCAAGGCTCGCGGACGCGGCGCCGGCGGCCGGACGCTGGATCCCGCAGTTCCTCTCCTTGCGGACCGCGCTGGAGAACTCGACCAAGGACCAGACCTACAACACGCCGGCCGTGGCGACCTTGTTCCTGCTCGCCGACCAGATCCGCTGGATGCTCGCCGGCGGGGGCCTCGATTGGTGCGTGTCACGCACTACCGCCTCCTCCGAGCAGCTCTACGGCTGGGCGGAGCGCACTTCGTATACGGCGCCCTTCGTGGCCGACCCCGCGAAGCGCTCGCTGGTCGTGGGGACGATCGACTTCAACGATGACGTGGACGCGGCAGCGGTCGCGAAGACGCTACGCGCGAATGGGATCCTCGACACCGAGCCCTACCGCAAGCTCGGTCGCAACCAGCTGCGGATCGGCATGTTCCCGGCCATCGAGCCCGACGATGTGCGGGCGTTGACGGCCTGTATCGAGTGGGTCGTCGAAAGGATCGGAGGATGAGCGCGGTGGAGAGCACCTCGACAGTCACCGGCGGGGGCACGGACGGCACACGCCCAAAGGTCCTCGTCAAGGAGAAGATCGGCGAGTCCGGCGTCGAACTGCTGCGGGCGCACTTCGACGTCGACCTCGGCCTGGACTGGACCGACGAGCAGCTTGCGGAGCGGATCGAGGACTACGACGGCATCCTGATCCGCTCGGCGACGAAGCTGACGGCGGAGCTGATCGGGCGCGCCACGAACCTGCGCGCGATCGGGCGCGCAGGGGTGGGCGTCGACAATGTCGACGTCGAAGCGGCCACCAAGCGCGGGATCATCGTCGCGAACGCGCCGCAGTCGAATGTCGTGACGGCCGCCGAGCACACGATGGCGCTGCTGCTGGCGCTCGCGCGCAACATCCCGCAGGCGTACATGTCACTGATCGCCGGCAAGTGGGAGCGCTCGAAGTTCTCCGGGGTGGAGCTCTACGAGAAGACGCTCGGGATCGTCGGCTTCGGGCGCATCGGCCAGCTCGTCGCGGCGCGGGCACGCGGCTTCGGCATGCGGGTGCTTGCGTTCGACCCGTTCGTCAGCGCCGAGCGCTACCGCGAGCTGGGGGTCGAGAAGGCCGAGAACAGCGAGGAGATCTACGCGCAGGCGGACTTCGTCACGATCCACCTCCCCAAGACCCCGGACACCCAGAACTGGCTGAACGCGGAGGCGTTCGCGCAGATGCGCGACGGCGTGCGCATCCTCAACGTCGCGCGCGGCGGGCTGATCGACGAAGCGGCCCTGAAGGACGCGCTCGACTCCGGCAAGGTCGGCGGCGCGGCGCTCGACGTGTTCCCGTCGGAGCCGATGACCGAGCACCCGCTGTTCGGCTACCCCAACGTGATCGTCACCCCCCACCTAGGGGCCTCGACGGCGGAGGCGACCGACCGCGCCGGCTACCAGAGCGCCGAGCAAGTCGTCGCGGCGCTCACCGGCGGGGTCGTCTCGACGGCCGTCAACATCCCCTCGATCGGCGCGGAGGACATGGAGGTGCTGGGGCCGTTCCTACCGCTCGCGACGAAGCTCGGGCGCCTGGCGATGGAGCTCGCCGAGGGCAGCTCGGTGGAGCGCATCGAGGCCGCATTCATGGGCCGCATCGCGGACTTCGACACGCGCCTGCTGACGCTCGCCGTGATCCGCGGCGCGCTACAGGGCCGCACCGAGGAGCAGGTCAACCTCGTCAACGCCCCCACGATGGCGGAGGAGCGCGGGATCGTCGTCGAGGAGAAGAGTGTCTCCGAGGCGCAGGACTTCAACGAGCTGATTCGCGTCACGGTGATCGCGGGCGGCTCGCGGGTCGCGGTCGCCGGCACGGGGATCGGGCCGAACCGCGTGCCGCACCTCGTCGAGGTCCAGGGCCGGCGCCTGACGGTCGAGCTGGCGCCGAACGTCGCGGTCTTCCGCTACGCGGACCTGCCGGGCATGATCGGCCGCGTCGGCACGATCTTCGGCCGCCACGGCATCAACATCTCCTCGGCCGCGATCGGACACACACCGGACCACCAGTCCGGGGGACAGGCGGAGGCCTCGCATGTCGACGGTGACCGATCGGAGATCGACCAGCAGCGCCTGGCGGCGATGGTCGTGACGACCGACGCCCCGGTGCCGGCCGCGGTCGTGCAGGAGATCGTCGCCTCCGAGGGGTTCGTGGGCGGCTGGGCCGTCGTGCTCGGCTGAGGCGGCCGCTGGCCGGCGCTGGCCGGTTTTCGATCGGTTGGCGTCCGCGGCTGTTCGCGTGCAGAGCATCTCACGCGCACTGTCTGTGCCCCCAAAGCGGTGCGTCCTTGGTCGCTTGGCCTCGAACCGTCTCGGGCGTCGCTCTGTGGTCGTTTGGCCTCCCGTCTCGGGCGTCGCTCTGTGGTCGTTTGGCCTCCCGTCTCGGGCGTCGCTCTGTGTCGGATTGGGTGCCGGGCCGCTCAATGGGATAGGCTCGCGCGGCGATGCGCGCAGTCGTCATCACCAAGCACGGCGGGCCTGGCGTGCTGCGCGTGGAGGAGCGCTCCGACCCGAGCCTCGGAGCGGGGCAGGTGCGGATCGCCGTGGCCGCCTGCGGTGTGAACTTCGCCGACGTGATGGCGCGCATCGGCCTCTACCCCGACGCGCCCAAGCCGCCTTGCGTAGTTGGCTACGAGGTGGCCGGCACGATCCTCGAGCTGGGCGAGGGCGTCGAAGGGCTGAGCCACGGCCAGCGAGTGATGGCAGGCACCAAGTTTGGCGGCTACTCCTCGCAGGTCGTCGTCTCCGCCACCGACATCGTCCCGCTGCCCGACGGGCTGACCTTCGAGCAGGGAGCGGCGATCCCCGTTCAGTACGCCACGGCGTGGGCCGGGCTGGTCGGCTACGGCAACCTCCAGGAGGGCGAGCGCGTGCTGGTCCAGGCCGCCGGTGGCGGTGTAGGAATCGCGGCGACGCAGATCGCAAAGCGTCACGGCGCTGAGGTCTACGGGACGGCCTCGCCGTCCAAGCACGAGCGCATCCGCGAGCTCGGGGTGGATCACACACTCGACTACACCAAGGCCGGGTGGGAGACGGGCCTGCCGAAGTTCGACCTGATCATGGACGCCATCGGCGGCAAGAGCTTCCGGCGCAGCTACGAACTGCTGCGGCCCGGTGGGCGGCTGGTCGCGTTCGGCGCCTCAGCGGTCGTCTCCGGCGAGCGGCGCAACCCCCTCTCGGCCCTGCGTACGGTGCTACGGATGCCGCGCTTCAACATGATCAAGCAGATGTCCGAATCGAAGACGGTGATCGGCCTGAACATGCTCAGCCTCTGGCAGGACCGCCTGACGCTGGAGCCGTGGATCGGACCGCTACGCGAGCTGCTTGCCGATGAGACGATCAAGCCGATCGTCGCGGGTAGCTTCAGTTTCGAGGATGCCGGTGAGGGGCATCGAATGATCACCGAGCGGCGCAACGTCGGCAAGGTCGTACTGGTCCCCTGAGGCGGCTGCTGGCGCCTGGCTGCGGGGCGCAGACCGACCTGCAGCGCTCACGTATCCGGCCCATCTGCCGATTCACGCCAGCGTGATACCCTCGGTTGAAGTCATGTCGTTCTCGCTGTCTCTTCGACTTTTCCTGCTCCCCCCTCGGGGGGAATAGCGCGTGGCGGCCGCGTAGCCGCATACCCAGCAGTAGGAGGAAGTTCGAACGAGACTCGGTAAAAGGAGCGTGAACGACACTATGAGCATTCCGAACGACCAGGGCCGACCCACTGGCTCCGCAGGCGACGTCGAGCCGGCAGCCGCAGGCGCGCAGGGCGACGACGTACTGATCTTTGACACGACGCTGCGCGACGGTGAGCAGTCGCCCGGCATCTCGCTGAACACGACCGAGAAGCTGGAGATCGCCCAGCAGCTGGCGCGCCTGGGCGTGGACGTGATCGAGGCGGGCTTTCCGATCACCTCGCCGGGCGACTTCGAGTCGGTGCAGGCAATTGCGCGCGAGGTGGTCGAGCCCGCGCCGCCGGTGATCGCCGGGCTGGCGCGCACGCACGTCGCTGACATCGACGCGGCGTGGGAGGCGGTGCGCGACGCCGAGCGCCCACGCATCCATACGTTCATCTCGACCTCCGACATTCACATCGTGCACCAGTTGCAGACCACGCGCGAGGACGTCAAGGGCCAGGCGCGCGCGGCCGTGGCGCACGCCAAGCAATACCTGGAGGACGTCGAGTTTTCACCGATGGACGCGACCCGCGCGGACGTGCAGTTCACCGCGGAGGTCGTGCAGATCGCGATCGACGAGGGCGCCACGACGATCAACATCCCGGACACCGTGGGCTACGCGATGCCGCATGAGTTCCAGGCCTATCTGGCGCGGCTGTATGAGTTGGCGCCGGGTCTGCACGGGGTCACACTGTCGGTGCACTGTCACGACGATCTCGGCCTGGCGGTGGCGAATTCGTTCGCGGGCGTACTGGCCGGCGCCCGCCAGGTGGAGTGCGCGATCAACGGGATCGGCGAGCGCGCCGGCAACGCGTCCCTGGAGGAGATCGTGATGCTGCTGCGCACGCGCCGCGCGGACATCGGCCTGGACACCACTGTGAATACGCAGGAGCTGGCGCGCACGAGCCGGCTAGTCTCGCGTCTCACCGGCTACCAGGTACAGCCGAACAAGGCGATCGTCGGTCGCAACGCGTTCGCGCACGAGTCCGGCATCCACCAGGACGGCGTGCTGAAGGAGCGCTCGACGTACGAGATCATGGACGCCCGGACGGTCGGCCTGGAGAACAACTCGATCGTGCTGGGCAAGCACTCCGGTCGCCACGCGCTGCGCGAGGCGCTGCAGGAGCTGGGCTTCAAGGTCGAGGGCCAGACGTTGAACACCGCGTTCAAGCGCTTCAAGGAGATCGCAGACAAGAAGAAGTCCTTGACCGCGATGGATCTCGAGGCGCTGGTGACCGAGGAGCTGCGCGGCGAGGACATCGCGGGCTACGGTTTGGAGTGGTTCGAGGTAGAGGCCTCCTCGCGCCGCCCACCGCACGCGCGCGTCGGCGTCGCGCTGCCCGATGGGACGGTCGCGGAGGGCTCTTTCACCGGCGACGGCCCGATCGACGCGGTACTGGCCGCGATCAACGCTGCGACCGGTGTCGAGCCGAAGCTACGCGACTTCAAGATCGGTGCCGTCACCGAGGGCCAGGATGCGCTCGGCGAGGTCTCGATGGTCGTCGAGGTCGACGGCTTCAGCGGAGCCGGTCAGGCGGTCTCGACCGACATCATCGAGGCGGCCGCCAGGGCCTATGTGCGGGCGCTCTCGGTCGCGCAGGCGCGCGCGGAGAGCCCCGAGGGCTCGGTGGGGTTGCCGGCGACCGCGCCGTAGGCGGGGCGCAAGGTTGGCGCCCCTTTCTGCCAGGCGGATTGCCGGGTTCGTCGACGGGCCGGCGTGCAGTCAGGCGGATTGCCGGGTTCGTCGACTGGCCGGCGTGCAGTCGGGCCTTATGCCGTTAGGCGACTGTCTTCTATGTCTGTGATAACATACAATCGTATGACGATCTCCAAGGAGCGGCCGGCGCCGGAGCGAGACCCACTCGACCCCACGGTCATCGGACTGCGCGTAAAGGCACTACGCGAGTCCTCTGGGTTCTCCCTGCGCGACCTCGCCGCGCGCAGCGGCGTCAGCGCGCCGATGCTCTCGCAGGTCGAGCGCGGCGAGACGAGCCCGACGCTAGCGGTCGCCGCGCGCATCGCCGCAGGCCTCGATCTGCGGCTCTCGCAGTTCCTGCGCCTGGACGAGGACGGCGCCGTCACGATCGTACGGGCGGCAGAGCGCCGCCACGGCGGCAACCCGCGGGGTGGTCACCGTTTTGAGGTGCTGACGGCTGACCGGCCCGGCCAGCGCGCCGAGCTCTCGCGCCATACGCTCGCACCCGGGGGCGCGACCGGCGCCGCCGACGATCCGCCGATGCACGAGCCCGGCAGCCGTGAGACCGCGCTCGTCGAGCACGGTGCCGTGGTGCTCGTCTGCGACGGCGAGCGCCACGAGCTGGGGGCTGGGGACTGCGTTACATTCGACGCCGACCTGCCCCATCACTTTGAGAACCCCACCGCCGATGAGGCAAGCTTCCTGGCCGTCGTCAGCGCTGGTTTGCGAAGGAGCTAGACGTGAACGCCTGGCCCGCATCGAGACCGTTCACACGAGCCGCATGCGAAGCGACATGACCGTCGGCATCTCACCCAGCGACCCAACCCCGACCCCCGGAGGGGGTCCAATCCCAACCACCCCGAGCCCGGAGGACATCTGATGGCAAAGACCCTGTTCGACAAGCTCTGGGAGGCCCACGAGGTCGCGCCGGGGCTGCTGTACATCGACCTGCACCTGGTACACGAGGTGACCAGCCCGCAGGCCTTCGACGGGCTGCGGCTCGCCGCTCGCAAGGTGCGCCGGCCCGACCGCACGCTCGCCACCGCCGATCACAACACGCCGACCGACGGCACGCCCGTCGCGGCGCGCATCAAGGACGAGCTCTCGCGCGTGCAGGTCGAAACCCTGGAGCGCAACTGCGCCGAGTTCGGGATCCCCGTCTACTCGCTCGGGTCCGACCGGCAGGGGATCGTGCACGTGATCGGCCCCGAGCTCGGCGTCACCCAGCCCGGCATGACGATCGTGTGTGGGGATTCGCATACCGCGACCCACGGCGCCTTCGGCTCGCTCGCCTTCGGGATCGGCACCAGCGAGGTCGAGCACGTCCTCGCCACCCAGTGCATGGTCCAGCAGAAGCCCAAGTCGATGTTGATCCGCTACGAGGGCGCACTCGGCTTTGGCGTCACCGCGAAGGACCTGATCCTCGGCACGATCGGGCAGATGGGCGTCGGCGGCGCCACCGGACACGTCGTCGAGTACGCCGGCCCCGCGATCGAGGCGCTCTCGATGGAGGGGCGCATGACCGTCTGCAACATGACGATCGAGGGCGGCGGGCGCGCCGGGATGGTCGCCCCCGACGACACCACCTTCGCCTGGTTCGAGCAGGCCGGGGCGCAGGCCGCCGGCTGGCCGCAGGGGCGCCCGGGCGCGCCGCTCGGCGCCGAGCTCGACGCCGCGATCGAGCGCTGGCGCGAGCTGCGCAGCGAGGAGGGCGGTTTCTACGATCGCGAGCTGGTGGTGGATGCCTCCGCGCTCTCCCCACAGGTCACCTGGGGCACGACGCCCGGGATGGTGCTGCCCATCGACGCCAAGGTGCCCGCGCCCGAGGACTTCGACAGTCCCGCCGACCGCGAGGCCACCGAGCGCGCGCTGACCTACATGGACCTGCAGCCCGGCACCCCGATTCAGGAGATCCGCCTCGACCGCGTCTTCATCGGCTCCTGCACCAACTCCCGCATCGGCGACCTGCGCGCCGCCGCCGAGGTCGTCGCCGGGCGCAAAGTCGCATCCGGGGTGGACGCGATGGTCGTACCCGGCTCCCAGCACGTCAAGGCGCAGGCCGAGGCCGAGGGGCTGGACCGCGTCTTTCGCGACGCCGGCTTCGACTGGCGCGTCGCCGGTTGCTCGATGTGCCTGGGGATGAACCCCGACACCCTCGCCCCCGGCGAGCGCTGCGCCTCGACCTCCAACCGCAACTTCGAGGGCCGCCAGGGGCGCGGCGGGCGCACGCATCTCGTCTCCCCACAGATGGCCGCCGCCGCCGCCATCGAGGGGCATTTCACCGACATCCGCAGCTGGAGCTAAGGAGCTGACATGGAAGCCATCGAGACGATCTCCGGCGCGGTCAGCCATCTGGACCGCGCCAACGTCGACACCGACCAGATCATGCCCAAGCAGTTCTTGAAGCGCGTGCAGCGCAGCGGGTTTGGCGAGTTCCTCTTCTACGACTGGGCCAAGGAGCCCGGGTGGGATCTCCCCGCCAACCCGATCCTCGTCGCCGGCGAGAACTTCGGCTGCGGCTCCTCGCGCGAGCACGCGCCGTGGGGGCTACAGGACTATGGCTTCCGTGCGCTCGTCGCGCCGAGCTTCGCCGACATCTTCTACTCCAACTGCACCAAGATCGGGCTGCTGCCCGTCGTGCTCAGTGACGAGGACTGTCACGCGCTCGCGCACGCCGGCACGGGCGAGATCGACCTGCGCGCCCAGGGGGTCCGCTTCGCCGGGCGCGAGGTCGCCTTCGAGATCGACCACGAGATCCGCCGGCGGCTGCTGGAGGGGCTCGACGACATCGGCGTCACGCTCGGCCAGGAGGGCGCGATCACGGCCTACGAGCACCAGCGCGAACGCGCCGGACCGGTTACGACAGCGCTGTGAGCTCACGGGCGCGCGCCGCGAACCGCTAGCCTGCCGGGCCGTATGGCGCATCGCATCGTCACGCTCCCCGGCGACGGGATCGGCCCCGAGATCATGGTGCCGACGCTCGAGCTGTTGAGCGCGCTCGGCGACTTCGAGTTCGAGGAGCGCAGCTTCGGCGGGGCCTCGATCGACGCCCACGGCATCGCGCTCACCGATGAGACGCTTGCCGCCTGCAAAGCCGCCGACGCCGTGCTGCTCGCCGCCGTCGGCGGACCCAAGTGGGACACCACCGACCCGCACGCCCCACGCCCCGAGCAGGGCCTGCTGGGTCTGCGCAAGGGCCTTGGCCTGTACGCCAACCTGCGCCCGGTCCGTCCGCTGCCCGCGTTGTACGACGCCTCGCCGCTGCGGCGCGAGCGGATCGAGGGAACCGACCTGCTCGTCGTGCGCGAGCTGACCGGCGGGATCTACTTCGGCGAGAAGACCCGCACCGCCGACTCCGCGTCGGATCTCTGCATCTACACCGTCGCCGAGATCGAGCGCATCGCCCGCATCGCCTTCGGCGCAGCGCGCGCGAAGGTCTCCAGTGTCGACAAGGCCAACGTGCTGGAGACATCGCGGCTGTGGCGCGAGGTCGTCAGCGCCCTGCACGCGCGCGAGTTCCCGCACATCCAGCTCGAGCACGTGCTCGTCGACAACGCCGCCATGCAGCTCGTCTCCGCGCCGCGCCACTTCGACACGATCCTGACCGAGAACATGTTCGGGGACATTCTCTCCGACGAGGCCGCGATGCTGACCGGCTCGATCGGGATGCTCCCGAGCGCCTCGCTCGGCGGCTCGCCAGGTGTGACCGACAAGGGGAATGAGACGAGCGCGGGCCCCGGCCTATTCGAGCCCGTTCACGGCTCCGCCCCGGACATCGCCGGGCAGGGGATCGCCAATCCGCTCGCCATGTTCCTCTCCGCCGCACTGATGCTGCGCCACGGGCTGGGCTTGGAAAGCGAGGCTGCGGCGGTAGAATCGGCCGTTGACCGTGCGCTTGGCGACGGCCTGCGCACCCCCGACCTGGGGGGCGCCGCGGGCACGAGCCGAGGCGACGCGGGCGGTGCTCGACAACCTCAAGTAGGAGCTGCGATGAAAGTGGACCCCACAGACCTCATCTGGATGAACGGAGAATTCGTCGCCTGGGAGGACGCCAAGGTCCACGTTCTGACGCACGGCCTGCACTACGGCACCGGCGTGTTCGAGGGAGTGCGCTGCTACGACACCGAGCTCGGCCCCGCCGTGTTCCGCAACGCCGAGCACGTCGAGCGCCTGCTGCGCTCCGCCGAGCTCTACTACATGCCGGTGCCCTACGCCGCCGAGACGCTGCGCGCCGCGACGCTCGAGCTGGTCGCCCGCAACGGCCTGCGCTCCTGCTACATCCGCCCGCTCGTCTACCGCGGTTACGGCTCCATGGGCCTCAACCCCTTAGAGGCGCCCGTCGAGGTCACGATCGCCTGCTGGGAGTGGGGCACCTACCTCGGCGAGGAGGGCATGCGCCACGGCGTGCGCGCCAAGGTCTCCTCGTGGCGGCGCATCAGTCCCGACTCGCTGATCCCGCACGCCAAGGCCTCCGGGCAGTACCTCAACAGCGTGCTCGCCAAGGTCGAGTCCAGCGAAGGCCGGCTACGAGGAGGCGATCCTGCTCGACGACCACGGCCACGTCTGCGAGGGCACCGGCGAGAACATCTACATCGTGCGCGACGGCGAGATCGCCACGCCCGGCCAGCACAACTCGATCCTCGACGGCATCACGCGCCGCTCGGTCATCCAGACTCGCGCAGGACCTCGGCTACAAGGTGCTCGAGCGCAACGTCGCGCGCGCCGAGATGTACCTCGCGGACGAGGTCTTCCTCTCCGGCACCGCCGCCGAGCTGGTGCCGGTACGCGAGGTCGACGACCACAAGATCGGCACCGGCGAGCCCGGCGAGATCACGCGCGTGCTGCAGAGCGCCTTCGACGACGCGATCCACGGACGCTCCGAGCGCTACCGCGAGTGGCTCGACGTCGTCAGCGCGCCCGCGCTGCAGACGCCGACGGGCGAGGCGCAGGACGCCACCGGCGTCACGGCGGGCCCGACGCCGCCGCAGCAGACCGCAGCGACCGGCTGATGTCCAAGGTCGAGCTCTACGACGCCACCCTGCGCGACGGCATGGGCGGCGGCGGGCTGTCGCTCACGGCAGAGGAGAAGCTGCGCGTCGTGCACGCGCCTGGACGAGCTCGGCATCGACCTGATCGAGGCCGGCTTCCCCTCCTCGAACCCCAAGGAGCAGGAGCTCTTCGACCTGCTCGAGGACGAGCGCCTCGAGCACGCCGAGATCGTCGCCTTCGGGATGACGCCGTCGCCGCGGTAGCCGGGCCGACCGGGACGAGGGGCTGCGGATCCTCGCGGACTCCTTCGCTCCCGGTCTGCACGCTCGTCGGCAAGAGCTCCGTGGCGCACGTCGAGCGGGTCCTGCGGGTCTCGCGCGAGGAGAACCTGGGCGATGATCGAGGAATCGGTCGCATTCCTCGTCGCGCAGGGCAAGCGCGTGCTGTTCGACGCGGAGCACTTCTTCGACGGCTACGCGCTCGACTCCGTGTACGCCTTCGACTGCCTGCGCGCCGCAACGGATGCGGGCGCCGAGCGCGTCGTGCTGTGCGATACGAACGGCGGCACGCTGCCCAGCCTGGTCGGGGCGATCGTCGAGGAGGCGCGCGCGAGCTCGACCCGCAGGCGCAGCTCGGGATTCACACCCACGACGACTCCGGTTGCGCAGTCGCGAACACGCTGGTCGCGGTCGAGGCGGGGGCCACCCAGGTCCAGGGCACGATCAACGGCATCGGCGAGCGCACCGGCAACGCCAACCTGGTGACGATCGTCGCCGACCTGCAGCTGAAGATGGGCTACCAGGTGCTGCCGGCTGAGCGCCTGGCACGGCTGACCGAGACGGCGCACTTCGTAGACGAGCTACTCAACCGCGCGCCGAACCCCGCGCAGCCCTACGTCGGCAAGCACGCCTTCGCGCACAAGGCCGGGCTACACGCGGCCGGCGTACGCGCCGACTCGCAGCAGCTTCGAGCACATCGACCCCGAGCTCGTCGGCAACCGCCGCGACGTGCTCGTCTCCGAGCTCTCGGGCAAGGGCACGGTGATCGAGAAGGCGCGCGAAGCCGGCATCGAGCTGGACGACGAGGCGGCGCTGCGCACCGCCGAGCGCGTCAAGCAGCTCGAGCACCGCGGCTTCCAGTTCGAGGCCGCCGACGGCTCCTTCGAGCTGCTGCTGCGCAGGGAGGCCGGGGAGCACGAGCCGCTCTTCCGGCTGGAGTCCTGGCGGGTGATCGTGGAGAAGCGCGCCGACGGGCGTCGTGGAGACCGAGGCGACGATCAAGATCTGGGTACCCACCACCACTGCCGGGTCCGACGGCGGCGAAGAGCGGCGCTACGTGCGCACCGCCGAGGGCAACGGGCCGGTCAACGCGCTCGATCGCGCGCTGCGGGACGCGATCGGGGAGATCCACCCGCACCTGCGCGACATCGAGCTGGTGAACTTCAAGGTGCGCATTCTCGACGAGGACAAGGGCACCGGGGCCGTCACGCGGGTGCTGATCGACGCCTCCGACGGGCAGCGGGTCTGGGGGACGATCGGGGTCTCCGAGAACGTGATCGAGGCCTCCTGGGATGCGCTCGTCGACTCGCTGGAGTACGGGATCCAACCGGGCGGGTCCAAGGGTGGGCCACAGCTGGCCGAGGTAGTGCCGATCCATCCCGACGCCGCGTAGTGCAGGAGCCCATCATCCCACTCGCGCGTCCCGTGCTGGGGGATGCCGAGGAGCAGGCCGTGATCGAGGTGCTGCGCTCCGGTCAGCTATCGCTGGGGCCACGCGTCGGCGAGTTCGAGCGCGCGTTCGCCGAGCTGCGTCGGCGCGCCGTTGGCCTGCGCCGTGTCGAGCGGGACGGCAGGTCTGCACCTCGCCCTGCGCACCGTCGGCCTGGAGCGGGGCGACGAGGTCCTGACGAGCCCGTTCTCCTTCGTGGCCTCCGCCAACGTCGCCCTATACGAGGGGGCGCGACCGGTGTTCGCGGACATCGACCCCGTGACGCTGAACCTCGACCCCGCGGCCGCCGCCGCCGCGGTGACCACGCGCACGAGGGCGCTGCTGCCGGTACACATCTTCGGCTACCCCGCCGACATGCCCGCATTCGAGGCGCTCGCCGCACGCCACGGCCTGGGGATCGTCGAGGATGCGTGCGAGGCGCTGGGGGCCAGGCACGCCGATGGAACGGCCGTGGGCGGGCGCGGCAATCCGGCCGTGTTCGGCTTCTACGCCAACAAGCAGATCACCACCGGCGAGGGCGGGATGATCACGCTCGCGGACCCCCAGCTGAAGGCCCGCATCGACTCCGAGCGCAACCAGGGGCGCGCGCCGGACATGGGCTGGCTCGACCACGACCGGCTCGGTTTCAACTACCGGCTCTCGGATCTGGCGTGCGCGCTGGGGTCGTCCAGCTAGGGCGCTTGCAAGAGATGCTGGCGGGGCGCACCCGGGTCGCCGAGCTCTACCGCGCAGCGCTGGCGGGGATCGAGGGCCTGGAGCTGCCCTGCCCCGAGCGCGACGGCGAGCGCCGCGGGTGGTTCGTGTTCGTCGTGCAGCTGCCGCGTGGGGTAGCTCCAGACGCGATCATCGGCCGGCTGGCGCAGCAGGGAATCCAAAGCAAGCCCTACCTGCCGGCGATCCATCTGATGAGCTTCTACCGCGAGCGCTACGGGCACCGGCCGGGGGAGTTCCCGGTGTGCGAGGACGTCGCCGAGCGCTCGCTGGCGCTGCCGTTCTTTCCAGCGATGGTGGAGGGGCAGGTGCAGCGTGTCGCGCAGGCGCTACGCGACTCGCTCGAGCGCTAGTGCTCAGGGGGGTCTCGCGTTCGGCGGCTCCCGCTTAGCTCTCCGGGGAGGTCGCGACCTTCCCGGCCGCGTCGGCGCCGATGAACGGCGCCAGCGCGAAGTACGTAGCCCGCGGCACCAGCAGGGGTAGCTCGTGCATCCGCCGCCGCAACGCGTGGTGCAGGCACAGCTCGAACAGCCCGCCCGCGATCGCCTCGACCGTCACGTCCGGTGGACGCAGGCGGCGCGGCGTCTCCTCGAAGCCCGGGATCAGCATCTGCGCGTAGGAAGTCACGCCTTTCGTGGCGCGCTCGGTCGTGCGGTCGCTGGCCGCCAGCACATCGACCAGTGCCATATGCGCAAACGCGGGCTCGCTCGCGAGGTAGTCGAAGAGCGCCCGCACCCCGGCCCGGACGCCGAGGCGCCAGTCCGCTTGCGAGTCGTACGCGCGCTCGACCAGCGCCAGGCCTTTGCCGTGGCCGACCTCGTACGCAACGAGAAACGCGTCCTCCTTGCCCGGGAAGTGCTCGTAGAAGGCCTGTAGAGAGATCGCCGCCTCCGCCGCGATCCCTTCCACCGTCAACGCCGCGTAGCCGTTGGACGCGGTCAGGTTCGCCACCGCGTCGAGGATCCGCTCGCGCTGGCTGTGCGCGACGTAGATCGGGGAGACCCCGTTCTCGCCGCCCACCAGGCGCCGGCGGCGGCTGGCCGCCGCGCCAAGCGAGAGCGTCCCCGGCGCCCGCCCGCCGACCCGGCTGCGCGGGAGCGTCTCCGGCGTCGGGATCGGTGAAGCTCAAGAATTCCGGTGGCGCCGGCCAGTAGGAGGTCGCCCAGCGCACCAGCTGCGGGACCAGCTCCAGGAGCTGCTTGCGTCTGCCGGCTTGCACATGCGTGTAGAGGACCGCGCCCAGTCCCTCCGATGATGCCGCGCAGCACCGGGTTGGGAATCGGGCCCGGGCCCGGCGGCAGCCCGAGGCTTTCGCGCAGCGAGCTTTCGTATGCCGCACCCAGCTGCTCGCGCCGCGTGATCCCCTCCGGCCCCGCCGCGCCGATCTCGACCATCAGCACCCGCATCGCGTCCGGGCGCCGGAGCGCGCGCTTGAAGATCGTCCTCGATCGCCCCCTGCGCGTTCTCGGGCAGGTCACCCGCGCCACCGAACGCGCTTGCGACCGCCTCCGAGCTTTCGGTCATGATCGAGTCGTAGGTCGCCAGGAAGCACTGCTCGCGGTTGGAGAAGTGCTCGTAGAAGGCCCTGCGCGAGACGCCCGCACGCTTGATCACATCGGAGACCGTCAACTCCGCGTAGCCCTTCTCGCCGACCACGTCGATCGTGGCCTCGATCATTCGCCGGCGCTGGTTCGCGGACACCTCCGCGCGTGAGAGCGAATGGGGACCACGCGGCAACGCGCCGGTCGACGCCTCCCGCGGACGTTCGACTACGCGCGACACGTCTCAATTATCGCGGATTGTCATTGTCTGTACAGGTGCTGTTTCCAGCCTCCGCACCCCCGCCGGGACGGCCAGTCCGTGTACGCTGCCAGCGTCCATACATGTCCCGTTTCCGTGAGCCCCAGCACCCAGACTTCCAGCGCCTGAACGCCTCGCTGCGCTTCGACCAGCGCCTGTGGCCGCAGGACCTCGCGCAGTCTCGCGCGCATGCCCGGATGCTCGCGGCGCGCGGGATCCTCTCCGCCGCGGACGGCGAGGAGCTGCTGCGTGGCCTCGACGCCGTCGAGGCCGAGCTGGCCGAGGGGCGCTTCCCCTTCCGCGAGGACGACGAAGACATCCACATGGCGATCGAGCGGCGGCTCACCGAGCTCGCCGGGCCCGTCGGCGGGCGGCTGCACACGGCTCGCTCGCGCAACGATCAGGTCGCCACCGACGTCGCGATGTACACGCGCGAGCGCGCCCTCGCCGCGCAGGCCGCGATCGGTGCGCTGATGGCCGCGCTGCTCGCTCGCGCCGACCAGCACCTCGATTGGGCCCTGCCCGGCTACACCCATCTGCAACGCGCCCAGCCCGTATATCTCGGCCACCACCTGCTCGCCTACTTCTGGATGCTCCAGCGCGATCGCGAACGCTTCGCCTTTGCCGCGCGCCAGGCCGCGCGCCTGCCACTGGGCGCCGGGGCGCTCGCCGGCGTCAGCTTCGACACCGACCGGCGCATGGTTGCGCGCGAGCTCGACTTCCCCGAGGTAGCCCCCAATTCGGTCGATGCCGTCTCCAATCGCGACTTCGTGCTCGACTACCTGAGCGCGAGCGCGCTCTGCGCCACGCACCTTTCGCGGCTGGGGGCCGAGCTCGTGCTGTGGTCCAGCGAGGAGTTCGGCTTCTGCGAGCTGCCCGACGCCTGGAGCTCCGGCTCCTCGATCATGCCGCAGAAGAAGAACCCCGACGCCGCCGAGCTCCTGCGCGCGAAGGCTCCTCGTGTGCTCGCGCGCCTCGTCGCTCTGCACGGCGCGCTGCACGCCCTTCCGCTCACCTACAACAAGGACATGCAGGAGGACAAGGAGAACCTCTTCGACGCATCCGACACCCTGGAGCTCACCCTGCAGGCCGCCCGCGGCATGATCGAGGGCGCGCGCTTCTCACGCGAGCGGATGCAGCTCGCCGCATCCGACGAGCTGCTCGGCGCCACCGACATCGCTGACATGCTCGTCCGCCACGGGCTGCCCTTCCGCGAGGCCCACGGGGTCGTCGCCGGGCTCGTGCGCTCCGCGCTCGAGGATAAGCGGACGCTCTCGCAGCTCACCCCCGCGGAGCTCGCGGAGCACATCCTCGACGCTTGCCGAGCACGCCGAGGAGTACTACCAGGCATTGCGCCAGGACTCCTGGCTGGAGTCCAAGATCTCCGAAGGCGGCACCGCGCTCGCGCGTGTGCGCGAGCAGCTGGAGCTGGCGCGGAGCGTCCTCGATGCGGGCGCTGAGGGCTGACTTCTACGACCGGCCGGTGCTCGAGGTCGCTCGCGCGCTGATCGGCTGCCTCGTCGAGCACGGCGGCACGGCCGGGGTGATCGTCGAGACCGAGGCCTATCACGACAGCGAGCCGGCCTGCCACGCCTTCGCCGGTTTCACACCGCGCACCAGCACCCTCTTCGGAGCGCCGGGGCGCGCCTACGTCTACCGCTCCTACGGCATCCACGCGCTACTGAACGCCGTCTGTGAGCCGCCCGGAGTCGGGGCCGCCGTCCTGATCCGCGCGCTGGAGCCAGTCGCGGGGCTCGCCGAGATGCGCGCGCGCCGGGGCGTGCGGCGCGACTCCGAGCTCTGCTCCGGACCGGGCAAGCTCACGCAGGCGCTCGGTGTCGGGCTCCACCACAACGGTCTCGACCTTGCCGCCGGGCCGATCGTGATCCGGCCACGCGCGCCGGGCCTGGCGCGACCCGCAGATTCTCGCCGGCGAGCGCATCGGGATCACGAAGGCCGTCGAGCTGCCGTGGCGCTTCTGCGTCGCCGGCAACCCGCACGTCTCGCGCCCGCGGCTGGGTATCGCGGACAGCCCGCCGGCGCGGACGGCGCTAGCGCCCAGCTGAGCGAGCGCGGTGCGCGGCGTCCGTGTGCGCTTGCCCGCTCAGCCTGCCGGCGCCGCGCCACCGGTCGGGGCGCCCGTGCCGCCGCTGACCTTCGGTGCTTGCGCTTCCGGCGTCGCTGCCGGCGCGGGGGCCGGTGGTGTCGCGGGCGCAGGAGCCGACGGCGCCGGCGTAGCGGCGGCCGGCGGGCTCTGTCCAGTTTCGGGGGAGACACGTTCCTTGCCCCCGACGCTCGCCGGCTTTTCGGCCTGTTCGCCGCCCGTTGGCGCCGGCGTCGCCCGCCGGTGGACCTGCGGGGCCGGCGTCGCTTGCAGGGCGGGCGCGGACGAGGTCGTCGAGGCGCTACTCGCGAGTTCGCCGGCTTCGCTCGTGGCGGTGCTTGCCCGCGTGGTCTTGCCGGCTTCGCGCTTAGAGTCCGCTTCTTCGACGCGCTGCTTTTCGACCTGCATCGCCGAGACCATGAAGTTGTGCCAGATCAGCGCCGGGAAGGTGCCGCCCAGCACCGGTCCGCCGTCGAACTCCGTCGTCATCGGCACCAGGCTGTTCGGGAAGCCGACCCACACCGC
The DNA here is from genome assembly GCA_963756665.1 of uncultured Solirubrobacterales bacterium. Classification (GTDB taxonomy): domain Bacteria; phylum Actinomycetota; class Thermoleophilia; order Solirubrobacterales; family Solirubrobacteraceae; genus Palsa-744. The sequence continues at coordinate 470,085 of CAVWOJ010000001.1, forward strand.
GACCGTGTACTTGCTGTCCCAGCCTACGAACCAGGCGTCCCCGTAGTTGGACGTCGTGCCGGTCTTGCCCGCCGCGAACTGCCCGATCGCCGCCGAGCGGGCAGTTCCGTACTGAGAGCACCGTCTCGAGCATTTCGGTCTCCGTGCTTGCGACCGCAGGGGGCAAGACGCGGTGCAACAGTGTCTTGTCGGCTTCGTGGTGGTGGCCGTTGGGGAGCATGCGCTTCGGTGCGCTGACTTCTTCGATGCCGACCGGCATCCCTGGTTCCCCGAGCGATCCACTGACCCGCTGGCCGCCGTGCGCGATCGTCTCGTAGGCGTGGGCCATGTCGATCGGGGTGACACCGACCTTCAAGCCCCCGATCGTCATCGCCGGATTGGTCGAGATCGGGGTAGTGATCCCGATGTGGTGCGCGAGCGCCGCGATTCGATGAGTGCCGACTTTCAGGCCGACTTCGGCGTAGATCGAGTTGTCGGAGTACGCCGTCGCGTTGGTGAGCGTGTTCTCGCCGGTGTACGCGTTTTCGTCGTTGTGGACAACGAACACTTCGCCGCCGTGGGGGTCTCTGAAGATCTTCTGCTTGGAGGTCCACACAGAGTCGGGGGAGATGCCGTCCTCCAACGCGGCCGCCAGGTCGAAGGCCTTGAAGGACGAGCCCGGCTGGCGCTCGCCCTCGGTCGCGAGGTTGAACGGGCTTTCGTTGTATTCGCGTCCCCCGACCATCGCGCGTACCTTGCCGGTCGAGTTTTCGATCGCCACGAGCGCCGCGGCCGGGCCTTCGGGACCGGGCAGGTAGCCGTCGACCGCGTGTTCCGCGGCGCGCTGCAGTTCGAGGTCCAGGGTCGTGCGGATCTGCAGGCCACCGTCGTAGGCGAGCCCGGCGTGGTAGCGGTCGATCACCTGCTGGCCCACCCAGGAGTCGAAGTAGCCCGTGTCGATCCCGTCGATCGGCGGCTGGATGGGGGCCCCGACGTCCTTCGGTGCCGGCAGCGGCTGGATCACGCTTTCCTCGTACTCCTGCCGTTTGATGTAGCCCTGCTGGAGCATCTGCTGGAGCACGAGGTTGCGGCGTGCACGCGCCGCCGCCGGGTGCGTCACCGGGTTGTAGCCCGTCGGCGACTGGATGACGCCCGCCAGCAGCGCCGCCTCCCACGGCTCGAGCTCTTCGACGCACAAGCGCTGCTTGGGGGTCCCGCAGCCCTGATGGTTGACATCCTGGCCGAAATACGTGCGCGCGGCCGCCTCGATGCCGTAGGCGCCGTTGCCGAAGTAGATCGTGTTGAGGTACTCCGTGATGATCTTTTCCTTCGACCACTCGTGGGCGAGGTGGAAGGCGAGCGCCGCCTCGCGCAGCTTCTCGAAGACCGTGCGGTGAGCCTGCTCCTGCAGCGCGTTCTTGACGAACTGCTGCTCGATCGTCGAGGCGCCCTGGACCGCTCCTTGGTGGAGCATGTCCGAGAAGAACGCGCGTCCGATCGAGCGCAGGTCGATGCCGCTGTTGGTCATGAAGCGCCTGTCCTCGATCGAGATCACCGCCTCCTTGACGATCGGCGGGATCTGCTGCTGGGTGACCAGGATCTGGTTCTGCCTGCTGAGCACCCCGATCTCGCGCCCGCGGTCGTCGAGCAGCACCGAGTTGCTGGCGTTGTTGTACTGCTGCTGGTCTTCCAGGCCCGGCAGGTCGGATGCGACGGCCATGAACATGCCGAACGCAAACGAGACGAGGCCGAGCAACAGGAGCGCGAGGAAGATGAAGAAGAAGCGCAGCTTCTTCAGGCGCGACCGGCTGCCGGAGGGCAGTGTGGCTAGCTCCACCGGGGGCAAGAGTCTAGCATTGGCCGCCGCATGCCGAGCACCCCCGAGGAGGCCGCCGCGCTGGCGCGCGATGCTGTCGATAGCTTGCCCGTCGGGGCGCTCGCGGGCAAGCTCGCCCAGGCCCGCGCCGAGGGCCGCGGGCTGCGCGTCAAGTTCGGGATCGATCCGACCGCGCCGGACATCCACCTGGGCCACGCGGTCGTGCTGCGCAAGCTGCGCCAGTTCCAGGACGCCGGCCACCGAGTCGTGCTGATCATCGGCGACTACACCGCGCGCGTCGGCGACCCCTCTGGCCGCTCGACGCTGCGCCCGCTGCTCTCCGAGGAGCAGATCGAGGCCAACGCGGCGACCTTCCAGGAGCAGGCGCTGCGGATCCTCGATCCCGACCCGGCGTGCCTGGAGGTGCGGCGCAACGGCGAGTGGCTGGACATGCCGATGGCCGATCTCCTGCGCCTGGTGCGCACGACGACAGTCGCGCAGTTGCTGGAGCGCGAGGACTTCTCCAAGCGCTGGAGCGCGCGTCAGCCGATCTCGCTGCTGGAGCTGATGTATCCGGTGCTGCAGGGCTATGACTCGGTTGCCGTGCACACCGACGTTGAGCTGGGAGGGACCGACCAGAAGTTCAACCTGCTGCTCGGCCGCGACGTCCAGCGCGCGTACGGTGAGCCCGAGCAAGCGATCCTGACGATGCCGATCCTGGTGGGCACCGACGGGCACCGCAAGATGTCCAAGTCGCTGGGCAACCACATCGGCGTCACCGACGCTCCCGGGGAGATGTACGGCAAGACCATGCGCATCCCCGACGAGGCGATCGCCGACTACCGGCGGCTGCTGCTCGGCGATGATCGGGCGCAGCTCGACCCGCCGGCCGAGCTGGCGCCGCGTGACGCCAAGCGCGAGCTGGCGCGCGGGCTCGTCGCGTGGCTGCACGGCCCGGACGCCGCCGCCGCCGCCGAGCACGAGTTCGACCGCGTATTCGTCGAGCGCGGCGAGCCCACCGAGATCGAGGACGCCGGCTTTACGGCGTCCGACGGGGTTCTGCATCTACCGGGTGTGATCGCGGAGGTGTTCGGGGTCTCCCGCGCCGAGGGCCGCCGCCTGATCGACCAGGGTGCCGCGCAGCTTGGCGAGCAGGCGCTGGCGCCCGGCACCTACGACGTGCCCGCCGAGTGCGCCGACGGGCAGGTTCTGCGCGTCGGGCGGCGTCGCTTCCGGCGTCTGCGGGCCGAGTAGCGCGCCCCCGCGATGCCGTGTCGGCGCGCCGTCGGCGGCATCTACTAATATGCTGCCCTCAGTCGCTCGGATCTAGCGACCGGATGGGCGTGCGACGTGCACGCCCCGGTCGAGGTCTGCGCGCTATACTCCCCGGTCGGCCCGCAGCGGCGCCCTAGGGCGTCTGGGTCAATCGGTCTCCTCTGAAGAGAAGCCCTTTCTGACGAGGCTCGACGGTCTTTGAAAACTCAACAGCATGCGCACCGACGATCGATCCTCGATCGTGGTGTGCGTCCAGGTTCGACCCGCCGCCGGGTTGGCGCTTTGTGCGCTGACCGATTTCGATCGGTCCCGGGGGTGGACAAATTGAGTCAAGTAGGAAAGCAGTACCCCGTCATGGTCTAGGGGCCGCGTGTATAGGTCCCGGCCACCGATCGTCGCCCGCATGGGGCGGTCAAAGTAACTCCATGACAGCTTTTCGTGAAGTTCTTCACGGAGAGTTTGATCCTGGCTCAGGACGAACGCTGGCGGCGTGCTTAACACATGCAAGTGGAGCGACGAACCAGGGCTTGCCCTGGGGCAGAGCCGCGAACGGGTGAGTAACACGTGGGTTACCTGCCTCGATGACCGGGACAACCCGAGGAAACTCGGGCTAATACCGGATGTGCCCGCAAGGGGAAAGGAAGCTTCGGCCTCCGCATCGAGATGGGCCCGCGGCCCATTAGCTTGTTGGTGGGGTAACGGCCTACCAAGGCAACGATGGGTAGCTGGTCTGAGAGGACGATCAGCCACACTGGGACTGAGACACGGCCCAGACTCCTACGGGAGGCAGCAGTGGGGAATCTTGCGCAATGCGCGAAAGCGTGACGCAGCAACGCCGCGTGGGGGAAGAAGGCTTTCGGGTTGTAAACCCCTTTCAGTTGGGACGAAGCTTCGCCGGTGAATAGCCGGCTGGAGTGACGGTACCTTCACAAGAAGCACCGGCTAACTACGTGCCAGCAGCCGCGGTAATACGTAGGGTGCAAGCGTTGTCCGGAATTATTGGGCGTAAAGAGCGTGTAGGCGGCTTGATAAGTCTGCTGTGAAAGTCCAGGGCTCAACCCTGGAATGCCGGTGGATACTGTTGAGCTAGAGTCCGGAAGGGGCGAGTGGAATTCCTGGTGTAGCGGTGAAATGCGCAGATATCAGGAGGAACACCAATGGCGAAGGCAGCTCGCTGGGACGTGACTGACGCTGAGACGCGAAAGCGTGGGGAGCAAACAGGATTAGATACCCTGGTAGTCCACGCTGTAAACGATGGCAACTAGGTGTGGGGGGTGTCGACTCCCCCCGTGCCGAAGCTAACGCATTAAGTTGCCCGCCTGGGGAGTACGGCCGCAAGGCTAAAACTCAAAGGAATTGACGGGGGCCCGCACAAGCAGCGGAGCATGTGGTTTAATTCGACGCGACGCGAAGAACCTTACCTGGGCTTGACATGTGAGTGACAGGTGTGGAAACACATCCTCCCTTCGGGGCACTTTCACAGGTGGTGCATGGCTGTCGTCAGCTCGTGTCGTGAGATGTTGGGTTAAGTCCCGCAACGAGCGCAACCCCCGTCGCATGTTGCCAGCATTAAGTTGGGGACTCATGCGAGACTGCCGGTGACAAACCGGAGGAAGGTGGGGATGACGTCAAGTCATCATGCCCCTTATGTCCAGGGCTACACACGTGCTACATTGGCGCGTACAGAGGGCTGCGATGCCGTGAGGTGGAGCGAATCCCTTAAAGCGCGTCTCGGTTCGGATTGTAGGCTGAAACTCGCCTACATGAAGGCGGAGTTGCTAGTAATCGCGGATCAGCATTGCCGCGGTGAATACGTTCCCGGGCCTTGTACACACCGCCCGTCACACCACGGGAGTGAGCAACACCCGAAGCCGGTGGCCTAACCCGCAAGGGAGGGAGCCGTCGAAGGTGGGGCTCGTGACTGGGGTGAAGTCGTAACAAGGTAGCCGTAGCGGAAGCTGCGGCTGGATCACCTCCTTTCTAGGGAGCACTACGGTGCCCCGATCCAAGCGGCCTTCGGCCCGACAGGTCTACGAAAAGTGGATCTCGGTGGCCGGCGGTGCCAGAGCAGATCGGGCCTAGCATGTCGACCGAACCTGGCTGGATGGTCGAACGCTGCGCGCAATCCCTTACTACTTGGGGAGAGCAACCGGCTTCGGCCGCAACAACCCCAGCATGCTGTTGAGTTTTGAGAGACCGGCGCTCCTCTGCGACCGGCGCAGCCGCGATATCTAGATCGCGTCCGCAAATGCCGAGCGTAGGGCGGTGTTACAGCCTCTCCACGGTCCTTGAAAACTGCACAGAAGCCACATCAGCCGCCATCGATAAGCGGCGGCTGATAAAAACGGGTATCACCGGGCCGCTCGCGATCATTCTTCTTTGTGTCTGCTTCTTCAGGGATGCGGAGGATCACGATCGGTCTGATCACCGTCAAGATAGTAAGGGCACATGGTGGATGCCTTGGCACCAAGAGTCGATGAAGGGCGTGAACGGCTGCGATAAGCCACGGTTAGGCGCTGAATAGCCTTTGACCCGTGGATTCCCGAATGGGGAAACCCAGCGCTGGTAATGCGGCGTTATCCCCGGCTGAACACATAGGCCGGTGGAAGACAAGCGGGGGAAGTGAAACATCTCAGTACCCCGAGGAAAGTAAATCAACCGAGACTCCCTGAGTAGTGGCGAGCGAAAAGGGATCAGCCCAAACCTGCTGCGTGTAAGCGGCCACGCGTTGCGTAGCGGGGGTTGTAGGGCGTTTGTTCCGAGCCGTGGCCGGCTCGGCGGAAGTTACAAAGTCATGTGGTAGTCGAAGCGTGTGGAACCACGCACCATAGAGGGCAACCGTCCCGTAGACGAAACTGCATGGCCTTCCGTCAGACGTTCCTGAGTAAGTCCGCGCCCGTGAAACGCGGACTGAACCTGGGGGGACCACCCTCCAAGGCTAAGTACTCCTTGGTGACCGATAGCGGACAAGTACCGTGAGGGAAAGGTGAAAAGTACCCCGGAAGGGGAGTGAAATAGTACCTGAAACCGCGTGCCTACAAGCGGTGGGAGCAGGCTTGTCCTGTGACCGCGTGCTTTTTGCATAACGAGCCGGCGAGTTACTCGTCTGCGGCAAGGTTAAGCGATGAGCGGAGCCGTAGCGAAAGCGAGTCCTAATAGGGCGTCATAGTCGTAGGCGGTATACCCGAAACTGAGCGAGCTACCCATGGGCAGGCTGAAGCGGGGGTAAGACCTCGTGGAGGGCCGAACCGACCTAGGTTGAAAACTGGGCGGATGACCTGTGGGTCGGAGTGAAAGGCTAATCAAGCTCAGTGATATCTGGTTCTCTCCGAAATATATTTAGGTATAGCCTCGGATAAATTACGTGGTGGCCGTAGAGCACTGTTTGGATTAGGGGCCCTACCAGGTTACCGACTTCAGGCAAACTCCGAAGACCATCACGTCTACTCCGGGAGTCAGTTGCTGGGGGATAAACTTCAGCGTCAAAAGGGAAACAGCCCAGACCGCCAGCTAAGGTCCCTAAGTACTAGCTAAGTGGGAAACGATGTTCGAGTGCATAGACAACCAGGAGGTTGGCTTAGAGGCAGCCACCCTTGAAAGAGTGCGTAACAGCTCACTGGTCAAGTGTTCGAGCGCGGACAATGTAACGGGGCTCAAGCTAGTCACCGAAGCTGCGGGTGCGTGAGACTTTCGGGTCGATCGCGCGGTAGGAGAGCGTTCCCATGCCGATAAAGCGGCGGCGTAAGCCAGCCGTGGAGGCTTGGGAAGTGAGAATGCCGGCATAAGTAACGAAAGAGAGGTGAGAATCCTCTCCACCGATTGCCCAAGGATTCCTGAGTAAAGTTCGTCTGCTCAGGGTTAGTCGGGACCTAAGGCGAGGCCGAAAGGCGTAGTCGATGGCCAACAGGTTGATATTCCTGTACCACGTCGCTTCCGTTTGACCGATGGGGGGACGAGGAAGGCTAAGGGAACCCAGGCGATGGTTGTCCTGGGACAAGCATGTAGGGGTGGCCCTAGTTAAATGCGGGGCCGCATTAACCCGAGGTGCGATGTCAGCTGGCTCTGAGCCGGCGAGTCCCCGACGCCATACCTCCGAGAAAAGCCTCTAGGGAGGAAGCGCGTGCCCGTACCAAAACCGACACAGGTGGGCAAGTAGAGAATACTAAGGTGATCGAGATAACCCTCGTTAAGGAACTCGGCAAAATTGCCCCGTAACTTCGGGATAAGGGGCGCCCCAGTAGGGTGAAACCGCTTGCCGGTGGAGCCCGAGGGGGCCGCAGTGAATAGGCTGAAGCGACTGTTTACCAAAAACACAGGTCTCTGCTAAGTCGTAAGACGACGTATAGGGGCTGACGCCTGCCCGGTGCCGGAAGGTTACGTGGAGGTGTTAGGGCTTGACCCGAAGCACCAAAGCTAAGCCCCGGTAAACGGCGGCCGTAACTATAACGGTCCTAAGGTAAAACGTTGCCCCCCGCACGGGTAACCGTGCGGTGCGCATCCGGCCATATGCTGGAAAACCTGTGTATCCCACGCTACGAGTTCCGCCCCAAGTGGGCGGTACCGTGATAATGCGATGGGTGCAGAAAACCAGCAGGAAAGGCTGATTCGACTCGGCTGGGTAATTGGTTTTGTAGACGGAGAGGGGTGCTTCTCCATCGGTTTCGTTCGGCAACCAAACCGGGCGGATCGGAAAGGCTACAAGACCGGCTATCAGGTGTCTCACGAGTTCGCGGTGACGCAAGGCGCAAAGAGCGTCTCTTGTCTCCACGATCTGGTGAGTTTCTTTGGAGTGGGTGGCGTGCTCGTCAATAGACGGTACGACAACCACAAGGAGCACCTGTATCGCTACGCGGTGCGTCGGCGAGAAGATTTGATTCAAGTAATCATTCCCTTCTTTACGGCTCATCCGATGCGTTCGTCGAAGCAGCGAGATTTCGAAAAGTTCGCTCGCTGTGTTGAGATGATCGACAGTGGTGTCCATCGGACCTATCGAGGTCTTGCGGATATCGCCGAAATCGTCGAGACGATGAATCGCCAAAAGCCCAGGACTGAGCTGATCAGAATCCTCAGAGGCCATACGCCGGAGGTCCAGGACACTGGATCATGAGATGGTCCCATCTGCATGGCGACATGCAGGGATAGCGTGGTGCACCAGAGGACACGCCGTCCGCTCAGAGAATCATCTGAGTAAGGTATTAAGCGAAATTCCTTGTCGGGTAAGTTCCGACCTGCACGAATGGCGTAACGACTTCAGCACTGTCTCAACGAGGGGCTCGGTGAAATTGCAGTCTCGGTGAAGATGCCGAGTACCCGCGGCTAGACGGAAAGACCCCGTGAACCTTTACTACAACCTGGTATTGGGATTCGGTGCATTTCGCTCAGAATAGGTGGGAGGCTTTGAAGCATTGGTTGCGGCCAGTGTGGAGCCAACTTTGAGATACCACCCTTGGTGTATTGGGTTTCTAACAGCATTCCGTGAATCCGGGTGCTGGACAGTTCCAGGCGGGTAGTTTGACTGGGGCGGTCGCCTCCCAAAATGTAACGGAGGCGCGCAAAGGTTCCCTCAGCACGGTTGGAAATCGTGCGTAGAGCGCAAAGGTAGCAAGGGAGCTTGACTGCGAGACCGACAGGTCGAGCAGGTGCGAAAGCAGGTCTTAGTGATCCGGCGGTAGCAAGTGGAAGTGCCGTCGCTCAACGGATAAAAGGTACTCCGGGGATAACAGGCTTATCGGGCCCAAGAGTCCACATCGACGGCCCGGTTTGGCACCTCGATGTCGGCTCGTCGCATCCTGGGGGTGGAGTCGCTCCCAAGGGTTGGGCTGTTCGCCCATTAAAGCGGTACGCGAGCTGGGTTCAGAACGTCGTGAGACAGTTCGGTCCCTATCTGCCGTGGGCGTTGGAGAATTGAGAGGAGTTGTCCCTAGTACGAGAGGACCGGGATGAACGCACCTCTGGTGTATCTGTTGTCCTGCCAAGGGCATAGCAGGCTAGCTACGTGCGGACTGGATAACCGCTGAAAGCATCTAAGCGGGAAGCCAACCTCAAGATGAGTTCTCCCATCCCCTAGAGGGAGTAAGACCCCTGGTAGACCACCAGGTTGATAGGCCGGATCTGGAAGGGCGGTGACGCCTGTAGGAGACCGGTACTAATGGTTCGAGGGCTTGACGGATTTTTTTACTATCCCTATGCTGGGATAGGAGTGGTACTCGTTGTGGCGCTGTGCAGTTTTGAAGGACCCGGAGGGCTGTTAGGTCTCTCACTTTTTTCCGGTGGCCTTGGCGAGGGGGAAACACCTCTTCCCATTCCGAACAGAGCAGTTAAGCCCCTCAGCGCCGATGGTACTTGGCTCGCAAGGGCCTGGGAGAGTAGGACGCCGCCGGTTTTTTCTCACACGAGCCGCCTGCGGGCGGCTCGTGGTCGTTAATCGGGTAAGCTGCTGGCTAGATGGCCAGCCTGAGCGACTTCTATGCCCGCGTGAGCCCGTACCTAGCGCATCGCCCGGGTGCAACGCGTGCCTCGCAGGCCCATGCGTGGCTTGTGCGACGCACCGGTGGGCGGCTCGGTGGCCGTGCCTTCGGGGTGCAGATCCTGGTGCTGCGCAGCACGGGGCGGCGCAGCGGTCAGCAGCGCGACTCGCCGATGTTCTTTCTGGATCACGGCAAGGGGTTTGCGGTGGTCGCGTCCAACGGCGCCTCCAAGCGCACGCCGGCGTGGTGGTTGAACCTGCAGGCGCACCCGGACGCCGAGGCGCTGGTGCGGGGCATCACGTATGCCGTCAAAGCACGCGCGGCCAGCGAGCAGGAGACCGAGACGCTATGGCCTGCGTTCGTAGAGCTCTACAGCGGCTATGAGCACTACAAGTCGATCGCGACGCGCGAGCTGCCTGTAGTGATCCTCGAGCCGCGCTGAGGCACGGGGCAGCTCCAGGTCGCGGGGGCACCGCCGGCATCCCGGCTGGGTTGGCGGGTGCGGTTCGGTTTCGGTTCGATCGGGCAAAGGCAGAGGTGCGACTTTGCTTGCGGCTGGCCGGGCCGCCGGACTGCTCGACGCCCGCGCAGCGGCGTGCGGTGTGTGGGCGCCCAAGCGGGCTCCCCGCTGCTCAGCCCGCGATCCTCCCGGTCGACCTCCCAGTCGACTGGATCGTCGTCCTCGAGTAGGAGGAAGGAGCTGGTCAGCGATAGCGCTCCGCGAGCGCGCTGCACGAGCGTCGATGTTGCCTTTGAACAGAACACGTGTTCGTACAGTAGGGGGGGTCTCGGACGGACCGGAGCGAACATACGTGCGTGTGGCCCGCGACTTCTGCGGAATGGCTTGGTTGAGCGGGATCAAGCGGCCATGTCTGCAACGGATCTTGCAGTGAGAAGCGTTCCGTAGATGCACGGCGGGTGCGCCGGCGCGACGCCGAGCAGGTCTCGGGCGGCGCGGAGCGAACTTTTCTCCTAGAGATGGCTGTTACGCTTGCCGCAGGACGCACCGAGGCCCCGATCGTGGGCCGGCGGCTGCGCAAGAAGCCCATGGAGAAGTTCGTCATCGAAGGCGGCGCCCCGCTCTCCGGCACGCTGGTGCCGGCTGGGAACAAGAACGGAGCGCTGCCGATCCTCGCTTGCGCGATCCTCACTGAGGATGAGATCGTCGTGCGCAACGTGCCGCGCATCCGCGACGTGGATGCGATGCTGGCGATCCTCGCGGGCGTAGGGGTACGCGTGGAGCGGCGCGGGCCGCACGAGGTGGCGCTGTGCGGGGCCGGGGTCGACGGCGTTGAGGTGGACGCGGAGCTGGCGGAGCAGATCCGCGCCTCATTCCTGCTGGCGGGTCCGCTGCTGGCGCGCTTCGGGCGCGCGGTGATGCCGCCGCCGGGCGGCGACGTGATCGGCCGCCGCCGGCTGGATCCGCACCTCGATGCGTTCCGGGCGATGGGCGCGAGCGCGGCCTGCGGGCGCGAGATCGTGTTGAGCGCGCCGGGCGGGCTGCGACCGACGGACGTGTTCATGGACGAGCCGTCGGTGATGGCCAGCGAGAACGCGCTGATGGCGGCGGCGCTGACCCCGGGCCAGACGGTGATCGGCAATGCGGCGTGCGAGCCGCACGTGCAGGACCTGGCGCGGATGCTGGTGAAGATGGGCGCGGACATCCACGGGATCGGCTCGAACTTGCTGACGGTCAACGGCGCCGAGCGCCTGCACGGCTGCGAGCACGAGATCGCGCCGGACCACATCGAGATCGGGAGCTTCATCGCGCTCGCGGGTGCGACGGGCGGGGAACTGCGCATCAAGGACACGGTCCCGGGCGACCTGCGCATGATCCGCCTGGTCTTCGAACGGCTGGGACTGCGCACGGAGCTGCATGGCACGGACGTGCTGGTCCCAGGTGGGCAGCAGCTGGTGGTGCAGGCGGACGTGGGGGAGTACAAGAGCAAGATCCAGGACGGCCCGTGGCCGGCGTTCCCGGCGGACCTGACGTCGATCGCGGTGGCGCTGGCGACGCAGGCGGAGGGCTCGATCCTGGTGCACGAGTGGATGTTCGAGAATCGCCTGATCTTCGCGGACAAGCTGATCTTGATGGGCGCGGACATCGTGATGTGCGACCCGCATCGCGCGATCGTCACGGGGCGCAGGCGACTGCGCGGGGAGCGCGTGGAGTCGCCGGACATTCGCGCGGGGATGGCGATGCTGCTGGCGGCGCTATGCGCGCAGGGGCGCAGCGAAATCGGCAACATCCGCCAGATCGATCGCGGGTACGAGCGGATCGACGAGCGCCTGCGTGAGCTGGGAGCGAACATCGAGCGGGTGGCAGTCGAGTCCCAACCGGTCGTACACGTTTAGCCTGCGGGCATGATCCACCCGATTCCCAGCGGCACGCGCGATGTGCTGCCCGACGAGATGCGCGAGATGCGCGCGATCACGGAGGCGCTGCGCGGGGTCTTCGAGCGTCATGGCTACGGCGAGGTCTACACGCCGGCGCTGGAGTTCGAGTCGGTGCTGGCGCGCGCGGAGCTGACGGTGGCGCCGCCGGCGTACCGCCTGTTCGACGAGACGGGCGCGGTGCTGGTGCTGCGCTCGGACATGACGGTGCCGATCGCGCGGGTGGTAGCGAGTCGCTACGCGGCGGCGGAGTTGCCGCTGCGGTTCTGTTACCTGGCGCACTGCTACCGCGGGGTGCATCCCCAGCGGGGGCAGCCGCGGGAGCTGCTGCAGGCCGGCATCGAGCTGGTCGGCGCGCCGGCGCCGCAGGGCACGGCGGAGGCGCTGACGGTGCTCTGCGACGCGCTGGAGGCGACGGGCCTGGAGGGCTACCGCGTGGGTCTCGGCGATGCGTCGCTGTTCCCGGCGCTGATGGCGGGCCTGGGCGTCGGGCGGGAGGTGCGCCCGGCGCTGCTGGAGGCGCTGGCGCGGCGGGACTTCGTGGAGCTCGAAGGGGTTCTGGCGGACGCGGGTCTGCAGGCGCACGACGCGGAGCTGCTGCTGAGCGTCCCGCAGCGCCGCGGCGGGCCGGAGGTCCTGGCGGATCTGCCGGGTCCGGCGGCGGAGGCGGCGGGGGGGATGCGGATGGTGCACGAGCTGCTGCCGGGGCGGATAGCGGAGCGGGTGATCTTCGACCTGGGCCTGACGCGCAGCTTGGGCTATTACACGGGCGCGGTGTTCGAGGTCTACGACCAGGCGCTCGGGGCGCCGATCGGGGGCGGGGGGCGCTACGACGAGCTGCTGGGCCGCTTTGGACGGGAGCTGCCCGCGGTCGGCTTTGCGCTGGGCGTGGACCGCTTGCACATCGCGCTGGCCGGCGAGGAGCGCGGCACGGGTGTGAGGCTGACGCGATGAGTGCGCTGAACGACTTGCGGATCGCGGTGCCGCGGGGTGCGTTGTTCAAGGACACCGTGGCGCTGCTGGGGGGGCTCGGGGTGGAGACGCAGGAGCTGCGCGACAACGATCGCAAGCTGCTGTTCGAGGAGATTGGGGTGATCACGATGCGCCCGTCGGATGTGCCGACGTACGTCGAGGCGGGCGCGGCTGACATCGGGATCACGGGCAAGGACGTGCTCGCGGAGCTGTCGCTGGCGCAGGGCTCCAGCGGTGGCACCGGGAGCGCCGGGCGAGCGTCGAGTGGTCGCGAGGTGTACGAGCTGCTGGACCTGGGCTACGGGCGCTGCACGATGGTGCTGGCGACGACGACGGGCGAGCCTGACCCGGCGGCGGAGGCGCTGCGGCGACTGGGGGTGATGCGGGTTGCGACGAAGTACCCGCGGATCGCGGCGCGCCACCTGGAGGAGACGGGTAGGCAGGCCGAGATCGTCGAGGTCAAAGGCTCGGTCGAGCTGGCGCCGCTGACGGGGCTGGTGGAGGCGATCGTGGACCTGACGGCGACGGGCACGACGCTGCGCGAGAACAACCTGGTGGTGCGGGAGCGGTTTCTGGAGTGCACGGCGCGTCTGATTGCGAACCCGGTTGCGCACAAGCTGAAGGCGGCGGCGATCGACGATCTGCTCGGGCGGCTGCGTGCGGCGTGAGCGGGAGAGGGAGGGTGGCGGTGCGCGCTGAGCGGTTGAGCCTCGAGGACGTGCGGGGCTTGGGGGGGGCGGCGGGCGTGGCGGAACGCCTGCGCTCGCTGGTGCCCGGGCGGGCGTCGGTGGAAGAGGACGTGGAAGTGATCATCGCGAACGTCTGGGAAGGCGGTGACGCGGCGATTCTCGACCTGACGCGGGAGTTCGACACGGCGGGCGCGGAGCCGCGGCCCTTGCTGGTCTCCCCGGAGGAGCTGGATGCGGCGATCAAGCTGCTGCCGCTGGACGTGGTGGCGGGGCTGCAGGTGGCGATCGCGAACGTGGCGCAGATGTCGCAGGCGGGCGTCGAGGAGGAGGTCACGGTCGACTTGCCCCAAGGCCAGCGGGTGACGCTGCGCGAGCTGCCGGTGCGGGCGGCGGCGGTGTACGTGCCGGGGGGCCGGGCGCCGTACCCGAGCACGGCGGTGATGGGCGTCGTGGCGGCGCGGGCGGCGGGGGTGCAGGAGGTGGCGGTGTGCTCGCCGCCGGGGCCGGACGGCGAGGTTGACCCGGCGGTGCTGGGCGCGTGTCGGCTGCTGGGGGTGGAGCGGGTCTACCGGATGGGCGGGGCGCAGGCGGTGGCGGCGCTGGCGTACGGGACGCAGACGGTGCGTGCGGTGGACGTGATCGTGGGCCCGGGCAACCTGTACGTGCAGGAGGCCAAGCGCCAGCTGGCGGACAGGGTGGGGATCGAGGGCTTCGCGGGGCCGAGCGATCTGCTGGTGGTCTTCGGCGGGGACGCGGACCCGCGCCTGGTGGCACTCGATCTGGCGGCGCAGGCGGAGCACGGCTTCGGGAGCCTGGTGGGCGCGATCTGCCCGTCGGAGGGTGCGCTGGACCTGCTGGCGGACGAGCTGGAGCGTCTGGCGGCGGAGCACCCGCAGCTGCGCCCGGCGGCGTGTGTGCTGGTGCAGAGCACGGATGCTCGCGAGGCGCTGGCGATCGCGAACGCGTTCGCGCCGGAGCACCTGCAGCTGATCGGCGCCGAGCCGGAGGCGCTGGCGGGGCTGGTACGCGCGGCGGGCTGCGTGTTCGTCGGTGCGGCGGCGGCGACGGCGTTCGGGGACTACGTGGTGGGCTCCAATCACATCCTGCCGACGAGTGGGGCGGCGCGCTTCGCGTCGGGGCTCTCGGCGCGGCACTTCCGGAGGCGGATGGCGGAGGTGCGGGTCGGCGAGGTCGGGGGGGAGACGGTGCGCAAGCTGGCGGCGGCGGGGGCGCCGATCGCGCGGGCGGAGGGCTTCGAGTTACATGCGCGCTCGATGGAGGCGCGCATGGGGGAGAATCCACATCCATGAGCCGCACGGCGAAGATCGAGCGCAGGACGGGCGAGACGGATGTGAGGCTGGCGTTGACGCTGGACGGCACGGGCGCGGGTGCGCGCGTGACGGGTGTGGGCTTCTTCGACCACATGCTCGAGCTATTGGCGCGCCATGGGCGCCTGGACCTCGATGTGCAGGTCAGCGGGGACCTTGTGACGGGGGCGCACCACACGGTGGAGGACACCGCGATCGTGCTGGGCCAGGCGCTCGACAGGGCTTTGGGCGACCGTGCGGGGATCGTGCGCTACGGATCGGCGACGGTGCCGATGGACGAGGCGCGGGCGAGTTGTGCGATCGACATCTCGGGGCGCCCGTACACGCTGTTCGAAGCGGACCTGCCGCCGGGCGCGACGGGGGGCTTCGAGCATGAGCTGACAGAGGAGTTCTTCCGGGCGCTGGCGAACGCGGCGAAGCTCACGCTGCACCTGCGGGTGCGGGCGGGCAGCAACGCGCACCACATGATCGAGGCGGCGTTCAAGGCGTTCGCGCGAGCGCTGCGCGAGGCGGTGGCGCTGGACCCGACGGAGACCGGAGTGCCGAGCACGAAGGGCACGCTCACGGCATGAGCGCGCCGCGGATCGCCGTCGTCGATTACGGCATGGGCAACCGGCGCTCGGCGGAAAAGGCCCTGGAGCGGATGGGGGCGCGGGCATTCGTGAGTCGCGAGCCGGCGGAGCTGCGTGCGGCGGATGGCTTGTTGCTCCCTGGTGTGGGGGCGTTTCCGGCGGCGATGGCGACGATCCGCGAGTTGCGCCTGGACGTCCTGCTGCGGGAGCTGGCGGCGGCGGGGATGCCGCTGTTCGGCTCGTGTATGGGGATGCAGCTGCTGTTCGAGCACTCGGAGGAGCACGGCGGCGCGGAGGGGCTGGGACTGCTGCGGGGCGAGGTGCGCAGGCTGCAGGCGCCGGGTTTGAAGCTGCCGCACATCGGCTGGAGCGAGGTGCGCTGGCGGGGCGACTCGGCGCTGAGTGCGGACCTGCCGGAACCGGCGTTCCTCTACCACGTGCATAGCTTCGTGGCGCACCCGGCCGAGGAGGACGTGATTCTCGGGACGGCCGAGTACGGGGAGCGCTTCCCGGCGGTGGTGGGCCGCGGCAACGTGTTCGGGGCGCAGTCGCACCCGGAGAAGTCCTCGACGCACGGTTTGGCGCTGCTGGGCAACTTCGTGGGTATCTGCGCGGCGGCGGCGGCGAGCGGGCGCCTACCGGCACAGCCATTTGGGCTGTGTGCCCGCCGATGATCCTCTACCCGGCGATCGACATCCTGGGCGGCAGTGCGGTGCGCCTGGTGAAGGGCGACTTCGAGGCCAAGAAGGTCTACGACGAGGACCCGCTGTCGGCGGCGCGGGCGTGGACGGGGGCGGGTGCGCGGCGGCTGCACGTGGTGGATCTGGACGGCGCGCGCGAAGGGCGGCCGGTGAACCTGGAGCACCTGCGCCGGATCGTGCAGGAGCTGGGCGTACCGGTGCAATACGGCGGCGGTCTGCGGACGCTGGAGGCGATCGGCGAAGCGCTCGATGCGGGGGCGCAACGCGCGATTCTGGGCACGGCGGCGTTCAAGGACGAGCAGCTGCTGGACGCTGCACTGGCGCAGTGGCCGGAGCGGATTGTGGTCTCGGTTGACGTGCGCGATGGGCGGGTGACGACGGCGGGTTGGACGGAGGGCACGCAGTTGACGACGGAGGCCGTGATCGCGAGCCTGCACGAGCGCGGCGCGCGCGAGCTGGTGTTCACGAACGTCGATCGCGACGGGATGCTCGAAGGCCCGGATTTGGAGGAAGTGGACCGCGTGGCGGGAGCGGTGCGCGGCAACATGATCTATTCGGGCGGGATCGGGCGCCTGGCGGACCTGGAGGGTCTGGTGGCGCTGGGCCGCGGGAGTCTGGCGGGAGTGATCGTGGGCAAGGCGCTGTACGAGCGGCGCTTCACGGTCGCGCAGGCGCTGGCGGTCCTCGAGGAGTGAAGGTTTGGAGGAGGACCCCTTTGAGGGGTCCCGCGCGGATCGGCCGGTGCGATGCGGAGCGCATGCAGGAGCCGCGGCGCGGAGCGATCTGGAGGGAGTGGGATCGGCTCGTCGCGGACGGCAGGCGGTCGCTACGGTGGTGGGCATGCACCTCAAGCGTGTGATTCCCTGCCTGGACGTGGACGGCGGCCGCGTGGTCAAGGGCGTCGAATTCATGGACATCCGCGACGCGGGGGACCCGGTGGAGCTGGCGGCGCACTACGACCGCGAGGGCGCGGACGAGCTGGTCTTCTTGGACATCACGGCGACGCACGAGCGGCGTGAGACGATTGTGCAGCTGGCGCGGCGCACGGCGGACGAGGTGTTCGTGCCGTTCACGATCGGCGGGGGGATCCGCTCGGTGGAGGATGCGCAGGCGGTGCTCGACGCGGGGGCCGACAAGGTCTCGGTGAACTCGGCGGCGCTGAAGCGCCCGGAGCTGATCGACGAGCTGGCGCGGGTGTTCGGGACGCAGTGCGTGGTGCTCGCGATCGACGCGAAGGCGCGGCGTCCCGCGTCGGCTGCGGTGGGCGCGACCGCCGGCGCGGACGGTACGGGCGCCGCCACAGACCAGGCCCTTGCCGCCATGGACTCGGCCCGCGCCGCCGGGGAGGCGGCGATCGCCGCGACGGGCTGGGAGGCGTACCTGGCTGGCGGGCGCACCCCGACCGGCCGCGACGTGGTCGTGTGGGCGCGCGAGGCGGTGGAGCGCGGGGCCGGTGAGATCCTGTTGACGAGCATGGATCGCGATGGCACGAGCGACGGCTATGACCTGCCGTTGACGGCTGCGGTCGGGGGGGCGGTGGGTGTGCCGGTGATCGCCTCGGGCGGCGCGGGCGAGCTGGAGCACTTGGCGCAGGCGCTGCGGGCGGGCGCTGACGCGGCGCTGTGCGCGTCGATCTTCCACTACGGCCGCCACACGATCGCGGAGGCCAAGGAGCACCTCGAGCGGGGCGGCATCGCGGTCCGCCGCTGAGGTGCAGCCGCCCGGGTCTTCTGAGATGGATCGGCCGGACCTGCTGGCGCAGTTGAAGACGCGGCCCGGTGGAGAGCAGCTGCTGGCGCTCGCGCCCCCCGGCGCGTTTCTGGTCGGAGGCGCGGTTCGCGACCTACTGCTGGGGCGCACGCCGCGCGAGCTGGACGTGGTGCTGGCCGGCGCGGACGGCGCGGAATCCTCCTCGGCGCAGGAGGTGGCGCGGCTGGCGGGTCAACTGACCTCACAGGTGCAGACGTCTGGCGGGGCGAGCGCCGGTGGGACGAGTGAGCACGAGCGCTTCGGCACGGCGATCGTGGAGTGGGACGGTGGGCGGATCGACATCGCGGCGGCGCGGCGGGAGCGCTACTCGGAGCCGGGGGCGCTCCCGGAGGTCGAGCCGGCGCCGCTCGCCGATGACTTGCTGCGGCGGGACTTCACGGTCAACGCGATCGCGGTGGCGCTCGACGGGCCCGCTCGGGGCGAGCTGGCGGCGGCTCCGCAGGCGCTCGAGGATCTCCGCGCGGGTCGCCTGCGGGTGCTGCACGAGCGCAGCTTCCTCGACGACCCGACCCGCCTGTGGCGGCTGGCGCGCTACCGCGCGCGCCTGGGCTTCGCGGTGGAGGAGCGCACGGGCGGGCTCGCGGCGGCGGCGGTGGCGGCGGGAGCGCTCGCGACGGTTTCGGGCGCGCGCGTGGGGGCGGAGCTGCGCCTGGCGCTGAGCGAGCCGGACTCGCTGGCGGCGCTCGCGGAGCTAGACCGCCTGGGGGCGCTCAGGGCGCTGCACCCGCGGCTGCGCTTCGAGCCGGCGCTGGTGGAGCGCGCGCTGGAGTTGCTTGCCGGCGGTGCGAGCAGTGACGCGGCGCAGCGGCGCGCTCCCGCGGGGACGGCGGACAGGGCCGATCTGCTCACGCTCGCGACGATCGTGCTGCCGCTGGCGTTGCGCGTCGATCGCGGCCCGGTCACAGACGATCCCGGGGTCGAAATTGGGGCGCTGCTCGACCGCCTGGAGTTCCCGGCGAGCGAGCGCGATCGGGTCGCCGCGGCGGCGAGCGCGGCGCCCGATCTGGTCGATGCGCTAGCCGCAGCCAGGCGTCCCTCGCAGTTGCGGGCGGCAGCGCTGCGCGTGCCGGCGGAGGGCGTCGCGTTGGCGGGCGCGCTGAGCGTGCGTGCCGCGGCCCCGGCGCGGCGGTGGCTGGGGGAGTTGCGCTACGTGCGCTTGCGGATCGGCGGGGAGGACCTGCTGGCGTCCGGGGTCCCCGAGGGTCCCGAGATCGGCAGGCGTCTCGGGGAGACGCTGCGGATGCGCCTCGACGGCGAGCTGCCGGATGAGCGCGATGCGCAGCTGCGGGCAGCGCTGGCGGTGGGATAGCCGCGGCCCTGCCGCGGTACCGCAGCGAGATAGGGGACGGTCCCTGTGATGCGGTGCTCGGCTACGGTGGGCGCGATGGCACCGGCACCGGCAGAGGCGCAGGCGACCCCTCTGGGTTTGCGTTTCGCGCTGCCGGGCGGCGGGGGCGCGCTATTCACAACGCGCGCGCAGGGCAATCTCTCGACGGCGAGCGGTGAGCGTCACGAGCACGGCGGTCGCGAACGGGACCTGCTCTGTGAGCAGCTCGGGCTGGGCTGGCTGTGTGCGAGCCGCCAGGTTCACGGCGCCACTGTGCAGCGGCTCCGCGCGCGGGACGGCAGCGGCGGTCAGGCGGTGGCGATCGACGCCGATGGCCATGCGACGGCGTTGCGGCGAGTGGGGGTGATGGTGCTAGTGGCGGACTGCCTGCCGGTGCTGCTCGCCTCCCGCGGCGCCGTGGCGGCGCTACACGCCGGCTGGCGCGGGCTCGCGGAGGGGGTGCTGGAGGAGGGCGTGCGCGCGCTGAGGGAGCTCGGTGGCGAGGAGGAGATCGTCGCGCTGATCGGTCCCGGCGCGGGCCCGTGCTGCTACGAGGTCGGTGAGGAGGTGCACACCGCCTGCGGCGATCGATCGGGGCTCGGTGGGCGCCGCGAGCGGCGCAACATCGACCTGCCGGCGCTCGCGCGCGAGCGGCTCGCGGCGGCCGGTGTGCAGCGGATCGAAGAGACTGGGATCTGCACGATCTGCGACCCGGCGCTGTTCTCCTACCGCCGCGAAGGTCTGCGCGCGGGCCGCCAGGCGGGGATCGCATGGCTGGCCTGAACGCGGGCCGGTCGTATGGGGCGGCATGGCTGCGGTCGGATGGAGCGGCATGGCTGCGGTCGGATGGGACAGCATGGCTGAGCTGATCTCCAACCTGCGCGCGGCGCGGATCGCCGAGAACCTCGCGCGGGTACGCGAGCAGATCGCGCGTGCTGCGGATGCGGTGGGGCGCGATCCGGGTGCGGTCGAGGTGCTCGCGGCGACCAAGTATGTGGCGGCCGCGGATCTGCCGGCACTCGCGCAGGCGGGGGTGGCGCTGGTCGGGGAGAACCGCGCGCAGGACCTCCAGGCCAAGGTCGCCGTCCACGGGGAGCTGTTCACGTGGGACTTCATCGGGCAGCTGCAGAGCCGGCGTGTGCGCGCGATCGTCCCGCACGTGCGGCTAATCCACTCGGTCGCCAGCGATTCCGCGCTGCGTGAGCTCGAGCGCCACCGCGAGCACGCCCGCCCCGACCTGGCGATCCTGATCGAGGTCAACGTCGCGCGCGAGCCAGGCAAGGCCGGGGTTCTGCCCGAACAGCTGGAGGACTTTCTCGCGCGCGCGCCGCTGCCGGTCGCGGGACTGATGACGATGCCGCCGCTGGCTGCCGATCCGCGAGAGAGCCGGCGCTGGTTCGCGGCCCTGCGCGAGCTGGCCGGCGCGCACGGCCTGCGCCAACTCTCGATGGGCACTACGCAGGACTATCCCGCCGCGGTCGCGGAGGGCGCCACGATTGTCCGGATCGGCGCTGGCTTGTACGCTTAGTCACAACCAAAACTACGTTCCTGGCTTCGGTTGCGCGCTCCGTCCCCGCTCGGGAGTCCCGCGAGCGATCGCCTGGCTAGCAAATCCGATCGTTAGCATGAGCAGGGAAAACCCCCGCTTCAACGAAGAACCCCCCTAACCAATGGCCTTCCGCGATTCATGGCACCGCGCACTTGTGTACTTCGGCCTCGCCGAGGAGTATCACGAGGACTACGAGGAGGACGCTCCGCCCGAGGCGGAGCTGGAGGATCGCTACCGCGAGCGGCCCAACGTCCGGCGTCTGCGCCGCCGTCGCGACGAGATCGACGAGATCTTCGCCGAGGACGACCGCCCCGAGGCGGGCGGCGCGGCTGGCGCCGGTGGACGGGGTCGCGCGACCACCGTCTTGCGCCCCGTCGGTGGCCGTGGAGCGGGCAACGGCGATGTCCGTGTGCACCTCGTCATACCCAAGTCCTTCAACGACGCCCAGCAGGTCGCCGACAAGTTCAAGGACTCGATTCCCGTGATCCTCAACTTGCAGGGCACCGAAACGGATCTCGCCAAGCGTCTGATCGACTTCGCCAGTGGCCTGACGTACGCGCTGGACGGCGGCATGCAGCGGATCGCTGACAAGGTTTTCATGCTCACCCCGCGCAACGTCGAGATCTCCGCGGAGGAGCGCGCGCGGCTGATCGAGAAGGGCTTCTTCAACCAGTCCTGAGGCGAGACTCCGGCGCCTGGCGGCGTCCTCTCTCGCTGGTGTGCCGAGCACACTTCGCTCGCTGTGTCCTTGCCACGCTTGGATCTGACACCTCAGCACCCGTCCATTTGAGTTCACGCCCGCACTCGTCGGGTTGTATGCACGTGTAGCCTTGGCGCCCTATGCAGATCGGACTGATCGGATCGGGGAACATGGCGCGCTCGCTGGCGCGCGGGTGGGGACGCCCGGTGCTGTGCTCTGACCCCGTCGCCGAGCGCGCGCAGGCGCTTGCGGCTGAGGTTGGCGGTGAGGCTCTGGCGACTAACGCCGAGGTCGCGCGGCGCGCGGAGCTGGTCGTGCTCTGCCACAAGCCGGCCCAGCTCGAGGATGTCGCCCGCGAAGTCGCTCCGCACGCGCAGGCCATCGCCTCGATCCTCGCGGCTACGGCGCTGGCGAAGCTGAAGACTGCCTACCCGCAGCGACCCGTCTATCGCTTCATCCCCTCACTGCCGGTCGAGGTTCGCCAGGGCGCCGTCGTGCAGGCCGCCGACGGGGCGCAGGACCCCGCGCTCGACGCGCGGGTCGGCGAGCTGTTCGCCGAGCTCGGCACCCTCGTCGTGCTCGACGATGGGCTCGTCGACGTCGCGATGGGGCTGATGTCCTGCGCTCCCGCCTATGTCGCGCTCGTCGCGGAGGCGCAGATCGATGCCGGCGTGCGGCGGGGCATTCCTGCGGGGCAGGGCGCGGAGCTGGTCGTCCAGACGCTCGCCGGCACCGCCGAGCTGTTGCGCCGGCGCGGCCACGACACGCTCGCGGTCCGCCGCGAGGTCTCCTCTCCGGGGGGGGTCACCGCACGTGGCCTGGATGCGCTCGAGCGCGGTGGGATTCGTGCGGCTTTCAGCGATGCTCTCGACGTGGTGCTCGAGCCCACGCGCCCTGCGCGATGACGCTGGTGCTTGCCAGCGCGCGGGTCGAGATCGCGAACTACCTCTCGACGCTGATCTACGTCTACACGCTGCTGATTCTGCTGCACATAGTGGTGCAGTGGCTCTTCGCCTTCGGACTGCGCCCGCCGTATTCACGCGCGAGTAGCGCCGCGCTGGGCTTTCTGCGCGACGTCTGCGAACCGTTCCTGCGGATCTTCCGACGCATCATCCCGAGCTTTGGCGCGTTCGACTTCAGCCCGATCGTCGCGATCGTCGTGCTGGGACTAGTCAACCGTGTGGTGGTCGAAGGCCTCATCCGCGGTTGACGGGGCTTGGCGCATCGTGAGCCGTTCCCCTGAGCCGGCGTCGGCAGGAGCGTCCGCGCTCGACGGGCCCGCTTCACGCGCCTGGCCGTGGATTCGCGTCGGGTTGGTCGCGGTCGCTGTTGTCGTGCTCGACCAGCTCTCCAAGCGTGCCGTCCAGCATGGGATCGTGCCCGGCGAAGAACGCAAGGTGCTGCCGGGGATCGAGCTCGTCGACACCCGCAATCATGGAGTCGCCTTCGGCTTTCTTCCGGGGGACCATCTGGTTGTGACGATCGTGATCGCTCTGGCGCTGCTGGCGCTGCTGGTGTACTTCGCGCGCAACGCCACGCGGCCGCTGATCTGGCTGCCCACCGGGATGCTGATCGGTGGCGCTCTCGGCAACATCATCGATCGCTTGCGGGAGGGGTCGGTCACCGACTTCATCAAGCTTCCGCTGGGCTGGCCACCCTTCAACCTGGCGGACACTTCGATCACACTGGGCGTCCTGATTCTGATTCTCGTCATCGAGCGTCCGCGCGGGGCGTGAGCACGGCCTTCACGATCCCTTACGAAGACGAGCACCTGCTGGTGGTCGACAAGTCGGCCGGGCTTGTCGTGCACCCCGCGCGTGGCCACCGGGTGGGCACGCTCTCGCAGCTGCTTGCCGACAAGGCGGCCGGCGGCGATCCGGGGCGGGCCGGCATCGTGCACCGCCTGGACCGCGAGACCTCAGGCCTGCTCGTCGTGGCGCGCTCGGAGGAGACCCACGGGCTGCTGCAGGCCGCAATCGCGCAGCGACGCGTGGAACGCGAATACCTTGCGCTGGTGCTGGGACGTCCGCCGGCGCGCAGCGGCACCGTCGAGGCGCCGATCGGGCGCGATCCGCAGGTGCGCACGCGCATGGCCATCGGCGGCAACGCGCCCCGCGAGGCTCGCACCCATTTCACGCTCGAGCGCGCCCTGTCGGGCTTCACGCTGCTGCGCGTGCGGTTGGAGACAGGTCGCACCCACCAGATTCGCGTTCACATGCAGGCCATCGGCCATCCCGTCGCGGGCGATCCCGAGTACGGCGCTCCCGGTGCGCTGGGCTTGGAGCGCCAGTTCCTGCACGCCGCGCGTCTAGCCTTCGATCACCCGCTCAGCGGCGAGCGCATCGAGGTCCGCTCTCCCTTGCCCGCCGACCTCGCGCGGGCGCTGGAGCGGGCCGAGCAGCTATCCTGAGCGCTTCATCAGGACCCTCGACCCGTGCGGCAACGGATCGCGGCCCTGCTCGTCTGCGCGACCGGCTCCGCTGGAGTGCACGCGAGTCCGCATCGGCCGCACGGTAGGCAATCAAGCAAACACACATAAGGGAGTTGCAACAACCGTGGCTCAGGTAGGCATCGCGGAACTGCTGGAAGCCGGCGTTCACTTCGGTCACCAGACGCGCCGCTGGAACCCCAAGATGCGCCGTTTCATTCATGACGAGCGCAGTGGCATCTACATCATCGATCTGCTCAAGACCGCCGTTCTGGTCGAGCAGGCCCGCCAGTTCGCGGGCGAGCTGGCTCACCGTGGCGGGACGGTGCTGTTCGTCGGCACCAAGAAGCAGGCCCGCGACACGATCAAGGACGTGGCGGAGGCGGCCGGCATGCCTTACGTCAACCACCGCTGGCTCGGCGGCCTGCTGACGAACTTCCAGACGATCAATCAGCGCATCCGCCGCCTGCACGACCTCGAGCGCTACGAGCGCGAGGGCCAGCTCGCGCTGTTGCCCACCCGTGAGCGCATGGCGGCGCAGGCCGACCTCGCAAAGCTGCGTGCCAACCTTGGTGGGGTCAAAGACATGCAGCGCGTGCCGAACGCGATGTTCGTCATCGATCTGAAAACCGAGGAGATCGCGGTGCGCGAGGCGCAGCGGCTGCGGATCCCGATCATCGGTCTCGTCGACACCAACTGCGACCCCGACGGGATCGACTATGTGATCCCGGGCAACGACGACGCGATCCGCTCCTGCGCCCTGATCACTCGCGCGATTGGCGATGTCGTGGCTGAAGGCCGCTCGGTCTTCCGTGCTGAGGAGGAGCGGGCTCGCCAGGAAGCCGAGGAGCGCGCCCGCCGCGAGGCCGAGGAGCGCGCTAAGCGTGAGGCTGAGGAACAGGCCAAGCGTGAGGCCGAGGAGCAGGCGGCGCGTGAGGTGGCGGCCGCTAAGGCTGCTGCTGCGGCTCAGGCTGCCGCTGCTGCCCAAGCCGAGGCTCCCGCGGCTCCCGCGGCGGCGGCTGCGAAGGCGCAGGCTCCCGTGACGCCTGCGGCCCCGGCGGCATCTGCGAAGGCGCAGGCTCCCGCGGCTCCAGCTACTCCGCCAGCACCGGCGAAGGCGGCGGCGTCGGCCCCGGTGGCGCCCGCGGCGCCTGCGAAGGTCGCTCCGGCGGCTCCCGCATCCACCCCTGAGTCGCCGGCCAAGGCACCGGCCTCTGGCGCGGCGGCTGCGAGTGCCGCGCCCTCGACGCCTGCCGCGCAGCCGGCGGCATCGGGGCAATCGCCCACGGCGCCCGCGGACGGTGGTGGGCCCGCTACCCCTGCCACGGCGCCCGCGGAGGGCGGTGCGCCCGTTCCCTCTGCCACGGCGCCCGCGGACGGCGGTGCGCCCACTACTCCGGTTTCACCCCCGGAGGCCGCTGCGCCTGCGCCGCAGACGTCTGAGAGCGCTGCGACCCCGGCGGCGGAATCTCAGTCGCAGGAGCAAGCGGCGGTCGTCGAGAACGAGGAGGCCAAGGCGTGAGTGCAGTCGAGATCGGCGCCCAGGACGTAAAGGCCCTGCGCGAGCGCACGGGCGCGGGGATGATGGACTGCAAGAAGGCGCTCACGGAGGCGGCCGGCGACGTCGAGCAGGCGATCGAGCTGCTGCGTGTGCGCCAGGGCAAGAAGATCCAGGATCTCGGTGAGCGCACCGCCACCGAGGGCACGGTGCAGGCCTACGTCCACGCTGGCGCCAAGGTCGGGGTGCTGATCGAGGTCGACTGCAACACGGACTTTGTCGCGACCAACGAGGACTTCGTGGGCTTCGCACGCGACATTGCGATGCAGATCGCCGCGACACCGACGGTGCGCTACGTCAGCCGCGAGGAGGTCCCGGGCGCCGAGCGCGACGCCGAGGCGCGGGTCTACGAGCAGGAGGCCGCCGACAAGCCCGAGAACGTCCGCGAGCGGATCGTCACAGGCAAGCTCGACTCTTGGTACAAGACGATCGTGCTGCTCGAGCAGGAGTTGCACAACCCCAAGTTCGATGGACGTACCGTCCAGCAGTTGCGCGACGAGCTGACCGCGAAGACCGGCGAGAATGTGGTTGTGCGTCGCTTCACGCGCTTTGCGGTAGGCCAGTAGGCCGTGGCTGCGCTGAGCCGTACACACGCTTGCGCGCGTGCATAGCGCGCCACGCTTGCGGCGTTCCACGCTCAGCCTGGTCCACTATCTCCGGGACGGCCTGAAGGTCTCCGAGGCAGGTAGGTAGGCTCTCTCACCGTGACGGCCCCGGTCTTCAAACGCATACTGCTGAAGCTCTCGGGCGAGGCGCTGATGGGCGAGCTGGAGTACGGCACCGACCCCGACCGCGTGGCCGCGGTCGCGCGGCAGGTGAGCGCCATGCGCGACCAGGGCGTTGAGGTGGCGATCGTCGTCGGCGCCGGCAACATCTATCGCGGCATGAAGGGGCCGCCGCGGGCATGGACCGCGCGACGGCCGACTACATGGGGATGCTCGCCACGGTGCTCAACGCCTTGCCGCTGCAGGACGCGTTGGAGAAGGCCGGAACGGACACGCGTGTGCAGTCGGCGCTCGGCATCTCCGAGGTCGCCGAGCCCTACATCCGCCGTCGCGCGATGCGCCACTTGGAGAAGGGCCGCGTCGTGATCTTTGCGGCCGGCACCGGCAACCCGTTCTTCACGACCGACACCGCCGCGGCGCTGCGCGCAGCGGAGATCCACGCGGAAATCATCCTGATGGCCAAGAATGGCGTTGAAGGTGTCTACACCGCCGATCCCGCGCTCGACCCCAGCGCGCAGTTCATCCCCGAGATCACCCATATGGAGGCGTTGGAGCGCCGCCTGCGCGTGATGGACTCCACGGCGCTCGCGCTGTGCATGGAGAACGGGATGCCGCTCAACGTCTTCAATATGGACGACGAGACGAGCATCGCGCGGATAATCTCTGGCGTGCGCGTGGGCACGCTGGTATCGACATCCGAAGGGGAGGACGGCGATGGAGGATGAGCTGATTGACGGGCTGCTCGAGGATGCGCGGGCGCGGATGGCGAAGTCCGTGGAGGTCACTCAGCACGAGTTCGCGACGGTGCGTACCGGCCGCGCCAGTCCGGCGCTGCTGGAGCGCATCATCGTCGACTACTACGGCGCCCCGACGCCCCTGAATCAGCTTGCGACGCTCTCGGCGCCGGAGGCACGGCTGCTGACGGTGCAGCCCTATGACAAGGCCTCGATCAAGGCGATCGAGAAGGCGATCAACGAGTCCGACATCGGTCTCACGCCCTCCAATGACGGCAACCTCGTGCGCTTGGTCGTGCCGGAGCTGACCGAGGAGCGCCGCCGGGATCTGGTCAAGGTTGTACGCAACCTCGCGGAGGAGGGGCGCATCAAGATCCGCAATGTGCGCCGTGACATCATGCACGACCTGCGCGAGCTGAAGTCCGACGGAGAGGCCGGCTCCGACGACGAGCACCGCGCGGAGGTCGGGCTGCAGAAGCTCACCGATGCCAGGATCGCGGAGCTCGACACGGTGCTCAAAGCCAAGGAAGAGGAGATCCTCGAGGTCTGATGCGTGCTCCAGGAGGGGTAGTCGAGCTCCGTGTGGACCCTGTGACCTGATGGATGCCGCTGTCGATCTGAAGGCCCACGGCCCGTCTTCGCAGTCCCCGATGGCGCGCTACGTCGCGATCATCACCGACGGCAATGGCCGCTGGGCGCGTGCTCGCGGTGTGTCCGTGAACGAGGGGCACGACGCGGGTGCCGACACCGTCAAGGCGCGCCTGCGGGACGCGGTCGATCTCGGCATTCAGGAGCTGACGGTGTACTCGTTCTCGACGGAGAACTGGTCGCGCCCCGCGGCGGAGGTCAACGGCCTGATGGAGATGTTCTCCCGGCGGATCGCGCGCGAGACGCCCGAGCTGCACGAGGAGGGCGTGCGGATGCGCTTCATCGGTCGCCGCGCTGGGATCTCCGACGGGCTGCTCGAGCAGATGCGCTGGGCTCAGGAGCTGACCGACGCCAATCGCACGATCACGCTGTTCGTCGCGTTTAACTACGGTGGGCGCGCCGAGATCCTCGACGCTGCGCGCCGCTTTGACGGTGGCGGCGAGGAGGAGTTCCGTCGTTGCCTGTACGCGCCCGAGATGCACGACCCCGACCTGATCATTCGCACCAGCGGCGAGCGACGGCTTTCCAACTACCTGCTGTGGCAGTCGGCCTACTCCGAGCTAGTGTTCCGCGACGAGCTATGGCCAGACTTCACGCGCCAGGCCCTGGAGCAGTCGCTGGCAGAGTTCGCCGCGCGGCGGCGACGCTTCGGCGGGCGCTGAGCCGATGCCTGGGACGCGCGGTCGGGGAGGCTCGGCGGGCTCCGTGCGTGGCCGGGGCCGCTCTGGGCTGTCCGCACGCGGCGGGCGTTCGGACCTGACCGCTCGAATCTTCGCGGCGCTGCCCGCGATCGCGTTCGCGCTGTTCATCGTGATCGAGGGCGGTGTGATCTTCGCGCTGGGCCTGCTCGCGCTCGGCGGCGTCTGCATGCACGAGCTGTTCGCGATGTACGACCGCGCGCATCCGGTGCGGCTCGCGGGCTTCATCGGCCTCGCCGGGCTGCTGGTGGCGGCCCTCTACGGCGGACCCCCGCAAGTGCTGCTCGCGGCGGTCGCCGCGCTGCCGGTGCTCTTCGGCCTGACCCTCGCCCAGCGCCGCCCAAGTGTCGGCGGTCTCGCGGTGACGCTACTCGGCATCTACTGGGTTGGGCTCGCGTTCGCGCACGCGGTGATGCTGCGCGGCCTGCCGCACGGCGAGGGCATCGTGCTCGACGTGCTTGTCGGCACCTTCCTGGGGGACACCGGCGCCTATCTCGGCGGGCGCCTCTTCGGCAGCCGTCCGCTGGCGCCGTCGATCTCGCCGAACAAGACCGTCGAGGGCCTGCTGATCGGGATGGCGAGCGCGATCGTCGCCGTCTGGTTCGCCGGGCGCTACCAGGATTGGCTGCCGGGCACCCACGCGCTGGTGCTCGGACTCGGCGTGGCGCTGGCGGGGCCGATCGGCGACCTCTTCGAGTCCTTCGTCAAGCGCGAGGCCGGCGCCAAGGACGCTGGGCGCCTGTTCGGCGCCCACGGTGGCGCGCTCGATCGGCTCGATGCCGTGCTCTTCACGGCCGTCGTCGGCTACTACATCTGGCAGGCCTATGTCTAGTCGCGGCGGGCGGGCAGCGCGTGGCCACTACTGCCGTGGCCGGCGGGCAGCGCGTGGCCACTACTGCCGTGGCCGGCGGGCAGCGCGTGGCCACTACCCTCGGTCTCGATGTCCAAGCAGCTGCTGATCCTCGGCTCCACGGGCTCGATCGGGACGCAGGCGCTCGACATCGTGGCGCGCAGCGACGAGCTCGAGCTCGTCGGTCTCTCCGCGGAGCGCTCCTGGGATACGCTGATCGAGCAGGCCCGCGCCCACGGGGTGCGCCGGATCGCGCTCGTCGACGAGGACGCCGCGGCGCGCGCCGCCGAGGCGTGGACCGACGGCGAGGTGCTGCGCGGCGCCGAGGGACTAGTCGAGCTGGTCGTCGAGTCCGGCGCGGAGCTGGTCCTCAACGCGCTCGTCGGCTCCGCCGGCCTGGGCCCGACGGTCGCAACACTGGGAGAGGGCATCGACCTGGCGCTGGCTAACAAGGAGTCGCTCGTCGTCGGCGGAGAGCTCGTGGGGGCGCTCGCCGAAGCTACCGGCGCGCAGATCGTGCCGGTCGACTCCGAGCACACCGCGCTGCACCAACTGCTCGCCGGCCAGCCCGTCGGCGCGGTAGAGCGCCTGACGATCACCGCGAGCGGTGGGCCGTTCCGCGGCTACACCCGTGCCCAGCTGGACTCGGTCAGCGTCGCCGAAGCGCTGGCTCATCCGACCTGGGCGATGGGCGGCAAGATCACGATCGACTCCGCGACGATGATGAACAAGGGCCTCGAGCTGATGGAGGCCCACCACCTGTTTGGCACGCCGTACGAGCAGATCGACGTCGTCGTGCACCCGCAGTCGCTGGTTCACGGTCTCGTGCAGCTCGCCGACGGTGCGATGCTCGCACACCTCGGCCCGCGCGACATGCGCCTGGCGATCTCCTACGCGCTCCACGGAGCCGCGAGCGTGTCGCTGCCGGTCACGCCGCTGGATCTCGTCGAGGTCGGGTCGCTGACCTTCGAGGCCGTCGATCTCGAGGTCTTCCCCTGCCTGCGCCTTGCGCGCGAGGCGGCGCAGGCCGGCGGGACCGCACCGTGCGTCCTGAACGCCGCCAACGAGATCGCCGTCCACGCCTTCCTCGGTGAGCGCCTGGCCTTTCATGGCATTCCGATCGTGATCGAGCAGACGCTGGAGCGGCTGGGCGGCACACCGGTGCGCGCCTTCGAGTCGCTCTACGAGTCCGACCGCGAGGCACGCACCGTCGCCGGCGAAGCTGTCGCCGCACTGGCCTGAGCGCCGGTGATCGGGGTTGATCTCGCTCTGCGCCCATTGGTCTGAGCGCTGGTCGGTTCACGGTTGAGCCCGCTCCGTGCGCATTGGCCTGAGCGCCGGTGGGTGCACGGTTGAGCCTGCTCTGCGCGTCGGTCGATCGCGGTTACACCCCAGCCCTGAGCGCCCGGCCGGTCAT
Source organism: uncultured Solirubrobacterales bacterium (assembly GCA_963756665.1). Taxonomy (GTDB): domain Bacteria; phylum Actinomycetota; class Thermoleophilia; order Solirubrobacterales; family Solirubrobacteraceae; genus Palsa-744. The sequence continues at coordinate 500,682 of CAVWOJ010000001.1, forward strand.
GGTTGAGCCCGCTCCCTGTGCCTTGGACTGGACGGCTATGGGTGACGCTCTGCAGGGTGACCGGCGGGAGGCGGTCCTCGCGGCTGCCAAACTGAGCGCATGAGTTGGGTCTTGACGCTGCTGGGCTTCATGGTGCTGATCGTGCTGCACGAGCTCGGGCATTTCATCGCCGCCAAGGCCGTCGGGATGCGCGTGGAGCGCTTCTCGCTGTTCTTCCCGCCGAAGCTGGTTGGGATTCGCCGGGGGGAGACCGAGTACATGATCGGCGCGATCCCGGCGGGCGGTTACGTGAAGATCACCGGCATGAGCCCCAACGAGGAGATCCCGCCGGAGGTCGCTCACCGCGCCTACTACCGCCAGCCCGTCTGGAAGCGGCTCGTGGTGATCGGCGCCGGGCCCGCGATGAACGTCCTGGTCGCGTTCGCGATCCTCTGGGGCCTCTACGCGTTCAGCGCCCAGCAGCCCCGCACCGACCGCGCGCGCATCGCCACCGTGACAGCAGGGTCACCCGGCCGCGGCGGCGCTGCAAGGTCGGAGACGTGCTCGTAGCGGTCGACGGCCGGCCGGTGCGCCTGAACGCACGCAATGGCTCGGCCAACTTCATCTCGGAGATCTCCTCGCACCGCTGTCCCGGCGCCTGCGGTGCAGGGGTGCGCTGCCGCGACGCCCGTGCACCTGACGGTGCTGCGCGACGGACGGCGGCTGAGCTTCGCGATCGTGCCCCGCTACGAAACGAAGCTCAAGCGCACGCTGATCGGCATCGAGACCGCGCCGGTGCTCACCTCAGAATCGCTTGGACAGGCCGCCAGCACGAGCGTCAGCGAAATGTGGCACGTCACGAGCCTGACCGTCTCGCGGATCTCCCAGATCTTCGTCAGTGCGCGTGCCCGCAAGGAAGTCCACTCGGTCGTCGGCATCTCGGACATCGCCAGCGAAGAGTTCAGCTACAGCGCTGCCGCCGCGCTGTACCTGCTGGCGCTGGTCTCGCTCTCGCTGGCGATCATCAACCTCTTTCCGTTCCTGCCGCTCGACGGAGGCCACATCTTCTGGGCGCTCGCCGAGAAGGTCCGCGGCCGTCCGATCCCGTTTGCCGTCATGGAACGCGCGAGCGTCGTAGGCTTTGCGCTGGTCCTGTTCCTCTTCGTGATCGGTTTCAGCAATGACATCCACACCCTCTCCAACGGCGGCTTCAAAGTTCACTGAGGGCACCGCGCCCGCCGCGGGCCCCCGCGACAGGCCCGCCCCGGCTGAGTCGCTCCGCGCCATACACCGACGCCGCCCACGCTGCGACGATCGTCGCGGCCTTCGAGATCACCAGCGCCGCGCTCGCCGAGAGCGTCGCGATTCGCACCAAGGACGACGAGCTGACGCTCACCTGGGCGCAGTGGCGCGGGCGTGTGCGCGACCTCGCCGGTGGGCTGCACCGGCTCGGGTTGCGGCGCGGGGAGACGCTCGCGATCCTGCTCGGCAACCGGCCCGAGTTCCACGTGGTGGACATGGCCGCCGTGACGCTCGGCGCGACGCCGTTCTCGATCTACCAGACCTACGCCGCCAACCAGATCGAGTTCGTCGTCGCCGACGCCGCAGCGCGGATCGCGGTCGTCGAGCGTCAGTACCTCGACCGGCTGCTGGTGGCGCGCGGCAACCTCCCGAACCTGGAGCACGTGATCCTCGTCGACTCGCCTGCAGACGGCGCCGGCGGGGAGGCGGGCAGCGAGAGTGTCCTGACGCTCGCCGAGGTCGAGGCCTCCGGTCGCACCGAGGATCTGCAGCGGGCCGTCGCCGAGGCCGCGGCGCAGGTCGCCCCCGAGGACGTGCTGACGCTGATCTACACCTCCGGGACCACCGGTCCGCCGAAGGGCGTGCAGCTCAGTCACCGCAACATGATGGCGACGGTCTCCGGCATCGAGCGCATGGTGCAGTTCCCGCCGGGGCTCGCGGGTGATCTCGTGGCTGCCGGCGGCCCACATCGCCGAGCGCAACGCCCACCACTATCTGCCGATCGTCTACGGCCTACAGATCACGTGCTGCCCCGACCCGCGTCAGGTGCTGTCCTACCTCCCGGACGTCCGGCCGCAGTGGTTCTTTGCCGTGCCGCGCATCTGGGAGAAGCTCAAGGCGGGCCTGGAGACGATGCGCGCCGGGCTGCCCGTCGAGCAGCGCGAGCCCGTCGAGCGCGCGATCGAGGCGGCCCTGGAGAAGGTGCGTCTGGAGCAGCGCGGGGAGCCGGTGCCCGCCGACCTCGCCGCGGAGGTCGCCGCCGCCGACGAGCAGATCTTTGCCGGGTTGCGCCAGATGCTGGGCCTCGATCAGATCCGGGCCGTCAACGTCGGTGCCGCCCCGACCCCGCTCGAGGTGCTCGAGTTCTTCCACGCGATCGGCATCCCGCTCGCGGAGCTGTGGGGCATGTCCGAGACGTGCGGCGCCGGCTGCGTCAACCCGCCGGAGAGGATCAAGCTCGGCACCGTCGGACCGCCCGCTCCCGGCGTCGAGATCTCGCTCGCGCAGGATGGTGAGGTGCTCGTCCGGGGCGAGGTCGTCATGGTCGGCTACCGTGGCGCCCCCGCGCAGACCGCCGAGGCGATCGACGCCGACGGCTGGCTACACACCGGCGACGTCGGCGAGCTCGACGAGGACGGCTACCTGCGGATCGTCGATCGCAAGAAGGAGCTGATCATCAACGCCGCCGGCAAGAACATGTCGCCGGCCAACATCGAGGCGACGATCAAGAGTGTCTCGCCGCTGATCGGGCAGGCCTGCGCGATCGGCGACGCCCGTTCCTACAACACCGCGTTGATCGTCCTCGACGCCGACTTCGCGCCCATGTGGGCCTCCCAGCACGGCCTGGAGGGCAGCTCCCTGGAGGACCTCGCGGAGGAGCCCGCCGTGCGCGCGGCCGTTCAGGAGGCGATCGACGCCGCCAACTCCCGGATGGCCCGCGTCGAGCAGATCAAGAAGTTCACGATCGTCCGCGGCGACTGGCTCCCCGGCGAGGACGAGCTGACCCCGACGATGAAGCTCAAGCGCAAGCCGATCGCGCAGAAGTACGCCGCCGCGATCGACGCGATGTATGCCTGAGGGGGCGTGCACGCACACCCAGCTCTTGACCAGCGGACCGATGCGCTCGGCCTGAGCGGGGCCGAACAGGCGCTCCAGCTCGCCCCGGCGCAGCAGCTCGATCTCTTCCCATTTGCCGCTCGCCCCCAGCCGCCAGTAGGGGCGGCGAATGCGCGCTGGCAGCCAGTGCGCGAAGGGCAGCAGCGCGTGCGGCTCGAGCGGGAAGGACCAGGCAGGTGTCTGCACGAACCACCCGCGGCCCACGCGCCGTAGCTCCGTCGCAAACGCCTCGCGCCGTGCCCGCGGGACGTGCTCGATTACGCTGCTGCAGTAGACGAGGTCGAACTCGCCGTCCGCGAATGGCAGGCCCTCTGCGGCGTCGGCCCGCACGAACGGGCCCGGGTAGCTTGGATACTCAGCGATGTCCAGGCCGGTGATGTCGAGCGCCGGCTCGAGCGCGCGTAGGCCGAGCCAGCCGCAACCCACATCCAGCACGCGCGCCCCCGGGCGCAGGTAGGTCAGCGTGAAGAAGCGCTCGTGCCGGCGCCGCCGCGCGCGCGCCGCGTAGGGAGAGGCGAGTCGCGCCAGCGGGCCGCGGGCGGTTGGAGTAGACCTCCGAGGGGCTGCGGACTCATGCAGGAGGCCGGACGGAGCGGTGACATGCGCGCAGAGAGTATGGATGCCCTCACGCACCTCCTCCGCGCCTCATGGCCGCCCGCAGTGGCCTTCCCAACAGCAGCATTCACGGTCGATTCAGCGGCGCCCCCTTACAATACGGGCATGTCCTCTCAACGCCAGATTCACGTCGGCCCCGTCCCGATCGGCGGCGGCGCGCCGGTCGCGGTGCAGACCATGACCAAGACCGAGACCGCGAATCTCGCGGCGACGATGGAACAGATTCCGAAGGTCGCCGAGGCGGGCGCCGACATCGTGCGCGTCGCGGTGCCCCGCGAGCAGGACGTCGAGGCGCTCAAGACGATCGTCGCTGCAGTCGCCGATCCCGATCATCGCCGACATCCACTTCAACCACACGCTGGCGCTGAAGTCGATCGAGGCCGGCGCGCACTGCGTGCGCATCAACCCCGGCAACATCGGCGGGCCCGACAAGGTCGCCGAGGTCATCGCGCTCGCCCGCGCGCGCGGCACGCCGCTGCGGGTCGGCGTCAACTCGGGCTCGCTGCCCAAGCACCTGCGCCAGCTCGAGTACGACAATCCCGTCGAGGCGCTCGTCACCGCCGCGCTGGAGACCGTGCGGCTGATGGAGGGCCTCGACTTCCAGAACTTCAAGGTCTCGATGAAGTCGACCTCCGTGCCCAACACGATCGCCTCCAACCGCCTGCTCTCGGAGACGAATTCCCTACCCGCTGCACCTCGGGGTCACCGAGGCGGGCACCAAGTGGTCGGGCTCGCTGAAGTCCGCCGTCGGGCTCGGCACGCTGCTCGCGGACGGCATCGGCGACACGATCCGCATCTCGCTCTCGACGTTCCACGCCGAGGAGGAGGTCAAGGTCGCGTGGGAGATCCTCAAGGCGCTGAAGCTGCGCCAGCGCGGCCCCGACCTGATCGCCTGCCCGACCTGCGGGCGCCTGCAGTTCGACATGGACACCGTCGTCGCCGAGGTCGAGCGGCGCCTGGAAGCCTACGAGGACCCGATCGAGGTCTCCGTGCTCGGCTGCGCCGTCAACGGCATCGGCGAGGCTCGTCACGCCGACTTCGGCATCACGGGCGCGAAGGACATGGGGATGATCTACTCCAAGGGCGAGCCGCTGAAGAAGGTCGCGACCGAGCAGCTCGTCGACGAGCTCTTCAAGGAGATCGATCGCTACTACGCCGCGGGCAAGACCGTCCAGCGCGACGAGGTTGCCGCCGCCGAGGCGCGTGCCTGGCTCGCCGCCAACGAGGACGCCACGCAGATGACGCCCGAGCGGATGGCCGCCTTGGAGGCGGCCGCTGCCGCGAACGACGATGCGGCCGACGCTGTGCTCGAGTCGATGTTGACACCCGCCGCAACGGCGCCGCTCGACGAGGCCGTCTCGCCGGTCGCCGGCCGGCGCTTCAGCCGGAGCTGAAAGCGCCGCCGGCAACGGCACAGCGATGAACCCTGCGCGGCGGCGAACCGCTCAGCGACCTTCGACCAGTCCACGGTGTTCCACCACGCCTCAAGGTAGTCGGGGCGGCGGTTCTGGTACTTCAGGTAGTACGCGTGCTCCCATACGTCGACGCCCAGCAGCGGGGTCTTGCCGTCGGAGATCGGATTGTCCTGGTTGGCGCTGCCGACCACGGCCAGGTTGCCGCCGTCGAGCACCAGCCACGACCAGCCCGAGCCGAACTGGTTGACGCCAGTTTCCTTGACCTTGGCCTTGAAGTCCGCGAACGAGCCGAACGCCGATGCGATCGCATCGCCGAGCGCGCCGCTCGGCTCGCCGCCACCGTCAGGACTCATGCTCTCCCAGAACAGCGAGTGGTTGTAGTGGCCGCCGCCGTTGTTTTTGACCGCGCCGCGCTTGTCCTGTGGCACCTGGCCGAGGTCCTTCAGGACGTCCTCGATCGGCGCGTCCGCCAGCGCCGTGCCTTCGAGCGCCGCGTTGACCTTGTCCACGTAGGCCTGGTGGTGCTTGTCGTGGTGGAATTCCATCGTCGCCTTGTCGATGTGCGGCTCCAGCGCGTCGTACGCGTAGGGAAGCGGCGGTACGGAGTAGGCCATGAGAAGGAGGCTCCTTATCGGTTCTCTGTGATTGACGATCCTCGGATGACCGCTGTTCTATCAAAGGGACGGTTACCCTCTGCTGCGCGATGACACCCGCCCGCCACTCACTCGCTCGCTTCCGCGCCAAGATCTCCAGAGCCCGCGCATGACCCGCCTCTCGGAGTACCTGCTGCCGACCGAGAAGCAGGCCCCCGCCGACGCGGAGGCGATCTCGCACAAGCTGATGGTGCGCGCCGGCCTCATCCGCCAGATCGGCGCCGGGATGTGGAGCTGGCTGCCGGCCGGCTGGCGCGTGCACCAGCGCGCCGTGCAGATAATTCGTGAGGAGATGGACGCGATCGGTGGGCAGGAGCTGCTGATGCCGGTGCTGCAGCCCGCCGAGCCGTGGCGCAAGAGCGGGCGCTACGGGATCGAGGAGCTGTTCAAGCTGCAGGACCGCAAGGGCTCCGAGCTGGTGCTCGCGATGACCCACGAGGAGGCCGTGACCACCCACGTCGCCCACACCGTGCGCTCCTACCGCGATCTGCCGCTGATCCTCTACCACTTCCAGGTCAAGGAGCGCGACGAGTTGCGCCCGCGCGCCGGCGTCCTGCGCACGCGCGAGTTCATCATGAAGGACGCCTACAGCTTCGACCGCGACGTCGAGGGACTCGAGGAGCGCTACCAGCTGCACGTCGGGGCGTACGACCGCATCATGGAGCGCACCGGTCTGGAGTGGTACCGCGTGCAGGCCGACGTCGGCATGATGGGCGGCCTCGGCGCGCACGAGTACATGGCGCCGTGTCCCGCCGGCGAGAACGAGGTCGCGCTCGCCGGGTCCGGCGGGAGTCAATACGCCGCCAACATCGAGGTCGCGGTCGCCGAGCCGCAGCCCGTCGAGCTGCCGCCGGCCCCGCCCTCGCCCAAAGCGGTCTCCACGCCGGGTCTCAGCACAGTCGAGGAGGTCGCCGGAGCACTCGGCTTATCACAGGGTGCGCTGCTGAAGGCATATCCGGTGGTGCTCGAAGGCGACGGCCGCATGATCCTGGTGCTCCTGCGCGGCGACCATCGCGTCAACGAGATCAAGCTCGCCGGCGTCCTCGGTGAGCGGAGCCGTCCGGCGCACCCGCAGGAGATCGCCACCCAACTCGGCCCGCCCGGCTTCATCGGTCCGGTCGGGCTCGACGGGCGGATGGAGATCCTGCTCGACCAGGGTGCCCTGCCACCCGGCGCGAGCGTCCCGCCGAGCGCGGGCGGGCAGGGCGGCGAACGCGCCTACGTGACCGGCGCCAACCGCCCCGACGCGCACCTGCGCGGCGTAGTACCCGGCCGCGACTTCCCTTTCCGCGCCGTCGACGTGCGCACTGTCTGCGCCGGGGACACCGTCGGCGGGCATCCGGTCTATGATCGAGCCCGCGATCGAGATTGGCAACATCTTCAAGCTCGGCACGCGCTACTCCGTGCCGCTCGGTGCGCACTTCCTCGACGAGTCCGGTCGCGAGCAGCCGATCTGGATGGGCTGCTACGGGATCGGGCCCGCGCGTATCGCGGCTGCCGCCGTCGAGCAGTACGCCGACGAGCACGGCATCTCCTGGCCGCGTGCGCTCGCGCCATTCGCCGTGCACCTCGTCGCGGTCGGCAAGGCCGACGGTCCGGCGCGCGTGGTCGCGGAGGAGCTCTACGGGACGCTGCGTGCCGCTGGGGTCGAGGTGCTCTACGACGATCGCGATGCCGGGCCCGGTGAGAAGTTCGCCGACGCCGAGCTGCTCGGCTGCCCGCTGCGCCTGACCGTCGGCAAGCGCACGATCGAGTCCGGCGAAATCGAGGTGCAGGTTCGCCGCGGCCGTCGTGAGGCGCCCGGCATACCGCTTGCGGGTGAGCCGGCGGAGCTGATCGGAGCGCTGGACGAGCTATGCCGGACCCTGCCGTAGAGCCCCGGGCAGGTCAGGCTCGGCTCACCGTCCGTCGTCTGTTCGGGCTTGGACCGCTCCGGCCCGCCGCCACCGCAGACGGCCGCGGGCCAGCCACTGCGGCCGTGGACGATCCCCAACGCGATCGGCTTCGTGCGCCTGGCGCTGATCCCGGTGTTCCTCGTGGTCGCGCTCTCCAGCGCCGACGGCACGAGCGCGGCGGCAGCCGCCCTGTTCGCGGTGATCGGCTGGGGCGACTACGCCGATGGGATCGCCGCGCGCGTGACGCGCCAGTACAGCCGCCTGGGGGCGCTGATGGATCCAGTCACCGACCGTCTGCTGGCGATCTCGGGGGTCGTCGTCTGCTGGCGCTTCCAGCTGTTGCCGCGCTGGGCGCTGGCGAGTTCTGATCGCGCGCGAGCTCGCGATGCTCGCGCTCGGGCGCTACGGCCTGACGCGCGGTGTAGAGCTACGCATCAACTGGCCGGGGCGTCTCTCGGTCGCGCCGCTGATGGGGGCGTTCTTCTTTGCGATGGTTGGCCTCGAAGGGCTCGGCGCGGTGCTGCTGTACGTCGGCCTTGCGCTGGCCTTGACGGCCTCCGTGCTGTACGTGCGCGATGGTCGCCGCCAGGCGCGCGCCGCGCGGCGCGACTGAGCCTCAAGCTCAGCTTTACGTTTGGGCTATAGTTGCCGATGAAGCTGTTGGATCCACGTCTGGCGTTCCGGTGCGTCCGGGTGGACCCGACCCCATAAAAGCCTGTGAGAGGAGTGGTGATCACCCCCCGATGGATACCTTTCCCGACCTCGGCTCATTAAGCGAAGCAGAGCTGAAGAACCTGATTCGTGAGCTCACCGATGAGGAGACCGACATCTCCTACCGGCGACGCATCCTGCACGGCAAGATCGACATCCTGCGGGCGGAGCTGGTCAACCGGATGCGCAAGAAGCACGACGGCGGCGAGCAGCTGATCACCGGCGATGACGTGCAGCAGCTCACCGAGATCCTGGCTCGTCGCCAAGGTGGCGTGATGGGCGAGAGCTCGCTCGCCGACGGCGACGTCGACCTCCGAAGGTTAGAGCGGGAAGGCTCGCAGGCGCGATGGCTCAGCACTGCCCCGAGTGCGGCTTCGTCAACGGCGATGGCGCGAACTACTGTCAGCGCTGCGGTGCGCTGCTGCGCAGCGAGGCCGCCGGCGGAGAGGGTGGGGGGGCTGGTGGGGATCCAGTTACCGCGACCTACCTGATCGACGAGAGTGGCGAGCTCGTGCCGGTCGAGCTCGGCGAGGTCACCGCGCACGGCCCGGCGCTCGTGATCCGCGCCGGCGGTGGACGCGTGGGGGAGAGCTTTCCGATGCAGGGCGAGCGTATGAGCATCGGCCGCCGGCCCGACTCCGAGGTGTTCCTCGACGACATCACGGTCTCGCGTGATCATGCGCTGCTGATCCGCCGTGGCGACATGTGGCACCTCGACGACTGCGGCTCGCTGAACGGCACCTACGTCAATCGCGAGCGGATCGAGTCACATCGCCTGGAGGAGGGCGACGAGGTGCAGATCGGCAAGTACAAGCTGACCTTCCACGCGCGCTGATGGTGACCAGGGCTCCAACCGCCGAGACCGGCATCGACGCTGACGTCGGCGAGCTCGAGCAGGGCCTCGCCGTGGGGCGCGTCGCCGAAGGCGCCACGCGCCAGAAGTCGATCACGATCGGCGCGGTCTGCAAGGCGCTGGCGCAGGAGTTCCCCGATATCTCGATCTCCAAGATCCGCTATCTGGAGGATCAGAAGCTCGTCACCCCACGCCGCACTCCCGGTGGCTATCGGCTCTACACCCAGAGCGACGTGGCGCGCCTGCGCATGATCCTGCGCCTGCAGCGCGACGAGTTCCTGCCGCTGCGCGTGATCCGCCAGGAACTGGCCTCCGGGCGCGGCGACCAGGGCACTGCACCGGCGCCCGGCCGCGACAGCGTACGCCCCCGCCGCGCCGGCGTCAGCGTCCGTGAGGGCAGCGGCGCGCTCTTCTCGCTGGAGGAAGTGCTCGAGGAGAGCAAGGCCGACGCGAAGCTCGTGCGCGAGCTCGAGGAGTACGGGGTCGTCAAAGGCGAGCTACGCGGCGGCGCGCGCTACTACGACGAGACCGAGCGCGAGATCATCGGCGCGGTCGCCGAACTTGCGCGCTACGGCGTCGGCGGTCGCAACCTGCGCGTCTTTCGCTCCTCGGCCGACCGCGAGGCGAGCCTGCTGCAGCAGATCCTCGCTCCGGCGCTGCGCTCGCGCAACCCGCAGCGCCGCAAGGAGGCGCTGGAGGCGCTCGAGAACCTCGCGGCCGTGACGACGCACCTGCGCCATCTGCTGCTCGTGCGCGACCTGCGCAAGATCGCGGGCTGATGGAGGCCCCGGGGCGGGGGACGGCGCCGGGGGATGCTGTGCCCGCTGGCTCCGAGCGAGCCGGGGAGCTCCTCGCGCCCGACCTGCGGGCGCTGATCCGAGACATCCCGGACTTCCCGCAGGCCGGGCATCCTCTTCAAGGACATCACGCCGCTGCTGGCCGACGCCGACGCGCTCGCGCAGGCGGTACGCGGCCTGGCGGCCTACGCGCGCCCGCTGGGCGTGGACTGCGTGCGTGGCGGCGGAGGCGCGCGGCTTCCTGCTCGGCCCGGCGCTGGCGCTGGAGCTCGGCGCGGGGTTCGTGCTCGCGCGCAAGCCGGGCAAGCTCCCGTACGAGACGGTCAGCGCGGAGTACCTGCTGGAGTACGGCGCCGGTGAGCTGGAGCTGCACAGCGACGCGGTGCGCCGCGGGACGCGCGTGCTGGTCCACGACGATCTGCTCGCGACCGGGCGGGACGGCACGGGCGCTGTGCGAGCTGGTCGCGCAGCTCGGCGGCGAGGTCGTCGGCTGCGGCTTCCTGATCGAGCTGGCCTTCCTCGGCGGTCGCGAGCGCCTCGTGCCGCATGACGCGCACGCGTTGATCTCCTACGACTCGTAGGCTTAGTCGGTGCCGACCACACGCCGCAGCCGCGCGATCGCCGCGCCCGCACAGGACGTCTGGGAGCTGATCGCCGATCCGCACCACCTGCCGCGCTGGTGGCCGCGGGTCGACGCGCGTGGAGGCCGTCGAGCGCGACGCCTTCACGGAGGTCCTGACGAGTCCCCGCGGGCGACAGGTACGCGCGGACTTCCGGGTCGTCGACGTCGCGACGAGCGGGAGCTCGTGTTGCGCTGGTCTCAGCAGATCGAGGACACTCCGTTCGCGCGCCTGCTCTCCTCGGCCGAGACCGAGCTGCGCCTGCAGCCGGACGGGAGGGCCACGAACGTGACGATCGAGCTGCGCCAGGACCTGCACGGTCTCTTCCCGAATCTGGGGGCCAGCCGTGTGCGGCGCGCGGCGCGCGCGACGCTTGAGGAGGCGCTCGACGGCCTGGAGCGGATCGTTGGCTAGCGGTAGGGCCGTGGCCGCGCCTTCCCCGATGCGCTGGTGGGGCTGGGGGGACCCGGCTCGCGCTCCGGGCCTACCGGCGCACGCGCTGGTGTTCCTACGCGAGACGGTCGGCGTCGCCGCGCGGCCGCGGCCGCCGGTGGCGCTCGCAAATGTGCAGCTGGCGCCGTCGGAGCTCCAGTCCGGAGCCCTGGATCAGCTGCGCACGCTGCTCGGCGAGGAGGGTGTGCGCGATGGGCGCCAGGAGCGTGTGCTGCACGCCGCCGGCAAGGGCTACCCCGACCTCGTGCGGCTGCGCGCGGGCACGCCGCTGGGTGCGCCGGACGCTGTGCTCTATCCAGCCGATTCCGCGCAACTGCGTGCCCTGCTCGAGCTGTGCGCGCGCCGCTCGCTGGCGCTGGTGCCATTCGGCGGCGGCACCAGCGTCGTCGGGGGCGTGGCGCCGCTGCGCGGCTAGCACGCCGCGGTGCTGGCGCTCGACTTGCGCGACCTGCGCGAGCTCGTGGGGCTCGATCGTGAATCGCTGACGGTCACCGTGCAGGCCGGCATGCGCGTGCCCGCGCTGGAGCGGCTGTTGGCCGCGCAAGGGCTCACACTCGGCCACTTCCCGCAGTCCTACGAGCACGTCTCGCTGGGCGGCTGCGCGGCGACGCGCTCAGCGGGCCAGGCCTCCACGGGCTACGGGCGCTTCGAGCAGCTCGTGGTCGGCCTGCGCATGGCTGCGCCGGCGGGGGAGATCGCACCGCGCGTATTGCCTGCAAGCGCGGCGGGACCCGATCTGCGCGAGCTGCTGGTCGGCTCGGAGGGAACGCTGGGCGTGATTCACGAGCTCGCGCTGCGGGTACGCGGGGCGCCCGCGCACAGCCACTACGAGGGCGTCTTCTTCGAGAACTTCCAAGCGGGCGCACAGGCGCTGCGAACGCTGGCGCAGGAACACGCGGCGCCGACTGTGGCGCGGCTCTCCGACGAGCACGAGACGCGCATGTCGCTCGCGCTCGCCGGGGCCGGCGGCCTGAAGGGTCGTCTCGGGCGCGTGTATCTCGGCGTCCGCGGCTATGGCGCGGGCTGCCTGGCGATTCTCGGCTTCGAGGGCTCCGAGCGCGAGGTCGAGCAGCGCCACGGGCGCGCGCTCGAGTTGGTGCGCAGCCATGGCGGCCTGCCGGTCGGGCGCTCGCCGGGGGAGGCGTGGCGCGCGCAGCGCTTCGCGGCGCCATACCTGCGCGACGAGCTGTTGACGCACGGGGTGATGGTCGAGACGCTCGAGACCGCGACGCAGTGGTCGCGACTGATGGGGCTCTACCGCGAGGTACGACATGCGATCGAGGCTGCGCTTGCGGCGCAGGGGACGCCGGGCCTTGCGATGTGTCACATCTCCCATCTCTATGAGACCGGCGCGTCGCTGTACTTCACCTTCCTGGCGCGCCAGCGCGAGGGTCGGGAGATCGAGCAGTGGCAGGCGGTCAAGCGGGCCGCGGGCGATGCAATCCTGCTGCACGGGGGCACGATCACTCACCACCACGCCGTCGGGTCCGACCACGTCCCCTGGATGGAGCGCGAGATCGGCGGGCACGGAGTGGAGGCGCTGCGTGCGCTGAAGGCGCAGTTGGACCCCGCGGGCATCATGAATCCGGGGAAGCTGCTGCCTTTAGTCGACTGAGAACGTTCCGCCGAGCACTGTCGTCCCGGGGTGCGCGGGGTGGTGGCTGGTCTCGTCGGTAACGAGGATGCGGTGGTAGCTGGCCGCATTGGTGGGCAGCGGGCCGCCGCCTTCGACGAGCCCATCGGAGCCCTGGGCGGGCAGGCTGCCGAGCGGGTAGGCGGGCGCGCCTGAGGCGCCTTCGAGCCAGACCGCGTAGAAGGTTCCGGTGGGGAGCACGGGCAGGCCTTTGGCAAAGACGTAGAACGCGCGCTGGTTTTTCTGGGAAAGCACGTACGCCACCCCGACGGCTTTGCTCGTCGCGGGGTCGGGCGGGGTCAGCGTGAGCGCCTTGCCGTGGCTCGTCGGCGAGCCGCTTTTCGTCGTGCCTGCTGCGGGCGTCGTCGTCGCGCCGCCGGAGCCTGTCGTGGTGCCGGTTGAGGCACCCGTACCGGAAGATGGTTGCGAGCTGCCGCCGGGGGCGGTCGAGGAGGCGCTCGGCTGTGAGCTGGCATGAGATCCGCCGCCCGCCCCCCCGACGCCGACGATCAGCAGCACGATGACAACGACGATCGCGGCGAGCCCGCCGAGGATCACGGCGCCGCCGACCCGCGAGCTGGGCGCCGCCGCCGCCGGCGTGGCCGGGGAGGGCTCCTGTGCAGCCGCGGGGATGTCGCGGCGCGGCTGTGAGGGGGCGGCGGCTGGGGGGCCCTCGGCGGGAACGTGCGGCAGCGCGCGCGCGGCCAGCGGGGCCAGCTCGACGGCGAGCGCCTCGGCCCAGGCGCGACCGGCCGGGGACTGCTCGAGATAGACACGGGTCTCACGCTCCGCGGTCGGGGCCTGCTGGCCGAGCAGGTACTCGCCGAGCTGCTCGCGTTGGCTGGGGGAAAGCTCGCGGGCCTGACGCGGAGCGAGCAGCGCGAGCGCGGCGTGTGCGCGGTCGTGGACGGCGTGCTCCGCGATTCCGAGCAACCTAGCCACCTCGGCGTAGCGCTTGCGCTGGCGCAGCAGCAGCGAGAGCACAGCGTGCAGATCGGGGGGAAGGCTGTCCAGGCGGCTCATGGGTGGTCTTCGCGGGAGAGGCTCTCTACGGATCGACGACGGTCGACCTTGTGGTCTACCTGACGGGCTCCGTATACGGCGACTCCGTGCGGAGCCAGTAGGCTATCGTGGCGCCGCGATGGCCCTTCCCACCCCTGAGCAGGTCAACGAGGCGCTGCTCGGGTTCGACCGCCTGTACGGGCTCGAGCTGCTTGAGCTCACCGAGGAGAGTGTGGTCGGGCGGGTGCAAGTGCGCGATCAGCTCAAGCAACCGGCCGGGCTCATCCACGGGGGTGTGTACGCGTCGATGGCCGAGGCGATGGCGTCGATGGCGACCGGGATGACGGTGCTCGCGCAAGGCTCGACCGCGATGGGTCTCTCCAACAGCACGAGCTTCCTGCGACCCGTGACGGCTGGCGCCGTGAACGCCCACGCGACGCGGTTGCACCGGGGCCGCACGACGTGGGTGTGGGACGTGCGCTTCAGCGACGACGAGGGTCGCCTCTGCGCGGTGACGCGCATGACAATCGCGGTGCGCCCCCTACCCGTCTGAGGCATCCTGCGCGGCCGGGGCGATCGGCGGGCGCTGGGAGTTGAGCGGTTTCTGCGCGAAGCCGGTGTTGGGCAGCGGTCGCGGCAGCGGCGCGCCGGGCAGCTGGTCCGCGTTGATCGTCACCATCGTCTCGGCCGCGGCGCGTGCCAGCGCGGGACTGTTTGCGTAGATGTCGACGACGGCCGCGCCCGTGGGCACCACGATCGTCTCGCCGCCCAGGGCGACGGTGCTCGCGACGCCGCGCACCGAGACGCGACGCTGCGGGGTCGAACCTCCCGGTCGAAAGCTGTTGTCGGGCGAGCTGACGATTTCCAGGGGTGCCACGCAGACGTTCTCGCCGCCCCGCGTGCAGTTGCCGTACTTGATCGAGTAGGCCCCGCCGGGATCGTGCGCGACGCTGATGATCGGGAGCCGGTGGAAGGCGCCTCCGAGCCAGTAGATCGGGAATTCACCCTCGATCACCAGCGGCTCCAGGAAGCTGGGCGCGACCGGCTGGTCCTGGAGGGTGTTGGCGCACGCGCTCAGGGCCAGTCCGCAGAGCGCGAGCAGCAGCACGGCAGACGCCGCGAGCGGTCGTGTGCGGGAAGGCGACGATAGAGGCACCGGCGCAGGGTAGCGGCAGTCCCTACCCGCGGTAGCGGTTGGTGATCGGCATTCTGCGGTCGCGGCCGAAGGCACGTGTGGTGATCTTGATTCCGGGGGGCGCCTGGCGGCGCTTGTACTCGGCGAGGTCGACGAGGCGCAGGATGCGGTCGACCTCCCTCCTCGGCAGGCCCTGAGCGATCAACTGCTCACGACTGTAGTCGAGCTCGATGTACCCCCGCAGGATGCGATCGAGCAGGTCGTAGGGGGGGAGCGAGTCATCGTCGCGCTGATCCTCGCGCAGCTCCGCGGAGGGCGCGCGCGCGATGATCGAGGAGGGGATTGGGGCCGCCGCGCGCTCCCCTGCTCCGCCGCTGGTGATATCTGTGGCGTGGGCTCCGGCAGGGGAGTTACGCCACTCTGAGAGGCGGTAGACGAGCGTCTTGGGCACATCCTTGATGACGGCGAAGCCGCCGGCGAGATCGCCGTAGAGGGTGGTGTAGCCGACGGACATCTCGGACTTGTTGCCGGTCGTCAGTACCAGCCACCCAAACTTGTTGGAGAGGGCCATCAACAGGTTGCCGCGGATGCGGGCCTGCAGGTTCTCCTCGGTCAGGTCGGCTGGGCGGTCGGCGAACGGATCGCGCAGGGTCGCCGCGTAGGCGTCCACGACGGCCTCGATCGCAAGCTCGTGGATGCGCAGGCCGAGCGCAGCGGCGAGCGCGCGCGCGTCGTCCTGGGTGGCGGCCGATGAGTAGCGGGAGGGCATGATCGCGACGCTCACCCGCTCGGCCCCGAGCGCGTCAGCGGCGATACAGCCGACCAGCGCGGAGTCGATCCCGCCGGAGAGGCCGAGGACGACATGGCGGAAGTCGTTCTTCTGGACGTAGTCGCGCAGGCCGAGCTCGAGCGCGGCATAGACCTCAGCCTCCAGCGGCGCGAGTGGCTCGCGCAAGATGGGCGCCTGCGGTTCGGGGCTGGGTGGCGTGCGGAGTCCCTCCGCGCCCGCCAGCGGCGCCAGCAGCTCAACGCGGGATGCGGCCTGGTGAGCGGCGGGGCGGTGGCCGGTCGCGCGTAGCCGCGCGGCTGCGGCCGCGGCGAGGTCGACCTCGCAGAGGAGCAGGTCCTCCTCGAACTGGGCGGCGCGCGCGATCGTGGCGCCGGTGTGATCGACGACGCAGGAGTGACCGTCGAAGAGCAGCTCGTCCTGGCCGCCGACGAGGGCGCAGAAGGCGACGGTGGCGATGTGCTCGCGAGCGCGCTGGGCGAGCATCAGCTCGCGCTCGAGACCCTTGCCGGCGTGGTAGGGCGAGGCGGAGATGTTGACGATCAGGGTTGCCCCGGCGAGCGCCTCCTCGAAGGCCGGGGGGCCGGGCTCCCAGATGTCCTCGCAGACCGTCAGCCCGATGCGCTCGGCGCCAAGGTCGATGACGGCGCCGCCGCTCCCGGCCTGAAAATAGCGCTGCTCGTCGAAGACACCGTAGTTGGGCAGGTGGGTCTTGCGGTAGATCGCGTGGACCTTGCCATCGGCGAGCACGGCGGCGGCGTTGTAGACATCCGCAGCGCGCTCCGGGAAGCCGACGATGGCGACGATCCCGTGAACGCCCGCCGCTAGCTCTCCGAGTGCGAGTTGCGCGTCGCGCAGGAAGTGCTCGCGCAGCAACAGGTCCTCCGGCGGGTAGCCCGTGAGGGCCAGCTCGGGTAGTAGCACGAGCTCGGCATGGGCCTCGCGCGCGGCGGCGATTCCGTCGCGGATGCGCCGCGCGTTGCCGTCGATGTCGCCGACGGTGGCGTTCAACTGGCAGAGGGCCAGACGCACTGTCAGCGCTTGACCGGCGGCGCGGCTTTGGCCGGCTTGGCGCGTGCACGGGCTTTCGCGGGGGCCTTGGCACGGGCTTTCGCGGGGGCCTTGGCACGGGCTTTCGCGGGGGCCGTGGCCTTGGTGGCGCGCGTGCCCTTCGCAACGGCTGGCTTGCCGCTCTGCGGGGAGCTTGCCGCGCGGGCGGCGCGGGCGAGTAGACGGACGGAGTGCTCGAGGTCGAGTGCGATCGCGTCGAGGTCGGGGAGCGCGTCGTAGTCACCGAGCAGGCCGAAGCCGAGGTGGCCGTTGTAGCTCATCACCGCGATCCCCAGGGCCTGGCGGCGGGCGAGCGGCACCACCGGGTAGAGCGAGCGCAGCCGGTGTCCGAGCAGGTATAGCGGGAACTGCGGGCCGGGGACGTTGGTGACGACGAGGTTGAAGTAGCGCTGACGGGCCTGCAGGCGAGCCGCCTGGCTGAGGATCGTGGGCGGGGCAAAGCCGGCGAGGTTGGTGAGCGCCTGTGCGCCGACGGCCTGGCCGGACTGCTTGAGGTCCTCCATCGCGAGACGGATCTGTGCAAGGCAGTCGGCGGGGTCCTCGACGCCGACCGGCAGTGGCGCCCACATCGCGGCGACACGGTTGCCGAGCGCCCCGCGCTCGCCGTCGGAGCGCACGGAGACCGGGACCATCGCCTTTAGCACCAGGCCGTTGGTGTCGTGGCCGCCGCGACGCAGCCAGCGGCCGAGCGCGAGGCTGACGGAGGCCAGGACTACGTCGTTGAGCGTTCCCCCGAGGGAGTCCTTGATGCTCTTGAAGAGAGCGAGGTCGGCATCGATGAAGGTGTAGCGGCGGTGGGGGCCGATGTCGACGTTGAGCGGGGAGCTGGGCGCCGGCGCGTTGATGCCCGCGAGCGTCGTGGCGCCGATGCTCGACAGGTTCCTGCGCAACTGTCCCAGCGCGCGGCGCGGGGTGCGCACCACCCGGCGCGCGCTACGCGCGATCTCGCCGGGCACAGTGGTGCGCTCGAGCAGCGCCTCGCCGAGCAGCTTGGCTGAGCCGGGCAGGGGTCGCGGGCTCCACGTGTCGACGCGTCCGACCGGCGCGGCGGGCTGCGCGGCGGTGTCGAATAGGACGGTCGTGATGTCCACGCCGGAGATCCCGTCGACGAGTGCATGGTGCGTCTTGGCGACTAGGGCGAAGCGCTGGCCGGCCATGCGATCGACCAGCCAGATCTCCCACAGCGGCTTGGAGCGATCCAGGCGCTGGGAGAAGAGCCGCCCGGCGAGCTGCTTGAGCGCTGCCTCGTCTCCGGGACGCGGCAGCGCGGTGTGGCGGATGTGGTAGTGGGGGTTGAAGTGCGGGTCGTCGGTCCACACAGGTCGCCCCTGGTCGAGTGGCACGTAGGCGAGGCGCTGGCGGTAGCGGGGTACCAG
The DNA here is from genome assembly GCA_963756665.1 of uncultured Solirubrobacterales bacterium. Classification (GTDB taxonomy): domain Bacteria; phylum Actinomycetota; class Thermoleophilia; order Solirubrobacterales; family Solirubrobacteraceae; genus Palsa-744. Next base: position 518,815 of record CAVWOJ010000001.1, read on the forward strand.
GTGCAGACGGCTGAGGACGTGGTCGACGAGCTCCTGCGGGGTCGGCGCGCGGCCTTCGAAGATCATCACCGAAGCGACGTGCATGTGGGCAGTCGAGTTGTCCTCCAGATGCAGGAACGCGGTGTCCAGGCCGGTAAGCCGATCGGGGTTCGCCATCGTCTGATTGTGGCTGCTCGCGGGCGGGGAGTCAACGACCGGAGCGAAATCTTCGCCGTCGGTCGAGCGGTTGCTACCTAGCGAGCGCTGTCGGGCGGCCCTGCGGCCCACGAGGGCTCACGCGGACGCAGGCGCGACAGGGCCTTCCACGTCGCAGGACCAAGGACACCGCTCGGCCGCCCCGAGCTGTGAGCGAAGCGTCCGCACGAACAGCTGCGCAGCGCCGTGACGCTCTCACGACCCAAGATCGTAGTGAGCGACGATCCGCCAGGATGAGGGCCGATGCCGACCGTTCGCAACCTCCTGAGCCTGCAAGCCGTCGAGAAGGGCTACGGCAGCCGCTCGGTGCTGCGCGACATCACGCTCGGGGTATCCGCCGGCGAGCGCATCGGCGTCGTCGGGCGAAACGGCGATGGCAAGTCGACTCTGCTGCGGCTGATCGCCGGTATCGAGCAGCCGGACGCCGGGGTGCTCACGCGGGCCGGCGACGTCGACGTGGCGCTGCTGGGCCAGCGCGACGAGCTCGACGAGCAGCAAACGATCCGCCAGACGCTCGTCGCGGGACGCGCCGAGCACGAGTGGGCTGGCGACAGCGCGTTCCGGAGTGTGCTCGATGGGCTCATGGGAGGTGTGGAGCTGGGGCTCTTTACGGCTGGCATCGACACCCCGATCGCGGGCCTGTCGGGCGGGGAGCGTCGGCGCGTCGCGCTGGCGCGCCTGTTGCTCGACGCGCCCGAGCTGCTCCTGCTGGACGAGCCGACCAACCACCTGGACGTCGAAGGGGTCGATTGGCTGGCCCGCCACCTGGCTGCGCGGCGGGGCGCGATACTCGTGGTGACGCATGACCGCTGGTTCCTGGACGCCGTGTGCACGGCGACCTGGGAGCTCTCCGACGGAGCCGTCTACCGCTACGAGGGCGGCTATGCGGCGTACGTGCTCGCTCGCGCCGAGCGCGACCGCCAGGCGGCTGTGCGCGCGGATCGTCGCCAGCAGCTCCTGCGCAAGGAGCTCGCGTGGCTGCGGCGCGGGCCGCCGGCGCGCACCTCCAAGCCGAAGTTCCGCATCGAGGCCGCCAACGCCCTGATCGCGGACGAGCCAGAGGTCCGCGATCGCGCCGAGCTACTGCGCTTCGCCACCGCGCGCCTGGGCGAGAAAGTACTGGACGCCGTCGAGGTCTCGCTTACGCTTGGCCCCCGGGAGGTGCTGGGCGGGGTGACGTGGCGTCTGGGGCCGGGCGATCGCGTGGCGATCGTCGGGATCAACGGATCGGGCAAGACCTCGCTGATGAGGCTCCTCGCCGGTGAGCTGGAGCCGACGTCGGGCCAGGTGCAGCGGGGGGCCACGGTCAGGCTGGCACACCTCTCTCAGGACACGGTCGAGATCCCCGGGCACCTGCGCGTGCTGGAGTCCCTGGAGGAGGTGCGAGGCCACGCGACTCTCAGCGATGGGCAGGAGATCACCGCGGCGATGCTGTGCGATCGCTTCGGCTTTCGCGGTGAGCGGGCACGCACGCTAGTGGGCGATCTCTCCGGTGGAGAGCGCCGGCGGCTGGCGCTGATGCGGCTGCTGATGGGCGAGCCGAATGTGCTGCTGCTGGACGAGCCCACCAACGATCTCGACATCGATACTCTCACGGCGCTCGAGGACCTACTCGACGGCTGGCCCGGCACGCTGGTGGTGGTCAGCCACGATCGCTACTTCGTGGAGCGGGTCTGTGACAACGTCCACGCCCTTACCGTCGCGGGCGGGATGCGCCACCTCCCAGGCGGGATCGACCAGTACATCGAGCAGCGCCGCGGCGTCGAGGAGCCGGGCTCCTCGACGCCGCCTCAGGAGCAGCGCGTCTCCCCCGGAGCGCGGATACGCGCGGCACGCAAGGAGACCCAGCGCTCCGAACGGGAGCTCAAGCGCCTGGAAGGAGCCATCGAGCGGCTCTCCGAGCGGGAGACGACGCTGCTCGAGCAGATGGCGGCAAACGCCACCGACCATGCCCGGCTGGCGTCGCTTCAGTCCGAGCTCGAGCTGCTCCTCGCCGAGCGCGGAGGACTGGAGACATCGTGGCTGGAGACATCGGAGTCGCTGGAGGGCTGATCGTGATGGCGCGAGACCCGTTGCCCTACCGAGCGGGCTTGGACCGCGAGCTACCTCGACGCGGAGGTCCCAAGTCCTACGCTAAGACGCGCGGTGGATGCCATTGCGCGGTCAACCCCACGCATGCCCGGGAGCAGCAGTCCGCCGAGTGTCGCGGCGGCGCCAGCCAGGCCCGCGCCGATCAGGGTTGCGCGCACGCCGAGCGCCGCACTGAGCGGAGCGGTTAGCGCAAAGGACACCGGTAGCAGTCCGATCGAGATCAGCCAGTCGAGACTGGAGACGCGTCCGAGCATGTGCCCCGGCACGTGGCGCTGCTTCATCGTCGCCCACACGATCGTGCCGGCCGTCTCCAGCAGGTTGAAGGCGAGACTAGCCAGCATGAGCTGCCAGATCGCGGTGGCCAACCCGTATCCGGCGACGGCGAGTGTCGCGAGCGCCCAGACGAGGTAGATGAAGGTCATGCTCCGCGAGGGAAGGCCGCTGCGAAGCATCGCCAGGGCGCAGGCCACCGAGCCCAGGCCGCCGGCTCCGAGCACGAGGCCGAGCTGTAGCCCGCTGCCGCCCAACTCGTGCTTGACCATAAAGGGCAGCAGTACCTCCGCGGGCCCCATGAACAGCAGGTAGGCGATGCCGGCGCTGGCGAAGGTGCCCCATAGCCAGACGTGGCGGCGTACATAAGACCAGCCCTCGCGTAGCTGGGCGCCGGTGGCGAGGCTGAGCTGTGTCCCCGCGCCTCGGGGTGAGATCGAGGCGTGCGCCGACATCGACCACAGCGCCGCGGCGGAGGCGATGAAGGTCGCGGCGTCCGTGAGGAAGGCTGCACCGGCGCCGAGCACACCAACGAGCACTCCTCCGACGGCCGGGCCGGCGAGCCGTAGGGCGAGCGGGCGGGCTACCTGCTCGAGCGCATTGGCGTCACCGAGCTGCCAAGCCGGCAGTAGCTCCGGCAGGATCGCGTCGCTGGCCGGGTCGAAGAAGGCCTGGGCGGCGCCGTAGAGGGCGACGATCACCATCATCTGCCACAGCCGTAGCGCTCCGCTGATCGCCAGCGCTCCGAGCAGCATCAGCAGCACCGCGCGCGACAAGTCGGCGAGCAACATCACCTTGCGGCGGCTGTGGCGGTCGCTGACCACCCCACCGAACAGCAGCAGTGCGATCAGCGGCACGGTCATCGCGATCCCGACCAGGGACAGCGCGGTCGGGGCGTTGGAGAGCGTGTAGGCCTGCCAGGCGAGCGCGACCAGGAACGCTCCGTCGCCGAGTAGTGAGACGCAACGCCCGGCGAAGAGCAGTCGAAAGTCGCGGTTCTCGAGAACGCTGCTACGCGACATCGCGCGGGGCCGGCACGGGCTCGCCGGACTCCTCCCCGTGGCCCTCCGATCTCCCCGCCAGGTAGTCGGCTAGGCGCCCGGACTCCATCGGGTGCGCGAAGTGAAAGCCTTGACCGAGCTCGCAGCCGAGATCGCGCAGGCGGCTCAACTGCTCGTCGAGCTCGATGCCCTCCGCGACGACCTCGAGCGCGAGTGAGCTGCCGAGCGCGACCACGGCGCTTGAGAGGTCGACCGACTCCCGCGAGGCCTCTGGGCGCAGGAAGGAGCGATCCATCTTGATCACGTCGACTGGGAAGCGGCTGAGGTAGCTGAGCGAGGAGTAGCCCGTTCCGAAGTCGTCCATCGCGACGCGCACGCCGAGCGCGCGCAGTTCTCTGAGCTTGACGACGGCGATATCGGGGTCGTCGATCAGCATCGACTCGGTGATCTCGAGCGTGAGCAGGCGGGGTTCCAGGCCGGACTCCGCGAGCGCATCCTCGACGTCTGAGATGACGTCGCTGTGCTGGAGCTGCTTCACGGATAGGTTCACGCACATGTAGAGCGGCGTGTCCTCGGACCACAGCCGTTGCACCGACACCGCTTGCAGGCAAGCCTCACGCAGGACCCAGCGACCGATCGGGACGATCAGCCCGGTCTCCTCGGCGAATGGGATGAAGTCTCCGGGAACGACGAGCCCGCGCTCGGGGTGGTGCCAGCGCAGCAGCGCCTCCATTCCGGCGACGACGCCGTCGGCCAGCCGCACGATCGGCTGGTAGTGCAGCTCGAACTGGCCGTTCTCCAGCGCGCGCTGGAGGTCGGCCCGCAGCTCCAGGCGGGCGAGCACGCCGGCGTGCATCTCGGGCTCGAACAGCCGGTAGCCACCCTTGCCGTCGCGCTTGGCGATGTACATCGCGGCGTCGGCGTCCCGGATCAGCTCGTCCGCGCCGGCGCCGGAGGTTCCCTCGAGGATCGAGATACCGATGCTGCCGCGCACGACCAGCTCCTTGCCGGCCACCATCAGCGGCCGGCGCAGGTCCTCGAGGATCCGTTCGGCGACCTCGACCGCGGTCTGGGTGCTGTCGAGGTCCTCGAGCAGCACCACAAACTCGTCGCCGCCAAAGCGTGCTGCGGTGTCGCTGGAGCGGATGCTGCTCGAAAGGCGCTTGGCGACATCGATCAGCGCCGCGTCGCCGGCGCCATGGCCGAGACTGTCGTTGATGGTCTTGAAGTCGTCGATGTCGAGGAAGATGACCCCCAGCTCGCGCTCCTCGCGCCGGGCGCGGCCGATCGCGTGCCGCACGCGCTCCACGAACAGCGCCCGGTTGGGGAGGTTGGTCACAGGGTCATGGAACGCCTGGTGGGCGAGCTGCTCCTCGAATGCCTTGCGCTCGCTGATGTCGCGTGCGTTGAGGACGATGCCCTGCACATGCTCGTCGCCCAGCAGGTTGGTGTGCAGGATCTCGAACTGCCGCAGGCCGCCGTCGCGGTGGCGCAGCGTGCACTCGATGACCTCTCCGTCGCGACGCGCGTAGGCCGATCCGTCGGCGAGCAGCCGCAGCAGGCGCCCGGCATCCTCCTTGGCCACGATGCGATCGAAGCGCGTGCCGAGTAGCTCGTGTGGCGGATAGCCCAGGACATGTTCGGAGGAGGGGCTCTGGTAAGTGATCGTGGCATCCGGCCCGACCACGGTGATCAGGTCACTCGAGTGCTGCACCAGCGAGGCGAAGCGCGCCTCGCTGCGCTGCAGATGGATCTCCTCGGTGAGTCGTACGCCCTCCAGGGCAAGCGTGAGCTGGGTGGTCAAGGCCTCCAGCGCGGCGTGCACCTGGCGCGAGGTGGGCTTGGGGCGCGCGAGCAGCAGCAGCCCGAGCACGCCGCCACGCACGGGCAGGGGCAGGACAATCCCATTGGGCCACTCCTGCGGCAGCTCCATCGAGGCGAGTAGCGCCGGTTCGAGACTCACGCCTTGCGGGGAGCTCTCGGCGGCCAGCTCGAGCAAGCTCTTGCCAATCTGCTCGGGGAGCACGCGCGCGGGCCAGCGCGGGTTGTCGTTGCGTGCGACGGCCGCGAGCGCGCCGTCCTGGACCAGGCAGAGAACTCCGACACCGGGACCCTCGAGCAATGGGGCTACGACCTCCAGCGCCGCCTGCTGCATCTCCTCGCGCGTTGCGCACGCTACGAGCGCGGCACCACAGGAGCTGAGCAGCCGCTCGCGGGCGACGGAGCGCTCCTGCTGGCGCACGAGGTCGACCATGCGCATGACGACCAGGCCAAAGAGGACGACCGAGGCGCAGATGATCACGATCAGGTCGAGATCGCCGCGGCGCAGCTCCTTCAAGAGGATGCACACCGGCGCGATCAGCGAGGCACCCGTGAGTAGTCCCAGACGCAGGGGCGTCAGCTTCGCCTCGCGGTTGCTGACGGGCTCGTCGAGGGCAACCATCGAGGGATGGAGTGCGGCGGCGCCCCACAGGACCTGGTAGGAGAACCACCCAAGATCGAGCGCCAGTTGGTGGTGGAAGGCGCTGTCGAGGGTCATGACCCCGTAGACGAAGTCCGTCGCCAGCAGCGAGACGATGCTCGCGCTCAGCAGGTAGAACGCCGGCGGCCGGTGGCGGCCGGCGTCGAGGATCAGGCGAATCGCCGCGGCGAGCAGGATGATGTCCCCGAGCGGGTAGGCGACCGACACGAGCTTGGGCAGCAGGCCCAGTGTGGGATCGTGCAGGTAGGGGGCGATCAGCAACACCCACGACAGCAGCGACAATCCCAGGGTCAGGATCGCCGCGTCGATCAGGCTGTTGCGGTTGCGCTGCGGGTTGCGCCGGCGGACGAGCAGCAGCAGTCCCAGCATCAGGGCGACGTAAACCGTCAGGTAGATCGCATCGCCGATCGAGGGGAATGGGACTTCGTGATGCAGGATGTACTTGGGGTAGCTGTAGGTGTAGACGTCGCCCAGCCAATACAGGAAGAGCCCGACCGCGAATAGCCACCACGGCAGGGAGTAGCTAGGTTTGTTGCGGCGAATGCCGACGATCACCGCGATCCAGCTGGTCAGGCCGAGTGCGTTGAACAGCAGCGCGTTGCCCTTCAGCGGCGGGACCAGCAGGTACAGGAAGGCGCCTAGGGCAGCGAAGGCCAGGTAGGCCTGCCATGCGTGCAGGCGCCGGGTGCGGGCGGATCGGCCCGGGCGTCCGCTCGCGCTTCGGCTCGCCTTCGCGCTGGCAGGCCGCGGGAGCTGGAGCTCGGGCCGGCTCATCAGACGGCCTCCAGCGTTCGCTGCGCCGTCGCGGACTGCAGCTCGCCGCGCTCGGAGAGCTCGGTGAGCGCGCCGATCAGGACGTCGACCTCGGCGTCGGTGTTGGCCGCAGTGAGCTGCACTCGGAAGCCAACCTCGGCCTTGGGGACGAGCGGGTAGGCGGCAAGCGTGACGTAGACGCCGCGCGCGAACAGCAGCCGCCCTACCTCGTCGATGCGGGTGTGTTCGCGCAGCGGGATCTCGATGATCGGCAGTTGCGAGCGGTTGGGTGTGTGGGCGTCGAGCTCTGCCAGCGCCTGCAGGACGCGCACGCTGTGGTGGTGCACGACGCTGCGCAGCTGATCGCCGCGCCGCTCGTTGACGTCGAGGCCGGCCAGCACCGTGGCCAGTGAGGCGACCGGCGAGGGGCCCGAGTAGAGGTACGGCGGTGCCGCGACCTTCAGCAGGTTCTTGACCTCGGTCGGGCAGGCGATGAAGGCGAGCAGGGACGAGTAGGCCTTGGAGAAGCCGCCGACGAGAACCACGTCGTCGTAGCTCTCGTCGAAGTGGCGCACGATGCTGTTGCCCCGTAGGCCGTAGGGGGAGGGCTCCGTGGCGGCGCGCTCGCCGATGACCCCGAAGCCGTGGGCGTCGTCGACGTAGAGCAGCGCTCCGTGGCGGCGCGTCACCTCGGCGAACGCTTGCAGGTCGGGCGGATTGCCGGTCATGCTGTTGACGCCGTCCATGCATACGAGCCGGGCGCGATCACGCTCGGCCGTGAGCAGCTCGTCGAGATGGCCGGGGTCCTCGAAGCGGAAGCGGCGGACGGCGGCGCCGCGCGAGCGCGCGACCTGGCAGCCGTCGTACATGGTCTTGTGCGCGCGCGCGTCGAGGAAGATCGTCCCCGAAGCTGCAAGCACCGGGATCACGGACGCGTGGATGTGGGTGATGGTCGGCAGTACCAGCGAGTCCTCGCAGCCGAGCAGCTCGGTCAGCCGCTCCTCGATCTGCTCGTAGAGGACTGGGCTGCCGAGCAGGCGCGACCAGCTTGGATGCGTGCCCCATGCCTCCAGGAAGCCAGGCACGGCCTGGATGATCTCGGGGTCCAGGTCGAAGCCGAGATAGTTGCAGGAGGCAAAGTCGGCCAGCCACTGCTCGCCGACGCGGATCATGCGGCCATCGATCTCGTCGATGACGGCATCCATCATCGGATGGGCGGCGCGCAGGGCCTCGATGTCGTGGAGCGTCTCGAGCCAGTGATCGATCCAGCGCCCGCCCGAGCGCGAGGGAGCAGAGCGCCTGGTGGAGCGCGAGGAAGCCGGCGAGCGCGCGGAGTCGGAGACGAGCGAAGATGACATATTCGAACGATCATCGGGTCGCTGCGGCAAAGCCTTGATAGCTGGAAGCCCAACTCGGCACTTCACGCAGTCCTTGCACGCTGGGATGCAGGCTTCAGCGGCCGTTTTTCGCGCCGCTTTTGAGGCGAGGCGAGTGTGTCCGGCAGCACACAAGCGCTGCAAAGGCCCCCCTATCCTGTTGCAGCTCTTCTAAGAGCGAATCTCGCCAAGTCGCCTCCGTGGTTGGAGGCGAGCGGGGGACCCACTGCCGGACTGCGATGAGCGTGGTCCGGATGGGGCGAATCGGCCGCTGATGCGGCTGTAACGCCAGGCTGGCGCACGCCTTCGTGCGCGCGGCGCGGCGTGAGCCCGACAGCTAACCCCGTAGGCGTGGACCCAAGGAGGACATCGCGAATATGTACGTCCCAGCAACGCCTGCCCTGTCCGCGGCGCCACTCGTCCAGTTAGCCGTGGTCGCCGGCCAGGCTCCGGGCGACGAACTACCGGTGCCGGCCGAAGACCGCCTGGCCCCCGCCGAAGGTCGCCTGGGCCCCGCCGAAGACCGCCTGGCCCCGGCCGAAGGTCGCCTGGGCCCCGCCGAAGGTCGCCTGGGCCCCGCCGAAGACCGCCTGGGCCCCGCCGCAGGTCGCCTGGGCCCGCCTGACACGGCGCTGAGCGTGAGGCGCGCCGAGCTGAACGTGCTCGCGGGTCGCACCGCGACGGTCGCGGGCACGATCTGGCCGCATCTGAGAGACAGACTGGTGGCGTTGCAGGTGCGCGGGCGCCGCGGCTGGAGGACCGTCGCCGGAACGCATACAGGCGCCCGCGGGCGCTACCGACTGCGTTACCGCACACATGGCATCGGCAGCGAGCGGGCGCGGGTGCGCTTCGTGGGCGATGCGGAGGATCGTGGCTCGCACCGTCTACTCGGCCGGCTGAACGTCTATCGACTGGCGGGAGCGTCGTGGTACGGAGGCGGTGGCAGCCTCGCATGTGGCGGCTGGCTGACGAGCTCGACGCGGGGCGTCGCCAACAAGACGCTGCCGTGCGGGACGCGGGTCACGCTGCGCTACGACGGGCGCATCGTGCGCGTGCCGGTGGTCGACCGCGGCCCCTACGTGGCGGGTCGCGAATTCGACCTCACCGAAGCGACCAAGCGCGCGCTCGGGTTCGAAGGCGTGGGGGAGGTGTGGGCGACGGGCTGAGGCCGTCGCTAGAGTTGCCGGCCCGACCGGAGGTCCTTAGGATGAGCGAGCAGGTCCCCTTCGCCAACTACCAGTACGAGATTTACCTGCGCGGGATGGCGGGCCAGCGCCCGGTGCGCCCGCTGGACTGGGGGGCGCTCGAGCGCGACGCCTACCGCCTGCTGGCGCAGGGCCCGCGCGGCTACATTGCGGGCGGAGCCGGCCTGGGGGAGACGATGCGCGCCAACCGCGAGGCGTTCGACCACTGGCGCCTGGCGCCCCGGATGCTGCGCGACGTCTCCGAGCGCACGCTGGCACGCACGCTGCTGGGCACGCCACTGCCGGCGCCGGTGCTGCTCGCGCCGATCGGGGTGCAGACGCTCGCGCATCCCGAGGGGGAGCTCGCGATGGCGCGCGCTGCCGCCGAGGTGGGGGTGCCGTTCGTGGCTAGCACCGCGGCCTCGCACACGATCGAGCAGATCGCGCAGGCCGCGGGCGAGCTGCCACGCTGGTACCAGCTCTACTGGCCGCGCGACCGCGAGCTCGCGCGCAGCTTCGTGGAGCGCGCCGAGCGGGCCGGCTATGGCGCGATCGTGCTCACGCTCGACACCTGGATGCTCGGCTGGCGCCCGGCCGACCTGACGCAGGGATTCCTCCCGTTCCTGTGGGGCGAGGGCAACCGCAACTACCTGGAGGATCCCGTCTTCCGCGCGGCGCTGCCGGAGCCGCCTGAGGAGAGCATGCAGGCCGCGATCGGCCACTGGGCGTGGCAGTTCGCGAACCCGGCGGTCACCTGGGACGATCTGGCGTTCCTGCGCGAGGTCACCGAGTTGCCGATTGTGCTGAAGGGCATCCTGCGCGCGGACGACGCCCGCTTGGCCGTCGAGCACGGGGTCCAGGGGGTGATCGTCTCCAACCATGGCGGACGCCAGGTCGACGGCGCGGTGGGCGCGCTGGACGCCCTGCCCGGGGTCGTCGCGGCCGTCGAGGGCCGCTGCGAGGTGCTGTTCGACAGCGGTGTGCGCTCTGGCTCTGACGCGCTCAAGGCGCTCGCGCTGGGCGCGCGCGCGGTGCTGCTCGGACGCCCCTACATCTGGGGACTCGCGCTGGGCGGCGCGCAAGGGGTGGTTGAGGTGCTTCGCTCCTTCCTGGCTGACCTGGACCTCGCGATGGCGCTGAGTGGGTATGCGGCGATCGACGAGGTCGGCGCGAGTGCGCTGGTCGAGCAGCGCCGCTGAGCAGGCCGGCCCACAACGAGGCTCCGGCGCCTACGATGAGGCTCCCACCCACGACAGGGATCCGGCGCTCACGAAGAGGCTGACGCAATGCCGGGTGAGCGGCTACTTGCGCTTGGCCTGGTGCTCGAGCACCTTGCCGAAGGCGTCCTCCAGTTGAGTTGTCATCCGCTGCTTGAACAGCGCGAGCAGCGCCTCGGAGGCCAGCGGCCGCAGCGAGCCGACGGCCTCGATCAGCTCGTCCCAGCGCTCGTCGGGTTGACCGGCCTGCTCGAAGGGCTCCCACAACTCTCTGAGGAACAGCTTCGTGAACGCCCGTGAGATCGATTCGCAGTCGCGGCTGACCCGCTCGACGAGCGCCAGCGCGGCGTGCAGCGAGATCCCGAGCGCTACGACCTGCTCGGCGGCTCCCAGCAGCGCCGGACTGGGGACTTCGAAGCGGTCGGCGCCGAGTGGGACGAGCAGCTTCAGCTTGCGGATCCGCTCGACGTCCTTGGCGTCGACCTGGCCGAAGCGCTTCTCCAGTTCCTCGGCGGTGATGACTTCCGGTGTCTCGGACTCGAAGGGCGTGGTCACGGCCTTGCGCAGCCCGAGCAGACGCTCTGCCAGACCGTCCGATCCACTGAGGAGCCGCTCGATCGCGGCGAGATTGAAACCGTCGGCCTGCAGGTCCAGGATCAGGCGCAGCCGCGCTACGTGGTCGGCGTTGTAGTAGCCCACGCGCGCTCGCACCTCCGGGGCGGGCAGTAGACCCCGGCTGTGGTGGTTGCGAATGTTGCGCACCGACATCCCGACTTCGGCGGCGAGCTGCTCGACCGTGAGGTCATAGCCGGATGAGGAACCATTGCGGCTCCGCCGGGGCGCGGCGATCTTGGCGTCCACAGCACTAGCCACCATAATTTCAGGATACCATGATTGATGCTCCCTCATTTGAGGTAGCATTGTCTTAAGTCATGTTGATCTGGGTGCTTCCACACAGCGAGATTCATCGACCGGGCGCCGCGCATGCCTGAGCGGGGAGCCGTCCCGAGCGTCTCCGCGGGCCGGCGCAGGGTGCTGGGGCTCGTCCGCTCGTTCACCTCGCCGCTACTGCCCGACGACTACCTGGAGCTGATCAACCCGTTGTGGTCCACGCGGGAGCTGCGCGGTCGCATCGAACGTATCGAGCGGGAGACGCCGGAGGCGGTCACGGTCCTGATCAAGCCCGGCTGGGAGTGGCCGAGCCATCGCCCGGGGCAGTACCTGCGCCTGGGCATCGAGGTCGACGGCGTGCACCACTGGCGGGCCTACTCGCTCACCTCGGACCCTGGGCGCCCCGACGGGTGCATCGCGATCACCCCGAAGCTGGTGCGGGACGGCAAGGTCTCGCCGTTCCTGTTCAGTCGCGTGCGCCCAGGAGCGATCGTGCGCCTGGGTGGCGTGGAAGGCACCTTCGTGTTGCCCGATCCGCTGCCACGGCGGCTGCTGTTCATCAGCGCCGGGAGCGGGGTAACGCCGATTATGAGCATGTTGCGCAGCATCGCCAGCCAGGGCAGGTTGGAGGACGTCGTCCACATTCACTGCTCGCGGAGCGCCGAAGGGGTGATCTTCGGTCGCGAGCTACGCGACCTGGAGGCTCGCAATCCGGGCTACCGGCTGCACGAGCGAATCACCGGGGAGCAGGGTCGCGTGACCCCAGATCAACTGGAGGCGCTGTGCGCCGACTGGAGCGAGCGCGACGCCTTCCTGTGCGGACCGGCCGGGCTACTGGAGGCGATGAGCGAGCGCTGGAAGCTGGACGGCGACTCTGGGCGCCTGCACATCGAGCACTTCCAGCCAGACGCGCACGTCGGCGACGGCGAGCGCGGCCAAGGGGGCACGATCCGCTTCTGCGCCAGCGACATTCAGGCTTCCAGCGACGGCGAGCAACCGATTCTTCTGGCCGGCGAGCAGGCGGGGGCCGCATTGCCGTACGGCTGTCGCATGGGTATCTGCCACACCTGCGTCGGCAGGCTGCGCGCGGGCCAGGTCCGGGACCTGCGCACAGGCCGGGTTCACGGTCAGCCCGGCGAGATGCTCCGCACCTGCATCAACGCGCCCGAGGGCGCCGTCGAGATCGATCTCTAAACCTCATCGAGCAAAGGAACCGACATGTCCGCCACTCAGATCGATAGTCACCCGACTCACGCCGACGTCGAGGACATCGACAGCAGCCCGACCGACACCGGCGCCGAGGCGCTCGGAGGTCCCGCTACCGACGCGCTCGCGCAGGAGCTAGAGAGCCCTCTGGCGCGGCTCACCCCTGAGCAGATCGAGGAGCTGGGCCGCGAGTTCGACGCGATCCACGACGAGGTGTTCGCCGATCTCGGCGACCGCGACTCGCGCTACATCCGCAGCACCATCAAGCTGCACCGGCACCTGGTGCTGGCCGCACGCGCGCTGCTGCTCGGCTCACGCCGCAAGCCGCTGTGGCTCGCGGGCACGGCGGCGCTATCGCTGGCGAAGATCCTGGAGAACATGGAGATCGGCCACAACGTGATGCACGGCCAGTGGGACTGGATGAACGACCCGGACATCAACTCCCAGAGCTGGGATTGGGACACGGCCTCGCCGGCCGACGCATGGCGTCACTCGCACAACTACGAGCACCACACCTTCACGAACATCCGCGGTAAGGACCGCGACCTGGGCTATGAGATCATGCGGATCGACCCGCACCAGCGTTGGCACCCGGTGTATCTGGCGCAGCCCTTCTACAACCTGCTGCTGATGGGTTTCTTCGAGTGGGGGGTGGCGCTGCACGACCTCAACTTCGATGCGCTGCGCTCGGGCGAGAAGTCCAAGGCGAAGATGAGCGAAGAGCTGAAGGCGATCGGCGTGAAGGCGCGCCGGCAGATAGTCAAGGACTACATCGCCTTCCCGCTGCTCTCGGGCCGGGCCTTCAAGTCGACGCTGGCGGCTAACTTCACCGCGAACATCGTCCGCAACGTGTGGGCCTACTCGATCATCTTCTGCGGGCACTTTCCCGACCAGACGTACACCTTCAGCCAGCTCGAGGTCGCAGAGGAGACCCGTGGCGGCTGGTACGTGCGTCAGCTCCTGGGCTCGGCGAACATCGACGGCGGCCCGCTCTTTCACCTGCTGGCGGGCAATCTCAGCTTCCAGGTCGAGCATCACCTCTACCCGGACATGCCCTCCAGCCGCTACGCCGAGATCGCGCCCCGCGTGCGCGACGTCTGCCGCCGCTACGGACTGCCTTACAACACCGGGCCCCTGAGCAAGCAGCTTGGCACGGTGCACCGCACGATCCTGCGCCTAGCCTTCCCCGGCGGCAAGCCCCGGCCCAAGCCGGGTCCCTACATGCCGTCCTAGACGCGCGTCGGGGTGGGCTGTAGGCGACGGACGAGGCCGGTGGCCGGGGGGGGGACTGCTCGCGCCTGCCGCGGCCCGGCTAGCATCGCCACGGTGACCAGCCTCGCCCATCACATCGCGAGCTTCGCGCGCTTTGCCGCCAATCGCGAGGAGCGCGAGCGACACGACGCGGACGCGATGCGTGAGCTGGAGGGCGAGCCGCTGGAGCTGACGCCGGGCTTGGAGCTGGAATGGCTCGGCGTCGCGGGTTACCGCTTGAGCTACGAGGGGCAGACGATCTACATCGATCCATATGTCTCGCGGGTTCCGCTTGCCAGCGTGATCCGCCGCGCGCCGGCGCTGGCCGATCCGGCGCTCCACGGGCGCCTGCTGCGGCCGGCGGGCCGCGTCGTCGGCGTCCTGGTCGGCCACACCCACTTCGACCATGCGATCGACGTCCCGGCGCTTGCGCGTACGCACGCGTGCGACGCCTATGGCTCTAGCTCGCTGGTCGGCCTCATGCGTCTTCATGGTCTGGGCGAGCGCGCCGTCGAGGTGGAGCCCGATCGTCGCTATGAGCTCGGCCCGTTCACCGTCACGTTCGTCCCGAGTCTGCATTCGAAGCTGCTGCTCGGGTTCGCGGTCCCGTTCGACGGCGAGCTGACCTGCGAGCACCTCGACGCGCTCTCACCGTCGGCCTACAAGTGCGGTCAGGTATGGGGCATCCACATCGAGGTCGCGGGGATGACCTTCTACCACCAGGGCAGCGCGAACCTGATCGACGAGGCGCTTCACCACAGCGACGTCGACGTATTCCTGGCCGGTGTGGCGGGGCGTAGCTTTACGCCGGACTACTGGGGGCGGATTCTGCGTCGGCTGCAGCCGCGGACGATCGTGGCGAGCCACTTCGATGACTTCTTCCGTCCGGTGGACGCGGCGATGGGATTCTCGACGAACGTGAACCTGGCGGCCGTGCCGGAGGAGGTGGCGGCGGTGAGTCGCGATTTCTCTGTCAGGACCCTCGCGCCGATGCAGCCGATAGGAACTGGCGGCTGATCTGCAGGTGGTTCGTACCGATGCGCTCGCCGTGGTGCCCGGCCCTGCTCGAGATCGCGGTGCCGCTGACCGCCGTGCACTACCGGGCACGGGCGACGGGCTAGCCTGCGCCCCGGTCGGTCCACGCTCTAGACCCTGCCTGCTCGTCGAGCGTAGCTGCAAGCTGTGACAGGGCCTCAGGATGGAGTGTCGTCTGCGGGTTCCAGGTTCCGTCGATACGGATGGCGCGAAAGCGTGCGTTGACCTGCTCGACGAGGATGCCGGTGCGACGGTCTGCGCGCACGGTCTGTAGGTGGCCGCCGGGCTGCTCGCCGTAGGCGAAGTTCAGCATGTCCCTTTCGGATTGCCAGAGGCTGAACGTCATGTTGCCGGTGACGGGCGCGCCTGCGCTGAGTGCGGTGATCAGCCCAGGCGCAGCGGCGGTCTTGGCGGCCAGCCCGGCGCCGTGCCTGACGAAGCGGGTCAAGGAGACCGGTGTGGCGCGGCCGAGGGTGAGCGCGGCGAAGGCGCCTGCCCCGGTGGTGGCGATCGGTCGGAAGGGGTTCTCTCCGTGGAACGATCCGCTGGTGCGCACCGGGAGCAGGACCGCACGCCAGCTGTAGCGGGACTCCTGGCGAAGCTCCGCCAGTGGCCCACGGCGCTCGAGCTCGTGCAGCTCCTCGAGGGTTGAGCAGGCGGTCAGCAGCAACTGGCGTCGCAGAGCGGGCCGGCCCAGCGAGAAGCCCGCGCTGCCTGCGGTTCCCAGGGTGCTCATGGCCTTGGTGAAGCGCACGCCGGCGGCGCTCTGCAGGGCACGAGGAGACCGGCGTCGCCAAGCAACAGCCGCCGCGGCGGAGGCGAAGTCGATGACGTCCACCGCCACGACCGTGCCTGGTCGACCGTTGTTCCCTGCCGACATATGACTGATCATAACGTGATGGATCATATGTTGCTGGGAGGTGCTTTTGGACTCTAAGCTCCAGGTGTGGATCCGGTCGCCGAGCTCGTGATGTCGATCAAGGCGGCTCAGCGCGAGATCGAGCGACGCGACAACGAGCTGGTGCGCCCGCTGGGGATTACCGCCGGGCAGGCCGATGCGATCCTGGTCATCGGTCGCATCGGCCCGGTGTCGCTGAAGGACCTCGGCGAGCTGCTGATCGCCGAGAGCGGCCACCCGAGCCGGCTCGTCGACCGGCTCGTCGACGCGGCCCTGGTTACACGCCGGGAGGCGGGAGCTGACCGCCGGCGGCTGGAGCTCACGTTGACCCCTGCCGGACGGAGGCTCGAGCAGCGCATCCTCGAGATCCGGGACGGCGCCATGCACACCGCGCGGCTGCTGCTCGGCGATCGCGACCTGACGCCGATGCTGGACTTCCTGCGCGAACTGCTCGCCCCCTCGCCATTCTCCGCTGTCATCGCACGTCGCCTCGCGCTGTTCGCGGCCGAGGACGACCCGCATGAAGCACCGTAGGAGCCCCGGCTTGTTGCCGGCCGGAGGGGTCGCTAGATTCGAACGGCAGTGTCTGCAGAGCACTCTCAGCTGAGCACGGCGCATCTCGACGCCGACGCCTTCTACGTCTCGATCGAGCTGGGGCGCCGGCCGGAGCTGCGGGGGCTCCCGGTGATCGTCGCGGGGACGGGGCCGCGGGCGGTGGTGACGACGGCGAGCTACGAGGCCCGCCGCTACGGGGTCGGCTCGGCGATGCCGGCGGCGCGGGCGCGGCGGCTCTGCCCGCAGGCGGTGTTCCTGCCGCCGGACTTCCCCACCTACCGCGAGGTCTCGGCGCGGCTGATGGAGATCGTGCGCGCCCAGGTGGAGCGGGTCGAGGTGGTGGGTCTCGACGAGGCCTACCTGGACGTGAGCGGCCTGTTCTCACCGCGCGCCGCGATGCGGCGGCTGGTGGGCGAGATCCATGCCGAGACGGGCCTGACGTGCTCGGTGGGGATCGGCCCCAACAAGCTAGTCGCGAAGGTCGCCTCCGACGCGGAGAAGCCGGCGGGCTTCGTGGTGCTGAGCCGCGCGCAGGCCTGCGCGCGCTTCGGCGGCTGCTCCCCAGGCCTGGTGCCGGGCATTGGCCCGAAGACCGTGGCGCGCCTGGCGGAGCTGGGGCTGGAGACCCTGGCGGCCGTCGCGGCGGCGCCGGAGCGGCTGCTGGTGGAGCGCTTCGGACCGAATCTCGGCCGCGATCTCTCGCGCCGCGCGCGCTTCGAGCACGAGGGCGAGGTGAGCAGCGCCCGCAAGGTCGTCTCGGAGTCGCGGGAGCGCACCTTCGATCGCGACGTCCACGACCATGGGCAGCTCTCGGCGGAGCTCGAGCGCATGTCGGCGGAGCTCTGCTCCAGCCTCGCCAAGCACGACCGCGCGGGGCGCACGATCGGCATCAAGATCCGCCTCGACGACTTCTCGACCGCAACGCGCGCCTGCACCGTGCGCGAGGCCACCCGCGACGCCGCGGTGGTCAACGCCGTCGCCCAGCGGCTACTGCATGAGTATGCCCCCGCCCGCCCGGTGCGACTGCTGGGAGTACGAGTCGCGGGCCTGCTCGCCGGCTCGGCGGCGGCACACGCCGCGGCAGCGGACCAGTTGGCTCTCCCCGTGCCCAACGGAACCATCGACGTGGGGACTTGCTATGTCGATCCCCGACAGCCTTAGTACGTTTGGCGAGATCGTCGCGGCGTCTGTCGAGCAAGCGCTATCGGGCCGGCGTCCCGTCGGCTTCCGCCGTCAGGCCTATGAACCGGTGTCGAGTGGCGCGCCGCCGAACCCGAGCTCGTTGCCGTCGGGGTCGCGGTAGAGCGCCTTGCGTACGCCGTTGGAGTACGTCTCGCGCTCGTCGGGCTCGAGCCCGCGGGCAGCGATCGCGGCCACGTGGGCATCGAGATCATCGAGGAAGATCGTCACCACAGAGTTGCCCGCGCCATCGGCGTGCTCTACGACGTAGACCGACCGGTCCGCGGCAAGCGTCCACACCGCCTCAGTGGCGTGGGGGAAGAACGTCGGCTCGCCCAGCAACCGCTCGTACCAAGGTCGAGCCGCTTGGAAGTCCCGCACCCGCAGACCCGCGAAGAGATGCAACGACATCGCCGCGAGTCTCAGCGCCTCACGGTGCCGTCTGTGCAGGTTGTGGCTGCAAGCGCCGGATGGCTCAGCGCAGCTCGTTGATGCGGATCAGGTTGCCCGCGGGATCGCGGAAGGCGCAGTCGCGAACCCCGTGCGGCTGCTCGGTCGGCTCCTGGACGACGTCGGCGCCGCTGGCCTGCAGCCGCGCGAAGGTGCCGTCGAGGTCGGCGGTGGCCAGGACGATGCGGGCGTAGCTGCCCTTGGCCATCATTTCGAGGATGGTGCGGCGCTCGTCGTCGGTGATGCCGGGGTCGGCGGCTGGTGGCTCAAGGACGATGGACGTGTCGGGTTGGTCGGCGGGGCCGACCGTGATCCAGCGCATGCCGCCGTATCCGACGTCTTTGCGGACCTCGAAGCCGAGAGTGTCGCGATAGAAGGCCAGGGAGGCGTCCGGGTCGTCATGCGGGAGGAAGGTCCAGTGAATGGTGATGTTCATGGCGGTCATGCTAGTTGCGGCTCGGTGGCCGGCGCTTCTCGATTCCTGATCGGTTTGGTCACCTGTTTCGCTACGCACGACGGTATCCCCGCGGTCGCGCGCGTCGCGCGGCGCCGGTAGGTGCTGGGCGGCACGCCGACTAGTTCGGTGAAGCGAGTGCTGAAGGTGCCCAGTGACGAGCAGCCGACCGCGAAGCAGACCTCGGTGACGCTGAGGTCGCCACGGCGCAGCAGCGCCATCGCGCGCTCGATACGACGTGTCATCAGATAGGCGTACGGCGACTCGCCGTAGGCGAGCTTGAACTCGCGGCTGAGGTGCCCGGCCGACATGTGCGCGCCGCGAGCGAGCGCCGCGACGTCCAGTGGCTGCGCGTACTCCCGGTCGATCCGGTCGCGAACGCGGCGCAACCACGCGAGGTCGCGCAGGTGCTGCGCCGCGACGGGTCTACCGGTCACCCGCGAGATCGTGCCACATACGACTGTATGTAGAGCAGGATGAATGCCTACTCGACCCCTGTTGCACACGCCCCTTTACCGGTCAGGACGAGAAAGCAGATGAGAGAGCTCGTCTCACGATGTCCGCGAGGGCCTCGGTCAGGTGCCGACGTAGGCCGCGAGGTGCTCGCCGGTGAGGGATCGGATTCCCTCCCGCCCGGCGACGAGGTCAGCGGGTGTGCCCTCAAAGACGATTCGCCCGCCATCGTGGCCGGCGCCAGGGCCCAGGTCGATGATCCAGTCGGCGTGCGCCATGACCGCCTGGTGGTGCGCGATGACGATGACCGACTTGCCGGAGTCGACGAGCCGGTCCAGTACGCCGAGCAGCTGCTCGACGTCGGCGAGGTGCAGGCCGGTGGTCGGCTCGTCGAGGACGTAGATGTTGGATGTGCCCCGTTTTTCCGCCAGGTGGGTGGCCAGCTTGAGCCGCTGGCGCTCGCCGCCGGACAGCGTGGGGAGCGGCTGGCCGAGGCTGAGGTAGCCGAGCCCGACGTCGGCGAGCCGGTCGAGGATGGCGTGCGCGGCCGGCGTGCGCGCCTCGCCGGCGCCGAAGAACTCCTCGGCCGCGGTCACCGACATCGCGAGCACCTCGCTGATGTCGTGGCCGCCGAGGTGGTAGTCGAGCACCGATGCCTGGAAGCGCTTCCCCTCGCACTCCTCGCAGGTGGTGGCGACGCCGGCCATCATCGCCAGGTCGGTGTAGATCACGCCGGCGCCGTTGCAGTTGGGGCAGGCGCCCTCGGAGTTGGCGCTGAACAGCGCCGGCTTCACGCCGTTGGCCTTCGCGAAGGCCGTGCGGATCGGGTCGAGCAGTCCGGTGTACGTAGCCGGGTTGCTCCGTCGCGAGCCGCCGATCGCGCCCTGGTCGATCGACACCACATCCGCGCCGGCGGGGATCGATCCGTTCACGAGCGAGCTCTTGCCGGAGCCGGCGACGCCGGTGACGACGACAAGCACCCCGAGCGGGATGTCGACGTCGACGTCGCGCAGGTTGTGCGCGCTCGCGCCGCGGATCTCCAAGGCGCCGGTGGGCCCCCGCACCGTCTCCTTGAGGGCGGCCCGGTCATCGAGATGGCGGCCGGTGATGGTGTCGCTGGCCCGCAGCCCCGCGACGGTGCCCTCGAAGCAGACTTCGCCGCCCGCCGTACCGGCGCCGGGGCCGAGGTCGACGGCGCGGTCGGCGATCGCGATCGTCTCCGGCTTGTGCTCCACGACGAGCACCGTGTTGCCCTTGTCCCGCAGCGCCAGCAGCAGCTCGTTCATCCGCTGGATGTCATGGGGGTGCAGGCCCGTGGTGGGCTCGTCGAAGACGTAGGTGACGTCGGTGAGCGAGGCGCCGAGCTGGCGGATCATCTTGACACGCTGTGCCTCGCCGCCGGACAGCGTGGCCGTCGGCCGGTCGAGCGAGAGGTAGCCGAGGCCGATCTCCACAAACGACTCGAGGGTCTCCTGCACCGCTCCCAACAGCGGCGCTACTGACGGCTCGTCGAGGCCTGCCACCCATTCGACCAGGTCGCTGATCTGCAGCGCGCAGGCCTCGCCGATATGTATGCCGCCGATCTTCGAGGACCGGGCGCCCTCGCTGAGCCGGGTCCCGCCACAATCGGGGCAGGTGGTGAAGGTGACGGCCCGGTCCACGAACGCCCGGACGTGCGGCTGCATCGCCTCCTTGTCCTTGGCGAGCATCGACTTCTGGATCCGCGGGATCAACCCCTCGTAGGTCATGTTGACGCCCGCGATCTTCATCCGGACCGGCTCGTGGTGGAGGAAGTCGTGCAGCTCCTTCTTGGTGTACTTGCGGATCGGCTTGTCCGGGTCGAAGAAGCCCGACGCGCTGTACAGCCGAGCGTTCCAGCCGCCTCCGGTGTAGCCGGGGACGGTGATCGCGCCTTCGGAGAGCGACTTGCGCTCGTCAAAGAGCTGGCCCAGATCGAGGTCGGTCACGCTGCCGATGCCCTCACAACGCGGGCACATGCCGCCGGTGACGCTGAAGGTTCGCTTCACGGTCTTCCTGGAACCGCGCTCGACGGTGATCGCACCGGAGGCTTTGACCGAAGGGGTGTTGAAGGAGTACGCCTTGGGCGAGCCGATGTGCGGCCGTCCGAGCCGGCTGAAGACGATCCGCAGCATCGCGTTCGCGTCGGTAACGGTGCCGACAGTTGAGCGGGGGTTCGATCCCATGCGCTCCTGGTCGACGACGATCGCCGTGGTCAGGCCCTCCAGCAGGTCGACCTCGGGCCGCGCCAGCGTCGGCATGAAGCCCTGGACGAAGGCGCTGTAGGTCTCGTTGATCAACCGCTGCGACTCCGCGGCGATCGTGCCGAACACCAGCGAGCTCTTGCCCGAGCCGGAGACGCCGGTGAACACCGTCAGCCGGCGCTTGCAGAGCTCGACACTGACGTCCTTGAGGTTGTTCACGCGTGCGCCCTGCACGCGGATCAAATCGTGGCTGTCGGCGGCATGCGGCGCAGGCGACTGCGTGTCCTTCTTCGTGGCCTTGCTCATCGTGTCTGCATCTGTTAAGCGGGGTCCTGGAGCAGCCCGAGCACGTTGCCGTCGGGGTCGGCGACGGTGGCCACCAGGCGGCCGCCCCCGACGTCGTGCGCGGGCTCCTTCACGGTGGCACCCGCGGCAGTCACCTCGGCCAGCTTCGCCTCGATGTCCGACACGTGCCAGTAGGCCACCGGCGAGCTCATGCCCTGCGGTCCACCGCCCGGCACCAGCCCGATGTGCTGACCGGCGGCCTCGAAGCCGACGTAGTAGGACGCGTCGCTCTGCGGCGGTACGCCGAGCAGGGCGGCGTACACCGCCTTGGCCCTCCCCAGGTCGGACACGGGATGCAGCACGGTCTTGATTCCCTGGGTGGAAGAGCCGGTCATGTTCACTCCTAAAGTCGTGGTGGTGATTCCATGGCGGTCATGCTAGTTGCGGCTCGGTGGCCGGTGCTTCTCGATTCCTGATCGGTTTGGTCACCTGTTTCGCAACGCACGATGGCATCCCCGCCGTCGTGCGCACCGCGAGCGAGCGCCTCGACCGCCCTGAAGACGCGCCAGGAAGACGCGCCAGCCCGTGCCGCTCGGCGCTCTCAGCTGACGAGCAGTTCCGTGAAGCCGATCGCGCTCGGACTCGCGACGCGCGAGCCGGCGTAGGCGGCGTCGGCGCGCCAGCGCCCGACGGCCGGCGCCGTGAACGGGATCGATGCCCCGCCCGCGCTGACCTCGGCGCGGGCCTGGCGGTAGAACTGCCAGCCGAAGACCGGGTCAAAACGTTCGATGTCGACCGTCACCGGCCCGGACGCCGCGGGGGAGACCCTGACATGAATCGGTGTCGCCCGGCCCACATGTGCGCTCACCCGGCCGAAAGAGATCCTGGTACGAGTAATCGTGCGCGACTCGCGCTTCAGGGTGAAGCTCCCGGCGCTCCCGTTGCGCACCGAGACCGCGGCGTAGTAGCGGCCGGGACGCAGCTTCTGCTGGAGGCGCTGCGAGCCGCTGCCGCCGCACTGGCAGGCGATCAGCCCGCCGTCCTGGTCGAGCAGTCGCAGGTTAAGTTCGGCGGCGCCCGGCGCGCTCAGCCTGAGCGTCAAGTTGGAGTGGCTGGAGACGTCCAGGCGGTACAGGCGCAGAACCTGCACGCCGCCGCCGTCCAGGCGCGCGTGCACGACGCCGTAGTTGCCGAGCCCAAGGCCCGGTGCTGTCTGATCGGGGCCCGCCGGGGCCGCTTGCAGGTGAAAGCGCTGCACGCCTGCGTGGGAGAGGCGTGGCGTGACCTCGAAACTGTAGCGCCCGCCCTGGCCCGGTCCCGGAGTGAACAGGCGGTAGCCGCCACAGTCCACGCGGAAGCGCGCCGAGGCGCCTTCGAAAGAGGTAGTGCCCGGCGCGAACAGCGCGCCGTTCACACAGGCCCCGTGCCGGGTCTTGTTGGTCAGGTTGATCAGGTAGCTGACCCCCGCATGCAGGCTCAGCGAGTAAGCCGCATTGATGTTCTGGATCGGGTCGACCTGCCCGCTCACACCACCGGCCGGCAGCGGCGACCCGGGTGGGTTGACGGCTGGCCGCGGTAGGAAGACGTTGAGCGTGAAGCCCGCGAGTTGCGAGTCCTGCAGCGCCGCCACGCGAATCTCATACAGGCCGTTCTTCGCCGCCTTGAACGAGAGCGAGGCCATGCCTTCTTCTTCGGTCTGCCGGCAGGTCACCGACTGCAGCTGCGAGCGCACCGCTCGGTAGACGTCGACGGTCGCGTCCAGCGCGCCCGCCGCCTTCAGTTCTACGGCGATCCGCTGGGCGCTCGCGCCGCCGTGGACGCTGTACCAGACCGAGCT
The DNA here is from genome assembly GCA_963756665.1 of uncultured Solirubrobacterales bacterium. GTDB lineage: Bacteria > Actinomycetota > Thermoleophilia > Solirubrobacterales > Solirubrobacteraceae > Palsa-744. Next base: position 542,100 of record CAVWOJ010000001.1, read on the forward strand.
CGCAGTCTCCACGCCACAGGAGGAGGGGGGCTCGCTGCTCGGCGCGACCGTCGCGCCGACGGTTGTGCCGTTGAGCGTCGCCGGCAGGCTTTGGATCGCCTGGGCGTTCGCGACTTCGTCGTTCGCCGGTGCGCTCGGAGCCGTGGCGGCGGCGAGGGTCGGCCGCCCGTCGAGAATGGTCGCGCGGGCGTCGAGAAGAGTCGCCCGCGCGTCGGGAGACACGCCGGCGAGGGGCGTCCGCGCGGCCGCGACTCCTGCGCCCGGCAGGACCGCCGCTGCCGCGCTCAGCGCGAGTACACCCATCCGGGCCCGCAGGGCCCAAGGACGACGTCGATCGTGAACGCGACTGCGCATGGGTCTCCTATCGCGTGCAGCTGTGATTGCCTTGACCGATGAATGGAATCGTACGGCCGGGCTCAGACAGAGGGATCGGTGGAGTGCCGCGACGGACTTCGCCGCGAGCGCCGGCGCGGGACAGGACGTCCCGCGCGCACCGCCGCTGGGAGCACGCCGGTACGCGCGGACGATCCCCCCAAACAAGCGGGCCGGTAAGATCCAGCTTCTATGCCTATCGCGGACATCGGCGGGGTCAAACTCTCCTACGAGCGCAGCGGGTCCGGGCCGCCGCTGCTGCTGGTCATGGGCATGAGCGGCACCTTCTCGCACTGGGCCGAGCCGTTCCTCGACGGACTGCGCTCGGACTTCGAAGTGATCGTCTACGACCACCGCGGCGTCGGCGAGAGCAGCCCGCTGGAGGGCGAGCTCACGATCGCGCTGCTCGCACAGGACGCCGCCGGTCTGCTCGCGGCGCTCGAGATCGAGTCCGCGCACGTTCTCGGCATCTCGATGGGTGGCATGGTCGCGCAGGAGCTCGCGCTTGCCCACCCCGAGCGGATCCGCACGCTCGCACTGGGCTGCACCTACTGCGGCGGCGAGGGCAGCGTGCTCCCCAGCTCCGATGTCATCCAGCGGCTGGCCGAGGGCATGTCCTCCGGGGACCGCGCGCTCGCCATGCGCACCGCCTGGGAGGTCAACGTCTCACCCGCCTACGCCGCCGACGAGCGCGCCTTCGAGACCTTCCGCGCGATCGGGGCCACGCGCGCCGTCGCCGTCCCCGTGATCACGGCCCAGATGCAGGCCTGCGCAGCCCACGACACCAGCGCGCGCCTCTCCCAGCTGCAGCTGCCGACGCTGGTCGTGCACGGCACCGTCGACCAGATGCTCCCCGTCGAGAACGGCCGCGTCATCCACCGGCACATCGCCGGCTCGCGCCTGGAGATCCTCGACGGCATCGGTCACCTGTTCTTCTGGGAGCAGCCACAGCGCTCCGCCGAGCTGGTCCGGGACCACGCCGCCGTGCGTGCCTAGCGACCGCGCGCTCGGGAAGAGACCGTAGGCGTGGCGACGCGCGGGCTGGACATCCTCACCGACGACGGTGTCACGCTGTCGGTCCAGGAGGCAGCGGGGGAGGCCTGGCCGCCGATCGTCCTTCTACATGGGCTGACCGCTACGCGCCGCTACGTCGTGATGGGCTCGCGCGCGCTGGAGCGCGCCGGTCACCGTGTGGTCGCCTACGACGCCCGCGGTCACGGGCGCTCGACCCCGGCGCCGGAATCCAGCGCCTACAACTATCAGCGCCTGGCGGACGACCTCGAGGCGGTGCTTGACGCGTGTGGACTGGAGCGCGCGGTGCTCGCCGGGGCGTCGATGGGGGCGCAGACAGCTGTGCGCTTCGCGCTCGAGCAGCCCGAGCGGGTCGCGGCGCTGGGGCTGATCACGCCCGCGTTCGATCCCGCGGCGCCCGCCGGCCCCGACGCCTTCGCCGGGTGGGACGCGCTCGCGCGGGGGCTGCGCGAGCGCGGGGTAGAGGGCTTCCTGGAGGCCTACGATCTCTCCGCGGTCCCCGCGGCGTGGCGGGTGACCGTCGAGCGGGTCCTGCGCCAGCGGCTCTCCGCGCACGAGCACCCCGCGGCGGTCGCCGACGCGCTGCAGGCCGTGCCGCGCTCGCGGCCCTTCGAGGACTTCGCCGAGCTCCGCCGGATCGAGGCGCCCACGGTCGTTCTCGCCAGCCGCGACGAGGCCGACCCCGGGCATCCGCTGGCCGTCGGCGAACGCTACGCCGCGGCGACTCCGGGGGCGCGACTCGTAGTCGAGGACGCAGGTCCGCCGGTGCGCTCACCGATCGCCTGGCAGGGAGGGCAGCTTTCGAAGGTGCTGCTCGAGCTGCTCGAGCGTGTGTGATAACGTACGCCTGTATGCCAGAGAGGCGCCATTGGGACGGCCAGACCTACGACCGGATCTCCGGCCCGATGCAGGCGCTCGGCCTCGCCGTCCTCGACCGCCTCTCGCTGCGCGGTGACGAGACCGTGCTCGACGCCGGCTGCGGCTCGGGCCGCATCACCGAGACGCTGATCGAACGGCTGCCGCGCGGCAAGGTGATAGCTGTCGACGCATCCGCGTCGATGGTCGCGGCGGCACGCGAGCGGCTCGGCCCCGACGCTGACATTCGCCGCGCCGACCTGCTGGAGCTGGAGCTGGAGGAGCCCCTCGACGCGATCCTCTCGACCGCGACCTTCCACTGGATTCTCGACCACGAGCGGCTGTTCGCGCGCCTGCACGCCGCGCTGGCACCCGGCGGGCGGCTGCTCGCGCAGTGCGGGGGCCAGGGCAACATCGACGTGCTCCGCGGTGTCGCCCACGCGATCCTCGAGCGCGACCCCTACGCCGCGCACTTCCGCGACTGGCAGCCGCCGTGGAACTACGCAGCGCCCGAGCGCACCCACGAGCGCCTGCTCGGAGCCGGCTTCAGCACGGCCGAGTGCTGGTTGCAGCCCGCGCCCCAGGAGCCCGAGCACCCGCGCGAGTTCCTTGCGACGATCGTGCTCGGCCCCCACTACCAGCGGCTGCCGCAGGAGCTGCGCGAGCCCTTCATGGACACCGTCCTCGCCGAGCTGGGGGCGCCCGTCGTCGTGGACTACGTGCGGCTGAACATCGACGCCGTCGCATAGGCGGCCGCCGCCCTGCAGGGCCAACGGAGCGTCGCTGCTGTATCTTCGACGGCCGTGTAATAGGGCCAATCGAGCGGCGACAGCCCGGAACTGGAGAGCTCGGTGACCACCTCCTCCATCCCGCTCTACAAGCGTGCGTAATAACATACAAGCGTATGTCGGTGCGGGAATGGAACGGGGTCAGCTACGACCGCATCTCGGCGCCCCAGGAGAGATGGGGCCGCGAGGTGCTGGGGCGCCTGGAGCTGAGCGGCGAGGAGGTCGTGCTCGATGCCGGCTGCGGGTCCGGGCGCGTCACCCAGCTGCTCGCCCAGCGGCTGCCACGCGGGCGAGTGATCGCCGTGGACGCCTCGCCCTCGATGGCACAGGCTGCCCGCGCGCGCCTGCCCCCCGAGGTCGACGTGCGCGTCATCGATCTGCTGCAGCTCCAACTCGCGGAGCCCGTCGACGCGATCCTCTCGACGGCCACATTTCACTGGATCGCCGATCACGACCGGCTGTTCGCCCGCCTGCACGCGAGCTTGCGTCCCGGCGGCCGGCTCGTCGCGCAGTGCGGGGGAGAGGGGAACGTCGAGCGCACCCGCCTGGCGGCGCTGGCCGTCGGCGAGCAGGAGCCCTTCGCCGAGCACCTGCATGGCTGGGCCGGCCCCTGGAACTTCGCCTCCGCCCGGGACACCGAGACGCGCCTGTACGAGGCCGGCTTCCGCGAGGCCCGCTGCTGGCTGGTCCCCGACGCCGCCGAGCCCGCCGAGCCGTGGGAGTTCCTGCGCACCGTCAGCCTCGGCGCCCACCTGGCGCGACTGCCGCAGGAGCTGCGCGATCCCTTCGTGAGCGCCGTGCACAAGCGCCTGGGCGATCCCTTCACGGTCGACTACGTGCGTCTGAACATCGACGCCGTGGCTTAGGGACACGTTCCCCCAGCGGCCCGCGCAAGGGGCTTGCGGCCCGGAGGCGCCCAGCCACGGCGGCCTCAGGCGAGCGCCGCCGAAGAGTCCGCCGCCGGGGGCTCATCGGCGATCTCGGCACCGGCCAGCAGCGCGGCGTAGCGCCCGTCAAGCTCCAACAGCTCGGCGTGGGTGCCGCGCTCGGCGATGCGCCCGTGGTCGAGCACCAGGATCTGGTCGGCGTCGCGGATCGTCGATAGGCGGTGGGCGATCGCGATCGTCGTGCGCCCCAGCGAGAGATCGTCCAGCGCCAGCTGCACCGCCCGCTCGGTCTCCGTGTCGAGCGCCGAGGTCGCCTCATCGAGGATCAGCACCGGCGGGTTGCGCAGGACGGTACGCGCGATCGCGATGCGCTGCTTCTCCCCGCCGGAGAAGCGGTAGCCACGCTCGCCGACCTCGGTGTCGTAGCCATCCGGCAGCGACGCGATCAGCTGGTGGATCTGCGCCGCTCGCGCTGCCTCTTCGATCTGCTCGTCGCTGGCGTCGGGGCAGGCGAAGCGCAGGTTCTCACGGATCGAGGCATGGAACAGATAGGTCTCCTGCGAGACCAGGCCGACGGTGGCCGCGAGCGACTGCAGGGTCAGGTCGCGGATGTCGACACCGTCGATCGCGACGCTCCCGCGCTGGGGCTCGTAGAGCCGCGCGACGAGGTACGCGAGCGTCGTCTTGCCCGAGCCGGTCTCGCCGACCAGCGCCGTGCGCGTCCCGGCCGGGATCTCGGCGGCGATCTCCTGCAGGGTCCAGGGCGCCTCAGCGTCATAGCGGAAGGAGACCTCCCGCAAGCTGACGTCGCCGCGCACCCCGCTCAGCGCCCGGGCATCGGGGCGCTGCACGATGTCCACAGGCAGGTCCAGGTACTCGAAGATACGCCCGAACAGCGCCAGCGAGGTCTGCACTTCAAGGCCTACCGACAGCAGCTGCTGCATCGGGAACAGCAGGCGCGTCTGCAGCGTCGTGAACGCCACGATCGTCCCGATCGAGATCGCGTTGCTGCCGTTGACGATGCTGTAGCCCGCGAACCAGTAGACCGCGGCCGGCATGATCGCGAAGCTGATCTGCACCGAGGCCATCCGCCAGCGCCCCGCCATGCGCGCGCGCACCTCCAGGTCGGCGAGCTCGCTGGACTCCTTGGAGAAGCGCTCCACCAGCTCGCCGGAGCGGCCCATCGTTTTCCCGAGCAGGATGCCGGAGACCGACAGCGACTCCTCCACGAGCGTCGACATGTCCGCGAGGCGCCCCTGGCGCACGGACTGGATGCGCCGGCGCTCATTGCCGACGCGGCGCGTGAGCCACACGAAGAACGGCAGCAGGATCAGCGAGAACAGTGTCAGCTGCCAGCTCAGCGCAAACATCGCAGTCACGGTCGCGGCGACGGTGGCCACGGTCGAGACGGTCGAGGTCGCGGTGCTCGTCACGACGTCGTCGATCCCGCCGATGTCGTACGCGATCCGCGCCTGCACCTCGCCCGAGCGCGTGCGCGTGAAGAACGCGAGCGACATGCGCTGCAGGTGCGCGTAGACCGCGGCGCGCAGGTCGTGCATGACGCGCTGGCCGACCTGGTTTGAGATCCACGTCTGCGCGACGCTGATCACGCCGTTGATGACCGCCAGCGCGATCATCCCGCCGACGAGCCACGTGAGCAGTTGCAGGTTGTGCCCGATGATGCCCTTGTCGACCGCTTCGCGCAGCAGGAACGGGGAGGCGACGCTGAGGATCGAGCCGAGGAAGATTAGGGCCAGCAGCAGGCCCAGGCGCAGGCGGTAGGGGATGAATAGGCGCGCGATGCGGCGCAGCGATACCGGCCGGTCGGGCATGTCCTCCGGACGGGGCGCGCTCTTGGGGTGTTTGCCCGCCCCGCCCCCCGGGGCACGTTCGCCGCCGCCGCGGCCCTCGCCGTGGAAGCTCACCGCGCCAAGTGCTCGGGTTCGCACATCCAAACGACTGTATCGGGCCTCCCCACGGGGCCCCGACGGCGCCGGTGAGCTGGCTGCGCGTACCGGCGCTCGGAGCTCGTACGCTATGGGTATGAACCTCTCGCCCCCCGAGACCCGCGTGCTGGGCTGCCTGCTGGAAAAGCAGCGCACGACCCCGGACGCGTACCCGCTGAGCCTCAACGCGCTGCGCCTCGCCTGCAACCAGTCGACCAATCGCGATCCAGTCGTCGACTACGACGACGCGGCGCTGCGGGACGCCCTGCACCGTCTGGAGCGCCGCGGTTACACGCGCCTGGCCAGCGGCGCCGGCAGCCGCACCGCGAAGTACCGCCACCTACTTGCCGAAGCGCTGCCGATGGCCGAGGACGAACAGGCCGTGATGTGCGTGCTGATGCTGCGTGGAGCGCAGACTCCCGGGGAGCTCAAGCAGCGCACCGAGCGCATGTACCCCTTCGCCGACCTAGGGAGCGTCCACGAGACGCTCGAGCGGCTGATCACGCGCGAGCTGGTGGCGCGCCTGGGGCGCCGGCCCGGACAGAAGGAGGAGCGCTACGCGCAGCTGCTCGAGGATCCAGAGGCCGGCGCGTCCAGCGCCGGGGCGGGCCGCGCCGGGGCGGGCCGCGCCGGGGCTGCTGCGGCGCCCGCGGCCCTGCCGTTCTCGCATCCGGGCGACCGGCCGAGTCCCGAGCCCGTCGTCGGCCGACTCCCCGAGAGCGCAACAGCCACGGCCGTCGGGGACCTGCAAGCGCGCGTGGCGCGCCTGGAACGCGAGCTGGCGGAGCTGCGCGCCGCGCTTGGCGAGTCTGATCGGTCCGGAGAGTCCGATCGGTCCGGAGAGCCCGGCGAGTCTGATTGGTCCGGCGAGTCCGGCGAGTCCACGGGCGACGAGGAGGCCGACGATACGGATACGCGCGATCCAGCTCACACGGGGTCCTGGCCGACGGGACACAACGGGTTCTCACAGCCATGATCCACGCGCTCCCGCTGCTCGCGACGGCCAGCGCCTCGGCGGACACCGCGACCGGCGTCGGCATCCCGCTGGCGATCGCGGCGGGCCTGGTCTCGTTCCTCTCGCCGTGCGTGCTGCCACTGGTTCCGGGTTACCTCTCGACGGTGATCGGGGTCGCGCCGGCGGACATCAAGGACGCCGGAACCCGACGCGTGCTGGTGCCAAGCCTGCTGTTCATCGCGAGCTTCTCCATGATCTTCATCCTGCTGGGTCTGACGGCGACCCAGGTCGGGTCACTGCTGAACGAACACATCGCCACGCTGCGCACAGTCGGGGGCGTCCTGATCGTGGCGATGGGCTTGATCTTCCTGGCGACCCCGTTCGTGGACGCGCTGAACTTCCAGTGGCACTCGGAGTCGCTCCTGCGCCTCGCCGGCCGCGGTGGGCCGCTGCTCGCCGGCGCCGCATTCGCGATCGCGTGGACGCCGTGCACGAGCATCACGCTCGGCGCGATCCTCACCCAGGCGGCGGTCTCCAACTCCGCCGCTCACGGGGCGCTGCTGCTGGCGTTCTACTCGGCAGGGCTGGCGATCCCGTTCCTGCTGATCGCGCTGGCGTTCGAGCGCATGAGCGGCGCGCTCGCCGTCGTCAAGCGCTACTTCCCGGTGATCGTCGGAGTCGGCGGCGCAGTGATGATCGTGCTCGGCCTGCTGATCCTCACCGGGGAGTTCACGATTCTCAACGCCCGGGCCAACGAGTTGCTGCAGGGGACGGGACTGGACATCTCGAGTATTTGAGGTTGGGATTGGGGGAGGGGTCGGCAGCTGGTCAGGCCGCGCTCTGCGCGGTGGTCGGTGAGTGTGTGCCGACCGCGTACTTGTGCTCCAGGTAGCGGCGTTCCCAGGACTCCTGATTGCGTTTGGCGTCCCTGACGAAGGGCGAGATCCCGATCGCTTTGACAATCAGGTCGTTGATCTTCGACTCCGGGAAAGGCAGCGGGCGCAGGACGTCGACGAACAGCACGACGCGCGTCTCGTCGGTGTCGTTCCAGACCTCGTGGTTGAACGTGTCGTCGAAGATGATGCTCTTGCCGGCCTCCCAGTGGCGGAAGTCCCTGCCCACACGGATCCGGCAGTCCCGGGGCACGCGCGGCACGATCAGCCCGAGGTGGTAGCGCAACACGCCCTTGTAGGGGCCGCGGTGATCGATGATGTGCTTGCGCGGGGAGAGGATCGAGAACATCGCGGTCCTCATCCCCGGGATCTCGCGCATCAGGGCCGCGGTGCGTGGGCACATCTGCACGCCGAGCTTCGCCTCGAAGCCATACCCATACAGGAAGAACGTCTTCCAGCGATCGTCGTCGGTGAGCTCGACTTGGTCCTTGGAGATCTCCTGGAAGTTCGGCAGCGCCTCGCGGTCCTCGAGCACCCGCTCTAACTCCTCGCGGATCACCTCCCAGTTCGCCTCGACGTGCGCGGTCCAGGGGAAGCGCTCGGGCGCGAAGAACGTCGCGTCGCCCACCAGCGAGCGCCTGCCGATGAAGCGCTCGACAGGGGCGAGCAGCCGCTCGCCTACGGCGATCGTCCACTGGACGACGCGGTCCCACATACGACTGTGATTATTACGCAGCCTCGCGCAGGGCCGCCAGCTCTGGCGACTCGGCGAGCTTCTTCAGCGCGCGCTGCTCGAGCTGGGAGGCACGCTCGGCGGAGAAGCCGAGGCGCTTGCCGATCGCGGTGAGCGTCTGGGGCTCCTCGCGGCCGGTGCCGAAGCGCAGCGTCAGCACGGTGCGCTCAGTGTCGGGCAGTTGTGAGATCGCGCGGTGCACCAGGCGCTCGCGCTCGTTCTCATAAGCGGTCTCCTCCGGCGGCTCCTGGTCGGAGGGCAACAGGTCTCCGAGCGCGGTGTCGCCGTCTTCGCCGACCTGCTGGTCGAGGCTCACGAGCGCGGCGCGCTGGTGGCGCACTTCCTCGACCTGCTCCAGCAGCAGGCCGGTCTCCTCGGCGATCTCCTCGGCCGTCGGCTCGCGCCCCAGGCGCACGGAGAGCTCGCGCTCGACACGGCCGACCTTGCGCGTGCGCTGCGCTACGTGCACGGGCAGGCGGATCGTGCGACCCGAGTTCTCCAGGCCGCGCTGGATCGCCTGGCGGATCCACAGCGTCGCGTAGGTCGAGAAGCGGAAGCCCTTGCGCCAGTCGAACTTCTCGCTGGCCCTGATGAGCCCGAGCATGCCCTCCTGGACGAGGTCGGCCAGCGGCAGCCCCTGGTTCTGGTAGCGCCGCGCGTTGGACGCGACCAGCCGCAGGTTTGAGTTGACGAGCAGTTCCTTGGCGTGCAGGTCGCCGCGCTCGATCCGCTGTGCGAGTTCGATCTCCTGGTGGGGCGTCAGCAGCGGGTAGCGCCGCGAGTGCGCGAGCAGCTGGTCGACGGACTCCGGGATAAAGCTCTCCGGTGTGGCCACCGGGCGCGCTCGCAAGGCCGCCTCGGCGCGTCCCGAGCGCTCCTCGCTATAGACGGGGTCCAGAGCAGGACGCGAGGGCGTCTGCTCAACGGTGTCGAGAGTGTCTAGGGTTGTGATCTGGCGCTTTGTGTCTGACATGTTGCCTGGTCCTTCTAATCCGATGCCTGGAGTCGGAATTATAGGGCATAATAGTTGCGTTGTCAATTACTCTTGCGTGGGGCGCACGCGCGAAGTCGGCCAGCTCGTATACGCATAGCGCCCTTGTTGGAGCCCATCGGCGGCCCAAAAGTTGCTCTACCCGTTGGTTCCTCTACCCGAAAACGGCGCCCGACCCACCCACGCGACGGGTTATGAGGCTGTTATTCGCGTGCTCCACCGATAAACCTTCGCTTCTTTCGGCTCATCGGATCACAATCCCGATCGCGCGAGCCGTGCTCGGTGGCGCTGGCCGGTTGTCGCGCGATCGGATCTAGGCACGCGTGCGGCCTACGGGTCCAGGCGCGTCGGCCTACGGCATCTGGGACTCTTCCGCGCCAGTCTTCGTCGTGAGCATCGTCCCCGCGCCACTGCGCGCCAGGGTGCGGCGGACCAGGCCGGGAAGCAGCACGCGGGCGGCCGCGGCGAGCCCATAAGGGCGGGGCACATAGCGCTCGGGGCGCCGGCGCAGGCCCGCGTCGAGGATTGCCTGCGCGGCGCGGTCGGGCGTGGAAACCGTCCATGCGGTCAGCCGGCGCGCGGTGAGCTCGCGGGCCGGGAAGCCCTCGGTCGCGATAAAGCCCGGTAGTACCAGGCCGACGTGCACACCGTGCTCGAGCTCCTCGGCGTAGAGAGCGTCACTCCAGCCAGCCAGCGCGAACTTGCTCGCGGAGTAGGCGCCGGCGCCGGGACGGGCGACGCGCCCGGCGGTGCTCGAGACGTTGACGATCGCGCTTGGCGCGCTGGCACGCAGCAGCGGCAGGAGCGCCTCGGTCAGTCGCACGACAGCATCGAAGTTGAGCTCCATCGTGCGGCGCACGTTCTCATAGCCGCCCTCGGCGAACGTCCCGCGCCACGAGGCGCCAGCGTTGTTGACCAGCAGGGCAAGGCGGCCCCGATGGTGCTCGCGCAGATGCTCGAGCACGCGCGCGGGTGCATCGTCGTCGGTGAGGTCGAGCGCCAGCGTGCTGCACCGCACCGGCAGCGTGTCCGCGATTCGGCGCAGGCGCTCCGCGCGGCGTGCGAGCAGCACGAGCTGCGCATTGGGCTCGCTCGCCAGGCGCCGCGCCGTAGCTTCTCCGATGCCGCTGGAGGCGCCGGTGACGAGCGCCACGAGCGGGGAGCCCGTGGTCGCGTGGGGGTCGTGTCGAGATCCGTTGGGCATGGGCAAGCGCCCGACCGGGTGGGCGTCGCTGGTGAGCTAGGCCTCGCGCAGCGCCATTGCGCCCAGCGCGGCCGCCGAGAGCGCCGTGCCGGTCACCAGTGTGCTGGTGAGCTTCGGCAGATATCCGCCGCGTCCACCCGCAACGCCGGCGAGGGCGTCCGCGACGTCGCAGGCCAGGCCGGCCAGCAGCCACTGCCGTTGGGCCTCGCCCTCGGAGGCAAGTGCGCCCCAGGCGAGCGCGAAGTCGCGCGCTCCGAACAGGCGTCCGAGATAGGGCGACTGGGGATTAGCGGCCGCATCCAAGCCGAATAGCTTGCCGGAAACCCGCGGTGTGGCCCACGAGCCCACCCCGATGGCCATCCGCAGTCCCGCGAGGGCACTGATTGCGCGCTTGCGACTCACCGGCTCGACCATACAGCATGTGTCGATCCTCTGGACATCCGCACGCCCACCGCTAGGGTAAAGCGCATGGTCTCCTCTCGCTCGACGTCTCCAACGGAGGGCTACCGGCTGACGGGGATCTCGCCGCGAGCCTTCCAGCATCCCGCCGATCGCGGCGCGACGGCCGCCTTGAAAGCGATTCCCCATCTGGACAAGGTGGTGCGCAAGCTGATCGAGCTCGGCTACGAGCGTGCCTTGCGCCAGAGCTATCTCGGCTCATCGGTACGGCTCTCCGAGGAGCAGCTCGGTGAAGTCTGGCGCGAGCATGCCCGCGCGTACGCGACGCTCGACATCGACGAGACACCGGATCTGTATCTGACCCAGGTCCCGTCGCCAAACGCGATGACGATCGGGGCACAGCGGCCGATCGTGGTCGTGCAATCCGAGCTCGTGCGGCTGCTCGACGCCGATCAGCGGCGCGCGGTATTCGCCCACGAGGCCGCCCACGTCCTCGCCGATCACCAGCTCTACCGGACCGCGCTGCTGATCCTCATCGGCCTGACCCGCACCGCGCGGTTGCCGCTCCCGCTTGCGCCCGTGCGCACAGCGCTGCTGGAGTGGAGCCGCGCGACCGAGCTGAGCTGCGATCGCGCGGCCGCGCTCGTCATGCGTGACCCACTCGTTGTCTGCCGCACGCTGATGTCGTTGGCCGGCGGCGCGATGGTCGACGAGCTCGACCTCGACGTCTTCATGCGCCAGGGGCTCGAATACACCGAGGCCGGCGGGGGCCTCGAGCGTCTGACCCGGCTGATGCTCGACCTGGGCGTCACCCATCCACTGCCGGTGCGCCGTACGCACGAGCTGATGGCATGGGTGCGCTCCGGCGAGTTCGACCGCATCGTGGGCGGGGAGTACCGCAGGCGCGAGGAGCCCGCCGATGCCCGTGCCGACAGCAGCGAGGCGGTCTCCTTCTACGCCGAGCGCTTCCGCGAGGGCTTCCGCGACGCGGGCGAGTCGATCAACTCGATCGGCCAGCAGCTCGCCGGATGGCTGCGGGGCGGCAGCGGCGAGGATCAAGAGGAGTCCGGCAGCCGTGCAGCTCAAGAGGAGTCCGGCAGCCGTGAGGATCCAGAGGAATCGCCCAGCGCCTGAGCTCTCTACGGACGCCCAGCAGCGGATGAGCAGCCCGCCGGACTCCCGCGGCCGCGGGCGTGGGTCAGGACCCGTCGGTCTGCGCGGGACGGCGGCGCAGATTGCCAACCAGCAGGCCGATCACGGTCACGAGGTAGATCTGGCCGATGAGCATCTCGAGTACAGACAGCGCGCGGCCCACGCTCAGCACGGGCGTCAGGTCGCCATAGCCCGTGGTCGTAAGCGTCGTGAAGCTGAAGTAGACCTCCTGGCTTTGCGTCACCGCGGAGCTCGAGACCTGCTCGAAGTACTGGTGGGCGCTGATCCCGACCAGGACGCGGACCACGAGCGCGAACAGCAGACCGATCAGCAGGTAGCTGGTTAGTGCGCCGGCGACGGCCTGCACCGTCACGCCGCGCTCGCCGATCAGCCGCACCAATCCTTTAGTGAGCACCACGAGCGCCGCCAGCACCGCTACGGCCGTGCCAGCGGCGCCGACCCAGCGTGGAACGACCGATAGCAGGACCAGTGTGGCCAGCACGACCAGTAGCAGCAGGGTGAGGGCTGCGCTCGCCTTGCGGGTGATCTGGTTCTCACGGGAGGTCGCGATCACGGCCAGCAGCATCGTGCTCTGCAGCAAGATCGCGATCCCGCGGCCGACGGGGGTGTCGGGCGCGAGCACCGAGAAGAGCACCGCGAAGATCGTCAGGCCCAGCACCAGGCCGTAGCGGTGCTGCGCGAAACGCTTGCTCTGGGAGGCTTGCGTGCCGGCTTGTGCCACGGCGCACAGGATGGCGCGGCGAGCGGCGGACACTCCAGACTGCGCCGCTGCTCAGAGTCTGTGGTCGGCGCTCAGGAGGCCCACTTGCCCTGGCCGTGGCGCGCGAGCTCCAGGCGCGCGATGACGCCGCGGTGAACCTCGTCGGGTCCGTCGGCGAGGCGCAGGGCGCGGGCGATCGTCCAGGCGGCCCCGAGCGGGAAGTCGTCGCTGAGGCCGGCGCCGCCGTGCATCTGCATCGCCATGTCGAGGACGGCCTGGGCCATGTTCGGTACGGCTACCTTGATCTGCGAGACGGCGCCCAGCATCTCCGGCGCCTGCCGGTCGATCAGCCAGGCCGCGTGCAGGACCCGCAGGCGCGCCTGGTCGATCGCGATCCGCGCATCGGCGATCCGCTCGCGGTTGCCGCCAAGATTGGCCAGCGGCTTGCCGAAGGCGATGCGCTCGGTAGCGCGGCGGCAGGCCAGCTCGAGCGCGAGCTCCGCAAGTCCGATCAGGCGCATGCAGTGGTGCACGCGGCCCGGGCCCAGGCGCGCCTGGGCGATCGCGAAGGCCTGTCCCGCGCCGCCGATGATCGCGTTCGCCGGCAGGCGGACATCGGTGAAGGAGACCTCGCCGTGGCCTCCCGGTGCGTCGAGAAAGCCCATCGCGCTCAGCATCCGCTCGACCTTGACCCCGGGAGCGTCGAGCGGCACCGCGACCATCGAGTGGCGGTGATAGCGGTCGGCGTCGGGGTCTGTAAGCCCCATGAAGATCGCCACCCGGCAGTTGGGATGCCCGACGCCGGTGCTCCACCACTTGCGCCCGTTGAGCACGACCTCCTCGCCCTCGAGGCGCGCGGTGGCCTGCATGTTGGCGGCGTCGGAGGAGGCGACGTCGGGCTCGGTCATGCAGAAGGCGGAGCGGATCTCGCCCGCAAGCAGCGGCTGCAGCCAGCGCTCGTGCTGTTCCGCGGAGCCGAAGTGCAGCAGGACCTCCATGTTGCCGGTGTCAGGTGCGCTGCAGTTGCAGACCTCGCTCGCGATCAACGAGCGTCCCATGCGCTCGGCCAGCGGCGCGTACTCCACGTTCGAGAGCCCCGCGCCGTGGTGCTCGTCGGGGAGGAAGAGGTTCCACAGTCCCGCAGCCCTCGCCTTCGCCTTCAGCTCGTCGATCACCGGCAGCACGACCAGCGGGTCCGGGCGCGCGAGCAACTCGCGGTGGTAGGGCTCCTCGCGGGGCGCCACCTCGTGCGCGAGGAAGCGCTCGAGGCGCTCGATCAGCTCCTGCGCGCGAGGCGTGTGCTCGAAGTCCATCGCCGCTCTAAGCCATTCCCCGAAGCCGTCCGGCGATCCCTCGACGCTCTGCGATCGAGCGACCCGCGCGGGTCGAGCGCGCTTGCGCGTTCACCTCAGTGGCCGGCCGCTGGGAGATCGCCCGGCACGTCGAGGACGACCTTGCCGGTGGCCTGGCGATCGTCGATCGCCAGCAGCGCCTCGGAGGCGCGCTCAAGCGGGAAGTGTGCGCCGACGAGCGGGCGCACAACGCCCCGCTCGATCATGCCAGCGAGTGCATCTCCGATCTCGCGGCAGAGCTGCGGCTTGGCAAGCGCGTAGGCACCCCAACCGGCGCCGATGACCTCGGTGTTGCCGAGCAGCAGGCGGTTGACCTTGACCTCGGGGATCGAGCCCCCGGTGAAGCCCACGACGACCAGGCGCCCGTCCTCGCGCAGCGAGCGCAGGCTGTCGGTGAAGCGCTCGCCGCCGACGGGGTCGAGCACGACGTGCACGCCGCCACCGGAGAGCTCCTTGGCTTCGTCCTTCCAGGGGCCCTCGACGCGCAGGACCTGCTCGGCGCCGGCGTCGCGTGCTACCTGCGCCTTCGCGTCGCTGGAGACGACCGCGATCGTCTGCGCACCGAGACCGTGGGCGACTTGCAGCGCGGCGGTGCCGACCCCGCCGGCGGCGCCGTGCACGAGCACGGTCTCGCCCGCGCGCAGCCGTCCGCGCAGGACGAGCGCGAAGTAGGCGGTGTGGTAGTTGAGGATCAGCCCCGCGCCCTGTGCGAAATCCAGCGCCTCTGGTAGGGGAAAGGTCAGGAACGGGGGCGCAACCGCTCGCTCGGCGAAGGCGCCGAGCGCACAGAACGCGGCGACGCGCTCGCCGACGCCGACGCCCGCGTGCGCAGAGGCGCTGCGCACGATCCCTGCGACCTCGCTGCCCGGGATGAACGGCAGCGGCGGTTTGAGCTGGTACTCGCCGCGGGTCTGCAGCACCTCGGGAAAGGAGACCCCGGCCGCGTGGACGTCGATCAGAACTCCCTCGCCCGGGGTCAGCATGTGCGAGGGATCGTGCTCCGGCGGGTCGGGAGCGTCGACCAGCGCGAGCGCGCTCGCGGGTCCGCTGAGATCGACGATCTGGATGGCTTTCATGACGGTTTCGGCTCCGCGCGCGCCAGTCGGTCGCGCAGGTGTCGAGGCCGACATTCAACACGTTTTGCGCGGACCGGGCGCGGCGTGCCCGCGAGCCGCTCAAGCAATCGATCCCAAATAGCCCCGAATGGCTCAGCCGAGATCTAGGCGCTTGCTGGTCGATAGCCCCTAGCGACTGGCCCAGTCGGGCAGTAGCCGGGCCCTGGGATTTCCGCCGGACGCTCGGCTCTCAGCAGGTGCGCCGTGCGCTGCGCGCAGTGCGTCGGGCAGTAGACGCCGCGCACTCGCCCATCGCGAAACCCGTACGCAAGCCACGCGCCCCCGTTCCAGGAGAAGCAGAAGAAGCCCTCCGGGGTGGCGTATGCCTCCCCCTCCCTTCGCCAGGCCGTCGCGACGACGTCTGTGGGGATGCACGCTCGACAGTCGAGGTCGTGATCCGGATGGTTGCTCCATACGCACCGCAGGAGCTCGTTGTGGGCGCCGACCACCCGCGACAGCTCGATCTCTCTGGAGGCACCCTGGAGGTACATTTCCAACAACGCATCGCTCCTCAAGAAGGGGACACCCCAGCTTTTGAGTGCCCGCCGCTGACCTGTTTCAACTAAGACCCAGGAGTCCTCACCAGCGCTCGCGACTTGGACGAACGTCCGAATCTATGGACCACGGCACGACATGGGCTCGCGGACGATCTCAAAGACCCGCGACCGGTGGGTCCGCTACCGGCGGGGACAGGGAACCGTGGCGTGGGCGCTGGAGTGGCTGCCGTCGTTGAAGGTGAATTGCGCGGCGAACTGAAAGCCGCCGTGGGGACAGGAGCGGGGGAGCAGGATGCCACGGGGGTGGTAGGGGATCGTGTGGCCTTTCCTGTATTCGTAGTAGGTGATGTGGCTCGGACCGAGCGTGGTCTTCAATTTCACGAGCGCGGCGTCAGGGGCTTCGGGAACGCTGGGAATGAGTGGCAGGATGGCGTTGAGGTCACCGCCGAAGGGGTCGGGGGCGGCGAGCACGAGGCCGGGGAAGACCAGCTGCGCGGAGACCGGGCTTTCGCCGTCGACGTAGAAGAGCAGGCTCAGCTGCCCGTTGTGGACCGGCGCCATGAAGGTCGTGGTGCGCGTGGTCTCCTGCAGGGTCTCGGGGCCGAAGGGGACCTCCACCAGCCCCGAGCCGTAGCCCATCACCGAGTTCGACGGGCAGCCGGGCGGGCCCCTAGCTTCCAGGATTTCGGCGCGGCACGTCGAGAGGCCGAGGCCGCTGGTGGCGATTCCCAGGTTCGCGGGGTACAGCAGATCGATCTGCCTGATCGGAACCGCCGCGTGGCCCACCGGGATGGGGATTGTGAAGCCGAAGTGGATCGTGG
The DNA here is from genome assembly GCA_963756665.1 of uncultured Solirubrobacterales bacterium. Taxonomy (GTDB): domain Bacteria; phylum Actinomycetota; class Thermoleophilia; order Solirubrobacterales; family Solirubrobacteraceae; genus Palsa-744. The sequence continues at coordinate 558,813 of CAVWOJ010000001.1, forward strand.
TGCCGGCCCCGAGCCGCTCGGGTGTCAACGCGGCCGTGAGGCTCACCGCCGGATCGGAGCGTGCCGGTGCGACCGGCCAGACGCAAAGCGCACAGACGGCCATGAGCAACGCCGCGACGAGGGCCGCCCGGCTGATCGATACGGTGCACCTCACCTCCTAAACGACGATACAACACAGCCGGCCGTTTACGTGAATGTTTCCGACTGCTTCACTCATCCCTCCCTCGACATGCGTGCTCGCAGGCGATGCACCCGCCGCAGCTCTTGGACGTCCTCGTCGAGGTCGGCTGAGCGTCCACGCGCGGCGGCGCCCAGGAGCTCGGGCTCCAGGCGCCGGCGCACCAGCTCCCCGGCGATCGCGTCGACACGCTGCGCGCCGGCACCCGGCCGCGAGCTGACCACGCGCTCAAGGCGCTCGCCTCCGAACAGCAGCCCGACGCCATCGTCGAGCGCCCAGCCGCCCGGCAGCTCACCTGAGCGCACGCTGGCGAGCCACACCGGCAGACGCTCGGGCTCGCCGTCGGCGTGCACCGTCAGCGATCCCGCCAGCAGCCCGAGACCGGCGAGCGGGGCCGGTGGGCCGCTCGAGCGCGTGACGCCGCCCTGGAACCAGCACATCGCGCCTGCGCTGAGCCCGGCGAGCACGGTGCCCTGCCGCCAGGCCGCGACCAGCAGGCGGTCGAGCTCGTGCGCGCGCCAGATCGCGAGCAGATTGCGCATCGAGCCGCCACCGGCGTAGACGATGTCCGCTTCCAGCAGGATCTCCCCGAGGGGGCGCTCGATCTCGGCCAGGCGGAACAGCGAGAGGTGCGTAGCCACACACCCACGACCGGCGAAGCGCGCGTAGAAAGCGTTGATCTGACCGGTCGTGTCGCCCGCCGCCGTGGGCAGGAACAGGATCCGCGGGCGTCGCGCGCCGGCGAGCGAGAGCACGTAGTCGTCGAGCAGCGGATTGGCGGGCTCCATCGTGAAGCCTCCGCCGCCCATCGCAAAGATCTGCCGGTCCCGCGGTGGGACTGGCGCACCCGGGCTCACGCGGCCGCGCACTGCGCGTCGAGCGTGGCGCCGCCCGGGTGAGCGCCGAGGTAGACGGCCTCCAGCGGAACCTCCACGACGACGCCGTCCGCAGCGGGCTCCACCCGGTATGCGCGCCCACCGCGGCGGGAGCTGACCACGCGCTCCAGGCGGGTGCCGCGGAAGTGCAGCCCGACGCCGTCCTCGGCGGCGAAGCCTGGACGCATGCCGTCGCCGACGAAGCGGTGGTATTCGGCGCGGCGCTCGGGCTCGGCGTCGTAGTGCACGCAGTTGGAGTACGGCAGCAGCCCCAGTCCGCGCACGCGCCGCGAGGCGCCGTGGAAGGCACTCAGTGCATCGCGAAACCAGCACAGCGAGCCTGCGGAGGGGCCGCACAGCACGATCCCCTGGCGCCACGCGCGTTGCAATACCGCGTCCAGGCCGTGCGCGCGCCACGCGCCGAGCATGCTCACCACATTGCCGCCGCCGACGTAGATCACATCCTGCGCCAGCAGGTGGCGCGCCAGGTCCTCCTCGACGCCGCCCGTGCCCTGGTCGCGCCGGAAGAGCGAGACGTGGCTGGCCTCGCAGCTGGCCGAGAAGCGACGGTAGAAGCGCACCACGTAGTGGTCGGCGTCACCGGAGGCGGTCGGCAGGAAGCAGACGTGCGGTCGTGTGCGGCCCGCGAGCGAAAGCACGTAGTCGTCTAGCAGCGGGTTCTCGCGCTCCATCGAGAAGCCGCCCCCACCGAGGGCCACGATCTGGGGTGTGAGGGACTGCATCGCTGGATGGCTCCTCCGACGGGTCGACCATCAGCAGCTTCGTCGGATGCGGCGCCCGTCGGTATGGCCCTCCGTCGGAGATTCACCCACCGACCGCTGGACATCCGGCCCGCAGGCGCTCAGCCCTCGCCGGCGAGCTCCGCGAGCAGCGCCTCGACCGCCTGCCGGTCGAGTTGCGCGCCCGCCACGCGCCGCAGCTCCGCGCTCGCCTGCGCGGGGGTGCGCGCCGGACGGTAGGGCCGGTCGGTGACGATCGCGTCGTAGGTGTCGCAGGCGGCGATGATGCGCGCCGCCAGCGGAATCCACTCGCCGGCGAGCCCGTCGGGATAGCCTCCGCCATCCCAGCGCTCGTGACTCGCGCGAACGGCCGGCGCGAGGTGCGCAAAAGCGTCGATGCGCGCCACGAGATCACCGCCGACGGCGGCATGGCTGCGCATCACAACCCACTCCTCATCGGTGAGCGGGCCGGGCTTGAGCAGGATCTCGCTCGGCACAGCGATCTTGCCGACGTCGTGGAGCATCGCCGCGTAGCGCACGTCGCGCGCCTGCGCGCGCGTGAGTCCCATGCGCCGCGCGACCCGCGCCGCCAGGCCGGCGACGTCCTCGCCGTGCGCGGCCGTGTAGCCGTCCTTGGCCTCGACCGTGCTGGTCAGCGCCGTCAGCGTGGTCGTCAACGTACGCTCCATGTCGGCGATCAGGCCAGCTCGGTGCACCGCCGCCCCAAGGCTGGCGGCGATCGTCTCGACGAGTACCGCGTCGGCCTCGCCGAAGGCGCCGGGCTCGACGGCCTCGATGTTGAGCACGCCCCAGACCGCACCATCGACGAAGATTGGCGCGCTCAGCTCCGAGCGCGGGTCGGTCTGCGGGTCGCGCGCGATGTAATCCTGCTCGGCGCGCGTGTCCGGCACGAGCGCCGTGCTCCCGGAGCGCGCGACGCGTCCGTTGACGCCCTCATGCACGGGTTGCTCGACGAGCAGGAACTCGGTCATGACCTCCGCCAACGGGCCGGCGCTCGCGACCAGGCGCAGCATCCCGTCGCTGTCCAGGCGCTGGATCGCAGCGAGGTAGAAGGCGAACGTGCCGTGCAGCTCATCGACGACCAGCCGCACCATCTCATCGATCTCGTGCGTGCCGGCCAGGCGCGCCGTGAGGTGAGCCGCGACACGCAGTTGGGCGCGCAGGTAAGTGAGCTCGCCGGCGGAGGCCATCATCTGCGCGCGGGTGTCGGCGCGGTGGCGGCGCAGCGCCTCTGCCCGCCGCTCGCGCTCGCGCGCGCCGGCAGGGGCCGCCGGGCGCCCGGCCGGGTGCCCAGCCGCCGGTCTGGCGGTTGGCTTTACAGAGACTCCAGGCATTCGCGAGGGCATCGACCCGCGCCACGCCGCGCTTGAGGCAGTGAGATCGGGGTTAGACGATCTGCGGTGTAGGTCGGCCGCGTTCGATCCGGTGGCGCTCAACCGCCGCGACGCCTTCGAACTCCGGCACGCACGAGCCGCGCTTGAGCGCGTCGGGCACCAACGGCCGTGCCAGCCGGGCCGTGCTCAGCGCCACGGCGCAGGCGGCCGCCTGCGCCGGCGTATAGCGCAGGCCATAGAGCTCGCGCACGCGCGGCGGCAACGAGCCAAGCATGACCAGGTCGTGGACGCGCTTGGCGAACATCCGGCCTTTGGACATCGGGATCTGGAAGGCGGAGGCGTGGCCCATGTAGCGAGCCTCGTCCGTAAGGAATAGGTCGGGGCCGCGGAGCTCCTCCTCATACCACGCGCGGAAGGCCGCGTACGTCTGCGGCATGACCGCGCGTGGGGTCTGAAAGAGCTCGGCAAAGCAGACGTACTCCTGCCACAGCGCCTCACGCTCGGCTGCGCTCAACGGTTGCACGAGGCGCTCGTAGAACCAGATCGCGGAGTCCGCGATGACCGCGACGGTCCACAGCATCAACTCGGGGTCGAGCGCCGAGTAAGGAGTGCCGGCCGGGTAGTGCGCGCCAGCGTCCTGCGGGAGCGCGCCGACGACGCGTTCGTGCATGCGGTGGACGGCGCCGAGCACCCTGTCGGCCTCGGCACACGTACCGAAGAAGACCGCCTCGAACATCGCGCCGGTGTGCGAGATGCGACGGAAGGGCATCAGCTTGCTGTGGGTGTGTTCGCTCGTCCCAACGTAGTTGAGCGGCTTGATCGCACCGACGCACAGCGCGCGCTGGCCGTACATGAGGCCGACGGCCTTCTCTTCGTGGACCCGCCGCAGGATCGAGCGCCCACGTGGAAAGTAGCCGTCCTTTACCCCGCCACCGCGACCAGTCATCGCGGTGAAGTTACAGCATCCTCGATGCGCGCAACGGCCGTCAGTCGACGAGGTGCAGCAGCGTTCTGGGCGCGACGCCGCGCCCTGCGAGGATGCAGGTGTGGCCGGCCTCGCGCCAGGTCAGGACCGTAGCGCCGCGCGCATCGAGCACGTGGAAGCGAACCCCGTCGTGCGCGACGACGTCGCCGCCGGATGGCGCCGGCAGCGGCCCGCCCGCGACGATGCTGTAGCCGATGCGTCCACCGTCGCGAGCGGCGTAGAAGACCGTCGTGACGGTGTGGCCGCCGAGTCGGTCGACGCGCGCTCCGGCGGTCCGCCAGCCGCGGTGGCCTCCCCAATAGGGGTAGGGCACGCCTTCGACCGAGCTCTCCAGCAGACCGCGCTCGCGCGGGTTCTCCACCGGCGAGGCGAGCGTCGCCGGTCGCAGCGCCAGGCTCGAGGCCTCCAGCACCGTGGGCGGGGACGACGCGCCCGTGCCGAGCACGAGCACGAGCACCAGAGCCGCCGCCAGACTGGCCGCCAGCGCGCCGGCGCCGGCCAACCTCAGACGCGCAGTGCGCCGGCGCCGATGGCGCGCTGGTGCGCTGCGCGTCAATTCTCCGATCGACTGGCGCAGTGAGGGCGGAGCAGCGATCCTCTCCAGCGGGCGCATGCTCGCGAGGGCGCCTCGCTGCAGCTCGAGACCTTCGCTCTGCTCCCGGGACTCCCGCACCCGAGCCAGCAGCTCCGTGCGGCGCTCGGGCAGCAGCGAGCCGTCGGCAAGCGCTGCCAGCTCGGCTTGGATGTCGTTGGATTGCCTATGACTCATGAGAGGCCTCGGTGGATAGGACGCCGCCGGGGTCCACGATCTTCCCTCGTCGTGGGGCATCGATCGGAAGTAGGTGGCGCTGAGCGCCGCTGGGCGGCGTCACGTGTGGACGGTCGGCGGTGGGCGCCTGGCGCAAATCATCCGCCGGCCGGTCCGGATGGCTCGTGCGCGGGCTCGACGCGGGCGTCTCGGCCGGCCGTGGGCGCCGGCCCTGTTCGAGCTCCCGCGCGACTTGTGTGCGCGCCCGGAAGACCCTCGTCGCGATCGTCGCCTCGCGCGTGCCGAGTGCGTCGGCGGCCTCGCGGTAGGAGAGCCCGACGACGTCGACCGCGACGAGTGCCAGGCGGTGGTTCTCCGAGAGGCCGGAGATGGTCGCAAAGACCTCCTGCGCCGCCAGCGCCTCCTCGGGTCGATCCCCGGTGCGGGGATCGACGGCCTCGATGTCATCGAGCGTCGTCGTGCCGGTTCGGGGTCGGCGGGCCGCTGTCCGGCGCTGGGTCAGGAAGGTGTTGCGCAGAACCTGCATCAGGTAGGCCAGCTCGTCCTGGCCGCGCAGGAAGCGCGGCCGCGCGAGGACGCGCGTGAAGGTCTCCTGCACGAGATCCTCGGCGTCGTGAGGGGAGCCGCAAAGCGCCCACGCGGCCCGGTAGAGACGGTCGAGGTGCTGCGGCAGCGACTGTGGGTCGAGCCTGGGCATCCATGCACGACTCTAGCGCCATCGAATCGCTGCATGCAGCGAAAAGCCGAAGGTTGAAAGGTTGGGCACGGTAGCGGCGTCTGGGTGGTGAAGGCAGCAAAACCCACAACTCGACTCTCAGGAGGTCTAGGGTGCAACACCCTTCCGTTCTCGCGAGCACCGCGCTCGCATGTGCCGGGCTCATCGTTGCCGGTTGCGGCAGTAGTAGCAACAGCAGCAGCGCCAGCTCCCCTGCTGCCAGCGGCGCGACGACGCAGAGCGCCCAAGCCCCCGCGGCCTCCAGTACCCCTGCCGAATCCGGTGCCTCCAACGCTGCCTCTACCGGAACGGGGGTCGGCACTGTTCACACCAGCCTCGGCACGATTCTCGCGGCGGGCCCCAAACACCTGACGGTGTACCTGTTCGAGGCCGACAAGGGCTCGACGTCGAGCTGCTCGGGTGCCTGCGCGCAGGCCTGGCCGCCGGTGACGACGACGGGTCAGCCACAGACCGAAGGCGGGGCGATGGCCGCCGACCTGGGCACGACCACACGCTCGGACGGCACCAAGCAGATCACTTACAAGGGTCACCCGCTCTACTACTACGTGAGCGACCAGGGCAGCGGTGACACCACAGGCCAGGGCGTCAACAGCTTCGGCGCGGGCTGGTACGTGCTCAACCCGCAGGGTAAGAAGGTCGATGACGACGACGGCTCTTGACGGAGGCTCACCAGAGAGGAGAATCGGATGCGCTTGAAGAGAACCCACGCGGCACTCGCACTGTGTGCGAGCGCCGCGGTCGTACTCCCGGCGGTCGCGCTCGCCGGGGTGGGCGCTGACGGCGCGCATGCCGGCACTGACGGACGCGCCGCGGGCAGTCACACGGTGGTGCTCAAAAACATTCGCTTCAACCCGGGCACGCTCTCGATCCGTCGCGGTGAAAGCGTTACCTGGGTATGGCGCGACGGCAGCACCAAACACAACGTGACCGCCAGCGGCTTTCGCTCGCGCACGCAGGCGCGTGGCTCGTTCACAGTCCGCTTCAACCGTGCGGGAACCTTCAACTACCGCTGCACGATTCACGTCTCCGAAGGGATGAAGGGCAAGATCGTCGTCCACTGATCCTCACCGGCAGACAGGGGCGCGCGGAAGGATTCGGCGGCACGCGCGTCAGAAGGCATATAGACCCGCGGAGAGCGGTCCGGTGAGACACCGGAGGGAGTGGCCGCCAAGGATCGGGCGGCCACTCCCTTGGTGCTCGTAGCCTGCGAGGCTGTGCCTACTCGCTGCGTCGGCGCTCGAGCAGCAGCGCGAACGTGGGACAGGCCTGAGCGGCGCGCCTGGCGTGCGCAAGCAACCCAGGGGTTAGCGGCCTGTCGTCGAGGATCGGGTAGCCCCACTCGTCGAGCGAGATCCGCTCGGGTAGCAGCTCGGCACACATGCCGTGCGCCTCGCAGGCGATCGGATCGATACGCAGGCGCTGACTCATCGGACACACAGGCGCCGGCTCATCGCACTTCCACCGGCTGGCGCGCCGCACGGCCCGCTCTGCAAGCCGGTAGGCGGGGTAGCTCGGAAGGTAGCTCGCAGCCGGCGCAGGGTCCATGACGGGCGTGATCGGCGAGCTCCTCGGCGAATACCTCCAGTGCACTCGTGACCTGCCGGGCGACGCCGTCGGGATGACTGCAGGCGCCGCGGCCACGCACGCGCGAGCCGAGCTCCGCCAGGCGCCGCTGGGCACGCGGTTCGCCGGTGGCGAGCGTGAGCTGCTCCAAGGTACGCGCGATCGCGTCGAGGCCGAAGCGGCAAGGCCCGCACTGACGGGCGCTCTGCCCAGCCAGCCAGCGCGTGAGCCGCGCGAGCTCGGCGACGGGGCAGGACTCGGTCGAGAGCAGCACGATCACGCCAGCCCCCAGCGCCGCCCCGTAGGGTGCGAGCTGCTCATCGCAGAGCGCGACCCCGCGCAGCTTACCGCCGTCGATCCAGGCGCCGGCATAGCCGCCGATTAGCACCGCGCGCAGCTCGCCTGCGACTCCGCCGGCGGAGTCGATCAGCGCCGCGAGCGACAAGCCGTGCTCGATCTCGTAAACCCCCGGCTGGGCGAGTCGCGCGCCGGAGAGCGTGACGAGCGCCGAGCCTGGCTGCGAGGCGACCCCGAGCTCCCTGTACCAGGCGGACCCGTGGCGCGCGATCAGCGCCAGGTGGGCGAGCGTCTCGGCGTTGCTGACGAGCGTTGGGCGCCGACGCACGCCGCGTTCGAAGGGCAGCGGAGGCGTGAAGGTCGGCAGCGCGGGACCCCCGTCGACATAGTTGACGAGCGCGGACTCCTGTCCCGCGACGTAGCGGTCGGGGACCGTGACCAAGCGCGTGCGAGGCGCCTCGCGGGTCGCCCGCCGCTCGCGTTCGGCGAGCGCACCGGCCACGCCGTCGAGTGCCTCGGTCGCCGACTCGCAGACGCCGAGGATGATCTCCTGCGCCCCGACGGCGCGGGCGGCGAGCTCGCCGCCATCGAGCACGAGGTGGGGGAGGGACCGCAGCAGCGTGCGGTCCTTGAGGCTCGCGGGCTCGGCCTCGACCCCATTGACAAGCACGATCGTGCGCCCGCGGGCGCTGGCAACGGCACGCAGCTTGGTGGCTGTCGGAAAGCCCCCGCCGCCGCGCCCGCGCAGCCCGGCTCGCTCGACCTGCTCGATCAGCTCGCCGGCCGCGCGCCGTGGGCGGGAGGTGTGAGCGGGCAACGCTCCGTGCAGCCCGATGTGGTCCTCGAGGCTGAGGGCGCCGCGCGCGGGAATCCCTGCGAGCAGCCGCGGCAGCCCCTGCGGCGCTGCGAGGGCGCCCGTGCTCACCGGCCGCCATCCATCGTCCGGGGGCTCGAGCCCTTGTGTACCAGTAGCGCCGCCGGCGTGCCGGAGCGGCGGGCCCATTCGGAGCCGAGCGGTCCGCTGGGCAGCCACAGCAGCAGGCCGAGCGTGAAGGTGGCGAGCGCGCCGAGCGCGACGCCGCGGCCGTGGGCGCCCGCGCCGGACAGGCCGGAGAGCGCGCGGGCGCCCATGGCCGCGGCGACGAGCGCGAGACAGGCGGCGGCGAGGATGAGCAGCCACGAGCTCTTGACGTCGCTGCCGGTTCCGAGCGAGTGCACCAAGGCGATCGGCCAGCAGGCGTAGGCGAGCCAGTGCGTGGCGCGCCAGCCCGCATGCCCGATGCGCCGGCGTAGGAGGCTCGTGATGATCAGCGCGAGCAGCAGGTCGCAGGCGACCGCGCCGAGTCCCAGCCAGAGGGGTCGGTAGGAGCTGGCCAGGGGCACGAATGCAGCTGTCAGTGAGATCGGAGCGAAGCTGTCGAGGACTGCCGTGAGGATGTGCAAAACGAGGAACACGACGGCCAACAGCGAGACGTTGCGGTGCAGCGAGTCCAGAACGAAGCGCGGCCAGCGAGGCGTGCTCAAACGCTGGACGTCGGCGACGCCGAGTACGAGCGAGCCGGTCAGCAGCAGGAGCGCGACGGTGCCGGTCGAGCGGGTCAGGTACCAGTCCAGGCGCGAGCCGCCGCCGGTCGCGAGTGCGAGGAGCACGACGCTCACGCCGCGGCGCCATCGTTGGCGGCGAGGTCTTCTGCGCCGGCGGCGGGCCACTCGCCGAGACAGAGCACGGCACCGGAGTGCCCGACCAGTCGCGCGGGTAGGCCGAGCCGCTCGAGCCACGCCGCGGCGCCGGTGTCGCCGCGGACGAGCGCGGCGGTGCTCGCGATGTTGGCGTCGGTGCAGTCAGCGCCGGCGACGCTGACGGTGCGCCAGAGACCGAGCGCGGGCGCGCCGGTGGCCGGATCGATGATGTGGTGCATCGTGGCGGAGCCCCGACGCCAGCGACGGGTGGCGGTGCTGGAGGTGGCGAGACCGCCGGAGCGGATCGAGACCGTCTGGCCGGGCGCCTGCGGACCGGCGCGATGGTCATCGGTCACGTGGATGCGCCAGCCGCCCGCAGGGGCGCTCCCCGCGGTGGCGATGTCCCCGCCCACACTGACGAGCACGCCGCCGCCGCACGCCTCGTGGGCGGCGCGGGCAGCACGGTCTGCGGCCCACGCTTTGCCGCTCGCGCCGAGATCGAGCGTGACCCCGTGGGGGATGCGCACGGTGACACGCGCCGCATCGAGCTCGACGGTCTGCCAGCCGCAGCGTACATGGGCGCGTACGGCCGGAGCCGCGCTCGGGGTGAGCGCCCCGCGGGGCGCGGGCTCCAGCAGTCGCCAGTCGCGGTCATATCCAGCGAGCACGAGTGCCGCGCCGACGGTGGGGTCGACGTCGCCGTCGGTCAGCTCCGCTGCACGCAGGGCGACCTCGAGCGCCTCGAAGAGCAGCGGGGCGACAGGCAGCGCGCGCCCCCCGGCTCGGGCGTTGATCCGTGCAAGGTCGGAGTCCTCGCGGAAGCGGCTGCAGGCGCGGTCGATCGCGTCGAGCTCAGCCGCGACGACACTCTGCGCCCGGGCGAGCTCCCCGGCCAGGGTGAGGCGCAGGACGACGCTGGTGCCGAGCGCTTCCCAGCGGGCCGTCGCGAGGCGGTCGTGGTTGGTTGAGCCGGCTATCACCGCATCGTGGCTTGGTGCTGGATCGGGCCTCGCCCGGCCGCCGCTGGGCCGTTCCGTTGTGTGTTGTGCGGGGCTCGCCATCGCGGGGCCGACTCACGATCCGCCGGAGGTCACGGCGGAGGATTCCTGGGCCGGCGGCGCTGCTTGCGCGGACGTACTCGTTTCCTGTACGGACGCCGCTGATTCTCCGGTGCTTGTCGATTCCTGGGCCGGCGCCGATTCGTGTGCTGGCACCGATTCGTCTGTCGGGGTCGATTCGTGTGTCGGGGTCGTGGCTGTCGGTGTTTCGCTGGCCGTGGGAGCCTGCTTGGGAGCCTGTAGGGGCTTGCTCGAGCGGCTGGATCTACGCGGTGTCGCGGTGTGCCTGTGCGCCGTCACGGTGGGGGCACCCGCCTTCGCAGCTCTGCCGGGAAAGGCGCTGGCGGCTACGGCCGTGAAGGCGCCCGTCAGCGCTGCGCTGCCGGCGAGCAGCCAGCGATTGATGCGCCCGAGACGACGCAGAGCGGCATTACGGGTACGGGCAGTGTGGGAGTTTTGGATTTGGGGGGGATCGCCGTGCATCTCGACACCGGCTCTAGAGGAGAAGCTCGAGCTCAGTGTTACCGGCCACTTAAAGCATTGACTAAAGGGCGTGTGAGAAGTTCCATAGAAGCCGGTCGCCCCTCGCGCTTGCGCGGGTCGATAGTCCTATGCTGGGGCGATGGAGCGCCCCGCGGAGCCGGCCCGTGAGCAGTCGATGCCGCCGACGATCCTCCTGATCGAGGACGAGCCGGGAATCGTCGACTTCGTGCGACGGGGAATGGAGGCGGAGGGCTTCCACGTGCAGGCCGAGCTGGATGGCGCCGAGGGCGAGCAGCGAGCGCTGCGAGAGGGCTTTGACGCGGTCGTGCTCGATCTGATGCTCCCTGGTCGCGGTGGCTTGGAGGTGCTGGCGTCGCTGCGTGCGGCCAAGCCGGGCCTGCCGGTGATCGTGCTCACGGCGAAGGGCGAGATCGAGGATCGCGTAGCGGGTCTCGACGCCGGCGCAGTCGACTACCTCGTCAAGCCATTCTCACTGGCCGAGCTGCTGGCGCGGGTGCGGGCCCAGTTGCGGGTCGCGACGCGAACCACGACGACGGTGTTGCGCTGCGACGACATCGAGGTCGACCTGCTGACGCGCAAGGTGCAGCGGGCCGGCGCGCCGGCCCGGCTCTCGGGCACCGAGTTCGAGCTGCTCGTCTACCTCTTGCACCACCGTGGCCGGGTGCTCTCGCGCGAGCAGATTCTGAGCGCCGTCTGGGGCTACCAGCACGACCCGGCCACCAACATCGTGGATGTCTATGTCGGCTACCTACGCCGCAAGCTGAGCCGCCCCGGAAGTCCGGCGCCGATTCACACGGTGCGCGCGGTGGGCTACCGCATCGGCCATGCCGGCTGACCCTGCCAAGGCGCGCATCGACCCTCGCGCTGCGGGCGCTGCGGGCCGCACCTCGCATGGCCCGCTGGGGCGTCTCGGTGGCGTTCCGCGTGGGCTGCGCTGGCGACTGGCGGGGTGGGTTGCGCTGGTGGTGCTGCTCTCCTCGGGCATCACGTTCGTGGTGGTCTATCACGGCACCGGCAGCCAGCTTCGCCACCAGATCGATCGCGAGATCGAAGGCGATACCGCGGAGCTGGCACACGTCCTGCGTACGGCCGGCGCCCGCTCACCCGCCAAGGTGGCGTCGGCTGCCAGTAGCTACATCCGCGGGCAGCCGTTCAGCGCGAGCTCGACGTTGCTGTTCGCGCTGATCCCGGGCGCGAAGACGAGCACCAACCGACCGGAGCTGTTCGGTAGCGAGCGCCCCGACAACCGTGAGACGCCCGCCGAGCAAGCGCAGGAGAATCGGCTGGCGCATGGGCTGCTCGTGGCTCGCGATGGCTACTCGACACTCGAGTTGCCCGACATCGGCGATCTGCGCCTGCTCGAGCGGACCGTCCAGATCCCCGGTGGCCCCCGCGTGACGGTCGGCGTGGGGGAGCCCCTGGCAAGTGTCGCGCACGCACAGCGCGGGGTGGCGCGGGCCTTCATTCTTGCCGGCCTCCTGACGCTCGCGGGCGCGCTGCTCGGGTCGCTGCTGATCGGCACACGCTTCTCGCGCCCGCTGCGACGCATGGCCGCGGTCGCGGCGCAGGTCGACGCGGGCGACTTGCATCCGCGCATCCACGACGTTGGTGGTGAGGGGGAGGAGGTGCAGGTGCTGGCGGACGCCTTCAACCACATGCTGGATCGCCTGACAGACGCCTTCGCAGGCCAGCGCGCGTTTGTCGCGGACGCCTCGCACGAGCTGCGCACGCCGCTGACGGTGATTCGCGGGCAGCTCGAGGTACTGGCCGCGCAGCGGCGCCCCGCAGAGCAGGAGGTGCGGCGGGTGGAGCGCCTGGTGCAGGCCGAGGTCGCGCGCATCACGCGCTTGGTCGACGACCTGCTGCTGCTGGCCAAGAGCGAGCAGACGCAATTTCTGCGCTTGGAGGAGATCGAGCTGGAGAGCTTCGTGCAGGAGCTGTGGGATGGAATCAGCCTGCTTGGACAGGAACGCCGCTTTGAGCTCGGCGCGGTGCCGGCGGGTACGCTGAACGCCGATCCCGACCGCCTCGCGCAGGCGTTGCGCAACCTCGTGGGCAACGCGATTGAGCACACCGCACCCCAGATCGGGCTGGTCCGCCTCGAGGTCGAGCGTGGCGAGCCCGGACGGGTGCGCTTCGTGGTGCAGGATGACGGTCCCGGAATCCCACCCGACCAGCGCGAGCGCATCTTCGACCGCTTCCACCGCACCGACGCCGCGCGCGACCGCGCCTCAGGCGGGACCGGCCTTGGCCTCGCGATTGTGCGCGCGATCGCGGAGGCCCACGATGGGCGGGCGCAAGCCGCTGAGGACCCCGCCGGTGGCGCCCGTATCGAGCTCGAGCTACCCCGCTTCACGCCAGCTCCGAAGGCCACCTTTGCACTGCGGATGGGTGTGCTACTCGATTAAGCTTCCATTGATTTCCCGGAACAGCGCTACATGCAGGGACGAGCGTTGTTGTCGATACCCGAGGGCATGTCAGAGCAGCCGATCGACACGGACTCCAGCGGTCCGCGGCCTGAAGCCGGGGAGCGTGAGCGCGCGCCCGCGCCGCACAGCGATCGCCGCACATTCCTCAAGCGGGGCCTGCTCGCCACCGGTGGGCTCGTACTCGGACTACCCGCCCGCTCAGCCGCGCGTACGGGTGGCACCGCACCCGCGCACAGGCACAAGCACCCTGCGCACCATCGCACCAAAGCGGTACGTCAGGCGCCCAACATTCTCGTGATCCTCGTCGACCAGTTACGCACGCCCGTCTGGTTGCCGCCGGGCGTCTTGCCCGCCACGCTGATGCCGAATCTCACAGCACTGCAGAGCGGCGCCGTCAACTTCGAACGCCACTACACCGCCTCCAACGACTGCTCGCCCGCGCGCGGGACGCTGCTTACCGGTCTCTACTCCCATCAGACCGGCTGCCTGATTACCGGGAACAGCCACCTCGACCCGGGCTTCCCCACGTGGGGCACCTTGCTGCGCGAGCGCGGCTACCGGACGAACTGGTGGGGCAAGTGGCACCTGAACCCGGATCCCAGCGCGTCGCTCGAGCCCTATGGCTTCGATGGTGGCACGTACCCATCGCCAAATGGCGCCCCCGGTCAAGGCACTGCGGTCGACCCCGGGATCGCCGCGCAGTTCGCCGAATGGTTCCGCGACGCCGGCGGCGATGGCCCGTGGTGCTCGACGGTCTCCTTCGTCAACCCCCATGACGTCGCCTGGTGGTATCGCTTCACCAGCAAGATCCCCGAAGAGAGCGCGCCGTCCGCGCTCGCCAGCGCGCTCCCGGCTAACTTCGAGACCCCCGAAGCGATCGAAGCGCAGCGCAAGCCGCGTCTGCAACGCGCGCTGCAGGACACCGCCGACCGCTCCTTCGGACAGGTGCCGTTCAGTGGCCCTGAAGCGCTCCCGATGTGGGCCGGCCTGATGGACACCTACCTGATGCTCCAGAGCTACGTGGACCTGCAGATCCGCAGCGTCCTGCAGACGCTCGCCTCCCAACCGGCGGTGCGCGCAAACACGGTCGTGCTGTTCACCTCCGATCACGGCGAGTACGGCGGCTCGCACGGCATGCGTGGCAAGGGCGCCTCCGCCTACGAGGAGGCGATCCGCGTGCCGCTCTCGGTGCGTGACTTCCGTCCCGCGCGCGCGGCTGCGACTGCCGCTACCGGCGTCCCTCGCAGCCAGCTCAGCTCCTCCGTCGACGTCGTCGGCCTGCTGCTGAGCCTCGCGACCGGTTCGAACGCCTGGCGCCGCGAACGCCGCTACGAGCATCTCGCGGGGCGCCACGATCTCGCCGCGATCTGCGCGCATCCCTCCGCGCCGGGGCGCAACTGGATCCTGCACGCCACCGACGAGGACGTCACCGAGTTCGCGACCGAACCGTATGCCGCCGAAGCGCCGCGCCACGTCGTCGCGCTGCGCAGTCAACACGCGAAGCTCGCCGTCTACTCGAACTGGAGCCCCGAAACGACCCAGCTCGAACCGGCGGGTCAGGAATTCGAGCTCTACGACTACAGTCAGCCCAGCGGCCGCGCCGAGCTCGTCAACAGCGCCGGCGCAGAGGGCTCGCTCGAAGAGGAGATGTGGAGCGCGCTGGAAACGGAAGCGCTGCCCGCGGAGCTGCATGCCCCGCTGCCCTCCCATCTGCATGCCGCCCAGCGGCGGGGGCTGGCTGACTACGCAGGCGTCGAGGAATTCGAGAACCTCAAGGTCTACGCCACCCGTCAGAACCGGAGTCCGATCGCCCCCGAACCGCAGGCGACACCCGACTGAGGCGCTGCCGCCAGGCTCAGCCGGCCTGGGGGGCACTGCCGCCAGGCTCAGCCGGCCTGGGGCGCACTGCCGCCAGGCTCAAGCCGGCGGCTACCGCGCCGAGACGCGCACGAGGACTGTCGAATCGCCGGGCACGCTTGCCGTGATCGTCCCGGGCGAGCCGAGGCTGGAGACCGCGCCCGTCCAGATGTTGCGCAGCACGTAGCCGCTCGCCGCCGACATCCCCACGGCGGCCGTCGTGGTGGAGATCCGCAGGGTGCTCGAGCCGCGGTTCAGCAATGCCACCGCGCGCGAGCCGTTGCTGAGCGGCTTGACCCACACCTGACCTTCGCCGCTGGCGGCCAGTAGCCGTGCCTGCAGGCCCGCCGGATCCTGGTCGATCGCGATCGCTTCGCGGTTGGAGATTGTGCTCGAGCTGGCGCTCGACAGCGAGATCAGATTGGCACTGACCATCAGTGGCGCGGCGAGCATCGCCCACATACTGAACTGGGTACGGAACTGGGTCGCTGACATCCCTTGATCGGGTCCCAGGTAGTCCGGGTCGTTCCAGTGGCCCGGGCCCGCCGCCTGCGGTTGGGCGGCGTCGGCGTCGAGGTTACGCAGCACCGAGCCGAGCTCCACGTCCCCCGGCACGCCAATGTCGGTGTCGGTGCGCCAGCTGTTGCCGCTGCTCGGGCCGAACGTGTAGGAGTTGAAGCTCGAGTTTTCGAGCGTCGGGGTTTCTGTAGCGAACTGGCCGGGCTGCAGGTAGTCGCAGATCGACAGCAACAGTGGGCGGTGGCTGGAGTTGTTCACGATCGCTTCGTGGAAGGCGGCATATGCCGCTGCCGGCTGGAGGCCCTGGCGTATGCCGCCGCAGAAGTCGACCTTGACCGCGTCGAAGCCCCACGCGGCGAACGTGTTGACGTCCTGTTGGTAGTGGCCATAGCTGCCCTGGCTGGGACCGCCGCAGCCTTGGCTGCCGGCGTCCGTGTAGAGCCCCACTTTGAGCCCCGCCGCGTGCAGCGTGCTGGTCAGCCAGGTCATCCCGTGTGGCCATTGCGTCGGGCTCACGGTGATATTGCCGGCCGCGTCGCGCGTCCCCTGCCACCAGCCGACGTCCAGCCACACGTAGCGATAGCCCTTGCGTACCAGGCCGCGTGTCACGAGCTGGCTGGCCTGTGCCAGCACCGACGCCTCGTCGTAGCGCACGCCGAAGGTGAAGTACGTGTCCCAGCCCATGTACGGCGTCGGCGCGAGCACGCTCGAAGGCGTAGCCCCGCCGCTGGCCTTGCGCGCCGCGCGGCGGTGGGCCGCTGCCCGCACCTGCGTCGCAGGGCTCCTCGAGGCATGGCCGAGGGGCTTTGCTCGAGCTACCTGTGCACCCGCGACCTGTGTGCGCAGCGCGAGCGCGCCGACCGCCAGCAGCACGAGCGTGACAGCCGTGAAGACGATGGGCAGCAGGCGATGACGGACGGTGCTCGCCGCTTGCCGGGGGAGGCGACCTTGGCGTGCGTCGATGGGCAGCAGGCGATGACGCAAGGCGCTCACCCCTTGCTGGGGGAGGCGACCTTGGCGTGCGTCGCCTTGTGCGAGGACGCCTTCGCCCGGGCGGTGAGCGTGACCGTCGCGCTCTTCAGCGACGCGCTGATGGCGCCGACGACGGTGCCACTGACCAAGAGCCTGACGGTCATCCGGTGCATGCGGGCGAGCAGCCGTCTGCCGGTCGCGTTCAGCGCCACTTTCACAGTTGCCTGCTGGCCCGGCCGCAACCGCACCGTGCTCGAGCCGACCGTCACGGTCACGCGGCGGGTGCGCGCCGCGACAGCCACGACGCGGCTGCCGTGCAAGGTCTCCTGCACGGTGAGGCGCAGCCTGATCGTGCAACTGCCGGCGGCCTGTCCGGAGCACCGTAAGGGCACGCTGACCGCGTTGCGAGCGGCGCGCGGAGTACCGACGGTCGTCTCGGAGATGCTGCCGAGCCCGCCGGCCGGCACAGTCACGAATGCACTGGTCACGCTCTTGCTGCCTTCGGCCGTCGTGGCCGTCACGCGGCACTGTAGGTGGTGGGAGACGTCGGCGTTGGTAACTACGTAGGTCGAGCCGCTGGCCCCGGAGATCGCTCTGGTATCGCGCAGCCAGGCGTAGGCGAGGGTCAGGCCGCTGATCGCGCTCACGCCCGATTTGCACGTCAGGCGCTGGCCGGGGGCGGGCGTGCCACTGATCGACGGGTGCGGTTCCACGAGCGCCGCCGGCAGGGTCTTGAGGGTCTGGTCGCCACCCTCACTCGTGCCGATCGCGCTGCTTGCAAGCAGCCGGTAATGGTAAGTGGTGTTCGCCGTCAGGCCGGCAAGCGTGGCGGCTACCGGCTGCGCGGCGCTACCGTTGGCCACGCTCGAGCAAGGCACGCTCGACCCGTATGCGGTACTCGTGCCGTATTCGAAGCGGCAGGCCGTCAGCGCCGCGTCGTTGGGGTTCACGGTGCCCGCGAGGTTAGCGGTGGTGTGCGCGATTTCGCTCGCCAGGCCGGTCGTCGCGGTCGGCGCGGGAACCTCGGCCGTGAAGACGCGGCCGCTCGCATCGACCGCTGCGCACAGTCCTTCCGAGACGCACGCGATCCCCGCGAGCTTTCTCGGGGGCTGGATGTCGATGCCGGTCGCGGGCCAGGACGGCGGCGGCGCGGTCGAGTTGTCGCTTGCGAGCGCGTAGCCCGTGCCGTCCCCTGTCACGCACAGGCCGGTAGCCGCGCATGAGACGGCTGCGGGTGTGCCGAGCGTGTCGAATGCCGTCGAGCTCCAGGTCGCACCCGAGCCCGCGCCAGCGCCGGCGCTGATGGCGGCGGCGACGTTCGAGCTCGCGAGCGCATTACCGGCGCCGTCGACCGCGACGCATGAGCTGGCCGCGAAGCACGAGACCGCGAGGAGCTCGAGGCTGGGGTCGACGAGGCGCGCATGCCAGGAGCCTGCGCCGGGGGCAGTGGGGTTGGTGCTGACTAGCGCGTGGCCTTCGTCATCGACGGCGACGCAGAGCGCGGTCGATACGCACGAGACGGAGTTGAGCGCCGTCGTGCCATCAATCGCGAATGGGGTGGACCAGGAGCCTGCGCCGGGGGCAGTGGGGTTGGTGCTGACTAGCGCGTGGCCTTCGTCATCGACGGCGACGCAGAGCGCGGTCGATACGCACGAGACGGAGTTGAGCGCCGTCGTGCCATCAATCGCGAATGGGGTGGACCAGGAGCCTGCGCCGGGGGCAGTGGGGTTGGTGCTGACTAGCGCGTGGCCTTCGTCATCGACGGCGACGCAGAGCGCGGTCGATACGCACGAGACGGAGTTGAGCGCCGTCGTGCCATCAATCGCGAATGGGGTGGACCAGGAGCCTGCGGTGGCGGTCGCCAGACGGGCGCCAATCACCGCGCGTCCCGCGTCGTCGACTGTCACGCAGAGACCGACGGACGGACACGAGATCGCACGCAGCGCATGGCCGTTGTCGACTTCGACAGCTTTCGACCAGCTCAAGGACGGGGCAGCTACGGCCGGCGCGGCTGTGACGCAGACGGCGCACAGCAGCAACGCCAATGCTGCGGCCAGGATGACGGAGGGGTGGCGGTTGTGCACGCCCTGATGCAACACACGCAACGGCCAACTGTTGCGCATCCGGCGCGGAAGACTCGACGTGGGGAGGCGTTGAAGACAATCGTCTGCTATTTATTTAGCCCATGTCACAAAGTTCGGTAATCGATGCCGTCCCTGTCTCGTAAATGGACGGTCGATCGACATCGTTCGATAGAGCGCCGCAAACGAATGGCGATACGGCCTACGGGCCGGCGGCTGCGCTGCGCAGGCGGACTCTCGGCCTGTCGGCCGGCGAGGCCGTCCTGGGGCTCGTGATCGAACAGCCCGACAGCGCTTCGCGGCTTTGTCAACGCCTGTTGGAGCGCTTCCGCTCGGCGCAGTTCACCCGTTCGACCGCGCACAACGCGCTGACAAGGCTCACCCGGCAAGGGCTCGTCCAGCTGGTCGCGCACGAGACCGAGCTCGCCGGGGAGGGGCGCTATGAGGCGACGCCCCTGGGTCTGGGGCATTTCCGCGCCTGGGTGCGCGGCTCCACCCCCACCGCGCCAGTCCTGCGCGAGGAGCTGCAGGCCAAGGTCGAATTCTGCGCCCCGGAGGACCTGTCTCAGCTGATCGAGGCGATCCACGCGGAGGAACGGGCCTGCGCAAGCATGTTCGCCGCAGCGCAGGGACGTCTGAGCGGCGAGGAGCTCCTCAACCGTGGGCATGCCACGAGCCACGAGCATTGGTCGGCGCTGACACGCCGCACGATGCTGCGCGACGAGGCCGCGATGTGGGGCATGAGGTTCAAGCGCCTAGAGCGCTTGCGAGCACGCCTGGAAGAGCTGCGCGGGGAGGCCGAGCGCTGTGTGACACCGGTCGGGAAGTCCCGCAAGGCCAAGCGGTGCTCGAGCTTGCAGGGACAGCGGCGGCGATGAGCGCGCTGCTCTCGCTGCGGGGCGTGGGCAAGCGCTACAGGCGGGGGGAGCTGTCGGGCTGGCTGCTGCGCGACGTCTCACTGGAGCTGGGCACAGGGGAGCTGGTGTCGGTGGTAGCGATGCGCAGCCAGGGCAAGACGACGCTATTGCGAATCGCGGGGGGGATGGTGAGCGTCGACAGAGGCCGTGCGCTACTCGGCCAGACCGACCTGGGAAGCCTCTCCGACCGGGCGCAATCGCGGTTGCTGCGCGAGCGGATCGGATGGGCCGGCCGCAGTGGTCCGGGGATCAGGCTACGGATGCTCGACTACGTCGCGATAAGTCAGGCGATCGGCGGTCGTCACCGCCGGCGTGAGCTGCGAGCGCGCTCGCTGGAGGCGCTGGAGCGGGTCGGCATGGAGCGCTGCGCAGAGCACTACTGGGAGGATCTCTCCGACTGGGAGCGCGTGCTGGTCGAGTTGGCCCAAGCAATCGCGGGGGCTCCGGAGCTGCTGCTCATCGACGATGTCCTCGACGGGCTTGGCATGCGTGAGACCGAAGAGGTAGGGGCATTGGTGCGCGCACTGGCCAGAGATCTAGGGATCGGCGTGCTGATGAGCGCCTCCGACGTGGAGGCCGCGCTCTCCTGCGATCGCGTGCTCTCGCTTGCCGACGGGCGCCTGACGTCGATGCTCGAGCTGCCCGAGTCGGGCAGGGGGAACGTGCTCGACTTCCCGCTCAGGGACAGCCACGGCCTGCGCGGCGCTCGCGTATAAGGGCAAGCTGACACGAGCAATGGCGCTGTGGGAGATCCTCTACATCTACCGCGCTCGCCTGCGGGCGCGGCTCGTGCTCGTGCAGGAGTTGCTCGCGGTCGTCGGGATCGCCGTCGGGGTGGCGCTGCTGTTCGCCTCGCACGTCGCCGACACAAGCCTGAACGGGTCGGTGCAGGAGCTCTCCAGTCAAATCGTGGGAAAGATGCAGCTGCAGCTCAGCGCACGCGGTCCGCGGGGCTTCGGGGAGCGGTTGCGAGGGGAGCTGCGCCGGATCCCGGGTGTGCTTGCGACGCTTCCGGTGCTCGAACGCGATGTAAGCCTGATCGGGCCCACGGGCCGGGAGGCGGTCGACTTGATCGGCGCAGATCCGCGCCTGGCGGATGTCGGCGGGTCGCTGCTGCGGCGCTTCAGCTACGCCCAGCTAGAACACCAGCGGGCGCTGGCGCTGCCCGCGCCGGTTGCACGCACGATCGGCGCCGGCCCGCTCGAGCCGGCGAAGCTGAGCGTCGGTGCAAGCACGGTCCCGACGCTCGTCGGGGCAACCTTGGGGACGACCGACATCGGTCGGCTGGTCGACAGCCCGGTGGCGCTGGCGCCGGTCGCGTACGCGCAGCGGCTGACGGGCATGCAGGGCCGGATCACGCGGATCTTTGTGCGCGCGGCGCCGGCGAGCGAGGCTGAGGTGCGGGCACGGCTCAAGCGCCTTGCCGCAGCCGACGATCTGAACGCCGAGCCGGCCGACTTCGACGCGACGCTCTTCCGGGTCGCGGCGGCGCCCGCCGATGCGAGCACCAGCCTGTTCTCGGCGATCAGCGCTTTGGTGGGCTTCATGCTGGCGTTCAACGCGATGCTCGTGACGCTGCCGCTGCGCCGGAGTCTGGTCGAGACCCTGCGCGCTCGCGGCGCGAGCCGCACGATGACGGTGGAGGTGCTGCTCTTCGATGCGTTCGTGCTCGGAGCGCTCGGCTCGATCTTCGGGTTGGCGCTTGGCGAGGTGGTCTCGATCGCGGCCTTCCACCAGAGCCCCGGCTACCTGTCCTTCGCATTTCCGATCGGCACGCAGCGGATCGTCACCTGGCAGAGCGTCGCGCTGGCCGTGAGCGCGGGACTGCTGGCAGCCGGCATCGGCGTGCTGGCTCCGCTGCGGGACATCCTCTCCAGCCCACTGCGAGGCCCGGGGGGGCCGGCGATCCGGCTACGCACCTGGAGAATGGCGCGCTTGGCCGGCGGCGCGGCCTGTCTGCTCGGCACTACCGCGATCCTGCTGGCGGACCCCAAGGCGGCTGTCCTCGGCAGTGTGGCGCTCGTGGCCGCGCTGCTGTTGCTCCTGCCGCTCCTCTTCGATGCAGCGCTCGGCGCCTTCAGCCGGCTGCAGCGCCCGCTGCATGCCGCATCGACGCGCCTTGCGCTTGTCGAGCTGCAGACGCCGGCGACGCGCGTGCGCTCGTTGGCGATTGCCGCCACGGGCGCGATCGCGGTGTTCGGCAGCGTCGCGATCCAAGGCGCGCAGCGCAACCTCCAAAGTGGCCTGGACCACACGGCTGCCGACGTCAATCTCGTGACCGACCTCTGGGTATCGCCGGCGGGGGCCGGGAACACGCTTGGGACAACCCCCTTTCAGAGCGGCGCGGCCAAAGCCCTCGCGGCACTCCCTGGCGTCCAGCGGCTCAGCGTCTACCGCGGCGGCTTTCTCGACGTCGGTGACCGTCGCGTATGGGTCCTGGCGCCGCCGTCTAGCTCACCTAGGCCGATCCCGCCCAGCCAACTCGTGCGCGGCGATCTGGCTCGTGCCACCGAGCGCCTGCGCAGACACGGCTGGGCGGTTCTCTCGCAGGCGATCGCCGCGGAACGCCACCTGCGCATCGGGCAGTCCTTCACGTTGCCGGCGCCGCGCCCGACGGTCTTCCGGGTCGCGGCGCTCAGCACGAACGCCGGCTGGCCGCCGGGTGCGATCATCATCAACGCCAGCGACTATGCGCGAGCGTGGGGCAGCGACGAAGCGAGCGCGTACAACGTCACGCTTGCCCCGGGTCTCTCTGCGGCGCGCGGCCGCCGCGAGTTGGAGCGCGCGCTCGGGCCCGGTTCGGGGCTGGCGGTCCAAACGGCTCAGCAGCGCGCGCGACAGTGGCAGGCCGCCAGCCGCCAGGGTCTCGCGCGCCTGACGCAGATCGCCGCGCTCGTGCTGATCGCCGCGATCCTCGCTACGGCCGGCGCGATGAGCTCGCTGATTTGGCAGCGCCGTCCACAGCTCGCGTACATCAAGCGCCAGGGCTACAAGCGCGGCGTGCTGTGGCGTGCGCTGCTCTGCGAGAGTGCCCTCGTACTAGGTAGCGGCTGCTCGATCGGCGCGGTCTTCGGCCTCTACGGCCAGCTTCTGTTGAGCCACGCGCTCGCCACCGTCACCGGCTTCCCGGTCGTCTTCGCGTTCGGCGGGTCGGCTGCTCTCTGGAGCTTCGCCCTCGTCGGCGCCGTTGCGCTGGCGATCCTCGCTCTGCCGGGCTATCTCGCGGTCCGGGTCCGTCCGACGACTGTCAGCGCGGCGTGAGCTCTCGTGGCGGAACCGGCGGCTTGCGCTAGCCGGTCGGCGACGGACCCCACGTCGCTCTCCGCCCGGCAGCTGTGGTCCCTCGCCGGAGCCGCGATCCGTCAATTGCTATGGGGAATGCCGGCAGTGTCGCATGAGGTTCAGTGCTGGCGGGCGCGAGCTTCAACGATCCCGGATGCCACGCTTCGCAGCGATGCGCTGGGTTCGCTTGTGCGCAAGCGCGCCAGCATCGAGGGCGCCTCGCTGTTCTGGACGCTCAGCGAGGAGCGCAGCACGCCGCTGCTGCAGCTGCTGGTCGCTTACGAGGTCATGGCCGACTTCCTGGACAGCGTCAACGAGCGAGGGGCGTACGCGGGCGCGAGTAACGGCCTCCAGCTGCACCGCGCGCTGCACGAGGCGCTGGAGCCTGATGCACCGCTGTCGGACTACTACCGCCACCATCCCACGAGCGGCGACGGCGGCTATCTGGTTGCACTGCTGGAGGGGTGCCGCGAGCGGTGCTCACGGCTGCCCTCTTACGGGCGAGTCCGTCCGCTCGTGACCCGCGCGGCCGCACTGACCCAGGTTCTGGGCCTCAACCACGAGTTGGACTTCGCGGTGCGCGATCGGGCGCTCAAGGATTGGGCTAGTAGTGGGTTCGAGGAGCCAGCTGAGTTGGCGTGGTTCGAGCTGACGGCCGCAGCGAGCGCGTGGCTCACGGTTCTTGCGTTGCTGGCGCTGGCGGCCGAGCGGGAGTGCGGTGAGCACCGCGTGACCGAGACCTATGCTGCCTACCTTCCCTGGATATCGCTGGCCGGAACGATGCTCGACAGCTATGTCGACCAGGCCGAGGACGCGGCCAATCGGGACCACAGCTACGTCGCGCGCTACCCGAGCGCCGAGGCGGGTGTCGAGCGCGTATGCGGGCTGGTGCGCCAGGCGACTCTGCAAGCGCGGGCGCTGCCCGATGGACGCCGGCACGCGGTGATCGTGGCGTGCATGGTCGCGATGTACCTCTCAAAGGACAGCGCGCGCACCCCAGAGCTGCGCGCGAGTACCCGCCGCATCGCCGCCGCGGGTGGCTCGCTCGCGCAGCTGCTACTGCCGGTCCTGAGACTGTGGCGCACTCTCTACGCGCAACGTGCTGCCTGAGGCGACGTCGCGTTTTGTCTGCGCGTTTCTTGTTTTATGAAAACGTGCGGCGCCTACGGCGGAGACTGTTTGCGCAAGGATCGCTGCATGGACGCAGATTCAGAGACCGAGCCGACCGCGCGTGCGCTGGCCAGCAGCGCCGGGTCCGGTCTGCTCCTCGGTCCGGACTGGGATGAGCCGCTGACGCTATTGGGGGAGTCGCGCTACTCGCAGTCGCTGGAGCGCGGCCTTTCGATCCTGGCGTGCTTCACCAGTGAATGTCCGCTCCTAGGGATCTCGGAGCTCGCGGACATGCTCGGCATGAGTCGCAGTACGACTCACCGCTACGTGATTACGTTGGTCGCACTGGGCTATCTGCGCCAGGGCACGCACCGCAAGTACCGCCTGGCCCTGCGGGTCACGGATCTGGGACTGTCGGCGATGAACTCAACCGGCCTGCGCGAGCACGCCCATGCGTACGTCGAGGAGCTCAGCCAACGCTCTACCTACACGATCGGTGTCGCAGTGCTCGACGGGTGGGAGCTTGTCTACGCCGATCGCGTTCAGGGCAGTCACCGGGGGCAACATCTGATCGATCTCGGGCTGGCGCCCGGGTCGCGCCTGCCGGCTTACTGCACAGCGATGGGCAAGCTGCTGATCGCGCATTTGCCCGCGCCTGTGCGGCGCAATGCGATCGCGGAGCTGAAGCTGAGCAGGCACGGACCGCGGACGATCGCGAGCAAGAGGGCACTGCGCGACGAGCTCGAGTCGATCCCAATGGAGGGTCTCGCGACCAGCGACGAAGAGCTCGCACCCGGGCTGCTGGCGATCGCAGCTCCGGTGCGCGGAGAGTCATGCGAGGCGGTTGCGGCCGTGGGCATGGCGGCGCACAGCTCGATGATCTCCCTGGAGCGGCTCGTCGGGCACCTGGGTCCGCATCTGATCTCCACCGCGGATCGCATCTCGGCGAGGCTCGGCTACCGCCGCGACGACGAGCGCCCCGGCTAGTCGCGCGTCCAGGCGCCGGCCGAGCGCGACAGGAAGTGGACCGCAAGACCGGTGCTCAGCACCAGTCCGAGCGCGACGCCGAGGGGAATTGCAATCGCGACGCGCAGCGCGAGCAGGGCGCCGATGAGCGCACCGACGAGCATCGCCGCGACCGCGATCACGCGCCGTCCAAGCTTGGAGCCCGGCCCGCCGACGAGGCTCGCTTCGGAGGCCAGCCCAGTCAGGGTGCGCGTGAGCACGGTCGTAGTGAGATCCGGGACCGACAGCCGCTGCGCGGCGGCGTTCTGCACTCCCATCGCGAGCGCCAACAGCACGATCACCGCGTAGCGGTCCGCGCGCGCGAGCGGTTCACGAGCGAGGAGCGCCACCAGCAGCGCGGCTGAGATCAACATGACCTGGGCTGCATTGGCGGCGCGGAGCAGGTGTCCACGATGGGCGTGATAGCGCGCTCCGAGCCAGCCCCCGGCGAGCGCCCCGAGCAGGAACGCGCCGAGCGCGATCAGCGAGGCGGCGCTGGACAGGCCGCCGGCGCCGGCGAGCGCGAATCCGAGGAACACGATGTTGCCGGTCATGTTCGCGACGAAGACGTGGCCAAGCGTGAGATAGCTCACGGCGTCGACGATGCCGGTCACGACGGTGAGCGTGACCAGCAGTGGCGCCAGCGGACCGTGTCGATCGCCCGGTGCGGGCCAAAGAGTACGAGCGGCATCGCCCAGCGCGCTCACCGTCCGCGCTCCGAACAATCTCCGGGTCCCGTCGCTCGCAAGCTCACCGGCTAGCTGGCCGTCAAGACCGTCTTGACGCCGCTGCCGAGGAAGTGCTCGCGTAGCGCGCGCGGAGCATCCTCCAGTGGAGCAACGCAGGTGGTGACGGTCTCTGGCTGCAAGCGCCCCTGCGCGATCAGCGTGAGCACTTCGGGCATCAGGGTACGCACGTGCGTACGCCCGAGATGCAGCGTGGCGTTGCGGCCGTACATCAGCAGGAAGGGGATGCGGGCGCTGCGATGCAGGCCCCCGGCGCTGGAACAAATGCCGTCGGGGGCGGTGCTCGCCAGCGCGAGGCGCAGGTCGGTGCCGCTGACGTCGACGACCAGCGGCGCCGGTGCTCGGCGGCGCAGCTCGCGCGGGTGCAGGGTGCCCAGTCCCAGACGTTCGGCGTGGGCTCGAACGTGGGGACGGCTGTCGGCGAGCTGGACGTTGCGTGCGCCGAGAGCGCGTGCGATCAGCCCGGCGTACAGCGGAACACTGGGGCTGAACAGCAAGCGCGGGCTTGCCGCCGCGAGGATCAGGACCTCGCTGTCGGGATCGCTCTCTAGCAGCGAAGGGAGATGGGGCGCGAGGTGACGGTAGGCGTCGCAGACGTTGTCGGCCACACCAGCCGCAGCGGCAGGATCGATGCCGTCAGGGAGCGGGACGAGCATGGCGTCGGCGTAGGGGACGGCCAGCTCGTCGGAGAAGGCGCCGCCCCAGTGCCCGCCGGTAAGGCCGAAGCCGTACATCGAGACAGGGGGGACGCTCGCGCAGTTGCCGGTGTGCCCGGCGCGGCACGGCGCACAGGCGCCGCAGCTGATCTGGAAGGGGACGATGACGCGATCGCCGATGCGCACGGTGGTGACCTGCTCGCCGACGGCGAGCACCTCGGCCACGCATTCGTGCCCAAGGTGCAGCGGCAGGGGGAACTGCGTCGCCCCCAGGACCAGCGGGCAGTCGAGATCACAGGTGGCGGAGGCGATCGGGTGGACGATCGCGCCCTGTGGGCCGGCCAGGCGCGGAGCGGGCGCCTGGCTCCAACGCAACTGGCCGCCAGGCGCGGCGGTGAGGGCGCGCATGCGCGCCCGGGTGCGGGTCACCCGCTCGCGGCCACGGTCGCCGGCGGCCTCGACCAGCCGTCGCAGGCGCTGCTCGCGATCGCGCTCCAGTGCGAGGCGCATGCCGGTGGCTCCGCTGGGCGCGAGCAGGTGGCTGTAGTGGCGCAGCCGGCCGAGAGGACGGCGGCGGGAGGAGCGGCCGATCACTCCTGCAGCTTAACGGTGGGCAAGCGGCGGGGCGCATTTTGGATGGCGCCCAAGTTGGTCGGCGATGTGTAGGTTGCGAGCGACGTGGACCGCGAGCTACAGATGCGACGGGAAGCTCGCACAGTCACGGACGCGGCGCCCAGCGACGGCGAGTCCGCTGCGTGAGCATCGGCGAGATCCTCACGATCGCGCTTGCGGGGCTTGCTGCGGGCACGGTCAACACGGTCGTCGGCAGCGGCACGCTGATCACCTTCCCGGTGCTGCTGGCGTTTGGATACGCGCCGGTGACGGCGAACGTCTCGAATACGATCGGCCTAGTCCCGGGATCGCTCTCGGGGGCTGTCGGCTACCGGCGCGAGCTCGCCGGTCAGCGCGGGCGCGTGCTGCGTCTGGGCGCGATGTCGGTGCTGGGAGGGATCACCGGAGCGGTTCTGCTGCTAGTACTGCCAGCGGCGGCGTTCACAGCGATCGTGCCGGTTTTCATCGCGGTCGCCCTCGTGCTTGCGATCCTGCAGCCGCGCCTGAACAGGTTGCTGGCAGCGCGCGAAGCGGGCAAGACGCGCAAGCGCGGGATCCTGCTGCCGCTCGCGATCTACCTCACCGGTGTCTACGGCGGCTACTTCGGCGCTGGCCAGGGGATCCTGCTGCTGGGGATTCTCGGCGTGGCGCTGGCGCAGGACCTGCATCGCACTAACGCCCTCAAGAACGTTCTCGCCGGCTTGGTCAATGGAGTGGCTGGCGTGTACTTCGTGCTGGCCGCACACGTTGAGTGGGCGCCGGCTGCCATCATCGCCGGCGCCTCGATCGTCGGCGGTCAGCTCGGATCGCGCTACGGACGGCGGCTGCCGCCGGCGGCGCTGCGCGCGCTAATCGTGGTGATCGGCGTCACAGCGATTGTGCGTCTGCTGGCCACCTAAGCAGGGAGCCGCCCGCGTTCAAGGCTCTCGCCGTGGCGGCTGCTCACCGTCGTAGTAGTCGACGATCTCGGCAAGGCGGAACATCGTCCGCAGTCCACCACCGTCCGCCAGCCGCTCGCAGGCGCCGAGCTTGCCGGAGTCTGGGTAGAGCACGATGTCGGGCTCGCCGCTGGTGCTAACGGAGAGGAAGCGCACGGTCTCCTGTGTGCGGTTGTCGAACTGATGGGCGCCCGACTCACCGCGGGGGAAGGCGAGAACCTCACCTTGCTCGAGCTGACACCAGCCAGCGGGTGTGCGCAGGCTCGGTCGACCCTCGAGTACGAGGACGAGCTCCTCCTCGGTGAGGTGATAGTGGTACGGATAGGCGGCTTCACCGGGCGGGATCTCCCACAGGCTGAGCCCCAGGCGCTCGCTTCCTGCCTGGCGGCTGAGACGGGCACGCAGGCACTGAAATCCTGGCTGCTCCCGCGGCTCATCGAAGACGGGATCGTTGATGTTTGGCATCTGTCGAGAATAGATCCTGCTCCAGACGAAGCGCAGGCCTTTTGCGCGGCTGGCTCGCCCATTCAGCGGAGGTCTATCGGGCAGTCTCGCCGAAGTCGGTGAGGGCGGTCAACCACCGTGCCGCGTGGGCAAGATCGCTCGCAGCGAGGTTGTGCCCGGCGTGTGGCTCGGTGTAGGCGCTAACACGAGCGCCGGCGGCGTTGAGCGTGCTCACGAGCTGCTCGACTTGTGCTTGGGAGGAGTAGGGATCTTCAGCGCCTGAGGTGATCAGAACGTCGGTGCCGGCTAGCGCCGGGATCGGGTCGGGCTCGAAGGGCAGCACCGGCCGCAGCAGGGCCGCGCCGCACAGCAGCCCGGGCCAGCGCAGGAGCAGGCTGACGGCGATGTTGGCGCCGTTGGAGAAGCCCAGCGCGAGGATGCGCCGCGAATCGAGTCCATAGGCCTCGACTGCCGCGCCGATGAAGCCGGCGAGCTCGTCGGTGCGGCTCAGCAGATCGGGAATGTCGAGCTGTCCGACTGCGAGGCGGCGAAAGAATCGGGGCATCCCGTTCTCAAGCGCCTTGCCACGGGGGGACAGCAGCGCCACCCGCGGCGCCAGCTTCCGGGCGAGCGGCAGGAGGTCATGCTCATCGCCTCCCGTGCCATGCAAGGTCAATAGCGTCCAGTCGCTCGTGCCCGGCTCAAGGATGTGCTGGAAGCCGAGGTCGCCGGCGTTCTTGCCCGGGGCTGTCATGTCTGGCTGTCCATCGCTGGCGGCGTCGGCGGTGGGCGCCACTGGCGGACGTCGGGCAGCGGAGTGAGGATTGGCTCCACCTTGGCGCGCAGGGACTCGTATTCCGGTGGCAGTGCAAGCGTCTCGCCCAGGGTGGCGGATGGCTCGTCGACAGCGTAGCCGGCGCCATCGAGGGTAGCCAGCTCGTAGAGGATGCCGCTGGGCTCGCGAAAGTAGACGGACTCGAAGTAGAAGCGATCGATGACCGGCGTCGGGTGCATGCCGGCCGCAACCAGGCGCGCTCGCCACTGTTCCTGCTCGGCGCGGTAGACCGACCAGGCGATGTGGTGCACCGTGCCGGCGCCGAGCGCCCCGCGTGCGCTGCTCTGCTCGAAGAGGATGCGTCCGCCGCGATGCGCGCCACGCGCCTCCCACTCGTGCTCGGCCAGCTCTGAGAAGCAGAGGGCCTCCCGCAGCAGGGTCTCGCTGCGAGCAGGGTCAGCGACGAGCGCACGGACGGCCTCGAAGCCCTGAAGCGCGTACGCAGATGGGACCTCCCTCGAGCGGGCGATCAGTGGCTCGTCGTTGGTCTGGACGACAGCGAGCTCGTGGCTCATGCCCTCCGGGTCGGCAAACCGCAACCACGTAGGCTCGCGCTCGACTTGGATGCCCTCACGGGCGAGGCGCTCGCCCCAGAAGTCCAGTGCGGCCTCGGAGCCGACGCGGTGGACGATCGAGGAGATCATGCCGGCGCCGGCATGCCCGGTCCGCGCTCCGGGGTACTCGAAGAACGTGATGTCCGCGCCGGGCGAGCCCTGCTCGTCGGCGTAGAAGAGGTGGTAGACGCTCGGATCGTCCTGGTTGACAGTTCGCTTGACCAGCCGCAGGCCCAGGACGCGCGCGTAGAAATCGACGTTGCGGGGCGCGTCGCCGGTGATGAGGCTGATGTGATGGATGCCGTCGATTGGACGCATTGCTGCTCTCGATCTTCTCGGAATCGGTGGCTGCCCGAAGAGTCGCCGCCGGCTGGCGTCTGGGGAGCTGCTTCCTCCCGATTTAGTTGCTAGCGCAAGTATAGCAAAGACAGTTGTGTCTGCAACTACCGTGCGTAGAGTGACTTCGACCTGCACCCTGGCGTCCGATGGCACCGCTTTCAGGCCCAGCCTACGGCCGGCCGCTATCGTGACCGGCCGAGGTGACCGGGGCATTTGCGGACCAGTGGGGGCTGCGCATCGCGGCCACGACGGGCGTGCTCGCGCTCGTCGGACTTGCTGCATCCGACTTCGAGACGGGCTTCTGGGAGCGCCACGCGATGATCTCGTCGATCCTCGCGAGCCTCGTGGTGGTGCTGGTGACTGTCGCCGTGATCAACGAGGCGCTGGAGCGGCGCGACAGCGCCCGCTGGCGTGTCTTTGCGCAGAACGCGCTACTCGAGCTGGCCGCCGGCGCACGCTTCACCTGGGTAGGCCTGGGCGAGCTGCTTGAGGTCGGGGACGACACGGCAGGCCGACGCACCATCGAGGTGCGCAGCTTCATCTGCAGCGCAGCGGGAACCGACCGCGTCACGGCGCTCGTGGATGAGCACATGCCGGATAGCGAGTGGCGCCACCGGCTCGCGCGCCTGGTCGAAAGATTGCTCGACGACAGCCGCGACGCCCTGGCGGCCTGGGGCCCGGCGATGCTGGCCGCGCGTCCCTACACGGCGCTGATCGAGCGCCACGTCGAGCTCTACGGGCGCGTGCAGCTGCTGCGCTACATGATCGACGACCCTGAAGACGCCGAACTGGATGAGCTCGAGGACCCATCTGCGCGAGCGCGGCGCCTGAGCGCGACGCGCCGAGCTGTCCTCGAGGGGCAGTCCGCGATCGACCTCGAGCGCACGATCCGCACTACTCTGATCGTGATCATTCGCCGCGCCGCGGAACTGGAGATCGATACGCGCGCACTCGCGCGTGCGCTGGTCCCGTTGGAGTGGTGGTCGACGCCATACACCGACCTCGCAGAACCGGTTGAGCGACCCGCCGGCAAGCAGTGACGCAGGACGGCCAGCGCCGCAGCGCGGGCGCCAGGAACCCTGGCCGCGCATCTATCGACGCGCGCTGAGGACCGCGCCCCTGACTCGCGGGATGCGTGCCCGCTCAGAGCGCTGGGGGCGAGGACTGGATCATCTCGACCGCGATCCGCTCGGCGACCTTGCGCTCGAGCTGCATGTCGCGGCGCAGCAGCTTCCATACGAGCACGTCGGTGGCGATCGCGATTGCGGCCAGACGCCGTGACCGCGAGCCTCCTTGCAAACCGTGCAGTAGCGGCTCGAACGTCCTCTCTACCCAGGCCTGGTGGTAAGCACGACCGGCATCGGTCATCTCCCGGATGGCGGGGATCCGCTCCTCCTGGGAGAGCATCCGTAGGATCGCCGTGCCGTGGGTCTCGTAGTGGTCGAAGACGACCCTGACTGCCCCTGGCACATCTCCCGCGGGCGTCGCGTCGCGTCGCGCCACCTCGTGTCGACCCCACCACCAGAAAGCGGCGATGAACAGCTGGTCCTTGGCGCCGAAGCGCATATGCAGGGTCTGCGCCGTGACTTCCGCCTCGGCGGCGATCTCGCGCAGCAGGACGTCCTCGTATGGCCGCGTCGCGAAGTGCCGCCAAGCCGCGGTAAGCAGGCGCTCGGCAGTTGCGGCGGCGGCGTCGGCGCGAGCCGACATCCGATACGAGCGCTTCTGGGGGGGAGAGGACCTCGACATATTAAACTTGATAAGAGCTAAAGTCAAAATACCACTGTGCGCGTCTTTCAGACACTTATGGCTTTCAGCGGCAACGCACCGCCGCAGCTCGCCGTCACTCGGCAGCTGGTTGAACGCGGCCACGAGGTGCGGGTCCTCGCTCACCGCGCGGCGCGAGCGCGGATCGAACGCACCGGCGCAGAGTTCGTCGAGATCCAGCGGGCGCTCCCCGAGATGGACATCACGCGTCGTGAGACCGACTCGCTGCGTGATTGGGAGGCGCGCACGAAATACGGTGCAGGGCTGCGCGCGCGCAACAACGGCATGCTCGCCCCGCTACTCGACACGACCCGCGAATGCGCCGAGCTACTGGACGGCTGGTCGGCGGACGCCGTGGTGTTCGACTGGATCCTGCTCGGTGCGGCCGTGGCCGCCGAGCGCGCGGGACTGCCGGCCGTCGCGCTCGTCCACTGTCCCTATCCCCTGACCGTCGCGGGCGCGCCGCCGTTGTTCAGCGGCCTGGGGCCGATGGGTGGTCCGCTCGGCGCCGTGCGCGACCGTCTCGTCGGCCACCTGTTCACCCGCTTCTTCAGGGCCGGCCTGCCGATTCTCAACAGAGCGCGCACCGAGCAGGGGCTCGCGCCGCTAGTGGATTGGGAGGCCCAACTGCTTGGAGCCGAGGCGATCTACGTGATGACGGCGCCCGAGCTCGACTTCTCCAGCCGCGGCGCGCTCCCGTCGAACGTCCATTACGTGGGTCCCGCATTCGAGCCCTTTGAGGGTGGTTGGAGCTCACCGTGGCCCGAGTCCAACACCGACCCGCTCGTCGTGATCAGCTTCAGCACGAGCTACATGGACCAGCAGGCGCTTGCGCAGCGCGTCCTCGATGCCGTCGCCGAGCTGCGGGTCCGGGCGCTGCTGACGGCGGGAGCGCTCGACATGGCGCACCTCCGAGATGCGGCGAACGTGCGCATCGTGGATTTCGTTCCACATCGAGCGGTCTTCCCGCATGCCGCGCTGGTCGTGACGCACGCCGGCTGGCAGACCGTGAACGCGGCCTTGGCGGACGGCGTCCCGCTCGTCTGCATCCCCGACGGTCGCGACCAGCCCGACAATGCCGCGCGCGTGGTCCACGTCGGTGCGGGCGTGCGAGTCCGCAAGCAGGCCTCGCCGCAGAAGCTCCGCGAGACGATCGCGAGGGCACTCGAGGACTCGGCGCTCAAGCGTGGCGCGAGCTCGATGGCCAGTGCGCTTGCCCGCAGCGATGGAGCACTTACCGTCGCGGAGCGGCTAGAGCTTCTGGCTGCCCGCACCAGCCTGGCCGCACCAAAGCCCTCGCCGGCGCGCGGAATCGGGCAGCGCTAGCCATCCTGCGGTCCCCAGCGCTGGCTGACCTCTTGCCAGCTGGGCGCGCGGGGACGGGAGGGGGAGGGGAGGAGCAAGGGGGAGGGTCAACGGCGGGGCGACACTGAGCGTCGAGAACGAGCGCGAGCTGGCTGTGGCGCAGCTCGCTCGGGCGCTGCTCGTCGCCGACGCGCACAGCGGCCTGCTGTTCGAAGATCAGTGAGACTCACGGGTCGCGCTCGTCGGCCAGCGCGGTGCGCGGATAGCGTTGTGATGCATCGACCCCTTAGGAGGGAGGATCGCCACGACCTCCGGCGGTCCTCTGCTTGCCACGGAACGCGTGGCGTTCACGAAAGGATGCGCAAAATGGATTGGAAGCTCGAACTGGTGGCGATCCCCGTCTCGAGGATCTCCTTGAGCTTGCGCAGATCCTTGCCGTTGACGCGACGTATCGCGCCTACCATCATCGGTGCTGTGACCTTGGCGAAGCCAGTCGGTTCACCCCGATTTTGCAGCGTCATCAATGTGATGCCAGGTGCGCTGTCCGCCCACGTATATGTGGTTTCCATCGGGAAAGGACCCTCGGCGGTGCTCATCACCAATCGCTCGCCGGGAACCAATTCCCTCACCTCGTATGTATATGCCAGATCACGTCCAAGGAGCTCGGCGAGGAACGTGATCCGCGAGCCGACGGCGACTGGCTTTGGCGTCTTCCACTCGACCGCCTTGATGCTCTGATACCAAGCCGTCGCGTTGTCGGGATCGCCGGCGTAGGCCGCGACCTCGTCGCGAGGCCGGGCGATCTCGATCTCGGAGCTCACATCGACGGACACGCGACCAGGATAAACACCACCCGCACGGTGCGTCCCACGATCAACTACTTGAGCCGAAGAGCTCAGCGGCCCGGCGGGCGACCTCCTCGTGTGAGAGCTCCTCAATGCGTTGACTGAGCATCCATTGCTGACCGTATGGGTCACGCAGGCGACCGCCCCGCTCGCCGTAAAACTGGTCAGCAAGCGGATAGACCACTTCTGCCCCGGCCTCGAGCGCACGCTCCCAAGCGGCGTCGACATTCTCCCAGTAGGTGGCCATGATGGCGCTGACGATTCCGCCGAGCGATCGAGGCGAGCGCGCTGGCGCATCGGTATCGCCGGCCTCGTCGGTGATCATCACGACCGAGTCGCCGATGCGCAGTTCGGCATGGATGATCGCCCCGTCGGGTCCGGTGAACGGCTCGCCGAGCGCCTCGGCGCCGAATGCGCTGCGATAGAACTCGATCGCGCCGGCGGCGTCGCTGAGGACCAGCCTTGCCGTGACAGTGTGCAGGTGCTGGGGGATCGGGTCGACCGATGGCATCTCAGCTTGCCTTTGGCGGGTCCGGGGCGCTCATATTCACCCTTCGCGTGGTAGTGATGCTGGCGTGCTGCCCCGAAGTGAATCACGTCCTGCCCCCATCGGCCGCTCGGTAGCGTCGACGTCGCGCTCGAGGCAGGGTATGCCTGCGTGGGAAGATAAGCCGATGGCAACGCCTGGCCCTGTCCGGTATGCGTCCAATCCCGAGAGCGGGCGGATGACCCACCGCCTTACGGGAGCTCCTGGGCCTGGGGGAGCAGCTTGGAAGGATGCGCGAGCAGCGGCGTCAAGACTCAGAAGATGACGGGCTCTTACACGCTCCACGCAGTTGCCATTCGGTCGCGACGCGCACGCGCCCTCTTGCTCGCGGGGGCGCTCGTGCTCACGGCGGCGACCCTGGAGGGCTGCGGCGGCCGTTCGGCCTCTGCAGAGATCTCCGCGCATAGCGAACGCACAGCGCTCGTGAGCTATCTGCGGCAGGTAGAGCCGATCAGGCTCGCCGTCAACCGCCTGCTTGAAGGAGCCGACCCGATCCTGTCGGCCTACCATGACAACCGCATCTCTCCCCGGGAGGCATCGCATCGAATGGGGGCCTTGGAGCGAAGTTTCGCCGCTTACACGGTCGACATAGCCGCCGTCCAGCCTGCCACGGCACAGCTTCGCGCCCTGCATGCTCCTTACGCTCACACCTACATTCTCGAGGACTCATATCTGAGCGCGCTCACCAGCGGCTTGGCGGAGCGCAACCTGGATGACCTGCCCGCTACGCAGGCCGCCCAGCGAGCGGCGATCATCCAATGGCGTACTGACCTGACAGTGCTGGCCCACCACGCGGCGCTCGCTCTGCCTCGCGACTTGCAAGCGGCAGGCCGGGGAGAGATAGCTCCCTCCCCGAGCGGCAGCTAGTAGGCGTAGCCACCGCCCCCGCCGGAGCTCGCAGGCGGCGGCGAGGGGGCCGGCGAGGGGGCCGGGGCTGGCGCAGCCGGCGCGCTCGAGCTCCCAGGGCTGATCGTCACGGCGGTCCAGGTGCCGACGTCCTTGATGCCCTGCCCCTTGGCATCCCCGGCCTTCTGATCCTGCACGAAGGTGTAGAGCGGCATCCCCTTGTAGGTCACCTGCTCGGTACCTTCGGGGCGCTTCACGGTCCCCAGCGAGCCGACGCTGCCGCTCGGCGTAGTGGTTGATGTGCTCAGCGGATGCCACACCTGCAAGCACGCCGAGCTCGTACAGATGAACTTGCCGTTCTGCTCCCCGCTGAGGTGGTAGAGGGTCATTCCCTGGGCGTCGACGAGCACCGTGGCGCCCAGCGTCGCGTTTGAGGCGCTCTTGACGAGCGTCACCCTTTCCCCGCTCGATGATGACGTGGCGCTGGCTGGCGTCGCACTGGCCTGCGGAGCGGAGCTCGAGCTGCTCGAACTGCCTCCGCATGCAGCCAATGTGAGCGATACGACTAGGGCAGGCATGAGGCACTTCAGAGTTGAGCGCATTCGGGACTCCTTTAGTCAAAGCTACGAGCACGACGAGGGCAATCCACGCACCTTGTCTGCCCTCAAGGACTCCACGCCCCCGGTTTCCTTCCGGCAGACCCGCCGCCCGTTGGTTGGACATCGATTCCGGCAGACCCGCCACCCGCTGGCCGGACATCGATTCCGGCAGACCCGCCACCCGCTGGCCGGACATCGATCGGGATATCGCCAGGTGCAGAACCTCCTATGTCTCCGCGGGCATCGCCCCTCAGGCCGATGCGATGCGCGGGGAGTTGCTAGGCGTGTAGCGCCTGCGCAAGGCTGACGACGATGTAGACGGAGAACCCGAGACCGAGCAATCGTCGAAACCAGTTATCTCCGTGCCGCGCCTCTTCGTAGGCCCACACGCTTAGCGCCACATAGAAGACCGCGAGGATCAATTGGCGTCCGCTGCCATCCGTGAAGTGACCCGCAACACCTGCGAGCAGCGCAACGGCGAGCGGCAGGTTGGGGAATTGAACGATGGCAAAACCCGACGGCCATGCCCATCGCGTTAGACGGCTTATCGCTGGTGGGGTATTGAGCGACCTCAACGGATCGGCATCTCTTCTGCAGTACGGAGTGTCTGCCGCCCGCTGCGTAGGATGAACGCGTGCTGTCGGCTGCCACTACCGGGTTCTTGCGAGCTCTATGAGCCTCGTCAGTGCGCTGGTCAGCCGGCTCGCCGGCCTCAGTGATCATCGCAGCTGCGCGGTAGACGCGATCGGCGAGCAATCCGTGCCGCTCCGGGCACTGATCGAAGGCGTCTGATGGTGCCCACGACACGTTATGCGCGCAGTGGCGATGCGACCATCGCGTATCAGGTCGCTGGCGAGGGCAAGCTCGACGTGCTGTTCCTACCGGGGTGGATCTCCCAGATCGAGCAGCTATGGGATGCGTCCTCCGTGCGTCGCTTCCTCGAGCGTCTCGCTGTGTTCAGTCGCCTGATCCTGTTTGACCGTCGCGGCAGCGGACTGTCGGACAGCGCTGGTGGGTCATACACGCTTGAGCAGGAGGCGCGCGACGCGCTCGCGGTACTCGATGCCGCCGGCAGCGAGCGGGCAGCGCTATTGACCTATGGCTTGGGTGGGCCGGTCGGCGCACTGCTTGCCGCCGATCGCCCGGAGCGCGTCGGTGCTCTGATCATGTATGCGTCTATCGCACGCACCTCGTGGGCACCGGACTACGACTGGGCAATGACCGTCGAGGACCGCGCCCAGTGGACCGAGCACACCGTCGCTGCCTGGGGCGAGAGCGGCGGCCCCGGGCTCTCGGTGCTGGCGCCATCCATGGCCGACGACCCAGTGCTAGCGGCGTGGTACGCACGGCTTCAGCGCCTGTCGGCAAGCCCGAGCGAGGCTCGTATCCTGCTGAATGCCGCGGCGGACCTCGACGTACGCGACACACTGCCCCGTGTCCGCGTCCCAACGCTGGTCATGCACAGAGCCGGCGACAACGCCTGGGATCCACGCCATTCGCGTTACCTGGCAGAGCACATAGCCGACGCGCGCTACGTCGAGCTGGAGGGTGTCGACTCGCTCCCGTTCATCGGCGACAGCGACGCGATCATCGAGGAGGTCGAGGAGTTCCTGACTGGCGCTCGCAGCAGCGGAGAACTGGTACGGACGCTGCTCACTGTGATGTTTACAGACATCGTCGATGCAACCGCACGGGCCGCCACGTTGGGAGACGGTCGTTGGCGCGATCTGCTCGCCGACCACGATGTACAGGTCCGTGAGCGGCTCGCCCGTTTTGGCGGTCGCGAGGTCAAGACAGTGGGCGACGGCTTCCTGGCGACCTTTGCGGGGACGCCGTCACAGGCCTTGCGCTGTGCCCTGGCAATCACTGCCGCCGCGCACGAACTCGGGGTCGAGCTCCGCGTCGGTGTGCACACAGGCGAGTGTGAGCTGATCGGCGAGGACGTGGGCGGCATGGCCGTCCACATCGCATCGCGCGTGAACGCGCTCGCCGGACCCGGCGAGGTGCTCGTCTCGGGCACAGTTTTCGGTACGGTTGTGGGCGGCCCATTCACGTTTGAGGATCGCGGTTTTCACGACCTCAAGGGCGTGCCAGGGCGCTGGCCGCTTTTTACGCTTTGCAGTTGATCACTCCCGATCTGCCTAGGAACCCACACCACGAGCGATTGAAAAGCCGGCGCGTGGGCGATGTTGTGCATAGTCACCGGGCCCCGGTAGCGACGCGCCGATGCGACCTTGATTACTCTCGCAGCAATGCGTGTTCGTCTGTGCATCCTGCTTTGGCCTCACGAGGGCGCTGCGGGAGCGCTCATCGACTACGAGAATCGGGTCCTCGCCCTGATGGCGACTCACGGCGCTCGTGTGCTCCAACGGGCGCGGACGGACGGCACCAATGGCGCGCCACTGGAGATCCAGATCTTGGAGTACCCCTCCCAATCAGCGCTCGACGACTACATGAAAGACGAGCGGCGGCTAGCCCTCGCCGGCGACCGAGACGCCGCCGTCGCCCGCACCGAGATTCTTCCAGTCGACCTCGTCTGATGGGTGCGGCACGGGGCCGGCGGGTGCTTCGGGATCGCGGCCGCAATCCAAGCGGCGCGCGCAAAAGCATCCTGCGCGGCTTCCTCAGCGAGGTCGAAGTCAGCGAGGAAGCCGCCAGTGCAACGAGAGCACGTCCGCTTGATCGTAAGAGCTGCTCAAGGATCGCTAGCGCTCTACTATCGAGCGCACCTCGATCGCGCCGCCCATGCGAGCTGCCGGAATCCGCGAGGCCAACTCAATCGCGGCGTCGAGATCCTCGGCTTCGAACAGTAGGTAGCCGCCGAGCGCCTCCTTGGTCTCAACGAACGGCCCGTCGGTGGTCAGAGCCTTGCCGTCCTGGACCCGCACCGTGGTTGCTAGCTTGCCTCGTCCGCAAACAGCTCACTCAGGGGCATCTGGAGATCGGCAAGGCGTCCCGCCGCGATTGCCGTCCCGGAGCGTATGAGTCGCTGGATATCCTCGGTGACGTCCCACACGTTGACGTTCATGCCCGCCTGTACACGACCATCCTTGAGCCAGAAGGCGATGAACTCCCGGGAAGCAGGATCGCCACGGAACACAACCTCGTCCCAGTCGCTGGCGTAGCCGCAATACTCCATCCCGATGTCGTACTGATCGGAGAAGAAGTAGGGCACACGGGCGTATGGCTCGCCTTTGCCGAGCATCGATCGTGCTGCTGCGGGTCCCTGGTTGAGAGCGTTCGCCCAGTGCTCGACGCGAATGTGACGGCCCAGCAGGGGGTTGTGGGCGTTGGCTAGGTCCCCCGCCGCGTAGACGCCATCCTCGCTGCTTTGCAGCAACTCGTCGACGAGTACGCCATTGTCGAGTTTCAGACCGGAGCTCTCGACGAGTTGGGTGCGCGGCAAGACTCCTACGCCCACTACGACGAAGTCACAGTCGATGAGGTGCCCGTCGTTCAGCGCTACACGCTCGACGTTGGCCGTGCCCTCGAAGCGCGCCACGCTACTTTCGCCGATGAACTTGACGCCGTGGTCGACGTGGATGTCGCGGTAGATAGCTCCTAGCTCGGGGCCGAGAACGCGTTCGAGAGGGACTTTGGCTCCCTCGATGAGCGTCACCTCGCAGCCCTTCCCTCGAGCCGATGCGGCCACCTCGGCGCCGATCCAACCTGCGCCCACGACCGCCAACCTGCCGCCACGCTCGATGCGCTGACGCAGCCGGTCGGAGTCCTCGACGGTCCGCAGGTAGTAGATGTCCTGGAGCTTCGCGCCCGCGATCTGCAGCCGGCGCGGCTCAGCTCCAGTTGCAAGCAGCAGCTTGTCAAATCCGACCCGCTCGCCTCCGGCGAGCTCGACCTCACGTGTGGAGAGATGCAGGGCGGTGGCCTCGCAGTCGGTGCGCAGCTCGATCTGCGCGCTCTCGTAGTAGCTCTCGTCGTCGTGCACGACGACCTTCTCGCGCCCCGCCTCTCCGCGCAGGTACTCCTTGGAGAGGGGTGGACGTTCATACGGAGGCTCAGACTCGGCTCCGATCATGACGACACGACCGTCAAAGCCCTCCTCGCGCAAAGCATCCGCTGCCTTGGCGCCGGCTAGGCCTGCGCCGACGATCACAAACGTCTGATGCTCAGTGGTCATGGTTGGCTCCTTGTGGTGAGGGCTAGAAACTCATGGCGTGTGCGTGGGTCGTTACGTACCAGCCCGTGTAGCGCTGAGGTGATGGTCTTGGCGCCGAACTTCTGTACGCCACGCAGGGACATGCACAGATGCTCGGCTTCCAATACGACGCCAACCCCCTTCGGAGCGAGATGCTCCTGTAGCCAGTCGGCAATCTGGACCGTAAGGCGCTCCTGAACCTGGAGATCGCGCGCGTTCGGCCGCTGGCCGATCGATAGGTTCGCCCGGTTGGGCGCTCGGGGTGGCGGCGAGTGTGATGGGCTAGTGCGCTGGGTCTGAGTCATGCGTGGTTAGCGTCCTCTCCGGTCACGGTCTTACCCAATCCGTTGGTAAGAAGCCGTGCTATCCCGACGCAAAGCAGGTATGGGGACCCGCGACGTGAGGATTCTGCGCTTGGATCCGGCCTCGACGCTTGCTTGTGTAGCGTCTGGGTGGCCACCATGCCTCGCACACATGCCTCCGCAACTGATACCAGGGAGCTTGACGCCGAGTCGGCGGCCTGGATTGCGCGCCTGCATCCCGATGCCCCTGGGTATGACGCAGCCGTCAAGGATCTGCACGTGCTGCTCTTGAGGGCAGCCAGGTTCGAGGTGCAGAGGCGCCGAGCGGCACTCGGCCAAGCGCGCGACGGCGATCAGGAGGACCTCGCCCAGCAAAGCGCCGACGACGCGCTCATGGCGGTGCTGCGCAAGCTCGGGGACTTTCGTGGCGAGAGTCGCTTTACCACCTGGGTCTACAAGTTCGCGCTACTCGAGGCCGCGGTCAAGGTCCGCCGTCGCGTTTGGCAGGGACGTGAGGTGCAGCTCGAGCCCGAGAGCTGGTCGGCGATCGCCGACCGTATGCAGGCACCTCATGAGGATGGCGAGACACGAGAGGTCATTGCGGCGCTCCAACAGGCGATCAAGGAGGACCTCAGCCCCCACCAGAGGGATGTGCTTGTGGCTATCACTCTGAACGACATCCCCATCGACGTGCTCGCGGAGCGACTGCACACCACCCGGGGAGCGCTCTACAAGACCCTCCACGATGCTCGGGGCAAGCTCCGTGCGATGCTTGCCGCTCGCGGACTGGACATCGATCGGCATCTGGAGGCCAGAACCCGATGAGCGCTCCCACCGACCCCAATCGTCTGCTCAGACGGCTGGTTGGACCGGCTGGCCTGGAGCTCACCTGCGATGAGTGCTTCGATCAGCTAGACCGCTATGTGGAGCTGGAGCTCTCCCAGGCCGAGCCCGACGAGCAGATTCCCGGCATGCGAGCCCACCTGCATGGATGCCCTGCCTGCAACGAGGATCACGAGAGCCTGCTGGCCCTTCTCGCCAGCGAGCGCTAGGCAGCTTGGCGATGGATTGCATGGGAAGCTGACGCGCGCGCACGTAAGAACCGCTGCGCAAGGGACGCAAAGCCACCAAGTGAACCCTGAGTCGCGTCCCAGCAGTTTTGGGGACGCCTCAACACAAGGAGGCATCTATGAACACCCTTGAGAGACCACTGGGCCGCGAAGCGGCGGGCGGCAGTGATCGACTGGCAATACCTGGCACGCTGGACGTCGACGCCGCCGCCTACCAGGCGTTCTGGCTGCTGCGGATCGGCTTCACGCTCGCGCCGATCCTGTTCGGAATCGACAAGTTCTTCAATTGGAGCGTCTACTGGCCGAGCTACCTCGCCCCCTGGATCAACAACATCGTCCCCGGCAGCGGTCAAGACTTCATGCACGTGGTTGGAGGTGTGGAGATCCTCGCGGGACTGCTCGTAGCGTTTGCTCCCCGGATTGGCGCGTTTGTGGTGGCTGGCTGGCTGGCGGGCATCGTCGTGAACCTGCTGACCAACGATGCACCGCGCTACTACGACATCGCCCTACGCGACTTCGGCCTCTTGCTCGCCGCGCTCACGCTCGGCAGGCTTGCGTTGGCCGTCGTGCCCGCGCATAAGCGCCTACGCAGCTGATCTCTGGGGCCCTCGATCGGGGGCGTCGCCGGCCAGCGGCGCCCTCGACAGCTTGTGGATCGCGGAGCCCCACGACAGCTTGTGGAGCGCGGAGCACTCCCTAAAGTATCGGTACCCGATATTATTTTTTCATGGCGCGCAATGGCCAGGTCGAGCGATTTCCGAGTGACGCGATCGCCCCGACCGATACCAGGCCGTTTGGCGCCGGGGACCGCGAGCTCGGTGACTTCGCGGCGACGCCGACGATCCTCAGGCTGGCCGCAGTTGCGCTCCTAGTCGGAGCCGCCGTCGCGTTTCTCGCGCTGGGCCTTTTGGACCTGATCGGCCTGATCACGCATCTCGCCTACACAGGTACGCTCGCCACTGGCATCGACGGCCCGGACACCAGCGTACTCGGGGGGTGGAGTGTCCTGGTGCCAGTGGCTGGCGGGCTGATCGTTGGAGTGATGGCGCGAGTGGGCTCTGAGCGCATCCGGGGCCACGGGATCCCAGAGGCGATGGAAACGATCCTGCTGCGCGGCAGTCGGATGGAACCCAGGCTGGCCGTGCTCAAGCCGACCTCAAGCGCTGTGAGCATCGGCACAGGCGGCCCGTTCGGCGCGGAGGGTCCGATCATCGTTACCGGCGGCGCGGTCGGGAGCATCGTGGGGCAGTTCCTGCACCTCACCGCCGCCGAGCGCCGCACTCTGCTCGTGGCTGGAGCGGCAGGTGGCATGACTGCCGTGTTCGCTACACCGGTGGCAGCGGTGCTGCTAGCCGTTGAGCTGCTCCTGTTCGAGTGGCGTCCACGCTCGATGATCCCGGTTGCGCTAGCCGCCTGCTCGGCTGAGAGTATTCGGGAAGCGTTCGTGCACGCAGGCCTACTGCGCGCCGCACCACTATTCGCGACCACCACTCACGGGCAGTTAGTAGTGCTTTGTTAGGTTGGGGGTAGGAGTTCGGCTTGGTCGTGGCGAATCCTCGTGTGTTCGTGGTTATCGACGCGAGGAGGCATCATGGCTGTGATGACGGTGGATGCGGATGCTCCGATCGTGGTGAAGAAGCGGCTGGAGGTGTTCGCGGGCGAGGTGCTCGCGGAGGCGATGAACCGGCCGGTGCAGCGGGTCAACGGCTCCTTGTATCTGCGGGGGCTCTTGGAGCAGGGTCCTCGCAAGTCGCTTGAGCCGATGGTGGAGCGGCTGGGTGGTGACGCTGACTATCAGTCGTTGCAGCAGTTTGTGGCCGATAGTCCGTGGGACCCGGCGTTGGTAGTCAAGGCGGTGGCTGAGCGGGTGGCGTGCGAGATCGACGTTGAGGCGTGGGTGCTGGATGACACCGGGTTTCCGAAGGACGGCAAGGATTCGCCGGGTGTCAAGCGCCAGTACTCGGGGACATTGGGGAAGACGGGTAACTGTCAGATCGGGGTGTCGGTGCACGCCGTCGGAGCGCGCGGGACGGTGCCGTTGGGGTGGGCGTTGTATCTGCCGGAGGACTGGTGCGCTGATGAGCAGCGGCGGCGTAAGGCGAAGATCCCGGATGAGGTGGCCTTCAACACCAAGCCTGAGCTCGGGGTGGAGCTGCTCGAGCAAGCGGCTGGCTGGGATGTTCCGAAGGCGCCGGTGCTCGGCGATCATGCCTACGGGGAGAACACCTGGCTGCGGGACCGTCTCGATCAGGCCGGGTGTGAGTACGTATTGTCGGTCGGGCCAACCACCAGGGTGTTCGCGCAAGGGACCGTCTTCGCGGTGCCTCCCAAGAAGCCCACGGCGACGCGCGGCCCGGTCCGACCGCGGCCAGACCGCAGGCCTGAGCCGATCGGTGAGTTGATCAGCCGGCTCGGAACAGATGCCGCTCAAATGGTCACCTTCCGTAAGGACTCCGAGGGAGAGCCGGTCACCTCCAGGTTCGTCTTCGCGCGCGTTCACGCCGCACACGGCTGGCGCGATGATCAGCGCTGGACCGGGTGGCGCGAGGACTCTGAGGTGCCTCCGCGGGAGGAGTGGCTGATCGCCGAGTGGCCCGAGGAGCACGACGGGCCGACCGACTATTGGATCTCAAACCTGCCCGCCGACACCGAGCCCGAGCGGCTCGCTCGGCTGGCACACATGCGCTGGAAGGTGGAGCTTGACTACAAGCAGCTCAAGGGCGAGCTCGGACTCGACCACTACGAGGGCCGCTCATACCTGGGCTGGTACCACCACACAGCGCTGGTGACCGCCGCACACGGGTTCCTCACGCTCGAGCGGCTTCACCCTT
Organism: uncultured Solirubrobacterales bacterium; assembly: GCA_963756665.1. Classification (GTDB taxonomy): domain Bacteria; phylum Actinomycetota; class Thermoleophilia; order Solirubrobacterales; family Solirubrobacteraceae; genus Palsa-744. The sequence continues at coordinate 603,117 of CAVWOJ010000001.1, forward strand.
TTCACCCGCGGTCGGCCTGACACTCCCGAAGGCCGTGCTGCTATTGCAGCCGATCTTCAAGTGCTGGACCGGCCGCTGCCAAACCTGCCACCAGGCAATCGATCTCGCCCGCCTACCGCTCCCACCCACCAAACAACACGAGCAAACCTAACAAAGCACTATTAGGCGCGACGGTGAGCGCCGGAGCGATCATTATCGGGATCGCCTGTGGGGGACTGGCCTGGGTGATGACCCGCTGCGTCTACGGCGCGGAGGACCTTTTCGGGCGCCTACTGCTGCACTGGTCATGGTGGCCCGCCCTCGGCGGCATCGTGGTCGGCGTGGGCGGCTTGATCGACCCGCGCGCGTTAGGCGTCGGCTATGACACGATCGGCGCCGAGCTCGCCGGGCGCCTGGCTCTCGGCACCCTGCTGGTACTACTCCTGGTCAAGCTCGTGATCTGGTCGGTTGCTCTCGGCTCGAACACTAGCGGCGGAATCCTCGCTCCGCTCCTCATGCTGGGCGCTGCGCTGGGAGGACTGCTTGGATCGGTGTTGCCGGGAGCCGGGGAGGGCACCTGGTCGCTACTCGGGATGGCCGCTGCGTTGGCCGGAGTTACGCGCTCACCGTTTACCAGCATCGTGTTTGCGCTGGAGCTCACCCACGACGTAAATGCACTCCTTGCATTGCTGATCGCGTGCACGATCGCACACCTCGTGAGCGTGCTGACGTTGAAACGCTCGATCCTGACTGAGAAGGTCGCCCGGCGTGGTTATCACGTAACCCGCGAGTACGAGGTAGACCCGTTGCATGCCTTGCTCGTGCGCGACGTGATGGACACAGAGGTGGTCACCGTGGAACCGTCGATTCGCGCCGCCGGGTTATACCGGCGGCTACCCGAGGGCAGCGATGAGCGCCGTCAGCGACTGTACCCCGTGCTCGATTGCGAAGAGGCGATCATCGGTGTGCTGAGCTTCTCTGACGTGCTCGCCGCGCACCACTCCTCCAGCCCGCTATCGGCCGGTGTCCTAGCACGTGAGCCGACAATCGCCTTCGCCGATGAGACTCTGCGCGAAGTCGCCGACAGGATGGTCTCTAGCGGTCACGGAGTGCTGCCCGTCATAGATCGCGGGAGCCCCCCGCACCTTGAAGGATTGGTGAGTCAGTTCGACCTTCTCCGAGCCCACGAGCGGGTGCTGATAGAGGAGCGTCACCGTGAGCGCCCACTGCGGCCGCAGCGATTCGTGGCCGGCCTAGGCATGCTGCTCCCAATCCGCGAGCCCACACAATGAGCTCCCAAGCTGGGGAGCGCCCGCTGCTCGATGAGGACTATCAGCGTCTGCTCGCATTTCGTAGCGAGCTACGCCAGTTCCTCAGCTGGAGCGAGCAGACGGCGCGCAAAGCGGGCCTGACGCCTTCGTTGCACCAGTTGCTGCTGGTCTTGCGCGGTCACCCTACGGCGCCCGGACCGACGATCGGGCAGGTCGCCCAAGAGCTGCACATACGTCACCACAGCGCCGTAGAGCTTGTACAGCGAGGGGAGGCAAGCGACCTCATCCACCGCGAGCGCGACACGCTCGACCACCGCCGCGTGCACCTCAGGCTTACGATCCACGGGCACGAGCAGCTGGAGGTTCTCACCCGCGAACATCTCGCGCGCATCCCGACGCTCGCCACAACCCTGGAGCACGTCCTGCATCCCCTTCGATCGCCATGAGGCTCTCACTCCACCGATAGCCGATGGTGGTTACTGACTTGCAAAAAGCCGACTCCAATCGCGTAGGTCGAGCTACGTGAGTCACATCTGGTTTCTGATCCGGTGGTTGCACCTGCTAGCGATGGCTTTCTTCGTGGGCGGGCAGATGATGCTCGCTACCGTCGTGGTCCCGATCGGACGTCGATCAACCGACCGCGAAAGTCTGCGCGCGATCGCCCGAAGGTTCGGCTACGGCACGCTCATCGCCCTGCTCGTGCTAGTCGCCACTGGCACGGCAATGGCCTTCCATCTCGACCTGTGGGACAACAGCGCCTTCCATATCAAGCTCGCACTCGTCGCGACTGTCGGGGTCCTCCTGATCTGGCATATCCGTCGCTCCGATCTGCACATCTTGGAGGCGATCGTCTTTCTGCTCTCGCTGGCAATCGTCTGGCTGGGTCTCTACCTTGCCAACGGATACTCCTAAGATCGCGCGCCGTGGCCGACGATCACGGGGCGCCACTGTGAGGCCCACTCAACGACTAGCGTCGTCTGCTCCGTCACCAATGTCTGGAGTCCCAATGCAACGGTCCAATACCCAGTCGATATCGATCGACGCTCCGCCAGAGGCGGTTCTCGAGCTCGTGGCCGACGCGACCAGGCTGCCCGAATGGGCGCCGGACTTCGCGCACACGGTCCGCGCCGATGGCGCGGCGTGGATCATTGGCACGGGCGATGCCGAAGTGCGCATCGTGGTCCGCGTGTCACAAATACACGGCACAGTTGACTTTCTAGTTCCAGGCCTGCCACCCGGAGTAGAGGCTGGTGCGTTCTCGCGCGTGGTTGCCAACGGCCGCGGCAGCGAGTACATGTTCACCCAGTTTTTCGCCGACGAGCTAAGCGACGCCGAGATCGCGCGACGCAAGCTGGTGGTCGCCGACGAGCTGCAAGCGGTTCGTGCGTTGTGCGAAGCGCAGCCAGCGTCCTAGCAGCGTTTGCGCCACGCCGAGGACAGCGTCAAAAGTTCGCCGGCCTCATACGCGGTGAACTGCGTCTCATGCTAGGCGCGCCAACGTGGAGGCTGTACTGCGGCTCCTCCTTATTTAGTCGCATGCTCTGTCCAGAAGCCGACGGTCTCGCGCTCGTGGCGAGTCCCAAGGTCGAGGGCGAGCCGGGGGCCAATCGGGCCGTGCTCGGTGGTCCGTTCGAGGAGCGTCTCGTATTCGGAGAGCTTCTGCCTGTGGGTCTCTACCTGCACCTCGGCTAGTTCGCGGACGTCGGCACCGAAGAAGAGCTTGAGCAGCGCTAGGTCGCGCAGCATGTAGGGCTCGGGCGTGAGGACCCGCAGCCAGTCATCAAATGCGACTCGGCCGCGGTCGGTTAGGGAGTACAGCTTGCGGCGTCTGCCGTCTTGCTCGCGCTGCTCGGTCACGTAGCCGGCACGTGCAAGGCGTGCTGGCTCGGCGTAAAGTTGGGAGTGGGGGAGCGACCAGAAGTGCCCGACGGTAGCCGAGACCATCTGCTTAAGGTCGTACGGAGTGGCCTCCTGGCACATCGAGAGTAGACCCAGCACGATGTGGGAGGTATGGGTGAGCTCTATCTCCTTGCTCATATGAGCAGCCTTTGACATAGTCTGTTTCGGATGGTATGTTTAGGATCGTTGGGAATCTGGAGCGGCCGGAGGTGAGCTTAGATGACCCAAGCCAGGAGGCACGCACCGAAGTGCGAAGGCACGCTCGGGCGCCTCACTGCGCCTGGGTACCCAGAGACGACCGATGCGCCGCACCTCGACCAAGAAAAGGAGGGTCATCGATGCGCTTAGCATCCGCCTGTCAGGGCTTTTTGTTCGTCCTGATCTCCCTCGTGTTTGCGTCCACCGCTATAGCGGCGCCCGTGGCCACACTCAAAGTGACTCCGATCCCGATTCCTGGATTCCCCGGGACGGGCGATATTCTGGGGGCCGCCGCCGAGGTGGAAGTCCAAGTCACCATCAAGGGCAATGAATACGGAGGCTTCCCGTCCCCTCTCGTTGGGGCAAGCTTCTACGCCCCCGCGGGGGTCAAGGTAACCCCCAAAGGGTTCGGCAACTGCGCGTCAGCTGTGCTTGAAGCCAGCGGGCCTAGGGGATGCCCGAAGAACTCAAGCGCTGGCCCGACGGGCGAAGGACTGGGCGTCGTCAGCTTCGGCACCGAACGCGTCGACGAGAAAGTCTCAATTCAGGATTTCTTCGCTCCGACTGGTGGGCTGACCTTCTACGTCGAAGGTAGTACGCCGACCTCCTTTCAAATTCTGGAAAGGGCATATTGGGTCACGGCCGGCGCTCCCTATGGACCGGAGTTGATTGTCGAAGTGCCGCTGGTCGAAACCGTGCCCGGCGCTAACGATGCCTCTATCCTTTCCTTCAAAGTCACTGTCGGTGCGGCGTATAAGAAGGCCAAGAAGACGGTCTCCTACCTAACCTTGTCAGAGAGATGCCCAAAAGGCGGCTTTCCGGTGAAGGCCGAACTCAAATTCATGAGCGGCGAAACCGTCACGATCGCCTACAGGCAGCCGTGCCCCAAACGTAGGTCGGGTTCCTGAGCCGCGACGTCGCGCGGTCTGGGTGCGCTGCAACACCTCACAGATGTGAGATAGGTAGGTCCGATCGGCACGAGCCTGTTGGCATCTCATGCATAGGAGGACTTAAGACGTGCCGATTGGCGGAGCCGCTCTGGCTGCGACGCGCTCGTCGAAGTGCGTCAGCCGCGGCGTGAGCCGGTCAGCTGGGAGGCTCATCGAGAGGCCAGCTGGGAGGCTCATTGAGATCAGGCCTAGGTTATATAAAGAAGAGCTGATACGATGTGGGCGTGCATGCATTTGAGATCTTGGGCGACCCGGTGCGGCGACGCATCGTGGAGCTGCTCGCCGATGGAGAGCAGGCGGCTGGTCAGATCGGCAACGTGATCCAGCGCGAGTTCGCCATCTCCCAACCGGCAGTCTCAGCGCACCTGCGCGTTCTGCGCGAGAACGGTTTCGCGTCGGTCCGCGCGGCGGGCGCACGACGACTGTATGCGGTCGATGCCAGGCCGTTGCAGCAGGTCGATCAATGGCTCCAGCCCTATCGACGCTTCTGGAATCAGCGACTGGACGCGCTCGGTGTCGAGATCGTCCGCGGTAAGCGTGCGCGAAGCGAGCCACACTCAACGCCGAAAGCGAAGGAGACAGAGCTATGACGACGGACGCGATGACCTACCACGAGCCAAAGCCGGAGCTTCGGCATACGACAATCCCCGCCGGCGAGGCAAGGGTCGCCGTTTTCACGCGCATCTACTCGACGACCGTTGAGGATCTGTGGGATGCCTGCACGAATCCAGAGCGACTGCACCGCTGGTACGCTCCCGTCACCGGGGACCTACGCTTGGGCGGCACGTTCCAGCAGGCGAACATGGGGTCAGGCACGATTGTCACCTGCGAGGAGCCACGCCTGCTGAAGCTCTCGCTGGGGGGTGGCGCAGACGAGATCGAGCTACGCCTCGCGCCGGGTGTCACCGACGGGACAGCGACGCTCGAGCTCCAACACGCGACCACGCTTGACTCACACGAAATTGGCGGGCAGACATACGACGCGATCTTCTGCATGGGCGGCGGCTACTACCCGCGCCTACGGGCGCTCGACCTGCACCTGCGCGGCACGCTGCTCGACGACTACGACAGCGCGACGTTTCATCTCAATCCTGAGATGCGCTCAACGATCGAGCGCGGCAGCACCGCCATGGCCTTCCTGCTAGAGACCGATGCCAAGCAGGCTTCTGGCCAGATCTGAAGCTCCTTTGGCAAACTTGGCAGCAAGAGAATCAACCCCGATGAGCGAGAGTGCCAACATAGAGCTGCTGCACCGGACCTGGGAGGCGATGAGTGGAGCGGGGGACCTGGGCGTCTTGGAAGCAGTGCTCGCCCCGGACGCGCAGTGGCGCGGCGTCGAGGACGGGCCGTGGAGATGCGAGAACCGTCAGATGATCCTCAAGGTCATGGAGCGTAATCTCGCCGGTGGGCTTGTCGGGCGGATCGAGGAGACGGTCGAGCTCGGGGAGCGGATCGTCGTGGCGTTCCGTCCCGCTCAGCCCCGAGAGGACGGACGGCCGCTGGATCAGGGCATTGCCTATGTCGTTGTCACGATGCGCGACGGGCGCGTGATCGAGCTGAAGGGCTGCGTCGATCGGGCCGCCGCTATGGCCTACGCGCAGACTGGCGAGGTGTAGGGAGCAGAGCTGGTAGTGATGCCTGACGCCGTCTAGTGCGGGATAGGGGCGCCCACAAGCCCGGCCACGACGCCTACCGTGCCGGCGGCGAGCAGCGTCAGAACGATGCTGCGACGCAGCGCAAGCAAGAGGAGAGCGGCGGCGGCGAGCACGACGTACTGCCACGTCTCGCTCAAGGCACCGGCGAGCGGGATCGCCGAGCCGATGATCGCCCCAGCCGCGGCAGGGGCCGCCCCGGCGAGGAATGCGACCGCTCGCTCGTTGTGCAGCAGCCGCTCAAAGCGTGCTGCACCGAGCAGGACGAAAGAGAACGACGGCAAGAACGCGACGAATGCAGCCAAGCATGCTCCGGGTAGCCCGTCTGCGGCATAGCCGACAGCCGCAACGGTCTGAGTGAGCGGACCCGGAGTGACCTGCCCGAGCGCGACGGCACCCAAGAACTGCGTGTGGGTCATCCAGTGGTAGGTGCCTACGGCGTCTGACTGCATCAGCGGAACGATCACGAACCCACCGCCGAACGCGAGCGCCCCAACCTTCAACGCCGTCCACACAAGCGCACCCGTCCCACCCGGCTCTGCGGCCACTGCGAGCAGCGGCCAAGCGTGAAGGCTCACACCACCTCCTGCGAGCTGGCGCTGCCATGTCAGCTCGATTGCGCCGCACGCCAGCAGGGTGAGCACGAGCCACGGACCGGTCGTGGCCGCCGCGATCCCTGCGGCGAGCGCGTAGAGGAGGATGCGCGGTCGCTGAGCGTCTGTGGCGCGTCTCCAGATCGGGCCGGCAACACCCAAGCCGGCTCTGACCGCAACAGCGGGAACGGCAGCCCCGGCTCCGATCCCGGCGCCTCGTATCCATGCGGGCGGTGATCCCGCGAGGAACAGCACGGAGAGCGCGAGGATCAGGATCAGGCCGGGCAGGATGAAGCCAAGACCTCCAATGAGTGCTCCCTTGGAGCCGCGTAATCGCCAAGCGCAGTAGATCGCGAGTTGCGTGGAGGCTGGTCCGGGCAGGATGTTGGTCGCTGCGATTGCCCGCTCGAACTGGTCGTCGGTGAGCCATTTCCGTCGTGTTACACACAGCTCGCGGAACAGCGCGACGTGCGCGGGCGGGCCGCCGAACCCGATGCAGCCGATCCGGCCCCACTCTCGCGCGATGGCGCGCAGCGACACACTGGAGTACGGCGGCCCAGCGGCGTGTGGGCCGCTCACTTCAGGGTCTCATCAGCGAGCAGCGAGTCGATGCGGCAGGCGATGTCATCGCGGATCGCGCGAACCTCATCAAGCGGACGTCCCTTGGGGTCGGGAAGGTCCCAGTCGATGTAGCGCTTACCTGGAATGTAGGGGCACTCATCGCCGCAGCCCATCGTCACGACCATATCTGCTCGCTCGGCGAGCTCGCGGGTGAGGAGCTGTGGCCGCTGGTCGGATAGGTCGATGCCGATCTCGCGCATCACCTCGACCGCCTCGGGGTGTACTCGGTCTGCCGGTGTCGTGCCTGCCGAAGCTGATGTATGGAGCCCGGCTGCCTGGCGATCGAATAGCGCGGCGCTCATCTGCGAACGCCCGGCGTTGTGCAGACAGACGAACAGCACGCTCGCCATCAGGCCTCCTCAGCCACCGTCGCAGCGGATAAGCCGGGATGCTCACCGCGCACGAACTGGTAGGCGAAGGCGCCGAGCGGGGCGCCTAAGAGCGGACCTGCGAGATAGACCCAGAAGTCGCGCCATTGCCCTGATACGAGCGCGGGGGCGAACGAGCGCGCTGGGTTCATCGACGCCCCGGTGAGCGGGCCCCCAAACAGCGCGTCCAGCGCGATCGTCGCCCCGATAGCCAGGGCGGCGGGAGCCCCCACGGCGCGCGTGTCGGTGGCGACGCTGAGGATCACGAGCATCAGCAACGCGCTCATCACGCCCTCGAGGATCAGTGCTCGCCCTGCGGCGATGCTCGGCACGGTCGCGCCAAGGTCGGCTGGTTGTCCCGGCCAGATCAGCCACAGCAACAGCACAGCCAATGTCGCGCCGAGGAGCTGCCCGCCGACGTAGGCGAGCGCGTCACGGCCAGGGAGATGGCGCGTCAGCAAGAAGCTCAGCGTGACCGCGGGGTTGAAGTGCGCGCCGGAGATGTGCCCCAATGCCGCAATCGCAGCGAGGATCACCAGTCCAAACACGAGGCTCACGCCGAGCGCACCGAGCGCACCGTGGGTGTGAGCGTTGGTGACGATCGCACCGCAGCCGGCAAACACCAGTGCGAACGCGCCAAGTGACTCCGCGGTCGTGCGACGCAGGAGGCTGATCCCGTGATCCATTTTGATTCAGGCTCTCCCGGGTGCCATCCCGGGGATCGTATTACATCGACAGGCGTGATTGTTATTGATATAAGTAGATAGATGTCCGTCGATCTGGAGCTGGCGCCCAAGCAGAAGCGAGCCGCCGGCGAGCGCTGTTGCGAGCCAGTCGTCTACCCAGATGTGGCGCGGGATCACGCGCTACGGATGGCCGAGGTCGCAAAGGCCCTCGGCGACCCCATCCGACTGCAACTCGTGGACGTGCTGCGCAAGCACGCCGGCAAGGTCTGTGTCTGCGAGCTTGTGCCCCTGTTCGACGTCTCCCAGCCCACGCTCTCACATCACCTAAAGAAGCTCCGCGATGCAGGGATCGTAGACTCCGAGCGACAGGGCTTGTGGGCCTATTACTACGTCATTCCCGACGCACTAAAGGAGCTATCCGCGTGGCTGACGTGACCGGCGATCCGTGTTGCGCACCGGACCAGCAGGCCACGTGCTGTGAGGCGAGCGAGAAGGTCGACTGCTGCGGCCACGGCGAGGATTGCGGCTGCGATGCTGGCGCCACCGACATCCACGAGACCGTCCGTGAGCACTACGTCGCTGGCGCTGTCCGGGCGAGCACCGATCCCGGCGCCCGATGTTGTTGTGCCCCCGAGCGCTAGACGTTCGGTGTGGAAGCGAGGTCTTCGGCGCGCGCTCCACGTGCTCGACGACCACGAGTAGCTAGCAATACCCGCCGCGCGGGCATCGCAGTAGCTCAGTAGCGAGTCACCGGTTACGAGTCAGGCCAACTGCGACGGTAGGCAGCTGTGTGCTTGCTTGGTGATGGATGCGGACGACCGCAACCGTGACAATGTATACGTCCGTACGTCTATGTTATAAGATAGCGCTATGCGCCGATCCGTCAAGCTCTTCAGCCCAGGCTTCACTGAGCACCGATGATCACGGGCCACCGAGAGCCCCTCATCAAGAGCCAGCCTGCGCAGGCACCCACTGACGGCCGCCGTGCTAAGGGCATGCGCAGCCGCGCGGCAGTGCTCGAGCGTTCGGTGCAGATGGCCTCTCGGGCCGGCCTTGAAGGCCTTACGATCGGCGAGCTCGCCGCGGACCTTCGTGTCCACAAGAGCAGCGTGTTCGCGCTGTTCGGGTCCAAGGAGGAGCTGCAGCTGGCCACGCTCGCCACCGCGCGCGGGATTCTCATCGACCTCGTGATCATGCCGGCGCTCGCAAGTGAGGAGGGCCTCCCTAGATTGCTTGCAATTGGGAAAGCCTGGTGTGACTACTTTGTATCCGACGTGTTCGCGGGCGGCTGCTTCCTATGCGCGGCCTCAGCGGAGATGGACGGCCGCCCGGGCGCCGTCCGCGACGCGGTTGTGGGTGTCATGCGCGAATGGATCGCGGTGCTGAGCACCAACATCGAGGCAGCGGTAGCAGCGGGTGACCTGCGACCAGATGTCGACCCGGCGGCGATGGCGTTCCGACTAAACGCGCTCGGTATGGCCGCCAACTGGCAGCGACAGCTGCTGGATGACCCCACCGGCATCGAGCACGCGCGCGCCGGCTGGCAAGCCGAGCTCGACAGCCACACCTCGTCAACCAACCGATAGGAGAGACAGATATCTCTGCGATCGACACACTCCTGATGCGCACCCCCGATCACTGCGAGCGTCTCGGCGAAAGGAGCTAGGAGGATGCCTAAACGGAACATGAGCGATGACGATCCGCTTGAAGACTTCGATCCCCGCGTGGTCATCCTCGACGGCGTCACGAAGGTGGTGCATGTAGCCGGCGCCGGACCGGCGGTGATCGTCATGACAGAGATGCCGGGCATCAGTCCGCATGTCGCTCGCTTCAGTCGTTGGGTTCGCGACGCGGGGTTCACCGTATACATGCCCTCGCTGTTCGGCCGCGATGGTGCGGTGCCCAGCGTGGAGGAGGGCACCGTCATATTCCAACGGACGTGCGTCAGCGCCGAGTTCCGCGCCTTCGCCGCCAACGAGTCGAGCCCGGTGACGATCTGGCTCCGGTCGCTGGCGAGGCTGGCGCACGGGGAGTGCAGTGGCCCGGGCGTCGGCGCGATCGGGATGTGCTTCACGGGCAACTTCGCGCTCACGATGATGCTCGAGCCCTCGATGCTCGCACCGGTCCTGTCCCAGCCGGCGCTACCGCTAGACGACCCCGCAGGGATCGAGATCGCTCCCGACGAGCTCGGCGCGGTTCGAGAACGCCTCGAGCGGGACGACCTGACCGTCATGGCCTACCGCTTCAAGGGAGATCGGTTCTGCAAGGCTCAGCGGTTCGCGGCCTACTCTGAGGCACTCGGCGAGCGCTTCATCGCCCGAGTGCTCCCCGACAGCGCGGCCAACCCCGACTCTCCGCCGTTCTTCGACCAAGTGGTGGCGAGCCCGCACAGCGTCGTGACGGCCCACCTGATCGACGAAGCCGGCCAGCCGACGATCGCCGCCCGCGACGAGATCCTGGCGTTCTTCACCCACCGACTCGCCTCATGACCACGGCGATAGCACTGCCGTCGGATCGTCCAACCAGCGAGTGCGCCAATGCGTCCCACCGACCTAGTGAACCAAGCTGGCAGGCATTGAGCGCGCAGAGCGTCGTCGCGGTGCTGCTCAGTTGTTTGTCACTGGCCACGCCTTGAGCGGTGCTCGGGCCGTGCCGTTGTTGGGAGCGAAGAAGCATCGAGGAGGTGATCGAGCGCGTCGAGAGCGAAGGGGGGACGCCAGGGCCAAGATGCGGCAGTCGGGCGCACTCACCTTCTCCAGCGACCTGCTGGCGCTCGACCTCGCAGTCCGCGACTGGTCACGGCGCGAGCCTGATCCTGCGTGAACCTCGCGGTCCGGATGGGATGCTCCGGCACACGCGGCTCACTTAACGGGTTCTCAAAGAGAAGTCGAGATCCTCGCGCACGCCGTCAGCTTCACCACATGTACTACAACTTCGGCCGCACGCACCAGACCCTGAGCATGCTCATAATCACATCGTTACGGTAGGACCGGCACAAACTCAGGGCATTAAGCGAGGGGGATGGCGTGAGCTCGGAGCGATCCCTTGCTGTAGCGCCTCAGCTCGAGAGCCCGAGTCTCTCATGCCTGGTCGCACACCTCATGTCTTTAAGCCACAAGGCCATTCCGTAGTGATACGATTCCGCACCATGTTGAGATCAGCGCTTCGCCTTTCTGCCTTCGGCTATGCCTGCCGCTTGGCGCCAGCTCTAGGCGCGCGCTGGTTGAGCAAGGCATCTCGAGCTATGTCACCGCTCTCGACCGCGTTAGGATCCTATAGGCCAGCAACTCGGGCATCACTGATCCTGCTTGTCTTGGTGGTGACAGGCACGACTGACGGCATCAGGCCATCGTCAGCCCATGCGGACGTATTTACAAATCTCTCACTTCCGACTATCACCGGCACGGCTGTAGAAGGGCAAACTCTGAGTGAGATGCACGCCACCTGGAGCGCGCAACCCGCCGGTTACGCCTACCAGTGGCAGCGATGCGATAGCGCAGGCAACGACTGCGAATCTATACCAAAGGCTAGGATGCAGACCTACCGTCTCGTGGCTGCCGACGTCGGCTTCACTATCCGAGTTGGGGAGAACGCTCGCGATGCCGAAGGCGCCGTTACGCCTTCCGTGTCGGCTCCGACCGCGGTGGTACAAGCTCTAGCAACCGGCGAACACCAGGGTGGAGCGGGCGGTCATGGCGGCGTCCCACCGGTCTCCTGTTGTAATACGCCCGCACATGTAAATCCGGCTGAGATCAAAATCTTGCTCGCTCGCCAGCTCGCGCCCTCCGGTAAGAGAGTCTCGACCTCCGCGCTGCTCAAGCATGGGGGTCTGCGCATGAGCTTCATGTTTCCGGAGACTGGCGCCCTGGTGGTGCAATGGTATCTCGTAGCGCCTGGAGCAAAGCTCGCCAGAAAGCTGGTGGCGGCGGGTCATGCTACATGCACAGCAGGGGAGACGGTCAGCGTCAGGATCAGATTGACGGCCCGGGGCAGGAAGCTACTCAGGCACGCCAAGAAGATATACCTGGAGGCAAAAGGAGCGTTTGCAGCAAAGGGCGAAGTCGCGGTAGGCGCGACAAAGAAGCTCGCGCTCAAGCGGTGAGTCGTCCGCGCGAAGGCGACGTCTAGATAGTCGCCGAGCTCATCCAAATGTAACGGCCGAGGAGTGCGGGGGTTAGAGCGGGGCTCTCAACCAAACGCCCCTGTTTTTGAAGCCATCACACACTGGATAGCACCCGCTCTGTCGACGAGCCATCGTCACGCTGCAGGCGGGTGGGAAAAGGGGGCGGTTGTGGTCACCCTCAGGCGTCCGCGAAGACCGTCGCCCAGTCGTTCTTGATGCTGACCACCGTCCACCCTTCGTCATAAGCTCGCTTGAGCGACTCCTCGGCCCCCGCCGTGTAGTCGAACTCGCGCTCGGGATCGTCGTGGAGCAGAAGCAGACGCAGGCCTGGCCGGGATGGGCCGCCCGCATAGTGCAGCATCGGGATGTCGCCGTTGGAGTTGCCGCCGGCCACGATTGGGCGCCGGCCGATGCGACTCCAGATGCGCACGGGCTTTGTGTCCCCGTCGTCGAACACGTCGGGCTCGGCCAGGTATACGAGGCTGCCACCTGACTCGTCGTGCTGGTAGCGCAGAGCGTTTGAGCTGCCGATGACGTGCTCGGAAGGGATGCCGTAGATCTCTTCTGTGACTGGGCGCATGAAGTCGCGGTCTCCGCCGGAGGCGATGTAGGAGGTGAACCCATTGGCCTTGAGGTAGCGCAGCAGCTCGATCATCGGCAGGTAGCCGCAGTCGCGGAAGCTGCGGCCGATCGTCGGGTGAGGCTCCCCCCGCAGGAAGGCGTCGGCAGCTGTCGCGTACTCCTCGACGGTCATCCCGGCAAACGCGCGCAGGATGCCGCCCATCAGCACCTTCACGTCACTGTCATCGCCGTGGTAGTGCTTGGTGATTACCGCCCCAAGCCACGCGAAGTCCCTCTCGCACGCAGCCTTCCAAGGCTGTCGATCGCGCAGCGACGCATCCTTCTCGGCCATCTCGACGAGCCGGACCAGGATGAACCCAAGCTCGATCGGCATCGGCTTCTCGCACCAGAGCGTGCCGTCGTTGTCAAACACCGCCACCCGCTCGGGCGGGGGAAGATAGTCGGCGCTGTCCTCGCGTGTGACGCTCTCAACGAACTGAACGATCGCCTGCCGCGTCGGGGTGTCCTTCCAGGACCGGAGCGTGTCGCTCATCGTCCCCTCCGATCGCGGGCTTCGAAATCAAGCCGTGCGCAGCGGTTCATTGGTGCTTGAGCAGCGTCTCTGCTTCGCGCTCGAGATCGACATACGGCTCGCCGCTGACGTCGATAGCGACTCGATTGATCGTGCCGCCGGTGAATCGGTAGGGGGTCGCACCCGGGTAGTCCTCGGTGAGCGGCTCACCGCCGTGACGCCCGACGTACAGGCCCGCGCCGGCGACCGCAAACGCCCCCAGCTGGGTTTTGATCTTGTCTTCGCCCACCTTCCTGTCGCCGTGGTAGAGCGAGAGCGTCCCCGTGGCGCAGCCGGGCTCCTGTGCTTCCTTCTCAAAGGACGCTGAGAGAACCAGGTTTTCACCAGTTGGCAGATCCTCCGTGGCGACGATCAGCTGCTCGGTGATACCGACGAAGCTGTTGACGTAGTGTAGGCGGTTGTCCTTGACGTACAGCGCGTGGCCGCCAAAGCGTGAGCCGATCGCAAACAGCACGCCCTGCGCTCCGGGGGCGGGCACGTCGACGAGCGCGCCGATCACGAACGACCGGTTGCGTGTGTTGACCGCCTGCCACTCGCTGACGGGCGCCGCGTCGGGGTAGTACACATAACGCTGGCGGGCTGCCGCGAGCTGCGGTCGCGGCGTAGTGAGGATCTCGACGGGCGAGCGATCGTCGAGCGGGAACGCGCCGTTCGCCCCCGCCTCCGCGAACCAGATGTTGACGAGCTCCCTGAGCTTCTCCGGCTGGGCGGCGGCGAGGTCGTTCAGCTCCGAGCGGTCGACATCCGTGTTGTACAGCTCCCAGTCATCCGCGTTGAAATTGCTCCAACCGGCCATCGTGGGATGCGTCGTCACTGCCTTCCAGCCCTCGTGCCAGATCGAACGGGAGCCGAGCATCGAGTAGAACTGCGTCCTCCGTTTCGACCGGGCGGAGGCGTCGTCGACGCTGTCGAGCATGCTGACTCCGTCGAACGGCGTCTGCACGTGACCCTTGACGCTCTCTGGAGCGCTGACCCCGAGCGCGTCGAGGATCGTCGGGACGAGGTCGATCGCGTGGTAGTACTGCTCGCGCATCTGGCCGCGCGCCTTCGTCCCCGCCGGCCAGGAGATGATGCACGGGTCGGACGTTCCCCCGTTGAACTCGTAACGCTTCCACATCTTGAACGGGGTGTTGAACGCCATCGCCCAGCCCGTCGGATAGTGGTTGTAGGTCTTTGTGCCGCCGAGGTCATCGATCTGCGCGAGGTTCGCCGCCAGGTCGTCGGGGACCCCGTTAGCGAACTTCATCTCGTTGACCGAGCCGTTCGGGCCACCCTCGCCGCTGGCCCCGTTGTCAGACACGAGCACCACAAGGGTGTTCTCGAGGAGCTCGTTCTGCTCGAGGTAGTCGAGCACGCGCCCGATCTCGTGGTCGGCGTGGCCGAGAAAGCCCGCGTATACCTCGGCCATCCGCGCGAACAGTCGCTGCTCCTCCTCGTTCAGCGAGTCCCAGGGCCGAGTCGTGTCGATTTCAGGGAACGGCTTGCCGTCGGCGCTGGAGCGCGTCTGGGGCGTGCCGATCGGATTGATCGGCGGCAGCTCCGTGTCGGGCGGCACGATGCCAAGCTCCTTCTGCCGGGCGAGCGTCTGCTCGCGCACCGCCTCATAGCCCGCGTCGAAGTACCCCTTGTACTTCTCGATCCACTCCTTCGGCGCGTGGTGCGGGGCGTGGCAGGCGCCCGGCGCGTAGTAGAGGAAGAACGGCTTGTCGGGCGCAACAGCCTTGGCGTCCCTGAGGAACTCCAACGCCTTGTCGGTGATGTCCTCGGTGAGGTGATAACCCTCCGCGGGGGTACTCGGTTGATCGACCGGATGGTTGTCGTAAACGAGATCCGGATACCACTGGTTCGTCTCGGCGCCGAGGAACCCGTACCAGCGCTCAAAGCCACGGCCGCTCGGCCAGTTGCGGCGCGTCGAAGCAAGGTTCATCTCGTCGGTCGGGCACAGATGCCACTTACCCACCATGAACGTGTTCCACCCCTGCTCGCCAAGGATCTCTGGAAGCATCCCGTTCTCTGGCGGCACCGTGCCGCTCGCATTGGGAAAGCCGATCGCCGCCTCGGTGATGCACGCCATGCTGTTGCGCGTGTGATTGCGCCCCGTCAGCAGACACGAGCGCGTCGGCGAGCACAGGGCCGTCGTATGCCACTGCGTGTAGCGCACACCCCGCGAGGCGATCCTGTCGATGTTCGGCGTCTCGATCGGCCCGCCATAACAGCCCATCGCCGAGAACCCGACGTCGTCGAGCACAACGTAGACCACATTTGGTGCACCGTCAGGCGCTTTAGGGGGCTCGAACGGAGCCCAGTCCGCTTCGGAGTCGCGAATGTCGATGTTGACGACGCCACTGAACGGTTTGGCCATGACTCACCCTCCTTGAGGCTTTCGAGCAGAACGGCCCATCCCGGGAGGTGGGGGACGGACCGACGACAAACGTTGGCGGCACCATCGGAGTCCTGCTTCTCGAGCGCTCGTGAGACACAGAACTCCAGCAGGGAAGTCTGCACCGATACGGGGTGAGCGGCCCTCACCCTACCGGGGTGAGAGCACTGCTTGCCGAGGAGTTCACGTGCGTGCGGTTGGATCTACGTGGTCACGGGGCTTCCTCCCGCACCGCGGAGTACTCGATGATGTCGCTGGTCGGCGACGTGCGAGCTGTCGTCGAGGAGGTGGCGCTTGGGGAGCCCGCGATCGTCGGTCACTCCCTGGGTGCGAGCATCGCCGCCGTATACGCCGCGGCGCACGGTGCGCGTGCCGTCGTCTGCGTCGACCAGTCGCTGCGGTTCGGTGAGTTCGCGGGCTTGTGCAGGCGCATGCTGAGGACCTGCGCAGCCAACGCACGATGGAGGCGGTGCTGTCGATCGACCGCGCTCTCAAGCTCAATTCCTACACGGGGGTCGAGAACATCGAGCGCAGGGTGCTGGCGTTTCCGCGCGAGGTCGTCCTCGGAATCTGGGACGCGCTGCTGACCACCCCTCCAGAGCAACTGACCGCAATCGCTGAGGCGATCATGCCCCGAATCGCAGCACCACTCCTATCGCTGCACGGCTCGCCGCCACCACCGGACTACGCGGCCTGGCTTACGGGCCTCGCGTGCGGCGCGCGCGTCGAGATCTGGGACGGGACCGGTCACATGCTTCACCTCGTCGACCCGGAACAGCTTGCGGCACGCGTGCGGCCGCTACTCGCGGACCCACCCGCGCCCTGAACACTCCTTCTGACCGGCGCGAGCGGTCCCAGCCACGTGGCCCACGCGTCCAACCCCGCAGGCTCGCCGAATACACGCGCCGGCTCCTCCCAAGCCTGACACCGCTCAGCGACAGGAGCCGCCGCTCGTCCGTCTTAAATGAGCGGGATCGGCCAGCTCAAATGGCCGGGTTTACCTCCGTTCAGTCAGTGCTGGTCGTGGAGCACGGGGGCGTACGAGATCCCGACGATCGCGCCCTCCGGTGACTGCAGCCTGGCTACGGTCTGACCCCACGGCTCCTCGCGCGGTGGGTGCAGCAGCTCGTAGCCGGCCTGCTCCAGCTCCCGTGCCGCCGGGGTCACCGCGGCGGCGTCCGCGACATCGAACTCGATGCTGACCTGCGGCACCGGCCGCTCCGCCGGCCACTGCGACGTGCCGAAGCATGCCTCCGCTGCCTGGGACAGCGGCCAGATGCCGAAGGACTTGCAGCCGGCGATGTGCTCGCTGTGGTGATAATCGTCGCCGTGGCTCTCGAGCGGGAGCCCGAGCGTGTCGACGTAGAGCTTGCGACTGGCGGCCGGATCGGGCGCGATCACCGCCAGAGTTGAGAGGAACTCTATGTTCATTCCACCTACCTCCTCGTTCGCCGTGTGCTCGTTCTTCGATCCAAGCAGGTTCCGCAAGCCGTGCCACTTCGCAGCAACAGTGCATTCGACACTCCGGCCTGATGGGTGACGGACACTCGGCCGCCGCGAGCGTCGCCAGAGCGCTGCTCCGACTGACCATGCCGAGGCGGTTGCTATGTCAAGGCGTGGTGGTGCGAGACGCGTGTCGTGACCGATTGGGCGTTGTGGATCGCTGCGTGGGTGATACAGGCTGGGAACGATCCGAACTGCGTCCGGGGTCAGCCTCTGGAGCGGTTGCTCGCGCGGGGAGTGTGTCCGCCCGAGACGCGAAGCGCTATTAGTCGGCCCACCAGTCCCGCTGACCCTCGACGTCTGCTCGCGGATTTTCGCCGAGATTGGGCGCACCGAACACGAGGATCTTGAGGCCCTCTGGCCCGCTCTCGTAGCCTCGCCACGTACCGGGCGGGACGCGCACCACGTCCCACTCCTTGACCTCGACGATCTCGTCGTCGAGCTTCATCCGCCCGCTCCCGCCCACGACCACGTACACCTCCTCCTGCTCTTTGTGCGTGTGGCCGTACGGGAAGCGATAGTCGGGCGGGATGTACTGATAGCTGAGGCCGGACTGCTCGAGCTCGAGCGCCTTGCTCGCCGCGCGGAACTCCAGGTCCGGCGCGCCGTCGAAGTTGGACCCAACGTCCTCCAGATCCTCCCTGAGGTTCCTGAGCGTGAACGGCACGGCGCGATTCTATGGCTCAGGAGGTCGCACCGCCGCCGGTGCAGCGGCGCTGACAGCGACATCGAGTCCACCTTGGACCAAGACTCGCCTCGCCGAGCCGCCAGTCACGTCGGGCACCGTCCGCGGGAAGCCGTTCCGATCAGAGACTGCAAGCGGCCGCCCAACCCGCAGACGCCGCGCGCGGAGCTCTGCGAACAACTGCGACTCCTGCCGCGCCGCCTCACCGAATACCCGAGGCGGCTCCTGGCCGAAAAATGAAACCGCTCGGCAGCACATCCACGTAAGCCAGCCCAGCCCGGTGCGACGTCTCACCGACGTGAGACAGCCCAATCTCAGCTATGTGAGACCGCAGATGTCTCATCCATATGAGACCGACGAGAACGGGCGGCCTGGCGGACGAGGTGGTCGCGTTCGGCGACGTTCGTGGCCCGGCGGGCAGCCTCGGCGTACGCCGAGGCTGCGGCGGGCAGGTCGTCGCCCAGTTCGTGCAGGTGGCCGCGGACGGCGTGCCAGCGGTGGCGCTCGCCGAGCACCTCGCGCAGCCGGTCGGTCTCGCGCAGGCCGGCGACGGCACCGAGGACGTGGCCGACCGCGACCGTGCGGCCGAGCACCGCGGCGGGGTCCTGGCGCACCGGATCCTCGGTGAGGGCGACGAGGTCCTCGTACCAGGCGAGGATCTGCGGCCAGTCGGTCTCCTCGGCGCTTGCCGCGTCGTCGTGCAGGGCGGCGATGGCGGCCTCGAGCTGGTAGCGGCCCGGGCGCCGTTGCTCGGTCTGCATGGCGAGCGCCGACTGCAGGACGCGCACGCCCTCGGCGATCTCGCGGGTGTCCCACAGGCCGCGGTCCTGTCGGTCGAGCGTGATGATGCGACCCTCTGAGTCGAGTCGCGCCGGGAGGCGGGCGTGGTTGAGGAGCATTAGCGCGAGCAGCCCGCGCGCCTCCGGTTCCTCGGTGGCGAGGGTGAGTTGGCTGGCGAGCCGGATCGCCTCGCCAGCCAGGTCCACGCGGCCCGTGTGGCCGGCCGTGTAGACGAGGTAGAGCACGCGCAGTACGACGGCGAGGTCGCCGGGCTGGTCCAGGCGGCGTCCGCGCAGGGTGCGCTTGGCGCGGCTGATCCGCTGCGCCATTGTCGCCTCCGGCATGTAGAAGGCGTCGGCGATCTCCCGGGTTGTGAGGCCGCCGACGGCGCGCAGGGTCAGTGCCACCTGGGAGGCGGGCGCGAGGTCGGGGTGGCAGCAGCAGAAGAGCAGGAAGAGGGTGTCGTCGCCTTCCTCCGTGGCGGCCGGTCGCGGCTCCGCGTACGTCGTTTCCTCGCGGCGGTGCCGGGCGGCCTCGCTGCGGTGGGCGTCGACGAGCCGCCGCGTTGCGACGGTGGTCAGCCATGCGCGCGGGTCGCGCGGCGGGTGCTCGGGCCAGACCCGGAGCGCCTCCAGCAGCGCCTCCTGGAGCGCGTCCTCGGCGGCGTGGAAGTCCTCGCCCCGGCGGACCAGGCCCGCGAGCACGCGCGGGACGAGGGCGCGCAGTGCGCCCTCGTCCAGCCG
This sequence comes from uncultured Solirubrobacterales bacterium, assembly GCA_963756665.1. GTDB lineage: Bacteria > Actinomycetota > Thermoleophilia > Solirubrobacterales > Solirubrobacteraceae > Palsa-744. The sequence continues at coordinate 622,701 of CAVWOJ010000001.1, forward strand.
TTGCACCGGCTCGTCGATCACGTCGCGTCAGTCGTCCGAGGACGCTCCCACATGACCTCGCGGACGTCGAGCCACTCGTACAGGGGCTCGCCGCCAGGGCCGGGCTCGGAGGAGACGTACGCCGCGAGCTCGAGCGCGCGCTCGTAGGACTCGACGTCGATCATGTACCAGCCCGCGATCAGGTCGCTCGTCTCGGGGTGCGGGCCGTCGGTGGTGACTGGCGCGGCGTCCGGTCCGCCGTAGCGCACCCAGGTGCGCGTCGGCGTGAGCGCCTGCGCGTCGACGAACTCGCCGTTCTCCTCGAGCAGCTCGCTGACGTGCCGCTGAAAGGCCATGTGCGCCTCGACGTCCTCGGGCGCCCACTGGTCCATCGGCGGGAAGGGGTGGTGCGGCTCCGGGCCGCCGCGGTAGTGCTTGAGAATCAGGTACTTGGGCATCGTGGTCTCCTGGTGTCGTGGGCCGCGCCTGTCGGGGCCCTTCACCTAGTGAGCGGAGCCGGGCAGAGCCTCTCGACATTCGACATGTAACCACGCGCTAGCTCCGGAGACCGTCGCGTAGGGGAGCCCTGGCGAGCAGCATCTCTGCATTTTCGAGACCTCCACGCCGAGCGGGTGTAGAGGCGTCCCGCAGGACGCGTGCGCGGAACGAGAGCTGTGCACGTCGCTGGACGCGCTCACATGGATGAGACAAAACCCGTCTCATGAGTGAGATTCCGGTCTCATATGGATGAGACGCCGCAACCACATTCTCAAACTGATGCACCACCCGTAATGCTCGATAATGTATGTTATGTAAACTAGAGAGTGTTCCGGGTCCGGTGAGACGCCGCACATCTGATGTAAGACGACAGCGGAATGAAACCGATGCGACACGGAGACGAAACCGGCGTCGCGACACCAGAATGAAACCGGTCGGCGGCGATCTCTCACGTGAGAGACCTTCGGGCCGCGCCGCCGCGAGCGCCCGCGCACGATAGGAACCGCATTGGCAGCAGCCACACCCTCGGCCTTGGCGAGGGGCTTACGCTGCCACGGCGAAGACCTCTGCGTGGATCCGAGGCTCTCAGCTGAGCTTGCTTACGCGGAGGAGCTCGCAGACCATGATCGATCTGAGGCGACACGCAAAGCGTATTGCAACGATCTGGCCGCGCTGCAGCGCTACCTTGCGGGTCGCGGACAGGCGACTACCCTGCCGATCGACCCGCTGTTGATCAGCGCGTTCGTCGGCTATCAGGCGACAAGAGACCTGCAGACCGGCCAGCCGCGGAACAAGATCTCAACGATCGAGCGGCGGCTCGTCGGGATCAGCGCGGCACACAGGGATGCCGGCTTCGCCGATCCATGCTCGGACCCGCGTGTCCGGCGGGCCTTGCATGGCGCCCGCCGCAGGCTGCCGAGAGCGCCGGCGAAGAAGCAGCACCTCAAGCTTCAGGACCTCGATCGGATGTTGCATAGCCTTCCCCCGACCTCGCACGCCGCTCGCCGGGACCGGGCTCTGCTTTTGGTAGGCATCGCTGGTGCTCTGCGTCGCTCTGAGCTCGTCACGATCGATGCTGACGACATCGCACCTGTCCCCGAGGGAATCATCCTGACAATCCGCGAGCGCGAGCCTGATCAGCAGAACGCCAGCTACCGGCTCCCGATTGCGCTCGGCGATCGCGAGGACATGTGTGCGGTGCGCGCCCTGCAGTCATGGATGACTGGGGCAGGCATCCACGACGGGCCAGTGTTCGTACGTGTACGCCGCGGTGATCGACTGACCACTGAGCGGCTCACTGACAGCTCGGTTGCGCTGATCGTAAAGAAGCATTGCGAGCGGGTGGGGCTCGATCGGAGGCCATTCGCTGGTCACAGCCTGCGCTGTGGCGGCATCACCGCCGCTCGGCACAACGGCCACAACGAAGACGAGATTGCCAAGCTCTCGCGCCACCGTAACCTGGTGGTACTGCAGGGCTACATCGGTCGTGCCGACGATTTCGGCGGCGTCGCGCAGGTCCTTCGCAGCGATCGCGGCTAGCACGGACCGGTCTCCCCAGCGCGGTGTGGAATGCCCTCCCGCGAACTTTCTTTGTTCCGTAATGGGAATTCTGGACCACGCAAAGGAGGCCCAAAACCAGCGTCGAAACGCACCCGCATGAGTACCCAACAAGCCGAGCTTCAGCTGCCGGAGCTGCTGGCGACCCCGCGCCAGCTCCTCAATCCGAAGGCCGCACGACGCGAGGTCGCCGACCGACTGCTTGCCGTCGCTCGCGGCGAGCAGCCGCTTGAGCATTCGCAGTTGCCCGGTGAGCTCGCCGCAGCGTTCCTGCGGGGTTATGACGACCAGGAGTCCACCCAGGAGGCATATGCCCGCGATCTGGCGGACTGGTTTGTGTGGCTCTCACGGGCGCGCGTGAATGCCTTCGATGCGACGCTCGCGAGTATCGAGAACTACAGCCGCGAGCCGCTACCCACCGGCCGTCCACCGGCGCCGGCGACGCTTGCGCGGCGGCTTGCGTGCCTCTCGCACTTCTACCGCCGCGCGCACTACGAGGGCCTGATCGAGCGCAACCCCGTCGAGTTCGCGACCCGCCCGAAGGTCCCAGAGCAAGCCGAGACAGCCGGGGTTTCAAAGCAGCGCGCCCGCCGGCTGATCGCGGCCGCACGCGCCGAAGGCCCACGCGAAACGCTGCTCGTGCTGCTGCTGCTCGAGCTAGGACTGCGGATCTCAGAGGCCGTCGGCGCCGACATCGAGGACCTCGGCGAGCAGGGCCGCCACCGCGTCCTGCGAATCAAGGGCAAGGGACAGTCCACCAAGTCAGCCGTAGCGCCCCTGAACGCCTCGCTCGCGCACGCTGTCGAGCAGGCCCGCGCCGGACGCACGCACGGGCCGCTGCTGGTCACCTCAACTGGCCGGCGCCTGACACGCCAGCAGGCCGGCAAGCTGATCAAGCGCCTCGGCGAGCAGATCGGCCTCCCCCACCTTCACCCCCACGCGCTGCGCCACGGGTTCGTGACGCTCTCCCTCGATGAGGGCGCGTCGCTGCGCGACGTCCAAGACGCAGCCAGGCACGCCGACCCGCGCACCACCCGTCGCTATGACCGCAACCGCAACAGCCTGAATCGCCATCCCACGCACCGGCTGCTCGGCGCGCTTGAGCCGTAGGCTCGGCCAAAGCCGAGCTAGGTCGCGATTCTTCGGGGACGCGAGCGTTCGCCGCTGGCTTGGCTCTCACGGCCCGCTCCTGTTGAGCAACTCCGGCTGGGAGGAACACATCGCCGCCCTGCTTTCCGATGACCACGACCAGGAAGACCAGGAAGACGTAGATGGCGAGGGCGCCTAGCCTGGCCGTCGTACACGTGGCAGACCTGATGCCACGGAGCGTTGACAGGCCGTGCTGGTGTGGGATGGCACGGTGATGACACCGCTTGACGAGCTGCGATTGAAGCCGTTGACGCGACGCTGATTGAAACCGCGAGCCGCGGATCGACGGTAGTCGTGCTGGGGGCAAGAGCTGTATCCCATGTCTGCTGCCCGCGCAAAGGGGCCCGATAGCCTCGGTGCCTGCCGAGGAGTCTGGTCAACGAAGCGGGCGCGGACAATCTCTAGGTACGCGCTCTTGCTGGACGACGAAGCCGACCGCGTGGCTCGCTCGGTGAGACGCCATAGCGGTTCGACGTTCTCTTCGTGCTAGCTGCCGCCGCTGAGTCGGGCAACCAACTCGATCATTGCGTCAAGCGCGGCCTCTAGTGGCTTGGTGTCGCGTTTTACCTGAGTGAGGAGCAGGCCGCCCTGCAGGGCGGCTAGCAGCGCGAGGGCGAGGGTGTCGGGGTCGGTTTCGGGCGGGAGCTCGCCTCGTGCTTGCATCTCTCGTAGACCGCTCTGGATCTCGGCTTCCCATCGCCTGAAGCCTTCGGCGACGTGGGCTCTTGCGTCGGGATCGGTCTCAGCTAGCTGGCCTCCAAGGGAGCCGATTGGGCAGCCGCCGATGCAGTGGTGCTCGCGCTGGGCCGCGATCACGAAGTCGCGCCACGCTCGGAGGCCATCCAGCGTGCTGAAATCGAACATCACCTGCCCGCCGACCATCGTGTCGGACTGGTGGTCAACCACGGCCCAGACCAAGGCCGTCTTGTCCTCGAAGTAGTGGTAGAGCTGCGAGCTTGAGACGTCCGCTGCCGCGCGTACGTCCTCGATCCTCGTGTGAGCGACGCCTTGCCGGAAGATCAACCCGGCCGCCGCGTCGACGATGCGCTGACGGGTCTCCTGGCCCTTGCGCGTCAACGGGCGAGAGGAGGGGCTAGTCGTGTTCATATCGCAGATTCTACCAACAGAATGGATCGCCCTATCCATTCTGTGTTAGAGTGGAACGCACGATCCATTTCGAGGGTCGCGACAACCACCCAAAGGGAGAACGCGATACATGTCACTTCAAGGCAAGACCGCCCTTATCACTGGCGGCACATCCGGGATGGGTTCCGCCACCGCACTGGCGATGGCCGAGAAGGGCGCGTCGGTGATCATCACCGGCCGCGATGAGACCCGCGGCGCGAGCACCGTGGAGGAGATCCGGGCGGGTGGGCACGATGCGCAGTTCATCGCCGCTGATTTCTCGGAGATGTCCGAGGTGCGGCGCGTTGCCGACGCGGCGGGCGAGATCGATGTTCTGGTCAACTGTGCCGGCTTTGCCGCCCGGGCATCGACGGTTGACACCGACGAGGCGGCGTTCGACGGGCTGTTCCAGATCAACGTCAAGGCGCCGTTCTTCCTGGTCGCCGCGCTCGCCCCGAAGATCGCCGCCCGCGGCGGCGGATCGATCATTAACGTCTCCACGATGGTCGCAAGCTACGGGCAGCCAGGCATGGCTGCCTACGGCGCCTCGCGCGCCGCGATCGAGCTGCTCACCAAGGCATGGGCCGCCGAATACGGGCCGCAGAACATCCGCGTCAACGCGGTCGCTCCCGGACCGACGCGGACCCCGGCCATAGAGCCGATGATGGCGATGGCCCAAGAGTTCGCCAAGACGATTCCGCTCGGTCGGATCGCTGACGTGCACGAGCTGTCCGACGTCATCACATTCCTCGCGACCCCCGCGGCCGGCTACATCAACGGCGCGATCATCCCCGTCGACGGCGGCCGCCTCGCGATCTGAGAGGTGAGGAGATGAGGCTGGTCACTACTCCGGCGACGTTCGGACGAGGCCACGCGGCTGCTGGCTCACGATCGTGCTCGCCCGCAACCCGGACAAGGTCGCCGGGTTGCGGGCCGGTGGCGGAGATCGCACGGCATGACGTCGACGAGACGCAGAAGTCTGCACAGCCGTACCTGGATCACCAATGTCCACATCTGTACCTAAAGGAGCCAAGCACTTAAATGCAAACCACCGCAGAGAAGACCGTGTTGATCACCGGCGCCAACGTCGGGATCGGCAAAGAGATCGCCCGGCAACTGGCATCACGTCCCGAGACGGCCCGCATCTACCTGGCGTGCCGGAGCCGAGATCGGGCGGCAACGGCAAAGGCCGAACTCGAGGCAGAAACCGGCCGGCGCATCTTCGACATCGTTCTCATGGACGTATCCGATCCGGACTCGGTCCGTGCCGGCTTGGCGGGTATCGACGGATCGATCGACGCGGTGGTCATGAACGCCGGCGGAATGGGCGGCAAGACGCCCATGGCCTTGACCGCCGACGGCGCCACTTACATGTTCGCGCAGAACGTTCTTGGCCACGTTGTCCTCCTCGAGACGCTCTTGGCCGAGGACCGGCTTGGCGAGGTGGCGGTCTTCGCCGGAAGCGAGGCAGCCAGGGGAATCCCGAAAATGGGGTTCAAGCGGCCGTCGTTTGACTCAAAGTCCGCCGACGAGCTCGCCACCGTCATCGACGGCAGCTACTTCGCCGGCGGCAAACCTGACGTCAATTTGGCCTATGGGCAGGCGAAGTTGATCGGCATCCTCTGGATGGCCTACCTGGCCCGCCAGCACCCCGACCGCCGATTCATCTGCGTGAGCCCCGGCAACACCACCGGCACCCAAGCACCCAATGACCTGGCATTGCCGCTGCGCATAGCGGCCAAGTACGTCATGCCCCGCCTTCCGGGTCTCGCCCACAAGCTTGACGTGGGCGCGAAGCGACTGGTCGACGGTGTCGCCGACCCGACCCTGTCCAGCGGCGTGTTCTACGCCAGCGCGGCCGGCAAGATGAAGGGTCCCGCGGTCGACCAAACGGACATCTTCCCCGATCTGGCCAGCCCGTCGTTTCAGGACCACGCCAACGAGGCCATCCACCGCTTCATCACGTAAAGGACATTTGCGTGATTTTCAGGCCGGCAGCAGTGCCGTTCGGGATGGACGTCTGGCTCATTCGCGAGCACGCTTGCGATCGCCAGCGCCGTCTGGCCAGGCGATCTCAGGAAGCAGGCCGACCACGATGATCGGCGCGTCGCGTACGCAGGACTTTGGCCGCGCCCGTCCTTTCAGGGGAGGACCATGGATCTAGATCTCTTCGCCGAAATGCTCCGGCGCTTGGCTCAAAACTCGTCGAATACAGGCGAGCGGGTCGGGACGCTCGTCGACAAGGCAACCTCGGTCGCTGTGGCGGCGTTGGCGGTCGAGCTCGGCGTCGATCTGGGATGTGCTGATGTCATCGGCGTAAATCTGACCTGCTCGGTAGACCGAGACCCGGGGGTCCTCCAAGCCACAGTTGTGCGGCTCGAGCCCAAGACGGGGCTCAGAGACGAGTTGACTCGATGCGGGCAAGCACTCGCCGAGGTGGAGGTGCAGATCGACGCCGATTCGCGGCCGCGAGGTGTTGTGGTCCTCACTATCGAGATTGGCCGTGAGCCGGCGTGAGCCTCGGAAGCGCCGCCGGCCCAGCGACACCCAGCTCGGCGGCCTGCTCGCTCCCTGGGCGGGATCAGCAGCACCCCCACTTCACGGTGTCCACGTCTTGGGCATCGTGAGCACAGCCATCGACGAACAGTCGGAGCCCTCCAAGCCGTGGCCAGTAGAGATGCGCGTGATCGTGTTTCTCGAGCCGATCGTGGCTCAGGCTGAAAACTTGACTTCTCAGGTTGCTGCTGACATGCGAGTAGTCGGGCCGCCAATCTGGGCATCGACTCCTGGGTGGCTGAAAGGAATCGACGAGCCCGGTGCGATCACGATCTTCTGCACAGTGCTAGCCGACGACGCGAGCGATGCTAAATCGGTTGCTGACGATGTCTTCGAACTGGCCATCCAGAGCCTCATCGACCGAGAGCCACCAGGCTTGCTGCTCCCGGTTCTCACCGACCCCCGCGTACCGCGGCGCTGAACTCTCGTGCGACTGGCTGGCGCGCGCTCGCCGACATCATCGAGGCTCACCTCGGCCGCACCCTTCTCGGAGACCAGCTCGGCGGCCGCCAAGACGATCGTCTCCCTGCGCGACGTCCAAGACGCCGCCAGGCATGCCGACCCGCGCACAACCCGACGTTATGACCGCACCCGCAACAGCCTGAATCGCCATCCCACGCACCGGCTGCTCGGCGCGCTCGAGCCGTAGGCCTCAGCGCCTGAACCCGTCAACGCGGCTGTTTCATGGTTGGGGCGGGTGCTCGATGTCGGTCGCCGACCCGCTGTACGCGCGCTCAAAGGACCCGACGCAGTGCCGGGCGGCCGCGCCGACAGACAATCCGTGTGTCCGGCCCCTCGGTTCCCGAAAGCGACTTTGGCAACCGAGCGCTGGAGCGGTGGCGGGCGCACCACCCCCGTATGAGTCGACTGAGACGAGCGAGGCGCTTCGCCTCTGCCGCCAGTTCGCCGGGGTGAGCCGGTTTCTCGATGTAGCGATCACCGACGCGCCTCACGCCACTCCAAGCAGAACCTCGTCCGATGATGCGGCCGCCGGCGCCGTACCAGATCGCGAACGCGACACTGGCCGAGCCCGCGCCCGTGGTCTGAAAGGCAGCGACATTGCTGTGCACCTGCGCAGTGATCGAACCTTCGAAGATCACGGGCTTACCAGCTAGCGGGAAAGCGCCGAGCAGCTCGATCTTGATCCTGGCGATCCCGTCGGGAACGAGCATCAAGAACCGCTGGATCTTGTGTCCGTCCGGGAGCCTGATCGTAGCGCCGGGGCCGGAGGACGGGCCGGCCTTAAGGTCTTGGACGCGTATGTAGTCCGACCAGCCCATGCCCTGCACCCAGAGCGCCGCGGTCTCGCCGATGGTGCGGGCGAGGCCGGGATCTTTGGGGGAGGTGAGAGGAACGATGAAGACCTTCGCGCCCCACGGAGTGACGGTGGCGAGCCGTATCAGTGAACGGTCGGGCTCGACCCGCGACCCTGGCTGATCCCCTGGGTAGATGCCCGGATAGAGCCATCCCTTGTGGTTGAACGCCCGCGCGGGCGCCGTCTGAGGGCTACGCAGCACACCCAGAAGCGAGATCAACTCTGAACGGCTGGTGCGCGCATTGCTCTTCGGTGCTCCGGGACTCTGAGCGTGATGGTCCGCCCCGATCGTCAGCGCGAACGCAATCGCGGCCACGGAGACGAGTACGGGCAGGAGCGCCGTCGCAAGCGAAGGGCCTCTCGTGGCGAACCGACGGATGACCTCGATCGCGAGTCCGCGTCGTCTCCTCGGAGAGTGCGCGCCGGAGCGGCGCTGGCCTCTCTCCAGGTTGCTGCTTGAGATGTGCTCGTGCAGCGCGCTCTTCAGTCGCTGCAGCGAGGCGGCGTCGACGCGTGTGTGTTCGATGCGGAACCGGCGGAGTTGTTCAAGCTCGTTGCTCATATGGCTCTTCTTGGTCGTTGGTGAGGGTGACGTGCGGCGGGTCGAGACCGCGCTCGAGGTCGCCTCGGACTCTGGTTCGTGCGCGGTGAAGCCTCGAGCGCACCGTCCCGATGGGTATCTCGAGCGCTTCGGAGATCTGCTCGTAGCTCATGTCCGCCCACGCATGAAGCAGCAGCACCTCGCGTTCGTTGGCGGATAGCTGCGCAAGCGAGCCAGCCAGAGTCGACGACACGGCGGCGGCGTCGACTCGCCCGTCGACGTCGTCGAGCTCGCCCGGCGCGTCCCGCCGTTCGTTGTAGCGGGCGAGCGCACGCAGGAACCGCGTCTCCTTGCGGCGGTGTTCAGCGAGCACGTTGGCGGCGATCCCGAACAGCCACGGCCGGGCGTCAGGGCGTGCGCGGTCGTAACGGCCGCGGGCGTCGAAGGCGCGTAGAAACGTTTCTGCGGTCAGCTCGTCGCCGAGGTCGCGGTCGAGACGGCGCCGCAGGAAGCCCAAGATCGCCGGTCCGTGGCGACCGACTAACCCTGAGAATGCCTCGGGGTCCTGCATCGATTGCTCGATCAGGTCGGCGTCTGTCTCAATCAAGGCTGTTGACTTTGGCTGGTCGTGGATGTGCTCACAACCTCTACTTGGCCGATCATCCCGTGTTGGTTCTCGCAAGACGTGTCGAGATCCGCTGTCCGGGGCCATTTCCACGTCGACCGTCGCGCCGCGCAAGCGACGGCGGCCGCCCGCGTGGGGATCAGCCGCCGTCGCGCCTAGCGGTCCGCCTCACATCTTCATTAGCCAAACCACCAGGACTCGTTTTCTTCGTTGTTGCAATACCAGAGGATGATGTCGGCGCGTTCGTGCACGCCACCCTGAGCGTTCAGACAGAATTCGTTCAGGTTTGGCTGCCGCCCAGGCACCAGGTAGTCGTTGGCGAATGCGTTGTCGGGTGTGTTCTCAGGCCGACGAAATTCCTCGTTCGGGGTCGGCGCTTCGGGATTGCATTGCCACGCGTAGATTTGCGTGCGCGGCGCGTAGTTTCCGCCGGCGACGTTCAGGCACTCGGTCCCGCCGGTGCCGTAGGTTGCGTACACGACGTCATACCCGTTTCGGAGTTCACGGAAAGTCCACGCCTCGTTTTGACTATTGCCGCACGCGGTGCCGGCTGGATACAGAATGATGTGTGTGTCTATGAGACAACCCTGCGCGTTGAAGTACAGGCCCGGTTCGACCGACGGGAAGATGTCGACCGTTACGCCCGTGGGCCACGCATTGGCGCCGGCCGCCGGAAGCAGCAGCCCGGCGAAAAGCAAGAGGGGCAGTAGCACTCTGAGCCAGTTCCGTGTCATCTGAATCCTCCTCGAGGTAGCCTGGTCAGCCCGCCCGCGTACGCGCGAGCTGACTCGTCGCCGAAACTCCAAGCACGCGCCGCAGTGCTCGGAAGACCCAACGCTCGTGCACCGCGGGAGTGCCCGTCATCCACCGATCGACTGATTAGCCGGACACAAGACGCCGTCGATCGGCCTACGACCGCAGTGACCCTGCAGACGCTCGCCCATCTTCACGGCCTGTGGTCCCGCTCGGCCGCACCAGTTGAACCGGTGACCTCACCGACCCGAACCGAGGTTTGCTAGCGACCGCGGCGAGGGAAGTACGGCGCCGGGGCGGCCGGGGCGCGTGACTCCACAAGGGCGCGAACGTCGGCCGGAGAGGCCGGGAAGGTGCTGCCCGCCCGGCGGATGTAGTAGCGCACGCCGCGCTCGCTGGTGCCGACCCCGTAGGGCACGTGTTCGCCTCGCCCGACGTGCAGCGCGATCACTCCGCGGCCAGCGAGCTCGACCCATTCGCATTCGAAGTTCACAAGCGGGCGTACCCAGTCGCTGACGAGGCTCGTCAGGCGGTCGCGGCCGCCGCGACCATGATCGTCCCCCACCCCAACGATCTCACCGTCGTCCTCGACCCCGAAGAGGATCGTGCCTCCGGCGCCGTTCGCGAACGCGGCAACCGTCTTCATCACGCCCGCCGGGTCCTCGCCGGGAAGCTGCCGCTTGAACTCGACCGTTGCTCGCTCGCCGCCGCTGATCAGCACCTCGATGCGCGTCGCCGAGTCGACCACGACGTCGACGTCCTGAGCGCCCCAAGCAGGATCCAGGATCCGTCGGTCGAGCAACTCGCGGTCGCGGTGAAGCGCAACCCAAGCACCCGGGCCCACGCCGTCAGGTATCGCGAGCCGGACCTCTCTTGTGCGTGGCGAGAGCGTCCTGGTGGTTCCGTCGATCCCGCTGAGTGTCAGCGACGTGCCCCGGAGGTGTTCGCCGCTGACGTTGATGACGAGCTCGGTTGGGTGCACCCGTACGCGGTCAATCCGGGCACTTCGGTCCTGTTGGCGGACGACGATCTCGCGACCGGAGAAGTTTCGGTTCGGTTTCAGCGGCACGCCGAAAAACGCAGTGGCCGCCTGCTCGAAGCTGATGAACGCGGGAGTGTCGGCGGCCACAAGCTCGCCATGGAGTGTCTGCCCCGAGTTGTCGCGGAGCCGGACGATCCATTCGCGCGCCGGCCAGGGGAGCTGCTCGTAGATGCCCTGGAAGTTGCTGTCGCGGCGCTCAACGCTCACAGAGCCATCGGTTGGCGCCTCGATCGAGAGCGATGGCAGCGATATGCGCCCCCGCTCAAGCCATCTCGCGACCGTCGCTCCAGCCGGCTTGGACGCCACGAAGACGGCGCGCTCGTAACTCCAACGTCCGCGATGCCAGCCTGGCGGCGCCTCGTCGACGGTGACCTCCAGCAGCGACAGCTGCCAGTCGCCATCGAGCCGGCTTGCCCCCACCCGCACCCAAACGCGCTGCTGCACCGCGAGGTAGGCCGAGAGTGCGCTGATCGGGAGTGTCTCCATGAGCGCCAAGTGTTACGCCAGCCCGTCGGGAAGGCTCGCTAGTCGTCGTACGGACGTGCAGCCTCCGGCGGTGACGCCAGCGAAAAGCCGCTGAGCACGGCGTCGAACATGAGCACAGGTCGTAGTAGCGGCTCGGCGCGCGCAGCTTGCGTCAGAGCTTCAAATCCGTTGTCGAGGACGGTGTTCAGAGCGGCGGCGTCGAAGGTCTGCATCACTGTGGTGATCTGATTCACGGACAGGCGCTCGTCTACGTGAGCCCCAACACGATTGCGCAGGTTCCGCACGTGCGCGAGCGCCGCAGGATCAAGTGCTTGACGTGCCTGGCGAAGTACCGGGATCGCTCCGGAGCGAGGGTCGTCACGCTCAAGCAGCTCGAGCAGGGACGGTTGTTGGTGGCCGGAGCTGCCAGCGGGCACGCCGTAGATCAGCTCGTGCAACGTGCAGGCTTCGGTAACGGTTGCCGCCAGCACGACGCGCCAGAAGGGCTCGTGCCCATTGACGGCGAGCCATAGCTGCGAGAGCGTGCGGATGTTTCGCACGGCGTCGACGACTAGCCGGTTTTGCTCGCCGAGATCGCCGCCCTGGATGATGAAGACTGCGTCCTCTCGCGTGGCGTCGAAGGAGCCGACGCCGGAGACCAGCCCGGCCGGCGTCGCCTCGTACCCGCGTTCGTCGAGCGCCTCCTTGAGCTCCGGTGCGATCGGGGGGAAGCTGTCGAAGGTGTGAATGGAATGGGCGTCGGCGATTCGGTTCCAGATCGCGCGGGCGTCCTCGCTCAGTATCCGCACGGTCGCGTCGGAGATGTCAGTCCACATCTCATTGGTCTGTGGGATCGCGCTGGTCAGCGGCCCAGGAATGGTCTGCCGATGGGCTGCAATGCGGTGACGGATGTCCTCGTAGGAGCCCCAATCGCGCTTCTCGAGATCGTTGAGAGCCTGGTTGAGCTCGCGGATGGTGTCGCGTAGGCCCTTGCGGCCGCGAAGCTCGTTCTTCGCGCGCCGCGCCCAGCGGATGAATTCATGGCAGTACACGAAGACCCAGCGCGCGATGACGCGACGGCGGAAGTCATCCGGCGCGGTGCCGGCGAGGACGCTCGCGGCCGCCATCATTTGCGCGCAGTAACGCGCCTTCAGCGCAATCTCGGAGTAGCGGGGCGATGCCATTACTCCGGAGCTTGGCACGCGTGTGCGCGCGTCAGACTCCGTCCGGTCCCACAGGGAGGACACGCGGCCATCTCCGAGGGCTGAGGCCGGCCCGTATCGATCGGCAGACGCCGCAGGTGGCCGCCCCGGAGGTGCGGCCGTCAGCGCCCGGATCTCGTACAGCATGGTTCGCTCCATCCATCGGACCAATCGAGAACAGGTCGCCTGGCGGCTCGAGAATCATCAAGTCGCAGCCGCCCGCTACGTTGACCAGCATGCGCGCGTCGCAGCAGGAGCAGACCGGCGATATTGGGCAGAGCGAGGTCTCGGCCAACTTCGCTCGGCTCAAGTGGGGCCCCGTGCCGAACCCATATCACGACTTGGGCACGGATCTGTTCCTGCAGGTTCGCGACGAGCGGGGCTTCGACCTGGGTCTCCTGGTAGGGGCCCAGGTCAAGTCGGGACCGACCGCGTTCGAGGAGCCGAAGCGCGACGCGGAGGGTGAGATCGAGGGCTGGTGGTTCCGCGACTCCGATCGCCGTCATATCGATGCGTGGCTACGACACTCGGTGCCGCACCTGATCGTGCTCCACGACCTCGACACGCGCACCTCTTACTGGGCGCACGTCACCGCCGAGACCGTGGTGTCTACGGGTATCGGGGCCAAGGTCTTCGTTCCAATTGGCAACGTGGTCGACACCAGTCACCGTGAGGCATTGCTCAAGGTGGCCGGCGCGCGTCAACCTGGGGTCGCCTGGGAGGGAAGCGTCTGGATGGCGGGCGCAGCGATCCTCGGCCGTGATCGGCTCCGTCATGCCCTCATAACGCCTCGCTTGGTGGCACCGCATCCGAACGCGGGGACTGAAGACGCCATTAGCGCCGATCAGGCGATCGCGATGCTTATGCAGGCTCGGCTCACCCAGCTCGAAGCGTTCGCCGAGGTGTACTCAGATATCCCGCTGCTCCAGAATGCCGGTGAATCCACGGATTGGTCGTGGCGCTTTGCCGGTGCGCTGTACGCCCGTGCTGTCGATTCCGACCTCGACCCTGTACTCGAGGCCGTCGCGGACGCCCCAACGCCAGAAGCCCGGGCCGCTGCGACGGTGGCCGCGGCCAGCGGACTAATCGAGAATGGCCGCGTTCCAGAGGCGCTGGAACTACTCGACGCGGCCTTGGCCAGCGACGAAGCGGAGACGGTCGATCACGCATGGCTCCTGGTGCAGCGGGCGCGCGCGCGGGCTGAGATCGGCCGACTGTCCGAGGCCCAGGATGACGCGCTCGGTGCGCAGGGCGTCAGGTTGACGGCCGCCAATGACGCGACGGCAACAGCCATCGCGGCGTCGGCCGCGATCCTGTTGTTCAACACCTCGTCCTGGGGGCGCAAGGACGTTCGCGCGCTGATCACCCATGCCGACACCGCAGCAAATTGGTGGCGGGCTCAGACCACGGCAGGTGGCCTCTGGGCAATTGTCGAGCGCTTGTTCGCGGCATGGGACGGCGGCCCATCGACGACGTTCGCATCGGGTGACCCCGGCCACAACAACCTGGCAGCGGCCGCCCTGATGGCGAGTCATGCCGGTGATCAAAGCGGCTGGCGACATCTGTCTGCTGGTGTGGCCCAGAACGATCTGCTTCAGGTCGATCGGCATGATGACCCTGAGGACATCGCTGGCGCTCTCACGATGTTGAGACGCGCGGGCGACACGAAAGCAGTCGAGTGGGCCGTTCGACACGTCGTATCTAACGGGCCTGCAGTCGCGGCCGCTACCGCCGCCACCGCTGTGGATCTGACCGCATCATCACGGACAACCGGCCAATCGGACCTCACGTTTCTCCAGCATGCCGGAGACGTTCTCGACGCCGAGACCGCGGGACGCTCAATCGAGTGGCTACTGGGCTCGCTCGGGGATCCGTCGCTGTTCGTGACTCGCACAACGCCCTCGTACCTGCTCGACAACCAACTCATCGAGACGCTCGCAGCAGTGATCCCGGCTGGTGATGACTCCGGCATGAAGGCAGTTATCGCCCACCTCCTCGCCCTAGATGGCGTGCAACACGAGCTCGACGCGAGAGCCTGGACTCGCGTGGTTCGAGCGATCCCGCGCGAGGCCTGGACGGACGAGGACATTGTCCGAGCCCGTGAGGTGGCGGACCGCCACGACACCACCTTGCGCTATGGCCTCCTCGCCCGCGCGCAACAGGCCGGCGACGACCAGGCGCGAGCAATACTCATGGGCGAGGCCAACGAAGGTTCACTCGACGCCCTCAGCGCGCTTGGTGATGTACGCGCGATCCGCGGCGAGGTGATCACCAACCAGATTCGTGCGCTCGCCGGTTACATAACAGGCCTCATCACTGACGCCCATGACGGTCGGCATGGCATCGGTGCCCGCGATGTCGGCCGTGACCTGATTCTTCTCAACGTCTGGCATCCCGACGCGGCAGTGTGGGACCCGATACTGGAGATGCTCGCGGCCGACGTCGTGATCGCCGACCATAAGCGCGCTTCACTCCGGCTACTCGCTGACATGGCCAACAAGGTTCCAACGGAGATCCGGCAACGGCTGACGCCGATCGCCCTGGAGCTGGCACGATCGGACGGCGCGCCGGGGATATTCGACAATGCCCGATCCCTTCGCAGCGAAGCCATGCTCCTAGCCGCGTCGCTCGGCGCGCTGGACGACACCCAGACAGCGGGGCATGTGCTCAGCCTGCTTGGCGGCGACGCTGTTGACCGGTGCCGAGCGCTCGCACTCGTCGACCGAGCCGGCGTGCCTGAGCAGCTTGGGATCCTCGTCGCGCTCACCGGCGACCCCGACCCCGACGTACGTGCGACGGCCGCCGCTCTGTTGGCCAGGAATGTTGATCAGGGCCACGGCGGACTTCTTGCCCTTGAAGCAGTTCGGTCCGCATCACGCGATCCGGGCACACAGGTGCCCGCAGCAGTCGCTAGGACGCTGAGAGGCGCAGCGACGCCCGCGGCGCGGGAGATTCGTGACAGCCTGCGTCATCACCGCTCAGCCCGCGTGCGTCGTGCATCGCGCGAGGCCTAGCACCGCCGCGAGACGTGCAGGACGGGGTCATGACAAGTACCCGAAACAGCCTGAGTCACCACCCCACCCACCGGCTACTCGGCGCACTCGAACCCTAACCGACGATATGCGCGTCCCTCCCCCGGGACCTCCCAGGCGTCCTATCCTCTCGGGAAGATGAAGGCGCGCGAACGCACCCCACGTACGCTCGGCGTTGACGCCGAGACCGTGAGCCGCTGGTGGAGCCGGGGACTCTTGGACGCACGTGAGCTACACAGCAATCAGTTGCGGCCCGGCTACGAGGACGCCACGCCCCTGGTGGCGATATGCGCCGCGCCCTTGGTGGTGTCCGGCAGCGACGATCTCGTGGCGGTCAGAGCGCGCCCTGTGGACTGAGCCGTCAGCCGGGGTTGCGCACGTCTGATGACGTCCGAAGGGGTGCGATCATCTCTACGTGGCTGACGACTCCGCATACCCTCTACCGCGAGCTGTCGCTGACCCGTTCTGGCTGGTCGGGTTCGGGCGTCCCATGCCGCACCTCTTGGACACCAGCGTGTTGTTCCGCGAGCTGCATGGGCTGGCGGCACGGGGGCGCGCGCCATTGCTGGGCGCCGCGCAGGTGGGCCAGGCGCTTTCTGTTCGTGCCCGCGCACGTAGAGGTCGAGATCGTCGAGAAGCTGCCGAAGATCGCCCGCGCGGCCCGTGTGCCGCTCTATACGGTCGAGGCGGCGTGGCGCCAGTATGCGAGGCAGGTGCGCGTGGTCGATGCGGCCCCCGCAGAGCACGATCCGCGCCGGGTCGAGCTCGCGGCTGATGATCCAGACGATGTCGGGTTCGCAGACCTCGTCGCGCTGATGGGCCCGATTCTCGCGTTCTCGACCGATACCGACCTCACCGACCGCGGCCTCGCGACAGACGAGTGGCGCGATGTCCCCGTCCTGACGATGCAGATCGTCAGCGCCGACTACGCGGTAGGCGTGCCCCCGACCGCCGCCGGCTACGCGATCTATCACGCGATCGGCTTCGCGCGGCGCAACCCGGAGATCGCGTTGATCGTCGGGCTCCTGGCCCTGCTGTTCGTGGGCCCGTGGGGACCCGAGCGCACCCGCCTCACCAGTGACCGCGCACGGTCATTTGGGCGGGCGACCCTGAACGCGATGATCAAGGTCATGGAGATGCGCGCGCAAGCCACCGAGCAGCTCGCCGCGCGGCTTGTGCCCGGCAGCGGCAACGAGACCGTGCGCAGGATCGTCGCGGCCCTTTCACGCGAGCGTGAGCCGATCGCGCTCGAAACGCTCACAGCTCGGCTCGATGGGCAACCCGAAGTGGACGAGCTGGAGGAGATCCTGCGCGCCGTGCCGGTGTTTGTGAATGTCGGGGAGGGCTGGCAGCTTGGGCGCCCGGTCACGCTACTGGGCGCTGGGACGGAGACCGCGTAGCGTCCGCATGCAGGTCCGATTGGCGACCTACGCCACTCCGTACCATCGAGCCGATGTCGACCTCTGCGCTCACGAGCCCCGTCGTCGTCGATGGGGTGGTCTCGGACGAGAAGCTCTCCGAGCTACTTGCGCTCGAGACCGAGTACCCCAACCTGGATTTCAAGAGGATGATCGACCTGAGCATCACCCGCGACGTAGTCGAGCTGGCCAAGGACGTCGGCGCGATGCAGGTTCGTGGCGGCTACATCGTCATCGGCGTTGACCAAGTCGGCGCTCCAACGGGCGACTTGGACGGCGCTGACACCCGAATCTTCGATGAGGCCAGGCTCACTCCGAAGATGCGCCAGTACCTCCCAACTCCGTTGGTTCTTCGGACCCGGATTGCCGAGCGCGCCGGACACGTGGTCGTCCTCATCTACGTCGGTTCGCACCCCGGCGGCTGCGCCATCTTCACGTCGATAGGTCAGTACCGGGACGGCAACGGTCGCGATGTTGTCGTGTTCCGCGAAGGCGAGGTGTTCTGGCGGGACGGCACGAGCAGCGTGCGCATGAGCCAAGCCGGGCTTGAGGCCGTGATCGAGCGTCGGATCACGGACGCGAAGGATGCGTGGCTCGCGGAGCAGCGCGAGATCCGCCGTCAGGAGCGCAGCGAGCTGCAGACCGCCTACGAGGGACGCCGGCTCACTGAGGGACCACTCGGCTCCGTCGACCTCGACATGGAGGCGGGCGAGCTGACCGCGGCCGCCCTAGAGTTCCTCCGACGCGACGACAGCATCGGCCTCACGCATCTCTTCAACGACGCGATCACGCGCGCCCGCGGCTTCATCGAGCGCGACGACGTGGAGACCGGGCTCGCGTCCTTGCTCGACAAGCTCGCATGCCTGGCCGCAACCTTTCTCATCTACGACGAGAAGGAGCCGTTCGAGCGAGTTATCCAAGCGTTCACGCAGATCTACTCGATGCCGCTCGGCGAACGCGATGACGAGCGGTTCGATTTCTCAACCGCCATCCCCGGCACGACGATCGCGCCGCGCGTTTGGCTTGAAATCATGCGGCGGCTCTACGGGATCGGCGCCCTCGCCGTTCGCCGCCGCGACTGGCCCGCGGTGCGAACCCTGACGCTCCAGCACCCAGAGCGCCTCACCGACTACCACCCCAACTGGCTGCGCCACACGATCACGATGGCAAGCCGAGCGGGACACTTCCGGCAGCAACAAGACGATGGGCAGACGGTCGACATCAGCCTGCTCACCCTGGCCCGCAACGACGTTACCCGCCTCGATTGCCTCCGCGCCGACGGGATCACCGAGGACGACGAGCAGATCACGTCGAGCCTCGCCCAGTTCGACATCCTCGCCAACCTCGTCGCGATCGCCGACGCCGGAGAAGCCGCCGCACGCGTCTACCACCCCAACTTCGCCCGCTTCCGCCAGGACCGAATCCAGCCGCTCGTCGACCGGCTGCTCACCGATCAATCCATGCGCCGCGACCTCGGCCTCACCGACGACGCCACCCTCGCCACAGCGCTGAGCGCGGTGGGAAACCAGGCACGCATCGAAGGCGCGCGCTTCGACGGGTTTTGGGAGTGGGATCGCACTCCTGTGGCGGGCTTCATCGCCGAGCATCTCCCGCCTGCGCCCGACTGACGCCCACCGCCTAGTGTCATGTTTGGTTGATTCGTTGGCAGTAGCGGCTGATGGAGTTGAGTATCTGGTCGGCGGTCTTGGTCCAGACGTAGGGGCGTGGGTTTTCGTTCCAGGTGTCGATCCATTGGCGGATGTCGGTGTTTAGCGCTCGCACGGAGCGATGAGCGCCGCGGCGTAGGAGCT
The DNA here is from genome assembly GCA_963756665.1 of uncultured Solirubrobacterales bacterium. Taxonomy (GTDB): domain Bacteria; phylum Actinomycetota; class Thermoleophilia; order Solirubrobacterales; family Solirubrobacteraceae; genus Palsa-744. Next base: position 641,769 of record CAVWOJ010000001.1, read on the forward strand.
TGGTGGTGAGCTCGCCGAACCACCGCTCAACGAGGTTGATCCACGAACTGCTGGTCGGGGTGAAGTGCAGGTGAAACCGGGGGTGCGCCGCGAGCCAGCGTCGGACCTTCGGGGTCTTGTGGCTGGAGGCGTTATCGAGCACGAGGTGCACGTCGAGGTGCGCGGGCACGTTCTCGTCGATCGTTTTGAGGAACTTCAGGAACTCGACCGCCCGGTGGCGTTGGTGCAGCGAACCGATCACCTCGCCGCTTTGCACGTTGAGCGCCGCGTAGAGGCTCGAGGTGCCGTTGCGCTCGTAGTCGTGCGTCGCGCGCTGCGGGGTTCCGGGCAGCATCGGCAGGGTTGGGGCGGTGCGGTCCAGCGCTTGGATCTGGCTCTTCTCGTCCACGCACAGGACGACTGCGCGCTCGGGCGGGTTCAGATACAGGCCGCAGACGTCGTGGACCTTCTCGATGAACAGCGGGTCCTTGGACAGCTTCCAGGTCTCCTGGCGGTGCGGCTGCAACCCGAACGCATGCCAGATCCGCATCACCGCGTCTGGCGTCATCCCCATCTCCCTGGCCATCGACCGCGTCGACCAGTGCGTCGCGTCCTTCGGCGTGCTCTCCAAGGTCTTGACCACGACGGCCTCGACCTGCTCGTCGGTGATCGACCGCGGTTTCCCGGGGCGTGGCTCATCCACAAGGCCCTCAAGACGCCGCTGGAAGAACCTGTTGCGCCACTTCGTCACCGTCGGACGCGAGACCCCCAACGCCTCGGCGATCTCGCCGTTAGACCACAACCCCTCAGACGCCATCAGCACGATGCGTGCCCTCAGCGCCAGCGCCTGAGCACTCGTGTGCCGACGCGTCCAGCTCTCCAACACCGACCGCTCATCACCGGTCAACTCAATAGAAACCGCAGTAGGAATAGGCATAACCACCACATACCCTAACTGCCAACCGATTAAACCAACACGACACTAGCCTGAATCACACCCCGCCAACCGCTACTCGGCGCACTCGAGCCCTAGCCCGCCACGTTGCCCGTCCTCCCCGGGACCGCCACAGGCGTCCTATCCTCTCGGGAAGATGACGGCACATGGACGCACCCCACGCACGCTCGGCGTTGACGCCGAGACCCTGAGCCGATGGAGGAGCCGGGGATTCCTGGACGCACGCGAGCTCCACAGCGATCAGGTGCAGCCTGGCTGTGAGGACGCCGTGCCTCCGGTGCGGGTCGATGCCGAGCCCACGTTGGCCTGCGGCGGCGACGATCTCGTTGCCGTCAGAGCGCGCCCTGTGGACTAGAGATCGCTCATTTCGGTGTGAGTGAAAGGGCTCGACGACCCGACCCATCAGCACACTGGTGCAGACGAGAGTCGTTCGCCGCCGATCCTTGTATTCTGGGCACGATCAACCTGCAGGCGCCGGCGGAGTTGATCGCCGACGGGTTCTCTGCCGTGTCCGTCAGTCGTTTGGCAAGTCGAGAGCGAGCCCGGCGCACCGCTCGATCACCTCGACAAGCCCGGCGGGCTTGATTCCCTGCTCGGCCATGGCACCGGCCACCCGTTCAAAGGCCTCTACCGACTTCTGGATCTTGTAGCGGTCCCGCAGGAACTTGTCGCGTGAGCCGCTTTTGCGTCGCTGCCATTCCTGCTCGGCTGCCTCATGCCCCGGGTACTCGGGAAAGACGGCCTTCAGCGCGGGCTCGTCCAGATGGTTCAACATGTCAGGCAGCGGATTCGCGACAGGGGTGATCGTCCTTCCTCGACGTCGAACGGCAGCGACCAAGAGCGCCAGAGTCTTGATCTCCTCGGGTTCGTTTCTTGCGCGTGGAAGACCTTCGAGATCCTCGATCGACATGAGCTGCATCTCCGTGATCTTCTCGGCCGAGACCTTGTCGAACATCACGGCGACCTCCGCGGTTGTGAATCGCCATAGCGCATCCGATTCCACGACCGCCTGCCATTTGGCTGCTCCGTGCATCGGGACGACCTCGATCCCGGCGGCCCGCAGCTCATTTGCGAACAGGGTGTCCAGAACGATCTTGTCGCCCAACCCCTCGACGACGAGCCATACGTTCACAAGTGTCAGCAGCTCGCCACGGTCAAAGCCCATCGTCACGGCGATCGCATCGAGCCGTTCGAGATCGGTCAGATCGATTGCCTGCAAGTTGACTTCCTCGCCGACCCTGGTCACCAGAACGTAACTCGCGGACGTGCTCGAGAGGCCGAGGAAGGGTGCGCTGTGCGTGGCCAGCAGGCACGGTGCCTGTCGCTCAGACGTCGTACGGGCGAGCCACGACGCCGCGGCGCGTTGCAGTTGGGGATGAAGGTGACGCTCTGGCTCATCCACGAGGAAGAACCGGCGGTCCCTGGCGCCGCCTCTCACCCACTCATCATTCGGCGCCCTCGCCAATGCTTCGCCGAGATCCCCACCCGGCAGACCATTCGCATAGTCGGTGAAGCAAAACGCGTCGAGCACCTCCTCGAGGCGCTTGTTGTGGGGCTCCAAGTCAGCCTGATAGCGCTCCAGAGCGACATCTCGCGGATCGATGTTCGCGAGCTCTCTCTGAGCCTCATATGCCTCGCTAGCGCGCTGCCAGATCACAGACTCGACGGTGCTCGCCTGCTCCAAAGCATCGAGTAGAGCGAGCTGCACCCAGAGACGGTGACCGTCCGCGGCCCGCTCGACAGGAAAGTCAGGTGCCGCCACCTCGTCCGAGCGGCTGCGTAGGCGGATATCAAATGGGGCGTCCTGCAGCCACGCATCGAGCTCACGCAGCTGAATCTCAAGCTCGTATCTGCGGCTCACGAAATCCGGCAGCAGGCCTGTGGCTGCGGCCGAGAGAAACCCGGCCGCCGCGAACGCGGCCTGGCTGATGTGAACGTTCTCGTCCTCCCGTTCCACCCACCCGCGTGGCGACTCGCGCGCCCTTCGCTCATCGGGCGGAAGCGGATCCCCATCCAGGGAGATATCCCGTTGATAGTGGCGCACCACGTCCACCAACTTCGTGATGCCGTGATCCACCGCGCCACGGAGAACGGTGAAGTCCGTGGGGACGGCCAGCCCGATCGGCATCGGTAGATCGACGTATGGGCCAAACGCGACCACAGGCAGCGGTGCGCTCTCGACGTAAAGATGCTTGGCGTCACCATGCAAAGCGATGTAGAACCCGACCCGATACGGGGGCCGCCGCTCTCGCCTCCTCGCGATGAACGGCAGGTCGCTGGCGTTGACCGCCTCACGCAAACCGTCCTCGAGGTCGGCAAGCGCTGGGAGGCACCAGTACGCATTCCAAACTCGCTGGCGCATCTGGTTGCGCCCGGCGCACTCCAAGCCGACAATGCGCGAATCTTTGAGAGCCTCAAGGATCCGCTCGCGCCCCGGCACACCGCGCAGGTGCTCGATCCAGTCGTCAGGTTCTGCGGGGTTCAGTGCCTCATAGCGCGGTGGTCCCCACAAGCCGTCATCCCACGGCGGGCGCTGGCCCTGCGAGCGAGTCCCATACTCGCTCCGCTGCTCCGCGCGAGTCCTTGAGGCGTTGACGGCGATCGCCGCGAGCTCGCCATCGGATACCTCGGCATAGAAGACTCCTCCGATGAGCTTGGCCGTCTCCTCGTCCGCTTGCTCGAAGTGGCCGCCCGAGAGATCGCGCTCCACCGCACTCAAGAGACTGGACTTCCCCGAGTCGTTCGGCCCCAGCAGCACCGTGAGATCGCTCAACGGAAGAAATGCCCGGCGAAGCGGCGGATCAGGATGCCTACAGGCGTAGCCAATGAGCTTCATTCCGCATCATCCTCGCACCGGTAGCCGTGAACGAGAACTGCACTGCCGCTGTCGGACACCCGTCGATATGGTTCTGAGAGATCGACTAGGTCTCCCGAGAGGGGTTTGTTGTGCTCGGAACGTTCTACTTCGTTCACGGAACCGGCGTGCGCCAAGCTCGCTACGACGAGCTGTGGGCGACGATTCGGGAGCGCGCCAAGCGCAACGGCATTGACGGGGTCGATTTCGTCGGTTGCCCTTGGGGTGCGAACGTCGGCGTGACGCTCGATCGGATCGCCGCGACCCTACCCCCGGACGCCAAGACACGCGCGGCGATCGACGGTGCGCCGAGCGACACCGAGATCGAGGTGGCTCTCTGGGCGATGCTGCTCGAGGACCCGTTGCTCGAGCTTAGGCTCGCCGGAGAGGGAGGCCCTGGGCGTACTAAAGTCGTCGTTGGCGCTGCGCCGCCCGGTGAGGCAGCCCGTGCCGCGCTTCTCGCGCTACAGGCCACCCCGCCGGATGTGCGCGGCAGCGGCCTGAGTGTCGATGATGTGGTGCTGGCGGCGAAACTGGTCGCAGCCGCGCCGGAGCTTGCCGCCGCAGCAGCGGCAGCGGGTACGTCGGCCGATGAGGAGGTGGTGGGCGCTACCGCGCGCGCCGTCGTGGCGACTGCGTTGGCTCGCCGCCGCGAGGATGGCGGAGAGCCGCCCGCAGCGGCTGTGGAGGTGGCTGCACGGAAGGTCCTGATTAGCACGATCGAGACGGCGATCGCGCCTGCCGGGACGCGGAGCGTGGGCGACCGGATCAAGAAGCGTGTCAAGGCGTTTGCGGTCAAGCGCGCCAGTGCGATGGCACGCGAGCGCCGCGGTGAGCTCATGACCACGAGCCTCCCGGCAGTCGGAGACATCATCTACTACGAGAGGCGTGGGGGCGCGATCGCCGACTATGTCGCGGAGGGGATGGCGAACCTCCGGCGACCCGTCGTCGCGGTCGGTCACAGCCTCGGCGGGATAATGCTGGTCGACCTGCTGACGCGCGAAACCCCGCCCGTGGCGGACGCTCTGGTCACTGTGGGCTCACAGGCGCCCTTGCTATATGCGATCGACTCCCTCCAGCGTCTGCGGCCCAGAGAGACCGATCCCCAGCCGTTCGTTCCGTGGTTGAACGTATATGACCGCAGCGACCTCCTCTCGTTCTGCGCAGAGGCGACCTTCCCGAAGGTTTCCCGCATCAACGATCACGAGGTCGAGTCGGGCGTGCCTTTTCCCGAGGCGCACAGCGCTTACTGGCGCAACGACCGCGTCTACGAGCTGATCCGTGACGCCTGGCCCTCGAGCTGATGCCGTCCACAGACACCCAAGCCGCCGCCACTTGGGCGCTCGTCATCGGGATCGACCAGTACGACTCGCCTGATGTGCGTCACCTCACCGGCGCGGTCAACGATGCAGTCGCGACCGTGAGGTGGCTGCGGAAGCTGGGCGTTCCGGATGCTCAGATCCTCATGCACGCCGCGCCCTCCCCGAGCAGCCAAGCGGCGGTCGACGAGCTCGCGCTTCCCTATAAGGACGCTCGTGAGCCGACCATCTGGAGGTCGATCGTGGCTCTGCAAAAGGTGGAAGCCGCAGAGCGGCTGATCGTCTCATTGTGCGGCCACGGGCTCCACGAGTACACCTCTGGGGCGCTGTTCCTCACGCAAGAGGCGAGTGAGGACGACTGGGTCAACCTTGGCTTGGAGTGGTACATCAAGGTGTTTCTCGAGATGTCCTTCCGCGAGCAAATCCTGTTCATGGACGGCTGCCTGAACCACCCGCACGACGACAACACGCGTCCGCGAGTAGAGGCTGGCAAACACTCAGGCGCGCCCGCGCCGGCCCCGCGCGACGAGAACAGCATGGTCACGTGCTACGCAGCGTCGCAGAGCCAGGTAGCAGGGGAGAATGGAGAACGCGGCATCTTCACCCGCTGCCTGCTTGCCGCGCTCGATCCCGACGCGCCGTTGAAGGAGGCGGTCGCTCTGTCGTTCGAGACCGGTGAACGGACGCTCAACCTCGTGAAGGTGATGGAGGTCGTCGGACGGCAGGTGACCAGCGAGGCGGCGCGTCAGGTGCCGCTCGTCGCACAGCGCCCGCGGCTGGAGCTGCATGGAACCGCCGGTGCTACGCCCGGTTACGTCGGGCTCTACCAGCTGGCACGACTCGAGACCTGCCAGGTTACGCTCGACGTGTTGCCGGCCGACGCCCGCGGGGAGGTCGACTACATCGACATCCTGTTCGATAACGATCCACCCTATTGGTCATCACGGTGGCCACTGGACGGGGGCTCTCTTGCGGTGCCGGTTCAAGCGCAGCTGCCGAAGGGCTACCGAATCAGCGCATACTGCGGCCTGTGGCCTCAGGCCGCGTGGAGCCCGCTGAAATCACGCCAGGACGCAACGCTCGACGGCGATCGAAATGTGCTCTTCGAGTTCAAGGGCCCCTCGATCAAGGGCGACGGCGAGGACGTGCTCGGGGTCAAGCTGCGTGACGCCGAGGGCCAGATCAGTTCGGCGATGTCCGGCCTCTACAGCGACGCCGCCAGCATGCTGGACCTCCCTGCGAAGCCCATATCCGGCAGCGAAATCGCGCCCGGCGTAACGATCCAGCTGCACGAGGACGGGCCCGAATTCCACGTAACGGGTATAGATGCCGCTGAAACGGCACGCGACATCGTCGCGGACTGGTCGCGTGTGATGCGCGAGATCCTCCCATCAGACGTAGTCGTCACGACAGAGCTTCGGGGCGAGGCAGCGAGCGCGCCCCCAGCGGGCGGGATCAACTTCGAGCTACCGACGGGTGGCTCCGCTCGGCTCGCCGGATCGCTTGGCTCCTACCCGGTGGTTACCGTCGGTCGCCCCGGCCTTGTGAGCCACGAGCCGCACCGGCATGGGATCAAGCAAATGTCGCTCCTAGACCTTCAGCAGCAACCCCTCCATGTATTCCCACCCGGTCCGACCGAAGTCCTGCTCGAGCTGCCGTGGGGGAGCTGGTCACAAGTCGTCCAGGTACCGGACACGGGAACCGCCGAGTTGGTGCTCCCTGACTCCGTCGGAGTTCCGCCGCTGCGCCTACGTGTACCGCCCCTCGATTACCTATACGGACGTCACATCGTCGGGCTCGATCAGGCGCCCCGCGGTGGCGCGCGAGGCCACATCGTGCGGTCAGGCTGGGAGACGACCGAGCTCGCATCCGGCGAGGCCGGCGACGGAATCTGTTGGGTTCTCGACGCCCCGGGCGAGGGCATCGCCGAGATCGACGGCGAACACGCCAGCTGCTTCCCACTCTGGGAGAACCGAAGCTTCGCTATCGATCGATCCCACGGCATCTTGCGCGTGGAGCCGCTCACGTGGGTCGCGGCGCCGGAGTGGGACCTCCTGCTGTCGGCCGGCCGGCTCGATGACCTCACGCGTGAGGACACCGCCGAGCTTTCGTACAAGAAGTGGGAAGACCCGCTGCTTGGGCTTGCGTCGGCTTACGCCTACCGGGCGCAGGACGCGTGGGACGAGCTCGGCGTGGTCCTCGGCAACCTGTGGCGGCTGTTCGATTTCGAGCGCAGCCCGGTGGACCTTGACATCCTTGCCGCCGAGACCCCCGGCCTCGATCCGGCGGTATCAATCCTCGCACGCGGGCGTCTAGCCGAGCGCGCCGAGCGCGAAGAGGTGCCCCTACTGCGTTGGGGCGTGGGACTCGCGCTCGACGTCCTTGACCGTGGGCCGCTCGAGAACCTCGCGCTGAATCGTTGGCGGGAGCGACTCAAACAGATCGACCGTACGCTCTCCGCGGTGTCCGTCTGGACGGCGTGGACGCGATCTGACTAGTCCGCGCTGCCACTGAAGCTGTCCCTGCCGGACCGTCGTTTCACCCCTGGTCGTATCGACGATTGTCAACCAGCCAGCCGGCTGGCGAGCTCCGATGGCCGGCAAAGCACCTCGGTCTCCATCTGCCTACTGAGCTTGGTTTGTTCGATGGTTCGGTGCGCCTCTTTGTCTGTGACTACGATGTCGCAGTACGGCACAGCGACGCTCATGGCGTCGATATCGAAGATCGTGTTGGATATCCACCGTGTCTGCGGGTTGCGATGGAACATAGTCTTGAGCTCGATCGAGACCCTCATCGATGGCATTGAGTAGATAGCGTCGCGAATTCGCTCCGCAACGGAGTCGCTCAGGCTGAGCCCCCTCCTCGAAAGTCCCTTGCGAAGAAGATCAGGTAGCTCGATGATCGTCTCGCGGGCCGCGACTACATCTCGCGTCCAGCCTCGCGAGCCTCTCGTGTTCGTATCGAAACAGCGGGCCTGGGCAGCCTGCTGCTCAGCGCGTTCCTCAGCTATGCGCAACGCGGCGTCTGGTTGCCAGCCATGCTGTCGCAGACTCGCAGCTGCGCTGTCGTCACTCGGTCCAGCGAGCGCGGCTCGCTCAAGCCACAGAAGCTGCTGGCCGACCAGCGCAGCGAACTCATCAGACTGAAGCTGCCGGAGTACCTCGTCTGCCACTGGGTCGCCGGCCAAATCAGCGACACGAAGGTTCAAGCGGCGCCCAAACGCATGGCATACACCCAGACCGACGAGGTCGACAGCCTCGGGGAGTGACGGATTCGCGCCCACGAGTTTGTCGAAAGCAGACTCAAACTCGAGCTCGATGATGGCTGATCGGGCGAGCAGGGTATGAAAACCTGATAGCTCCTCAAAGATCGCTGCCAAATCGGCCCTCCTGCGAGCATCGGTGATCTTCGCCACCTCCATGTAGTGGACTGCGGAAAGCGGGAACAGGGCTGCGCCATCCCGCCGAGCTGTCCTGCAAGCTTCGAGCACCGTTTGGTAGCGAGCGCCATCACGATGCCCGGTCGTGGCCTTGGCCAAGCCAACCCAGTGGTTGAGATCAAGGTAGACGAGCAGTGGCGGAGATGGATCGCGTCGCACGCCGCTTGGCCACGCGAGGTCGACGGAGACCTCTGGCGGCCGATCATTCGGATGGCCGTACCTCTGGTCGGTGGCGGTGAGCACCCTCCCAGTATGGCGCCAGAGTGCGACGCCTTCAGCGCGGCGTCTACGTCAGTGTTAATCCGCGGAGGCGCACTCCAAATAGGGAGTCCGAGGCCAGCGGTCGACATCAGGAGAAACGGCGGCGCGTCAAACTCCCATTGACGAAATGCCTGTATCAGCGCTGTGAACTCCACGGCCTGCAGCGGCCGTCCGTCGGGAAGGCGGAGTGCTGCCGATGAGGGTCATGATGACGGCGTCTGAGAGCACGATCCTCGTGTCTTGGATGTTCGCGAGCCCGGTTCGATAGAGCTCGCCCCTGGCGTTTCGCTCATGCACGTTCGCCGGGGCGCTCGCGGAGAGGACTTGTGGATGAGCGAGGATCCGCTCGCGCAGGAGTCGTGCGGCGCGCGGGTTCAGCCCGTCTCGCTCATGGAAACGCCGGCTGAGGGCGCCCAGGGTCTTGGTGACTGCCGGGTCGTCGATCGAGCGGAGCATGATGTAGTCGGGTGGTTCCTCCGCGATCATCTCGCTGAGCGGCGCCAGCAGGCCCTTCAGGCGGGTGAGCGTGCTCTCGGTCCTGTCTGCCGTCCAGTGCAAGGCGTGGTAGAGGTCGCTGCGGCTGATTCTCCCCCCGTGCTGGATCAGCACGGCGTGTAGGAATCGCACGTCGCGCTCGAGCGACTCCCCGTCGCTGTTTGGCCCTGGCGTGACTTGGATGCCCGAGAGCAGGCGCAGAGCCTCCTGCTGGTAGCGGTAGTGAGGCGGGTAGGCCATCGGTGCGCCTTCGCTGACCTTGCTGGCCAGCCCAGCACGCCTGACGATCTGATCAAACGTCGAGGAGAACTGGCCGACCCAATGGCTGATGCTGTCGCCAGGAAGCTGGACGCTCGCTGTCGGTTCGGATGCCTCTCCTGCGGCGAGGTTCTGCTCGACGGGGAGCCAGCAGCGAATCGCGTCGCTGTAGGCGGCCGGTGCCTGCCCGCGCGTGCTGGCGGCGACGGCTTGAGGCATGAAGCGATCCAGGCCGCCTCGGATACCGGCAGCGCTTGGGCGTCGGTCGTTTCCACGGGCGAAGAGGAGTTCGAGCTTCTGCTCACGCTGGCGGAAGTGCTGGGCGCGCACGGGTGCTGACAGGTGCGCGGGGAGCGGTAGCGCGTTCTGCTCGACGGCGATGGTGCCGGTGGTCGGGTCGTAGTCCGTGACGCGCAGCGATCTGAGGATCTCGCAGCTGACGCCGGTTGTGATCGCCACTGCTGCCGCGGCTGGGAATCGAGGGTCGACGGCGCGCTCGGCTAGCGTGCGGGCGTCGTGGCAGCTGGGGCCGGTGGCCTGGCGGGGGTAGGCGATCTGGCAGTGCTGGATCAGGTCGAGCTCTACATGGACTCCTGCGACCAGCGCAGCGGCCTGGGCCGCGCGGACCTGGATGATGATGTCGTTGATGCTCTGTGCGGCGGCATGCAGCTCGGTGAGGTGAGCACAGAACGCCTCCCGGGAGCGATCGACGCGCAGCGCTTGCAGTGTCCTCTCATAGACCCGTGCGAAGGTCTGAACGACGGCCGAGAAGTCGGCTGAGTCCTCCAGGAGCGCCCCGACCTCGGCGATGAACGTCGCCATCGGCGCTGCCGGCAGCGGCGGCAGGATCCGCTCGAGCGCCACCCCGCCGCAGTCGGGGGCATCAGCAGGATGATTCTCGGCGTGCTCGCGTTCGCCGGCGAGCTCAAACAGGCTCTCGATCGGCTCTTCCCGGGTTGCGAGGTCTTTCAGGAGCAGGGCGTTGGGGAATCCAGGGCACGTGATCATCGTGATTGCCGTGCCTGTGTCCGCGGCCAGCTCGCCCAGCCAGTTCAGTGCGTGCTGGTGCAGGCGCCAGGCGCCGTAGATGACGATCAGCTGGATCTCATAGCCGTAGACCCAGGCGGTGGCAAGCGCGAGCGCTCGCCGTGTGCGCCCTGGCCAGCCGGGCGTCTGCGGCGAGAAGCCCATGCTCGCGAGCAGTCCGCGAGCAAGATCGGGCGCACCGCCGCCGACGATCGTGTGCACGACCAGGGTTCGCTGCTCGAGGGAGTGCAGCGCCTGCAGATGCAGCGGGGTCGCGAGCTGGTCCTGCTCGTCGACGCAGAGCGTGATCGTCATCGGCAGCCGTGCTTAGCCAGGGCGCTTTGGACCATCCGCTCGCTCAGCCCGCTCACTCGCAGGCGGCGCATGAGCCCGATCAGGGTCTTCGTTATCCCCGCCCAGTCGCGCAGCAGACCGTGGGCGAAGGTTCGGTCGATCGCGAGCAGCAGCTCCGGTGTGGCCGTCTGGAAGATCGGATGGAAGGTCGGTATGAGCGCCGTAACCTCGTCCTCCTCCAAAGCCGTGAAGGGCGTTCGCCGCCAGATGCGGCTCTGCAGCATCGGCTCCTTGGAGAGCGTCTCCCAGCATCCGTCACCGCCTGCGAGCGCGATCGCGAAGCGTGTCTCGACGCGGTCGTGGATCGAGCGCAGATGGTCGATGCACTCGGTGTTCAGGCGCTGCGCCTCGTCAATCACGAGCAGCCTGGGGGTTGCAAGCAGTCTGGCGAGCGGGTCGATCATGTCGTGCTTGCTGCCCATCGGCCCGTCGTAGCCGAGCTTCTTGAGCAACTCGACGGTGACGTGGCGCATCGTGGGGCGGTGCCCGAACTCGATCCAGGTGACCGGCATGTCGCGGACCTCGCCGACAGCCTCTAGCAGCGCGTAGGACTTCCCGACCCCGGCAGGGCCCCAGAAGGCGCCCATCGCGAGCTCCTCGCAGATGTCGAGCAGGTTGTCGCGTGCGAGCAGCAGGTAGTCGGTCTGTATGACCGCGGCGCCGGGCACGTTGAACGGGCTGGGCGCCGAGAGCCGCGCGGCGCGCTCGGCCAGACCCGGGAGATCCACGATGGGTCTCAAGGCGTTTTACCGCGCAGGTCGAGGTGCTCGATCAGCTCACTGGCCTTGCGGCGAGCAGCGGGGCTCTGGCGGACGCGGGCGTCGGCGGGGACCATCGTCGTCTCGACGATCGCGCTGTCGTCGACCATCGCTTTGTAGCGCCGGCGCGAGCGGCGTCTCGCGGTCCGCAGGTCCCGTCTGAGGAGGGCCTCCTCCGCCCGCGCTTGGTGGATGTAGGCCTCGCGCTCCTCGCTGGTCGCCTGGTCCTCGGCCACCGCGCTGCAGAGATGCTGCTCGTCGAGGTAGACCTCAATCGTGCGCATGTCCTCGGTGTCCCAGCGCACCTCGATCTGGCTGCCGTTGTGGCGCGCGAGCTCCCCGGCGATGTAGAAGTGCTTGGCGAACTCGATCTTCCCGCGGCGCACCACGCGTCGCTCGCCGCGCAGCATGTAGCGGTCAAGGCGGCGCTCCTCCACGGCGACGATCGGCGTCGAGTCTTCTTCCCACGCCACGACCGGAGGACGGGAGCCAAGAGCACGGTGTGGCCGCTCGTGGTTGTAGTGCTGGACCCAGTCGGTGAACTGGCCCAGGAGGACCTGGAGGGGCAGTGGCTTGCCCGGGGAGACGACGGGGCGCCCGCGCGTGTCGGTGGCGCCGCCGGTGAATGCCGGGAGGGCTTGCAGGAAGCGGGTGATGATCGTGCGGTGCGCCCGCTCGATCCTGCCCTTCTGCTGTGGGCTGTACGGCGGGAGCACGACGCCGCGGGTGCCGATCACTGAGCAGCACTCGGTGATCGCGTCGGCGAGGAACTCGAGGCCGTGGTCGATGTAGAGGATCCGAGGGCGACCATAGAACGGGCCACACCCTGCGTTCTCGACGATCGCTTGGCGAAACGCCGCGAGCACGACCGACTGGTTGGGCTGCAACGAGATCGCCCAGCCCACGATCGCTCGCGAGTAGCCGTCCAGGAAGTAGGTCAGCCACGGCTGCTTGGGAGTATCCGAGGCCCCCGGTGCGAGGACGCTGACGTTCAGCTGCTTGTGGTCAGCCTGCCAAATGTGGTTGCGATGCTCGACCTCCGCGGCCAGCCACGCGCGGTGGCGGCGCTGGCCGGCGGCGCCCTCCAGCAGCGTGTCGCGCTCCGCTCTGGTGAGATCACGGTTGAACGCGCGCTGGAATGTGCGAAGCGATGGCACGCTCTCAGCGCCGCGCTCGAGCGTGAGCCACTCATGTGCCAAAGCACGAGAGCCGCTGGCCTCAGCGATCGCGCCGCGAGCATGCTCATCCAGCGAGAACCGGTTACTCGACTGGCGGGCGGCGGGCACGCCGCACCGTAGCCAACGCAACAGCGTGTCCCGTGACAGCGGGCGGCCATCCACGTCGGCAAGGACACGGCACGCCTGCGCGAGCGCGCCTGGCAGAAGCCGACCGGCACGCTCGCGCTCCTCGCGCAAAGCGGCCACGGTAAGCACCGCCAGCTCGCGATCGACGCGCTTCACGCCCCCACCCAGAACGCTCGCTCGGGCGCCGTGAGGGGAACGACCCGAACGCCAGCGAACGCCTCGCCAAACAACCGCCGCGCCGCGATCGCCTGACCTCCGGCCTGCACCCGGGCCCTCGCGAGCTCGCCAGCGCCGAAGCGCCCCGTCTTCAGCTCGTCGACCTCGATCCGCCCGGCACGCTGCCACACCAGGTCAAGCTCCGCCTCCCCCGCGATCAGCAACGAGTCAATGAGCCGCCAGCCGGGCCTCGAGAACTCCGCGAAGTAGACAGCGGCCGCGGTGATGGCCCGCATCCGAATCGCCTGCCGGTACACCACCGCACGTCCCCCCTCCCACCGAGCCAACACCTTGCGAGCTTCCCGAGCCGTCATCTCCGGACTCAACGAACCGTGACGGCCTGCGAGCTCGGCGATCAGCCGGTGGACCAGCACACCGGTCGCCGACGGACCACCCACCAGCATGTCGGGTGTTGTGCTCACACACAACAGTCGGGCGGGGCCCCTCCCCCATCAACTGCTGCAAACCCGCTTGCTCTACGCTGCCCGGCTACGCGCCCGTCGCCGCTCGCCGTTGACCTCCGGCGCACCTGGCAACCGGTCCGCGATGGACTGGAGATTCCCCAGAGCAGCGCGTAGGCCGCCAGGGGCTCGCTCGTCAAAGAGCGCGCGGGCCTGGGCCAAGCGGTACTCCGCGAAATATCGTGGTGCTATCTCCAACGCGGCGGCGATCACCGCGATCGCCGCCGGCGACGGCCGGTCGGTCCCGCTGCACAGTCGGCTCAGGTGCCCGGCGGACAGGCCGACCCGCGACGGGTCGGCCTCCCTGGTTGCGTGGTGAAGGCCGCGGAAGCTCAGGCCGCGCTCGTGCTTCAGCTCAGAGAGAGCCTTGGCGAATGGCCGATCTGTCTCAAGCGGTGGACGTTTGGTCATGGGGGCTCTCAGGTGGCCAGAAGCCGGCATGTGGAGCATGGCAATGTGTTCGGATGTCTTAGAATTCCGAACTGTGTCTGGTGGCGATATCTACCGGTCACTGGCCAGCAGGCTGCAGCGCTCACTGCTCGAGAGCTTGGCGCGCCAGCCCGCAACCACCCGCGAGCTCCATCGCTTGCAGCCCGATGCCTCCGCCGCGACGCTGGCCCGATCGATCTCGCAACTCACCGAGCGTGGCCTGATCCACAGGCACGGTGCGACGCTCTCCCTCGCTAACCCGAGCACACCCGAGGTCCTGCGACTCGCCCGCTGCAGCCCCGGGGGCCTGCCGACGCTGCGAGTGCTCGCCAACCCGGTCGCCCGTGCGCTCCTCGAAGCACTCCTCGCCGGGCGGCGCAGCCGTCACGAGCTCTCCCGGATCGCATCGGCGCCACGCGTCAGTGAGACGCTGAAGGACCTCGAGCTCCTCGGCGTAATCGAACGCGATGGGCACCTCGTGCTGCTCGTCGAACCCCTCATTCACCACCGCATCCTCGAACTCGTTGACGAGATCCTCGAGGATGCCCATCTACGCGAGGGTCTCCAGGCGCGCTCGCGGATACGCGCTCGTGCGGCGTTCTCTGGGTCCCCAGCACCTGCCCCCGCCACGCCCAGACAGCAGACCAGCATCAGTGGCGCGATCCCGCCGGGCAACCTTTCACCGGACACGCTGTTCGACTTCATCGTCGGTGACTTCGAAGCTACCTGGGAGGCGCTCGCTGCGACCTGGCAGCCAGGCCAAAACAGCGGGAACTTCCTATTCGCGCGCCAAGCGATGTCGCTGCTGGAGCTCTGCTGCCGAGTCGCGGGCGCAGATCCCACCGGCAACGCGCTCGCGGCCTACGGGACCGCGCTCGAGCAGATCGAGCCTCGCTACTTCACGCTCCTACCCGGACGCGTCCCCACGCCACGCGGCTTCGAGCTGCCGTCCCGGGTCGGCTGCACGCACCCCGAGCAGCAGCTGCTCTGGGCCCTGTTCGACCTCGTGCGCCACGGCCACGCCCATCTGTACCAGCAGACACCCGTCAGGCTCAGCGACGGCACCATGTTCGGCGTCAGCCTCGACGGTGTCGAGCGCGGCAGCACGCTCGCCACGATGACCACCGAGCGACGCCACCCCGCCCACCTCGCGCTGTACCCCGAGCCTGGAGCGATCTGGCTCGCGGTGCTCCCCGGCGCACTGTTCCTCGACCTACGTGACGCTGCCCGCCAAGCAGCCATCTTCGCGCGCGGACTGCTGCCCAGCTACTTCAAGCGCCCCGGACCTGGCCGACAAGCCGGCACATACGCGTTCGCAGCCGAGGATCTGCTCGGCCAACTCCAGCAAGCGGGACATCCGATCCTTCAGCGCTGAAGCACAACCCACGTGTCAAGTTGGCGCGAGCCCGGCGTCGGTGCGGGCTACAGGATTCGTCCAAGGCGCGCGTCGCCCGTGGATCGCCGTGATGTGTTCGGCTTCTGGACGACGGCGGGCTGCCGCACGTGCTCGCCGGCTGTCTGAGCCGCCTTCCATCGGGACTTAGCTTAGGTAGCTACGATTTAGGTTCGAACTGCTGAATCGGAGGGCGAATGGTTCCGGTGGAAGATGTCGTCGAGTACTTGGGCGAGGCCAGTGCGGCGGGCGTGATCGGCAGCGGTGCTTACGTCGCGGTGGCACGTCTAGCCGACTGGATGCGTGCGACACTGGGCTGGGGAGAGCGGGAGCCTCTTGCACGGCCGGCGGATGAGGCAGCGGTAGAGATGTCCCAGCTCTTCGCAGCGGCACGTCGGGAATGGCTACCGCGCGGCGGAGCGACGGCGACCCAGACGATCTCGGTCGGGCGCGACATGAATGCGCCCGCCATCAACAGGGCAAGCAACACACCCTAACCGTGCCTACTGCCTCGGACAACGAGCTCCGGTGGCTGCTCGGGAAGATCACTCACTGCGCGAGCAACGCGAGTTCGCTCAGCGAGTTCGAGGTGTGGATGGAAGACGTGTCGATCCCGGAGGAGATCGTCGAGGTAATCAAAGATGACACGGGCGAGGACCGCGTCCACGAAGCGGCGCACGCTGCGTTCATCGCGGCCTGCTGGCTTCATGGCCACGGATCCGAACGGGAGGCCGTCGCCCACGCGCGTATCAACGCCGCCTTTTCACGGCTGCTTGAGATGCCCGAGACCGCAGAGGCGGCGGACGGCGACGCCGAGCCGGACCGCGCCGAGGGCATGTCGCCGGCAGAGATCGCAGTTGAGGGTGCCGATCTGAACGCGACGGAGGCGGTACAGGTCGGCGAGCAGCATGTGTCAGTCGCGCGGGACGTCAACGCCCCGATCGTCAATGCCCCTGGCGGCAACGTATACATCAACGACTCCGCCGGCAGGATCGATCGCCTCCTGCATGATTACCTGACCTTTCTGGTCTATGTGGCGCTGGGCGTCAAGCTTCCGCACGCAACCGACGGCGTCAGGGAGAAGGTACAGACAGCGATGGACTCCCTCGTCGACTACCACGGGACCACGCGCCGGGGCGGCATCGGCAACACTCCCGAGCTGAGGCGGGAGGCACCACAGATCTGGGACAAGGTCGACGCCGCCTGCAGGGCCATCTTCGGGCTCAGCTTCGAGGAGTCCCGGCCTGGCTTGTTCGAGGCCGAGTTTCCGTCGTGGCCCCTGTTCGAGAATATGATGCTGATCCGCGGCGGCTCCGACCCCTACACCGGGGCGCGCGTTGAGCCCTTCTACTTGGCGCGCTTCCCGGTGACGGTGAGCCAATACGCAGAGTTCTGTCGCACTACCGGCTACCACCCGGTACCAGAGTGGCCGACGATGGCGCCGCCGGAACATCTCGCCAACCACCCGGTTACAGGCGTGACCCTGTTCGACACGGTCATGTTCTGCGTCTGGCTTGAGGCGGCGACTGGGTTCAGGTTCAGAGTCGCAACCGAGTCCGAGTGGTGCTTTGCTGCTACCGCGGGCGCGAGACGTCAGTACCCCTGGGGCGACGACTATCGCGAGGGCTACGCCAATACCACCATAGAGGGCGGCACCGGAACCCAGCCGGTCGACGGCCGCCCCCAAGGGGCGAGTGTCAGTGGCGTGGAGGATCTTGTCGGCAACGTGTGGGAGCTCACGTCAACGCTCTTCGAGGAGGAGCCGCAGAAGGCGGATATGAACTTCACTTTCCCGCCGCTCATGTTCGCTTTGTCGCGGCAGGAGTGGTGGGAAACCGATAAGCGGATCCCCCAGGGAGCCGGACCCTGGATCGAGGCTGCTCGCTTCGTCATGCGCGGTGGCTCGTGGGGCGGCGGGCCCGAGTGGGCAACGATGGACCAGCGGATCTGGACCTCCGCCTTCAACCGTGGTGCCTACGGCGGCTTTCGCATCGCCTGCAGCGCCGAGCCCGTGGGCGAGGGGTTCGTTCCAACCCCCTCCTATCTCTCACCGAGACTCGGAGGATTCGCAGACAGGATCCAACTCGTCAAAGCGGACGGTTCTGCCGCCCTGATGGAGAAGGACTTCACGGCCTGTGGTGGGGGGTCAACTTTCGAGGGTGCGATTCGAGAGCAGCTCTTGAACTTCGCGGTGGGTCGCTATGAAACGGTCGGCGGCGAGCCGATTCGCGATCTCGAACTCCTAGAGAACGGTCCCGCGCAGGTTGCCAACGTCAGCAGGTTTCCCGACTTCAAGCCCCGTCGAGCGGGGAACTCCCATGGGACGCTCCCACCCGTTACCTCGGCGCGAAGCACGCTGCGTCTCCTCTCCGACGTAGAGATGGGACTGGAAATCGCGGAACGTGAAGCGCGCGCCCTCGGCCACGAGTCAGTCGGCGACTGCCATCTGCTCCTCGGCTTGATCGAGGCGGACAACCTTACGATCGGCTGTGTGTTGATGAGCTTCGGCCTATCGGCCGACCGGATTCGGGACGCGCTCGCGAACTCAAGTCTGTCGCGGAGCGAGGCTGGTGGTGGCATGGGACCTGTAAAGGGAGCTGAGGAAATACTTGGCCTTGAGGGCGACCACGGTCTCGTCGTGACCATGGATGTGTTCTGGCGCTTGATGCGTAAACCAGACCACGAGCTCCGGTCCCTGCTGCGTGAGGCTGGAATCGACAGCGATGCGCTCGAGCCGGTGATCGAGGACATCAGGCTTGGCTCGGGGCTGCTGCGGAGACGCGACCAGAAGATCAACGGAGGCCGGATCGAGCGGGCGCTAGCCACCTACCGGAATGTGGCGCGGCACAGCCAAAGCCTGGCGGCGGGCCCTCTCGCCGCGTTGAGCACTGCCCATGCGACGGCGATTACCGAAGCGGGCGCCGACGCCGAGGAGGTGAAGCTTGCCGAAGCGGAGGCGCAGCGACAACGGCAGGCCATCAGAGCTGGGGACCAGCCAATCCAGGCGGGCCTCTCGAGGCTCCTCCACAGCCGGTTCGAGCTGATGATGAAAGCCGAGCGGTATGAGGATGCGGCGGCCGCGCTCAAGGAGGCGATCGCAATAGACGAATCCGGCCGCACCGAGGGCGATCGACTAGCGCTGGCCTGGGCACTTATCAACCGATCGATCGCGCTTGGCAAGCTTGGCCAGGACCGGCCAGCCCTGGAAAGCGTCGACGCCGCTATCCCCGTCCTCCGCAGGCTCGCGCGCGAAAGTGAGCAACGTCTGCTGACGCCGTCCTCCGCGCCTTTCCTGCTGGCGCTGGCCCATAGCAACAAGGCCTACGACCTCATGAAGCTCGGGGACGGGCGTACGGCGATGGAGACCATTGTCGAAGCGCTCCGAGTCATCTTGCCGATCCTCGAGCGAGTCCAGCGCCCAGCAGCTCCGGGGTTTCATGTCGAGGGATTCGAGGAGAACTATCGGGACTGTTGTCAGAGTCAGGGTGTTGATCCCGACCAAGGGATCCTCGCTCGGCTGAGCGAAGCCCACGAGGAGGGGCCGGACCTGCTGGATCCCAATTACGCCCTATCCGATGTTGCCCACGCCGAGCCTGTGCCATTCGAGTTGTTCGAGGTCGCGCACGAGACCACCCCGCTCTGTTCGTTCTGCGGCGAGCGGCGCAAGATGGTTGGCGGCCTGCTCGGATACATCTGCGTCGAGTGCCTCTCGCTCGCCGGCAGGGTCTTTGCCGAGCGAGACCGCGATGCCTCTCCCCGATCTGGCGACTCAGCGATCCTTTGGCGGAACACCACGCCCTGCAACCTCTGCGGGTGGCTGACGCCTCGTGACGACGTCGTCGCAGGCGGCCACACATATTGCTGCCAGTCGTGTCACAACCGAGCTGAGTCGCTGGTGAGCACCTAACAGCGAAGAATGGTGTCGTCGGCAAGCAACGGCCCGGCCTGATGGGCGTCATTGATGACGCAGCCTGGACGCCTGTCGAGGCCCGGCAACGTGGGCGCTTTCGCTTGGTCCCGAGGAGTCAACGACGAAGTAGCCGGCGCCTCGGCCTAGCTTTGCGGCCTACCAGTCAACGCGCCGCCCTGATGCCGCTCGTGGTTTCAGTTGGGTGTCGCGCCGACGGTTTCAGTCGCCTGTCGTCAAGCGGTGTCATCTCCCTGTCGTCCTACACTGAGACCGGAATCTCACTCATGCGGGACCGCTTTGTCTCATCCACGTGAGACCGGCCGTGGGCCCAGAAATCTCAGTCATATGAGACTGGCTCGACAGCCGACTAGATCTTGAGACCGCTGTTATTGCTGTGCGTCGAGCGGCGTGAGCTGGCTAAGCAGCGTTCGCTGGTAGTCCAAGAACCTGCCCGGCTCGAGTCGTCGGGCTCGAGGGCGTCCGGGCGCAGATCACCATCCTGCAGACTCCAGACGGGCACGGACGACTCGAGCTGACGAAGTTTCACACGCCGTCGACCGACGGTGGCTACCAGCGCGCGCCGGCAAACGCTTCGGGCATCCGCCACGTCGCGTTCGCCGTCGACGACATCGACGCCGTCCTCGTTCGCCCCCGAGCCCGCGGCGCAGAGCTCGTCGGCGAGCTGGGGCGCTACTAGGGCAGCTACAGACTCTGCTATGTCCGCGGCCCCGAGGGGATCATCGTCGAGCTGGCGGAGCAGATTGGCTAACCGGTTCGCCCGCCGCCAGCCGCATCGCCAGCGTTGGGAGGACCCCGAGACGGGATCCCATCAGGCACACGCTTCGGCGAGCTCCGACGTGAGTTGCGCGGCCCACAAAGCGCGGCTATCGATGCGCCGAACCGATCGGCCTGTTTGTGTCGCCAATCCAAGATGCCACGCCGGCTCTGGCGCCGGGCGTTGCTCGCTTACGGGAGCGCTGCCTCCCAGCGCGAGATGGTGTACGGGACGCCGGTGGGTCCTCCGACCATGAAGATCGTCGTGTCGTCGGCGGTTGCTCGGGCGGCGCGGAGCAACGCCGGATCGCGCACGAAAACGATCGTCCCGGCCGGCGCGTCGATCTCCTCGCCGTCGACCGTGAAGAGCGCATGTCCGGTCATCACGACGAAGAGCTCCTGGTGGCCGTTCGTTTGGTTCTCCTCGTCGTCGGCCTCGTGATGCTCCTCGATCATCTCGTCGCCGGCGTTTCCGGCCGCAGCGTTAACGCCGAACGCCTGGACGTCGAAATGGCGACGAACGAGATGGAGCGCGCCGTCATTGATGTCCGGGTTCCCGGGGTCGACCTGGGCCAGGGTATCCACGTCGGCCAGGCAGACGGAGCCGTACGGTGCGGTGCGCGGATCGCTCATGGCGCCGATACTGCCACATTAGCGCTCCGTCCTAGCCGACGTACCCGTCGCCCCAAGCCGCGCCGCGGTGACGATCCCGAAGCGTTAGCGAGGTCCGTGAGCACTCCTGGCAGATTGATCTTGGAAGCTGGTGGGCTACGCCGCGGTAGGCGGTCCGAACCAGGTGGTCAGCGCGTCAGGGAGTCCGGGGTGGGTTTGGTCTCCGACCCAGGCGACGTAGCCGTCGGGCCGGATCAGCACGGCGGTGGGAGCGGTGACCGTGCCGAGTACCGGGAGCTCCCACTCCCCCTTGTAGCTTGCGTCGATCAGCTGGACCCGGTCGGCCCATGGAGTGATGTCGAAGCCGCCGGGCTTACCGAGGTTGAGCAGCGCCGGCTGGGCGTTATGCAGCAGCTCGAAGACTCGGAGCGGGCCATCGGCGGTTACGAGGTCCAGGTCGGGCATGCGGCGTCCGAGCAGCGGATGCCCCTCGCCGAGGTCGTAGTGAATGTCCAGTCCGGAGATGATCCCGGCGAGGTGCTTGCGAGGCTCGTCCATGCTCGCCAGCTCTGAGACGACATCGCCCAGGGCCTTCATGCGCTCGTCCTGGCGCTGGAGCGTGGTCTGAGCCATCGTGTGCTGAAGCGCTCGGGCAGCGACCGGGTGGCGCTCGTCCTGATAGGTATCTAGGAGGGTTTCCGGGGAGCTCCCGTTGACTGCCTGAGCCAGCTTCCATCCGAGGTTTACCGCATCCTGAACGCCGAGGCTGAGGCCCTGTCCACCCGCGGGGTAGTGCACGTGCGCCGAGTCGCCGGCGAGTAGGACTCGTCCCGCGCGGTAGGCGGCCGCCTGACGTGTCATGTCGGTGAACCTGGAGATCCACGTGGGATTGTGTATCCCGAAGTCGGTGCCGTAGACGGCGATGAGCGCCTCACTTAGATCGCGTAGGGTGGGCTCGCTGCTGGGCCCGAGCTGCCGCTCGGTCACGACGACCCGCACTGGCCCCCCATCCATGTAGACCACCTTGCCGTCGCGGATCTCGTACTCCAACCTGCCGATGCCATGGGTGCCCTTGTCATCGCGGCGGACGCCGAGCTCCGGCTCCTCGGCCGTCTCGACCTCGGCGATCAGGCTGCTCCTCGTCGGATCCCACCCCGGGAACTCGATGCCGGCTGCTTTGCGGATCAGGCTGCGCCCTCCGTCGCACCCGACGAGATACTGCGCCCGCAGCGACTCGCCGTCGGACAGCTGGACATCAACCCCGGTGTCATCCTGCGCGAAGCCCGTCACCTCACATCCGTAGTAGACCCGCGCCGGCAGCTCGGCGATCCAAGCGGCCATGATCCGCTCGATCTGGTTCTGCCAGATCCCAAGCGAATACGGATGACGTGTCGGGAAGTCGCTCATGTCCAACACGGCCGTGGCGAACATCGCGGCCTGAGCGACCTGACCCTCCGCGAGGAACCGATCAGCGACCCCGCGCTGATCGAGCACCTCGATCGTGCGCGAGTGAAAACCACCGGCCCGTGAGCCGACGAGCACGTGATCCGGACGCCGCTCGAGGACCGCGACGTCGACCTTCGCCAACGCCAACTCAGCCGCCAGCATCATCCCCGTCGGACCGCCTCCGGCGATCACCACCGCATGCTCGCTCATACCCCTACCTCCGCGTCAAGTGTCCGCAACTGCACCGCGAGTCCCACCATCTGCTCGACGTCCCCGCGCGACCTACACGTCGTCAACAACACATTCATTTAGCTACTCCCATTTCCGTAGGTTCTGACCTGCGGCAGGCGATTATGCGGCACGACCGGGGCTTGTAACAAGCCCCCCTGTGCGGTATAAATTGGAAGTGGAGAGGAGCAGGTAACCGCCTTTCCACGCAGCTGCGGAGGGACGACCTCTTCGCGAAGCGGCGGAGCGCCGCGTACGGCGATACCGTCGGCCCAGCGGATCTCCGACGGGCTCGAGACACGAACCTCGGCAAGTCTCGGCGGTCCGCCTCACCCGACTAGACCTCTTCGGATCGGATCTAGCAGCACGCACGCTGCCGCCGCGAGCACGGAGATGCTTGGTGTGTATGCTCGCCCGATGAAGACTCGCATCGTTGTCTTGGGAGCCGGCTTTGGCGGCCTCGAGCTGGCGACGATCTTGTCGGAGGCGCTCGGTGGCGACGTCGAGGTGACCTTGATCGACAAGAGCGACTCGTTCGTCTTTGGGTACTCAAAGCTCGACGTGATGTTCGGCAGGACCACGCTGAACGCCGTACGCCTCCCCTACAGCGAGATCGCCAAGCCCGGGGTGCGCTTCCTGCGTCAGACGATCACCGCGATCGATCCCGACGCCCGAAGTGTGACCACTGACGGTGGTGTTTACGAGGCCGACGTCCTCGTTATAGCGCTGGGCGCCGACTACGACTTCGATGCCACGCCGGGACTCTCCGAGGGCGGTAATGAGTTCTACTCCGTGGCCGGCGCGCAGCGGCTGAGCGAGTTGCTTCCTTCATTCTCGCAGGGGCGGGCTCTCATCGGCGTATGCGGCGCACCTTTCAAGTGCCCTCCGGCGCCAAGCGAGACCGCGTTGCTACTACACGACTACCTGTCCACGCGTGGCGTGCGCGGCGATTGCGAGATCTCCTTCGTCCTGCCGTTGGGCAGTCCTGTCCCTCCGTCGCCGGACACCTCGCGCGCGCTGGAAGCCGCCTTCGCCGAGCGCGACATACGGTTCGTCCCAGGCCGTCGCGTGAGCTCGCTTGACCCGGCCCGTCGCGTAGCCGTGCTCGACGACGACAGCGAGATGCCTTATGACCTCTTTCTCGGCGTCCCGAAGCACCGCGCCCCCAACGTCGTCATCGAGAGTGGCATGACCGAGAACGGTTATGTGCCCGTGAATTCGAGGACACTCGAGACGCGGTTTCCAGGCGTGTACGCGGTCGGCGACGTCACCACCGCCGGCGTGCCGAAGGCGGGGGTCTTCTCCGAGGGAGCGGCACGCGTCGTCGCTGCCTCGCTGATCGCGAGCATCCGCGGCGGTGAGCAGCCGGGAGCCTACGACGGACGCGGCATCTGCTACATCGAGTTCGGCGCTGGCCGTGTCGGTCGCGTGGAAGTGGACTTCCTCTCCGGACCAAAGCCGACAGGCTCGTTCGGGGCGCCGTCAGAGGCACTAGCCGCCGACAAGCAGCACTTCGGCTCCAGCCGCCGCGCCCGCTGGTTCAACCGCTGACCCTCACTCAAGCGGCCCGGGGCGCTACTCAGGAGAGCTCTCTGAGGCCCTGTGCCACCCACCCCTTGAGATCGTCGGAGCCGGTAAACGGCGCCTCATGCTCACTATGACCGTGGTCGGCGCGGAGCTCATCGCCACCGGTGCCATAGTCGCTAGGCAGCGAGTGGCGAGAGGCCCAGAACGCCGACAGTTGCCCGTGCTGCAAGGGCTTCGTCATTCGGCGCCTGCCCAGCGAGCTCGATCACGACACCCTCAATCGCCGCGACGAGCGCGCGAGCAACGGTTTTGGCTGGGTCCTACAGGGATCGCCCCAGCCCGGCGCCCGGCTGTGATGAGGTGCGCGCCTTGCTTGACGATGCTGTCGAGAACGCTTGCGACTGCATGACCGATCGGGTGCTCTCGACCATTGAACTCGACCCTCAACGCCATGGCCACTCGCGCGATGTCTCGCCGACAGTACACGGCGTGACAGCGTGCCATGAGGATCAGTGCAGCTGCGGGGTCCGACTCTTCATCGACCAGCCTCCCGACCTCTTCTCCCCAGGTTTCCTGCACCCACGCCACCACGGCCAAGGCCAGGTCTTCCTTGTCTTTGAACTGGTGGTAGAGAGCGCCCCGCGTGTAGCCGGCCTCACTGGCTACACGCTCGAGGACGAGATTCCCGTAGCCATCGGCTGCTGGCTACTATGCCGCGGTCGTCAGCTCCGCACCCAAAACCCCAGCTAAAGCCCTGTGTTTCATGAGGGCGTCTTCAATTCGGTGTCAAGTTCCATGCCGCCCTACAGACATGCTCGACCCGCACCGATACGACCCGATACGGCACTCAGTCCCCTGAGCACCGGCGGCTCGCTGGTCTGCGCCGCGCTACTACCGATCACCGGTCACGAGCGCCAGCACGAAGCCATCGTGGCCCTTGGCGCCTACCGTCTGGATCGCTGTCGCGGTCACATACGGGTCGGCGGCGAGTAGCGCATAGAAGCGCCGCACTCCCCGCACACCCCCATCGCCAAGCCCAGAGTCATTGCCGTCCGGGTCGAGGATCGCACCGGCGCGCACCACGTTGTCGGCGATGATCACGGTCCCTGGCTTGGAGAGCTTGAGCGACCATTCCAGGTAGTCGGGGTTGCTCTTCTTGTCGGCGTCGATGAAGATCACGTCGAACGGGCCGGCGCCGTCGGCGCAGAGCTCAGGCAGCGTCCGCAGCGCCGGGCCGACGCGTACGTCGACGACGTCCGCGAGGCCGGCGCTCGCAAGATTCGTCCGTGCGACCTCCGCGTACCGAGGGTTCGCCTCGAGCGTGATCACGCGCCCACCGACCGGGAGAGAGCGCGCCAGCCAGATCGTGCTGTAACCGCCGAGGGTCCCAAGCTCGAGGATGCTGTGCGCGCCGCAGAGACGAACGAGCAGCTCGAGTAGCTTGCCCTGGCTTGGGGAGATCGCACCCGGCGGGAGCCCCGCGGCCTCGCTTGCGGAAGCGGCAGCGTCGAGCACCGGGTCCGCCGGAATCAACTGCTCAGCGATGTAGCGGTCGACTGCGCTCCACAGCTCCTGCATCAGCGCGCCCCCGCCAGCCCAACCCGTACCCGGTCCAGCAGCGGCCGGTGCGGACCTGGCTCTCCAATCATCATGGGCTATCGCCCACCGCGCCTGCGGCATCGCGCTCGTGCCGTGTCATCGCTAAGAGCTCGAACAGCATCTCGACGAAGTCGCCGAAGAGGTGATCGGGAATCGCGTCTGGGTCTGCCAGCTTCGCGAAGCCCAGCCCAACCCCCAGCTCGCGTAGGACCGTCGCGAGATCCTCTGCTGGCATCGGGAGCTCATGGCCCATTTGCTGGGTCTGCTCCTCCAGCATGCGCGCAATCGCCAGCCTCCCCCACGCGACCCGATCCCCAAAGGCCTCCCGCAGGGGCGGATTGCGCCAGGCGTGGACGAGGAACTCAAGTGACAGGATCATGAACTCCGGGTCGTCCCGCAGTCTCGCCATGAACTGGTCGGCGTAGCCGCGAGCCCGCCGCGGGAGGTCCCCTTCGGCGCGTCGGCGAAAGTCGTCGATATCGCGCACCCGGGCTGCCGCCTGGGCCTCATAGACGGCGAGAAACAAGTCGTCCTTGCCCTTGAAGTGCCAATACACAGCACCAGTCGAGTAGCCGGCCTCCTGCGCGATCTGCTCTAGCGAGGCGCCGTGAAAACCACGGCGTGCAAACACCGTGGCGGCTGCGGCGATCAGCTCCGCGCGAGTCTCCTGTTTGCGTTCCTCGCGCCGCGACCGTCGCACGGCCGGTTGGCTGTCCGCGTCTGACATAGTGACCTCAATGTAACATAGGGCCCATTCGGTTATAGTCGTCTCGTGCCCACCCCCTTGCGGCAAGGAGACCTCATCGCCATGGATGCCGCTTCAGCTACCGAGGGCGTACATCAGACAGTCCCGTTTGCCAAGACGCTGGGTATCCAGGTTGTGGCTAACCAGACCGACGAGGTTCGCTGCCGGCTCGAGTGGTCAGACGGCCTTTCGGGCGCGGGTGTCGGACTGCACGGCGGCGCGATCATGGCCCTCGCCGACACCACCGGGGGCATCTGCGCCTTCCTAAACCTGCCGGAGGGCGCGGCAAGGACGACGACCATCGAGTCCAAGACGAACTTTCTGCGAGCCGTGCGCTCAGGCTATGTCGAGGCCGTGTCCCGACCATTGCATGCAGGTCGCTCCGTGATCGTCGTCGAGACCGACGTGCTCGACGAGCAAAGCAACCTGGTTGCGCGTGTTACCCAGTCCCAAATCGTCCTGCGCTCATGAATGCAAGCCTGAACGTCTCATTTGACCCGCGTGTGCTCAATGCCATCGGTGATCCGCTCACCGCTCCACAGTTCGCGTCGGCGGCTCTCGTCACTATCGATACTCAACGTGACGTGCTCGACGGCGGCGGATTTCCGATCCCCGGCACTTCCGCAGCACTACCGGCGATGGGCCGACTTGTCAAAGGCTTCCGTGAGGCAAGACGGTCGATCGTTCATATCGTGCGTCTCTACGAGCAGGACGGCGGCAATGCCGAGCCGTGCCGGCGCCAGTTGCTGGCGACCGGCACACAGCTGCTGATCCGCGATACCGACGGTTGCCAACTCGCGACCGAGCTGCTTCCAGATCCCGATCTGCGACTCGATGATGCGCTATTGCTCCGCGGCGGTGCGCAGGTGCTGGGCGCTAGTGAGGTGGCGATCTACAAGCCTCGTTGGGGAGCCTTCTATCGCACGCCGCTCGAGAAGCACCTGCGCGAACACGCAATCTCGACGGTCGTATTCGCGGGCTGTAACTTCCCCAACTGTCCAAGAGCCTCGATCTACGAGGCGAGTGAGCGCGACTTCCGCGTGGTGGTCGTTCGCGACGCCATGTCAGGTCTATATGAGCGTGGAGAGCAAGAGCTGACCAGCATCGGCGTGCATCTGATGGGCTGCAATGAGCTGATCAGTGCGCTCGTCGCGGCAACCAACGAGACCGTCGGCTCATTGCCTAGCGACCGCAGGTTGAGTACCAAGCGGACCAACTCAGCTGCCGGGACCGCAGGTTGAGTACCGAGCGGACCCATTCAGCTGCGGTCCGCGAGCTGCCTGCGGGCGAGACGCAACTCGCTTACAAGGCGATGCGCTCGTTGCGAAGCGCACTCAAGAGCGAGCAGAAGCTTGCTGAACACGTCGATGGTGTGCTGCGCCCCGCCGGATACAGACTGGTCGGAGTCTTCGTCCTCGATCAAGCGCAGGCTTTAGCGGTGGCAGGCTTCCGCATCTGCGACAGCCTGGCGTGGGGCCACTACGTCTATGTCGATGACCTCGCAACGGTTCCCGACGCACAGCGCCAGGGCCACGCGGGCGCGCTGCTTGACTGGCTAATGGAGGAGGGCCGCCGCCTTGGATGCGGTCAGCTGCACCTGGACTCGGGGACTGGCCCGGAGCGATTCGACGCGCACCGCTTCTACCACCGCCACGAGCTCGCCATCTACTCGCATCACTTCGCCCGCGGGCTATAGAGCTAAGCCGTCTTCCTGCCAGGGGCAGTCGTGGCGAGGATCGTCCGGGCGACCATTTGCGGGTTGTCGAGCATCGGCACGTGTCCGAGACCCTCGAGCACAACGAAGCGCGCCCCAGGAATCAGCTTGCGGGCATAGGCGCCATAGGTCGCGACCGGGAACAGACGATCGCGGGCCGACCACGCAAGGGTGATCGGGCACGGAGGCGGATCCAGGGCCTCGAGCCGTGCGTCCGATGCGAGCAAATCCTCGACGATCTCGCATCCGAGTATGTCCTCGGTGAAGGCGAGGAACTCTGCCGGGCTCGCACGCTCGCCGTGAACCGCGGCATTGCGCAACGCCCAGCGCCGCAGACGCCGGGAGCGAGCAGCCAGCGGCAGGATCGCGCGCGAACGCCGGGTGTCGCGCACCCCCCCAGCCAGAACCTTGAACACGCGCCGCTTGTCCTTCCAATCGACGTCCCATGCGCCAGCGGGCGACAGCGCGCAGACCGTAAGCGCCCGGCCACGACGAGCCAGGTCGATCGCCATCCACCCCCCCATCGAGTTGCCGGCGAGATGCGCCTGCTCGATCCCCAGCTCGTCGAGCAGCCGCTCGGCGTCATCGATGATGTCCTTGATGCCAGCGGGTCTCCGCTGCGCTCGGGGGCCGCCGTGATGTCCCAGTGCGCTCGGAACGATCACGTCGTGGTTGGCCGCCAGCAGCGCCATCACATTGCTCCAGATGCGCTCTCCGCCGAGCACGCCGTGCAACAACATCAGCGGCTCCCCCGATCCCTGGCGCAACATCCGACTACGCCATCCTTACGTCGCCGTCGAAGCCAGGATGTCCCACGAGCCCCTCGCGCGAGCACCAGTGAGAGGCTCGTGTGTGGATGTCGTTCATGCGTAGAGGTCCTCGATCACGGCAGCGTACTTCTCTGCGATCGGCTTACGCTTGAGCTTCATCGTCGGTGTGAGCTCATCCCCACCGGGCTCCCAGTCATGGGGCAGGATCACGTGCCGCTTGATCTGTTCCACGCGTGCCAAACGGGTGTTGGCCTCGGTCACCGCGGCCGCCACAGCCGCCTGCACCTGCTCGTCGCGCGCCAGCGCCGCCAGCGACGCGTCACCGATCCCATGGTCGCGAGCGAACGCAACGCCGACATCCGGGTCGAGCACGAGCAGCGCGCAGTTGTAGGGGCGCTTGTCGCCGATCGTCACGGCCTGGCCGATCAGCGGGTGCGCGCCCTTGAGCGCCGCCTCGATGTTCGCCGGCGACATGTTCTTGCCGGCCGCACTGATGATCAGCTCCTTCTTGCGATCGATGATCGTGACATAGCCGTCATCGTCGATCTCGGCGATGTCGCCGGTATGCAGCCAGCCGTCCTCGTCGATCGCCTCACGCGTGCGCTCTGGATCGCCGCGGTAGCCGGCCATGATCAGATCGCCGCGCACCAGCAGCTCGCCGTCCTCGGCGAGACTCAGCTCGGTGCCTCGGAGGGCCGGCCCGCAGGTGCCGAGCTTGATTCGATCCGGAGGGTTACAGGTGAAGGTGCACGAGGTCTCGGACATCCCGAGCAGCTCGCAGATCGGCAGCCCCAGATCGTGGAAGTAGCGGAGCACCTCAGGCGGGGTCGGCGCGCCGCCGGCAACGAGCCACTCGCAGCGATCGAGTCCGAGCTTCCCGCGGATCGCGGCGCGCTGTTGCACTGTCAGCCGCGCCGGCTCGGCGATCCCCTGTGCCTCCAGGGCGGCCTTGAGCTTCTCCCAGACCCTGGGCACCGCCCCCCAAGTCGTCGGTTTGATCTCGGGCAGATGGGTCGCGACCGTGCGCGGATCGGCGATGCAGGTCACGGTGAAGCCGAGCCCGATCGAGCAGTGGTAGTGCTGGCTCCAACGGTCGGCGATATGGGCGGAGGGCAGAAACGAGACGGTCCGGCCGCCCGGCGTGGCGGGCAGCCGCTCGTGCATCGCGCGGACCTCGGCTAGCAGGTTGGCGTGGGTCAGCTGCACGCCCTTGGGCGGCCCCGTGGTGCCCGATGTGTAGATCAACGTCGCGACATCGCTCGGCGCCACCGCGCGCCAGGTCGCCTGGAAGTCGAACCCCGGCTCGCCCATCCTCTGGAGTCCCTCCAGCGAGATCATCCCCTGCTGCTCGCCGTCGACGAGCACCACGTGCTCGACCTCTCCCCCCGCCGCCATCGCCGTACGGATCACGGGCAGGAAGCCCTGCTCGGTCACCACGACCCGGTTGGCGGCGTTTGCGAATAGGTGGACGATCTGCTCAGCCGCGGAGCTGTTGTAAAGAGAGAACGGCGTCGCACCCAGATGCAGAGCCGCGGTGTCGAGAAGGTTGAACTCCGGTCGATTCACCAGCATGATGCCCACGGTGTCTCCGCGGCTCACGCCCAGCGCTGCAAGTCCGGCCGCAATCTGCTCGACCCGCTCGGCGTACTGCGCCCAGGTGAGCGAGACCGCATCGTCGGGCGTTCGCAGCGCGACCTCAGCGGCATAGCGATTCGCGGTCCGCTGAAACGCGTCACACAACGTCGAAGCGTCGAGCGCCGATCCCTCGCCGGCTCGTAACCCGGTGACCTTTGTCTCGAGCGCTTCGTTCATCGCTGTAACTCTATGCCCCTGCCTATAGAGCCGCTCGATCGTCGTTGCATGACGCCCGGCCGGGCGCGGCGGTGGATTCGCTTACCCAGCGTTTGCGTAGCGCAGCGAGCCGGGGGTCGTAAGCGTCTCTCCCGTCTCTAGCAGCGTCTTCAGACCCGAGAGGATCATCGGCCAGCCGCCGTAGAGTTCCGCGTTGGCGCCCTCGCGCAACTGGTCGTGCGTGACGGTCAAGCGGCAGGAGTCCTCAACCTGCTCGATCTCCCACGTAACCCGCGAGCTCCCTTCAGCCTTGACGTCCTCGCCCCACAGGGCCGTGAAGCTCTGTACGAGCCGGCGCGGCGGATCGACCTCGAGATTCTCGCCCTCCAGCAGCGCGCCGGGCGCCAGCGGGTGGACGCCCTGGTAGCGCGAGCCCGGCGTCCAGTCGGTCTCGACGCCGACTCCGAAGTTGTACTTGCGCCGCAGCTCGCTGTCGGTGATCGCCTCCCAGAGGCGCTCCGGGCTTGCCTTGATGTAGATCTCGAATACCTTCTCCATCGTTCTGTCCTCCATTCTGTGCTTGAGGTCGCTCAGGCCAGCGGCCCAAGGCTCGGCGTACTTGCTCACCCAGCGCTCGTGGACGAGCTGGATCGGGACGGGGTTCAAGAAGTGCAGCTTCTCGCGGCCGCGACGTTTCGTAGTCACGAGCCCCGCCTGCTCCAGCAGCTTCAGGTGCTTCATCACACCGAAGCGCGTCATCGGCAGGCGCCGCTCCAGCGCGCTGAGGGTCTGCCCGTCATCTCTGAACAGCTCATCGAGCAGACTCCGGCGCGTCGCATCCGCAAGGGCCTTGAAAACGTCGTTCATGCCTCCACTATACGTGACTATACGGTCACCTGTCAAGGGGAGCCGTCCTTGAGCCTCAGCGCCACCGAGCCGCATACTCCAGATGAGCGTTTCATGCGAGAACCGGATACACCGGGTCAGAGTCATCTTTTCGCCGGGTTTGTGGAAGGCGATCGTCGAGTTTCGTTCGTTGTGGAAGGCGATCGTCGAGTCTCCTTCTTTCAGTCCTTCTTTCGTTGCTGCTTTGAGTCTTCAGCAGAGCCAAAGACGTAAAGGCTCCCTGAGAGTGGAAGCCCTCCCGCTGCGCGACCCTGGGGCGATTCGTGTGAGAAACCGCCAGCAGATGCCGTGATGGACGAGTAGGATCGCGCCGGTGAGCCCGCTTTTATCATGGCCCGCTGGAGGGCGCTGCCGGCCGCGGACACTGATCAGATGAAGGGCTCGCTCAGCCTCAGCGCCGTCTCGCGTCGTACCTTCGGCATCTACGCCGAACAGGCTCCCGTGCTACTGGTGGCGGGAATCACAGCGGCGGCCGTCATCGCGCTCGACCACGTGCGGCTGAAGCACTCCCCGATACTGGCGCTCGCCGCGCTTCTCGTCAACCTCGTCGTGATCGGACTGTTTGTGTGTGTGGTCGTGCTGCTAGCCGCCGACGCATGGGACGGCGGGCCCCGTCGTCCCATCCGGGAGTTGCTGCGGGGCGCCTGGTCGGCACTCGGTCCACTATTGCTCGTCGGTGTCGTAGCAGGCATCACGATCACGCTCCTAGTCTCCGTTGCGTCAGTCCTCGCTCTCGCTGTCATCGCCAGCGTCGTACTGAGTGCTGGCGAGGGGCCGTGGGCTGTAATCCTCGGTCTGCTCATCCTCCCAGCTCTGTTGCTCGTACCCGAGCTGTTCCTGTTCACGATCTGGTCGGTTCTCGCAGCGGTCGCTGTGCTGGAGCGCCCTGGCGGGCTGCGTGCGCTCGGGCGCAGCCGAGAGCTAGTGCGCGGCAACGGCTGGCGGGTGCTCGTAGCCATCCTCATGCTCGCCCTGCCGCTCATCCTTGCCGGCGCAGCAGAGAGGGCTACCGAAACCCTCGGCAGCGTACCGGCCATCGCCGCCGGGTTGGTCGCGCAGAGCTTGATCGCGCCGATTCCGGTACTGGTCGCCACTGCGCTGTACTTCGAGCTGCGCCGCGCCGAGTCCACTCCCGCGCCCCCAGCTTCGACCTCGCGCGGATTGGGCAGCTTTGAGTAAGGCTCCCCCCAGCACCCGGGCGATTCGAGCGGTCGTCGCTGGGGCCGTCCAAGGCGTCGGCTTCCGAGAGGCCACGCGACGCCGAGCGGGTGAGCTCGGCGTCAGCGGCTGGGTGCGTAATACAGAGGAGGGCGCCGTGACCGTGCACGCGGAGGGTCCGTCCGCCGCGCTCGAAGCGCTCATCGCTTCCCTGCGTGAGGGGCCACCGGGCGCCGCTGTTGCCGACGTGACCGTGCATGGCGTAGAGATCGAGGGCCACGAGCAGTTTGCGGTTCGCGGCGTGAGTGCCGGCGTCTTCGTTGTGCAGGCACACGCAGCCACTGCGCGCCACTTCGACCTACGCCTCGAGGT
This sequence comes from uncultured Solirubrobacterales bacterium, assembly GCA_963756665.1. Taxonomy (GTDB): domain Bacteria; phylum Actinomycetota; class Thermoleophilia; order Solirubrobacterales; family Solirubrobacteraceae; genus Palsa-744. Next base: position 674,822 of record CAVWOJ010000001.1, read on the forward strand.
TGCCGGGGTGATGCGCTCTTGGGCCCTACCCAAGGGCCCATCGCTGGATCCATCCGCAAAGCGCCTGGCGGTCCAGGTCGCCGACCACGACATCGATCACAACACCTTTGAGGGCCCCACCGACCGCGGCGGCGTAGTGGTCTGGGATCGCGGCTACTACGAGCAGGGTGGCAGGGTTGCCTGGCCCGAGGCGCTCGACCGCGGACACGCCGTCTTTGTCCTACATGGCGAGAAGCTCCACGGCGGCTTCGCACTGCAGCGCACACGGCCGGGCCCCAAGGCACAGTGGCTGCTGGTCAAGCGACGCGACGATGAGGCGCGCCCCGGCTCGAACATCGTCGCCGAACAGCCCGCCTCGGTGCTCAGCGGCCAGACGCTGGACGAGCTGCTGCACCACGGGAGGTAACGGCGACCGACTTCCCCCCGGCGCCGACTCAGTCGTTCCCACAGCCGCTGCCACCGACACCGCCCGCGCGGACGATCCCAAGATAAATGCCCGAGCCTGCACGGCTTCCATTGGGACCAACCGTCCGCTATCTTCTCCCACGTCAGATGGAGCTCTGGCGCGAGCGCCGTAGCAGGCTCTCCGAACCGCCCGCCGCAAGACAAGGGCTGATAGCTCCTTTCGCGAACACCTTCCACGCGAGAGGAGCTTTCAAACGACCGTGTCGACCATTCCCCAGCGGGCAATCCCATACTTCGCAGGCCTTATCAGCCGGAGCGAGCGTCGTGTCTGAACTGGACCGGCGAGAGCTCGCCGCGATCTTCCTCGGCGGCGCGCTCGGGGCGCTGCTGCGCGTCTGGCTTGGTGTGACGCTCACATCGGCGGCCACCGCGTGGCCATGGGCGACGTTTGCGATCAACGTGAGTGGATCGTTCGCACTCGGTTACCTCGCGACCCGTCTGCAGGAGCGCCTGCCGCTTTCGACCTACCGCCGACCGCTGCTCGCAACGGGATTCTGTGGCGCGTACACGACGTTCTCGACGATGCAGGTCGAGATCCTGCGGATGCTCGATCACGATCGCTACGGCCTCGCGCTGGGGTACGCGACCGCGAGCATCGCAGCGGGCTACCTCGCGATCTGGATCGCGACCGCCGCTGTCAGGCGTACACGGATGATCGCGTGAAGGGCCACCCCCAGTGAGTCCTCTGGTCTGGATGGGGGTTGGGCTGCTCGGCGGAACCGGCGCCATCGCGCGCTTCCTGCTCGACGGGCTGGCCAGCGCACGGTGGGCCGGCGCCTTCCCACTCGGAACGCTCGCGGTCAACCTCAGCGGAGCGCTGGCGCTCGGTCTCCTGACCGGGCTCGCGCTGACCGGCGACGCGCTGGTGCTGGCGGGCACCGCAACGCTAGGCTCCTACACGACGTTCTCGACCTGGATGCTCGAGGCCCACCGGCTCACAGAGGACGCCGAGCTCCCGCTCGCGCTGATCAATGTGGTGCTCAGCCTCCTCGCCGGCGTCGGGGCCGCAGCCCTCGGCCGCGTCCTGGGAGCGCACCTGTGAACGGGGACTGCCTCAAGCTCACGACTTACTTCGGCGAGCGCGACCGCACCCCGATCGGCCTGCTAGCGGACGAGTTGCTCGCCATCTACGCCCGCCACAACGTCCGGGCCAGCGTGCTGCTGCGCGGCACAGAGGGCTTCGGCGCACTGCACCACCTGCACACCGACCGCCTGCTGACGCTCTCCGAAGACCTGCCCGTCATCTCAGTCGCCGTCGACGCTCGCGAGCGAATCCAAACGCTGCTCGAGCCGGTCCTGCAAATCAAGCGTCGCGGGTTGATGACGCTCGAGCGCGCGCGCCTGCTGACCTCCGAGATCGCCCCCATTCAGCTCCCTCAAGAGCTGCACGAGGCGACCAAGCTGACTATCTACCTCGGACGCCAGGAGCGCGTCCGCGGCGCGCCCGCATTTGTGGCCATCTGCGACCTGCTGCACCGGCGCGGCATCGCCGGCGCCAGCGTGTTGCTGGGCGTGGATGGGACCCAGGATGGCCACCGCGTGCGCGCCCGCTTCTTCAGCCGCAATGCTGAGGTCCCGATGATGATTCTCGCCGTGGGCTCCGGCCCCCAGATCGCGCAGCTCCTGCCGGAGCTCGCCGGCCTGCTCCGGGAGCCGCTGCTCACCCTGGAGCGCGTGCGCATCTGCAAGCGCGACGGGCGGCTGCTCGCGAAACCCGACGCGCTGCCCACCCACGACGATCACGGCCGCGGCCTCTGGCAGAAGCTGATGATCTACACCTCCCAGAGCGCGACCCATGCCGGTCACCCCCTGAACTCGCAGATCATCAGGCGGCTGCGGGCCTCCGATGCCGCCGGCGCAACCAGCCTCAGAGGGATCTGGGGTTTCCACGGCAAGCGCGAGCCCCATGGCGAGAAGCTCTTCCAGCTTCGCCGCAACGTTCCAGTGCTCACCGTAATCGTCGACACGCCGCCGCGGATCGCGCACGCCTTCGAGATCGTCGATGAGCTCACCCGCGAGCACGGACTGGTGACAAGCGAGATGGTCCCAGCCGTGCGCGCGATGAGCGCAACCCAGACGTACGGCGGGCTCGAGCTCGCCGACCACCCGTTCTGAGGTGCGTGATCGACCACCCGTTCTGAGGTGCGTGATCGGGCGTGGAGCTTCAGAGCTGCACGATCACCTTGCCGGTGTTGCCCCCCGTGAACAGCAGGTTCAGCGCGTCGGGCGCGTGCTGGAGCCCCTCGACGATGTGCTCGGCCGCCTTGACCTTGCCGGCGGCGAGCCACCCAGCCATCTCCGCCTGCGCCTGCGGGAAGCGGTCGAAGTAGTCGAGGATGATGAAACCCTCCATGCGCCCGCGCCTGATGATCAGCGCCGAGTAGTTGGCGGGGCCGGGCAGGCGCCCACGCTCGTTGTACGCCGAGATCGCACCGCACAGCACCACCCGCCCGCGCAACGCGAGCTGCGCGAGGCACGCGTTCAGGATCTCGCCACCGACATTGTCGAAATACAGGTCGATCCCATCCGGGCAGGTCTCGCGCAGGCGAGTCGCCAGATCCTCGCTCTTGTAGTCGATCGCCGCGTCGAAGCCAAGCTCCTCGACGATCCACGCGCACTTCTGCGGGCCGCCCGCGATCCCAACGACCTTCGCCGCGCCCTTGAGCTTTGCGATCTGCCCCACCGTCGAGCCGGTGGCCCCGGCGGCGCCCGAGACGACCACAACATCGCCCTCCTTGACTCGTCCGACGTCGGTCAAGCCGAAGTACGCCGTCATGCCGGTGATCCCAAGCACGCCCAACGCCGCGGTCGGCGAGACCCCGGGCGCCAGCACCTGCAGCGTGTGCTCGCCCTCGCCCGCGATCACGTAGTCCTGCCAGCCGGTCATGCCGAACACGAGATCGCCGGGCGCGTAGCGCTCGGAATTGCTGCTCAGGATCTCCGCGACCCCGCCGCTGCGCACCACCTCGCCGATCGCGATCGGCGGCAGGTAGCCCGGGGCGTCGTCCATCCAGGTGCGGATCGTCGGGTCGATCGAGAGATAGCGCACCTGCGCCAGCGCCTCTCCCGCGCCCGGCTCGGGGAGCTCAGCCTCCTCCAGACGGACGGTCCTCTCCTCGACGACGCCCGACGGGCGCTCGGCCAGGACCATGCGGCGGTTGCGATCGGTCATGCGCAAGGCTCCTCTGCTCGCAATTTCTCAAACGCCGAGCGAGCGCCCGACGATCTCCTTCATGATCTCGTTGCTCCCACCATAGATGCGGGTGACGCGAGCATCGGCGTAAGCCCGGGCGATCGGGTACTCCAGCATGTAGCCGTAGCCGCCGTGCAGCTGAACGCAGCGATCGACGACGCGTCCCTGCAGCTCTGTGCACCACCACTTCGCCATCGCAGCGTCCTCCGCGGAGAGCTCACCGCGACCGAGCGCCATCACGCCCTGGTCGACATATGCGCTGGCAAGCTCGATTTCGGTCTTCATCTCGGCCAACGCGAAGCGCGAGGCCTGGAAGGAGCCCAGCGACTGTCCGAAGGCCGTGCGCTCCTTGACGTAGGCCAGCGTCCAGTCGAGCGCCGCCTGTGACGCGGCGACGCCGGCGATCGCGATCGACAGCCGCTCCTGGGCCAGATTGGAGACGAGATAGTGAAAGCCTCTCCCCTCCTCCCCCATTCGATTGGCGACCGGCACGTGAACATCGGCAAAGAACAGCTCGGCCGTGTCCTGGGCGTGCATCCCCAGCTTCTCGAGGTTGCGCCCGCGCTCAAAGCCCTCCATTCCCCGCTCGATCACGAGCAGCGAGATCCCGCGGTGGCGCTCGGCCGGGTCGCTCTTCAGCGCCACGATCACCAGGTCCGCGTTGATGCCGTTCGTGATGAACGTCTTGGCGCCGTTGACCACGTAGTGCTCGCCATCCAACTGCGCACTGGCACCCATCGAGGCGAGGTCCGAGCCGATCCCGGGCTCGGTCATCGCGAGCGCAGTGATCAGTGAGCCGTCGGCGATGCCCGGCAGCCAGCGGGCCCGCTGCTCGTCGTTGCAATAGGCGAGGAAGTAGGGCAGGCAGATGTCGTTGTGCAGCGTGATCCCGAGCCCGCTGCCCGCAACGCCGGCGTAGGCGACCTCCTCGACGACGATCTGGTTGAAGCGAAAGTCCTCGACGCCCGCCCCGCCGTAGCGCTCCGGGACCGCCATCGCGAGCAGCCCCTGCCGCGCCGCCTGCGCGAACAGCTCGCGCGGGACGATCCCATCGCGCTCCCATTGCGCGTGATGCGGGACGACCTCCGCGGCGAGGAAGCGCCGCACCGATTCGCGGTAGTCGCGATGCTCGTCCTGGAAGATCGTGCGCTTCACGACTTCGGGGTCGGCAAACCGCGCTGCGTTGCCGACCCCACGCCCGCCCCCCGCGCAGCGGACTTAGTCAACAGACTCAGTCCGCTGCCGGGCCCCCGGTGAGCACAACGGCGAGCGATCACGCGCCAGCCGGGCGATAGACGGTCACGACGGCGGCGCCACCGAGACCGATGTTGTGCTGCAAGGCAGCTTTCACGCCATCCACCTGGCGTCCCTCGGACTTGCCGCGTAGCTGCCACGTGAGCTCCGAGCACTGCGCCAGGCCGGTCGCGCCAAGCGGGTGGCCCTTGGAGATCAGCCCGCCGGAGGGGTTGACGACCCATCTGCCGCCATACGTCGTCTGCTCCTCCTCGACGAGCTTGTGACCCTCCCCCTCGCCGCAGAGCCCGAGCGCCTCGTAGGTGATCAGCTCGTTCGCGCTGAAGCAGTCGTGCAGCTCGATGACCTGGATGTCCTCAGGACCGACACCGGCCTCCTCGTATGCCTGCTGGGCGGCCTTGCGCGTCATGTCCGAGCCGACAATCTTGATGCAGTCGGCGGTCTCGTCGAAGGTCGAGGAGAGGTCGGTGACCATCGACTGCCCGGCGATCTCGATCGCCTGCTCCCACAGGCCGTGCTCATCGACGAAGCGCTCACTGGCGACGAGCGCAGCAGCGGCCCCGTCACTGGTGGGCGAGCATTGCAGCTTGGTCAGCGGATCGTGGATCATGCGCGCGCCCTTGATGTCCTCCAAGGAGTACTCGTCTTGGAACTGGGCATAGGGGTTGTTGACCGAGTGCTTGTGATTCTTCCACCCGATCCACGCGTAGTGATCGGGCGTAGAGCCGTATTTCTGCATGTGGTCGCGCCCAGCGTTGCCGAACATCTGCGGCGCGAACGGCGACTGCTCGAGCTCGCGCAGCTCGATCATGCGTTCCATGTGCTTGTCCAGAGCCGGGGTACGGTCGGTGTACTTCATCCCCAGCGAGCCCTTCTCCATCTTCTCGAAGCCGATCGCCAGCGCGCAGTCGATCAGCCCGCCCTTGACGGCCTGCCGCGCGAGCCACAGCGCGCTCGATCCAGTGGAGCAGTTGTTGTTCACATTCACCACCGGGATGCCGGTGAGCCCGAGCCCGTACACGGCGCGCTGCCCGTAGGTGGAGTCGCCGTAGCAGTAGCCCGCGAAGGCTTGCTCGACCAGGTCGTAGGCGATCCCGGCATCGGTGAGCGCCTTGGAGCCGGCCTCGCGCGCCCAATCCGGGTAGTCGCCCTCCTTGCTGCCGGGCTTGTCGAACTTGGTCATGCCCACGCCGATCACGAACGTCTTCTGCGTCATCTTGGCTGCTCCCCGTCGTCGTTTAACGCGCTGCGGCGCCATGCGCGCCGTCGGGCATTCTAGATGAGCCACGATGTCCTGGCCGGCCGGCCAGTCAGGCGGCAAAGGATGTGCGCAAGCGTGTAGCTCCACCGCCACAGCCGCTGCTCGCCGATGCGCTTACAAAGAGCCGCACATGGCCTGGGGACATCCTGAAACCACGCCCCGCCGAGTTCGTGCAGCGAATCGACGCCGCCCGCACCGCGCAGAGAATGCCGTAGCGTTTCCAGGTCGAGCCGGGCGCGAGCGTGACGCTCGGTGCGCCGGAGACCAGATCGTCCTGGCTCTCGTCGACGATCTGGGCCCGGCCGGTACGACCCTGTCCGAGCTGCACGAAGGGATCGCCGATCCCCCTGCGCGGCCGCGGGATGCCGGGCGTCGAGCACTGCAGTCCCGGCCACAGGCCGTCGAGCTCGACTCCCGTGCCGGGATCGAGCCGTGTCCCGTGAACCCGCCCGGTCACCCCACACACGATCCGCGCGCTCCTCGTCGACCAGTTCACCGCGTGCGAGGGGAAAGCGCCTGCGGCGCCCTGCCAGGTCGTCGCGGCGAGCACGCAGGCCAAAAGACCACAGCGGATCGTCCGACTCATGACAGCAGGTAGACCAGCGTAACCTGCGTGGAGAGCGTGCAGGCGCCGAGCGCGGCGGACTTGGCGACGCGCTTTTTCTGGTGGTGTTTGGCGGCCGGTTTGCGCGTAGCCGGCACGGGACGACCGGCGACCGCGGACACCCTTAGTGGCGCATACGTCTCGCCAACCCCGGCAAAGCCGAAGTCCGGCTGGCCACCCTGATATTCCTCGTCTTCGGGGCATTCGATGGACCCCCCGCCCTCGCCGATGCTCTGCACCGCTCCCAACGTCGCGGCGGCCTTTTCGGCGAGGAACTGCGCCTTCGCCTGGCCGTCGGCGACTGCGCCGGCCAGCGCCTGTCGATAGACCCCCGTCGCCGTCGCCGCGCTGGCTTCCGCGGTCACCGGCGCGCTCGCCACGCCCTGCACGCTCACCGTACGCGGCGGGACACTCGCGACCGGCGCCGGGCTCGTCGTCGTTTCCGCGCCCGCCACACCGAGCACTCCGACGGCTGCCAAGGCGCTGGCCGACACCACTGCCGCTGCGATCAAGATCCTCATAAGTCCTCCTCGAGTTGTGCCTTCGGAGAGGCTAGCGCCGATCTGAGCGACCGGGCCCGAGCGCCGCGAGCCGCACCGCGGCTACGGAGCCGCCGGCACGACCGCGAGCGGGCCCTCCCCAGACGGTAACTCGGCCGTCTCGAACGCCGGCCCGTCGAGGCGGCGGACGTTGGCGCAGAGGCCGAGAAACTCCTCCGCGGTCTCCAGGAAGCCGATGCGGGGAGTGCGGTAGTGCATCGGAACCACCCAGCGCGGGGCCAGACGCTCGACGATCTCCACAGCCCCCTTGGCACCGAGCGTTGGCCCGCCGCCGACCGGGAGGATCAGCAAATCCACCGCGCCGATCGCCTCCGCCTGCTCGGCCCGCAGCGCACTCTGCCCGAAGTCCCCGAAGTGGCACACCCGCAGGCCATCCAGCTCGAAGGCAAAGATCGTGTTCGGCCCCCGCACAGTGCCTGCCTGCTCGTCGTGCTCGGAAGCCACCGCGACCACCTCGCCGATCGGGGACTCCAGACGCCCGGCCGTCGAGCGCAGGATCAGTGGCTCGCCGCCGATCGCCTCGACGCCGTTGTGGTCCATGTGCTCGTGGGTGACGAGCAGCAGATCCGCCTCGACATTCGCGATCGGGGGGTATTCGAACTGGATGCCACGGGTGCCGAGCCCGGACATGTCCGCAAACGGATCGATGAACACCGACGCTTGCGTAGCGCCCATGTGAAAGGCCGACTGTCCGTACCACTCAACGTGCATAGGCCACCGATGCTCCTCTCGTACTTGGGATTCCCACGACGTCGCCGCAACCGCGCATCTGCTGTCAGGCCCTCCGCTGCACGGACTCGTCGTGATGGTATTGGCCACCCCGCAACAGCGACGCCATCGCCGCGATCAGACACGCGACGATCGCGAACGCAAACGCCTCGTGCAAGCCTGTTTGGAAGGGCCCGGAGATCAGGTGCGGGAAGAACGAGCGGCCCGTGATCGTTGCGCGCTGCGCCGGGGAGAGGCTCGCCAGGACATGCGGTCCCGCGAGATGGCCGAGCGGGTTGTAGCCAAGGAACGCCGCAAACAGGATCGAGACCGGCGGCAGGTTTGCGATCCGTGCCGCAGCCGCCGCGCCGACGCCGTGCGCCCGCAGTCCCACGCCCAGCGTCTGCGGCAGATGCGCCGCCAGACCCAGGATCATCAGCGTGAAGAAGATCCCCACCGAGAGCACCTGCGCGGAGTTCTGAAAAGTCTGGTTCATCCCCCCACCGGCCCCGCGATCCTCGGGCGGGAGGCTGTTCATCACCGCCGCCCGGTTCGGCGAGGCGAAGAGGCCCATCGAGACGCCGTTGCAGAACAGCACAGCGGCGAACAGCGGGTAGGGAAAGTCGATCGGCAGCAGTGCCAGCAGCGCGAAGCTGAGCGCCGCCCCCAGCATTCCCCCGGTCGCGAACCAGCGCGCCCCATAGCGATCCGAGAGGTAGCCCGAGGTCGGCCCCGCGAGCAGCATCCCAAGCGTCAGCGGCAGAATGTAGATGCCGGCCCACAGCGGCGTTTCAGCGAAGTCGTAGCCGTGCTGGGGCAGCCAGATGCCCTGCAGCCAGATGATCAGCATGAACATCAAGCCGCCGCGCGCGACCGCCGAGAGGAAGGTGGAGAGCGTCCCGAATGTAAACGCCCGGATGCCGAACAGCGGCAGCCTGAACATCGGGTTGGCTACCCGTCGCTCGATCGCCAGGAACGCCGCCAGGCAGGCTGCCCCGCAGCCGAGCAGCGCGAGCGTCAGCGGCCTGCCCCAGCCGGTCGAATGCCCGCCCCATGGCCGGATGCCATAGGTCACCGAGACCATGATCAAGATCAGGCCGAGCGCGAAACTCACGTTGCCCGCCCAGTCGATCGGGGCGCGCCGCGGGAGGCTGCGCTCCTCGAGCTTCAGGTACGCCCAGACCGTCCCGAAGAGACCTACCGGCACCGAGATTAGGAAGACCAGGCGCCAGTCGATCGGCGCTAGCAGTCCCCCGAGCACGAGGCCCACGAACATCCCGCTGACCCCCACGATGTTGTTGATGCCGAGCGCCATCCCGCGCTGGTCGGCCGGGAACGCATCGGTGATGATCGCCGCCGCGTTCGCCAGCAGGCAGGCGGCACCCACACCCTGGACGATGCGGAAGACGATCAGGAACGTCGCCCCCGCCCGACCGCTCATCCAGTCCACGGCCAGGATCAGCGAGGCCAAGGTGTAGATCAGGAAGCCAAGGTTGTAGATCCGCACCCGCCCGAACATGTCCCCCAGCCGGCCCAGACTCACGATCAGCACGCTCGAGACCACCAGGAATCCGAGAATCATCCACAGCAGGTAGAAGCTGTTGCCCGCCTGCAGCGGGTCCAGGCCGATGCCGCGAAAGATGTCCGGCATCGCGATTAGCGTGATCGACGCGTCCAGCGTCGCCAGCAGCACCCCCAGCGTCGTGTTCGACAGCGCGATCCACTTGTAGGAGTCGTGCGCCCGTGCACCGGTGCGAGGAGCAGTCGCAGTCGCCATGCCCCCACGCTATCAACCTTACGATCACGTAAGGATCAGTTTGAGTCATGGGCGGGCGACGGCACGCTCACCTAGTAGTAGCCTGTCCATGCGATGAGTACATGGACATGGGTGCTTATCCTCGGGTTCGGGTTGATCAAACTGCCGATCGCCCTACTCATGCTCTGGGTCCCCTTCCGCCGCGACGAGTCGGCCGTCTCACATGCCTCACCCAGCGAGGACGAGTCCTCCGGCGAGGACGAAGGAGGCAGCAAGACGCTCCCCGGCAATCCGCGCCGACCCAGCCCCAACCGGCCCCATCCACGGACGCCCCTGCGTGGCCCGCGTGGCCCGCGGCGGGGTCCGCACGGCACCCCAGCTCACCCCGCCCCCGCGCGTTCGCGTCGCGCTGGCGCCATGCCCAAGCGCCCCACCCGCATCGGCGCCTGACACCCCGGGCGCCTGACACCACGACTGGCGCTACCGACCGATCTATCTGTCGCGCTGGCCTACCGGTTGCGTTTGCGCTGCCGCTTCGCCGCCTTGGCTTTCGCGCGGCGCTTGCGCAAACGCACTTCCGGACTGCGGGAGCCGCCCGATCCCGAGCCGCCCTCCACCACCGGCGCCACCGAGCGTGCGTCCCGCACGATCACGAACGCGATGCCTCCCAGGAGCAGCGCGCCGGCGGCCACCGCCACGATCACCAGCGTGCCCGGGATCGCCGTCGACGTGTTCGACGTCTGTGTGACGTTGGTAGTTTTGGCCGCCGTTGTTTCCTGCGTCGAGGGATTGCTGGTCCCGCTGAATGGGTCGGACACTTCTTCGGCCCCCATTGCCACCGGGGCCGCCAGCGCAGCACAGACGCAAGCCAGGCAGGCCCACGCGAGGATCGGGAACATGCGATGTGATGAAGACGGAAGCATCGATCTGGTGAGCATCTGATCCTACCGGCGAGGATAGCCAGTTAGCGCAGAGCGGTGTGAGGAGCACGATCGGCCCCGCTAGTCCCCGTACGTCCCCACACCGTAGAATGCCGCTCGATGCCTCCCAAGCAGCGTCAGATCAAGATCGAGCAGCGCGGCGCCTTTGAGGCGATCCAGGCGCTCGAGCAGCGCACCGACGAGGAGCTCGAGGCCGAGACCAAGTTCAAGTCCGCCGCTCTCTCGATCCTTGGCGCGCGCGCGGCCGAGCGCTTTGACGCCGAGCAAGCGCGAGGCTACTTCCAGCGCGCCATCGCAGCCGCCCGCCCGCAGGAGCGCATGCAGATCCGGCGCATGGCCGACGCCTCGCTGGCGCTCGCCGAGCGTCGGCCAGGTGACCTCAAAGAGGCCGTCGAGCGGCTCGGCCAGACCCCGCCCAGCGGGCGCCAGATGTTCGCCCTGCGTGCCATGGGGCTCCTGCTGCCCTCCGCAAGCGCCGGGATTCTCGCGCGCGTGCGCGGCATTCTCCTGATCGTCCTGCTGATCGTCCTCTTGTTGGCCATTGGCCTCGGCATCGTCGAGCTGATCTCGCTGCCGTTCGGCGGTCTCGGCCTTGCTCCCGGCATTCTGCTCGGGCTCTTCGTCGTGATCGCGGCCCTCGCCGTGGTCGCCCTCGTCGGACGTCGACGCCGTGACCGCGCGCGCGCCGCCGCGCGGGCTCCCTCGCCCTGAGGCCTCAGCCCTTCCCCTCGCCCTGAGGCCTCAGCCCTTCGAGAGCGTCGCGCGGCTGATGACCACCGGCTGCACCGGCGCCCCGTCCTGGGGCGGAACCGTCGCCAGCTTGGAGATCGCATCGACGCCGGCGAAGCTGCCAACCACATTGCCAACCAGCGCGTACTGCGCCGGCAGCGGCGCTTCCGGGGCGGTCACGATGAAGAACTGGCTGCCGGAGGCCCCCGAGGGGTCCGCTCCCGTCTTCGCCATCGCCACCGTCCCGAGCGTGTAGTGCAAATCCTGCGGCGGGCGCTCGACGATCGAGTAGCCCGGCCCGCCCGAGCCGTCTCCGTTGGGGTCACCGCCCTGGATCACGAAGTTCGCCGCCACGCGATGGAACGTCAGGCCGTTGTAGAAGCCCCGTCGCACTAGATATGCGAACGAGGCGGCCGTCTGCGGTGCTCGCTTCACATCGAGCTGGATCGCGATCGGCCCACAGTTCGTCGCGAGGGTCACTACATAACGCTTCGTCGGATCGAGCTTGGCGCGTGGCGGCGGAAGATGCTGCGGGCCCCTCGGCGCCGGTGTGCTCACCCGCTCGCAGGACCCCGACGCGCTGGCCACCGAGCTCGGCGCGCTGCCGGCGTTCGCGCCGGACGTCGCCGTACCGGCCGACCCAGCCGCCCCCCCACCTGCACCTCCGGCGCTCGACCCACACGCCGCCAGCGCCCATGCCGCCAGCACCACCGCCACGACGCTCAACGCGCGGCCCCCCACTGCGCACCCCGGAGTGGGCCGATCGGCAGACACCCAGGCAGCATAGTTGCGATCAACCCGGCCGCTTCGAACTCTTTGCGCATTCTTAAGGAAGCCCTCATCGGAAACGAACGGCTCGCTGCCGCCGACTACGCTTGCGCGATGCCTGACCCCACCGCCCAGAACACCACGCGTCCCCCGGTCCGACTGATCGTCAACCCCGCGGCCGGCGGCGGCCGTGCGGCGCGCAGCGCGCCTGAGGTCATGCGCGCGCTGCGCGCGCACGGACTCGAGGCGCATCGTCAGGACACTCGTGATCTAGACCACGCGCGCGCGCTCGCCCTCGATGCCGCGCGCGCCGGGGAGATCGCCGTGACACTCGGCGGCGACGGACTGGCGGGCGCCGTCGCCGACGCCCTGCGCCATCTGCCCGGCGCCGTCCTCGGAGTGCTGCCGGGCGGGCGCGGCAACGACCTCGTGCGTGTCCTCGGCATTCCCCAGGACCCGATCGCGGCGTGCGCCGTCATCGCCCACGGCGACCCGCGTCCGCTCGACCTCGGCGAGGTCGACGGCCGCGCCTTTGTGGGTATCGCAAGCGTCGGCTTCGACAGCGACGCGAACCGCATCGCCAACGAGGCACCGGCCCGCCTCGGCAACCTCGTATACGCGTACGGCGCCCTGCGTGCAATGTGGTCCTGGCGCCCCGTGCACTTCCAGGTTGACCTCGCACCGTCCGGCGAGCGCGTGAGCTTCACCGGCTACTCCGTCGCGACCGCGAACTCACGCGCCTTCGGCGGCGGGATGTACCTCGCCCCTGACGCGCTGCTCGACGACGGCCTGCTCGACGTCGTCATGATCGAACAGGTCGCCAAGCTTCGCTATCTGTGGAACTTGCCCAAGGCCTTCAAGGGCGCCCACGTGCGACTGGCCAATGTGCGCGTGCTGCGCGCCGCCGAGGTCGAGATCTCCGCTGCGCGTCCCTTCACGATGTATGCCGACGGCGACCCGATCGGCGAGCTGCCCGTGCGCGTACGCGCCATGCCTGGCGCCGTTACCGTCCTGACCCCTAGCGGCGAGGCGGGGCGATCCGCATTTCTCGCCTCCGCCCCCCACTCGCCCTCCGCTTCCAGCCCACCTCCCGGCGAGTCCTCTGCGGGCCACCCGTGATCGGGCCGCTCGCCCCCAAGCTGGCGCTCGCACGGACCGTGGGAGCGCTCTCGCGGCTACGTGGCGGAGGCGCGACGAGTGCCCCCGGGAAGGCCTTGCTGAGGCTCGAGCCCGACGCCATCCGGGAGCTCGGCGCGCGCCTGGAGCGCGGCAGCGTACTGATCTCCGCGACCAACGGCAAGACGACGACCGCCGCGCTGGCCGCCTCGATCCTCAGCGCCGATGGTCTCACGCTCGTCCACAACCGCGCCGGCGCCAACATGGCCGGCGGGATCGCCTCGACCCTGCTCGAGGCAGCCCGCCCGCGGCGCGCGATCGCCGGCGAGCTCGGCCTCTTCGAGGTCGACGAGCTGTGGTTGGATCGCATCATCGCTCAGCTGCGCCCCCGCGCGGTCCTGCTCGGCAACCTCTTTCGCGACCAGCTCGACCGTTATGGCGAGCTCGACACGATCGCGACCCGTTGGGCCGACGCCGTGCGCACCGGCCCCGGCCGTGCCGCCTGCCTGGTACTGAACGCCGACGATCCCCTGCTCGCCGACCTCGGCCGCGAGCGCGCCGGCCTCCTGGCCAACGGTGGCGCGAGCGGCGACGACGACGCCGGGGATCGAGCCGGAGCGCGCGATGAAGTCTTGTACTTCGGCGTAGAGGACGACTCGCTCGCGCTGCCCGGCATCGCCCACGCCGCCGATGCCAAGCACTGCCGCAACTGCGGCGCGCCGTACGTCTTCGACGCCGTCTACCTGGGCCATCTCGGCCGCTACCACTGCCCGTCCTGCGGCCGCTCGCGCCCAAGCGGACGGGAGCTGTCCGTTACCGCCACCGACGTGCGGCTCGAGGGCGTGCGCGGCGCGCGCTTTACCCTCCGCACTCCCGCCGGCACGGCAGCGGTCGCACTTGCGCTGCCGGGTCTCTACAACGTCTATAACGCGCTTGCCGCCGCTGCCCTGGCGACCGCCCTCGAAGTTCCGCTCGAGCGGATCATCGCCGGCCTGCAGGGCGCCCGCGCGGCGTTCGGCCGCGCGGAGAGCGTGATGTTCGCCGGCCGCGAGCTGCGCATCCTGCTCGTCAAGAACCCGGTAGGCGCCAACGAGGTACTGCGCACCCTCGCGCTAGAGCCGGGCGAGCACGACCTGCTGGGAGCTCTCAACGACAACATCGCCGACGGCCGCGACGTCTCCTGGATCTGGGACGCCGACTTCGAGCTGCTCGCCGGACGTGTGCGGCGTGTCACCTGCGCAGGCACGCGCGCCGCGGAGCTCGCGCTGCGCCTGAAGTACGCGGGCATCGAGCCCGCGCGCATCCGTGTGCAGAGCGACCTGCCCGCGGCGCTGGCAGCCGCGAGCTCCGACCGCCCAGCGGCCTACGGAAGTCCGCTCTACGCGCTGCCCACCTACACCGCGATGCTATCCCTGCGCGAGCTACTGGCAGCGCAAGCCGGGACCGGGAGCGCGCTGTCATGAGCACCGGCGAGGCCGTCCCATCCTTCCCGCTTCCCGCGGGTCCGGCGCCCGTGTTGCGCGTGTGCGCGCTGTACCCGGACCTGATGAACATCTACGCCGACCGCGGCAACCTGCTGGTACTCGAGCGCCGCTGCTCCTGGCGCGGGCTCGGCTTCCAGCTGACCCCGTGCGGGCTGGGCGAGTCGC
This sequence comes from uncultured Solirubrobacterales bacterium, assembly GCA_963756665.1. Classification (GTDB taxonomy): domain Bacteria; phylum Actinomycetota; class Thermoleophilia; order Solirubrobacterales; family Solirubrobacteraceae; genus Palsa-744. The sequence goes on from CAVWOJ010000001.1 coordinate 689,826, forward strand.
TGGACCCCGCCGCCCATGACCTCTTCTACCTGGGCGGCGGCCAGGACCGCGACCAGCGTCTTTGCGCGGAGGACCTCGTGGTACTCAAGCGCGAAGCGCTGCAAGCGGCAAGCGCACGCGGCGCGGTCGTGCTCGGGGTGTGCGGCGGCTACCAGCTGCTGGGGCGCTCCTACGAGCTGAGTCCCGGCGAGGAGCTTCCGGGGGTCGGGCTACTCGATGTACACACCGTGCGTAGTGACGGCCGGCGCCTGATCGGCAACGTCGCGATCGAGATCGAGCTCGAGCTCGACCGCAGCGATGACAGCACTAACGAGGCCGCAAAGCGAGCCGGGCGCCGCGAGCGCGGCGTCCTGGCCGGCTTCGAGAACCACGGCGGTCGCACCTATCTGGGGCCCGACGGGCGCGCATTCGGGCGTGTCCTGAAGGGCCACGGGAACGACGGCGACAGTGGCCTTGAGGGAGCGCGTCGCGGCAACGTGATCGGCACCTACCTGCACGGGCCGCTGCTGCCCAAGAACACCTGGTTTGCAGACTGGCTGATCGCGACCGCGCTCGGCCTCGGGACGAAAGCCCTGGCGCCACTCGAAGATGCGCTGGAGGATCAGGCACATCGCGCGGCGCGCACCGCCGCGCGAGCCTGAGGTCGCACGCCACCGGGTCAGGCCGCCGGCCCGAGCACGAGACCGCGCCCTGATCCCGCTCAGGCCACAGCGAAGCCGGCGTACGCGCAGCCAGCCGCGCCGGCCCGAGCACGAGACCGCGCCCTAGTCCCGCTCAGGCCACAGCGAAGCCGGCGTAGCGCGCAGCCAGCCGCGCCGGCCCGAGCACGAGACTGCGCCCTGGTCGCGCTCAGGCCACAGCGAAGCGGGCGTAGCGCGCGGCCAGCCGAGCCGGGACGAGCGCGCGAACGCGCACGCCCTCGGGGGTGTCGTGGCGGGCGATCTCGCCCGCAAGCTCGTGGAGCTCGGCGAGACTGCCGCCGTTGGCGTAAGGCACAAGCAGCTCGACCGGGCAGAGCAAGTGGCGCAGCTCTCGCTCGATCCGCTCCCCGAGCTCCCCGAGCCCCTCGCCGCTCCCAGCGCTGACGGGCACGGCCTCCGGGTGGCGCAGACGCAGCTCGTGCAGAGTCTGCTCGTCGAGCAGGTCGGTCTTGTTGAGTACCAACACGCGCGCGCTCTCACCGGCGCCGATCTCCTCGAGCACCTCCTCGACGGCGCGGCGCATCGCCTCCATCTCCTCCGGCGGCGCTGAGGCGTCGAGCACGTGTAGCAGCAAATCGGCGCGCAACGTCTCCTCGAGCGTGGCGCCGAAGGCCTCGACCAACTGGTGGGGCAGCTTGCGGATGAAGCCGACCGTGTCGGTAAAGAGGTGAGGCCGGCCGCCAAGGCGCAGCGTGCGGGTAGTCGGGTCGAGAGTGTGGAAGAGCCGGTCGCGCACCTCCACCTCCGCGCCGGCGCCGCGGCCGTGCGCCGCCGTGAGGGCGTTTAGCAACGTCGACTTGCCGGCGTTCGTGTAGCCCGCCAGCGCGACAGTGGGCAGCGCCGCGCGCTCGCGCTCGGCGCGCATCACCGCGCGGGTTCCGCGCACGTGCTCCAATCGCCGGCGCAGCGCTGAGATACGGTCGCGAGCGAGACGACGGTCGGTCTCGATCTGACTCTCGCCAGGTCCGCGTGTACCGATCCCGCCGCCGAGCCGCTCGAGGTGACTCCACAGCCCACGCATGCGCGCGAGGTTGTATTCGAGCTGGGCCAGCTCGACTTGCAGCTTGCCCTCGGCGCTCGCGGCGTGCGCCGCGAAGATGTCAAGAATCACGGTCGTGCGGTCCACCACCGGAAGTCCCAGCTCCTGCTCGAGGTTGCGCTCCTGACGCGGGCTGAGCTCGTCGTCGCAGGCGATCACGTTTGCGTCATGCTCCTGCGCCGCACACTTGGCCTCGAGGACCTTGCCTGGCCCCAGATAGGTGTTCGGGTGGGGCTGCTCGCGGCGCTGCACGAGCTCGCCGACGACGGCGACCCCGGCCGTGCGCAGCAGCTCGCCGAGCTCCCGCAGGCTGCTGTCGTCGCCGTCGGGCAGGGCGGCAATGCAGAGAGCGCGCTGACGCGCGCGGGGCGCTGGCCGATCTCTGATCGGTCGATCCATTCAACTTGCAGTCTAGTTGCCGGCCGGCGCCACCCCGCACCCGCGCCGACGCATGCCGGTGCATTTCGGAGAAGGGGCGAGCTGCGAATCGGTGCAGAGAGATCCGGGGTGAGCGGTTCTGCTCAGAGCGAGGCGAGCCGCTGCACAGCCTCGGCGAGGCGCTCGTCAGGCGTCGTCAGCGAGATCCTGAACCAGCCCTCCCCGCTGGGGCCGTAGGCGCCACCGGGGGAGATCACGACCGCAGTCCGCTCCAGCACGTGCTCGCAGTAGGCGGCCGAGCTCTCAAAGCCAGCTGGGATCGGCGCCCAAACGTAGATCGTGCCCTTCGGCGGCGTGACGTGCACGCCGGCCCCGCGCAGCGCGTCACAGACGAGGTCGCGGCGCAGGCGGTAGAGCTCGTTCATCGAGGCGACCTCGGCGTCGGCGTCGGGTGAGAGCGCGGCGATCCCGGCGAGCTGGACGGCCTCGAAGAGGCCGGAGTCGATGTTCGTCTTCAGGCGCCAGTAGCTCTCGATGGCCGCGGCGTTTCCCACTACCGCAGCACAGCGCCAACCGGTCATGTTGTAGCCCTTGGAGAGCGAGAAGACCTCGATCCCGACCTCCTTGGCGCCGGGAGTCGCGAGAAACGAGGGTGCGCGGTAGCCGTCGTAGACGATCTCCGAGTAGGAGTTGTCGTGGACGACGAGGATCTCATGCTCGCGGGCGAACGCGACGACGCGCTCGAAGAAGCCCTCCGGCACGACTGCGCCCGTCGGGTTGTTGGGGTAGTTGAGGTACATCAGCTTCGCGCGCTCACGGTCGACGGGCGCGATCGCGTCGAGGTCCGGGACGAAGCCGAGCTCGGGCACGAGTGGCATCACGACGGCATCGGCGCCCACGAGCACCGGGCCACCGGTGTAGACGGGGTAGCCCGGATCGGACGCTAGGGCCGCATCGCCGGGGTCCAAGAAGGCGAGGTTGAGATTGAAGATCGCCTCCTTGGCGCCGATTGCGGGGATGATCTCGCGCTCGACGTCGAGCTCGACGTCGAAGCGACGGGCATAGAAGTCCGAGACGGCGCCACGGAAGTCGGCGCGACCACGGTTGGAGGGATAGCGGTGAGTCTCGGCCTCGGTGACAGCCTCCTGCATCGCCTCGACGATCAGCGCCGGCGTCGGGCGATCGGGGTCGCCGATGCCAAGGCTGATGACATCCGCTCCGGCGGCGCGCTTCTCGGCGATCTTGCGCTCCAGTTCGGCGAACAGGTACGGCGGGATGCGGCTCAGGCGCTCACTCGGTCTCATGCAGCTCCTTTAGGAAGTCGTCGCTCAGGCGTCCCACGAAGACGGGTCGCGCCCAGCCTGTCAGATGCACCTGCAGATCCTCCCCGACCTCGACCTGCAGCTCACCGCCATCGAGGACGACGGTGACGGCGGCTGGCCGCTCCCCAGGGTCGACGCTCACGGGCAGACTCGCTCCGGTGGCGCCGCCTGTGGCCGTGCGCGCGTGGGCCCCACCCAAGACATGGGCGATCGCGGCGCCGGTGGCGCCGGTCCCCGAGGAGAGCGTCTCCCCTACGCCGCGCTCGAAGATGCGCGCGCGAATGCGGACGCCGGTCCGGAGCCGCTGCTGACGGTTGGCGCGAACGGCGCGCGGCCGGGCGGGGTCGCGATCGGGGTCGAGCTCGGTGTACCACGAGACGTTGGTGCGGTTGGGGAAGCTCGCGTGCGCTTCAATCGCGGGTCCGATCGCGGGCAGGTCGAGCGCGGCGAGCGCGGCCTCGTCGACTACGTGGATCGCACACTGGGGGTTGCCGATCGAGACGTGCTGGAAGCGCCAGGTCTGGCTGCCTGCCGCGCCGGTTGGCGCGCCGGCGAGCTGGGCGACGCTCTGCTGCGCATCAGCCGAGAGCTCTCCGCGACCGTCGGGCGAGCCGCCGGGGTAGTCCTTGGAGGTGAGGCTCGCGCGGCCCATGTCGACGCGGCAGGTGTCGGGCCCGGTGATCTCGGGCCGGATCTGGCCGGCGGCGGTGTTGATGGCAAAGCTCTCCTGCTCGGTCCAGCCGCGGCGGCGCAGGTAGAGGATCGCCTCGCGGGCGCCGTTGCCGGAGAGCTCCGCCTCTGAGCCATCGGGGTTGTAGATGCGCAGGTCGGCGACGATCTCGGGGTCAGCGGAGGCGGACAGCAGCAGGACCCCGTCGGCGAAGACCCCGAAGTGCCCTGCACAGAGCTTGCGCACACGGGCGGGGGTAAGCTCGAACGGCAGCTCGCGGCGGTCGAGAATCAGGTAGTCGTTACCGAGCGCCTGCCACTTCTCAAAGCTCATTTGGGGGCGTGCTGCGGGCGTGCTCATGCGGCGCCCGAGTCTAGATGGCCGTCAAGCTCACGGGCTGCTCCAGGGCGCGATCGCGAGCCTGTAAAGATCGTGAAAATGGAGCTCGGCCGATCAGCTCGCCGCGAGCGTGGCGATCTGCCCGGCGAGCTCGCAGGGCGATCGATCGGTGGCGTCGAGCAGGTGAACGCCGGCGAGCTTGCGCATCCAGGAGAGCTGGCGGCGAGCATAGTTACGGGTGCGGCGCTTCATCGCCTCGATATCCCCGCTGAGCAGATCTTCGAACCCGAGTGCCTTGCGCGCGGTGACGGAGGCGCCGGCGGCGTGCGCGCGCTGGACCTCCTCGCGGACGCCGGCGGCGAGCATCTGCTCGACGCGGGCGTCGATGCGGGCGTAGAGCGCGTCGCGCTCCATCACGAGACCGACAAGCAAGGTTGGGCGGCGGACGTCGGCGCTCCAGAGCTCCGATGGTCCGCTGGGCGGCTCGAGCTCGCCGGCGTCGAGCAGCTCCAGCGCGCGAACTATCCGCTGGCGATCAGCGGGATCGATCCCTGCGGCGGCCCACGGTGCGTGCTCGGCAAGACGGGCGTGCAGCGCGGGCGCGCCGTCGCGTTCGAGCTCGGCAAGCAGACGCTCGCGGAGACCCTCCGGCGGCGGCGGTCGCAGACTCAGCTCGGTTAGCGCCGCGCGCAGGTAGAGACCTGTGCCACCGACGACGATCGGTCGGCGCCCGACGGCGAGCAGCGCGTCGATCTCGGCATGAGCGAGCTCGGCGTACTGGCCAGCGCTGAAGGAGGCGTCGAGCGGTAGGAAGGAGATCAGGCGGTGCTCGAGCTGGGCGCGCTCGGCCGACGTCGCGACGCCGGTGAGAGTCTCCAGGCCGGCATAGACCTGGAGGGCGTCCGCGGAGACCGCCACCGGGTCCTCCCCAGCGGCTCGCAGGCCCTCGGCGAGCGCGAGCGCGAGCGCGGTCTTGCCGATGCCGGTGGGCCCGAAAAGTGCGATGACGCGCATTCGCGTAGGCTTGCAGTTATGCAAATCTCTGGATCGACGGTGTTGTTGACGGGCGCGACGGGCGGCATCGGCCATGCGATCGCGCGTGAGTTGAGCGGGCGCGGGGCGAAGCTGATCTTGACGGGCAGGCGCGCGGATGTGCTGGAGCCGCTGGCGAAGGAGCTGGGCGCGCGCGCGCTGGCGGTCGACTTGAGTGACGCGGACGAGGTCGATCGGCTGCTGGCCGATGCCGGCGAGGTGGACATCATGGTGGCGAACGCGGCTCTGCCGGGCGCCGGGGCACTGGAGAGCTTCAGCGTCGAGCAGATCGATCGCGCGCTCGACGTGAACCTGCGTGTCCCGATCGTGATGGCACGGGTGCTGGCACCGATGATGGCTGCGCGCGCAAGCGGGCACCTGCTGTTCGTCTCCTCGCTGTCCGGCAAGGCGGCCTCTGCGCAGTCCACGCTCTACAACGCCACGAAGTTCGGGCTGCGCGGATTCGCGCTGGCGTTGCGCGCGGAGCTGCACGCGAGCGGCGTCGGTGTCTCGGTGGTGTGTCCCGGTTTCATCCGTGACGCGGGCATGTTCGCGGAGGCTGAAGTAAAGCTGCCACGAGGTGTGGGCACTCGCAGCCCACAGGACGTGGCGCACGGGGTAGCTCGTGCGATCGAGCGCAACCGCGGCGAGGTCGACGTGGCTCCCTTCTCACTGCGCGCGGGCGCGATCTTCGCGGGCATCGCACCGGAGATCGCCGCCACGGTAACCCGCAGGACGGGCGGCGACGAGATCGCCTCGGCGCTTGCCGCCGGCCACGGCGACGCGAAGCGCTGAGCGGCGTTCTCCAGATAACGAACAGCGTGATGCCGAGATCTGGTGCGCGTTAGTGCTCGAACGAGTGCTTTTCGCATGCGCTCAAAAGAGCCTTTCCTGAGCCGCGGCCGACTCGGCGGAGGTGGGCAGCGGTGCTGGCGCGCGCTGTGGCGGGACCCACCTAAAGCTGCTGCTCGGTGGCCGCGAACGGCCAGCGCGTCCTTGCCGGACCAGCCCTGCCAGCCGTTCGCGTTCCTCGCGGGGGGCGTAGGCGCCGCGAGCGTAGAGCTGCTCGTAGCGCGCGACGAGCTCGGGCCGCTGAGCACGGAGCCAATCCATGAAGACGTCCTTGACCTCGCCACGCAGGTGCAGCGCCACGCCGCCAATGCTCGTAGCGCCGGCGTCGATCGCGCCTCCCAGCAAAGGCTCGAGCTGCTGCGGAGAGTCGTTAATCCCCGGCATCAACGGGGCGATCAAGACGCCTGTCGGGATCCCTGCGCGATTCAGCTCAGCGACAGCCTCGAGTCGCGCGCGCGGGTTGGGAGTGTGCGGCTCGGTCGCACGCCAGGCGCGCTCGTCGAGCGTCGGGATCGACAGGCAGGCGCTAAAGCCGGCCCGCTCAGCGATCTGGAGCATCAGCGGCAGGTCACGCAGCAGCAGGGGCGACTTGGTCAGCACGGAGCAGGGATTGCCTGCCCCACCCGCGGCATCGCGCATGGCTTCCCAGATGCCCACCATCAGCTTGTAGCGACCCTCGACCCACTGGTAGGGGTCGGTGTTGGTGCCAAGCGCTACGTGCTCGCCCCGCCACGACGGTCGGGCAAGCTCGGCGCACAGGGCCTCGGGGGCGTTGACCTTGACGACTATCTCGCGCTCGAAGTCGCGGCCGGCGTCGAAGTCGAGGTACCTGTGAGTCGGGCGCGCGAAGCAGTTGTGGCTGACGACGCCGTCGGCGATGAAATCGCCGCTCGCGGTCGTGATGTCGTACATGCGCACACTCATCCCGAGCGCTTCGATCGCAACGACGCGCAGGCCGGCGTTGGTCTTGACCAGCTCCCCCTCGATGGCCGCATCGGCACCGCGGCCGGTCCCCACAAGCTGGCTGGCACACGTGAGGTACGGGCGCCGCAGCGGCCCCTGCTTTGACCCGACCACGTGCTTCCACCCCCGCGCAGAGAGAAAGCGGTGATCGCCGCTTGCAAGCAGCTCCGTGCCATCGGCCAGCGCGATCCGATAGGCCGGCTTCAGGCTCGACCACTTCTTGAGCACCCGCGTGAGGGCAAAGCGTCGGCGCGCGCCATCGTGGGTCGTCCCGAAGATGGCCTCGCCGACCTCGAGATGGGCGAGCGGCTTGGCACGCCCGCTGGCCATGAGGATCGGCGTGCCGCCCCAGAGGCAGTAGCTGCAGGCGTGGGTGCAGCCTCTGTAGGGGTTGACCGTCCAGCGGAACGGCATCGGCGACGTGCCCGGGACGCGGTTGAGCACCGAGCGGGCGCGGACCTCGTAGAAGCGGATGTCGAGCGCCTCGGGAGCGTCGAAGCGTCGAACTACCGCCTCATCGCGGTAGCCCGGGAGCTGCGCCTGCTCCTCGGCCGCCAGCGTGAGGTTCTTCCAACGCACGAACATATGTTCGCACATTGACGTAGCCCGCGGCCGCAGGAGCCCGCACTACGCGAACAAATGTTCGTATAGGGTTCGGCAAGTCGCGTCGGCGGCACGGCCATCGCGTCTGACGACTGTGTGTACCGCGGGCAAAGCGACGCAGTCAGAACTGGATCTACGACGAGCGTCGCTAGCCGGCGCGCGCCAGCAACAGCTCTTCGCCACCCAGGGTTTGGCTGGTGGCGGTCTCGATACGAACCTGCGTGAGCTCTCCGGGGGCCGCGAGACCGGTGAAGTTGACAACCTTGTTGTGGCGAGTACGCCCGCGCAGCCGCTCGGGATCGGTGCGCGAGGGGCCTTCGACCAGTACCTCGACCGTGCGCCCCACGAAGCGCTGGGCGCGCTGCAACGCGTGGCGCTGGACCGCCGGCAGGAGACGCTCCATGCGCGCGACCTTGACCGGGTGGGGCACGATGCCCTCGGTCAGCTCGGCAGCCTCGGTGCCACGCCGCGGGGAGAAGACAAACGTGAAGGCGCCATCGTAGGCGACCTGCTCGACCACTTCGAGGGTCTGCTCGAAGTCCTCCTCCGTCTCACCGGGAAAGCCGATGATGATGTCGGTCGTGAGCGCCACGTCGGGGACGTGCTCGCGGATCAGCGCCACACGGTCGAGGTAGCGCTGGCGGTCATAGGTGCGGCGCATCGCCTTCAGGATGCGGCTGGACCCGGATTGCAGCGGCAGATGGATGTGCTCGCAGACGCTGGGTAGCTCGGCGTGGGCACGGATCACGTCCTCGCGCATGTCCTTTGGGTGGGGACTGGTGTAGCGGATGCGCTCGATGCCCGCGACGGCGTCCAGCGCGCATAGCAACTCGGCGAAGGTCGCCCGCCCGCCGGGATCCCCGCCGCGCAGGTCGCGCCCGTAGGAGTTGACGTTCTGACCGAGCAGCGTCACCTCGCGCACTCCCTCGCCCGCCATCTGGCGCACCTCCGCGACGAGCTCGTCGAGCGGGCGGCTGACCTCGCGTCCACGGGTGGACGGCACGATGCAGTACGAGCAGCGGCAGTTGCAGCCGACGCTGATCTGCACCCACCCCTGATAGGGCCTTGCGCGGTGCGCCGGCAACCGGCCGCTGAAGCCCTCGAACTCGAAGTAGCCCTGGGCGGTGAGCGAGTCGCTGGTCAGGAACTCGGCCAGCTTGTGGACCTGTCCGGGGCCGAAGGCGACGTCGACGAACGGGAAGCGCTCGAAGACCTCGTCCTTGAGTGACTGCGCCCAGCAGCCGCCGACACCGACGATCCGCCCGGGCTGTTCGCGCTTGAGGCGTTTGGCCTCGCCCAGGTGGGCGACGAAGCGGCTGTCGGCGGTCTCGCGAATCGAGCAGGTGTTGAACAGGATCACGTCGGCCTGTGCGCGCTCGGCGGCCTCGCTGTAGCCGAGCGCCTCGAGCATCCCCTTCATGTGCTCGGAGTCGTGCTCGTTCATCTGGCAGCCGAAGGTGGTCACGTGGTAGCGCGGCATCAGACCACCAAAGATAGCCCCAGACGGCCGCTGAGCTGCGCGATGCTGTGCCCCTCGCCGGAAGGGCACGCTCTCAGCTTCGCCGCTCAGCGACCACCTGGTCGCGAATGTCAGGCAGCCACGGGCTCGCGCTCCTCTGACTCCCGGACGCCAACCCCAGCCGGAGGCTGGGTGGAAACGACCTCCGCAACGGGCTCCTCGACCGGGATGGCAAGACCGTCCGGCGAGAGTTTGCGCGCGGCGAATATCTTCTCGCGGATCTCCTTGGCCATCGCCGGGTGCTCGTCCAGGTAGGCCTTGGCATTGCCGCGACCCTGGCCAAGGCGCTCGTTGCCGTAGGAGAAGAACGAGCCGGACTTGGTGACGATGTTGTCCTCGATGCCAAGGTCGACAAGGCAGCCGGACGTCGAGATCCCCTTGCCGAACTCGATGTCGAACTCCGCCTGGCGGAAGGGCGCGGCGAGCTTGTTCTTGACGACCTTCACGCGCACGCGGTTGCCGACGGCCTCGGTGCCGTCCTTGAGCGTCTCGATGCGCCGGATGTCAAGGCGCTGGGAGGCGTAGAACTTCAGTGCACGCCCACCGGGCTGGGTCTCGGGCGAACCGAACATGACGCCGACCTTTTCGCGGATCTGGTTGGTGAGGATGCAGAGCGTCTGGGTGCGGTTGAGGTTGCCGGCGAGCTTGCGCATCGCCTGGGACATCATGCGCGCCTGCGAGCCGACGGTCTGGTCGCCCATCTGTCCCTCGAGCTCCACGCGCGGGGTGAGCGCGGCGACCGAGTCGATCGCGACGACGTCGACCGCGCCGGAGCGCACCAGCATGTCGGCGACCTCTAGCGCCTGCTCGCCGTAGTCGGGCTGAGAGACGAGCAGCTCGTCGATGTCCACGCCGATCTCCTTGGCGTAGAGCGGGTCCATCGCGTGCTCGGCGTCGATGAACGCGCAGACCCCCCCCAGCTTCTGCGCCTCCGCCAGGACGTGGTAGATGAGCGTGGTCTTCCCGGAGGACTCCGGACCGAAGACCTCGACGATGCGCCCACGCGGGACTCCCCCGATGCCCAGCGCAAGGTCGAGCGCAAGCGCCCCCGTGGGGATCGCTGCGACGCGCACCTGGGCGCCCTCGTCGCCCATGCGCATGACTGTGCCCTTGCCGAACTCGCGCTCGATCTGTCCGAGGGCCCCCTTCAGCGCGGCGTCACGGGCCTTGGCAGCCTTCTCCTGATCGTTCACGGGCATGGGTCTGCTCCTCCAAAGTCGGGATTGAACGCATACCGTAAGGAGCCCCCCGGACAGAACAACTGTTCGATTGGGGTGGCGGCTCACCGGGGGCGCAGCCGGCGCGGGGCAGGCGGCAAGCCAGGTGGTCGAGGATGCTCGCTTCCGCCTGGCGCCCAAGCGGCATGACGCCTTCGTTGCGCACATCGAGGATGCCGTAGACACGCCGCCCGCGCAGCATGAACACGTCGCTCTGTTCAACGTCGTCGGGGTTGACCCACGTCAGGTTGCGCGCTAAGCGCGGCGAACGTGCCGGGGGTTGGCTCCCCCGGCGATGACAGTGGATGCTCCCAGCCCGCTCGAAGAGATCGCGCGCCTGGCGCAGCTCGGCGAACACGAACACCTCGACGACGACCGTGTAGTCCCGCGTCCAGTCATAGACCCCATACCCCGCCGGCCAGAGCCCATCGACCAAGCGCATGGCGCTCAGCGTCCGCGGGTGTTCGTCCGACCACACCGATGCGGGCGTCACGACACCCTCCTCGGTCCGCCCGCCGGCCGGGTGCGGGATTACGGCGATCAGGCCGGCGCGCAGTGCGCGCAGCTCACCGATACCGGCCTCGGCCGGTTCTGGCACCCCCGGGGGGACGCACCAGGTCGGGGCTCCCTGGGCGCTCGCGTTCCCGCCGATCCCGACGGCGCTCAGAAGACTGGTCCTCGTGCCCAGCAGCGAGAGGACCGCCACGCCCAGGCACGTCAGCAGCACCGCCAGGCGAACCCGCTGGGCCGCCCACCACGGCAACGGCGGTGTCTCTCGATCGCCCTCCACACGATCCATATCGAGCAGCAGCGAGCCGAACTGGAGCCTCGCTCGGCGGCACCCGGATCGGCGACCCGATCCGGCTCGCCCTAGCGCCTACCGAGCTATGCCTCTAGGTGATCTCGGGCCCCAGCAGCGAGCAGCTCGCGAGCACCTCGTAGCTCGCCTCCGTGGGCCCGAGCCACGAACGGTAGAGCCCCACCGCGACCGGCGCGAACACGAGCTGCGGCGTCGCCGGCAGCCCGCGCTCCCGCGGATCCTCGCCGACACGCATGCGCGCGACCGTGACATGCGCGCGCAAGCGCCGCCGCTCCGGCGCGAACGCACAGACACTCGCCAGCCCCCGCGCCACTGCGTCGCGCAGCCGCCCCAGTGCACCCTCCGCGGCGTCGTGCAGCTCGACCGCCAACGCCCGCGGGCGACGCTCGGGCAGCCACAGCGGTGCGCCCAGCGACAGCTCCCCCAGGGGCTCCTCCCCGGCGCTACTCACGACTGCGGCGATCGCGTCGATCGCCGCAGTGGGCTGCTCGCCGAGAAAGCAGAGCGTCACGTGCAACGTCTCCGGCTCCAGCAGCCGCAGCCGACCACCGCTCGCACGGGAGCTCGACGCGGCAGCCCGTGCCCAGCGCGCCAGCTCGCCGCGCACCGGCGCCGGCAGCTCGACAGCCACAAACAGCCTGGCGGTGGCGCCGTGGGTCATGACCTGATTGTGACGCGGCCGCTTGCCAAGTCCGGCATTCGCGACCTCGAGCCGGCGACCTGACGACGTGATCGCCGACCTGACGACGTGATCGCCGACCTGACGACGTGATCGCCGACCTGACGACGTGATCGCCGACCTGACGACGTGATCGCCGACCTAGCGACGTGATCGCCGCCGCCGGCGCCTGGGGGCCTTGCGCCGGCGGCGCTAGCCGTCGCGCTCGCCCAGCAGCAGCCGGCGAATCATGTGCAGCGCCACGGTCGTCGACCGGTCGCGCACATCCGCCCGGCCACCAGGGAGGTTCACCGAGCGCGTTAGTGCCGCCCCACCCGGGCCCGCAACGCTCAGCCAGACCAGTCCGACCGGCTTCTGCTCGCTCCCGCCGCCCGGTCCGGCGATCCCGGTCACCCCCACGCCGACATCGGCCTCCAGGCGTGCCCGCGCGCCTTCCGCGAGCGCCCGCGCGACCTCCGGCGAGACCGCGCCGTGACGCTCGATCAACGTCGCCGACACGCCCGCCTGCGCGACCTTCGCCGCATCCGAGTACGCCACGATCCCGCCCCGCACGTAATCCGATGCGCCCGCAAGCTCCGTCAACCGCCCCGCCAGCAGGCCGCCCGTGCACGACTCCGCCGTCGCGATCGTGCGCGGAGCGACGTCACCCGCTCCGCGCAGCAGCGCCGCGACCTGCTCGTCGACCGAGCTCCCGTCCTGCGAGAACAGCGTCTGCGCGTGGCGCTCACGAACCAGCGCCGCGAACACCTCGTACACCGCCTCCGCATCGGGCTCGTAGCGAGTGACGACCTCGATCTCCCCCCGCCGCAGGCACGTCGTGATCTCCAGGCGATCGAGCTCCACACCCGCGCGCTCGGCCTCGCGCAGGGTCTCGGCGATCTCCGACTCCGGGATCCCGAACAGGCGCAACATCCGCCGGCGGTACTCGCGTACGCCCGCCAGCGCCGCGCGCAACGCCTGCGTGCGCACCGCCGCCTCCCACATCGGCTGCAGCTCGCGTGGCGGCCCCGGGAGCACCACCACGGTCGGCCCGGCGGCACGCCGTGGTTGCTCGGAGCGACCCTCCGCCCCTCCCGGGGGCACCACCAACCCCGGCGCCGTACCGACCGGCTCCAGAATCGTCGATCCCTCCGGTATCACAGCCTGTTTGCGATTGCTCTTCCTGATCGCCTCCATGTCGAGGTTCGGCCAGCGCTTCGCCAGCGGCCGCAGGATCTCCGCGATGCGCTCCTCCAGCGCCTCGTCCAGCACCATCGCGCGGCCCTGGAACTCACCCACCACCTCAGCCGTCAGATCGTCCGCCGTCGGACCCAGGCCGCCGCTCGTCAGCACCACCGCGAGTCCCTGTGCCGCCATGAATCCCAGCGCGGCGAGCATGTCCTCGCGGCGGTCGCCCACGATCGTCGTGTGTGCCAGGTCTACCCCCAGCTCTTCCAGGCGATCCGCCAGCCACGGGCCGTTGCGGTCCGCGACGCGCCCCGTCAGCACCTCCGTGCCGGTCACCACGATCCCGGCCCGCACACCGGCCCGGGCATCGGCCGCTGCGCGACCCGTGCTCACTTGCACGTCGGCAGTTCGCCCGCCGCCAGCACGCGCGTGCCCGTACGCGTGATCGCATAGCCGATCGCGCCGCTCGACGGCGGCACCGTGCGCGGCGTGCCGTTCACCACAAGCGTCACCGCGTCGTTGCCCAGCGTCAGCAGAAAGCGCCGCGCGTGGTATTCGGGCTCCGCGGCGCCCGGTTTGAGGATCAGTCCCGCGATCCGCTTGCGTTCACCGTCGCCGATCAGGCATACATACACTTCGCCCGTCGGTTCCAACTTGAGCGACGCCAGCTCCGTCCTCGTGACCGCCCGCGCGTGGCGGCGCCCGGCCCTCCCAGCGCCGGATGAGACTCCATGCGCTGGCTTGCCCGCACGCCTGCTGGCCGTCGAGCTCGCGGGGCCACCCCCACCCGAGAGCAGGCCGACCACCAGCAGCACGATCAGCAGCCCTACCACCCCGATGGCCACCATGTAGCCACGCGACGGGCCCCGGCCGGGTACGCCGGCCGCGCGGCGCGGTGGACCCCCGGCACCCCGCGTGCGGGCGCGGCGCGAGGCCGAGCCCCCCGCCTGCTGCAGCGGCTCCCCCACGTCCCCCGGGTGCTCGTAGTTCAGCTTGTACTCCTCCAGCAGCGCCTTGTCATCCAGGCCCAGCGCCTGCGCGTAGGTCCGCAAGAAGCTCTTCACGAACGTCGGCCCCGGCAGCAGGTCCCACTCCTCGTTCTCCAGCGCCCGCAGGTACTTCGCACGGATCTTCGTCTTCGCCTCGATCTCCGAGACGTCGATCCGCTCGCGCATCCGCGCCTCGCGCAGAGTGGCTCCGATTTCGGGCATGGGCTCTGAAGGCTAGTGCCTGCCGGGAGAACCACATCCCGCGCACGCGCGCTTGCGCTCACGTGCGCGCGCCCCACACCGGCCGGCCCCACCGGGCCCCCCTCCAGGGGGCCTGACCAAAAGACTCAGGGGGCCCCTCCGATCCAGGCAAACGACCATCGGTCCTCAGCCCATCGGGGGCGCGCTCGCGGCCGGCTCGCCAGCCCCCGCCGCGACACCCTCAAGCGCCGCCAGCACACGCGGCAGGTCGGCCTCCGTGACGAGTACCTGCCGGGGCTTGGAGCCCTCGTACCCCGAGATCACGCCGCGCCGCTCCAGCATGTCGATCAGGCGCCCCGCGCGCGTGTAACCGAGTCGCAGGCGCCGCTGCAGCATCGAAGTCGAGGCAGTCTGCATCTCCGCGACCAGCGTGATCGCGTCGCGCAGCAGCGGGTCCTCGTCCGGGTCGAACTCGTCCGGCGCGCCACCCTCGGGCTCGGCGGGCTCGACCTCCTCCAGCAACTCCTCGCGCAGCTCCGGCTCGCCCTGACGGCGCCAGAAGTCCGTCAGCTTCGCGATCTGCGGCTCGTCGATGTACGCGCCCTGGATGCGCTGCAGGCGCGAGCTGCCGACCGGGCTAAACAGCATGTCGCCCTGGCCCAGCAGTGACTCCGCGCCGTTCTGGTCGAGGATCACACGCGAGTCCGTCTGCGAGGAGACCGCGAACGCGATCCGCGAAGGCACGTTGGCCTTGATCATGCCCGTGATCACATCCACGCGGGGGCTCTGCGTCGCCAGCACCAGGTGCATCCCGACCGCGCGCGCCTTCTGCGCGAGGCGGATGATCGAGTCCTCGACGTCGGCCGGCGCCACCATCATCAGGTCCGCGAGCTCGTCGATCACGCACAGGATGTACGGCAGCGGCGGTTCCCCGCGGCCTTCGCGGTGGCGGTTGAGCTCCGGCAGGCTGCGCGTGCGCGCCAGCGACATGATCCCGTAGCGCTGCTCCATCTCTCTGACGAGGTTCTGCAGCGCGTTCGCCGCCATCCGCGGGCTCGTGATCACCGGCGTCAGCAGGTGCGGGATCGACTCGTAGTGGTTGAGCTCCACCTGCTTCGGGTCCACCAGCACGAGCCGCAGTTCGTGCGGGCTCGCGCGCAGCAGCACGCTGCAGAGCATCGCGTTGATCGCTCCGGACTTGCCCGCGCCCGTCGTGCCCGCCACGAGCAGATGCGGCATCTTCGCGAGGTCCGCCCCGATCGCCTTGCCCGCCACGTCCTTGCCGAGCCACACCGTCAGCGGCGACCAGTCCGCCGGGGGCTCCTGGTAGACGTCGCCCAAGCGCACGATCCGCCGGCGCGCGTTGGGGACCTCCACGCCCACCGCCTGCTTGCCCGGGATCGGCGCCAGGATGCGGATGTCGGTCGCCGCCAGCGCGTACGCCAGGTCGTCCTTGAGCTGCGCCACCTTCGCGACCTTCGTCCCCGGCGCCAGGCGCAGCTCGTAGCGCGTGATGTGCGGACCCGCCACCGTCCCGATCACCTTCGCCTGCACACCGAAGTGACCGAGTGCCTCCACCAGGCTCGTAGCCGTGCGCTCCTGTCCGGCCGTATCGGGGCGCACCTGCTCCGCGGTCGAGCGCGACAGTACGCGGCTGCCGTCCGGCAGTTTCCACACGAAGTCCGGGTCGTCGGTCACCACGTTGCGCAGGCGACCCTGCGGCGTCAACTGGCTCGGATCGGTCGCCGAGACTCCCGGCAGCGACTCCTGCTCCCCCCCGTCCCCGTCCTCGTCAAGCTCCGGATCCTCCAGCTCCCCGTCCACCGACTGCTCGGGCTCCTGCGGCTCCTCCTCCTCGGACTCCCACGGGTCCAGCCCGCCCTCCGGCTGCCCGCCGTCGTCCAGTGGCGGCGCCTCGACGTGCGTCGCCCGCACCACTAGTTGATCGTCCTGCGGCTCCGGCGGTAGCAGGGAATCCCTGTCGGCCGGCGCTCCTGCCCGCGCGGGCGCCTCCCGCCCGGGCTCCGCTCGGTCGCGGCGCTCGCCCACCCGTGCCCGCAGCACCCGCGTGCTGTCCACGACACCGCTACCCGTCGCCCGCAGCAGCGCCGCCAGCGACGCCCCCGTCAACAGCGTCACGCCGACCACGAACAGGAAGACCACCAGGATGTCCACCCCGACCTGCTGCACCAGCCGGTGCGCCACGTCGTAGAGCGCCTGTCCCACCGCGCCACCGCGCGCCTGCAGAAAGCCCGTCGACCACTGCGACCGATCGAGCGCGGCCGCACTCGCGCCGGGACCCGCGCTCACGCCGAGCGTCCCCGCCGCCAGCGCCAGCACGATCGCACCCGCCAGGCAGATGCTCCCCGTGCGCAGCGGCCGCAGGGCCGGCAGCACCGGGCGCATCAACAGCACCCCGCCGCCGATCACCAACGCAATCGGAGCCAACACCTTGGCGCGCCCCACGCTCCAGCCCAGCGCCACCGCCAATCCGCGACCGACACCGCCACCACCGGCCGTGCTCCCGTACAGCACGAAGCCCATGAACACTCCCAGCGCGATCAGCCCCAGCGCCAGCACGTCCCGCTGGCGCTGGTCCAGCTCCGGCAGCCGCGGCGGCCAGCCCGTGGCGGGCCAGCCCATACCGGGCCTCCCGCGCCCGCCGAGCCTCGCTCGCCGACCGCCGCGGCCGGTCTTCGCCCGGCCGCGCCCGGTGCCTCGCCGGGCGCTCGCCGCGCCCGAGCCGCGCGAGTTGCGCGAGTTGCGCTTAGAAGTGCCAGCCATCCACCGCGCAACTTCGACGCCGAGCCGCCAGACCCTGCACGGAGTCCTTACCATCGGTTTAGCGGCCATCGCTACACAGGGACCTATACATGAACGACTTTCCCCGCGCACCCCGCATTCTGGTCGTCGAGGACGACGACGACATCGCCCAGGCCCTGCAGCGCTCGCTGCGCATGGAGGGCTATGAGGTCCGCACCGCCGGCGACGGCGCCGACGGGCTCGAACAGGCGCACACCTTCGCCCCCGACCTCGTGATCCTCGACCTCGGCCTGCCCAAGGTCGACGGGCTCGACGTCGCCCGCAGCCTGCGCGAGCGCGACGACCTCCCGATCCTGATCCTCACCGCCCGCGACGCGCTGGAGTCGCGCGTCGAGGGCCTGGACTCCGGGGCCGACGACTACCTCGTCAAGCCCTTCGAGCGCCAGGAGCTGCTCGCGCGCCTGCGCGCCCTGCTGCGCCGCCGCCCCCCGCGCGGCTCCGCGCCGCTGCGTGTCGGCGACCTCTCGCTGAACGCCGATACCCACGAGGTCACCCGCGGCGAGCGCACCGTCGAGCTGACCCAGCGCGAGTTCGAACTGCTCGAGTACCTGATGCGCAACGAGCGCATCGTGATCTCCCGCCAGCGCCTGCTCGACGAGGTCTGGGGCTATGACCCCTTCTCGACCACCAACACGATCGAGGTCTTCGTCTCCAACCTGCGCCGCAAGCTCGAGGCCGACGGCGAGCCGCGCCTGCTGCACACGATCCGGGGAGCCGGCTACGTCCTTCGCGCATGACCTCGACCGCGCGCACCGCGCGCTCGGGCAGCGCCTCTCCGGCGCGTTCGACCGGCTGCCGATCCGCGCCCGCCTGGCCGTCGTATCGGCGCTGCTGACGTTCGTGATCCTCTGCGGGTTCGCGCTCGTCGTCGGCTCGCTGACCGTGCACCGCATCCGCTCGGACTTCAACCGCGAAGTCGCCGCCTCCGCCAGCGAGTTCGCCGGACTGCTGCGGATCGACGTGACCGCCAGCGACACACTCAGGGTGGAACCCAGCCTCGACCAGTACGCCTCCTCCGACCACGCCTTCATCCGCATCCTCTACCCCGCCGGCAACCTCCTCGAGAGCACCAGCAACGCGCCCAACCTCGGGATCGCCAACGAAACCAACGTCGATGGCTACCGCGTCCACACCAGCGTCGTCACGCTCGGGGCGCCGACCGGTGGCGCCGTCCTCGTCCAGTACGGTCGGCCCCTCAGCGGCGTGCAGCCCACGATCGCCCGCGTCGAGCTGCTGCTCCTGCTCGGCGTGCTCGCCGGCAGCGGCCTCGCGCTGCTCGCCGGCGCCATGATCGCCCGCCGCGCAATGCTGCCGATCGCGCGGCTCACCAGCACCGCCGCCGAGATCGCCCGCACCCGCGACGCCGGCGCCAGCGTCCCGCTCCCGGAGGCCGACGACGAGATCGCCGAGCTGGCCCGCACCCTGCAGGGCATGCTGCGCTCGCTCGACGACGCCCACGCCGAGACCGAGGCCATGCTCGCCCGCCAGCGCCGCTTCGTCGCCGACGCCTCGCACGAGCTGCGCACCCCGCTGACCAGCGTCCTCGCCAACCTCGAGCTGCTCGCCGAGTCCCTGCGCGGCGAAGAGGCCGAGGCCGCGCGCTCGGCGCTGCGCTCCTCGCGCCGCATGCGCCGGCTCGTCGCCGACCTGCTGCTGTTGGCCCGCACCGACGTCGCGCGCGTCGTCCCGCGCGAGCCCGTCGACCTCGCCCAGGTCGTGCTCGACGCCGCCGCCGAGCTCGGCTCGCTCAGCGCCGAGCACGAGCTCTCACTGGACGTCCACCCGACCGTCGTGCAGGGCGACCACGACGAGCTGCTGCGCGTCGCGCTGAACCTGATCGAGAACGCCCTGCGCTACACCGCGCCCGGCAGCTCGATCTGGGTCTCCACCGCTGCCCAGGAGCACGACGCCGTGCTCGTCGTCGAGGACGACGGTCCCGGCGTCCCGGCCGAGCTGGCCCCGACCCTCTTCGAGCGCTTCGTCCGCGGCGCCGGCGACCGCGGGGGCTCCTTCGGCCTCGGCCTCGCGATCGTGTGCGCCGTCGCCGAGTCCCACGGGGGGAGCGTCACGCTCGAGCGCACCAGCCGCACCGGTGTCGCGGGCGGCGCGCGGTTCCTCGTGCGGCTGCCGCTGGCGCCGGCGCCGACGCAATCCGCCAGAGCAGAGCCTCCGCCACCCGCCAAGCGCGCAGTCGATCCGACGCCTCAGAGCAGTATCCCGCTCGGGCGATCCTAGCTCGTTGCTCCTACATTAAGGGAAGCTCGGAAATTGCGAGAAGTGCCCCGCCCAGCAACCACGAGGCATCTCCCCAATGCGAGGAGAGGCGCTGCTCTTAGCGCGACACTTTGCGTATGACCTCCGATGCGCGACGCGGGGACGAAACCGCGATGTCCGGCAGCAGGCGCCTTGCGGTGGTGCTCGCGATGGCGATGTTCGTCCTGGTCGTGGACACGTCGTTGATGAACGTGTCGATCTCGGCGGTGGTCCACGATCTGCACACGACCGTAAGTGGAGTGCAGTCGGCGATCGCGCTGGAGGCGCTGGTATCGGCCGCTTTCATTCTGATCAACAGCAAGGTCGGAGACCTCATAGGTCGCAAGCGCGCCTTCGTGCTCGGGCTGATCGGCTACGCGATCGGAGCACTCGCGATGACGCTCGCCCAAAGCCTCACGGTCATCATCATCTTCTGGGCGATCATCGGCGGGCTCGGGGCGTCGCTGCTGCTGCCGGCGATGCAGTCCCTGATCCACGGAAACTTCGAGGGTGCCGCCCAAAAGCGGGCCTATGCGTTGGTGGGCGCCTCAGCGGCGATCGCGGCGGCGATTGGGCCCCTGCTGGGCGGCTTCGTGACCACGTACCTGTCGTGGCGGGTGGGCTTCATGCTCGAGCTCGTCGTGATCGCGATCGTTCTCACGCAGCTCGGGCTGATCCGCGACGTCCTCTACACCGGTCCCCGCAAGCTCGATCCGGTGGGAGCCCTGCTGTCCGTGCTCGGGATGGGCGGCGTCGTCCTCGGGATCCTCGTCTGGCAGGAGGGCGGCGAGTACGTGGGCCTGATCATCGCAGCCGGTGCCCTGGGTCTGTACACGCTGGCTCGGTGGCTCGTGCGCCGCCACCGCGAAGGAAAGGTCACGGTGCTCGACCCCGATCTTTTCCGTCTGCCGCACTTTCGGATCGGGGTCACCCAGCAGATGCTGCAGCAGATCACCCTCGGCGGCGCCATGATCGCGTTGCCGATCTTCTTGCAGATCCGCCTGGAGTACAACGCTCTGCAAGCGGGCCTGTCGCTGGCCCCACTTTCACTGACGATGTTCGCCTTCGCGATGCTCGCAGGCCGGCGAGCCGGGGACCGCAGGCCGGCGAGCATCGTGCGCGCCGGTTTCGGGCTGAGCACCGCCGGCATGCTTCTGCTCATACCAATCGTGCCCAGGGCCGACTCGGGGTGGTACCTCGTGATTCCTCTCATGATCGCCGGCGCCGGGCTCGGACTACTCGTCTCGCAGCTGAATGACTACACGCTCGCCCCGATCGAGGAGGAGCGGGTAAGCGAGGCCGCCGGCGTCAACTCGGCGGGCGGATCGTTCGGACTTTCCTTCGGGCTCGCGGTGGCGGGCGGCATCCTTCTGGCGACGCTCTCGCTGGCGTTCACCAACAAGACCGAATCGAGCACCGTGATCCGCCCCGCGCAGCAGGATCAGATCGCCGACACGCTTGAGCACGACGCCCAGGTCGTGAGCAACACACAGCTCGAACAGATGCTTGCCCACGAGCGCCCCGCCGTCGGGCAAGAGGTCCTCGAGATCAACCGCGACTCCACCAACCTTGCCTTGCAGGTCGCCCTGCTCGTTCCGGTCCTCGCGAGCGGGCTCGGGCTCTTGAACTCGTTCCGAATGCTGCGTCTGCCCGACATCAAGCCATCGGACGGGGTCGACGGTGCCGTCCTCGGCTGAGGCCAACCTACAGATCCTCGGGCGTCACCGACCGCGAAAGGCTTCGGGTAGCCCACTGCTGCATAGTCAGAGTAGGTGGCTCGCCGGCGGGTCGGCCCAGCGTGTCCGCTAGGTTCCGTCCTGCGCAAGCCAAGCCTTTGCCTCGGCCAGATCGCGGACACGGAAGCCTCGGGCCTTTCCGGGAAGCAAGAAGGAAAGGGCGCGCAGCGCTGGGCGTATCCAGTCCTCGTCGCTGACCACCGCTACGCGCTCGTACGAGGTCGCGTGGCGCACACGGAAACCCGAGTCCGCCCTCATCGCGTCGCCCTCCACCTCACGGGCTTCAGCGCCGATCAGGTAGAGCAGTCGCACGTTGCGCCCCGCAGCGATCTCCTGGCGCAACACAGGCTCGACGGTCTCCTCCCAATCGTCGTCCTCGACCTCCCCGACGGCCTCAAAGCCGATCGTTCCGGCTGGCATGTCCGTGATCGTTCGCAACATGGTCTGGTCCCTTCTCGTGGCTGCCATTGCGAGTGACAGCGGTGTCAAAGTCAACTCTCACCATAAACCTTCTGTGTCGCCGAGTCCAGGAGCAGCAGGAGCAGCTTGCGTATCCCCTCGCGGTCAGCCAGGGATCAGCGGTTGACCTGGAGGGTTCATTGCAGTGAGCCGAAGCAGCCGCCACGGTCCAGGCGGTGGCGGTCGTGTCGTCCGGAGGAGACGGGACCTCGATCCGCCGCTCGGAGCTGCCCGCCGATCGTGGACGCCCCTGACTCAAAAGCAGTCAGGAGGCGCCCACCGCATCTAATGTGGCGTAATCGCCCCGTGCTGATCCAAAACGGCGATCAGTGGAAGCTCCAATTCGCTCCTGTAGCCAGCGACAGTAAAGCCTTGCCGCCTTCGATGTACGCCTTACTACCTCCCAATTCCAGACTATTGTTTTCCATGCTACCGATGGCTTCCAGCTCCTGCACTGCCGCTTCGGTCTGTCCAATCGGCAGGCCCATGCTTACTTGGCCTTTCAGCGGCTGTATCCCTTCAAACGCACATGTGTTCCCTTCGGCAAAACTGATTTCCGCAAAGGGTTTGCCTTTGGTCGCCGGTGAAAACGTCACTCTGTCTTCCGGAGATTTTGGGCCTTTTGTCAGGACACCCACAAGCGGCAGAGTCTTGATTTCTGCCGTTCCATTTTGTAGTTCACACCCTTTTGTTGGCGCGACCGTCCTGCAATAGCGCCAGATCAAGAACGCCACTCTCCATACACTACGAGCGACTATCGCAGCTCCTATCTGCAACAGGACGGTGGCGCCGGCATTACAGGATATCCTAACGCCGGTAAACGGTAGGTTAAATGCCACTAACGCCACTTTGGCCGTCGATGCAAGCGCTACTTCTTCTCCTGCTTTTAGTTCGGTACCACCCACAAACCAACCACTTGCTGACGCCGAGCCAGCCGCGACCGCACTAATCGCGACGGCCGCGACGCACACTGCGACGACCATCTTCAACCTAGACATGGCTGATGATCTCCTTTATTCAATATTGCCCCGAACTAGGGCGTATGCACGTGAATGCCGAGGACCCTTTTCGGGAAGTATCACGGCTCTTTCTATGCTTGCGATCTTGCTGGCACACTAACCGCAGCAAGATCGAGATACTGATTATCGGATTCCGTGCACTATGTCAAGAGATTCTAAACAGACTATTTAGCGCAGTTATCGGTCAAGCTGTCGACGCCTGGAGCACCTCTCCCGAAAAGTCCTGCAAATCTCGGCTTATTTTAAGGTATGGACCCCAGCCGGAGAGGCGTATGTGGCCTTCGAGAATCGAAGACAAGGACCACCCCTCGACGCTCTACCCAAGTAGAAACTACGCTACCTCGGCCGGCCGGCCTCCAGCGATCGTCCTAGACCTCGACCACCACGGGCAGGACCATCGGCCGGCGCCGCAAGCGATCGTAAACCAACTGCGCCAGATCGTCGTGCAGCGCCTGCTGGATCAGGTCGACCTCGCGGATTTCATCGCCCGCCGCGCGGCGGAGCGACTCCTCGACGGTGCTACGAATCTCCTCGATCAGCTCCCCGGCCTCCTCCGGGAAGGGCACGCCCCGGAAGATCACCTCCGGGTCGGCGACCGAGCGGCCGTCCTGCTCGGCGATCGTCGCGACCACGATGAAGATCCCGTCAGCGGAGAGCATCCGTCGGTCGCGCAGCGCGACATCGGCCATGTCGCCGATCTCCACGCCGTCCACGAACACCATCCCCGCCTGCTCGCGCTCCCCGAAGCGCGCGCCGCGCGCGTCGATGTCGAGCGGGATGCCATTGTCCCCCTGGAAGATGTCCTTGGGCTCGATCCCGACCGCTTCTGCCAGCTGCGCGTGCAGGCGCAAGCGCTTGAAGTCGCCGTGGAACGGCATCACGTAGCGCGGCTGGACCAGGTTCAGCATCAACTTGACCTCCTCCGCGTAGCCGTGTCCGGAGGCGTGCACCGGCGCGTCGCGCGGCGTCACCACGTGGCAGCCGATGTGGTAGAGCCGGTCGATCGTCTCGTTGACCGCGCGCTCGTTGCCGGGTACCGGGGTCGCCGAGAACACGACCGTGTCGCCGCGCCGCAGCTGCACCTGGGGGTGGTCGCGATAGGCCATCCGGCGCAGCGCCGAGAGCGGCTCGCCCTGGGACCCGGTCGAGATGATCACGATCCGCTCGTCCGGGAAGTCGTCGATCTCGCGCGGCCCCACAAGCATCCCCTCGGGCACCTCGATGTGGTCCAGTGAGCGCCCGATGCCGACGTTCTTGCGCATCGAGCGTCCCACCAGCGCGACCTTGCGGCCCAGCTCGTGGGCCGCGTCGAGCACCTGCTGCACGCGGTGGATGTTCGACGCGAAGCTCGTCACGACGATCCGCCCCTCGCAGCGCGCGAATACCTCCTGCAGGTGCGGGCCGACCACGGACTCCGACGGTGAGAAGCCCTCGCGGTCCACGTTGGTGGAGTCCCCACACAGCAGCAGCACGCCCTCACGGCCCAATTCCGCCAGGCGCGAAACGTCCGCCGGCTGGCCGTCCACGGGGGTCTGGTCGAACTTGTAGTCACCCGTGATCAGCACCGTCCCGAGCTCCGTGCCGATCGCCACCGCACTCGAATCCGGGATCGAGTGGGTCATGTGCACCATCTCCAGCTCGAACGGGCCCAGGTCGAGCGCCTCGCCCGGCGCCACCTCGCTCAGCTCGACATTCTTCAGCTTGTGCTCCTCGAGCTTCGAGCGCGCCATCGCCATCGTCAGTGCCCCACCGTAGACCGGCGGTGTCTCACCATGCTTGGCCAGCTCGCGCAGCACCCACGGCAGCGCCCCCAGGTGATCCTCGTGACCGTGGGTCACGACGATCCCCTCGATGTCGCGCGCACGCTCACGCAGGTAGGAGAAGTCGGGGAGCACCAGATCGATGCCGACCATCTCCGGGGTCGGGAAGCGCAGCCCGACGTCAACCACCAGCACGCGCCCGTCGTGCTCGACGACCGTCATGTTCTTGCCGATCTCGCCCAGTCCGCCGAGCGGCAGGACTCGTACCCCAGCGCTCACGCGTGCTGCGCCGAAGCCGACGGTGCGGGAATCTCGGTGGGCCCCGGCGAGGTAGCCTCACCGGCTGGCAGCAGACCGTGGCGCGCGAGCATCGCGCGCACCGCCGCGAGCTCCTCCTCGCTGGCCGCGACGAGCGGCAGCCGCAGCCCGCCGGTGCGATGACCGAGCAGGTTCAACGCCGCCTTCGTGCAAGTCGGGCTGGCCGTCATAAACAGCGTCTCGTACACGTCGCGCAGCGACGCATCGATCTCCGCGCGGCGCTCCGGCTCGTCGACCATCCGGCGCATCGCGTCTCCGACTACGTGGCTGGCGACCAGGATGCCGCCCGCGCCGCCCATGTCCAGCGTGCGCGCGAAAGTCCCGTCGTCGCCCGCGTACAGATCGAGCCCGTCGATCGGCTGGAGCTCCTGTTCGTTGGCCTGCTTGACGCCGACGACGTTCTCGATCTGAGCCAGCTCAGCGAGCAGTTCGGGGGACATGTTGGTAGCCGTGCGCCCCGGAATGTTGTAGAGGATGATCGGCAGGTCGGTCGCGCCCGCGATCGCTTCGTAGTGGCGCTTGAGCCCCCGCGGGCTCGGCTTGTTGTAGTAGGGCGTCACGCTTAGATGCGCGTCGATCCCCACCGCCGTCGCCTTTTCGGTCAGGAACACCGCGTGACGCGTGTCGTTCGTGCCTGTGCCCGCGATGATCGTCGTGCCCGGCGGACGCTCGCGCGCGGCCAGCTCGATCAGGGCGAGCTGCTCGTCATCGCTCAGCGTCGAGGCCTCGCCCGTCGTGCCGGCGACCACGAACCCGTCCGAGCCGTGCTCGGCCAGGTGATGCATGAGCGCGACAAACGCCTCCTCGTCGACCCGCAGGTCGCTGTCGAACGGCGTCACGATCGCCGTCAGGACCGTCCCCAGATTCCTCATAGGAGCCATTATCACACGCCTTCCGATCCAGGGAACAGCAGATGCTCCAGCCCTACCGTCAGAGATTCCTCGAGCTGCCCGATCCCCCGGACCGCGAGCAGCACCCCCGGCATGAACGACTCACGGTCGATCGAGTCGTGGCGAATCCTCAGCGTCTGCCCGAGATCACCGAGGATCACCTCTTGGTGAGCTACCAGGCCCGGCAGCCGCACCGAGTGGATCGGCGGCTCCGGCGCGCCACTTGCCGCCGCCATCAGCAGCGCGGTCCGCGCCGCCGTGCCGCTGGGGGCATCGAGCTTGCGGTCGTGATGGAGCTCCACGATCTCCGCCTTGGCCATGTGGCGCGCAGCCTCCGCCGCGAAGCGCATCATCAGCACCGCCCCGATCGCGAAGTTCGGTGCCACCAGCACGTTCGCACTCTGGCCGTCGCCGGGTAACGACCGCAGCTCGGCCCGCAGCTGCTCGACGTCGAAGCCGGTCGTGCCCACCACCGCATGCACGCCGGCGCGCACGCACTCCAGCGTGTTGGCCAGGGCGACGTCGGGTCGCGTGAAGTCGACGACCACCTCAGCGCCCCCCAGGACCTGCGCAAGCGTCGTGCCCAGTAGCGGATCCGCGCGCCCGGCCAGCTCCATGTCCGCGGCGCTCCCCACGGCCGCGCAGACCGCCTCGCCCATGCGTCCCGCCGCGCCCGCCACCGCCACGCGGATCATGCCGTCACCCCTTCCAGGGGTGCGAGCGCCGCGCGCAGCGCATCCTCGTCGGGTCCGATCGCCGCGACCGACAGCTCCGCAGGCCCAAACAGCTCGGCGGCAAGCGTCCGCACGTCCTCGACCGTGACGGCATCGATGCGCGCGATGATCTCCTCGACCGAGAGGATCGGTAGCCCCGCCAGCACCGAGCCCCCGAGACGGTTCATGCGCGCCGACGTCGACTCCAGCGAGAGCGCCAGACGGCCCTTCGCGTTCTCCCGCGAGCGTGCCAGCTCCCGCTCGTCGGGCGGCTCTCCCACGAAGCGCTCGAGCTCCGCCGCGATCACCGCCAGCGCCTCCGTCAGGTTCTCCGGACGGGTCCCCACGTACAGTCCGACCTCACCGGTGCTCGCGTACAGGCTTGAGAACGAGAACACCGAGTAGGCCAAGCCGCGCCGCTCACGCACCTCCTGGAAGAGCCGCGAGGAAGCCCCGCCGCCGAGCACCGTGTCGAGTACCCGCAGCGCAAAGCGGCGGGCATCTTCCCGTGCGATCCCGCGTCCGCCCAGGCACACGTGGTACTGCTCGGTGTCCTTGCGCAGGAAGCGCATCCGCCGCTCGAACGCCGGCTCGCCCAGCGCTGGCCGCTTACCTTCCGGGGACGCCTGCGCAGGCGCGAGCCGCGGGCCCTCAGCGGTGCGTGCCAGTTCGACGAGCGCGTCGTGATCGACCGAGCCGACCGCCGAGATCACGACCTCCGCGGGCGTGTAGCGCTCGGCGTGGAACGCCGCCAGTTGATCGCGCGTCACCGCGCCCACGACCTCCGCGCGGCCGATCACCGCGCGGCCCAGCGGATGCTCGCCGAAGACCGCCTCCCCGAGCACGTCGAAAACGCGGTCCTGCGGGTCGTCTTCGTACATCGCGATCTCTTCCAGCACAACCTCGCGCTCGGCCTCCAACTCGCCGAAGCGCGGCCGCCACACCATGTCGGCGATCACGTCGAAGGCCTGCTCGAGATGGTGGTCGAGCACGCGCGTATAAACCGAGGTCGTTTCCTTGTCGGTCCCTGCGTTCAGCTCCGCTCCCATCGCATCGAAGAGCTCGTCGATCTCGGCCGAGCCGTAGCGGCTGGTGCCCCGGAAGAGCATGTGCTCCAGCAGGTGCGAGATCCCCGCTTGCTCTTCCTGCTCGAGCGCCGAGCCGGTGCCGATCCAGAAGCCCAGCGCCACCGAGCGCACCGCGGGCATACGCTCGCTCACCACCCGCACCCCGGAGTCCAGGGTGGTGATGCGATGCGCAGTGTCGTTCATCGGCTCGGCGACGGGCTTCGCCGGCATGCCCCCGGCCGCCGCTCGCGCGGCCCGGCGGGGGGCACCACCAGCGGACCTGCTAACGGTCTCGGCCCGATCCGTGACGGGGACGCCCCGAGCCACGCTCGCCGCCCCGGTCGCTGCGGCCATCACGGCCGTTGCGCGAAGACGAGCCGCGTCCGCCGCCACCGGCCGCACCGCCGGTGCCGACCGTCGCGAGCTCGTCGGCCGACTTGCCCGCGATCTCCGGGTCGTCGGCGAGGCGCAGGCCGATGCGCCCGCGCTCGCGATCGACCTCGACTACGCGCACGTTGACCTCGTCGCCTTTGTTGAGGACCTCCTCGACGCTCGAGATGCGCTCGCCCGGTGAGACGTTGGAGATGTGCAGCAGGCCGTCGGTGCCCTTGGCCAGCTCGATGAACGCCCCGAAGGTGGTCGTCTTGACGACCTTGCCGGCGTACTCGTCGCCGACCTCGACCTCCTTCATCATCATCCGCACGCGCTCCACGAGCGCGTCGCCGAGCTCGCCGTTGGCCGAGTAGACCAGCACCTGGCCGTCGTCGTTGACGTCGATCTGGGACTCGAACTCCTCCGAGAGCCCCCTGATCGTTTCGCCGCCCTTGCCGATCAGCAGGCCGATTTGGGATCGGGTCGATCTGGATCGTCTGGATGCGCGGCGCGAACTGGCTGAGCGCCGCGCGCGGCCCCTCGATCACCTCGGCCATCTTGCCAAGAATGAACGTGCGCGCCTTGTGCGCCTGCGTCAGCGCGTCGCGCAGGATCTCGAACGTGACCCCGCTGATCTTGATGTCCATCTGCAGCGCAGTGATCCCACGCTCGGTCCCGGCGACCTTGAAGTCCATGTCACCCAGGTGGTCCTCGACCCCCGCGATGTCCGTCAGCACGGTGTAGTCATCGCCCTCCTTGATGAGACCCATCGCGATGCCCGCCACGGGACGCTTGATCGGCACGCCGGCGTCCATCAGCGACAGCGAGGAGCCGCACACCGAAGCCATCGAGGAAGAGCCGTTGGACTCGAAGATGTCCGAGACCACGCGGATCGTGTACGGGAACTCCTCGATCGAGGGCACCACCGGCACGAGCGCCCGCTCGGCCAGCGCGCCGTGGCCGATGTCGCGGCGCTTGGGGCCCAGACGCCCGGCCTCACCGACCGAGAACGGCGGGAAGTTGTAGTGGTGGAAGTAATACTTTTTCGTCTGCAGTCCCAGCGTGTCGAGGCGCATCTCCTCCTTGAGCGTGCCCAGAGCAGCGACGCTCAGCGCCTGCGTCTGCCCGCGCGTGAACAGCGCCGAGCCGTGCGTCCGCGGGGTCACGCTCACTTCGATCGTGATGTCGCGGATCTCGTTCTCGGCGCGACCGTCCGGGCGCTTCTTGTGGACCGCGATGCGCTCGCGGATGATCGCCTTCTCGAGCTTGTCGAACGCGAGCTGCACAGCAGCGCGGCGCGCCTTGGCCTGCTCGAGCTGCTCCTCACTTGCGCCCTCGCTCGCCGCCGGGGCGTGCTGCTCGAAGATCGCCTGCTCGACCACCTTGGTCGCGTCCTGGCGCTCGAGCTTGTCCTCGACCTGCGTCGCTTCGTCGAGCGCGCGACCGTGCGAGGCGCGGATCCCCGCGAGGATCTCCGCGTCGACGACGGGCGCCTGGATCGGGGTCTTCTCCTTGCCCACCTTCGCGGCAAGGTCCCGCTGGAGCTGACAGATCTTCTTGATCTCCGAGTGCGCGATGTCGAGCGCATCGAGGATCTCGGCCTCCGAGATCTCGTTTGCGCCGGCCTCGACCATCAGGATCGCCTCTTCGGAGCCGGCCACCACGAGGTCGAGGTCCGAGCCCTCCAGCAGATCCTCCTCGTTGGGGTTGACGACGAAGTTGCCCTCGACCTTGCCGATCCGCACTGCGCCGACCGGGCCGGCGAAGGGCACGTTGGAGATCATCAGCGCAGCCGATGCGCCGTTCATCGCGAGGATGTCGTACGGGTGGACGTGATCCACCGAGATCGGGATCGCCACGAGGTGCGTCTCGAAGTTCCAGCCCTTGGTGAACAGCGGACGCAGCGGACGGTCGATCATGCGCGCCGTCAACGTCCCCTTCTCACCCGAGCGTCCCTCGCGCTTGAAGAACGAGCCGGGGATCTTCCCGGCGGAGTACATGCGCTCCTCGACGTCCACCGTCAGCGGGAGGAAGTCAACGTCGCGCTGACCGCCGGCGGTGGCGGTCGCAAGCACCATAGTGTCGCCTTGGCGGACGACTACTGCACCGGAGGCCTGCTTGGCCATCCTGCCGGTCTCGAACGAGATCTCGCTGCCGGCGATCTCCACGGAAACCCGCGTCACGGTGTTACTGCTCATATGTTCTGCCTTCCTGTCCGCCCGTCGGTCGGCGGCGCTGTCTCTATTTATCTCTGTTCCGAACGTCGAGAGCTTAGCGGAACAAAGGGCGTAAGCTATTTCCCGCACAGTGCTGCCGAGACGGCCGAGGGCCACGCAGGGCCAGGACGTACCCCTCCGGGGCAAGGCAGTTCGCGTGGCGTGCTACGCACGCGAGCGACCGAGGACGCCGTCCTGCGCCGGCCATCGGGCCCCTCGGCTCAGGCGTTCTTCAGGCCGCCCAGAATCATGTGCACACCCGGCAGGTCGGCGGGCGAGGGCGCCTCATAGCTCCAGCGCACGGCGCCGTCGGCGCCGAAGATCACCAGCGCGCGCTGGGGGAAGCCGCCCTCGTGCAGCACTCCCAGCGCCTGGCAGGCCGCGCCCTTGGGCTCGAAGTCCGAGAGCTGCGGGATGCTCACCTCGAGCGTCTCGCGGAACGCCTTCTGCGCCCAGGTGCTGTCGCAGGAGACCCCGTAGATGGCCGTCCCGTCGGCGGTGATCTGGCTGAGCTCGCGCTCGTAGAGCTGCAACTGCTCGGTGCAGACCGGGCTGAACGCGAACGGGTAGAAGACCAGCACCGTGGTCTTGCCCTGCAGGTCCCGCTCGGTGAAGCGCTCGCCGTCTTCACGGGTCAGCGCGAAAGTGGGCGCCGGTGTACCGGGGCCGATGACACTCACGGGGCTTACTTGCGTAGGCCGAGCTCTTTGATGAGTGCCCGGTAGCCCTCGAGGTCGCTGCGCTGCAGGTAGTTCAGAAAGCGCCGCCGGCGTCCCACGAGCATCAGCAGTCCGCGCCGCGAGTGGTGGTCTTTCTTCTGCTCGCGCAGGTGCTCGGTGAGGTGGTTGATGCGCTCGGTGAGCAGCGCGACCTGAACCTTGGTGCTACCGGTGTCCTGCTCGCTGGCCCCGAACTTCGCAGCGAGCTCGCGCTTTCTCTCAGTGGTCAAAGTCATGGCGGGCGCACACGCTAGCAGACGGCCGCTGAACGGCAGAGGTGCCTCAATCGCGGCGCTGATGGGCCTCGACCACTTCGCGCGTGCGCTGCACATCGCGGCGCATCTGCTCGACCAGCGCGGTGGGTGTCTCAAAGCGCCGCTCCCCGCGCAACCGGCACAGGAAATCCAGGCGCAGCTCGGTTCCGTATAGATCGCCCTCGAAGTCGAGCAGGTAGGCCTCGATCAGCTCGCCGCGGCCCGTCGTGAAGGTCGGGCGCACACCGATGCTGACGGCCGCCGGACGGCCATCGGCGAGGCACGCGTAGATGCCGTGACCGGGACAGACAAGGGCCTCCTCAGGGACCAGGTTTGCCGTCGGAAAGCCCAGTTCGCGACCGCGTTCATCGCCGCGAACCACCTCGCCGCGCAACTGAAAGGGGGCGCCAAGGAAATGCTCGGCCTGGTCGACCTCCCCGGCCAGCACGAGGCCACGTATGTGACTGGAGGAGACGACCTCGCCATCCACCTCCAGCAGGGGGTGCACGACCGCGCGAAAGCGCCCGTCGGCGGCCAGTAGCTGCGGGTCGCCCTGGGCGCGGTGGCCGAAGCGGAAGTTCTCCCCGACCGACACGCGGCTCGCGCCGAGCGCCCCGACCAGCACTTCGTCGATGAACTCGCGTGCGCCACGCGCGGCGAAGCTTGCGTCGAACGGGATCACGATCAGCTCCGTGACCCCCAGCGCCGCGATCAGCTCCGCCTTCACGTCGAGGCTCGTCAGCAGTTTGGGCGCATGCTGGGGCGCGACGACCGAGACCGGGTGCGGGTCGAACGTAAGCACGCTGTCGGCGCCCCGAATGACCTCGCGATGGCCGAGATGCACGCCGTCGAAGGTGCCGACCGCAACGCTACGCCCCTCCCTGGGCTGGACATCGGGCAGGCGAATGACCTCCACGGGCCGGAAGCCTAAGGGTTCGTGGGCATGTCGGCGCGGTCGGTCGGCTCGCCGTGCCCGTCGCAGGCCAGGGGACGCACGCGGGATGGTGGCCGGGGCAGCGCGTCGAGTGCCTCCTCGATCGAGATCAGTTGCGGCTCCCAGGGCGCTCCGCGCCGCGGCGGTGGGAGCGCGTCCTCGACGGCGAACGGCCCGATCGCGGTGCGCCGCAGCTGCTCGCAGTAGGCGTCCCCGAGGTCCGCGATCAACGAGCGCACGTAGGTGCCCGCCGAGCACTCGATCAGGTATCCGGCCCGGTCCAGTCCTTCGGGCTGCGCGCCCGGCTCGCGCCAGAGCTGCTCGAAGCGGTAGACCGTCACAACCCGCTCGGGCATCTCAAAGCGCTCTCCGCGCCGCGCGCGGCGATAGGCGCGTTCGCCTCCGATCTTGACGGCAGAGTAGATCGGGGGCCGTTGACGCAGCTCTCCGGTCGGCAGCTGGAGATGCGCGGGCGGCACCCGTCCGGTAAGCGTGATCTCGCCCTCGGGGTCCCCGGTGCTGGACACAGCCCCAAGTCGCGCGACGGTCTCGTAGCGCTTGGGCAGCTCCATCAGCTGGCGCTGGATGCGCGTCGCCCGCCCGACCAGCACCAGCAGCAGCCCGCTCGCGAACGGGTCGAGCGTGCCCGCGTGTCCGGTCTTGACGCCGCCGAGCGCGCGGCGCACCGCCGCGACCACGTCGTGCGAGGTCATCCCCACCGGCTTGTCGATCGGCAGGACCCCGTTCACGCCGGCGTCGGCGCGGCGTGCCCGTCGTACGCCGGGTGCAGCTGCGCCGCGATCTCATGCCGCAGGAAGTCGATCAGCTCATCCAGCTCGAGCGTCGTCGTGAACCCCGCGGCACGACGGTGTCCGCCTCCGCCCTGGGCGCGCGCGATCGGCCGAGACGTCGACCTCGTCGCCGGTCGCGCGCAGCGAGACTTTGCGCTCGCCGCGCCGGTCGGCCGCGGTCAGCTCGCGCACGAGCGCCGCGACCTTCGTGCCCTTGACGGCGCGCAGGTGGTCGATGATGCCCTCCGAGTAGCTGTCCTGCGCCTCCGCCCAGCGGAAGTCCTCCGCGCTGAGCGCCGCCAGCGTCAGCTCGCCCGCGTCGAAGCGTCGCACCTGCGCCAGCGCACGCCCGAGCAGCGCGATCTTGGCGAAGGGCAGATCCTCGTAGAGCCGGCGGTAGATCGCCTGCACGTCGACACCGGCGGCGATCAGCTCCGCGGCCATCTGGTGCGCGCGCGGCCCGACGTTCTCGTACATGAAGCGCCCGGTGTCCGTCACCAGCCCCACATACAGCGCCTCGGCGATCGCCGGCGTCGGGGCGAAGCCCAGCCCGTGCATCAGGTCCCAGATGATCTCCGCCGTGCAGGACGCCCCCGCCACCACGTAGTCGAGTGTCCCGAAGCGCGTGTTGTCGTGGTGGTGGTCGATGTTCAGCAGGTGCGCGCCGTCGCGCAGCACCTCGGCCGAGTTGCGATCGATATTGCCGCAGTCCAGGAACACGACCGTGCGCTCGCGATGTCGGGGGGCGGCACTTGGATCAGCTGCTCGAGCTCGAACCAGCGGTACTCCTCAGGGAGTGGCAGCTCGCTCGGCGCCATGAACATCAGCGAGTCCTTGCCGAGCGCGCTCAGCAGCCCCTGCATGCCCACCAGTGAGCCCAGCGCGTCGCCGTCGACGCTCTCGTGCGTCGCGAGCACGAAGCGCGCGTCCTGCCGGATGTGCTCGAGCACCAGCTCCCGCTCCCGCGGATCGCACGTCATGCCGTTGCCTTCGCTCACGGGCGCCCGCTTTCCTGCACGTCGTTCCGCCGGCATCGTCCATCGGGGCTCCTGCCCCTCGCTCGACGGCTGGCCGAGCACCGCCTCCTCATCGATCAGCGCGTCGATGCGCAACGCCTTATCCGTGGTGTCGTCATAGAGGAACAGTCAGTGTCGGCGTGCGCTTCAAGTGCAGCTCTGAGGCGACCCGCCGTTGCAGATAGCCGTGTGCGCTGCGCAGGCCATCGAGCGTGGCCTCGCGCTGCGGCTCGTCGCCGAGCACGCTCACGTACACGCGAGCATGGCTGAGGTCGGCACTGGTCCTTACATCGGTCACGGTCACAAATCCCACGCGTGGGTCCTTTAGCTCGCCTGCCACCGCCTCTCCGATCACCTGCCTGATCGCCTCATCGACGCGGCGCATACGCCCTGTACTCATCCTACCCTCCCTACGTCTCGGGACTGCAATCCCAGTTCCAGCAACCTACCCCCTGAGACGGTCGAGGGCCAAGTAAGGCGAGGACGTACCCCGTTCGGGGCACAGGCAGCACCGCGTGGCGTGCTGCGCACGCGAGCGAGCGAGGACGCCACCTTACGCCGGCCATCGGCCGCCTCAGCTCAGCTCGCGCTCCACCTGGCGCGTCTCATACGTCTCGAGCACATCGCCCTCGCGTAGGTCCTGGAAGTTGGCGAGCACGATCCCGCACTCGTAGCCGGCGGCGACCTCGCGCGCGTCCTCGTTGAAGCGCCGTAGGCTGGCGATCGTGGTGTCGTAGATCACGGTGCCCTCGCGTACGACGCGCACACGGGCGCCGCGGGTGATCTTGCCCTCGGTCACGTGGGAGCCGGCGATCACGCCGATGCGCGAGGCGCGGAAGAGCTGGCGCACCTCGGCCTGGCCGAGCGAGCTCTCGACCTCCTCCGGCTCCAGCAGGCCCTGCATCGCGGCGCGCAGCTCCTCGATCGCGCGGTAGATGACCGCGTAGGAGCGGATCTCGACACCCTCGCGCTCGGCGATCTGGCGAGCGTCGCCGACGGGTCGTACGTTGAAGGCGAGGATCACGCCTTCGGAGGCCGCAGCGAGCATTACGTCGGACTCGTTGATGCCACCGACCCCGCGGTGGATGATGTTGACCTTGACCTCCTCCTGGGGCAGCTTGGCGATCTCGTCCTCGATCGCCTCCAGGGAGCCGGCGACGTCGGCCTTGACAACTAGGCTGAGCTCCTTGACGGCGCCCTCGCGGGCGAGCTTGAAGACGTCCTCGAGGGAGATCTTGCGACCGGAGCGTCGGGCCAGCGCCTCGGTCTTCAGGCGGTTGGCGCGTTCACCTGCGAGCTGGCGCGCGCGGCGCTCGTTCTCGACGACGCGTACGTGCTCGCCGGCCTCCGGGACACCGTCGAAGCCGAGCACCTCGACCGGCTCTCCCGGTTGCGCGTGCTTCATGCGGCGCCCCGGTGAAGTCGTGCATCGCGCGCACCCGCCCGAAGTGGGCGCCGGCGACCAGCGCGTCGCCCACGCGCAGAGTGCCGCGCTGGATCAGGATGCTCACCACCGGCCCGCGGCCGGGATCGAGCTTGGACTCGATCACCGCGCCGGAGGCCTCGGTGTCGCGGTTGGCGCGCAGCTCCTCGAGGTCGGCGACCACCTGGATCGTGTCGAGCAGGCTATCCAGGCCCTGGCGGGTCTTGGCGCTGACGTCGACGAACTCGATCTCCCCACCCCACTCCGACGGCTGCAGTCCGCGCTGGGTCATCTCGGTACGTACCCGCTCGGGCTGGGCGCCCTCCTTGTCGATCTTGTTGACGGCGACCACGATCGGCACGTCGGCAGCGCGCGCGTGGTCGATCGCCTCTTCGGTCTGGGGCTTGACGCCGTCGTCGGCCGCGACCACGATCACCGCGAGATCGGTCACGCGCGCACCGCGTGCGCGCATCGCGGTGAATGCCTCGTGGCCGGGGGTGTCGAGGAAGGTGATGACTTTGCCGGCATGGTGGGCCTGGTAGGCGCCGATATGCTGGGTGATGCCGCCGGCCTCTCCCGCCGCCACCTCGGTCTCGCGGATCGCGTCCAGCAGCGAGGTCTTGCCGTGGTCGACGTGGCCCATGACGGTGACCACCGGCGGGCGGTCGACGAGATCCTCCTCGGCGTCCTCGAACGCGGGCTCGGCTTCGACCTCGTCGGCGGCGTGGACGATCTCGATCTCCTTCTCGAACTCGGCCGCGAGCACCTGGATCGTGTCGTCGGTGAGGGTCTGAGTGAGCGTCGCCATCTCCCCCAGCGACATCAGCTTCTTGATGATTTCGGGTACCGGCACGCCGAGATACTCGGCGACGTCCTTGACGGTCGAGCCCGAGTTGATGCGCGTCAGCTGGCCGTCGCCGGTCGCGGCGGTGTTGTCGATCGGGGCGATCGTGTCGTCGTAGGTGCCGCGCCTGCGGCGGCCACGGCGCGGACGGCGCTGGGGTTGGTTGGCGGGACCTGCTTGCTGGCGGCGCGAGGCCTGCGAGTCGATCACGACGCGCCGGCGACCTCCAGGGCCCGCGCCGCCCGGCGCGCGCTCGCCGGTGCGCGAGTCGCGTGTCGGGCGCACCCGCTCGCCGGCCTGCTGGGCGTCGGTCGCGGCGGCTGGCTGCCCGGGGTCCAGTGCTGTTGCAGCCTCCGCATCGGTGGCCGGCGCGGCCGGCGGCGCTGCTTGAGCGGAGGCCGACGGCGCGACCGGCGGTGGGGTCTGGGCAGAGGCTGTCGCGAGCGGCTGGGCAGCTGGAGCGGCGGCCTTGGGCTCGCCCGGTGCAGAGTCGGCATTGGGCGCGAGCGCCACCTTGACCGCGGGCGGCGCCGGCGCTGTGGCGACGGCCGCCGCCGGAGCGTTAGCCGACGGCGCGGCGGGCGCCGCCGCGGAGGCCGCGCCGTCTGCCCCGAGCACCCGCAGCGCGACGGACTCGTCGATCGAGGAGGCCGCGGTCTTGACCTGTACGCCGGCGGCGCGCAGCGCTCGAGCAGCGCCTTGCTGGCGACACCCTGCTCCTTGGCGATCTCGTGTATGCGCTTTTTGCTCATGGTTAGTTTGAAAGATAGAGGGGCCCGGCTAATCGACCTGCGGACGACTGCGCCACCCTCTGAGCGATTCTACGAATTCGGAGTCTCGATCGAGAGATCCTGGAGGTCCAGCTTGACGGGGCGGCGCAGCGTACGGGCGATGCCCCCACGGCGCAGCGCCAGTTGCAGGCAGGCGGAATCCGGGGTTACGGGGTCGACGCCGCGGCAGAGGTAGGCGCCGCGACCCGGCAGCGCACCGGTCGCGTCGATCACCACGCGACGTGAGCTTCCGGAGCCGGACCCGCGGGGCACGGCGGCCTCGCGGGGCACGGCGAGGCGTACCAGCTCGGGCTTCGGCGCGACGCTCCCGCAGCCTACGCAGCGACGCCGAGGCACGTGGCCCGCTATGGCGCTTGCCCCTCGGTGCTCTCCTGGACCCCGGCGGCCTCGTCTGCGGAGGCGGGCTCGGTGGCGAGCGGCGCGGTCGGGGGTACTTCGGCGGAGGGCACTTCGGCGGAGGGCTCCCCCGCGAGGTCTTCTGCCTGCGGCTCGGCCGCGGCGTCCGGCTCGATCGGGGACACACCGTCGCCGTTGGGCGAGAGGTCGACGACTCTGTCGCCGGCGATACCGGCGAGCGCCTGGTGGGTCTCCAGTCCGCAGTAGCGCGAACCGGGCTGGGTCGCGTTGGGGCAACGGCGGCCGTTGGAGAGGATCGCGGCGCAGCGGCCGGAGACCTCCTCCTCCTCGTAGCCGTGCTCGGCCTCCTCGGCGGCGAACTCGGTCTCCGAGCGGATGTCCACGCGCCAGCCGGTCAGGCGCGCGGCGAGACGCGCGTTCTGCCCCTCGCGTCCGATCGCGAGCGAGAGCTGGTCGTCGGGCACGATCACGGTGGCCTGTTTGGCCTCGTCGTCGACGAGCACCTCGCGCACGCGCGCCGGCGAGAGCGCCTTGGCGACGAAGCGGGCGGGCTCTTCGTTGAAGGGGATGATGTCGATCTTCTCGCCACGCAACTCGGAGACGACCATCCGCACGCGCGAGCCGCGCGGGCCGACGCAGGCGCCGACGGGGTCGACGCCGTCGGCGTGGGAGACGACCGCGATCTTCGAGCGGTAGCCGGGCTCGCGCGCGACGTTGGCGATTTCGACGAGGCCGTCGGCGATCTCGGGGACCTCGAGCTCGAAGAGCTTCTTGATCAGCTCGGGGTCGCGCCGGGAGACGATGATCGAGGGGCCCTTGGTGGAGGCGGAGACCTCCTTGATGACTGCCTTGATCCGCTGGGAGTGGTCGTAGCGCTCGCCGTCGACCTGCTCGGACTTGGGCAGCAGCGCCTCGACGCGCTCGCGCAGCTGGACGAGCGTGTAGCGCGAGTCGGACTGCTGCACGATGCCCGTGATGAGCTCGCCGACACGGTCGCGGTACTCCTCGAACATCATGTCGCGCTCGGCCTCGCGGATGCGTTGCAGGATGACCTGCTTGGCGGTCTGCGCGGCGATCCGCCCGAAGTCGTCGGGGGTGACGTCGCGTTCGTCGATCTGGTCGCGGTACTCCTCGAACTTGGCGGGATCGATTTCGGGTTCCTCGGGCTCGCGCAGCTCGCCGGTCTCGGGATCCACGACGGTGCCCTCGTCGATCGTCTCGACGATCAGGTGGGCCTCGAGGCGTTCGGGGATGATCAATTCGATGACGCGGAAGTCGGCGGTCTCGCGGTCCATTTCGACGCGCGCGTACTTGGCCGAGCCGGGCTGCTTCTTGTAGGCGGAGAGCAGGGCATCCTCGAGCGCGACCATCAGCTTCTCGGACTCGATGCCCTTCTCGCGCGCGAGCGCGTGCATTGCTTCCAGTATCTCGCGTGACATATCGGCTACTCCTCGATCAGATTCGAGCGTCGGATCTGCGAGTAGGGGATCGTGACGACGCCTTCGTCGGCGGCGAGCGTGATCTCGGTGTCGGAGGCCCCGACGAGCTCGCCGGTGTAGCTGCGCCGGCTCGGCGCGGCGGCAGCGCGAATGTCGGTTGGCACGCCACGGGTTCGTATGCGGGCACGGCGGCCGACGAAGCGGCGGAAGTGGTCGGGCTTGGTCAGCGGGCGCTCGATGCCCGGTGAGGAGACCTCGAGGCTGTAACGCTCGCGCAGCTCGGAGAGCGCTCCGGTGACGCGCTCGCAGAGCGCAAGCGTGACCCCGTCGGGGTGGTCGATGAACACGCGCAGGGTCTCGCCGCCGTGCAGCTCGGCGAGCAGCACCTCGACGTCGGGCTCACGCTCGGCGAGCCGCTCTTCGATCTCTGTCTGCAGTGGCGTCATAGGCCCTCCTTACATTAAAAAAGCGGGCGTGCGCCCACTTTCGGTCCGACAGCCGGCGCCAGCACGCCGGCACGAAAGCTGTCGATCGAGCATAGCATTGGCGTGCTCATGAGCTGTGGGCGGCACGGCGCGCGCGGTCGCGGTAGAGGCGATAGTCGCTGCGCTCGGGCCGCAGCGAGCAGGCGAGCGCAAGCGGGTGGCAGGCCTCGCGGTGGCGACCGAGCTGTTGCATCGCACGACCGAGGCAGAACAGCGCGTAATCGTTCGTCGGCGCCTGCGCCGCGAGGGCCTGGAACTCGGCGGCGGCGCCCTCGTAGCGTTGGGCGTGGAAGAGCGCGCGCCCGAGCGCCTCGCGGATCGACGCCTTGTCGGGCTCCAGCTCGCGGGCGCGGGTCAGCGGCACGATCGCGGCCTGGTAGTCACCATGGCCGAGCAGATCGCACCCGCGCCGGTAGAGCTCGTAGACACTGTCCATGATCTCGGTCCCATCCACTGTATAGAGAGGCAGCGAGCAGACCCGCAGGGGGCCGCTACGGGCAAGGCGGGTAGTTCTGTGGAGGACCGGTCTGCAACGGTTGGGGACGGACGCGCTATGCCGGCGCTACACGCAGGCGCTCGACGGCGTCGAGGATCGCCTCGGCGACGCTCCTCTTGGAGGCGATCGCTACATGCTGATCGCCGGTCGCGGTCACGATCGTGACCTCGTTGTGGTCGACCTCGAAGCCGATGTCGGAGCGCGAGATGTCGTTGACGACGACCGCGTCGAGGCCCTTCGCGGTCAACTTGCCGCGACCGTAGGCAACGGCTCCGTCGCCGTGCTCGGCGGCGAACCCGACAAGCGTCTGCGCGGGGCGCCGCTGCGCGGCGAGCCCGCTGAGCACGTCGGCGGTCGGCTCGAGCTCGAGGCGCAGGTGCTCGCGGCCGGCCTTCTTGAGCTTGCCGGGGACCGGCTCACCCGGCCCCCCTCCGGGCGCGGCCGGGCGGAAGTCGGCGACGGCGGCGGCCATCAGCAGCACGTCGCAGGCGGGAAACTCTCGCTCGCAGGCCTCCTGGAGCTGAGCCGCGGTGCGAACCTCCCGCCAGGCGACGCCGGCGGGGCGCTCTAGCGCGACGTTGGCCGCGACCACCGTTACCTCGGCGCCGCGCGTGCGCGCGGCCTGCGCGAGCGCGAGCCCCATACGCCCGGAGGAGCTGTTGCCGAGGAAACGCACGCTGTCGATCGGCTCGCGGGTGCCGCCCGCGGTGACGAGCACGCGCAGCCCCCGCCAGGGGCCTCCAGGCGCATCGGCCCCGCCGCCGTTGGACGTCGCATCCGCTGCCTGCCGGCGCTCCTCTGTGGCGGTGCGCGCGGGAGCACCGTCAAGCAGCGCCTGGCAGGCCTCGAGCAGGCGCGTGGGCTCGGGCAGGCGGCCGACGCCGCGCTCGCCCTTGGAGGCCAGCCGGCCGCTGTCGGGCTCGAGCACGTTGACACCGCGCGCGCGCAGCAGCTCGAGGTTGGCCTGTACCGCGGGGTGCTCGTACATGTGATTGTTCATCGCCGGCGCGAGTAGCAGCGGACAGGTCGCGGCAAGCGCGGCGCTACTCAACAGGTTGTCGGCGAGCCCGTGGGCCAGCTTGGCGATCGTATTCGCGGAGGCAGGCGCGATCAGATAGAGGTCCGCGTTGCGCACCAGCTCCAGGTGACCGATCGGCTCATGCTCAGGCGGGCGCTGGTCGGGGAACGCGCCGCGCGCGGGATCGCGCTCGAACTCATCGACGAGCACGGGCGCGCCGGTCAGCGCGGCGAACGACGCGGAGCCGACGAAGCGGCGGCTCGCGGGGGTCTGCACGACGCGCACGGCGTGCCCGGCGCCGGTCGCGAGGCGCACGAACTCGAGCGCCTTGTACGCGGCGATCCCGCCACTGACCCCAAGCAAGATTCTCGACATACCAGGGTTTTAGAGGTCCGGCCGCGCCCCCGCAAGCCCTGGCGGGCGTCGCCCAGCCGGCGCTTGCTACCTATAGTGGTACTTGATCTTGCCGTTGGCTACCTCTTCAAGGGCGATCGTGAGGTAGTTCTTGGAGGCGGTTTCGATCATGGGCGGCGGGAACTCGTCGAAAGTGCCCTCGCCGAGGTTGTGGTAGTAGCTGTTGATCTGGCGGGCGCGCTTAGCGGCCACGACGACGCTGGCGTAGTTCGAGTCGACGTTCTCCAGCAGACGGTCGATGCGGGGGGAGATCACTTTGGGGCGGCCCTTTCGTGTGGTTGACCTTGGATTGTAGTGGCTACGTGGGAGCGCTCGGTGGTGGCTTGCGCTGAGGCGCTCGACGTCGGCTCGCAAGACGAGCGGACTGTGACCGGGCCCTGTCGGCTGGGCAGGTCTCAGTCGAGCTCGCCGGCGACGATCGCGGTCAGCCGATGCAGGGCGTCCTCGAGGCGGTCGTTGACGACGACGTGGGCGAACTCGGGCTGGGCGTGCAGCTCGGCCTCGGCGACGCGCAGGCGACGCTCGACCTCTTGCGGATCGTCGGTGCCCCGCCCGACGAGCC
The DNA here is from genome assembly GCA_963756665.1 of uncultured Solirubrobacterales bacterium. Classification (GTDB taxonomy): domain Bacteria; phylum Actinomycetota; class Thermoleophilia; order Solirubrobacterales; family Solirubrobacteraceae; genus Palsa-744. The sequence goes on from CAVWOJ010000001.1 coordinate 731,486, forward strand.
GTGTGCGCAGTGCGTCGAGCGAGGGTGGGGCGATGAATACCTGCAGCGCCTCGGGCATCGCGGCGCGCACCTGGCGGGCGCCTTGGACCTCGATCTCGAGCACGACGGGCACACCGTCGCCGACGCGTGTGTCGAGCTCGCTGCGCAGCGTGCCGTAGCGGCGGCCGGCGTAGTCGGCGTGCTCGACAAAGCCGCCCTGCTCGATCCGCCGGGCGAACTCTTCGGGGGCCATGAAGTGGTAGTCGACGCCGTCGCGCTCCCCGGGGCGCGCGGGGCGGGTGGTGGCGGAGACGGATAGCTCGAGTTGCGGCAGGCGCTCCATCAGGCCGCGGATCAGGGTCCCCTTGCCGACTCCGGAGGGTCCGGTTATGACAAAGACGCGTGCCACGTCGCTCACCCTATTGACGGGATCGGAGGAAGCGATCAGCGGCGCAGCAGTGATACGAGCTCACTGCGCTGGCGCTCGGAGAGCCCACCGATGGTCTTGCTTGGGGCGATCCGGCAGTGGGCGAGGATCTTGTTGACCTTGACGCGCCCGTACTTGGGGACGGCGAGCATCATGTCAAAGACCTTGGCGGTCTCGACGTACTCGGGTGGGTTCAGCAGCAGCGTGTGGATCGATAGCCGCCCGGCCTTCAGATCGCGCTTGAGCTGGGCGCGCTTGGTGCGAATCCGGTTGGCTCTGGCTAGCGCGTCCATGCGCTGGTTGAGGGATCGCTCGGGGGCCGCGGAGTGCTTTGAGGGCGTCGTGCCCGTCGCCATCGCCATGGGCGGCGAGTCTACACACCCGCGGCCCGCGATCAAGGCGCGAGCCGCGAATTCATCTATAGCTCAACCTGAGGTTTAGCTATGTAGAGGGTGGTGGATAGTGCCGGGGCGTGTTTGCAGGGATTTTCTGTTTAAGCGATCGCTGGCTGTCCAGCCAGGAGCGGCGGGGCGGCCGAGATGCGGGCGTGACGCGGCGTGCGACCTCTGAGAGGCCCGTTGGCTTGCGAGATGGGGCGTTGCGCGGCGGGCGGAGGACTCTTGCTGGTTGCGCTTTGCGCAGCCCGGTTTGTGCACAGGCCGTGTTCATCCGAGTGCACGTGCGATGCGAGCGCCGGCGGCGGGGTCGCGGAAGCTCTCGGTGCCGACCGCGACGAGGGTGGCTCCGACGTCGAGCAGATCGCATGCGTGGGTGGCGCTCTGGACGCCGCCCATGCCGATGATCGGGATCGAGACGCTGGCGGCGACGGCGGCGACCTGGGCGAGCGCGACGGCGCGGATCGCGGGACCTGAGAGTCCGCCGGTTCGCCCTCCGAGCCACGGTTGACGGGGCGCCGGCGCGGACCCGGGATCGTCGCCGCGGGGTGTGAGCGCCATCGCGCGGAGGGTGTTGATCAGCGAGACGGCGTCGGCACCGGCGGACTGCGCGGCGCGTGCACAGGCGGCGACGTCGGCGGTATTGGGGGTCAGCTTGACGATCAGCGGCTTGCGCGTGGCGGGACGCACCGAGCGCACGACGGCCTCTAGCGCGGTGGGGTCGGCGCCGATGTCGAGGCCGGTCTTGACGTTGGGGCAGGAGACGTTGAGCTCGAGGGCGGCGATCTCGCTGCGCTCGTCACAGCGCTCCAGCAGCGTCGCGATCTCGGCGGCGGTCGAGCCCATGACGTTCGTGATCAGCGGTACGGTCCAGGCGGTGAGCAGGCGTGCGATCGTGGGCAGCTCCGAGCTCAGATAACCCTCCAGGCCCTTGTTGGGCAGGCCGATCGAGTTGATCAGCCCGGCGGGCGCCTCTGCGAGCCGCGGCGGGGGGTTGCCGGTGCGGGGCTCCATGGTGATGGTCTTGGAGACGAACGCGGCGAAGGGGAAGTCGGCGCGCAGGGCGGACTCTCCGAAGGCGGCGCGAGCGGCAAGCAGGTCGAAGGTGCCGGAGGCGTTGATGACGGGATGCGCGAGCTCGAGGCCGCAGAAGTCGACACTCACGCGGGGGCCCCGGCGTGAGCGTCGACACGCTCGAGCTCGGCGGCGTCGATGACGGGGCCGTCGAGACAGACCCGCAGATAGCCGCCGCCGCGGCGGGGCACGACGCAGCCGAAGCAGGCGCCGAAGCCGCAGGCCATGCCGGACTCCAGCGCGAGCTGGGCGGGCACGGCAAGCTCGGCGCAGAGCGCTCTGACGGCCTCGAGCATCGGTGCGGGACCGCAGGCGTAGACGGTGGCGTGCGGGTCGTGTTGGAGCTCGGCGGCGAGCAGTTCGGTGACGAGGCCGTGGTGGCCGATGGAGCCGTCGTCGGTGGCGAGCTGCGCGTCGCGCAGCAGTGCGGCGCCTTCGGCGCGCGCGCGATCGCGGAAGCCGAGCAGGACGGTGGGCGTCGTGGCGGCAACCTCCCCCCCCACTGCGCGGGCGCCACTGGCGCTCGCAGGGTGAGGCTGGCTTCCGGTGGTGGGCACGGCTACGAGGCCCGCAAGCAGCGCGTCCTGCCAGATGGCGAGCGGCGCAATCCCAACACCGCCCCCGAGCAGGATCGGGCGGCGCCCCTCGGCGGGCACGCTGAAGCCGACGCCGAGCGGCCCGAGCGCCCAGAGCTGCTCGCCGGCTCGCAGCTGGCAGAGACGGCGCGTACCGGGCCCGACGTCCTCGAGCAGGAAGCAGACCTCGCCGGGGGCGGCGAGACGGGCGTAGGAGAAGGCGCGCGGCAGGTGTGGCCGATCGTCCTGGACTCCCCCCCAGCGCTCGGTAGCGGCGAGCATCGCGAACTGGCCGGGGGCGGGAGTGGGCCCGTCGGGATCGCTGACGCGTAGGACGCGGTAGGCGCCGAGCTCCTCGACACCGACGACGCTCAGCCGGCGCCGGCCGAAGGGCGCGAGCGCCATCAGGCCACTCCGATGGAGTCCCGCCCGCGGTGGAGCTCTTGCAGGCAGAGCACCGGTGGGGCGCCACCTTGGCGGGCACTGGAGATCGCCCGCGCAGCGGAGACCCCGGCGGCGAGCGTGGTGAGGCAGGGGATGGCGCGGGTGACTGCGGCGCGGCGGATCTGCCAGCCGTCGGTGCGCGCGCCGGAGCCGGTGGGGGTGTTGATGACGAGGTCGACGTCGCCGCGCTCGATCCAGTCGACCACGTGGGGCGAGCCCTCGCCGATCTTGTTGAGCGCCTGGGCGCGGACGCCCATGCGCTCGATCGCGGCGGCGGTGCCGCGCGTGGCGAGGATGCGGAAGCCGTTGTCGTGCAGGATCTGGGCGATCGCGAAGGCGCCGTCCTTGTCGGAGTCGGTGACGGAGATGAACGCGGTGCCACTCAGCGGCAGCGGCGCGCCGGCCGCGGCTTGCGCCTTGGCGAAGGCGGTGGGGAAGTCGCGCGCGATACCCATCACCTCGCCGGTGGAGCGCATCTCGGGTCCAAGGATCGCGTCGGCGCCCTCGAAGCGGTCGAACGGCAGGACTGCCTCCTTGACGGAGATGTGATCGCCGAAGCCGAGCCCTTCCTGCTCGCGCGGCAGTCCGAGCGCGGAGATCGGCTCCCCGAGCATGATGCGACAGGCGAGCTTGGCGAGCGGGAGACCGACGGCCTTGGAGACGAACGGCACGGTCCGGGAGGCGCGGGGGTTGGCCTCGATCACGTAGAGCTGACCCTCGACGACTGCGTACTGCACGTTCAGCAGCCCGACGACGCCGACCTGGAGCGCAATGTCGCGGGTGGCGACGCGGATCTGCTCGAGCATCTCGCCTCCCAGCGAGTGCGGAGGCAGCACGCAGGCGCTGTCGCCGGAGTGCACGCCGGCCTCCTCGACGTGCTGCATGATCCCGCCGATCCAGACCTCGCGACCGTCGCAGAGCGCGTCGACGTCGACCTCGATCGCGTTCTCCAGAAAGCGATCGAGGAAGATCGTGGTATTGCCCCATGGCGTCGAGGAGCCTGGGTTCTGAGGATTGGATGAGGAGCCCCCGGGGGGGCTCCCGGGACGGGTCGCGTCGTGCGGATCGGCGGGCTCCAGCTCGCGGCGCAGGTAGTCGGCGAGACCCTCACGCGAGTAGACGATCTCCATCGCGCGGCCCCCCAGGACATAGCTCGGGCGCACCAGCAGCGGGAAGCCGACCTCCTCGGCCCGTCGCAGGGCCTCCTCCACGGAGCGTGCGGTGGCGTACGGCGGAGCCTTGTAGCCCAGGCGCCCGAGCAGCTCGCCAAAGCGCCCGCGATCCTCGGCGAGGTCGATCGCCTCGACGCTTGTCCCGAGTAGTGGCACGCCGGCCTCGACGAGCCCCGCGGCGAGCTTGAGTGGGGTCTGCCCGCCGAATTGCACGATTAGACCGTCGAGTCCCCCACCCCCGCGCTCGACCTCGACGACTGCCAGCACGTCTTCGAGCGTGAGCGGCTCGAAGTAGAGGCGGTCGGAGGTGTCGTAGTCGGTGGAGACGGTCTCGGGGTTGCAGTTGATCATCACGGCGTCGCGGCCGGACTCGCGCACGGTCATGGCCGCATGGACGCAGCAGTAGTCGAACTCGATGCCCTGCCCGATGCGGTTGGGACCTGAGCCGAGAATCACGACGGCGGGGCGCTCGCCGCGGCGCACCTCGTGCGCTGCGCGCCGCTCCCAGGCGGAGTAGTAGTAGGGAGTCTGCGCGGGGAACTCGGCGGCGCAGGTATCGACGGACTTGAAGGTGCGCTGTCCTGCGAAGGGCGCCTCGGGATCGGCCGCGATCGCGGCGAGCTCGCGCAGGAACCACGGGTCGATCGCGGTGCGCTCGTGGATCGACTCGATCGCGGTACCGCGACCTAGGAGCTCGAGGATCGCCTCGAAGCGCTCGGGGCCGGGCTTCAGCAGGCCAGTCAGCAGGTCCTCCTCGGAGATCGCGCCGAGCCGCGGGGGCTTGTCGAGCTCGCGCGAGCGCAGCGCCTTCGCAAAGGCCTGCCCGAAGGTGCGACCGATCGCCATGACCTCGCCGACGGACTTCATGTGCGTGGAAAGCGTGGGCTCTACACCGGGGAACTTCTCGAAGGCGAAGCGCGGCCACTTGACGACTACGTAGTCGATCGTCGGCTCGAAGCTCGCGGGCGTAACCCCGGTGATGTCGTTGTCGATCTCCTCCAGCAGGTAGCCCACCGCGAGGCGTGCCGCGATCTTCGCAATCGGGAAGCCCGTGGCCTTGGAGGCGAGCGCTGAGGAGCGCGAGACGCGTGGATTCATCTCGATCACGAGGATTTCCTCGGTGTCGGGATTGACCGCGAACTGCACGTTCGAGCCCCCGGTCTCGACGCCGACAGCGCGCATCACGGCGATCGCCTGGTCGCGCAGGCGCTGGTAGAGGCGGTCGGTGAGCGTCTGCTGCGGGGCGACCGTGACGGAGTCGCCCGTGTGCACACCCATCGGGTCGACGTTCTCGATCGAGCAGACGATCACGACGTTGTCGGCGCGGTCGCGCATGAGCTCGAGCTCAAACTCGCCCCAGCCGATGACCGAGCGGTCGAGCAGCACTTGGCCGATCGGAGAGGCCTCGAGACCGCGCGTGACGATCGCACGGAACTCCTCAGGCGTGCGCGCAATCCCGCCGCCGCGGCCCCCAAGCGTGTATGCGGGGCGCACGATGCACGGCAGGCCGATGTCGGGCAGCGCGTCCAGCGCCGTGCGCAGACCCTGCTCGACATCGACTGTCCGCAGCTGCTCATCCCAGCCGGTGGCGATCGCGCTGGCCGGCATCCGCAGGCCTGCGCGGTGCATCGCGGCGCCGAACAGCTCGCGGTCCTCGGCGCAACTGATCGCGTCGTAGTTGGCGCCGATCAGCTCGACCCCCAGGCGCTGCAGGGTGCCGTCGTCGTGTAGCGCCTTCGCGAGATTCAGCGCGGTCTGTCCCCCGAGTGTCGGCAGCAGCGCGTCCGGGCGCTCGCGCTCGATCACCTGCGCGACAGGACCGGGCAGCAGCGGCTCGATGTAGGTCGCGTCCGCGAACTCGGGGTCGGTCATGATCGTCGCGGGGTTGGAGTTGACGAGCACGATCTCGTAGCCCTCCTCGCGCAGCACCTTGCAGGCTTGCACACCGGAGTAGTCGAACTCCGCGGCCTGCCCGATCACGATCGGCCCCGATCCCAGGATCAGGATCTTGTGGATGTCATCGCGGCGCGGCATCTAGGCGATCGTCTCGGCGATCCGCTCCAGGAAGCGGTCGAACAGGTACACGCTGTCGTGCGGGCCGGGGCCGGCCTCGGGGTGATACTGCACGGAGCCACCAGGCACGTCCAGCAGCTCCAGACCCTCGACGGTGCGGTCGTACAAGTTCACGTGCGAGAGCGCCGCGGCGCCGAAGTCGGTATGCCAGCGTACCGGCCGCGTGCCGTCGATCGTGCGCGTGCCGGCTGGCCCGAGCACCGCGAAACCGTGGTTCTGGGAGGTGATCTCCACGCGCCCGGTCTGCAGGTCCTTGACCGGGTGGTTTGCGCCGCGGTGCCCGAACGGCAGCTTGAACGTCTGCAACCCGAGGGCGCGGCAGAGCAGTTGGTGCCCAAGGCAGATCCCCCACACCGGGCGGCGACCGACCAGCTCGCGCACGGTGTCCACGATGTAGCTGAGCGCCGCCGGATCGCCGGGCCCGTTGGCCAGCAGCACGGCGTCGACGTCCGCCGCAAGCAGCTCCGCGGCCGGGGTCGTGCAGGGGTAGAGCGACACCCGCGCCCCGCGCACGACGAGGTTGCGCACGATCGAGCCCTTGATCCCGGTGTCTAGCACCGCGATGCGTGGCCCCGAGCCGTCCCCGTGATGACTCACTTCGCTCGGCGTCACGAGCGCCGCGAGATCCTGCCCGTCCATCGGCGGCTCGGCCGCGATCAGTGCGGCTGCCTGCTCAGGCGCAAGCGCCTCCGGGAAGATCCCGCCGCGCATCGCACCGGCCTCACGGATATGGCGTACCAGCGCGCGCGTGTCCACCCCGTTGATCGCCGGAATCCCGCAGTCGGTCAGCCACTGCAGCCAGCCACCCTCGGCGCCGGGGGCGTCCTCGCGGTCGCACGCCTCGCGCATGATGACTCCGCGCGCCCAGGCGCGCTCGGACTCCATCGCCTCGGCGCTCACACCGTAGTTGCCGATGTGCGGGTAGGTGAACGCGATCAGCTGGCCGGCGAAGGAGGGGTCGGTCACCGACTCCTGGTAGCCGGACATGCCGGTCGTGAAGACGACCTCGCCCAAGGCGTGGCCCTCCGCGGCGCACGCCTCCCCGTCGAAGCGTGAGCCGTCCTCGAGCAGGATGTATGCCGGCGCGCGCATCTAGAGGACTAGCCTCTGCACGGCCTTGAACTCGGGCGCGTCCGCGCTCCCCAACAGCTCGAAGAGCACCGACTCGACGGTGCTCACCACCGCACCGGCGCGCTCGAGGCGCTCGAGGCCGCGCTCGTAGTCGAGCTCGTGACGTGAGCCGACGGCGTCCGCGGGCACGTGCACCTCGAGGCCGCGCTCGAGCAGATCGTGAACGGTCTGGGAGACGCACACGTGGGTCTCGATCCCGCACACCACCACCTGGGAACGCCCATCGAGGTCGAACCCGTCTGCGCGCGCTGCCGAGAAGACGGTCTTCTCGATGCGCCGCTCCTCCGCCAGGCCAAGCTCCGGCGCGCTGTTACCAAGGCCTTTCGGGTACTGCTCACTGACGAGCGCCGGCAGCGCCAGGATGCGCGCCGCCTCGATCAGCTTCGCGCACGATCGTGCGACACCCTCGAAGGAGGGGTACGGGCGGAAGGCCTCCTGGACGTCCACCACGACCAGCGCCGCGCGCTCGCGGTCGAGCAGGCTCACACCCTCACCGTCCGCTCACCGTCTGCGGCCGCGACGCTGCCGGGAGCGCGAAAGGCCATCGCGCCGGCCGCCAACGTCAGCAGCACGCGGCCGCGTAGGCGCCGGCCCGCGAAGCAGCAGTTCGCAGAGCGGCTCTGCCAACCGTGCTCGCCGGCGGTCCACTCGGCGTCGAGGTCGATCAGCGTCAGGTTCGCCTGCTCGCCCGTCGCGATCCGTGCAACGGGCAGCCCGAACAGCGCGGCACCCGCGGTCATGCGCTCCACGAGTACGTCGAGGCCGAGCACCCCGGGCAGCACCAGCTCCGTATGTAGTGCCGCAAACGCGGTCTCCAAGCCGGTGGTGCCCATCGGGGCTTCGGTGAACGGGAGCGCCTTCTCCGCGCGCGCGTGCGGTGCGTGATCGGTCGCGACGCAGTCGATCGTCCCCGCGCGCAGTCCCTCGACAAGCGCCCTGCGATCCTCTTCTGTGGCAAGTGGTGGGTTCATCTTCCTACTCGTGTCCAGCTCGCGCACGTCCTGCTCGGTGAGCAGTAGGTGATGCGGGGTTGCCTCCGCACTCACCTGCGTGCCGTGCGCCTTCGCCGCGGCGAGCACCTCCACGGAGGCGACGCAGCTCAGGTGCTGGAAGTGGACCCGTCCTCCCTCACAGCCCGCGAGTACCGCGTCGCGGGCGACCATCGTGGCCTCGCTCGCCGACGGCACGCCGGGGATGCCCAGCGCGGCGCTCACAACGCCCTCGTGCATGCTGCCACCGCGCGAGAGCGAGTGATCCTCCTCGTGTAGCGCGAGCACGCCGCCGCCCGGCGCGCCCGCAGCCGGTCCCTCCGCCGGAACGTCCTGCTGGAAGCGGAGCGCCGCGCGCAGCACTCCCGCGCTCGCCACCGGGCGCCCATCGTCGGTGAAGCCGAGTGCGCCGAGCTCGCGCAGCGCTGCCATGTCGGTCAGCTGTTTACCGTCGAGGCCTCGCGTGATTGCCGGCAGGAAGCCGACCGGCACCTGTGCCTGCTGGGCAGCGGTCTCGCGTACGGCGCACAGCAGCGCTGGGGAGTCGAGCACGGGATCGGTGTTGGGCATCGCGATCAGCCCTGCGAATCCGCCGGCGGCGGCTGCGCGGGTGCCGCTCCCGATGTCCTCCTTGTGCTCCTGCCCGGGGCTGCGGAGGTGCACATGCGGGTCGAAGAAGGCCGGTAGCAGGGCCAGACGCCCGTGACCGTCAAGCACCTCCAGATCCGCAGCGGCCGCGAGCGTCCCGGGAGCGCCCAGCTCCGCAATCGCCCCGCCGCGCACCAGCAAGTCGTGACGCGCATCGAGCCCGAGCCGGGGATCGAGCACACGCACGTCACGAAGCAGCAGATCCACCGGCGGCTGCGGAGAACGAACGAGCACCGGGGCGCTCATCGAGCGCCCCCTCGACGGGATCTCGGTGCTCTGCAGGTAGGCAAGCTCATTGAATTATCGACGACGACGCCTGCGCGGCGTCCTGCCCGGCTCCGAGGTCATCCTCGACGGCGTCCTCACCGGTCTCCTGCGCTGGGTGAGCGGCGACCTCGCCCCGGCCCCCACCGTTGGCTCGAGCACCCTCACCGGTAGCTGTCACGCGGTCGGACCAGCGGATCAGACTGGCCGATCCGCGCTCGGGGAAGGGGACCTCGACGGTGTCGAAGTCGCGCGGGACCTCAGTGTCCGGGAACGCCGCGCGGCCCTCGCGCCGCACCTCGCCCCCGGCGTAGCGCGAGGAGAGATGCGTGAGCACCAGCATCCTCACCTCTGCCTTGCGCGCCAGCTCCGCCGCCTGGCGCACGGTGCTGTGGCCGGTCAGACGGGCCCGCTCGGCCTCCTCCTCGACGAACGTCGCCTCATGTACCAGCACGTCGGCCTGGTGCGCCGCGATCGCAAGCGCCTCGCAGGGCGAGGTGTCGCCGGAGAGCACCACCTTGCGCCCCTCGCGCGTCGCGCCCATGACCTGCTCGGGGGACACCCCGTTCACGGCCTCCCCCCGCACCAGCCGCCCAAAGTCCGGCCCCGGTCGTACCCCCAACCGCTCGGCGAGTTGCGGGTCGAGGTGCCCCGGACGGGGGTCCTCAACGAGCGCGTAGCCAAAGGCCGACGCGCCGTGGTGACGCACTGGCACCGCGGCCACCCGGTAGCCGTCGCGCTCGACCGCCTCCGCCGGCTCCAGCTCGACGATCGAGAGCGCGTAGGGTAGGCGCCGCCCATAGATGAAGCGTGTCGCCGCCATCAGCTCGTTGAGCCCCGGCGGCCCGTAGATCGTCAGCGGCCGCTCACGGTCGCGCAGCGCAAAAGACTTGAGCATCCCCGGCAACCCCAGCCAGTGGTCCGCGTGGAAGTGCGTGATGAACACGCAGTCCATGTCCGCGAGCCCGACCGAGCGCAGCAGCTGGCGCTGGGTGCCCTCGCCGCAGTCGAATAGCAGGCGATCGCCGCCGCGGCGCACCAGCACCGCGGGCAGCCCGCGGCGTGAGCTCGGCACCGAGCCGCCGGTCCCGGCGAAGAACAGCGAGAGATCCATGGGGCAACGGTAGCGGCGGCCGGGGATGGGCGGCTCCCACCGGGTAGGCTGTTCCGAGACGCCGCCGTCCGCGAGGCGGCCCTGGCGCCCGTAGCTCAGTGGATAGAGCGCTCGCCTCCGGAGCGAGAGGTCGCAAGTTCGAATCTTGCCGGGCGCGCTAGCTGGATGCCTTTGGTGGAGCCAATTTGGGGGGCCACCGACTGCCATTTCAACGTCCGGTCTGCGACTGGTACGGGCACGCCGACTGTAGCTACGCTTCGAACTACGCTTCGAACCCCGCACTCAGCACCTGCTCGCGGCTTCCGCGATGGCCGAGTCCAACTGCCTCAGCTTCTCGTCGGTCATCAGGTTGACGCGCACACCCGGTGTGTCGTCGATTGGCGATACACCCGGTAAGAGGTCACGGTGCCCCGATGGTCTCCGCAATAGAGCTCCTCGAAGGCTTTGAGGACCGTGTGCGCGACGTTGTCTATGTCATGCGTCGTTGCGGTCGCCGATCACCGGGCCCCGGTCGCCACTGGATAACTAGGTCCGTCTCCAGTTCTTTGATTTGAAGTTCACGCATACTCCGCATCACCTCGGCGAACTCGGGGTCGTCGCTGCGCGCAAACGGGGACCCACCTTGTTCTTCACGGCGGCGCTCCCTGTAGAAATCGGTCAGCTCGTCTCGAAATGGGTCATCTGGCTCGCCTTCAAAGAAGGCGCTCGCAGCGCGGTCGTGCCAACCACCATGCAAATCGCGCTGTCGAGCGAACAGACGTTCGTAGTCCGCGACATAGAGCCGCAAAGGCATCACATGGACCCACACCCGGCATAGCTCCTCAGATTCCTCTGGCACGAGCTTCCCTAGGCCCGCCGCTTCTCCGTAGATGATCGGGAGTGCAACTGCTGAAGCGGCTCGCGGACCTCGGGCGGAGCGTAGGGGCGGGCATGCCCACTCTGCGTTGAGGGTCAGGCGACTCCGGCGTGGTCGCGCGGGAGAACGTGTGTGTGGGGTGTGTGGGGTTGGAGTGTGATGCGTCCGCCGCGTGCTGGTACGACGAATACGTTGCGGTGAGCGACCCGCTCCGAACGTCGGCGCGAGGGTTCGAGGCGGGCGTGGCGGAGGATGGTCTTGAGTACGATCCGGGACTCGGTGAGGGAGAAGGCGGCGCCAATGCATCGTCTGGGTCCGCCGCCGAAGGGGATCCAGGTGTACGTGCCGGCGCGGGTGTCCAGAAACCGCTCGGGGCGGAAGGCCAGCGGGTCCGGGTAGAGCTCGGGACGTCGGTGCACGAGCGTTATGTAAGGGACCACCATCGTGCCGCTGGGGATGGTCAGCCCGGGTAGCTCGAACGGCTCGGTTGCGAGTCGTGCGGTAAGCGGGAAGGCTGGGCGCAATCGCATCGCCTCCTTGATCACGGCATCGAGGTATTCGTCGTCTCCGTCGAGCGCGGCGGTCTGGAGGCGCGCCAGCGCGTCGGGGTAGCGGCTGACTCGCTCGAGCACCCACGTCAGGGTGGAAGCGGTCGTGTCGTGGCCACCCAACAGCAGGGTGCGCATCGCATCGCAGATCTCCTCGTCGCTCATCAGGCAGTCTTGGCTATCGGGTGTGCGCAGGAATATTCCGAGCACGTCCTGGCCGTCGAGTTGATCGGTGCTGCGACGGTGGGCGACCTCTTCCAGCACGATGGTGTCAACCGCGTCGATCGCTCGGCGGACTCGTGGGAACGGTCTGTTCCATCCGTTCTCACGGCTGGTCGCGATGATCGTCTGGAGAAAGAACCGCCGTGAGTGGCCCTCGCGAAGCAGCGCGAGCGTCGCCGTGCGCAACCGTCCAACGCGCGCGGGGTCGGTGACCCCGAACACCGTGGCCATGATCACCTCAAGGCTGATCGCTTCCATGTGCGGCTGGGAAGGCGTTGGGTGCCCGTAGGGCCAGCGTGCGAGAGCCTCTTCGGTCTTGCGCTGCATCGTCTCGTGGTAGCCGGTGAGCGCTTGCCCTTGGAATGGGGGGAGCTGCGTTCGTCGCCTGCGCATGTGCTCGACGCCGTCGATGTTCGTGAGTCCCGTCGGGCCGAGGAAGAGATGGTGCGCGGATGCCTTGGCCAGCGCCGCTCCGAGACGAAGCACGCCGGTGTCGGCTGTGAAGACGCGCTTGATGTCCTCGGGATCGGTCAGACACAGCCACGGACCGGTCGCCGGCATCGGCACTAGGAAGCGATCGCCGAGCCGCTGGCAGTGGCGCGCGAACTGCTCTGGGGCCAGCCAGTACTGAGCGGCATTGACGACCGCGGGACGTCGCAGTCGAGGCACGTCGGTAAGCGTTTGGCCCATGAGCCACATCCTCTCTAGTTACTCTGTGCGAAATAGAGTAACATAGTATCTAATGATGGCAATAGCCGAAATCCTTGCCGTGGCTCCCGTGGTGGGCGACGACGCGCTCTTTGACCAGGTTTCCGCGGCGGCGCTCGAGGAGTTCGCCGAGCACGGCATCCGCCGCACCTCAATGGAAGACATCGCCCGCCGTGCCCGCGTATCACGGATGACCGTGTTCCGCCGGTTCGCGAGCAAGCAACGCCTCGTCGAGGTGGTCATCGCACGCGAGGTCCACCGAGGAATGCAAGAACTCGACCTCCTATGGGAGGGCGCAGAAACACTCGAGGACCGACTCGTCGCAGGATTCGAGTTCGCCGGGCGCTACGTCCGCGGCCACCCACTATTCGACCGACTCCTACGCAGCGAACCCGAGGTCCTGCTGCCATCGCTCACCCTCGACGGCGGACCCGTGCTCGAGCTCTACCGATCACTCATCGCACATCGACTTCAGGCCGAAGTCAACGCGGGCCGTGCCGCGACATCAGACATAGACGGTGTCGCCGAAGTCATCGCGCGCCTCGCAATCTCACTACTACTCACCCGCGACGGAACCATCACACTCGATGACCCACACTCCGTCCGCCGCCTAGTCAACCTGACACTACTACCCATGCTCCAACCACAGGTCTAGCGTCCGCGGTTCTGTCCAATCAAGATCGCCGCGGTCAGGGGACCCGATCAGAGCGGTTCGGCACCGGCTGTCTGGCCGATCAAGATCGCGGCTGTCAGTGGGCCGCAGCCGGTCTCCTCGAGTAGTTCGGGGCGATGGAGGCGGATGAGGTCGCGCAGTTCGCGCTTGAGTGACTCGGCCTCGCGTGTGAGGGCCTCGATTTGCTTCGCTTGCTTGCGTGCGATGCGGACCCGTGCGGTCTGGGGCACCGTTCGCAGGCGGCGGGAGATGCGCTGAAGCTGGCCTGGGTAGTCGAGCTTGCGTGACGGGACCTTGGCCTCCAGTTCGGGGTCGAGGATCACGAGGTTGATCCGCAGCCGGTTGATCAGCCGCGTGCGCTCTGCGGCGCCGCGGGCGAGGCAGTGCTTCGAGCAACGTCCGAGGAAGACTCGTGCTCGCGTCCCATACCTCGATCGCCACAAGCCCATGGGTCGTCCGGTCGTACTCGCGCAGTCCCCCCGGTACCCGCTCGCTCACGACATCATCGGACTCGCCGGTCGGGAACCACGCGATGTCCGCATCGGCGTCGTAGTAGGCGAACATGACCATGTCGAGCGACCGTCTGCCGAGCTGTCCTTCCGGCTACGAGCTAGACAGCCGCGAGCGCCGGTGCCAGTTGGTCGGCGGTTGTTTCAACGGTGTCGGGCACGGTGACCGAAAGGCGCCCGTCGCGCTCCAACACGCGCCGTGCGCCGAGCACCGTCAGACCCACGATCCGACTGGTTCCGGGCGCGTAGCGGACGACGTGGCCCTCCGGCGTCTCCTCACCCTCCCCCGCCTGCGGCTCGCCTACATGCAGATACAGCACGTCGTTGTCAGCGTCGTAGTCGGCGTGATCGAAGCTCAGCGGCCCGATCGTAATGTTTACGCGCTCCATGATCTTGGGTCCTTCCGGTTGGCGAACGCGGAGACGATCCGCGCCGGCACCCGCTCATAGCTTATGACGACCAGCAGCCATCGACTCGGACCAACGCCCCGCGCGTAGTAGCGGGTCCGCTCAGCGAAGATCGGGTCGACAGCAACATGATCAGGTTTCGATAGATTGCCGCTTCGCGAGGACCTCGCGGATGGCGCGGAAGAGGCCCCGGAGAGTCGGCAGCCATGCACGCGGGTCCAGGAGCGCGCGCGGAGAGAATTCCACACCGAGCTCGCGGTATAGCCGTCTATCGGGGTCGGCGATGACGGCGAACGGCAGATTGGCTTCATAGCCGAGAAACTCGTGCGCGGTCGAGTGGAATACAACGACCTCGCGGATACCTGCCGCCAGGATATCGTCGTGTCGCTGCACCACCGATTGCAGGTGCAGGCTGCAGATCGGACAGCCAGCGAAACGCCGCAGCTGAAGATGGACCAGCCGCTCGCGAGCCTAGACAGATCACTCGACACCCGGCGCACCGGTCCTGTACGGAGGCGCAGGCTCGGCCGTACGCGCCGCGATGAGCCAGATCACATTTACATCCGGTTTCAGCGCCCGTTACCCCGGGCACATTTGCGCGCTGCACCATGGAGTCACCCCGACCTGGAGGTGACCCCAAATGAAGCGCCTGATCCCCCTCGTACTGCTCGCTGGCGTCACCGGCGCCGCCATGGCGGGCGCAGCCGTCCTGCTGGTCGGCGGCTCCTCCGGCAGTCCCAATACGACCACGATCTCCGCATCGGCGGCCAATGGCTCTGGCAACTCCACCGCGGGCTCGCGACGTGAGGCCTCGGCCTCTGGCGGCCTGACCGCTTCGCAGGTTTACCGGCAGGACTCAAGCGGCGTTCTCGCCATCCGCGCCGTCACGGCCTCCGGCGAAGACAGCGGAACGGGCATCGTGCTCGACGACAGCGGCCTGATCCTCACGAACAACCACGTCATCGCCGAAGCGAGCGCGATCGCCGTCAGTCCCGGCAAGTCCTCCGGCGAGAGCCGTACCGCGACGCTCGTCGGCGCCGACCCGGACAGCGACCTGGCCCTGATCAAGGTCGACCCCTCGGGCCTCGGCCTGAAGCCGCTGAAGCTCGCGGACTCCGGCACGGTCGAAGTCGGCGACTCCGTCTACGCGATCGGCAACCCGTACGGCCTCGACGAGACGCTCACCCGCGGCATCGTCTCCGCGCTCGGACGCGAAATCGACGCGCCCGACGGCGCGACGATCAAGGGCGTCATCCAGACCGATGCCGCGCTCAATCCCGGCAACTCGGGCGGGCCGCTCATCGACGCCCAGGGCGAAGTGATCGGGGTCAACTCCCAGATCGCCAGCGCACAAGCCGACACGACCGGCTCCCAGCCCGGCAGCACCGGTGTCGGCTTCGCGATCTCCTCGGACACGGTCGCCCAGGTCATCAAGACGATCGAGTCCGGCGGCGGCGCCAGTGCCAGCAGCAGCCCGAGCAGCGCTGCACCCAGCGAAGGCGAGCGCGGCATCGAAGTCACCCCGAATGGCGAAGGGTCGGGCGGCGAATCGGCTCCGAGCGAAGAAGCCGGCGCGGGCGAAGGCGCTCCCGATGGCGAAGGCGCGAGCGAAGGCACGGCCGGCCAGGAAGCGGGCGCCTCTGAAGGCGGGACCGAAGCGTACGGCTCCGGCGCCGGCGGCTACAGCGCTGGCGCGGGGCAGGTGGTGATCGTGCCCTGAGAAGATGCCCCTGTGCAGCGCAGCCTGGACGATCCTAAAAGACCCTTGCCCAACGGCCGCGAGCAGCTCTCCCCGGCCGCGCTGCGCAGGATCTTCCGCGAGGCGCGCCGCGATCCCGAGCTCGCGGTGCTGGAGGGGCTGCACGCCCTCAAGCACGCCCTACGGTTCGGCGCCGAGATCCTGTGCGTCGCGATCACCGAGCCCGAGCGGCTGCACGCGCTCGCCGGGGCGCTCGCCCCGGATGTGCTCAAGCGCATGCCCCCAGACGCGCACACGCTTTCAGCAGAGGCGTTCAAGGCGCTCGCGCCCCAGCCTCCCCCGACGGGCGTGATCGCGATCGCCCGCCGCCCGCCGCCCGCCGCCCGCGATCTCCTGGGTGATGCTCGGGCCGCGCCGATCGTGCTGCTGGAGCGCCCCCGTGACCTCGGGAACATCGGCGCCTGTGTGCGCGTCGGCGCTGCCGCCGACATCGCCGGAGTGCTCAGCACGGGCGTGCACGACCCCTGGGATCCCGCCGCGCTGCGCGGCAGCGCCGGCCTGCACTTCGCCCTGCCGGTCGCGCACCTCGCCGAGAGCGAGCTCGAACGGCTCAGCGGGGCGCCGGCAAGCCGGGAGCACGATCGTCCGCTGCTCGCGGTCGACCCCGACGGCGAGCAACTGAGTCCGGGGCGACTGCCCGCGCGCGCGATTCTCGCGTTCGGCGCTGAGCGGCAGGGCCTGTCGGCCGAGCTGCTGGCGCGCGCCGACGCCAAGGTCAGCTTGCCGATGCGCGCGGGCGTCTCGAGCCTCAACCTCGCGACCTCCGTGGCCGCCCTGCTCTACGCCTGGCGCCTGTCCTGATGCTTGGTCATCCGCTTGGTGCTCCACCAGCCCCAACCGCCCACGGCCAGCACCGGCGCGATGTACATCGCTGAGGTGTACCAGTGGTAGAGGCACGCGAATGTGAGCATCACTGCACAAGCTACCACTCCCGCCTGCTGTGCTCGTCATGCGCCCGCCCGGCCGCGTAGGCTGAAGTGTCGTGATGGTCCCACCTCCGCTCGCGGTATCCAACGAGCTGCTGGCCGCGACCCAGCTCGGGCCCCTGATGATCCTTGGCCTGCTGTACGCGCGCCGGGTGCGCACCCTTGCGCTCTCCCGTCACCCCGTGCCGGGCTGGCGCCAGGCCTGCTTCTACGGAGGGTTCGTCGTGATCGGGGCCGCCCTCACCTCGCTTGGGGAGCCGAGCCAGGAACTGCTGTTCGCGCACATGGTCGAGCACCTCCTGCTGGGGGACATCGCGGCCCTGCTGATCGTGCTTGGCCTCACCGCCCCGCTGATCGCCCCGATCCTGCGGATTACGCTGTTTGACCGTCTGCGGGTCCTGGCCAACCCGCTGATCGCCTTCCCGCTGTGGGCGATCGACCTATACACCTGGCACCTACCCGTCCTCTACCAGGCCGCGCTGCGTCACTCCGGGGTCCATGCCCTCGAGCACGCGATGTTTCTCGGCTTCGGCATCAACATGTGGATGTGCCTGGTCGGCCCGCTGCCGATGCCAGCCTGGTTCGGGAATCTCGGCAAGCTCATCTACATCGTCGCCGTACGACTGGCCGGCACCGCGCTCGGCAACATCTTCCTGTGGTCGGGCACCGTCTTCTATCCGTACTACCTGCAGAGCGATTCCCTGCATCACATCTCGCCGATCGCCGACCAGAACCTCGCCGGGGCGATCATGATGATCGAGGAGAGCCTGCTCACCATCGGCCTGTTCTGCTGGCTGTTCCTGCGCACGGCACGCGAAAGCGAGGAACGCCAGGATCTACTGGACTTCGCGAGCAGCCACGGCGTCGCGCTGAGCGAGAAGCGCGCGGCGCGCGCGATCGCCGCCGGCCGCGGCGCGGATTTGCGCAAGCGCCTGGAAGGCCGCCTCGAGGCGGTCGAGAGCGTCTCCGCCGAATCGCTGCACGAAGACATCGGCGAGCGTACGCCTCACTGACATCCGAGATCGCGCGGCCCTGCACGACAGCTGCCTGTGCGCCTCGCAGATGCTCTGCTCGATGTCGGTGGGCGAGCCGGCACCCCACGGCGCACGATGCCCTATCGTCACGAATATGTGCGTCGGATGCGCAATGGCGGCGGCCTCGGCTGCCAGTGGCTTTCGAACCTGGCTGCAGACCCACAGCTTTGGCTGGCTCACCCCGAGTCGCCTGCGCAAGCTCACGATCGGCGCGATGTGCGCCGCCGGGCTCGTCTCGACGATCGGGGTCAGCGGCTCCTCGGCGCCCGCCGCCGCCGCGCACCCCTCAGCCGTGGTTGCCAGCCATCACTCGGCCGGCACCCGCTAGCCCTCCGGCTGTCCTCTAGCCGCCTGCGACCGCCGGCAGGATCGTCAATTCGGCCCCGTCGGCCACGGGGGTCTGCAGGCCATCGAGGAAGCGGATGTCCTCGCCGCTGAGATAGACGTTCACGAATCGGCGCAGCGAGCCGTCGTCGTCGGAGATTCGCTCGCGCAGCTCTCCGAAGCGCTCGAACAAGCAGTTGAGCACCTCCTGGACGGTCTCGCCGTCGAGCTGTGCCTCAGTGGCGCCCTCCGCCGCGGCGCGTAGCTGCGTGGGGATCTTGACGGTCACCGACATCCCGGCTAGCCCCTGGCCGCGCCGGCACCCGCCAGCGCCTCGATCGAGCTGCCAACGGGGACGCTCGCTTCGAAGGCCTCGACGCTTGGCTGGATCGTGTGGGTCTCGAACGTGCCGCGTACCGCGTCGAGCGTCTTCAGTCCCTCGCCTGTGATCACCAGTACCACGCGCTCGTCCGGGTCGATGTCGCCGCGAGCTGCCAGCTTGGCGAGCACCGCAGTCGTGACTCCGCCCGCGGTCTCGGTGAACACGCCCGTCGTCTCGGCCAGCAGCTTGATGCCCGCCCGGATCTCCTCGTCACTGACGGAGTCCACCGAGCCACCGGTGCGGCGCGCCAGGTCGAGTGCGTAGGGACCGTCGGCGGGGTTGCCGATCGCCAGCGACTTGGCGATCGTGCTCGGCTTCACCGGCCGGCAGACGTCGTGCCCGGCCGCAAACGCGCTGGCTACGGGCGAGCACCCGTCGGCCTGCGCGCCGTTCATACGCGGCAGCCGACCGTCGAGCAGCCCGAGCTCGGTCCACTCCTCAAAGCCCTTGGCGATTTTCGTGAATAGCGAGCCCGAGGCAACCGGCACGACGCAGCGATCGGGTAGCTCCCAGCCGAGCTGCTCGGCGATCTCGAACGCCAGCGTCTTTGAGCCCTCAGCGTAGTAGGGGCGCAGGTTGATGTTCACGAACGCCCAGTTGCGCTCCGCCGATAGCTCGGTGCAGAGGCGGTTGACGTCGTCGTAGTTGCCCTCGACGCCCACGAGCTTGGTCCCGTAGACGCCCGTGGCAAGGATCTTCTGCTCCTCGAGGTCCGCGGGGATGAAGACGTAGGAGTCCATCCCCAGCGCGGCCCCGTGAGCCGCCACCGAGTTGGCGAGGTTGCCGGTCGAGGCGCAGGCGATCGTTTCGAAGCCCAGCTCGCGAGCTCGCGTGACGGCTACTGAGACGACGCGGTCCTTGAACGAGTGGGTCGGGTTGGCGGCGTCGTTCTTGACCCACACCTCGCGCAGCCCCAACCGCTCGGCGAGCCTGTCCGCCCGGATCAGCGGCGTGCAGCCCGCCGGCAGGCCGACGCGGGAGGCGAGCCGGCCCGACGGCCCCGGGGGCCCACCCGCGAGCGGCAGGAAGTCCGCGTAGCGCCAGATGTTCTGCGGACCGCCCTGGATGCGGCGGCGCAACTCGCCGACGTCGAGCTTTGCGCGGCTGTCCTCGTAAGCGACCTCCAGCGGCCCGAAGCACCGCTCGCAGACGTAAAGCGCCTCCAGCGGGTATTGGGTCCCACACTCCCTGCACTTCAGGTTTGTTGCAGCCATCTCGGACTCCTTCGATCTATGGTCTTCGCCGGTGTCACGGTGTGGCGAAGAACAGAAGCCCGCCACACATCTAGCTGGAATTGGCACCTTCCCGCAGTGACGCGGTGGTTGCCGGGGCTTCGTCGGGCCAGTCCCTCCACCCCTCTGGATGTGTACAGCTGTGGGTCAGTATATCGGACGCGAGGCGGAATTGCATTAGCTCGCGCGCGGCGCGGCGGGCTGGCTTTGCGGGACCCTCGTAACGCCACCGCGCCTGCGGTGTAGCCCCTCGAGATGAGCACTTCCGTGCACGATCAGCAGCGCCGTCCCGAGCAGGCTACCGATGCCTTCGAGCTGGCCGAGCCGACGCCCAAGAAGCGCATGTTGATCATCGTCAACCCCTACGCCTCGACGGTCTCCGAGAATCTGCGGCACCTCGTCGTCCACGCCCTCCAGGGACGCTTCGAGGTCGACGCCGTCGACACCGAGGCCCGTGGCCACGCCACCGAGCTCTGCCGCGAGGCCGCGCACGAGGGCTACGACGTCGTCGTGGCCTTCGGCGGCGACGGCACGGTCAACGAGGCCGCCAACGGCCTGCTTGGCTCCTGCACCCCGCTCTGTTGCCTGCCGGGCGGCTCGGCAAACGTGTTCGGCAAGATGCTCGGTATCCCCGGCGAGCTGATCGACGCGACCGAGCACCTGCTGGGACTCGCGGACGACTGGCGCCCGCACAAAGTCGATCTCGGTGTCGTCAACGGACGCTGCTTTACATTCGCCTCCGGGCTCGGCCTGGATGCGAGCGTCGTGCAGCGCGTGGATTCAAACCCGCACCTGAAGGCGCGTCTGGGGCCGTGGTATTTCACATGGGTCGCGGTCACGACATTCGCGCGCCGCTACCTTGTGCGCCCCCCACGTCTGCGCACTCTCCTGGGCAGCGAGCAGCCACCCGCTGACCCGAGCTCCGCCGTGCAGGCGGACGGGGCGACGATAACCCGCTCTGGCGGGCGTGGCTGGCGCCTGCCAGGCCGTACCGCACGCAGGGCGCAGGAACGTTCGAGCAACCGGTTCGAGGGCGTCACCGCGATCGTCCAGAACGGCTCTCCCTTCACCTATTTTCAGAATCGCCCGATCGAGATCGCCGAGGACGCCTCGCTGGAGTCGGGGACCCTCTCCGGCTGTGTTCTGCACCGGGCGCGCCCAATCGACATGCCCTTCATCGCCTGGCGCGCCTTCTCGCGGCACGCCCGCGTCGCGCGCCACCGCCAGATCTCGAGCTTTCGCGACGCCACCGAGCTGACGGTGCGCACCGCCGATGGCAAGCCGCTACCGCTGCAGGTCGACGGCGACTATCTCGGGGACGTGGCGGAGGCCCGCTACTCGATCCTGCCGCAGGCGCTGAACGTGGTGGCCTGAGCTATCCGGGCAGACCAGGGCTCCAAGCGGCCCCAGGCCGGCTACCTAGCCCGCGACGCCCGGGGTGACGCGGTAGGCGTCGAACACCGACTCGGTATTGCGCAGGCGGTTGATCGCGCCCTTCAGCGAATGCGTGTCGGCGACCTCGACGACGAACCGGTTCTTGACCATCGGGGGGTTGGAGAGGCAGCGAGCTTCGAGGATGTTGGCCCCGGACTCGGAGAACACGCGCGAGAGGTCCTCCAGCAGGCGATGGCGATCCCAGGCGTCGATCTGGATTTCCACGACGAAGGCGGTCGCCTGGTCGCCTTCCCAGTAGACGTGCGTGAAGCGCTCGGGGTTCTTGCGCAGGGTGCTCGCGTTGGGGCAGTCCTCGCGGTGGATCGTGATGCCGCGGCCCAGGGAGATGTAGCCGAGGATCGGGTCCCCCGGGACCGGCCGGCAGCACTTCGCCAGGCGCAGCATCACGTCCTCCACGCCCTCCACGCGGATCCCGTACTGCCCCGAGGAGTGCGTAGGACGCCGGCGTGAGCCACCCACCTTGAGCAGATCGGTGGCCGCGGTCGGACCCTCGTCCGCCGCCTCCCCCTGCTTGAGGCGTTGCATGATCTTGTTGAGCACGACCTTCGGCGAGACCTTCGCGCCACCCAGGGCGATGTAGAAGTCGTCCGCCTTGCGGTAGCCCATTTCGCGGATCACGTCTGCGAGCAGCGCGGAGCCCGTGATCTTCTGGGCCGGCAGCCCCTGCTTCTTGAGGTGTTCTTGGAGCAGGTCGCGTCCGGAGTGCTCGGTGTCCTGGCGGGACTCGGCTTTGAACCATGCCTTGATCTTGTTGCGCGCCCGCGTGGTCTTGACCATCGCGAGCCAATCGCGCGAGGGTCCACGCTCACGCTTGGTCGTGAGGATCTCGACGATGTCACCGCTACGCAGCTCATAGTGCAGCGGCACGATCTTGCCGTTCGCGCGGGCGCCGACGCAGCGGTGGCCGATCTCGGTGTGCACCTCGTAGGCGAAGTCCAGCGGGGTCGCGCCCGCGGCGAGCGACTTGACCTCGCCCTTGGGCGTGAACACGTACACCTCGTCCTCGAAGAGATCGATCTTCAGGCTCTCCATGAACTCCTGCGGGTCCGAGAGCTCCTGCTGCCAGTCGAGCATCGAGCGCAGCCACTTGAGCTTGGCGTCCTCCGGCCACACCGAAGACCCCGCTTGCTCACCGGTGCGAGTCGCCACCGACGATCCGTCTGCCCGCTCGGGCCCACCACGCCGCTGCTTGTACATCCAGTGCGCCGCCACTCCGAACTCGGCCATCTCCTGCATGTCGTGGGTGCGGATCTGGATCTCCAGCGGCCGGCCCTCCGGCCCGATCACCGTGGTGTGCAGCGACTGATACATGTTGAACTTGGGCATCGCGATGAAGTCCTTGAAGCGCCCCGGCAGCGGCTTCCAGAGTGAATGGATCACCCCGACGGCGCCGTAGCAGTCCTTCACCGAGTCCACGATCACGCGCATCGCCGTGAGGTCATAGATCTCGTTGAACTCGCGCCCCTTCTTGGTCATCTTCGAGTAGATCGAGTAGAAGTGCTTGGCGCGACCCGCGATCTGCGCGGTGACGCCGAGCTTGCCCAGCTCGGCGGCGAGGTACTCCCCGGCTTCGCTGACGTAGCGCTCGCGGTCGTCGCGCTGCTGGGCGACGAGCCCCTTGATCTCCTGGTACTTGCGGGGATGCAGCGTCGCGAACGCGAGGTCCTCGAGCTCCCACTTGATCGCGTGGATGCCGAGGCGGTGCGCGATCGGCGCGTAGATCTCCAGTGTCTCCTTGGCCTTGTCGATCTGCTTCTGCTTGGGCATCGCCTCGATCGTGCGCATGTTGTGCAGCCGGTCGGCGAGCTTGATCAGGATGACCCGCACGTCGGTGGCCATCGCGACCATCATCTTGCGGTAGTTCTCGGCCTGCGCCTCGTCGCGCGAGCGGAACGTAATGCCGGTGAGCTTTGTGACGCCGTCCACGATGTTCGCGATCTGCTCACCGAAACGCTCGCGCACCTCCTCGATCGAGGCCGAGGTGTCCTCGACGGTGTCGTGCAGCAGCGCCGCGCACAGCGTCTCGGTGTCGAGTCGCATGCCGGCGCAGATGCGTGCCACACCGACGGGGTGCACGATGAAGTCCTCGCCTGTCTTGCGCCGCTGTGCGGCGTGGTGCTCGCAGGCGAACACGAACGCCTCCTCGACCCGCTCGCGGTCGATCCGAACCGTCGAGTCCGCTGCGTGCTCGGAGACGATCGCGAACAGGTCTCCGAGTAGCCGGCGCTCGAGCTCGTTCAGCCGCTGGGCAGTCTGCCCACGGCCCGCCTCCGGGCGCGCGAGGGCCGGCTCCTTCACGGGGCTCTCCGGATCTTGTGGGATCGCCATGCCTTAAGGGTAGGGGACCCGGTGGGCAGGTTGAAGCGGAGACGCAATCGGCAGGCGAATCCGCGCGGCGCGGGCGCGGCGATCACGCGAACAGGACAAGCTCCTCAGCGGGCTCCGCAACCGCACGCTCGGCGCCCACGGACTGCGAGACCGCTGGCTCCGGGACCGCCGGCTCGGCCCCCGTCGACCGCGGGACGACCGGCTCGGCCTCCACGGGCTCCGCGACGTCAGGCTCAGCGACGCTGGCCGCGCATGGCTGGGCGTGGCGCAGCACCAAGCGTGGCTCGCTCACCCCGCGCCACTCGTTGACCTCCAGCGCAAACGTCGCGTCAGCCGGCACGCCGTCCTCGACGGGCAGCCGCGTGCCCATGCCGAACGCAACCGCCCGGGCGCGGGCTGGGCCGGACTGGAGGGTAAAGCGCACGTGTCGGCCCTCCCCCATCGGTCGACGATCCTCGAAGGTGGCGCCGCGTACCAGCAACGACACCGCGGGGTTTGCGCATCCGAATGGCGCGAGCGTCTGCAGCTCCTCGGCCAGTTCCATCCCCAGCTCTGGGCCCTCGACGATCGCGTCCACACGCTCGGCGCGAGCCGGTGGCTCGGCGCCCAGCACACCCTCGACGTGGGCGGCGAACGCCTCCCCGAAGGCATCTAGCCGGGCACGCTCGATCTCGATGCCGGCCGCCGCACGATGCCCGCCGTAGCGCAGCAGATGGTCCCCGCACGCCTCCAGCGCGCCGAGCAGGTCGAAGCCCTCGATGCTGCGGCCCGACCCGCGTCCGGCAGCGCCCTCGAGCGCGACCAGCACGAACGGCCGGTGGTAGCGCTCGGCTAGGCGCGAAGCGACGATCCCGATGACCCCGGCATGCCAGCCCTCGCCGGCCAGCACGTACCCGGCGCGCGTGGGGCCCGCCTGCTGCAACTCGGTGACCTGCTGCTCGGCCTCCGCGAGAATGCGCTGCTCGGTATGCCGGCGCTCGTAGTTTGCGCGGTCGAGCTCCGCGGCGATCTGCGCGGCGCGCGCGGCGTCTTCGGTGAGAATCAGCTCCAAGCCCGCATCTGCGCGGTACATGCGTCCCGCGGCGTTCAACCGCGGGGCGAGCGCGAAAGCGACACTGCGCTCGCTGACCTTGGCCGGATCGGAGATCCGCGCGACCGTCATTAGCGCGCGCAGTCCCGGCTTGGCGGTCCCCGCCAGTGCCCGCAGCCCGCGGCGCGTCAGCGTGCGATTCTCGCCGAGTAGCGGCACGACGTCGGCGATCGTCGCGAGCGCCACAAGGTCAAGGTCCTCCCGCGGGTGGTATCCCCCATGCCCGTCCTCACCGCCAGCCGAGTCCCCGCTCTCGCCACGACCGGCGGCAGCCCACAGGCCCTGGACGAGCTTGTAGGCGACGGCGGTGGCGCACAGCTCCGGACACGGGTAGCCGCAGACGGCGGGGTGCACGATCGGTGCGCGCGGCAGCGCGCCGCCCGCGCGCGGGGCGTGGTGATCGGTCACCACTACCTCCATGCCCAGCGACTTCGCCAGCTCGACCTCGTCGATCGCCGTGATCGCGCAATCCACGGATATCAGTAGGCGCGTGCCGCGGTCCGCTAGGCGTCGCACCGTCGCGGGATTCAACCCGTAGCCGTCGCTGGCGCGATCGGGCAGGTACCAATCGACGTTCCCAACCAGCGCCCGCAGCGCCCTCACAAGCACCGCTGTGGAGCAGATCCCGTCGACGTCGTAGTCTCCGTGCACCGTGATCCGCGTCCCCGCGCGGACGTGCTCGAGGATCGTCGCGATCGCGACATCGATCCCGGCGAACGCGGCAGGCGGGTGCTCCTCGTCGGCCGCCAGGAACGCGCGTGCGCGCCGCGGATCGGCTAACCCGCGGCGCACGAGCACCTGCGCCAGTGGACCGCTCACGCCCAGCGCTTGCTCCAGGCGTCGCACCTCCGGAGCAGGGCAGGGCGCGTCCTCGAAACGGCGAATCTCGTCCATCGATGCACCCTACGGGCGGCATCGGACAGCGACGGCGGCGCGGCGCGCTCAGATGTCGGGGTCGAGCTTGGTGCGCTCGCGCCGGGCGCCCTCGAGGTAGACCGCGGCGATCCCGATCAACGCGCCCGGCACCGCGTACAGCACGACGGCGATGTCGGTCGCCTTTTCACCGGGTATCTGGAGCCCCGAGACTTTGACGCTGTAGATGAGGGTCGCGACCACGATCGCACCGAACAGCGAGCCGACGAATGCGCCCACGATCCCGCCCCAGAAGCGGTCGGGCAGGAAGATCGTGAAGTGCCAGATCGCAAGGCCCATCATGACCCAGCCGAGCATCGCCATCAGCGCGACCTCCGCGGGCGGCGACCAACCGGTCCGCGCGCAAAGGGAAAAGCTGTGCCCGTCATCAGCGTGACCTCCCGTGCCGGCGGTTGCGGGGGCGCTTCTTGCGCTGTTTGGCCTCGTCCTTGAGCACGAGATCCTCGGGCGTCAGGTCCGCGGCCGGATCTCGGGGAGCGGGCTGAGATGTCTGAGTCTGCTCAGGGGCCGGCGCTCGCGTTGGGGCCCCCGCCCGGGCGCCGTCCTTGACGGGCACGGTCCCGGTGGCCGAGCTGCGCCCACGCCCACCGCCGGCGCCACGGCGCGGACCGTTCGCGCCCGCGGGACGGGAGGGCGCGCTGCCACCGTCGGTCTCGATGTCGAGGTCGCGCACGAGCTCGTCGAACTCCGCCTTGGAGAGCTCCTCCCCCGGCTCCTCCGGGGCGATCAGGCTCCCTTTGCGCCCGCGCTTGCGCTCCGTGGTGGGCTCCACGTCGACCGGGGCGCCCGCGATCGTGGTGGCGTAGGCGGGCACCTCGCCGAGTTCACGCACGATCCGTGCGCGGCGGTTGCGGTAGGCGTGCTCGCGCTCCTTCCAGTGGGTCAGGACCGGGGAGGCGATGAAGATCGACGAGTACGCCCCGGAGGCGATCCCGATCATCAAGGCGAACGCGAAGTCCTTCAGCGTGTCGCCGCCGAAGAGCAGCAGCGCGATGACCGGCAGCAGCGTGCAGAAGCTGGTCGCCAGCGAGCGCGTGAGCACCTCGGACATCGAGCGGTTGACGATCTGCGAGAACGCTGCCCTGGGCATGCGCGGCACGTTCTCGCGCACACGATCGAAGACGATGATGGTGTCGTACAGCGAGTACCCCAGGATCGTAAGCAGCGCCGCGACCGTGGCGGTTGTCACTTCGCGGCCGGTGAGCGAGTACACGCCGGCCGTGATCAGCAGGTCGTGCATCAACGCGATCAGCACGGGGACGGCGTACTTCCACTCGAAGCGCAGCGCGATGTACGCGGAGATCACCAGCAGCGAGGCGATGATCGCGATCACGGCACTGTTCGCCACGGTCTGCCCGAACGTCGGCCCGATCGAGGTGTCGGAGGTGTTGCGCAGGCCGTAGGCCGTATTCAGCGCGGACTCGACCTTCACGACTTCGATCTGTTTGAGGTGCTTGAAGGAGATCTGGTAGCCGCTGCCGCCGACGTTCTTGTCCTTGGTGAGCTTCTGGATCTCCGCGTCGCCTAGCCCTTTCGGGGCGAGCACCGCGCGGATCTGGCTCTCGCTGACGGGCTTGACGAACGCGGTCTGGATGCGCGTGCCGGACTTGAAGTCGATCCCGAAGTTCAGCCCTTTACCCCCGATCGCCAGCGCGCCGATCAGCAGGATCGTCCCCGACAGCGAGAAGAACCACTTCGAGGCCCCCATGAAGTCGAAGGTCCAGCCGCGCCCGCGGCGGGCCGCACCCAGCATCGAGGGGTGGCCGACCAGCGGCGAGCGGCCCATCACGCCGAGCGCGGCCTGGGTGGCGAGCACGGCGGTGAACAGCGTCAGCAGCGTGCCGATACCGAGCATGAACGCGAAGCCCTGGACCTGCGCGGTGGCCAGCGCGAACAGGATGAAGGCGGTCATGAACGTGACCACGTTGGCGTCGACGATCGCTGCGAACCCGCGCTTGTAGCCGGCGGCGATGCCGGCCGTGATCGAGCGCCCGCCACGGATCTCCTCCTTGACGCGCTCGAAGATCACGATGTTGGCGTCGGCCGCGATCCCGATCGTGAGGATCAGCCCGGCGATGCCCGGCAGCGTCAGCGTGATCGGAATCGCCTTGATCAGCGCGAAGAAATAGATCGTGTAGATCACCAGGCCGCCGACCGCGATCGCTCCCAGCACGCGGTAGAAGATCAGCAGGAACAGGCAGACCACTGCCAGCCCGACGAGACCGGCCACGAGGCCCTCCTTGAGCGCCTGTTTGCCGAGGGTGGCCGAGACCTGCGACTGGGAGATCAGTTCCAGCTTGATCGGCAGCGCGCCGGACTGGAGCTCCTCGGCGAGGTTCTGGGCGGAGGTGATCGTAAAGCCGCCGGTGATCTCCGAGCCGTTGCTGGCGTCGATGCCTTCGGGGTACTGGCCGTAGTCGATCGACGGGGCGGTGATGACCTGTTCGTCGAGCACGATCGCGAAGTGCTGCTCGGCGGCGGCCTTGCTGACACCGGGAAGCTGGGCGTTGGCGCCGCGTTCGGAGATCTTCCTGGTGACTTTTTCGAAGATCTTGCGCCCCTGCGAGGAGAAGCCGAAGGTGACGTCCGGCAGGCCCGAGCCGCCTTCCTGGAAGCTCTGCTGGGGGTTGTTGATGTCTTCGCCGCTGAGCACCGGGTCGTCGTCGAGGACGTAGAAGCTGTTCGGCGAGGGGTTGTTGATTTTGCCGTTGAATTCTTCGGGGTGGGCCTGCACGAGGATCGTGCCGGGGTTCACGCGCACGGCCTTGGGCTTGGTGCCGGGTGGCGGTTTGTAGCCGTCGGCGTAGAGGTCGGCTTCGGTGTCCTGCGGTGCGCAGACCGGCCCGCCGGTGGCGCACAGCATCTTTTCGTGCTTGGTGTCCAGCAGGTACCACGATCCGTAGATGCAGCCGTTGGCCTGTGCGGGCGTGCAGCCGGGGTCCAGCGTGGTCTCGTTGCGGCCGATGATCGGCGCCCGTTTGGCGGCGCGCTGCACCGCCTGGTACTGCAGGAGCCCGTGGGGAACCGAGGCCGGTTCGGCGCCGCCGGTGACGGTGGGGTCGCTCGGCGCGGGCTTGCCGTCGGGACCGATGACGTTGGGCTCCCAGTCGTAGAAGTGCAGCTGAGCGGTCTTGCCGACCTGTTCCTGGGCGCGTTGGGCGTTGCTGACGTCGGGTAGCGAGACCTCGATTTCTTCGCCCCCGGTGCGCTGGATTTCCGGTTCGGCGACACCGAGCTGATCGACGCGCTTGCGCATGATGTCGATCGTGCGGTTGAGCGATTCGGTGTTGACCTTGGCCTGTGCGGTGGCGCGGCCCTTGTAGACGAGCGCGACCCCGCCCTTCAATTCGAGGCCCAGACGGGTCGGCTTGAGCGCAATGATGATCCCGGACGCGGCCACGAGGCCGGCGACGATCAACAGGATCAGGGCGTTGCGGCGGCGGCTACCCATCTGCGCTCAAGGCTCTCCAGGCACGTCCGGACGGCGAGCTGTGGAGTGCAGCGACGGATTTCGGATGCCCGATCACTACTGAAGCCTACTTGTCGGGAGTGAGCACCAGCAACAGCCCGCCCTCGTCGTCGTACGCCGGGAACATGTCGGCGCGCGCGCTCGCGGGAAGGTCACGCTCGCCGTTGACGCGCACGGGCTTGCCCATGGCGCGCACACCCCACTCCAGCACCGTGCCCACGGGATCGTCGCCGTTGGCGAACTCTAGGCCGAGCGCCTGCTCGACGGGCCGGCCGATCACGGCTTCCTCCTCCAGGCCGGTGAGGGCGAAGGCGTTCTTGCCACAGCCGATCACGCGGCCCTCGCGGTCGCAGACGAAAAAGGCCGCATCCGGAGCCGGGTAGTAGTCGTCGAGCAGTTCGAAGAGGAACGCGAACCCGCACTTGGCGCAGCCCTTCGGCTGGCGCGTGAAACCGAGGTTGCGGTCGATCTCGCTGGAGCGGTGCCCGCAGTTGGGGCAGATGAAGGGATGGGACATGCCACCCACAGATTAGGGAAGCGACGCGGCTGAGGCCCCCGCCAGTCGGGGGCCGCCGGGGGAGCCTAGAAAAGCCCTGGAGCGGCGCCGGTCTCGGCGCCCGCCGGCCCCACTGGGGCCTCCAGGCCGAGGTGCGCGAAGGCGGCGTGAGTAGCGGCGCGCCCGCGCGGAGTGCGCTTGATGAGACCCTCGCGCAGCAGGTGGGGCTCGTAGACGTCCTCGATCGTGTCCTGCTCCTCGCCGACGGCGACGGCGAGCGTGGAGAGGCCGACGGGACCGCCGTCGAACTTCACGCAGATCGTGCGCAGGATCTCGCGATCCAGACGATCCAGGCCGCGCTCGTCGACCTCCAGCAGTTCCAGCGCAGCGGCTGCGGCGGCGGCGCTGAGGACGCCGTCCATGCGCACCTCAGCGTAGTCGCGCACGCGCTTGAGCAGGCGGTTGGCTACCCGTGGGGTCCCGCGGCTGCGCGCGGCGATGGCTCTCGCTCCATCGTCCTGCAAGCGGATCTCGAGGATCCCAGCCGAGCGCTTGACGATCTCGGCGAGCTCCTCGACGGAGTAGTGCTCCAGGCGCGCCTGGATTCCGAAGCGGTCGCGCAGCGGGGTCGTGAGCAGCCCGCTGCGGGTCGTCGCTCCCACCAGCGTGAAGGGCGGCAGATCGAGCGTCACGACGCGCGCGCCGGCGCCCTGGCCGACGGTGATCGGCAGGCGATGGTCCTCCATCGCGGGGTAGAAGGTCTCCTCGAGCGTGCGCGGCAGGCGGTGGATCTCGTCGACGAAGAACACGCTGCGCGGCTCCAGGGCCGTGAGAAACGCCGCGATGTCTCCCTTTCGCTCCAGGGCGGGCCCGGCGGTCTGCACGAACGGCACCTCGAGCTCGCTGGCGACGATCTGGGCCAGCGAGGTCTTGCCGAGTCCGGGAGGCCCGGCGAGCAGCAGATGGTCGAGCGCCTCGCCCCGCGCGACCGCGGCCTCGATCGCGACGGCGAGCTGCTCGCGCAGGGCGTGCTGGCCGATGAACTCGCCCAGGCGGCGCGGGCGCAGCGAGCGCTCGAGCTCCTCCTCGAGTACTTCCTCGCTGTCCAGGTAGGGGGTTTGGATGCGGGTCACCGACTGCCCCTCAGGGTCGTGGGCCGCGGCGTCCCCTGTCGTGGGAGGGCCATCGCGGTGCTCGCCTCGGGCCTCACGGCGTACGCGCGGCACGCAGCGCGTTGGCGATCAGCTGGTCGGCGCTCTCTCCGTCGGCGTCGCGCAACAGCGCCTCGGCCTCGGTGGTGGTGTAGCCGAGCTCGAGCAGCCCGTCGCGGGCGAGCGCGCGGGGACCCTGGCCGCGGCGGGCCGCGATCTCCTCGGCGCCGGCGCCGGTGGCCAGGACCGCGGCGTCGACGACGACGCCGACCTTCTCGCGCAGCTCGACGATGATGCGCTCGGCGGTGCGCTTGCCGATCCCGGGCACGGCCTGTAGGCGCGCGGCGTCACCGGCGGCGAGCGCGGCGATCAGCTCGCGCGGGGGACCACCGGAGAGCACGGCGAGGGCTACCTTCGGGCCGACGGCCTGCACGGAGAGCAGCATCAGGAACAGGTCGCGCTCCTGCTCGGAGTGAAAGCCATAGAGGGAGAGCGCGTCGTCGCGGACGATCAGGTGCGCGTGCAGCGTGCTCTCGCCCCCGACGGCGGGGACGTGGCGTAGGGTCTCGGCGGAGACGGCGGCGCGGTACCCGACTCCGCCACAGAGGATCACGACATGATCGGCGCGGCGCACGGCGACCTCCCCGCGCAGCAAGCCGATCATCCTGGACTCCCCTTGTGCACGTCGATGCTCGACGTCGAGCTGAGTGGCAGGTTGGGCGAGGACGCGCTCACGCGGCCCCGACCGCCTCGGCGAGCGCGCTCTCGAAGGGCGCGGCGTTGAGGTGGCAGACGGCGACGGCGAGCGCGTCGGAGGCGTGGTCGGGTCGCGGCAGCTCGGGCAGCGCGAGCAGCGTCTGCACCATCCGCGCGACCTGCTCCTTGGGTGCGCGGCCGTTGCCGCAGACGGCGGACTTGACGCGCTGGGGCGTATATGAGAAGCAGGGCAGCGCGCGCTGCCCCGCAGCCAGCATCGTGACGCCGCGGGCGTGCCCGACGGCGAAGGCGGTCTGCACGTTCTGGCCGAAGTAGAGCTGCTCCAGCGCCATCACGGTGCAGCGGTGCTCGTCGATCAACTCCAGTACGCGCCGATGGAGCGTGACGAGCCGCGTCTCGAGCGCGATCCCCGCGGGCGTGTCGATCACGCCGCCGTCGAGCGCAGCGAGCCGGCCGCGGCGGCGCGCGACGACGCCGTAGCCGGCGTTGGCTAGGCCGGGGTCGATACCCAGGACGATCATCGGAAGGGATTCTGCGCGGGGCGCCGGACGCCTGCCCGCGACGGCGACACTCACACGCGCCGGTCGGGCTGTCAAACGTGCCGGTCGGGCTGCCACACGCACCGGTCGGGCCGTCACACGCGCCGGTCGAAACTGCCCCGCGCGCCGGGTCGGGCCGTCACACGCGCCAGGGCGCGCTACCGGAGGCCCACAGGTCGTTGAGGGCGACGGCGTCCTTGTAGGTGTCCATGCACTCCCAGAAGCCCTCGTGGCGGTACGCGCGCAACTCACTGGCGGCGGCGAGGCGCTCCAGCGGCTCGCGCTCGAGGACGCTGTCGGGCGCGAGGTATCCCAGCGCGGCGGCGCGGAAGCAGAAGAAGCCGCCGTTGACCCAATGCTCGGAGCGGGGCTTCTCGCGGAAGCCGAGCACACGACCGCCCTCGCCGTCGAGCTCGGTGACCCCGAACTGCAGCTCGGGGCGCACGACGGTCATGGTGGCGAGCGCCCCGTGAGCCTCGTGGAAGGCAAGCAGCCGCGCGAGGTCGATGTCGGCGAGACCGTCGGCGTAGGTGGCGCAGAAGCGCTCCTGCCCCTGCAGCTGGGATTCGAGCCGCTTGATGCGCCCGCCGGTGGGGGTGTCGAGGCCGGTGTCGACGCACTCGACGGTGACCCCCTCCCGCCAGGGGTGCGTAGCGGCGAAGCGCTCGATTAGCTCGCCGCGGTAGCCGGTGGCGAGCAGGAAGCGCCGGAAGCCCTGCGCGGCGTAGAGCGCGATCACATGCCAGAGGATCGGCCGACCGCCGATCTCGACGAGTGGCTTGGGAATCTCGCGGGTGCGCTCCCGCAAGCGGGTGCCACGTCCACCGCAGAGGATCACGACGGGTGGGCGATCGGCGCAGCTCATCGACCTGGCGAGAGTATGCGTAGCGAGGGGTGCGCCGCCGGGTGGGCCGGCCGCGGGCACGCCCCAGCGCGCTTGGGGCGGGACAAGCGCCGCTCGCACTGCGGGCGGGACAAGCGCCGCTCGCGCTCCGGACGGGGCAAGCGCGAGCGTTACCCGGCGACGCGTTCGAGCACGTCGGCGGGGACGTCGAAGTTGGCGTGGACGGCGCCGACGTCGTCGTTCTCTTCGAGCGCGTCGATCAGCTTCATCAGCTTGAGCACCTGACCCTCGTGCTGGATCGGGACCAGGCTGGACGGGCGGTGCGTGAGCTCGGCGCTCTCGAGCTCGACGCCGGCGGCCTCCAGCGCGCGGCGCACGGCGGCGAAGTCGGCAAGCTCGGTGACGATCTCGAAGACGCCCTCGTCTTGGGAGATGTCCTCGGCGCCGGCCTCGACCGCGGCGAGCAGGTCGTCTTCGCCGTAGCGGGAGGCGTCGACGACGATCACGCCCTTCTTGTCGAATAGATACGCCACCGAGCCCGGCTCGCCCAGGGAGCCGCCGAATTTGGTGAAGAGGTTGCGCACGTCGGGCCCGGTGCGGTTGCGGTTGTCGGTGACGGTCTCGACGAGCAGCGCGACGCCGCCGGGCCCGTAGCCCTCGTAGACGACGGTCTCCAGGGCGTCGCCGTCGCCGCCCTCGCCGGTGCCCTTGGCGATGGCGCGCTCGATGTTGTCCTTGGGCATCGAGGCGGCTTTGGCCTTGCGCACGGCGTTCTCCAGGGCGGCGTTTGAATCGGGATCCCCCCCACCCTCGCGTGCCGCCACGGTCACTGCACGTGCCAGCTTCGTGAACTGCGCGCCGCGGCGCGAGTCGACGATCGCCTTCTTGTGCTTGATGCTCGACCACTTGGAGTGTCCGGACATGGCCTAAAGATAGTGTTTTGGTGGGCTCCGCTCCGCTCCGCCGTGGTTGTGGAGCGGCGAGCGGGCCTGTTCGCGGAAGACATAGGATGGCCGCACTGATGGCGCCAGCGATCGACCCCGGGATCTTCAAGGCCTACGACATCCGCGGCCTCTACGGCGAGCAGATCGACGGCGAGGTCGCCGAGCTCATCGGCCGTGCATTTGCGCGGGTGCTCGGGCGCCTGGAGGGCAAGCCGGTGCAGGAGCTGCGAGTGGGGCTAGGGCACGACATGCGCCTGACGGCGCCGGAGCTAGCGGGGCGCTATCGCGCGGGCCTGCTGGCCGAGGGCGTGGAGGTGCTCGACGCGGGAGAAGTGGGCACCGAGATGCTCTACTACCTCGTCGGCTCGCGCGGGCTGGACGGTGGGCTGATGTGCACGGCCTCGCACAATCCGAAGGCGTATACGGGCGTCAAGCTCGTGCGCGGGGGCGCACTGGCGCTCTCGGGGGACAGCGGCATCCAGGACATCCGCCAGCTGATCGAGGCCGGTCTCGACGGGGACGAGCGCGCATCCGGCGCGACACAGGCGGCCGGTGCCGTGGCCAGCGCGGGCGCGACGGGCGCGGGCGCGACCGTCGCGGGCGGGCTATCAAGCGGTGCAGCCGGCGGGAAGCCGCCGGGGAGCGCATCGGCGCAGGAGGTCGACGTCTACGCGGAGTTCCAGGAGGCGGCGCTGCGCTTCGTCGACCCCGCGGCGATCCAGCCGCTGAAGGTGGTCGTCGACGGCGGCAACGGCATGGCGGGGCCGATGGTGGGACCGCTACTGCGACGTGTGGGCATCGATCCGATCGAGACCTACTGGACGCCGGACGGCAACTTCCCCGACCACGAGCCCAACCCGCTGCTGCCGGAGAACCGCCAGTTCGTGATCGACAAGGTGCGCGCGAGCAGCGCCGACCTGGGGATCGCGTGGGACGGAGATGCCGATCGCTGCTTCTTCATCGACGGCGACGGGTCTTTCGTCGACGGCGACTTCCTCACGGCGCTGCTCGCGGAGTCACTGCTGCGCAAGAGCCCCGGGGAGGCGATCCTCTACGACGTACGGGCATCGCGCGCGGTCGCGGACACCGTGAGGCGGGCCGGCGGGACGCCGTACGTCAACCGCGTCGGGCACGCCTTCTTCAAGACGCGGATGCGCGCGGAGGGCTCACTATTCGGGGGCGAGGTCTCAGGGCATTACTACTTCCGCGACTTCTACTGCGCCGACTCCGGGACGCTGCCGGCGCTACTGATCCTCGAGCACCTCTCCAACACGGGTAATACCCTCGCGGAGCTGCTGAGGCCCTACCGTGAGCACTACTTCATCTCCGGGGAGATCAACTCCGAGGTGGCCGACCCCCACGCCAAGATCGAGGAGCTCGCCGCGCGCTACGCCGACGCCCAGCAGGAGCGCCTGGATGGCATCTCGATCGACTACGAGGACTGGCACTTCAACGTGCGCCCCTCCAACACCGAGCCGCTGCTGCGCCTCTGCCTTGAGTCGTTGCGCTCCCGGGAGGACATGGAGCGCCGCCGCGACGAGGTGCTCGCGCTGATCCGCTCATGAGCCCGCCGGGGCAGGCGGACGCCGAGCACGCCGAGCCGACCGCCAGCGAGAGACCCGCCGACGCCGCGCAGGCTGAGACCGTCGAGCAGGCCACCGACGCCGACGCCACGCAGGCCAAGACCGCCGAGCGGGCCACCGACGCCGACGCCACGCAGGCCGAGGCCACCGAGCGCGCCACCGACGCGCTCGCGCGGGCCGCGGAGCAGGGGATCCACTGCCTCGCGATCCCGACCCCGTTTGCGGTGGGGCGCGTCAACGCGTACCTGATCGAGGACGAGCCGCTGACCCTGATCGACTCGGGGCCGAACTCGGCAAAGGCGCTCGACGAGCTCGAACAGGCGCTCGCCGCGCGTGGCCACGCGATCGAGGATCTCGAACTGCTGGTCGTGACCCACCAGCACATCGATCACTTCGGCCTCGCCGCGATCCTCGCGCGGCGCTCCGGCGCACAGGTCGCGGCACTCGCGGGTCTCGACCGCCGGCTCGCGAACTTCCGGGAGGACGCCGAGCTCGACGACCGCTTCGCGGGGCGCATCATGCTGCGCCACGGCGTCCCCAGCGACGTCGTCACTGCGCTGCGCGCGGTCTCGGCGAGCTTCCGCGCGTGGGGCTGCACGATCGAGGTCACGCGGTCGCTGGCCGACGAAGAGGAGCTGCAGTTGCGCGACCGCACCCTGCGGGTCCTGCACCGTCCCGGCCACAGCCCCTCCGACACCGTCTTCTGGGACGAGCGGCGCTCGCAGCTGATCGCCGGGGACCACCTGCTCGGGCACATCTCCTCCAACCCCCTGCTGGCCCGGCCGCTGGAGGCGGAGGGCGACTACGACGGTCCCCGTCCGCAAGCGCTCGTGACCTATCTGGCCTCGCTGGAGCGCACCCGCGCGATGGAGTTGGAGCTGGTCCTCCCGGGCCACGGCGCGCCGGTGACCGACCACGCCGCGCTGATCGAGGAGCGCCTGCGCCTGCACGAGCGCCGCGCCGAGCGCATCCACGGCCTGATCGCCGAGCGGCCGCGCAGCGCGTATGAGATGGCTCACGCGATGTGGGGCAACGTCGCGGTCACGCAGGCCTACCTCACGATCTCCGAGGTTCTAGGGCACATCGACCTGCTGCTGAATGCCGGCCGCGCCGTCGAGCAGGAGCAGGACGGGATCGCGCGCTTCGCCGCCGCCTGAGTGCGGCCCGCGCCCCCGCTCAGCCGTCCAACATGAAGACGGCCCCGTGAACCGGTTGATGCTGGAAGGTGATCGTGAAGACCTTGAAGAAGTCGGCTCGCCCGAAGAGCGGCATCTCCGTCTCGGCAAATGCCGGAACCAGGCGAAATTGAGGTCCCCATTCCCGCGGTCCAGAAGCCAGGACCGCACTGACCCGGCCATAGATTTTCTCGGGAGACCTCCACGTCGGGAAGGCCTGTCCGCCGGCGGCGCCCCCGGCTTTGGCGTTGGGGAGCAGTCCGGACTCTATGCCGAGTCGTTGCGCGACCCCCTTCGGTAACAGCGTCCCATCGGCGCCGCTATCGACGATTCCGGGCACCGGGACCTGCCGCCCGTTGCAGCTGATCATCACTGTCAAGAGCGGTCCCGCGGGACCGCAGACCGTCGTCAGGCGGGGCAGCGGTCTAGTAGAAGTAGGTCGAGGAAGACGGCACGTGATAGAGCGTGTCGTCCTCCGGTTGAACCGCCGGGTGCGCTACCAGCTCATCGTAGTCGTGCGCCGCGGCTACGACCTCGCCATCCCGAATGGCGATCCACTGGTCCTGGTACTTCTCAAACGCCTCCGTGGGCACGGGAGACTTCGCAATCTCCGCTACACGTCCCCGTCCCATCCTTGCTCCTTTCCTACCTACGGCCCCTAGTGGCATTATCACACAGGAGGCTGTTCGTCAATAGCCCTTAGAGCCACTATCTCAGATGAGGACGGCATATTTCAAGCAACGGCTGAAGGATCGCGCGGTTTGCGGACAAATCGTGCGATTGCCCGATCGATGCGGCGTCGTTCGTCTCCCACATTCTCGCCAGACGGCGCAGAACCTCTAAATTCCTTTGCGGGCGCGGGACTCGATCTCTGACAGGTGCGCGATGCTCTCGCGGTCCCCAGCCTCGATGCTCACGGCGGTGGCGAACCACGCGTCCAGGATCTCCTCCAGCTCGGCCGCCGAGGTGCCGCGCAGGCTGAGTGCGAGCACGTTCGCGTCGTTCCAGCGGCGCGCTCCCGCGGCCGTCGCCGCGTCGCCGCAGAGCGCCGCCCGCACGCCCGCGACCTTGTTCGCCGCGATCGACGCGCCGGTGCCGGTCCAGCAGCACACCACTGCCTGATCCGCGCGATCCTCCGCGACCTCGCGCGCCGCGGCCTCCGAGGCCCACGCCCAGTCCTCGCGCTCGTCCGTCTCCCGCTGCCCGCCGTCCGGCGCCTCCCCGCACAGTGCCCGATCCGCATCCCCACGCAGTCCGCCCGGCGCCTCCCCGCACAGTGCCCTATCCGCATCCCCACGCGATCCGTCCGGCGCCTCCCCGCACAGTGCCCGATCCGCATCCCCACGCGATCCGTCCGGCGCCTCCCCGCACAGTGCCCGATCCGCATCCCCACGCGATCCGTCCGGC
Organism: uncultured Solirubrobacterales bacterium; assembly: GCA_963756665.1. GTDB lineage: Bacteria > Actinomycetota > Thermoleophilia > Solirubrobacterales > Solirubrobacteraceae > Palsa-744. The sequence goes on from CAVWOJ010000001.1 coordinate 769,482, forward strand.
GCCTCCCCGCACAGTGCCCGATCCGCCCGCGCGAGCGCGCCGTGCGCGCTCACCGCGTGCCCGCGCCGCTTAAGCGCAGCGATCAGCACATCGGCGATACCCACCCGCTCGTCCGCTGAGACCGCGATCCGCACGGTCTCAGTATTCCGCGCAGGCACGCCACGAGCACGCCGCGCGGCCCCTCCGCCCTGCGGAGGGGGCCAATCCCACTCCTCCCGCCCCGCTGCCCCACCCCTGCTCCGATTCGATAGAAACGCTTACGTGCGATAAAGTCTTTGACAATTAGCTAGTCCGCTGACAACTGGATGTAGGCGGAGATTGGCAGGGGACGACGGGTGAGGGTCATCGGACAGGATCGGCCAACTGTCAACGGGCGAGACCCGTGGAGCGTGTCGTGACGGACCCGCGCTCAGACCGGCCGGGAGGCGATCCCGGCGGCGAGCGCTCCCAGGTCGGCGGGGCGGCGGGCACGTGATGGACAGCGCGACCGCCAACCCACACCTGAACGTCTTCGAGCCCTACCGCGAGCTCGGGCGCACGCACGAGGACCAGCTCACGCGCGCCGCCATGATCGTCCTGCGGCTCGTGCCGCTCGCCCGCGAGACGCTGCTGCGCGCGATCGGCGAGCGCTCCCAGAGCGAACTGCCGGACTGCGCCGTGGACATGCAGGCCACCTACATCGTCGACGCCTCCGAGGAGAGCGCCGCCGGCGGCGCGGTCGCCCGCGAGCGACTCGTCAGCGTCTTCCTGACCCCGGACACCGAACCAGAGGAGCCCGTCAGCGAAGTCACCGACACCAGCCGCGGACAGCGCTTCGACGGCGTCCTGCGCTTCGACCCCGAGCTGGTCGTGCTCGTCGAGAGCAAGGTCTGCACGCGCTGGGCGCGGCGCAACGGCCACCGCGTCGCGGAGCTCAATCTGGGCTCCGCGCACTTCGCCGAGCGGCGCACCTGCGTGCTGCGCTGGCACGACCTGCTCGAGTCCTGGTGGCGCCTGGTCGAGCTGGGCCTGCTCGGCCCCGCCGAGCGCGCGCTCGTGCAGGACCTGCTGGCCTACGCCCACGACGACTTCGCCCACCTGCTGCCGTTCGGCAGCCTGCGCCGCGTCGGCGTCGACCCCGTGCGGCGCAAGTGGCGCTTGCGCTCGCTACTGCGCGAAGCCACCGGCCTGCAGCCCGAGCGCATCGGTCTGGCGCACGTGCGCCTGGACACCGCAATCGGTACCGCCTCGCTGCAGCGTGCCGCCCTGGACCTGGACGGGCACGAGCTGGTCCTGCATATGTGGCCCGGCGAGCTCAAGCGCCAGGCCGAGCACCTCTACGGCGCCGGTCACGCCGAGCGCCTCTGCGAGCTTCCAACCAGCACCGGGTCCCCGTGGCGCGTCGAGCCCCAGCCGCAACTCGGCTTCCGCAACGCCCCGGCGCGCACCCGCGTCTACCTGACCTGCCGCCTGGACGCCACCACCTACGCGCAGCGCTGGCACGGAGAGGACTGGAAGCAGGTCGGCGCCCACCAGCCCGAGACGATCCTCGATGAGCTGTGGCCGTGGCTGCTCAAGCGCCGCTACGCATCCAAGCGCGACCTGGCGCGCCTGGAGCCCTTTCTGCGCACGCTCGGGCGGCGCCACGCGCACCTGCGCCCCAGCATGCACGTCTCGCGCGCCTGGTCCTTCGAGGACGCGACCCGGCTCGACGACGACGGGCTGCTCGCCACAGAGGTCCGCGACGCCATCAACCACGTGCTCAGCGTGCTGCACGAGCCACAGCTGCCGCCGCTCGCGCGCGCCACCGAGGTCTACTCGATCGCCAGCAAGCTCGCCTTTGCCAACGGCCTCGCGGAGCCGCACGCCTTCGACGGCAGCAAGCCAACTCTCGGCGACCGCGACGACGATGCCCAGGAGCCACGGGCCGCGCGCCGCGGAGCGCCGGTCGACGGCCGCTCGCTCAAGCCCCCGCGCGGCGCCGGGCCACGGCGTCGAGCAGCAGCCGGTGCACGCGGACATCGTCCGTGAGCTCCGCGTGGAACGCCACCGCCAGCAGCTCTCCCTGACGGGCCGCCACCGCGTGCCCGTCGAGCTCCGCGAGGATCTCCACCTGCGGGCCGTGCTCAGCGATCCACGGCGCGCGGATGAAGATCCCGCGCAGCGGGGGGGCGGGCGGGATGCCCACACCGCGCAACTCCACGTCGGCCTCGAAACTGCGGATCTGCCGCCCGAACGCGTTGCGCTCGGCGCGGATGTCCATCAGCCCGAGATGCTCGCGGTCGAGCATGATCAGCCCCGCGCACGAGCCCAAGACCGGCACGCCGCGGCCGTACGGGGGCGCGCCGGCCAGCTCGCGCAGCGGCTCGGCCAGGCCCTCGCGCTCGATCCCGAGCGTCATCGTCGTCGACTCCCCCCCCGGCAGCACCAGTCCCTCGATGCCGGCCAGGTCCGCGCGCACCCGGACCTCGCGCACCTGAGCGCCCAGCCCGCGCAGCACTCGCGCGTGCGCCTCGAAGCCGCCCTGCAACGCAAGGACGCCGATCAGCGGGGGGTCTGGCATGCCTGTTCTGACACGAGCCTGTAGGACGGTCGGGGGTCGAGCTGGCCTGGGACGCAGTGAGCGAAATGTGTTGAGCACATGTGCTGGCCGATCGGAGATCCTACGATCTCCGATCGGTAAGGACAACGGCCAGCGAAGGCCCGCAGCCGTCCTACCAGCCGCGCTGGGCGAGGAGCTGCTGATCCTCGAGCTTGGAGCTCTCCAGGCTCACCATTGCGGGACCTAGTCCCCGCGAGGCCCGTGCGACCCGCTCGGGGTCCTGCCAGTGCGTCGTGGCCTCCACGATCGCCCGCGCCCGCGCCGGCGGGTCTTCGGACTTGAAGATCCCCGAGCCCACGAACACGCCTTCGGCGCCGAGCGCCATCATCAGCGCCGCGTCCGCCGGGGTCGCGATGCCGCCGGCGCAGAACAGCACCACCGGCAGGCGGCCCTCGCGCGCCACGCCGCGCACCAGGTCGAGCGGTGCCTGCAACTCCTTCGCGGCGCCCGCCAGCTCCTGCTCGCCGAGCACGCCCAGCCGGCGAATCTCACCCGTGACCATCCGCATGTGGCGCACCGCCTCGACGATGTCGCCGGTACCGGCCTCGCCCTTGGAGCGGATCATCGCCGCGCCCTCGCCGATGCGCCGCAGCGCCTCCCCGAGATTCGTCGCGCCGCAGACGAACGGAACCTTGAAGGCCCACTTGTCGATGTGGTTGGCCTCGTCGGCCGGCGTCAGCACCTCGGACTCATCGACGTAGTCGACGTCCAGCGCCTGCAGCACCTGCGCCTCGAGGAAGTGCCCGATGCGCGCCTTCGCCATCACCGGGATGCTGACGGCCTCCTGGATGCCCGCGATCATCTCCGGATCGGACATCCGCGCCACGCCGCCGTCGCGGCGGATGTCCGCCGGCACGCGCTCCAGCGCCATCACCGCGGCCGCGCCCGCATCCTCGGCGACCTTGGCCTGCTCGGGCGTAACCACGTCCATGATCACCCCGCCCTTGAGCATCTCCGCCAGGCCGGCCTTGACCCTGAATGTCGCCTCGTCGCGCATGCAGGGAAGTCTAGCTGTACTACTTGAGCCGGAAGGCCTTGATGCGATCCTCGTACTGCGCGCTGTCGCGCGAGTACACACCGTAGGCCAGCGCCTGAATCAGGCTCAGCAGCGCGGTGTGCGAGCGCACGTAGGCGGGGCTGTTGGATGAGTAGTAGAGCTTGATCTGCGCCAGCTTCGCGACCTCCGAAAGCGTCGCGTCGGTGATCGCCGCCGTGCGCGCCTTGCGGTGGCGCGCGAGCTTCATCGCGCGCACCACCAGCGGGTGCGGGCGGCCCGCGGAGAGGCCGATCACGAGCGTCCCCTCGTCGATCCGTCCCAGGCGGCTGAGCGCCTCCTGGGAGGGGCTCGCCACGACATCGACGCGCAGGTCCAGGAGCATCAGCAGGTGGCGCAGGTAGCTCGCGAAGAACGCCATCTGGTCGGTTCCGGCTACCAGCACCTTCTCCGAGCTCACGATCGTGTCGATCAGCGCGTCGACCGCGGTCCTCGAGACCTTGCGCGCGGTCTCCTCCACGTTCAGGTGATCGGCGGCCAGCGCCCCCTCGAACTCATTCTGGTCGAGTGAGAACAGCGGGGTCGAGCTGGCGCCCGCGACCGCGGCCTGCGGCGTCGCGTGCTCACGGCGGTACTCCTCGCGCGCCGCCGCCTGCAACTCCGGGAAGCCCTCGAACCCCAGCGCCTGGGAGAAGCGCACAACCGTCGAGCTCGAGGTGTTCGCGCGTCGCGCCAGCTCCTCCGCCGTCTGGAAGGCCGCCTCGTCGAGGTGGTCCACGATGTACTGCGCGACATCCTTCTGTGAGCGCGAGCACTCGTCGAAGCGGGTCTGGATGTACTTGGAGAGACTCTGGCGCTCACTTACCGCGCCGTTCACCGGCGCCTCAATCGAAGGGGATGCAGTTCGCTTCATCGGCCCCCTTGTTCGACGCCGCCGGCTCGTAGTCCTCCCGAGACGGCCGTCAGATCTCTATTCACGCGCGTCCCCGCCGCGGCGCGCAAGCGCAGACGCTTACTTCAGGCTCGCCGCGAGCCGCACGAAGTAATCCAGCGCCCGCGGGTTCGCCAGCGAGTCCACGCTCGCGGCCTCGCTCGGCGCCGCCCCCATCAGGATCCGCTTGACCGGAACCTCCAACGCCTTGCCCGACAGCGTCCGCGGAACCTCCTCGATCTGGCGCACCTCGTTCGGCACGTGCCGCGGTGAGCAGTCCTCGCGGATGCGGCGCTTGATCGCGCGCTCCAGCTCGTCCTCCAACACCAGGCCCGGCCGCAGCACGACGAACAGGATCATCCGCAGCTCGCCGGCGCCCGCGCCGCTCGGGATGTCCACGACCAGCGCATCCACCACCTCCTCCAGCGCGCCGGCCGCGCGGTAGATCTCGCTCGTGCCCATCCTCACCCCCTGGCGGTTGATCGTCGCATCCGAGCGGCCGTAGATCACGGCGCCTCCGCGCGGAGTGATCCGGATCCAGTCACCATGCCGCCAGACGCCGGGGTACATCGCGAAGTAGCTCTCCCGGTAGCGCTCCCCGTCCGGGTCGTCCCACAGGAGCAGCGGCATCGAGGGCAGCGGCTCTCTCAACACCAGCTCGCCGACCTCATCGGTGACGCTCCTGCCCCACGGGTCCCACGCCTCGACCGCGCACCCCAGGACCCGGCACTGCAGTTCACCGGCGTAGACCGGCAGCAGCGGACAACCTCCTACGAACGCCGTGCACACGTCCGTACCCCCGCTCGTCGAGAACAGCCACACGTCCGGCTTGACGTGGCCGTACACCCACTCGAAGCTCTCCGGCGCCAGCGGCGAGCCGGTCGAGCCGATGCTGCGCAGCGCGCTCAGGTCGAAGTCCCGGCCAGGTCGCAGCCCGGCCTTCTCGCACGCACTTAGCAGACCCGCGCTCAACCCCAGGCAGGTCATCTCCGTGCGCTCCGCCAGCGACCACAGCGCGCCCAGATCCGGGTGCGAGGGGCTGCCGTCGTACAACACAATCGCCGCCTCCGTGAACAGGCAGCCGACCAGGAAGTTCCACATCATCCAGCCCGTCGTCGTGAACCAGAACATGCGATCCCCGGCGTGCAGGTCGAGGTGCAGGAAGCTCTTCTTGAGCTGCTCCAGCAGGATCCCGCCGTGGCCGTGCACGATCGCCTTCGGCAGGCCCGTCGTGCCCGAGGAGTACAGCACCCACAGCGGGTGTTCGAACGGGACCTGCTCGAACTCGAGTCGCGCACCCTCGCCGCGCTCACGCAGCGCCTGCCAGGTGAGCGCTCCCGGCCAGCTCGCGGGCGGTGCCGGCGGGGACTCGGACAGGTATGGAACCAGGACCGCGTGGCGGACCGTCGGCAGCTCCGCCAGGATCTCCCCGACCGCCGCGCCGCGATCGAAGTCCTTGGCCCCGTGGCGATAGCCGTCGACCGCCAGCAGCACCTTCGGCTCGATCTGCGCGAAGCGATCGATCACGCTGCGCGCCCCGAACTCCGGCGCCGCGCTCGACCAGATCGCGCCGATGCTCGCGCACGCCAAGAACGCGATCAGGGTCTCCGGGATGTTCGGCATGTAGGCGACCACCCGGTCGCCCCGCTCCACGCCCAGCGCGCGCAGCCCGCCCGCCACACGCGCCACCTCCACCGCGAGCTCACCCCAGGTGATCTGCTCCAGCTCGCGCAGCTCCGAGGCGTGCAGCACCGCCACGGCGCTCGGGTCGCGGTCACGTAGGAGCATGTTCTCGGCGTAGTTCAGCTCCGCTCCGGCGAACCACCGCGCGCCCGGCATCGTGCGCTCCCCCAGCACGCGCTCATACGGTTTCGAGGAGCGAACCTCGCAGAACTCCCAGATCGCCTCCCAGAAGCGCTCGATCTCAGCCACCGACCACTGGCGCAGCTGCTCGTAGTCGGTGAACGCGCCCGGCCGCCCCTCGCGCTCGCCGACCCAGCGCATGAAGCGCGTGATCGTCGCACGCTCGCGATCCTCCGGGGTCGGCTCCCACAGCGGCCCCGCGTCTGCGCCGCCCCTCATCCCACCACCCATCTTCCAATGAATACACGACGGTTCGGATATAACGAAAACGTCAGTATGGCCATCATACGGTTAAGTTGGTCCGCGACGCTGTGAGCCCAGCTATGCTCAGCATCCGTGGCCGCGAACGCACAGCTTGATGCCTCCGCCCTGCGCGAGCATTTCCCGGTTCTGGACCAAATCGCATATTTGAATGCCGGCACCGACGGTCCTCTGCCGGCCGCCGCGGTACGCGCCGCCGCCATGGAGCTCCAGCGCGAGTCCGAGACCGGACGCACCCACCAGCACTTCGAACGACGTGCAGAGCTGAACCGCTCACTGCGAGGAGCCTACGCCTCCATCCTGGGGTGCCCGGCCGAAGATGTCGCGCTCACGACCTGCACCAGCGAGGGCCTGACGCTCGTCATCGACGGCCTGCAGCTCGCCGAGCACGACGAGATCCTCACCAGCGAGGAGGAGCACCCCGGGCTGCTCGGCGCCCTCTCGGCCGCGCACCAGCTGCGCCGCGTCGCGATCCGCCAGGTCCCCTGGTCGGACCTCGCGGACGCCGTCGGCCCGCGCACGCGGCTCGTGGCCTGCTCGCACGTGAGCTGGATGACCGGACGGCTCGCGCCCGCGGGCCTGGCCGAGCTCGACGTGCCCGTAGTGCTCGACGGGGCCCAGGGCATCGGGGCGGTGCCTACCGACGTCGGCGCACTGCGCTGCGCCGCTTACGCCGGCGCCGGCCAGAAGTGGCTCTGCGGTCCCGACGGCACCGGGATGCTCTACGTCAGCCCCGAGCTGCGCGCCCGGCTCGCCGTCAGCCGCCGCGGCTACGCCAACCTCGCCGACCCGGGCGCCGGCCTGCAAGCCGTCTTGCACGAAGACGCCCGGCGTCTGGACACGCTGTCGCTGAGCGCCGAGACCGTCGCCTGCGCTCTGGCCGCGTTCGAAGTGCTGCAGCACGCCGACTGGGGCGCCGTCCACGAGCGCGCCCGGCTGCTCGCCGCCCGCCTCGCCGAGCAGCTCGCCGAGCGCGGGCGCCTGCTCGCCGGCGGGTCTTTGAGCGATCGCAACGGCGCAACGCTTGTCTCCTTCTCGAGCTCCGACCCGCTCGCCGAGCGCGAACGCCTCGCCGAGCACGGCGTCATCCTGCGCGACATTCCCGGCCGCCCATGGCTGCGAGCATCTGTCGGCGCCTGGAACGACGAGCACGATCTCACGCGACTGCTCGACGCGCTCGATAGCTGAGCCGCCGCGAGCCACCGCCCCGTGGCCAGACAGCATCGGCCCGCGTTGTGGCGCGATGATGCGTCTTAATGCCCTCTTAGCACGGTTTCCGCTTTGCTTTCCACGGCCGCGGACACCGCGCGCCGGGCTTTGCGCACCGCAACGCCCGCCCATCCGTATCCCATGAGCGCCTCCCCACCCAAGACCTCCCCACCGACCGGCGCCCCTGGCGATCAAGAGGCCGGCCTGAGTGCCGCCGTTGCCGGTGCCGACCCGAGCGCAGCTGCCGAAGCCACGGCCACCGCCGTGCCGACCCAAGCTCCGTCGCGCCCGCCCAGGCGCCTTGCGCGACCGTCCCGGCAGGGCCTGCTGGGCTACCTCGCGCTCACACCGATCCTCGCGCTGTCCGCGGTCCTGAACACCCACCGGCTCTCCCAGAACGGCTACGCCAACGTCTTTTACTCGGCCGGCGTCAAGTCGATGCTCGGCTCCTTCCACAACTTCTTCTTCGCCTCCTTCGACCCCGGCGGGCTAGTCACCGTCGACAAGCCCGCCTTCGGGCTGTGGGTGCAGACGCTCAGCGCCAAGCTCTTTGGCTTCTCCCCGCTCAGCCTGCTGCTGCCCGAGGCGATCCTCGGGGTGCTCGGGGTAGCCGTCCTGTACTCCGTCATGCGCCGGCCCTTCGGCCAGTTCGCCGCCCTCGCCGGCGCGCTCGCGCTCGCGGTCTTCCCGTCGTTCGTCGCATCCTCGCGCGACAACAACCTCGACGTCGTCTTGATCCTGCTGATGCTGCTCGCCTGCGGCGCAGTCCTGCGCGCGATTCGCGGTGGGCGCTGGCCGAGCCTGCTTGCGAGCGCCGTGCTCGTCGGACTCGCCTTCAACACCAAGACGCTTGCGGCGTACCTCGTCGTTCCCGGCATCGCGCTCGGCTACATCGTCTGCGCGCCGGACCCCTTCGTGCGCCGCCTGATCAAGCTGCTCGTCGCCGGCGTCGTGATGGGCGCCGTCTCCTTCGCCTGGATCGCCTACGTCGAAGCGACGCCAGCCTCCCAGCGCCCCTACGTCGGGGGTTCCACCGACAACACCGAGCTCGGCCTCACCTTCGACTACAACGGCTTCGGCCGCGTCGAAGGCGAGATCGGCGGACCGGGCGAAATCTTCGTGCGTCTCGGCGGCGTCGCACCGTTCTCGCCCCGCTACCACACCAGCCTAGACCTCCGCAGCAGGCGCACGCGCGCCCCCAAGCACGCGACACCCAACCCGGTCCTCCCGGACGGGCACTACGCCAACCCCACGCCGTTCGGCGTCCCCCCCGGGCCGCTGCGCCTGTTCGAGGCCGGTCTTGGCGATCAGGGCGGCTGGATGTTGCCGTTCGCGCTGATCGGCATGCTCGCGGCCGCGTTGAGCATCCTCTTCCGACCGGCGGCGATCGACTCCCCCACGCGCCCGCCCGTCGCCCAGCGCAACGGATCGCTCCCCGACCGCCCCGCCGGATCCCCGCCGAACGCCGAGACGGATCCGTCGCCGATCGACCCGGCGGACGCCCCGGCGCCGAGGGCAGCTTCGACGCCGGGGGCGACCTCAACGCCGGGGGCAGCCTCAACGCCGGGGGCAGCCTCAACGCCGGGGGCAGCCTCGAGATTCGAGCGGCTGCGCCGCGACCCGCGCAGCGCGGGGCTGATCGTGCTTGGCGGCTGGTTCCTGGCCGAGGCGCTCATCCTCAGCTTCTCCAAGGGCATCGTGCACCCGTACTACGTGTCCGCGCTCGGTCCCGGCACCGCAGCGATGGTCGGCGCCGGCGCGGCCGCCTTCGTGGATCTCGCCCAACGCCGCAACTGGCTGCTCGTACTGCTACCACTCGCGGTTGCGGGGGCGGTCGCCGCGCAGCTCGTGCTGCTGCAGCGCGCGCACTACATGCACTGGTACTACACACCGCTCGTCATCGGCGCTGGCGCTGGAACCGTCGCCATCCTCGCGGCGCTCGCCGTGCGGCGCCTGGCCATCCCCGCGATGGTACTGACGCTGATCGTGCTCACGATCGCGCCCACCGTCTACGCCGCAACGACCTGGTCAGTCCCCGTCGAGGGCACCTTCCCCGCGGCCGGACCGCGCGTCGCCGCTGGTCTCGGGCCCGACGGCATCACCCCCCACAACGTGAAGGTCGACCGCGACCTGATGCGCTACGTCGACGCCCGCCACCCCACCAAGCGCTGGGAAATGCTGACCGTGTCCTCCAACACCGCGGCCTCGCTGATCCTGCTCGGCTTCCGCGCGGGCGCGCTCGGCGGCTACAGCGGTACCGACCCCGCGGTCGACGGTCCGCGCCTGGCGCGTATGGTCGCTGACCGCGAAGCACGCTACGTCGTGCTCGGCGGCGCGTACGCCAGCCGCGGCGGCAACCGTGCCACTGTGGCCGTGATCCACGCCTGCCGCGAGATCCCCACCGAAGTTTGGCTGCACTTCCCGCGCTTCTCGATCTACAGCCTCGTCCTCTACGACTGCGCCGGGCGCGAACGCGAGCTCGCCGCGCAGGCCTAAGGCCCTGACGTAGACCAGGCGGCTTCCCGCCGCTGATCGTCGCGGGCGGCGCCGGCTCCAGCGGCCCCGGCAGCAGGCGCCACACGAGCCGCACGCGTGCTCTACGCAGTGACGACGAGCCCGCGGTCGAAGGCGCGCGCGAACAGCTCGCTCTCGCGACCTGCCGCCCAGCGCGGCACCGCCGACTCGCCCTCCGCCAACAGCCGCAGTTGGACCTCGCCGTTACGAGCACTCAGCACCGTGTCGCGCACGAGCTGGTCGCGCGAGCGCTCCAGGTCCTCCGCGAGGCGCAGCAGTACCGCGCAGCGATCCAGGCGCCCACGATCGGCCTCCTCGAACAAGGGACCCAGCGGACCCGGCTCCGGCAGGCCCTTACGGTGGTAGCGCGCCGCCTGCGCGACGATCGCGACCTCCGTCGGTGAGAACCCCGGCAGGCCACCGTTGAGGATCAGGTAGCGCGAGTGCTTGTGGTGATCGTCGTAGTCCACCGACATCCCGATGTCATGCAGCACGCACGCCGCCCACAGCAGCTCACGCTCGCGCCGGTCACCGCCGTGCAGGCCCAGACGTGCGAGCTGGTCGAACATCCCCAGCGCGAGCGCCGCGACGTGGCGGGTGTGCGCCACATCCATGTGGTAGCGCGCCGCGAGGTTCAGCACCGACGCCCGGCGCACGTCCGCGAACAGCGGACGCTCCTCGCTCTCCGGTCGGCCGGCCTCGACACCGTCGGCTGCCGCCCGGTCCGCCAGGTGGCGCTCGAAGAAAACCCCCTCGCGCAGACCGGCCTCCGTGACCTCCAGCACCTGAAAGCCACCCGCCTCCAGCACCCCGAGCACGACCACCGCACCCGCAAGGATCACGTCCGCGCGCGGCGGCTTGATCCCCGGCACGCTGCTGCGCTCCGCGGCCGGCAGCGCCGCCAGCCGTCGCACGAGCTCCTCCAGCACATCCCGCTCGATCGCCGTCCCCTGGACGCCGTTGGTCGGCCGTCCCAGCTCGCGCTGCGCCGCGACCGCGAGGTTGCGCACGGTTCCCCCGATGCCCACGATGCGCCGTCCGGCGCCCGCCAGCCACGGCGCCTCGCCGAGCTCGCGTGCGACGTGCTCGCGCAGCTCCTCGAGCTGGCGGCGCTTAGCCGGTCCCGGCCCCGGTAGGAAGCGCTCGGTCATCCGCACCGAGCCCAGCCGCCACGACCCCGACTCGAGCGCAAGGCGATCCAGGACACGCACGAGCTGCAACGAGCCCCCGCCGAGATCGAGCACGCAGCCATCGCTCAACGTCGTCGAGTTGACCGCCGCCAGGTAGCCGTAGCGCGCCTCCTGCTCGCGGCTGAGCACGCGGATCGGCAGGCTCGTGCGCTCACGTGCCCGCTTCAAGAAGCCCTCCGCGTTCTCGGCGTCGCGGATCGCGCTCGTCGCGACCGCGTCTACCGCCTGCCCCTCCAGCCCCGCCGCCTGACAGAAGTGGGCGAATACGTCGAGCGTCGCCAGGGCCCGTCGCATCGGCTCCTCCCCCAGCCTGCCGGTAGCGCCCATACCTTCGCCGATCCGAACGGGCTCGTAGATCTCGTCCGTGCGCCGCCAACACCCTTCGGCCGCAGAGAACACCACCAGCCGGAACGAGTTCGAGCCGAGGTCGATGACGGCGAAACGCTCGCGCGACTGCATCCCATGAGCGTATTGCTCGCGGCGGAGGGTCCTACTCGGCCCGACCTGCCGCACGACACCCGCCTCGCCCCACGACAGGGATCTAGCCGCCGCGCGCAGCCCACCGCTCGGACCCCTACCGCCCCGCGCGTCGCCGCCCTCAGGCGTCCTCGGCGCCCAACGCTTCGACTACGTTGCGCGCGTCCGAGAAGATCTGCGCGTGGATGACCAGACCGGCCTTGAACTTGACCACCCACGTCGTCGGGGCATTCTCGAAGGACCCCGCCGGTCCGCTCCCGCTCACCAGGCCGAGCGCCACGACCGCGCGGCCGGCGGCTCGGATCTGCGCGGGATGGACGGTCAGCTCGTCCCAATGCGCCTCGATGTCCTCGGTGTAGCGGCGGATGCCCTCGTAGCCGCAGTAAGGCTCGCCCGCCTGAGTCACCTCCGCCGTCATCGGCTGGAAGACGATGTCCGGATGCACGAGCGCAAGCGCGCCATCGAGATCGCGGCGGCTGAAGGCCTCGAATAGGCGTGCCACCGTGCCCTCGTGCGACAGCGGTGTGTCCTCGGCTCCCTCCGGTCGAGCCGCGCCCGCTCCTGGCCGCTGCGCCTCGCTCGACCCGGACCGCTGCGCCTCGCAGGACCGCTGCGCCCCGCGCGCTACATCGACTCCACGGTCGGCGACTCCACGGTCGGCGAGCTCAGCCTCCGCTCCACGCTCGGCGAGCTCACGCTCCGGTTGCGCTACTCCTGCGCTCGCCGTCTCGGAGGGGGCCGTCAAGGTGCTCAGTACGCCTTTGTCGTCCATCGCAACTCTCAGTGCACGCTCTTCAATCCGTGGGTTTTCGCTCTTCGATCCGTGGGTTTGCGACAAGCGCAGAACTACCTAGGCACTTCCTACGACGGGTCCCCCAAGACCTGGATCTGAGGCTACCCGCTGATGGGACCCGCCAAACGATGTCATCCGACATCTGTTGCATCGGCTCGCGCGCGGCAATCCTCAGGCGCGTACGAGACGCTGCACGCGATTCCGCAAATCCACGAAAGTCCGGCCTGTGTCTGTCTCGGAGACGCAGCTCAACCCGCTCGCGAGCCGGCACTCGCGACTCAGGCTAGGCTTGTGGGGCATGAGCAGGCGGGAGACCTCTGGCAATGGCTCCGGGGCCGGGGTGCAGTCCCCGAGCAGCAGCGCCCTAGTGGCTGGGAGCGTGGGCACGAGCAGCAGCGTGGCGATCGCCGGTAGCGCGCTGACGTGGGGCAGCGTCGCCGTCGCCGGATCGACATTGACAGCCGGCTGTGTCGCGGTGGCAGGCAGCGCCGGCACCCTCCTCAGCGCAGCGGTCGCGGGCAGCGCGCTGACACTTGGCTGTGCCGGCGTCCTTAGATCCGTGGCCTGCATCGGGTGCCTACGCTGCAATGGCTGCACCGCTTGTGTTGGGTGTGTGGGATGCATCGACTGTGTCGGGTGCGTGGGGTGCGTGAATCTGACCGGCGCGCGCGGACAGATCGGCAAGACCGACGATCCGGGCGGCAAGACCGACGATCCGGGCGTAACGCAAGCGGGATGAGCGTGTGCGTTTAGGCGGGCAGTTAGCCGTAGAGCCCGCCCCGTTGGATGCCCGCGCGCTCGGCGACGCCCTCCTCAGTGAGCTGGAATCTTGGGACCAGACCCTCTAGAGCTTGTGATCTTCGACTGCGACGGTGTGCTCGTCGACAGCGAGTCGATCTCCTGTGGCGTGCTCGCGCGGAAGCTATCGGCGGAGGGTCTGCCGACTACGCTGGCCGAAGCCCGCCGCGACTACCAGGGGCTGCTGCTAGCCGAGATTCTCTCCATGGTGCAGGCCCGGCTTGACCACTCGCTTCCCCCAGATTGGCTCGATGAGTTCGAGCGCGAGCGCGCCAAGGCGTTTCGTCGAGATCTCAGACCGGTGGCGGGGGCCGCTGAAATCGTCGAACGGGTCGCCGCGGCGGGCCTGGCCGTATGCGTCGCCTCCCAAGGCAAGCTCAAGAAGACCCGGCTGTCGCTCGAGTTGACCGGCCTGCGCCAGCTTTTCCCGGACCAGACGCTGTTCTCGGCCGAGTCCGTCGCTCGCGGCAAGCCCCACCCGGACCTCTTCCTGCACGCCGCCGAGACGATGGGAGTCGTGCCTTCCAAGTGTGTGGTCGTGGAGGACACGCCCTCCGGCGTCACAGCCGCGGTAGCCGCCGGGATGCGCGTCCTGGGCTACGCCGCCGACAGTGACGAGCACGCCCTTCGCGGGGCCGGCGCAGAGATCCTGCGGTCCCTCCCGGAGCTGCCGAAGCGACTGGGGGTGGGTTAGCGGCAACCCGGGCTGCGTTGCGACTCGCATTCAGCGGCCACGCCGTCGACCAAGCCGCAACCTGGCACGCGGCTGACGTGGTAGCGGGTCAGCGACGGCCGGCCAAGAGCCCGCGCGAGCTCAGAGGGTGGGAGCCTGCCCCCAGGACAGAACGGGCAGAGGCCCGCGAAACCGCATCGCTTTGCGCGGCTCCATTCCTTCAGCCGAGACTCGAGCTCGGGCGTGCCCTGCCAAGTCTGTGCGAGCGTGAGCGACAGTCCCTCGGCAACTGCTTGCATCGTCTCATGGGCCCCGCGTCCGGCGCGGTGCTGGCGAAATCTGACGGCGACATCACTCGACCAGCCGAGGTAGTGCTGATGCCCGCGCGCGGTCCTGTTCGAGTAGTGAACGAGATAGATCGTGCCAGGGGCGCCCGGAGGCGGGAAGCGACTGGCCGGCATCTCGGCAAGCTCATCGACGGACGCTCCCGGGCTGCTAAGACTCCCGCGACGATCTCAACGTACGATTTACTGGCAATGTTGGGAGGGGCTCGATAGACGACGGCCCCCGATCGGCTGGGCGGCTGAGCTTCTGGCATGGGGCGCGTAGGCTAGCGAGGTCGCCGCATCGGGAGCACGCGCCTGGCGCCGAAAGTGGTGCTGGTCCGAGGCCCGGACACAAGGAGAAGATGGCTCCCCATGCCCAAGAAAGCGCGTACCCCCGATGCGCCGATCTCGGACGATCTGTTGCTGGCCGCGATCGAGCGGGCCGAGCACCATCCAAGCAGAGAATGAACCCGGCATTGGACTCTCGACCGTCAAGGAACACCTCGGACTCCCACGCCACGGAGGAACAACCCTCAGACTCCGCCCACAACTAGAAGCACTCAAAAGCGCGGGGCCGATCAGGCAGTTCCGCTCCCATGCGCAAGGGCTCGGAGCACGATATATCGCGGCGGAGTGATTGCGGGATCGAGTAGGTGATGGTTGCCGAACTGTTCCTCACCGCCGCAAGCCCGATCGTGACCTACGGTCCGCGCCCTTTGACCTGTAGTTCCACGAGCACGGCCGGATTTTCGATCGGGCCGCCCGTTAGGTTGTGAACGCCAACGACGAGCGCCACGGCGCAGCTCCGTTTACGCACGAGTCCGGCCGAGGGTGCTGCCCAGAGAGCTTCGGCGGCGACGCAGCGCACCGGAACCGCCCTCGGCCGCTGCGGAGCGGGGACTAGCGCCGCGCTGCGCCAAGCGCCGCATCTCACGGCCAATCAACGCCTCGTGGTGACGAAGCCGTAGCGGGCGACCGTCGTCCACCGTCTTTGAGACCCTTTGATCAATCATGCGACCCTCCATGCTCTACAGGTTCTGGACCCCTTTACACAGGGCATACCCTCATCCGAGACGTCCAAAACGCTAGCGGCAGCCCTGCCAGAACGTCCAGAATGTCCACGTCCAGAATGTCCATTAGCCGTCTAAGCTGCACCGCACTGGTGGGAATGCAGCGGTCGGGCATCGGAGGGGGTCGACCGCTGCCGCGCCGATCGCGCTCAGCGTTCTATCTGCTCCTCGCCACCACAGCCTCAAGCAACCCCCGCACGCGCTCCTCCCGGCTTTGGCACGTCGAAGCCCCGGCCTCCTTACCGGAGACCGGGCGTTTCGACTGTCCCTTAAGATGGTGGGCCCGCCAGGACTCGAACCTGGGACCTACCGATTATGAGTCGGCAGCTCTAACCAACTGAGCTACGGGCCCTCCCCGCGCGCGGGCGCGCGGTGGGCCAGACGCTACCAGCGGCGCCCGGCGATACGGATGCGGACCCCGAATGCTTTGATTCGACGCGTCCACCACTAGGAAAGAGGGCGCAGATGGCAGACCGGGCAGCGATTGTCACAGGGGCTTCGAGCGGGATCGGGCTAGCCGTCGCGCGGGTACTCGGCGAGGAGGGCTATGCGGTCACGATGGCGGCGCGGCGCGCGGAGAAGCTGGAGGGCGCCGTGGCGGGGCTCGCGGCCGACGGGTTCGACGTGCAGGGCATCCCGGCCAATGTCTCCGATGAGGCTGAGATCAAGAAGGTCGTGGCGGCGCACGGCGAGCGCTACGGGCGCCTGGACGTGCTCGTCAACAACGCCGGCGTGGGGATCGGCTCGCCACTGGGAGACATCCAGACCAAGCACCTCGACATGCAGCTCGACGTGAACCTGCGCTCGATCGTGATCTTCTACCGCGAATGCCTGGAGCTGTTGCGCGCGGCCGGCTCGGAGCACCGCAATGCGCTGGTCGTCAACACCTCCTCGATCTCCGGCAAGCGCGCCGAGGCGTGGCTCTCGATCTACTCGGCCTCCAAGCATGGCGTCGTCGGCTGGACCGAAGCGATGAACAAGGAGCTCGCCGGGCAGGGCATCAAGTCGACGGCGCTCTGCCCCGCCTTCGTCGACACCCCGATGACCGATTTCGCGAAGGGCCAGGTCAAGGCGGAGGACATGATCCGACCGGAGGACATCGCGGAGTCCGTCCGTTACCTGCTGAGGACCTCCCCGGCCTGCATCGTTCCCGAGATCATGTTCACCAGACCCGGTGACCAGCTCTAGCGTCTGGTGACGGGCGCCGCAGCGACGAGCCCCGGCGGGCTACGCAACCGCGGGCGGGTGGGCCTCAGCTCGTCATCTACGGGCGGGGACCGGAGACACGGGCCGGCGTCCGTGGCCCTTCGCGAGCTTGCCTCCCACGAAGGACGGTACCCGCGGGCGCAGGCGACGCACACGGATCTCGCCGCGCGGATCGGCCTCGTCGGCGGGACCACGGCGCTCTAGCAGTGCGCGGTGCTCGGCGATCGCGCGGCCGAGCTCCGGTGCGGCGTCCTCCAGCAGGCTCGCCTCCAGGTGCGCCACCAGCACCCCCAGCTCGCGGCGACTCGCGCGGCGCGAGCGCCGCCCGGCGCCCGTGAAGCGGTCCCATGAGCGGGCGAAGGAGAGGAAGTCGGTGCGCCCGCCGCGGCGGTGCGCGGCGAGCATCGGACAGACGCCGCCTTCACCGTCGACGTACGCGCCGACGATGATCGGCTCTCCGCCGCTGACCCCGGCTAGCATCGCTTCGCGCGTGTGGGTCGGCAGGCAGTCGATCGCGCCGCGCAGCTCCTCGATCGACCGGCCGCGGCCGCGGGTGCGATGGGCATGAGGGTGGCGTAGTGGCATAAGCTGTGACCCGGCGGAAGCGTCCGTGCTCCCGCCGGCCCGATCAAAGACCGGCTGGCGCCAAGACTAGGGCACTGCTCGTGCCAGGCAACAGATTTCCTTCCGATGAAAGGTAACTTGCATACGCCATGAAGCTAGGAGTCCACATCGGCTACTGGGGCCTCGGCCTCACCTCGCAGGATCAGCTCGGGATCGTCCAGGAGGCGGAGCGGCTGGGATATGACTCGGTCTGGACCGCGGAGGCTTACGGCTCGGACGCCGCCACGGTGCTCGGCTGGCTTGCCGGGCAGACCTCGAAGATCCGTCTCGGCTCCGGGATCTTCCAGATGCCGGGCCGCTCGGCGGCGATGACCGCGATGACGGCCGCCACCATCGACCAGCTCTCCGACGGACGCATGATCCTCGGGATTGGCTCCTCCGGCCCACAGGTCGCCGAGGGCTGGCACGGACAGCGCTTTGCCAAGCAGCTCCAGCGCACCCGCGAGTACGTCTCCGTCGTGCGCATGGCGCTCGCGCGCGAGCGCCTCGAGTTCCAGGGCGAGACACTTCAGCTGCCCCTGCCCGATGCGCCGGGCAAACCGCTGAAGCTCACGATCTCCACCGTCCAGGAGCGCATCCCGATCTATCTCGCCGCGATCGGCCCCAAGAACACGGCGCTCGCCGGCGAGATCGCGGACGGCTGGATCCCGACGTTGTTCTCCCCCGAGCATGTCTCTGAGCTGCGCCCGCTGCTCGAGGAGGGCGCCGCGCGCTCCGGGCGCTCGCTGGATGGCTTCGACATCGCACCGACCGTCAACGTCTTCATCACCGACGACCTCGAGGCGGCCCGCAACGCGATGCGGCCGTTCATCGCGCTGTACGTCGGCGGCATGGGCTCGCGTAAGCAGAACTTCTACAACAACCTCGTTCAGCGCTACGGCTTCGAGGCGCAGGCCAAGACGATCCAGGACTTCTACCTGGAAGGCAAGCGCGAGGAGGCGATGGCGGCAATCCCCGACGGCCTGATCGACACGGTCGCGCTGTGCGGGCCAAAGGACGTCGTGCGCGAGCGCCTCGCCGTCTACCGCGACGCCGGTGTCGGCACGCTTGGGATCACACCGCTCGCCTTCGACGCCGAGGGTCGCTTGAACCAGATGCGCCTCGTCGCCGAGCTAGCCGGCACCTGACCCCGCCTCGATGCCAGAGCGCCGCATTCTCCTCGGCGCCTTCGGGGACCCAGGCCACGCCTTCCCGATGATCGCGCTCGGGCGCGCGCTAGCCGCACGCGGGCACGACGTCACGGTGCAGACGTGGGAGCGCTGGCGCGCCCCGATCGAGGCCGAGGGCCTGCGCTTCGCAGCCGCACCCGAGTACCACGTCTTCCCCAGCGGGCCCGAGCCACTGGACTTCTACGAGGCAGTCGTGCACGCCACCCGCGACACCGTTCCGCTGGTGCGCGAGCTGCAGCCGGACGTCGTCGTCGCCGACATCCTGACGCTCGCTCCCGCGCTCTCGGCGGAGCTGGAGGGCATCCCGTATGCGACGCTGATCCCGCACGTCAACCCGCATACCGAGCCGGGCGCCCCGATCTACTCGATCGGCGCGCGCCTGCCGCGAACCGCGCTCGGCCGCGCCTTCTGGAGGCGTGCCGGCGGGCAGGTCGAGCACGGCTTGCAGCGCGGACGCCGCGAGCTCAACGACGTTCGCGCACGCCTCGGCTTGCCGGCGCTCGCGCACGTCCACAACGGCACCAGCCGCGAGCTCGCGCTCGTCGCGACCTTCCCGCAGCTCGAATACCCGCGCGCGTCGGGGCCGGCGCACATCCGCGTCGTCGGCCCTCTGCTGTGGGAGCCCCCCGCCGCCGAGGTCGAGCTGCCTGCCGGCGATGAGCCGCTCGTGCTGATCGCACCGTCGACCTCGCAGGACCCCGAGCACCGTCTGCTGCACGCCGCGCTGCGCGGCCTCGCCGATGCCCCGGTACGGGTGCTCGCGACCTGGAACCGCCGGCTCCCATCCCGCCCGTTACCGGTCCCCGCGAACGCGCGCGTCGTCGAGTGGGTCTCCTACGCGCGCACGATGCCCCACTGCGACGCCGTTGTCTGCCACGCCGGCCACGGCACGCTCGCGCGCGCGCTCAGCGCCGGCTGCGCCATCGTCGCGTGTCCCGTCGCTGGCGACATGAGCGAGAACGCCGCGCGCGTCGACTGGGCCGGCGCCGGTGTGCGCGTCCCGCGCCGCTTCATCGCCCCGCGTCCGCTGCGCCTTGCGGTCGAGCGCGCGCTTGAGGATCCTACGATTCGTGCACGGGCGCGCGCGCTCGCCGCTTGGTCGGCGACACATGACCCCGCAGATACGGCCGCTGGCCTGGTCGAGAGGCTAGCCAAGCCCTCCAATCTGCACACCGAGACCGGCGTCCCAGCATGACCGCCGTAGACGCCAGCCTCTGAAGCTCCGGGGGTGGGACTCGAACCCACAACCTCTCGATTAACAGTCGAGCGCATCTGCCAGTTGAGCTACCCCGGATTGGGCTACCCCGGAAGGGTATCCAGCTCACAACGGAAGTTTAGGGGAGCTCACGCACTCCGGCCTCAACCTCGGCGTGGCAGTTGGCACAAAGCAGGATGCACTTCTTGGCCTCCGCCCGAGCGCTCGCCAGAGAACGGGTGACGCCGCGAAGGCTCAGAGCAAATCTCTTGTCCGTGGGCTCGAGATGGTGGAACTGCAGAGCCGCTAAGCAGTGCCTATAGCCGCAGACTCTACACGCGCCGCCCGCCTCTTCCACGAGCAACTACTTGACTCGCCGTCTCCGTCGAGTCACTGCATCCGAGCGGCACTTGAGACATCTGTATCCGCCTGAGCTGCGGCGTTGAAATTCAGTGAGACCGTGCTGGGGACATTGGCACACGATGTGCTTTTGCTCTCCAGGAACCGTCCGCCGTCGTCCTGTCCGACGCGTCTCCAATCCGTACTCCCGCAGCCAATGCCGCACCGTCGTCTTGCTCCGTCCGACGGCCTCCGCGATCTGCGCAATCGACGCTCCCGCCTCGACCAACCGCACCAACTCCTCACGCGCAAGCGCACCCCGAGCCGCACTCTTCTCTCGGTTGACCGCCCGCAACCCGTACTTGCCAGCCCAGTAGCCGACAGTCGATTTGTGTAGGCCGACCCGCCGGCCGATCTCCCCCAGCGAAAGCCCTTGGCTCAGCAATTGCTCCAACGAAGTGCGATCCATGCACCGTATTGTCCGCGCCGGTCCGGACGGAAACCTACGAACGCATGTTCGTATCTCCTACACAATTTGCCGCCACCGCTCGCCCGCCGGCACGGACAGCAACAGGCGCTGCGCCGCATTCCGCCACCGGACAGGCTCGTGCGCTCCTATCCCCCGGTCTGCTCCAGCGCCCGCTCGTAGGCCTGCTCGAATGCGCTCCTGACCTCGGCGCGGCGGTGCGCGAGCTCGGTGACCTCGCCGCTGCCCTCGGCGCTGGCGCCGCGGATGCGGCGGTCCAGGCGGGCGAGCTCGAGCTGCATGCGCTGCACTTCGAGCATCGCCGGCACCGGGAACTCGCGGCCGGCCTGAACGACCAGCTCGGCGAGGACACCCGTCAGCTGAGGGTCCTGTTCGTCGATGCCGGCCATCGGTTCGGCAAGGCGTCCGGCGCGTAGGTGCGCGGCGGCGCGACGCAGACGCTCGCTCGTGAAGTGCTCATCGGGATCGAGCGCCTCGAGGGCGAGCGCGCCGTCGTCGGGTGAGGCGATGCACAGCGCCAGGAAGGTCCGCTCGGTCTCCTCGCGGCGCGAGA
Organism: uncultured Solirubrobacterales bacterium; assembly: GCA_963756665.1. GTDB lineage: Bacteria > Actinomycetota > Thermoleophilia > Solirubrobacterales > Solirubrobacteraceae > Palsa-744. The sequence continues at coordinate 790,735 of CAVWOJ010000001.1, forward strand.
GCGTGCGCGCGACGCGCGCAGCCGCGGCTCCCCGGCCCGCAACCTCGCCCTCGCCGCCGGGCGCCCCGATCTGTGGCTCCCCACCGGCGGCAGGTCGAGCCCCAGATGCACGGTCCCCGGGTGCACGATTCCCGACAGCGGTCGAGCCGGCCCCGTAGCCACGCCCGCCGCCGCGCGCGGTCTCGCTTGCGGAGTCGCGCGCAGTCGCGCCGGCGGCAGTGGTGGTCGCGAGCAGCGTCTCGGCGAGGCTCTCCGGCAGCTCCAGACGCCCGGCGACGGTCCGCGTGAGCTCCATGCGCATCGCGCTGGGGGGCAGCGTCGCGAATACCGGCCGCAGCTCCTCGATCATGCGGTCGCGGCCCTCGGGGCTCGAGTGGTCGCCTGCCGCGAGCACGCGCTCGACGCGGAAGCGCACGAACGGGACCGACTCGGCGACGGCGCTCTTGACCGCCTCGGACCCCTCGCGTTGGACTAGCTCCGCGGGGTCCGTGCCCCCGGGCAGCGTCACCACGCGCAGCTCCAGACGCCGGCGGGCAGCGAGTCGCGCGGCACGCAGCATCGCCTCTTGGCCGGCGCTGTCGGCGTCCAGCGCGAGCAGCACGGTCTGCGCCATGCGCGCCAGCTCGCCGACCTGCTCGCCGGTCAGGGCCGTGCCCATCAAGCCCACGGTGTTCAGCAGCCCCGCCTGGCGCAGGGCGATGACGTCGGTGTACCCCTCGCACAGAACGACCTCCCCGGCGCGCGCGGCATGGGCGCGAGCGAGATCGGCGCCATAGAGGTGCAGGCCCTTGTGGTAGATGTCGTTGTCGGAGGTGTTGAGGTACTTCGGCCGCTGCTCCTCGCGCATCGCGCGCGCGCCGAAGCCGAGCACGCGGCCGCGGACGTCGGCGAGCGGGAACATGATGCGCCCGCGAAAACGGTCGTAGGGGCGCCCGTTCTCCTGGGAGCGCTGCGCGAGCCCGGTCGTGTACAGCTCGGCCTCGGAGAACCCGCCGCGCCGGGAGGCGAGGAGCACGCTGTCCCACGCGCTCGGCGCGTAGCCAACGCGAAACTCGCGCAGGACCTCCTCGCGCAGACCCCGGCCCTCCAGGTACTCGCGCGCGCGCCGCGCCTCGGTCGACTCCCATAGGTAGCGCTCGTAGTAGGCCGCGGTCCGCGCGAGCAGCGCGAGCAGGCGCTCGCGCCGGCGGCGGCGATCGGCCTCGCGGGCGTCCTCCTGTTCGCGCTCCAGCTCGATCCCGCAGCGGTCCGCGAGCAGCTCCAGGGCGCCTTTGAAATCGACTCCCTCGGTCTCCTGCACGAACGTGAAGACGTCGCCCGAGGCCTGGCAGCCGAAGCAGTAGTAGACCTTCTTGCCGGGGTCGATCCCGAATGACGGCGTGCGCTCGTCATGGAACGGGCACAGCCCCTCGTAGCTGCTCGGGCCGGCGCGCCGCAACTCGGTGCGCGCCGAGACCAGCTCGATCATGTCGATCGCGTCGCGCACGCGATCCTTGGACTCGGGGGTGTAGCGGGCCATCAAGGCTACGCTAGCCGCTCGCGGGCATCGATCGCCGCCCGCCGTCGCCGGTAAGCCGCCGCGCGCTCTCCATGAACCGCGCGCGGTCCCCCGCGCACCGGCGCCACGGCGCGCTCAGCGCGCGAACGCGCGCGGCACCTGCAGCTCGGTGTACTCCCTGATGCAGTAGCGGTCGGTCATCCCAGCGAGGTAGTCGGTGACGCGCTGCGCGAGCTCGCTCTCGGCTCCAGCCTGCGCCTCGGCCCCCCCTGGTAACAGCTCGGGGTGAGCTACGTAGTGCTCGAACAGCCGCCGCACGACCCCGGCGATGCGGGCGTGCTCAGCGCGCACGGCGGGGCCGAGGTAGACGCGCTCGAACATGAAGTCGCGCAAGGCCGCCATCGCGCCGGCGGCCTGCTCGCCTTGGACGATCTCACCGGCGCGCGCGGAGTGCTCGACCATGTCATGCACGAGCGCGTCGATCCGCTCCGAGCCACCGCGGCCGAGTACGGCGATCGGCTCCGGCGGCAGGTCATGCTCGCTCAGCAGGCCCGCGCGGAGGGCATCGTCGATGTCGTGGTTGATGTAGGCGACGCGATCCATCACGCGCACGATCCGCCCCTCCAGCGTCCGCGGCTCGGGGGCGCGGCTGGAGTGGCGCAGGATGCCGTCGCGGACCTGCTCGGTCAGGTTCAGCCCGGCGCCGTCGCGCTCGAGGTACTCGACGACGCGTAGCGAATGCTCGTAGTGGCGAAAGCCCCCGCCGAAGCGCTCGCGCAGACAGCCGTCGAGGACGTCCTCACCGATGTGCCCGAACGGGGGGTGACCGAGGTCGTGGCCCATTCCGATCGCCTCGACTAGGTCCTCGTTGAGGCGCAGCGCGCGAGCGACGGTGCGTGAGATCGCGGTCACCTCGATGGTGTGGGTTAGGCGCGTGCGGTAGTGGTCGCCCATCGGCGCGACGAACACTTGGGTCTTGTGCTTCAGGCGGCGGAAGGCCTTGCAGTGCGCGATCCGGTCGCGATCACGCTGGAAGGGCGTGCGTAGCGTGCAGTCCGGCTCCTCACGCGCGCGGCGCGCGGGATAGGAGCGCGCGGCGGCCGGCGCGAGGATCTGCTCCTCGAGCTCGGCTCGATCTACCGCGAAGGCGGATGCGACCGCCTCGATGTCATCTACCGCTGGCATACCTTCGATTGTGGCAGCGTCCGCGGCGATCCGCGGCCCATCCACCGTGTGACCTGCGCGCCGCGGCGATCAGGTCTCGTGATGCCAGTCGTTGCGCCCGGTGAGGCGGTGGACCCAGTGGCGCCAGCGCTGCTGCTGGTCGGGGTCCTCGTCGTATACCGGCGCCTTGTGCTCGGGCCCGGGGAGCGCGGCAGCGGCGGCGGAATCGATCCGCAGGTCGACTCCGCGCTCGTGGATCGAGGCGACGATGTCGGCCGCGGCGAAGTGGATCCCGCCGCTGGGGGTCTTGACCAGGAGGCCGTGGAAGACGTCCTCCTCCGGGGCCGCCAGGACGCTTCCAACCGTTCCGACCTGCTGGCCATCGGACGCGAGCACGGGCACGCCATCGTCGAGCAGCTGGTAGGCGATCGGCAGTCCCTCGTCCACGGGATGCACGATACAGACGAGCCGAGCAGGTCGGTCAGCCGGCGCGCGCGACGGCGGGCATCAGTCGCACGTGGGCGTGGTGCTCGAGAGTCTCCGACAGCGCGCGCTCGACCTGGCCGAGCGCCTGCTCGGACGCCCGCGGAGTCTCCGCCAGGGAGCATCCGAGCGCCTCAGCCATAAAGCCGTGGGCGCTCTCGCCGAGCTGAAACGAGCCGGCCTCGCAGGCCCCGCAGACGACTCCCCCGGCGGCGCCGGAGAACCCGACGAGGTGCTCACGCTCGCCGCAGCCGGCACACGCGCCGAGCTGCGGAGCGAGACCGGCGGCGTGCAGCAGCTTGAGGCGGAACTGCAGCGCGGCGGCGCGCCCAACGGCAGAGGAGCCGCCGGTGCCCACCGGTCCGCGCTCGACACCTGGCGATCCATGCTCGCCGCCCGGCAATCCGGGGATGGCGCCCCGCTCGTCAAGCAGGCTCAGACGACGGCAGAGCAGGTTGAAGACCGCCGGATGGGGCTCGGGCGTCTCAAAGAGGCGCCCGACGGCGTCACAGGCGCGCGCGGCGGCGTCCAGGGCGTGGGCGTCTTCGCGCAATCGCGGATAGCCCTCGACGGTCTGGGCCCCTGTGACGGTGAGGATCTCACCGCGCCCTTCGTGCAACTCCAGGCGCAGGCGGAAGAATGGCTCCAGGCGCCCGCCGAAGCGGCTGCGCGCGCGACGGACGCCCTTGGCGATCGCGCTTACACGACCGCGGCTTGGCGTGTAGACGTGCAGGATGCGATCGGCCTCGCCGTAACGGATCGAGCGCAGCACGACGGCCTCGGTCTTGACCGGTCCGGGCATCGAGACGAGTCTAGGATCGCGTGCGGCGGAGAGGCCGCGGATCACCCGGATCGGACTGGGAATCGACCGAAGCTCAGGCGCCGGACGCGCCACAGCCGGCGCCACCATCTCAGAAACTTACCGATAAGTGGGATTGTGTAGGGTCTTGTCCGCAACCTATCCGGAGGAGACCATGAGAGCATTCATCGCTGCTGCCGTAGCCTCAATCGCCCTCGCAGCACCGGCCGCTCCGGCAGCGCAGCCGGTAGCCGGACCGGCGAAGACCTGCAGCCGAGATGTGCCGGCAGTCATCGGCGGCGAGCACAAGTGTCTCGGCGCGGGCGAGTATTGCGCTACCCGGTACGAGCGCCAATACGAGCGCTACGGCTTCGAATGCAGTCAGCGATATGACCCACCGAGGCTGAGGCGCAGGTAGGCACTTCCGCCGCGGAACCCGGGTAGGCTGGTCTTGCAATCCGGGACTCGCCTCCCGATGCCACGGCCCCCGGCGGTTCACCGCTGCGCGGGGGCCAATCTTGCTCTAGGAGCTCAGTGGGGCCAGCGTATCCCTGCGTCAGAGCCAAACCGACCCCCACACCAACACCCCCTCTTGCTATACTTTCTGAAGTAATGAGTGCCATCACCGTCTACACGACCGAGCCGTGCCCGTACTGCGCCCAGGTCAAGGGTCTGCTGCGCTCGCGCGGCCTGGAGTTCGCGGAAATCAACCTCTCCAAGGACCCGGAGGGTCGTGCGGAGCTGGCACGCAAGACGGGCATGATGACCTTCCCGCAGGTGCTGGTGGACGACCGGCTGGTAGGCGGCTTCGCGGAGACCCGGAGCGCCGCCAAGAGCGGGCGCCTGGACGAGCTGCTGGCGGCGTAGAGGCGTTACGCCTCCGTCCGGCCGGACCCACCGCGGCGGCTATCGCGAGACTGCGCGGCGCGGTCGCGGCTGGCAGGTCTCGCAGACGTAGGTGCCGCGCCCGGCGACGACCATCTTGACGATCGTGGTCCCGCACTCGGGGCAAGGCAGTCCGGCGCGGCGGTGGACGAGGAAGCGGTCCTGGAAGGACCCGCGGAAGCCGTCGACGTGGCGAAAGTCGTCGATCGTGGCACCGCGCGCGTCGATGCCTTCGAGCAGGGCCGCGACGACGGCGTCGCGCAGGCGGCCGTGCTGCTCGAGCGTGAGCTTCCCGGCGGGCCGCAGCGGATGGATGCGGGCCCGATGGAGGGCCTCGTCGGCATAGATGTTGCCGACTCCGGCGATCCGGCGCTGGTCGAGTAGAAAGGCCTTGATCGGAGCGGTGCGCCCGCGCGCGAGCGCGCGCAGGTGCTCAGCGGTGAAGCGCTCGTCGAGCGGCTCGATCCCGAGGCGGGCGGCGAAGAAGTCCTCGAGCGCGGCGTCCCCGAGCACGAGCTCGCCGGTTCCGAAGCGGCGCGGGTCGACGATCACCAGCCGGCGGCGGCGCGGCTCGGCCTGCCCATTGGACCCGGCCTGCCCGCTGGACCCGGCCTCCCCGCTAGACCCGGCCCGCCCCTTGGACCCAGCCTGCCCCTTGGTCTCGGCCTGCCCATCGGCCCCGGCTTGCGCGGCGGCGGCTCGCGTGCTCGCGGCCGAGCGCGGCCCGAGCTCGATTCGCACGCGCACGTGGGCGGGCTCGGGCCGGGGCTCGCAGAGCACGGCACCGGTCATGCGCAGGTGCTGCACGAGGTGGACCTCGTCCTGGAGGCGCCAGATCAGGTACTTGCCGCGGCGGCCGAGCTCGTGCACGCGCCGGCCGTGCAGCGCGTCGGCAAGCTCGGTGGGCTCGAGCGGACGCGACCAGCGGGCGTCGAGGATCTCGATGCTCCGCAGGCGCCGACCCTCGACGAGCGGCGCGAGCTGGCCTCTGACGGTCTCGACCTCGGGTAGCTCGGGCATGGTGTGACCTAGCTTATGCGGACGGCAGACGGCCGGCGGGACGGGCCTCAGCGCGACGCGCGGGGGTGGGCGCTGAAGTAGACGTCCTTGAGGGTCTCGGCGGAGAGGTGCGTGTAGACCTGGGTCGTGGAGAGATCGGCGTGGCCGAGCATCTCCTGCAGCGAACGCAGGTCGCAGCCGCCGGCGAGCAGGTGCGTTGCGAAGCTGTGGCGCAGCGTGTGCGGGCTCATGCGGTCCTGCAGGCCGGCGCGGCGGGCGTGGCCCTGGACGATCTTGTAGAGGCCCTGACGGGTTAGGGGTCGACCGCGGCGGTTGAGGAATAGGGCGCTCTGCACCGGGCCCGCGGGCCCGGTCGATCCCGCGAGCCGCGCCGTCGAGCTCGCGGGGCGCGCCGTCGAGCCGGTGGAGCGCGAATGCGCGGCGCGGACCGCGGCGGGCGATGGCGCGGCGAGCGCGGCGAGCAGAGCGGGGCGGCCGCTGGCAGACCAGGCCCGTACCGCGCTGACGGCATGGCGGCCGACGGGAATCAGGCGTTCCTTGGAGCCCTTGCCGCGGGCGCGCAGCATGCCCTCCTCGAGATCGACGTCCTGCAGGTCCAGGGCGATCGCCTCGGAGGCGCGCAGGCCGCAGGCGTACATGACCTCGAGCAGCGCGCGGTCGCGCAGCGCGAGCGGCTCGCCGCCGCGGGGCTGGGCGAGCAGGGCGGCGACCTCCTCGCGGCTGAGGACCGCGGGCAGGCGCTGCGTGCGGCGCGGCCCGCGCAGATCGGCGGTGGGGTCGTGCTGGAGCAGGCCCTCGCGGCGCAGGTGGCGATAGAAGGAGCGCAGGCAGGCAACCTTGCGTTGCAGCGTGGCGGGGGCGACGGGCGGGCGCTCCTCGCTCCCGGTGGCGAGCCCGGCGAGGAACGCGGCGAGCTCGCCGTGACCGGCGTCGAGCACGCCCAAGCCGCTGGGCGCCAGGAACTCGTGCAGCTGGCGCAGGTCCGCGCGGTAGGCCTCGAGTGTGTTGCGGGAGAGCCCGCGCTCGAGCTCTAGGTAGGCGAGGAAGTCGAGCGTCAGGCGCGCGTCTTGACCCGTAGCGGTCGGGGTCGCGGTCGGGAGCTCTTGGGTCGCGTCCGCGCGGGCCGGCTGGGAGCCGCGCCGGTGGGTGCGGGGCGTCGTGCCCCGCACCGGCGCGGGGTGAGGTTGCGGGAGCGGGGCCACCGGTCAAGCTTCGCGCGGGGCGCCCCGCGAACCTGCGGGTGCAAGTCCGCGTTCAGGCCGCGGCGCCCTCGCCGTCCTCGTGCCGCCCGGTTGGCCGGCGCCCGCGGCACTCGGCGACCAGCTCGGCGAGCGTGCAGCCGGCGGCGAGGGCGGTGCCGACGAACAGCGGGTCCTCGGCCGGGCCGCGTCCGAGGGTGTGCGCCGGCAGGCCGCTGGCGGCGAACGCGGGCAGGTCCACGGGCGCGCGACGCCAGTCGTGGCGAGCGATGCGGGCGGGTCGCGCGACGTCGAGCTCGAGCTGCGCGGGCGCCGCGCGGGCGGCGCCGAAGACGGCCCCAAGGCCGGCGCGCAGGTCGGCCCCGACGGGCGAGCGCAGCCCGGCGGGCAGCGCGACGGTCACCGGTTGCAGCAGCAGGTCGAGCACGGTGAGCGTGTCGTGGGAGATGCCGCGGTGGCGCGTAGCGTGATCGGCTGAGGACATCCTGGGCACCAGCAGCGTGGGACAGCCCAGCGCGAGCGCGGTGTGCGCGGAGTCCAGCGCCGCGAGACCGCCATGCCCGACCTGCGAGCCGCGACCGACGCTGCCGGGGCCGGGGCCGCAGACGGCGGCGTCCCAGCCGAGGGCGCGCAGGCCGTGGTACAGCGCGCCGGCGGTCGTCAGCGCCTCGCCCTCCCCCCCGAAGGCGGCGCCGGCGGTGATGTGCCCGGCCAGCAGCCCGCTCGCGCGCAGCGCGCGCACGACGCCGGAGTGCCCGCCGGGCAGCGCGCCGCCGGCTGTCTGCACGTACCCCAGGCGCGCCCCGGGGGCGGCCTGGGAGAAGGCCCAGGCGAGGGAGGGCAGCTGGCCGTGGAGCGCCAGCACCGCCACGACCCCCCCGAAGGGCAGCGTTAGCTGCCACCCCCCATCCTCCTCGACCGGGCGCACACGATGCTGAAGGCTCGTGTGGTCGAGCTTCAGCGCGCCCTCACCGGCCTCCGCGCGCGCAAGGCCGCCGCTCGTGGCCGGCGCTGCTGCTTGCGTGCGATCCTCGCCATCGAGGCCGCGGGTGAGGTTGACATGGACGATGTCCGGACCCCCGCAGTCCGGGTGGAAGTCGAGGGCGCTGACGACCAGCTCGTCCCCCACCTCGCAGCGACCGATCAGCGCGACGTCGGCGACCGCGGGCCGCCCCGGGGCGCCTTCGCCGGGCGGTGTCCCAGCTCCTGTGGACGCGGTGCGGTCGTGCAGGACGACCGCGAGATGCTGCTCGGGTCCGGCAGCGGGGTCGGCGTGGAGGACTGTCGCGCGGCGCAGCTTCAGCATGAGGGCGGGACGCTACAGCGCGACGGGCGAAACCGCGGCGGCGGCCGCGGCCGTGACGGAGGCGACCGCGTCGGGCAGGGCGAGCGCCACTTCGAGCATCCCCTCCAGTGCGGCCACCGCGACGCGCTCGCCGGGCTCGTGGTGGCGCTCGGTGCCGTTGGCGAGGTTCACGACGGGCAGCCCCCGCGCGATCAGCGCGTTTGCGTCGGAGGCGCCACCGCTCTGCACCCGCACGGGCTCGTAGCCGCAGGCGCGCAGGGCGCGCTCGGCGGCGCGCACCGCCGGGATCGTGGGGGTCGTGCGGTACGCCTCGAAGGTCCGCGCGAGGTCGATGTCGACGTCGCACTCGCACTCCGGCAGGTTCGCGGCCTCGTGCACGCAGTCGACGAGCTCCGCGACTAGCTCCTCCGCGCGCTCCTCGCGCTGGCCGCGGACCTCCGCGACGACGGTGCAGCGCTCGGGGACGACGTTTATCGCGCTACCCCCGGAGATCGTGCCGACGTTGGCGGTAGTCTCCGCGTCGACGCGGCCGAGACGCATGTCGGCGACCGCCCGCGCGGCGGCGAGGATCGCGTTGCGGCCTTCCTCGGGACGCACGCCGGCGTGCGCCGCGGCGCCGTGGAAGGTCGCCTGCAGGCGGTAGTGGCTGGGCGCGGCGAGCACGACCTCCCCGATCGGCGCGGCGTGGTCGAAGACGTAGCCGAAGCCGCTGCGCAGGCTGGTGATGTCGAACGCGCGCGCACCCGCCAGCGCGCGCTCCTCGCCGACGGTGAACAGCAGCTCGAGGTCCACGGGGGCGCCCGCGCGGCGCACGTGCCGTGCGAGCGCTAGCAGCACCGCGACGGCTACCTTGTTGTCGACTCCGAGGATCCCGGCGTTGGCGTTTTCCCAGTAGCCCTCTTGCAGGACGGGCTCGACGGCGGCCTGCAGGGGGGCGGTGTCGAGGTGCGCGCACAGCAGCACACACGGGCGCGCTCCCTCGCCACCGCTGACGCGCGCCAGCAGGTTGCCGCTGTCGGAGGCGGCCGCGGGACCCGCGTCGTCTTCGCGCACCTCGATCCCGAGCGCGTCGAGCTCGGCGGTGACGCGCTGCGCGCAGGCGCGCTCGCGCCCGGAGGGACTCTCGATGCGGCAGAGCTCGGCGAAGATGTCGCCCAGGTAGCGCCGCTCCAGCTCGTCGGCGCCGGGGACGGCGCTCACGAGCCGCCGGCGAGCGTCTGCCGGCCGATCTCCGGGCGCTCGCCGCGCGCGGCGTGCGACAGGGCGGCGGTGATGAAGTCGCGGAACAGCGGCGCTGGACGCACGGGACGGGACTTAAACTCGGGGTGGAATTGGGAAGCGACGAAGAACGGATGGTCCTCGAGCTCGATCACCTCGACGAGGCGCTCGTCGGGAGAGGTTCCGGAGATGCACAGGCCGGCGCTCTGTAGGCGCTTGCGCAACAGGTTGTTGACCTCGTAGCGGTGGCGATGGCGCTCGTAGACGACGGCCTCGCCGTAGACCTCGCGCGCACGCGAGCCCTCGTGGAGCTTGATCGGGTCGGCGCCGAGGCGCATCGTCCCGCCGAGGTCCGCGACCTCCTTCTGCTCGGGGAGCAGGTCGATCACGGGGTAGGGCGTCTCCAGATCGAACTCGGTCGAGTTCGCGCCCTCCATGCCGGCGACGTGGCGTGCGAACTCGGCGACCGCGATCTGCATCCCGAGACAGATCCCCAGGTAGGGGATGCCCTGCTCGCGCGCTACCCGCGCGGCCGCAATCTTGCCCTCGATCCCGCGCCCCCCGAAACCCCCGGGGATCAGGATGCCGTCGGCCTCCGCGAGCAGCTCGCGCGCGGTCTCCCCCGCCCGCGCGTTCTCCGCGCGGGCGTCGTCGGCCGGTACTTCGAGGTCCCGGCCGTCCGCGCGCAGATCCTCGACTCCGGCGCCCTCGAGCTGTTCGGAGTCGATCCAGTCGATCTGCACCCTGGCGTCCTGTAGGGAGGCGGCGTGGCGCAGCGCTTCAGAGACCGACAGATAGGCGTCCTCGAGCTGGACGTACTTGCCGACCAGTGCGATCCGCACGGTGCGCGTGGCCCGCTCGGCGCGCTCGATCGGCTCCTTCCAGCGCGCGAGGTCCGGCGCGGGCGCCTGCAGCGCGAAGTGCTCGAGGATGAAGTCGTCGACCCCCTGCTCGCGGAAGGTCAGGGGGACCTTGTAGATGTTGTCCACGTCGCACGCCGAGACGATCGCGCTCGGCGGCAGGCTCGCGAACAGCGCGATCTTCTTGCGGATCTCCTGCGAGAGCGAGCCCTCCGAGCGGCACATCAGCATGTCCGGCGCGATCCCGATGCGGCGCAGCTCGTTGACGGAGTGCTGGGTCGGCTTGGTCTTCAGCTCGCCGGCGTGGCCGATGTAGGGGACAAGCGTGAGGTGGATGAACATGCAGCGCCGCCGCCCGACGTCGACCGGGAACTGGCGGATCGCCTCCAGGAACGGGAGCGACTCGATGTCCCCGACCGTGCCCCCGATCTCGGTGATCACGAAGTCGACGTCGCTGAACTGCGCGATCAGGGCGATGCGCTGCTTGATCTCGTCGGTGATGTGCGGCACGACCTGCACGGTTCCGCCGAGGTAATCCCCGCGGCGCTCGCGCCGGATCACTGTGTCGTAGACCCCGCCCGCCGTGACGTTGGAGGCACGGCCCGTGTTGGAGTCGGTGAAGCGCTCGTAGTGGCCGAGGTCGAGGTCGGTCTCGGCGCCGTCCTCCGTGACGAACACCTCCCCGTGCTGGTAGGGAGACATCGTCCCGGGATCGACGTTGATGTACGGGTCGAACTTCTGCAGCCCGACCGTCAGTCCGCGCGCCACCAGCAGACGTCCAAGCGAGGCCGCCGCGATGCCCTTGCCGAGCGAGGAGACGACGCCGCCGGTGATGAAGATGAACCGGGTCTTGGAGGGGGCGTCGGCGGGGCGGTCGGGAAGGTTCGGATTCATGAAGGCCTGCTTTGGGAGTTTAGTCGGCCCGGCGGCGGGGGGAGCGGCGTCGCGGTCGGCGTCCGGCTCACGCGGCTTTGCGCAGCTCGCGGGCGTGGCGAGAGGCGGAGGCGTCGCCGTCGGGGGCGCCGAGCATCCGTACCAGCTCGGCCACGACCTCTGGCTCGCGCAGCCGCACGACCGCGGTGCGCGTGGGCTTGGCGGTGGTGTCCTTCACGACGGAGAAGTGGCGATCGGCGAGCGAGGCGATCTGGGGCAGGTGGGTGATGCACAGCACCTGGCGGCCGGCGGCCAGCTCGCGCAGGCGCTCGCCGACGGCGCGAGCCGTATGGCCGCCGATGCCGGCGTCGACCTCGTCGAATACGAGCGTCGCCGGCTGGCCGCCCTCCGCGGGCTTGGCCACGGCTCGCGCGCCCTGCGCTCGGGCTCTCCGTGCGGGGCCTACACGCGGGACTCCAGCCCCGCCATCGGAGACGGTGGTGAGGGCCAGCATGATGCGCGAGAGCTCCCCGCCGGACGCGATCTCACGCAGCGGCCCGGGCGCGACGCCGGGATTCGGGGCGATCAGCAGCTCGACGCTCTCGCTACCGCTGGGGCCGGGCTCGCGCGGGGTCAGCTGCACCTCGAAGCTCGCGTCGGGCATCGCCAGCGCCGCAAGCTGCTCGCACACGGCGCCAGCCAGCCGCGGCGCGGCGGCTTCGCGGGCGGCACGCAGCGCCTGGACGTGCGTGTCGAGCGCGGCCTGCCCGGTCTCGAGCCGCGCCGTGGCCTGCTCGAGCGCCACGGCGGCGCCAAGCAGCCGCTCGCGGCGCTCGTGGGTGCGCTCGGCGTGCTCGAGTGCGGCGCCGAGCGTGCCGCCGTACTTGCGCATCAGCCGCTCCAGCACGGCAAGCCGCTCTTCGCAAGCCTCCAGCGCGCCATCCTGGGCTTCGAGCCCTTCCCCGTAGCGGAACAGCTCTGCGGCTACGTCCTCGGCCTCGATCTGCAGCGCGCAGCAGCGCGCCGCCAGCGCGTCGAGCTCGGGGTCGACGCCGGCGAGCGCGTCGAGGCGGACGACGGCACCGGCCAGCAGCGCGGTAGCGCCGAGCGCATCGGGGCTCTCGGGCGCCAGCGCCTGGGCTCCGAGACTGGCCGCGGCACGCAGCGCGTCCATGCGCCGCAGTCGCTCGCGGTCGACGAGCAGCCGCTCGACCTCGCCCTCCAGGGGCGCCGCGTCCTCGATCTCGGCTAGCTCGTGCTCGAGCAGGTCCAGCTCGCGCTCACGCGCGCCGGCCAGCTCGCGCAGCTCCTCGAGCTCGCCGCGCAGACCTTGCAGCTCGTGGTGGGCAGCCGCACACGCGCGGCGGTGTCTGGCCTGCTCGGGTCCACAGAAGCGGTCGAGGATCTCGAGCTGGGCGGCGGCGAGCGTCAGCTTGCGGTGCTCGTGCTGGCCGTAGAAGGCGAGCAGGCCCTCCCCCAGGCGGCGCAGGTCGGCGACTGCGGCGGAGCGACCGTTGACGTAGGCGCGGGTACGCCCGTCGGTGCCAACGCGCCGCGCCAGCACGATCTCCTCGGCGTCGGCCGGCAACAGCTCGCCGCGCTCGCCGCGCAGCTCGAGGGGCAGCGCGAAGACGCCCTCGACGTAGGCCTCGGCGGCCCCGGGGCGCACGATCCCCGGGCGCGCGCGCCCGCCGAGCAGCAGGTCGAGGGCGTGGGCGAGCACGGTCTTGCCGGCGCCCGTCTCGCCCGTGAGGACGTTCAGACCGGGCGCCAGATCGAGCTCGGCCTGCTCGATCAGCAGGAGGTTCTCGACTCGCAGCTCATGCAGCATGCACGCAGGTCTATCAGTGGGCGCCGACGGATCGCTCGCGGCGAGCACGGCGAACGCGATCCTCGAATCGGCGCGAGGTGGACCCCTAGACTTTCGTTTGTCGGGTGTCAGCTCCACGATTCCGCCCACATCCGCACCGCCCGAAGGCATGGCCGCCAGCAACAGCGATAACTTCCATGGCCCCTCCGGGGGGTCGATCGAGTACCTCTCCGCGCCGGCGCTGGAGGAGCGCCTGCAGGAGGAGGTCAATCGCGCCGGGCGCCACGGGACGGCGCTGAGCTGCCTGCTGGTCGACATCGAGGATCTGGCGGAGATCGAGCGGGTGCACGGCGCCGAGCTGGCGGAGCAGGCGCTGGCTTACACGGGTTTGGCGTTGCGGCGGGAGCTGCGCCGCTTCGACCGCGTGGGCCGGCCGAGCGAGGACGCGCTGCTCGTTGTGCTCCCGGGCGCGGACGGGCCGCGCGGGGAGATCGTGGCGAGACGGCTGCTGGGGCGGCTGCGCGCGATCAAGCTGGAGGTGCACGGCGAGCGGCGCGCGCTGCGCACGGCGGTCGGGCTGGCCGCGTGGCGAGAGGGGATGAGCGCGGAGCGGCTGCTGGCCGAGGCGCGCGCGGCTGCCGGCCGCGAGCGGCTAGGTTTCCGGGATGCTCTCCGGCTCTGAGCTCTGGTTGCTGCGCCTGATGGCCGATCGCGGCCTGGCGCTGCTCGACGCGAGCACGCTGTTGATGGTGATCGAGGAGCGCCGCGAGCTGCGCGTGGCGGCCTCGAGCGGCGAGGGGTCGGTGCGCCTGCGCGTCCTGCCCGTGGAGGGCAGCGCGCTGGGAGCGCTGTACCTGGCGGGACAGCCAGTCGCGCTCGACCGGCCCCGCGGGCGAGAGGCGGCGTGGTTGCACGAACTCGGGATGGAAGCGCGCGCGGCGCTGGTGGAGCCGCTCAGCATGGAGGGCCAGGGCGGTGGTCTCGTGATCGCGCTGCGCAGCGATGGGGGCTTTCGCGACCCCGACCGGCGGGCGCTGAGCGCGTTCGCGGCGAGCGTCGCGCAGCGCCTGGCGGCGGAGCGCTCGGTCGAGATCGAGCGCCTGCGCTACGGGATGGAGGCGCAGGAGCGCGAGCGCACGCGCTGGGCGCGCGAGATCCACGATGAGACGGTGCAGGGCTTGGGGGCGCTGCGCTTGAAACTCGCCAACGCCCGCGACCAGCGCGACGAAGCGGCACTCAACGGCGCCGTCGATGACGTCCTGGAGGGTCTCGGTACGGAGATCGACGGGCTGCGCCACCTGATCACCGAGCTTCGACCGGCGGCACTCGACGATCTCGGCCTGGTGCCGGCGCTGCAGGCGCTCGCGCGCCGCGCGCAGGCGATCGACGGACTGGACGTGCAGACCGAGATCGCCCTCGATCCCGAGCACGAGCGGATGGACGCGGAGCTCGAGAGCACGATCTACCGCGTCGTGCAGGAGGCGCTGACGAACGTCAGCCGCCACGCACAGGCAACGCGGGCCGTCGTGAGCGTCGCGGGGACGCCGGACGGGTCCTCGGTGATCGTCGCGGTGACCGACGACGGGCGCGGCCTGCCGGGGGGGGGCGCCCCGTCGGGACCGCGCGGGGATGGCCTGGAGGGGGGCTTTGGACTGTCCGGGATGCGCGAGCGCGCGGAGCTGGTCGGCGGCGAGCTGGCGCTGGCGCCGGCGCCCGGCGGGGGCACCAGGGTGCGTCTGGCGATCCCGCTGGCCGGGCGCCCGCGCGCAGCCTGAGGCGCCTCGCCATCGAGCCGCCGCGACACCCCCGGGCACGGGTCGTTTCTGTGCGGCGCGCTAGTCGACCAGCCCGAGTCGCCGCGCATAGGCGGTGATCTCGGCGCGCGATGAGAAGCCGAGCTTCTCGATCGCGCGGGCGCGGTAGGTCTTGACGGTGCGCTCGGCGACGTGGAGCTGTTCGGCGATCTGGGGGTTGGTGTGGCCGAGGGCGATCAGGCGGACGACCTCCCGCTCGCGCTCGCTGAGCGCGACGCCGTCCTGCGAGGACTCGCCGCCGGCCACCATCAGCGCGCCGAGCCGGGGGTGCAGGTAGTTGCCGCCGGCGACCGCGAGCCGGAAGGCCTGGAGCAGCTCCGCGGGCTCGGCCTCCTTGAGCACGTAGCTGCGGGCGCCGGCGCGCAGCGCCTGACGGGCGTACTCGGGATCCTCACGCATCGTCAGGATCGCGACGGCGAGCGAGGGGTGCGCGACGAAGCACTGGGGCAGCGCGGCGAGGCTCGAGCCACCGGGCATCGAGAGATCGAGCGTCAGGAGGTCCGGCTTGTGGGCGCGGACTTCGCGGATCGTCGCGGGCACGTCGGCGGCCTCGGCCACGACGCGGAACTCGTCGGCTTCGCGCTCGAGCACCGTGCGGATGCCGTCTCGGACGACTGCATGGTCATCGGCGATGATGACGTCGATCGGCCGATCGACCCCAGGTGCGCCAGCTTGCATAGGGCACACCGTAGCGAGCCCGGTAGACCGAGCGCCTCGCGGGCGGCCCGAATCGGGGTGGCTCTACCCTGCAGGGTTGGGGTGGCCCTACCCCTGCAGCGCCTCGGCGGCCTTGGCGGTGTCGGCGTAGAACTCGCCGCGGAGCACCTTGCCGCCGCTGAACTTGACGAGGTGGACGAAGGGCGCTTCGATGGAGCGCCCACTCTTGGCCGTGGCGCGCTGGGTGCCGCGCACGACGACCCACTCCTCACCACCGTCGATGTACTCCTCGGGGCGGACCTCGAAGTGATTCCAGTACTGCGGGATCTGGGCGAAGTTGCCGAGCACGGCGTCGCGACCGCGGACGAGTCCCCCGAGCGGGAGGGAATCGGAGGTAAGCCACTCGACGTCATCCCCGAAGGTGGCGCCGACGGCCTGCAGATCGCCGCGACCGAAAGCGTCATAGGAGTTGCGCACCGTCTCTACGTTCTGGGTCGACATGGCTCTGCCTCCATCGCTCGATGTGTGTTGTTTGCGAGGCTCTTCCCGGCTGATGACTGCGTGGGTGCTCATGACTTGGCGGCAGCCGCCGCAACCCCGATCCTATCGCTACTGGATGGCAGGATTTGATGACTAGTCGGACTTCTGTATTGCTTGGGATCGATCGTTCGTAGTAGCGGAGAGCCGCCGAAGGACCGACAGGGACGACACAGATCAGCACCTTTGGGACGACACGATCGGCACCCGCTGGACGACAGACAAACGGCTCGCGAGGGCGCATCATGTCGTCTTACAGCGAACAATCAATCGGCCCCCGCTCCGGGCAGATATGCATCGAGAGCGGACCGGCCGGCACCAGCGAACAGGGCAAGGACCGACTGACATGCAAATCCTACGGACACGACAGGCAGCGACTGGGAGTGAGCACAGATGAGCTTCGCGGGCGCCGTACTCGCCTGCTGGCTGGCGATCGCCGCGGTTGCGTTCCTCGCGCTCTCGCGCGTCGCGACGCACGGGGATATCGAGGCCGACCTCGGCATCGTGGGCAGCACCGAGCTGAGAATGCTCCTGGGCGATCGCGAGGAGGAGCATCTCTCCATCGAAACACGCCTCGCGTATCTCGGCATACCGGCCGCACACACCGGATGGGCGGGCAACGACAGCGCGGCAACTGGCCGCTCGAGCTACATGACATGAGCCTCTTGGGCACATCCGACGAGCGCCGCGCCCCGCGCGCGCAACTGCGGTTGCTGCGCGGTGGGAGGACCCGCCCAGCGCAGGGGCGCGTACGCCCTAGCGCCGAGGCTCAGGCCGCAGCCGAACCTTCAAGCTCGGCGCACGCAAGGGCGGAGCGCTCGCGCATCCTGGTCGCCAGCGCGGACCCCGAGCAGCGCGCCGCGGTGCTTCGCGACCTGAGTGAGGCGCTGCCCGCCGATACCCAGTTCGGGGAGGCCGGCGCCGCGTGGGAGGTGCTCGAGCAGGCTTCCTCTAGCGGCGTCGTGATGCTGGCCGGCGACCTCGACGAAGTCACGGCCGAGTCGCTGATGCACGTTCTCGGGCATCGCCATCCGAGCTTACCGGTCGTCGCGCTCGGGGTCTTCGCGGACGGCGGATCCGCCGGCAGCGGCCACTCGCCGAGCGCGGCTTCGGCCGCCTGGTAGGCGTTGGCTCGCCACCGCACCGATAGGAGCTTCCCGCGCGCCGCGCACTCATCACGCGCCGCCGCCACCGGAGCATCGGCCGCCGCCGCCACCGGAGCAGCGGTTACCGATCGCGCGAGCTACTGCCCACGGAATTGACCCCGGACGCCGCAACAGAGGAGTAGAGCAGCCCGAAAGCTGAGCCAGGAGCGAGCACAGATGGATACAGATCCCACTTGCACGAAACCTCTCAGATGGGCCGCCCAACCCAACCAAACCTCACCCAAGCGCTAGCGTGGCGGCGTGTCCGCGCTGCCCTCCTCGCCCCGGCTGCGCAGGATCCTCGCCGCGTACACGATCAACCAGCTCGGAACCTGGTTTGGCACGGTCGCGCTTTCGATCGCGGTCTACGACCACACGCACAGCGCGATTGCGGTCACCGCGCTGTTCGTCGCGCGCTTCCTGCCCGCGCTCGCGGTGCCCGCACTGGTGGCGCGCGTCGAGGCCTCCCCCCGCCGCGGGCGGCTCAGCGTCATCTATGCGATCGAGAGCGCATGCGCCGCGGCGCTGGCCGGGCTGGTCTGGCACTTCTGGCTGCCCGCGATCCTTGTCCTGGTAGCGCTCGACGGCGCTGGGGCGCTGACGGCGAGCGCCCTCCTACGCGCCGAGGCTGCGCGCCCCGACCCCGACCCCGATGGTGCGACGGGCGCCGATGGCTCCGTGGGGGAGCGGCCCGCTGGCGAGGCGCACAGCGCCAACGCCTCCCTCAACCTCGCGCTGTCGATCTCCGTCGTGGTCGGCCCGACGCTCGCGGCGATCGCTGTCAAAGGCCTCGGTGTGCCGGTCGCGTTGCTGATCGACGCCGCCTCCTTCCTGGTCTGCGGGGCGCTGCTGATCGACCTCTACCCCTATGTCGAGGAGCACACCGGCACTTCGGTCGGAGCACGCCTGAGGGCGGCCTGGGAGTACCTGCGCGAAGCGCATTCGCTGCGCGCGCTACTGCTCACCGAGGCTGCCGCACTGATCTTCTTCGAGACCGGCGCTCCAGCGGAGGTCCTGTACGCGAAGGGCACCCTGCATGCGGGCGATCTCGGCTACGGCACGCTGCTGAGCGCGTGGGGAATCGGCATGGTGCTCGGCAGCCTCTTCTTCGCGCGCGCCGCCAAGCGCTCGCTGGGAGCGATGCTGACCGGCGGCACGTTCGCGGTCGGACTCGCCTACATCGGCTTCGCCGTGGCGCCCACGCTCGACTTCGCCGCGCTCGCGGCACTGCTCGGCGGGGTCGGCAACGGGGTCCAGTGGGCTTCGTTGATCGGCACGGTGCAGCAGCTGACGCCCCAGCGCCTGCACGGGCGCCTGATGGGCACGGTCGAATCGATCGGGGCCCTATGTCCGCTGATCGGCCTGCCGCTGAGCGGCCTGGTGCTGGCGCTGAGCTCGCCGCGGGTCGCATTCCTCGTCTTTGGACTGGCCGCGACGGCGGCCACCGGCGGCTTCCTACGTCTGTGGATGGGCTGGCGCATCAGCGTCGACGGCGCGGGAGTGCCGCTTCCCGGGCACGGGATGACACGACCGCTCGACGACGAGCAGGCGTGGCGCGGCGCAGACGGACAGACCGTCTCGGAGGCTCCGTCCCCACGAAGCGAGACGATCGCGCCGATCGCCCCGCTCGAGCACCGCGGCACATCGGGGAGCGGTCTTTAAGTACGACGCCGAATCGGCCGTTAAGGACGACAGAGGTACGTCGAGAATGCCCGCGTCCACACTGACCAGAAGACTCTTCATGCTCGCCGAGGTGCTGGCGTTTGCGGGCGCGGTCGCAGTCGCCGCGCTCACCTCGCGCGCCCAGGACTGGACTCCGCTGACGCTCGTCGCCCTGCTGCTCGGGCTCGCACTGTTTGGGCAGCGACTCACGGTTGAAATCCGTGGGCAGCGGCTGACGGCCGCTTTCGTGGCGTGGGTGCTAGCGATGAGCCTCCTCGGACCGGCCCCGGCCGCGCTCTTCGGCATCGTCATCACGGCGCTCACGTCGGCCACGCGGCGACTCCCGCTGACCTCCTGGCTGAACAATCTCTCGACCGTCGCGGTGTTCCCGGTCGTCGGTGGCCTGATGGTCCGTGCGATCGTCGGCGACGTCCACGATCCAAGCAACCTCCAGGAAATCCAGAGCATCACCTTCGGGCTGGTGGTATTCGCCGTGTTTATGGTCACGAACGGCCTCAACTTCACGATGGTCGCACTCGACAACCGCGTCATCTACGGGCGCAAGCTGCTCGGTCAGGTGCGTGACCTCTTCGTCCCGCTACTCCCCGGGCAGATCGCGACGGGCGCGCTCGCCGCGATCCTCGCGGTCGCCTATACGAACCTTGGTTTTCCGGCACTGTTCGGCTCTGTAATCGTGCTGCTGATCTTCCAGTCCCTGGCGGTCGCGCTGCTGCGCTCAGAGGATCGCGCCGACCAGCTGGAGGCGCGCTCGATGCACCTCGCGTCGCTGCAGCTCGGGGTGCTGGTGACCCTCGTCGAGACCCTCGCCCTGCGTGACCGGATGACCGCGCGCCATGCCGCCGCCGTCGCGCGCTACGCGCGCTCGCTGGCACGGGAGGCCGGCTGCGACGAGGCCGAACAGGACATTGCGCACACCGCCGGCCTGCTGCACGACATCGGCAAGTTCGCTTTGCCTGACCGGATCCTCAACGCCGACGTGCTCTCCGATGAGGACTGGGCGTTGATCCGCCGTCATCCCCAGGATGGCGCGACGCTAGTCGGGCGCCTCGATGGCTACGGACCGATCGCCGACGCGATCCTCTACCACCACGAGCACGTCGACGGCAGTGGCTACCCTGCCGGGCTGATCGGCAACGAGATCCCACTGATCTCACGCGTTCTCGCGATTTGCAGCGCCTACGACACGATGACCTCGCGCGACTCCTACCGCTCACCGAAGACCCCGCAGGACGCGATGGCCGAGCTGCGGCGCATGGCCGGACGCCAGTTCGACGGCGAGCTCGTCAACAGCTTCACCGCGATGCTCGAACGCGACGGCCCCGTCACGTCCGCTGAGGGCGACGACGCCGACTTCGAGGCCGAGCTCGCCTTCGAGCGCCGCGCGCGTGCGATCGCCCAACCCACGTCGGGCTAGACCTGCAAGGCCATCCTTAAATGCGAAAAGCGCCGCTGAGGCAGCGACGCTTCGCAGCCGGACCCTCAAGGACCAGCGGGCAAGCTCTTGGCTTTGCCCTGCAGCTTCTGAACTATTTCTGCCAGTGCATTCTGCTCTCCTTCACTCGGGCCCGTAGGCCTTCGGAGGTGCGCGGCCCTGGCTCCGATCCTCCCAGGAAATCCGCACTTATGAGTAGGTTTGCAAAGGATAGTACAGATCGAGGGAGAATTGGCCAGGTTGCACAACAGATTGCAACTTTGCTTGCAAATCAGGGCTTTTTCTGGCCACGGGTTGGCCAAAGCGGCCCAAATTGAAGGTTTTTAGCGATCTCCGTCGATCAAACGTCCACAAAGGTGCGTGGTGCTCGCCTTCCGGCGCTATCCAGCCGAATCTCGACCCATACACGGGAGCCTCCATCGAGGCTCGCGCGCTACGCCGCCCCTGCTCTGTCCGGCGCGGCGGGCTCGTATGGCGCTGCCCACCACTAGAGGAAGCTGTCCACCATGCCCTTCCCCACCGCCCCCACCCACAACGACCGCCAGCTCGTCTTCACGAGCTCCCAGGCCGCGCGCTATCTGGGCGTCTCGCTAGCCACGATCCGCCGCTGGGCCGACGCGGGCCATCTCGGCTGCTACCGCACTCCCGGCGGCCAGCGCCGCTTCTCGCGCGAGCAGCTCGACAGCTTCGTCGACTCGCTGCAGCGCACTAGCGACCTCGGCGCGCACGTCAGCACGCGGGCCGCCTGAGCGCGCCTGCCGGTCGGGCGCGGGTCTCGCGAGCACCCAGGCCCCGATCAGGCGCCCGCGGACCGGCGCTCAGCGAGCCAGGCGGCCGAACTTCTCGCGCAGCCTGCGATAGAACGAGGAGCCCGGCACCTGCGCGATCGTGCCGACCGCGTCCACGAACCGCGCCCTGATCTCCCCGCCCGCCTCAAGCTCACATACCGGGCGACCGTCGACCGCGACGTCCAGCGCCTCGCGCGAGCGATTGTGGATCGTGATCCTGTCGGTCGGCGCCGCCACCAGCGCGCGCGCCGTGATCGAGTGCGGAGCGATAAAGGAGACCACGTACCCCTCGACCCCCCACGCCATCACCGGACCGCCGTTGGCGAGGTTGTAACCGGTCGAGCCCGCGGGGGTGGCGATCACGAGGCCGTCGCAGCGCACGCTGCCGACCTCCTCCCCGTCAAGCTCGTACGCGAGCTCCGCCACCCGCTCGCCCACGCGGCGATGGATCGCGACGTCGTTGATCGCGGTCTCTTCGCCCTGCGGGGTCTCCAGCACGATCGCCGGCAGCGCCAGCAGCTCGAAGTCGCCGCACAGGGCACGGCGGATGCCGTCCTCCAGCTCCTCCGGCTCCACCGTCGCCAGGAACCCAATCTCGCCGAAGTTGACCGCAAACACCGGTACGTCGGTGCCGGCGTAGCGTCGCAGCGCCCGCAGGATCGTCCCGTCGCCGCCCAGCACTACGCACAGCGACTCCTCGATCCGCAAGCCGCTCGCCGCCCGCTCGCCGATCGCGGCATCGACTTCTATGCCTGCGCCCGCGACGAGACCGTGCTTGCGGGTCTCCTCGGCATCAAAGCGCAGCGTCACAGCAGCCCCCCGCGCTCGCTCGATCAACCGGCCCAAGGCCGCGCCGGTCTCCTCCTCGCGCCCGTGCGTCAGCACCGCGATGCTCTGCACCTGTATCCCTGACTCCGTGACCTCGCTCGCAACTCGATCGCCGACTTGAACCCCGGCCTGATCCCCGACCCCACTCATGGCTCCACCTCCCGCGCCATCCGCTCGACCTCCTCCGCGCCGGCCGCCGCCTGGGCGCCGTCGCCGGGCAGTCTCCCATGAGTCCGCTGCGCGAGCCACACGAACGTCTCGCGATTGCCCTTCGGCCCCGGCAACCCCGACGAGCAGAACCCCAGCACCGAAGCTCCCAGCTCGCGCGCCGCGAGCCCCACGGCGATCAGCGCCCCACGGCGATCCTCCGCCTCCCGCACCACCCCGCCCCGGCCCACCCGCGCACGACCCACCTCGAACTGCGGCTTCACCAGCGCCAGCACCTCGTAGGTCTCCGCCAGACAGCTCAATACCGCCCGGAGCACCTTCGTCAGCGATATGAACGACACGTCCACCACCGCCAGGTCCGGGAGCGCCGGGGCCCCGGTCTGAAATCCTCCATGCCGGGCGGGATCGACTTCCGCGGCAGTCGCCGACGTGCCGCGCGTGGCCAGCGCGCCACACAGCAGCGCCGGCGTCAGGTTGCGCGCGTTCGTGCGCTCGAGCACCCGCACGCGCGGATCGGTGCGCAGCGTGTACGCCAGCTCGCCGTAGCCCACGTCTACCGCCGTCACCGCCGCCGCCCCGCGTTGCAGCAGGCAGTCCGTGAACCCCCCCGTCGAAGCCCCCACGTCGAGCGCGCGCCGACCCGCCACTTCCACCCCGGTCCCCACCAGCGCGTTCTCCAGCTTGATCCCGCCGCGCGAGACGAACCGCGGACGCTCCGCGACGCTCACCGCCGCGTCCACCGCCACCAGCTCCCCGGGCTTCTGCGCGCGCCGGCGCTCGGGTCCCACACAGACCTCCCCAGCCATCACCGACGCCGCCGCGCGGGTGCGCGATGAGAATAGGCCGCGCTCGGCCAGGAGGGTGTCAAGACGCTGCTTGCGCATAGGTCCGTCGCCGCGAACCGTATCCGCTTCGGTCGGTGCGCCCAACGTTTGGGACGCCGCACCCATCGGGTTTCGCCCGAGCGCCCTGCCCTGACGGGCTTAGAAGGTCTTTCAAAATGGAGGGGTTGGGGGTTGGGGGTTGAATCTTTGGGGTGTGTCCCCGAGGATTGGAGGTCGTGGAGGTGCCCTCTCGATTCGAGATCACTGATGAGCTGTGGGTGGAGATTCAGCCGTTGATCCCGGTGCGTCAGCGTCGCCGCCAGCATCCTGGTCGCAAGGCGATTGATGATCGGTTGGTGCTCAACGGGATTCTGCACGTGTTGCACACAGGAATCGCGTGGGAGGACCTGCCTCGCGAGTACGGCTACGGCTCCGGCGTCACGTGCTGGCGGCGGCTACGTACATGGCAGAAGGCCGGGGTTTGGGATGCGCTGCACCAGAAGCTGCTTGTGAAGCTGAACGCGGCGGGGAAGATCGACTGGTCACGCGCCTCGGTCGACGCCAGCCATATCCGTGCCCTTTTGGGGGGCTCCTGACCGGGCCATCCCCGGTAGACCGTGCCCGCACGGGCTCTAAGCATCACCTTCTCGTCGACGCGAGTGGCATCCCCCTCGCGGTCGCGCTGACCGGCGGCAATCGCAACGACGTCACTCAGCTGATCCCGCTGCTGGAAGACCTGCACGCACGCCCGGTCGCAGGCAAGCGCGGCCGGCCACGCCGTAAGCCGGACCGCGTTCTCGCCGACCGGGGCTATGACCACGACAAGCACCGACGGCTGCTGCGCGCTCTCGGGATCACACCCGTTATCGCCAGACGCGGAAGAACACACGGCTCCGGGCTCGGCCGCCAACGCTGGGTCGTCGAGCGTGGCTTCGCGCACCTACACAACTTCCGCCGCCTGCGGATCCGCTACGAGCGCGACCCCGACATGCACACCGCGTTCCTCACACTCGCCTGCGCAATCCTCTGCTGGCGACGCCTCAACTCATTTTGAAAGACCTTCTAAGCGGCCCGTCAGGTCACTAACGGCTTAAAAGAAACGACCCGCTGGGGAAGCGGGCCGTTTCGAGGGAGGAGGGATGCTGCTGTACTTCGGGTCAAATGGAATAGTGAGGCATCCGCCTGGCCGTGTGTGTGAGCTTGATCACAGTTGGGCAGCGACTGTGTAGGCGCCACTCAGCAGGAGAGACCAGCTATCTCCGCACTCATGCCCTCCCTAGAGGACGGTAAGCCCGAGCAGCTTGAACGCGCAGGCGATCAAGTCTCGGACGCCGTCTCGAAGCTGCTCAAGTCCGTCGAGCCGCACAAGGGGGTCCCCGAACGCTACCTCGACGGGGAAGTCGCCATCCATCTCCACATGTGGCTCCGCTCCCGTGACGACGAACGTGCCCCAGGCAACCTTTGCGCCGTTTTTCAGCGGCTTCCCGAGTTCGTAGTGGGCCTCTCCGAGGCGGATGTGATGCGCAAACATCCGACCGGCTCTGTGACCGCCGAATGAGCGGCGGCTCTAGCCAGTATCGCCCGGTGCTTGTCGATGTTGGACAACTCTCGGAGCACAAACAAGAAGTGAGCCTCGTGCCTGTGCGGTCCTTCGTGAGGCTGAAGCTGCTGGATCGCTGCGAACAGATCGCTCTCGACGTCGAGGCCGGTCAGCGGGCCTCGACGTTTGCGCCGAGCGGGGAGTACGACGCTACAAAAGTAGTCGTCGGCGTCGTCGAAGATCGGGAAAGCCGTCCGTCTTGTGATTTTGGGCACGACGGCGCGAGATCGGCGTCTCATACAAGACGGCGTCACGGATGAGTGGCCTGCCTACAACGGCCTGGACAAACACTTCATCGCCCATAGTCGGATCAACCACTCGACGGGCGTCTACGTCGAAGGGGACACACACACGAACACGATCGAGGCATTCTTCGGCCATCTGAAGCCCGCGATCCGGGGCACCTACCGCCGCATCTCGCACCGCTGGCTACAGGGCTACCTCAACGAGTTCGTGTGGCGCAGGAACGCACGGTACTCGTCCACGTCGATGTTCGAGCAGCTCCTCGAACTGACGATCGCATGAGCGAAAGCGAAGCCATCAAAGGCATCCGCCGAGCCGCGAAACGGCGGGCCTACGCCGAGCGGCTACGCCAACAGGCAACACAGGACCTATGCGACCGGATGCGGGAGGCCAAGAACGAAGGCGTGTCTATCGCCCGGATCGCTCGGGAGGCTCAGTTCTCTCGTCAGGGTGTCTACGACCTTTTGGGGGAGGCGCGACCTTCTTGACCAGCCGGTCGAACGTCTCTCGCGTCGGGACCGGGATACGGTGCCCCGCAGGCGTCGTCTGCTCCCGCTCGCCGTGCTCCCGAGGATTACTCATCCGTCAAGGCTAGCGCGAAGAAGCCACGACGAACTCGAAACGTTGCGGGCATAGACCGATCTACACCAGACTGTCGTGGGGCAGCGGAGCCTCGCAGCTCCTTGGAGAGGCTGCGAGGCTCTCTGGCTACTTGGCGAGTAGGTCGAGCGCCTCCCTATTGCGCTCGACGGCTCGCTGTAGACGGGCCTTGAAGTCGGTGTCCTTGCGGAGCTTCTCGATGCGCTCGGAGATCGCGTCACGCACGACCTCAGAGACGGTGGTCTCGCAGGCCATCGCAACAGCGTCGAGCGCTCGTGCCTGGGCCTCATCAAGGCGCAGACTCATGGTCTTGGCGGGCATCGGTCCACTGCTCCTTCGTTCGGTTGGGATGGCTCCCTTACTTGGGAAGCATCGTTACTGTAGCACAAAATTCTGAACTACTGCAACCGATTATGCGTATGATAGATACCTGTGCTACGATACACGTATGCTCTCAATCGAGCAGTTCCTTCTGGCTGCCGAGGCTGTCCTCGGGATCGACGCCGAGCGCCTAAAGCGCGCCACAAAGATCGGTTTGGCTGAGTCTGCCCTCGCGGCTCCGGTCGCCACTTACGGTGGCCATGATTTCTACGCGCACCCGATCCAGCGCGCGGCCGTGCTCGCCTCCCGCATCGTCCGCAACCACCCCCTCCCGGACGGCAACAAGCGAGTAGCTCTGCTGATGATGGATCTCTACCTCGAAGAAAATGGCTGGCACATCAGTTGCCCCCAGACTGAGACGGCACAGGCGATCGAAGACCTTGCCGCTGGCAAGAACTCTGAGGACTACTTCCACATGTGGCTGATCTCCCGCACAGAGAAAGGCCCCAACACCGACTGACAAGGACGGTCGCCACCATTGGAGGTCGTCTAACTCAGGCAAGACACCTGCCTTTCGAGCAAGGAAATCTCGGTCCGAATCCGAGCCCTCCAACTGCCGCCGGGTTTTCGTTGTCCTGAGCGTTCGTCGAAGCTTGACCCGTTTAAGGAGGAGATCCACGAGCTTTTGCGCGGGGATCCGGCGCTGCCGGGCGTGAGGATTCGCACATATGGGTCATCTCTGTATAAGCGGCCTGGCGATTTGTCGTCCCAAACTTGGTCTTGGGCGGCGGATAGGTGCCCCCTGGATCGACCAGCGGCCCAGAAGCGCGGCGCGCTCCATAAGCGCGTAGGACCGCTCCGAGCAGCCGGCGCGAGCCGGCTTGTCTCGATTGACCGGAGGCATCTACGCGTCCTCTCTCGCATTGCGTCATCCGGCCGCAGACGCCGCAACGAGCGCATCTGAGCTGCGAGTGTTCTCGGCCCCCTCCAGCACGACCTTCAGCGCTCCGGTGTTCGCGGCATCGGCGAAGGTGTCATAGGCCGTCATGGAGTCATCCAGCGCGAAGCGATGGGTGGCGAACACGGTCGGGTCCAAGCGGCCGTCGGCAACCAGCTTCATCAAGCTGGGGATCGTGCGGGTGTCGACCAGACCGGTCGTGATCGTGATGTCGCGGGTCCAGAGCTTCTCAAGGTGGAGTGTGGCGGAATGGCCGTGCACGCCAATGTTCGCCACTCGCCCACCGGGCCGGATCAGGGCGGTCGCCAGCTCGAACGTGTCCGGTATGCCCACGGCCTCGAACGCGACGTCGGCGCCTAGTCCGTCCGTGAGCTCCATGATCTGGGCCAGAGCGTCTTCGCGCCCATTGTTGATGGTGACGTCGGCTCCGAACTGCCGGGCGCGCTCGAGGCGACCGTCGGCAAGATCGATCGCCACGATCCGTCCCGGTGTGTAGAGGCTGCCTGTGAGAATCGCCGCGAGCCCGATGGGACCGGCCCCGACGACCGCCACGACGTCTCCGGGTGAGACCTTTCCGTTCAGCACCCCCACCTCGTAGGCGGTCGGCAGGATGTCAGAGAGGAACAGAACCTGCTCGTCGGTGAGCTGCTCGGGGACCTTGTAGACGGAGTTATCGGCGAACGGCACGCGTGCATACTCGGCCTGCAGCCCATCGATCAGGTGCCCGAAGATCCAGCCACCGCCACCGAGGCACTGCCCGTAGCGGGCTTCCTTGCAGAAGCGGCAGCGCCCGCACGAGCTGATACACGACAGCAGCACGCGGTCGCCGACCGCCACCGTGCTCACGCCGATGCCGATCTCCTGCACGGTGCCCACGGCCTCGTGTCCGAGCACGGTGCCGGGGATCGTCTCGGGTACGTCGCCCTTGAGGATGTGCAGGTCGCTCCCGCAGATCGTCGAGGTGTCGATGCGTACGACAATGTCGGTCTGATCGATGATCGTGGGGTCATCGACGGTGTCCCAGCCTCGCTGCCCGGGACCGTGATACACGAGCGCCTTCATGTCAATCACTCTGCCTTTGTCGACTGATGGGAGGAGTGGCTACCCCTGCTCGCCGCGGAGCAGTCCTGCTAACCACTGGACTTGGGCGGTAGCTCACGGATGCGACGCCCAGACCGCCGCCCACGTATGTGAGCGGCGGTCGCTGATGCTCAGGGCCCTAGACGTCAAACGCCCGCGGCCGCCGAGTGTCGGTTTCTGAGATTGACCTGCCAGTTGGCCAGCGGCAGCAGGAACAGGACGCCGCCCAACGGGATCAGGATCAGTCCGGCGAGGCTGGCGATCGTGCCGACCACCGACCAACCCCAGGCGCCCAGCAGCAGGCCGCGTAGCGTCTCGCCCTGGAACAGCGTCGCCTTCTCAGTGGCGAGTGTCGCGTTCCCCGGTGCCGCCAGCGCCGCCGTGCTGACCTGGGCGTAGGTCTGGCCACCGGCGATCTTCGAGAGGTGGACGTTGATGAAATCGTTGGCGTATGCCTTCGCCTGCGCCCCGTCGACGAGCTGCTGGCCTGCGTACTGCTTGACGCCCGGGAGCAGCTCCGGGCTGCCCGCGGCCGGGAAGAAGATCTTCTGCGGGACGAGCTGATCGTGAACTACCTGCTTGGCATACGAGCCGCCCGCCATCGCCAGGATCCCGACGACGATGATGCCCAACGCCGTCACCGTTGCGATCGAGGTCAGACTGGTCAGTTTCGCCAGCAGCGGACTGCGTGGCGCATGCTCGGGCTGCGGGCTCTGGTGCCGTCCGTTGGATACAGAGCCGGGGACATCGACGGACGTTGCGCCGTTGCCGGTGGCAACGGCAGCTGGATGCGGCATGACTGAACTGGACACGGTGGACCTCATTTCGATTGATGTGCGCATGAGCGCCAGCGATCTGAGAGAAGCACCGCGGACTTGAACAACATAGCATGAAATCTATGTCTAGGAAATAGATGTCTAGATACGCTAGTCTTGACATATGGCTGAGGACGCGACATACCGCGAGGACACGACTCACCGCTGGAAGTTCCTGACGAACCACGCCCAAGTCCTCGCTTGCATCGCCCACGATCCAGGCGTGCTTCTACGCGAGATCAGTGAGCGGGTCGGAATCACCGAACGCGCCGCGCATCGGATCGTCACCGAGCTCGCAGACGGCGGCTACATCACGCGGGAGCGCAACGGACGCCGCAACTACTACACGATTCAATCCGGCCTGCCGCTTCCCGACCGCCTTGGCCGCGTGCAACGGATCAGCGATCTGCTCACCATCCTCATCGGCACGAGCGGCGAGTTCCCAGATACGCCGGTCGCACCGGCGGCCAAAAACGGCAAGGCCGGTCGGTAGTCGTGTCTGGCAATTCGGACCCTGGAGCCCCCAGCACCTCGCTCGCCAAGCTCCGCGTGCTCATCGTCGGTGGCGGCGTCGCCGGCCTCGAGACCGCG
The DNA here is from genome assembly GCA_963756665.1 of uncultured Solirubrobacterales bacterium. Taxonomy (GTDB): domain Bacteria; phylum Actinomycetota; class Thermoleophilia; order Solirubrobacterales; family Solirubrobacteraceae; genus Palsa-744. Next base: position 819,934 of record CAVWOJ010000001.1, read on the forward strand.
CTGGCTTTGGCCGATCTCGCGCCCGACCGCACCGAGGTGACCGTCATCGCGCCCAACACCGAGTTCGTCTACCGGCCGATGGTCGTCCGCGAGCCGTTCGCCTACAGCTCTGCACGTCGTTACCCACTGGCGCCGATCGTCCACGATGCCGGAGCCAAATTGATCACAGGGGAGCTCGGGTGGATCGACCCGGCCGCGCGCACGATCCACACCAAGGCCGATGACCCGATCGAGTACGACGCGCTGATGCTCGCGCTCGGGGCGAGCATCATCAAGCGCTACCCGCACGCGCTGACGATCGACGACCGCGATCTGGACGAGACCATGCACGGACTGATCCAGGACATCGAGGGCGGCTATGTCCACAAACTGGCGTTTGTCGCGCCCGCGCGCATGGCCTGGCCGCTGCCGCTGTACGAGCTCGCGATGATGACCGCCGGGCGCGCCTACGACATGGGCATCGAGCTGGAGACGACGATCGTCACCCCCGAGGACAGCCCGCTGGCGATCTTTGGATCGTCGGCGAGCGGCACCGTCGCCGAGCTGCTCACCCGTGCGAACGTGCAGACGATCAACTCGGCCTATGCCGAGGTCCCCAGCTCCCGCCAAGTAGTGATCAACCCCGGCGACCGGCACCTCGAGGTGGATCGGGTAATCGCCTTGCCCGAGCTCTACGGCCCCGTCCTGCGCGGCATTCCGCTCGCCGAACACGGCTTCATCCGCGTGGACCCGTATTGCCGAATACCAGGTATCGAGCGCATCCACGCAGCCGGCGACGCGACTGACTTCCCGATCAAGCAGGGCGGCATCGGCGCACAGCAGGCCGACGTTGCTGCGCAGTCGATCGCGGCCCTGGCCGGGGCTTCCGTCACACCTGAGCGCTTTGACCCCGTGATCCACGGCGTACTGCTGACCAACGAGGCGCCGCGATATCTAACCGCTCACATCGCGGGCGGGCACGGGTTCAGCTCGGAGATCACCGACACACCGACCTGGTCTCCCCCGAACAAGATCGCCGCGAAATACCTGGCGCCGTACCTGGAGCAGCGCGACCACGAGACCGGGCCGACATAGCGTCAGCCTGGCTTTCGCGTGGTAGGCATGCACAAGGCGACCCCCCGGGACCCCCTCAGGGGGTCCAACCACAACGACTACCGCCTACGCTCCGACGGTCGCGGAGTCCCGATCGAGGATCGCCGCGGCCACGCGCTCGGCGATCCGCTTGCCCGTGAACCCAACCTCCTCGTGCAGTAAAGCCGGCTTGCCGTGCGTCACATAGCGATCCGGCAGGCCTACCCGCATGATGCGCGGGGCCGTCATGCCCGTCTCGCTCAGCGTCTCCCACACCGCTGAGCCAAAGCCGCCCGCCAGCACGCCCTCCTCGACCGTCACCAGCAGGTCGTGCTCAGCCGCAAGCTGCGCCATCAGACCGGCGTCGATCGGCTTGGCGAAGCGCGCGTCCGCCACCGTCACGGCGAGCTCGTGCTCGGCCAGTAGATCCGCCGCTTCCAGCGACTTGCCCACGCCGCTGCCGTAGCCGATCAGCGCCACCCGGCGACCGCGGACAGGCGAAGCCCGGTGCTCGCCGGCCTCGCGCAGGATCTCGCCCGTCCCAAGCGCGATCGCTCGTGGCTCCTGCGGCAGCGCGACCCCCGCGCCCTCCCCGCGCGGGTAGCGCAGCGCGATCGGACCGTCGTCGTAGGTCAGCGCCGTGCGCAGCATGTGCACCAGCATCGCCTCGTCGCGCGGCGCCATCAGGACCATGTTCGGCAGGCACCGCAGGTAGGCGATGTCGAACGCCCCGTGGTGCGTCGGACCGTCGTCGCCCACCAGCCCCGCGCGGTCCATCGCAAACACCACGTTCAGCCGCTGCAGGCAGACGTCGTGCACGATCTGGTCGTACGCCCGCTGCAGGAACGTCGAGTAGATCGCCGCCACCGGCTTGACGCCCTCCAGCGCCAGGCCCGCCGCGAACAGGATCGCCTGCTGCTCGGCGATCCCCACGTCGAAGTAGCGCTCCGGCAGCGCCTTCTGCAGGATGTTCAGGCCCGTACCCGAGTTCATCGCCGCCGTGATCCCCACGACCCGCGCGTCCCGTTCGCACTCCTTCACGAGCGCCTCTCCGAACACCTGCGTGTACTGCGGCGCCGGCCGCCGCCGCTCGACCCCGGCGCTCGCCGCGCTCGACACCGGCGCCGCGCTCGTCGGGGAGCCATTGAGGATCGACTTGGGCTTCGCCGCGTGCCACTTCTCCATTCCCTCCAGGCCACCGTCCTCCGCCGGCGCGAAGCCCTTGCCCTTGACCGTCGCGATGTGCACCACCACCGGACGCTCCGCCGCCAGCGCCTCGCGCAGGGCCTTGCGCAGCGCCCGCACGTCGTGGCCGTCGATCACCCCCATGTAGGCCCAATCGAGCTCCTCCCACCACAGCCCCGGCGCCCAGAACGCCTTGATCGACTCCTTCAGCTGCGGGCCCAGCCGCTCGAAGGCCGACCCGATCCCCCCCGGCAGGCGCGCCAGGCCACCCTCGACGCCCTCGCGCACGTGCCACAGCTTCGGGTTCAGCCGCACCCGATTGAAGTACCGCGACAGCGCGCCCACGTTGGGCGCGATCGACATCCCGTTGTCGTTGAGCACCACCACGATCGGCGTCCCCAGGCCGCCCGCCTGTCCGATCGCCTCGAACGCCACGCCCCCCGTCATCGCGCCGTCGCCGATCACCGCCACGACCTTGCCTTCGCGCGCGCCCGCATCGATCTCCGCGCTCGCCCGCCGTCCCGCCTCCTCCGCCGTCGGCCAGCCCGCCGCGCCGCGCATGTGGCGCATCCCCTCCTTGATCCCCACCGCGTATCCCACCGACGTCGAGGCGTGGCCGGCTCCGATGATGTCGTGCCGCGACTCCTCGCGCGAGCAGAACGGCGCGAGGCCCCCGTACTGGCGGATCGTGTGCAGCTGCTCGCGGCGCCCCGTCAGGATCTTGTGCGGGTACGCCTGGTGGCCCACGTCCCACAGGATCTTGTCCCGCGGAGAGTCCAGCAGCGAGTGCAGCGCCACCGCCAGCTCGCACGTCCCGAGGTTCGCCCCGAAGTGCCCGCCGATCTCGCCGACCGTCTCGATGATGTGCGCCCGCACCTCCTGCGCGACGCGCTGCAGATCCTCCTCGGAGAGACCGCGCAGATCCTCCGGGCCATCCACGCCGCTCAGCAACGCCCGCGCTCTACCTGAGGCGGCGCGATCGGCACCACCACCCGTCGAGCCGGCGCCCACGCCGTGCGCCGGGTCCTTGCCGTTGTCGTGCTCGCTGGTCTCGTCGCTCATGAGGTGCGCGTGTAGATGAAGTCCGCGATCCGCTCCAGCTCGCCCGTGTCCCGTGGCGCCCCCGCGCCCGCCCGGGCGGCCTCCCCCAGCGCCTCGAGCGCCATCCGGTGCGACTCACCGGCGAGGCCCTTCGCTTGGTCGATTCCGAACTCGCTCACGTACGTGCGCTTGCCGTGTCGCTCATCGCTGCCGCGCGGCTTGCCGAGCGCGTCCTCGGTACCCGTCACGTCGAGTATGTCGTCGACGATCTGGAACAGCACGCCCAGCTCCGCCGCGAAGCGGCTGAACGCCATTGTCGCAGGTTCGTCCACCCCACCCAGCGCCAGCACGCACCGCACCGACGCCCCGATCAGCCGGCCCGTCTTCAGCTCGTGCAGGCGCCGCAACCCCGCCGCGTCGCGCGGCGCCGTACCCCGCACGTCCGCGTACTGCCCCCCCACCATGCCCGCCGCTCCCGTCGCCGCCGTCAGCTCCGCCGCCGCCGCCAGCACGCGCTCCGGCGCCGAGCGCTGGTGCGTGAGCAGGTGACGGAACGCTTCCGCGTACAGCCCATCCCCCGCCAGGATCGCGACGTCCTCCCCGAAGGCCACGTGGCAGGTCGGCTGGCCGCGGCGCAGCGGATCGTCGTCCATCGCCGGCAGGTCGTCATGGATCAGCGAGTACGTGTGGATCAACTCGATCGCGCCCGCGAGCGGCAGCACTTCCTGCGGGCGCAGGCCGACCGCGCCCGCCGTCGCCAGCGCCAGCACCGGGCGGATCCGCTTGCCGCCCGCCAGCAGCGAGTAGCGCATCGCCTCGTCCAGTCCCGCCGTCAGCTCCTCCTCGGAGAAGCGCATCCCCTCCAGATAGCGCTCGACCTCCACCCGCAGGTGCTCCGGGTATGAAGTGCTCGCCACCGCCAACGCGCCCACTACAGCAGGGTGCCCTGGCCGCGCGGCGGCGCGTGCACACGCCGCTCCAGCTCCGCGCCCGCACGGTTGGCCAGCACCGCGCACTCCTCGACCAGGGTCGCCGCCGCATCCGTCGAGAGATCGCCTGAGCGCAGCTGCTCAGCCGCCACTTCCAGGCGCCCGATCAGCTCGTCCAGGGGGTCCTTCTCGGGAAGGCCCGTCTCGGGTGGTTGCGCCGTGTCGCTCATGAGATCGAGGAATTCTCGCGCACCTCGCGCAGCACCGCCGCCAGCACCCCGTTTACGAAGGCCGGCGCCTCCGCCCCGCAGAACACCTTCGCGCTCTCCACCGCCTCCTCGATCGCTCCCTCCGGGGGGATCTCGCGATCCCCCGGCGCCGCGTCCGGGTGCAGCATCTCGATCAGCGCCACCCGCAGGATGCTGCGCTCCAGCGGTTGGATCCGCTGCACCGACCAGCCGTGCGCGTGACGATCGATGACGGCGTCGAGCTCCTCCGCGCGGTCCGCCGCCGCGTGCGCCAGCGCACGCGCGAACAGCGACGCCGACGAGCCCAGCGTCTCGCCGAGCTCCCGGCCCGTCAGATCGTGCTGATAGAGCGCGAACACCGCCATCCGGCGTTGCTCGGAGCGGCGCACCTACCCGCCTCCGCCCAGCGCCGCGCCCTCAGGCGCGTGAGACATATTCACCCGAGCGCGTATCGACCCGCACCCGCTCGCCGACGCTCACGAACAGCGGCACCTGGATGCTCGCGCCCGTCTCCAGCGTCGCCGGCTTCGTCCCGCCGCCCGAGGCCGTGTCCCCCCGCAGGCCCGGCTCGGTCTCCGTCACCTCGAGGTCCACCGCGCTCGGCAGCTGCACGTCGGAGGGCTCCTCGTCGATGAACAGCAAGTCGACCTCGCTGGAGGGCTTGATCCAGCGCAGCACCTCGCTGAAGCTGCTCTCCGGCACCGCCAGCTGCTCGAAGGACTCCGTGTCCATGAAGTGCGCGTCCGTCCCGTCCGCGTACAGGAACTGCATCTTGCGCGCCTCCGTGCGCACCGCGCGGAACTTCTCACCCGCACGGAAGGTCCGGTCGATCACGTTCCCGTCCGCGGCCCGGCGCAACTTCGTGCGCACGAACGCCCCGCCCTTCCCCGGCTTGACGTGCTGGAACTCAAGGATCTTGAAGATCGTGCCCTCGACCTCGATGTGGTTACCGTTCTTGAACTGGTTGGTGTTGATCACGATCCGCAGAGTAGCGGGCAGCCGCACCGGCAGCCAGGAGCACCCTCGACCTCCCGCTCGCGACCCACGGCTCAAGCGCGGCCGGCGCGGCGCCGATGCCATCGCTATGAGCCGGAGAGCGGTGCGCTCGGTGCGCGAGAACGCCCTGTGCGTGCTCGCCGCGGCGTGCGGCGAGCGCCGCGGTGGCCTGGCTCGGCCTGACGGGTTCGCGTGGAGCGACTACGAAGCCGAGGCGCGCCCGGCGTTCGAGGCGCTGGTCCACGGCCACCTCGCGCTGTTCCTGCAGCTGACGCCGGTCTACGGCGGCTCGCTCGTGCTGCGCGCGCCGTTCGCGCTGGCGCCCGAGCTGTGGGGCGGCGGCGAACTGGCCGTCTACCGGATGGTCGCGCTGCCGTGCCTGCTGAGCGCGGCAGCGCTCGGCGTGTGGCTGGCGCCGACATGCGCCGCCTGGGACGCCCGCCGCTGGCGCGCGGCGTCGCGCTCGCGCTGTGCGTCGCGAACCCGCTGACGCTGAGCGCGCTGGAAGTCGGCCATCCGGAGGAGCTGCTGGGAGGCGCGCTGTGCGTAGCGGCCGTGCTGCGCGCCGCCCGCGGGCGCGCGCTGTGGGCCGGGCTGCTGCTGGGCCGGCGATCGCGAACAAGGAGTGGGCGCTGCTGGCGCTCGTTCCGGTGCTGCTGGCGCTGCCCTCGCGGCGCGCCCTGTGCCTGCTGGCCTGCGCCGGTGTCGCGGCGCTCGTGCTGGCCCCGCCGGCGCTGGTGCACGCCGGCGGGTTCCTCGCCGCGACCACCGCGACGGCCACCCCTTCGAGCGCGATCTTCCAGCCGTGGCAGATCTGGTGGTTCCTCGGCCACCACGGCGCGACGGTGCGCGGCACGCTTCGCCGGGATCAAACCCGGCTACCGCACCGGGCCCCCGTGGGCCGGATCGGTGAGCCACCCGCTGGTCCTCGCGATCGCGTTTCCACTCGGCGGGCTGCTGTGGTGGCGCCGACGCCCCGTCGGCGCCGGCGCGACCACGCGCACCGGCACCGCGCGCAAGGCCGACAAGCTCGCTGCGCAGCTCGCCGCGCGCGAGGGCAGCACCGGGCGAGCCCGTCAGGCGCTGGCGCTGCTGGCGCTGCTGTTGCTGCTGCGGTGCATGCTGGACACGTGGGACACCGCCTACTACCTGCTGCCGTTCCTGCTGGCGTTGACGGCGTGGGAGGGCGTCGGTGAGCGCGGCCTGCCGGCGCTGGCGCTGGCGAGCACGGTGCTGGCGTGGATCGACTTCGAGTGGCTGCCGACGCACGCGAGCGCCGATGCGCAGGCGGCGCTCTTCCTGCTGTGGACGGTGCCGCTGGCGGCGGCGCTCGCCCTGCGCCTGTACGCGCCGGGAGCGCTGGAGGCGCTCGCGCGCCCCGCCGGCGCCTCGGCGCAGGCGCTCACGCGACGACGGTCAGCTCCTTGGGCAGCCCGTTGAGCACGCGCTGCCCGTCCTCGACGACGGCGACGAGGTCCTCGATGCGCACGCCGATGCGACCGGGGATGTAGACGCCGGGCTCGACCGTGACGACGTGCCCGGCGCGCAGCGGCTGCTCGGCCGCGGTGCGCGAGAGGCGCGGCGCCTCGTGGACCTCGAGCCCGACGCCGTGGCCGAGCCCGTGACCGAAGTGCTCGCCGTGGCCGGCCAGCTCGATCACCTCGCGCGCGACGCCGTCCACCTCGCGGCCGCTGGGGCCGGGGCGCACGGCGGCCAGGCCGGCGAGTTGGGCGCGCAGGACGAGCTCGTAGATCTCGCGGTCCTCGGCGGGTAGCCGCTCGCCGGTGGCGAAGGTGCGGGTGCAGTCCGAGCAGTAGCCGTCGTGCTGGGCGCCCCAGTCGATCGTGACGAGCGTGTCGCGCGGGATCGCGACGTCGCGGGCCTCGGCGTGTGGCAGCGCGGAGTGCGGGCCGGCGGCGACGATCGAGGGGAAGCTGGGCGCGCTGGCGCCGAGACGGCGCATGCGCAGCTCGAGGTCGATCGCGACGTCGCAGCTCGGTGCGCCCGGCGAGGCCGTCTTCGAGCACCCCGCGCAGGGCCTCGTCGGCGAGCTCGGCGGCGGCGCGAATGCGCTCCAGCTCGGCGGCGTCCTTCAGCTCGCGCAGGCCCTCGACCAGACCGGCGCTGGGAACCAGCTCGCACTCCGCGCCGAGCAGCTCGCGCAGGCGCCGGTGCTGCTTGACGGTCAGCGCGGCGTCGTCGAAGCCCAGGCGCAGGCCCGCGGAAGCTTGCTCGGCGAGCTGGCGCGCGGCCGCCTCGAGCAGCTCGACCTGGACGATCTGGCGGTCGTAGAGCGCGGGGAGCTGTTCGGCGGACTGCGTGGCGTAGCGGAAGTCGGTGAGGAACAGCTGCTCGGCCTCCGCGCGCCCGTCGATCAGTGCGAGCCCGTTGGAGCCGGTGAAGCCGGTCAGGTAGCGCAAGTTGACGGGCTCGCCGACGAGCAGCGCGTCCAGACCGCGCGCTCGGGCAGCGACGCGGCGAGGCGTAGCGTGCGCGCGTCCGCAGCCGGCGCCTCAGGGGGGGCCTTCACTGCTTGGTCCCGTCGAGCGCGGCGCGCAGGCGCTGCAGCGCGAGTCGGTAGCCCTCGGGGCCGTGTCCGCAGATGCTGGCGATGCAGAGGTCCTCGATCACGGAGACCCGCCGCCAGGGCTCGCGCGCCTTGACGTCGGAGAGGTGGACCTCGACGGTCGGCAGCGCCGCGATCTCCAGCGCGTCGTGGATCGCCCAGGCGTAGTGGGTCCACGCGCCGGGGTTCAAGACGATCCCGTCGGCTTCCTCGCGCAGCAGGTGCAGACGCTCGATCAGCTCGCCTTCGGCGTTGGTCTGGGTGAAGCGCACGCGCAGCCCCAGCTCCTCGGCGAACTCCTGGATGCGCAGCTCGAGCTCGGGGAGCGTGAGGGTGCCGTAGATCGCGGGGTCGCGATGGCCGAGCATGTTCAGGTTGACCCCGTGCAGGACCTCGATCCGGTATGAGGCGTCCGCCATTCGCTCAGAGCCTAACCGGAGAGCGCCGGGCTCGGCCGCAAAGGTCAGCGGAGGGCCGGCCGAGCAGCTCGGTCAGCGAACCGGGTCAGCTCGGAGGGCCGGCCAATCAGCTCTTAGTCAGCGAACCGGGTCAGCTCGAAGGGCCGGCCGCGCACGCAAGCTCGGCGACCGCGGCGCGCAGCTCCTGCGGGGCGACCTCGCAGCCGGTGCGCGCCTCGCCGGGCCCGTCGATCAGCACGAACGGCACGTGCTCCCCGACGCGCTTCTTGTCGTGGGCGACGGCGGCGAGAACGGCCTCGACGTCGATGCCGTCGCCGGCGTCATCGAGCGCCACCGGCAAATCGCGGGCGAGCAGCAACTCGTGGACCTGGGCCCGCAGGTCGTCCTGCCCGGAGAGCCGCAGCGCGGCGAGCAGCCCGAGACCGACGGCCTCGCCGTGGCGGTAGCGGGTGTAGCCGGTGGCGGTCTCGACGGCGTGGCCGACGGTGTGCCCCAGGTTGAGCACCTGGCGGCGCCCGGCGTCGCGCTCGTCCGCGGCGACGACGGCGAGCTTGAGGCGGGCGCAGGCAAGGATCGTGCGCTCCTCGACGGGCTCCCCGGCGGCGATGTGCTCCCACAGCTCGCCGCCGGCGATCAGCGCGGTCTTCAGGACCTCGACCCAGCCGGCGTTCAGCTCGGCGGCGGGCAGCGTGTGCAGCGCGTCGGGATCGACGATCACGGCGGCGGGCTGGTGGTAGGCGCCGACGTAGTTCTTGGCGGCGGGGAGGTCGACACCGGTCTTGCCGCCGTAGGCCGAGTCGACCTGCGCGACGAGCGTCGTGGGCGCGTGCACGACGGGCACGCCGCGCTGGTAGGTCGCGGCGCAGAAGCCGGCGAGGTCGCCGACGACGCCGCCGCCGAGCGCGACGATGCGGTCGGCGCGGGTCATGCCGGCAGCGACGAGCTCGCGCCAGACGCGCTCGGCGCTGGCGAGCGTCTTGTGGGCCTCGCCCGGCTGGATCGCGATCGGCGCGTGCGTCGCTCGCAGCGGCGGCGTGTAGAGCGCCGCGACGGTCTCGTCGGTAACGCAGAAGGGGCGCGAGCCGGGGTCGCTCGCTCCGAGCTGCCAGACCTCGGCCGGCGCGCCCGCGTCGAGCAGCCCGCGGCCGACGAGCACCGGATACTCGCCGGAGGCGGCCGCGGCCCACAGCAGGTGCGTCCCTGCACCTTCCGGCGCCGCGCCCCGGGCGACGTCGAGCGCGCGCAGTGCGGGCAGCGCGCGGCTGGCGATCCCGGGCAGGTGGGCGGGCAGGACGGCGTCGGCGTGCGCCTCGTAGAGCGGCCGCCGCGCGGCGTGCAGCGCGGCGAACGCGGTGGCGGTCGCGGGCAAGCGGCCGCCCCCGCTCCGCTTCGCGAACGCGCTCCCAGGCGAGCACGGGGTCGATGTCCAGCAGCACGGCTATGTGGGGGACCAGCGCGGCGCGGACATGTTCGGAGAGCACTGCCCCGCCGCCGAGCGCGAGGACTGTCTGGCGTCCGGCCTGCCCGGCCCGCGCGGCCCGATCGAGCAGCTCGCAGACGAGCTGCTGCTCGTGCTCGCGAAAGGCGGCCTCGCCGTGGAGCTCGAACTCGCGGGCGATCGAGTGTCCGAAGCGCTCTTCGAGCAGCCGGTCGGAGTCGAGCGCCTGCGCGCCGAACTCGGCGGCGACTTCGGCGGCGGCGGTCGACTTGCCGGCGCCCATGAAGCCGATGAAGACGAGCGCGCGGGTCAGCGGCGCCACCGGATCCGCTCCTCGTAGGCGCGGACGGCCTGCAGAACGTCGTCGATGTGGTCGCCCCCGAACTTGCGGCGGTAGGCGTCGGCGAGCACCAGCGCCACCATCGCCTCGCCGACGACACCGGCGGCGGGCACGGTGCAGGAGTCGGTGCGCTCGCGCAGCGCCTCGGCGGGCGCGTGCGTAGCGATGTCGACGGAGCGCAGAGGCTTGGTGAGCGTCGGCAGCGGCTTCATGGCGCCGCGCACGATCAGCGGCTCGCCGGTGGTCATGCCCCCCTCCAGGCCGCCGGCGCGGTTGGTTTCGCGGAAGTAGCCGTGCTCCTCGGAGTAGAAGATCTCGTCGTGGGCCTGGGAGCCGGGCACCCCGGCGATCTGAAAGCCGTCGCCGATCGAGACGCCCTTCATCGCCTGGATCGAGAGGATCGCCATCGCCAGGCGCCCGTCGAGGCGCTCCTCCCAGGAGACGTGCGAGCCGAGCCCCGGCGTGACGCCGAAGGCGCGGACCTCGAAGACCCCGCCGAGCGACTCGTTGGCCTTGCGCAGGGCGTTGATCTCGGCGACCATCGCACGCGATGCCTCGGCGTCGAGGCAGCGCACGGGCGACTCGTCGACGGCGGCGAAGTCGGCGGCTGTGAGCGCCGCAGCGGCGGCGGGCGCGTGGACGGAGGCGATCTGCACGACGTGCGAGTAGACCTCGACGCCGAGCGCGCGCAGGAAGGCCTTGGCGAGCGCCCCGCCGGCGACGCGCGCGGCGGTCTCGCGGGCGGAGGCGCGCTCGAGGATGTTGCGCACGTCGCTCTGCTTGTACTTCCAGGTGCCGACGAGGTCGGCGTGCCCGGGCCGCGGCAGGTGCACCTCGGGGATCTCCTCCTCGACCGGCCACGGGTTCATGCGCTCTTCCCAGTTGGCGTAGTCGCGGTTTGCGACCTGCAGGGCGACGGGCCCACCGAGCGTGCGGCCGTGGCGGACGCCGGCGGTGACTGTGGCGGCGTCGCGCTCGATCTTCATGCGCCCGCCGCGACCGTGACCGAGCTGGCGGCGTGCGAGGTCGGCGTCGATCTCCTCGGCGCGCAGCTGCAGGCCCGCGGGCAGCCCCTCGACGATCGCGGTGAGGCCGGGCCCGTGGGACTCGCCGGCGGTGATGAGACGCAGGATCATGGATGGAATTTATTGGTTGGCCGGCTCGAGGCCGGCCCCGCGGGGCGGACGAGCGTCGCTCAGAGACTCTACCCGTGGCGCTCAGCGCCCGCTGGCGGACGGGGCGCTCAGGCGTGGCGACGGCGGCATGGGCGGCGTAGACGAGCACGCTCTTGGCGGAGGAGAAGCGCAGGTGGCTGAGAACCGGCAGGGAGAGACCGCGCACGAGCGCCTGTCCGGCGTGATCGCGGCGGTTCAGGCGCGCGGCGGAGGCGGTGGAGGCCTGGCGCTGTTCGATGCTCACGACCTTCAGCTCGTAGGCGACGCTCTGACCATCGGCTTCGAGGTAGCCAAATTCCTCGCTCTCGCCGGCGGCGAGGTCGATCGCTTCGCACTGCGTGGCGCTCGGCATGCAGGCGCCTTCGCCTTTGAGGATCGCTTCCCCGGCGAGCGTGAAGATCGCGCCCTTGCCGCTGGCGCTGACGCCGGCGAAGACGATCCGCGGGTCGCTCGCTGAGGGCAGCGGCTCCAGGCGCTTGAGGTTGGCGTAGGGAGTGAGCTGGGAGAGCTGGCCGGCGGTGGTGGGCGCGAGACCGTAGAGGACGTCGACGAGGTACACGGGCTGGGACTTCTTCCGCGGCTTGGATGGCACCGGCGTGACAGGCGTCGAGGGCGTCGTGCCGCCACCGCTGGAGGGGGAGGACGAGCCCGACTGCGAGCTAGAGGATGAGGTCGAGGATGGGGACGGGGTCGAGGTGCTTGACACCGTCACGACGCTCTTGGGCTTCGCGGAGGGGAGCGGGGCGAAGGGATTGTGGGCGCCGCTGTGGTGCTGGAAGCGCGCGCCTTCGGTCGTCTCCGCGACGGCAGAGTCGGGATTGCTCGGCGCCTGGCTCACGGGCAGCGCTGGGCCGGTGGCGGTGCGGCTCGCGGGGGCGACCGCGGCGACGGGAGCGGTGGTCGCGCTGGACCCGCCGCCGCCGAGCACGGCGTAGGCGATGGCGGCGGCGAGCACGACGCCAAGCAGCACCAGGACCGGGAGCAGCCTGCGGTCGAGCAGGTCGGACTTCAGAGAGCTGAGCAGGTCGGTCATGGTGTCCCCTGGATGACGGCCGGACTCGCCGGCGCGCTCGACGAGGCAGCGGCGTTGGACGCGGCCTGGGTGGCGCCGGCGCCTACGGGGCCGGTGGCAGGACCGCTGGCGGTGGCGCCTGCGGTCAGCCCCTGGCTGGCCGGCAGCACGTAGGCGGTCGCAGTGATCGTGGCGGTGAGTTCGGTCGATTGCGAGCCGCCGATGCTGGAGCTGCCCTGGCTTTCGACGGTGAGGTCGACGCCTTGGATCGTCAGCAGCCGGCCGCTGACCTGCAACCCGCCGGCCTTAGATGTGCCGTGATCGGCGGCCGTGACGTGGCCGCCGGCCGTGGAGCCACCCCTCACGGTGACATGCGCAAAACCGTCGATCTGCGAGAACAGGCGGGCGAGCCCGAAGAAGCTGCCCTTGAAGACGAAGGTGAACGGCATCTGCGTGAAGGCGGCGGCGGTGACGGCGGTCGTGCTTGGTGCGGAGGCCGCGCTCGAGCCGCTGCCCGAGCCGGTCGCGATCGAGTTGAAGTCGACGTCGCGCTGGTTTGAGACCTGATCGAGCTCGTAGACCAGCGAGGGGACTTCGTCGAGCGGTGGGACGGCTTTGCCGAGGCTTACCACGGAGGAGTAGTCATCGGCGTAGCGGACCTGCGCACTGCGGGCAGTAGTGGCTTCGGTCTGAGCGGTTTCGAGCTGCTGGTGGGCGCTTTCGACCTGTGCCTGCTGCTGGGCCGCCTGCTGGCGCTCGGGCGAGACGATCAGCAGCCAGCCGCCGGCGAGCACGGCGAGCACGGCGAGCCCCATCACCACGAGACGGTCGCGGCCGGTCATCGCTCCGCTCCCGTGGAGGCCGCCGAGGCGGAGCTCCCAGCGGCGGCGGGTGATCCACCGCTCGCGGCCGCGGGCGCGGCGGCGCTGGACGCGGCGCCGCTCGTAGCGGCCGGTGTGGGCAGCGGGTCGAAGCTGACCTGGACGCTGAATACGGGGGAGTTGCCGGGGCAGTTGCCGCCGCCGCTGCTGCCGGACTTCGTGGAGCTCTGCAGCGAGACGGCGTTGACGCCGTTGACCAGACGCAGGCGCACGAGCATCTGCGCGACAACGGTCTGGCTGGTGGCGCAGCCGGCGAGCGTGAAGGTCGGGGTGGCGCCGGGGGGCGTGGCGGAGCTGACCCCCGATGCGGCGGTGGCGGCAGTTTTGGAGGCGCCCGCAGTCGTGCTCGAGGTGCCGACCGTACCCTGCATCGAGGTGAGCGAGACGTCGCTCGGCAGGACGCGGCTCAGTTCGCCCATCGCGCTGGACCAGTCGAAGCGGGAAGCGACGAGCTGCGTGATCGCTTGCAGGCGCTGTTCGCGCAGCGCCACAAAGCTCGTGTAAGGGGAGAGCCGTGCGGCCTGCGCCTGGACCTCTTGAGCACGGGTCGTCAAGCTGGCGGCTTCGGCGCGGCGGCTTTCGACCTCGTGATGGGAGAGCCCGTAGAGCATCGCGAGCACGACGAGGCCGCCCAGCAGCCCGAGCACGAAGTACGCGGCGCCGCCGGAGCGGGACGCGATCGCGCCCCCGGAGCGCTGCTCGGAGGGGATCAGGTTTACAGCTCTCATTGCGGCGCCTCTTCGGCAGCTAGCCCGGTGGCAATCGCGAGGCGATGCTGGGAGACATCGGCAAAGGCATCCGGACCTGCGCCGTCGACCGACTGGCGGCGCACGGCGATGCCGAGATCGGCCTCCAGCGCCTCGACGAAACCGGCCATTTCCATGACGGGTCCACTGAGGACCACACTCGAGACCTCGCCGCCACCGTCCTGGGAGCGGTGGAAGTCGAGCGAGTTGCGGACCTCTCCGACGATTTCGCGGATGCCGTTCTCCAGCACCATGCGCACGTCGGAGTCCGAGCCGGTGGCGGACCCCGTGGGAGCGGTGTCGGCCTCGCGCGGCGCCTCGGCCACTGGCGCCGGTGCGGCCACGGGCTCTGCGGCGTCCGGCGCCGGCGCCTGAGGGTCCTGTGCCAGCGCCCACGTCTCGACGGGCTCGGGGACGGGGGGCGTACCAAAGCCCTCGTGGAACTCGACCGGCGGCTCCCCGCCTTCGCCTACGGGCTCGACCGCGGCGTCCGGCGCGGCCGGCGCGGCCGGCGCGGGAGCATCCGCAACCGGCGCGGGGGCCGGCGGGGCGGGCACCGACACGGGCGGAGCGGCGACGGGAGGGGTGAGGTCGTAATCGGCCAGCAGCACGCGGGCGTCGACGAGCGGAATGCCACGGCGCTCGGCGATCTCGGCGGCCATCGCCTCCAGGCCACCGCCGACGACGCGGGTAAAGCGGCAGATGCTGCCCTCGGCGATCGCCATGTTGGTGAGCCCGGCGATGTTCAGGTACAGCACGCGTTCGGAGCCGTCGGCCCCGGAATCGCCGGCAACGGGCCGGTAGAGCGAGCGGATCAGCGCGAACGCGGAGAGGTCCACACCCTCGGGCCGCAGGCCGGCGTGGCGCACGGCGCGCAGCAGGCGCTCGACCATCTCGCGCTGGGCGGCCACGACGATCACGCGCTGGCGCGGTCCGTCGGGGGTGTCGATGACGCCCAGCGAGTGGTAGTCCAGCACCGCGCTTGCGAGTGGCATCGGCACCTGATCCTCGGCCTGGAAGCGCACGGCGGCGCCGAGCTCCTTGCGGTCGGTGACCGGGGGCAGTTCCAGCGTGCGTAGGACGGTGCGCTGGTTGGCCAGCCCGATGCGCACGCGCTTGCCGAGACGCCCGTCGCTGAAGAGCGCGCGCAGTGCCTCACTGAGGGTGTGCTCGTCGAGCACCTCGCCCTCGCGCAGAGCGTCGGGTGCGAGCGGGGCGCCGGCTGCATGCTGCACCGTGATCCCACCGTTGACGTGCGCCTGCACGGCGGCGACATAGCCGGGCTGGATGTCCAGGCCGACGAGGCTGTTCGTGCGGCGTCCGCCGAGGCGGATGTTGAAGTTGGGCTTGAGCGCTCTGGAGGGCATCGGGTTCTTCACGTCTTCCTCGTCGCCGTTTGGTCGTGACGCCGTACCTGTGAGGCACGGCGCTCGCCCTCGGCACGCAGGGTCATCGACTGCTCTGTGCCCGCCCTGTAGGCGTGCAAGACGCTGTTGCCAATTCGTCCACTGGACATGTCAGTGCACGTAGTGGTTTACGTACCAGTGGACGATCGGCTGCCCGACGAATACGGCGAGGATCCCCCCGAATGCGAGGAACGGGCCAAAGGGCACCGCGGTGCCGCGCGCTACCTGGGCGCCCTTGCGGGCGATCATCAGCACACCGGCGAGCACGCCGCTCACCAGCGCGATCATCAAGGCGGGCGCGACGGCGGCGCCGAGAAACAGCCCCATGACCCCCGTGAGCTTGACGTCACCCATGCCCATGCCCTTGGGGTAGGCCAGCGCAGCGGCAAACAGGAAGCCGCCGGCAGCGGCGCCCGCGATCAGGCGTCCCGGCTCGCCGGAGGGGTCGAGCGCCGTGCCGAGCCCGAGCGCGAGCAGCGCGCCGAAGGCGGTCAGGCGGTTGGGGATGATGCGGTGCTCGAGGTCGATCAACGCGGCGGGCACGAGCACCAGCACGAGCGCCACGGAGAGCGCGATTTCAGCTGCGCCACTGTGGGTCAGCACGGCGCCGGCGCACAACAGCGCGGTGCCGGCCTCGACCAGCGGGTAGCGCAAGGAGATGCGTGCCGAGCAGTGGCGGCAGCGACCTCGCAGCAGCAGCCAGGAGACGATCGGGATGTTGTCGTAAGGGGCGACCGGCGTCCCGCAGGAGGTGCAGCGCGAGCGCGAGACAACGAGCGACTCGCGGCGCGGCAGGCGGAAGGCGACGACGTTCAGGAACGAGCCCATGACGGCGCCGAGCAGTCCGGCGAAGGTTGCCTCCATGAGGAGTTGATCGGCCGCCGGGAGGAGCGGCTTGAGCGCGGAGGAGATGCCACGCGGCGGTTCGCGGCCGCAGAGCGCAAACGGGGGCGGCAATGCCACGCGGCGGTTCGCGGCCGCAGAGCACGAACGGGGGGCGGCAATGCCACCCCCCGTCCCCTGCCAGCTATAGACCTAGAAGCGGCCTGTGTCACAGGCCCCGTCAGGAAGACCACGATTTGCTGATGCAGCCACCGTGGGTTTTTTCCGCGGTTTCGTTGCACGAGCGTTTGAGTTCTCCTTCTTTGGTTCTTTCGATGGAGAACGTGGCCCCGTTCGGAGCTTCGGCCGTAACCTTGTAGCCTAAGCCACTTTCGGTTTCTTTGGCTTCGGTCAGGATCGCTTCGGTTTTGCTTGAGATGTTGATCGATTTTTCGTATGAATGCAATTCGGTGGTGCTCATACTTTTGTATTCGCCACCGTGATCGGTCGCATACGTTTCTGCGGTCGTCTCGGCTGTGCTGACTAGCGTCTTCGCCGCAGCATCGACGGCCTTGCTCTTCTGGCTCAGAAACGCGGGGATCGCGATCGCGGCGAGAATACCTATGATCAAGATCACAACCAGGAGTTCGATGAGGGTGAAACCCGCATCTCCCTGTGCGTGTCGATGTAGGCGGTGAAACATCTGGGGCTCCATGTCTCGGAGAAAAGGGGTGGCCACTTAGGACCACCCCCTATCGTCGTCTATCTCTAGGCTTATAGATGCGGGCCGCCCCTAGGCCCAGATGGAGCCCAGGGGCGTGCTCACGATCTTTCGCCTAAGAGCTCCAAGACAGGTTGACGCAGCCTCCGTGTGTTTCTTCCGCCTTTTTGTTGCATTCGCGCTTCAATTCGCCGTTTGCTTCGCGCTTGATCGTGAACGTGGCTCCGTTGGGCGCTTCTGTTTCAACTTCGTATGTTTCTTTACCGCCGGTTGCTTTCTTCAGAATCGCTTCGGTTTTGTTGGTGAGGTTGATCGATGTTTCATATTTCTGCAATTCTTTTTCGGTGCCACCTTCGTAGCTGCCGCCGTGGTCGGTCGCGTACGTTTCCTCGGTCGTCTCGGCGGTACTGGCGAGCGTCTTCGCTCCAGCGTCGACGGCCTTGCTCTTCTGGCTCAGGAACGCGGGGATCGCGATCGCGGCGAGGATGCCGATGATCAGGATTACGACCAACAATTCGATGAGGGTGAAACCACCCTCATCCTGGGTGCGCTGGCGCAGTCGATACAACATTGAATCCTCCTAGGATCCGGATATAGGGCGCCAGCCCCAGGCCCCACCGCCACCAGATGGCGATGCGACTCCCCCATGGATCGACTTTAGATCGGTACGCGAGAGTCGCCGGCTTTGCTACGCGCCCTACGGGCACTCTGCCCTGGCGCCTCGGCACTGGCTCTGTTTGGCCTCAACATCGGCCCGTGCCGCGGGCGCTTGAATCGTGCAACTGCCCTGTGGACGGATGGCGATCCGCTACGCGGCCGAGCCGGAGGAGCTCGATGAGGAGCCCTCGCCGCCGGCCTGCTCGCCGAGCCACGACGCCTGCGCGTCGACGCCCGCGACGCGTACCCCCTCGCCCCCGCACCAGGGGCAGGTAACCTCCTGCGGCTTGTCGCCCAGATTCGAGATCACCCGCCCGGTCCCCCGGCAGGGCATGCACGCTTCGGCCTCGTGTTTCGCCATCGGCGGCGAGATTAGCGTTACCGGCGAGCGAACGTCCGCCGGGCGCGACAGCGGGGCGACGCCGCGTGGCGCCGGGCGCGACGGAGGGGCGACGCTGCATGGCGCCTGGCGCGGCGGCTGGGTGGCCGTGCGCGGCGCCTGGCGCGGTGGCTGGGTGGCGGTGGCGCTGATCACGCTGGGAGCCGCAGCGCTGCGCCTGGCGCATCTCGGAGCGGTCGTGAGCGACCCGTTCTACGACGGCGCCGTGCGCAGCATGACGCTCTCCTGGCACAACTTCTTCTTCGGCGCCGTGGAGCCCTCCGGCGCGGTCGCGATCGACAAGCCCCCGGTCGACCTGTGGCTGCAGGTCGCCAGCGTCAAGCTGCTCGGGTGGGGCTCGGCGGCGCTGAAGCTGCCGCAAGCGCTGGCGGGGACGCTCGCCGTGCCGCTCCTGTTCGCCGCGGTGCGCCGCGTCTTTGGCGTGCGCGCGGGACTGGCGGCGGCGCTGGCGCTCGCGGTGCTGCCGATCGAGGTCATCACCGCACGCAGCGACACGATGGACGCGGTGATGATGGCGCTGACCGTGCTCGCGCTGCTGCTCGCGGTGCGCGCCATCGAGACCGGGCGCACCGCCTGGCTGCTTGGCGCCGCGGTGGCGCTCGGACTGTCCTTCAACGTCAAGCTGCTGGAGTCGCTGCCGGCACTGCCGGCGCTGGCGCTGCTGGCCTGGCTCGGCCTCCCCGGCCGCCGGCGCCGGCGCGTCGCCCAGCTCGCGCTGGCGGGCGCCGTGTATGTAGCGGTGGCGCTCGCGTGGCTCGGGGGCACGCTGCTCTACCCGGCCCACGCCCGTCCCTACGCGTACGGCTCGACCAACGGCAGCGCGTGGAACTCGGCGTTCGTCTTCAACGGCCTGGATCGCCTGGAGGGCAAGGCCGTGGAAGGCCCCCAGCAGGGCTTCCTCAGCGGCCACCGCTACCCCGAGCGCACCCAGGCGGAGCGCGATCAGATCCCGATCGTGCCACCCTCGGCGACCCGGCTGCTGGCCCGCATCGGCCCGCTTTCGGGCGAGCGCCTGGGCCTGGAGGTACTCGCCGGCCTGCTGCTCGGCGCGGCGCTGCTGGGCGCGTTGCTGCTGGAACGAGCCGGCAGACGCGGCGCGAGCGCCGCGAGCCGATCGCCGGCGCGCCTGCGCCTTGCCCTGGTAGCCGGCCTGATGCTGTGGCTGGCGGTCGGCATCGCGCTGTTCAGCGACATGGCGCGTCTACACCCGCGCTACACCGAGGCGTTTACGCCGGCCGTCGCCGGGACCCTCGGGATCGGCATCGCCTGGGCCACCGAGCAGCGCACGCGCTGGCGATTGGCGGCGCTGACGGCGACGCTGCTCACGGTCACGATCTACGCCGAGTCGCTGCTGTTCGGAGCAACGGCGCTCTGGTGGATCACCGCCGCCGGTGCGCTGGGTGCGCTCGCACTCGCCTGGGCCGGCCGGCTGCCCGCCGGCGCGCGCTCGCCGGCGGTACTGGCGCTCGCGCTCCTCTGCCTGCTTTCGATCCCACTGTGGTCCTCGCTGCAGGGCGTACACGAAAACGTCTCGGACACCAATCGCCTCGGCGCGCTACACGCCGGCGAGCTGGGACCGCTCAGCGCCTACCTGCGTGCACATCAGGGCACGGCGTACTACGAGGCCGCGTTCGACTCGGGCACGAAGATGGGCGAACTGGTCGTGCAGGACGCCCGCCCGATTCTTGTGCTCAGCACGCTGAACGGCAAGGTCTTCACCTCCGTCGCACGCCTGCGGACGCTCGCGGCGGCGGGCCGCGTCCGCTATGCCTTCATCAACACGCTGTGCGGAGCGCATGCGCCACCGACCGACGCCGATTGCACGGCCCCCGCGCGCTGGGTGCAGGCCCACGGCATCGACGTCTCGCGGCAGGCCGGCATGCCGCGCCGTGGGATGCTCTGGAGGCTGCCGTGACGTGTAGCGTAAGCGGAGCATGAGCACCGTCGAGGCGCCTGTCTCCCTGAAGATTCTCGTCGTCGACGACGAGGCGTCGCTACGCGAGACGCTGACGCGCTCATTCACGCGCGAGGGACACACCGTCGAGGCGCTCGCCTCCGGCGTCGAGGCGATCGCGCGCGCAGGCGAGGAGCCCTTCGACGTGATCCTGCTGGACGTCGCACTCGGCGCGGGCCCGAACGGCTACGAGGTCTGTCGTGCGCTGCGCGAGCGGCGCAACGTCGTGCCGATCATCATGCTCACCGCACTCGACACGGAGGCCGACGCGGTACAGGGCCTGGAGGCCGGCGCCGATGACTACGTGACCAAGCCCTTCGGCCTGGCCGAGCTGCGCAGCCGCGTGCGCGCGGTGCTGCGCCGTTCGGGCCCGCGCGCGGTCAGTCGCGAGCTGATCAGTGCCGGCGGCGTCACACTGGATCGCAGCCGGCGTGAGGTGCTGGTCGGCGAGCGACTCGTGCGGCTGACGTTCTCGGAGTTCGAGCTGCTTGCGCGGCTGATGTCCGAGCCGGGCCGCCTGCTCAACCGCCAGGAGCTGCTGCGCGCGATCTGGGGCGACTCCGCCTACCGCGATCCGCGCGCGATCGACGTCCACATCAGGCACCTGCGCGAGAAGCTGGAGGAGCGACCGGATGAGCCCCGCTTGATCCTGACCGTGCGCGGAGCCGGCTACCGCTTCCAGCAGGAGTCGTGAGCGTCCCATGGGCCTGCGCCCACGGCTGCTGGGAGCACTGCTGCTCTCGAGCACAGTGACACTCGCGGTAGCCGCGCTCGCGCTGCTCTCACCGCTGGAGCAAAGGCTGCGCCACGACGGTGAATCGACGGTCATCACGGCGCTCAACGCCTCGCACGCCGAGTTCGGCGAGATCCCGCTCGACCCCGCGACGGGGCAGCCCGACGAAGATGAAGTGGAACGCGCCACGAACGCGCTGCGGCGACGCTCGCAGGCGGCGGTCACGCTCCTGGATAGCCAGCTCGACGTCGTCTACGCCGGCCCGAGCGCAAGCCTCAACGTGCCCGACTACTACGGCCAGGTGCGCCGCGCGCTACGCACCCACAAGCGCATCCAGACGCTGGACGGCAACGACCTCGTCGTGGCCTACCCGCTGAGGATCGCGGCTCAGCGCTACGTGCTGGTGCTGACCAAGCGCCTGGACTATGTCTCCTCAGCCGTCCACGTCGTGCGCGAAGCCTTCGTCAAGGGAGCCGTAGTGGGCCTGTTGATCGCACTGGTGCTCGGCCTTGGGCTGACGACGACACTGCTGCGCCGCCTAGAGCGGCTGCGCGACGCGACCCGCGAGCTCGAGCGCCGCGGACCCGATGCGAACCCGCTGCCGGAGGACGGGCGCCACGACGAGATCGGCGAGCTAGCCCGCGCGTTCGCGCGCATGCAGAACCGCCTGCGCCGCCAGGAGGCCGCGCGGCGAGCGTTCGTGGCGACCGCCTCGCACGAGCTGCGAACGCCGCTAGCTTCGCTCGAGGGCACACTCGAGCTACTGGAAGACGACCTCGTCGCCGGGCAGCTCGACGTCGAGGATGCGCGCGAGCGCACCGCACGCGCCCGCGAGCAGTCGCGCCGGCTCTCGCAGCTCGCCTCCGACCTGCTCGACCTCAGCCGTCTAGACGCCGAGGTGCAGCTGCGCAGCGAGCCGTTGGAGCTCGGTGAGCTGTGCCGCGCGGTCGCAGCCGAGTTCGAGCTCGCCGCGGCCGAGCGCGCCGTCGCGGTCGACCTCCGCCGGTCCCCGCGACCGTGCTGGGCGCAAGCCGATCCCGGCGCCGTCGCGCGCATCGTGCGCATCCTGATCGACAACGCCCTGCGCCTCGCCCCAGCCGGGTCGAGCGTCACGCTGGAGCCATATGCAAGCGGGCCGTGGGCGCAGGTCGCCGTCCGCGACAACGGCCCCGGGGTGCCCAGCAGCGAGCGCGAGCTGATCTTCGAGCGCTTCCAGCGCGGCAGCGCGACGGGTGGCAGCAGCGGCTTCGGTCTCGGCCTCGCGATCGGGCGGGAGCTGGCCTCGCGCATGGGCGGCTCGCTCGAGCTGATCTCCGAGAAGCCTCCCGGCGCGGCATTTGAGCTACAGCTGCCCGCCGCGGTCGGCGTCGGCAGTGAGGAGCGCGCACGGGTATGAGCCGCCGGCAGACCCGACGGCCCGAGGATCCGGGCCCGATCGATGGCTCCGGGGCGCTGCCCTCGATCGCCGCCCAGGCCCGCGCCAGCGGGCAGCTCGCGCTCGACACCGAGTTCATGGGCGAGGGGCGCTACCGCACGCTGCTGTGCCTCGTGCAGCTCGCGGTCGCCGACCATACCGCCGGCCTGCGGATCGAGCTGATCGACCCGCTGCGCGAGCAGCTCGACGGGGCGCCGCTCGCAGAGGTGCTCGCGGACCCCGCGGTCGAGCTCGTCGTGCACGCCGGCCGCCAGGACATCGCGCTCGTGCGCCGGCGCTTTCAGGCGGAGGTCCGCAACGTCTTCGACACCCAGATCGCCGCGGGCTTCGCGGGGATGCCGGCGCAGTGCTCCTACGACACACTGCTGACCCAGCTGCTCGGCGTGCGCGTCTCCAAGAGCGCGAGCTTCACTCGCTGGGACGCGCGGCCGCTCTCGCGCGAGCAGTTGACCTATGCGCGCGAGGACGTCGTGCACCTACTGGAGCTAGCCGCCGAGCTGCAGCGACGCCTGGCCGCGCTCGGGCGCCTGGAGTGGGCGCGCCAGGAGTGTGCCGCGCTGGAGCGCTCCAGCGACGCGCGCGACCTCGCAGCGGTCCTCGCGCGCCTACCGCGCATCCGCGGCCTAAACGCCGCCTCGCAGGCGGTCGCGCGCGAGCTGGTGGAGTGGCGCGAGCGCACCGCCGCCGCCAACGATCGCCCGGTGCAGAGCGTCCTCTCCGACGCCGTGCTCGTCGAGATCGCCAAGCGCCGGCCCACCACGACGGGCGCGCTCGAGCAGATCCGTGGGGTGGCGCAGAGCAGCATGCGTCGCCGCGGCGCCGAGGTGCTGGAGGCCGTGAGCGCCGGGGGCGAGCGCCCGCACCAGCCGCTGGAGGCGCAGACCCGCTCCTTCGCGCCCGACCCGACCGACGCGCCGCTGGTGGCGCTCTGCGAAGCGCTCGTTCGCGCCCGCGCGCGCGAGGCCGATCTCGCCTATGAGCTGATCGCTGCGCGCGCCGACCTGCAGGCGATCGTCGGCGCCCTGCGCGCCGGGGCCGCCGAGCCGGATGTGCGCACCTTGCAGGGCTGGCGTCGTGAGCTGGTCGGAGCCGAGCTGCTGGAGCTGCTCGACGGCCGCGTCTCGCTGTCGGTCAGCCGCGGAAAGCTGAGGATCGCCTAGAGACGTACGTGCCGGACGCTATTCAATGTGGTTGTAGACCGTGAACAGCGGCATGTACATCGAGATCACGATGAAGCCGACGATGCTGCCGATCACGATGATCATGATCGGCTCCATGATCGACGTCAGCGCCTTCACCGAGGCGTCCACGCGGTCCTCGTAGAAGTCCGCGATCTTGTCGAGCATCGCGTCCAGGGCGCCGGTCTCCTCGCCGACTCCCACCATGTGCGTGACCATCGTCGGGAAGACCGGGATCTTCGCCAGCGGCGCGGAGATCGTGCCGCCGCGCTTGACCGAGGCGATCACCTCCTCCATCGCCTCCTCGACCACGATGTTGCCGCCCGTCTTGCCCGTAATCTCCAGGGCCTGCAGCAGCGGCACGCCGGCGCTCGTCAGCGAGGCCAGCGTGCGCGACCAGCGCGCGACCGCGACCTCTTGGACGATCGTCCCGATCTTCATCGGGACCCGCAGCCGGAAGCGATCCCACTGCGGGCGCCCCCAGGAGCTGCTCTTCCACTTCAGGAACGCGACGACCACGGCGCCTGTCACCAGGAACATCGCCCAGAAGTACTGTGTCACGATCTTCGAGAGCAGGACCGAGAACTGCGTGATCTTCGGCAGTTCGCCGCCGAATTCCTTGAAGACGTTCTCGAACACCGGCACCAGGAACGCGACCAGCGCGAGCATCACGCCGACCGCGAAGACGAGCACCAGCGTCGGGTAGATCATCGCCGAGCGGATCTGGCGCTTGAGCGAGGCGTCTTTCTCGAGCTGGTCGGCGACGCGCAGCAGCGAGTCCTCCAGCATCCCGCCGGTCTCCCCCGCGCGCGTCATCGCGACGAACAGCGGGCTGAAGACCTTCGGGTGGCGCTCCATCGCGTCGCTCAGCGGCAGGCCCGCCTCGACGTCCTTGCGCACCTGCACGATCGTGTCCTTCAGGAATTTGTTCTCGGTCTGCTCCTCCAGCACGTACATCGCGCGCAGGATGCTCATGCCCGACGTGATCATCGTCGAGAGCTGGCGCGAGAAGACCGCCAGATCGGACGCGCTGACGCTCTTGAGGAAGCTCAGCTCAATCTCGCGCGAGGCGTGCTTGTCGGCGATGTCGAGGACGATCAGACCGCGCGACTTGAGTTGGTCGGAGACCGCCTGCTTGGATTCGGCCTCGACCTCCCCGCGGGCCTTGCCGCCCCCGAGGTCCATCGCCTTGAAGACGTAGGTGCTCATCGCGTGCTACGCCGCCGCCAGCGTGCTGGCGCCCAGTAGGCGCCTGAGCTCGTCGGGGGTCGAGGAGCGCGATTCGGCCATCTTCTGGGAGATCGAGCCCGCGCGCACGAGCGTCGCCAGCGAGGCGTCCATCGTCTGCATCCCCTGCGCGGTGCCGGTCTGCAGCGTGGAGTAGATCTGATGGGTCTTGCCCTCGCGGATCAGGTTGCGCACCGCCGCCGTCGGCACCAGCACCTCACAGGCGGCCACCCGGCCAGAGCCGTCGGCGGTCGGCAGCAGCTGCTGGGTCACGACGCCCTGCAACGCGACCGAGAGCTGGACCCGCACCTGGCCCTGCTGGTGGGGCGGGAAGACGTCGATGATGCGGTCGATCGTCTGCGCGGCGTCCTGCGTGTGCAGGGTCGCGAACACCAGGTGGCCGGTCTCGGCGGCGGTCAGCGCAGTGGAGATCGTGTCGAGGTCGCGCATCTCGCCGACGAGGATCACGTCGGGGTCCTGGCGCAGGGCGGCCTTCAGGGCTTCCCCGAAGCTCTGCGCGTCGGAGCCCAGCTCGCGCTGGTTGACCAGGCAGCGCTTGTGCGGGTGCAGGAACTCGATCGGGTCCTCGATCGTCATGATGTGCTCGTCACGCGTGGAGTTGATCTCGTCGATCATCGCCGCCAGCGAGGTCGACTTGCCCGAGCCGGTCGGGCCCGTCACGAGCACGAAGCCGCGCGGCTTGCGCGTGAACTCGTGCACCGTCGCGGGCAGGCCCAGCTCGTCGATCGAGGTCAGGCCGAACGGGATCAAGCGGAAGGCCGCGCCGATCGCGCCGCGCTGGTAGTAGGCGTTGACACGGAAGCGGGCGTGGCCCGGGATCGAGTACGCGAAGTCGATCTGCCAGTCCGTCTCCAGGCGCTGGCGCTGGTCGCCGTTGAGGATCGAGTAGACGATCTCACGCGTTTCGGTCCCCCCGAGCACCGGATAGTCATCCAGCGGCGTCAGGCGCCCCCGGATGCGCACCGTCGGGTGCGCCCCCGCGCTCAGGTGCAAGTCCGAGGCGCGCCGCGAGACGACCTCCATCAGCAGCTCTGCAAAGTCGATTGACATCGCTGCGCGCATCGACGCGGGGTGCGCCGGCCAAGCGCGCACTCGCGGGGCAGTGGACGAAGATTCGAGTGCCCCGCACCCGCTGGGCACGATCTTGCAGCGAGCGAGCCGAGGAGCTCAGCTACTGCTGAACACGCGCGTCGGCTGCTGCCAAGCACCGCGTTAGTCGCCGAGCACACTCGTCGGCTGCTGCCAAGCACCGCGTTAGTCGCCGAGCACACTCGTCGGCTGCTGCCAAGCACCGCGTTAGTCGCCGAGCACGCACGTCAGCTGCTGCCGAGCACGCGCGCGACCTCGGCGATCGAGGTGCGTCCGCGGCGGACCTTCTCCAGGCCGTCGTCGCGCAGGCGGCGCATGCCCTCGTGGATCGCGACCTCGCGGATCTCCTCGGAGGGGCGCCGTTCCAGCGCCAGGCGACGGATCTGCGGGGTGACCCCCATCACCTCGTAGATGCCCGCCCGCCCGCGGTAGCCCGAGCCGCCGCAGCGCCGGCAGCCGACCGGCTCGTAGGCCTCCACGTCGACGAGCGCCTTGTAGCCGTTGCGGCGCATCACCTCTGCCGGGATGATTGCGCGCGCCTTGCAGTGCGAGCACAGCATCCGCACCAGCCGCTGCGCCAGCACGCAGTCCAGCGCGGAGGCCACCAGGAACGGCTCGATGCCCATCTCGGTCAGGCGCGTGATTGCGGAGGGCGCGTCGTTGGTGTGCAGCGTGGAGAGCACCAGGTGCCCGGTCAGCGCCGACTCGACCGCGATCTGCGCGGTCTCGCGGTCGCGGATCTCGCCGACCATGATCACGTCGGGGTCCGCGCGCACCATCGCGCGCAGGCCCCTCGCGAACGTCAAGCCGGCCTTGGGCGAGACCTGCACCTGGGTGATCCCCTCGACCTGGTACTCGACGGGGTCCTCGACGGTGATGATGTTCTTCTCGGGCGTATTGAGCGTCTGCAGCGCCGCGTAGAGCGTCGTCGACTTGCCGGAGCCCGTCGGGCCGGTCACGAGCACCGCGCCGTGCGCCTGGTGGCAGGCCTCCTCGAAGCGCTCGCGCTCGGCCTCCTCCATGCCGAGCTTCTCGAGCTTCATCACGACCGAGTCCTTGTCGAGGATGCGCATCACGATCGACTCGCCGTGCACGCTCGGGAGCGTCACGACGCGCAGGTCCACGTGCCGTCCGTCGACGGTCAGGCCGACACGGCCGTCCTGCGGCAGGCGCTTCTCGGAGATGTCCAGTTCGGACATGATCTTCACGCGCGAGACGACCCCCGCGGCCATCCGCCGGGGCACCGTCGTGATGTCTTGCAGCACCCCGTCCACGCGAAAGCGCACGCGCACCTCCTTGCCATCCGGCGCGAGGTGCACGTCGGAGGCGTGCAGCTCCACGGCCTGCGCGACGATCTGGTTGACGAGCTTGATGACGGGCGCGTCGTCGGCGGTCTCGCGCAGGTCGACGATCTCGGCCTGCTGGTCGGACTCGCTTTCGCCGGGTCCGGCGGACTCGGCGACCACGTCCTCCAGGCGGTCCAGGCGCGAGATCAGCCCGACGAGGTCCTCGGGGGCCGCGACCGCGACCCGCACCTCGTAGCCGGTCATGATCGCGATGTCGTCGACCGCCAGCACGTTGGAGGGGTCGGTCATCGCGACCAGCAGCGTGCGCTTGTCCACGAACGCGACCGGCACCGCCTGGTAGCGCTTGGCGGCCGTGGTGGTCACGAGGTTCGCGGCGCCCATGTCCACGGAGAAGACGCCGAGGTCGAGGTGATCGAGGCCGTAGCGCTCGGCCAGCGCCCGCGCGAGGCCGTCGTTGTTGAGCGCGCCCTCCTCGACCAGCGCCCGCTCGGGGGTAGTCCCGGAGCTGCGCGAGGTCGCGATCGCGTCGTCCACGCGCTCGCGCGAGACGAGCCCCATCTCCACGATCACGTCCGTCAGGAAGCGCGAGGATGAGCCGCGGCGGGTCGGCGAGGTCAGGCCGCCGCGGACAGCCGCACTCGGCGCGGGGGCCGCCGGCGCGTCCGCGATGTCGCGATCCGCGACGATCTCCACCTGCTCGCCGTCGGACTCCTCGGCGAGGCGCTCGGACTCGATGACGACCGGCAGCTCCTCGCCGCCGTCCATACCGAAGATCTCGTGCAGGTCCGGGCCACCGCCGGGGCGCGGGGCGCTCATCCCGCCCACGCCCGCATCCGCAGCCCCGCCACGATGCTCACCGCTCTCGCGCGCTGGGGCGTACCGGCCCTCCGTGTGCGGCGGCTATCGAGGCTCGGCGGCGGGTACCTGGCGGGCGGCGTGGCGCATGACCTCGATCGGCGCCGTGCGGCCCGTCCAAAGCTCGAAGCTGAGCGCCCCTTGAGCGACGAGTACCTCCAGGCCGTCGAGCGCCGGCACACCCCGCTCGCGGGCGGCAAGCAGCAGGGGCGTGAAGCCTTCTCGATAGACCAGGTCGACGACATACGAGTACCTACCGACCAGATCGAGTGTCAGGGCCAGTTGGTTGAGCGCCGTGAGCCCCTGCTGGCCGTCCGTTGCGAGTAGGCCTACCGCGGTGCAGTTGACGAGGATGTCGGCCGGCTCGGGCAGCGGCACCGCTCGCGCACCCAGCGCGCGTGCCAGCTCCGCGGCGCGGGAGGCGGTGCGGTTCCACACCGAAACCTCGCGCGCGCCGGCGTCGCGCAACGCCCAGACGGCCGCGCGCGCGCTGCCACCCGCGCCGAGCACGAGTGCGCTGAGCCCCTGCGGCGAGCGATCCAGCGCGGCGATCAGGCCGGGGGCGTCGGTGTTCTCAGCCGCGATCGTCCCGTCGGCGGCGAAGCTGAGCGTGTTCGCGGCGCCGATCTCGCGGGCCGCCGTGCTCGCGCTGTCGGCGAGCGCCAGCGCGGCCTGCTTGTGAGGGATCGTCACGTTCGCTCCGACGAACCCGGCGACCCCCAGCGCGCGCGTCGTCTGCTCGAACAGCTCCGCCGGGACCGGCAGCCGCTGGTAGCTCCACTCCGCGAGCCCGACCGCCGCCAGCGCCGCGGTGTGCATCGCCGGCGAGCGGCTTTGCGCGACGGGCCAGCCCAGCACGCCCAGGCGCGGTGCGGCTACCGCCGCGTCGCCGCCTCCTGCGCGCCGCGCATCGTCCTCTGGGGGCGCCGCCATCGCTACCGCTTGCGGCAGGCCGGAACGCGCCCGCCGTTCTTGGCCAGCGCCCGCTGGTAGGCCGCCGCGTTGCGTTCGAACTGGGCGTAGCCCGTGGAGAACACGAGCTCACCGCAACCGTCGGCGCCGTTGACGTAGTACAGGTAGGAGACGTGCGCGGGGTGCGCCGCCGCGTCGATCGCGGCCATTCCGGGGTTACTGATCGGCGTCGGCGGCAGACCGCGATGGGTGCGCGTGTTGTACGGCGAGTCGATCCGCAGCTGCGCCTCGGTCAGGGGCTTGCTGTAGTCGTGCAGCGCGTAGCGGATCGTCGAGTCGATCCCTAGCGCCATCCCCAGGCGCAGGCGGTTGTAGATGACCGCCGCGACCCGTGAGCGGTCGTGCACTAGCAGCGCCTCCCGTTCGACCATCGAGGCGACGATCAGCAGCTGGTAGGGCGTGATGTGCAACGCGCGCGCACGGTGCGTCTCCGGCGCGCCGAAGTTTTCGTGGAACGCGGTCAGCTGCTCCGCTACCAGCCGGCCCGCGGGGGCGCCGGTATACAGTTCGTAGGTCGCCGGGAACAGGAACCCTTCGAGATTCGGCGTGCCGTGCGGCGCGCCGTAGCGGGTGGGGTCGAGCAGCGGTGAGCGCCGCGATACCGCCAGGTAGCTGCCCGTGAGGCCCCGCGCGGAGGCGATCTGAGCGATCTGCGCGCGTGTCTCCCCCTCGGGAATTGCGACCCGCACCACGGCGAGCGGCGCGAGTGGCTTGGGCTGCGATTTAGAGCGGTCGAGCACGAACGCCAGCAGCCCGCCGAGCACCGCGACCACCAGCACCAGCAGCGCCCCTACACGCAGCCGCGCCGGCCAGCGGCTGCCCCGCGCCTCGAGTGGGCGCGGCGGCGCGATGCGCGGTGGCAACGGCGCCGGGGGCGGCAACCGCGTCGCGATCGAGTGCCGGGGCTCGGCCTCCTCGATCGGGTGCTCCGCCTCGGCCTCCTCGATCGGGTGCTCCGCAGTGGGCGGTTGCTCGACGGCAGGTACAGCGGGCGACTGCTCGAGCGCAGGAGGTTGCTCGACCGGGGACTCGGGCTCGACCGTGGGCGGCAAGTCCAGCCAGGACGACGAGTCCGCCGGGGGCGCGGCATCCGCCGGAGGCGCGGCCTCGACTGCAGCAGGCGCTGACTCGACCCCGGTCGGGGAGGCGAGCGGGTACTCCTGCGCCGGGGACTCAACGGCGGGCGGGACGTCGAACGCGGGCGCTTGCTCCTGCGCCGGGGGCTCAACGGCGAGCGGGACGTCGGGTGTGGGGGTCCTCTCCGCGGCGCCGGTGCGCCCGCGGCGGCGTTCGCGCTCGGCGCGGGCGCGTTCGCGTTCCTCGGTGGTGCGCTCCTGGCGGTTGCCGGTCGACATCGGGGTAAGCCTAGGAGTTGGTGGCGGCGGAGTGCTCGCGGTTCCACGCGGACAGCCAGCCCTCGAGCATGTGCGCGGCGGCGCGGGAGTCCTCCGCGGCGCGGGCGCCCTCCATGCGCTGGGCCATACGCGTGGTGAAGCGCTCGTCGTGCAGCTCGACCGGCACATCCTCCCCGAGCCGCCGCGCGAGCCGCTGCGCGAAGCGCCGGGTCTCGCGGGTCTGGGAGCTGTCCTCGCCGCTCAGCGAGAGCGGCAGTCCGACCACGACGTGCTCCACGGCGCGCGTTTCGACGAGCGCGGCCAGCGCATCCAGCCCCCGCCGTCCCGCGGGCCGCGGGACTGTCTCGATCGGCGTGACGAGCGTGCCGGTGGCGTCGCTCAGCGCACACCCGCAGCGGGCGCTCCCGTAGTCCAGGCCAAGCACCCGCATCAGCTCGCGCGCGAGCTCTCCGCGAGCGCGGACGCGATCGCGGCGGTGGCAGCGGCGAGTGCGTCGTCGAGCTTGCCCGGGTCGCGCCCGCCGGCCTGCGCCAGTGTGTCGCGCCCGCCGCCGCCCCCGCCGACGATCGCGGCGGCGACCTTGACGATCGCGCCGGCCTTGACGCCGCGTGCAACGAGCGCGGGCGCCACACCGACGATCAGGTGCACCCGGCCGTCGAGGGCGCCGCCGAGCACGATCGCCGCGTCGGGGAGCTTGCCCTTGAGGTGGTCGACGAGCTCGGGGAGGGCCTTGGGATCGCCGACCTCGATGGCCGCGCTCAGGACCGGGACGCCGGCGACCTCGACGGCCTTGGCGAGCAGCGCCTCGATCTCTGGGTCCGCGCCGCCGTCTGCGGACCCGCCGCGCTGGCCGCTCCGGGATCGGTCCTTGAGCTGCTTCTCCAGCCGCCGGCGCTCGAGCTCGAGCTCGCGCACGGCCTCTGGGGCGCCTGCGGGCCGGGTGCGCAGGGTGCCGGCGATCTCGACGAGCCAGCGGTCGTGCTCGCGCATCAGCTTCACCCCGGCGGGCCCGGTCAGCGCCTCGATGCGGCGGACGTTGGCGGCGCTGGATGTCTCGCTCTGGACACGGAAGAGCCCGATCTCGGCGGTGGAGCGCACGTGCGTGCCGCCGCAGAGCTCGCGCGAGTAGTCGCCCTCGCCGATCTGGACCATGCGCACGACCTCGCCGTACTTCTCCCCGAAGAGCGCCATCGCCCCGAGCCGCTTGGCCTCCTCGAGCGTCGTCGTGAGCGGGCGCACGGGGTCGTTGGCCAGGATCCAGGCGTTGACCTGATCCTCGACGTCGCGCAACTCCTCGGCGCTCAGCGCCTGGGAGTGGCTGAAGTCGAAGCGCAGCTTGTCGGGGCCGACGTAGGAGCCGGCCTGGCGGACGTGCGCGCCGAGACGGGCGCGCAGCGCGGCGTGCAGGAGATGGGTCGCGGTGTGGTTGCACTCGGTGGCGTGCCGCGCGCCGTGGTCGACGCGCGCCAGCACGGGCTCCTCCGGGCTCAGCGAGCCTCGCTCGAGCACGACGGCGAGCGCCTGGTCGTCCCCGACGCGATAGACGCCCTCCACGCGGGCGCGGCCGTCGCCGTGCTCGCACTCGATCGTGCCGACGTCGGAGATCTGGCCGCCGCCGGCGGCGTAGAAGGGCGACTCGGCGAGCTTGAGCAGATAGCGCCGCGGGTCGGTCCCGGCAGCGCCGTCGGCGGTACCGACGGGCCCGGCTGCGCCCTCCGCGGAACCGACGGCCCCGGCGGCGCCATCCGCGGGACTGGCGGCCTCTGTACCCGAGCCCCCCGGCGAGCCGGTGCCGGAACCGTTCGCGGCGACGGGCTCGAGCGCGGCCACGGTGGTGCGCTGCTGCTCGGTCTCGTACCCGGTGAAGCGCGTCTGGGCGCCCGCCCGTGCGGCGAGCCTGCGGGCCTGCTCGCGCGGGTCCTCACTCCCGGCCGTGCCCCCCGCAGCGCCGCCGCCGGCGGCGCTGCGGGCGCGGGCGCGCTGGCCCTCCATGAGCGTCTCGAAGCCCTCAGGGTCGACGCCGAGACCGTGCTCGGCGGCGAGCTCTCTGGTCAGATCGAAGGGAAAGCCGTAGGTGTCGTGCAACGTGAAGGCGTCTTGCGCGGCGATCCCCTCCGCGCCGGCGTCGCGGGCGCGCGCGATCAGGTCGTCGAGCAGACGGGTGCCCTGCTCGAGCGTGCGCCCGAAGCCCTCCTCCTCGGCGGCGAGCCACTTCTCGATGGCGTCGCGCTGCTCGTGCAGCTCGGGGTAGGCGCCGCCCATCAGCTCGCGCACGAGCGTGGCGTAGCGCACGAGGAAACCGCCCTCCATCCCGAGCGCGCGGCCCTGGAGGATCGCGCGGCGCATGACGCGGCGCAGGACGTAGCCGCGTTCCTCGTTGGAGGGGACGACGCCGTCGGCGACCAGGAAGGACATGCCGCGGGTGTGGTCGGCGAGGATGCGCAGGGCGCGGTCGCTGGCGGCGTCCTCGCCGTAGCGCCGCCCGGAGAGCTCCCGGCCGAGATCGATCAGCGGCTGGAACTGGTCGGTCTCGAAGACCGACGCGCGGCCCTGCAGGATCGCGGCCAGGCGGTTGAGCCCGAGACCGGTGTCGATGTTGTTGCTCGGCAGCGCCGCCAGGTGGTTGGCGGGGTCCTGGTTGTACTGCATGAAGACGAGGTTCCAGAACTCCAGGAAGCGCTCGTTCTCGCCGCCCGGCAGGTCCGCGGCGCTACCGAAGTCCAGGCCGCGGTCCAGATAGAGCTCCGAGCACGGCCCGCTCGGCCCGACGGGCCCGGCTTCCCAGAAGTTCTCCGAGCGCGGGCAGCCGACGATCCGCTCGCGCGGGACGCCGGCTGCCTGCCACAGCTCGATCGCCTCCTCGTCGGGGCCGAGCCCCAGCTCGTCGTCGCCCGCGAAGACCGTCACCCAGATGTCCTGCCCGCGGAAGCCGAAGACCTCGCGCGAGAGCTCCCAGGCGAGCTCGATCGCACCCTGCTTGAAGTACGCGCCGATCGAGAAGTTCCCGAGCATCTCGAAGAACGTGAGGTGGCGCAGGGTCGATCCGACCTTCTCGATGTCCGGCGTGCGGAAGCACTTCTGGCAGCTCGTGAGCCGCGGCGCGGGCGGCGCCTCGTGCCCGAGGAAGTACGGCTTCAGCGGCTGCATCCCGGCGGTCGTCAGCAGCACGGAGCGATCCGCGGCGGGTGGCACGAGCGAGGCCGAAGGCAGGCGCCGGTGCTCGCGCTCGGCGAAGAAGGAGAGGTAGCGCTCGCGGATCTCCTCAGAGGTCATCGTCGGATGATCTTAGGGACCGATCGACTCGATCTCTCTGGCCGTCGGCGCCAGGCGCAGGCCATCGCCCCAACCAGGCGCAGGCCATCCCCCCGGGCCAGGCGCAGGCCATCCCCCCGGGCCAGGCGCAGGCCATCCCCCCGGGCCAGGCGCAGACCATCCCCAGCCAGGCGCAGACCATCGCCCCCGTCAGGCGACGGTGCCATACCCGAGGATCACGTCGCCGGCGTACAGGCAGGCGATCTGCCCGGGGGCGGTGCGCTCGATCGGCTCCTCCAGCTCGACTTCGACTCCGGCGTGGCGACCGGGCCCGGGGGCGGCGAGCAGCCTGCAGGCGTGGCGCCGTCCGCGCGAGCGGATCTTGACGCCGTCGACGCGGGCCCCGGCGCGCCGCAGGGTAACGTCGCGGACCGCGACGGTGTGCGTCAGCAGGGCCTCGCGGGGCCCGACGGTGACGGTGTTGGCGCGGGGGTCGGTGCGCAGTACGTAGAGCGGCTCGCGACCGCCGAGTCCGAGACCGTGGCGCTGCCCGACGGTGAAGGCGCGCGCCCCGCGGTGGCGACCGAGCGGCTGACCGGCGCGATCGACGATGCTGCCCTCCGAAGCGCTCCTCACGGTCGGCTCTGCGGTGGGCCCGTGACGTGCGAGGAAGCGGCGCAGCCCGGTACCGGCCAGGAAGCACAGGTCCTGGGAGTCGGGCTTGCGCGCGACGGCGAGCCCACCGTCCGCGGCGAGCTCGCGGACCTGCGCCTTGGTCATGTCCCCGAGTGGGAAGCGCAGGCGGGCGAGGGAGTCGGGATGCAGGCCGGCGAGGACGTAGCTCTGGTCCTTGATGGGGTCGAGCGCCATCCGCAGCAGCGGTGCGGCGCCGTCGTGGTGCACGCGGGCGTAGTGCCCGGTGACCAGCCGCTCGGCGCCGAGGCGGCGGGCGAGGTCGAGCATCGCGTCTAGGCGCACGTTGCCGTTGCAGCGCACGCACGGGTTGGGGGTGAGTCCGCGGGCGTGGTCGGCGAGCCAGCCGTCGACGACGCCGGCGCGGAACTCCGCGCGCAGGTCGATCGAGATGTGTGGCAGCCCCTGGCTGTGGGCGAGCGCGCGCGCGCCACGGACGGCCTGGGCCGAGCAGCAGCTGCGATCGCCGTCGTTCTCGGGGTCCGACCAGAGCTCGAGCGTGACGCCGACGACGTCCTGGCCGGCGCGGGCGGTGAGCAGCGCGGCGACGGCGCTGTCGACCCCGCCGCTCATCGCGACGAGCGTGCGGGCGCCGCCGCGCGGTTCTGCGAGCGCAGCGCCCGCGCGCGCGGCGGCGCCGAGCGCGCGGTGCAGGGCGTCCGCGGCAAGCTCCGCGGCGTGGCGCTTGCCGGGGTGCAGGCCGCCGAGCTCGGCCGCGATCTGCTCGACGCCGATCCGCGCGGCGCCCAGCAGGGGCTGCTCGCGCACGAGCGCCACGGTAGCGCTGCCGGCGGCGATCGCGGCGCCGCAGCCGGAGGCGTCGAAGCCGGCGTCGAGGATCGTGCCGTCGGGACTGTCGGGGGCCAGTGCGAGCGAGACGCGCACAAGGTCCCCGCAAGCTGCCCCGCCGGCGGCGCCGGTAAAGGCGTCGGCGGGTGTGTGCCCGCGTGCGAGCGGATGCTCCAAGTGACTGGCGAAAGGCGCCTCAACGGTCATCTCTGGCCGAGTTTAGGCCAGGCGGCCGGCGCCGTCCGCGGCGTCCACTAGGCCAGGTAGCCGGCGCCGCCCGCGGCACCCGGTGCTATCCGTGCGTGGCTACGCACGGGGCTATCGGTTGTTGCTACCCGCGAGCTTCGCGGATCGTCTGTTCGATCGCGTACGCGTCGGTGTAGCCGGTGACGGTCGTGACCTGCTTCTGCGGGTTGACGATCAGCAGCGTCGGGGTCTGGTAGATCTGGATGTCGCGCGTGATCGATCCGAAGGCCCCGACCTGACCGGCGGAGGCGGTGTGGAGGACGATGCGCTTGCCGAGCTTGTGGGCGACGACCTGGACCTGCCGGTGCACGGCGGAGTCGTCGCTGGAGTGGGGGTTCCAGAACAGCAACAGCACGACCTTGCCCTGTGCCAGCTCGGCGGCGACGGTGGCCTGCAGCGCCGGTGCGTGCGGGGATGTCGCAGCTGCGGCGGGGCCGCGCTGCGCGGGTTGCGTGCCGTGTGGCGTGGCAGCGGCCCGCTGCGACGCGCCGGCGGAGGCGCTACCGCTCGCGGTAGGCGTCTGTACGTGCCGATTGCCGGAGGAGCCTGAAGAGTGCGTGTGCGCTGACGCGCCCGAGCGCTCGGCGCTCTGCGTACCGTCGGTGGTGGCGTGCGCGGCATGGCCGGTGGACGCCGTGGCGTGACCCGTGGACGCCGTGGCGTGACCCGTGGACACCGTGGCGTGACCCGTGGACGCCGTCGCGTGGCCGGTGGACACCGTCGCGTGGCCCGTGGACACCCTGGCGCGACCGTTCACGCTCGTGGCGTGCACCGTTGTGTGCGACGCGGACGCGGAGCTGCCCCCGCCGTGGACCGCGGTGTGCGAGACGACGACGTGCGTGCTCGCCGGCGCGCTCGGGGAGGCCGATGAGCTCGAGGACGAGCTGCCGGGGCGGTGCAGCGCGACGAACCACACGAGTACGAACAGCGCAAGCGCCACCACGAGGATCTGAAAGGGACGCGACAGGGTCATCCCCCCCTCCTTCGGCATTTGCGAGGCGCGAGTTGAGCGCAGCACAGGGCGTTGGACGCCGGAGCCCACGCGGGGCCCCCGGCGGCCGCCGCGTTTCCTAGCTCCGCGCGCTACAGCTCGCGTAACCCGCGCAAGGCGGCGTGCACGACGGTCTCGGTCGGGATCGTCTCCTGCCCGGCGCCCTGCATGTCCTTGAGCACCGTCTCCCCCGCGCCGACGATCGCCACGTAGCGCGCTCCCAGGCGGTTGGCGTGGCCGAGCTGGTTCTTCAGCGAGCGGCCCGCGAGCTCCATCTGCGCCGTCAGGCCCGCGCCGCGCGCCGCGCGCAGGACCCCAAATGCGGCCCGCGCCGGCGAGCTGCGCTCGGAGGACTTCGCGCCCGCCGCGAGATCCCCCCCGGCCGACCCATCCGGGCCCCCCTCGAAGGGGGCCACTCCTCCATCCTCGAACGCGACGTACAGATCGATCGCGGGGGCGGCCGTCGCTGGCGCCTGGCCCGCGAGCAGGATGCGCTCCACCCCCGCCGCCCAGCCCATGCCCGGGGTCGGCGGGCCGCCGAGCTGCTCGACCAGGCCGTCGTAGCGCCCGCCGCCACCCACGCCGCTCTGGGCCCCCAGCGCGGCGGAGGTGAACTCGAAGACCGTGCGCGTGTAGTAGTCCAGGCCCCGCACCAGCGTCGTGTCCACCTCGTAGGAGACGCCCGCCTCGTCTAGCAGCGCGCGGACCTCCGCGAAGTGCGCCGCGTCCTCGCGGTCGAGGAAGTCGAGCAGGCGCGGCGCGCTCGCCATCACCGCGCGCGTGCCCTCGTGTTCGGAGTCGAACGCCCGCAGCGGGTTCAGGTCGATGCGCTCGCGCACCTCCGGCGCGAGGCTGCCCTCGTTGGCCCGCAGGTGCTCGCGCAATCGCTGCCCGTAGCGCTCGCGGCTCTCGCGGCTGCCCAGACTCGCCAGGCGCAGCCGCGTTCCGCCCGTGATCCCGAGCTCTCCCAGCAGCTCGCCGAGCAGCACGATCGACTCGGCGTCCACGGCCGGCTCCTGGGAGCCCAGCGCCTCCGCGCCGACCTGCCAGAACTGCCGGTAGCGCCCCGCCTGCGCGCGCTCGTAGCGGAAGAAGCTCGACAGGTACCACAGCTTCACCGGCTGGCGCAGCTTGTGCATGCCGTGCTCGACGTAGGCCCGGCAGACCGGTGCCGTGCCCTCCGGGCGCAGCGTCAGCGAGCGGCCCGAGCCGTCCTGCAAGGTGTACATCTCCTTCTGCACGATGTCCGTCGAGGCGCCCACCCCGCGCGCGAACAGCTCCGTCGCCTCGAAGCACGGCGTCTCGATCCGCTCGTAGCCCGCGCCCTCCAGGATCGAGCGCGCTGCGGACTCCACACGCGCGCGCGCCGAAGCCTGCTCCGGCAGCACGTCGTAGGTGCCCCGCGGCGCCTTGAGCTTGGGCGCGCTCAACGGCCGCGGGAGCTAGCCGGCGCGCTCGCCGGAACCGCCAGCGCGCGCTCGCCGGTCGCCGCGCGCAGGTCAGCGAGGAACGGGTTGCTCTGCAGCTCCCGCCCCAGCGTCGTCACGCCCATGTGACCCGGGTAGATCGTCGTCTCCCCCGGGAACCGCTCCACCAGCGTGCCGATCGAGCGCTCCAGCACGTTCCAGTCGCCGCCCGGGAGATCCGTCCGCCCGACCGAGCCCTGGAAGAGCACGTCGCCCGAGAGCAGCGCCGGCGCCCCACCCGGGGCGCCCGCGGGCCGTGCCGTGGAGGAGAACCCCGCTGCGGGCTGCACCGCGGAGGAGAGCGCCGCGGAGGAGAGCGCCGTGGAGGACTGTGCCGTGGAGGAGAGCCCCGTGCCGATCGAGTCCGCCGCCGGCGCGATCGCGTACGTCACGTGCCCCGGGCTGTGGCCGGGGGTGAACAGCACCTCGATGTCGATGCCCGCGAGGCGCAGGCGCTCCCCGCCCGCGACGGTCTGCTCGGGCTCCCAGCTCTCGAATGGTCCGAACCCCGGCGGCGTCCAGGCCATGATGTCCTTCAGCAGCGGCACCTCGATCTGCGGGCAGTACACCGGCGCGCCCGTCGCGCGCGCCACCGGCGCGACCGCCCCGATGTGGTCGAAGTGGCAGTGCGTGATCAGGATCGCCTCGACCTGCACGCCCAATCCCGCGAGCGCCTCCAGCAGCCGCTGCGGCTCCTCCCCCGGGTCCACCATCAGCGCCCGCTCGGCGCCCGCATCGGCGCGCACGATGTAAGCGTTCTCCTGTACCGGCCCGACCGTGAACGTGTGCACGTCCAGCGCGCTCACGCCTCAGCCCGCCCCTTGCGCGCTTTTCTTGCGCAGCCGGCGCTTGTACATCCACATGTCCGTGTAGTAGCTGATCGGCACGTAGAACCCCAGCACCACCGGGAAGATCAGCACCAGCTGCGCCGGCTTTTTGCTGATCACGAAGAGGCTCACCGCGACCATCAGCACCGCCGCCGCGAGCGCCCGGTAGAACGCCCCACGCCACGTCGGCGGGCGGTCGTAGCGCTGCTCGCGCAGCTCCCGCTTCTGCGCCTTCTCGCGGCCCGCCACGCTTTTCTCGGCCGCCGTCGGGCGCCGGCCCGTGCGACCGCGGGACTCGACCTCACCGGCCGCATTACCGCGATGCTTAGTCTGGCGCTTGCGCTTTGTCTGGGCCACTGTTCTTGCACGCCTCTCGCACGAGTGATTCCCGGACGATCGTTCGCCGCGGGGCGGCGCGCGGGCCGCGTCTACAAGCCTAGTGCGTTCTCGATCACGTGGCGCGCGGGATCGAAGCCCGGCAGCGGCAGGTCCGCCGGGAAGCCCTCCAGCGCCACCCGCGGCGCGAGGCCCACCAGCTCCGCGCGCGCCAGCCGCGCGTGCCGGCGTACGGCCGCCACGACCTCCGCCAGCGACAGCTCCGCCGGGCGCTCCACGTTCATCGAGACCTGCGCGCGCACCCGCTCGTCGTGTGCGCCCTCGCGAGCATCCGGCGCCTCCCCGGGGACGCCCTCGCCACCGCGAAGTGCACCGCGGCGGAGTGCGATCCCGATCGCGCGCAGCCCCGGTAGGCCCTCCGCGCCGCCTTCGCGGATCAGACTCGCGATCCGGCGTGCCTCCCGCATGTCCGCCGGCGGCGCCAGCTCGAGGTTGAACGCCACCAGCGGCCCGCGCGCCGCCACGAGCGTCGCGCCCGCGCTTGCGTGCGGCAGGCCGGGGCCGAAGTCGGGATGCAGCTCCCCGCGGCGCATCCGCCGTGCCAGGCCCGCCACGCCGCCGCGGCGCAGCTCCGCGCGCGTGCGCCCGCTCGCCAGCTCCCCGTAGAGGAACACCGGCACCTCCAGCCGCGTCCCGATCTCGTGCGCCGCGACCAGCGCCTCCGCGCACGCCGCCCCGCGCAGCGCCGGATCCAGATAGACCACCGGCAGCACGTCGAGCG
This sequence comes from uncultured Solirubrobacterales bacterium, assembly GCA_963756665.1. Classification (GTDB taxonomy): domain Bacteria; phylum Actinomycetota; class Thermoleophilia; order Solirubrobacterales; family Solirubrobacteraceae; genus Palsa-744. The sequence continues at coordinate 859,494 of CAVWOJ010000001.1, forward strand.
CACCCACGTGCGGGTGCTGGCCGGCCCACGCCCGCGGGCCGTCTGTCCCCGACTCCTTGCCTCCCGAGCCGCTTGCGCCGCGGTCGCTCTCGCCGGGTCCGGCAGCTTCCCCGCCACTGCTCCCGCCGCCGCCTTCGCTCCCACCCCCGCCGACGTCGATGCGCCGTACCGCCTCCGCCGCGCCGCGCACGAGCGCCGCCGCCAGCCGCCCCGGAGCCCCGGCGAGGCTCAGCACCGTGCGGTCGTGGTCGGGGTCCGCGTGCACGTCCAGCAGCCGCGCCCCGCCGTCCGCCGCGAAGGCCGCCGCGATCGCCTCGATGCTCGCGCGGTCGCGGCCCTCGGAGACGTTCGGGACCGCGAGCAGGGGTTCAGTTGGGGACGGCGAGCAGGGGTTCAAGATCGGAGAGCATCGCGTGCGAGCGGGAGATTTTTCAGTCGGGCATCTATCAGATCCCGCAGGTGATCCGAAACCTCTGGGCGCTCGCGCACTATCTCCCAGGCCTCGAGTTGCTTGCGCACGGCCCGTCGTACCACCTCGCCGACCTGCTCCGATTCGACGCCGCTACGCACGGCCAGCGAACTGAACCGCGCTAGGTCCACCTCTGCGAACGATCGTGCTCCGGCAAGCTTCAAAGACATGTCGTTATCTGGGAAGTACTCCACCGTCGAAACCAGGTCATAGGCCGGGGACAGCCTCGGACGCGTGGGCGTCGGATACCACAGCGACCAGTTCTTGGCGTGTGCGTCGTCGTTACCACACAGCACGCAGAACACGATGCGCGCAAACAGCTCCTCCACGTCATCAGGAGCCAGTTCGGCGACTACCTTGACGATCGTGTCGATGTTCGTGCCCTCGTACTTGGCGTCGCCCGCCTGGAGTCCCAGTACCTGAGCAAAATCCTCCTGATGTATGCGACCTCCTGGTGAGCGGTCATACCGTTTGATCGCGAATGCCAGATCGCCGGCGACGTCGCGCAGGTGGTCGATGCCCTCGATCGAGGCGACCTCCTCAAGACGGATCTCGGGGACGTCCAGTCCAGCCTCGCGAGCCCACGTCATCGTGACAAACTCGTTCTCAGGCAACGTGGCAAAGCGCTGGCTGGCGAACTTGACAATCCAGTCGCCCTCCTCGTCCCAACCTGGGACTGCTATCCCGCGCTTGCCCAGACGCGCGGAGATCTTGAACTGCACCCCGGCGAGCGATACGCGCAGCGGACGGGCATCTGCGACGGCCGCGCCCGTCGACTCCCGGACCCGACGTGCGACGGTCGCGAAATTCACCTTTCCCTCGAGGGGACGAACTCGTACGGCGCCGGGCAAATCGTCGCCCAGGAGCACCAACAGGGGAAAGCTCCGCGCGGGAGATACCCCAACGGCCTTTGCCACAGCGTCGCGCAGCGGCCCGTCTCGCTCCGGCAGAAGGTGCTCGAACCATAACGGCACCCCGTAGCGTTTCCCGCCTACGTATGCCGCGTAGGGATCCTCCTCGAACTGCTGACCCAGGACGGGGCGCTGTCCTGCCGGCAGCTCGGCCCACGCTCGCGCCGGCTCGAATCTCGCGTGCTCGCCGCGACGCTCGAGAATGCCAACCTCGATATCGCCAAGCAGAACAAGAGCACGATCGGGCGGATCGCTCACGGATCCGCTACGGCCAGCGTCGAAAGCGGCGGCCGGTCGTCGGCCTCGGGCTCGGCCAGGCGCACACGCTCCTCCCGCAGCCGCTTCTCCAAATGCTCGCCCCGCAACCTCGCAAACCCCTCGGGATCGTCAGCCATCAGCGCGTCGATCGCGATCTCAGGAATCGCATGCGACGCGAGCATTTCCGGCGTCGCATTTACAGCCAGGACTCCGAAGTCACTTTCATCGAGAACGGGGTGTAGAAGGCGGCCCGCCAGCCGGGGCGAGGCCGGCGCGAGGATCTCGAGCAGCGCTTCCGAGCCCGCCGTCTCGAGCAGATCGCCCACGTCGATCGGGGACCCATCGCGCAGGTCGAGCGGCCTCAGCGATGTCAGCAGCGCGATGTTCATCTTCGTCGCCGCCTTGTTGAGCTGCACAGCATCGAGATCGACCTCGAGCGGACCAGCCGGATTGAGCCCCCGCAACAGGTTCGCGATCGACTCCTGCTCGTCGTCGGTGACGTCCTGCACGGCGCGACGCAGCGCCCCGACGTCCCTGCCCCAGGCCATCGACCCCCGCCAGATCCAGCGCCGCAGCAGGTTACGGGTACGGGGGTGAGGGTCAGGATGGAGCGCGAAGAAACGCGTCAGGATCGGCAACACGCCGATATACGGCAACGCCCGCAGATGGGGAATCGACGCGTCCTCGCGCATGAAGCCGAAGACGTGCGCGAGCGCCGCGCTGGTAAGTCGAAAGGCCTCAGCGGGATCCTCATCGGGCGCGAACTCCTTCTCGAAGGAGCGGTAGATATCGCCCCCGCGAACCGCCAGGACGCAGCGCACCACGATGTCTTCCGTCGGAGCCCCGAACCCCATCGCGCCGACCTCGTCCACCAGCGTGCGGAAGTCCCCGGGGTCTCCGGGGTTCAACGCAGCATGAAGCGCCCGGAAGACCTCGGCCGTGGTCATGCGGTGCCCCGCGCTGTTCGTGCGATGGAAGATCTCGCGCAGCACCTTCTCATCGTCCGTGCGCACGATCGACAGCGGCACGCGGTAATCCCCGATGACGCTCGCGAGCTCCCGGGCACGGTCGATGGCCTGCGGCTCGAGACCTTCCTCGCGCAGCTGCAGCAGGCGATCGAGCAGGCGGTTGGTATCGAGCACCACGTTCAACGGCAGCCAGTGCGTCGGCGGTGCGTGACGTGCTCCGCGACGCACGAACACCCCCTCGTCCAAGGCGAAGTACAGCTCGAAGGCGGGCGCTGGATCATCGTGCTCGGTGAGCGTCGCGACCAATGTCGTAAGGCGCTGCTGTCCGTCTACGATCCACCGCGCATCCCGCCTCGCACCCGCGTTCTCAACCGTCAGCGACCCGAAGGACACCGACTCGGCCGGCGCGGCTCGCTCCCACAGCAACAGCGACCCGATCGGAAACCCGCGCCAGATCGAGTCAAAGAGGCTGCTGACATCCTGCCCGTCCCAGCGAAACGCGCGCTGGAAGCGCGGCATCCGGATATCTCCCTCGCGGGCTCGCTTGACGAGACCGTCGATCGTGGCGGCTTCGGCCTGCGGTCGTTCGCGAATCACCAGGTCGCTTTGACTCATTCTCATACGGTAGGTCATGTCCCGGTCAGCCAGGAAGGGTTCAGGCCACCTTCACAGCCGCGCCGTCACCAGCCCGATCGCGAGCAGCACCATCCCCGTCGCGCACGCCCGCAGCGCGCCCTCCAGCGGCGCCACGATGCGCGCCGCGTCGAGTGTCACCGTCGAGCCGTCGCGCAGGCGCTGCTCGCCCGTCAGCGAGACCGTCCGCCGCCGCAACTCGCGCGCCGGGGTGCTCAGGCGCCGCTGCACCACGGTCAGCATGAAGCACCCCGCCGCCGCCAGCACCGCCGGTGCGCGCAGCGCCAGCGCATTTACCCAATATCCCGTCAGCACCGGGAACGCGCCCCACGCCGCCGCGAGCCAGAACGTCGTGTGAAAGCGCCCGCCGAACCACTCCAGGTTGTAGGCCACCACGATGAACGCCCCCGCCGCCACGAACGGCAGCAGCGTCAACGAGATCGTGACCGCCCCGACCACCCCGATCGCCACGGCGCCCACCAGCGAGACCCCGGCCAGCGCCACGAGCGTGGTATTGGAGAGACGGGTCCCCAGCGGCCTGCCGTTCAGCTCGTCCAGCGCGTGCGCGCAGATGCCGACGCCGAGCAGGAACGCTCCCAGCGCCGCCAGCAGGCGCCCACCGTGGAAGTGCGGAGCGATCGCCGCCCCGATCGCCACGTTCGCCAGGTTCCACGCCGTGTACGGCGGGTGCAGCAGCGTCACCAGGTCCCGCCACCCCCCTGGGCGCAGCGCGTAGAAGGCCGGGCGCTCCAGTCGCCTGGACGTCCGCCCGGACAGCGAACCCGGCGTCGTCATGCGTGCCGGGTGCCCGCGGGCGGGTCCGCGCTCGACCGGCCCGCGCTCGCCGGGCTCGCCATCCGTTCAGCGCCCCCCGCCGGGCCCTCCGGCTCAGCGCCCCCCGCCGGGCCCTCCGGCTCAGCGCCCCCCGCCGGGCCCTCCAACTCAGCGCCCCCCGACGGGCCCTTCGTGCCCCAGATCACGACGCCCCCGCCGAGGCTCATGCGACGCGCCTGGACCGCCTCGATCCCCGCGGCGCGCCACAACTCGAGCACCCGTTGGAGCGGGTAGCGCTCGTAGAACTCGGGGATGCTGCGCGCCAGGAAGCTCCCCGTCCCGGCCCACTCGCGCGAGACCAGGCGTCCCAGCGCGGGCAGCCCGACGCGCGTGTAGAGCCGCCACGCCCCGCGCCACAGCGGGCTCCGGGGCACCGCGAACTCCAGCGAGGAGACCCGGCCCCCCGGTCGCACGACCCGCGCGAGCTCGCGCAGCGTCGCCCCGGGGTCCTCGACGTAGCGCAGCAGATAGGTGAACGTCAGGTGCTCGAACTCGCCGTCCGCGAACGGCAGGCGCTCGGCTTCGCCATCGACCAGCGACACCCGCGCCGCCAGCGCCGGGTCGCGCGCCAGGCGCGCCCGCGCGGCGCCCAGCATCTCCGGGCTCTGGTCGAGTCCCACGACCGTGCACCCGTAGCGACGCACCAGCGCCGCCGCCACCATTCCCGTCCCGGTCGCCACGTCGAGCACACGCTCCCCGGGCGCCGCGTCGACCGCCGCGACCAGCGCCCGCCGCCAGCGCGGGTCCTGGCCGAAGCTGAGGATCGCCGCGACACGGTCGTAGTGGCGCGGCAGCGGCGCGAACAGCTCGCGCGCACCGTGTTTGCGATCCACCGCTTGCCCTCCTAGATCCATCGCTCTCGACATCGCGCTGACATGCTCCTCGCCGAACGGCACGCTCGCTCGTCGGTCGACCGGCCGGGGTGCGTGAGACCCCGCCCGGAGGTTAGTCGAAGATCCCCGCGCGGCCTCGCCGCCACGCCCAAGCAGGCCAGAGACCGACAGAGACACCTGGCAGCGGAGGGGTCTCGCCGTGGGCGGGGACCCCTCCTCTGCCAGGGTGGAACCTCATTGCCTTGAGGAGCCGAACGGTCTCCTCCCTGACTGCGACTCGCTCAGCAGTGCGTGCCCACGGCGTGCACGCAGACCGCGACGCTCGCAGTCGGCGCGAAACCGCTCTTTGTGCCCCTCAGATGCGCAGTTCCCAGCGCACCGAATTTGACGGTCGCCTGCCCCGACGTATTGGTGGTTACGCTCGCTTCGCCGCCTTTCACCGCGACTCCGTTGGCGGCACTGGGAACACCGGAGGTGCTGTACTTGTTCACCGTCACCGTCGCCGATCCGCCCTGCGTGATTTCCGCCGGCGCGCCGCTCAGCTCGAGCGGGAAGACCGTCGGGTTGTATTCCGGGGCCGTGGCTTTGTCGACGAGGAACAGCACCCTGTCACCTTCGGCGAGCTGAAGCGTACAGGCGCCTTCTTCGGCGTACCGATCGTTGACCCAGAGCGCCCAGTAGCGCGGTTCGCCGATCGTCCATTCGTGCGTCTCGCCGAGAATCGTCTGAATGTAGGCTTCGTGGTCCCAGCTGCCTTTGGTGGCAAGCTGCAGCGCCCCCGCGGCGGTCGTGCCCGGACAGTTTCCGGGGGCCGGGGTCGGCGTGGTATTCGTGGTGAGAGTCGTAAGCGGCAAAAGCGTCGAGGCTTCACCCTCGATGCGCACGCTGACAGTAGCCGGTGTGCCCGCCACCGCCGGGACGCTTGCCGTCAGCACGGCGAGCGTCGAGGCAGCGGCCAGCAGCGCGATGTGTCTTCTACGCATGACTTACTCCTTTGCTTGTTTGTTTGTCTTTGGCAGTCGACGCAGCGGTGAGCCGCAGCGCAACCCTCAGACGACGACCGCCGCCGGAATGGCGCGCACGCCTCCTACTTGTGCAGCTTCAGCGGAGCACTGTCGCGGCGGCCGCGCCGGTGAGCGCGCCGGAGCGCGGGTCACGCAGCGCCGCCAAGACCCACGCCACACGGTCGCCGCGCGTGCGCAGCGCCTGAAGTACCGCGCGGCTGAGGGCAATCCTCACTGTCCCCGACGCACCCGCGGCCAGGTGAACCTCCTGCTGGCCTACGAGCCGCGGCCGGACGGCTCCCCCGCGCCGCGCGCGCAGCGCCACACGCACACGCACACGACCCGCGCAGCCTGCGGCCCCGATGGTCCGCGGACACTCCAGCTCGACACTCAGATGACCACCGTGCACCCGCGTGAGCGCCCGCAGGCGTACCCGCAGGTGAAAGACACCGGCGGCAGTGTGAGTGGCTGGAGCCGGCGCGCTCACCGAGATGACAGGCTCGTTACCTGCACCCGATCCGGGTGGCAGCGACAGTGGAGTCTCGCCCGCAGTGAAGGGCGTTTCGTCGGTGTCCGTGAGCTGCAGCTGCACCAGCGCGCCCAAACCGACGGTTCCACTGGTTTGGACTTCAGGCGCCGCGCCTTCCCTGCGAACCACCCAGCTGGACAGTCCCGGTTCGCTGGCGACACCGTTCAGCCTCACGATCCGTCCGCCCGCCAGTGACAGATCACTGACGCAGTAGGCAGGCAGGGAGGCTTCCTCGGCGTCCGCTAGCAGTTGCGCGACCGTCGCTCCCACCGCAGCGGTCACCTTGCACATGCGGATCGAGCTGCCGCCCGTGACGTGCCCGCCGCTGTCGATCACCAGTGTCATCGGGACCGCCGTGCCCGCCGCGACAGTCGGAGCGGGCCGCACCGCCGGCTGCCCGCTTTCCGTGCGCGGCGGTGGGGGCGCCGTGAACACCGCGCCGGCGAGCGCGCGTACCGCGTCCTGGGTCGCGTATAGGTCCTCTTCTTCGTCGCCCGCCCGGGATTGAAAGCTGCCGTCGGAGTTCTGCTGGGCCAGCAGGAAGTCAAGGGGCGTCTTGCCCGCGGTGGTCGTAAATTGCGTTCCCTGCGGGTCGACCCCGCAGGCCCGCAGCCCGCTCACGACCCAGCTTGTCGAGTCCGTGTTAATCCGCCCAGCAGGCGTGAAGAACCCACCTGTCGCCGAGTCCTGGACGGTTTGCAGATAGGCCAGCGCCCGCACGAGCGCCGGATCCTGGGACCCCGCGCCGGCGAGGCACAGTGCGGCGATCGCCGCGCCTGTCGTGTCCGCTTCGGATGTTCTAGTGCCCGCGGCGAAGTCCCAGCCGCCGTCGGCATCCTGCTGTTCGCGCAGGCGCTGCGCCAGGACCTCGATCACGTCGCTCGGCGCCCCGATCGCGTCGAGCGCGAGCGCGCCGAACGCGTCAGCGTTGGTCGCACCCTGCCCACCGAGGTCGTGCCCGTCGAACTGCGCCGCCAGGTCAGCGACGAGATTCGTCTGGGCATCCAGGCGCGAGGGCTGCAAGCCACCCGCGTAACCCGTGAGGATCGCCCGCTCATAGTCCGTGGCAGCACTCAGCCCCGACGACTCGCCCGTCCACGCCGAGAGGTAAAAGTCCTGCGCACTCGGTTCCAGCGGGCCCGTGCGTACGTCCGCGGCATTCACCCCGACCGCCGCCAGCGCCGTCATCGACCAGTCGCCGCCGAAGGAGCCGAGTTCACCGTCTGTTTCCTGCAGCAAAACGATCCACTGCGCGCCGTGCCGGGCCGCCGCCAGCGCTTCGCTTTCGGCGACGGCTGCCGCGGCCGGGGCGCCGGCCTGAGCGAACGACGCCAAGCTTGCGGTTGCGAGCGTCGCAACCGCAAGTCGGTTAACCCTAAAGAGGTGCTGCATGTCGTCATCTCCTTGATCCGGGGCGACGACACGCGCGCATAGGCGGCGTACCGGCCGCCTATGCGCGAGGCTTGCCATCTGGCACTGCATGCGGGGCGTATTCGGGCTCGGGATCGACCTCCCGGATCTCCTTCCCAAGCCCTGAGGCTCAGTGGAACCACGATCCGTTCGTCACCCACACCGCTGCGCGTCAGCCCCGGAATCGCACCGGAGTTCCGCCACCGCAAGTGTCAGCAGGCTATCGCAAATCGCGGACGGATGAAAACCGACACATGCGTCGGTCCCCCGGCCGACGTGAGCGTTCAGTGTTTCACCCAACCACCACCGCCCGCCGGCCAGCTCCGCGCCGCAAAAACTCTGGGAGACGCGCCTGCGATTTCCGCCCGCGCGATCTCCGCGTGCTCTAGACTCTCCCCCACACACCAGGGATCGGTGGACGGGGAAGTCGGTGAGAGACCGGCGCGGGCCCGCCACTGTGACCGAGCAAATGCCCGCCGCACGCCATCTGCGGCAGCCACTGGCCCTCATCCGCGGGCTGGGAAGGCGCGGCGGGAGCAGACTCGGAAGCCAGGAGACCTCCCTCCGATCCAGAGACGTCGATCGCCCTCGCGGAAAGGGGCCAAGACACATGCGCATATGCATCGCGACGCTTGCCGTCGCCCCCCTGATCGCCATCCTCGCTCCGTGCCTGGCGTGGGCCAGCCCGACACAGGTCGACGTGCGCATCGAGGGCCAGTACGAAACCCTGTTCGAGGGCCCGATCCTGACCGAAGGCCATGAGATCGAGGCCTCCTCGGACACCAGTCGGCGTCCCTGCAATGGGGTCGACCCCAACGACGCCGAGAACCTGACACCCGGCGCCACGCCGACGGCGGCGTCAGTCGACGCGATGAGCATCATCGGAGAGACGTTCGACGGGCAGTGGTACCCCGAATACGACGACTACCTGATCGAGCGCTGGGGTCCGGAGGAGCAGAGCCCCACCGCCGGCGCCTACTGGGGCGTCCTCGTCAACAACGTCCTCACGAGCGTCGGCGGCTGCCAGTACGAGCTGAGCGCCGGCAACGAAGTGCTGTGGGTCTACAACGCCTTCGCGCACAAGCCGTTGCTGGCGCTCTATCCCGCTGGTTACACCGCCGGCGCCCGTCCCCTGACCGCCACCGCGGAATTGAGCAGGCCATTCGCAGTCGAAGTCCTCGCCTACGACGACGCCAGGGAAGGCAAGCCCCCGGCTGGCCCCGAACGCGCCGGCTCCGCCCCCTATGCCGGCGCCGACGTCTCACCCGTGCGAACGACCACCAAGGGATTCGAGCAGGTCGAGACCGAAGACCCTGCGACCGCCAGGACCGACGCACAGGGTAAGGCCAGCATCACGTTCACCGAGCCGGGCTGGCACAGGATCAAGGCGAGCGCCCAGAGCGCCGCAGGCGAAGCGCAGGCAATCCGCTCGAACCGTCTCGACGTGTGTGTTCCCGCGGCAGGCTCCAGCGACTGCCCGGGCCTCCCCCCAGAAGATCGGGTGCGCACCCCGCCGCCGGCGCAAGCGGCAGGCAACGCTCCGGAAGGGGAAGCGCAACCGCCCAAGACCGAAGCGAGCAGCCCTGGAGAGCGGGAGCTGAGCGCCGGCGCCGGGCAGGCCGGGAGCGCCACCGGCACGGGCTGGGACGCAGCTGGCCCGGCGGAGCCGGTCAACCCCGGCGTCGACCCGCTCGACGTACAGATCGCGCGTCTGGACGGTCGGGGTCGCACCCGCGGCCTGGTCGGCGTGAGCTGGCAGATAGCCCACGCAGGCCTGGGCCTGCGCAGTTGGACGATTGCCTCGCAGACCCTCGGCGACACGGGTGCCGGCTATGTCGGCGACACGGGTGCCGGCTATGTCGGCGACACTGGCGCCGGCAAGTTCGGCGGTGCGGGCGCCGGCAAGTTCGGCGGTGCGGCCGCCGGCAAGTTCGGCGGTGCGGCCGCCGGCAAACTCGGCGCAGCGAGCGTCGGCAAGCTCGGCGGCACTGGCGCCGGCAAGCTCGGCGCAGCGGGCGCCGGCAAGCTCCACGCTGCGGCCGGCTATGTCACCAGGGCGACGGGCACGCTCGCGACCTCGGCTTTGCTGGCACTGCCCACGGGAGCCGCCTACCGGCTGCGAATCACCTTCACCGACATGCTGGGACGCGAGTCCACGGTGGCACTCGGCAAGGTCCTCGTGCCCCGTGACGATCGAGCTGATGGTCTTCACTATCGCGGCCGCTGGCGCCATGTGGCGCTTGCCGGAGCGTGGCTTGACACGGTGAGCCGCGCCGGGGCCGGGGCGCAGGTCTCGGTCAGGCTGGGCGCCGGACGGCCTGTCTTTCTGCTCGGCGCGCTGCCCCACGCCGCGCGGGTGGAAGTGCTCGCCGGTGCGCACCGCCAGATGTTCACCGTGGCCGCCGGCGTGGATGGCTCCCCGCGGCCGCTAACCGCCGCTTGGCGCGCACATGCGGGCACGGTGCGGCTGCGGGTCCTGAGCGCAAAGGTCGATCTCGATGGTGTGGCCGTCGGGCCGTAGGCCAGCGATGGCCAGCGATCGGCGCGGCCCGCCGGCGTCCCTCGTCCTGCACGCGGCGCCTCTCTCGCTGTGCGTGGCGCTCGCGCTGAGCGTGGCGCTTCTGGCCTACACGGGCTCCGCGCGCGCTAGTGCGCCGAGCGCGACCAATCAGGCACGGTTGGAGAGCACGGTGCGCTACTTGCAGGACGTGCAGGGCGCCGACGGTGGGTTCGGCACCGCAGAAGCTGAGCAGAGCCAGGACTTCAGCGCCTGGGTCGCGCTCGCGCTGGCGGCCGCCGGGGTCAACCCCCAGGACCAGGCACGGCCCGGCGGTGTCGACGTCTACAGCTTCCTCGTCGCACATGCGAGCCAGGCGCTCCCCGACGAACTCTGCAAGCCGGTCATCTGCACGACCTCCTTGGAGCGGGAACTGCTCGTGGTCGACGCCGCAGGCGCCTCTCCGCACGACTTCGCAGGCTTCGACCTCGTCGGCCAGATCCTCGCACGAGAGCTGCCCGATGGCTCCTTCCCGTTCGTGCCCGGCGGCCACGGCGAAGTCAACGACACCGTGTTCGCGATCCTCGCGCTGAGCCTGGTGACGGAGCCCACCGCGCAGGCAGCGGTCCAGCACGCGGCCGCGTGGCTGATCGGCCAGCAGAACGGCGACGGAAGCTGGTCCCCCCTGCACCCGCGGATCGAAGCCGGGGAAGTTGACATGACGGGTGCAGCGATCGACGCGTTGAACGCCGCGGATCCCCACGCCACCGAAGCTGCCGATCGCCAGGCCGCCGGAGCCCAGCAGCGGGCCTTCGAATATCTGCTCAAGGCGCAGGAGCCCAGCGGAGGCTTCCCGGAGCGTCCCGGTGAAAGCGAAGCGAACGTCGCCTCGACAGCCTGGGCGGTGCAGGGCATCTGGTCCGCGGGCCAGAGCCCGGAAACGTGGATCGCTAGCTCCGGGCAGGAACCGCTCTCCTACATGGCCTCCCTCCAGCAGCCCGACGGTCACATCCGCTGGAAGCAGGGAGAGGAAATGAACGGGGTGTGGATGACCGCGTACGTCGCGCCGGCGTTCGCCGGCCGGCCCCTACCGATCGCAGCCGTGCCACGTGCAACCCCGAGCACCTCGACCGCGCCCGCCCTCAATTCGACGAGCCCCCCGGCATCGGGGACCGCCGAACCCGGGCAGGGCGGCGAGTCCTCCCGGCCGGATAGCGGCGTGATCGCCGGCGGCGGCGGCAACGGCTCCCCGCTGTTCGCCCGCCCGCGACCGCAGAGCCAGGGGCACACGCCCGGCGGCGTGCGGTTGTTAGGCAGCACCCGCGAGCAGGCCACCGGCAAGAGCGCCGCCGGACGACCTCACCTCGCCGGAGGAGATCCCACCACCAGAGGACCTCATGCCGAGCGACCTCGCGCCACCGCGCGCACGCGGCTCACCCAGGGCAGCGGTGGCACGCCGGAGCGCAACGGTGGCGCGCCGGCCGGCGGACGTGAAGTCAAAGGCCTGCTGATCGGGGCGCCAGCCGGCAGGCACAGCCTGGATGCGCCCGCGGCGGGCGCTCCCGGCCTGCACGGGGCGGGGTCAGGCGGCAACCGGGCTCCCTGGCTGGCGCTCGGCATCGGCGGCGCGATCATGCTGATCGCGCTCGGCGGCTCGCAACTCGAGCGCAGACGCCCACAGGTGATCCTGTGAGCACGCTCGCCGCGACGAGCGCCATCGCCGACGCGCTGGCGAGGATCGCAGCGGCCTTGCGCACCCCCGTCCTGCTGCTCGCGTTGTTGGCGCTGCTCGTGTGCGCCCTCGAGACCGGGCGCTTTGCCACCGAGCTGTGGTCGCGTGCACGCGCGGGACGAGGCGCCTTGCGCAAGCTCATCGGCCAGATCTCAAGCGAACCCTGGCAGGCCGCCGCGCTCTCCCGGCACGCACCCAGCGCGTTCGCGGGCGAGGCGCTACTGCAGATCGGGCGTGCGTTGCTCGCCGACGAGCGGGCCGGCATCGAGCATGCGCTCGCCGACTACGAGCTAGCCGTGCAGCGGCGCCTGGACCACACGCGGATCCTCGTCCGCGCCGGTCCAGCACTCGGCCTGATGGGCACCCTGATCCCGCTGGCGCCGGGGCTCGCAGCGCTGGGGCGCGGTGATGTAGCGACCCTTGCAAGCGATCTGCGCACAGCGTTCGCCGCCACCACCATTGGTCTGCTGGTCGGCACTGTCGCCTTCGCGCTGACGCTCACCCGGACGCGCATGTACAGCGAAGATCTCACGGCGCTCGAGCGCGCGACGGAGCTCCGCACGTGACCCGCCGCACCGGTCTCGGGCGCTACGGCCGCAGCGAAGACGCGACGGGAGACCCACTCGACGGCTTGGTCAACCTGTTTGACATCGGGATCGTCCTGGCGGTCGCGTTCCTGATCGCGGGGCTCGGACTGACGCTCGACCACCGCACTCGCCGCCTGCAACGACGTGCCCCGACCGACCGGCAGACAAAGACCCTGCCAACGCCATCCGGAGCACCGTCAGCGCGTGGACGGGGAGAGCCCGTCGGGACAGTCTACCGCCTCAGCGACGGACGGCTCCTCTACGTGCAGAGGCGGCCGGCTGGATCGCATCGGTAGCGGTACGCGACCGACCGCATCGGCCGATGCCGCGTAAGATCAGGCAGATGTCAAGCCAGGCGGCCCTTGCGCCGACGCACGGGCGGGTTCACACGCGGCGCATCCTGATCGGGGTGCTCGTCATCGTCGTGATCGGCGCCGCCGCGACCCTCGCCGGCTGGGACATCACCGGCTGGCTCAAAACCCTCTGGCGCACGGTCACGAGCATTTCGATCGGCTACCTGCTCGCCGCGATCGCGCTGATCACGTTGCAGACGACCACGACGGCGCTCGCCTGGTATTCGATCCTGCGCTACGGATATCCCAATTCGAACGTCAGCTGGCTACAGGTCCTGGCCTGCTACGCGGCGGCGGTTGCGCTCAACGGGGTCCTGCCCGCGAACCTCGGCACGCTGACGATGATGCTGATGTACACCTCGATCATCCTCGCCGCCACGTTCGCCGGCATCCTCGCCGGCTACGCGGTCCAGAAAATCTTCTACTCGCTGATCGGGACGGCCGGCTACGTGTACCTGTTCCTGACGGTCGGCGGATCGTTCAACATCCAGCTCGGGTTCATCACGGCCCACCCGTGGGCCACCGTGATCCTGCTCGCGGGGGTCGCCGTGCTCCTGTTCCTGGTCGGGCAGGCGCTGCGAAGCCGCATCGAGAAGTGGTGGGAGCAGGCGAAGGTCGGGGGCCAGATCCTCGTCCACCCCCGCGCCTACTTCGGGCGCGTCGTACTGCCCGAGGCGGTCAGCTGGTTCGCGATGCTCGGCATCATCGCCGTGTTCCTGGCTGCCTACAACATTCCCGTCAGCTTCCACACAATCATGCGCGTGGTAGCGGGTAACTCGATCGCCAACTTGACGGCCGTAACCCCGGGCGGCGCCGGTGTCGTGCAGGGATTCAACGTCCTCTCACTCAAAGGCATCACCAGCGCAGCCAACGCGAACGCCTACTCCGTTGCCCAGCAGCTCGTGGTCACCGCCTGGAGCATCCTGTTCGCGATCCTGCTGCTCGTCCGCGCCTTCGGCTGGTCCGGCGGTAAGACGCTCGTCACCCAGTCCTACAGCCAGGCGCGCGAGAAGACCTCCGAGCAGTCGGCTGCGCGCAAGGCCAGGCGGCAAGCCAAGCGCCATGGCGGGACGGGCGGCGACACGGAGGCAGCTGGCAGTGGCCTCGCGCCGGAAGCGACGCCTCGCGCGGAAGCGTGAGCGGGGCGGGAATCTGAGCGGCCAGATTACGTCCTGCGTCGGGAGGCGACCCAGGACGGAGTGGTGTCCCCGAGCTTCTAGCTTTGGTCGAAGTAAGGCTCCGGTGGGCCGTAGAGGCGAATCTCGCCGCCCTCAAGCCACCAGCTCCGCGGTACCTAAATTCACAAGTTAACTGAGCCTCGTAGGTGCTCTAGAAAGCGCAAGCGTTGTTTACGCATTGCTCTCGAGACTACCAACCAGGCCCCCGGGATGCGGCGAGCTAGCAGGTCTTCCTGAGAACCTGGACCAGGCGCCTCGAAAATCCCCGGGTGTTTATGCACTTCCTTCATGCCAGGCAGCGGCGGTGGCGAAGATCCTGGATGCGAAGCGCTCAGTAGCACACTAGCAAGAAGTGGCCAACCATCCAAGTTATACGATGTGCTAGCGCAAGTAAGAAAACCATCACCAATCAGCCCTGGATATGGTTGGATGTGAACTACGACACTGCCCCCTCCAACCTTCAGGCCAGCAAGGCCGGCGGCATCGATACGGCACGCACCTGATTTTGGTCGCGCCGGATCCGTAATATTGCGAATTGGCATTTCGACGCCCAGGTTGCGTTCGTACGCAGTCGATGTCTTGATTTCTTCTCCCTTTGCGTCCAACGGCTCAAACCGTGGTATCGCGCTCGATTCTTCGAGCAGATCCCTACCCCGAATTTCGATCCCAACAGAGCGTAGCCCACCGGGAAGAGCTGCATCGGGATGGGTTCGAATGGGAGGCCGACCGTCATACGACACCGAATACACATTGCTAGCGGTAATAGCATAAGCGTTTGTCTCCAAGGGCGGCCCTCCACTACTCCATCCTTCAGCAACGATCGGCAGACGAGCCTTTCCTGGCGGACACCCGCCGCCCGAACCATTAACACACCAGCCAGCCCAGCCTGCATTCACCGAAGGTACAAGCAAGACCTGCTGAACGACCACTGATGCATCCCCTGCACATGAGGATACCCCCAGCCCGAAAAGCACTAGCGCAAGAAAGCCCAACACTTGCCTAACCGGTGAAAAGCTAAGCATCATGAGTCACCACCGGTAGATGGTTCATTTTCCCAATCTCGGGCGCAGTCGGGTCTTCGGCGCCAACTGGACACTTTTCGACATGTCCATCCTCTGCGCTCGCAGACCACACTGTGGGCCCTTCCACGTACTAGTACCGGCCGAAGACCCAAGCTTGATACGTGTGGCGAGAGTTACATATCCATTTGTGCCCAAATGTATGCCACAGATCTTCATCGGCGTTATGGTAGACCGTCTTATAGGTTGCTTGGTATTGTCCAAATTGACCATTAGAGTCTTCTTCTAGAAGGGCCATCACCCGACGGGTGAGCGCAGCCGGTCGATCTAGCGCGAAGTGCCGCCTCGTGCCGGTGCTTGTCGTTGGACAAGCTCGACGCGAGACGGACCATAGATACCGCGGGCATGTAGCTCGATTTGCTTCTTCCCAGGCTAATCATTCACCGGCCGCAAACAAAACTACGCCAGCGACGATTCCCACAACCCCAGCTACCGTCATCGCTGCCAACGCCAGGCGATAAGACCGCGACGCTAGCATGGTGTCGAAACGGAGAGTGGGCCGGTCTCGCCGAACAAGCCCATTTCGTACGTCAGTCATCAGCTTGCGCGGTATGTACCATTGCGTCCACAGGATTGAGAGACCGCTCCCCGCAATTAGAAGTATCCCCGGCAACATGCTCTTAGCACCCTCCAATGTGGTTCTTAACGGACCTTCCTATTCAAACCCTATCGCGTTACCAAGGAGCATTCCACCAACGGCAAAGGGTCCTCCTAAGCCCATTGCCGCAATGGGCAGCTCCAAGCCCATTGCCGCAATGGGCAGCTCCAACCCCATCGGTTGCAACCCCACACAATATACCAACTATCACGCTGCCAACCATCATGCTAGCCCCAACCGTGCCTTCCAATATTCTCCCTGCCAAGCCACGACCATGGCGTTCATATTCTGGCGTAGCAACACGCAAATAGCCTACGGTCTTTCCAGCTTGCTTGCCGTGTAGACGGCAAATCTGTAGGTAGGTATAGCCGCCCTTCACGGTGACGGATGCCGTTGGTGCTCGGTCGAATGCATGCCTTCTGGGTCGACTTCATTGACCGGGTCGTCATTGGCGTATGCGTAGGGGTCGGCTTGGAGCAATCCTGTGTTACCTGTCTGGGTGGGGTCTGGTTGTGTCCATCGGCCGATGTTGGGGTCGTAGAAGCGTTGTCCGAAGTGGTCTAGGCCGCCGGGTGTTGGTAGGCGCCGAGATAGCCGAAGGTGGGGACCTATTCGTCCAGACAACCGGCAAGCTCTATTTCTGACGAGATCGGAATAGGTCCGCTGCGTGCGCGTCTCATGGCTCACTGTCCACCCCTGTCCCCGTGCTTGCTGATCGTACGCGTCTCGCGCATGGTGATCACCGAGAGTGGCATGAGTTGTGGCCGCGCAGCACGTTGCTAGCCACCAGCTCATGATCGAGTCCGTGACCGACTTTGTGCCGCCAGCGAGCTATCTCGACGGCGCCGGACTGCGGGAGCGCTCGGCGCACATCGCTCCGCGCGAACCCGGCTCGAACCTCCGTCGAGCGGAGAATTCTCGGAAGGAGGGTGAGCGGGCATCACCCGAGGGGGATGAGCGGGAAGCATCCAGGTCAGCTCTGCGTGGCGACGATGCCCAGCACGAGCAGACCCAGCAGCACGCCAACTACTGCCAGCGCTGCGACGAGGCGCTCCTCCGGCGGGGCGAACTCGCCGCGGGCGATCGCCTGCTCAACGCGCCTGTGCCGTATGAACGCATAGCCGATGAAGACCACGCCGATACAAGCGAAACCGATGCCTGCAAGCGTGTACGGCCACTGCACCCCGGGAGCCAGCGCCGGAATCAGCTTGCCGGCGCCAAGGCTCACCGCCATAGAGGTCAGCCCTGTCCGCCACCAGGCCAGGTACGTCCGCTCATTGGCCAGGCGCGTACGACGCGTCGCATCGCGTGCCTCGTCAAAACTCCCACCGCGTGGCGGCGTCGGCTCCTGAGAGGAGTTCATCCGCTGCATAGAAGCAGACCTGGGCGAGAAGCGACCCTCACCCCTGCTGGGTGACGGGCGCTCATCCTCCGCGGGCATAGCGTGAGCTTTGCGATGTCTCAACAGCCCGGCTCCTATCCTCCCTCTCCCGGTTCGCCTCCTCCCTCTGGCTCGGGCTTCTGCCCGAACTGTGGGACGCCCGTCGCGCCAAATGCCGAGTCTTGCCCAAACTGCGGTGCGCGCCTGCGTTCCCGGTCGAAACTGTGGCTGTCGATCTTGGGTGTCATCGCGGTCGCTGCCATCGGTGTAGCCGTCGCGCTGGCCGTGTCCGACGGAAGCGGCAGCGGGAAGGTGCACACTGCGCCCGGGGTATCGAGCGCCGCGCATCGCCCGTCGACCACAAGCTCGACTACGAACATCAACATCAAGCAGCCTACACAGACGGTCACGCAGCCGCCGACGACAGTCACGACACCAGTCGAGACTGTCACCGCGCCCACGACAACCGCGCCTACCCCGGCGCAAACGACCGAGCCCGGGCACTAAACAACGGCGTGCTGCAGTTGCGTTGCTCAGTCGACGCTCGGCGGGCGCCTCGAATCATCGAGACGCTGCGGGAGATCGACGGGTGCTGCGCATCGTCCGTCTCACCGACGGGGACGGGGTTACGGATACTGTTGTGCTCGCCGCCGACGTCGAGCCGGGCGCGGCGGACGAGCTCGTCGATGCTCTCATCGCGGCTGGGATCGCCCCGGGGATTACGCGCTGGCACGGCTCGATCGGGTCGCTGCCTGCGCGCTATGGGACGCTCAGGACGACGTCCTGGCGTACGGTCTTTCCGGGCGGAATCTGGACGGTCTGCGGGAATGATCGTCCTGGCTGACCGTTGATCGTGGCACCCCCGAACGTGCCGCTGATCGTGTAAGTACCCGCGGGCAAAGGGAACGTTGCGAGATGGCCACTGGCGACGGTCTTGGTAGCCACGGTCGCACCGGTTACGGGGTCCGTGACAGCAATCGTCCCTGGGCCCGGTTCTCCTGAAAGGGACGCGCATCGCGACACTGACCTAGAGCGCTCCGGGCCTCCGTCGAGGTAGAGGCCGCTCACCAGCTCAGTCGGTCCGGGCGTAACTAGCGGCTCACCGGCTGGTGGCCCCGCCAACGCCGACCCAGAGCACAGCGGATTGACCCAAACTGTGACCACCCGTCCGCGCCGACCTGCCTTGGGAGTCTGCCGGCGGATCGTTTGGATCTCAGGCCGTTCGACCGTCGCCCCCAGAAGCCGCAGGTGGCAGCCTGCCTTCCTAGCCCGCGCGCGAGCCACGCTCAGCACCAGACCCGTCACGTGCGGGGCGTGACATGCCTTCGCCGTGGCAGCCGATCCGTGGGAGTAAGGGCGGCCGGATGCGCCGGTGACTAGCGCGAGTAGAAACCCCAGCGCGACGACCGTCCCGAGCCAGAGAGTCGACCCGGCTCGACCGCATCCCCGTAGCCGGGAGCCTTTCAGGCACATTGGGAGATTATTGCAGCCATCGCATCGAGGATAGAGCGAGCGCCATCGGCAGCCACGGCACGCCTCACGACACCGGAGACGCGCTTGCGCTTGAGCCTGACAGCGAGCTGATCCGAGATCCCTCCGAGCGTCGCAAGCTTCTCTTGGCGCTCTGCCGGTACCCGCGAACCGTCCACGGACCAGGTACCTGGCGAGACACGCCGAACAGTTGGGCGAGCTCGATCGCGTGAGCCCTAGCACTCCGCAAGGTGGTCGTCCCGTACGGACAGCTCGTCGGCGACGGCCCGGTAGAAGCGCATGACGTCCGGCCCGTCAAGCGGCCAGCCCGGCCGTCGCCGACTGTGCGAGCACTCAGCGCTTCACTGCCAGCCAGGGTTGCGCGCAGCAGCGCCACCACGACGACAGCAGCGCCCTTCCTGGCGCCAAACGTAGCTGCTCCCCGTTTCTCGTGTGTTGTGGATGTGCTATTCGCCGGTATTCGTTGGAGAGCGTTACCCAAGACGCGTATGGCGACACCGGGATCCTCGATGTATTGGAAGCTCTAGCCGCGCAGCTTGGCTTGGTCGGCGATGCACGACCCGTGGGTCAGCTCCGATTCACGCTTCCGACGCGGCTTCGATGCCAGTGTCGGAGGCGCAGCTAATCCGCTAGCCGCGCGAACCGTGGCGCCCACACAGAGCGCTACTCCTCACCCTCTGCGGGAGTGGGATGAGCCTCTTCTCCCTCACGGTAGATCCGGTCGACGAGTCGATTCTCGACGCCGAACTGCCCGAGGTTGGAACCGATCGGCTGAAAACGAATACGGAAGTTGCCGATCCCTAGCTCAAACCGGTCAGGATCTGTCTCGACCCGTTTGAAACCGCGCCACCCCGAGGGCTCTAGAAGCTGGTCACGCATCGCGCGCGAGAGGAGCGCTCGCGTAGGGAGGCCGAATTTCTCCAGCTCTTCCTTCGCCTGCTTGGTCAGCCTTACCGAAGCAGCGGGCCGCTCTAGCTCGGTGCGATCGGCTGCAAGCTGCTCCTCGGAGCTGGACATAGCCACATTCTAGCTCCCGAGTCCCTTCGAGCTCAGATCTCCGTCGGACTGCGCCGCCATTAGGACGAGCGCGATGAGTCCAGATACCCCGCCACCGACCATCAGGCTGAATGCGGTGCTTTGAAGACCCGCAGGGAGACCGGGGCTGAGCGCCGCGAGTGCCGCCATCTCCCCGACGCCGGTCCACATGACAGCCACCACGACCGCCTCGCGTACTGCGAATCGTGTCTGCCTAGATGCGACCCGTGCCTGTACGGCGAGCACAAGGAGCAACGCGATGATCGCTCCGGCTATGGTCTGAAGCAGCGTCGAGTACTTATGTACGAACCAAGGCTTTCCAACCGAACCCGGCACAATGATCTGTGCAGCCAAGGACGCGATTGGTAGCGTCAAGATCGTCGGAAAGAGAATCCAGCCTCGATGCTGGTAGCCGAAATAGGCAGCAATAAGCGAGCGGAAGTCCTTCATCTTGACAGCGCTGCGATAGTACACCAGAAGCAGGCGATAGACGATGACGCCCACAACCAAGGGCGCGGTCAGAACGATGACATAGCCCTTCGGAGCAGGTAGTCCCAGATAGCTGGGAAGAAGAGCCACCGAGACATACCTGCGGACGATTACCATAACTCACGAGCCGCCCTGCCGAGTGAGGCGCCGTGGCCGACCCACTCGACGAAGCGATCGAGAGCTGGGACCTCCTTCATGCGACGGTAGTCACATCGTAGCCAGGGAAGGCTTCGCCACTGTACGATCGTGTGTGTGATCTACCAGGCATCGGCCGCGTGTACCTCGCCAGTGACTAGACGAAGCGCTTGACGAAGTCGAGCGATGTATCGGCGACCAGGCGCCAGCCGCCGTCGATCGTCAGCGCATGCCCACGGTCGGGGAGTTTGACGATCTCGGTGACGCTCTTGTTGCGCTCCTGTTTCTTGAACGACGCGTTTGCGATCGCCCACGGCACAGTGTGGTCCTTTTCGCCATCGATGATCAGCAGCGGGCCGCGGTCGGGGTTCTTGGTGTCCACCTTGGCCTCCGTCCACGGGTTGAGGTTGGCGGTTGCCGCCTGAAACAGCGGCGCGCCGGGCGCAGGCACAGCAAACGTGTGGTATAGCTCCTTGGCCTCGTCCTCGCTGACGGCGTTGGCGAAGGCGTAGCGGAACTGCTCATAGGTGAGCGGGACGGCACGGTTGCGGTTGGCCGGGTTGCCCAGGACCGGTCGGGAGGACTTCAGCGCAGAGACGGGTAGCGGCAGCACGCCGCGAAACGGCGCGGGGTCGATCGCTACCGTCACGGCCGCGAGACTGCGTCCGGCGATGATCTGCGCGAGTAGCCCCCCGAAGGAGTGCCCGATAACTGCCGGCTTCTTCTTGAGCTTGCCGATCACCTCAGCGAAGTGGTCGGCCACCTGGCCGACGGTCTTGTGAGCAAAGACCTCGGGGTGCGCGTTGGCCTCCTCGACGGTCTGTGGATCGTCCGGCCATCCCGGCGTCAGCGCTGTGTAGCCCGCTTTCTCGAACACCGTCGCCCAGCGGTCCCAGCTGCTCGGCAGCAGCCACAGCCCGTGTATGAACACGACCGGCGTTAGTTTCGTCGCGTTCGCCTTCTCGATCTGCTTCGCCTCGTACTCGTTGATGCTAGCCATGTCCTAGCCTCCCTGGAGATCGGCGCGGCGATTGTCAGGTGATGGCTGTGCCCAGCCGCGAGTGCCACCGCGAGCTGCTTATGACCGGGTCGTTAGATCGATACGTGAATCCTATCCCTGTTGTGATTGACGGTGATCGCGTCTTCCGTTCCCCAGCTCGCGACACCAGCCGATGAGTCCGTTGCCGAGCTCCGTGCAGCGCTGCCGCGATGGGTGGACGGAGCCAAGCAGATCTGGCGCGCTCACGCGGGCAGCGTGTTGTAGATCAAGAATCAGTAGAGCTCCAGGCGGATCACCGCCAGGGGAGTCTCCACGACGCTCCTCACGTCTGTTCGACAGTGTTCGCATATTAGGGCGCCTTTGGCAATCGGGGCACCACAGTTCGGGCATTGTAACTGGCCTACAGTCACCTGGGCCCCGAGCTGCAGGTCCCAAAACTGGCGATTGATGCTTTGGTCGCCGTCGATGCCTTGAACTTGAGCGGAAAGGCGCGCTCTCAATGCCGGGTGACCGTTCACCATGTGGGACCCGACCAAATGTATGGTTGCTGATATGGGCTTCTCGCCCTGCAAGCACCCGGCGTTGCGTTCACATTGAGCAATCACCGGATCTGCAAAGGTCCCCCGCAAGAGGTTCATGTCCTTGGCTGCGTCGGCCCCGAACAGCAGTGGCACTGCGCTGCCGATCATCCCGCGCACCAATTCGGGTGTGACGACAGTCGGTAGACCGGACTCGGACGCGATTTGCTGGGCGATCGCGTCCCATTCTTCGGCGTTGTCGATGGTGGTGGGGATCGGGGCGACCTGGAGCTGATCGGTCGTTGTCATGACTGTGGCGTCCCGATTGCCGCACCACAGCTTGGGCAGAAGTGGGTGCCGGGTGCGACTGCCGTTCCGCATTGACTACAGAAGTGCGCGGTTGCAAACGCACCAGGCTGCCTCGGGGGCCCAGACGCAGCAGCGGGCGCTGCGGGTGTCTCGATCGGGGGCTGAACCACTGCGGGTGCCGGCCCTCCCGCGGACGGGGCCGCGGGTGCAGTGGGAATTCCCATCATCATTCCTGCCACGATCCCCTGTTGAGCGCCTACGTTTCCGTCGGAGATTCCCTGGGCGATCTCAAGAGCGGCTTGTCCACGCACGGCGCTGTCGAACGAGCCGGCGACACCAGTATAGGCCTTGGTCGCTGCGAGCTGCTTGAGCTGTTGCGCATCGGCATCAGGTAGGTTTACGTTGAGCTCGCCAAACGCTGTGACGCTGAGTCCGTATACGGAGAGCTTTTCGTTGGCCTTTGCCATGGCGGCCTGCGAGGTTGCATCTTGGAGCTGGCCCATGGCCAGCACGCCGTGCTCGGCGACTATGTCGGGCAGTACTGCCCTGATGGCCGCCAGGGCTTGGTCCTTAACCCACGTGGATATCTCGGCGTCGATGTCGCCCCCGGCACCCGTGCCGATCAACTTGGCCAGCAACGCTGACGGATCGGTCACTCTGAACGCGAGCTCTCCAAAGACCCTCAGGGTGACTACCAGCCCGGTCGGACCGTCGGTGAGGTTGTCTACGGGACCGCCGAACTCGATGTTCGGGTTGTCCCGGCTGGTCACGAAATAGACCTCGGCGTCGTAATAGGCGCCACCGGTAAGGCGATCGACCAGCCATCCGAGGGCAAGCGAGGCACCTTCGTCAAGTGTGTACCGGCCGGGCCCCATGACCCCGATGACCTTTCCCAGGTTAGTGAACACTGCCTGGTAGTCGAGATCTACGTTCAGCTGGGAATGCTGAACGATCTGCTGGTCCGGCCACTTCCAAGCGATCTTTTTCTTTGCGTCGTCGGGCATCTCGATAAACAGGCGCTGCAGCCCTTTGTCCTTATGGCCCTCGAAGAGTGGCATGGTGCTCCTCCTTTACGGCCGGGTCACTCTACCCGGTCCTGCTCGATCAAGTGGCGCAGAGCCATCATCGAGTCGTGGTTAACGAAATTCTGCTCGGCTATATGGTCGAAGAGCTCAGTTGCCCAGACCGAGAACGACAGCTCCTCTTTGACTTGTCCTCGCTCGAGCGAGGTGACCTCTCTCACGCAGATGATCGAACCGCGATCCGAGCGGAGCGAGTATGAGCGAGGACCTACTACTACGACGATCTCCACGATCGCGTCGGTACTGCGATGCAGATCGTTGATATACGGTAAGTCGCCGAGTAATCTCCTGAGCTTCCCGTGACGGTAGGAGACCGCCATCTTCAAACCGGGAACCGAAGACAACCTTTTGACCAGCACATGCAGGGTCGCGTCCAGGTGACCGGCCTCTGCGCGGACCATCGCAGAGCTAAAGTCGAGCCCAGCCCCAGTGTCCGGCCGCGGGCCCACGTCGCTCGCCGTGACGTCTTGCGCGCCTCTTAGAGGTCCGTCCATTCTCCAGTGGTGATCGGTCATCCAGCCCTCAGACTTGAACCCCACCCGGTCGCGCGCTAGTTGCTGCTGTTCGTGCTCGCGGCCAGAGATGCATCGCCAGTCCCACTAGGCATCTAGGCGGTCAGCTGGCCAGTTCGCTGCCGGGACACCTCGGGCTCTAGATACTGGTGCAGCCTTTGGGCCTGCCACAGTGTCTCGGGCTCGTCACCGTGCTTGAGCGCTTTGGCCTGCCCGGGGATGCTCCGCGCGAGCGTTCCGGCCGCGAACGGGTTGAAGCGGAGGTTCATCCAGCTCGACTGGTTGGCCTGCTGGACGCGGTAGCGGCCCTGTTTTGCCAGCTCGTTTCTGCCTGCGGCTTTGCGGCACCAGCGGGCCGCGTCGCGTGCTGAGAGCAGCGGGTCAGCTCCGCAAAGCGAGTGCGCGGCGTGCAGTAGGGCGACCTGCAAGACCTCGGACTCAGAAGCGATCCCGATGACGCCCCGACTGGCTCGCGCGCTGGCGAAGGTCATGGACCGCGACTATGCGACCGAGAACGAGGACTTGGTGTTCGCAAGCGAGGACCGCGACGGCCCCGTCAGCGAGCGCTCGATGCGCAACGCGTTCAAGCTCGCCCAGCAGAAGGCCGGGCTGCAGCCGATCAGGATGTACAACCTGCGCCACTCGTTCGGCACGACGCTGGCCCGCGGCGGAGTGGATGTCAGGACGATTCAGGCGCTCATGCGCCACGCTCGCCTGACCACGACCGAACAGTACATGGCCTACAGGCCGCAGCCTGAGCTCGCGAATCGGATCACGCGGGTGCTCGATCCGCGCAGCCTGCCCGAGAACGTCACAGCGATCCGTCCGCACTCGGCGGGTGCCGAGGCAGCTTTCTTAGAACGCTTGGAGGAGGAGATCCCGGCCAAGTGGCTACGGGAGGTCCAGCGGCTCTACGCAGAGACCGGCGCGCAGCTCTCGGCGTAGGGGTCTCGCTCGCAAGTCCGTCGAGCTTACGGCCGGAGCGCCTCGTAAGTTGCACGCATGAGTGGCCGCGGCATCCCGTTCGTCTTCGACCGCCTCAGCGAGATCCGCGATCAGCTGCACCTATACGGCTTCCGGCTCGATCCTCGGCCGGGCACCTCGTACGTGGACCCGACGTACGCCGCCGAGCCTCGCACCGGGATCGTGGAGGTCACGGCCGGCCTGGAGGACTGTCCGCTCGACGTACGCGCCCATCTGGTCGAGCAGTGGCGAGCGGGCATCGACGGGGCGCATGCCCAGCGCGGCCTGAGCGTGCTCGCCTACACCTACTGGGTCGGCTGCGTCGACCCGGCCATCGATCTGCACTACGACCTGGACCCTGTGCGTCATCCCGAGATGCCGTTGCATTGGCACCCGCCGGCGATGACTGTGGTCCGGCGGCCGTGCGGCCCGGCGACTCCCGGGCACGCGATGCAGGCGGCCCTCCAGCTGGCGGCAGACATCGAGCGGCTGCAGGCTCAAGGTCTCAAGGCCGCTGCCGATATAGTGGATAGTCTGGACCTAGGGGATTACGTGCCTTAGCGTGGTAGACTCAGAGCGAGCGATCATGAGCGATCTCGACAGCCGATATCTCACCGTCCCTCAGGTGGCCGCCGAGCTGCAGATGGATTCCTCCGCGGTCTACAAGATGTGCAAGTCCCAGCAGCTGCCGTCGGTCCGCTTCGGCAAGTCGGTCCGCATTCCGCGCCTGGCATACGAGCGCTACCTCCAGCGGCTGGAGAAAGGACGCCCCAAGCCCCTGGAGCACGACTCGCCCGGCTCACAGGACCAACTAGAGGACTTCCGCGACGCCACCGGACACGATCCCGAGACGTGGATCGAGGGATGGCGGTCCGGCAGCATCCCCGACACACCGGAGAACACCCGCCTAGCCATCCATGCCCTCGCCCTGCGAGACGCACCGCGGCAGCGAGCGAAGCAAACCGCTGCGTTGCCCTGACCGTCTCCGTTCAGGCCGGACGCCTCTGAGCCCAAAGCCACCCAAGCAGCGCTCACGACTCCCGCTGCCGGCGTACAGCACAAAGCCAAACAGACTACGGGGGAGTGTCCGATGAACTGTGTAGGCACTGAGTCGAAAGGAGACTCATGTCTACAGTGACGCAGGTGCAGACGCAGCACGAGGTCGCGGGCGCGATGCTGGTATTCCTCCCGGGGTGGGTGATCTACCGGACCGGGTGCGGGAGCTTCTCCCTGACGGGGTAGTCGATGAGCTGCTCGCCGGCGCCCACGGGGAGGAGGAGATCGTGGGGCCGGGTGGGCTGCTCTCGCAGTTGACGAAGCGGCTGGTGGAGCGCGCGATGGAGGTCGAGCTCACCGACCACCTGGGTATGAGCCGCACCTTGAGCCGCCCGGCGGCACCGGGAACGCAAGGAACGGGAGCACGCCGAAGACGCTCGTCACCGAGCACGGGCCGGTGCAGATCGACACGCCGAGAGATCGCAACGGGACGTTTGACCCGCAGATCGTCCGCAAGCGCCAACGCCGGTTCGAGGGGTTCGACGAGAAGATCCTCGCGCTCTATAGCCGCGGCCTTTCGACGCGGGATATCGAAGCGCACCTGGCCGAGATCTACGGCGTCAAAGTCGGCCGTGACCTCATCAGCCGCGTCACCGATGCGGTCATGGACGATGCCCGCGCTTGGCAGAGCAGGCCGCTGGAGGACGTCTACCCGGTCGTGTTCCTGGACTGCATGGTCCTGAAGATCCGTGACGGCGGGAGCGTGCAAAGGCGTGCGTGTTATCTGGCGTTGGCGATCGGGATGGACGGCGAGCGCGAGGTGCTCGGCATGTGGTTCCAGGCCAACGAGGGCGCGAAGTTCTGGATGCAAGTCCTGACCGATCTGAAGCAGCGTGGCGTCCAGGACATCCTGATCTGCTGTGTGGACGGGCTGAAGGGTTTCCCGAAGCGATCGAGGCGGTGTTCCCGGCCACGACGGTGCAGACCTGCATCGTGCACTTGATCCGTCACAGCCTGAAGTACGTGCCACGCCGTCAATACGAGCAGGTCACCAAAGACCTCCGGCCGATCTATACCGCGATCGACGCTGACCAAGCGTTGCTGGCGCTCGAGGCGTTCGAGGAGAAGTGGGGCAAGCAAATACCCGTGATCGGGCAAGCATGGCGAAACGCGTGGGAGCACGTCACACCGTTCATGGCGTTTGAGCCCGAAGTCCGCAGGGTCATATACACCACGAACGCGATCGAGGCACTCAACCGACAGCTACGAAAGGCAGTCAAGACGAAGGGGCATTTCCCGACCGAGGACGCGGCCAGGAAGCTGATCTACCTCGCGATCCAAAACGCCGTCCCGCAATGGACCAGGACACGCGGCTGGACAAAGGCAATGCTCGCATTCAAGATCCACTTCGAAGACCGGCTACCAGACTAACCATCAAACACCGCCTACACAGTTAAAAGGACACCCTCAACTAGGCGACCAGGAGGTCCAGGTGCCCGGTGTTCACTACGGCGTCCGAGAAGGCGACCGCGTAGCGCTCATCGACCAGCACCACGAGCCCGGCCAAGAACGCATCGAGAACGGCAACCGCGGACAGGTACTCGACATCACCGACGAAGGCGGCGTGTTTGTCGAGTTCGATGTCACCGGCCGCACGCGCACCCTGCAAGGTGACGACCTCGCTCGCCTGCGACTCGGTTACGCCCAGCACATCGGCACCGAAGGCCACGACACCCAGCGCATCGGCCGTCTCGCCGAGCAGATGCGGCGCAGCCACGCGCAAACGCCTTCGCTCGCACACCCGGAGCTACCCGACATGGAATACGGGCCGGGCTACCGGCCCGTGATCGCGCCGAGCCGCCAGCGCGCGATTCCCGGCCTCGCGCGCGCCCTTCACCGAATCGTCCAAGCACCCGAGCGCACCCAGGAGCGATCACGATGAGTCCCGAGACCCAACACCAACCACTACGCGCTGCCGCCTGATTCCAAACCACCGACTCCACGAAAACCAGGGCAGATCAAGTTGTCCACGAAACCGGGTCCACTCCATACCGACTCAGGGTCCAGCTGGAACAGGAGCAGACTCATCGACCCATGATGGCGTACCTCTACTACCTCTGCTCACCGCACCGCCCAGCGCCGGCACATCGCCGCGCAGTGTCTGCGATCGGGCACGTTGTGAGTGCCTCCGCCCCGCTGTGAGCGGGTCGGCAGCTGGTCCGCGTTGATCGAAGTTCCATCCATACCAAACACCGTACTCCGAGCATGGGACGCTTCTGTGGATCGTGACCCACCCGCGCCCTATGCAGCCCTTAGCCGGATAGCTATCTGGTTACCACCCAGGCTAGAACCAGTTGCCTGCCAGCGCCTCGTCCGACTGGGCGAGGATGGCGATCACGTAGAGGACGACGAGCTCGGGGAATGCCTGGCTTATGTGTCCGGTGTGGATATTGATGAGGTCGCGCTGGCTCGGCTCTTCAAGCTCGTAACCATGATGAGTGTTGCGCAGCTGATGCAGGAGCTTCGCGATGAATACGTCCTCTTGCGGGGGCGGCCGTCCGCCAGTTCCAAGCGTCACTTTGCCTTTCGCGCGCCGGCCCGGCATGATGTGCTCGAGTGTCTCCCGGCGAAGGACCGACAGCACCTCGTCGGTCCGCTTTCGAAGCATTCGCCTAATCTCGACGGGTGTGCTCGCGAAGGCCGCATTGAGGATCTTGCTCGCTGTCTTGGGATTGGCGAGCCTCTCCCAAATGTGATCGACACTAACTTGACGATCGAGGATGTTTTGGCAGAAGGTCAAAGAACTCAAAAGCTAGACCTACGCGTATCACGTGATCACTTGGATGCGTCTGGATCCGGACGCAGTTGCTGATGATGCGGTCCAGCGATCGGAGCTCCCGGTAAGCGTTCCCGGCGTCAAACAGTCCGTCGTCACGCCGAAAGCGTCCAAGGTCGGTTGCCTCCGTGAAAAGCGCATTGAGCTGGGTTGTCCACCAACGGATCAGAGCGGGACCGTCGAGATCGGCGGCATGATGATTCGTCTTGCGCAGCCATGTCGTTCCTTCACCATCGATCTCGCGAAGATCGGGGAGGGCATCGTTGTATACCTGTAGCCATGTCACATCAGCGTCCTTCATGGGGATGCCTGCTTTCCGGTTGACCAGTACAACCAGAAGGAGCGTTCTCGTGACCTCCAAGATTGGCCGGCTGGCAACAAATCCCCTGGAGAACGGCGAGGCCAACAGCACCAGCGGCAAATACAGGTAGGCCGGCAAGATGTCCACGCCGCTCGCATGGTGCTGAAGCGGATAAGGACCGCCGAGGATGTCCGCAAAGGGTCGCTCGGGCTGAGCCTGAGCCGTATGCAGCATACGAATAATGGCCATCCTTCTTGGAAGCGAGGGGAGACCTGGATCAAGGTCACCGCGCCCCCGTTTGGCTCCAGTGCTTGCTTGCACTCCCTGATCATCTGGTTGACGAAGGCGGGCTGCTCTGTGAGGAAGGCGGCGCGCATCGCGGTCCATGCAATGCGCTCATCCGAGCTGCTCATCCGCTCGCGGGTTTCGGGCCTGGCCTCAGTCTCCCCGATACTCTCGTCGAGCTCCTTGTCGACCAGGATCTCGAAGTAATCGCACGTCGCATCCCGACCATGCTCTTCGAACATGACCTCCGGGTCGGCACCACTGGGAGACCCGACGACGGCCAAGCCGGCGACTGGCTCGTGTAGCCCAGCGGCCTGCTCGAAAATGGACTTCCCGTCGTGCATGCCTAGACGAACCGGCTGGTGTGTACGCGAATTGCTCATTACGCTTCAGTATGCCCAGATATTGAGTTGTCTCTTATACTGACCTTGCCTAGGCGTCGCGCAATGCGGCCAATGCTTCCTGTGCCTCTGGGGGCAGGGATGTCACGATGCCGCCGCGAAATGCCCGGAAGAGAGCGAAGCCGAAGTGCTGGGTGGCCAGCGCCTCTGATGAGCTCAGAGCTCCGGAGGTATTTTCGTCCAGACTGCTTAGCTTGCGAAGGCCAAGCTGAATCTCGGCCAGCATTGAATCGACCGCCTGCGGCGTGATCGGATTAGGTCCGGCGGTCGAGTAGTCAGGCCTTGCTCTGAGATGTTTGCGGATCGCTCCGATGGTCTGCTCGGCGCTGACCGGATTGAACGGCCCCTCGGCTTCCTGCAAGAGATGCAGTGCGAGCGTCCCCTCACCGACCGCTCTCACGCCTCGACGCGCCCAATGATCAACGGCGAACTTCCCGAGTGCCATCACTTCTTTACGGCGCTGTGTGGGGGGCGTGTCTGATGGCACCCAATCGAGGCTCGCGTGTCGCATCACCGTCGCGGCTGCTCCCGATGCTCCCTGCCGGCGAAGTTGGTTGATCAGTGCCTCCAGGAAGATGCCGGCGATTGTCGGCTGCCCTCCCCGCAAGACTGGACTCAGGGCATCGAGCACCCTTACTGCGCAGGCCGTCGCTCCTCGTGCGTTCTCCCCCACGAAGAACTCGACGGTAGCGTCCACACTCAGCGATTCGAGATCGACGTCCCTGTGTGTTGCGGAGTTGCGCTCGCGTGTCATCTGTGAGCGTGACGACCACAACTTTGACGTTCCACGCACGAAGCGCAACGGCGAGCCACGAGTCTGACTTCAGGCTCGCCGCCGCGGCGTCGTCAGCGAGTGCGATCACTAGCTCCGCGCCTGGGTGCTCACGCCCGATCGTGATGAGCTTCAGAGCATCAAGGGCAACCTTGCGCTTCTGCCCGCTCTTCAGCAGACCTTGGTGGGCGAAGATTTCGATGAAGACCGTCTTCTTGGGGGAAACGGCGTCGACTTGGACGGGTGCTGTGTCGTCAAGAAGAACGGTGTCTTCTTTGAGGCCGGAACCGAACGTAGCTTGGAGCACCTTGAGGATCTTTGCCTCGGCGGCGAGTTGGACGGATGAGTCGCTCTGGTGGACCACGGATCAAAAGGTCCGATCGGTGCGCAGGGGTGAACCGTCGGGTCGAATGAACGAGATGTCGATCCCAAGTCGCATCGCATTGGCGATGTTGGCCAGCTGGCCGAGTGTGAGGTTGCGACGGCCGGCTTCGACGGCGGAGATGTAGGAAGGCGAGACTCCGAGGCGCTCGGCGACCTCGGCTTGGGTGAGCCCGAGCGCTTGGCGGGTGTCTTTGATCTCGCGCCCGACGACCTTCGCGTGGATCTCGGATACCGCGGTTCGCGGCACGTGGCTCAGGCGGCGGTGGAGTAGCGGAAGCTGGCGGCGACCGGCTCGACCGCGGCGACCTCGATGACCTCGATGTTGAGGTCTCCGCTGCGATAGGCGAAGGGCTGCAGTCGTGCCCAGCGCTCGGCGCCATCAGCCCGCGTGATGCGCTCCGCGGTCTCGGGGTCGACGATCGCGAGGTCAGGGTTGATCCAGTCGGCGTGCGGCCCGCTGATGCTCACGTCGTCGCCATCGGCGAGCAACTGCGCGACAGGCAGCTCGACCCACTCTTTGGTGTCTGGATCGCGCTCGAAGGTCGTGAAGTTGACTTGGATCATGGGAGGCTCCCTTCAATGTCGGGTGCTCTGGTTGACCTCTTGAGTTATGATGCTACCACGTCGTACGGAGCGCGTGGCCGGACATTTCAGAACTCGCCCGGGCGCAGAACCTCGCCTCTTTGGAGCATAAGCCGCGCCCTCTCCGCCAGTGCCTGCGCACGGTCAGGCAGGAGGAACCTCGCCATGCCGAGTAGATCGGAGTCGCTCAGCAGACGAGTGAGCGCATCCCACTCCTCCGTGAGCAGGCTTGCGGCACCGTGCCCGTGGCGAGCAACCACGAAGTCGGAGTAGTTGAGGATGGCTCGTGGCAGCGCAAAGGTGTAGCCGTGGTCGATCAGCGTCAGCTGATTGCCGTCCCAGCGCCAGTTCCCGTCGTGACGGTCCTGCTGGGCGATCAGCGAGTCGAAGAACGCCGCGGGGAGGCACCATGTCGGATTCAAGGTCGGCGCCGTGTCGCGTGGCCATCCAATCGCTCGTAGCGAGAGCGAGCCATCCTCACCGGCGTACTCGCGCAGCACGCACGGTGCGACGATCTCATCCCACGGTGGCCCGAGCGCGACCGCGAGCCGCCAACTGACCCGCCTCGTGCAGTGGCGGCGTCTCGTCGGTCTGCCCGAAGGCGATCGCGTTGGCGACCTGCACGCCCGAGAACGGCTTGTGGAACACGATCTCTCCACCGGCGAGTTCCAACTGCTTCGTCGCGTTGATGCCGGGAGAGCTCGTGGGCGCCGGCGGGCCGACGAATGCCTCGTCGAGCATCCGCTGCTCGATCGGGAGGGCACTCTGGCTCGCCCGGACGGCCGCTAGCTGCGCGTCGATCTTCACGCGATCAAGTGTGCCCACTCGATAGGACGCCCTTGCCGGTGCCCTTCCACGCCTCACAGGGAAATCCCTGGGGAAATCCGCCGTCTGCGTGATACTCTCCAAACAACCGCATTTGCAGGCCTTTTGTGATGCCGGAGGAGGGACTCGAACCCCCGACACGCGGATTATGATTGAGATTCAGAGTTTGCGGCTGTTCACGGCTGCTCGCTCTTTTGGCTCTAAGACACGGCTTCCGGCATAGGCGCGGTTGTGGCGTTTGCGGCTGTCTCCGGGGGTGATGTTGCCCCATTGTTGCCCCGAACCGGGAGGATGTCCTCCCAGGCGTCAGCACCTCCGAGCCCATCGTCCACCTGCTGGATGTAGACGTTCATCGTCGTTGAGAGCTGGGCGTGGCGGAGCCAGCCTTGCACCTGCTTGAGAGTCTTACCGTGGTGTAGGAGTAGCGATCCGCACGCCTTGCGGAAGGCATGGAACGCGATGCCGTGGTAGTCCCAGACCTCCCGCCATTCCTCGGTGCCGTCGGACTTGACGACCTTCTCGCGATCAACCAAGGTCGCGATCCCGGAGCGCTCCAACGCCGGTCGCAAGACTCGGCTGTAGACGTTGTGGTAGTTCAACGGCGTGCCCGACTTCGACGCGAACACCGGAGCCGCGTCGAGCGCGCCTTGTCGAAGCTCGGTGAGCCAGGAGGCCATGCTTGGCGAGAGCGGCACGCGAGCTTTGCTCGCATCGGTCTTCAGCGCTTTGCGACGACCAGCATAGACCTGCTCAGCGACCATGATGTGAGGATCATCGCCGAGGTGGACCGAACCCCAGGTGAGCCCGAGCAGCTCGCCAATGCGCAGTCCGCTTTGGGCAAGCAGCGTGAAGAACGCCCTCCACTCCTCGGGCATCGCGTTGAGGATCGCGACGACATCGGTAGCAGCGAGCGCGCGACGCTTGCGTTTCGGATGCCGACGCTTGGCCTCATCGGTCGGCACGTAGCGCACTCCGGCGGCCGGGTTGGAGCCCAGGTCGCCATCTTCGACCGCGCACGCGAACATCACCGACAAGGCAGCTTTCGCCTTGCGTATCACGGTCGGTGATGCGCCGCTGCGCTCCACTTCGGCGAGCCAATCGCGGACGTCATGCGCTCCCGCTTCGCGCATCCGAAGCCGAGCGATCGGGTACGGCAGGATGTGCAGCCGAAAACTGGTCTCGTACTCCTGCCGAGTCGTTTCCTCAAGGCCACGGGAGGTCCGTCCGCGGTAGCCAGGGAGCCACGTCTCGTAATAGGCACCTATCGCTGCGGAGGCGAGCGGGCGCCGTCTCGTCGCGCCAGAGGTCATCTGCCCCTTGTGCTCACGTGCAAGCTCGAACGTCGCAAACAGTTGCTTGTGCTGGCGTCCTCGATCGCGCCACACATGCACATAGGGGCATTTGCAGCGGGTACCTCGTTTGCAGCCGCCGGCATGGCGACGGTAGATCCCCGGCTCCGACGTGCGCTCCAGCTTGCGATCGTCAGCCACCGCTCACACCCCCCTATCGGCCTCGCTCGCGAGAATCGAGCCAAGCAGCCGCGTCAAGCTCACATCCTGTAGCGTGCGTGTAGGACGTCGTGCTCATTCCCATGCGCCCCGTGATCTTCGCAACCGAAGCGGAGGGGTCAGGGGCGCGTTGCGCCTCCATTGCGTATCCACCGGTCGAGGTCGCTTTGACGGGCGATCAGGTTGGAGCCGTCATGCTCGACCGGGATTCGCCCGGCCGACACGAGCGCATACACCCTCGATCGCGGACAGTCCAGGTAGTCGGCGATGCGCGCCGCGCCGCGCAGCCAGCCGTCCCTCGCGGGCGTTGACTGCTCAAGCACCTCAGCGACTTGTAGAGCGAGCTGTCTGACGAGTTCATCGGAGAGATCGATTTGCGCGCTCAAGCTCGCCAGCCCTCCTCCCCAAGCAGCCACGCCGCGCAGTGATTGTGGCGGGGATCGAGAAGCGATGCGTCTGCTCCGCCGGTCGCAGCGTCGAGCAGAGCATTCGGTTTGGGAGGGGTGGCATTCATCTCTCTTGGGGTTATTGACCGTAACTCCGGCGGAACGGCCAGCGAATTTCGGGCGTGCAGACAAGGCGAGTCATGATGATGCGTGATCACTGCAGCGGGTAGCCGAGAGCTAACCGGGTCGACGTGCAGCGAATGGGGATCTGAGGAGTCCCCGGCTGGGACGGGATCTGAGCGGGGTCACATAACGATGTCGAGCTGCGGGGACGTTCTCCCTCACGTGGATTTCTCAGCGGGCGCAGTGAAGCCAGCTACCCAGGACAGGGGGGCATGCGGAAGGAACGGACGGTGGACGGCGGGCGGGCATCTTGGGTGCTGTATGCCGATACGAGCAGGCAAACATGGGGATGACCGGGGAGCTCACCGGACCGGCAGATGCAACGGTATTCCCCTATCTAGTCACCGTTTCGCGGCGGGGTCGCATTAGGCCGAATCCCGCACAACCAAGCCGATCCGCTCAGACAATTGGGTGCCCGGCACGGTCGATTAGCGGCGGGATATCGACCGCGAGACCATATCCCGCCGCTAATACGCAGAACCCCAGCATCCAAGCCATAAACGGCCGATCTCAGCATCGGATTCGCGGCGGGAAAACCAGCATTCGCGGCGGGGAAAACGCGCGAGGCCGATCTCTCGATCTGACCCGTTTGCTAATCCTGCCCCCGATCGCCAAACAGCGCTCCAACACACAACACACGCCGCCTACCGCCGGGATCGTCTGCGAACCAATCGTGCAGAGCCGCGAGCAGCATCCTCTGGATTGAGGAGCCGGCTACTGGATCGGATTGACCGGCAGCTCTGCGCGGCCTTCATGGACGGCCTCGACCGCTCCGCGGCCTGGCTTCATCCGTGCTCGCAACGCACGGAGCCGATCGAGCGTCGCGAGCGTGCTCTGTGCGTCTTGTCCTGCGGGCAGGTGCTCGCGCAGGATGCGCTCGGCGGCCGTATTGACGTCCTCGTGATGGCGTGCCGCGTCCTCGCTCAACCGCTCGAACGTCTCAGGACCAAGGCGTACCTGTCGGAGCATCATCGCCATCGCACAAGCGAGCTTACCCGCGCTCCCCCCGTAACTACCAGAGGTGTGCGGACGGCGACAAAGGGGCGCGCATCTAAACGGCCTAGAAGCCCAAGCCGCGACGAACATCCTCTCAAGCACCACAACGGTACCGTGCGCGGGCTTCGCCCGCTGTGATCGAGCCTCCCTGACGGTCGGCTCTCCGATCGACCCCGGCGCTGCACGCCTACGGCCGACGGGCCAGCTCGCCGGACTGCGGCTTGCGCCGCCGTCCGGCACGGCCAGCCGCTTCGCGGCGGCCTTCGCAGACCCTTCGGCCTGCGCCGTTTCGCCTTCGGCTCAGCGCCACCCGGCGTACAGCACCAAGCCCGAACGGACAAGAGGCATGGTGGACATCAGCCAAGGACGATCGGAGCTGGAACGTGTGCGGACCGGCAGCAGCACGCACAGCGTCGAGTCACTTAAGACTACACGAGACCAGATCGTCCGGACCGACAGCATCCCGTGCGAGATCGACTACTGGGCCGCGGTCAACGACGAACCGAAACCGCGATGACCCACTGACCGCCCCCATGAGTCCGCGCCCGCCCGTCGGGCGGCAGAGCCAGAAGCGCCTCCTACGTCCGGGACGACAGCTACCTTTCCCCGGACTTGTATCCACCAACTCTCACTCGTGGTGGACCGAGAAACGGGGTCCGGTCACCACAACCTGGAAACTCAGCGCACCACCAGACCAGTGGGCCAACGACTAGACCCCAAGCCAAGACCCACAGCTACGTCCGGGAGCGCACAGAGCTTCGCGCACGGGTTACGCAAGCCATGCTCAGCATCTCAGCGCCTCAGATGCCGAGCAGGTCAAGCTCATCTAGATGGCGGGCGCACGTGGACGCCCCGCATTCCGCACCCGACTACCCCACTCCACGCGCTCATCAAGGCAGCCGAAGGCAAGGTTTAGGCTTGCCGCGGAGCGCCATGCCGCAGCGCTGCGTTCAGAGCGAGGAAGGCGGCGGCATCTCAAAGGCGTGGAAGCCCGGTGCGCCGCCGCAAGGATGGGCCGGCTGATAGCGGCCCCGCGAGCCCGACAGTTACAGGATGCGGCCCTCTGTGCCCGCTTCCTAGTAGACGCGGCGACAGGCCGCCCTACAGCGATCTGCGACGTTTAGCTTGAGTCAAAGCCCGCAATCCCAAAACAAGTCCCATTACAATAACCCCACTAATAATGATAGCCCGGGTCTGTACAATCGCACCAAAGCACGCGGTGAACAGTCCAGCGAGCCAGATCCCCCGTTCAACTTGCTTACGTGTCATTGCTCTCCACCATGTATTAGCAACCAGCGGCCAAAATCATACCTTTGACACCACAAAACTAACCCGCCTAAAAACTTACCGCCTATAGACAAGCCCGGGACTGCCCGCAAGATGGAGTGGACCCGCTTCGTGGACAGCCATGGGCTATCGCGATGCAAGTTAGCTTTTGTCACCGCTCTTTTTATGCGTCCAATAGAGAGCCGCGCCAACAGCCACCAGTCCAACTATCATCAACCAAGCAATAGAAATAAGCAGTGCTGATACCGACAATCCAGCAATCACAAGCAGCCCCCGTCAGTCAAACGACGACACAGTCCCAAACCAATGTATCTAGCTAGTTCATTCAAAAAAAATCACCACAATTACACCAGCGAAAATGGCTACCACTCCAAAAACCCTTACGAATATCAGCGCATACCGATAGGCATTCGAGCCGAGCACTTCATCGAAGCGATCCGTCGACTCGCCACGCTGAACAAGACGGTACCGGGCTCGGCGCATCTCACGTGGCATGAGCCACCACGCCCAAGCCGTGAGGATGCCGGCAGTCAGAATTGTGATTACGCCACGCACAGGTCCTCCAGTTCGACCAGCAAAGTCGACAAGCATAGCTTATTCCAGCGCATTATAGATTGCCAGCTCTCCGCTTACAATAGGTCCAGCAGCAGCCAGAACGCAGTGTGCCGCCCCTATGCCGTCCGTCGCTACAGCGCAAAATGCTACTCCCGTAACGCCTCCAACAACAGAGACAGCCCCAACAGCACCCTCTACGATCCTCCCAATCAGACTCCGACTATGCCGTTCGTATTCCGGCGTAGCGACACGCACATAGCCTACCGTCTTCCCTGCCTGCTTGCCGTGCAGACCACAAATCTGTAGGTAAGTATAGCCGCCGCTGACAGTAATAGTCGACGTTGGCGCCCGGTCGAATGCACACGTGCCTTCTGGGTCAACTTCATTGGCCGGATCGTCATTGGCGTATGCGTAGAGGTTCGCCTGCAGCAGTCCCGTGCCGCCCGTCGAGGTCGGGTCTGGCTGTGTCCATCGGTCTATGTTGGGGTCGTAGAAGCGTTCTCCGAAGTGGTCTAGACCGCCGGGTGTCTGGTAGGCGCCCAGGTAGCCAAAGCTTGGGACGGTGTTGGCTGTGTTGCCCCATGGATCGTAGCCTATGAGGTTGCTTTGCTTGAGGGTGCCTGTGGCGTCGGTGGTGCCGGTGATTGTGCCTCGGTCGTCGCTGAGGTAGTACTGGGTTTCGCTGCCGGTGCGTTTGTCGAGTAGTTCTCCTTCGGGGCTGCGTGTGAAGTAGCTCTTGGTTCCTTCTGAGGGGATGGTCGCGCTGACCCCGAGTTGGGTGTTCTCGGTTGTGGTGGCGCCGACTGTGGCTAGGCTGCTGTTGGTGGCGTCTTCGTAGGTTAGGGCCTGTGGTGTGGCTTTGCCTCCGACAGATAGGGGTGTGTTGAGTTGGCTAATCTGGTCGGCTGCGTTGGACGATAGTTCAAGCACTGCGTTTCCTGGTATGAGTTCATTGCCGGGAAGTTTTCCGTGGCCAGTGTTGTTGCCGTCTGCGTCGTGGCCTACTTTGACGCCGGCTGCCGTTAGAAGCTGGTTGGCGATGTCGTACGTGTAGTTTTCGGTTACGGGTGTTCCTGGTTTGCCCGCGGTGTATGGCGTGTAGGTCTTTTGCAGGAGGTTGGATGCGCCTTCTTCTTCTGCTGGGTGGCCTGTGCAGGTGTTGTAGCAGTACTGGTATTGTTCGATCTCTGGTGCTCCAGCGGTGTTGCTGGCGTACACGTCGACTTTGATTAGTCGGTCGAGGTAGTCGTATTCGTATCCGATTGCTTGGCCCGCGGTGTTTGTTACCCACTGTCGGAGGGCTGTATATGAACTTGGTCCGCCTCCTAGTGAGTGTGTGCTGTAGTCGTATCTCCATGACTGTAGCGGAGTGCTTTGCCCTGTCTTGAGGCTTTCGACGCCGCTGATACGACCATCGTTGTCGTATTTGTAATCCGTTGTCAGCGATGTACTTCCTTCTTTGTTGGGGTAGGTAATGGACTCCAGTAGTCCTTGTGGGTGCGGGTTGGTCGTTTCGTCAAGGTCGTAGTGGTACTGGATGCTGTGTGGGCTTGTCGAAGGGTCGGTAATGGCGGACACTAGACGATCATGGTTGTATGTGTAGTTGACCGTGCCGCCTGCGTCTGTCATGGATGCAAGCGAGCTGTCGGCGTTGAAGGTGTAGACGATACTTGCGTACTGCCCGGGGGATTCGGGAATTGGGATCGTGGCGGGGATGCCGGGTAGCGTTTCTGTTAGTCGATCGCCGAGTCCGTCGTAGGTAAAGGTCGATACCTGGACCGTTTCGCTTGGCAGACCGCACTGTGTACAGACTTCGCGCTTAGTCAGGTTACCGTCTGGGTCCCGTTGGTAGCGGATGCCACTGCCATCCGAAAAAAGAACTTTTATGACATGTCTGTCACTGTCGTATTCGTAGGAGGTAGTATCGCCGCGGCCATCGGTCGTGGTTTCGACTTCGTCACGAGAGTTGTAGGTATATTTTGTTGGGCCAATGGGATTGGCCGACGCCGCAGGCGGGTCCGTTTCACTGAGAGCGCCCGCTTTGTTGTAGTGGAAGACTGTCGTCTGCGTACCGAGCGTAGATGATTCCAGTAGGCCTTTATTCCAACTGAAATGCTCTTGCTCGGGCTGAGCGATACCCGTCTTTAGCGCCTCTATAGCAAGTGGTTGCCCATATCCGTTGTATGTCATGCTCTGCTGCTGACCCTGTGCGTCGGTGACTAGACTCGGGAGGTAGGGGTTACTCAGGGCGCCGTAGGTATTGCTTACCGTGTCTCCCAGAGGGCCACGGCTGGCGAGTAGCCTGCCTGTGCTATCAGTGGTATACGTGTAGTTGCTTTGGTAGGTGCTAGGTCCGCCGAGTCCCGTTGGGTTGCTCGTAGCGGGGTGCCCGAGCGATTCGTTGCTGTAGGTCAAGCCTTCACGTTCATTCCCGTACGTTCCGTTCACGGTGGAGTAATAGTCGTAGTAGTGCGTCGGACGGCCGAATGCGTCGAAGCAGTCCAGTTCTTTACGACTCAGGGGATCGGTAACTGTCGTGCTGACTTCGCCGGCTCCGCAAGGTGCCTGTCCTTGCACATTGTGTGTGTACTGAGTGATTGCTGTATGGGTTCCATTGATGCTCTGCGTAATTGATTCGACCCTGCCCCATACGCCGGTTGTCACTGGGTTTATGTAGGCGATTTTTAGTACTCGTCCTCCGGGTGTGGTGATCTGGGTCAGGAGGCTCGTCGTGGCTGGGTTTCCTTCGCCGTACTGGGTGTACCCGTAGGAAGTGACTTGTTTATCTGGGTCGGTATAGGAGGCTAGCCTGCCGTATGAGTCGTAGCCGTATTTCCATTCTCGTCCGGTGTTGTCGGTGATCGATGTGACTTGGTTGTTGCAGTTGACTGTCATTGAGGCTCGTAGAAAGCCTGGTTCTGCTACTTCAGTTGTATCGTCTGTCCGCCGTATCGATACAGCGGGATTGTGCGCGCAGCCTTCGGTGTTTGTTGTAATGATCCATCCACGTTCGTCCCGCATGGCGATCTTATGAACCATAAATGGCAGTTCTGAGTGTTCAGGAAATTTGAGCCTGAGCCCATCGTCATACATCAATTCTTCGGCTTTTTCGCCGCTTTCATCTTTTGCTCCCGCCTTGAATACAGCACCCTCACCTTCAGTGGCAAGGCTTCCCGTAACGCCATCTGCATTGATCGCCGAGCGTCTTTCATTGATTTTATAAACAGCTCCGTCGGGCCCGTCGATAGTCAGACCACGGATAGTAGTCTCTCTGCCGTATGAAAACTTCCAGCCCAAGCTCAAGTCGAGGGGCGTGCCTGTACGCATACTGTTGTAGAGTCGCGTCTCGGCAAGTGGGAGTCCCGGTCCAGGAAGTGTGAGGTCAGTATTTTCATACTCAAAGTTGCCAGTGCGGACATTGACTGACGCACTTGAGGTATCTGTCAATGGGTACGTGTTGTACTTGTACTGCGGCAATTTGCCAGTAGGAACATTCCACACAACGGTCAGCACTGGTGCCTTGCCTTCGACCGATCCATTATCAATGATTGCGTAAGCAGTGCTAGATTTTTTTTCGGTGTCTATGACATGACTGAGACCGAGCCCAACGTTACCGCCAAACTGTCCGGCCACCCAGCCCTGAGCCATTTCAGTAATATCAAAAACACTAGACGCAAAGCCGGGTTCTCTGCAGCCCCCTTCGGCCACGTGTCCGCAGCCCCCGGTGGCCGTGATTGGAACACCGCCGCCTGCAGTGTTCAACTGAGACGGGCCCCAAGAAACAGGGGGCCCTTCGGCCGGAACGATTGCGTCATTCCAGTCCGCCGTTGCATTCCAGACATGCGAGGCTGGGTACAAAGTCGCCGATATCGGTATCTGTGTTGCACTTTGTTCTTTGGCGGATTTACTGAGAGTGGTTACCGTCTCTAGAGGTAATTCCGCAAGAGCTTGATCAATTCTTGCATAGCTAGGGATTCCGGATAGACTCCACTGCACTACACCTATCGTCGTATCGGAGAACAAGCCGGATTTTTCTTGCGTCTCAGTCTGCGCGTTATTACTTCCGCCACATTCTGAGGTGGTCGGTTTAGTGCTATTGAGCGTGCATGCGCTCCCTGCACTAGTTGTTATGGTTGGGTCGACCGTGACTGGCCACACGCGTTCGGAGGACGATAGCCAAGCACTATCAACCTTAAGTGCCAATTCCCAGCCACCCGACTCTGCCACAATCGTATAGCCGGCGCGACCAGAAACGCCACTCGCGTCATGCACAGTCGGTGCAGGAATTACAAAGCGAACTGCACCATCACCATCACGAGCGATCACCGAGCCATCTTCGGCAACCACCAGACTCAATCCTGCACTCGCTTGTACGTCATATCGATAGTCCGATGGAGCGGAGGCACCCGCCAGGCTAAGCGTCTCCTTGATACCAGAAGCTATCGCCGCCAACGAAACTCTTGTGCTCGCAAGAGCATCGGGATAGGACGCGGTACTGCCAGCCACTTGCGCTAGACCCGTCGCGCCGCGCAACTCAAACGACAGCGAAGCGCCATCAGAAGCTAGGCTCACGCTTTCAGAACCCAGAGTATCGGGCAAAGATACCTGATCCGCGTCCGCCTGGTTCTGCCAGCTACCGTCACGCTGTACCAAGTTATCGTTGATCGGCTGCCATCCTCCAGTACCATCGCGAAAATTCACTGGATGCGTAGAGATCACAGTTTCCGCCATCCCACCTGGCGCCTGAAATGTTCTTGAGGTTGCCGTCCGCAACCCTGCAATTTCTGGGCCACGAGACGACGTCGCT
Source organism: uncultured Solirubrobacterales bacterium (assembly GCA_963756665.1). Classification (GTDB taxonomy): domain Bacteria; phylum Actinomycetota; class Thermoleophilia; order Solirubrobacterales; family Solirubrobacteraceae; genus Palsa-744. The sequence goes on from CAVWOJ010000001.1 coordinate 901,386, forward strand.
GGCGTACCAGAAGGCTGGGGGGACACGCTGTCCGTGGTGGCTTCCTGTAGAGACGTACCCGATGCGCTACTTTCGAGGCTAGACGTCAATAGCTCCCCATTTGCGCGACCAGGCAAAGAGCCCAGGCACAAAAGCAGGAAAGCACTTATAAGTATCGCTGTGGACCTCACGCTTTGCCCCCTAAGTGGATTATTAACATGCATACGCGATGGCAAGCGTTTGAAAGCTTGCTTTACATCATTGGCGGCTGCACGCTCGGGGCGGACGAGGCGCTACTAGTAACCTCGGCCGCCCCGATCGCGCAGCCATATCGTGTTCAGCTTCAACAAGCGAGTGTTTGCCTTGCTGCTGATCCTCTGATCTCGGTGACCTCGCTTGTCGCACTTATAACCATGACCTCAGCGAACCAAGGGCACCTTGTAGTGGGCCGGCACTCGGGCAGAAAGGGTTGACCCGAGTGCCGGCTGGCCGGCGAGATGTGGCGTACACCGGCAATTTGTTAGACCCTTGGGAGACCTGGGGCCTACCAGCCGCGTCGTCGGTCGTGAGATGTGACTCATGACTAGGCGATTCTCCCCTGAGAGGTTTGGGCCCTGCGGTACAGCCGAGATCGGCTCACGGGGTGAAGGAGACCAATGGCTGCCAAGGTCCGCATATATAGGTGTACAGTGCTTGTACTCATCTGAAGTTCTTTCGCAATCTCACTTGCACCGAGCTCCGTGCTTGCTTCACGGAATGCGCTGAGCACAAGCAGGCCCCGGATCAAGCCGGGCGAGAGCCTACTGTCACTCCTAGCAGCCAGCAGGGCACGGCCGGCAGCTCTTGACAGCGAGGCGCAGGACAGATCAAGGCTGGCCAGGTGATCCGGCTCCTCGCTGACCAACGCATCACGCATCACAGCTTGCAACTGCCCTTCAGAGAGCTCGATCGACACGCCGCTACCGCTCACCAGAACCCCCAGCCCGCCCAGACTGTGCCGCACCTTGCTGGGGACAACTCTCTGTCGTGGATGGCCTCGGCTCCAGTATGCGTAGACGCACGATAAAACCACGAAGCTCATCCACACGCCGCTGCTGAGCCATTTCGCGCGCGGCGGGCAACGTATCTCCAAGGACATCCAGCTCAACTTCCAACTGACGCTCGAGCGCCCTCAATAGGAGGCCACCGTAAGACCCTATGCTCACCCTTGCCGTAGCCGCGCATCGCTCCTCCCAGCCGACAAGGTCAAGCAGCGCCCACGTCCCAGCGAGCTGCATCCGCAGCCGCTCCCGTCGCTCCGGGTCTTGCTGCCGGGACAGCGAAAGTTCCGCGAGGTCTTCACAGATACTGCCATGCTCCACCCACAACCCCGCGCGCAGGTAGCCAACCAAGCTCACAGGCAGCACTAGCGGACCTGAGAGCTGCCCTTTCCAGGGACACGTCTGCCTCACGAAGCAACCCTCGCACGCTCGTCTGCCCGACGATAGCCAAGCCGCGCCGATATCTGGGAAGCCGAGCTAAGGAGATGCGGCCCCAGCGCACTCGCGAGACTCTCCGCGGTAATTCTTGACTTCATCGCAGACAGACCCAGCGCTGCCTGCACTTCACCATGCACGTCACGGACCGCCGCCGCGATCATCACGACATCAGACATCAATTCGCCGTCGCAAACCGCTACACCACTCTCGCAGACCCCCCAGAGCTTCTCGCGCAGCGCACCCTTACTTCGGACCGTAGTCGGCGTTCGCCTCTCAAGCACCACCTCGCGGAGCAGTTCGCGCCCGACATCTGGCCGTACCATCGCCAACAATAGCTTCCCGAGCGCCGTACAATATGCCGGCAGCCGCACCTCACCCCCAGACACACTGCCCGGCACCCCGCTCCGCAAGCGACCTTCGACGCGCTCGACCAGCAAGACCTCCGGCCCATCCAACACGCCCAGCTCGACTGCGAGCCCCGTCAGGCGTACCAGCGCCTGCATAGACCCGCGGGCCTGCATCACCAAACCCATGCCGCTCATCGCGGAGCACCCAGCTTCGTCACGCCCAAACGTCAACCGATACTTACGACCAGGCCCTTGCTCCACAAAACCAAGCGCCTTCAACGTAATCATGTAACGATGCGTAGTCGAACGACTTAATCCCAGCCGATCAGCGACCTCTGCAATACCCAATAGCCGATTCTTATCGCCAAAACACTCAAGAATCTTCACGCTACGTTCCACCAACGATGAAAGACTCGGACCCGGCCCAGCCAGCAGCGACCCCGCCTCCAACTTGCCATGCTCTGGCCCCCTAGCAGACATACGCATCCCGGCCGCCTGCCCCAAGACCCCGACATCAACCCTAGAGTCCACTCTCGACCGACCAGGCAGGCTAATGCTTTCTGCGGATGTAATCTCCCCCAGTAGGCCCGTCTTATCGTTATTGAAGCGGACCGCTACCGGAATGCCAGCAGCGCCCTCTTTACGCCATCCATCCTCACCACACACCCCCGGCTCGCGAGTGGCAGCAAGCTCGCTCGCAACACAGGCGTGGTAATGATCCTGCGCCGCATTTGCGCTTGATGGGAAGAGCCCAGACGTCATTGTGCTTTGCAGCCCGCGATTTCTCGGCCTTCTCGCCCTGGTCGTTGGAGTACCATGCGGAGAGGATGATCGCGCGTCGAGTGCGGGCCGTATAGACCAACAGGAGACTAGTCTTCATGATGACTAATCCCGGCGTGCGAGCTCGCGGCTAACCTTGGCGCAACAGGTAGGCCCTACGCCAGGTCTTGAGTATGGGGAAGAGGATCATGGCGAGCGGTCCGCCTCCGCAAAGAAGGCTTCTGGTCGCTGCGCCCGTATCAGGCGTAGCAGGTCTTGCTTTGGAGAGATACATCGCGACCATGCTGGCTGTAATGACTGCGTGCCGGTGACCGTCGCGCAAGGAACACGCCGCCCGAGTTGACCGCTGGATGAAGTCGCAGATGCGTGCTACAGCAATTTGAAAGTTTGGGTAATAGGCTATGTAGCTGTGTCCGCGGTCGGCGAGATCGTCACCCTGATCGGCGTAGCTATCGAGCATCGCCGCCGCCAGCGAGATCCAGAAGTAGGCCAATACAACTTCCTTCCCTTCACACTCATCACAAGCCGGTTTCGCTGACACTGCTAGGAGCGCCAGAACAGTGATCCATGCGCTCGCCGCGGCGGTCTTCTCGAACCAGCTGGTTTTGTTCTCCTCCGGCAAATTTAGTAAGGCCCACTGTCTAAGGGCAGTTTCGCGCTGATGCGGGTCCGATTCGTGATTGAGCGCTTGTACGCCCGCTAGTGTCGCGGCATGTAGCGCCATCGAGCGTACACTTTCGTATGCGGGCAAGGCGGCGCAGTTTGCTTGGCATGATTGGACGAGCATACGAAGATAGCCACAATCGTCTTGCCAGGGATGGTGGTCGTAATAGTCGACCCAGGGTGCGCCGGGATTTAGAGCGTCGACGAGGGCACGGTGCAAGCGACGTCCGTTGATCACACCGGTTGCGGCGGCGCGCTCGTTTGCGCTGTCAAGGAAGTCGGCCATTGTCTCATAGGTCGTCAGAAGCCGCAGTAGGGCAACACTGCGTTGCCGCGGCAACGTCCAGAACAGCGCGGCTCCGTACGCATTCTCCCGCTTGCATATGAGTGCCTCGAGGGCGTCTTCGCGTAGTGCTGCGTCGGGGATAGCTGATGCGCGGATCTTCAAGCAGCTGATCTCTTGAGATACGGCAGGCAGACCCCATAGCAGCTCGCGTGTAGCTGCGCCAAGGAGCGCCCACAGCTGCCTTGCGGTATCTGACCCCAGTTGAGCCTCCCTAGCTCGAATTATCTCAAGCGTACAGCGCGAGGTCTTAGCTTTGAAGGGCCGGCTCTACACGCGCTGCGAAGTAGCCAGGTATCGCGACGACCGCGACTGCTGTCATTGTGACGAGCACGAAGGCACCAAGCGCGATGGGTACTGCGATTGAGAGTGCTACTGGAAAGCCGGTGACCGTTGCGAGCGCATGGCTCAGTAGGAGCTGTCCGTAGAGCCCAAAGATCGCTCCGACTGAGCAACCTGCTCCAAGCAGTAGCACACTCTCGCAAAGTAGGGCGCGCCACAGCTCGCCATTGTCATAGCCGTCGACCTTCATGTTGGCCAGTCTCGGGCGTCGCTGCCAGATCATCGCTCCCATTGCCGCTGCCATCGCTAGCACCGCAGCAACTAGAACCAGCGCTGCAATCTGAGTGAGGCGCGACAGCCCTTGATGCTGTGTGGCTTGGTCGGTCTGCTCGCGTTGTGCCGCGGTCTGGACGACAAGCCCTGAGGCCGGCCCAAGTGCCCTTTGGATGTCTCGTTGTCCGACCGAAGGCGTCACCCCAGGTTGTAGTTCAATCTGGTAGGCGCTGGGATCCCGGCTATCCCATCCGCGCGCGTAGTCTTCGGCATTGAGAATGATGGCCCCAGGTGGCCAGCCAAGATTTGTGGTCACACCTGCTAGCCGGACCATGGTCGGCTGGGGCGTCGGCAGCATAAACGACTGACCGATGCGCAAATGCAATTCGTCAGCGATTGTCCGCGAGACGGTCGCCCACCCACGCCCGCGAATCCGACTAGTAGCCTGAGCGAGTTCCCCTCGAACCATCTGACTGGGAGGAATCGGCCGATCGTCTTCACGAGGAGGAGCGATAACGAGTGTCCGGTGATCACCGAGATCGAGGAAGGAACCACGGTACACACGCACCGCACGAATGTCGCGTCGCTCGTGCTCAAGAATTCCGGCGGTATGGTTGCTGAATGGAACGGTCGCGAGAGTGCTGGCCATACCGGCGGGGGCCACCCACAGGTCGGTGACGAGGTTCAAGTCAGCCGCCGCATGGTTCAAGCCGCTCTGCAGGTTGCGTTGGGCTCCCTCTATCGCGACACTGCCAAACACAGCTATGGCGCCGGTAGCCGCAATTGCCGCTGAGCGCATCTGGACGGCGCTCGACTGTAGCTCTATTACGGCGAGCCGCGGCGAAACCCCAACTACCCCTCGCTGAAGACAGTCAAAGCCGGCGACAATGACTCGGACGCAGATTGGGAGCAAGAGGAGCGTGGCAGCTATCAAGCTGACGAAGCCGACGATCGCGACCTGTACCGTCGCGACACCGTGTAGGAGCACACCCGTTGTCAATGCAAGAGCAGCGAGCCCCGCGGCCGACACCCAAATAATCCCTGTGCGTGTTGCTGAGCCTGATGACCTAGAAAGAAGCGGTGTACGCGCAATGATGTCTTTTAGCGGGTTGAGCACACCGATGCAGGCTGCGAGCAGTCCTCCCCCGACGGCGATAGCAAAGCACTGCCAATCCACGATCCGCTGCGTTCCAACGGGAAACGCAAACGACAGATAGCCAGGATTGGCTTGCAAAAGTGTGCGCGAGAGCACATCGCCTAGTAGCAGGCCCACGAGGGCGCCTACGATTCCGAGGATAAGCGCGTCGAACAGCAGGACTTCGATGACCTCTCGTGGTGTGTAGCCATCCAAACGCAAGTCGGTAATCAACCGCCGGCGCTGGGGGACCGTGAGTAGCAGCGCATTGAACGCGAACAGAAAACCGACAAGAGCACTTACCACAGAGAACAGCTCAGTAGATTGGTTCGTCGGCCCCTCCGCCTGATCGAAGATCCTTGCATCGAAGCTGGCCGAGCGTACGTTCAGCCTTCCGGCAGCGAGCCGTATGAGCTCGGCTCGCACCTGTGCATCGCGCCCAGGAGACGGCTGAATCAGCACACGCGTCACCCTGCCATTCAAGCCGACCAGCTGCTGAACATACCTCAGCGGCGCGGCCGCAAATGGACTGTGAATCAGCGCCCCGATGTCATCGGCCTGCAGAGTAAGCCCGACTAGAGCCTGGGTACTGCGCCCGCCCGCTCGAACGGTTATCACCGATAGCGGCCCGGTGCCAATCTCCTGCGCTATCGGGTCGGGCAATGCAAGCACCCGTTGTCCCGCTAGCTGCGCTGAGGTAAAGTGATGCAGCAGAGTACCGTCGAGATCAGCAAAGCTCGGGTCTAGGCCGATGAAGTCAACAGCCTGTCGCCCCGTAGGGCCAACTAGATATGCACTCGCCTCAAGCACCGGAGCCGCCTCGCGCACACCGGGAAGGCGCTGCACTCTACTCAGCAGGGTCTCGCTGAACCCCTCGGGACCACGAGCCTGAAGCTGTAGGCGCGACTTTCCGACTATCCCGCTCGTGAGTTGCTCAACCGATCCACTCAGGCTGGTGTTCGCGACTTGAGAGGCGAACAGCAAAGCTACACCCACGGCGATCCCGAGGATCGCGAAGGTCTCTTGGATCAGACGGGCGCGCAACCGAACCAGATAGAACCGGGGGATATTCGAACGTTTCACCGTCTGCCCTTCCCCGCACTGAACTCAGGCGACAACGTTCGACTGTCCCTAGAGAGCTCGGCGAGATCACCGCGAGGCTCGCGATGAACGAGTTGGCCATCGCAGAGCATTTGCACCCGGTCCGCGTAGTCTGCCGCCTGGGGGTCATGGGTGGCAAGCAGGACTGCCATGCCTCGTTCGCGGCATACCTCACGCAACAACGCAAGCACCTCGGCTCCGCGCTGCGTATCGAGGCTTCCTGTCGGCTCATCAGCGAGAACCAGACTTGGGTCTGTCGAGAGCGCCCGTGCGATCATTACTCGTTGCCGCTCACCCATCGAGAGCTGCTCGGTGCGATGCTCAATCCGCTCTCCCAATCCGAGTCGCCTAAGCAGCGGCATCATCCGCGCCTGAGCCTCTCGCGCACTGAGGCTACCGAACAGCTTCAGCGCAGCATTGTCGCTCGTGCGGACGCCAGGAATCAAATCCAGGGATTGGCGGACAAATCCCAGCTCAAACCTGCGATAGCGAGCCGCCTCGCGTATCGATAGCACAGATACATCTCGGCCGTTGGCGTATATGGAGCCGCTATCGGGGCGCAGCAGAGCAGCAACCAACATCAATAGCGTCGTCTTACCCGATCCACTTGGACCGTAAAGCGCTACAAGTTCACCGGAAGCCACGCTCAGCGATATTCCGTCCACTGCGCGCACAGCCTGGCCGTCCGCGACCTGATAGCGCTTGACGAGATCCCGCAACTCAAGCACGGCACGCTAAGCCGTCGCGCCGCCAGCGCCTTCGCTGCGCCGGTCCACGCCACCCGGAAAGTCGATCACGTTGTTCCCGCCTCCGGAAGGTTCAGCAGGCGCGAGAAGCTGCCCGCCGCTCAGCGAGCGAATCGTGTGTGCATGCACCATCTCAGTCATGTCCGGCACTGTCACAAGTACAGCCATACCTTCCCGCGTCACCCCACGCAACAGCTCCATTACATCCTCCCGCTGAAGGTCATCGAGACTCGCAGTCTGATCATCGATCAGCAACAGTTCGGGAGAGCGGACCAGCGCATGGGCTATAGCTACAAGTGTCCGCTCGCTGTCGGAGAGGTTGCGCCATACCTCCGTTGCACATCCGAGTGCGCCGACACGCTCAAGCATGTCGACCGAATAACGCCGTGCTTCCTTATGATCGTACCGACGCAGCAACGGGAGCGTGATGTAGTCACGAATCGGTAGATCGGCGCTCTCCGGGCCTGAGGGCTTTGCCCATGCCATCGGGCCACGCCTCAGCCGAGCAAGCTGCCTCCCTGACATGCTCGCCAGATCACGCCCCGCAAAGCTAACTATGCCATTGCTTGGCTCCTCCAACCCAGCAGCGAGCTTCAACAACGTCGTCTTGCCCGAGTTGTGCTGACCCCATACGGCGACCAGCTCGCCGACGTGTATGTCCAGAGATACCTCCGCCAGGACCGGCACGCGGCGCTCGCCGCGCCAATAGTCCTTGCTCACCCCCTGTAGCGAGAGCAATGTGTCCATCTCAGCCCCGTCCGGACGATCCGTCAGCGCGTCGTCTGGCTTCTTCCACCGTGCGTTGCATCACGGCACACGTCCTCTGCAACCAACGAATCGTTGTCTGGAGATGATCGATATCGGCATTGCGCACGAGCACGGACGCCGATCGTGCCCAACCGCGCTCCGTAGACGGGGCTCTCGCCGTTAAATCGAGACCGTCTAGTGTCATGTTTGGTTGATTCGTTGGCAGTAGCGGCTGATGGAGTTGAGTATCTGGTCGGCGGTCTTGGTCCAGACGTAGGGGCGTGGGTTTTCGTTCCAGGTGTCGATCCATTGGCGGATGTCGGTGTTTAGCGCTCGCACGGAGCGATGAGCGCCGCGGCGTAGGAGCTTGGTGGTGAGCTCGCCGAACCACCGCTCAACGAGGTTGATCCACGAACTGCTGGTCGGGGTGAAGTGCAGGTGAAACCGGGGGTGCGCCGCGAGCCAGCGTCGGACCTTCGGGGTCTTGTGGCTGGAGGCGTTATCGAGCACGAGGTGCACGTCGAGGTGCGCGGGCACGTTCTCGTCGATCGTTTTGAGGAACTTCAGGAACTCGACCGCCCGGTGGCGTTGGTGCAGCGAACCGATCACCTCGCCGCTTTGCACGTTGAGCGCCGCGTAGAGGCTCGAGGTGCCGTTGCGCTCGTAGTCGTGCGTCGCGCGCTGCGGGGTTCCGGGCAGCATCGGCAGGGTTGGGGCGGTGCGGTCCAGCGCTTGGATCTGGCTCTTCTCGTCCACGCACAGGACGACTGCGCGCTCGGGCGGGTTCAGATACAGGCCGCAGACGTCGTGGACCTTCTCGATGAACAGCGGGTCCTTGGACAGCTTCCAGGTCTCCTGGCGGTGCGGCTGCAACCCGAACGCATGCCAGATCCGCATCACCGCGTCTGGCGTCATCCCCATCTCCCTGGCCATCGACCGCGTCGACCAGTGCGTCGCGTCCTTCGGCGTGCTCTCCAAGGTCTTGACCACGACGGCCTCGACCTGCTCGTCGGTGATCGACCGCGGTTTCCCGGGGCGTGGCTCATCCACAAGGCCCTCAAGACGCCGCTGGAAGAACCTGTTGCGCCACTTCGTCACCGTCGGACGCGAGACCCCCAACGCCTCGGCGATCTCGCCGTTAGACCACAACCCCTCAGACGCCATCAGCACGATGCGTGCCCTCAGCGCCAGCGCCTGAGCACTCGTGTGCCGACGCGTCCAGCTCTCCAACACCGACCGCTCATCACCGGTCAACTCAATAGAAACCGCAGTAGGAATAGGCATAACCACCACATACCCTAACTGCCAACCGATTAAACCAACACGACACTAGCAAAGCAAGGCACTCTCGCTCCCGCCAGCGGAGCTGCTCAATCAACCCCGGCAGGTCGGCCTCGCGCGAGAACGCGACTTTCAAATGCAATTCCTCGTACCACGGCGCTATCTCAGCGGGGGCGCTCATCCACCTAGAGAAGAGCTCTACCCCTTGCCTCGTCGCCGAAAAGACAGCCCGCGTAGCGCCCTTGGCGCCAGGCTCCTCGGAACTCTGATACACAAGCCCTTCCTCCTCAAGCCGCTTCAACAGACTGTAGACGTACGTCCGCCCGATCTGCATAGAGCCCAGCCGCACTTGCATGCGCTGCCTCAAACGGTAGCCATAGTCAGGCTCCTCGACCAACAACCCCAAAACGGCATACCGCCTATTGATCACGCCCCATCGACTCCCTTATGATCCCGTGTCCTGACAGCTGGAACCATAGCCGAAGCCAAAGCTAACGTCCACAAAGCCAAACTACTTCAAAAGACTAGTCAGTTCATAGACAGCTACCCCTTTGCACATCAACCCGGGCGCAACTGCGTCATAGGGCCCGGCTGAGAGGGTCGGCGTGGCGACGCTCAGACGGAGGTGGCGGTCCTGATCACAGCGCGCGCGATCGAGACTTGCCGGGCTCGCGTTCGCCGCGGCGCGAGGTGCCCATCAGCTTCGGCGCGACCCGAGCACTCACTCGCCGGCGGCGATGAGCGCTTGCTCGAAGTGGTGGCCGCCCCTACACCTCCACCAACGACAAAACGCACTCATCGCCACACAAGCATGACGCATCCCGCCGGCAGGCCGCTGTCGTCGGTGGCCCTGTAGGCCATCGTCCAGACCCGGCGATGACTCTCGGCAAGCCTCAGAGCGTGGTCTGCTCGGCGAGCCAGGCATCGAGCATGCGGCATGTGAAGCGGATGTGCCGCCCCACTCGATGGCAAGGCAGACCACCGGCCCGCACCGCCTCATAGACCCAGCTCGTCTTCACGTCGAGATACCACGCCGCCCACTCGGGCCGCCGAAGCCGATGCTCCTCAACCGCCGGCTCCGCTGGCGTCGTCGTTCCTTGCATACCAATACAGACCGCCAAGCGCCCAGAGCGGCCACAGTCCTTGCGAACCGCTTCCCGCTGGGCGCCCGTTCGTCCGCTCCAAATGGGCTCCTGAGCTACCGCGCCGGACCTCCGCGCCGCCGAAGCGGCCCTCCAGAGAAATCGGTGGAGAACGCCCCTATCCGCTTCTGTTGCTACGCTGCAAAGTGCTGTGTTTGCAGGGTGTTTCGCTATGCCGGAGGAGGGACTCGAACCCCCGACACGCGGATTATGATTGAGATTCTGGGTTTGCGGCTCTTTTCGGCTGCTCGCCCTTTTGGCTCTATGCCACGGCTTCCGGCATAAGTGCGGTTGTGGTGTTTGCGGCTGTCTCCGGGGGTGATGTTGCCCCACTGTTGCCCCGGATCGGGAGGATGTCCTCCCACGCGTCGGCCCCTCCGAGGCCATCGTCCACCTGCTGGATGTAGACGTTCATCGTCGTTGAGAGCTGGGCGTGGCGGAGCCAGCCCTGCACCTGCTTGAGCGTCTTGCCGTGGTGCAGGAGCAGCGATCCGCACGCCTTGCGGAAGGCGTGGAACGCGATGCCGTGATAGTCCCAGACTTCCCGCCATTGCTCGGTTCCGTTGGCCTTGACGACCTTCTCGCGATGAAGCAGAGTCGCGATCCCCGAGCGCTCCAACGCCGGTCTCAGGACCCGGCTATAGACGTTGTGGTAATTCAACGGCGTGCCCGACTTCGATGCGAACACCGGAGCAGCGTCGAGCGCGCCTTGTCGAAGCTCGGTGAGCCACGACGCCATGCTTGGCGAGAGCGGGACGCGAGCTTTGCTCGCCTCGGTCTTTAGCGCTTTACGGCGACCGGCATAGACCTGCTCCGCCACCATGATGTGAGGATCATCGCCAAGGTGGACCGAAGCCCAGGTGAGCCCCAGCAACTCGCCAATACGCAGTCCGCTTTGCGCGAGCAGCGTGAAGAAGGCCCTCCACTCTTCGGGCATCGCGTTGAGGATCGCAACGACATCAGAAGCAGCAAGCGCGCGACGCTTGCGTTTCGGATGCCGACGCTTGGCGGCATCCGTCGGCACATAGCGCACACCGGCAGCCGGATTGGACGCCAAGTCGCCGTCTTCGACCGCGCACGCAAACATCACCGATAAGGCAGCTTTCGCCTTACGAATCACGGTCGGCGACGCGCCGCTGCGCTCCAGTTCGGCGAGCCAATCGCGAACATCAGGCGCTCCCGCTTCGCGCATCCGAAGCCGAGCGATCGGGTACGAGAGGATGTGCAGACGAAAGCTAGTCTCATACTCCTGCCGAGTCGTTTCCTCAAGGCCCCGGGAGGTCCGGCCACGGTAGCCTGGGAGCCACGTCTCGTAGTAAGCACCGATCGTCGCGGAGGCGAGCGGACGACGTCTCGCCGCACCAGAGTTCATCTGGCCCTTGTGCTCACGCGCCAACTCGAAGGTCGCGAAGACCTGCTTGTGCTGGCGCCCTCGATCGCGCCAGATGTGGACGTACGAGCATTTGCAACGGCTGCCGCCTTTGCATGTGTCGGCGTGGCGGCGGTAGATCCCTGGCTCGGATGTACGTTCGAGCTTGCGATTATCAGCCATCGCTCATGCCCCTCCCCTGTCGGCCTCACTCGCGAGAATCGAGCCAAGCAGCCGCGTCACGCTCACGTCCTGTTCGGCAGCTTTGACGCGGAGCTGCCGCCATTGCGCGTCTGTCAGCGTCACGCGGATCAACTTCGTTATGCCCTCGCCTGTTGCTGTGTCTGTAGCCATAAACAACAATGTATCAGTGCTTTCGGACATCGCTGCTCGACCTGACGCACAGCTGCGCGTGGCGGCGAGCCGCTCACGACTATTTCCACGGCTGGGCAGGGAAGCTCAGGGGCGCTTTGCGCCTCCGCAGCGAATCCATCGATCGAGGTCGCTTTGGCGGGCGATCAAGTTTGAGCCGTCATGCTCGACGGGAATGCGCTTGGCGGACACGAGCGCGTAGACCCTCGATCGGGGACAGTCGATATATGCGGCGATTCGTGCCGCGCCTCGCAACCAACCATCGCTCACGGGCCTGACCTCAGCGAGCATCTCGGCGACCTGAGCCGCAAGCTCTCTCAGGACCTCCTCCGGCAGATCGATGGCTAGGCTCACGCGCGCGACCTCAACTCTTGCGAGCGCAATCGCATGCAACAAAGACCGTGATACCAGCCTCGGAGTGGCGGGCGTGATCCGTCGGACGAAGCATCGATCCGAATATGTAGATCGGGGTGTGCGGTTCTCGTAGGCTTTCCGTACATAGTGCTCATGGGTTATTGACCGTAACTCCGGCGAAACGGCCATGTAGTTTCCTCGGCGCCTGTTGGGGCCCTGAGGAAGCGGGCTGACTGCCGCGTAGCGGAGCCCGTAGGGCGCAGCGAAGCGGCAGTCATGCAGTGGCGTCCGGTGCCCCGTTGAGGGTGTGGCGGGCGACGGGATGACTCATGTAAAACGGCTGGCCCCTGTTGGGTGCCCTACGTTGGATTTGTCTCCCGCCGCCTGCCACGGACGCCGCCATGACTTCATAGAAGCGTGCCTATTTGCTCGACATGGCTTTGTCTGGCGGCCTCCACATCACACCAGCGCCAACCAGTAGATGAGGAGACAGAATCGATGATTGCAGTAGGCGTGGATACGCACAAGGAGCAGCATCTCGCGGTCGCTCTCGACGGGCTCGGACAGGTGCTCGCAGAGATCGTCATCACGACCACCCTCGCCGGCTACAGCCAGTTCGTGTGCTGGCTCAAAGAGCTCGGCGAGAACGTGCTCGTCGGCATCGAGGGCGCCGGCAGCTACGGCGCCGGGCTATGCGAGTACCTGCAGGCCGAGGAGATCGAAGTGTTCGAGGTCGAACGCCCACAACGTCGCGAGCGCCGGACCGGGAAGTCAGACCGCCTCGACGCTCTGCTGGCCGCCAAGAAGGTGCTCACTCGCGAAGGTCTCTCGACGCCCAGAGGGTCTGGGAAGCGCTTGGCGCTGCAAATGCTGTTGGTCGGCCACCGTTCCGCCGTCAGCGAGCGCTCACGGCTCTATAACCAGCTGCAAGCGCTGCTGGTCGGCGCACCATACGCACTGCGGGAACGCGTCGGTCCAGCCCGCAATGGCGCAACGCTCGCCAATCGTCTCACGGGGATGCGCACACGCCCGACCGCGAGCCTGCAAGAGAACACCACCCTGCAGGTACTCCGCGACCTCGCCAACCGCGCTCGAGCACTCCACGCGCAAGCCGAGGACTACACCCGCCAGATCGAGGAAATGGTCTGCTCCCTCGCCCCGACACTCCTGGAGGAGCCCGGTGTGGGACCTATCTGCGCCGGCAGACTCCTCGCGTTCAACCCAGCACGCTTCACCAGCGAGGCAGCATTCGCGCGCGCCAACGGCACCGCTCCCCAACCCGCCTCCTCCGGCAAAACAGTCCGCCACAGACTCAGCCGCGGAGGCGACCGGCAAATCAACGCAGCGATCTACACAATCGCCCTATCACGCTCCGTCCACCACCCCCAAAGCCGCGCCTACATGCACCGCAGAATCGACGAAGGAAAGACCAAGCGAGAGGCCATGCGCTCCCTCAAGCGATACCTCTCCCGCCACCTCTACAACCAACTCACAAAAACACCCTTGACAACATAGAAGCATCCAACGAGTTTTGTGCGCGAGCGGTACTCCGCTTGCTCGTGGTGGGCTGGATCGAGGTGGCCGAGTACGCACGCGAACCCTGCAGGTCCAGCGGCAGGTGCGCGAGCCGCAGCTCGGGACGACACGAGGATCAAGCCGCGACGATTGCGACGAGCGACCGGGCATCCAGGGCTGCATGCCACTCACCGCACAGCTCCCCCAGCCCGCCGCTGCCGCGCGCGCCCGCGAGGGGCCGTTTTCCGATCTACCGGCTATCCGACAACAGCAGGTCGGATAGCCGGTGTAAACGTGCGCCACGCTCGCGCCGCGACATCGGACCGGGGCATCCGGGCGATCGAGCCGCGCCGGGGCAATGAGGCAACGACGACCAGCGACGACACGATCCGCGGAGAGCACAGCGCCGCGTTCAGTCACCGGGAAGCGGAGGGGACAGCCAACGGCGGAGGTTCCACGCCAGATGGGAGCCTCCCGGCGGACCGGGCGTACAGCGCGCAGCGGGAGTATCACTATCAGTACCTGGCAGGGATCTCTAGGCAGCGGGCGGGATTGATTGCATTTGCTAGCGGGCGTTAAGATGTCGGCGGCGCAGCCGCCCGCAAAAACCATGCCAACGCAGGGGAAACTGTCTAACGCGGGCGCAGAGCCTGGGGAACCGCAGACGGTCCTGCAGACGGAACCTCAGACGGTCCCTTAGACGGAACCCCAAACGGCGCTGTCTTCTTTTTGCTGAGCGCGCCAGATTGTGCGGCTGATTGTCGCGCCGTCGCTGCTCGATGGTGCTCGTCCTCACGTCGGTTAACTATCGCGAGAAGTCCAAAAATACAAACGGATTTCGAGCTGGTAGCCCGAACGGCCAGGGATACCCTTGACGCCTCGCTGGAGAGCGCTACCGTCGCGAGCGACCCCGACCGCCGCCTCCCGCGACCGTCACCGCCCCGCCGCCCCGACATTGGGGGGGCAAGCCTCCGGCGCAGCCGCTCGCTGCACGTCGTCGCCTACCACCGCGAGATAGACAGGCGGGCTTCGCTCACGGCTTGGGTGATCTAGATGCGTGAGGTCGGGTTGTCTAGGTTTCTCGGGCGAGTGCGGTGAGGAAGAACGCGACGCCGCCCTTGACTTGTTTGCGCTCGGTGTGGACCCGTGAGAGCCCTGCTGATCGTAGGGCGCGTTCTAGCTCCGCGATCATCGGCTCGGGGTTGCGAGCGGGTTCGATGCCGCGCTCGCGGTTGGCGACCGCGATACCCGTCTCGTGCACCGCGATCGACAGGCGCCCTCCGTCTTTGAGTACCCGGTATATCTCGCACACAGACGCGTCAAGCGGCTGCCAGAACTGCGCGCTGTTGATAGCGCATACGACATCGAAGCTACGGTCAGGCCACGGCAGCGACCTCACGCTGCCGACTCGCAGCTCGACACGATCGCCGTACGCCCTGACGCGCGCGTTAGCTTGGCGGCGCATCACCTCTGAGAGGTCGATGCCGCACACCTTCCCCGAAGGCAGCCGCTCGGCGAGCATCGCGAGCCCTACCCCGGGGCCGAAGCCGACCTCAAGCGCGTGCTCGTCCCCGGCGAGCTTGATCCGGTCGATCGCTTCACCCGTCAACGGCGCATTCATGCGAGCCATAAATCGCCCGATCCACACCCCCAGCCGCCCCGACGGCTCAGCAAACTGCCGCGTCAACAAGTGTGGTGCCCGCATCCCACGCAGCAGTCTATGGACACCAAACCCCACCAGCCGAACCCAACAGCCAAGCACCACGATGACGTACCGTGCGCGGGCTTCGCCCGCTGTGAGCGAGCCTCCCTGACGGTCGGCTCTCAGATCGACTCCGGCACTGCACGCCTAACGGCTTACGGGCCTGCTCGCTGGACTGCGGCTTGCGCCGCCGTCCGGCACGGCCCCCGCTTGCGCGGCGGCCTTCGCAGACCCTTCGGCCTGCGCGTCTTCGCCTTCGGCTCAGCGCACGGCGTACAGCACCAAGCCCGAACAGACATAGATGCACGCCAAGGCGAGCGCTGTGCGATGGCTGTGCAATTTCGGTGGCCGTTTTCGGCCGCTCACGGTCAATAACCCTTGTGATGAGCACGGCGAGTATCGCGGCGGGCAAGGGCGGCGGGTACGCGCGCTACCTGGAGGGCAAGAGCGCCCCGGAGCTGCGTGGGGACTACTACCTCTCACCGGAGGGCGAGCCCGTGCAGGCGCCGGGCCGGTGGCTCGCGACCCCTGAGACGCTCGCGCGTCTGGGGATCGAGGGCGCGACCGTAGACGGTCCTGAGTTCATCGCGCTGATGGAGGGACGCCATCCCAAGACGGGCCGGTGGCTTCGCCCGGAGGGCGCCGGTGGCGGCCGTGGCGGCGGGATCGACGTCACGTTCAGCGCACCGAAGTCGGTGTCCGTGACGTGGGCGCTCGGCGACGAGACCGAGCGCATGGAGATCGACGCCGCGCACGCCGCCGCGGTCGAGCAAGTGATCGGGCATCTCCGCGAGACGGTCCCAACCGTCCGCCGCCGCTACAGCGGCCAGGTCGTCGAGGAGCCCGCCGTCGATCTTCTCGCTGCGGAGTATCGCCATACGACCGCGAGGGGCGTGATGCAGGGCGACACGCCGGACCCGCAGCTGCATAGCCACGTCGTGATTACGAGCGCGATCCGCGAGGACGGCCGGCTCGTCGCGGTCGCCTCGCGGCCGATCTTTCGCTCCGCGCGGGAGCTTGGCGCGTACTACCGCTCAGCGCTCGCGCACGAGCTCGCCGAGCGCGGTTATCGGATCGAACGGGGCACCGGGAAGTATGGCCGGTACTTCGAGATCGAGGGCGTCCCCCGGAGCATGTTGGACGCCTTCTCCCAGCGCAGCCGGGAGGTCGCCAGAGCGGCCGAGCGGTTCCGTGCGAAGTTCGGCCGCGCACCCGAGCGAGGCGAGCTGCGCCAGCTGAAGTTGGAGAACCGCAAGGCGAAGGTGCTCGTCACCAAGGCCGACCTGCGGCTCTCCTGGAAGGAGACCGCCGCGCGCTTTCAGACCACGGGCGAGCGCGACCACAGCGAGACTGATCGTGAGCGCGTTCTCGAGAACCGCCGGCCACTTGCCGATCGCGTCGAGGAACGCTTGACCGAACGCGCCGCCACGTTCGAGCCAGGCGAGTTGCGGGCGGTCCTCTTGGAGCAGTCCGCCGGAGACCGCTCCCCGCAGGAAGCGCTCGCGTTCTCAAAGGCGATGATCGCCGAGCGCCGTGTCTTGCCGTTGGAGGGCAGCCTGATGACCACCTTGACGGTTCGTGCGCGCGAGGAGGCGATCGAGCGCAGGTTCACCGGGCTCGCCGAGACTGCCGGCCGGGATGTGGGGCAGAGCGCCCGCGCGATCGCAAGCGACGAGCTGGCCGAGCGTATCGGCGGCCGGCTCACCGACGAGCAGACTCATGCGCTCCAGGTCATCACCGGGGGTGAGCGGGGCGCGATCCTCGTCGGCCCGGCCGGGACCGGCAAGGGTGTCGTGATCGAAGCTGCCGCTCGCGCAGAGCAGCACACCGGGCACCGCACGCTGGGGATCGCGGTGTCGGGGTCCACCGCGCAACGCCTCGGCCAGGACAGCCCGGCGCTGGCCGGGCAGACCCTCACCTTGGACGCACTCGTCTCCCGCATCGATCGCGGCCAGCTCCAGGTCGACCGCGCGACGACGATCTACTTCGATGAGGCCGGCATGGCGGACACCGACCGCCTGGACCGCCTGACGGCGACCGTCGAGCGAACGGGGGCGAAGCTAGTCGCGATCGGCGACCCCGCGCAGCTCCCCTCGATCGGCGCGGGCGGCATGTTCGAGCGGCTCACCAAGCTCGCCCCCACTGCTGAGCTCTCGAATATTCGCCGCACGCTGGACCCCGCCGAACAACGCGCCTGGGCAGACCTCCGCGCCGGGCGCTCCGACAAGGCGATGGCGCACTACCACGCTCGCGGGCAGCTCCACATGGCTGATACCCGAGACGAGGCAATCGAGCGGGCCGCGCAGGCGTGGGCGAAGCTCACCCAGACGCACGACCCCAGCGAGGTCGCCCTGATGTCCGACTCCTCAAACCAAGAGATCCACCGCCTGAACGCCCGCGCGCAGCACTTCCGCGCCCAACGCGGCGAACTCGGCGACCAAGAGGTCCAGGTGCCCGGTGTCCACTACGGCGTCCGCCAATGCGACCGGGTAGCGCTCATCGACCAGCACCACGAGCCCGGCCAGCAGCGCATCGAGAACGGCAGCCGCGGACACGTACTCGACATCAACCCACAGGGCGGCGTGCTCATCCAGTTCGACATCACCGGCCGCACACGCACCCTCCAAGGAGACGACCTCGCCCACCTACGACTCGCCTACGCCCAGCACATCCACCGCGCCCAAGGCGCGACCGTCACACGCACCCTGGTCGTGACCGGAGGCTGGCAGACCAGCAAGGAGCCCGCCTACGTCGAGGCATCCCGCGCCCGCCAAGGCACCACATGGTTCGTCTCCCGCGAAGACCTCGGCACCGAAGGCCACGACACCGACCGCATCGGCCGTCTCGCCGAGCAGATGCGTCGCAGCCACGCACAAACACCCTCGCTTGCGCATCCCGAGCTGCCCGACCTCGACTACGGGCCAGGCTACCGGCCCATGATCGCGCCGAGCCGCCAGCGCGCGATCCCCGGCCTCGCACGCGCCCTCCACCGCATCGTCCAAGCACCCGAGCGCACCCACGAGCGATCACGATGAGCCGCAAGATCCAGATAGTCCTACTACCGACCTACAAGTCAAGTCATCCTAGCCAAACACCAGGCCGCAAACAGGTATTAGGCATTCTTGAGCTGCGAGGCCTTCCTGCGTAGAGCTGATTGAGGCACCAACCAGCGGTCGTAAGCTCCTCATGTACATGCTTATTAGCACCCAGCCTAGCCACTTCCTCGGCTACCGGGCCGGTAGTGGCGCCAATCTTTTGGGCATCAAGGTCATTATCGATTGTTCTCCATTACTGCACCCGGCGCACTGGGACTTGCGTCCGCTAAAGGGAGCGCTATGGGTGAGGCGACGCGCCAGCGGCCACCTTCTCGCACCAAACTCAGCGCCAACCCTTCCACAGGAGTCGCAATCGTCGTAAAGACGACATAGCCATCATTCCCTTTCAAACGGACCTCCTTCACGCTCACCACCTTAAATTCTGGGCGCCCATGGCGCACGGGGACCGTCATCGCGAATATCCCGGCGAGCCGCTTAGCACAGCTATGCTCGCTAGAGTCGCCGCTATTGCCAGCGGCCTTGCCAATTCCGGTGCGAGCGTTCGTCGATAGTAACGAGCACGCGCGCTCAAATCGTGAGTATGCAAGCAGCCCGTAATACCTACGCAACTCGCTGACGATAAAAACGTACTCGGCGCGGCTTGCCGGCGCGCCAAAGGTCGCGAATGCCGCTCGGCGTCTCGCCGCGCGAGTCGCCGATTCTTCTGCCACTCGCGTCGCGGATCGAAGAGTCTCTTGCACGTCCTCAGCGCTGCCCGCCACAGCGGTACCCCCAGCACTCTGGGCACCTCGGCTAGCCTCCTGTCGGCCCGAACGCCCACAGCCAAGCGCGCCCACCATTATTATGCCAACTGCTAGAGTCGCTGTGCTTCGTCGCCTTACGTCCATGTATCGCCCTTTCCCGTCTTGGCCAATCGATTCGCTCGCACAATCATACCCACCCCTCATCACGCCTACTGGTATTCGTCGACCAATTACGAAAGGCGTAGTTCAGAGCTAGCCGCCAATTCCGGCGCGCGCAGTGAACACTACCAATGATGTGGCCCCGCCGGCTAGGGCACATTTGGGTGCACTTTCCACTTCCATCCATACTTCCCGCACCAGAACAACTCGGCGCCACTTCTGCTCGAACCGCGATACCACGAATACGCGGTTTTGAATCCCGTCGGAAGGTCGAAGCCGTGTACTTCGATTCCACTGTCCTCTAGATAGTATGCGTCCGCGTCCCCCGCTTTCCGGTGCTCAAGGCTTTCTGCGACCTTTTCAAAGTAGATTGCCTGTTTCAGCAAAAACTCTGCATATTGCTCTGGAGCAACCCCAAGGAACTCTCCGGCATCCTTAAACCCGACCTCCAGAATCGCGGAGCCGGCGTAAAACCCTGCGGCCATTGTACGAAGTCCCGCAGCCTCTATCACGAGTTCCTGTGGCCCCAAAATGCCTTCGCCCAATGGCTTGGTGCCCGTCGGATCTCGGTTAGCAAGCGGATTATCGACGGCATATACATATGCCGCCTCTGTAGTTTCAAAATCCGGATCAACGCTGAGAAATTGTGCCGTCGCAGGATCATACTCGCGTGCCCGCAGATAGATAAGCCCGGTATCGCTGTTCGTGTATTGCCCATCGTATCCCAGCGACGTCGTGGCGCTGCCGGTGTGCCCGATGAGGTTGCCGTAGGCGTCATATGTGAATGTAGCTTCGGTGGCGCCCGTTGAGCCGGTCAGAAGTCGCGTGGTTCCTTGCTGATCGTGGTGCAAGTAGAGCACGACACCTTCTTTAGATATTTGCTCGACCGGAAGGCCCCCGGGGCCGTATATGTAGCTGCTGACACCGTTGTTAAGGATTAAGGGCAGGCTTTCAGAGACGTCCCAAGCTAGGTAGGTGGTGGTGCCTGAGATCGTTTCGGATGCGCGAAGCCCGTAGCCGTTATACCCATAGGCGTCTTCGATTGCTGCGATTTCTGTGCCTTTTGGTCGTGTAACGGAGATCAGATTCCCAGCTTGATCGTAGCCGTATGACGTTGCAGGCCCGCTGGTGGGTTCAGTCTTGGTTCGCTCGCCAGCTTCGTTGTAAGTGTATGTCGCGGCGGTCACTTTTTTCAGCGCGCTTTTTTCGAGCTCATCAGCAGCGTTGTAGCTGTAGGTGTGTTCGGTACCGATGGTCGTCGGATTGTTGGCGGCGTCGTATTCGTAGGGAACGCCTGCTCCTTTGGTAAGACGGTTGTTTTTGTCGTAGGTATAGGCGGGTTTTTCTTCCCCCGGCAGCCCTTTACTAGTTACTTTTTCGACCAGGCCGTCTTTGTTGCGCGTGTAGGCAAGTGAAGCCAGCGTTTCGGCGCCCTTTTTCATCTTAACTTCGGTCATCGTATCTGTGGCGTCGTATTTGTAGGCGTCTTCGTTGCTCGTACCGCTGGGGAATGTTGTGGCACTGAGGTCTGAGTCCGCGTCGTAAACGAATTTGATCGTGTTTTTTGACCAGTCGGTCGTACTCTTCAGTCGTCCTACAGTGTCAAATGTGCGTTCGACGCTTTTGCCGTTGGGGTAGGTGATCTTCGTTTGCTCGTTAGCGAGGTCGTATTCATAGCCAGTGGTGTTTCCGTGACCATCTTTGGTTTTGGTTAGGCGGTCGAGCTGGTCGTATTCATAGGTCGTGGTGCCCGTGCCGTCTTCCATACTGGTCCGGTCACCATCCGAGTTGTACCCGTATTTTACGGTCGGTGTTTTGCCGTCAGAGTAGCTGACTTCGAGGAGGCGACTATCTTTGTCGTATTTGTAGGTAGTCACTCGTTTTAGGGGGTCAGTCAACTTCGTGAGGTTCCCGTCGGCGTCATATTCCTTGAGTGTTTTGTGGCCGATGGGGTCTACTACTTCGGTGACCTGCTCAAGGATGTTGCGAATATATTCAGTCGCGTGTTTGCTGCCGTCAGTCTGCTTGATGACTTGGCCAGCGCCGTCGTATTCGGTTTCAGTAATGGTTTTGTTTGGTTCTTCTACTTTGGTCCGCTCGTTGTCGGCATCATAGGTGTATGTCGTCTTGTGGCCTTCCGGGTCGGTCAAGGTTTCGGTGTTCCCGTTGCCATCATAGGTGTATTTTGTTTCGTGACTGAGCGGGTCGGTCACCTTGATAGGCCGTCCTTGTGCGTCACGTTCGGTTGTCGTCGTATATTTGCTTTCTTCACCCGCTTTGACATGGCCTCTCGGACTGACCATGCTGGTTTCCTGGGAGTCTTCGTTATACACCCAGGTCCGCTTGTTGCTTTCTGGGTCTATTTCGGCGGTCTTATCGCCAGCGCTGTCGTATTCGTATTTCCATGTACGTTTCAGCGGGTCAGTCTTGCTTTCCACCTGTCCGTGAGACGTATATTTATAGCTCGTGGACTGCGTGGTCGAGCCCGGCGCTGGTCGTTCGATCACTTCAGGGTTGCCGTGACTGTCGCGTTTATAGGTTGTGGTCTCTCCGCTGGGAAGCGTTTCAGTTTCTACGTCGTGCGTGCTGTTGTAGGTCCATTTAGTTTTGTTGCCTTCGGCGTCTTCCTTGAGGATTCGGTTCCCGTGCGAATCATACTGGTACTTTGTAATATGCCCGTTACCGTCGGTGACGCTCAATAGCTCATTGGCCGAGTTGTACGCACTGGTTTCGGTGACTGCATGAGTCGTACCGTACCCATTTGTTAGAGAAGTGCCCATGCCATTGCTCGTAAAGTACTGCATCTTCACGTCGCCGGTGGCATGATTGGTCGTCTTGGTATGAAACCCGGCATATTCGTAGCTCGTTGTGCGTTTCATCGCGTCGGTCTGGGAGATAATCTGGTTGGAACCGTTGTATTCCATCGTGGATTTACCACCGCGCCCGTCGGTGAGTTCAAACATTCTATGTGAGCCGTCGTATTTGAACTGCCAGCGTAGCGCGAGTTCGCCCGGCTGGGTTACCGTTGCAAGGTTTCCGCTTTCGTAGGTGTATTTGACGACGTGTTTCATGGGGTCTTCGGCGCTTTCCACGAAACCTTCAGAGTTATATGCTAGTTTGATTTTGCGGCCTGCCGGGTCAGTGATTGTTTCGAGATTCCCGCCACCGTTGTAGGCGAGCGTTATTGCATTCCCGTTGCGATCGGTTACGCTTTCCAGGCGGCCCGCGCCAGTGAATTTATAGACCGTCTGGTTTTCAAGCGTGAGGGTATAGCCTGATGACGACGAGCCAGTCAGCGTGTCTTGGGTCCATTCCGGGGCCGTGAATGATTCGCCTGAGCCTTCGTGAAAGGTAATAGTGCTTCCGTCGGCCTGAACCAGCTGCACAATGTGGTTGGCGGGTTCGGCTACGAGATGGTCGCTGAAGGAGCTCGACCAGCCATAGCCAAAGATACCTTTGTCGCCTGCGGCTGCTGCCTGCGCGTTGTATGTGCGATTGAGGTTCAAGCCGACGCCTCGGCCGCCGATTGAGAAATCGGTTTGCGTTTGCGAGTAGTTACCGGTCGCGCAACCGACCGATTCTTCTTCCCCGCATTGGGCAGGTTCCTGCGAGTTTTCGCTGCCACCCCATTGCGTTTCCGGTCCTTCGTACAACCGGCGGGTAAAGTCGATGTTGCCGCCGGGCTCGGTGATTACGCCATAGTTCCCGGCCGGGACTTCCACGTAAGTCGTCGGGCCAGCGGTCTTTTCAATGAGCCCTTCGTTGAGGAGTACTCCCTTGCTTTCTCCGGTTTCCCCGGGGTATCCCCATTTTTCGGGACTGATCCCAGTCGCGCATTCTTCGCAGCCTTTTTCATCACTTACCAGGAGTACGCCGCGGTTCTGAAATAGTGCCTGTTCGCCAAGAATGAGTGCGCCCGATATCCAGTTCAGCTGGCCCTCGTTGACGAAGGCGCGTCTAATCAGGTGCAGGTTGGAATCTTCGAGTGTCCCTGTGGCTTTTTCTTCGAGTACGGTTTGGCCGATGCCTTCCATATTGCCTTCGTTCCAAAGAAGTGAGCCGCTGATGTTCAAGTTGCCGGCGCCAGCGAGCTTCCCGCCAGGGTGCAAGATCTGGAGTTCGGTGACGTGCGATACGCTCGGTCCATTCAGTGTCAGCTGGCCGCTCTTTAGTTGCAGGTTGACTTCGCCGCTGCCCTGGACGTCCGCGGCGGTGATCGTTGCTCCTGCATCGATGATCGTGCCGGCGATACTGATTGTGGCCCCCCATATAAAGGAGCCGCCCGTGAATTCGATCGCGGTCGAGCCGCCGGTGGCAGACCACGAGCCCGCGGCGGTGTGCCCGCTGATCCCGCCGTCCCTGAATTTGAGTTTACCCGTGTTCGCTTTGACGCTGCCCTGGTTGTCAAAGCCGACTTCGATTTGGGCTTCAGTGCCCGCGGACTCGACCACTGAGCCGGTGTTCTCGAAAGTACCCGAGCCGGTGGTGCCCGGGTCGATGCCAGTCCCGCGGCAGCCGCCGCCACACGAGGAGCCATTGTCGTTGGCGTAGAAGATCCCGCTGCTGGAGATCTGAGCGCCTTCTTCGAGGAAGATCGCACCTGATGCCCAGGTCAGCGTGCCGCCGTTGACCAGCGACCGCTGCTGCAACACGGCTGGTGTGATGACTTCGATCTTTCCCGTGGCGCCGGGTTCGAGGATGGTCGAGCCCGACCCGGACATCACCCCACCTTCACCGGTCCATTCCAGGGAGCCGTTGACCTTCAATGTTCCCGCCCCGGTAAGCGTGCCGCCCGTCAGCGACAAGTCGCTGATCGTGCTCGCCGTCGCACCCACGATGCTCAAGCTGCCGGCTTGAATGCTCACCGGCGCGCTACTGCTGTCGTGCAAGCCTTCAGCGGTGATGCTCGCCCCGGAGAGGTTGATCGCGCCCGACCAGCTGCTCCCAGTCAACGTGAATGAGCCACCAGCGAGCTTGATCGAGGCTCCTTCGCTGGCGACCCATTTGCCGGTCGATGTGGACGATCCGCCGTCGGTGAGCGCGAGCTGTCCTTTCTGCGCTTCCGCGGTCCCGCTGCTTTCAAACGGCACCGACACCTGCGAGACGCCTGTACCCGAGGACTTCTCGACGGTACCGCTATTGACAAGTTTGCCCGAGCCGCCGGGGGCCAGCGTAATCGTAGGCGTGGCTTCGGAGTTGACCTTGAATGTGCCCTTGTTTTCGAGCTTGGCTTCTTCGGAGAGCGAGATATGCCCCGAAGCGAGCGTCAGGGTACCTTCGTTGACAAGCGCGCGCTTCGCCAGGTTCGCGTAGTCCCCGCCGGATACAGCGATCGACCCGGATGCCCCTGAGAGCAGCACTGTCGATCCCGAGCCGGACATCGTGCTTTCTGCGCCTTCCGGCCAGGAGAGCGTTTCTGCGACCTTCAGCGTCCCAGCACCGGTCAACGTGCCGCCCGCCATCACTAGGCCACCGATCGTAGCGGTGTCGCCTTCGGTCATGCTCAACGTGCCCGAGCTAATTTTCAGTTCGCCGCCCGTGCCTTTGAAGCTATCGCCGGTAACGCTAGCGCTCGCAATCTTTATCGCGCCTTCAAGCACGCTACTGTTACCCAATACAGAGGACGAGCCGCCGGTAAATGCGATCGTTCCGGTTTTGCCGTTGATAGTCCCGAGATTTTCGGTATTGATCGCGATATCGACTTCTTCGGCGCCGGCGGCTTTCTTCACCGTGCCGGTGTTCACGAAGCTGCTTGATCCCGAGCCCCTTTCCAACCCCGTGCGGAAGCATTCGCCGCATGCTCTTTCGTTGTCGTTCAAGTTGAATGTGCCGCTATTGGTGAACGCCGCGCCATTCGCGAGTTCGAGCGAGCCCGCAGCCAACGTGAGCGTGCCTTCGTTGACGAGTCGCCGTTCATTCAACGTTGTCGAGACTGCATAGATGCTCCCAGACGCAGCCGCTCCGAGCACCGTTGACCCCGAGCCTTCCATCGTGCCTTCGGTCCACGACAATGAAGAGGACACGTCCAGCTTCGCTGCGCCCTTCAGAGTACCCCCGCTCACGGTAAACGCATAAGCGGTCGATTCTTCAAGCGCACTAGCCAATTCCAGCGAGCCACGGCTCAAGACGAGCGTCCCTTTGTCCTCAAGCACCGCCGCCGCGTTCGCTCCACTCGACACTTCAACCGTAACGCCTGCACCAACACAGACAACATCCGCCGACGTCGGCACTTTGCCCGTAGACCAGTTCGACGCGGTCTGCCAGGTACCCGTGCTGCCGCCCGTCCAACTGTCCGTACACAGCGGTTCAGCCGAGGCACCGGCCGGCACGAGAGCCAACGTCAAGAACGCCAGAAGCAATACGACGCCACCGAGCGCGAGCCTCGCCTCGGCCCGCACGAAGCGACCCCTCTCCACCGCGACACCAGCCCTCCCGAACGGCATACCCCCCATGAGGCCCTCCCTCTCTTGCCCAGCGCCGATTGACCGCCGAGGTTCTATCAAACGCCGAGGACCGAACACGAACGACTCTCGCCAACGATTTGAAGGATCAGCATTACGGCGAGCTGTCCGGGAGCGGCGTGAGGGCAGATAGCCCGACCAGCTCGCGGCTTCGCTGCCAGTCGCGCTCATTGCATAGAGGGCGCTTGCGGTGTGCTGCGGATCGGTGCCCATGTACTGCTCCCTTTCTGTAGTGCTGCCGAGGTCAGAAATAGGGGCTCGGGGCGGACGGGACCACGCTACCGTCCCGTCCGCCCCGAGCCCGCACCCCTGCGTATCCGTGGAGCCGTGGCGCCGTATGCCATTCGGCGCAGCAGCGGGGTTGGTGTCGCTCGATCGCCGCTGACCGTGAGGAAGCCTTTGGCCTCAAGGCGAGCGATGGCCGCTTGGGCTTCGCTGGCGATGGCACCTCTGGCGAACCCGGCGAGCAGCAGCGACATCGGCATCCCCCGCTCGCACCGGTAAAGGCGCACCGCGATCATCCGCTCTAACTCCGGCCTCATAATCAGGCGGGTTTGGCGGCGCTCGGCTGCGGCGGGCGGTTCTCCGGCCAAGCCGAATTGAAGATGCAGCCGCTGTCTAACGCGCTCGGCAGACAGCTCGTGAGTTGCTGCGATTTCCCTGAGCGACGCCCCCTCGACGATCCGCTGGCGCAGCATCTCAAGGTCGAGCCGGCTCGGCTTTGAGATTCGCGGCCCGTCGGCGCGTATAGAGATGTTGTGCTCGTGCAGCCGGCAGATCGTTTCATAGAGGATGCTGCCGGTGATTTCGGGCAGCACGAGCAACTCGCGAGCCGGGCGACGCAGCTCGTCGGTGTCCTGAACCCCTGCAGCCTCCCACGCGCCCCGCGTCGCTGGCGCAAGGCCGAGGCCGGAGATCAGCACTCGGAGTCGCCTCGTTGGCGCGGTCGTGCGACGCGATGTGATGTGCGGCAGCCGGAAGCCTGGTGGCGGGTCGGTACGTATGTGGAGCGACGTCCGACCCGCCACCAAACCCCTTGCTTGTTGAGCAGCGATGGGCACGTTGCACGATCGTGGCTCCCTTCGCCCAGGGTGCAAAGAGCGACCCGTTCTGCCAGGATCGAAAGGATCTGCCAGTCAGTCGTTCGCTGGAACGACTCGTATGAAGCGCGCAACGAAACCATCGCGAGACGATCCTGACGGCTCTGGGGTTCGTTGGGAAGTCTGGAATAGGCATAGTCCCAATCTGGACGATTGGCAAAAAGCCACCGATGAGAGCTCGCTACCTAGCCGCGACGGGCGGTTCCCCGGTCACGTCGCTTGGCGTGTACTTGACGCGCGGCGCGATGAAGGCCGAGTACAAGCATCGTCGGCGTGGTCATCTTCCCCAGCATGGGAATGATTGCTTCTCGGGTCGGTCGCGCAGGGGGAAGAGAAGCCTCACGCGAGCAGAGGTAGAGGCTCGCCATCGCGACGAGGAGAAGCATGTGGCTCGGTCCATCGGGAAGGGCTTGGGCCTGCCAGGCAGCTTCGCGGGCGATGAACTTCATCCTATCGGCCGTCTCGGTGCGTGAGCGATAGTGCCCGATGAGGCTGTGCTGCCCGGCTTCGATGTCGATGTCATAGTCGATGAGGCTGTCAAGCAACGTGTGCAGCGAGCCGATCCAAGGGTAATAGGCGTCCTCGACGTTCAGCGCGTCGCATCTCTGGAATTGAGGTTTGGCGGCGCCAGCGATGAGAGCGAACACGCCCAGCGACGAACCGCAGGCCGCGCCTAGCTCCCACCATTTCAGGTCCGCTGAGGAGACGTTTTCGCTGGTGGCCCACTGCGCGAACGCGTGATAATCTGCGTGAGGCTCATAATTAATCAGGGCTTGGTATTCGATGATACGGTGAGCATTGAGCCGCGCCAATGCTGCCACCGTGGGATAGGCGGGCAGTGTTGCAACGGCTTCTTGGCAGCGCTCGACTAGCCCCGCAAGATAGCCGTTATCCCGCTGTCGCGGGAAATGCGCGTAGTAATGGCCGTGGGGTAAGCCGGGAGTCAGTGCGTCGAGGAGAGCAAAGTGAAGTTGACGTGCGTTCTTTGTGGCGTGCAGGGGTGATTGCTCGGAAATCGAATCGACGTAGTCATAGATGGCTTGAAATGCGACGGCAGCTCGAACGACGGCCGTTCGATATTCGTGGGGCGCAAACGCAGCAAATGCGGCGGCGCCGTCAAGGTCGCTGCGCTCCGCTTCGAGGTTCTGGAGCGCCAGTCGGCGAAGTATGGGATCAGGTATTTCCTGAGCGGCGCGGCGCCAATGCTCAGCCTCTCGGCGTACCTCGGGATACACGCTGAGCCAGTAGCGCGCCGCCGCCGAGCAGAATGCGGCGGCCATCGCCGCACGGTTGCGCATGCCGGTCATCGTGCCCGTAGCATTGCGCGAGCTGGCCGTTGCGCGACGTCATTCTTGAAAACTTGCTTGGGCGGGTACGGTTGCGGCGGAGTAGCCTGGCAGAGCGACGACTGCGAGCGCGATGCCGGCGACGAGGCCAAGCGTGAGCAGTACGTTGAGACCTCCAAGCGAGAATGGCGCTGGAAAGCCCGTTGTGAGCTTCAGCCAGCGATTTGCGAGCGCGTGTCCGTACACGCCAAGGATTGCGCCGTCGGCACAGCCGATGCTCAGCACAATCGCGCTCTCGATAAGCAGGGAGCGCCAGAGCTGCCAGCGATCATAACCTTGAGCTTTCAGTGAGGCAAGCCGTGTCCGGCGCTGCCAGATAGACGTGCTGAGCGCGAGCGCGAGCGCAAGAGCAGCGGCTATGACCAGCAGGGTCGCGATATCCGCGAGGCTCTGTAGGCCCTCGCGCGCATTATTGTCGAACTGAGCCTCACGCTCGCGCGTAGTCTGCACGCGCAGCCCTTGCCGTGGCTCGATCGCCTGCTCCACCTCGTGCTTGCCGACGCTGGGCGCCACGCCTGGCTTGAGATTGACTTCGATGGCAGCGAGGTTGGCTGTCTGCCAATAGTGACTGTAATCGTTCGTATTGAGAATAATGACTCCCGGTGGCCAGCCGATGTTGCTTGTGACTGCGGCCACTCGGAGAAAGACTAGGCCCGATGGTGTAGGGAGGTCGAACGGCCGACCTACACGGAGATGATGTTCGGCTGCAAATACGCTTGAGACGGCGATCCAGCCGCTTCGTTGGAGCAAAGCAGAAGCGCGGCGGGCGTTGCCTTCTATGAGCTGACCGCCGGGAATGATCGCGTTGTCTGCCGGGGAGCGTGCGATGACCCACATTCGACGCAGCCCGATGTCGAGCAGCCCGCCTTGATAGCCGTGTGCGGAGGCGACGCCCGGCTCGCGGGCGATCTTAGTGACTGTTTGTTCTGGGCGGAAGCTGTTGGTGGTGAGGTCGTTGCCGGCTGTTGTGACCCAAATGCTCGTCGTGCCGAGGTATTCAGCGAAGGTTGCATTTAGTCCCCGTGTGAGGTCGCTCCTCGCCCCTCCAATTGCGACGCTGCCGTAGATGGCAAGAGCAGCGACCGCCGCGAGCGCCACAGAGCGAGTCGTCGTCGCGTCGAGTTCGATTACCGCGACTGACAACATGCTCCCACGAATACGCTTGCTGATCGGCCTGAGGCCGGCCGTGACAGCATTGAAAATCAAAGGGATCAAGCATATTGCGGCGAGCGCGAGTAGGATTCCGCCGACGACGGTCAGGGATGTATCGAGAAGCACAGCGACTGTCACCACGACAACGATGCCGGCTCCCAGGGCGCCCAGCTTGGCCGTTGTCTTCTTGCTGATGCTTTGACCGGGCTCGCCCGGCCTATGCAACACAGCGTCGGCCGGACCGTCTGAACGCAGGTCGATCACGGGCGCCAGGCACGCAAAAAGGGTAGCCAGAACACCGAATCCGATTGCTACCAGAACGGTAGAAAGGTGAATGACTTGATTCGTGCCGACGGGAAAAGCAACAGCGAGATAGATCGGCACCTGATGCAAAACGGTATGCGCGAGCACATCCCCGAGGGCGACGCCGACCAGAGAAGCCAGAAGCCCAAGAACCGACGCCTCGAAGGCGAGCATTGTTCGTAGCTGGCTTGAGGTGTAGCCCTCGGTGCCAAGCTCGGCGATCAGTCGGCGGCGCTCGGGTACGGTCAGCAGCATGGCATTGAACGCCAGTAGACACCCCACCATGATGCTGATGCCGGCGAACAGTGTTGTGGACTGATTAGTCGGCCTTGCGGTGGCGTTCAGCAGCTGTAGTTCCTTGTCGGCCGGCTCGATGTCCGCGCGACCGATGGCCAGCTTGCGGAGCTCCAGCGCGACTTGCTGCTCGGCACCGGGATCTGTGCGTATCAGAACTTGGGTGACCCGTTGCGGCTCCCCGACGAGCGTTTGAGCGGTCGGCAGCAGCGTTACCGCGACGTGGCTGTTCGCGAGCGCGCCGATTACACCGCTGTTCAGGACGCCACGAACGGCGACACGGTGGGCTTGGCCGGCAGCCAGGACTGTCACGCTGGCGCCTGGTTTAGCCCCGATCGCGCTGCCGACTGAGGATGGAAGCCCGATGCCTCCGGTGAGCAGTGACTCCCCCGCACCGAGGTCTTGTGTGGCGGAGCCGCCAAACCCAACGATGCCTGCGGTCACCCCAACGAGCTGGATCGACTGGCGCCCGGATGGCCCTACGACCGTCGCGTTCACTCGCAGGAGATAGGCGGAGTCTTTGACGCCATTGAGTGTGCTGGCCTGGTTGGCCAGGTGTTCGCTGAAGCCGTCAGTTGAGCGTGCCGCGATCTGGAGCTGAGCGGAGCCGATGACGGAATGGACGGCTTCGCCTGCCGACGCTGTGATGCTCGTGTTCGCGATCAAGACCCCGAACACGAGCGCGACACCTACCGCGATGCCACTACCGGCAAGCAACTCTTGTATCGGATGATCGCGAAGCCTGATGCGGTATAGGCGAAACAAGGTGCTCACACGCAACCCCGCGATGTGTGGGCGAAAAGACCGCGGGCGTGTCATGGCGAGAGCACGCCGAGGTCGGCGTCGAGTCCCTCGGTTAGGTGGCCATCGCGGAGTGTGTAGATGCGATCGACCAACCCTGTTGCC
This sequence comes from uncultured Solirubrobacterales bacterium, assembly GCA_963756665.1. Classification (GTDB taxonomy): domain Bacteria; phylum Actinomycetota; class Thermoleophilia; order Solirubrobacterales; family Solirubrobacteraceae; genus Palsa-744. The sequence goes on from CAVWOJ010000001.1 coordinate 932,515, forward strand.
TGCGGGTCGTGCGTGACCAAGACGCCGGGGATCTTGCGCTCATGGCAGATGTCCTGCAGAAGGGCAAGCGTTTTGCGGCTGCGCTGCGAGTCCAGGTTCCCGGTCGGCTCGTCCATGAGCAGCAGGCCGGGCTCGTTGACGAGTGCTCGCGCGATCGCAACCCGTTGGCGCTCGCCCATCGAGAGCTCTGCCGGCCTGTTGTTCAGTCGCTCGCCCAGGCCAACGCGGTCAAGCCACGGGCGCGCAGCACGGTGCGCTTCGTTCATGCTCCGCTTGTCCGAGAGGAGCTTGAGCGCCGCGTTATCCAAAGCGCTGCCGCCCGGCATCAAGTGAAAGGATTGAAAGACGAAGCCGATCTCGCGGCGGCGATACAGGGCGCGCTCGCGTTCAGATAGACCAGAGATGTCCTTGCCGGCGAACCATACCGACCCAGCCTCGGGCATCATCAGCCCACCAGCGAGGAGCAGCAGAGTCGTCTTGCCCGACCCGCTTGGCCCGTACAGCGCAACGAATTCCCCAGGCTCGACGGTCAGCGAAACACCGTCAACTGCACGCACCGTCTCGACTCCGGCGCGGTAGTGCTTAACGACCTCGCGCAGCTCCAGGGCACTCATGCGCCGCGATTCTCGGCGCTAGCGTGCGGGAACGGCAGCACCTTCCTCCGCGAATCGGTCGTCCGCACCCGGCCATCACTAATCGAGAACACCCGTGGAGCGCCTTCGATCGCGTGAGCCTCCTGAGAAGCGATGACAACCGCGAGCGACTTGTCACGCCCAAGGGTCCGCAGCAGCTCGTAAAGCTCGCGCGATGCGCTCGGGCTTGCCAACATCGCTGGTTCATCGACCAGCAGCAGGCGTGGCTCGCACACGAGCGCACGAGCCAGCTCGACACGGACCCGCTCGCTCAGCTTCAGCCTGTCCGTCTTTTCATACTCGACCTCGGCCGCACCAACTCGCTTGAGCGCACGCCGGGCCGCATCTTCGGCTTCGCCGAAGCTCACATCCCGGTCGCAGGCGAACGCGAGCGCAACATGCTGGACGACGGGCCGGCTATCCTTCGGGGTCCAGTCCAGTGAGGCGAGTGCGATCCCTCCGCGACGACGCTGCACCGCCCTTTCATCACCAGACATCTTCGCGAGGTCTTTGCCGTCAAAGATGATCGCGCCCGAGTCTGGGCGTTCGATGCCGGCCGCGAGGCGAAACGTCGTTGACTTGCCCGAGCGACGCCTACCCCAAAGCCCGACATAGTCGCCGGGATCGACCTCGAAGGACACATCGGCCAAAACTGCGATGTCCTGCGTCCCGTCGCGAAAGGTCTTGGAGACGTTCTTGAAGGAAAGCAGCGACATTCCCGCCCTGCCTCTACGAGGATTCCGCGATGTACTCTTCGATGTCGCGACGCGTTTCCTCGATACCGGCCATTTCAGCGTCAAGACGCATCGCCACGGTCTGGCGCACTCGGCTAAGCAACCTGCCACGCCACGCAACCGGCGGCGTATCGACCGCCCTCACTGCCTCCAGATCAGCAATGACATCCTCTTCGTAGCGATCGAGCATCTCCAACAGCGAGGGTGCTTCCTCTGGCTGAGAGAAGATCAGCCGTGCCTCGACGTCCGCACGCACAAGCGTCAATGAGACGGGCGCCTGCATCCACTCCGCGCGCGCCTGAACCGCCTCAGGCGTCGGATGGTAGACCCTACGATCCCGCTTCGGACCGTCTCCCGGCAGCTCCTCGGACCACACCAGCCCATCTCGTTCAAGCGATTTGAGCACCGTGTAGATGTGTTTAGCGTAGATTCGCCAGCTCGGCCCAACCCACCTCTTGAGCCGCCTTGCGACATCGTAGCCGTGGCTGGGGCCTTCAAGCAGCACCGCAACGACCGCGGCTCTGAGCGGCGAGCGGTCAGAGACCAGCGTCGGTTTCTTCTTCTTCTCGGATGCCACGAGACTCGATCCTGTGGACCTTGACGACCGTCCGCAGATGCCACGGAAGCCTACCGGCCCCGCAACCCGATGGCTTCCCGTGTTTCCAATTCTCGAAGTCCCCCTCCCCGGTCATACCCACTGCTCATCTCGGCGATAGCCCCAGTGCATCCGGTGGCGCGGAGATCGTGAGAGACAAGCCGAGACAAGTCGCGCGAGCGCCGGGTACGCTATTCGGGAATGTGGACACCTGCCGACAAGCCAACCAGCTCAATCACACGACGCCACCTCGGGCCGCGCTCAGGCATCACGTTCGCACTTGCGCTGCTCGCCATTGCTTGGGCCTGCTTCGCGACTGCCTCAGCGCAGCCGGCGCGGCCTGCACGCACACTGAACGTGACCGATGAAGCCCACCTACACCTGACCGGCACCCAAGGCGAAGTGCTCCTTGAGGAAGGCCCCGCCTCGGGCGCGATGCCCGGCACCGTCAAGGTCCGCTTCACCGTCGGCGCGAGCGTAGCGGGATCGTTCACGATCTACCCACGCGGCGGCGGATCGATCAGCGGCCACGGATCAGCACGGCTGCACTCGACCAACACCTATTCGAGCTTCGGCGGATCGATGTCCATCAACCACGGCACCGGACGCTACGCACGCGCGCGCGGCCAGGGCGGCTTCTACGGGACCGTCAACCGCCACAACGACGCACTCGTTATCCAGACAACCGGCCGACTCACCTATTAGGGATCGCGGCCCATGCGGCTGCCCAAGCCGACCCAGATAGCGCTCGCCCTCGCAGCGCTCGTGCTCTGCCCCTGCCCGACAGCATCGGCCGTCGCGCCGACAGTCACGTTGCACGCGGCCCTGACCCCGGAGCGCCTGGGGCACGGGACGACAATGAAGTTCGGCTTCTCAATCAGCTTCCCAGCCGGGCAGCCACCGGTTGCCCTCAGGGAACTCCATCTCCGCTACCCGGCGAACCTGGGGATCGCGACGAGCGGCCTCGGGGTATCGAACTGCCGCGTCGCGGTACTCGAAGCCGACGGGCCGCCCGGCTGCCCACACAACTCCATCATGGGCTACGGCTCGGCACTTGTCGAGGTTCCGTTCGGCTCGGAGATCCTCTACGAGCGGGTACGCGCAACGACGTTCATGGCGCCCCTCCAACACGGTCACCTGGCGCTCCTCTTCTATGCGAGTGGAGAATCCCCGGTCGCCGCGCAGCTCGTCTTCCCCGGTCTTGTGCTCCCAGCCTCAGCGCCCTTCGGCGGGGATCTTGCAACCCGCCTGCCGCTCATCCCAAGCGTCCCCGAAGCACCCGACGTCGCGATCCTCCAACTCACCACCACGATCGGCCCGAGCGGCGTCCTCTACGACGAATACGCCAAGGGCCGCACAATCCCCTACCACCCACGAGGCATCCTGCTCCCCCACCACTGCCCTCGTGGCGCCTTCCAATTCGCCGGCCAATTCGCCTTCAACGACGGCACCCAAGCCGAAGCCCATACCCTCGTGCCCTGCCCACCGCGCGGACGCCCGGTACGAAGACACACCAAGCCGGCCGCAATCCAGCGAGCCACGCCCACGAACACCCGTCGGCCGTAGGGGCGCCGATCGGTTTTGCCCGAGCCAGCCCAACGGCGATGTTGCCCCAAGTGTTGCCCCACGCACTACTTCGATTGTGGAGGCAGACCGCAAATTCGCTTAGTCATGCGATATTCTGCGATGCCGGAGGAGGGACTCGAACCCCCGACACGCGGATTATGATTCCGCTGCTCTAACCGACTGAGCTACTCCGGCGGGAGCGCGCAGTTTAGCCGCCGGACGCACCGGACCGGGCGCCGCCCACATGCCCGCCCACCTACGCCGTCAGTCCGATCGCACCGACGATTTCCTGCCAGCTCTGGACGGCCCCGGCTTCCGCCTCGGCGACCGGTACTTCGAGCTGCTTGACGCGACGCAGCAGCGAGACCTCGACAGGACCCTCATAGGGAGCCAGCAACCGCAACGGGACTTCTTCGGCTTCAGGGGTGACCGCGAAGTAGCGCTTGTTGAAGTGGACGGTGCTTTCGGGGAGCGCCTGGAAGCTATCGGCGGCCCACGCCTCGACGTCCCCGCAGATATCCGCGGGCGCAAGACTCATCAGGCCTTTGAACTTGGCGCCATAGATCCGGACGATGTGCGTGAGCCTCGGGTTGCTCCAGTGCAGGCCCTCCACGGCACGCGCGAAAGCCTCGATCGAGCGCGCGTCGGGCCGGTAGGCGGTGATTGTCATCGTCCCGATCACCTCGTCGCTGAGCGCGTTGGACTCCTGGTTCTGGGGAGAGCCGGCGGCGGCCCGCGGGCACTCAGCTCTCACCTCGCGCACGAGACGGCGCAGCGCAGCCTTGCCGGGCGCGATCGTCGCATGGGAGGAGCGGGCGAGCGCGTAGAAAGCCTGCACGTAGTCGCGCGTCGCGGCGACGTCCCCGGCGCGCGTGGAGGCCGCCGCGGATGCCGTGAGCGACGCGCCCGCGAAGACGACGCCGAGGACAAGCCCCAGGGCGATTCTGCTGAAGGCGGAATCGATGCGCATGCGGCAAGATTATGCGCTGCGCCACGCCGAGTCGCCGATCGTCGATTTTGCAGGCAATTTGGCAGCGATGACGGGTAGATGCGTTAGCCTGTCGCTATATGACGGTGCGTCCTGATCGTGGGCGAGTTTTGGGCGGCCAGGGCTTCATCGGCCGCCGCACGGGCAACTTTGACGCGGGTGGTCCCGGACGGCGTCCGCACCGGCGCAGCCGGATGGTCTCGACGGGCGTCGTGCTAATGGTGCTCGCCGTCGTAGGTGTCGGGACCGGCGCGGCGCTGGCCGGTCACCACAGCATCAGCAATCTGCTGGCCTCCAGCCCGTTGGGCTCGGCGGCCCCCCCACCACCACCACTGAGCCCAACGCGGGTAGTCCGACTACCGCGGCGGACGATCTCGAACGGGACCGACGCGCTTGGCGTGACGCTCTCGGCGCCCCCGGCGGCAAACTCGCCCCGGCCAACGCTGAGACCAGCAGTAGTGGGTACGTGGAGCAACGCCGGCAACACCGAGCTCTTCACGCCGGCCTCGACACTGGAACCGTGCTCGACGTACACCATGACCATCTGGGCGAACACGATCGCGACGGGCCACTCCCGCGTCGGGCATCGACACATACTGACCCTGAACGTGGCCTGCCCACCGCTGGCAGGCTTGCAGCAAGGGCTGGCACGCCTGGGCTACCTGGGCGCGGTGCTGCACCCGACCTACGCGGTGCACCTTCCTCACGGCAAAGAGACGCGGCGCGAAGCCGCGATCCACGCTTACCGTCCGTTTCATGGGCACCTGGCTCCCGACCCCGAGGACGCGCCACCCGTGGAAATGGGTGAGTTGGATGAGTCCACCAAAGGCGCCCTGACGGTCTTCCAAGCCGACCACGGTCTCGAAGCCACGGGCGAACCGAACGCGGCGACCTGGCGTCTGCTGCTGATCGTGGAGTCCCTGTACCACCGCAACCCGCAGCCGTACACGTGGGTCTCGGTCACCGAGACGATCCCGGAGACACTCGAGGTACACCGCGGCGACCACGTCGCGCTAAGCACCCCCGCAAACACAGGTGTGCCAGGCGCGGAAACGGCACAGGGGATCTTCCCGATCTTCGCGCGCTACACCTCCACCACGATGACCGGGACGAACCCCGACGGCAGCAAATACAAAGATCCCGGGGTGCCATGGGTCAACTACTTCAACGGTGGCGACGCGGTGCACGGCTTCCCGCGCGGCTCCTACGGAACGCCGCAGTCCAACGGTTGCGTCGAGCTGCCGATCTCCACCGCGCAGCAGGTCTACCCGATGCTGGCCATCGGCGACATCGTCTGGGTGACCTGAGACCTCACCCACCCCACGCCGGTAGGCAGGGGCAGCCAGGCAGCGATAGGCTGCCGGCTAGATGGCAGCGCAGACCACGAGCACGATCCGCCTCGAGCGTGACGGCCCGCTGACGGTGCTGAGCATCGACAGCCCGCCGCTGAACCTGTTCGACGAGCGCCTGCTGGGCGAGCTCGAGCTGGCGATCGAGCGGCTCGCAGTCGAGCCCCCGCGCGGCCTGCTGGTACGGGCTGACGGGCGAGTAGTGAGCGGCGGCGTAGACGTGCACGTCTTCGACGGTCTGAGCGTGACCGATGCCGGCGGGCTGTGGGAGCGGCTGCTGGGGATGGTGCACAGCCTCGAGGCGCTGCCGGCGCCGACGGTGTTCGCCGCCCACGGGCTCTGTCTAACGGCGGCATTCGAGCTGTCGCTGGGTTGCGACCTGCTGCTCGCGGCGGAGTCGGCGCGCTTCGGTCTGGTCGAGACCGTGGTGGGTCTGACCCCGGCGATGGGCGGGACGCAGCGTCTGGCCGAGCGCGCCGGCCCCGCGCGGGCACGCGAGCTAGTGATGACAGGCGCGCTCTACGACGCGGCGACGCTGGAGCGCTGGAACGTCGTCAACCGGGTACTGCCCGACGCGGACTTCGACGCGGCAACGCGCGCCTTCGCGCGGGGCCTGGCGGAAGGCCCGACGCGCGCGCATGCGGCTACGAAGGCGATCGTCCGCGCCGCGCTGGACGACGGCGGCGCCCACGGAGCGGACCAGCGCGTGCCGGAGCTGGCGGGTGCGCTGTTCGAGACCGAGGACCTCAAGGGCGCTGTGCGCTCCTTCCTCGAGCGCGGCCCCGGACACGCGACCTACGAGGGTCGCTGAGCAGAGTCCGCGGAGCCCGGCGGCTGCGCAGCGGCCGATGCGGGCGTGGATGGGGTCCCCGTACCCGGGGTCCCCGGCGCGGCCGCGGCTGGCTGGTCGGGCAGCGCGTCAGCTGAAGCCGCGGCGGCAGCACGGTTCTCCTCCTTAACGGCGAGCCAGATCTCCTCACGGTAGATCGGCAGCCCCTCCGGCGCCGCAATCCCGAGGCGCACGGTCTGGCCGCTGACCTCCATGACGGTGACGAGGACATCCTCGCCGATGACGACGCGTTCTCCCGGGCGACGCGTCAGTATCAGCATGGATCGGAATTATGCCGCAGTCGGCGGCGGCGCCGAGCCATATGCAGTCACTAGGGCGCGGACGCAGACTCCCGCGCAGGCTCCGACCCCGACGCCGATTCCTGCCCGGGCGGTGGCTTCAGAGCCGCCGCCGGCGCAGACGCGGGATCGGGCGGAGCAAACAGGTGGGCCTGCAGATCGGCACCTGGTGCTGTGTTCAGAACCTGGTGTCCGCGACGTTCCCAGACGAGGATCGGAGCACGCAGGTTGACAACGATGTCAGCGGGGTCGGGAGCGGTGCGGACCGTGACGTACAGATCGGCCGCATCGAGGTCCACCGCGCCGATGCGCTCACGATCCTCGGAAGTGAGCTGCAACGTAAAGTTGTGGAAGAACCTGCGGGGATCCACGACGGGCAGCGCAAGGTCGGGATCCTCGAGCGAATGCAACCACTGAAAGCCGCTGCCGGGGTTGCGGTCGAGCAGCGTATAGCGCAGGCCCCCGAGCCCGATCAGTCCGCGCGGGAGCTCGAGCACCTCCTCCGGCATGACTTGGAGGGTCCCGAAGCGGGAGCTTTGGATAACTGTCATAGGTCTGAGGCTAGTGGAGGAATTCAAGGAGGGACTCCTGGACGATTGAGGCGCCAGCGCGCAGCGCGGCGTCATAGGCGGACTGCTCGTTTGAGAATTCGACCGCGACCTGCGCGATGTTGGCGTCCTGGACGTTGGCGAGCTGCCCGGTGGTCGTGGTCTGCAAGTCCTGGACGCGGCTGGCCGCGGTTTTCAACTGGTCGGTCGCAGCCCCAGCGCCGGCCTGGACATTGGCGAGCGCTTCGAGGTTCGTATCGAGTCCTTCCAGATCGGCACCGCGCAGGGCCTGCATCGCTTCGGGTGTGCCTTCGCGCAAGCTCTTAGCGATCGTGCGCAAGCTATCGAGCAGCTTGCCGTCGCCGCCGCTGCCCAGCACGGATGACAGCGGAACGCTGATGTCGACGGTGGCACCGGGCCCAATGGCGCGTGAGATCGCGCCGGCGTTGCCCTGGTAGGCATCTTCGGCTTCGCCCTGCTGGTAGGGAGGCGTGTTCGTCAGCGTTCCCGAAAATACGTACTGGCCGGCATACTGGGTGTTGGCATCCTGCTTGACGGTTTCGGTGAGCTGCTGGACCTCGTCGGCGATGTCGTTGAGGTCGGACTGGTTGTTGATCCCGTTCGACGCCTGGATGACCAGCTCGCGTGCGCGCTGGGAGACTTCATTGATGTTCGCAAGCGCCCCGCTCGCCGTGTTCAGCCACGAGATCCCGTTCTGGGCGCTCTTTTCGTAGGTCGTGAGGCCGTCGAGGGTGCTCTGCAGCGTGATCACCTGACTCGCCCCAAAGGGATCATCAGAAGGTTCGAGGATCGACTTGCCCGAGGACAGCTCGCTCTGAGTGCGGTCCATCGCGAGCTGCGCGCTGTTGATATCGGCCATCGTCGAGCCGATCACCATGTCGGTCGTGATGCGCGTGCTCATAGTCCGACCGCCCCGGTGTGATTGATGAGCGTGTCAAGCATTTCGTCCATCGAGGTGAGCGCGCGCGCCGAGGCCTGGTAGCCGCGCTGGAAGGTGATGAGGTTCGTCATTTCTTCGTCGAGGGACACTCCTGAGACGCTCTGGCGCTGATCGTTGATCGCAGTGACGACGGCCTGCGAGTTGGTCTCATCACTCGTGGCACTCTGGACATCGCTGCCAACCTGTGCGATCAGAGCCGCGTAGCGTTGCTCGGCAGCGCCACCGCGCAGCCCGGCGATCCCCAGTGCGACTTCGTTTCCTTCGGGAGCCCCACCGGAAGTCTGGACTTCCGCGGGCGCGACAGCCACGGCGATCGTGGCGGCGGTGGTGCCTGTGAAGAACGGCGTAGCGGTATGCAGTTTGTTGACCGAGCTGGCAAGCGTTTCGGCGACGCCGTTCAGCGCGGTTTGGTAGTGCGCCAGCGCGCCTTCGGGGCCCGAGAGCTCCAACAGCGCCCCGAGCTTGCCCCCGGCAGCCGGCGTGAGGGCCTGCGGCCAAGTGACTTTCGAGCCTTCCACGAGCGGTTCGCCCGCGTTCCCGAAGGTGACGGTGTCCGTGCCGTCGGAGACCTTCGTGACGGTGACGTTGCCGAGTTCGGAGAGCTTGTCGAGCAGCAGGTCACGGCGATCTTCGAGGTCGTTGGGTTGCTGTTTGGCCTGCAGCGAGAGCTTGATCTGATGGTTGAGCTGCGCGATCTGGGTCGCATCGGCCTGGACTTCGCCGCTGGGGCCCGTGATCGCCGAGTACTGCTGGGCGGCCTGGGCTTCGATCGTCTGCAGCTGGGTGTCGACCTGGTGCAGGGTGTCCGCAAGCTGGGTCCCAGCGCTGACGACGCTCACCTTGGCCGCTTCGCTGGAAGGAGAGTCAGCGAGTTCACCCCACGCGCTCCAGAAGGCCGAGAGCTGGCTCGAGATCCCGGCGCTAGAAGGTTCGTCGAAGGCGCTCTGCGCCTGCTGCAGCTCGTTGGCCTGCGTCGTCGCGGCGCCGAGCCCGGCGTTCTGCGTGCGGTACTGGGCGTCGATATACGTGTTGCGGATGCGGGTGTAGGTGGCGACGCTGACACCGGTGCCGAGCTGCCCGCCCTCACCGTTGGTCGGCGAAAGCGCGGCAATCCGCATCGGTTCGTTTGTCTGCAGGACCGCTACCTGGCGCGAGTAGCCTTCGGTGTTGGCATTCGTGATGTTGTGCCCGGTGACATCGATCGCCTGCTGGTCGGCGAGCAGCCCGGAGAGCGCGGTCTGCAGTCCTTGCAAGGTCGGTATCGACACGGCGCCGCGCCCTCAGGCTTTCAAGTCCAGTAGGTGCAACGCGCCGTGCTGGCGCGTACGGCCACTCGACGCGCTCGCGCCGCGGGGGTCGTAGCCATGCGTCTCGCCGTCGAGCGCCAGTGACCTCATCAGATGGTCGAGGAAGGACAGCTCGATCTGCATCAGCGCGCGGTTGCACGAGTGCTCGCGCCGCAGCTCATGCAGCAGGCCGCGCAGCTGCGCGCTGCGCGCCGCGGCAAGCTGCGCGCTAGCGCCGTCCATCAGCGCACCCAAGCGCGTCAGCGTGACCAGCTCCGCCGCGATCCCCAGACGCGCGCCGGCGCGTTCGAGCAGCAGCGAGCGCTCATGCTCGATCTGCTGGCGCCGGGTCAGCTCACCGTGCAACAGGCCGGCGAGCCGAACGACCGTATGCACGTCGCGCACACGAATCGCAGCGCCCTGCTCCAGCACTATCTCGAGCAGGCGCTGCGCCGATGCGATCTGCGCATCGAGGTGGCTCAACACTTCGACGCTCAGCGTGCCCTCGGGCTCGAGCGCTTCTGCCAGCAAGGCGATCGGGGCCGCCGCGCTCATGCGGACGTGCCTCCCGTCGGGCCGGCGAGCGACGGCCCCCTCAGCACGGGCGTGCCCCCGTCCGCGCCGGCCTGGGCAGGCTTTGCCGTGGCGGGCGCGTCCCCGACCGAGCCGGCCGAGACCGGCCTCGCGCCGGCGGCAGCACCACCGGCCGTGCCAGCTGCAGAGGCGCCGGTTCCCGTGGCGGGATCGAGCGCGTCCATCAGCTTTGTCGCGAGACCGATGCCACCCTCGCGCATAACGCCTTCGGTGAGCGTCTGGGGCAGCAATGAAGCGAGCATTCCGCTCGCGCCAGCGGACGCCGAGCCTTCTTCACCGGACGCTTCACCCCCCGCTTCGCCTTCGCCACCAAAGCCGCTGCTCTGCACGAGCGACTGCGACAGCTGCTGCAGGAGCATCTCTTCGAAGCCCTGGGCCGTCGCGTAAGCCTGCTTGGCCCCAGGCGAACCGTTGCGAACCGCCGCGGGCGCGCGCGTCTCGCTCGTCACGGGCAGACCCGTCGTGGTGGCGGACGTGGCTGCGAGCGGGAGACTCATGAGCGCAGCTGGTTGGCGATCTGCAGCATCTGGTTTTCGGTCTGGATCGCGCTGCTCTCGAGCTGGTAGCTGCGCTGGGTGCTGATCATTTTCACCATCTCGGTCGCCGTATCGACGTTCGATCCCTCCAGCGCCCCCTGGCGGATGGTTGCGCCGGCGGTGGGCCGCGGAGCTCCGCTCGAGGCCGTCGTCGTAAAGAGGCTGCCACCCCCAGCAAGCAGGTGATCGGGGGAGGTGACCGTCACGAGCGCGAGCTTGCCAAGCGCGCGACCACCGCCGGGGCCCCTGACGGTACCGTCGGGACCGATCGAGATTTCACTGGGCGAGACGCCCTTCGGCAGCGTGATCGGGGGCTCGAGGAGATCGCCTTCGGCGGTCGTCAGCTTGCCCTGCGCATCGACCTCGAAAGCGCCGTCGCGGGTCAGCGCGGTGGAGCCGTCGGAGCGCTTCACCGTGAAGTAGCCCGAGCCTTCGATCGCGAGATCCAGAGGGTCCCCGGTGCTCTGAATCGACCCCTGGGACTGATTGGCTCCAAGTGTTTGCGCAGCGGCCCCCGCGCCGGCCGTGGTTACTGTCCCGGCCTGGTCGATCTGGTTGTAGAGCAGGTCGCGAAAGCCGACGCGCTGGGCCTTGTAGCCGGTCGTCGACGCATTCGCGAGGTCGTTGCCGATCGAGTCAATCTGCTGCTGCTGGGCCGTCATGCCGGCGGCCGCTGCATACATACCTTCGAGCACCCCTCACCCCTCCCTAGCTGGACCCGTTCAGCGAGCCGACCTGAGTCGAGGCCGCCTGGAGGGTCTGATCGATTGCCTGAATGGCTTGCTGGCCGGACTGGAAGGTGCGCAGCGAGCCGACCATTTCGACCATCACCGTCGATGGGTTGACACCGGATTCCTCCAGTACACCCTGGCGCACCGCGCCGAGCGCAGTCTGTGAGCCCGGGCCGGCGCCAGTCGAAGCCTTTCCGGCAAAGAGGTTTTCACCCTGCTTGACGGCGTCCGGCACATCGAAGACGCCGAGCGCGCTCGGCGGGACCGTGCCGTCGGCGCCCACTTTGATCGGGGCCCCACTCTGGCTGAGCACATTCTGCCCGGCGCCGGTCACCAGCAGTCCCTGCGCGGATGTCGTGAACTGCCCGTCGCGGCTGTAGCGCACACCCTGCGCAGTCTGCACCCCGAAGAAGCCACCGCCGACGATCCCAAAGTCGAGCGGTTCGTTGGTGGTCTGCATCCCCGCGGGCGTCATGTTGGTGTAGGTCTTGCCGAGCGCCACCCCCGTGTTCATCGAGCCGATCGTCTGACCGCTCATTGTGTTCTGAAGCAGCATTTCGCCAAAGCTGCGCTGCGGGGTCGCATCGGGCTTGTACCCCGGGGTCGAGGCGTTTGCGAGATCGTTGGAGAGCTGATCCTGGCGGGTCTGCTCCGCGACCATGCCGGAGGCTGCGATGAAAAGGCCGAGGTCCATCGTGCTCCAAGTGATCGGGCGCTAGCGTAAATTCTTTAGCCGCCGCTCACGATTCAAGCGCAGGCACCCGGTCGTGAGGTCAAGCCGCTCCCCATCGCCCGACCGCGGCGCTGGTGCTCGACTACACAACGGTGAAGAGCGCCTGATCCTCCTGCAAGCGCTCGCGCAAGCGGGCACGCAACTCCGTGTGGATCTGTGAGACGCGGCTCTCCGATACTCCCAGGCGAGTGCCGATGTCGCGCAAAGTGCGACCCTCCACATACAACAGCACCGCTACCTGGCGCTCGCGCGCCGGTAGTTGCGCGAACGCCTCGCGGAAACGCTCCTTAGCCGCGTGGCGCTCCGCGCTGAGCGTCGGATCGGACTGCTCGTCGTCACTGTGAAGCGTGTCGATGCGCTCGATCGTCGTGCTGTCCTCTGAGCGAATCGTCTTGTTCAGCGAGCCGACCTCCGCCAGCGCCAGCTCGTCCATGCGCATGCCCAGCTCGTCGGTGCTCATACCGGCCGCGGCCGCCAGCTCGGCGCGACTCGGCTGGCGTTCGTACTGAGCGACGAAGCTCTCCTGCGCCCCATTGATCGTGCGCTCCGCGCGGCGCAGCGAGCGCGGCGCCCAGTCGTGGCGGCGCAGCTCGTCGAGCACCGCGCCGTGGATGCGCGTCCATGCGAACTGCTCCAGCGTCGCGCCCTTCTCCGGGTCGTAACGCTCGATCGAGCGGATCAGCGCCTCCAAGCCACACGAGAGGAAATCCTCCACGTCGCACTGCGCCGGAACCTCGCGGACCTTGCGATACACGATGTAGCGAACCATCGGTGTGAAGGTGAAGATCAGGCGGTCCCGCAGCCTGACGTCCCCGGTGCGCTTGTACTGCTGCCACAGCGACAGCACCTCGGAGGCCGAGATCCTGGCGGCGCGCTGCTCCATAGTTTTCATTGACTGCTCCGACTCTCGAGGGAAAGTGGTCACCTCCGCAGTAACCCAGGAGCCTGCATCCATGAGACCCCTGGGTATCCATCCGTGGAGACCTCGCCCTCATCGGAGCGTTACCTCATCGGCTTGAGCCCCGAATCGCAATTCGCAGAAAAGTGAGCGTTCTCAAATATCCGAACCAGCTGCCACGACCGACGTGTCCGGGAGGACGCCACCATTTCAAAGCCCTCACAGATCTAGGTGCGCGGTCGATGACCGGGAGCGCCAACCGGCAGTCCGCGGGACCCACCGCCGACCGATCACGAACCCGCCAAGCCCGAGAACCCGACCCCAACCCCCAATCCTGACCCCAACCCCAATCCCGACCCCAACCCAGCCCCGACCCCAACCCAATCCCAGCCCCGAACCAATCCCAGCCCCAGCCCAGCCCCGACTCCCGACCCCCACCCTCCAATCCCACCCCCGACCCCAACCCGCTCAAGGCCCCAACAAATGTCCGCTCACAGCTCCGCTCCTCCACCCCAGCCTGGGCCTGCGCTCGATTCCCCGCCCCAGCCCGCACCTGCGCTCGATGCCCCACCCCAGCCTGGGCCCACGCTCGACCTCAACTCTGAGGACGGCGTCGCGGCACTGCCACCGCGCGCAAATGCGCTGCTCGCCGCCGGTGACCTCGACGGCTACTGCCTGCTGCTCGCGCAGGCCCAGCAGATCGAGCACCCCCATCGGCGTTACTGGGCGGGCGTCGCGCTGATCGAGTGCGGTCTGGCCGCCGTCGAGACATGCCCGCAGGAGCGCCTGCCGGCGCTCTACGCAACGCTCGCCGGCGGCGGGCTCGACGCGCTCGAGCGTGAGCCGTGCGAGCCCTTGCTGCTCAACTACACCGGCGTCGCCTTCTACGAGTTGTGGAGCCTGGGCGCCGCCCAGGCCCTGTTCGAGGCCGCCCAGCAGCTCGACCCCACGCTCCCCGCGCTAGCCCGCAACCTCACCCACGTCAGCCAGCGCAGGCGCACAGAGAACCGCGCACACGGTAGCTCCTCACCCGCGCCGCTGCACCCCAAGCTTCCCCTACTCGAGCGCCGCGCCCGCGAGCTCGCCGCGCGCGCGCGGCCCCCCGCGGGCCTGCGTCTGAGCCTCTGCATGATCGTCCGTGACGAGCAGGAGATGCTGCCTCGCTGCCTCGCCGCCGTCGCCGACGTCGTCGACGAGCTCGTCGTCGTCGACACCGGCTCCACCGATCGCACCATCGCGATCGCGCGCTCCTACGGCGCGCGCGTCATCGAGCGCGCCTGGACCGGGTCCTTCGCTGAGGCCCGCAACGTCGGCCTCGACGCCGCCACCGGAGATTGGCTGCTCATACTCGACGCCGACGAGGTGCTCGTCAGCGAGGACGCTCCCCGGCTGCGGGCTCTCACCACGCAGACCTGGCGCGAGGCGTTCTACCTCACCGAGATCAACCACACCGGCGAGCTCGACGTCGGAACCGCGGTCACCCACGACACCCTGCGCCTGTTCCGCAACCGCTCGGAGTACCGCTACCACGGACGCCTGCACGAGCAGATCGCCCACACCCTCCCCGGCTACCTGCCCGAGCGCCTGCAGGCCAGCGGCGTGCGCATCGAACACTACGGCTACCTCGGCGCCGTACGCGACACCCGTGCGAAGTCCGAGCGCAACATCGAGCTGCTACGGATGCAGCAGGCCGAGTCCCCGCCAAGTGCCTTCCTGCACTACAACCTCGGCTCCGAGTACGCCGCCGCCGGCGATGCACCCGCCGCCCTACGCGAGTTGCAAAGCGCCTGGGAGCTGATCGAGGACGATCAGCAGGCCGCCAGCAATCAGTTCGCCCCCGCCCTCGCCAACCGCCTCGTCAGGGCGCTGCGAGTCGGCGGGCGACCGCGCGAGGCCATCGCCCAGGCCGAGCAAGCACTCCTGCGCTTCCCGGGCTTCACCGACCTCGTGCTGGAGCAGGCCACCGCCAGCCTCATCGACGGCGACCCCGAGCGCGCGATCGAGCTCTACGAGCGCTGCATCGAGATGGGCGACGCCCCCAGCCGCTACACGGCCACCGTCGGCTGCGGCACCTACCTGCCGCGGCTGGCGCTCGCCGAGCTCTACCTCGAGCGCGGCGAGGCGCCGCAGGCACTCGAACTGTGCACGCACTGCCTGCACGAGTATCCCCAATTCGCGGGCACCGTCCTCCCTTACGCCGCCGCCCTGCTGGCCACCGGCGCCGACCCCGCGACCGTCGTCAGCGCCGTCGAGAGCCAGATCGCGGTGCCTTCCCCCGCCGTCCGCTTCCTGCTCGGCGTCGCCCTCTGCGAGCGCGGCGCCGCCACCACCGCCGAGATCCAGTTCAGGAGCGTGCTCGAGCACCAGCCCCACTCCGGGCGCGCCCGCGTCGCGCTCGCGGAGGTCCTGCTCGCGCAGCGCCGCTACGGCGACGCCGCACAGATCGCCGCGGCCCTGCCCGTCGATGATCCACTCGCCGCAACCGCTTGCCGCAGCGAGCTGTTCGCCCGCCTTGCGGGCGCCGATTTCGCCACCCTCGACGCCGCTTTGGCGCGCGCAAACGCGGCCGGGATGCCCGCCGCCGAGCTCGACCTCTTCGGCGCCTGGCGCGAGCTCGCCGTCGCCGGGAGCACCACGACCGAGCTGTCCGCCGACGCGGTAGCACTGCTCGAGACGATCCTCCGCGCACTGCTGCGCGTGCACGACTTCAAGCTCTTCGAGTCCCTGCTTGCGCTGCTGGAGCTCACCCCCCTCCCCTCGCGCGAGCGCCGCGAGCTGCTCGCGCAGGCGTACCTCGACCGCGGCTTTCCCGCCTCCGCCGCCGAGGAGTGGCTCGCGGTCTGCCGCGAGCAGCCCGACGTCCGGGCCCTACTCGGCCTCGCCCGCGTCGCCGAGCGCCAGGGCCTGGCCGCCGAGGCGATCGACTTCGCACAGGCGCTCCTCGCCCTCGATCCCGAGCACCGCGGCGGCGCCGCGCTGCTCGCGCGGGTCCAGGCGAGCGCCGCCACACCGATCCAGCTACAGGCAGCCTAAAGTTTTTCGGGAACGGGCCGATCATCATGAGGAAACCCAAGAGCGAAGCGGCCCACGGACGGGACCGCGAACAATGCTTTCAGGAGGAAAACAGCATGAGCTCGCCGATCGCCCCAACCCCGACATCCGCCGGCATCGCAGTTGTGCGCGGCGCCGCCCTGGCCCGCCCCGCAGGACCGCAAGCCACCCGCGGACCGGCCGCCGCCGCGCCCGCCGTGTCGCTCGACGCGATTCCTAGCAGCCCCCCGGCGGAGGTCATCGACCAGATGACCGACGCCGCGCAGATCTACGAGCGCCTCAGCTCCCAGGGCCGCGAGCTGCGCTTCGCCCGCGACGAAGCCAGCGGGCGCACCACGATCGAAGTACGCGACCGCCGTGGCAACGTCCTCAAGCAGCTCTCGCCCGCCCAAGCGCTCGACGTCGCCGCCGGCGCGCCGCTGGAGTAGCGGTCACCATGTCCGCCGCGATCAGCGCCTCCGCGGGCGCGCCGCTGAACATCACCGGGCTCGCGTCCGGCCTGAACACGAATGAAATCATCTCCGCGCTGCTCGCTGTCGAACGCAAGCCGATCACCAATCTGAGCAACCAGGAGACGACCCTCGAAGGGCAGCGCGAACAGCTGCAGTCCTTTCAGAGCGGCCTCAGCCAACTGACGTTCGCCGCCCAGGAACTGGGCTCCCCCACGTTGTTCAACACCACCCAGACCGTCAGCTCGAGCGACATCAACCAGGTCACCGCCACCACCAGCTCGGGCGCGGCGATCGGCGGCTACGAGCTGGAAGTCACCCAGCTCGCCAACTCCGCGCAGCGCACCTTCACCTTCACGAGCCCCGCCGCCGCCGAAACCCTCACGATCGACGGTCAGGAAATCACGCTTGCGGCGGGCGCGAGCATCCAGACGCTCGCTAACAGCATCAACTCCGACTCCAAAGCCACCGTCTACGCCGCCGCGGTCAACGGCGAAACACTGGTGCTCTCCACCCGCGCCACGGGCGCCACCGGGTCCGGCTTCATCCAGGTCTCCGACCCAGGCGGAACGCTCGTCGAACAGGCCGGCCTGGCCAAAGCAGGCCGCAACGCGCGAATACACCCTCGACGGCGTCGCCGCCAGCTCCGCCACAAATACCGTGACGAACGCGATCGCCGGCGTCACCCTGAGCCTGAAAGCGCTGACGACCACGACCGGCCCGGTCACGATCGACGTCCAAGCGCCCGCCCCCAGCGCCAGCGCCATCACGACCCAGGTGCAGGCATTCGTGAGCCTCTACAACTCGACGATCGGCGCGATCGAGAAGCAGCTGAACACCAAGCCCCCGGCCGGTCCGCAGAGCGTCGCTGAATTGAAGAGCGGAACGCTGTTCGGCGACTCCGATCTGATGGGCCTGCTGAACAGCATGCGCGAGTCGCTCTACGAACCGATTGCCGGGCAGCCCGCCGAAATGTCGAGCCTCGCCGACATCGGCGTGAACACCGGCCCGCCGTCCGGCACCGCCACCTACTCCCAGTCCTCCGTCGAAGGGCAGCTTCAGCTCAACACCGCTCAACTCGAAG
Source organism: uncultured Solirubrobacterales bacterium (assembly GCA_963756665.1). Taxonomy (GTDB): domain Bacteria; phylum Actinomycetota; class Thermoleophilia; order Solirubrobacterales; family Solirubrobacteraceae; genus Palsa-744. The sequence continues at coordinate 950,378 of CAVWOJ010000001.1, forward strand.
CCGCAATTCAGGCCAACCCCTCCGGGGTGCAGCAGATGCTCCAGGGCTGGGCCAAAGGCTTTCAGCAGAACGTCAACCTGGAGTCCGGACCGGGCGGGGCTCTCGCAACGCGGATCGAAGGCGACAGCACACAGGTCTCCCAACTGGCCAGCCGGATCGACACGATGAACGAAATGCTCGCCGTGCGCCAGAAATCGCTGCAGGAACAGTACGCCGCGATGGAAGTCGCGATCTCCAGGAGCAAGGCCGAGGGCGAATACCTGACCGAGCAGCTCGCCGCGCTCGAATCCAGCTCCTCCAACAAGCACTAGCTACCCGCGCGCCACGCGGCGCGACTCCCACTCCTCAACTTTGGCTCGCCGCGACCGATCACCGGGTCAGCCAGCCAGCCACGTAGCAGCGACCGAGGAGCGCGATGACCCCACCGACAGCAACCCCGCAGGCCTACCGCGAGAACGCCGTGCTCTCGGCGACGCCTGTGCAGCTCGTCGTGATGCTCTACGACGGCGCACGCCGCTTCCTGCGCCAGGCCGGCGCCGCCATGCAGGCCAGGGAAATCGAGCGCGCCCACAACACCCTGCGACGTGCCGAGCTGATCATCGCCCATCTCGACGGCGTGCTCGACTACGAGGAGGGCCGCCCAATCGCAGAGCAGCTGCATCCGATCTACCAGTTCTGCCTCGCCCACCTCAACCGCGCCCGCATGGAGCAGGACGCAGGCAAGCTCGAGGAGGTCGGCAACCTGCTCGGCGAGCTGCGCGAGTCCTGGGCCGAGATCGCCCACGGGTGAGCCCCATGGATCCCGCACCCCAGACCCCTCCTACGAACATGCCCGAGCCCGCCCACGGGGGAACCTGATGGAACCCGCCCCCCAGCAGAACCCTCCTGCGCCCATGTCCGAGCTCGCCCCGTTCCTGTCCCTGGACCCCTACGAGGCGATCCTCGAGCTCGCCGAGCGCGAGCTCGAGCTCGCCCGGGACGGCAGGATCGAGGACCTCCGCTCGCTCGCCCCCCAGTGGGACGCGCTGACCGCCGAGCTGCCCTCACAGCCCCCGCCCTCCGCGCGCGGTCTGCTCGAGCGCGCGGCCGCCCTGCACGCGCGCACCAACGCCACACTGCTGTGCCTGCGCGAGGCGATGCTCTGCGATCTGCGTACCACCGCGCGCGCCAGCCGCACCGCCCACGGGTACGCCCGCCAGACCCACCGGCGTATCCGGCGCATCGATCAGAGCGCCTAGCGGCCCCGCGCCGCGTCGCCTTGACGGCCGCTTCAGTCCCCGGCAGCGGACCGGCGACGGCAGCGCTAAAGCTCCGCGGCCCACGGCCGATGACCGGAGGGACCCGGGCGGCGCCCGGGGAGTGTGACTCTCACGGATGAGGGTCGGGTATGGCCCACGGAGGGCGCAGCACACCGATTCTTCATCCATGTCCCTCGCAGACACCACCCAGCTCGCACTCGAGACCGCGATGCGCGGCGCCTGGACTGCGCCAGACGCTGCTGACCAACAACATCGCCAACGCCAACACCCCCGGCTATCAGCGCGAGGACCTCAACTTCCAGGGCGCACTGCGCGACGCGCTCGCCAGCGGCGAATCGCCCGACCCAGGTCGCGCTGACGCCCGAAGTTCAGCCCGGGGCCGCCGGCCCCGAAGGCAACGGCGTCGACATCGACCAGGAATCCGCGCTGCTCGCCGAGAACGGACTGGAATACGAGGCGGTCGTCCAGGTCATGGGCGCCCGCGACGAAATCCTGCGCTCCGCGATGGGCCTCGCCTGATGGGACTCTTCGACGCGATCGACATCGCCGGCAGCGGTCTCACCGCCGAACGCGTCCGCATGGACGTCACCTCCGAGAACCTCGCCAACGCCCAGACCACGCGCGCCGCCAACGGGCAGCCCTACCAGCGCCAGGAGGTCGTCCTCCAGCAGACCGGCTCCCCCCTCCGATTTCGGCTCGACCCTCGCCGGCGCACTCGGGGCGGGCGGGGCCTCCAACCAGGGACCCGCCGGCGGCGTCAAGGTCGCGGGGATCGTCGCCGACAAAACCCCCGACCAGCTCGTCTACGACCCTGGCAATCCCGAAGCCGACAAGCAGGGCTATGTGAAGATGCCAAACGTCAACACCGTCACCGAAATGGTCGACCTGATCTCCGAGTCGCGCTCCTACCAGTCCGACGTGACCGCCATGCAGACCGCCAAGTCGATGTTCACCGCCACCCTCGGGCTACTCAAATGACTGAACGGAGCTCCCGGTAATGGTCCTCCCGATCGGCGCGATCGGCGGCGAATGGTCGGTGAGCCACATCGGCAAGCTCAACGCCGGCGAACCGTCCACAGCCACCGGCACCGCAACCGGCGCCCTGGAAGCACAGCCCACTTCCGGCAGCTCACCCAGCGATGGCCGTGGAAGCGACCAGCGGAATCGAAGGAGCGACCGGTGTAGAAGCGCCCGGCGGCGTCGGAGCGAGCACCGGGAGTGAAGCCAGCGGCGGCTTCGGAGCCGCGCTGACCAACGCCATCTCCTCGCTCGACCAGACCCAGCAGAGCGCCAGCAGCGCCGCCCAGGGGCTCGCCACCGGAACCGTCAGCGACCCTGAGAGCGCTGTCGTGACCGTCGAGGAAGCGCAGCTCGCGATGCAGCTCGCCTCGCAGATCCGGACCAAGGCCACCGAAGCCGCCCAGCAAATCTTCCAGACCCAGGTCTAACCGAGCACCGGCCGCAGGCACCCGCGAACACAGCCCCGTCTCTCCATCCACCGAACCATCCAAATCCAAAACAGATAATCGATGCCAATACGACAGCTCACATCAAGGCTCACCCCCCGCGGCTGGCTGATCCTCGGCGGCTCCGCGATCGCCGCGATCCTGTTCATCTACGTGTTCCTGCACATGGTCTCCAAGCCCAGCTACGCCACCTCGCCACCGGGCTCGAACCAGCCCAGACCGGCAAGATGACGAGCACCCTCGACCAGCAGGGCATCAGCTACGAACTGCAGAACAACGGCACCGCGCTCGCGGTGCAGTCCAACGAGACCGCCCGCGCCCGCGTAGCGCTCGCCGGCGCCGGCGAGCTCGGCAACACCCAGCCCGGCTTTTCACTGTTTGAAAAATCGAGCCTCGGCGAAAGCAACTTCCAGCAGCAGGTCACCTACCAGCGCGCCCTGCAGGGCCAGCTCGAGCAGACGATCGACAACATCCAGGGCATCTCCGGCGCCCAGGTCGAGCTCGTCCTGCCCAACCCCCAGAGCCAGCTCTTCGGCGAAAACCAGAGCAGCTCCTCCGCCGCCGTTCTGCTGAGCGGCTCGAGCTCCATGGGCACCACCTCGGTGCGTGGCATCGCCCAGCTCGTCGCCTCCTCGCGTGCCCGGACTGCGACTGAACAAGGTCACGATCACCGACGGCTCCGGGCAGCTCCTGTGGCCCATCCCAGAACGGCGAAGGCGCAACCGGCACCAACGGCAAACAGGTCGCCGAAGAACGCTACGACGACGAGCATGGAGGCCAACCTCGACGCGATGCTCGCCCAGACGCTCGGGCCCGGCAAGGCCGAGGTGCAGGTCAACGCCGACGTTGAACACCAACCAGACCACCCAGGAATCGCTCACCTACGGCAAGGCCGGCGTACCCCTGCAGCAGAGCAAGAACCTCGAAACGCTCGCCGGCAACGGCAGCGGCGGCGGAGCAGCCACCGGCACCGCCAACATCCCCGCCTACACGCAGACCGCAGGCGGCTCGGCGGCAAGTCCAACTACAAGCACGAAGTCAGCGCCACCACGCTCGGGCGTCGACAAGACCGTCATCCACTCCACGATCGCCCCCGGCGCCGTCGAAAGCCAGCACGTCTCGGTGCTGCTCGACCACTCCGTGCCCGCCGCCTCGGTGCCCGCCATCAAGGAAGCCGTCACCAACGCCGCCGGCATCCAGAGCCAAGCGCGGCGACACGATCTCGATCGGCCAGATGGCCTTCGCCAAGCCCGCCACCACCACCGCCGCCGAAGCCGGCGGCGGGATGCTCGGCTACGCCAAGTACGCGCTGATCGGGATCGCCTCGCTTGCCTTCCTGTTCTTCACCACCCGCACCCTGCGCCGCCGCGAGCAGGAGGCGATCAACCATGAGCCCGCGTGGCTGCGCGAGCTCGAGCTGCCTGTCCGCCTCTCCGAGCTCGAACGCGAGAACCCCACCAGGCCAACCGAGGCGCTCGCGCCACCGCCGGCCGGTGTCGGCGCGCGGCAACCCCGTGCGTCGCCAGGTCGAGCAGCTCGCCGAGAGCAGCCCCGAGCGCGTCGCCCAGCAGTTGCGTAGCTGGATGCAGGAGGACTAGCGCATGGCGATCGAGCTGCCAGCAGCCTCCGAGGAACGCTCGGAGACCGGCCAGCTGCCGATGCGCACCGCCGGCGGGTCGCCGGGCGCCGCAAGGCCGCCGTGCTGATGGCCGCACTCGGCTCCGAGCGCGCCGCCGAGGTCATGCAGCACCTGCGCGAGGAGGAAATCGAGGGTCTCTCCCTGGAAATGGCGAAGCTGGGCGCCGTCGAAGAGGAGACCACCGAGGCGATCCTCGGCGAGCTCGCCGCGGCGGCCCGCGCCGACGGCGTCGGCGACGTCTCCGGCGGCATCGAGTTCGCGCGCGAAGTGCTCGAGCGCGCGCTCGGCGCCGAGCGCGCCGAGGAGCTGCTCGGGCGGCTCTCCACCGTGATCGAGATGCGCCCCTTCGAGTTCCTGCGCCGCACGCCCCCCGAGCAGATCGTCGCGTTCCTGCGCGCCGAGTCCCCCCAGACGATCGCGCTCGTCATCGCCAACCTCCACACCGTGCTCTCCGCCCAGGTGCTCGCCCGCCTGCCCGAGAGCCTGCAGCCCGACATCGCGCTGCGGATCGCGCGCATGGGCGAGACCAGCCCCGCGCGTGATCCAGCAGGTCGAGGATGTAGTGCGCAAGAAGCTCACCGCCGTCGTCGAACAGGAGTACTCCGCCGCCGGCGGCGTCAAGTCGCTCGCCGACATCCTCAACCACGCCGACCGCCCCACCGAGCGCAACGTGCTCGACCACCTCGCCGCCACCGACCAGGACCTCGCCGAGGAGGTCCGGCGCATGCTGTTCGTCTTCGAGGACATCGTCAAGCTCGACGACCGCGCCATCCAGCAGGTGCTGCGCGAGGCCAACCAGAAGGATCTCGTGCTCGCCCTGCGCGGCGTCCCCGACGCCGTCAAGGAGAAGCTGCTGGAGAACATGTCCGAGCGCGGCGCCGCGATGCTCCAGGAGGAGATGGAGGTCCAGCAGCCCCAGCGCAAGCGCGACGTCGACGAGGCCCAGGGCCGCATCGTCGCCGTCGTGCGCCGCCTCGAGGAGGCCGGCACGATCGTGCTCGCCGGCGGCGACGGCGAGGGCGACGAGGAAGCGGTGGTCTAGTTGCCCACAGCTCCCGCCGGCTACCCCCTCGAGCAGCTCGAGCCCTCCGCGCCACCGGCCCCGCGGCACGCCCGCGCGCATCCTTGCCGAAGCCACCGCCGCAGGCCGATCGCATCCGCGAGCTCGCCCACGCGTGAGGGCCACCAGAGGGTCGCGCGCAGGGCCACGCGGACGGGCATCGCGCGAGGCCCGCGCCGCTGCGCAGGCCCTGCACGAAGCGCTCGACCGACCTGCAACGCCAGAGCGAGGAGATCGCCCAGGCCGTCGAGCGCGACGCCGTCGAGCTCGCGCTGGCACTCGCCGCCAAGATCGTCGCCGGCGACGCTGGAGGCTCAGCCCGAGCGCGTGCTCGACGTCGTCGCCGGCGCCCTGCGCCGCGATCGCCGACCGCCGCCGCATCGCGGTGCTCGTCGACCCCGCCGACCTCGAGGTCGTCAGCGCCGCGATCGGTGAGCTGCAGACGCCGAGCCGGCGGCATCGAGCTGTGCGAGATCCAGGCCGACCGCCGCGTCGGGCGCGGCGGCGCGATCGTGCGCACGCTCGAGAGCGAGGTCGACGCCACCGTCCAGACCCAGCTCGAGCGCGCCCGCGAGGTCATCCGCGCCGAGCTCGGCTGCGAGGAGCCCTCCGACGTGAGCGGCGAGCTCCTCGAGCGCGCCGCCAGCCGCGCTGCGCAGCGCCGACCTCGCACGCTCGCCACGGGCGCGTCAGCAACCTCATCGGCCTGATCATCGAGGCCACCGGCCTGCAGGCCGAGGTCGGCGAGGTCTGCCTCGTCAGCAGCACCAACCGCGGAGTGCGGGCAGCAGCGGGGCGACTCCGTCCCCGCCGAGGTCGTCGGCTTCCGCGAGGGCCGCACGCTGCTGATGCCGCTCGGCGAGCTGCACGGGATCGGCCCCGGCACCAAGGTCCTGCGCACCGGCGCGCCCTTCCGGGTGCCCGTCGGCCCGGGCCTGCTCGGGCGCGTCATCGACGGTCTCGGCGACCCGCTCGACGGGCGCGAGCGAGCCCCGCGCGGCGCCGGCGCCGCGCTCGACGATCGCCGCCCCGCCCGCCGCGCTCGAGCGGCCCGCGCATCAGCGAGCGCGTCGGGCTCGGCGTGCGCGCGCTCGACGGCCTCGTGCCCTGCGGCCGCGGGCAGCGGCTCGGCATCTTCGCCGGCTCGGGCGTCGGCAAGTCCTCGCTGCTCGGGCATGATCGCGCGCTCGACCAGCGCCTCCGTCAACGTCATCGCGCTCGTCGGCGAGCGCGGCCGCGAGGTCCGCGAGTTCATCGAGCGCGACCTCGGCGACGCCCTCGAGCACTCCGTCGTCGTCGTCGCGACCTCCGACCAGCCCGCCCTCGTGCGGATCAAGGCCGCCTTCACCGCGACCACGATCGCCGAGTACTTCCGCGACCAAGGCCACGACGTGATGCTGATGATGGACTCCGTCACCCGCTTCGCGATGGCCCAGCGCGAGATCGGCCTCGCGATCGGCGAGCCGCCCGCCACGCGCGGCTACACCCCGAGCGTCTTCGCGCTGCTGCCGCGACTGCTCGAGCGCGCCGGCACCAGCCCGACGGGCTCGATCACCGGCCTCTACACCGTGCTCGTCGACGGCGACGACATGAACGAGCCGATCGCCGACGCCGTGCGCTCGATCCTCGACGGCCACGTCGTCCTCACCCGCTCGCTCGCTCACGCCGGCCACTACCCCGCGATCGACGTGCTCCAGAGCGTCTCGCGGCTGGTCGGCGAGATCGTCATCGCCGGAGGTCGCGCACGCCGGCCAGCGCCTGCGCGCGCGCGCTCGCCGCCACTGCACGAGAAGCAGGATCTGATCTCGATCGGCGCCTACAACTCCGGCGCCGATCCCGCTGCTCGACGCCGCGCTCGAGCATCGCCTGCGCATCGACGGCTTCCTGCGCCAGTCGGTCGATCGAGCCCAGCGACCCAGAGAGCTCCGACGCCCAGCTGCTCGAGCTCGCCGCCTCCCTGGAGCAGCTCTGTTGCCCAGCGCAGCGGCGAGATCCTCGACGCCGAGGAGATCACCGCCGAGGAGCACCCCGCAGTCCAGCCCGAGCCCGGACCGTCCGCGATCCCCGCGCTCGGCCTGAGCCTGTGAGGCGCAACCCGAGCCTCACCCTGCCGCGATCGCGGCGCCCGGGTCGCGCCCGCGAGCGGCACCCTCTCCGGATGCCGCGATAGAGACCTGCGTCGCACTCGATTCCTGGGCGCGTACGCGGATACGCAGTGTGATCGCATCTCGCTCAAACCTCCACCGGGCGATACTCACGAGTCGAGGGGTTCTGCTCCAGCAAGCCCACCGCCCGCAGCGTCTTGACGTAGCGATGCGTCGTCGACGGCGACATCCCGAGCTGCTGAGCCAAGTCGATGATCGCCCGCCACGGCCTGTCCGGGCCGTAGGAGGCCAAGATCGCAAGGCCACGCAGCAGCGATTGCGAGAGCTGCGGATCGTTGAGCGCCTCCTCGAGCGCCTGGCGCGTAGCTTTCTGGAGCCCAGGGGGCCGATTTCCATTCGTGGGCTGGTAAGCGTTATCCAGCGCCGCGAGCAGCAGGTTCGACACCGTCCCGTTGCGGTGCTGTCCTGCCGCGCGCATCACTTGCTCGACCTGTACCGGAGAGAGCGCAATGGTGATCTCGTCTTTTTTCTTCTTGCTCATGTGTTGTCATCCCCAGGGTGGGATTGCTTAGATCCAATCGATTCCTCTGTACCAACCGATGCCAAAATGGAGCCTTGCGAGACGCCAGCGGCGGCGCCAAGACATAGATCTGGTATTCCGTTTGCGAATAGTTGGGTCGTTCGGATCACAATTTGTGGCGAAAAGCAAACGTTCCAGGAGGGCCATTAATGCCGAATTTGCGAGAAACATCGCGGCATGCCCGGCCCATTGACTAAAACTGCACCGATCGCGCGCCTTCTGAGGCCCGCCTCCAGGATCCCATAAGACCCCGGTTAAGCGCCAGGACAGACTCCGAAGATCACCTTCCGCTCAAGAACCGCGCCCCTCGTCCGATTACGCGGCGGTGAGCACCGGATCCTCGTTCCGTTTTCGTCTCGAGCGCGTCCGCGCCCTGCGCGAGCGCCGCGAGGACCTCGCCCGGCAGGAGCTCGCGAAAGCCGTCTCGCGCCTCACCGGCAGCCGCGACCGCCTGCACGCCGTCGAGGTCCACCTGGAGCGTATCCGCGCCGAGCAACGTCTCGCCACCAGCTCCTCCGCAACCGTCGCCGCCGAGGAGCTATGCGCCCGCCAAGCCTTCGTCGAGCACGTCGAGGCGCAGCGCACACATGGCGCCCGCGAGCTCGAGCAACACGAGGCCGACGTCGCCGAGCGCGACAGCCAGCTCGGCCACGCCGCGCGCGAGCACCACATGCTCGAGCGCCTCAAGGAGCGCCAGCACGCCGAGCACGACCGCGAGGCCGGGCGCCGCGAAGGGATCATCCTCGACGAGATCGCCATCGACCGCTTCCGGCGGAGCGCCGCGTGAGCACCCAGCCGATCAGCGGAGCAGCCGCGCTCCCCTCCGGCGCGCTCGCCGCCGGGGAACGCATACAGCGTCTGCAGGCCCTGATCGCACAGGTCGAGCAGGGTCCCGCCGGGTTCGCCGCCGCGCTCGACGCCGCCCAGAGCACCCCCGCCGCCGGGCAGTCCGCGACCGCCAGCGCCTCCTCAGCAGGCGCCTATCCGTCCCCGGCCAGCTCCTACCCATCCACGGGGCTCTACGCCTCCACCGCTGCGACCGCGGGGACCTACCCGGGAATCGGCCAAAGCTCGAGCTACCCCGCCATCTCCCAGACCCCTTACAGCACCGCCGCCCCCACGACCGTCGATGGGGCTGGGATCTCCAGCGCCGGATCCGTCGGCGGCTCCACCGGCGCCTACGACTCCTTGATCGACCAAGCCGCCGCCCGCAATGGTGTCGATCCCGCCGTCCTGCATGGCCTGATCCAGCAGGAGTCCGGCTTTGATCCCAACGCCACCAGCAGCGCCGGCGCGCTCGGACTAACCCAGCTGATGCCCGGCACCGCCGCGTCGCTGGGCGTCACCGAACCACTCAATCCCGCCCAGTCGATCGCGGGCGGAGCGCGCTACCTAGGCCAACTGCTCAAGCAGTTCGGTGGCAACACCGCCAACGCGCTTGCCGCCTACAACGCCGGACCCGGCGCCGTCCAGCGCTACGGCGGCGTGCCGCCCTACCCCGAAACCCAGCAGTACGTGACCAAAGTGCTCGACAACGCAGCCGCCTACCGGCAGGGTGGCGCCAGCGCCACCCCCACCGCAACCGCCGCGCCGGGAACGATCACATGAGCGGCCTGCTCTCACAGCCCGCGCTCATCGCGCCAGCCGAGACCTCCCCGCTGTCCAGCTCCGCCCCGCCCGCCCCGCCGGGCGCCCCCCCAGGTGGACCGCGCTTCCAAAGCGCGCTCGAAGCCGAATCGGCCCGGACCGCAACCGCGGAAGGCCAACAGCAGAGCCGCTCAAGTCAGCAGGCACGCGAAGCGCTCAGGCGCACACAGCTGCACGACGCCGACGCACGCCACCGGCCACCGTCGACCACAGCCGCCCAGGGCGCCGGCATCGCCGTCTCCTCCGACGCGCCCCGCGAGAGCTCCGCCACGGGGCCCGCCGCGACCGGCGCAGACCAAGCGCAGCCCGCAGGCGCCGCTGTCAGCAGCGCCCCGACCAAGTCCGCCACCGGCGAGCCGACCGGCACGCAAGCAGCCCAAGCGCAGGACGCCCCATCCCAACCCACAGTCGCCTCTGCTGTCGCACTCCTCACCGCCGGCGCCGGCTTGCAAGGCGCCACGAGCGCCGCCGCCACAACCGCAGCGGGCGCCACCAAGGCCGGTTCCGCGACCGCCTCGCAGCTGGCCGCTGGCACAGGCATCGCCGGCGGCGCGAGCGCCCCGACGTTCGGCACCGGTCCGGCCCCCACCGCAAGCGCTTCCACGCTTGCCCCCGCGACCCAGAGCGCTCCGGCTGCGGAAGGCCCCAACCCCGCCGCCCCGCTCCTCCCCGCCGCACAGGAAGGCGCCGGGCCGAGCGCTACCCCCAGCGCGCCCGCCGCTGTGCAGACCGGCGCAGGAGGCTCCGCCACCGAAGGTTCCGCCACCGAAAACCCCGCCCCGCTCGGCTCGGACTCGACAGGCTCGCCGACCGCAGGCTCCTCCCCCACCGCCACGCCCCCAGCCGAGACGCCCACCGGCGCGCCGGCAGACCTCTCGGGTGGCGCCTTGGCAACGGTCGCCGCAGCCACCGGCGCCGCGCCCGCGGCCAGCACCGGCGGCGCCTCCCCGCGTAAGGCTGCCGCCGCGTCTTCCTCCCCTCTTACCCCTGGCGCAGCCACCACCGCCTCCGGCTCCACCACCGGGTCCGGCCGCCCCAGCGCACCGACAGGCTCTGGCGCGGGCACACCCACGAGCGCCCGGCACGGCGTGAGCATCGGCGACTCGATCCCTCCCAGCCTCCAGGGCGCACACGGTGCCCCCAACGAAGCTCAACCCGCCGCGCTCACCAGTGCCGGGGACACCGCCACCGCAGCCGGATCGCTCACCGTGCTCGGCGAAGCGACGACCTTCGAACAGGCCACCGCCGCACTGGCCGGTGGGCCGCCCGGCGAGCTCGACTCGGCCAGCTATGGAGTTGGCCTGCAGCAGACGATCGAGACCGTCCAAGCCACGATCGAGCTCGCCGCCCGCCAAGGTCTCTCCCAGGCCCGCATCGCGCTGCAGCCGGAGGAGCTCGGCGAGATCCGTATCTACCTCACCCAGAGCGCCTCCGGGCTCGTGGCGCGCGTCACCGCCCAGACTCCCGCTGCCGCGCAGGCGCTCGCCGCCGGGCATTCCGAGCTACGCCAGTCGCTCAGCTCGATTGGGCTCTCGCTCACACGCCTGGATGTCGGCCACCTCGACCTCGCCACCGCCAACGGTGGCCAGCATGGCGGCGGCGCTCACGAGCGCACGCATGGCCAAGCCCCCGCCCGTCTGAGCGCTCCCACGAGCCACTCAACCGCCGCCGACGAGCCGCAAGACCCCGAGACCGACCTCGCCGCCGCCGCGCAGAGGTCGTCCGCGTCCGGGCTCGGCGGCGCACTCGTCGACGTGCTCGTCTGAGCCACCTTCAAACCAGCAAAGCAACCGAGAGGCAGCAGCCATGACCACCACCGCAGCCACCGCACCCGCGGCTCCCGCCATCGCCGCCGCGTCCCCGAGCGTCACCGCCAAGACGGGCTCCGGCCCGAGCGCCAGCGCCGCCACCCCCGAAAATCCGAGCGGCGAACTCGGCAAGAACGACTTCCTGAAACTGATGGTCGCCCAACTGCAGGCGCAGAACCCGCTCGAACCGACCAACGACACCGAATACATCAGCGAGCTCGCCCAGTTCTCTTCACTCGAGCAGACCACCAACATCGCCCAGACCAGCTCACAGGCCGCCAACGCGCAGCAGGTCGCCCAGGCGGTCGGGCTGATCGGGCACACGGTCTCCTACACCGACCCCACCACCGGCGCCACCCTCCAGGGCGCGGTCCAGAACGTCGAGATCAGCTCCACCGGGGCGACGCTCACGATTGAAGGAACCACCGGCATCGAACCCTCCAGCATCACCGAGGTCTCGTGAGCGTCGAGCTGAATCCCGCGCTGCTGGGAACCGACCTGCGATCGGTCGGGCCCGCCGCGCAGCCCCTGCCGCCGGTCACGCCCGGCGAGGGCTCACCTGAGGGCTCCCGCGCCACCTCCGGACCATCCTTCGCCGACGTCCTCAAGGACGCCTCGACGGCCGCCGGCGGCGGTACCCGCCCACCCGCAAGCCCCACCGCCCCGGGCGGCGCGGCCGCTTCCACGGGCACAGCTGCCCCCCAGCCGCTGCGTTTCTCCAAGCACGCCCTGGAGCGGGTCCAGCGCCGTGGCATCCCGCTCGACCCCAGCACCCTCGGGCGGCTGCAGGAGGGCATGGGCCGTGTCGCCGGCAAGGGCTCCCGCGACTCCCTCGTACTTGTCGACGGCACCGCCTTCGTGGTCTCCGTCCCCAACCGCACCGTCATCACGGCGGTCGGCTCCGAGCACATGCGCGAGCACGTGTTCACCAACATCGACAGCGCCGTCATCGCATGAGGCGCACGGAGATGAAACAGACACATGACAACCACGGCCGGACCTCGCCGAGGAGGCCGCGAAAGGAAGTGACGCCCTCATGATGGGTGGAATGTATGCCGCCATCAGCGGCCTCGACGCGAACCAAACGATGCTCAACAACACCGCCAACGACCTCGCCAACGTCAACACCGTCGGCTTCAAGTCCGCGCGCGTGTCCTTCTCCGACTCGCTTACCCAGGTGCTGCGCGGAGCGTCGGGCGTCACCGTTGACAACGGCGGCACCGATCCGCTGCAGGTAGGTCTCGGCGTGCAGGTCGCCGCGACCGAAAACGAAATGTCTGAGGGCTCCTTTCAGTCAACCAACAACCCGCTGGACATCGCCATCCAGGGAGAAGGATTCCTGCGCGTCGGCGCCGGCTCCCCACCGGCCGGACCGCCCTACACCACGGGATTGCCCAAAAACGTCGACTACACGCGCTCGGGCAACCTCTCGACCAACACCAAGGGCTTCCTGACGACTCAGGAGGGCCTGTATGTCGTCGGTCACAACGCCGTAGCCACCGAAACGCCGGCCGGCACCACCTACGCGCCCGGCAAAGAAGAAAGCTACATCGTGATCCCCCCCGGCTCGGCCAATATCTCGATCGGCCAGGACGGGTCTGTCACCTATACCGACGAGAACCCCGAATCGAAAACCTACCAGCAGCAGGTGACCGCGGGCTATGTGACACTCGCCCAATTCCCCAACGAGGCCGGCCTGCAGCGTCTCGGCGGCTCGTTGTGGGCACAGACCGCCAACTCCGGGACGCCAATCGTCGGCACCCCGGACACCGGCGGCTTCGGCCAGACCATCGGCGGCGAGCTCGAGATGTCCAACGTCGACCTCGCCACCCAGATGACCGAAATGATCACCGCCGAGCGCGGCTACCAGGCCAACTCGCGCGTGATCACGACCGCCAACGAAATGCTGCAGACGGCGGTGAGCATGGTCCAGGGCTGATCGCGCACCTTAGGGACCACTCCGAGGCAGATTGATTCGCAGTAGCAAAGGGACACCACGAGGCGCCCGCGTGGGGCGACGCAACCCGCGTCGCCCCACCTCCGGGCGAAGCTCACCGAGCCCCCCGGCCCACGCGGACCGCAGGAGGCTCACCGGCCAGCGGCAGCCCGCTGCCCCGGCACACCAAGAGGAGGTACCAGATGATCACGCTGCACCGGCTCGGGCACACCGACAAGCCCTTCCAATTGAATCCAGACCTGATCGTGACCATCGAGTCGACCCCCGACACGGTCGTCACGCTTGCAACCACCGCCAAGGTCGTCGTCGCCGAGACCCCGGAGCAGGTCTCCACCGCCATGCGCGCCTGGCGCGTGGACGTCCTCTCCGAGGCGATGCGCAGCCGCCGTCCCGAGCATGAGCCCGCACCTGTGCAAGGTTTGCCCAGGCGCTCGCGGACCAACTGAAGGATTGTCGGCAATGGCCGATGAACGAGGGCGATGAAGGCCGCTACAGCGATCGGAATCGGGGTTGCCTTCGGCGCCCTGGCACTCAGCTCCATGATGGATGGGACGAGTCCCGCTGCCTTCCTGAACCCCGAGGCGCTGCTCATCATCCTGGGCGGCACCGGCGGAGTGACGCTCGCGAGCGTCGGGATGGACTCGATGAAGCGCATCCCGAGCCTCTACAAGCTGACCTTCTCCGCTGAGCCGCCCGACATGCGCGGGCGTCTGGACCTGTTGGTGTCGCTCGCCGACCAGGCCCGGCGCGATGGCCTGCTGGCACTCGACGCGCAGCTCTCGGAGATCGAGGACACCTTCACCCGCAACGCTCTGCAGCTGGTGGTCGACGGCACCGACCCCGAGATGGTGCACGCGATCATGGAGGCCGAGGTCGACGGCATGGCAGCCCGCCACGAGGCGGCCGCCGCCCCGTTCGAGAAGGCCGGTGGGTTCGCCCCCACGATGGGCATCATCGGCACCGTGCTCGGGCTCGTGCACGTGCTGCAAAACCTCGCCGCGCCCTCCACCCTGGGACCGTCGATCTCGACCGCCTTCCTGGCCACGCTGATGGGCGTCGGCTCGGCCAACGTGATCTTCCTACCGATCGCCAACCGGCTGAAGGCGATCTCCGCCGAAGAGGTCGAGCTGCGCATGATGACGCTCGAGGGGATCCTCTCGCTCCAGGCCGGGGATAACCCGCGCTTGGTCGCCGACAAGCTGATGTCCTATCTGCCCCCCGCCGAGCGCGACGCCGCCGCCGAGCCCGACGTCGGCGCCGGCCGGCAGGCCGCGGCCGAGGCCGCCTAGCGATGGCACGCCCACATGGACGCAAACGGCGGCGCGGGGGTGGTGGCGCGCACGAGGATGCCGGCGAGCGCTGGCTGCTCACCTACGCGGACATGATCACGCTGCTGATGGCGCTGTTCATGGTCCTGTTCTCGATCTCCTCAGTCAACATCTCCAAGTACGTCACGCTGCAACAGGCCCTGAAAGCGGCCTTCTCCGGGAACATCCTGCCGGGCGGCAAGGCGATCGCGCGGCCCGGGGCCACCGCCAACTCCAGCCGCGCCCCGAGCACCGCCGACGTGCCGGCGATCGTGCCGCTCGCCCCCCAGAGCTCCAAGAGCCTCGAACACTCCCGCACCAGCCATGCCGCTACGGCACAGGTCAGCGCCTCGAACATCGCCGCAGCCCAGCAAGAGCAGAGCAACTTCGAACACCTCAAGCAGCAGCTCGACAGCTACGCCGCCCGGCACGGGTTCGCGCGATCCGTCCACACCGCCATCGAAAAGCGCGGCCTGGTGATCCGGGTGCTGACCGACAGCCTCCTGTTCTCCTCCGGCAGCGCCACCCTCGACACGCAGGGCGACCCGCTGCTCAGCGAGGTCGCCGACCTCCTGAACGTCGACCGCGTCCACCCGATCGACGTCGAGGGCAACACCGACAACGTGCCGATCCATGGCAGCTTCCCCAGCAACTGGGAGCTCTCCACCGCGCGCGCCAGCATGGTCGTGCGCTACCTGATCTCCAGAGGAGTCGATGCCGAGCGACTGACCGCAGCCGGCTATGCATACCTGCGGCCGATCGCAAGCAATTCGACCCCCCAGGGGCGGGCGCTCAACCGGCGTGTGGAGATCGTCCTGCAACGCATCTACTAACCCAACGCCTTCCGCTATCGCGTCTCACCGACCAACCCGCCAGATCGCACCCGTCCAGACCACACCGCCCTGAACATCCGACCCCCGAGCCAATATGTCCAAGAAGAAGCTACTCATCCCGATCGTGCTGCTGGTGCTCGGTCTCGGCGCCGCCCATTCGCTGGCCAAGCCCCAGAAGCCCACCCCCAAGCCGAAGATCACCGGGACGATCTATGTCATGCCCCAATCATTCCTGTTGAACCTCAGTGAAGGCCACTACGCCAAGCTCTCCGTCGCGCTCGACCTCGCACCCGGTCAGAGCACCGGAGCGCCCGCCGCCGGCGCCTCCGCGAGCTCGAGCGAAGGCGCCGGGACCCTTCCGGAGGAACCTGTGGTCCGCGAAATCGTGACCAACGCCGTCACCGGCCAGAGCGGCAGCACGCTCGTCGAAGCTCACGGCCGCAACACCATCAAGCACCGGATCCTGATGGCGATCAGACACCAGACCGACGTGCAGGTAGAAGCCGTGCTGTTCCCCGAACTCACCGTGCAATAGGAGCCAATGCCATGACCGATGCAGTCGTCTACGAGCAGTTCGACGAGACCGGCCAGCCCGCCGGCGAGGCGCAGCCCGACGCCGACCTGCGTCGTCTCAGCGACGTCCCAATGGAGCTGAGCGTCGAGATCGGCCGTACCCGCATGACCGTTGGCGAGACGCTCGACCTGCGCGTCGGCTCGATCGTCACGCTCGACCGGCTCGCCGGAGAGCCCGTCGACCTGCTCGTCAACGGCACTCCAATCGCCCGCGGCGAGGTGGTCGTAGTCGACGAGCAGTTCGGTCTGCGCGTCACCCAGATCACCGAGGGCGACGCCGGCCTTGGTTCGAGCCCCGCAGACCCTGCCGACGACGACGAACACCCCTCCGCGGACTAGAGCGAGGCCGCCGTGAGCCAGACCGATCAGCAGGGGCAGGCCGGCCAGCCGGAGCCCGGGCAGGAGCTCCCGCGCAGCGACGCACGCGACCCCGCGCACGACGAGGTCGACAGTAGCGCCGGGGACGCTTCACCCGACGCCGCCGCCACCGGTGGCGGCGGCGATCCCACACCCGCCGGCGCAGAGCAGGCCGACGATCCGGCGAGCGCCGATCCAGCGAACGATCCACCTAGCGCCGAGCAGCCCAGCCCGCCAGCGGAACTCGTGCCGGAGGACCCCAACACGCCCCTCCTCATTCGTCGCGCCCCGCGCGTTCGCACGGTCGACTTCTCCCAGCCCAACAAGTTCACGGTCGAGCTGCGGCGACGAATCGTGCGCGTGCTGGGCCCCTTCTGCGAAGCTTTCGCGATCCGTCTCTCCAGTGAGCTGCGGGCACCCGTCGAGCTCACCGTCGCGGACTCCAGCCAGCTCACCTGGTCGGCCGCCAAGGCCCAACTTCCGGCCCACGCCATCGCGGTCGCGCTCGAGGTCCAGCAGATCGAGCGCCAGATGCTGCTGGGCATCGAGCCGTCGCTGATCCTGCAGGCACTGGAGTGCCTGCTCGGCGGCGCCGCCGAGCAGGCACCCGCCGAGCGCAAGCTGAGCGAGATCGACTGGGCGCTCACCAGACGCCTGCTCGAGTCGATGACCGCCCAGCTCAATCAGGCCTGGCGCGACCTTGGCGGCCTCCAACTGGCGCTCGGTGAGGTCGACCTGGAGGGCGAGGCCGGGGTCATCGCCCCGATCGGCGAACCGACCTTCGCGCTCAAGCTCGAAAGCACGATCGACGGCCTGCCCTCGACGATGTCCCTGCTGATCCCCTGGTCGGCCATCGCACCTGTCGCGGATGACATCTTCGGCGCCGGACCAAAGCCCGAGGACGCCGACCCGCATGAGGGCCGCGCGATGCGCCGTGGACTTGCCGGCGCCCATGTCCTGCTGCGTGCCGAGGTCGGCTCGGCACGGATGCCGGTCGAGCAGATGCTCGCGCTCACCCCCGGCGCCTTGCTGGCCCTGGAGGACCGCTCGGAGAACGGGGTGCAGCTGTACGCCGAGGGCGGTCCCGCTCGGCCGCGCTCGGCCTGGCCTACGCGGCGCGCGGCGCGCGATCAAGCTGACGACCCCGATGCAACCCGGCGGAGCGCCCGCGTTGCACGCGACCACGCCCCTCAAGCCCGGGGTCCTCGACGGCGACGCCGCTAACGAGGGCCTTGCGCGGATGCTGGGCGTCCCGGTGCGCGTCTGGGCCGAGCTCGGCCGCACCACGATCCCGTTGGGGCGCGCGCTGGAGCTGCCGCCCGGCACCGTGCTCGAGCTCGACCAGGCCGCCGAAGCGCCGATCGAGTTGTTCGTCAACGGCATGTGCTTCGCCCACGGCACGCTTGCGGTCACGGCTGAGGGGGAGTGGGCAGTGCAGATCGACACGCTCGTCTGAGGTCGCCGCAGCGCCCGCCTGAGAGCGGCCGTGGCGCTCGTAGGAGTACACGCGCCGTGCGGCGCTAAAGCCATTTGTCCCGGCGCCGATAACCGGGAGCGACTCTCCTCGGAGTCGTCCCTCGATGACTTGGTCGATCACGCCTACGCGTGCGGTCCTGCGGGCCGCCATCCCTGCGCTCGGCATTGCCGTGCTCGCTTTCGCCTGCCCTGCGCAGGCGTTCAAACCGACCTCCAAGGGCGGCAGTGAAAGCACGCCGCTGAACATCCCCACCTCCACCGGTGCCTCGCACACGAGCTCGACCGGCCCGAGCCTCGTGCGCACGATCGTCGGTCTCCTAATCGTGATCGCCGTGATCTGGGGACTCACATGGGTCCTGCGCCAGGTCAAGTCCGGCCGCGGGCGGAGCACCGCCGGATCGGGCCTGGCGAGCATGGCCACACTGCCGCTCGGATCGGGCCGAACACTGCACCTGGTGCGCGCCGGACGCGACTATCTGCTGCTCGGCAGCGCCGAGCACGGCGTCGTCCCGATCTACCGCTACACCGAGCAGCAGGCGCTCGACAGTGGCCTGCTCGAGCTCGACGACGAATCCGGCGAAGACCCCTCCAGCACCGACCCCGGCGCGGTCGTCGAGCCCGTCCCGAGCGCCGGTCCCGGACGCGGCCGCGCGCGCGCCATCCAGATCCCCGGCCAGGCCCGCAAGGCGCGGGGACCCGCCGCTGAGTCCAAGCTGGTCAATCGCCTGCGCGAATGGACGGTACGCCGGTGAACGTCTCATCCTCCAACGCCGTTCAGATCCTGCTGCTGCTCGGCGGCCTCACGCTCGTCCCGGCGGTGCTGTTCACCGTTACAGGCTTCAGCCGCATCCTGATCGTGCTCGGCTTCATCCGCACCGCCGTCGGCACAACCAACGCGCCCCCCAACCAGGTGCTCGTCGGAATCGCGCTGTTCCTGACGATCTTCGTGATGGCGCCGACCGTGAGCGCGATCAAGCGTGACGCGGTGCAGCCGCTCACGTCACATCAGATCAGCACCGCCACCGCGATCAAGCGCGCCGAGCAGCCGTTGCGCGAATTCATGTTCCGCCAGACCCGCGTGCAGGACATCGCGCTGTTCGTCAATCTCGCGCACGCAAAGCCGCCTCACACTCGCGCCGAAGTGCCGACCGAGGTGCTGATCCCCGCGTTCATCGTCTCCGAGCTCAAGAGCGCCTTCCAGATCGGCTTTTTGATCTTCCTGCCGTTCCTGATCATCGACCTGATCGTCTCCTCGACGTTGATGAGCATGGGCATGATCATGCTGCCGCCCACCTTCATCTCGCTCCCTTTCAAGATCCTGCTGTTCGTCCTGGTCGACGGCTGGGATCTCGTCATCAAGGCGCTCGTCCAGAGCTTCCACTAGCGGCACGATCGCAATGGACCAGGACACCGTCATCAACCTCGCCGCTCAGGCCATGAGCCTCGCCTTCAAGGTCGCCGGCCCGCTGCTGCTGGGCGCGATGGTCGTCGGCCTGGTCGTGAGCATCTTCCAGGCCGTCACCCAAATCCAGGAGCAGAGCCTCACGCTGATCCCGAAGATCGCCACGATCGCCGTGATCACGATGCTGCTCGGCCCCTGGATGCTCGACCAGCTCGTCGCCTACACCGCCAACCTGTACACCGCGATCCCCACCCTGGTCGGCTCATGAGCGAGATTCTCGGCAAGCTCGCCGGCAACGAGCTCGCGGGCTTCATCCTCGTCCTGGCCCGCGTCACGCCGCTGTTCATGATCGCCCCGCCGTTCTCCTCGCCGATCATCCCCCCGCGGGTGCGCGGCATCGTCGCCGTGGGAATTTCGATTGGGCTCGCGCCGATCGCGCTGCACGGCCAGCACATCCCGAGCGACCCGCTCACGCTCGCTGGCCTGATCGTCGAGGGTGGGCTCGTCGGGCTCGGCTTCGCCTTCTCCTTCGCCGTGCTCTTCGGCGCCATCGAAACCGCGGGCGCACTCGCCGACCTCGGGTCCGGCTTCTCCTACGGCAGCCTGATCGACCCCTTCAGCGGCAACGAGAACGGCGCCTTCTCACACCTCTACTCGCTCGTCGGGATCGCGATCTTCTTCGTCATCGGCGGAGAAGCCTGGGTGGTCCGCGGCCTGGACCGCACCTTCCAGCTCGTACCCCTGACGTCCGCCCCCCGGCTCGCCAGCCTCGTGGGAGGAGCAGAGCAGGTGTTCTCGACCATCTTCGCCTCCGCACTCGAGATCGCCGCGCCGGTGATGATCGCGCTGCTGATCACCGACGCCGCCTTCGGCGTCGTCTCCCGGGTGGTACCCCAGCTAAACGTGTTCGCCGTCGGCTTCCCCGCCAAGGTCGCGGTCGCGCTGCTGATCGTCGGCGCCAGCATGCCGTTCTTCGCCGGCTGGATCTCAAACCAGATGTCAACCAGCGTCGGTGCCGCCCTCGGCGCCCTGCACGTCGCCTGATGCGAGGCAAGGACAGGTGATCTGACCATGGCCCAGGAGGACCGCACCGAGAAGGCCACCGCCAAGCACCGCGAGCAGGCCCGCAAGAAGGGCCAGGTCGCCCGCTCCGCCGACGTCGGCGGCTCGCTGGTGCTGGCCGCCGGGCTGTTCGCCGTGAGCCTGCTCGGCCCACGTATCGTGAGCTCCACCCAGAGTGCCTTCCGGCAGATCTTCGCCGAGATTTCAAACCCCGCGAAGGCCACCAGCGCCGCCGGGCTGAAGGGCCTGATGGACACCGCGCTCTCCACGATCGCCCTCGGCGTGGGGCCGATCGCCGCGATCTGCCTCGCCGCCGGCCTGCTCGCCGGCGTCGGACAGGTCGGCTTCCATCCCCAGGCGCTGGCGCTCGACTTCAAGCGGATCAACCCGCTCTCCGGGGCGCGCAACATCTTCGGACCCAACGTCATCTTTGAAGCGCTCAAGGCCGTCGCGAAGGTCAGCGCCGTCGGGCTCGTGGCCGGGCTCGCGCTGATCCCCGGACTGAGCAGCCTCGCCTCCGAAGTCGGCATCCCCCCGGCCGCGCTCGGCCTGATCCTCGACCACCGGGGGATGGCGATCGCCCAGCGCGCGGCCTTCGCCTACCTCCTGATCGCCGCGATCGACTACGGCTGGCAGCGCAGCCGCCACGAGCGCAAGCTGCGCATGACCAAGCAGGAGCTCAAGGACGAGCAGCGCTCCTACGGGCTGCCCGCCGAGGTCAAAGCCGCCCAGCGCCGGCGCCGGATGCTGGCCGCCCGCAATCGCATGATGGCCGCCGTCCCGGAGGCCGACGTCGTCGTCACCAACCCGACCCACTTCGCGGTCGCGCTGCGCTACGACGGCTCGCGCGCGGCCCCCGAAGTCCTCGCCAAGGGCCAGGACCTGATCGCCGCGCAGATCAGGCGCATCGCCGCCGAGCACGACGTGCCGATCGTGCCCGACCCCCCGCTAGCACGCGCCCTGCACAGCTCCACCGAGATCGGCCAGGCGATCCCTGAGGAGCTCTACGCCGCCGTCGCGCGCGTGCTTGCCTTCGTGTACCGCATGGCGCGCCGCCAGAGGTACGCGCTGTGAGCCCGTCATCGCCAAACCTCCGCACGCACCACGGGGCGGTGCGCTCGTGAACCTCGACACGGTGCGCAAGCTGCTGCGCCACACCGACCTGCTCGCCGCGATCGCAGTGGTGATGGTCGTGACGATGCTCGTCGTCCCGCTGCCCGCCGAGCTGCTCGACCTGCTGATCACGCTCAACATCTCAGCCGCCCTGACAATCGTCGTCGCCACGATGTACCTCGGCAAGGCACTGGACTTCGCCGCCTTCCCCAGCCTGCTGCTGCTGACGACGATGTTCCGCCTGGCGATCAACGTGTCGGTCACCCGCCTGATCCTCACCACCGGCGATGCCGGCAGCGTCGTGAAGGCCTTCGGGCAGTTCGTCGTCAGCGGCAACGTGGTCGTCGGCCTCGTGATCTTCCTGATCCTGATCGTGATCCAGTTCGTCGTCGTCACCAACGGCGCGGGACGCGTCGCCGAGGTCGGCGCGCGCTTCACCCTCGACGCGATGCCCGGCAAGCAGATGGCGATCGACGCCGACCTGAACGCCGGCCTGATCACCGACGAGCAGGCCCGCAACCGGCGCGCGGAGATCGCCCAGGAAGCCGACTTCTACGGTTCGATGGACGGCGCCTCGAAGTTCGTCAAAGGCGACGCCATGGCCGCCGTCATCATCACCGCGATCAACCTCATCGGGGGCATCGTGGTCGGGATGCTCCAGCATCACCTCTCCTTCTCCGAAGCCACCCACCAGTTCTCGCTGCTGACCGTCGGTGACGGCCTCGCCGCGCAGATCCCCGCGCTGCTGATCTCGGTCGCGACCGGCATCATCGTCACCCGCTCCGCCTCCGATACGGACCTCGGTAGCGACATCGCCGCGCAGATCCTGCGCCAGCGCAAGGCGCCACTGGTCGCCGCCGCCGCGATCTGCCTGTTCGCGCTCGTGCCCGGCCTGCCCAAGCTGCCGTTCCTGCTGATCGGCGGAATCTTCGGCGCGATCGGCTGGAGCGTGCGCAACGGCCTCCCCGACGAACAGGACTCCGAGTCGGCGCTCGGCACGGCCGCCGCGCCCACCGCCCTGCCCGCCGGCGACCGCGGCGCGGAGGGAGCGCTCGAGCGCCTCTCCGTCGACGCGCTGGAGCTAGCCATCGGCTTCGGCCTCGTCCCGCTCGTGGACGACAGCTCCAGCGGCGCGCTGTTGCGCCGGGTCAGCATGATCCGACGCCAGATCGCCAGCGAGCTCGGGATCGTGATTCCGGCCGTGCGCATCCACGACGAGCTGGGCATGGACTCCCACGAGTACATGCTCAAGGTCCGCGGCTCAGAGGTCGCCCGCGGGCGGATCATGCCCGGGCACCTGCTCGCCATGGACCCCGGCGACGCCGTCGGCGGATTGCAGGGAATCCCCACGACCGAGCCCGCCTTCGGGCTGCCGGCCGTATGGGTGCACGAGTCCACCCGCGCCGAAGCCGAGACGCTCGGCTACACCGTGGTGGACGCCGAGTCGATGATCGTCACACACCTCACCGAGACGATCCGCTCGCACGCCGCGGAGCTGCTCACCCGCCAGGACGTCAAGGCGCTGCTGGACCAGCTCAAGGAGACCAACGCCGCCGTCGTCGAAGAGATCGTCCCCGAGGTCCTCTCCCTTGGCGAGATCCAGCGCGTGCTGCAATCGCTGCTCAGCGAAGGCGTCGCCGTGCGCGACCTCGGCACGATCATGGAGGCGATCGGCGACAAGGCGCGAATAACGCGGGACACGGGCCTGTTGACCGAGTACGCCCGCCAGGCTCTGGGCCGCGCCATCACGGCCCCGCACCTGGACGAGCGTCTCTGCCTGCGGGCGATCACCCTGGACCCCGCGATCGAGCAGGAGGTCGCGACCTCGATCACACAGACCACAGACGGCGAGTACCTCGCGATCGACCCACCCCGCGCGCAAGCAATCGTGGGCGCCCTGCGCGCCCAGGTCGAGCACGCCACCGCGAGCGGTGGGCGGGGAGCGGTTCTGCTCTGCTCCGCGCGCGTGCGCCGCCACCTGCGCAGGCTGATCGCACAGGCCCAGCCACACCTGCCGGTCTGCTCCTACAACGAGATCGCACCCGGCGTCAACGTCGAGACCATTGGAGTCATCCACGCATGAGCACAACTACCCACGACATCGCCTCACCCACGAGCGCCCCCCGCGACACGGCTCTCCACGACGTCACCACTCGCATCTACCGCGGGCGCACCGTCGATGAGCTGATCCCCAAGATCCAGACGGAGCTCGGCGCCGACGCGATCGTGGTGCGCCACCACAAGGGGCTCACCGGCGGGATCGGCGGCTTCTTCCAGCGGCCGTTCGTCGAAATCGAGGCCAAGCCCGGCACTCCGCGGATCGACCGCTACGACGACGAGGATGCCGAGCCGGCACTGCCCGACGCTCTGGAGCAGCCGAGCATCGAGCAGCCCCCCGCCGCCAACGCGACCGGCTTGCTCGCCGCGCTCGCCCCCGGTGAGGCTGGCCCGATGTCCCCCCACGACGATCTCAATCGGATCGCCGGCGGCGCTGGGCACTCTGTAGAGGAGTTCCGTGAGCTGACCCCCGCCAGCCTGCTCGAGCGCCCACCGGCGCGACAACGGCTCGCCCGGGCCGATCCCGGTGCAGGCCAGCGACCCCTTCGCCGCCGCGCTCGCCGAGGCCGAGGCGGCTGTCCTGCCGGTCGAGCTCGCGCGCCAAGAGCCGCTTGCTGCCACGGACTTGGTGCCCGCGGGCAAGCCGGTTGAGCAGCAACCGCCTGCCGCTGCCCCCCTTGTGCGTGGACGTGCACGCGCACGCATCGAAGAGAGCCTTCTGGGCTTCGGCGTCGGAGAGGCGCTCGTGCGTGAGCTGATCGAGACCGCGCGCCGCCCACGTGCTGCCGCTGATGCCGGCTCGCACGAGCCTCGCGCGAGCCGTGCACAGAACACTCTCGCAGCGCATCCCCTCAGCCCCACCGCTACCCGTGGGGAGCGCCACGCTCGCCCTGGTGGGCCCCGGCGGGAGCGGCAAGACCGCGTGCTGCGCGGCGCTGCTGGACGCCTATCGCGAGCGCAGCACACTGCCTGCGGCCTGCGCCACGATCGTCCTGGGGGAGGCGCGCAGCGAGCTCGCGGTGCTGCTCAGCCCGCACATCCTCGAGCCCACCCCGATCGCTGCGCCGCCGGTCGCCGAAGCGCTGCGGCACGCACGTGAGGAGGGCTTGCTGCTGCTCGACCTACCCGCCCTCTCCCCCGCCGACCGCAGCTCGATCCGCGCCTTGGCCGGCGCTGCTGGAGACGCTCACGCCGGACCGCGTGATCCTCGCGCTGCCCGCCACGCTCGGCGCCAAGCCGGCCGCGCAGCTGCTGGAGGCCCTGCGTCCGCTCGGTGCGAGCACGCTCGCGATCACCCACGCCGACGAGACCGATCAGCTCGGGGTCGCCGTGGAGGCCGCCTGCGCCTTCGGCCTCGCACCCGAGTATCTGCTCGATCGCGGACGCGGTCGCGGCGGGCTGCATCCAGATCGACCCGGCCTACCTGGCCGACAAGCTGCTGCCCTGACCTGCTCGTCGGAGACGGCGCTCGAACCCGCGATCCACCCGTGCAACCCACCCATACCCCACTCCCCCGGCACTCCCGATGAAGCTGAGACGCGACAAGCGCGACACCAATGCCGAGCTCCAACTGCCGGCGCGCTCTGACGTCGTGACGATCGTGCGCGCCTCCGGCGAACGCGTGCAGGCACGCATCGCCGAGCGCGACGGCGACAGCCTGCTCGTCGCGCTCATGTTCCGCACCGAGCGACCCCTCGACGGGGGCCGCCTGGATCGACTCGTACTCGAGTTCACCAACCGTCGCGGACGCATCCGCTACAGGGCGTGGTGACGCTCGAGGACCGCGAGCTGCTGCGCTTCCGCGAGCTGCACTCCATCGAGGTCATCCAGGAGCGCGAATACGTCCGCGTCCCCGCCACCCGACCCGGTGACGCGTCAGCGGCCGGCAGCCAGGGCATCGATCCAGACCTTCTCCGTCGACCTCAGCGGCGGCGGGATGCTGCTGGCCGGACCGGGCACGCTGAAGATCGGCGAGCAGATCCAGTTCCGGCTGACGCACCGCCCAGGGCGGCGCGCCGATCACGGGCACCGGCACCGTTGTGCGCACCGACAGTCAGGGCCACCGCGCGGTCTGCTTCGACGAGATCGGCGAGGGCGACCACCGCCGCCTGGTGCGCTTCATCTTCGAGTGCCAGCGCGCCGAACGGCGCCGCGGGCTGGAGCAGGAGAGCCATGGCCGCTAAGAAGGACAAGGACGCGAGCGCGGAGAAGTCCGCCGGCAAGCAGACCAAGAAGGCCAAGTCGCCGGCGCCAAGCCATCCGCCGGCGAGGGCGACGCGGACTCCCCGGGGCTCAGCCTCGCCGCGCACCCGCGCGCCGTGCGCCGCGTCGCAGAGGCCAAGGCCTGGGGCGGCCTCGGTCGGCTTTCTGCTCGGAGGCTACCTGTCGCTGCCGACCCACTCCGCGCTCGAAGCAGCCCTCCGTGCGCTGGTGGCGGGAGTGGTCTGCTACGTCGTCGTGTGGGCGGCCGCCGTCTTCCTGTGGCGGCGCCTGGTCGTCGCCGAGCTGCGCCACGCCGAACACGAGCTGCTCACCGCCCAGCTCGCCAAGCTGCAGTCATCCGTTCCCAGCGCGTCCCCAGCCGTCGAGCGCCGCGGGGCGCCCGTGGCCCGCTAAGGACGCACCGCCTAGGAGGCCGCGATGGACCCCATCCAGCCGATCGAGCCCCGTCCCCCCTGGATCCCGCCGCTGGCGCCCGAGCGCCCCGAGCGCGGCGCGCGCGAGCGGCGCGAGGAGGCCGCTCGCGAGCACCGCGGACGCGCAGCCCCGCCGCGAGCCGCCCCGCGCGGACGCTGGGAGCCCGACGAGGACGGCCCTGACGGCCGCCACGTCGACGTCCGCGCCTGACCTCGCCACAAGTTTGCGGCCAATCTCCGCGAGGACGCTCAAGTTCGCAGCGACCATGACGATAAACCGGCGTGAAGCAAGGGCTGACAGGGAGTCAGCCCGGGACTAACCAACCAACCGTCATCAAGGAGATGAACGCATGTCCCTGACAATCAACACGAACGTTGAGGCCCTGGACGCACAGCGGAACCTCAGCAACACCGAGAACGTCGCTGTCCATGTCGATGGAACGGCTGTCCTCGGGTCTGAAGATCAACTCGGCCGCCGACGACGTCGCCGGCTACGCGATCAGCCAGCGCCTGCAGAGCCAGATCAACGGCCTCAACCAGGCTGAACAGAACAGCCAGGACGCCGTCTCGCTCGCGCAGACGGCTCAGGGTTCGCTCAACGAGGTGGAGCAGATGCTCCAGCGCGTCCGCGAGCTCGCCGTGCAGTACGCCAACGGCACCAACTCGGCATCCGACAAGGAAGCGATCGGAGGCGAGGTCGCGCAGCTCAACTCCGAGATCGAACGCGTCGGTGAAACGACGAAGTTCAACGGCATCGCCCTGCTGTCCGGGAAAGCCTCGATCACCTTCCAGGTCGGCGCGAACGAAACGGCCGGCAAAGCCGAAGAAACCATCTCGGTGAGTACGTTCGAATTGGCGAAAGCCGTCGGGACGATCAGCCTCGGCGAAGCCAAAGACATCGAAAAAATCGAAACGGCGATCGCCGCGGTCGCAAAGGCCGCCGGTGAATTCGGCTCGGTCCAGAACCGCCTGCAGTACACCCAGAGCAACCTGGCGATCTACAGCCAGAACCTGTCCGCAGCTCAGAGCTCGATCGTTGACGCCAACATGGCGGCGGAAACGACGAACTTCACCAAGGACCAGGTGCTCGAGCAGGCCGGCGTCTCCGTCCTCGCGCAGGCCAAGTCGCTGCCGCAGGCAGTACTGAAGCTGCTCGAATAGTTCAACAGCCTTCCTCAGCGGCGGCGTCTTCGGGCGCCGCCGCTGCAGCGAGGCCGTCCGGCGCGGGTCCGCCCGCTCCGGACGGACAAACAACGCTTCAGGCGGTCAGGGAAGGCCGACAGAAGCCACATACCGCCGATTCATCGAGGGAACGGTGGTCGAGACGGGCGACCTTCGGTCGCCCGTCTCGTCGTTTCACCGAGCGAGTGCCAGAGCGCTCAACCTCGGGCAGCCCGCTGCCGATCACCCGGTGCGATGTCGGTCGAATCCGTCCTGCAGCGCGTCGCTGCGCTCGAACAGGCACTCACCAATCCGGCTGCCCTGCTCGCGGCCGCGGCGCGCAGCGGCGGGACCGCTGCCCCTGCCGCAATCCTTCAAAGCACCCCCGAAGCAGCCGCCACCTCTAGCGGGCCATCCTTCGCCGACGCCCTCCAGAGCGCGAGCGCCGGCTATGCAAGCACCCCGACCGCAGCCGGCCCGACGCTCGCTTCGGCGACGAACCCGGCACTCTCAGCCGCCACGAGCGCAACGCTCGCGACTCCCTCCAGCGGCCTCTCCAGCGCCGCCGCCGGGCTTGCCTATCCCTCCAGCGGCGTCGCCGGCGTGCCCGCTCTCAGCGCCCTGGCACCGACGTTCACCCCCACCGCACCCGGCGGGAGCACCGGCGCGCGCATCGTCGCGATCGCCGAAAGCCAGCTCGGCCAGGCCGAGCAGCCGCCGGGCTCCAACGAATCGCCTGCGATCGCCCAGTACCGCGGCGCGACCGCCGGCGCGATCCCCGGGGCGCCGTGGTGCGCCTACTTCGCCTCCTGGGCCGCCCGCCAGGCCGGCGCGCCGCTCGGGGCCCAGGGCGAAGGGCTCGGATCGGTCGCGGCAGATCTGGTCCTGGGCGCAGAGCACCGGCCGCGCGATCGCCAACGGGCCGGGCGTCGTGCCCCAGCCCGGCGATCTGATCGTCTTCGGCGACGAGCACGTCGGCATCGTCAAAGACGTGCTCCCCAATGGCGACATCCAGACGGTCGAGGGCAACTACGAAAACAAGGTCTCCCTGAACGTCCGCAGCCCGACCGAAGCGACCGGCTACGTGAGCACGAGCTGAAAACCAGTCCCATGCCCGCTCCCCCGACTCCCCCCCTTGCAGACCGCCGCGATGGCGGCCGCCGCCGCGACGATCCGCTGCGCGTCGGCGTCATCGGCGCCGGGAGTATGGGCGCCCACCACATCCGCGCCTACAGCGCGCTCGGTGGCCAGTGCGCGCTCTACGGAATCCACGACCGCGACCGCGAGCGCTGCGCGACGCTCGCGCAGCAGTTCGACACCCGCGCCTGCGACAGCATCGAGGAGCTGCTCGCGCACGTCCAGGCCGTATCGATCTGCACGCCGAGCGCCTTGCACGTCGAGCACGCCCTGCTCGCGCTGCGCGCCGGCGTCGACGTCCTGATCGAGAAGCCCGTCGCCCTCAGCGTCTCGCAGGCCGCGGTGCTGGGCGCAGCCCTCGCCGCGGATCCCCGCGGCCCGGTTGCGCAGGTGGGGCACATCGAGCACTTCAACCCAGCCGTGCGCGAGGTATCCAAGCTCCTGCGGGGCGAGCGCATGGTGGCGCTCGAGCTCCAGCGCCTGAGCCCCTTCGACGGGCGCATCCTCGATGCCGACGTCGTCCAGGATCTGATGCTCCACGACATCCACGTGCTGCTCACCCTCGCCGGCTCCCGTGAGCTCTGCGGCGTGCACGCCGTCGGACGCCGCGTGCGCTCGCCCCAGCTCGACGACTATGCAGTCGCGACCCTCACCTTCGAGGACGGCCTGATCGGCACGCTCGTCGCCAGCCGCATCACCGAGGAGAAGATCCGCCGTCTGAGCGCCACCACCGAGCAGTCCCACATCACCGTCGACTACCTGCGCCGCACGGTCGAGCGCTGCCGCTCCACCCAGCTGGAGGAAGACGGCGCCGGCTCGCGCACATACCGCCAGGAGAGCCTGCTCGAGCGCGTCTTCGTACCGCTCGAAGAGCCGCTGCTCGCCCAGCTGCGCTCCTTTCTGCACTGTGTTCGCGAGCGCACCGCACCCGAGGTCGACCTGCAAACGGCCGTGCGCTGCCTCTCCGTCGTGCAGGCCATCCGCGACTCGATCGCGGGTACGCGCGGGCGGCTGCAGCGACAGGCCGTCGCGGTCTGAAGGCTACCCGCGCGAGACTCCCCGGCGCGCGCGGAGAGTCCCGAGCTACCCCACCGGCACGCCCGGCAGAGCCTGCCGTGCACCCCCGCTTTGATACACCGGGAGGTGATGAGCACCCTCACGCGCAGGCCGCGCCGGCTGAAGCGACGCGCGGGGATCCTGGTGGCCGCGCTACTGCTGGCCGCGATCCTCGTTTTCGCGCTCTCGCGCCTGGGCCTGCATCGCATCGGGCACGCGCTCGCGTCGGCCGCGCCCGGCTGGATCCTGCTGGCGCTCGCGTTGATGTCGCTCTCGCTCGTGCTGCGCGCGATCTCCTGGCACGAGGTCCTGCGCGCGGCCCTGCCACGCACTGCGATCCCGTGGCCCTCGGTCGTGCGCGCCACGATGGTCGGGGTGATGGCCTCCGCGCTCGTCCCGGGGCGCATCGGCGAGCCCACGCGGGTGCTCGTGCTCAGCCGCCGCCTGGAGGGCTCCCCCCGGCGGCTGCTGCCGGTGGTTGCCGGCACCGTCTTCTCCCAGACCCTGATCAACCTGTTCGCCCTCGCGATCCTCGCGACCGTCACGTTCACCAGCGTGCACCTCTTCAGCCATGGCCTCTCCGCCCTGCTCGGGGTGCTGTTCGTGCCCCTGCTGATCTGTGTACTGGTGCTCGCCGGTCCCCGCCTGCTGCGCCTCGCCCAGCGCGCTTCGTCGCTGCGCATCTCGCTCGCGGCGACTGCCCTGGAGCGGCTGCTGCGCCTCGCCCGGCAGGGGCTCGCGGCCTTCGCGCGGCCCCGCCACGGGGTCCCGGCCGTGCTCGCGCAGCTGCTGGCCTGGACCCTGCAGTGGCTCGCATGCTACGCCGTGCTGCTCGCCTTGGGACTGCAGTCCCAGGCCGGCCTGATCGCCGCCGCCGCCGTGCTGCTGGCCGTCAACGTCAGCGCGATCCTGCCCGTCACCCCCTCCAACGTCGGCGTCTTCCAAGCCGCCTGCTTGGTCGTCCTGGCCGCCTACGGCGTCGGCGCCGGCCCCGCGCTGGCCTACGGGATCATCCTGCAGGCGGTCGAGGTCGCCACCGCGCTCGCCCTCGGGCTCCCGGCGCTGCTCGGGGAGGGAATGACCTGGAGTGAGATCCGCTCCAGCGCCACCGTCGAGGGTCGCGCCGTGGCCGAGCCGGACTCCGAGCCCTAGCTGACCAGCGCCCGCAGCGACTGGCGCAGCGAGTGCGTCGTCTGCAGGACCGCCGTCGGCTCGTAGCCGCAGTGCGCCATGCAGTTCTCACAGCGCGGGTCCCGGCCGCGGCCGTACTTGCTCCAGTCCGTCGTCTCCAGCAGCTCCTTGTAGGTCTGCGCGTACCCGTCGGCCATCAGGTAGCACGGGCGCTGCCAGCCGAACAGCGAGTAGCTCGGGATCCCCCATGCCGTGCACTCGAATTCGGCCTTCCCTTCCAGGAAGTCCAGGAACAGCGGGCTGTGGTTCAGCCGCCAGCGCTTGCGTCGCCCGTCCGCGAAGGCCTCGCTGAAGAGCTCCCGCGTCTGGCGCACCCCCAGGAAGTGCTCCTGGTCGGGCGCTTTCTCGTACGCGTACGCCGGCGAGATCATCATCTCATCCACGCCCAGCTCGTCGTTGAGGAAGTCCAGCACCTCGCGCACCGTCTTCGGGGAGTCCTGCGTGAAGAACGTCGTGTTCGTCGTCACCCGGAAGCCGCGCGCCTGCGCCGCGCGGATCGCGCAGACCGCCTTCTCGAAGACGCCCTCGCGTTCGACGGAGGCGTCGTGGCGCTCCTGCAGGCCATCCATGTGGATCGCCCACGCGAAGTACGGGCTCGGCTTGAAGTTCTCGAGCTTGCGCTCCAGTAGCAGCGCGTTGGTGCACAGGTACACGAACTTCTTGCGCTTCACCAGTTCGGCCGCGATCGTGTGGATCTCGGGGTGGATCAGCGGCTCGCCGCCGGCGATCGAGACCATCGGCGCGCCGCTCTCCTCGATCGCGCCGACTGCCTGCTCCACCGACATTCGCCGGCGCAGGGTGTGCTCCGGGTGCTGGATCTTGCCGCAGCCGGCGCACTCTAGGTTGCACTGGAACAGCGGCTCCAGCTCGACGATCAGCGGGAACTTCTCGCGCCGCGCCAGACGCTGGCGCAGCAGATACCAGCCCATGCGCGTGCTCTGTCTCATCCGCGCCGCCATGCTCCGCCTCACAGTAGACGATCCCGCTTGCGGCGCTCGAGGCCGTGGCGGGCCTCTCTGCTCAGCTGCCGGGCAACCACGCGTGCAGGCAGCCCGCCGCGCGCCGCAGCGCCGCCGAGGCGAGTGCGATGCCAGCTACCGTCGCCAGCGGGCGCGTCAACTCGCGGCCCGGCGTGTCCGAGATGATCCGCACCACCGCAAACGGCCGGCTGCCAGCGCCTGGCGCGAGCCACACGGACTCCATGTCCACGGCGACCGCCCCGCGCTCGCGCAGCCGCGTCCGCGCCTCCCCCATCGCCAGGCGCGCCACCGACGCGACGACCCCGCGCCGCACCGTCATGCCGCCGCGTAGCAGCGTCGCCGCAAGCTGCTCGGAGCCCGCGCACTGCACCAGCGCGCCATCCGGTCCCAGCACTGCCTCGGCGACCACCGCGTCGCCAACCTCGCCCAGCTCGTCCAGGCCGCCGCCGAAGCCCATCACCAGCAGCGCCGCCGCCGAGTCGCCTGCCAGCGCGCCTGCGGCTGCGCGTGAGCGGCTGGGGCCCATGCCGGTGTGCCGCACCCGGGCCGGGTGCGCCCTCGTCGTCGCTGCGCTCCGTGCATGCCGCAGCCCCGCCCGGATCATCGCGGCCTCCAGCCGCAGCGGCGCCGCGATCAGGAGATCGCTCACAGGGCCTCCAGCGCACCGCGCGCCGCCGCGCGCCCGCTCAGGACGGCGCCCTCCAGCGTCGCCGGCCAGCCCGTCGCTGTCCACGCCCCCGCCAGCACCAGCCCTGGCACGGCCGTGCGCGGACCGCAGCGCAGCGCCGCGCTGCCGGGCTCGGCGCGAAACGTCGCCGCGTGCTCGCGCGTCGCCAGGAACTGCTCTACCCGCGCGCCCCGGGCTCGCGGAAAGAGCTCGGCTAGCGCCGGCAGGTAGCGCTCGCGCAACGTATCGACGCTCAAACCCATCTCCTGCTCGGCCCCCGAGAGCGAGACCGCGAGGTACTGGCGACCCTCCCCTACCCCGCCGGCCGCGCTGCGGTCGAAGACGTACTGCACCGGGGTCCCGACCCCCGCGGCGAAAGGCTGCTCGCACACGACCCGATCGTAGACCACGTGCAGGTTGACGATCGGCGCGTCGCGCAGCGCCTGCGCGCGCGCCGCCGCGCGCCGGTCCAGTCCCTCGATCAGCTTCGCCGCGCGCGCATGCGGCAGCGCCACGACGACGGTCTCGCGTCTCAGGCGCACCTCGCCGCCGGACGCCGCGGTCGCCTCCCGCTGCTCCCGTCGTCGCCCTCCGCGGCGGTCGCGCGGCGGTCCCGCGCACTTCGAACCCCTCCCGCGCGCTGCAGCCCTCTCGCGCGCCAGCCGAGCCGTAGCTCGACGCCCGCCGCGCGCAGCGCGCGCTCGGCGGGCCACCCACGATCTCGCTCAGCGGGCTGCGGTGAAAGCCGATGTCGCCGGCGTCCGCCCGCTCCAGCAGGCCCTTACGGAAGACGAACGCCCCCAGCGCCAGCGACGCCTGCGCCGCCGGCAGGTTGAGCGTCGGCAGCGCGACCAGGTCCCACAGCGCCGCGACCGCCTGCGCGATCCTGCCCGTGCGCGGCCAGCCACTCTCCCAAGGTCCGCTCGTCGAGCTCCGGGGCGCTCAGATCCAAGCGCCCCAACGCCAGCGCCGCGCGCGCCGCGCGCGAGCGCTGCGCGAGCGTCAGGTGGCGGTAGCGCGCGAGCGCCCCGCCAGGTGCAGGGGCGCCGGCAACCCTGAGCGCCGCAGCACCGTCATCGGCCTACCGGGGCTGAACACGGGGATCTCCAGACGCCGCTGCACGAATACCCCGTGCTCGCCGCCGATCCGTCGCAGCAGCGACCGGTAGGCGCTGCAGCAGCGCAGGAAGACGTGCTGTCCGTTGTCGATACGCAGGCCCTCGCGTTCGAAGGAGTAGGCCGCGCCTCCGAGCCGCGGACGGACCTCGAGGAGCGTCACCTGCGCGCCCGCCTGCGCGCAGTCGAGCGCCGCGGCGATACCCGCCAGACCCCCACCGATTACTGCCACGCGAGCGCTCATGTGCCGGCCACGGCGCCGCTCACCTCATTCGTCGGTATGCAGGCGTTCGGCGGGATGGCGCTCGGGGGGACCCTCCCCGAGCAGCGCGCGCCCGGCGACCCAGGCCTTCTCGCGCGCCGTCAGCGACACGCGCCCCGCCAGCGCCTCGTCGGGACGCTCCTCGATGCGCCGCAGCAGCCGCAGGTAGATGCCGGCCATCGCCAGCACGCACGCCGCGCTGCGCCGATCCAGGAGCTCCAGTAGCTCCAGGCCGCGGTGAAACCAGTCGCGTGCGCGCAGGCACTGGAAGCGCATCAGCGCGTAGAGCTGCCCGACGTCCTCACCGCCGAAGCCCGCGACTACCTTGGCCTCCGCGACGGCGCCTTCGCGCACCAGCGCCCTCAGCGCGGCCGCGTCGAGCGGCCGGTCGTCGTGCAGGTGGTAGCGCACCAGGTCCTTCGCCGGCAGGTACACGCGGCTGCGCTCGGCGTCCTCGCGCAGGTCGCGCACGATGTTCGTGATCTGCATCGCCACCCCCAGGTCGTCCGCGAGTTGCGCCGCCGTGCGCGGCGGCGCACCGTCCGCTCGGGGCGCGGGTGTGCGGCTGCCGAAGATCGCGAGGCATAGCCGCCCGATCGAGCCCGCTACACGCCGGCAGTACGGCTCGAGCTCGGCGAAGCTCGCGTAGGAGGTGCCGAGCACGTCCATCCTGACTCCCGCGATCAAGTCCTCGAGGGCCTCGAGCGGCAGCCCAAACTGCTCGCGGGCGTCGGCCAGCGCCACCATCACGGGGTCGGGGTCTGTCGGCGAGAGCTCACCGAGCACCCGCCCCAGCGCGTCGAGCCGGCGCAGCTTCTCGGCCTGCTCGAGCGTGCCGTCGCCGATGTCGTCTACGCGTCGCGCGTAGGCGTAGACCGCGCACATCGCGCGACGCTTGGGCGCCGGCAGCAGGCGGATGCCGTAGTAGAAGTTCCCCGCTGACGCGCGCGTCAGCGACTCGCACTGGCTGTACGCGAGCCGCGTCCGCGCGACATCGGAGCTCACCGCCGCCGCTCCGCGAGCAGCCGTGCCGTCACCAGCAGCCGACGTGTGCGCGAGGCCCGCGGCGCACCCGCGAGTACTTCGTAGCCGGCCCGCTCGAGCTGATCCAGCGCCGCGCGAGCGCCCGCCGCGAAGGCGGCCACCGCGAGCCGCTCGCGCCCGTGCAGGGTCGCGATCAGGGGGACGCCTTCCACCAGCAGCTCGCGCGTGCGGGCGACCTCGAACGCCAGCAGGCCGCGTAGGCGCCAGCTCGCTCGGCCGCCGCGCCCACCGCTCAGTTCCCGCTCCTCGCAGCCGAAGCGCGCGCGATCCTCGGCCGGCAGATAGATGCGCCCGCGATCGTGGTCTTCGGCCACGTCTTGCCAGTGCTCGGCGAGCTGCAACGCCGTGCAGATCTTGCCCGACAGGGCGATGCGCTCCGGCGTCGCCCGGTCGAGTACGCCTAGTACCAGCTCCCCCACGGGGTTCGCCGATAGCTGGCAGTAGCCGAGCAGCTGCTCCCAGGTCTCGTAGCGCGCCACGCGCTGGTCGACGCGGTTGGCCTCGATCAGCGCCAGGAACGGCGCGCGCGGCAAGCGGCACTCGCGCAACGCCGGCTGCAAGCTCACCAGCAACGGGTGCGAGGCGCGTCCGGCGTAGGCGCGCTCCAGCTCGCCCTCGAGCCATCCCAGGGTTGCCAGCCGCTGTGCGGGCGGGCACTCATCGGCGTCGCCGAGTTCGTCCACGAGCCGCGCGAAGCCGTAGATCGCCAGCAGGCGCTCCCGGCTGCGCCGCGGCAGCGCGCGGCTGGCGACCGGGAAGTTCTCGCCCTCCGCGCGCGCCATGATCGCGTGCGCCGCGGGGATGCCCGGTGGCGCGTCGCAGAGCAGCAGCGTCACGTCAGGCAGCGCCCGAGCGCCATGATCGGGAATGTCAGGCGGTAGAGGTGGTAGTTGATGTAATAGTCCGAGGGAAAGCCGGTGCCGGTGTACTGCGGCTCCTCCCAGCTCCCGTCGGCGCGCTGCGTGGCGAGGAGCCAAGCGACGCCGCGCGCGACGGCCGGAGAGGGCGCCTGAGCCTCGCCGGCCGCGTGCAGCGCGAGCAGCGCCCACGCGGTCTGCGAGGCCGTCGAGTCGCCGCGCGCGATCCACGCGGGGTCGTCGTAGGAGCGTGGGTCCTCGCCCCAGCCACCGTCCTCGTTCTGATGAGCCTCCAGCCAGCGCACCGCGCGGCGGATGCGCGGGTCGCTCGGGGGGAGGCCCATCGCGACCAGCGCCGGCAGTGCCGCGCCGGTCCCGTAGAGGTAGTTGACACCCCAGCGCCCGAACCACGACCCGTCGGCCTCCTGCTGGTCGGAGAGCCAGCGCAGGCCCGCGCGTGCGATCGGTGTGTCCCGCCGTCCGGCGGCGGCGAGCAGCTCCAGGACGTGCGCGCTGACGTCGGCGCTCGGCTCGTCGATCACCTCGCCGAAATCCAGGAACGGCAGCTCGCGTACGAGCGCCCGCGTGTTGTCCGCGTCGAATGCGCCCCAGCCGCCGCCGGCGCTCTGCATCCCCTCCAGCCAGCGCGCGGCACGCTCCAGGGCGCCCCGCACGCGCTCACGGTCGAGCGAGGTGGCGCGCAGCAGCGCCAAGGCGACCTCGGCGGTGTCGTCGGTGTCGGGGTAGTTGTCGTTCGCAAACTCGAACGCCCAGCCCCCGGGCTGTAGTTGGGGGCGCGCGACGGCCCAGTCGCCGCGCAGGCGCACCTCCTCCCCCAGCAGCCACGCGGTGGCCCGCGCCAGCGCCGGATGCTCCACCGGCAGGCCCGCGTCGGCGAGCGCGATCAGCGCCAGCGCGGTGTCCCAGACCGGCGACTGGCACGCCTCCAGGCGTCGGCTGGGACCCGGCGGCGCGCCGACCGCGGCGGCGTCGTCGCGGTCCTCGATCATGAAGCGCTCGAGCCCTTCCAGGCCCCGGCGCATCACCGGGTGCTCGAGCGGATAGCCGGCGAGATGCAGCGCCATCAGCGAGTACACCCATGGCGGCTGGATACCTCCCCACGAGCCGTCGGTCTCCTGGTGGCGCACGATCCAGCGCTCGGCGCGAGCGAGCGCCAAGCGGCGCAACGGGCGCAGCGGGCGGCGCTCGTAGAGACGCAGCGCGCGATCGAGCTGCGTCAGCCACGCGCGCGGCGAGCGACGGCCGGCCAACGGTAAGTCCCGGATGCGCCGCGCCGCCGGCCGCCGGGGGCCGGGCGCAGCCGCTGGCGGCTGTGGGCCGCGCAGCTCGCTCAGGTCGAACGCCAGCGTCCGCCGTGGGCGGTGAGCTATGACGAGCGTGAGCGCGACGATCGTCTGGCGTGCCCAGCACGCGAAGTCGTAGATGTTCAGCGGCACCCACGCGGGTAGCAGCACGATCTCGGGCGGCAGCGCGGGGACGCGCTCCCAGGACCACAGCCCGAACAGCGCTAGCCACACGTGCGTGAACACCCGGGCGCGCTCCAGGCCGCCGCGGGCGCGGATGTAGTCGGCCGCGGCGCGCATGTGCGCAGCGGCCGGCTGGTCGCCGGCGAGCCGCAGCGCCCAGTAGGCCTCGATGGTCGTCGAGAGGTCGCCGGGGCCGCCGTGGAAGTTCGACCAGGTCCCGTCCGCGCGCTGCTGTGAGCGGATCCAGGCGGCTGAGCGCTCGGTCCCCTCGGCCTGACGGATCCCAAGGAACTCGCGCAGCAGCATGTCCTCGGCGTCCATCGTGACGTTCGTCTGCAGCTCGCCCTTCCACCAGCCGGCGTCGTCCTGGAGGGAGAGCAGGTGCTCGCTGGCGCGCTCCAGCGCGACCCGGGCCTCGCTGCTCCTCACGACGGTCGACGGCGACATGATCGACAAGCTAGATCCTTTCGCTTCCCATGAGCGCTCGCGAACGCCGTGATATCACGTTGCCGGTCGCGCTGTCGCAACCGTGCGATCCACTGGTACCTGCGGCGCCGCGCGCGCGCTGCGGCTAGGGCGCGCCGGCACTGGCGCCACCGCGACCGGGGACCAGCACCTCGGGGTGCGCGTGCAGCGTGATGACGTGCGTGCGCAGCGCGACCTCCGAGACGGGGCGCGCAACCGGCGAGCGGAAGCGGTAGACGATCAGGCCGTTGACGTCCGCGCGGGCCACGAGGCGAAAGCCGGCAGCCGGTGGCGCGCCGGCGTCGGGGCGCAGCGGGGCGTAACCGGTCTCGTCGATCTCGCGCAGGCGCAGCTGCGTGTCGCGGCGCGAGGTTGTGCAGCGGCGCCAGGTAGTACTCCAGCGGCGCGGCGCCGAGCTCGACGGTCGTGATCGCGCGTTCGCGGGCGGCGCCGCCGGCGGCCAGCACCCGCGCGAGACCGCGCCAGTCGCCGCGTTGCAGGCGCGGGCTGAGGTCGACGTCGACGCTGAGCGCGAGGAACCCGACGGTAATCAGGGCGGCGAGCGCCATGCCGGCGCGCCCGGAGCGCCGCGCGGCGACGATCACGGCGATCACCGCACTCAGCGGGATCATCGCGGCGACGAGGTTGCGCGGCGCGAGGTAGTCGGCGCCGAACAGCGGCGAGCAGCACCGGGAGCAGCACCCCGCAGGCGACGAGCGCGAGCGCGAACAGCGCGCCGTCACTCTCCTGGGGGGTGAGCGTGCGCCACAGCGCGAGGCCGATGCCGGCGAGGATCGCGAGTGCGACGAGCAACTCGACGCCGTGCCCGAGCGGGGCGGCGGAGTAGCCGGTGAGGTAGTACTGCGGGATCGCTTCCAGGCGCGCAGAGAGCGACCATTCGCCGATCCACTGCGTGCCGTGGCCACCCTGGGCGACGATCAGCGGCAGCAGCGCGAGCCCGACCAGGGCGAGCGCCGCGACGGCGGGCAGCGTGGCGCGCAGGCGCTCACGGCGGCGCAGCAGCCAGAGCGCCATCGGGATCAGCAGGAAGACCGCGAAGTAGTGGCTGAGCAGCGCCAGCGCGCCGCTCAGCGCGAACAGGGCGAGCCAGCGGGAGGCGGAGCCGTCGGCCATCGGCCGGTGGTCGGCGCGCAGGCAGCAGAACAGCGCCAGCGCGACGAACAGCACGAAGCAGGCGTAGGCGCGGGCCTCCTGGGAGTACCAGACGAACAGCGGGTTGACGGCGACGAGCGCCGCGGTGACGAGCGCGGCGCGGCGGCCGGCGAGCTCACGGCCGATGCCCCAGGCGACGGGCACGGTCGCGATCCCGGCGAGCGCGGAGGGCAGCCGCAGCGCGACCTCGCCGGTCCCGAACAGGCGCGAGGACCCCCAGGCCAGGATGTACCAGAGTGGCGGCGTGTTCTCGGTGTGCACGAACGCGCGCAGCGTCGCCGCGAGACCCGGGTGCAGGACGTGCACGGGGGTGAAGGCCTCGTCGTACCAGAAGCTCTGCAGGTTCAGCGTGCCGAGCCGCAAGACGGCGGCCAAGAGCGTGATCGCCGCCAGCGGCCACCAGGACGAGAGGGTGCCGGCCTGCCCAGTCGCCCGCGCGCCCGCGCGCCCGCGCGCCCGCGTCCGCGGCTCCTGCGAGCCGACCCCACGCGCGCCGACCGCGCGGGCGGCGGTCGCGGGATCAGCCATCGGCCCCCGGCACCGGGGTGTGCTGGGCCCCGGCCGGCGTCGCGCCTGCGCAGAGCTGCGCGCCGACAGCGCTGCCGAAGCAGGCGTAGCGGTTGGGGCGTTTGTTGGAGGCGAACGGCGGCAGGTAGTAGCCGCCGTGGGAGGCGCGCATGCCGTGGACGCTCG
Source organism: uncultured Solirubrobacterales bacterium (assembly GCA_963756665.1). GTDB lineage: Bacteria > Actinomycetota > Thermoleophilia > Solirubrobacterales > Solirubrobacteraceae > Palsa-744. Next base: position 990,004 of record CAVWOJ010000001.1, read on the forward strand.
GCCCGGTCACGATCAGGCAGACTTGCGGGAGCGCGCCGGGGGGCCCGGGCGAGATGTTGCCGCAGAGGATGTCGCGCGTGGTGTGGCCCTTGAGGTCTTGTTCGATCGAGATGTTGTGGTAGTTGTGGCCGGTCAGCGTGCGCCAGGTGCGCAGGTCAACGGTAAGGCGGTCGTTGACGTGCGTCTGGAGCACGACGTCGTTGACGATTGCGACGGCGAGCAGGATGAAGGCGAGCACCAGCAGGGTGCTCTCGATGCGGCGCAGGTCGCCGCGACCACGCAGCTCGCGCTCACGCGGACGCAGCCGCTCGGACAGGCGCTCCCAGGGGCTGCGGCGCTCGATACCGGCGGAGGCGTCGCTCATGACACCGGGGAGAACAGCGGGGCGGTTTGGTGGGCGATGAACAGCCCCTGGACGGCGAGCGTGGCGATCAGCAGGCGGCGGTCGCGCGTGACGACGGCGAGCGGCAGCGACCACAGCGTGTACCAGGCCAACAGCCAGGTGCTGGTGACGGAGATCGCGAGCAGGGTCCAGCCGGAGGCGGCGACCCAGTCATACCCGCGCCAGGTGCGCCACGCCAGGTGCGCGACGATCGCGACGAGCGCGAGCTTGAGCAGGTCGTGGTCGACGGGGAAGACCCCGGGCTTGCCGAGCAGGTGCGCGATCTCGGTGGCGAAGCTGTCGGTGGAGACGAGCGCGGCGTCGCGGTTGAGCGCGGCGACGACGTCGAGCCCGTGCAGCCCGAAGACCGGGAGTGAGACGACCGCGACGAGGGCGAGCGCGGCGAGCGCCCCGAGGACCGCGGCGGCGCTGCGGCGCGCGAGCAGCATGAACGGCAGCAGCGCGGCGGCGGTGACCTTGACGAGCGCGCCGGCCACGACCGCGGCGGCGGCGGGCGCATCGCGGCCGGCGAGCGTGAGGCTGACGGCGGCCATCATGAAGCAGGTCATGATCAGGTCGTTGTGGGCGCCGCCGAGCCCGTAGATCACGTACAACGGGTTGGCGCCGACGGCGAGCAGCGCGGGCACCGGGTTCAGCTCGCGCTGGCGCGCGCAGCGCCAGGTCAGCAGCAGTGTGCCGAAGCTTGCGAGCAGCGCAACGACCTTCATCGCCCACAGCGCCCCGACGAACCCGAGCAGCGCCAGCGGGTAGGAGGCGAGCGTGTAGAGCGGGCCGTACGCGGTCGCGGTGTGCCGCCAGTCGCTGCCGACGTACTTGTAGACGGCGTCGCCTTTGATGCTGAGCGGGCCGTGCAGGTAGGGGTTGATCCCGTGCAGGACGCCCATGCGGGCGTAGGCGATGTAGCTGAAGACGTCGGTCGAGAGCAGGATCGGACCGGCGAAGACGATCAGGTTGAGCGCTGCGACCAGCGCGATCGCCCAGCGCGCCGAGAGCTGGCGTGAGAGCGCGAGCAGACCGCCGTAGGCGGCGCTGAAGACGAGCAGCGCGATCAGGAAGACGCGGAAGCCCAGGCGCTCGCCGATCCCCTGCAGCCAGCCCGCGATCGCCGGCGACTTGGGGACTAGCAGCGAGTGCCCAAGCGCCGCGTCGAGCACGATCTCGATGGTCGCGGCGAGCACCAGGACGGTGCAGATCCCGGCTAGCACCGACACCCGGCGTCCTGTCGTGGGGCCATCGGCGGCGCGCGCGGGACCGTGCCCGTCGCGACCGACCGGCACGGCGATGCCCTCGGGACTCACATGCGCGGGTTGGAGTGTCAATCCTCGAAGCGCAGGACGTCGAGCGCGCCGGTGACCTCGAAGACGCGCTGCACGGAGGGCGCGCCGGGGCGCAGCACAAGCTCGCAGCCGCGCTCGCGCGCACGAGCATCGGCCTGCAGCAGCAGCCGCAACCCGGTGGAGTCGATGAAGGCGAGGCGCTCGAGATCGACGACGAGACGGGCGGGACCTTCGCGCTCGACCTCGTCCAGGCGCACTTCCAGCTGGTGGGCGCCGGCCAGATCGAGCTCACCTTCGAGGGAGATGCTGATTGTGCCGTCGTCGACGGCGCTCGAGATCACGAGGGTGCCGGGAGCCGGCACGGATGCGCTCATATGGCTGACTCTAGTGCACGGAGTGCCGGTCCGGCCACGGCGCTGCGGCGCTCACAGCGCGGTCCAGACGCTCTTTGTCTCCAGGTAGGCGCCGAGCCCGTCGTGGCCGTGCTCGCGACCGACCCCGGAGGCCTTGAAGCCGCCGAAGGGCGACGACGGGTCGACGGTGCCCCAGGTGTTGATGTAGACCGAGCCGGCGCGCAGCAGCGCGGCGAGGCGGTGGGCGGAGCCGACGTCGCGCGTCCAGACGCCGGCGGCGAGCCCGTAGGCGTTGTCGTTTGCGCGCGCAGCGACCTCCTCGAGCGTGTCGTAGGGCGAGGCGACGAGCACCGGCCCGAAGATCTCCTCGCGCGCGATCTTCAGCTCATCGTCGGTGACGGCGAACAGCGTCGGCGCGACGAAGTAGCCGCCGCTGTCGGCGAGCGCGGCCTCACCGCCGGCGAGCAGCTCGGCGCCCTGCTCGCGGCCGGATTCGATGTAGCCCATGACGCGCTCGCGCTGCTCGGCGGAGACGAGCGGTCCGAGCTGGGTATCGGTGTCCAGACCCGCGCCGAGGCGCGTGGCGTTGGCGCGCTCGGCGAGCGTGCCCATGACCTCGTCGAAGCGCGCCGCGGGCACGAATAGCCGCGAGCCGGCGTTGCAGGCCTGGCCGGAGTTGAAGTAGATCGCCTGGTAGGCGCCCTTGACGGCGGCGTCGAGGTCGGCGTCGGGCAGGATGATGTTGGGCGACTTGCCCCCTAGCTCGAGCGTGACGCGCTTGAGCGCATGCCCGGCCTTGGAGCCGATCTCGCGTCCCACGGCAGTCGAGCCCGTGAAGGCGATCTTGTCGACCTCAGGGTGCTCGACGAGCGCGGCCCCGGTCGAGCCGTCGCCGGTGAGGACGTTCAGGACGCCCGGCGGCAGGCCGGCCTCCAGCGCCAGCTCGCCGAGGCGCAGCGCGCTCAGCGGGGTCTGCTCGGCTGGCTTCAGGACGATCGTACAGCCGGCGGCGAGCGCCGGCGCGATCTTCCAGACGGCCATCAACAGCGGGAAGTTCCAGGGCACGATCTGGGCGCAGACGCCGACGGGCTCGCGGCGGGTGTAGCAGTGCATGTTCGGCGCGGTGACGGGCAGGACGGCGCCCTCGATCTTGGTGGGCCAGCCGGCGAAGTAGCGCAGGTGGGCGGCGCTGCCGGCGACGTCGACGTAGCGCGCGAGGTTGACGGGCTTGCCGTTGTCGAGCGACTCGGTCTCGGCGAGCTCCTGGGCGTGGTCTTCGATGGACTGCGCCAGCGCCAGCATGATGCGCTCACGGCCGCTGGCGGGCATCGTGGCCCAGGGGCCGTCGGCGAAGGCGGCGCGGGCGGCGGCCAGGGCCCCCGCGACGTCCGCGGGGCCGGCGTGCGGGACCTGTGCGATCTCGCGGCCGGTGGCGGGGTCGAGCGTGGCGAACGTGCGTCCGTCGGCGGCCTCCGGGCGCTCGGCGCCAATCAGTAGCCGGTGCGGGCCGGCGATGAACTCGCGAGCGGCATCGCCGAGGGTGTCGGGCAGCGTGGGGACCGTCGTATCGGTAGGCATGAGGAGAGCCTACCTCGATTTCGGGAAGCCTTTATGGGAGACACGTTCGCTGGGGTCGCGAACAGCGTTGTCGGCGCCGGCCACCACAGTGGGCGGCATCGAAACGATTCGATCGCCGCTCTCCTCAACGATCATCCGGTACACGACACGGCAGCCGAGGCCCTGGCAGCCTGCGAGACGACAATCGCGCACGTCGCGGCCGAGACCTATAGCGTCATCACGCGACTGCTGGCCCCGCACCGCGCCGACGCGAGCACAGCAGCCGCGGTGCTCGACGAGCGCATGCCATCGACATACGCCACGCTGGATGCGCACAGCCACGCACGGGCTCTCGGCAGGCTGGCCACCGCCGGCGTCAGCGGCGGCGCGACCTACGACGGGCTGATCGCGCTGACTGCGCTGGCGCACGACCTAGAGCGCGTCTCGCGCGACGTGCGTGCCGCACGCACTTACCGCGCACTCGGCGTCAACTTCCGGCTGCTGCCCCCCGCGTGAGAGCCGGCTACGGCCGCAACACGATCTTCAGCGCCTCGCGCCGGTCATACAGCGCGTAGGCCTCCGGCGCGTCGTCGAGGCTCATGTGGTGCGTGACGAGCGGTCCGGGGTCGAGCACCCCGGCGGACATCAGCGCGAGCACACGATCGACGTGCCCGATCACGTTGGCGTGCCCGGCGCACATGCGCAGCGACTTGATCCACAGCAGGCCCATGTGCAGCTCGGCGCGCTCGGCGTAGACGCCGATCGCCTGGACCGTCCCGCACTTGCGCGTCAGGCGCAGCGCGAGGTCGAGCGCCTTGGGATGACCGACGGCGTCGATGCAGACGTCCACCCCACGCCCGGCGCTCACCGCGCGCGCCGCGGCGCGGGGGTCGCCTTCCTCCAGGTGCACGGCCTGCGCGCCGAAGGACTCGGCCATCGCGAGACGCTCGGGCACGGTGTCCACGGCGATGACGTGTGCCGCCCCGGCGGCGCGGGCGGCCTGCACGGCGCAGAGCCCGACCGGTCCGAGACCGAGCACGGCGGCGACGTCGCCGGGCCGCAGGCCGCTGTCCACGACGGCGTGGAAGCCGGTCCCCATCACGTCGCCGGCGAACAGCGCGACGTCGTCGCTCATGCCCTCGGGAACGCGGCGCAGGACGAGGTCGGCGCTGGGTACGAGCGCGCGCTCGGCCTGAGTGCCCGGCAGCGAGCCGAGCATGGCGCCGTGGCCAAAGGTGCGTGAGGCGTCGCACTTGTGAAAGAGGCCGTGCCGGCAGAAGAAGCAGTGTCCACAGGCGGTCTGGAAGCAGCCGAGCACGCGATCGCCGACTGCTACCTGATGGACGTTCTCGCCGACGGCGAGGACGGTGCCGACGTACTCGTGGCCGATCGTGAAGCCGGGCTCGATCTGGACGCGACCGTGGTAGATGTGCAGGTCCGACCCGCAGACGCCGGTCGCCTCGATCCGCACGATCGCGTCGCCCGCGCCGGTGAGCTCGGGCTCGGGGACGTCGTCGACCCGAACCTGGCCGGGCCCCTGGAAGGTGACTGCACGCATTGGCGCGACCCTACCGTGCCGCGCAGTGGCTCGTCGCCGGGACATGGCGTCCAGTCACCGGGACGTGGCGTCGGGCGACTGGCGTCTCCCACCCATGACGCGGTGCGGACGGCTATCTTGGCTGCTTCGAATTCCGACCAGGAGGATCCAATGGCAGCCAACGTCTCCAAGGCCGTGCTCATCACCGGCTGCTCGACTGGCATCGGCCGCGCTACGGCGCTGGGACTGGCACGCTCTGGCTGGACGGTGTACGCGACCGCGCGGCGTCCGGAGTCCCTTGCGGACCTCGAGCAGGCCGGCTGTAAGACGCTCGCGCTCGACGTCACCGACGAGCAGTCGATGTGCGCCGCGGTGCGGCATGTCGAGCAGGCCGAGGGCGCGGTGGGCGTGCTCGTCAACAACGCGGGCTACAGCCAGGGCGGCCCGATCGAGCAGGTCTCGCTGGAGGCGGTGCGCCGCCAGTTCGAGACGAACGTCTTCGGAGCGATCCGCCTGACGCAGCTCGTACTCCCGGCGATGCGCCGGCAGCGCTGGGGCAAGGTTGTGAACGTCGGCTCGATGGGCGGCCGCGTGACGTTTCCGGGCGGCGGGCTCTACCACGCGAGCAAGTACGCACTGGAGGCGATCAGCGACGCGCTGCGCTTCGAGGTGCGCGGTTTCGGCGTGGACGTAACCCTGATCGAGCCGGGCCTGATCGTGACCGACTTCGCACAGGCCGCGGTCGCGACGACGGCCACTTTGAACGAGACCGGGAGCGCTACGGACGGCGTCTATGAGGATTTCAATGCAAAGGTCGCGGCGCTCACGACCGGTGTCTACGAGAGTCCGATGCGGCGGCTGGGAGGCGGTCCCGAGGTGGTCGCGAAGACGATCGAGAAGGCGATCTCCCGCCGCCGCTCGCCGGCGCGCAAACTGGTGACGGCCTCCGCGCGGCTGACGGTGTTCCAGCGCCGTCTACTCCCGGACCGCGTGTGGGACGCGGCGATGCGTACGCAGTTCCCGCAGCCGCGACCGCGGTAGAGCTACGCGCGCAGCGGCGCGGGCCGGCCGAGGTGGAATCCCTGGGCGTAGTCGACGCCGAGCTCGCGCAGCAGCTCAAGCGTGGGCTCGTCGCCGACGAACTCGGCGATCGTCTGGCGGCCCATGCCGCGGGCGACGTCGACGATCGCCTTTACGACGAGCCGGTCGTTACGAGCGGCGGGTAGCTCGCGCACGAAGTCGCCGTCGATCTTCAGGTAGCTGAAGGGCAGGCGCTTGGCGTAGTAGAAGGAGCCGAATCCGACGCCGAAGTCGTCGAGCGCGATCGCGCAGCCGAGCGCCTCGGCGCCCTCGCAGAAGGACTGTGCGCGCCGCATGTCGGAGATCGCGGCGGTCTCGGTAATCTCGAGCACCAGCCGGCGAGGATCGACGCGGTTGCGGACGAGCTCGCGCTCGATGTGGGCGAGCATCCCGCGGTCGGTGACCGATAGCGCCGAGAGGTTCAGCGCCACCCGCGGGACGAGCCGCGCCCGATCGCCCGCTGTGAGCTGCTGCCCGAGCAGCGCGGCGACTCTGCTGATGACCAGCCGGTCGATCTCGCGCACCAGCCCGTAGCGCTCGGCGGTGGGCAGAAACATCCCGGGCGCGACAAGCCGCCCTCCGGGCTCGTCGGCGAGCCGCACGAGCGCCTCGTAGTGAGAGACCGCCCCACTGTCGAGCGCGACGATCGGCTGGTAGTGCAGCACGAAGGACCCCTCGCGCAGCGCGCGGCGCAAGCGCCCGAGCCACGGCCGCGGATACTGGCCGATCTCCGAGCGGTCGGCACTGAGGGTGAAGCCGTCGCGGCCACGCTGGGCGCGCAGCACGAAACGCGGCGTCGCGGCGGTCGTCGATGTTGCCATCCTGCCCGCGATGTTCGACGCCGCGCCCCAGGGTTCCTTGAGAGGTACGCGTCCATGCAGCGGCCCGCGCGGGCAGGACCCCGGCAAAGCGCCGCGCGGCAGGCATCCACGGGGACCCGCCGAGACCCCTAGCGGCGGCGTGGTCTACCCTGGGTATCTCAATGGCGGCCAAGACGATTGTGACCTTCCACCCGGACGTGGCCTGCGCCGTGTGTGGGCGGCGTCTGTTGCGGGGGGAGCGGCCAGATGTGTTCCTCAGCGGCGGGCAGCGGCGCATGGTGTGCGAGCTGTGCGCCCCGCGTGCGACGCACGAGGGGTGGCGGCGCGAGGTCGACGCGCAGGTCGCCGGCCCGCGTTCGCAGCGGCCAGCGCGCAGCCGCTCGTTGCTGGGACGGCTGCGTCAGTTGCGGGAGCCGGCGCGCGCGAGCGAGGGAGCGTCGCCCGAGGCGGGGCGGCCGGGGATCGACCTGCAGCCCCTCTCCGCCGATGCTGGCGCCGCGACGGACGACTGGACGGGGATCGACAAGCGCTGGACCGGCCTCGACGAGGAGTGGGCGGGCATGAGCGGCGAAGCCGGCGCACCGGCTGCTCAGGGCGAGCCACAGGCCGCCGGCTCCGACGGGTGGGGCGATCCCGCCGCGATGTCGGCGCCAGCCGCGGAGCTGGAGGGTGCCTCCAACGCAAGCTCGCTCGAGACCGGGCCCTCAGGCTGGAGCCCGACGCGTGCGGGGGACGCGAAGGTGCGGCGTGCACTGGAAGTCTTCAACGCCGGGGAGCCGCCGCGTCGCGTGGCTGGGGTCACGCGAGCACTCGGCGCGGCTTCCGTTCGAGCGGCTCCCGTCAGCGGCGCGGACGATGTGATCGCGATCGTGGTCGCCTGGGAGCTCTGCTGGTACCGCTACGAGATCGACCTCACCGACGAGGCCGCCGGGGTGAGAATCGCCGCCGAGGGGATGGAGCTCGAGGAACTGACGGTCGAGGACCGCGTGGCGAACGCTGCGGCTGACGAGCACGGAGAGCTCTCGCTGCTGGCAAGGTGAGCTAGGATGGACGCTCGGATGATCTACTGCGTGGTCCCTAAGCCGCTCGCCGAGGAGCTGTACCCGAAGCTGGTGGCCCACTACGAGCACGACGAGAACGTGACAGTGATCGTCGAGCGTCGCGAGGCCGATAGGCGCGCGCGGCGTGGCGGAGCGGTCGACGAGCAGCTGCGCCAGCGGCGCATCGTGCGGGACCGGCGCCGGGCGCGAGTACCGGGAGACCTGCTCCCGCTGGCCCAGCCCTGAGGCCCTGAGCGTCATCGGCCGGGCGGGCCTGCGGGTGGAGGAGCATGCCATCCCCGGCAGCCGGGATACTTCGCCCCGATGAAGGTAATCGTGCACGTCGACGGCGGCGCCCGCGGCAATCCTGGACCGGCAGCGGCAGCGTGCGTGGTTTCGGACCCCAAGGGCGAGGTGCTGGAGGAGCGCGCGCAACTGCTCGGAAAGGTCACGAACAATGTTGCGGAGTACCGCGCGCTGCTACTTGGCCTGGAGTGTGCGCGCGCACGCGGCGCGAGCGAGGTCGAGGTCGTCAACGACTCCGAGCTCATCGCCAAGCAGGTGCAGGGTCTCTACAAGGTCAAGCACGAGTCCATGCGACCCTTGCATCGGGAGGCGATGACCATGCTGCGCGAGTTCGAGCGCTGGTCGATTCGCTCTGTCCCACGCGCTCAGAACGCGGACGCCGACGCACTCGTCAACGCTGCGCTCGACCAGGCCCGTGCCGCGGCGGGCTGAGGCGCACGCTCAGCGCAGCGGCTGCACGGAGTGGGCGATGCCCATCATCTGCTGGTTGGTGAGATCCTCGAGCAGGGTGTTGATCACCCAATAGAGGACCTTGCCTTGGCGCCAGGCGACCATGTGGATGTGATCGCCGTCGGCGAAGATCATGTAGGTGCGCCCGCCGCTGCTCTGCGTTTCGTCGGGGTGAGCGATGATCGGGGGGTTCAGCCAGTCGGTGCCCTGGACGTCGTAGTAGCCCCCGAGGACGTTCTGCTGGAGGACCACGACATAGGCGTGGTGCAGATGGCCGTGCTGGTCGCGGAGCGCGTAGGGACGCACACTTTCCTGCACCGCGGGGCCTGTCTGCAGCGCCGGATAGAGCATCGGGAAGGGAACCTGTACGGCCGCGCTCACGGCCTGCTCCTCGTCGGCGGCCGGGGTTGGGTACAGACCGATCGCGGCGGCGCTCTGGGCGCTGGTGTGGTGCGTGCGATGCCCGTGCGAGCTCCGGTGCGAGCTTGAGGGATGGGAGCTCGGCGGCTGTAGCCGCTGGCGCCCGTAGAGGAAGTCCTTGAGCGTCGCGGCAGCCAGTTCGGGGGTCGTGGTGACGTAGGAGCCGCCGCCCAGGATGTAGTCGACGCTGTTGCGCTGGAACGGGACCTGGCGCAGGGGCTTGCCTTGGGAGAAGCCGATCAACTTCGCGAGCTCCAGCAGGACGCTGGCGGAGGGCGGGAAGTTCGTGCTGATCGCGCGCCCGACGGCTTTGGCGACGGTGTCGATCTGCCCGAGTTCGGGGGAGATCTGCTCGCGCAGGTCGCGCAGGAAGTCTTGCTGGCGGGCGACGCGTACGAAGTCGGAGTCGGTGTGGCGGTAGCGGACGTAGTCGAGCGCGTTTTCGTAGCAGAGCTTCTGGTAGCCGGGCTGCAGGTTGATGCTGGTGTAGTCGGTTTCGGGGGTGCCGACGTTCTCGTTGAAGTAGTGGTGGTCGACGTTGACGTAGACGCAGCCCAGCTTGTCGACGAGGCGGATGAAGCCGGTGAACGTCACGTCGATGATGCCGTTGAGCTTGAGCCCCGGCAGGACGTGCTTGACGGTCTCGGCGGCGAGCGTCGCACCCTCGTCGTGCCCGGGGAGCTGGCTGCCGAGGGTGTAGGCGAAGTTGATCTTCGCGGGGTAGTACACGCGGCCTTCGGGCCCTTTGATCGAGACCAGCAGGTCGCGTGGGATCGAGAGCACAGAGGTCTGGTCCTGTTCGGGGTCGAAGCGCACGAGCAGCATCGTGTCGCTGTGCGCCGCGGCGCCGCGTTCTTCGCTGTTCTTGGAGCCGTAGCGTTTGTCGGAGCCGAGAATCAGGAAGGTCTTCGGCCCGCCGCTGTAGATCGAGGCGATCACGCCCTGCGGGGTGTGGATCTGGTTGAGCTTGGGGAAGACCTCAGCGGCCAGCTGGCTGGCGGTGCGTAGCGCGAGCATCGTGGTCGCGGCCCCGCAGAGCAGGACGATCAGCACGCCGCCGATCAGGAAGCGCTTCCACATGCCGAGCCACAACGAGGGCGGGCGCTCGTCATCCATATGGGTCTCTCTGAAGCTCGACGCTCATAGGGTCCATTGGGCGCCGCCGCGTCCCCCGGCGAGGAAAAGCCCTCCTCAAGGGTATCGGCCGCCCCGGCGCGCCCGCGCCGCTGCGGCGGCTACGCTCACCCCATGTTGAGCCCCCGCAACCGCGAGCTGTTGGGTCTACTGCCGGCGGCGCTGCTGGTGACTGCTGGCTTTACGGCGATCTTCATCCAGGCCGACAAGAGCTCGCCGGGCGGCGCGACGAACCTAACCCTCAACCACGCGTCGAGTCTGTCGCTGACCTACGGGGCGGTCTTCCTGGGGCTGTGTCTGGTGGGGCACCTGGTGATCCGCTTCGCGCTGCCGGACGCGGACCCCTACCTGTTCCCGCTGGGGGCGGTGCTCGCGAGCGTGGGGATCGTGATGGTGTACCGCATCAACCCGACGCTCGCGCGCCAGCAGGCGCAGTGGATGGTCGTCGGACTGATCCTGTTTGCGGCGACGATCCTGCTGCTGCGTCGCCACGGCGTGGGGGTGCTGGAGCGCTACCGCTACACGATCGCGGCGGTCGGCATCGGCATCACGGTGCTGCCACGGCTGCCGGGGATCGGCGGCGAAGTCAACGGGGCGTATCTCAACGTGCATGTCGGCAGCGTCTCCTTCCAGCCGGCGGAGCTCGCGAAGATCGCGGTCGTGATCTTCCTGGCGAGCTACCTGCGCGACAACCGCCAGATCCTCGTCACGGCCGGCCGGCGGGTGATGGGCGTCACGCTGCCCCCGATGAAGCAGTTCGGGCCGATGTTGCTGGTGTGGGGCGCCGCGATGCTGACGCTACTCCTGACCCGCGAGCTGGGGACGACGCTGATGTTCTACGGAGCGTTCCTGGCGCTGCTCTACGTCGCTACGGGGCGCTTCTCGTTTCCGCTGATCGGCCTGCTGCTGTTCGCGTTCGGGGCGTGGTTCGTGGCGACTCACGTAAGCCACGTCCATGCCCGCGTGCTCGCCTGGGAACACCCGTTCGAGGAGGCGCTCTATAACCAGAAGGTCGGCGGCAGCTACCAGCTCGCGCAGTCGCTGTTCGCGCAGGCCGACGGCGGCCTGCTGGGCACGGGCTTCGACCAGTCGCTGCTGAAGCTGATCCCGATTCCCGAAAGCGACATGATCTACGCGGTCATCACCAACGAGCTCGGGCTCGCCGGGGCGGCGGCGCTGCTGCTCGCCTACCTGCTGTTCGTCGCGCGCGGGCTGAAGATCGCGATGCTGGCGCGCGACTCGTTCTCCAAGCTGCTGGCCACGGGGCTGTCGTTCGTAGTGGCGATGCAGGTCTTCGTGATCGTCGGCGGTGTGACGCGGGTGATCCCGCTGACCGGCGTGACGCTCCCGTTCGTCGCCTACGGCGGCTCGTCGGTGGCGATGAACTTCGTGCTGCTGGCGCTGCTGCTCGTGATCTCCGATCGAGCGCGCCGGCCGGCGTAGGGCGCTTCTCTTTTGGGGATCGTCCGCGCGGGCCTGCGCGCTGGCGGAACCCGTGGGCGCGGGGCTTCCGTGCCCCGCGACATCGGTGGCGGCGCCGCTCAGGCGTGTGCCGCGGCGCGCTCCTGCCCAACCTGCTCGACGAGCTTCTGGGCGAGGTGGGCGGGAACCTCCTCGTAGCGCAGGAACTCCAGGGTGTAGTCGCCCTGGCCGCCGGTGAGCGAGCGTAGGTCGGGCGCGTAGCTGAGCATCTCCGCCATCGGCGCCTCGGCCTTGATCTCGGTCGTCGTGCCGGTCGGCTGCATTCCTTGCGGGCGTCCGCGACGGCTGTTGAGGTCACCCATCACGTCACCCACGTATTCGTCGGGCACCGAGACCGTGACCAGCATGATCGGCTCCAGCAGCGCCGGGTCGGCCAGCTCGAGCGCCTGCCTCATGGCCGCGACACCGGCCAACTTGAACGCGATCTCGGAGGAGTCGACGGCGTGGTAGGAGCCGTCGACGAGTCGCACGCGCACGCCCTTGACCGGGTAGCCGGCCAGCACGCCGGTGTCCAGCGCCTCGCGCACGCCCTTCTCGACGGCCGGGATGAACGAACTCGGGATTACCCCGCCCTTGATCTGGTTGACGAACTCGAAGCCGGGGTGGGCCGGGTCGTTGGAGATCGGATCGCTCAGCGGCTCGATCTCGATGTGGCAGTCGCCGAACTGCCCGCGCCCGCCGGACTGCTTCTTGTGGCGTCCGTGTGCCTTGGCGGCGCCACGGATCGTCTCCTGGTAGGGCACACGCGGGGGCTTGAGGGTCACCTCGACGCCGAAGCGCTGGCGCAGGCGATCGACGATCACCTCGACGTGGACTTGTGAGAGGCCTGCCACGATCTGCTCGCCGGTCTGCGGGTCGCGGTGCATGTCGATCGTCGGGTCCTCCTCCTGCAGCCGGCGCAGGGACGCGAACATCTTGTCCTCCTCGCCCCTGCTCTCGGCCTCGATCGCGAAGGCCATCACGGGCGCGGGGAGCTTCAAGCGGGGCAGCTCGATCGGCTCGTCGCGCGCCGCCAGCCAGTCCCCGGCGCGCGTCTCCTTGAGCTTTGCGACGGCGCCGATATCGCCTGGGCCGAACTCGTCGACGTGCGCGACCTCCTTGCCGGCGAACACCAGCAGCTGGCCGATGCGCTCCTTGGTGTGCGCGCGAGTGTTCAGCAGGTGGCTATCGTGGCGCATCACCCCCTGGTAGACGCGGAAGAGGTTGATCCGCCCGGCGAAGGGGTCGGCGCGGGTCTTGAAGACGTATGCGTACAGCTCGCGGTCGGCGACCGCCCGCAGCTCGATCTCCCCGACGGTGAGCGCGCCGTGCTTGACGGGCGATGGCAGGTCCTCGACGATCGCGTCCAGCAGACGCGAGGTCCCGAGGTTCGCGGTCGCGACGCCGCACACGACCGGGAAGATGCGTCCGTGGTTGGTGCCCTCCTTCAGGGCTCCGACGATCTCGTCGTGGGAGATATCTTCGCCCTCCAGGTAGCGCTCCATCAGGGCGTCGGAGACCTCCGCTACCTCGTCCATCAGCTTCTCACGGTACGCGCCGGCCTGCGCGGCGTACTCATCGGGGATCGCGATCTCGGTCCATCCGCGTCCACCACCACCTGCGGCGGCGGTGCCGGCGGAGTCCTGGCGGAAAGCCCTCATGTCGACCAGGTCGATCACGCCGCTCAGCTCGTGCTCGGAGCCCATCGGGATCTCGGTCGCGACGACGTGCTGCCCGAACGCCCCCTTGAGGGACTCCAGCGTGCGGAAGAAGTCGGCGCGCTCGCGGTCGAGCATGTTGACGAACAGCATGCGCGCGATGTCGAGCTCGGCGGCACGAGACCACAGACGGGCGGTGGACACCTCGACGCCCATCACGGCGTTGACGACGAAGATCGCCGACTCGCAGACCCGCAGCGCACCGAGCGCGTCCGCCACGAAGCTGGGCTCTCCGGGGGTGTCGAGCAGGTTCACCTTACGCTCGGACCACTCAAGCGAGCTCAGGGCCGTCGAGATCGACATCTGCCGCGCTTGCTCGTCGGGGTCGACGTCGGAGACCGTGTTGCCATCCGCGACGCAGCCCAGCCGGCTCGTCACCCCAGCCTCGAACAGCAGCGCCTCGAACAGCGAGGTCTTCCCCGCCCCGCGATGACCGACGAGGGCGACGTTGCGAATCCGATCTGCCGCTGTGTGCATGATGGGACGCTCCTCTCCAACCCCGTGCATGCCGGGTATGCAGCCACCATACAACGCCGGAGCGCCGCGCGCCAGCGCTCACAGATCGAGCGTCTTGGCGCTCAGTCGAAGGTGTCGCCCTGCATGCGCGAGCGTAAGCGCAGGACGGCCTTGGTGTGCAGCTGGGAGATGCGCGACTCGGTCACTCCGAGCACCTCTCCGATCTCCCGCAGGGTGAGGTTCTCGTAGTAGTACAGCGCGATCACGAGCTTCTCGCGCTCGGGCAGGCGCGCGATCGCGTCGGCGATGCGATCCTTCATGTCCCCCATGTCCAGCGACCGCGCCGGGTCCGGCGCGCCGGGGTCCTCCAGTGTGTCCATCAGCGATACCTGGTCGCCGCTGGCGTCGGAGACGCTCCACAGCTCGTCGAGCGCGGCGATCGAGGAGTGCGAGATCGCAAGCAGCGAGTCCTGCAGCTCATCCTCTGTGAGGCCCAGCTCGGCCGCCAGCTCGGCGTCGCTCGGCGCGCGCTGCAGGCGGTGCTCGAGCTTGGAGTTAGCGCGCTCGATCTCCCGTGCCCGTGCGCGCACGCTGCGCGGGACCCAATCCATCGAGCGCAGCTCGTCGATGATGGCCCCCTTGATGCGGGTGATGGCGTAGGTCTCGAACTTGATCTCGCGGCCGAGGTCGAAACGCTCGATCGCCGAGATCAGGCCCACCAGGCCGTAGGAGATCAGGTCGGCCTCCTCGACGTGCGGGGGCAGGCCGGCGGCGGTACGCCCGGCGACGTACTTGACCAGCGGCGAGTAGGCGAGGACCAGGCGCTCACGCGCCCGCCGATCACCGTCGGACTTGTAGCGCCGCCACAGGTCGCGCAGCTCGACCGTTTTGACGTTGGTCTCCAGGATCTTTCTCCGCTGATCAGGCTCGAGGATGGCTGCGCGAATATGCGCTTCTGAGCCTCGCGGACTCTACCCGAGTGTAAACCTGTGTTGTCGAGACGCTGGCGTGGCCGAGTAGCTCCTGGATGCTCCGTAGGTCCGCGCCACCGTTCAGGAGGTGCGTCGCGAAGCTGTGGCGCAGCACATGCGGCGAGGCGCCGCCGGCCACGCCGGCGCGCTCGGTCCAGATCCGCAGCCGCCGTCGCACGTCGCTCGTGCTCAGGGCGCGACCGGACTTGCTGAGGAAGAGCGCCCGCTCGCCACGGGTCCGGGGCGTGTCGCTCGGCGCGCTGGGCGCGGCGGCGAGTGCCGGTCGCGCGCGCTCGAGATAGAGCCGGACGGCCGCCAGCGCGACCTCGCCGATCGGCACGTAGCGTGTCTTGCGGCCCTTGCCTTCGACACGTAGCTGCTCGCCGTCGTAGTCGATGTCGGCGAGCTCCAGCGAGACCAACTCCTCGGCGCGCAGCCCACAGGCATAGGCCAGCTCGAACAGCGCGCGGTCGCGGGTCTCGAGCGCCCCACCGGCCGGGATGCTCTCCAGTAGCCCGCCTACCTCCCCCGCTCTCAGGACCCGCGGCAGGCGCGATGCGCGCCGGGGGGTCGCCACCAGATCGGCGGGGCTATGGGCGATCTGGCCGTGCTCGCGCTGACTCGCGAACAGCGCCCGCAGGCTCGCTAGCTTGCGCGCGGTGCTCGCCGGCGCCATCCCGGCTTCGGAGAGGTGCGCGACGTAGCGGCGCAGCTCACGCGGGCCCACCGCCGCCGGCGTCAAACCTTGCGTGAGCGCCCACCGCGCGAACTGGTCGAGATCCGCGGCGTACGCTCCACGCGTGCGCACCGCTGCGTCGCGGCGGCGCAGATCTTCCTCAAGCAGCGCCGCGGCGGCTCGCCACACTGCCTCCAGCCCAGATTCCTCGCTGGCACTCGCGCACTCGGCGGTCGGATGGCAGTGACTCGCGGCGGGCATCTGCCTCTAGTTCGCCGTGCAGGGCCCCCGGCCCTGCCTGTGCTCCGCCGCAGCACCCCCGGCCCTGTCTGTGCCTCCCGCGCCGGCCTAGGCCCGCTCGGGGGCCAGCGACCCGACAGCGCCTACCTTGGCTCGCGTGGCCGCTAGCGCCGGCGCCAGCAGCCGCGCGAGCTCGTGCCAGTCGTGCGCGCAGAGCACATCCTCTTCTTCACAGACCTCCTGGTTCCACGGGTGCACGATCGTGGCCGCGAGGAGCCCGTGCTCCAAAGCGCCGAGGATGCTCATCGGGCTGTCATCGATCAACAATTCGATCCCAAGCTCCTTGCAGCGCTCGATCTTCTGTGAGGAGCACAGCAGGTTGTCGAACGGCAGCCCGATCGCTCCCAGCCACGCTGCCGTTGCTTCCTGGCAGCCGCTCTCGCGGTAGCTGGCGACGTGGATGAAGTGCCCCTGCTCGTGCCAGCCGCGCACCGCCTCCACCGCGCCTGGGTAGGGGACGCCGGCAAGGATGCGCGCGTCGCTGTGGCTCTCCGAGACACACAGCGCGAACTGCTCGGGGCGCAGGCGCGTAAGACCCCAGGTGAGCTGCTCCTCGTAGGGCAACTCCACGCCGAAGCGGCGCACGGAGACCTCCGAGAGCACGTCCCAGTAGTGATGCAAGGTTGAGTCGATATCAACTGCGATCCGCATGGCCTTACCCCCAGCTCGATACATTATCCGCTAATGAACCCCGTGTCATCACCTTCAAAGCCTGATGTGAGCCGTCCCCCCTACGGACCGCTCGGCCGCTCTCCCTGGCTGGACGTCGACTGGAACCGACACCAGCACTGGACAATTATAAACGATTCTGCGATCAATTTCGTCGAAATCGGCCAGGGACCGCCGCTGCTACTTGTCCACGGCCTCTCCGGCTCGTGGCCCAACTGGCTGGAGCAGCTTCCGGTGTTCGCGGAGAGCCATCGCATCATCGCTGTGGACCTACCCGGCTTTGGTCACTCGCCGATGCCGGCCGAGCCGATCTCGATCTCCGGCTACGCCCGGACCCTCGATGCTCTGCTGGGCGCACTCGACATCGATGCGGCCGCTGTCGTCGGCAACTCGATGGGCGGCTTCGTCTCGGCCGAGCTCGCGATCAACTTCCCGCAGCGGGTCGAGCGCATGGTGCTGGTCTCGGCGGCGGGAATCAGCACCTACAACCACAAGGGGGGAACCCGCGCTCTGCCGGGACTGCAGCGCGCGGAGCGCGTGATCGCCGCCTACGCGGGGTGGATCGCCGCTCACTCCGACACAGTGGCGCGCCGGCCCGGCCTGCGCAACGCGACCCTCGGTCTCGTGACCAGCCACCCGAGCCGACTACCTGCGGCGCTCGCGGCCGAGCAGATTCGCGGCGCCGGCAAGCCGGGCTTCATTCAGGCGCTGGCGGCGAACTTGGACTACGACTTCCGCGATCGCCTCGCCGAGATCGCCTGCCCGACGCTGATCGTCTGGGGCGACAACGACCGTGTCATCACGGCGCGCGACGCTGACCGTTTCGCGGAGCTGATCCCGGGCTCGCGCAAGGTAGTCTTCGAGGACACCGGCCACCTGGCGATGCTCGAGCGCCCGGCGGCGTTCAACGCGCTGCTGGACGACTTCCTGAACGAATCGCCTTAGGGCAGAGGCTCTCAGCGGGCGATTGCGCCTTCGGCGGCGCTGCCCACCAGCTTCGCGTACTTCTGGATCGCCACGTCGACCCGCTCTCCGTCGCGCCGTGGCGGCGTGTACTCACTTAGGCGCTGTGCGATCTCGGCGTCGGTGAGCGCGACGTCGATGCGCCGCGCGTCGACGTCGATCGTGAGCTCGTCCCCGTCGCGCAGCGCGCCGATCGGCCCACCGCGAACAGCCTCGGGCGCGACGTGGCCCGCCATGAAGCCGTGGGTGGCCCCTGAGAAGCGTCCGTCGGTGATCAGCGCAACGGTCTCCCCCAGGCCCTCGCCGACGAGGGCGGCGGTGACTGCGAGCATCTCGCGCATCCCGGGTCCACCGGCGGGGCCCTCACCGCGGATCACGACCACGTCGCCCTCGCCGATCTCCTTGGCGAGCACCGCGGCCATCGTGGCCTCCTCGCCCTCGAACACGCGCGCAGGACCGACGTGCCGGCGACGCTCGTGGCCGGCCAGCTTGACGACGCACCCGTCGGGGGCGACGTTTCCGCGCAGGATCGCGAACCCCCCGGTCGGCTTCAACGGATCGGACAGCGGACGGACCACCTGCTGGCCCTGGGTCTCCTGGGCCGCGGCGGCCTCCTCGCCGATCGAGCGACCGGTGACCGTGATCGCCTCGCCGTGCAGCACCCCGGCCGCTTGCAGTCGCTTGAGCACGAGCGGCACGCCGCCGGCCTCGTAGAGGTCGGTCGCCACGTAGCGACCGCCGGGCTGGAGGTCGCAGAGCAGCGGCGTGCGCTCGGAGATACTGTCGAACTCGTCGATCTGCAGCGGCACGCCCATTTCGCGGGCGACGGCCAGTAGATGCAGCACGCCGTTGGTGGAGCCCCCGCTCGTAGCGACTGCGGCGATCGCGTTTTCGAGCGCCGCCTTGGTGATGACTTCGCTCGGCCGCAGCCCGCGGCGCAGCACGTCCATCACGAGCTCGCCGGCCTGCACCGCGACCTCCAGCTTGCGCCCGTCCTCGGCGGGCACCATCGCCGAGCCGGCCGGCGAGATGCCCAGCACCTCGAAGGCCATCGCCATCGTGTTGGCGGTGAACTGGCCCCCGCAGGCGCCGGCCCCGGGCGAGGCGACCTCCTCCAGCTCGTGCAGCTCGTCCTCGGTGATCTTGCCCGCCGCGTATGCTCCGACGGCCTCGAACACCTGCTGGATCGTCACCTCCTGACCGTGGAAGTGACCTGGGCGGATCGAGCCTCCGTAGAGCATCAGGCCCGGGATGTTGAGGCGGGCGAGCGCCATCACGGCGCCGGGAATCGTCTTGTCGCAGCCGGAGATCGTCACCAGGGCGTCGAAGCAGTGCGCGCTCGCGACCAACTCGATCGAGTCCGCGATCAGCTCGCGTGAGACCAGCGACGCGCGCATCCCGGCGGTCCCCATCGTGATCCCGTCGGAGATCGCGATCGTGTTCAGCTCCATCGGAGTGCCGCCGGCCGCGCGGATGCCCTCCTTGACCTTTGCGGCCAGCACCCGGTTGTTGAAGTTGCATGGCATCGTCTCGATCCACGAGTGGGCGACACCGACGATCGGCTTCGCGAGGTCCTCCGCGGCGTAGCCGATCCCGTGCAGGTAGGAGCGCGCGGCGGCCCGCTCGGGGCCCTCTGTCAGCGCGCGGCTGCGGTGCTTGACGTCAAAGGTGCTCACCGAGCGGGAACACTACCCAGCCCGCGCCCGGCGCGCTCGATCCGCTCGCGCTCCCAGCGCGCGAGGCGGCCGAGATCGTGGCCCACCTGCTCGGGATCGAGCTGGCGACCCGGCAGGTGCATATTCGCGTCGGCGATCAGCCGCCGCTCGTCGGCTGTCAGCGCCATCCACTTGGCCAACACATCGTCGGCATCCGGCAGTCGCGTGCTGCCGTAGGGACGGGAGTGGTCGGGAAAGGCGACGCAGTACTCGTTGAGCAGGACCCCCGTCTGCGGGAGGTACGCGACGATCGGCCGATGCGGGTAGATCAGGTAGGCGTAGGACGCGCCCGGGGTGGCGCCCGGAGCCTTCCGGCCCCAGACGCGCAGGAAGCCGAGATCGCGATACATCGCCCACTCCTCGTCGTTTACGCACGAGCGCAGCAGCGTCCGTGCGCGCTGCTCGGCACGCAGCTCGCGGCCGGGGTCGTAGCTCACCTGCCCGGCGATCGCCGACCGCTTGCGAGCACGTGCCTGGCGACCGACCCAGGAGCGCCCCGCCAGCTCCTCGAGCACGGGAGCCAGTGCGCGCACGCGCGGCAGGCTGAGCTCCCACAGCAGCGCCACGGCCACGATTGCGGTGGCGCCAAGCGCGAGCAGCATCCCGATCTACTGGAGTGCCCCGCCGGCGGCCCGCGGGAAGAAGATCACACGCTCGGCGTCTCGTGGGACCTCGCCAAAGCTCTTGACCAGCTCGGCCTCACGGCGGCCGTCGCGTCGCTCGGTCGGCACCGCCGCCCACATGCCGGCGTCGAGCTCGCGGCGGAACGCCTCGATCAGCTCGGCCTCCTGCTCGGGCACCTCGACGTCACCCTCGACGAGCACAACCTCGCCATGACCCGGCTTGAGTCGCAACAGCTTCATCGCCCTTCGATTATGGCATCCCGCAGGCGCCTCAGGCCGAGGATGTCGACCGGGCCTGCTCCGGCTCCGATGTCACGCAGACCCTGAGCGACGGCCTCGCCGGCGAGCCGGCGCGCGACGCGGGCGGCCGCCAGCGGGTCGAGGCCCAGCGCGAGCTGCGCCGCGAGCACGCTGGAGTGGGTGCAGCCGGAGCCGTGCGCGGCCCCCTCGCGGTGGCGCTCTCCGGGGATCTCAACGGCGGGCGCACCGGGGGTGCGGTCCACGAACAGGTCGACT
Organism: uncultured Solirubrobacterales bacterium; assembly: GCA_963756665.1. Classification (GTDB taxonomy): domain Bacteria; phylum Actinomycetota; class Thermoleophilia; order Solirubrobacterales; family Solirubrobacteraceae; genus Palsa-744. Next base: position 1,010,450 of record CAVWOJ010000001.1, read on the forward strand.
GTCCGGGCGCGGTGCCCGCCGGTCAGGACGACGGTCCGTGGGCCCCGTGCGAGCACCGCGCGGGCAAGCTCCTCGGCCTCGGCGTCGGTGAGCTCGTCGCGATCGGCGACCGTGAGCTCGTCGCGATCGACGGCCGTGAGCTCGTCGCGATCGACGGCCGTGAGCTCGTCGCGGTCGGCGGCCATTGTCGTGCCGGCCTCGACGACGAGCACGCGCGCCTCCGGGACGTTCGGAGTCAGGACGGTGGCCAATGGGAGAATCTCCTCGGCGAGGGCCCGCTGGGCGTCTGCCTGGAGCAGCTGGGCGCCGGACTCCGCGACCATCACCGGGTCGACGACGACCGGCGTCCCGGACGGAAGCTCGCGTAGTGCGCTCGCCACGGCGAGCGTGACCTCGGCGGTGCCCAGCATCCCGACCTTGACCGCGTCGACCCCAATGTCGCCAAGCACGGCGCGCATCTGCGCGATGACGATCGCGGGCGGGACGGGGTGGATGGCGTAGACCCCCGTGGTGCTCTGCGCCGTGATCGCCGTGATCGCGGTCATCCCGTGCACTCCGCAGCGCGCGAAGGCCTTGAGGTCGGCCTGCACCCCGGCGCCTCCGCCGGAGTCCGAGCCGGCAATCGAGAGCACCCTCGGGGTTTGTGTCTGACTTGCCACAGTCCCGCAACAGTAATGACACGAACCCCGCTTTCAGGGCACGGTTGCCGGTCTAGCGTTGCTGATCGTGTACGTCTCCTCAAGCGGCCCATCCAACCGCCCCACCACAGGGGCATCCCGTGAGGACCCACGTCGCGCACTCGGCCGCCTCGGCGAGCGCCTTGCGGCTGCGCATTTGCAGCGGCTGGGTTTCGCGATTGTCGAGCGCAACATCCGCACTCGTCACGGCGAGATCGACCTGATCGCGTTTGACGGCCACGCGCTCGTATTCGTCGAGGTCAAGACGCGGCGCGCACGCAAGCGCTGGCGACTAACCCCCGATGAGCAGCCGCTGGCGTGGCTGCGCACCCGTCAGCGCGCGCGACTACGCCGCCTCGCCGCGACCTGGCTGCACACAGAGTCTCGCAACCGGCCCGCCGCGCATACGATCCGCTTCGACGCGATCGGCGTGATCGTCGACGAAGCAGACCGGCTCGTCTCACTCGACCATATCGAGGGCGCGTGGTGAGCCCGTGCAAACCTGTAGCTGACGCTGAGGACTACCAATAAGATTCTCCGGCCATGCAAAAGCCTGCTGACCGATCCCAGCACGTAGCGGCTGACCCGTGATAGCCCGCGGCGGCCAAACGGTCGCTCACGAAGAGATTGGCGTGCTGCTCGTCGAGGATGACGAGGGTGACGCTCGGCTGGTTGAGGATGAGCTCGCGGAAAGACTTCCGCGAGCCCGGATCGCCCGTAGCCGCACGTTGAGGGAGGCGCTCTCGGTGCTGGATTCGACGGTCGATTGCGTGCTACTTGATCTTGGCCTGCCCGATGCGATCGGGTTGGACGCGGTCGGGAGGCTTCGCTCGCAGATGCCAGCGCTCCCTTTGATCGTCCTCACCGGCCTCGATGACGAGGCGGCGGGTGTCGCGGCGGTCGAAGCAGGCGCGCAGGACTATCTCGTCAAGGGGACCGTGGACGGTGACCAACTTTCGCGCTCGATTCGCTACGCGATCAGTCGCCGGCACGCCGAGGAGACCGAGCGGGCGCTGCTCCTGGTGGAGGCCCAGGCGCGTGAGGCAACCAGGCTTGAAAGGGGCCTCGCACCGAGGCCCCTGATCGAGACCTCATCTGTATGGGTTGCGTCCTGCTATCGGGCCGGGCGCAGTCGCGCACTACTCGGCGGTGACTTCTTTGATCTGGTGCAGGGCACCGATGAGCACATCCACGTCGTAGTTGGGGATGTCTGTGGCCACGGCCCCGACGAAGCAGCGATTGGCGTCAGCTTGCGTGCCGCGTGGCGAGCGCTTGCCCTGGCGGGGTGCCAGCCCAACCTGATCATGCAGACGTTGCAGCACGTATTCGAGCACGAGCGTCACCTCCCCGCTCTGTTCGCGACCCTCTGCACGCTCGAAATCCAGCCGGCGCGAGAATCCGCATCGATGATCCGCGCGGGTCATCCACGACCGGTGCTGATCGATGGAGCCTCGATTTCGGCCCTTTCGGACACTCGCGGGGGGGCAGGCATCGGTATCGGCGACGGAGATTGGCGCGCAGAGCAGGTGCGCCTGCCCACAGCCTGGACGATCCTGCTTTATACGGACGGCATCATCGAGGGACGCATCGGCCACGGATCGCAGCGGCTCGGTGAAGAAGGTCTACACCGCCTGATCGCCGAGCAGATCGCGCAGCACCCGAACTGGCGAGAGCAGCCCAATAGCCTGCTCGACGAGCTCATCGCGGGCGCTGAGCGCTTGAACGGAGAAGCCCTCAGTGACGACGTGGCGATGCTCCTCCTTGGCCTGCGCGCTAGCCCCAAACAGCAGTGAGTCCCGCTAGTCGACCAAGCCAGCGCTTTGCGCGGCTGGTGGCGAAGATGAGTGTCGGCCAGTTGCTCTCGGCGACAATCGGGCTGCTGCTTGTGCTCGCTGTGGTCGGAATCGGCTTGGCGCTCGTTGCCAGCGGACAGCTGAGCCGGGACCGCAACCTCCTGCTGAATCAAGTCGGACCCGCTCGGCGGGCATCGCTCAGCCTCGAAAACGCGCTTGTCAATGAGGAGACCGGCGTACGTGGCTATGTCATCACAGCCGAGCCAAGCTTTCTCGAGCCTTACCGCAGCGGCCTGGCTAGCGAAGCCAGCGCTTACACCGAACTACATGCGCAAGAGCAGGCGATTGGACCAACCGCCGCGGCCGAGGTCGAGCTGGTTCGCGCGCGGACGCAGGCCTGGAAACGCGGGTTCGTCGCACCCGTGCTGGCCGCCGGTGACCGGTCCGCTCGCCGCTCGATCGCGATAGGCAACGTGGGCAAGCGGCTGTTCGATGCCATACGGACACCCCTCGGTCGCTTGCAGTCCGCGCTTACGCTCAAGGACTCCCAGACACGCAACCAGCTCAACCGCGCGGCCAGCACTTTGCAGCTCCTGCTGATCCTGGCGGCCGTGCTGATCCTGGGCGGTGTACTAGGGGCAGGCTTCCTGCTGCGCCGGACGATTACCCGCCCACTCGCGCGCCTGGGCTTAGAGGCACGCCGTGTCGGCGCCGGTGAGTTTGCCAAACCACTAGCGATCGCGAGCGGCCCGCTGGAGATCGCCGAGGTCGGCGCCGAGATCGATGTTATGCGCGAACGGATCGTGGACGAGCTGGCAGCGGTCGAAGCCGCGCACGTCCAACTCGAGGAGCAGGCCGGCGAGCTGCGACGATCCAACGCGGAGCTAGAGCAGTTCGCCTATGTCGCCTCACACGACCTGCAGGAGCCCCTGCGCAAGATCGCGAGCTTCTGCCAGGCACTCCAGGCCCGCTACCACGGCCAACTCGACGACCGGGCCGACCAGTACATCGATTTCGCCGTCGATGGCGCGAAGCGGATGCAGGCATTGATCAACGACCTCCTGGCCTTCTCGCGTGTCGGACGTAGCGGGCACGAGCACGAGCTGGTCGCGCTGGGCGATGTTGTTACCGAGGCGCAATCCGCGCTCGCCGAAGCATTCGAGGGCGCCGGCGCAAGCGTCGTGATCGGTGAGCTGCCGAGCGTCCGCGGAGACCGCCCACAGCTGACCTCCTTGTTTCAGAACCTGATCGCCAACGCCGTTAAGTTCCACGGTACCGAGCAGCCCATCGTGCGGATCACGGCACTGCGCCAAGGAGATCAATGGCAGGTGAGCTGCGCTGACAATGGGATCGGCATCGACCAGGAGTATGCCGAGCGGATCTTCCTGATCTTCCAGCGCCTGCACTCCAGAGAGGCCTACGAAGGCAGCGGTATCGGCCTGGCCCTATGCCGAAAGATCGTCGAATACCACGGCGGCCGTATCTGGCTCGACGCCGACTACACCAGCGGAGCCTGCTTTCGCTTCACCCTACCGATCGCCAAGGAGACAGTGCAATGAACGCCGACCTCATCTCGGTCCTGCTCGTCGAGGACGACCCCGGAGACGTGCTGCTCATTCGCGAGGCCTTCGCAGACCACAAGATCGGCAACCTACTGTCTGTCGTCAGCGACGGTGTCGAGGCAATGAAGTTCGTTCGCGGCGAAGGCGAATACGCCGGCCGCGAACGGCCCGATCTCGTGCTGCTCGACCTCAACCTGCCCCGCAAGAGCGGCGCCGAAGTTCTTGCCGAGATCAAGAGCGACCCTCAGCTGTCGACGATTCCAGTCATCGTGCTCACTACCTCGCAGGCAGAAGAGGACATTCTCGGTTCCTACAAGATGCACGCCAACGCTTACATAACCAAGCCCGTGGACTTTGAGCGCTTCAAAGCAATCGTGCACCAAATCGACGATTTCTTCATCGGTATCGTGAAGCTGCCCCCGCGCCGCCAGCAGCCCTAAAGCGCCAATTGCTGGTAGGCCAGCGACTGGAATGAGAGCCGGTGCAGCGGGGAGACGCCCTGGCGGAGGATCGCCTCGCGGTGAGCGGGGGTGGAGTAGCCGACGTGCTCGGCGAAGCTCCAACCGGGGTGCAGGACGTCGGCGTGGTGCATGTAGCGGTCGCGGGTGACCTTCGCGACAATCGACGCCGCCGCGATCGCGGCGCTGGTGGCATCGCCGTCGACGATTGCGCGCTGCGGGCGCCCGATGTCGGGGACGGCAAAGCCGTCTACCAGGCAAGCAGCCTCGCCGTGAAGCCCCGCGGTAACGCCAAGCAGTGCGTCGCGCAGAGCCGCGAGGTTGGTCTTGTGCAGGCCCCGGGAGTCGATCCCGCGGACGCACCGCGAGACGACCGTGACCCGCGCGGCGCTGCGCAGGACGAGCGGGTAGAGCTGCTCGCGTCCTTCGGCGGTGTGCTGCTTGGAGTCGTTGAGCGCGGCCAGCGCACGCGTCTCGCGGGTCCCGAGCACCTCGTAGTCGAACAGTACGGCCGCCGCGACGAGTGGCCCCGCGAGGCAGCCGCGGCCGGCCTCGTCGGCGCCCGCGACCAGCCGCACACCCAGGCCGCGGTCGAAGGCAAAGAGCCGGCGGCCGCTGGAACCCCGACGCGCACGGCGCCGGGCGCGAGTGTTTCCAGCTCCCTTGCCCGCGGGCACGAGGGCGCTAGAGGAGCCCGATGCGGTCGGGGGGCCAGTAGGTGGCGAAGGCGTCCCCGATGATCCAACTTGTGGGGACCGGTCCCCAGAATCTGCTGTCGTCGGACTCGCCACGGTTGTCCCCCATCATGAACCAGTGACCGGGCGGAATCTTGATCGGCGTCGGGAAGTTGCACTCCTGGACCCCTCCGCAGGCCCGGATGTAGGAGTCCTGCTCGCGCTTGCCATTGACGTACGCGTGCCCTTCCTTGACGTAGATGACGTCGCCGGGCCCGGCGACGATGCGCTTGATGAAGTTGACCGAGGACTCATGCGGGTTGGTCTGGGCGCATGCGGCCCCGCCGTAGGTGATCGTCGTGTGAGGTACCGGACCGCACTGCTGCTGCTCAGCGCCTTCGGGCGGATGGAAGACGGCGATCTCGCCGATGTGCGGTTTGCCGAAGTCCATCCCGATGCGGTTCACGAGCACCCGCTGGCCGATCGCGAGCGTCGGTTCCATCGAGCCGCTGGGGATCCGGTAGGGCTTGACGAAGAAGGCTTGGATCCCGAGCGCGAGCAGTACCGCGATCACGATGATCGCGACCAGCTCGATCGCCGAGTTGGTCGTCGATTTCGAGCGCTTCTTGGCTGGAGCCGGCCCCTTCCCCGACCTCGGGGTCCGAGTCGCGCTCGCGGCGTCATCGGAGCCGGTGGGCAAGCCCGAGCCTTCGGCGGAGCCCGATCGCTTGGTGGAGCCCGAGCCTTTGGCGGATCTCACGCCCATCGCTGACCTCGCCCTACGGCCGCGATGAAGAGCGGCGTCACGCCTCGGAGTCGCCGGCGTCAGCGCCGCCGGCATTGGAGGGGGAATCCGCCCGAGCGCTGTCGGCGGCTTGAGCGTCACTGCGCTCAGGCTGCTCGACCTCGGTCGAGGTGTCCCCCCGGGCGGACGTATCCGCCGACTCACTCCCCACAACCGCCTCGCTGGCGGCCGCGGTCTCCCCGGCAACGGCTACGGGCTCGGCGATCGCCGCAGCGGCGGTCGCGCCCTCCGCGTCGGTTGCCTGGGCGGGCTGCTCTTCGTGCAACAGCCCCGGCTGCACCGTCTCCTCCGGTCCGGTGTAGCGGCGCTCGCGGACACGCGCACGCTTGCCGACGCGGTCACGCAGGTAGTAGAGCTTCGCTCGGCGCACATCCCCACGCGAAGCCAGCTCGATGCGCTCGATCTTGGGCGAGTGAACCGGGAACATGCGCTCGACACCCACCCCAAAGGACTGCTTGCGCACCGTGAAGGTCTCCCTCGCGCCGTGTCCTTGGCGCTTGATCACGACGCCCTCGAAGATCTGGATGCGACGGCGGGTGCCCTCGATCACCTGGAAATGGACCTTGACGCGGTCCCCGGGCGCAAAGTCCGGGACGCGGCGCAATTGTGCGCGTTCGAGGCTGTCGATGACGCTGCTCATAGCTCAGAAGGGAGAGGTGTGCTCGCGCCCAGACCCATCCTGCGGCGAGCGGGACGGCGCGAGATCAGCAATGGTAGCGGACCGCGGAATCGCTAGCGCCGCGTGTCCTGCGAGCCGCCACCAAGCTCGCGGCTACGCTCGCGTCGCCAGTGCCGGATGCGCTCGTGGTGCCCGGAGAGCAGCACCTCCGGGACGCTCCACCCGCGGTACTCGGCGGGGCGCGTGTAGTGGGGGTACTCGGGATCGCCGCCCAGCGCCTCGCTGAAGGACTCCTCGAGCGCGGACTCGGAGTGTCCGAGCGCGCCGGGCAGCTTGCGCAGGACGGTGTCGCAGACGACCATCGCGGCCAGCTCCCCGCCGGCGAGCACGTAGCGCCCGATCGAAAGGGTCTCGCCGGCGAAGTGCTCGACGATCCGCTCGTCGAGACCCTCGTAGCGCCCACACAGCAGCGTCAGGGCCGGCTCGGCGGCGAGCTCGCAGGCGAGCCGATCGTCGAGCACCCGTCCGCCGGGCGCGAGCGCGATCACGCGTCGAGTGCGGGTCAGCTCCACCGGGTCGATCCCGTAGCGAGCACGCAGCGCGCTCTCCATGACGTCGACGCGCAGCACCATCCCGGCCCCGCCCCCGAACGGCGTGTCGTCGACCTGACCCCCGCTCAGGGGGGTGTGCGCGCGGATGTCGACGCACTCCAGCGCGCTCCCCGCGGCGAGCGCGTTGCGGACGTGGCGCTGGGCCACGAACCACTCAAACCACTCGGGGAAGAGCGTGAGGATGTCAATCTCCATCGCGGGCCCCCAGGAAGTCGAGGTCGATGTCGATCCGGCGCGCAGGAGCATCGACTTTGCGGACGGCGTCTTTGACCATTGGCACAAGCAGCTCGCTGCCGTCGGCGCGGCGCACCTGGAGGACCTCGCAGGAGGGCAGCTCCAGCAGCGCGCTGACGGTGCCGACCGGCTGCGCACCGTCAAGCACAGCGCAGCCCTCCAGCTCGTGCCCCCACCATTCGCCCGCTTGCAGCGCCGGCGCCTCGCTGAGCGGCACGCTCAGCGGCAGGCCCCGCAGGGACTCGACAGCGGACCGTTCGCCGATGCCGTCCAGGCGCACGATCGGCCGCTGCTCGACACCGGCGCGGCGGACGATCTCCAGTGCGCGCCCGGCGAGGATGATCCGTGTCCCGACGGCAAGCAGGCGCGGGCGGGGCCCGGTCACGTAGAAGCTGCCGTCGAGGCCGTGTGGGCGACCGACGCGGCCGGCCTCCAGCGCCGCGGGGGCGCTCGCGGGCGCATCTCCGGCGTCAGCCACCGCGTGGCGTCTCAGTCGACGATGTCCAGGAGCACACGGCGCCGTGCGCTGGTGGCGGAAGCGCGCACCACGGTGCGCAGCGCCTGCGCGGTGCGCCCGCCACGACCGATGACCTTGCCGTAGTCCTCAGCGGCGACGGCGAGCTCGAGCACGACTGTGCCATCGTCCTCCTCGAACTGCTCGACCGACACCTCATCGGGATCGTCGACGAGCCCCTCTACGAGGTAGATCAGGAGCTCCTTGACCTGCTGCACCGCCATGGGGTTTGTAGTCTGGCACCCTCACCGGCCGACTGCGGCGCGGTCCGCGACGGCGTGCTAGCCGTGGATCCCCTGGATCCGCAGCAGCTTGCGAACCGTGTCGGTGGGCTGCGCCCCGCGTGCAAGCCAGCTACGAGCGCGATCCTCGTCGATCACGATCGTAGAGGGGTTGGTTTGGGCGTTGTACTGGCCGATCGTCTCGATCACGCGCCCGTCGCGCGGGGCACGCTGGTCGGCGACGACGACTCGCCAGATCGGGTCCTTCTTGCCGCCCACACGGGTGAGCCTTAGCCTTACCGACACGTATTTCCTCTCGTGGTTGCCTCGAAGTTCGACCGACAGCTTAGACGGTTCAGCGCGCCTGGCGCATGAGCGCGCCGATGTCCGGCATCTTGCCGCGGCCGACCTGGCGCATCAGCTTGCGCATCTGACCGAACTGCTTGATCAGCTGGCTGACCTGCTGGACGTGGGTGCCCGAGCCACGCGCGATGCGTAGCCGGCGCGAGCCCTTGATCAGCTCGGGCCGGCGGCGCTCTTCGGGAGTCATCGAGAGGATGATCGCCTGCAGGCGATCGAACTCGCGCTCGTCGATCTTCATGTTGCGCAGCTGGGCGCCGCCGAGACCCGGGATCATGCCGAGCAGATTGCTGAGCGGCCCCATGCGCCGGACGGCCTGGAGCTGCTCCAGGAAGTCGTCGAGCCCGAACTCGTTGCGGCGCAGCTTACGCTGAAACTCGAGCGCATCGCGCTCGTCGAACTCGCGCTCGGCGTGCTCGATCAGGCTGAGCACATCGCCCATGCCGAGGATCCGCTGGGCCATGCGGTCGGGGTGAAAGCGCTCGAACTGCTCGAGGTGCTCGCCCGTGGATGCGTAGAGAATCGGGCGGCCCGTGACGGCCTTGACCGACAGCGCGGCGCCACCGCGGGCGTCGCCGTCGAGCTTGCTCATCACCACGCCGTCGAACTGCACCGCGGCGGCGAACTGCTCGGCGACGTTGACGGCGTCCTGACCGGTCATCGCGTCGACGACGAGCAGCGTGTCGTCGGGCTCCACGGCGGCGTGGATGCGCACGAGCTCGGCCATCAGCTCCGCATCGACGTGCAGCCGGCCGCTGGTATCGACGATCAGCACGTCCTTGCCGTCCTCGCGCGCGCGCTGCAGCGCCCAGGCGGCGATCTCGACGGGGTCGGGCTCGGTGCCGCGCTCGTAGACGGTGGCCCCCGCGCGGGCACCCATCTTGACGAGCTGCTCGACGGCCGCGGGACGGTAGGTGTCGCAGGCCGCGAGCGCGACGGCGGAGCCATGCTCCTCGTGCAGGTGGCGCGCGAGCTTGGCGGCCGCAGTCGTCTTGCCGGAGCCCTGCAGGCCCGCCAGCAGGACGACCGTGGGCGGACGCGAGGCGAAGCTCAGACCCTCGGCCGCTCCCCCCATCAGGCCCGTCAGCTCCTCGGTGACGATCTTTACGACCTGCTGACCGGGGTTCAGACGTCCGATGATCTCGGCGCCCAGGCAACGCTCCTTGACAGCAGCGGTGAACTGCTTGACGACCTTGAAGTTGACGTCGGCCTCGAGCAGCGCGAGCCGGATCTCGCGCATCGCACGGTCGATGTCTTGCTCGGTCAGCGTCCCGCGCTGGCGGACCTCGGCGAGGGTCGCCTGGAGCTTCTCGGCGAGCGAGTCGAACACGAGCCGCGCCGTCCGCTACTAGCTCTTGGCGCCGGGGAGATCGCCGCTGGGGAGATCACCGCCGGGAAGGTCGCCGCCGGAGGCGCGCTTGTCGATGGTCGTGCGCTCCCCGTCCAGGCGGCGCTCCTCGCCCCGGCGCGCGAGCGCCTCGCCGATACCGCCGAAGGCCTCGGCAAACTCGGAGGGGATGACGAACACCTTGTTGGAGTCGCCTTCGGCGAGCGCGGGCAGCATCTGCAGATATTCGTAGCTCAGCAGCTCACGCGTGGGACCACCCTTGTGAATCGCTTTGAAGACGGTGTCGATCGCCTTCGCTTCGCCCTCGGCGCGCAGGATCGCGGCCTGGCGCTCACCCTCCGCGGTCAGCACCGCGGCCTGCTGAGCGCCCTCGGCGGTGAGGATCTGCGCCTGCTTCTCGCCTTCGGCTGTCAGGATCGCGGCGCGGCGGTCACGCTCGGCGCGCATCTGCTTCTCCATCGCGGTGCGGATGTCGGCGGGCGGATCGACGGACTTGATCTCGACGCGGTTGATGCGGATGCCCCACTTGCCGGTGGCCTCGTCCAGGACCACGCGCAGCTCGGTGTTGACGTTCTCGCGCGCGGTCAGCGTCGCCTCGAGGCTGAGGCCACCGATGACGTTGCGCAGCGTGGTCACCGTGAGCTGCTCGATCGCCTGTAGGGGATTGGCGATTTCATATGTCGCCGAGCGGGGGTCGGTGATCGTGAAGTACAGGACCGTTTCGATTCCCACGACCACGTTGTCTTCGGTGATGACCGACTGCGGAGAGAAGTTGACGACCTGCTCGCGCAGGTCGACGAGCGGCTTTACACGATCGATGAACGGCGTGACGATTGTCAGGCCGGGCTCGAGCGTGCGGCTGTAGCGGCCGAGCCGCTCCACGACGCCGGCGCGGGCCTGTGGAATGACACGGATCGCGCGCGCGGCGGCGACCAGCGCGAACAGGAGGACGACGGCGATGACGATGAGAGCGGCCATGGGAGGTAGTTTGCCTTTCTAGTGCCTGTGGGGGTCAGTGCATGACAAGCGCGGTGGCCCCGCGAATCTCGACGACCTGGACGCGCGCGCCGGCATCGATGACGTCATCCTCGTCGTAGCTGCGAGCGGTCCAGACCTCGCCGTCGATGCGCACGCAGCCGACACCCTCGCGGTTGGCGATCCGCTCGAGCACCGTCGCGTCGCGACCGACCAGCGCGGCAGCGCCGGTGCGAATCGGCGGCGGCAAGCGGCGGTGGCGGCGGGCCAGCGGGCGCAGCGTGAGCAGCACCAGCAGCGAGGCCAGCAGGAAGACGACGACGGCCAGCGCCGTCCCGACGCCGGCGAGGCTGACGATCGCAGCTACGAGCGCCCCGACGGCGAACGGCGCGAGAAAGAAGCCGCCGGTGTGCATCTCCCCCACGCCCAGCACGCAGACCGCTACAAGCCAGATGATCCAAGCGTCCATATCCTCGATTATCGCACCGCACGGGCATACCGCCGTGCCGGCCGGACGGCAGTGCGTGCGCTACTTCTCCACGAGCGCGCGAGCGAAGTCGTCGGGGTCGAAGGGGCGCAGGTCCTCCAGCGACTCCCCGACCCCGATCAGCTTGACGGGCAGCGCGAGCTCGCGGGCGATCGCGAGGGCGATCCCACCGCGGGCGGTGCCGTCGAGCTTGGTCAGCACGATCCCGCTGACCTGCACGGCCTCGGCGAACATGCGCGCCTGGCGCAAGCCGTTCTGCCCCGTCGTGGCGTCGACCGTCAGCAGCGTCTCGTGCGGCGCGCCGTCGAGCTGGCGCGCGATCACACGGCGCACCTTGGTCAACTCCGCCATCAAGTCGTCCTGGGTGTGCAGGCGTCCAGCGGTGTCGACGATCACCACGTCGATCCCGCGACTGTTGGCCTGAGCTACGGCCTCGAATGCCACCGCCCCTGGGTCGGAGCCCTCGGGGCCGGTGACGATCTCGCATTCGGCGCGCTGCGCCCAGCCTTCGAGCTGCTCGGTGGCGGCCGCCCGGAAGGTGTCGGCCGCGGCGAGCAGGACGCTGTGGCCGAGCTCGCGCTGCAGGTGCCAGGCGAGCTTGCCGGCCGTCGTCGTCTTACCCGTGCCGTTGACGCCGACGGCCAGGATCACAGTGGGTCGCGAGCGGATGTCGATGCGTTCCTCGCCGACGCGCGCGGTCTCGGCGAGCAGCTCGACGAGCCGCCCCGCGAGCGCCTCCCCGCCGCTCACCTCACCCGCGGTGGCCTCGGCCTCCAGCGTCTGCACGACCGACGCCGTGGTGCTGGCGCCGACATCGGCCATGATCAGCGCCTCCTCCAGCCGCTCCCAGGTGTGCTCGTCGAGGCTCTGAAAGAGGGTTGCCTGGATCTCCCCGCTGAGCGCGCTGCGAGTCTTGGAGAGGTTCTCGCGCAGCCGCCGCAACAGGCCACGGCGTGGCTCGCGGCGCTCACCGGAGACGGCGGCGCTCGCCTCGGGCTCCCCGGTGATGAACAGGTCGCTCCAGTCGCGAGACACGGGATCAGTCGTGGCGACGCGCGCGGCCCGTCGCGGCGTGCAGCCCCGGCATGGCTAGGCGACCTCGGCCATGTCGACCTGTGGCGTCTGCGCCACCGCTGGCTCCTCCGCGGATACAGCCTCGGGCTGCTCCACGAGCGTGGGCGCGAGCGCCGCGGGCGCCTGCTCGGTCGAGGCGGATGGCGGCAGTCGCCGAGAGAGCACCTTGGAGACCCCGTTGCCGGCCATCGAGACGCCATAGAGCCAGTCGGCAGCCTCCATCGTGCGCTTCTGGTGGGTGATGACGATGAACTGGGCGCGATCGGCGTAGCGGCGCAGCAGCGAGAGGAAGCGATCGAGGTTGAGATCGTCGAGGGCGGCCTCGACCTCGTCCATGATGTAGAAGGGACACGGGCGCGCCAGGAATACCGCGAACAGAAAGGCGAGCGCGGTCATCGACTTCTCGCCGCCGGAGAGCAGTGACAGGCGCTTCGTGGACTTGCCGGCAGGGGTGATCTCGATCTCGACGCCGAGTAGCTCCTCGGCTTCGCGCCCCTGCTCCTCGGCCTCCGCCTCGGCCTCGGCGGCTGCCTCCGCCTCGGCCTCAGACGCGCCGCCCGCGGCGTCCTCGGCAGTTCCGTCGGTGGGTACGGACTGGCCGCCCAGCACCGGCCGCGGCGCCAGCTCGTCCTTGACCAGCCGCAACCGTCCGCTGCCTCCAGGGAAGACGTCGCGTGCCAACTCCTCGAAGTTGCGAGCAGCGGCCTCGAAGGTCGCCTGGAAGGTCTCGTGGATCTGGCGATCGGTGTCGCGGATCACGGTGCGCAGCTCGCGCAGCGCTGTCTCGAGGTCGGCCCGGCGACCCTCGAGCTCCTCGACGTGGGCGAGGGCCTCGGCGTACTCCTCCTGCGCCAGCGGATTCACCGGTCCGAGCTGCTCGCGCCGCCGGTGCAGACGTTCCACGCGCGCGCTCAGCGCCTGCGCCTGCTCCTGCTCGAGCGGGGCATGCTCCTCGGCGCCGTCGGCCTCTCCCAGCTCCAGACGCTCGGCGACGGTTCGTAGCTCGAGCGTCGCGTCCGCGGTCTGGTCGCGCAGGCGCTGAGCGGCAACCTCGGCCGCGGTGACGGCCTCGCCCTCGGCGCGCAGGCGCGCCTGCAGCTCGGCCTCGCTGGCGGCGCAGGCACGCAGCTCACCGGCCATCTCCTCGCCGGCGGCGCTGTGGCTGGCAAGCTCGGCCTCGAGCTCGGCCACGCGGCCGGCAACGGCTCCCGCCCCATCCTCCAGCGCAGCTGCAAGCCGCGCGGCTAGCGGCTGCAGAGCGGTGTCGGCAGCGTGCTGGGCGCGAAGCTGCTCCAGGCGCCGCAGGCGCTCGGTGTGCTCGTGCTCCAGGCGTTCGACCTGGCGACGCTCCGCCGCGAGCTCCCCCTGCAGCTCGGCGCGACGCACCGCGAGGGCGCCCTGCTCCGGAGTGGCACGTCGCTGCTCGATCAGCCAGGCCGCGTGACGTTGCTGCTCGAGCGCGCGCGCGTGGCCGCGCTCGGCTTCGCGCAGCGCGCCGTCGGCGTGCTCACGGGCGCCATCGGCGGCCCGGGCCTCCTGGAGCGCGCTCTCGGCGGCAGCACGCGCGGCGTGCTCAGCCGTCGCGGCAGCATCGGTTGCCACGATCAGCTGCTCGCGCTCGTTGCGCCGCGCGAGGACGCGCTCGGCGCCACCCGCCGTTACCTGGCGGACCTCCCCGGAAGCCGCGAACCAGACACGCCCGCTGGGGGTCACGGCGACCCCCGCGAAGTCCTCGGGCAGCTCCTCGAGACGCTCGAGGACCCAGGCCTCGGCGAGCAGCCGCCCGGCGAGCTCGAGCGCGGACCGCGGCCCGCGCACTAGCTCCATCAGGAGCCGGGCGCCGGGCGCAGGCGGCTTGGCACCAGCGCCCGGCGTCTCCCCACGGTCCTCCTCGCCCTCGAGCGAGGTGACATCCGTGCGTGCGCTGAGCGCGGTGACGTCCGCCCCGGCGAGCAGTGCCGTGGCACCGTCGGGCCCAGCGCGATCGAGCAGCTCCGCGGCGCCCGCGATGTCGGCGACCAACGCGGCGTCGAGGCGACGCCCAAGCGCGGCAGCGAGCGCTAGCTCGTAACCCGGCTCGACTTGCAGGATCTCACTGAGCGCACGTGGCGCGGTGTCGGTGCCATCCGCCGCACGGGCCGCGGCGGCGGGGTCGGTGAAGGAGCGACTGTGGCTACGCAGGAACTGGTTGACGGCGGCCAGCTCAGCCCCGACTCGCGCTGCCTCGCGACGCGCGGCCTCGACCTGCCGCTCGGCGTCGCGCAGCGCGGTGCGGGCCGCCTCGGCACGGGTCTCGACCTGTTCGCGACCCTCGCCGGCGCCGGCCACCGCGCGCTGGCACTCGGCGACCTCGACGCTGGCCTGCTCGTGCGCGCGGGCCAGCTCGGCGAGCTCGAGCTCGAGCTCCCGCTCGCGTTCGCGCTCGAGCTCGGCGAGCTGCTGCTCGAGCTCCTGAACGCGCCGGGCGCCTCCGCGATCCGACCCCGTGTCCGGGCCGACGGCGAGGATCGCTTGCAGATCGTCGACCTCGCGCTGCACACGTGCGCGACGATCCTCCAGGCTCTCCGCCGCGGCAACGGCGTGCTCGCGGCGCAGTTGCAGGCGCTCGTGGGCGGCCCGCGCCCGGAAGGCGCTGCCGGCGAGCGCGTCGTGGCGCTCGGAGCGCTCGGCGAGCGCGCGCTCTGCCCGGCCGCGGCGCTCCACGATGGCGGCCAGCTCGCCTTCGACACCCCCGCGAGCGGCGCGCGTGGCCTGGGCGCGCGTCTCGGCGCCATCCAGCTCCAGCCGGCACGTGCGTAGCGCCTCGCGCGCCAGTTGCAGGCGGGCTTCGAGCAGTTGACGCTCCAGGCGCTCGTGCAGCTCGGCGGCCTCGGCCTGGCGCTTGAGCGGGCGCAGGCGGCTGCGCGCCTCGCGCTCTACGTCGAGCGCACGATCGAGGTTCTCCTGGGTGCGCTCGAGCTTGAGCTGCGCGCGGCGGCGGCGCTTGCGGTGCTTGCCGAGGCCCGCGGCCTCCTCGATCAGTAGGCGCCGGTCGCGCGGCTTGGAGGTCACGATGCCGTCGACGCGCCCCTGGGAGATGACGGAGTGGGTCTCCTTGCCGAGTCCGGTGTCGGAGAGCACCTCGATCACATCCACGAGCCGGCAGCGCGCGCCGTTGAGGCGATACTCGCCCTCGCCCGAGCGGTCCAGCCGCCGCAGGATCGAGATCTCGCCGACGGGCAACGCGACGGCGCCATCGGAATTGTCGAGCACGATCTCGACCTCCGCCGAACTGCGCGCCTGCACGCCGCGGCCGCCGCCGAAGATGACGTCCTGCATCGACTGCCCGCGCACCGCCAGCGGGGACTGCTCGCCCATCGCCCACAGGACGGCGTCGGTGACATTCGACTTGCCCGAGCCGTTGGGCCCAACGACGACGCTGACCCCAGGTCCGAAGTCCAGGCGGGTGCGATCCGGAAAGGACTTAAAGCCCTTCAGCGTGAGCGACTTCAGATGGATTGAGCCCACCTCCCTGAGTTCGCAGAGCAAGCTGGGCAAGGACGCAGTGAGCGTGGCGTGCTACGCACGCGAGCGAGCGAGGACGCAGATCCAGCGCCGCTATGCGGACTCAGGGTCATGCTTGTAGCTTCTCGACGGCTTCCTGCGCGGCCTGCTGCTCGGCGTGCTTCTTGCTGCGTCCCGCACCGTGGCCCAGCAGCCGCCCGTCGACCTTGGCGCTGACCTCGAACGTGCGCTCGTGCGGGGGTCCGTGCTCGGCCGTCACCTTGTAGGCGACGGTCGCCCCGCGCTGCGCCAGGATCTCCTGGAGCGCGGACTTGAAGTCCACGGGATGCTCGAGCGCCTGCTCGATCTCGGGTGCGAAGGCCTCGACCACGGCTTCCGCGGTGCGCTCGTAGCCGGCGTGCAGGTAACAGGCCCCGATCACCGCCTCGATCACGGAAGCCAGCACGCGCTCGGTCTCCCCGAGCGCAACCGCGCTCTCGCGCACATCCTGCGGGGCGGCCGCATGCAACCGCTCGGGCACCTCCAGGCGTTCGGCGACCGCGCGACAGGAGGGGCCGGAGACGGCTTGCGCACGGATCTTCGTGAGCCGCCCCGCGCCGAAGCGCTCGGCCTCCAGCCGCGGGTAGAGATGCGTCGTGACCGCGAGGCTCAGGACGCTGTCCCCGAGAAACGCGAGCCGCACGTAGGAGTCGCTGCGCCGCTCGCTCCAGGAGGCGTGCGTGAAGACCTGACGCGCCAGCTCCCCGGGAAGCTCCTCCAACAGCCCATACAGCAATCTCATCGGACCTCATCACGCTCCCGGGGAGCTCGCGAGTACGAAGTCCACCGCCTGTCCGACCGTGTGGATGCCTGCTGCCTGCTCGTCGGAGATGCGCACGCCGTAGCTATCCTCGAGCTCCTGCACGAGCGTGTAGAGGTCCAGTGAGTCCGCCGCAAGGTCCTCCTTGAAGCGCGTCTCCGGCACGATCTGGTCGGGGTCGACATCGAGCTCGTCGGCGAGATGGGCGCGAATCAGCTCGTATACCTGCTCGGGGGTCATCATTCCGCAGGCTAGCGTCCCGGGCGGACGCGGGGAGCGGACGCCGGGAGCGCTTGCGCAGCGGGGGCGGGCGCGGCGGCGGGCGCCGGTGAGGCAGTGGGCGAGGGCGCGGACGCAGGCGCGGCGCGTAGCGCGCCGGCGCGCTCCAGCAAGGCATGGGTGCGACCCACGACGTCCTCGCGCGCGCCCCGTTCGGCGCGCAGGATCGCTTGCGCGAAGCCACGGCGGGTGAAACGCCCGTGCGGCACGACTCCCAGCCGACGCAGGCCGAGCAGGTACGCGCCGCCTTGGCCCTCGGGGTCGATCTCATCGCGGAAGGAGCGCAGCGCGGGCCGCAGCAGTAGACCCCCGACCTGCGCGCGCCGCGAGGAGCCCGCGGCGGCGCGGATCGACTGGAGCATCGTCTGCGAGACACCCTCGACCAGCTTCAGCGCGATGTTGCCGGTGAGCCCGTCGGTGACGATCACGTCGGCGGCGCCGCTCGTCAAATCGCCCCCCTCGACGTTGCCGAGAAAGTCGAACGGGAACTCCGCACCGGTCGCGGCCGCGACCTGCTCGCGCAGCGCTGCCGCCGCCTCCAGCACGAGCGGCGCGCCGCGCGCCTGCTCCTCGCCGTTGGAGAGCAGCGCGACCCGTGGCCGCGCCACCCCGAGCACCGCGTGCGCGAGCGCGGCGCCCATGAATGCGAACTGGACGAGGTGCTCGGGTCGCGCCTGGGCGTTGGCGCCGACGTCGAGCAGCGTCACCGCGATGACGCGGGACCGGCAGCGCCAGTGCCAGCGCCGGTCGATAGACCCCCGCCGCGCGCTTGATGTTGAACAGCCCCGCCGCGAGCGCCGCGCCGGTGCCACCGGCGCAGACCAGCGCCTGCGCCCGACCGTCCGCGACTGCGCGCGCGGCCTGCACGATCGAAGCCTCCGGCGTCGCCCGCGCCGCGCGCGCCGGATCGCCGCTCTTGGCGATCGAGACCGGCGCGTCGATCAGCTCGACGCCCTCCGGCAGCTCGGCGGGCGCGATCCCCAGCTCGGAGACCGGTCCGAACAGCAACACCCGCGCACCCTGCTCCGCCGCCAGCACCGCGCCGGCCGCCACCTCCGCCGGGCCGAGATCCGCGCCGTTCGCGTCAACTGCGACGACAACAGGAACGGCTGCGCTCACAGCCTCACCGCCCCGGCATCGACGACGCTACTCGTCGTGGTGGTGCTCCTCCGGCTGCGTAGCCACGATCTCGCGGCCGGCGTACGTGCCGCATACCGGGCACACCCGATGCGGGCGGCGCGGGCTGTGGCAGCGCGGGCATACGCTCAGCGCGGGCGCCGTGATCTTGTGCTGCGCCCGGCGCTTGGCCGTGCGGCTGTGTGACTGCTTTTGCTTGGGGACGGCCATCGGCCGGAAAGGGTATCAAGCCCCACCGACCGCCGAGAGCGCCAACGCCGGCGGCGGCCGCCGCAGAGCCGGCGCGGACCCGCTCACTCCAGGCGTAGCTCGCGCAGCTTCGCCCAGCGTGGATCGGGCTCGCGCTCGTGATGGTGCTCGGGGCCGGCCTCGTTGAGATTGGCGGCGCACTGCGGGCAGAGGCCGGCGCAATCCGCGCGGCACAGCACCTGCGCGGGGATGCTCAGCGCAAACGCGTCGCGCGCCCACGCCGCGAGGTCGAGGATCTCCTCCTGGACGTACGGGCTCGACAGCTCCTCCCCGCCCCCTGGGCGGTCGACCTCGCGCGCGTCGACCTCGATTGTGGGGGCAGCCGGCGTCAGGCAGCGCATGCAGGGACCTGCGAGCGCCGCCGCGAAGCGCAGCCGCAGCGCGTACCCGAGGCCGACCATGCGCGACACTTCGAGCAGCACCGGCACGCGTGAGGGCTCGCACTCGTAGGACTCGCCGCCGAGCATGAATGGCTCGATCGTGACCTCCAGCTCGCGTCTGGCTCCCTCCCCGGCAGCGAGACGCAGGCTGTCGAGATTCAGTTGGTGGGTCTCCGCGGGCATGTCCTCCCCCCAAGGCTAGCGAGGCACGCTCCGAGATCGACGCCCGTGGACCCCGAAATCGACGCCCACCGAGCGCGGGCGCGGACCGCGGGCGCGACACCTGCCGAACCCGCCCGGCCGCCCCTGAGGCGGCCCCTCCCAACTGCCTCTCTACGCGGTGGCGCTCAGCTCGCGCTTGAGCACCTTGCCGGTCGCGTTGCGCGGCAGCTCCTCCAGGAAGACCACCTCGCGCGGCACCTTGTAGCGGGCGAGGTTGCGCTTGACGTACTCCTTGATCGCCTCCGCGCTCGAGATTCGCGCCTTCGCGCGGCACCACGAACGCCTTCAGGCGCTGGCCGAACTGCTCGTCCGGCACGCCGATCACGGCGGCCTCCTCGATCTGCTCGTGGTCGGCAAGCAGATCCTCGACCTCGCGCGGGAACACGTTCTCCCCGCCCGAGACGATCATCTCGTCGTCGCGGCCATCGACGAACAGGCGTCCGGCCGCGTCGAAGTGGCCCATGTCGCCGGTGCTCATCAGGCCCCGCACGATCTCCTTGCCGCCGCCGCCGGTGTAGCCCTCGAAGACCATCTCGTTCGCCGCGAAGATCCGTCCGCGCTCGCCCGCGGCGACCTCGCGGCCTTCGGCGTCGAGCAGCTTCACGACGGTCCCCAGCGGCGGGCGTCCCGCGGTGCCGGGGGCGGCGCGCAGGTCCTGCGGCGTCGCGATCGTCGCCCACGCCACCTCGGTCGAGCCGTAGAGGTTGTAGAGAACGTCTCCGAAGGTGTCCATCACCCGCGTCGCCAGCTCGCCCGGCAGCACCGAGCCGGATGCCGCGATGATCCGCAGGCAGCTGAGGTCGTAGCGCGCGATCGTCTCCGGCGGGAGCTCCATGATCCGCTGCAGCATCACCGGCACGACCGCCAGCGCGCTCGCACGGTGCTGGGAGATCGCGCGCAGCGTCGCCTCGGGGTCGAAGCGGCGCGGCAGCACGATCGTCGAGGCCAGCGGCATCGCGAGCGTGAAGTGCCCGTAGCCCCAGGAGTGGAACATCGGCGCCGCGATCACCGTCGTCTCGTGCGCCCGCAACGGGATCTTCGAGAACATCGCGGCCAGCGGCTCCATCGAGTCGGGCTGCTTGCGTTTGGCCCCCTTCGGCGTGCCGGTCGTGCCGGAGGTCAGGATCACCACGCGGCCGTGCTCGGACGGCGGCTCCAGCGGCGTCGGGTCGCCGGCCGCGATCAGGTCCTCGAGCTTTGGATCCTCCAGACCGCCCGTCCCGGCGCCGTTTCCGTCTCGATCCGCGTCGGCCTCGCGCTCGGCGGGTGTCTCGGACCACGCCACGAAGCGACGCATACCCTCCGAGCCCGCGCTCACGAGGTCCGCGAACTCCTCGTCGTAGATCAGCGCCGTCGGCGCCTCCCGCCGCAGCACGTCGGCGATCTGCGGGCCCCGCGAACGCAGTGTTGAGGTAGAGCTGGCTGGCACCGAGCTTCGCGCACGCGATCGTCGCCTCGACGAACCCGCGGTGGTTGCGGCACATGATCGCCACCCCGTCCCCTTCGCGCACCCCCGCCGCCGCGAGCCCGTGCGCGAGCGCGTTCGTGCGCCGTGCAATCTCAGCGAACGTCAGCGTCCCGCGCTCGTCGACGAGCGCCACGCGCTCCGGGCAGCGGATCGCGGAGACGGTGTACGCCGCGGCCGCGTTCGATCCCCAGCGGCGCAGCACGCCCAGCGCGCGGATCGACTGATCCGGACGCTCGGGTTTGAACATGCGGTCGCCAGCAGCGTGCGCGCGGCTTCCATGCGGTAGCGGGCCTGAGAGCTCATCGACCGCAAATTATCCCACTGCGCCCATTTGTGCTCTGACCAACGTCCACGACGGTCGCCCTCCTAGGCGGTCGCCTCAGGAGACTTCGGCGGGTTCGTCCTTACCTTGCAGTCGCTCGCGTCCGCGCTGCACGGCGGCGATGAACTTCGAGAGGTTGACCTCGAGCGTGTTGAGGATCTCATCGGCGTAGTCCTCCGCACCCAAACGGATCTCGCGCTCGCGGGCGCGGGCGTCCTCGATGATGTCCTCGGCGGCGCGCTCGGCCTGCTTGGTGACCTCCTCCTCGCCGAGCAGTCGCTCCTGGCGCTCGCGGGCCTCCTTGACGATGCGCTCGGCCTCGCGCTTGGCCTCGGCGAGCATCTCCTGGCGCTCCTTGACGATCCAGCGCGCCTGCTTGATCTCCTCGGGGATCGTGGCGCGCATCTGGTCGAGGATGTCGTAGATCTCCTCCTTGTCGACGCGCACCTGGTCGGTCAGGGGCACGGGCTTGGCGTTGTGCACCAAGTCGTCAAGCTTGTCGATCAATACCAGGACGTCCATAACAGTTACCTCAGTCTCGCATCAAAGTTCGTCAGCGCGTGAGCTCTTCCTGCAACCGCCGAGCCACGTCCGCCGGGACGAGATCGTCGATCCTGCCCCCGAACGTCGCAAGCTCCTTCACGCCGCTCGATGACAGGAAACTGTACTGCGGGTTCGCCATCAGGTACACCGACTCGATCTCGGGGTCCTGGCGGCTGTTGAGCTGGTGCATCTCCAACTCGTACTCGAAGTCCGAGATCGCGCGCAGCCCCTTGACTATCGATTTCGCCCCGACCCGCCGTGCGAGCTCGACGATCAGCGTGTTGAACGGCAGCACCCGCACGCCCGCAGATCCGCGGTCGCGCGCTCGATGAAGCCGACGCGCTCCTCGATCCCGAACAGCGTCGGGCTCTTGCGCACGGAGCGATTGACGACCGCGACCACCACTTCGTCGTACAGCGCGGCCGTGCGGCGGATCACATCGAGGTGGCCGTTGGTGATCGGGTCATAGGAGCCCGGGCATACGGCTATGGACTTGTCGGGTGTCATCGGTGGCGGTGGATTGTGATCACGGTGTCGCCGTAGCGCCGTTGCAGCTCCACCTCCAGGCGGAGATCGGGCGGCGCGGTCCGCCGATCGCTCTCTACGACCACGCGTGCCTGCGGCGCCAGCAGTGGCGGCAGCGCCGCCGCCAGCTCGCGCCCCAGCACACCCGCATGGCTGTAAGGCGGATCGACGAAGAGCAGATCGTATGTCTCTGCGCGCTCGCGTGCTGTGCGGAGCGCGCGCAGCGCCTCGTCGCGGCGGACCTCGGCCTGCTCCGGTCCGAGCTCCAGCGCCGCGAGATTGGCCCGCAGCGCGGCCAGCGCGCGTGTGTCGCGCTCGACCAGGACGGCCCGCCCGGCGCCGCGTGAGAGCGCCTCGATCGCGAGCGCCCCGGTACCTGCGAACAGGTCCAGGACCAGCTCCCCCTCCAGCGCTCCGAGCATCGAGAAGAGCGCCTCGCGCACCCGCTCGGACGTCGGCCGGGTCGCGCGCCCGCGCGGCGCTTGCAGCCGCCGCCCGCCGAACCTGCCGGCGATCACCCTCACGCCGGGATCGGCTCGTGCGCCTCGGCGCCGAACGCGCGCTCCAGCGCCCGCGCCAGCGGGACGTGCTCGGGCGCCGCAAGCGCCGGGTCCGCGGCGAGCAGCCGCGTCGCCCAGTAACGCGCGCGCTCCAGCAGCTGCGCGTCCTGCGGCAGGATCGCCACGCGGGGCTCCGCGGCGCCGTGCTGGCGCACCCCGACGAGCTCCCCCTCGCCGCGCAGCGCCAGGTCGATCTCGGCCAGCTCGAAGCCGTCGCTGTGCTCCGCGAGCGCCTGCAGCCGGCGCGACTCGCGGGGGCCGAGCAGCAGGCAGACGGAGGGGTGCTCGCCGCGGCCGATCCGCCCGCGCAGCTGGTGCAGCTGGGAGATCCCGTAGCGCTCGGCGTCCTCGATCAGCATCACGGTTGCGTTGGGCACGTCGACCCCGACCTCGATCACGGTCGTCGCGACCAGCACGTCGGCCGCGCCGGAGACGAAGCGCGCCATCGCCTGCTGCTTCTCGCGCGGGCGCAGCTGGCCGTGCAGGAGCTCGACCTGAAAGCCGCGCAGCTCGCCCTCGCGCAGGCGCTCGCACTCGACGCTCGCGGCCCGCGCCTGTAGCTGCTCGGACTCCTCGACCAGGGCGCAGACCACGTAGGCCTGGCGTCCGGCGCGCAGCTCCTCGCGGATGCGCTCGTAGGCACGCGCCCGCTGGGCCTCGCCGGCGGCGATGTGCGTCGCGATCGGCTGGCGCCCACCCGGCAGCTCGTGCAGACGCGTGACGTCCAGGTCGCCGTACGCGGTCAGCGCCAGCGTGCGCGGTATCGGCGTTGCCGTCATGTGCAGCACGTGCGGCGCCAGCCGCTCCCCGATCGGTCGCTCTCCGTCCGGCTGGCCGCCCGCGTGTCCCGCAGCGCCGGCGCCGGCTGCCAGCGGCGGCCCCTTACGGTCCAGGGCAGCGCGCTGGCGCACCCCGAAGCGGTGCTGCTCGTCGACGACCGCTACCGCGAGGCGGTCGAAGACGACGTCGTCCTCGATCAGGGCGTGCGTGCCGACGACCAGGCTGAGCTCCCCGGAGGCGAGCTTTCCCAGCACGTCGGCGCGGCGCCGCGCGGGCGTCGAGCGAGCTCAGCAGCGCGCTCGGCAGCAGCGCGTCGGGGACGAGCGCCTGTAGCGTCGCGAAGTGCTGTTCGGCGAGCGTCTCGGTGGGCGCCATCAGGGCGCCTTGCATCCCGTGCTCGACGGCGCGCAGCAGCGCGTACAGCGCGACGACGGTCTTGCCGGAGCCGACCTCACCCATCAGCAGGCGCTGCATCGGGCGCCCGCGCTCGAGATCCCGGTCGATCGCGGCGATCGCTGCGCGCTGGTCGGCGGTCGGCTCGAATGGCAGCAGCTCGTCGAGCCAGCGCGCGGTCAGCTCGCGCGGTCCGGTCGAGCGCGGCCGCGCTGCCCGAGCCGCGCAGCGCGCGGCGGCGCAGCACGGCGAGCTGGATCAGCAGAAGCTCCTCGAACGCCAGGCGCCGGCGCGCGGTCTCGGCGTCGCGCTCGGTCGCGCGGGAAATGCATCGCGCTGAGCGCCGCCGCCCGCTCCGGGAGCCGCTCGGCGACGCGCAGCACGGCCGGCAGTGGCTCGCCGACGTCGGCGAGCGCCGCCGCGGTGCTCCTGCACGAGCGTCACGATCTGCGTCGAGCTGACGCCCTCGGTGGCCGGGTAGTGCGCGACGCCGGCCTGCCCCGCGGCGGCGCCGAGATCCCCGCCGAGCGCGTGGTGGGCGACGTTGAAGGCACCGCCGCGGCCGGCCTTGCCCTGCAGCAGCAGACGGGTCCCGGGCGCGTAGCGCTCGACGAGCCACGGCTGGTTGAAGAACGTCGCGCGCAGCGTCCCGGTGGCATCGAAGACGGTCGCCGCCACCAGCGGGCGCATCCCGCGGCGGCGCACCGGGCGCCTGAGGATCGAGCGGACCTCGACCGCGACCGTGGCCTGCTCGCCGGGCCCCAGCTCAGCGACGGTGCGCGCGGCGCGGCGCTCGCGCGGGAGGTGCTCCAGCAGCGCGCCGACGCTCCGCACACCGAGCGTCGCGAGCCCATCGGCGAGCTTTCCGATGCGCACGTCCAGTGGTCGCTCCAGGCGCGATGGGCGTGGCCAGCGCAACGGCGCGCCCAGCAGCTGGGCGCGCTCCGGGATCGTGTTTGCCGCGAAGGAGCGCTGATGGATCTCCGATTGGTCGGGAGCCATCGCCGCGACGGCACGCTCCGGACTCGACGGGTCGGTCACGGCAAGGGCGGGCGGAGACATCGGGGTCCCAATGATGCACCGTTGGCCAGTCGGCTACTCCGCGACGAGCAGCCACCAGTAGGCGGACTGTCCGCCTTGGCGCAGCTCGAGCTCCACGGGCTGGCTGCCGTCGAGCAGCTCAGCGACGGCGTCGTCGTCGAGCGGCGCGTCGGCGCCGGCGAGCACACTGAGCAGCTCCGCGCCGTGCGCAAGCGCGGCGAGGACCTGGCGCAGGGTGGCCGCGGGCTCGCCCCAGGCGACGACTTCCTCGCCGAGAAAGCCGACGGCCTCGCCGCGCTCGAAGCGTCCCTGTGGGTCGGCGCGGGCGGCGGGCGCGACGGCGCCGGTGCGCAGGCCGGCGAGCGCCTCGTGCACGGCGCTGCGCGTTCTGCTCGAGGGCGTGCTCTGGAGCTAGCGCGAGCGCCGCGGCGAGCCCGGCCTGCTGGCTGGTGGCGGGGACGACGAGAACCTGCTTGTCGGAGAGCTCAGCGGCGCGCTCGGCGGCCATGATGACGTTGGGGCTATTGGGCAGCACGATGACCTCCTCCGCGGGCACGTCGTGGATCGCGGCGAGCAGCTCGTAGGTGGAGGGGTTGAGCGTCGGGCCGCCGTCGAGCGTGTGCACGCCGAGCTCCGCGAACAGCCGCTTGATGCCCTCGCCGCTGACGACGGCGACCGCCGCGCAACGCGCGGGCGGGGCGACGCCGGGATCTTCGGCGCCGGCGAGCCGCCCGTCGCGTTCGGCGACCTGGGCGCGCATGTCGGCGACGTCGAGGTGGGAGACCTCGCCATCGCCGTCGAAGACCTCGGTGGCGCGCTCGGGCTCGTCGGTGTGGATGTGAACCTTGAGCGTGCTTTCGTCGCCGACGACGAGCACGGAGTCGCCGAGCGCCTCCAGCGGCTCGATGAAGTCCGCTGGCTCCAGCCCGCTGCCGGTGACGGCGAAGTTGGTGCAGTAGCGATAGGTGCCGGAGCTGTGCTCGGGGTGGTGGATGCGCGCCGGCTCGTAGTGGTCCAGCGGCGGCGGCTCGTCGCCGCGCAGCGCGGCCACTACGCCGGCGAAGAGGATCGTCAGGCCGTAGCCGCCGGCATCGACGACGCCGGCGTCGCGCAGCGCGGCGAGCAGCTCGGGGCCGCGCTTGACGGACTCCTGGCCGGCGGCGACGGCGCGCTCCAGGGCGGCCGCGATCGCGCGGTCCTGGGTCTCGGGGGCGGCGTCGGGGCGCAGGCGGGCGTCGTCGGGCTCGTGCTCGACGTCGGCGGCGATCCGCTGGGCCATCTCGCGGGCGACGGTCAGGATCGTGCCCTCGGCGGGGTTGCGCACGGAGCCGTAGGCGCGCTCGGCGGCGTTGGCGAGCGCGGCCGCGATCACGGTTGCGTCGATCAGCTCGCCGGGGCGCGAGACCAGCTCCTCGGCGGCGCCGCGGATCAGCTGGGAGAGGATCACCCCGGAGTTCCCGCGCGCGCCGAGCAGCGCCGCGCGGGCGACCGACTGGACGATCTCCTCGCGGCCGATCTCGTCGATCGTGCGGCTCGCGTCGGCTCCCTGAAGCCGGTCGAGCTCGGCGAGCACGGCGCGCAGCGTGAGCACCATGTTGTCCCCGGTGTCGCCGTCGGCGACGGGAAACACGTTGAGGTCGTTGACCTCCTGGCGGCGGGACTCGAGGTGCGCGAGCGCCCCGGCGACGGCGGCGCGAAAGCGAACCAGGTTGGTGTCGGTCACGGCGGTCTGCATCATCCCCATCAGCCCGGCGGTGGCGCGAGCAGAGACAGTCGGAGCTGCTTACTCGGCACGCATCGGAAGGTTACGCAATGCGCCGACGGATACCCGGATGTTCGACTTTCTAGACCCAGCCCTGCGGAGGGCCGCGGGCTCAGAGCGCCTTGACGACCTTGCCGGCTTTCAGGCAGCGCGTGCAGACGTAGACGCGTCGCGGCGCCTTGCCGACGAGGATCCGAACCCGCTGGAGGTTCGGCTCGAAGCGACGCTTGGTCGCGACCATCGAGTGGCTGCGGCTCTGGCCGAACGCGGGGCCCTTGCCGCAGCTGTGACATACCTTGGCCATAGCGAGGAGGCAGTTTAGAGGTTTTTGGGGTTGGACCCCTTGGGGGGCCCGGATGGGTCGGTTAGTGCGCGCTCGCGCGGCTTGGGAGCAGCTGCTCGCGCAGCGCGGCCATCCGCAGCACTGCCTCGGCTGCGTGGCGACCCTGGTCGCGCTTGCCACCACCGGCGCGCGCGAGCGCCTGCTCCATCGTCGCGCAGGTCAGCACCCCGAAGGCGCAGGGCACGTCGGTCTGCAGCTGGACCTGCTGAATGCCACGGGCGGCCTCGGCGCAGACGAAGTCGTAGTGGTCGGTCTCGCCGCGGATCACGGCCCCGAGACAGGCGACGCCGGCGTAGCGCCCGGAGCGGGCGAGGTAGTTGGCGGCGAGCGGTAGCTCGAAGGCGCCGGGGACGTCGAAGACGTCGACATCGGTCGCGCCGGCCTGCACGAATGCGGTCTGGGCACCTTGCAGGAGGCGTTCGGCGAGCTCCTCGTAGAAGCGACCGATCGCGATCGCGTAGCGCGGCGCGCTCACCGGTTGCACCTCCTCGCCGTCAGTCGCTGGCCGGCCCCCGATCGGCTCCGGACCATCCACCGCGCCCGGCTCAACGCCCGCCGTGCTCCTGCTCGCGGTCGTGGTCGCGCTCGGAGCGCAGCAGTTCGGCGTCGAGGTTGAGCCCCTGGTGGTGCAGGGTGTGGCCCATGCGCTGGGCCTTCGTGCGCATGTACTCCGCGTTGTGCGGGTTCGGGGCGTGCTCGATCGGGAGCTGGGCGCTGACCGACAGCCCGTAGCCCTCCAGTCCGCGAATCTTCTTGGGGTTGTTCGTGAGAATCCGGATCGAGGAGAGGCCGAGATCCACCAGGATCTGCGCACCGATGCCGTAGTCGCGCAGGTCCGCGGGCAGCCCGAGCTGAAGGTTGGCTTCCACGGTGTCCAGGCCGTCCTCCTGTAGGCGGTAGGCCTTGAGCTTGTTCAGCAGGCCGATGCCGCGGCCCTCCTGGGCGAGGTACAGCAGCACGCCCTCACCTTCGTCCTCGATCATCGCCAGGGCGGACTCGAGCTGTTCGCCGCAGTCGCAGCGCAGCGAGTGGAAGACGTCGCCGGTGAGGCACTCGGAGTGCACGCGTACGAGCACGTCGCGGCGCCCGGCGACGTCGCCCTTGACGAGCGCGACGTGGTGCTTCTCGTCGACCAGCGAGCGGTAGCCGACGACGTCGAACTCGCCGAAGGCGGTCGGCAGCCGGGCCGAAGCGACGCGTTCGACGAGCTTGTCGTGACGGCGGCGGTAGGCGATCAGGTCGGCGATCGTGATCATCTTCAGGCCATGGCGGGCGCAGTAGCCGGCGAGGTCGTCCACGCGCGCCATCGTGCCGTCGTCGTTCATCACCTCGCAGATCACCCCGGCCGGGTTCAGCCCGGCCAGGCGCGCGAGATCGACCGCGGCCTCGGTCTGCCCGGTGCGCTCGAGCACGCCCCCGGCGCGCGCCTTCAGCGGAAAGATGTGCCCGGGCTGGACGAGGTCGCGCGGGTGCGCTCCGGGATCGACAGCGACCTGGATCGTGCGGGCGCGGTCGTGCGCGGAGATCCCCGTGGTCACGCCGTCGCGGGCCTCGATCGAGACCGTGAACGGCGTCTCGAAGGACGATTCGTTCTTGGCGGCCATCAGCTCGAGGCCCAATTCCTCGCAGCGCTCGGGCGTCAGCGAGAGGCAGATCAGCCCGCGTCCCTCCTTGGCCATGAAGTTGATCGCCTCGGGCGTGGCGAACTGCGCGGCCAGCGTCAGGTCGCCCTCGTTCTCGCGGTTCTCGTCGTCGCAGACGACGACCATGCGCCCGGCGCGGATCTCCTCGATCGCCTCCTCGATCGTGGCGAAGGGGCTCGCGGCGCCACCGGTGGTGGCGGCAGCACCGGCGGCGGCGGCCGTGGCGACGGCGTCGCGGGCCGGCGCGGTGGCTGCGGTCTTGGCGGTAGTGGTAGTCCTGGGCGCGCTCATCTACGGGCCTCCAGCAGTCGCTCGACGTGCTTGGCGAGAATGTCTGCCTCCAGGTTAACCGCCCGGCCCACTTCGGCCCGGCCGAGCGCGGTGCGCTGCAGGGTCTCGGGGATCAGCGAGACCTCGAAGCCGCCCTCGCGCAGGGCGCTGACGGTGAGGCTCACGCCATCGATCGTGATCGAGCCCTTCGCGACGAGGTAGGGCAGCAGCGCGGAGTCGGCCTCGATCGCGAGCACGCGGGAGAACCCCTCGTCGCGCATCTCGGCCACCGTTCCGATGCCGTCGACGTGTCCCTGCACGATGTGGCCCCCGAGGCGCCCGTCGGCGCGCAGCGCGAGCTCGAGGTTCACGAGGTCAGCGGCGCGCAGGCCACCGAGCGTGGAGCGCGCGAGCGTCTCGTGCATCGCCTGCGCCTCGAAGCCTCCCGTGCGCGCGGGCTCGGCGCTCGCACCCGCTGTGCGCACCGCGGTCGCGGTCAGGCAGACGCCGTTGACGGCGACCGAGTCGCCCTCGTGCAGCTCGGCGGCGAGCACCGTCGAGATCCGCAGCGTCGCCCCGTCCCCGTCGCGCTCGACCGCCTCGACACGGCCGAGGTCGGCGATCAGCCCGGTAAACACCTCACCACTCGCGTAGCCGCGCGGAGACGAGCAGGTCCTCGCCGACGCGCTCGCAGTCGAACGTGAGCGCACGCAGGGCCTCGGAGATGCGCTCGACCCCTTCGCCCTCCAGGGGGTCGCGGGCGGTGCGCCCGCCGAGTAGCAGCGGCGCCAGGAACAGGCGGATCTCGTCGATCTCGCCGGCGTCAAGGAATGCCCCGGCGAGATGCGGGCCGCCCTCGAGCAGCAGCGAGGCGACGCCGAGCGCTCCGAGCTGGTCCAGCGCGGAGCGCACGCGCGCGGGCTCGTTCTCGCCGGTCGCGACCAGCACCTGTGCGCCGGCGGCCTCCAAGGCATCGGTGTCGGCCCGCGCGGCGGCCCGCGAGACGACGACGGTCAGTGGGATCTCGGCGACTGCGGCGAGCAGCTGCGAAGCGGGCGGCAGTCGCGCGAGCGAGTCGAAGACGACGCGCCGTGGCTGTTCGGCGGGCTCGGCGGGGGTGCCGTCGGGCCGTGCCGTCAACTGGGGATCGTCGGCGAGCGCGGTCCCGATCCCGACGACGACGGCGTCGACGGAGGCGCGCCACTGATGCGCGCGACCACGACTGGCGTCGCCGCTGATCCACTGTGAGTCACCGGCGCGCGTGGCGACCTTGCCGTCGAGGGTCATCGCGGACTTGAACAGCACCCACGGCCGCCCGACGCGGGCGTGCTTGCGGAAGGCCTGGTTGAGCAGCCGCGCCTGCGTGGCGAGCTCGCCGCCGGCCAGCACTACCTCGACGCCCTCGTCGCGCAGGATTCCCAGGCCGCGGCCGGCGGCCTTCTCGGTGGGATCGTCGGAGCCGACGACGACGCGCCGGATCCCGGCCTGGACGATCGCCTCGGTGCAGGGCGGCGTCTTGCCCTCGTGGCAGCATGGCTCCAGGGAGATGTAGAGCGTGGCGCCGCTGAGATCGGCCATCCCGCAGGCCTCGATCGCGTTGACCTCGGCGTGGACCCCGCCGAAGCGCTCGTGCCAGCCCTCCCCCAGGACCTCACCGTCGCGTGCGATGACGGCACCGACGGCGGGGTTCGGCTTGACCGCCCCGACCCCGCGGCCGGCGAGCTCGATCGCGCGCGCGAGGTGCAGCCGGTCGGTCTCGGTGGTCGCGGTCATCGTGCGGCTGAGGATATCCCGGTGGCCCGCGCGCACCCGCCGCCGCGCAATCGGTAGACGATCATTTCTGGCCCGGGCCGCGCGTAGGCGAGCGGGTAGTAGTCGAAGGTCCAGTCGAAGTTGAACGCCACGGGCCCCTGGCCGGGACCGTAGGGGGAGACGCGGTAGACCACTTCGGCCTGCCGCGCGAGGGCGCGGTAGTAGGCGACCGCGTGCGGGACCTGCCCGGGGTCGGCGAGCGCGCGGCCGGACTCGGCGTAGCCGCTGACGATCCAGCAGTAGCCGTTGCGCTCGTACCACGGGATCAGCGCGGGGCTGAGCGTCTTCTCGTAGTTCTCGATGCTCACGACGCGGCGCTCGGCGGGGCGCAGCGCGCCGCTCGGGTCGATCACGGAGACCAGCGACGGCCACTTCAGCCAGCGATCGCCGTTGGGGGTGCTGAGCGTCGGGCGGCCGACGTCCTGGACCCAATCGTCGGGCACCAGCGGCTCGACGACGATGTGCGCGCCGACGGGCACGTGCGCCTGCATCCAGGCGCGCGTCAGGTTGCGGGTGTCGGCGCGCGAGAGCACGAGACCGGAGTGCACGCTGTAGATCGCACCCTGGGCGCACAGCGCGAGCACGGCGATCGCGGTGAACGCGCCGGTCAGAGCGCGCGTGAGACGAGCGGATGGCCGTTTGGGGATCGTCCGCGCGGGCGTCGGTGTCCCGGCGGTTGCGGGCGCGGGGCCTCCTGCCCCGCGACGCTGGCGGCGGGAGCTCGCCGCGGCCACCAGACGTGCGACCAGGCGCGCCGCGGCCCCCGCGAGCTGCACCGCGAAGAGCGCGGCGAGCAGGCAGACGATCGGGAAGACCGGCAGCAGCCAGCGGCCGAAGTAGCGACCCTGGGCGCCCATGAACGCGAGGTAGAGCAGCGGCGCCGGCACGAGCACCCAACCGAGCCGCCGCTCGCGCCACCAGACGGTGAACGCCCCGCCGAGCGCCGCGAGCGCCGGGATCCAGCCGAGCCCCCAGGTGAAGGACCACAGGTAGTAGATGATCCCGCTCTCGCGCGGCGCGCCGAGCTTGCCCTGGGCTTCGTCGGAGACCGTCGACTGGTGCGCGATCCCCTGCTCGAAGGCGTGGAAGTCCAGCACGGCATAGGGGTTCGCGGCGAGGAACGCCAGAAGCGCCGCGAACCCCGCGAGCGCCAGGCCCATGAGGACCCTCAACCCGAGCTTGGGCGCATCGAGGTACCGCACCGCCGCGGCCGCGAGCAGCGGCGCCACGGCGATCCCCGCGGTGTACTTCATGGCGCACCCCAGCCCGATGCCGATGCCCGCGAGCAGGTACCAGCGCGTGCGCCCGCTGCGCAGCACGCCGGCGGTCCCGAGCAGTGCGAGCGTCAGCGGCACGAGCGTCGGCACGTCGTTGAGCGCGAGGTGCGCGTAGAAGACCGGCAGGAAGGCGACGGCCTCCAGCGCCGCCGCGAGCAGCGCGACCCCGCGGTTGAAGAGACGTGCGCCCGCGAGGTACAGCAGCCAGACGGCGAGCGTCCCCAGCAGCGCAGCCGTCACACGGGCGAGCGTGAAGACCGCGGTCGGGTTCGTGGCAAAGGTGTGTGAGACAGCCGTGCCGCCCCCGAACCAGAGCGCGAAGACGAGGTGCAGCAAATATGTGAACGCGGGCGGGTTCGCGAAGTAGTGCGGGTTCCAGCCCAACGCGAAGATCCCGATCGCGCGCGGCACGAAGTGCGCGTCCTCGTCGGAATTGTACGCGTAGGGCAGCCCCTGCTTGATTCCCCACAGGCGCAGCCCCAGCGCCACCGCGAGCACCAGCCCGAGCACCAGCCACGCCACGCGGCGCTCCCGCGAGCCGCTACGCCCGTCGCGCGCCGGCGCCCCGCGCCCGCGTGGCGCCAGTCCTGGGCCGGCCGGGTCGCTCCCGGGGGGCGCCGCACTCGCGCCGGACGCGACGCCCGCGGGCCGGTCAGCAGTTGCCATAGACCGCGTAGTAGCGACTCGTGTAGATCCGCCGGAAGCCCGGCAGCGGGACCTGGTCGCGCGGGTCGTCGCCGACGTCCACGATCGCCTCCTGGAAGACCGCGGCGCCCAGCGGATAGACGGCGACGCTGCCGCGCCGGATGCGATCTTCGAGCGTGGGCGCGCCCTGTTGCGCATCGGCGCGCGCCTCGCTGCGCGCGACGATGTCGCGCTGGCCGGTGGTGTCGAGGATCCAACGTGCGTCGGGGATCAGCTTGTTGTCCGGCAGCGAGACCAGCGGGCAGCGTGCGAGCTGCGCGCGCACCGCCGGGGCGTGCAGCGCGGCCGCGAGCCCTTCGTGGAAGTCCTCGTGGTAGGAGAGCGTCGTGCGTGCGCTGGTGAGGCTCGTCACCGAGATCGCCGCGACTGCCCCGTAGAGCACCAGCGCCGCCCCGCCCGCCATCCACGCGCGCCGCAGCAGTGAGCCGGCGCGCAACAGCGACCAGCCGCCGATCGCCAGCGCGCAGAACGGCAGCAGGAGCGCCGAGAAGCCCAGCATGTAGCGGTCGATGACCGACGCACCGGCGGCGCCCTCCCCCACGTACACGAGCAGCAGGAGCGCCAGTACCGCGAGCGGCACCCGGGCGCGACGCGGGGTGAGCCACAGGGCGAGCAGCGCCCCTCCGATCCCCCCTACGACGACCGGCAGCTTGTCGATGCGCACGGCGTAGCGCCAGGTCGCGGCGAGCACGCTCGAGAAGCCCTGCGTGCGTTCCAGTTCGGCGGCCAGCACCGCCGTGGAGTGCAGCGAGTACAGCGGGTCGCCGGTCGCGATCGCGTCGAACGCGACCCACACCACCGGGGCGATCCCGGCCAGGGCCGTGTACCCGAGGAGCCTGCGCGTGGAGGGACCGGCGGGGGCCGCTCGACCCCGGGCGACGTGCGCGAGGGCCGGCCATACGCACCACAGCCAGTAGACGCCGCCGAGCACCCACGCGTCCGGGCGCAGCAGCCCGGCCGCCGCCAGCAGCACGAAGACCGGCGTCCCGCGGCGCGAGCGCTCGACCTCCAGCGCCGTCGCCCACACGATCAGCGCGACGTAGGTCAGGTCCAGGTAGCCCTGCGCCGCGAGGTTTGCGTCGAACAGGCGCGTCAGCATCAGCAGCGCCGCGAGCACCGCGACGAGCGCGCCGAAGCACAGCCGTGTCAGGCGGTAGACGCCCGCCGTCAGCGCCACGAACGAGCCGATCGAGCCCAGCACCATCAGGCGCGCCCCGCCCTGCCCGAAGAGCGCGCACAGCATCCCGAACGCGATCGCCAGCGGGTGCTCGGTCGGCCCGCGGTAGACGCTGAGGTCCGGCAGGTGCAGGTGCAGCAGGTCGCGCCCCCACAGCAGCGCGTAGAACGAGTCGTACGTCGGGTACGTCGGATAAGCGAGGTAGCCCGCGAGTGCGGCCACGCACAGTGCCGCGAACGCGAGCCCCGCCCACGTCGAGGGCCCCCAGGCGCGCCTGCGCGACAGCGGCGCGGGGCCCGCCTGCGACGGGGAGAGCGTGGCGCTTTCCATTGCGCTAGAGCCTATCCGGGCGACCCCCGGCGACCGACGGGATAGGCTTTGGACCGTGAAGCTCATCATCCAGATCCCTTGTTGGGACGAGGCCCAGACGCTGCCACTAACGCTCAACGAGCTGCCGCGCGTGCTGGAGGGCTTCGACGCGGTCGAGTGGCTGATCGTCGACGACGGCTCCAGCGACGAGACGATCGCCGTCGCGCGCCGCCACGGCGTCAATCACATCGTCGCGCTGACCAACCACAAGGGCCTCGCCAGCGCCTTTCAGGCCGGCCTCGACACCTGCCTGAAGCTCGGCGCCGACGTGATCGTCAACACGGATGCCGACAACCAGTACTACGGGCCCGACATCGCGCGGCTCGTGCGCCCGATCCTCGAGGGCCGCGCCGATATGGTCGTCGGCGACCGCGAGGTCGGCAACATCGAGCACTTCTCGGCGCTGAAGAAGGCGTTGCAGCGCCTCGGCTCGTGGGTCGTCCGCCAGGCCTCCTCCACCTCGATTCCCGACACGACATCGGGCTTTCGCGCCTACAACCGCGAGGCCGCGCTGCAGATGCAGGTGGTCTCGAAATTCACCTACACCCTGGAGACCATCATCCAGGCGGGCAAGCTGCTCGTCGCCGTCGAGCACGTCCCGGTCCGCACCAATCCCGTAACCCGCGAGTCGCGCCTGTTCCCCTCGATGGGCGCCTACGTGCGCCGCAACGCCGTCTCGATCTTCCGCATCTACGCGCAGTACGAGCCGCTGCGGATCTTCTGGAGCCTCGCCGCCGTGATCGGCGTGGCGGCGCTCGGCGTCTGGATCCGCTTCGTCGTCGCCTACGCCGACGGCGGCGGCAAGGGCCACGTGCAGTCCCTGATCCTGGGAGCCGTGCTGTTCATCGCCGCAATCGTGCTGTGGGCACTCGGCGTGATCGGCGACCTGCTGGCCGCCCAGCGCGTGATGACCCAGCGGACCTTCGAGCGCGTGCGGCGCATCGAGCTGCAACTGGGCGTCGCGCCTTCGCACTACGAGCCCAACGGTGAGCCCGTCGAGGCGCCCGAGCGCGAGGCGATCGAGGCGTGAGCGGCGCCGTCACGCTCTCCCGCGACGGGATCGTCACGGGCAACACCTACGACAAGTACGGCTCTTCGAACCCGCTCGTGCGCCGCATGATGGCCGGCTTCGAGGGCGCGCTGGGAGAGCTCTTCGCGCTCGCGGAACCGCGCTCGCTGCTCGACGTCGGCTGCGGGGAGGGCGTGCTCGTCCAGCGCTGGGCGCAGCAGCTCCCGGGGCGGCGCGTCGTCGGGATCGATCTCGAGGAGGAGTCGATCCAGGCCGGCTGGGCCGAGCACGAGGCTCCGAATCTCGAGTACATCGTGATGCGCGCGGAGAACCTGCCGTTCGCGGACGGAGAGTTCGACACGGCCTGCGCGATCGAGGTGCTCGAGCACGTCCCGGACCCCGAGCACACCCTGGGGGAGATGGCGCGCTGCGCCGAGCGCCACCTGCTCGTCTCGGTGCCCCGCGAGCCGCTGTGGCGCGCGCTGAATCTGATCCGCGGCGCCTACTGGCGCGAGCTGGGCAACACCCCTGGGCATCTCAACCACTGGTCGGCGCGCTCCTTCGAGCGCCTGCTCGCGCGTTACGGGAAGGTCGTCGAGGTCCGCTCGCCGCTGCCCTGGACGATGCTGCTTGTCCGCCTCTAGGCGCTCCTACGGCAGCGGCGCGCGGATCCTCTCGATCGGGATCGCCGCGACCGGGCTGCTGACGTTCGCGTTCTTCTCGATCTCCAGCCATGTGCTCAGCGCCGCCGCCGCGGAACGCCTGGACGTGCTGTGGTCGGTCATGTTCGTCGTC
Organism: uncultured Solirubrobacterales bacterium; assembly: GCA_963756665.1. GTDB lineage: Bacteria > Actinomycetota > Thermoleophilia > Solirubrobacterales > Solirubrobacteraceae > Palsa-744. The sequence goes on from CAVWOJ010000001.1 coordinate 1,046,226, forward strand.
ATCTCGGTCATCTACCGGCCGGTCGAACAGCTGCTCTCGCGCACGATCGCCGAGCGTCGCGCCCAGGGGCACGTCGAGCATCCGCTGCGTGTCCCGATCGCGATCCAGGCGAGCTTCGCGCTGATCTTTCTCGCCGTCGCGTTGATCCTGCGCGAAGATCTGATCGACAACGTCTTCGACCACTACACCGCGCTCTACGACGTGCTCGTCGTCGGCACGCTGGCCTACGCCGGCAGCTACTTCGCACGCGGCTGGCTTGCGGGGAACGAGTACTTCGCGCTCTACGGCGGCCTCGTCCTGATGGAGGCCACCTCGCGGATCTGCTTCGCGCTCGCCGTCGCGCTCGGCATCACGAGCGGCCAGACGGCGGTGGCGCTCGGCATCGCCGCGGCGCCGCTGCTCTCGCTCGTGGTGGTGCCCGCCGCCTTCGCGCGCCGCAGGCACGAGCGTCACGACGCCGGCGCCACCACCACGATCGCCGCCACTGCTGCCGCCACCACCACGATCGCCGCCACTGCTGCTGCCGCCACCGCCACCGCTTTGCCGGCGCCGGCAGCACCGTCGCCGAGGATCGCGGGCGGCGAGCCACAGGACCTCGTACCGATCACCGTGGACGAGGCCGCCGCGGCGCTGGCGGGCCCCGGCACGGAGGGTGTCCAGGAGAGCGCTGCCGGCCGGTCCGCGATCGGCGGGGGGCTCTCGCTGCGACGGGGCGGGGGCTTCGCACTGTGGGTATCGGGGATCATGCTCTCCGAGCAGACCCTCCTGAACGCGGCGGTGCTGACGGTCTACGCGACCTCCGACCAGGCGCTCGCCGGGATCGTCTTCAACGTCATGCTGATCGCCCGCGCCCCGCTGCAGCTCTTCCAGGCGATCCAGACCTCGCTGCTGCCGCACCTCACGGGCCTGGAGGCCAAGGAGGGTCACACGGCGTTCGCCCGCGCGATCCGCCTCACGGTGCTCGCGATCGCCGCCTTCGCCGCCGCCGTCGCGCTCGGGCTGCTGCTGATCGGCCCGTTCGTCATGGGCCACGTGCTGTTCGGCCAGCACTACACCTACAAGCGCGTCGGTCTCGCCCTGATCGGCCTCGGGATGGGCATGCACCTGGCCTCCGGGGCGCTCAACCAGGCGGCGCTCGCGCGCGACCGCGCCCGGGCCGCCGCCAGCTGCTGGCTGATCGCGGCCGTCGTGTTCGTCGCGTGGATGTTCACGCCGGCCGTCGGCGAACAGGTGCTGCGCGCCGAGCTCGGCTACTTCGGCGCCACGAGCCTGCTCGCGCTGCTGCTTGCGCTGCTCTACCGGCGCGGACGGGTCCCCGGCGGGGGGACCCGGAGAGAGCGCGGCCCGGGCAGGCGGGACCTGGGCGAGCGGGTCCCGGAACCCGGGTACAGCCGGTGACCCTCCCGTTCTCGCTGCCGCTGCGTCGCGACATCGCCCGGGTCCTGCCGGAGCGTCCGTTCAACCTGCGCTTCTGGGACGGCGGCAGCGTCGCTGCGACGGTCAGTCCAGCGCCGACGTTCTTCATCGAGCGTCCTTCGGCGCTTGCGCATTGCCTGCGGGCGCCGGGGGCCCTCGGGATCTTCCGTGCGTATGTCGAGGGCTCGTTGAGCGTCGACGATCTCGACGCGGCCTTCCTGATCGTCGACGATTGGGAGCCGCCGCCGATCTCGCTGTCCGACCGCGTGCGGCTGGGGCTCAGCGCCGCGCTGGCGGCGGCACCGGGCGGCATTCCGCGGCGCCCCGGGCTCGAGCTGCTACTCGGCGGCGAGCGTCACAGCATCGGACGCGACGCCGCCGCGGTCCGCTACCACTACGACGTCGGCAACGACTTCTTCGCACTGTTCCTCGACCCCTCGATGACCTATAGCTGCGCGGTCTTCTCGCGCGGTGCGAACACGCTCGAGGAGGCGCAAGCCGCGAAGCTCGACCTCGTCGCGAGCAAGCTCGCGCTGGTGCCGGGACAGCGCGTGCTCGACGTCGGCTGCGGCTGGGGCAGCTTTGCGATCCACGCGGCCACGCACTACGGGGTGAGCGTCACCGCGATCACGCTCTCCGGCCCCCAGGCGCAGCTCGCGCGCGAGCGTGTCGCGGCGGCCGGCTTGAGCGACCGGGTCGAGATCCGTGTCGCGGACTATCGCGAGCTCGCCGACGAGCCGTTCGACGCGATCGCGAGCATCGGCATGGTCGAGCACGTCGGCGCGAGCCAGATCGACCGCTACGCGCAGACGCTTGCCGGGCTGCTGCGCCCCGGTGGCGCCTTGCTCAACCACGGGATCGCCGTGACCAACCCCGAGGATGACCCGCTCGACGACGACGTCACGATGCGCTACGTCTTTCCCGACGGCGAGCCGCTGCCGTATTCGCGGGTCCAGCTGGCGCTCGAGCGGGCCGGCCTGCACACCGAGCACGTCGAGGGCTTCCAGCGGGACTATGCCGACACGCTGCGCCACTGGCACGATCGTCTCGACGCCCGTCTCGGGGAGGCCGAGCGTCTCGCCGGAGCTGAGCGCCTGCGCGTGTGGCGCCTGTACCTGCGGGCGGCCCGCCATGGATTCGATGTGGGCTACACCAAGGTCTACCAAGTACTCGCACGCCGTCCCGCCAGCACCTCCGAACCGGGAGCAGCCCGGCGTGGAGCGTCGCGCACCCTCGCCTGAGGGCCATCGTGCGACGCGTCCTCACTACCTCCTAGCGTTCCGCTCCTCCTGCGACGACCGGAACGTCGTTAGCGATTGAGTCCGCGATCGCCCGATAGGCGGCGCCGGGCTCCTTGGACCCGAAGATCGCCGAGCCCGCCACGAACAGGCTCGCGCCCGCCTCGCGGCAGCGTGGAGCCGTCGCCGGGTCGATCCCGCCGTCGACCTCCAGCGCCGCGGGAGCGCCGGTCCCGCTGTCGAGCAGCGCCCGCAGCCGCGCGATCTTCTCGGGGGAGCGCTCGATGAACGGCTGTCCGCCCCAGCCGGGGCTGATGGTCATGCAGAGCGCCAGGTCGAGCGATCCGATCAGCTCGCCCAGCGCCGCGACCGGGGTCGCGGGGTTGATCGCAACGCCCACGCAGGCCCCACTCTCGCGAATCAGGTTCGCGGCGTAGACGGCGTGCGGGGTCGCCTCGGCGTGGAAGGTCACCGAGTGGGCGCCCGCGCGTACGAACTCCCCGACCTGCCGCTCCGGGCGCTCCACCATGAGGTGCACGTCGAGCATCGCACCGACTTCCTGTACCTGCTCGCGCAGCGAGGAGACCACCAGTGGACCGAGCGTGATCGAGGGCACGAAGTGCCCATCCATCACATCGACGTGAATCACGCGCGCGCCCGCCTCCAGCACCTCCCGGACCTGCGCCCGCAACTGCCCGAAGTCCGCGGAGAGGATCGAGGGTGCGACGCGCACGCCGCGCAACAGCTCCGCCGGTGTGTCGATCAGATCGCCATCAGCACCGAGTCGCCGCGGTTGTGTGTCCATCAGATCGCCATCAACATCGAGTCGCCGCAGTTGTTGCACTTCATGATCGCGGTCGAGGACATGCGCACAATCGTGGAGTGCTCGCCGCAGTTGGGGCAGACCGACGCCAACTCGAAGCGGTGCAGGCAGTACACGCACCGGTACCGCCCCGGCAGGTTCGTCGGACGCAGCCACGGCTCGGAGCAGTTCGGACAGACCGGGCCGAGCTCGACGGGCGATGTCGGTGCGGGCCGCTCGTCGTCCATCGTCGACTCAGGCGCGGCGCAGCCGAGTGATGAAGAAGCCGGCCGTGCGATCACGGTGAGGCAGCGTCAACAGGGCGCCCCCATCCATGACGGGCGAGCCGATCCCGCCACCGGGGCGCGCAGCCTGAAGAGCTGGGCGCAACCCAGCCTCATCGAGGCCGAAATCGGGGTTGGATTCAAGGAAAGTGGAGATCTGACGCTCGTTCTCGGTCGGGGAGATCGTGCACGTAGAGTAGACCAGCACGCCGCCCGGACGAACTGCTGCCGCCCCGGCAGCGAGGATCGCGGCCTGGGCGCGCACCAGCTCCGGCAGCTGCTCGGGTGTTACCCGCCAACGCAGGTCGGCACGCGCCTGCAGCGTTCCCAGGCCGGAGCACGGGGGGTCTACGAGCACCCGATCGAACTGCGCCTCGCCGCTCAGCGGCCGCGCGGCGTCTGCGCGCACGACCCGCACGCAGCCGGCGCGCAAGCGCTGTGCGGTACGGTCCAGCTCCGCGGCGCGGCGCGGGTTGCGCTCGACGGCCACGACCTCGCCGCGGTTCTCCATCAGCGCCGCCAGGTGGGTGCTCTTGCCGCCCGGCGCGGCGCACAGGTCGAGCACCCGCTCGCCCGGCTCGGGGGCAAGCACGCGCGCTGGCAGCATCGCGGCACGCGACTGCGCGATGAACGCGCCGGAGCGCCACAGCGGCGAGCCGTGCATGTCGAAGGGACCGTCCAGCACGAGCGCCTCGGGAATGTCGGGATCGGCTCGCGCCGCGACCGGCTGCGCGCCGGCCTGCAGTTGATGCGCGAGCGTGCTGGCATCGCTCACGAGCGTGTTCGTGCGCAATGCCAGCTCCCCCGGCTCGTTGTCGAAGGCCAGCAGCGCGCGCGCCTGCGTGGCGCCCAGTTCCTGCCACCACAGCCGCACGATCCATAGCGGGTGGGAGTGCGCGATCGCCGCGCGCTCCGGGGTCTCGTCATCGAGCTCCGCCAGTAGCGCCGAACCCTCGCGGGTGGCGCGGCGCAGCACCGCGTTAACAAGCCCGTGACCCCGACCGGCGCCCTTGGCCAGCTCGACCGCGTCGGCCACCACGGCGTGATCGGGGGCGCCGCTGAGGTACAGCAGCTCGTACAGGCCGAGTCGCAGCGCGACGAGCAGCGACGCGTCCAGCCGATCGGGCGCCCGCTCCGCGAGCCGCTCGATCAGATAGTCCAGCGTGCCGCGGCGCTGCACCGTCCCGTAGACGAGCCGCATCGCCAGCGCCCGGTCGCGCGCGTCGAGATCCTCTGCCTGCGTTCGCAACGCGATATCGGCGTATGCGCCGCCCTCGAACACGCGCCGCAGCACCGCGTACGCGCAGACCCGCGCCGGTGCCACGCTGCTCACGTTTCCGGCGGCTCGTGGCCGCGCAGAAAGGAGGATGCGTCCATTGCCCGCCCGCCAGGCGGCTGGACCTCGAGCAGCTCGAGCGCTCCGGCGCGCGTCCCGTACAGCAGCTTTCCCCCCACGTTGGTGAGGACGCCGGGCGGCAGACTCCCAGGCGGCGCGCCCACAGACGGGGTGCTATCGGGAGAGAGCATCTCCGGCGGCGCGCCTAAGGGCCGCGAGCCCTCCGGCGGCGAATCTTCCGCCAGGGCCTGTGCGCGGTGCACGCCGAGCGCCGTCCCGTCGGGGAGCGCCAGGCGCGCGCCGATGTGCGGATGCAGGGCGCGTACGACACGCTCCAGCTCGAGTGCGGGGCGCTCGGGATCGAGCAGGCGATCCGCGGGGCCGATCTTCTCGGCGTAGGTCGCAAGCGCCTCGTCCTGCGCGGCGAACGGCGGCGGCTCGCCACCGGCCCAGCCGTCCAACGCGCGCACCAGCAGCTCGCCCCCACGCTGAGCCAGGCGCGGCGCCAGCGAGCCGTAGGTCTCTAGTGGTCCGATTGGCTCGGCGGCGGCGAGACACACCGGCCCGCTGTCCAGGCCGGCGGTTAGGTGCATGATCGAGACGCCGGTGTCGGCGTCGCCGGCCATGATCGCGCGCTCGATCGGAGCCGCCCCACGCCAGCGCGGCAGCAGCGAGGGATGCACGTTCAGCAGCGGATAGGCGGACAGCAGCGGCTCCTTGATAAGCGCCCCGAAAGCGCACACCACGAGCACCAGCTGACCGGGCTGCGATCGTGCGGCTCGCTCGATCGTGGCCTGGGAGTCGGGGTCGTTGATCCGCTCGGGCTGCTCCAGGGACAGGCCCAGAGCACGCGCGGTCTCGGCCACGGGCGGCCGTGTGAGCTTGCGCCCACGCCCGCTGGGGCGGTCGGGCCGTGTGAGGACCAGCGCCGGTCGGTGAGGACCTCCCGCCAGGCGCTCGAGTACCGTCGCGGCGAACCCGGAGGTGCCGAGAAAGACCGTGCGCAAAGTCCGGGCCCCGGCGCTAGGCGGGGGCGGCGTCCCGCGAGGAGTCCTCGGCGTCCTCGCGGTGGGTTTCAGCGTCTCCGCTAGGCGGATCGGCCCGCGTGGCGACCCCGCCGCCTTCGCGTGCCAGGCGCAGCTCACGCATCGCGTCGCGGCGTGCCTCGCGGGAGATGCGGTCGAGAATCAGGACACCGTCGAGGTGGTCGATCTCGTGCTGGATGACACGTGCCTCTAGGCCTTCGGCCTCGACGAGCAGCTCGGCGCCGCTGGTGTCACGGGCACGCACCCTTACCTGCGCCGGGCGCTCCACCTCGACGTGGATGCCGGGGAGGCTGAGGCAGCCCTCCTCGGCCGCCTCGCGCTCCTCGCTGACCCACTCGAGCACCGGGTTCACCAACGCGGTCGTAGCATCTTCGGGGTAGGCGCGGTAGACCAGCAGGCGGTGCAGGACCCCCACCTGCGTGGCGGCCAGTCCGACGCCGAGCGCGTCCTGCATCAGCTCGTCCATCCGCTGCGCCTCGGCGCGCAGCTCCCCGTCGAAGCGCTCGACCGGCAGTGCGGTAGCGCGCAGCACCGGGTCGCCCAGCTTGCGCACGTAGCGCAGCGCCGCGTCGCGGCGCGCGCGCGTCGCGACGTCGAGCTCCTCCTCGACCTCCGTCTCGGGCTCCTCCAGCTCGGCTTGGCTCTCCGTGTCGGTGCTCATACCGCCTTGATTCTATTGCGGGTCGACGTCCACGCTGAAGCTCACCCCGGCGTGCCCGCGAGCCCCGGCCGCGCGCTGCACCGCCGCGCCCACCGCTCGCACCGCTGACCGCCGCTCGGCGGCCTTGATCAGCAGCATGCGGCGCTCGCGTCCACGCAGACGGAAGAGCGCGGCAGGACCAAGCACGCTTGCGCTCTGAGCGAGCTGCCCGTCCGGACCGGCGGCCGACCGGGGGTCGGCCAGCAGGTCGGCGCGGATCGCGCTCGCCGCGGCCTGCGCGCGTGTGGCGTCCTGGGCGGAGCACACGATTCGGATCAGGTGCGCGAACGGCGGGTAGCGCAACGCCGCGCGGCGCTCGAGCTCGCCGCTGAGGAAGCCGTCGCTGTCGTGCCTAGCGGCGTACTCAATCGCACGTGCCTCGGGGGCGATCGTCTGCACCAGCACACGGCCCTCGCCGCCCCTCCCGACGCGCCCGGCAAGCTGGGCGATCAGTGCGAACGTGCGCTCCTCGGCACGGAAGTCGGGGAAGCGCAGGGTAGCGTCCGCGTCGAGCACCACCCCGAGCTTCACATCCGGGAAGTCGTGGCCCTTGGCGACCATCTGGGTGCCGATCAAGACTCCGGCCGGCGCGTCCTGGAAGCGGCGCAGCAACGCGCCGACACCGCCGGCGTCGGCGCCAGCGTCGGCGCCCTTCCGGCCACCGCTGCCCGCGAGCGTATCGGCGTCGAGCCGGAAGATCGGGAAGCGCTCCCCGTCCCCAAGCGCGGCCGTCAGGTCGTGCTGCAGGCGCTCGGTGCCCGCGCCGTGGCGCGCCACGGCGGTCGAGCCGCACGCGCAGCGCGCCGGCACCCGCTCACGGTGGCCACAGTGGTGGCAGGCGAGCAGTCCGGCGGCACGGTGCAGCACGAGCGCGACGTCGCACTGCGGGCAGCCCCACACCCCGCCGCAGGAGCGGCAGGAGAGGAAGTTCGACCAGCCACGACGGTTGAGTAGCACGATCGCCTTGCCCTGTGCGCGGCGCACCTCGGCGAGCGCCTGCGCGGTCTCGGGATGTAGCGCATCGACCTGCTCGCGCATGTCGAGTACCTGCACAGGTGGAAGCGGACGGCCATCGACGCGGTGCGCCAGGCGCAGGCGCTCCAGGGCGTGGCGGCTCTCCGGGCGCGGGGTCGCGCTGCCGACGAGCAGCAGCGCGCGCTGCTCGCGCGCACGCCAGGCGGCGACGTCGCGAGCGTCGTAGCGGGGATCGCCTTCGTGCTTGTAGGAGGAGTCGTGCTCCTCGTCCACGACGATCAGCCCGAGCCGCTCGATCGGCGCGAACACGGCCGAGCGTGGGCCCACGCAGACGCGCGCCTCGCCCGACCGCAGTCGCCGCCACTCTTCGCGGCGCTGGGCGGGTGTGAGGCGCGAGTGCAGCACCGCCACGGTCTCGCCGAAGCGCGCTACGAAGCGCCCCACGATCTGCGGGGTCAGCGCAATCTCGGGAACGAGGACGATCGCGCCGCGCCCCTGCTCGAGCGCGCACGCGGCGGCACGGAGGTAGACCTCGGTCTTGCCCGACCCGGTGACCCCATGCAGTAGCCGCTGCGACGGTCCGTCTGCGGGCGAGCGCTGCTCGGCCAGCAGCCCGCAGAGCTCGTCGAGCACGACCCGCTGATCGGCGGTCAGCAGCTGGCGGCTCGGCCTGCAGCGCTCCAACCGGCAGGTATTGCGGGCGACGGACGGCACGGCGGCGCCGGGGCATGCCGAGGCGGCCGGCCACCCTGGCGCCGGCGCCCGGCGGCAGCACAAGTCGCAGCGCGCGCGCGACCGTCGAGCAGTACTCCACGGCGATCCACTCGGCGAGCGCCACGAGATCGATTGGCACACCGAGCTCCAGCGCGCGCAGCGCCTCCAGCAGCTTCTCGTCGGAGACCTCGCTGTGCTCGGCCAGGCCGACGACGACCCCCAGCACCTCGCGCCGACCGAAGGGCACGACCAACATCGAGCCGACGTCGACCCCCGCCCGTAGCTCCTCCGGCAGGCGATAGTCGAACGGCCCGCGCAGCACCCGCGCGGTCGTCAGAGGCTCGACCTGGGCGATCGCACTGGACACCCCGTCACCCTAGAGGCCGTCCCGGACCGCAGCCCCCGCGCGCGCTCCTCCAAGCCCCCGTGGCGTCTACAAGCCGGCCGCGGCGCGCAGCGCCTGCGCCCGGTCGGTGCGCTCCCAGGTGAAGTCGTGGTCGTCGCGCCCAAAATGCCCATAAGCCGCGGTCTTCTGGTAGATCGGACGGTGCAGTTTGAGCTCCTCGCGGAAGGCGCCGGGCCGCAGGTCGAAGTGCTCCTGCACCAGCGCCGCGATCTGCGCGCGGCCGAGCTTCTCGGTGCCGAACGTCTCGACCATCACCGACACCGGGTGAGCGACGCCGATCGCATAGGCGACCTGTACCTCGGCGCGATCGGCGAGGCCGGCGGCGACGATGTTCTTGGCCACCCAACGCGCGGCGTAGGCGGCGGAGCGATCGACCTTGGAGGGATCCTTGCCGGAGAAGGCGCCGCCGCCGTGGCGGGCCATGCCACCGTAGGTATCGACGATGATCTTGCGGCCGGTCAGCCCGCAGTCGCCCATCGGTCCGCCGATCACGAAGCGCCCGGTGGGGTTCACCAGAAGGTTGCGCAGGAGCTTCTTCTCCTCGTAGAGCTCGGGCGGCAGCACGGGCCGTACGACGTGCTCGAACAGGTCGGGCTTGATCAGCGCCTCGGCGTCGATGCCGTCGGCGTGCTGGGTCGAGATCAGGATCTTCTCGATCTCGACCGGCTTGCCGTCCTGGTAGCGAACCGTGACCTGTGTCTTGCCGTCGGGGCGCAGGTAGGGCAGCACCTCGGCCTTGCGCACCTCCGCCAGGCGCTTGGCCAGCTTGTGCGCGAGTGCGATCGGCAGCGGCATCAGCTCCTCGGTCTCGCGCGTGGCGTAGCCGAACATCATCCCCTGATCGCCGGCCCCCGCGATGTCCAGCGCGTCCTCGTCGGCGGGGTCGTGACGTGTCTCGTAGGCCGCGTCGACGCCCTGCGCGATATCCGGGGACTGCTTGTCGATCGCGTTGATCACTGCGCAGGTGTCGCAGTCGAAGCCGTAGGAAGCGTCGTCGTAGCCGATGCGACGCACGGTCTCGCGCGCGATCAAGGGAATATCGACGTAGGTCTTGGTCGTGATCTCGCCCGAGACGACGATCAGGCCCGTGTTGACGAGCGTCTCGCACGCCACGCGGCCGTAGGGATCATCCCTCAGCACGGCATCCAGGACGCCGTCGGAGATCTGGTCGGCGATCTTGTCCGGGTGACCCTCGGTCACCGACTCGGAGGTGAACAGGAACTCGTTGTCTGACAGGTTGCTCATGGGCTCTGGTCCACTCCACGTTGGTCGCGCCCGGCGCCCAGAGCCCCGGAGGGCGAAGCGCGAGCTGGTAAAAGTCGGGAAAGTCTAGATGAGGAAGGGAAGCTTGGGTGATCAGCGTGATTGTGTGCGAGCAGGCGTGCCCCTGCGGGGCCCCTCGCGGTGCCCACGCTGTCCGCGCTCGACGAAGTCGATCACCAACGGCACCCCCTCCATCCCGTAGCGGGCGCGCAGACGGTTCTCCAGGAAGTAGGCGTAGTCGCGGGTCACCCGCGCACGCGAGTTGACCTGGATCGCGAAGCGCGGCGGGCGCTCCCCGGTCTGGGCCATGTAGATCGGCTTCAGCCGGTGCTGGCTGGAGCCGCGGCGCGTGCCGACGGGCGGCTGACGTGCCTGCACGGCCTCAGCGAGGAAGCGGTTGAGCTCGGGGGTCGGGATGCGGCCCGCCATGCGGTCGCCGAGCGCCAGCACCTCGACCAGCAGCCGCTGCACATGGCGACCGGTGAGCGCGCTGACCGTCAGCACGCGCGGACGCAGCCGCAGCTTGGCCGCGACCCGTGCCCGCTCGTGATCGAGGTCCTCCTCTGAGCCCTCGCGCACGTCCCACTTGTTCAGCACGATCGCGGTGGCGCAGCCCGCCTTCATCGCTAGCTCCGCGACCCGCAGGTCCTGGGCGGTGACGCCATCGCAGGCGTCGCACACCACCAGCGCGACGTCGGCACGCTCGGCTGCGCGTTGGGAGCGCAGCGCGGTGTAGTACTCGACCGAGTCCACGACCTTCGCCTGGCGGCGCATCCCGGCGGTGTCGACGAGGATCAGCCGGCGCTCACCGACCATCAGCGGCATGTCGATCGCGTCACGCGTGGTGCCCGCCAGCTCGGAGACGATCACGCGCTCCTCCCCCAGAAAGCGGTTGACCAGCGAGGACTTGCCCACGTTGGGCCGGCCGATGATCGCGAGTCGCACCGTGTCCGGCTCGGGCTCGCTGTCTCCGGCTGGGCAGTAGCTCCACGATCCTGTCGAGCAGGTCGCCCGATCCGAGGCCCTGGGCGGCCGAGACGGCGCAGGGGCTCACCCAGGCCGAGGCGGTGAAACTCCGCGGCGAGCGGGAGCTCGGCGACGCCGTCGCACTTGTTGGCCGCAACGATCATCGGCAGCGGCGAGCGGCGCAGCAGATCGGCCAGCTCCTCGTCTCCGGGGCGCACCCCGGCGCGCGCGTCGACGACGAGCACCGCTACGTCGGCTTCTGCCAGTCCGGCGCGCGCCTGGTCGCGGATCGAGCCGGCGAGCGGATCTTCGTCGTGGAAGTCCACCCCACCCGTGTCGATCAGCTTGAACTGGCGACCGTTCCACTCGCATTCGAGCTCCTTACGGTCGCGCGTGATCCCTGGCCGCTCGTGCACGACCGCCTCGCGGGTGCCCGTCAGGCGGTTGATCAGCGATGACTTCCCCACGTTGGGGTAGCCGACGATGGCGACCTTCATCATGTAGGCCAGTATGACCGGCGCGAGGGCTCCTCCCCGTCAGGGGCGGTCACGCTCTCGCTTTGCGAGTCCCGCGATGTGCTCGACGACCTGCTCGATGGTAAGGCCGGTGGTGTCGAGCAGGACTGCGCCGGGCGCCGCCTGCAGCGGGCTGTGCTCGCGTGTGGCGTCGCGCTCGTCGCGGCGGCGCTGCTCGGCGAGCGTCGCCTCCTGCTCCTCGCCCGTTTCGAGCGCGCGCCGCCGGGCGCGCTCGCGCGGATCGGCCGTGAGAAAGATCTTCAGCTCCGCGCCGGGCGCGACCACGGTCCCGATATCGCGCCCCTCCGCGACCCAATCGCCGGCGGCGAGCAGCTCGCGCTGCTTGCCCACGAGCGCCTCGCGCACGCCTTGGCTGGTGGCCACGCGCGAGGCCATCTCGGAGACCTCGGGCGTGCGGATCGCGGCGGTCACGTCGCGCCCGTCGAGCAGCACGCGCTCGCCCAGCCCGATGCGGGCCTTGCGGGCGAGCCGTGGGGGCTCGACTCCCGGCGCGGCAAGCGCCAGCAGTGCCACGCAGCGGTACATCGCGCCGCTGTCCAGGTAGGTGAAGCCGAGCTCGCGTGCGACGGCGCGCGCGACCGTGGACTTGCCGGCGCCCGCGGGGCCGTCGATCGCGAGAACCATCAGCCCGCCAGCGTCGCGAGATCCTCGACGAACCCCGGGTAGGAGACCGCGGCGGCCTCCATCCCGCGAACCTCGACGCCCTCGCGGGAGGCGAGCCCGGCGACGGCGCCGAGCATCGCCAGGCGGTGGTCTCCGTGCGCGTCGATGCTGCCGCCGCGCAGGCCCCCGGCTCCGGTCACCGCGAAGCCGTCCTCGGTGGCCTCGATCGCGGCGCCCAGACCGCGCAGGCCATCGACGACGGTCGCGATCCGGTCGGACTCCTTCAGACGCAGCTCCTGCGCGCCGCGCACGACGGTCTCGCCCTCGGCGAAGCAGCCGAGCAGCGCCACGAGCGGCAGCTCGTCGATCGCGAGCGGGACCTCCTCGGGCCCGACGAACGTGCCCTCCAGCGCCCCGGCGGCGACGTCGATGTCGCTGACCGGCTCGTGCGCGACCAGCTCGCCGGACTCGTCCTCGAGGTCACCGAGCACGATCCCCTGCATGCGGCGCAGGATGCGCAGGAAGCCGCTGCGCGTCCAGTTGACCCCGACGTCGCGGAGCAGCAGGCGCGAGCCGGGCACGAGCACCCCTGCCGCGATCAGAAAGGCGGCAGAGCTGGGGTCGCTGGGCACGGCGACGTGCTCGAGCACGAGCTCGTCGGTATTCGTGACGGTGACGTGGCGGCCGTTGCGGTGGATCGTGGCCCCGGCGCGCAGCAGCATCCGCTCGGTGTGGTCGCGGCTGCGGTCGGGCTCGCTGACGGTCGTCGCACCGTCGGCGGCTAGCGCAGCCAGCAGCACGCACGACTTCACCTGGGCACTGGCGACGGGCAGCTCGTAGGAGATCGAGTGCAGTCGCGCGCCGCGCACCGTCAGGGGAGCGAACCGTCCGTTGGTGGCCCGCAGGTCGGCGCCCATCAGCTTCAGTGGCTCGGCGACACGGTCGACCGGGCGGCGGCGGATCGACTCGTCGCCGTCGAGCGTGAATGTACGACCCTCCTGGGCGGCTAGCCAGCCGGGCAGCAGCCGCAGCAGCGTGCCGGCGTTGCCGACGTCGATCGGACCGTGCGGCTGGCGTGCCTCGCGCAGGCCGGCGCCGCGCACGACGACCTCCGCGGGTCGCACCTCGACGAGCGCTCCGAGCGCACGCACCGCGTCGAGCGTCGAGGTGGTGTCGGCGGCGTGCAGGTAGTTCTCGATCCGCACCGGATAGGGAGCCATCGCGCCAAGTAGCGCCGCGCGGTGGGAGATCGACTTATCGGCCGGCGCGGTCAGCTCGCCGAAGAGGCCGCCGGAGGGCTCGAAGCGCATGTTCATCGCCGTGGGCCCCGCGCGTGCGAATCCAGCCTCTTAGCGCCTGCGCGGCGGGCTACGCGCTTCACGCCGGCGCCACCGGGAAGTTCAGCTCGGCGATCAGCTCCTGGGTGCGCCGCGCGTGCTCTGCTCCCCGCACCCACAGGGCGATGACGCCCTGGCTGTTGTCCGCGGAGGGCGAGAGCGCCATGTCGACGATGTTGACCCCGGCCCGTCCGAGCGCGAGCGCGAGCTCCGCGATGACACCTGGCCGGTTGGGCACCGAGACGCGCAGCTCGTGCACCGGGCCGCCGACGAGGCCCGCGCCCAGCAGCAGCTCGCGCTCGCGACGCGCCCCCTCGTTCCAGGCGGCTATCGCTGTCGCGTCACCCGCCTGCAGGAGGGCGCGCACCTCCCCCAGGCGCCGCGTGGCCTCGTCGAGCTCCGCGATCAGGGCGTCGCGGTTGGAGATGTAGATGTCGGTCCAGATCGCGGTGTTGGCGCCCGCGACGCGAGTTGCGTCGCGGAAGCTGGGACCGGCGGCCGGCAGCCGCGCGCCGGCGTCGAGCGCGCCGGCCGCGCGCGCGGTCGCCTGTGCGACCAGCACGTTGGCCAGCACGTGCGGGAGGTGCGAGACGCTCGCCATCAGACGGTCATGCAGCTCGGCATCGATCGCCGTCGGCTGCGCGCCGAGACTCACGAGCAGCCGGTGCAGGCGCTCGTAGAGCACCCCGGAGGTTCCCTGGGCGGGCGTCAGGTACCAGGTGGCGCCGTCGAAGAGGTCATCGCGGGCGTGCTCCACGCCGGCGGTCTCGGCCCCTGCGAGCGGGTGTCCCCCGACGAAGCGCTCGTCGCACCCCGGCAGCGGTGAGCGGGCGCTTGGTCGAGCCGACGTCACTGACGACGCATGCCGGGCCGGCGCAGGCTAGGGCTTCGCGCACCGTCGCAGGGAGCGCCGCGACGGGCGTCGCGGCGAACACGATGTCGGCGCCGTCGACCGCCGCGGCCAGGTCCGGTGCCTGCACGTCGATCGCGCCAAGCTCGAGCGCGCTCGAGCGCACGTCGGCGTCGAGGTCGTAGCCGCACACCTGCGCACCGCTGCGACGTTTCGCCGCCAACCCGATCGAGCCGCCGATCAGGCCGATGCCGAGAACCGCGACCCTCAAGGGGCCGCCCCTCCTCGCCGGCGCACTCCGACACGGCCGCAGAGCACCCGGCGAGGACCCATCAGACGACGCTGAGCGCCTTGCCGGCGAGCGCGGTGGCGCGCTCCACGGCGGCGGCGTACTCGGCGAAGCCGTCGGTCGGCAGCGCCTGGGGCCCGTCGCAGACGGCCTCGTCGGGGTTGGGATGCACCTCGACGATGATGCCATCGGCGCCGACGGCGGCAGCGGCCAGCGAGAGCGGCAGTACGAGCTCGCGGCGCCCCGCGGCGTGGCTGGGGTCGACGATCACGGGCAGGTGGGTGAGCTCCTTGAGCACCGGCACGGCCATCAGGTCGAGGGTGAAGCGGTAGGCGGTCTCGAACGTGCGGATGCCGCGCTCGCAGAGCATCACGTTGGGGTTGCCTTCCTTGAGGATGTACTCGGCGGCCATCAGCAGCTCGTCGAGCGGTCGCGGAGAGGCCGCGCTTGAGCAGCGCTGGACGCCCGGAGCGTCCGACCTCTGCGAGCAGCGGGTAGTTCTGCATGTTGCGCGCACCGAGTCTGGATCACGTCGGCGACCTCTAGCACGGCGTCGAGGTCGCGCATGTCCATCAGCTCGGTGACGACCGGCAGGCCGGTCTCGGCCTTGGCCTCGGCGAGCAGGCGCAGGCCCTCCTGCCCAAGCCCCTGGAAGGCGTAGGGGGAGGTGCGCGGCTTGTAGGCGCCGCCGCGCAGCAGCGTGGCGCCGGCGTCGCGCACGACCCGCGCGGTCTGGAGGGTCTGCTCGCGCGTCTCCACGGTGCAGGGTCCGGCGATCAGCGCGAAGTGCTCGCCGCCGACCTTGCGTCCCTCGATGTCGATCACGGTTCGCTCGCCGTGGCGGATCTGCGCGGAGGCGAGCTTGTAGGGCTTGAGGATCGGTACGACCCGGTCTACACCGGGCTGACCCTCGAGCCCTAGGCCCTCGACGGACGCGTCTTGCTCGACGTCGCCGATCGCCCCGATCACGGTCACGCGCGCGCCCTGGCTGCGATGAGCTAAGGCGCCGGCGCGCTCGATTTTGGCTACGACCGCCGCGATCTCCTCATCGGTGGCGGTCTCCTTCATGACGATCATCATCGATTCTTCCTTTCAAAATCCTTGGAAAGCTTACGTGTTCGGAGAGCTCGCGCTCAGCTCCGTGAGACTCGCGCGCAGACGCGACTCGCGAGGGGGCAGGTACAGCCCGGCTGAAGTGGCGCTCGGCCCCCGATTGGGGGGCCCTCCGCGGCCTTTGTGCGAACCCGCTCACGGACGGGTCCGGGCCGAAGCGCCTAGCTAAATCGCCAGGCGGAGCGGTAGGAGCAAGACCACGCGCAAGGGACCGATGCGGGCAGGGCCTGCCCGGCGGGGTAAGACTGAGATGCGATTGCGAGCATGGTCATGATCGTCCTATGGTTTGTAGCAGACCTGGGCCGCTCCGTCGAGGACTGTCACGAACGCTTCACACCGCGCCGTAGGCAGCCGTCCCGTCGAGGACTGTCACGAGCGCTTCACACTGCGCCGTAGGCAGCCGTCCCGTCGAGGACTGTCACGAGCGCTTCACACTGCGCCGTGGGCATATAGGTGACGGCCAGGTTCGCCAACCGCCCGGCGAGCCGGCGCCACTCACAGCACTTCGGCGAGCGCATCCAGAAAGCGGGCGTTCTCCTCGGCGGTTCCATATGTGACGCGCAGGGCGCCGGCGTGGCCGAGCGCTCCGCCGCCGCGCACAAGGACGCCGCGCTCGAGCAGACCGCGCATGACCTCCTGCTCCGTGCGCGCCTCGCCGAGGTGAAACCAGCAGAAGTTGGCCTGTGAGTCGGCCGGCTGCAGACCCAACGCCCGCAGGCGCTCCTCGACGGAGATGCGCTCGGCGATCGTCCTCGTGACGCGATCGGTGACGGCGTCCTGGTGGGCGAGCGCCTCGGTCGCCGCGACCTGCGCGACGGCGTTGCAGAAGAACGGCTGGCGCACCTGATCGAGCACCCTGGGCAGCGCCTCCGAGCCACACAGCGCAAAGCCGATGCGCAGGCCGCAGAGGCCGTAGACCTTCGAGAAGGTGCGCAGCAGCACCAGATTCGGATGCTGCGCTAGCAGGGCCACTGAGGCGTCGGGATCCTCGAGCAGGTTGAACTCGCAGTAGGCCTCGTCGACGATCACGCACACGTGCGGGGGAACTTCGTCCAGGAACTCGGCGATCTCGGCGAGCCCCAACGCGGTGCTGGTCGGATTGTTGGGGTTGCAGAGGACCACGAGGCGCGTGGCGACGGTGATCTCGCGCAGCATCGCGGGCAGGTCGTGGCGCTCGTGCTCGTCCAGCGCCACCCTCACCTCGCGTGCCCCGGAGGCGGCGCTCAGGTGGGGGTAGACCGAGAAGGAGGGCCAGGCGTAGACGAGCTCGGCGCCGGGCTCCAGCAGCGCCTCGCCGGCGGCGAGCAGGATGTCGCACGAGCCGTTGCCGACCGCGATGCGCTCCGCCGGCACCCCGTAGCGGTCGGCGAGGCGCGCGCGTAGCGCGGAGCTGGTCGGATCGGGGTAGCGGTTGAGGGTCCCCAGCGCCCGCTCGATAGCTTCGCGGACCGCCGGCAACGGCGGCCACGGAGACTCGTTGCTCGCCAGCCGGACCGGCGGCGCGGCATCGGCGTAACCACCGGCCGCGGGATAGCTCGGCAGCCGCCGGATGCGCTCTGAGAACTCGATCGCCACCGGGGGATTGTGGCGCAAGCGGATCGGAACGGGTCTGCTCGCCGCTCGCCGTCCCGACAAGCGGGCAGCTCGCTACTGCGCGGCCTCCAGGTCGGCGCGCAGGGTCTTGGCCTCTCCGAGGTAGACGTGGCGGGTCTGATGATCCTCGTCGGCGTGGTAGTGGATCAGAACCCTGATCACACGCGGCAATGCACGCGGGACAGGGATCTCGCGGGCGCACAGTAGCGGCACGCGGTCGAACCCGAGAGCGCGCGCGGCGACCGCAGGGAACTCGGCGTTGAGGTCGTTGGTAGCGGTGAATATGCAACTCACGACGTCGTCTGGCGCGAGCCCGTTGCGCTCCATGATCGCCCGCATCAGCTCGGTGGTCGCATCCAGGATGTCCTGGGCGTTGTTGCGCTCGACGCTAACGGCGCCGCGCAGGGCATATAGGCGCATGGGGCGCGATTCTGTCAGAGCGACCCCCCGACCGGTCCGCGCCGGTTCCCGGCGGCTGACCGTGAGGGTAATCGCGATCAGCCGGCATCGACTGCACCACCCAGGGCATCGACTGCGCCACCCGGGGCGCCGGCTGCGCGCAACTCCTGCAGCTCGGCGTCGCTGAGGCACCGGTGGGCGCCGAGCGCGAGACCGTCCAGGCGCAACGGGCCCAGCGCGACGCGCTGGAGGGCGAGCACGGGGTACCCGACGGCCTCACACATGCGTCGCACCTGGCGGTTGCGGCCTTCGCGGATCGTCAGCTCCAGCTCGTCGCCCGGGCCGCGAAGCCGCCGGGCGCGCGCCGGCGCGGTCGGCCCGTCTTCCAGCTGCACCCCCGCGCGCAGAGCACTCAGCGCGCGCTCCGACACGGGGCCACGGGTGACGCGGACGCGGTAAGTCTTGGGGACCTCGTAGCGGGGGTGGGTCAAGCGGTTGGCGAGCGCGCCGTCGTTGGTGAGCAGGATCAGGCCGCTGCTGTCGGCGTCCAGACGTCCCACGGGGTATAGGCGGCGACGCTCGGGAACCAGTTCGAGCACCGTCGGGCGGCCGTGGGGGTCGTGCGCGGTGCTGAGCACACCGACGGGCTTGTGCACGGCGTAGACCACCGGCGACTCGGGGCCGGCGAGCCGCCGCCCGTCGACCTCAACGCGGTTGCGCTCCTCGACGTTGCGGGCGGGATCGCGCACGAGCTCCCCGTCGACGCTCACCCGGCCGGCGGCGACGAGCGCCTCGGCGGCGCGGCGCGAGGCCACCCCGGCGTGCGCGAGATACTTGGCGAGACGCATCTGCTGCAACGATAGGGGCGATGGACCTGCGGCTTTTGGAGGAGACCCTGACGGCTCACGGCGAGCCGGGCTTTCGCGCGCGCCAGGTGTGGGAGTGGGCGGCGCGGGGCGCGGCCGGGTATGAGGCGATGACGAACCTCCCGCAAGCGCTGCGGGAGACGCTGGAGCGGGAGGCGCCGTTTTCGAGCCTGCAGCTGCGGCGCGAGGTGCGCGCACGCGACGGGACGGTCAAGGGGCTGTTCGTGACCGCGGACGGCCGGCCGTTGGAGGCGGTGCTGATGCGCTACCGCGACCCGCCATCGCGGGGGGCGCGCGGGCGGCGTTCGATCTGCCTCTCCTCGCAGTCGGGGTGCCCGTTGACGTGCACGTTCTGCGCGACCGGGCAGATGCGCTTCGCACGCAACCTCACGACCTCGGAGATCCTCGACCAGGCGCTGCACTTCCGGCGCATGGAACCGGTCGACCACTGCGTCTTCATGGGCATGGGCGAGCCGCTGCTGAACCTCGACGCGGTGCTCGCGGCGTGCGAGCGGCTGCCGGATCTCGGCATCGCGCACCGCCACACGGCGATCTCGACGGTGGGCTGGATCCCCGGGATCGAACGCTTGACCGAGTGCGAGCTGCCGCTGCGCCTGGCGCTCTCGCTGCACGCGGCCGACGAAGCGCTGCGCTCGGAGCTGATGCCGGTCAACGAGCGCTACCCGTTGACGGATGTGCTCGATGCCTGCCGGGCGTTCTACGCGCGCAAGCGCCGCCGCGTGTTCGTGGAGTACGTGATGCTGGCCGGCGTCAACGACCGCTACGAGCAGGCCGTGGCCCTCGCCGAGCTGCTGGCCCCGGCGCGCCCCGTGGCTCGGTACGTGCGGGGGCGGCGCGAGGTCACCCGCGAGCCGCGCATGTTCAAGGTCAACCTGATCCCCTACAACCCAACTCCCCAGGCATCGCCGCCGGCATCGCTGGAGCCAGATGACTCGGCGGGCACGCAATCCGGCTATCGGGGCTCGGGCCGCGAGGCGATCGCGGCCTTCCGCGCGGCCCTGGAGCAGCGCGGCGTGGAGGCCACGGTGCGCCTCACGCGGGGGCGCGACATCGACGCGGCCTGCGGCCAGCTCGCTGCGAGCCACGCCTAGACGGCGCCCGCCGCGTCACTCATCCTCGAACGTGGGCGGCCCCCGCTCGGCACGGGCCTCGCCGGCGCGCAGCAGGCGCTCGCGCAGCTCGCTCTGCTCCTCGGGGGTGGGGTCCCATTGCGCCACATCGGGCAGCTCCTCCAGGGAGCGCAGGCCGAAGAGCTTGAGAAACTGGGTCCCGGTGCGGTAGAGCACGGCCCCGAACTGCGAGCGGCCGGCGTCCTCGATCAGGCCACGCTCGAGCAGGGTGGCGGCGGCGGAGTCGGCGCTGACACCGCGGATGCGGGTGATCTCGGGCCGCGAGATCGGCTGCAGGTAGGCGACGATCGCGAGCGTCTCGGCCTGGGCCGGCGTGAGCGTGGCGGCGCGCGGGCGGCTGAAGAGGCGCCGCGCAGCGTCCTCGGTGTGTGGGTCGGAGGCGAGCGTGTAGCCGCCGGCGAGCTCGCGCAGCTGGATGCCGCGGCGCCCAGGCGCGTACTGCTCCGCGAGGAGCTCCAGCGCCGCGGCCAGTGCCTGCTCGTCGGCTTGCGCGGCGTCGGCCAGCTCGCGGGCGCTGAGTGGGTCGCTGCTCAGGAACAGGAGAGCCTCGACCACCCGCGCTAGCTCAGGCAGGTCCTCGATCGCTCCCTCCAGCTCCGGCAGGCCCTGCGGGGGATCCTCGGGGGCGTCCGCGGCGTCGCTCACCCAGCCACTCCGGCGCCGACGGCCGCGGAGATCGGCGAGCCCGCCCCCTCGGACAAGGCGTGGATCTCGATCTCACCGAAGCTCTCCTCCTGCTCCCACCCGGCTTCGCCGCGCTTGTAAAGCTCGAGCAGCGCGAACAGCGTGATCGCGACGGTCATGCGATCGGCGCCGGTGACTGCCTCCTCGAAGCTGAAGCGCCCACGGCCGAGCAGCGTGCGCAGGTGCGCGAGGCGCTCGCCGAGCGTGACGCGGGAGACGGTGATGTGGCGCAGACTGATCGGGGGGGGGACAAGCAGCAGCCGGCCGATCGCGGCGCCCAGCAGCATCGGATCGTGGGCCCCCGCGACGGGCTCGGGCCGCGCGCGCAGCAGATGCGCGGGGGGTGGGGCGCTGCGGAAACGCACGCCGTGCTCGTGTCCGAGCAGCTCCTGCAGATGGGAAGCCGCAGAGCGGTAGCGGCTGGCGTCGAGCATGCGCACGAGCAGCTCCTCGGCGGCCTCGTCGGGCTCGATATCGAGCAGTTGCTCGTCGTCCTCGCTGGCGAGCATCAAGCGCGACTTCAGCTCAAGCAGAGCGGCGACGAGCACGATGAATTCGGTGGCGGTCTCCAGGTCGAGCTCGCCGCGTGCCTCGAGGTGGTCGAGGTAGGCGAGCACGACCTCGGCGAGCTCGAGCTCGAGCAAGTCGATCTCCTCGCGCAAGATGAGCGTTAGCAGCAGGTCGAAGGGCCCGCTGAAGAGGTCCAGGTCGAGCTCGAGCGTGGCGATGCTCACGCGGTCACGGTAGCGGCTGGTCCCGACGGCGGACCGGCCCGCCCCGGCGGGGAGCGCCGACGCCCATATGCTCGCGCACGTCGGCGAGCGTTGCCGCCGCGATCTCGCGCGCACGGTCCCCCCCACCGGCGAGGATCGCCTCTAGCGCGTCCTCGTCGGCGCGCAGCTGTTCATAGCGCTCGCGGACCGGCGCGAGGTACTCGATCAGCGCGGTAGCGACGGCCGTCTTGAGCTCGCCGTAGCGGGCGTCCGCCAGCTCGGATTCGACCGCCGCGGGAGCGAGACCGCGGACCGCAGCGAGGATCTCGATCAGGTTCGAGATACCTGGCTTGTCGGGCGCGCGGCACACCTCGCTGCCGGAGTCGGTCACGGCGCTCTTGAGCTTCTTCTCGATCGCCTGTGGGGCGTCCAGGACGTAGATGGTGCCCTGCTCGGTGCCGCCGGTGGTGGACATCTTGCTGGTCGGGTCCTGGAGGTCCATGATGCGCGCGCCGACCTCGGGGATGCGGTGCTCGGGAACGACCAGCACCTCCTCGCCGCCCCCGAAGCGCGTGTTGAAGCGCCGCGCGACGTCGCGCATCAGCTCCAGGTGCTCGCGCTGGTCCTCGCCGACCGGCACCTCGTTGGCGCGGTAGGCGAGCACGTCGGCGGCCTGCAGCACCGGGTAGAGGAGCAGACCGGCCGAGACGAGCTCGCGCTGGGCCGTGGACTTGTCGCGGAACTGGTGCATCCGCTGCAGGCGGCCGAGCTCGGTGACGCTGCACAGCAGCCAGCACAGCTCGGTGTGCTGCGGCACGTCGCCCTGGCGGAAGAGGATGCAGCGCCCGGGGTCCAGGCCGGCGGCCAACAGCAGCGCCGTCAGGTCGTACAGGCTGCGGCGCAGCTCGGCCGGCTCATAGGGAACGGTTGTGGCGTGCAGGTCGACGATGCAGAACAGCGCCTCGCCACGCTCCTGCGCCGCGACGTATTGGGCGATCGCGCCGATGTAGTTGCCCAGGTGCTTGGTACCGGTGGGCTGGATGCCGGAGAAGATGCGCATGTCGCAGTGGGACCCTAACGGAGCGGCCTTGACACGGAGCTGAGGCCCGGAGCGGCCTCGACGCGGAGCTGAGGCCCGGAGCGGGACAGGAGCGGGCAGCTGCCCGAGCGCCGGCTAGTCGAGCTCGGGGTCGAGGATCGGCACGACATGCGGCCGAGGCGCGGCCTGCTCCCGCTTGAGCTCCCCCTCGACGTCGACGCGGGTGCGCGCCAGGTAGCCGACGAAGCCGACGATCAGGACCAGCAGAGCCAGGCTGATCGGCCCGGCCCCCAACCCGAGGCCGCCCCGCTTCTGCGAGACCGCCCCCCAGTCCGCGAAGGAGGCGCCAAGCGGACGGGTCAGGATGTAGGCGAGCCAGAAGGCGAGGATCGCGTTCATGCCGAACCGCAGGTATGCCACGGCCGGGACGGCGATCAGGGCCGCGAACATCACGCCCGAGGCGAAGTAGCCCAGGTGCAGGGTCGTCGCGGTCATGTCACCTGCGGCGGTGCCCAGCGCGAACGTGGCCAGCACGGTCGCCCAGTAGAAGGCCTCGCGGCGCGGGGTGTAGATGCTGTGGATCGAGAGGGTGCCCTCGCTCGCGTACCACGTCGTGAAGATGGCGGCCAGCACGACGAGATAGAAGACGGTCGACACCAGGTATGGGATGCCCAGCACCACGTGCAGCGCGTCGGCGGCGGTCGTGCCGAACACGCTGACCATGACAACGACGAGCCAGTAGGCCCACGCCTCGTAGCGGCGCGTTTTGAACTGCCACGCCAGCGCGGCGCCGAGCGCAAGCAGCATGATCGGCACCGCGATCCCCGGTCCGAGTCCCTGGTTGAGGAAGTCCGAGGTCGTCTCGCCCATGCCGGTGGTCAAGACCTTGGTGATCCAGAAGTAGACCGTGATCTCGGGAACCTTGGTCATGGCCCAGCGCGCCTGACGCATCGGCTGGGGAGCGCTGCTGTTTGCAAGGTCGGTCGTCAATGCAGTCGACTTAACCGATTCGGAGGCGCTCGCGATTCGCTCCCTGGATGAGAGTTCGCTCATGCAGCGCTTGGCACGATCAGGTGAGCGGCTGGCGAATCACGGGCCGCTTGGCGGCGGCGACCTCGTCGAGGCGTCTGACCGGCGTCGTGTAGGGCGCGCCGCGCGCGATCTCGGGGTCCGCGGCGGCCTCGGTGAGGATCGCGGCGATCGCGTCGGCGAAGCCGTCGAGCGTCTCGCGGGTCTCGGTCTCGGTCGGCTCGACCATCAGGGCCTCCTCGACGAGCAGCGGGAAGTACACGGTCGGCGGGTGGTAGCCGAAGTCCAGCAGCCGCTTGGCGAGATCGAGGGTCTTGATCTGCAGCTCGCGCTTCATCGGGCCTCCGGAGAGCACGAACTCGTGCATGCAGAGCTCGCCGTAGGCGAGCGGCAGGTACTCCGCGACGGGTGGGTGGGTATTTCCATCCCGCAGGCGGGCGAGCAGGTAGTTGGCGTTCAGGACGGCGTTCTCGGAGGCGTCGCGCAGGCCCTCGGCCCCGAGCGAGCAGATGTAGGCGTAGGCGCGTACGAAGCAGCCGTAGTTGCCCTGGAAGCCGCGCAAGCGCCCGATGGTCTTGGCTCGCGCCGGCCCCTCGTATTCGAGGTCGAAGAGGGCGGGCGCCGCGGGTCCGCCGTCACCGGGCGCCGTGCCGTTCTCCAGCCCGTCGCCGGCCTGCTCGCGGCGCACGATCACGGGCACGGGCAGGTACGGCGCGATGCGCTCGGATACGGCGATCGGCCCGGAGCCGGGGCCGCCGCCGCCGTGGGGCTGGGTGAAGGACTTGTGGAGGTTGAAGTGCACGATGTCGAAGCCCATGTCGCCGGGGCGGGAGATGCCCATGACGGCGTTGAGGTTGGCACCGTCGTAGTAGAGGGTGGCGCCGACCCCGTGCACGATCCGGGCGATCTCCTCGATGTTGGGGTCGAACAGGCCGAGCGTGTTGGGGTTGGTGAGCATCAGGCAGGCGACGTCGGCGTCGGCCTTGGCGCGCAGGTCGTCGAGGTCGATTCCGCCGTCGGGGTTGGTGGCGAGCTTGACGACCTCCAGGCCGGCCATCGTGACGGTGGCGGGGTTGGTGCCGTGGGCGGTATCGGGCGCGAGGACCTTGCCGCGGGTCTCGCCGCGATCCTCGTGGTAGGCGCGCGTGAGCAGCACCCCGGCGAGCTCGCCATGGGAGCCCGCAGAGGGCTGCAGGCAGACGTGCGGGAGGCCGGCGATCTCACCGAGGGCGCCCTGCAGCCTCCACATCAGCTCCAGCGCACCTTGGGCGCGCTCGGGATCTTGCAGCGGGTGCAGGCGGGCGTGGCCGGGCAGCGCGGCGACGCGCTCGTGCAGGCGCGGATTGTGCTTCATGGTGCAGGAGCCCAGCGGGTAGAAGCCGGAGTCGAGATCGAAGTTGCGCTTGGAGAGGCGCACGTAGTGGCGCACGATCTCGGGCTCGGAGAGCTCCGGCAGCCGCGGCGGCGCGGCGCGGCGCAGCTCGGCTCCCAGCAGCTCGTCGGGATCGACGGCGGGGACGTCGAGCTCGGGGCACTGGAAGGCGCGGCGTCCGGGGGCCCCGCGCTCGAAGATCGTGAGCACGGGCTCCTGCTGGGCGGAGGTGGCGCCAGCTGCGGGGCTGCTCGCCGGGCTCATGCCGGGACCGCCTGCCCCTGGCGCCCCGCGGAGGAGCGACCCTGACCATCGGCCGGGGCCGCCTGCCCTTGGCGCTCCGCGGCGACAGCGGCCTGCAGGACCTCCGCGAGCCGATCGATGTCGGCGCGGTCGCGGCGCTCGGTGAGCGCGACGAGCAGACCCCCGCGGTCGGCGTCGCGACCGGTGAGGGCGTGCAGGTCGACACCGGGATTGACTCCGTGCGCGGCGCAGCGGCGCTTGACGGCGGCGACGTCGGCGTCGAGGCGCAGCGCGAACTCGCGAATCACGGGCCGGTCGTGCAGCTTCTCGATTCCCTCCCGGGCGGTAAGCGTCTCGCGGGCGTAGTGGGTGCGCGCGAGCAGCAACTCCCCGAGCTCGACGATCCCGCGGCGTCCGAGCCAGGCGAGGTAGACGACGCCGCCGAGCGCGTTCAGGGCTTGGGAGGTGCAGATGTTGGAGGTGGCCTTCTCGCGGCGGATGTGCTGCTCGCGGGTCTGCAGGGTCAGTACGAAGCCGCGGCGCCCGTCGACGTCGCGGGTCTCCCCGGCGATGCGCCCGGGCATGCGGCGCAGGTACTCCTCGCGGGCGGCGAAGAAGCCGAAGGAGGGACCGCCGTAGTCGAGGCGATTGCCCAGCGGCTGGCCCTCGCCGACGGCGACGTCGACGCCGCACTCCCCGGGCGGGGCGAGAATGCCGAGCACGAGCGGGTCGACCTGGGCGACCACGACCGGATTCCCGCCGCCGCGGGCGGCGGGGGCGCCTTGGCGGGACCCGGCCGGGGCCTGGCCGGCTGCCTTCGCGGCGGCGCTCAGGGCGCGCGCGTCCTCGACGGCGCCGTAGAAGTTCGGCTGGGCGAAGAACGCCGCGGAGGTGTCCGCGTCGATCGCGGCGGCCCATACCTCGAGGTCGGTCCGACCATCCCGCAGGGGCACCTCGACCACCTCGGCGCCGTAGCCGTGTGCGTAGGTGCGCAGCGTCGCCAGCGTGTGCGGGTGCAGTCCGGCGCTGGCGACGAAGCGCCCGCGGCCGTTGTGTAGGCGGGCGAGGTACCCGGCGGAGGCGACGGCGGAGGGCCCCTCGTAGACGGAGGCGTTGGCGACGGGCAGGGCGGTCAGCTCGCAGATGGCGGTCTGGTACTCGAACATGACCTGCAGGCCGCCCTGGGAGATCTCGGGCTGGTAGGGGGTGTAGGGGGTCAGGAACTCCGAGCGCTCCATCAGCATGTCGATCAGCGCGGGGACGTAGTGGTCGTACATGCCGCCGCCGAGAAAGCTGAGCTCGTCCTCGGCGCTGACGTTGCGCGCAGCCAGGGCGCGCAGGTGCGCGTAGACGTCCTGCTCGGGCAGGCCGGCAGGCAGATCGAGCGCGCGGCGCAGGCGCACGGGCTCCGGGATCTGCCGATCGAAGAGCTCCTGCACGGAGCTCACGCCGATCGCCGCGAGCATCGCGGCGCGGTCGGCGTCGGTTGTGGCGGTATAGCTGGTCAACCCGCTCCAGCCTAGCCGCCGATCCCGACCCTACCCGCCGAGCGTCGCGGCGTAGGCCTCGGCATCAAGCAGGCTCTCGCTCTCGGCGGGGTTGCGCAGACGCACCTTGACCAGCCACCCGGCCCCGTAGGGGTCCTCGTTGATCGGGGTGGGATCCTCGGCGAGCGCCTCGTTGACCTCGACGATCTCTCCCGACAGCGGCGCGACGACGTCAGAGACGGCCTTGACGGACTCGACCTCGGTGTAGGGCTCGTCCTGGGTCAGCGTCGTGCCGATCGGGGGAGGCTCGAAGAAGACGACCTCGCCGAGCGCGTCCTGCGCGTACCAGGTGATGCCGAGCGTCGCGTGCCCGTCCTCGATCCGGGCCCAGTCGTGCTCGGCGTGATACAGCAGATCCTCGGGGTATGTGGCCTCAGCCATCGGTATCGCTCCTAAGCTCGCCCCTCCAAATCCAAAAAATATTGATCTGGATGGGTTCGGTGAGCGGGAATCCTAGCGTCGTACCCGGTTGCCGGGGGCTCGGGCGTCCCGGTCGGCGGTTGCGCTTGGACGGCTCAGCCGTGCTTGGCGACAAACGGCTTGCGCTGGATCCTCGCTGGGCGGGTGCGCCCGCGTACGTCGATCTCCAGCGCGCTCCCCACCGCGGCCTGCTCGGCGGGCACGTAGGCGAGACCGATCCCCCCGCCGAGGCAGGGAGAGAGGGTCCCGCTGGTGACGACCCCGCCGCCGATCACGGGGTTGCCCTGGCGTGCGATCCCGGGGCCGTCGATCGCAAATGCAGCGAGTCGCTCGGCGGGGCCGCGCTCGCGCACCGCCGCCACGGCCTCGGCGCCGATGAAGCCGGTCTGCTCCTTGCAGCACCACCCGAGTCCGGCTTCGATCGGCCCGCGCTCGGGCATCAGATCGTTTCCGTATAGGTGAAAGCAGGCCTCCAGGCGCAGCGTGTCGCGGGCGGCGAGACCGGCGGGCACGGCACCGCGACGCACCAGCTCGTCCCACAGCGCCGGCGCGTCGACCGGGGCGAGCAGCAGCTCGACGCCGTCCTCGCCGGTGTAGCCGGTGCCGCAGACCAACACCTCCGCGCCCGCGAGCCGCCGCGTCGTGGCGCTCATGCGCGCCGGCAGCTGGCCGAAACGGGGATGCTGGCCGAACGGGGGATGCTGGCCGAACGGGGGATGCTGGCCGAACGGGGGATGCGAGTCGGAGGCGAGTGTCTCCCCGCTTCGGTCGGAGGCGAGTGTCTCCCCGCTTCGGTCGGAGGCGAGTGTCTCCCCGCTTCGGTCGGAGGCGAGTGTCTCCCCGCTTCGGTCGGAGGCGAGCGTCTCACCGCTTCGGTCGGCGGCGAGCCCCTGCACGATCGCCCGTGCCCGGGGACCCTGCACGGCGAGCATCGCGTAGTCCTCGATGCGATCCTCGACCTCGACTCGTGCCTCAGGCTGCCCACCTGCCGACAACCCGCGCGCGCAAGCGCGAAACCACTCCAGATCGCGCTCGTGGTTCGCCGCGTTGGTGACCGTCAGATAGCGATCGGACTCGAGGCGGTAGGTGAAGAGGTCGTCGAGCACGCCGCCGTCCTCGCGGCAGAGCACGCTGTACTGCGCGCCGCCCACCGGGATCGCGGCGACGTCGTTGGAGAGCAGCCGCTGCAGCAGCTCCAGCGCGCCGGGGCCGGATGTCTCGATCTGGCCCATGTGCGAGACGTCGAAGATCCCGCAGGCCTCGCGCACGGCCATGTGCTCCTCGCGCACGCCGGCGTACTGGACCGGCAGCTCCCAGCCCGCGAACTCGACGAGCTTCGCCCCCGCCGCAACGTGCCGCTCGAACAGGGAGGTGCGCCGTGGAGTGCTGTTGGAGCTCGCGGCCATCAAACCATCGCCCGTCAACTCAGTGGGTGGCGCCAGCTGAGCCCGGGGAAGCGGGCGAAGTCGCGATCGGTGGTTATCCATTCGCTCCCGGACTCGATTGCCAACGCGGCCAAGTAGGCGTCCGGCACACGGTTGCCGCGGGCGTCGGTGCTCCGGCAGAGATCGGCGAATATCGTCCAGTGACGCTGACCGGGCGTCGCCTCGACGCAGTTGGGGCGATCTCGCAGCGACTGCACGAACTCGATCGCGGCCCGTATCGGGGTCGGGCGTGCGAACACGCGGGGATGGGTCAGGATCCTGAGCGTGCCACTCAACACGAGGCCCGAGAGAGCGAATGGCGCGTCACCGTTGACGAGTGCCTCCAGCCAGGTCGCGATCCGGTCGTTCTCCGGGGTCCCGCCGCGCTGAGCGTAGACGAGCACGTTGACGTCCGGCAGGATCAGCGCAGCCCGTCCATCAGGTCGCGCAGCGCGGCCGAGTCGTCGAGATCGACTCCGGGGAGCGTCTCGGCATCGCCGAGCGAGCGGATCGCCATGCGCGGTCCGCGGTTCTCGGTGCGACGCGCCAGCGTCTGCCTCAGCGAATCCTCGATCAGCGCGGTCAGCGTAGTGCGATCGGCTGCCGCCTTCTGCTTGGCGGCCGCCAGCAGATCGTCATCGAGCCTGATCGTGGTACGCATCGCATCAGAGCATACCAACTAGACATATTGATGCGACAGCGACCCGCTCGTGAGGCGCCGCCGCGCTAGCTCAGCGCAAGAACGGCGGGACGTCGATGTCGTCGTCGCTGATCTCCAGCGAGGAGCGCTCGCGATCGCCGATGCGCGGCCCGCGGTCAGCCGGACGCTCGCGCCCCCCGCGCTCGCGGCGCACGGAGCGCCCGGGGCGGTGGTCGAAGCCGGTGCCGATCACCGTGACGCGGACCTCGTCGCCCATGTCCTCGTCGATCACGGCACCGAAGATGATGTTGGCGTTGGGGTCCGCGGCGTTCTGGATGATCTCGGCGGCCTCGTTGACCTCGAACAGCCCGAGCTCTTTGCCGCCGGTGATGTTCAGCAGGATGCCGGTCGCGCCGTCCACAGACTCCTCCAGCAGCGGCGAGGAGATCGCGATCTTGGCGGCCTCGGCGGTGCGGTTCTCCCCGCCGGCGGTGCCGATGCCCATCAGCGCGGAGCCCGCGTCGTGCATGATCGTGCGCACGTCGGCGAAGTCGAGGTTGATCAAGCCCGGGATCGTAATCAGGTCGGTGATGCCCTGGATGCCCTGGCGCAGCACGTCGTCGGCCTCCTTGAAGGCGTCCAGCATCGAGGTGCGCCGCTCGACGACCGCGAGCAGCTTCTCGTTGGGGATCACGATCAGCGTGTCGACGACCTCGCGCAGGCGCTCGATGCCCTCGCCGGCCTGGCGCGAGCGCTGGGTGCCCTCGAAGTCGAACGGGCGCGTCACTACACCGACGGTCAGCGCGCCGATCTCGGTCTTCGCGATCTCGGCGATCACCGGCGCCGCGCCGGTGCCGGTGCCGCCGCCCTCGCCTGCGGTCACGAACACCATGTCGGCGCCCTTCAGCGCCTCCTTGATGTCATCGCGGGACTCGGCGGCCGCGGTGAATCCGACCTCGGGGTTGGCTCCGGCGCCGAGCCCCTTGGTGGAGTCGTGGCCGATGTTCAGCTTGATGTCGGCGTCGCACATCGCGAGCGCCTGGGCGTCGGTGTTGGCGGCGATGAACTCCACGCCGCGCAGCCCCGCGTCGACCATGCGACTGATCGCGTTGGTGCCGCCGCCGCCGACCCCCACGACCTTGATGACCGCTAGATAACTGCCCACGCCGCTCTCCATGATGTTTATCCCGTCCGAAGTCTTCAGTAAGAGTTAAGGGTTGGGGAGCAGGCTCCCCGGTACCTCTTGAGTTGCGCACGTTATGCAGGGAACTTCGCCCTGTCAACGGCGTCGACGACTTTTGCAGGATCGCTTGCAGAACGGCGGACCCTCAACCATCACCCGAGGAACCGTCGAGACCGGCCATCAACCTGAAGTTGAGGTTGAGGTTTCCGAAGAGGCGCTTTCGGCTGTACTTGCAGGGGCTTCGCCGGTTCCAGTGGAACTGGCACCGGTGCCCGACGGTTCTCCGGCGCTGACGGCGCCGGCCGCGGGTTCGCTCTGGGCGCCCGTGGCCGCTTCGCTCTGAGTCGCGGCAACCGGTTCGCTCGGCGCGGGCGCCGCGGTGCTCGCGCCGGAGCTGCCGGCGACGGCTTCATCGAGCGTCGCGGCGAGCGCGGCCGCCGTGGGATCGGAGGCGCTGACCTGCGTCGGTGTCGAGGAGCTCCCCCGCAGACCACCGGCTGCGGTCGTTCCGGCGGCGGGACGTTCGGGCAGGCGCACGTCGAGATAGCTGGCTCCGGCGGAGCTCGGGTCAGCGAGCACTCGGGCCGCCGCGAGCCACTTGGCGTGCGCGCGCGTGGCGTTTCCGAAGTAGATCGAGAGGCCGTCGCGCATCGTCACGGTGAGCCCTTCGGAGCCCGTGAACACGCGCTCGACCCAGCCCAGCAGGGTCCCCGGGACGGCGCCCAGCACGCTCAGCTCGGCGCGCGTGCTCGCCCCGGAGACGCGCGCTCCCGGTAGCGGCCCCACGCCGGCGGCGTGGATCGTCGGCAGCGACCCCGCAAGCAGGGCTGCCCCTAGGACGACTCCGTCGGCGGCGACGGCGGTGCGTGTGCCGCCCGCCACCAGCACCGCCACCGGCGGTTGCTCGATGACCCGGATGCGCAGCCCGTGCGGGAAGCTAGCGCTCACGCTCAGATCGCGCACCACCGGAAACTGCGCGACGGCGGCTAGCAGTGCGCCGCGCCGCACGTCCAGCGTGCTCATGTGACGCGCCGCTCCACCCAGCGCGACCTCGATCCGCGCGGCGTCGGGCCCACGCACGCCACTGATCCGGATGCGCTGGACGGCAACCAGCGAGGAGTGACGCAGCCACAGCCAGCCACAGCCCAGCAGCGGTAGCGCGACCAACAGGGCCAGCAGCGCGATGCGCAGGCGCCGGCGATGCCATACGAACGCCGCGCCTCCCCGCGCGGAGTCCAGCACCGTGGTCATCGCTCCTCCGATCCGGGAGGAGGGCCCACCCCGCCCCGCGCCGGCGCCTCGGCGGACGCGGACGCCCTGGCGCGAGCGACCGCCACGCCGCCCACGGGCTGTCCCGGCCGGAGCGAACGGCCGGCCAAAGCGGGCGGCGAAGGAGCGATCCATTGAAGGGGTCTTCGACCCCGGCGAGCGAACCCCTACAACCAGGGGAAGCGCACCGGGCCCAGCGTCTGTACCTCGGGCTCCAGCGCGACGCCGAAGCGCTCCAGCACGCGGCGGCGACCCTCGGCCATCAGAGCGAGGATCTCCGCCGTGGTCGCGGCACCGGTGTTCTCGATGAAGTTGGCGTGCTTGGGCGCGAAACGCGCGCCGCCGAGCGCCAGCCCGTTGCAGCCGGCCTCGGAGAGCAACAGCCCGGCAGTGCGATGCTCCGCGCGCACGTCGGAGTCGCGCGGGTTCTTGAAGGTCGACCCAAACGTCTTGATCCCCTGCGGCTGGGCCTCGTGGCGGCGGGCACGGAGCTC
Source organism: uncultured Solirubrobacterales bacterium (assembly GCA_963756665.1). Lineage (GTDB taxonomy): Bacteria > Actinomycetota > Thermoleophilia > Solirubrobacterales > Solirubrobacteraceae > Palsa-744. The sequence continues at coordinate 1,078,166 of CAVWOJ010000001.1, forward strand.
CGCCAGGCTCGCCTTGACGCTCTGAGGATCCGCGGGGCTCAACGCAAACGAGGCCCGCGCCACGATCTCAGCGGTGGCGAGGTTGGAGCGGCGGTACCCGAAGCCGAGCTGTTGCGGCGTTCGGCACTCGAGCCCGGAGGCGGTAGCGATCAGCGCCCATTGCAGCGTCCGCGCGAGCTCGCCGCCGTAGGCGTTGGCGTTCATCCGCACGGCCCCGCCGACGGTGCCGGGAATATTGACCCCGAACTCGATGCCCGCGAGGCCGACCTGCGCGGCACGCGTGGCGAGGGCGGGAAGCCGCGCTCCGCCGCCGCACTCGATGGCCCGCTCCCCGACGCGCTCGATCTGCGCGAGCTCGCGGTCGAGCTTCACGACCAGGCCGTCCACACCCTCGTCGGCGATCAGCAGGTTCGAGCCCGAGCCCACGACCGCGATCGGCGTGCTCGCGGCCTGTGCCCAGGCGAGCAGCTCCAGCAGCTCGGTCTCGCTGCCTGCGCGCGCAAAGAGCCGCGCCGGGCCGCCGGTGCGGACCGTCGCGAGGCGCGCGAGCGGGTAGTCGCGCTGCACGATCGGCGGCGGCGTGGGGCTGCTCATCGCTCGCGGAGACCGCCCGCGCCCAGCTGTGGCCCACCGTCATCCTCAGCCGCGTCCCCCGATGTGCCGGTGCGGGCCGGCGACGGGCCCCCGGGAGCGCCGCAGCGGGCCGGCGATGTCTCCCCGAGAGCGCCGGTGCGGGCCGGCGATGCGCACCCACCGGCCCGCTCCGCCAGGCGAAGGCCCAACGTATCGACGTCGCCGGCACCCATCGCCAGGCACAGGTCGCCCTCGCGGAGCAGACCGCGCAGAACTGGCTCGGCGGCGGCGAACGTCGGCAGCCAGTAGACGGGGCGACCCTCCGCCCGGTCGGCGGCGGCCTGCGCGATCAGCAGCCCGCTCACCCCCGGATGATCCTCGGCGCGCTCGCGCGCGGGGTACACGTCGAGCACGGCGACCACGTCGGCCAGCGCCAGCGCCCGGCCGAACTCGGCGGCCAGCAGCACGGTGCGGGAGTAGAGGTGTGGCTGGAAAACCGCGATCAGTCGCCGGTGCTCCAGCGTGCGCGCGGCGTGCAGCGTGGCGAGCACCTCGGTCGGGTGGTGCGCGTAGTCGTCGTACACCAGCGCCCCCCGGGCGCTGCGGCCCAGCAGCTGAAAGCGCCTGCCCGCGCCACGGAAGCCCGCGAGGCCCGCAATCGCCGCGGGAAGGTCGGCCCCGGCGAGCCGAGCGGCCTCCAGGGCAGCGGCGGCGTTGAGGGCGTTGTGGGCCCCAGGGACCTGCAGGCGTATCTCCAGGCCGCGCCAGCGAAAGCGCTGGTCGATCTTCGATCGGTCCCCTGCCTCCAGCCGCGGCGCGGGCACGTCGAAAGGTACGACCTCGACATCCACCGACCGGGCGACGCCGCGGGAGCCCCGCCCCGACGGGTCCTGCTCGACCGGCGCTGGGCGGCCCGTCGCCGGGACCGCGTCACCTGGCGCGGGCTGGTGCGCCGCCTCCACGGTGTCACCGGAGGCGGGCCTGCGAGTCAGTTCGAGCAGCTCGGGACGCTCCCACACGACGACGCCCGTGCGCGCCGCGGCCAGGAAAGCCCGGAAGGCCTCGCGCAGCTCGTGCAGGGAGCCAAACGTGGCGTGGTGGTCGAGCTCGACGTTAGTCAGGACCGCGATCTCGACGTCGAGGCTCAGCATCGAGCGATCGGACTCGTCGGCCTCGACCACGAGCAGCTCGCCCTCCCCCCAGTGGGCGTTCGGCAGCCCGTCCCCGACTGCCCCCCCAACGAGCCACGACGGGTCCAGGTCCGGCGCCGCACGCAGGGCGTGCACGAGCATCGACGCCGTCGTTGTCTTGCCGTGCGTCCCCGCTATGGCGATTGTGCGCTTCAGCGACGTGAATTCGGCCAGCAGCTCTGCCCGCGGGCGCTCGCGCAGGCCCCGCTCGCGCGCCGCGACACGCTCGGGGTTCTCGACGGGGACGGCACTCGAGTAGATGACCTCGACGCCGGGCCCGGCGGGCACGTTCGCGGCGTCGTGGCCGATGCTCGCCACGAGTACCCCATCCGCGCGCAGGCGCTCTAGGTAGGCCGAGTCGGCTCCGTCGGAGCCGCTGAGCTGGGCCCCGAGCGTGTGAGCGGCGCGCGCGTAGCCGCTCATCCCGGCGCCGCCGACGCCGACGAAGTGCAGGCGCCGGGCGCTCCACGGCCGACTCGTCACCGTGCGGCCTCCAGTAGCTCGCGAGCGACCTCGCGCGCGGCGTCGGGGCGTCCCAGCCGGGCGGAGGCCGCTGCCATCGCCCGTAGACGCTGGGGGTCGGCGAGCAACGTGGCCGTCTCGCGCGCGAGCCGCGCCGCGTTCAGCTCCGCGTCGGGGATCGTCACGGCGGCGCCGGCCCGCGCCATCCAGCGGGCGTTGGTCGTCTGGTGATCCGCAGCGGCATGCGGATAGGGCACCAGGATCGCGGGCCGCCCGTGCGCGGCGAGCTCGAACAGCGACCCCCCCGCCCTGGCCACGACCAGGTCCGCGGCGGCGAGCGCGTCGGCGAAGTCCTCGAGGTCGAGGTACTCGCGCAGGTCGTACCCCGACGGTCGGGACCGTCCACGCAGCTCGGGGTAGTCGCGGCGTCCGCAGACGTGCAGCACGTGAAAGGTCGCGCCCGCGAACGCCTCGATCGCCGCGAGATTGATCGAGCGCGCCCCGAGCGAGCCGCCGAAGACCAGCACGCAGGTCTCGCTTTCGGCGATCGCGAGCCGCGCGCGCGCGGCGGCGCGGTCCGTCTGCGGGGGAGGGATCGGCCGTCCGGTCACGCGGTAGCGGCCGTGGGCCTCGCCCCCGTGGCCAGCAAGGTCCCCGCCGCGGCCGGGCTGGGAGGGTGGAAACGCCAGGCATACCCGCCGCGCGAATGGCGCAAGCGCGCGGTTGGCCAGGCCGATGTGACTGTCGGCCTCGGTCAGGACAAGCGGAATGCGGCGCGTGACGGCCGCGAGCCCGACGGGCCCGGAGACGTAGCCGCCGCCCCCCATCACGGCGTCGGGACGCAGCCGCCCGAGCAACGCGCGGGCGCGCAGCAGCGCCCTCGCGGCGCGACCCAGAGCGCGCAGCGCGACCAGCGGATTGCTGCGACTGAGACCGCTGACGGAGATCGTGTACAGCGGATAGCCGGCGGCAGGCACGAGCTGGGCCTCGGCGCGCGCGCCTCCGATGAACGTGACCTCGGCGCCCTGCGCGCGTAGGGCGTCAGCGACCGCGAGCGCCGGCACCACGTGCCCGGCGGTCCCGCCGGCGGCGATCACGACCCTCACGGTCGGATTGTTCATCGGCGCGTCGCCCATCGGCCAATCCTGCCGGTTTGCGAGCGCCGGTGTCGCCCACGGCGCGTACGTGCGCGCTGGTCCCGGACGCGACGTTCATCAGCAAGCCCATCGCGCCCAGCATCACGATCAGGCTGCTCGACCCGTATGAGACGAACGGCAGCGGCACTCCCGTGAGCGGCGCGAGACCGAGCACGGCAAAGACGTTGAGTAGCGCCTGGGAGACGATCAGCGTTGTCATGCCGACGGCGATCAGGGCGCTGTAGAGGCTGCGGGCGCGCTTGGCGGTACGCAGGCCGGCGTACCCGATCAGACCGTAGAGGAACAGCAGCGCGTACACCCCGACGATCCCGAGCTCTTCGGCGATCACGGCGAGGATGAAGTCGGTCTGGGCCTCCGGCAGGTAGAAGATCTTCTGCACCGACTGGCCCGGCCCGACCCCGAACAGGCCGCCTGAGCCGATCGCGACCTGCCCCTGCACAGCCTGAAAGCCGCTGCCGGAGGCGTGCGCCCAGGGGTCGAGGAACGAGGTTAGGCGTGCCCGCGCGTAGGGCCGGGCGATCGCGTAGAGCCCGACCAGCAGCAGCGTCGACCCGCCGAGGATCACGAGGTTGCGCGATGGGATTCCGGCCGCGAGCAGCAGCGCGCAGATCGTGAACGCGATCACCATCGCGGACCCCAGGTCGGGCTCGGTGACCACCAGCAGGCAGGCCCCACCGACGACGACCAGTAGCGGATTGGCCAGCTCGCGCAGGTCCTGCACGCGCTGGGGTCGGCGTGCCAACAGCGTCGCGGCGTACAGCACCAGCGCGATCTTCAAGAGCTCGGAGGGCTCGAACTGGAAGACGCTCGGCCCGATCCAACGGCGCGCGCCGTTGATGCTGACCCCGAGGTGCGGGACGTGCACGGCCAGGACCAGCGCGAAGGAGACGGCCAGCAGCGGCGCGACGACGCCCTGTATCCGGGCGACCCCGTCGCGCGCCAGCAGGTGCATTAGCCCGAGCCCGACCGCGCCGAAGAGCACGAACTTGATGAGGTAGGAGCTGCCGTTGCCGTGACCTTGCAGCAGGGTGCTAGCCGAGGAGGCGCTGTAGACCATGACCGCGCCGAATGCGAGCAGGCAGAGGGTCGCGGTCAGCAGGATGCGCTGCTCGAGCGGCTGGCGGTCGGCATTTGCTCGACGCGGATTCGCGGCGCGGCCCGCGGCGCGTGGCGAGCGGCGCGTGCGAGCGCCCCGTCTTTGGGCTTTGGCCTTGGGGCCCCGCGCGGCTGATGGCATCCCAGCTCACTTCGACGTCGGCGTGCGGATGCCTCTAGCGCGCGACGATCTCCCTAAAACGCTCGCCGCGATCCTCGAAATCGGCGAACTGGTCGAAGCTCGCGCAGGCCGGCGAGAGCAGCACGACCTCCCCCGACTCCGCGACCGCCGAGGCGGCAGCGACAGCCCGCTCCAGGTCGGCACACTCGCGTATCTCCACCGCGAGGCCCGCCAGTCCCCGCGCGATCCGCGGAGCGTCTTCGCCGATCAGGTACACCGCGCGACAGCTCCGCTCGACGGGAGCGCGTAGCGCGCCGAAGTCCTGGCCCTTGCCCTGCCCGCCGAGGATCAGGTGCACCGTTCCGCGCGTACCCGGCGGCCGACCGGTGGCGAGCGTCCGGTCGCGCTCGTCGTGGTCTGGCGAGTGCTCGAGGATGGGTGCGCGGTCCCGACTGCCCTCGGCGAAGGCCTCCAGGGCGACGAGCGTGCTGGCGACGTTGGTGGCCTTGGAGTCGTTGATGTACAAAACGCCCTCGCGGCTTGCAACCTCCTCGAGGCGGTGCGGGACACCGGCAAAGCTGCGCAGCCCGGCGCGCACCGCCTCCGGGTCGACCCCACGCGCCAGGCACACCGCGGCGGCGGCCATCGCGTTTAGGACATTATGGGCGCCCCGCAGGCGCAGCTCCGCGACGGGCAGGAGCGGTTCGGCACCCCACCACAGGCGCCCGTCGCGCAGCGAGCAGTCGGCCCCCCGCGCCCCGCCGAAGCGGACAAGGCGCGCTCGTCGCCCGTCCATCGGCCCACCAGCCGGCGCGGACTCCTGTGCCGACGGGAGCACCGCGACGTCCCCCTCTCCCTGGCGTGCAAACGCTCGTAGCTTGGCCTCTCGGTAGGCCTCGATCGTGCCGTGCCGGTCGAGGTGGTCGGGAGTGATGTTGAGCAGGACGGCGGCCTCAGGAGCGAACGCCAGCGTGTCCTCGAGCTGGAAGGAGGACGCCTCGCAGACGACGACGGCCCGCTCGTCGATCTCTCCGACGAGGCTGCTGAGGGGAATGCCAACGTTGCCGGCGACAGCGACGGGCAGGCCGGCCTCGCGGTGGATGTGTCCGATCAGCTCGACGGTCGTGGTCTTCCCGTTGGTGCCGGTAACCGCGATGAACTCGTTGCCCAGCAGGCGCCACGCGAGCTCGAGCTCACCCAGCACCACCAGCCCGCGCTTGTGCGCTGCAACGATCGCGGGAGCCTGGGCCGGTACGCCTGGGCTCTTGACCACGGCGCGTGCACGCTCCAGGTGGGCAAGACCGTCGTCGTGTAGATGCAGCTCGATCCCCTCCGCGGCGAGCTCCTGGACTGCGGACGGGGAGCCGGCATCCACTCCCACCACCTGCTCTCCCTGCTCGCGCAGCGCGCGCGCGGCCGCGACCCCGGAGCGTGCGAGCCCGATCACCAGGTAGGGCCCCTCCGGAATCGGCGGTCTTGGCTTCATCGGGAGCCCCGACCGATCAAGCCGGAGGGCGCTCCAGGATCTGGTGATCTTGACTTCATGCGAATCCTCGACAGTTCAAGCCGGACGACCCGCTCGAGGGATCCGACGGTTGCGGCCTCATCGCCCCGGGCGGTCTCAGGCGATGCTCTGGCGGTAGATCGTGAACCCGATCGCGCAGCAGATCGCGGCGATGATCCAGAAGCGCAGGATGATCTTGGTCTCCGACCAGCCGCGCAGCTCGAAGTGATGGTGGATCGGCGCCATCAGGAAGACGCGCTTGTGTCGCGTCTGGAAGTAGATCACCTGAATCGCTACGGACAGCGCCTCGATCACGAAGATCCCGCCGAGCAGGATCAGTAGCTCCTCGGTCTTGGTCATCACCGCGAGCCCGGCGATCGCGCCCCCAAGCCCGAGCGCGCCGGTGTCGCCCATGAAGATCGTCGCGGGGAAGGCGTTGAACCACAGGAAGCCGATGCACCCGCCGACCAGGCAGCCGGCGAGCATCGCGAGGTCGAAGTCTTCGGTGATGAACGCGATGCCGATGTAGGCCAGCAGCACGATCGCCGCGCAGCCGGCGGCCAGCCCGTCGAGGCCGTCGGTGAGGTTGACCGCGCTGGTTGTCCCGGCGACCACCAGATAGATGAGCACGGGGTAAAACGGGCCGAGCTCGATCGTGTAGTCGATGGAGCGCAGCCGCAGGGTGCTCGCGAGGCCGGCCTCGTGCCGGGCGATGTACCACAGGCCGAGCGAGATCGCGATCGTGACCGCCAGCTTGGTACGCGCCCGTAGGCCAAGCGAGCGGCGTCGCACGAGCTTGGTGTAGTCGTCGGCGAAGCCCAGCAGCGCACAGGCGATCGCGACGCCGAAGACCCCGACGGAGCGCCATTCCCAGTTGGTCAGGATCAGGAATGCGATCGAGACGGCGAGGAAGATGATGATCCCCCCCATCGTCGGGGTACCCGCCTTCTGGCGGTGCCCCGCGGGGCCCTCCTCGCGGATCTGCTGCCCGAACTCGCGCTTGCGCAGGAACTCGATGAACTTGGGGCTCAGGAAGATGCAGATGAGCAGCGCCGCCGTGCCGCCGAGCAGGATGCGGCCCATCAGTGGGTCTCACGCAGCCTGTCGCGCTCAGCAGCCAGCGACGCTCCTGGCGCCATGGAGCTCGCGGCCGCCGTGGAGCCAGCCGCGGCTGTCAGGGTCTCCGCGACCAGCTCGAGGCCGACCCCGCGCGAGCCCTTGACGAGCACGGTGTCCTGCCGGCGCAGCAGCTCCGGCAGCAACGCCGCGGCGGCAGCCGCGTCGGGCGCCCGCCGGACCTCGCCGCCGAACCCTTGCCCGATCTCCGTCGCTTGGGGACCGACGGCTACCAACAGCTGGACCCCGCGGGCCCTCGCGTAGGCGCCCACCTCGCGGTGCAGACCGGGTCCCTGCTCCCCACCGAGCTCGAGCATGTCGCCGAGCACCGCGACGCGACGTGCCGGAGCGGTCGCGGCGAGGTCGTCGAGCGCGGCGCGCATCGACATCGGGTTGGCGTTGTAGCAGTCGTTGATCAGCACAATTCCATCCGCCAGGGCGATGTGTTCGCCGCGCAGTGCCGAGAAGGCCACGTCCAGCCTTCCACCGGGTGTGACGCCGAGCACGCGCGCGGCCGCGACCGCGGCCAGCAGGTTGCGCAGGTTATGGGATTGCGAGAAGGACGGCTTCACGACGATGATCCGCTCGGCGTCGCCAGCGGATGCGTGATCCACGATCACAACCTCCCCGTCGGCGCGACGCGGCGCGGACTCGGCCTCGGCGTCCTCGACCTTGGCATGGCCCGACGCCGGCTCGGCATCCCCGCTCTCCCCCTCCGGAGCGCCGCGCAGCAGCTGGACATCGCCGCCCTGCCCCTCCGGAGCGCCGCGCAGCAGCTCGACATCGCCGCCCTGCCCCTCCGGAGCGCCGCGCAGCAGCTCGACATCGCCGCCCTGCCCCTCCGGAGCGCCGCGCAGCAGCTCGACATCGCCGCCCTGCCCCTCCGGAGCGCCGCGCAGCAGCTCGACATCGCCGCCCTGCCCCTCCGGAGCGCCGCGCAGCAGCTCGACATCGCCGCCCTGCCCGAATGTGACGGTCCGTAGGTCGGCGCGTAGATGGGGCGCCAGCAGCGGCTCGCCCGCCGGAATTACGACGGTCGCACCGGGCGCCAAGCCGGCGATCAGCTCAGCCTTGGCAGCGGCGATCGCCTCCAGCGACCCCAGCAACTCGAGGTGCACGGGGCCTACGTTCACGATCACCCCGACGTCCGGCTCGGCGATCGCGACGAGCTCTGCGATCTGTCCGGGGCCTCGCATCGCCATCTCCAGCACCAAGGCCTCGGTGCCGTGGGGCGCGGCGAGCACGGCCAGTGGCAGGCCGATCTCGGTGTTGAGATTCTCCGGGCTCGCGGCGGTGTGCTGGCCGATCTCCGATCGGTCGGAGGCAAGCAGCGCGGCGAGGATGTCCTTGGTCGAGGTCTTGCCGGTGGAGCCGGTGATCCCGACCACCTTGGTCCCCAGCGCGCGCCGCCAGGCGCGGGCGAGCGTCTGCAATCCAGCGAGGGGATCGGGATGCGCGAGCACCGCGCCAGCAGTGGCATCCGTCGCCGCTGAGGCCGTCGCGGCGTAGGCCGGTGCCACGAGCACCCCCCACGCGCCGGCCCGCAGCGCCTGCTCGGCGTAAGCCCCACCGTCGACCCGCTCGCCCGGCAGGCCCACGAACAGGTCTCCCGGCTGCACCCGACGCGAGTCGATCGTGACGCGGCGCGGGCCGAGGCCGCCCTCGCGCTCCCCCTCGGAAACCGCTGCGCCTGCGAGCTCATTGCGCTCGCGGACGGGCACGCCTGCGATCTCGGCGCAATCGCGGGCAGGTGCACCTGAGACCTCATCGCCAGCGCCAACACGCACATCTGCGACGTCACTCCCAGCGCGGACGAGACGGGCGCCGGCGGACGCGGCGATGCGCGCCGCGTCCCACTCGATCACGCGGACGCCCCGGCGGCGTGCGCGCGACGAGCGCGCAGCGCCTCGCGAGCGACGGCGACGTCGTCGAATGGGACCTTCCTGCCCCCCGCGAGCTCCTGGCCCTGCTCGTGGCCCTTACCAGCGATGACGACGACGTCGCCGGGACCCGCAGCGGCGATCGCACGATCGATGGCGGCGCGGCGATCGGCGAGCGCCGCGACGGGGAGCGCCCCCATCGCCCGCCCGCGTGCCGCCCCGTCGAGGATCTCGGAGATGATCGCATCGGGATCCTCGGAGCGGGGGTTGTCCGACGTGACAATCACGACGTCGGCGAGCCGCGCGGCGATCTCGCCCATCAGCGGGCGCTTGCCGCGGTCGCGGTCCCCGCCGGCGCCGAAGACGCACAGGACACGCTCGGGGCTTGGCTCGTGGGCACCGACCGGGGGCACGCGGCCCGGAGAGCCGCCGCGCGCGTCGATCAGCTGGCGGGCGGCCTGCAGGACGCGCTCGAGTGAATCGGGTGTGTGGGCGTAGTCGATGAGCACCGCGAAGTCCTGACCCTCTTCGACGGGCTCGAAGCGTCCGGGTACCCGCACACCGCGCTCGAGTGCGACGACGAGCGTGTCGAGATCGACACCGAGCGCATGCGCGGCCGCGAGCGCGCCGAGTGCGTTGGCGACGTTAAAGCGACCCCGCAGAGGCAGCTCAAGCACGCGCTCTCCCCCTGCCCAACGCAGGCGCATGCGACAGCCGTCGAAGCCGATCTGCACGTCGCTGGCGCGATAGTCGGCATCGCGATCGATCGCAAAGGTCAGGGCGTCGGGTAGCTCTGCGGCGAGGCGGCGCCCGTATGGGTCATCCACGTTGATCACGCTGACAGCGGGCGTGGTAGACACCCTCGCGGCGGGCCCGGTGGGCAAGAACAGCCGCCGCTTGGCCTGGAAGTACTCCTCCATGGTGCCGTGGAAGTCGAGGTGGTCTTGGGTGAGGTTAGTGAAGATCGCAGCGGCGAAGCGCACCCCGTCGGTGCGTCCAAGCTCCAGGGCGTGCGAGGAGACCTCCATCACGCACGCGCGCTCCCCCCCGTCGAGCATCGCACGGAAGTCTCTGTGCAGATCGATCGCCTCGGGCGTCGTGCGCGCCGCGGGACGCTCCCGTCCGCCGACGACCGACGTGACGGTGCCGAGCAGTCCACAGGGCCGTCCGGCGGATTGCAGCAGCGCACGCAGGAGGTAAGCGGTCGTCGTCTTGCCGTTCGTGCCGGTGACGCCGATGACGTCCAGCGCGGCCGTCGGGTCGCCGTAGAAGCGCGCCGCCACCGGCCCCATCGCGGCGCGAGTCGAGGCTACGAGCACCTCGGGAACCCCCAGGCCGACGGGTCGCTCGAGGACCAGCGCCGCAGCGCCCGCCCGCACTGCCGCGGCGGCGAAGTCGTGGCCGTCGCTGCGCAGCCCGGGGACGCAGAAGAACAGCGTCCCGGGCCGGACCTGGCGACTGTCGTAGGCGAGGCCGGAGATCTCGACCGGCGCGCCGCTCACAGCGCTGTGCGCGCCGAGCGCCGCGGGAATCAGGTCCGCCAGCTTCATCGCCGGGCGCCCGCAGATGGCCGAGGGTGCATTGCCTGAGTCTAGTTTCAGCCCCCGACACGCCTGGCTCGCATCGGCCCGAGACGGCCCGTGCCACCGGCTCGTGCCGGCAACCGGTCAAAGATTCGCGAAGAACTCAGGGGCAATCGTGACGTCTTCCTCCTGACGCACGGTGCAGCTGACGCCCAGTTCGTACTGCTTGAGCAGGTCGCAGAGCTGATCGCCGTCGATCAGATCGATCTGCGGAGCGCCGTCGCGTATCGCCTCGCGCTTGGCTTCGGTCGTGAAGGTGCCGGTGGTGATCAGCAGGCCCTTGTCGCCGCGACCGCTCATCGCTCCACGGAAGTCGCGCACGGCGCCGGAGCCGACGCTGCCGATGTAGCGCTTGCACTGGAAGAACACCGGGAAGCTGAGCAACGAGACGCGGTAAGCGCCGATGCCGTCGATTCCTCCATCGCCGCTCTTGCCAGTAACGGTGACGGAAGCGAACCCGGCCTCGCGCAGCAACCGCCGGGCGAGGCGCTCGAACTGGTCGGGCGAGATCGTCTGCTGGAGCGTGCACAGCAGCCGTTCCTTCCACTCGCTCGACGATTCGCGTTCGTCCTCGCCATCCGACTCGCGGAGATCCTCGACATCGTCAACCGCTTGCTTGGCCTGCTGAGCTGCTCGCAATTCGGTCCTGTAGGCAGCGTGCAGCGCCGGAATCTCAGCCGGTGTGACCGTCCGCCCGCGCTCGGTTGTGCTCCAAATGCCGCGACGGCTGTTGTCGAGGAGGCCCATCCCCTTCAGGTGGGTTCGGCACCAGCCGAGGCGATACTCGATCAAGCTGCGCCGACCTTTCTTTGCCGGAATCGCCTGCTGCTCCTCGGTGAAGCCCTGATCGCCGATCACCATCTGGACGATCTCTTCGATCGTTCCGCTGTCGCCGATCGCGCGCACCGCGCTGAGCGTCGGCCACAGCATCTCGGTGTATTTCGGTACGTATACGTCCTGGCTCACGGCCGCATAACCTACAGGCCCCGGATTCGGATGACTCACAGCGGGGGCCCCAGCTCGGCACACCGCGGGACCCGGCTCCGGCTCACTGCGTGACCCCCGCTCGGGCCTATCCGACCTCGCGTCCGTTCGCCACCAGCGCCACCTCGATATTGCCGCGCACGGCGTTCGAGTAGGGGCAGACCTCGTGCGCTGCCCGAACGAGATCGACGGCCACTTGCGCATCGCTCACCGCGGGCAGGGTGACGTCAAGCACCACCGCTAGCTCGAACCTGCGATCCTCGCCCGCCAGCAGCATCACCCGCGAGTCGATCGCGACGTCGCCCACGTCCTGCTTGAGGCGGCGGGCGACGACGCCGAGAGCGCTCTCGAAGCAGGCTGCGTAGCCGACCGCGAACAGCTGCTCCGGATTGGTGCCACCCCCGGGTCCGCCCAGCTCGACCGGCGAGCGCAGGTCCACCTCCAGGGCGCCATCCGAGCTGCGGCCGTGACCCTCGGCCCGCCCGCCGGTGACGTGCGCCGCCGCCGTGTAGATCGTCTTGGCCATCGGTTGCCTCCTGCTTGGTGGTTGACAGTGATGTCGCGGAGCGCGAGCAAGCTAGTCCCGCAGCTGCACGCTGACCATCCAGTGCTGCTGCTCGAGCTGGCCGACGACCTCGATCAGCAGATCGTTCGTGACGTCGTCGTACTCGGCCGTCTGCTCCATCCGTTTGCGCGCGCGCGTGATGACCTCCACGAGACGCTGCGTGAGATAGTCAACGGCGTCGTGGGTCGGAAGCGGCCCAGCGGGAGGCGCCGGCAACTCGCTCGCGCCAGCGATCGTCGCGGCGCGCCCGTCGGGAGCGACGCCCAGCGCCACCGCCCGCTCGGCTACCCGGTCGCCCAGCTCGCGCCAGGCATCGATCAGCTCGTCGAGTTGCAGGTGCAGCGAGCGGAAGTGCGGACCCTGGATGTTCCAGTGCAACTGCTTGCCGATCAGGGCCAGGTCGGTGAGGTCGACGAGCATGCCCTGGAGGTCCGCGCCCAGCGCCTGGCGCTCCTCGTGGCGCAGCGTCGGGTGGACGTCTTGAACGATGAGCTCTGCGGTCACGAGATGATCCCTTCGGTCGGAAGCCAGGATGCGGCACGCTCGCGCGCTCGCCTTGGGCGATAGAGGAAGTGTTAGACCAGTCCGGGCCCGATTTCAAGGCCGCCGTGCACGCGCAGCGACTCGGAGCGCCGGGACATGCGCTGCTGCGAGGTCGCCCCACGCCAGCTTGCGCCCGACACCGCGGGCGGACCGCGCAGGCACAGCGTGCGCAGGTTCGAGTCGCGCGCAGTCGCACGCGAGCGTCAGCGAACGGTCGCCAGTCTCGGCGCCCACGCTCTGCGACGGTGCCTGCCGATCAATAGTGATTGTGGCACTTGAGTCCCGTCTCGTTGTCCTTGTCGGAAAATGTGTGAATACTCGGGACGATGACGGGCAGCGCCTCAGGGAGCGGGACGTAGTGAACTGTGCTTTTCACCGTCGCCTTGAGCGTGAACCTAAGACATTCCCCGCCACTGCCCGCCGAGGTGATCCGATCGATCAGCGACGCGCTGACGCCAGCCCCGAAGCTCCCACAAATTGCCTGCACCACGGGAGTGAACTCGGCGCAGGCAGCCACCCCCAGGCCGGCTACCAGACTTGTCCCAAACGCTACGTTGCCGGGATTATCACGGATAGTGCCAGCGAGCTTCTTGACGGCGTTTCTACCGAGCACGACGGATACCGACACGCCGGTCAAATGGACCACGTGCCGCACTCGATAGTCGCCGTTGGTCAGGCCCAAATCGCTAAAGCTGTCCTTTGACAACGTCATATCCCCGTCGGTCGGACAAGCGCCGAACACGCTGGCCGCCGGCCGTTTTGGCTGCACCCAGATGATCACATTGGTGACGTTGGAGGCAAGACCGGCCGCATCGGTGTCGCGATAGGCGATGACCGCCTTGAACGGATGCGCCGTCTGCTTGCCGGGATTGAAGCTCAGAGCCCCGGATCTTGGATTGATCGAGTACGAGTGCGTGCTCAAGCCAAAGTTGATGGAAATCACATGCGGGGTCAGTCCTTCGCCCGATGGGTCGGCATCGTTGTTGAGGATGCCCTCGGCGGCGGGCACCGTCAACGGATGTCGAGGGCTTGTCCAATACATGTCGCACTGAGCGGCCGGCGGACTGGCTGTTGCCGGCGGAGCCGTCGGCCCGTTTGGCGACTGTTCCATTTCTTTCGCCGGAATGGTCGGTGTTTCGGGTTCCTTTTCGGTCGGCGATGTGCAAACCGACTGCGTATTGAAGCTCATGTAGAGGTGAGACGATTCATAGCCTGCTATGGACTGCGAGTTGTCTTCCCAATGGGCTTTGATGCTGATGCCATTGTCCTGTTCGAGCGGAAAGGGAAACACGACTGAGTAGGCGGAGCCCAGCTCAGTCAGCATACCTTCCTCGTCTCCGGCAACGCCGACGTTGACCCGCGTGGGGTCGGGATTCGTGATCGGGACTTCCAGATTGAAGGTGCCCGTGATTTCATTGCTGCCGCAGGCGAGTGGTGTCACGATGGGGAACGACACAGGCTCGGCAGCGACTTCGCTGCCGTCGATGAACATGTGGATCACATCCCCGTTTTCCATTTCTGTTTCAATTTCAAGCATGGAGGATGTGGTTTCGGCGGGTGGGCCGGAGGCGATCAGAGTCCCGTCGCGAGTGACCGTTATCGAAAATTCTTTATCGCATTCTGGTGTGCAGCCGCCACCGTAGACCAGGTGATCTGGAGCTTTGAGGATGGGCTCCCCTTGAATCGCCTGCACCACAAATCTCACCTCCGAAGGGGGCGCACTGGCCAGCGCGGGTGCAGCAAGTGTCGACGCAAGGCCGAGAAGCACGAGTCCGCTTGCGAGACCAGCCGCCAGCAGACGGCCTGGGCCGAGCAGACAAGCCAGAGCGCGCTCCGGGTTGATGATTCCTCGTCCTGGTCGTCGAGCAGCCTCCGGCCTACGTGAGCGCACCGCTAACCCCCTTGATTGGCACCACATACCCCACCAGTTAGGCATCTACAGTACAACCTCAATGACCTCCAGACCCAGCACGTGCTGGAAGCCCTGATCGCGCGTCGCAAGCGCGAAGCCGTGCTCCTTGCAAAGCGCGGCGATCCAGATGTCGTTCTGCTGAATGGCAATGCCGGCTCCTCGTAACAGCGTGGCGATCTCGCCGAACAGGCGCGTAGTCCGATCCCCAAGCTCGAGGATCTGCACCCGTGGCGTCGCGAGAAACCGTTCGAGCGTCTCCGTGTTCTGGCGCAGCCGGGAGCCGTTCATGAACCCGAACCGCAACTCGCCCAGGACGATGATCGGGAGTCCAATCGCATCCGCGCGGCGCATGTCCCCAGCAAGGCGCGGGTCCCCTTCCCCCAGAGCCTTGTAGGCGTTGGTGTCGAGCGCGAGCTTCACATCGGTTCGACGGGCAGAGCATCGAGCCACGCCCGAGCCGTATCGGAACCGCTTCCGCCGCCCGGTGTCATCCCCCCGACGAACCAATCCAAGTCATCGTGGAACACGACCGCGGACGGCAACTTGGCTTGCTCCAGCGTCTCGACTACCAGCGCGTTGAGTGTCTTTCCGGTCGACCGAGCCTCCCGCCGCAGCTCTGCATCGAGACCCGGCGGCACTCCCCGTACCGTGTATTGAATGCTACTCATGCCTGCATTGTAGGCTCAAGTAGCAGGCAATGCAAGGCGCCCCCGCACCACATTCCCCCGCCCAAGCCAACACTCCGAGCAGCGACGCGAGGCAGGAAGCCGAGCGCACCCGACCGCTGTAGCCCGCCCCGGCCCGCGCGGACGATCCCAACCAAATCCGACCGGCTTCACCGCCGGTCGAGGCCCTCTCTACCCCGGCGGGATCCCAAGATAGGGCAGCGCAAACCCCATGATCTGCCCAAAGGCCGGAGCGGCTACGGTCCCGCCGTAGATCGACCCGGTCTGCGGTTCGTCGACAATGACCGCACACAGCAGCTTGGGATTCGAAGCCGGCGCGAACCCAATGAACGACGCTACGTACGCGCTTTCGGAGTACTGCCCGGTCTGCGGGTCGACCTTGCTGGCGGTCCCCGTCTTGCCCGCCAGTTGATATCCGGGGATCGAGACCTCGCTGGCAGTCCCCCCCGGCGCGAGCACCCCGCGCAGCATTTCCCGCAACTCGGCGGCCGTGGTCGTGGAGATGACGCGACGCCCGGCCGGCTCGCGCACCGAATGGCCATCGACGGATTGGATGATGTGCGGCGTGCGCAGGATCCCACCGTTGGCGATCGCCGCATAGGCGGTGGCCATCTGGATCGGCGTCACCAGCTCGCCCTGGCCGATCGGCAGGTTGCCCATCGAGGAGCCCGAGTAGTGGTCGAGCGCCAGCGCCTGCCCGCGTTCCTCGCTCGGCAAGTCAACCCCGGTGGGCGCGCCGAAGCCGAAGTTGTGGACCCACTGGTTGAACCGTTCGGCGCCCTCCAGCGCGCCGATCTTAATCGCGCCGACGTTGCTGGACTGTGCCAGGATCTCCCCGGTCGTGAGAGTCTCTTCGGGATGTTCCTCGGCGTCGTGGATGACGCGGTTGGCGACCTGGATCTGGTCGGGGATGTTGAAGGCCGTCTCGGGAGTGATGAGCCCGCTTTGCAGCGCCCCCGAGACCGCGACGACCTTGAAGGTCGACCCCGGTTCGTAGTTGAAGCTAACCGCGCGATTTTCGAGCGCCGCCAGCGAAGGAACCACATGGTCGTTTGGGTTCAGCTGCGGCCAGTTGGCCATCGCCAGAATCGAGCCCGTGCGCGGGTTCATCACGATCGCGGTCGCGTCACGGGGGTGAAAGACACGCCCGACCGCGCCCAGCACCGCTTCGGTGCGCTGCTCGATGTTCGCGTCCAGCGTCAGCGCGATCCGCGCCCCCGGCTGCTCGCGGTGGACATCCGTGATCGAGATCGGCTGGCCCAGCGCGTCGCTGACGACCCGCCGCTGCCCCGTAAGACCGCGCAGGAGCGCGTTCTCCGAGTACTCCAGGCCCGCCCGCGCCTTGCCTTCGGTACTCACCATCCCCAGCACCTGGCCAGCCAGCGAGCCGCGCGGGTATACGCGGCGCATCGTCGGCGTCGCCAGCAGGCCTGGGATGTGCAGCGCCTGCACCGCGTGCGCCTGCGCCGCGGGCAACGAGTGCGCCAGGTAGACGAAGCCACTGTGCTCGCTGAGATCGGTCAGCACCTGCGTACGCGACTGGCCGAGCAGCGGTGCCAAGCGGTTGGCCGCGCTCAGCGGGTCCTTGACCAGATAGGGAGTCGCCGAGAGGTCCTCCGCAGGTTCTGAGGTCGCCAGGATCACGCCGTCGCGGTCGGTGATCGTGCCGCGCTGCGCCGGCACCGATTCCTCGGTCACCTGCTGCGTGCGAGCCACCTTGCGCAGCGCCGCGCTGTGCCACACACCGAGATAGAGAGTGCGTCCCGCCGCTGCCACCAACAGCAGAAAGAAGGTCGCGAACAGCATTCCGACGCGGTTCTGCAGGCCAGCCACGGTGGCCTCTAGCCCCCCGGAGCCGGTTGCTGGGTGCCGCCATCGGAGCCGACCGCGCCGGTACTCGTCGCGGCTGGCGATTCGCTCGCGGTCGGCGCAGAGCCGCCGCCCGTGGAGGGCGCAGCCGAGACGCCGGCGCCCGCCGCGGCGCCTTCCACACCCGCCGGAGATGCCGTCGGACTTTCTGTAGGCGCGCTTTCAGATGTCGACCCGGCCGCACTCGAGCCCGCGGTCGTGCCCGTCGCGTCTTCTGTCGAGCCGGCGCCGGTCGCACTCGTCGCTGTAGCTGCCGTACTCGCGGCTTCCCCTGAGGCTTCTTCGCTTGAGCTCACTGCCGTCCCCGCCGTAGTGCCGCTGGTGGCAGTGACCGCGCCCGCGGCTTCATTGCTGCTAACGGCGAGGCCGGCGCCCTGGACCTGGCCCGCCCTGGCGAGCGCGGCGGCGGCGAGGCGGGCGTCAAGCGGGCCATGGGCCGTGTCGAAGCGCAGCGCCCCCGGCGGCACTACCACCATCCCCCGCGCCGCTGCCAGCTGTTCGACCCGTTCGCCGGAGGATAGCTTCGCGTCTTCGATGCTGAGCGCCGCGTTCTCCCGCTGCAACAGCCCTTCATGCTCGAGCGCGCGCCCGATGCCGACACCCAGCTTGACCACCCACAGCTGCATCGCCACGATCCCGATCAGCGCGAATGCGACCAGCGCGATCCAGGCGCGCCCGCGGATCAGCCGGTCGAGCCAGCGGTGTCTGGAGACACCGCTGAGAGCCTCAAACAGGCCCAGCGCGATCCCGCCGGGGACCGGCAGTGCTACCGCGGCGCCGCGTGGCACCGCGCGGGCCGGGCTCTTGGCGGGCGCTCTCCCCTTGGCGGGGCCGGACACGCGCCTGGGGCCGGGCGACGGGCGTGCCGAGCTGCCCGAGCGGCGGGTACGGGCCGCCGGGGCCGCAGCGGTGGCAGGCGGCGGAGTCACGACCGACCTCCAGCGCCGGTCCGCTTAGCCGCGCGCGAACCGGGACGGGCACCTGCTTGCTCGGTCCGCCCCGCAGAGTCCCCGGTAGCGGAGTCGGTGAGCTTGCGCGCGGCCCGCATGCGCGCCGAGGCCGAGCGTGGGTTGTGCGCGATCTCCCCCGCGGAGGGCACGAACGCACGACGCGTCAGCAGCTGCCCTTCCGGCTCCCGCCCGCACGCGCACACCGGCAGGTCCGGTGGACAGATGCAGCCGCGCGCGCGGTCGACCAGGAAGCGCTTCACGCGCCGGTCCTCCAGCGAGTGGAAGGAGATCCCCGCGAGCACACCACCCTCACGCAGCAGTCCCCACGCGAGCGGCAGCGCGCGGTCGAGCTGGCCGAGCTCGTCGTTGACGGCGATTCGCAGCGCCTGGAAGACGCGCTTGGCGGGGTGCCCGCCGGCGAAGCGGGCCGGCACCGGGATCGCGGAGTTGATGATCTCGACCAGTTCCTGCGTCGTCTCGATCGGCTCCTGCGCGCGGCGGCGCACGATCGCGCGGGCGATCGCGCCGGCGTGGCGCTCCTCGCCGTACTCGCGCAGCATCCCTGCCAGCCGGCGCTGATCCCAACTCGCGAGGATCTCGCGCGCGTCGAGCTCCTGCGCCGGGTCCATGCGCATGTCCAGGGGCGCCTGGAAGGAGTAGGAGAAGCCGCGCTCGCGCGTGTCCACCTGCATCGAGGACATGCCCAGATCGAAGTACGCGAGATCGGCGCGCAGCCCCTCCCCGGCAAGTAGCTCCAGCGCCTCGGCGTAACCGCCGCGAATGAAGCGCACCGCACAGGGAACCTCCTCGGCGAGCTCCGCGAAGCGCCCCTCGGCCTCCGGGTCGCGGTCGATCGCGACCAGCGTCCCGCTCGCACCCAGACGCTGGGCGACCAGGCGGGCATGGCCGCCGCCGCCAAACGTGCAGTCGATCGCCACCTGCCCGGGGCTATCGCCGATCCCGGATCGATCGAGCACGCCGATCAGCTCCCCAGCGAGCACGGGGATGTGGATGGTGCCCATGTCGTACAGAATGGTCGATGGGCCCGGCTCGCCGGCCTCCGGCCGGCTGCGCCACCCTCTATTCCGAATGGTCGATGGGCCCGGCTCGCCGGCCTCCGGCCGGCTGCGCCACCCTCTATTCCGAATGGTCGATGGGCCCGGCTCGCCGGCCTCCGGCCGGCTGCGCCACCCTCTATTCCGAATGGTCGACACGCGCGGTTATCTCCGCGACGCCGCCCAGCAGCGTCGGTCGGTGCTCGTTCCAGCGGGTTCGGTCCCAAAGCTCCAGGCGGTCGCCCACTCCGACGACCACGACGTCCCTGCTCAGCCCCGCGTGCTCGGCAAGGAAGCCCGGGACCATGATCCGTCCGGCCGCGTCCAGCTCAGCGTCCTGGGAGCTGCCGTAGAAGAAGCGCTCAAGCTCCGCCAGTCGCGAGGACAGCGGCGGCAGCTCGGCCAGCGCGCGCTCGCTGTAGCGCTCGTACTGCTGGGGCTGCCAGACACCGACGCAAGGCTCGAGGTCGACCGGCATCGCCAGCACGACGCCCTCCGCCAGCATCGCGCGGTAGCGAGCCGGAACCGTGAGGCGGTTCTTGGCGTCGAGGGTGTGGTCGAAGGTCCCACGGAAGGCCACTGCGTCGGCTCCTGAGCTTGGTGTTGCACGAGAGCCGGGGTGGAGAGGTGGGAGGAGCCTCTCCACCCCGGTTCCTGCGCGTTGCCGGGCAACTTAGCCCACTTCCTCCCACAACGCAACCCCAATTGCACATTTTTCCCCACTTTTCTTTCCTCAAACCTCCGATATGTATAAAAACTGCTGCACAGAGTGGCTTTCGAGGCTCCCACGTGCAGACCCCGCGATGCCCTCTACTGCTGCAAGGGACGCTGCAGCGCCGTAATCTGCGATGCCACTTGCGCATCGGCCCGCCCTACGCATACGATCGTCGTGTCTCTCACTTGCGCCAACCTCCCGCCCGGCCACCGAGAAAGGACCCACCGCGTTGTCCCCAGCCCGCTCTCTCACGCACCGCCCCGCACGGCGCCTGCTCGCTTTCGCCGCCACGGCGACCGCGCTCGTCGCACTGACAAGCTGCGGCTCGAGCCCCAGCGGCACCAACGCGAGTCCCGCCACCGTGGTGCCAGCCTCGGCGCCGCTGTATCTCGACGCGGTGGTGCAACCAGAGGGCAACCTCAAGACCGACGCCCTCGCCGCCGGGCGCCGGCTCACCCAACGCTCGAACCCCTTCGCCGGCCTGCTGAAGCTGCTGCAAGGACCGACCGGCAAGGCGCCCGACTACCAGAGCGAAGTCAAGCCGTGGCTAGGCACCAACGGCGGGGTGTTCCTCAGCTCGATCGACACCACCGGCGCACAGGGCGTGCCGCCGGCCTCCCAGGAACTGCTCAAGGAAGCGCTGAGCAAAGCGCTCTCCGAAGGCCTCGCCGGCGCCGAAGCCGCGCTGCTCGGCGCGAGTGGCCTGCCAAGCCTGCTCAGCCAGCGCGCCCTGCAGGGAGCGCTCGTACTCGACACCACCGACGTCGACAAGGCGCGCTCGTTCCTGGAAGCCCAGGCGCACAGCGCCGGCGCGCACACCGTGAGCTACCGCGGCATCAGCTACCAGCTCGCTCCCGACGGGATTGCCGAGGGCATCGTGCACCGCTTCGCCGTGATCGGCAGCGAAGCCGGCCTGAAGAGCGTCATCGACACCGCCTCCGGCGGCCCCCCCTTGGCGCAAGCATCCGCTTACTCCAAGCTCACCGCGACGGCCGAGCCCGGGAGGCTCGCCAACGCCTATCTCGAACCCGAAGCGCTGACAGGCTCGGTCAAGGTCGGTGGCAGTGGGAATTCCCTGCTACCGCTGCTGCGGGGATTCCTGGGACAGACCGGCCAGATCTACCTCTCGCTGATTCCGAGCTCGAACTCGGTGGCGCTCGACGTCGACACCCTGCCTTCCACCTCCGGGGGATCGGGCCCCACCGGTGGGTCGGGCACTACCGGGGCCCAGGTTCTGCGCGGGCTCCCCGGCGGGGCATGGCTGGCGATTGGCGTCGGCGATCTCGGCAAGACGCTCGGCGGCGGCGCGCAAGGCCTCCGCACGCTGGGCACGCTCGCATCCGGGATCAGCCTCGGCGGCTTCAGCATCGCCAAGGTCTTCGCACCGCTCAATTCGCCCTCGATCGACGTCTCCCGCGACCTGCTGAGCTGGGTGGGCCCGACCGGCGTCTACGTGGGCGGCAGCAGCGTGCTCAACCTGCAGGCCGCAGTGGTCATCACCTCCAAGAACCCGGCGCTCTCACGCGCTGCCGTCGCAAAGCTCGCCAGCGCCTACCGCGAAGCGGGCGGGCAGACCGCCTCTACGTCGATCCCGGGCACCGAAGCCGCCGTGACCGTCAAGCTGCCTGGCTTCCCGCTTGCCCTGACGCTCGCCGACGGGCAGGGCAAGTTCGTGCTCGGACTCGGCCAGGCATCCGTCCAGGAAGCACTGAACCCGCAGAGCACGCTGGAAGGGACCTCTCTCTACAAAAGCGCGGCAAGCGCCCTCGGCCAGGGCATCCAGCCGAGCGCGGCGATCGAATTCCGCACGCTGGTGGGTCTGATCGAATCGCTCGGCCTCAACCAGGCGCCGGGCTTCTCGGGGATCGCCTCCAGCCTGCAGACGCTCAGCAGCCTCGCCGCGGGCGGCGGCGAGTCGCTGGCCGACGGTGTCAAGCGGGCGCGCGTGGTGCTTGGATTGCAGCCGACGGGTTGAGCTCGGGGCGGTTCTCCGTCTCGATGATCACCCGGCAGGGGCGCTTGCTGAGCAGGTACACCGCGGTCGGGCCAATGCGCCGCTCGCCCGCGGGGGCATGCAAGGTGGACCAGTAGATCACGTCCGAGTGCACCCGCCTGGCTTCCTCCACGAGCGCCGCCCCCGGGTTGCGCGTGCGGATCAAGCCGGTATGGATCTTGATCCCCGCGCGCCGCGCCTGGATGCGTGCGCTCTCCAGCACCGAGCGACCCTGGGCCTCCTCTTCCTCCAGGCCCGCCTCCAGCGAAAGCTGGCTGGGAACCGGCAGCACGAAGATCGCATACAGCACACCGTCCTGGCCGATCAGCTTCGCCGCGCTGCTGAGCGCCGTCGCGCTGACGTCATCCCCAAAGATCGGCACCAGCGCCGTGCGGTAGCCGAGCTGCTCGAAGTCCGGCGGACGCTCCGCGCGCGGCACGCGATGAGTGTGGAGCAGGTCCAGGCCCTGACGGCGGCGATAGACCACGTAGCCGGTCATGCCGAACACCATCCACGGGATCCCCACGTAGCGCGCCTCCGGGTGCAGCACCACAACCGCGATCCAGGCCGCGAACGTCCCGATCCCCCCGAGCACGGCAGTCATCGGAATCTGCGCGCCTTTGATCCGCACGTTCCACGGCATCCGGTAGGGCCGCTCGCGGTCGGAGTCCTTGATGCGCAACACGATCACCGAGAGATGCGCGATCGTGAACGACAGCATCGCCCCGAACGAGTAGAGGTTGCCGAGCACTTCGGTGTTCCCGTACAGGATCAGCAGGCTCGCGAGTCCCGAGAAGAACAGGATCGTGAACCACGGCGTGCGGTGCTTGGGGTGCAGCTGCGCGAAGATCCCCGGTAGCTGACGGTGCTCGGCCAGCGACCACGACAGCCGCGAGATGCCAATCAGGCCGGCGTTCGTCGCGATCAGCAGGATCGTCGCGGCGAGCAGCCCGACGTAGTATTTGACCCCCAGCAGCACCGTGCCGTGCAGGCCCAGATGCTCGATGATCCCGAGCACCGGCTCGTTCTGGAACTTTCCCCCCAGCGCCGTCGCGTAACCGGCATGTTTGAAGCTTTCCCCAAGCGCAGGGCTGTAGCCGATGCCGTGATGGATGATCGGCAGCGCCGAGAGCGCGATCACCGAGATTCCGGCGTACACCCCGAGCACTGCGAACAGCACCAGGTTGACCGCCTTGGGAACATCTTTGCCGGGGTCGCGCGCCTCCTCGGCCATGTTGGAGACGGTCTCGATCCCGGTGTACGCGAGCATCGCCAGCGATAGCGCGAAGATCACCTCGCTCCAGCTGGGCACCGTGCCGAGATGGACCTGGTTGATCAGCAGCGAGGGATCGAGCACGAGCACGAACCCGACTCCCACCAGCAACACCTGCGTGCTCAGGTCGAGGACCGCGAGCACGAAGTTGAGCTTCGCCGACTCCCCGAGCCCGCGGATGTTGAGACTCGCGAGCAGCACGACGACCACCAGACCGCCGACGATGTCGCCTGGATTGTGGTCGAGCGCGCCGAGCCCCGGGAAGGCGCTCAGGTAGTGCGGCACGAAGAACGCCGAGATCGCGATCGTGAGGATGTAGTCGAGGCTCAGCGCCCAGCCCGCGAAGAACGAGACGACCTCGTTGAAGGCGTGGCGCGCGAACGAGGAGGAGCCGCCCGCTTCGGGGAACATCGCCGAGCCCTCCGCGTACGTCTTCGCCGTCAGCGCGAACAGGCCGCCCGCGAACACGAACACCAGCGGCGTTAGTCCCAGCGCGTGGGCCGCAACCAGCCCCAGGGCGTAGTAGATCGAGGAGCCGACGTTCCCGTAGGCCGTCGCGAACAGGCCGGGAACACCCACCGACCGCCGCAAGCCGTGCTCGGATAGACGCGCCATATGCGCGGAGGGTATAGAGACACCACGCACCCCGGGGGACGCCGTGACAGCGGGCCAATGCAACTTCCCATTCATGGCCCCCACGCGAGCAGGAACCCCGCCTATGATTCCGACGGCCCGGGGCCAGAAGCGATCTCCCGGCATTCACGTCATGGACAAGACACGCCGCGGAAACTACGACTCTGGTGAGGACTTCGTTCTCGAATACGGTGAGCTGCGCTTCACCTTCAACGAGCACGACTTCGCCGAGCGCTGCGAGCAGGCCGCGCTGAAGCTCGGCTTCGTCGGCGGGCGCCTCGGCGAGGATGAGCTCGAAGACCTCGTCAACCTGGCCGTCAACGGCGAGATCCATGATCCCGCCTCGGCCCTTGGGGAGCACGTCAACGACTGCTGGCCCGAGCTCGTCGGTCCGGCCGAGCGCTCGCTCGTGCACTGGCTGCGCCGCCTGGTCTTCCGCGGCGCCTGGCTCGACCAGCGCGTCAACGAGGGTGAGCTCAGCGTCGCCTTCGTCGAGGAGACCTGCAGCTTCGCCTACGTGCAGCCTCTCGATCCGGGCTCGTCCAACAGCGGCGAGCCGATCGAGCTGGCGCCCGAGCCTTCCTGGAACCGCGTCGCATACCGACGCTGACGGTCAGGCTCGAGCTCACTGCGCGAGCCCGACCGAGCGTCGCGGTCCTAACTTCCCTCTAGCGCCGCCGCCCGCGCCTTGGTGATTGCCGCTGCCCCGTCCTCGCCGACCAGCAGCTCGGGCTTCACGGCGCCGCTGTTGACCAGGTCGAGCGCCGGCAGGCGACCGGTGCTGGTGAGCGCGACGTCGAGTGCGATCACGGTGCTCTCGCCACCGAACGGGCGCGTCGCGGTCGCGATCAGGGTCAACGAGCCGCCCTCGGCGAGGTTGCGCGCGTTTGCGAGGATCTTGCGCGCGACGTGTGGGTGCAGGCCGTCGAGGCTGTCGATCAGCACCACGACGTCCCCACCGCGCGCGGCCACGCGCTTGGCGGTCTCCACTACGTGCTCCACCGTCTGACCTTGCAGATCGGCGGAGGCCGCCAAGTTCAGCGCGGCGGCCGGCGTTACCGCTGGTGAGCCCTCGCGCCACGCGGCGATCTCCTCGGGGCGCACACCGCTCAGGACCACCATCACCTCCAGGCCCTCCCGTCCGCTGAGAGCGCGCAGCATCCGCCGCAGGGTCTCGGTCTTGCCTGCGCGCGCCGCGCCCACGATCAGAGCCCGCGAGCCGCGACCGATCGGGGTCAGCCATTCGATCGCGCTCAGCGTCGGGTCCTCGGAGTCGAGCTCCAGGCGCTCCGCCGGGTAGGCCACGGGCAGATCCTCGTAGCGGGTGCCCTCCGCGACCGACTCCGCCGAAGCGCCGTTGATCGTGTCGACACGCGCCAGCGACGGGTAGCGCTCGGACGGGCGGCGCGTGCGCACCGGGCCGCTCACCCTGTCGCCCGAAACGAGTTCGCAGCGGCGGACCTGCGCCGCTGAGATGTAGACATCCTCGTCGGAGGCCTCCGGCGGGGAGACCCGCAGGAAGGCCGAGCCGTTGCCGAGTAGCTCGACCACGCCCTCGGCTTCCCGATCCGCCGGCCGGTCGCCTTGCGGCGGGCGCTCCTCACGGCCACGGCCGCTGCGGCGCGGCGCCTTCTCCGCGGAGTCGGGGGACGTCTCGGCGCTCTGCTCGTCCTCGGAGTCTGCTGCGGTCCGCGCGCGGCGCGTGCGTGAGGGCCGCCGCCGACTCGTCTCCGGCTGGCGCTCGCTGTCATCCGCTGTGCCAGCATCGCGCTCCTGCTCATCGTCGTCGGTGCTCGCACGGGCACGTCGCGCCCGCGCGGGCCGACGGCGACGCGCTGCGGGGCGGTCGGTCTCCGGAGCCTCATCGGAGCCAGCCTCGCCGCCACCATCGGACTGGCCGAGAATCGCATCGATCAGCTCGGCCTTGCGCAACCTGCGAAACCCATCAAGACCGATCTGATCGGCGATCGCGTGCAGATCGGCCAGTGGGCTCGCCTCCAGCTCCGAGCGCTCTAGTACAGCCATCATTATTTGCATCACTCCTTCGCGTATTTCGATTGGGCGGTCGGCGCCCGGCCGCGTTGGACAGCGGCCGGCACCCCTCTATGCATCGTCCAGCCTAGACGACTGGCGGACTCGGGTCGTGTCTCAGTTCCTCGACGAGCGCCAGACTCCTCTGCGGGACGGCCCCGCCGGCGAGCGCCACGCGAACCTTTAGGAAGTCAGCGGCCGCAGCGATGTCGTGTACCCGGAAGATCTGCGCCCCCGCGTCCACTCCATGTGCGAGCGCCGCCAGGGTTCCCGCTAGGCGCTCGCGGGGTGGGCGGCCCGTCAGAGCCCCGATGAAGTCCTTGCGTGAGATCGCCATCAGCAGCGGCAGGCCCAGCTCGTGCAGTCGCTCCACACCGGCGAGCAGCTCAATCGTCTGCGCCGGGGTCTTCGCGAAGTCCGGGCCCGGATCGAGGATCAGCTGCTCGCGGCGCATCCCGGCCTCCAGCGCCACCGCGACGCGCTGCTCCAGGAAAGCGAGCACCTCCGCGACCATGTCCGTGTAGAGGTCTGGGTCCTGGCGGCGCTGGCGCGGCGCGGCAGCGGTATGCATCACGACCAGCGCCGCGCCGGTCTGCGCGCAGACCTCCGCCAGCTCCAGGTCGCGCAGGCCGCTCACGTCGTTGACGATCCGTGCCCCGGCCGCGATCGCGGCGCGCGCGACCGCGGGCTTGTAGGTGTCGACCGACACCATCACCGGGCCGCCGGAGGGACGGGCCGGTTGTAGGTCCACCACGCGCTCGATCAGCGGCGCCACCAGCTCGATCTCCTGCTCCGCCGCCACGGGTGGCCGGCCGGTCGTTGCGGACTCCCCGCCGATGTCGAGGATGTCGGCGCCCGCCGCGAGCAGGTCTCGCGCCAGCGCGACCCGATCCTCCAGGGTCCGGTAGCGGCCGCCGTCGCTGAAGGAGTCCGGCGAAGCGTTGACAATGCCCATCAGCCACGGGCGCTCACCCAGCTCGAGCACCCGCTCGCCGGCGTGCACACGGTAGCTGCGGCTCACGCCAGGTCGATCCCCTCGGCGTGAGTCTCCTGCGCGAAGCGCTCCAGCTCGTGGCGCGTGCGCTCCGCGCTCCAGTCCAGCTCGCGCGCGAGCACCGCTGCGACGCGCGCCACCGGGCCGCCCGTGTGCGCCTCGCCGCCAGCGGCGCCCTCCCCCGTCAGCGCTCGCGCCGCCAGCAGTCCCAGGCGCGTGCGCCGCAGCAGCACGTCCCCCACGCTGCGCGCCTGCTCGCGGCGGGCGGCAAGCGTCGCCTCGGCGAGCAGGTCGGGCTGGCCCGCGACAATTGGCTGCGCCAGCTCGCCGCGCTCGGCGGCGAGCGCCAGCACCTCATGTGCGGCGTAGCCGTAGCGCGCGGCCAGCGCCGCGTAGGATCGCTCCGGCACGCCCTCCACGCGTGGCAGCTCCGTTACGGCAACCGCCTGGCCCAGAGGGATCTCGTGGGTGCGACAGGGGGCCTCACGCGCTTCGCGCTCCACCAGACGGTCGACCGCGAGCTTAGCCATGCGCCGCCATGTCGTCAGCTTGCCTCCCGTGATCGTGATCATCCCGCTGGAGGTCTCGTACAGCTCGGCCTTGCGCGAGATGTCCACCGACTTCTTCGGATCTCCGGTGGAGATCAGCGGACGCACCCCGGCGTACGCCCCGGTTAGGTTCTCCGGTCCGAGGTCGGTCGCGAAGAACGCATTGACGGCCTCCAGCAGGTAGGTCACGTCCTCGCTCGCGGGTCGCACGTGCTCCAGGGGACCCTCGTAGTCGTTGTCGGTGGTTCCCACCAGCGTACGCCCCAGCCACGGCAGGGCGAAGATCGAGCGACCCTGCCCGGCCGGCACGATCGCGCCTCCGACCAGCGGCAGGTCCTCGTGGCTGAGCGTCACGTGCGTCCCGCGAGACGGCCTGATGCGAGGCAGCTCGGCCTCGTCGTGCAGCTCCTGCGGGCGTAGCTCGTCGGCCCACACCCCGGTCGCGTTCACGACGCTCGCGGCGCGAATCTCGAGCTCCCCCCCGCCCTCGACGTCCAGCGCGCGCACGCCGCACGCACGCCCGTCGCGCTCGAGCAGGCCGATGGCTCCCACGCGGTTCGCGCACACCGCTCCAAAGCGCTCGGCCTCGCCGAGCACCGTCAGCACCAGCCGCGCATCGTCGGTCTGGCAGTCATAGAAGAGGTAACCGCTGCTGGGCTCGCGCGCCGCCAGAGCCGGCACCAGCTCCAGCACCTCCTCCCCCCCGATCACGCGATGGCGCTCCGGGCTCCACGCTTGCTCACCATGGCTCACCGCCTCGCTGGCGCCGACCGACGCGCCGCCCTGCGCGCTGGCGCGCTCGGAGCGACCGCGCCGGCCGCGCCGCCCGCGCAGGCGCTCGCGGTCGACGGACATCACGTCGTAGAGGTTCAGGCCGACCCCCATCAGCCGATCCGGGCGCGCTCCGTCGAACGCCGGCACGACCAGCGGCAGCGGACGCACCAGATGCGGCGCGAGCGTGACCAGCAGCTGGCGCTCCAGCAGTGCCTCGCGTACCAGGCCGAGATCGAAGTGCTGCAGGTAGCGCAGACCGCCGTGCACCAGCTTGCTCGAGCGGCTCGATGTACCGGCGGCGAAGTCGGTGCGCTCCAGCAACCCGACGCTGTAGCCCCGGCTCGCGGCGTCCAGAGCCACGCCGGCTCCGGTAATCCCACCGCCGATCACAAGCACGTCGAACTCGTTGCCCGCCAGTGCCGCGAGGGCCTCGTCGCGTCCGATCACGCCCCGCAGTCTCGCAGAGCGCGGGGGGTCTCAGCCGCTCACGTCCGGCAGCGCCGTTTGCCACGCGTGCGTCGGTGGACGTGGGGGCGCGTGTGTCCCCGGCGCAGCGGCCGCGCGCACACGCTCCGGCGCACCCCACCCGCCGACGCCTGCGCCGTGCTGGCCCGCAGGAAACCAGCAACAGCCGGGTCGGCAACCCGCACGTATACCCCCGGATAGCCCACCTGACCGCAGCCGTTGCCGAAGTCCACCAGGCCCAGCAGCACGTCACCGGCGGGCTGCGCGACCCCCGGTTCGCCGGCCACCAGCGGACCGCCGCTGTCTCCGTAGCAGGAGTCCGTCCGACCCTGTCCCACCGGCAGGGTCCCCCCCGCACACAGCATTCGCGGAGTGATCGCCTGTTCGATCGTCGCATAGGCTTCTTCACAGAGCCCGGTTGAGACCAGCGGTACGCGCGCCTTGTGCAGACGCAGCGGATAGCTAGGAGGCGCACCCGGCTCCGCGTTCAGATCGCCCCAGCCGCTGATCGTCGCGGGCGGCGCCGGCGCCTGGACCGCGGGCCCCGCGGCCTGCCCCGGACCCGCGAGCGTAGAGCCCAGCGCCAATGGCGCGATCGTGCTGCGCCCGTCGAGCGCCGGCGCCGGGCCGCTCCACAGGGGCCGCGCCAGACGCAGGACGCCGACGTCGTAGTCACTGCTGGAGGAGCTATACGCAGGGTCTACGGCGGCGGCGAGGACGGTGTCTTTGATACTCCCGGGTGCGGGCGGATCGAGGTCGCTGGAGCCCGCCAGAACCTCGATTTCCGCGGGGGCGCTGCGCCGCCCCCCTTCACCCATCAGACAGTGGGCCGCCGTCGCCACGCGCGTCGCATCGAGGATCACCCCCCCGCAGAAGAAGCCCTTCGCCGGGCCGCCCAGGCGCGGGTCGTACAGCGCCACCTGGAACGGGAATTCGGCGATCGACGCAGCGGAGCCGCCGACGATGCTGGCGCTTGCCAGGGGCGCCTCGGAAAGGGTCCCGACAAGTGGCGAGGAGGGCCGCACAGGACCCCCCTGCGCGCGCGGCGGGCCGGCTGCACCCACACCCCAAAGCACACCGGCCACCACCCACGCAACGCATCCACGTTGCAGTGCGGAACCGTGACTGTTCATCCCTCTCAGTTGAGTGTAGGGAACATTTATTAGACATACAACCCTGGGTAGATAAAGACGCCACGAAGCGGTGCCGGCCAAGCCGGCCGCAGCGTTTTGGGGTCACAACAGGGCGCAGCCGGAGACCCCGGCGCGACTTAGAGCCAGCCGTGCGGTGGCTTAGAGCTGACCGAGCTCGGCCGTGATCTCAGCGACGGCCGACTTGGCGTCGCCGAACAGCATCGCCGTCTTCGGATCGAAGTACAGCTCATTTTCGATGCCCGCAAAGCCAGGGTTCATCGAGCGCTTGATGACGATCACCGAGTGACTGTCGGCCACCTCGAGGATCGGCATCCCGTAGATCGGGGAGGACGGCGTGTTCTTCGCCGCCGGGTTAGTCACGTCGTTGGCGCCGATCACCAGCGAGACGTCGGTGCGCTGGAAGTCGGGGTTGATCTCGTCCATCTCCTTGAGCTGGTCGTAAGGCACGTCGGCCTCGGCCAGCAGCACGTTCATGTGTCCCGGCATGCGCCCCGCGACGGGGTGGATCGCGTACTTGACGTCGACCCCGCGCTTCTCGAGCTCGCTCGCGAGCTCGCGCACGGCGTGCTGCGCCTGCGCGACGGCCATCCCGTAGCCCGGCACGACCACTACATGGCTCGCGTATGCGAGCTGGATCGCGGCGTCAGCCGCGTTGGTCGAGCGCACCGTGCCGGCGTGCTCACCCGCACCCGACGCGCCCGCGACCGCGCCGCCGCCGCCGAAGCCGCCCGCGATGATCGCCGGGATCGAGCGGTTCATGGCGGTCGCCATCAAGTTCGTCAGGATCGTGCCTGACGCGCCCACGATCATGCCCGCAACAATCAGCGCGGGGTTGTTCAGCGCCATCCCGGTCGCCGCCGCGGAAAGCCCTGTGAAGGCATTCAGCAGCGAGATCACGACCGGCATGTCCGCGCCCCCGATCGGCAATACGACGGCGTTGCCGAGCAGCGCGGCGACGATCAGCATGCCGATGAACAGCGTTTCTGAGTGCGCCCCCGCGATCAGGTCGATGCCGGCCGCCAGCGCGAGGATCGCCAGCACCAGGTTCACGACCTGCTGGCTGGAGCCGAAGGAGATCGGGCGCCCCGGGATGACTTCCTGGAGCTTGCCGAACGCGATGTTCGAGCCCCAGAAGGAGACCGAGCCGACGATCGCGGCGAACACGGAGAAGATCGCCACGTAGGTGGGCACGCCTCCAACATGGACGAGCAGCGCCCCGAACGCCCCGCCGATGTGGATCGTGTGCGAGCCGTAAGTGGACCCGTAGTGACGGAACTCGACCCACGAGATCAGTGCCACAGCGCCTCCGCCAACGCCGTTGAAGAGCGCCACCATCTGCGGCATCGCGGTCATCTTCACGTTGCGCGCGGCCGGTACCCCGACGGCTGTGCCGAGCGCCACACCGAGCACGATCAGCCCCCAGTTGCCCTCACCCGGGCTCAACAGCGTCGCAACCACGGCGATCGCCATGCCGACCGCCGCGATGCGGTTGCCGCGCACCGCGCCCGTGGGACCCGAGAGCCCACGTAGGCCCTGGATGAAGAGCGCGAACGCCACGATGTAGAGGACGTAGATGAAGCTTTCGCTCTGCAGGAAGCTCGTCGCGATCGGCGGGCTGCTCACGAGTCGCCCTCCCCGCCCTCGGCGTCGTCCTTTGCCACGGGCTTGGGCTTGGACTTGAACATCTCCAGCATCCGATCGGTCACGAGGAAGCCGCCGATGACGTTGATCGTGCCGAACGTGACCGCGATCACCAGCAGGAACTTGCTGAACGTGTCCAGCTCCGGCAGGCCGAGCAGCAGTAGGCCGCCGAGCAGCACGATGCCGTGGATCGCGTTGGTACCCGACATCAGTGGCGTGTGCAGTGTGTTCGGGACCTTGGAGATCACGACGAAGCCGATGAAGCCCGCGAGCACGAGAATCGCGAGGTTCGTGGTGAGCGTGCTCGCGAGGATCATGCCGTCGCTCCCTTCCCGCTTGCGGCCTGCACGGCGGCCAGTGCGCCGGGATGCACGATCTCGCCCTCGCGCACGATGCAGGCCCCCTCGACGATCTCATCCTCGAAGTCGAGGCTCAGCGCGCCCTGCTCATCGACGAGCAGCTCCAGCAGCGCCTGCACGTTGCGAGCGAACAGCTGCGAGGAGTGCTCGGCCAGCGTCGCGGGCAGGTTCAGCGGCGAGACGATCGTGACGTCGTGGCGCACCACTGTCGCTCCCGGCTCGGTCAGCTCGCAGTTGCCGCCGGCCTCGCCGGCGAGGTCGATGACGACCGAGCCCGGCTTCATCCCGCGCACGGCCTCCTCAGTGACCAGGCGCGGCGCGGGGCGGCCGGGCACGAGCGCCGTCGTGATCACAACGTCGAAGCCCTTGATGGCGTCGGTCAGCGCCTGCTGCTGGCGGGCGCGCTCATCATCGGTCAGCTCGCGGGCGTAGCCGCCCTCCCCGCTGGCCTCGAGGCCGAGATCGAGCCACTGCGCGCCGAGCGAGCGCACCTGCTCGGCGACCTCCGGCCGCACGTCGTAGCCGGTCGCGCGTGCCCCCAGGCGTTTGGCGGTCGCGAGCGCCTGCAGGCCGGCAACGCCGGCGCCCAGCACGAGCACCTTCGCCGGCGGAATCGTACCGGCCGCGGTCATCAACATCGGGTAGAAGCGCCCCATGTGCTCGGCGCCGAGCAGCGCAGCCTTGTAGCCGGCGACGTTGCTCTGCGAGGAGAGCGCGTCCATCGCCTGGGCGCGGGAGATGCGCGGGATCGCCTCCATCGCCAGCGCGGTCGCCTTGGCGGCAGCCAGCGCCTGCGTGCCGGCGGGGTTCGTGAGCGGCGCGAGGAAGCCGATCAGAATCGAGCCGGCGCCCAGCAGCGCCACCTCCGCGGAGGTCGGCGGGGCGATCGTGACGACCACGTCGGCGCGCCACACCTCGGCGGCGTCGTCGGTGAGCTGCGCGCCGGCATCGGCGAACGCCTCGTCGGGCAAGAGCGCGGCAGCACCCGCCCCTCGCTGAACGAGGATCTCGAGGCCCTTGGCCTTCAGCTTGCCGACCACCTCGGGGACGAGTGCTACTCGCTGCTCGCCCGCGGCGGTCTCCTTCGGTACGCCAACCCGCATATGAGGGCCGGGAACGTATCCGATCCGGCGGACGCGCGCCACGCGGGTGGACCATCTGCGAGACTCGCAGGGGCGATGACCGTCAACCTGACCCGCATCTACACCAAGCTCGGGGACGCTGGCGAGACGCATCTCGGCGACATGAGCCGTGTCTCCAAGCTGGACCCGCGCGTCGAGGCGTACGGCACGGTCGACGAGCTCAACTCGGTGCTCGGGGTGGCGCTTGCGCAACCGCAACTTCCCGCGCGCTTGCGCGAGTGGCTGAGCCGGGTGCAGAACGACCTGCTGGACCTCGGCGCCGATCTGTGCGTGCCCGGCGCGCCGCTGTCGGCGGCCAGCGACCCGGATACCCAGGCCGCCGACGCGGAGCGGGCGCGGCTGCGGATCGGCGCGGAGTACACCGAGTGGCTGGAGCGAGCCTGCGACGAGGTCAACGCGCAGCTTCAGCCGCTGCGCTCGTTCGTGATCCCAGGCGGGAGCGCGGCGGGAGCGCACCTGCACGTCTGCCGGACGGTATGCCGCCGCGCGGAGCGCCGCGCGCTGGCGGTGGGAGATGCAAACCCTGAGGTCGTGCGCTACCTGAACCGTCTCTCGGACTTGCTTTTCATCCTTGCGCGCGCGGTCAACGAGGGCGCGGAGGCGCTGTGGGACCCCGGCGCGCACGGCGCCGGTCCGCTGCCAGAGCGATCCTGACGGTCGGCCCATCGGTCCGGAGGACGTGGTGGTCGGCCCGGAGGACGTGGTGGTCGGCCCGTCGGTCTGAGGACCTGGTGGTCGAGCGGTCTGGCGGTCCCCGCGGGGCCTGACGGTCCCTGAGGGGCCTGATAGTCCCGACAGTCCTGAGCCTCAGCTGCGCAGCGCGAGGGTAAGCGCCGAGCAGATCAGCGCTGCGAGCACCGCGATGGCGGCGGCGGCAAGCACCACCAGATGGTGGTCGCTGGCGAAGCTCTCAACCTGTCCGGCGCGTGCGAGTAGGACTGCTGCGAGCGCAAGCGCTCCGGCGAGCACGATCGTCGCGGGAGCCAGCAGGTCCTCGCTGCGCCAGCGCGCCTCGCCGCCGCGTGCCCCAGGGCGGGGCGTCTCGGCGGGCGCCGTGCCTGCGTCAGGGGCGTGGGCACGGCGATACGTGGCACGCGGGAGGCGGCGCTGCTCGGTGCTGCGCAGCGCGGCCAGCGCGAGCGAAGCGAACAGCGCAGCCAGCAGGTAGCCCCCGAGTACGTCGCTCGGCATGTGCCAGGCGAGAATCAGCAGCGAGAAGCCGACGGCGACCGCGAACACGGAGCCCAGCACGGCGACGGTTGGGCGCAGGCGGTGCGGGGCGACTAGCAGCGCGCACAGGACGAGTGTCATCGCGGCGGTCGCGTGACCGCTGGGCCAGGAGGCAGAGCCGACCAATTGGAAGCCGTCCCGGGCGTGCGAGTGAGCGAGCAGCGGCTTGAGCAGCTCGGCGCTGAGCGGCGCGGCGGGCAGCACCAACGCGACGGCAAACGCAACCCGCGGGCGCCGGCGCAGGAGCGCGACGGCGACGAGCAGCAACGCCCAGAGCGTATACAGCAGGGGATCGAGCAGGTGCAGCAGGCTGTTTGCGACATGGTCGATGCGGG
This sequence comes from uncultured Solirubrobacterales bacterium, assembly GCA_963756665.1. Taxonomy (GTDB): domain Bacteria; phylum Actinomycetota; class Thermoleophilia; order Solirubrobacterales; family Solirubrobacteraceae; genus Palsa-744. The sequence goes on from CAVWOJ010000001.1 coordinate 1,112,698, forward strand.
GACGGCCGAGTGCGACAAAGTCGTTGAGCGCGACGGCGTCGTGCCAGTGGACAGTGGGCACGAGCGCGGCGAGCACCCAGGTGACGGCCAGTCCGAGGACGCAGAGCCCGGCGGCGCGCAGCGCGAGGACGGCGCTAAGCCGGCTCGCGGGGGCATCCTGACCCGGCGCGAGCCCATCGGCGCCGGGGCCCATCCGGCCGGAAGCTGCCATCGAGCGCGCGCTGGGCGTGGTCACAGAACAAGGGTAGAGGGTCCGAGCAGAGGCTATGCGGTGTCCACCGGCCTGCCCTTAACCGACGGGCGCGACCGGGAATGGCTTGAGCGCGAGCGCGGCGAGCACCTGAGCGGTCACCCAGACGGGGGTCTGGGCACTGGTACGTGAGTAGCGCACGCTGCCGTTTGGGGCGAGCAGGCTTTCGAGGTAGCCGAGCGGTGTGCGGCTGCCGTGAGTCCGAACGGCTCCGACATTGTGCCCGGCGGCGAGAAGTCCCTGGATGGCCCAGGCGGTGGATTGGGCGTTGGATTCCTGGTGGGGCTCGGCCGGGAAGCCGCCGTCTGGATTCTGGGCATGCTCGATGAAGGAGACGGCCCGGGTGACGCTCGCGCCGCCGTGAATGCCGGCGTCGAGCAGGCCCTGCAGGGCGGCGGCGGTGTCGTCGACGTCGCTGGCGCCGCCACCGGCGAAGCTGTAGCCGCCGTCGGCGTCTTGGCGCTGGGCGATCCAGCGACCGCCGGCACTGACGACGGGGTCGCCGGCGGAGCGTCCGGCGGCGCGCAGGGCGAAGATCGCGAAGGCGGTGATGTTGACGAGCCGCCCGAAGGAGCCGTCGCTGGCCCGATAGCGCAGAAGCCCGGAGATCAGGTTTTTCCCTGCGAGCGAGCCGGTGGGGGCGCCGCAGGCGTGCAGCGCGAGGATCGTGCGCTCGAGGTCGCCTGGCCCTTCCAGCGTGCCGGCCTGGGCGCGCAGGGCGTCGAGCACGGAGTGCCCGTCGCGACGCAGGGTCGCGGGGTTGCGCCCAGCGGCGGCGAGGCCGATCGCGCTCCACGCGGTGTAGAGCTCGCTGCTGGCCTGCCCGGGAGCGCTGCCGAAGCCGCCGGCGGAGTTCTGCGCGGAGGCGAGGTAGCCGAGCTCACGGGCGACGTTGGCACGCGCCGCGGTGGCCGTAGGCGATCTGCTGGCGGCCGCCGCCCGGCTAGCGGTGGGCGGCGGGGTGGCGGCAGGCGCAGCCCCGTACCCCTGCGGCGCGGCGATGAGCGCGGGCGCCGTTGCGGCGTGCGCGCGGGCGAGTCCGCCAACGGGGAGCAGCGCTCCGGCGAGACCAAGCACGAGCGCGAGCAGCAGCGGCAGGCCGGCCCCGGCGACCTCCCAGTGGATGTCCATGCGGTCGCGCATGCGGGCCAGGACACGTGCCAGCTCGGGGCCGAAGGCGAGGCCGAAGAACAGGCTGGCGACGGCGTCGACGAGGTCGAAGGGCAGCCCGGCGCCGGCGACGGCGAGCAGCGCGGCGGGGGTGTGGGAGGCACCGAGGGTCCAGGTGTACACGTTCATGATCTCCTTTGCGAACAGGGCCGTGAGGGCGCAGGCGAACGCGAGCGGGACGCGCCCGAGACGCCTGTTGGTGAGCTTGCCGAGAGCGGCGCCGGCGAGACCGACGAGCCCCCAGGCGGCCATCTGCCAGGGGGTATAGGAGCCCTGGCCGAGCATGACGTTGGAGGCCAGCATCCCGATCGCGCCGACGGTGAAGCCCGGCAGCGGCCCGAGGGCGAAGCCGACGACGAGCGTGATGGCGGTGATCGGCTTGACCTCGGGCAGGGCGACGAAGGCGTCGCGCCCGAGTGCGGCGACGGCGGCGAGCGTGGCGACGACGGCGACCATGCGGGCGGAGGGCCGGGCACGCTCATAGGCGAGCCAGCCGGCGAGCAGGACGAGGCCGACGAGCAGGAAGGAGGCCAGCGGCCAGCTCATCCGACGGCCTCCAGCGAGGCTCGCCGGGCGAGCAGCTCGGCGCCCTGCTCGGGCGCCAGGGCGCCGCCGGCGCCGCCGAGGATGCGGGCGGTCTCAGTGGCGAAGTACCAGCCCCCGGCGAGCAGCTCGGCGGCGGGGCCGTCGGCGATCACGCGCCCATCGGCGAGCAGGACGGCGCGCTCAGCGCAGGCGCAAGCGAACTCGGGGTCGTGGGTGGCGACGATCACGGCCTGGCCGCGCAGGGCGCGAGCGTGCAGGTCGGCGGCGAGGGTGGCCTTGGCGTGGCGATCCATGCCGCGGGTGGGCTCGTCGAGGGCGAGCACGGCGGGATCCTCGCCGTCGGTGACGATCGCGAGGGCGAGGCGCTGGCGCTCGCCGCCGGAGAGGTCGCGAGGGTTGCGGTCCTCCATGCCGTGCAGGCCGGCGCGAGCGAGCGCCTCCGGGGAGGCCTCGCGATCGACGCGGTCGTGCAGGAAGTAGTCGCCGGGGTTCTGGAGCAGGAGAGCTACGCGCCCGCCGGCGGCGATGCGCCCGCGGGTAGGCTGGAGCAGGCCGGCAGCGTGGCGCAGGAGGGTGGACTTGCCGGCGCCGTTGCGGCCCATGAGGGTGACGCTTTCGCCGGGCTCGACGCGCAGGTCGACGCCGCGCAGGATGGCGGGCCCGTGCGGGATCTCGTGCCAGACGCGGCGCAGCTCGAGCGCGGGCGTGCCCCGCCGGCGACGGGCCAGGCGGCGGCGGGCACCGGGAGCGGGCAGCACCGGCGTCGAGTGCTCGTCGGGGGAATCGGCTGGGGTTGTGCCGCTGCGGGCTTGATCCGCGGATGGTTGCTCCCGGGATGCGTCGGCGGGCGACACGGGGAACAACTCGGGGGCGAGATCCTCCGGGAGCAGCCCGTCGCGGCGCAGGGCGGCGCGGGCCTGCTTGACGCCGACGGGGGCGGGCGCGAGCCCAGCGAGCGCGAACAGCTTGGCGCCGGGTGTCTGCAGGGCGGGCTCGGCGCGGGCGGCCCATTCCAGGAAGGCGCGGGGCTCGCCGTCGTGGGCGATGCGCCCGTGGCGCATCGCGATCACGCGGTCGGCGCTGGAGAGGCAGCGCTCGAGGCGGTGCTCGGCGAGCAAGATCGTGGTGTCGGACTCCTGGTTGAGGCGGCGCAGCAGCGCGATCAGCTCGTCGCCTGCGACGGGGTCGAGCTGCGAGGTGGGCTCGTCGAGCAGCAGCAGGCGGGGGCGTCCGGCGAGCGCGGCGCCGAGCGCGACGCGCTGCTGCTCGCCACCGGAGAGCTGGTGGGTGGGACGATCGAGGAGGTGGTCGATGCCGAGCGCGAGCGCGGCCTCCTCGATGCCGCGCGCGACGGCGGCGGCGGAATGCCCGCGACTCTCCTGGGCGAGCGCGAGCTCGGAACGCACGGAGCTCATCACCAGCTGGGTCTCGGGGTCCTGAAAGAGCGCGCCGGCGATCACCCCGAGGCGGGCTGGGCCGTGCTCGCGGGTATCGAGTCCAGCGAGCGTGACACGCCCGGCGAAGCGCCCGCCGTGGAAGTGCGGAACCAGGCCGCAGGCGGCGCGTAGCAGCGTCGACTTGCCGTGCCCGGAGAGCCCGGCGAGCAGACACAGCTCGCCGGGTGCGAGCTCGAAGCTGACGTCGTCCAGCGCGGGGCGCTCGGTGCCGGGGTAGTGGTAGGTGACGTTTTGAAATGACAGGACGTTCATCTGGGCTCGATCCCGCGGCGATCACAGAACGGGAGCAGGATGGCGAGCACGAATGCAGCACAGAGGACGAGCAGGCCTGCGTTGAGCGGGATGCGAAGCAACGGATAGGCGCTAAAGGGTGCGAGGCCGGCGAGCCGCCCGAGCACGGCGAGCGCGATCACGGCGACCGCGGAGGCGGCGAAGGCGAGGTCGTGCCGCGACCACGGCCGGGGCTGGCGCGGCGCGCGGGGGGCGGCGGCGAAGCCGCGGACCTCGAGCGTGGCGGCGACGTCCATGGCGCGGTCGAGCGAGCCGGCGACGACGGCGCCGAGCAAGGCGGCGCGCGCACGGGCACCGCGGAGCGCGCCGGCGGGCCGGGTGCGCTGGGCGTCGGCGAGGCGCTGGGCGTCGGCGGCGAGCAGCGGCAGCATGCGGACGGCGAGGGAGGCGGTGAGAGCGGAGCGAAACGAGAGACGGCGGCAGATCCGCAGCAGCGCGTCGGGGTCGATGGCGAGGCTGGCGAGCGCTGTGATGAGGACCAGGACAGTGACCTTGAGCGCGATCACGGCACCGTAGACGAGCGCCTCGACGGTCAGGTTGCCCTGTCCGAAGGGGCCGAGATCGCCGAGCCGCGCGAACACGGTGAGCCCCTCGCGGGAGACGAGGACATTGATGAGGACGATCGGTAGGGCGATGATCAGCGCGGTGCGCAGTGCGCGGGTCAGCTCACGCCCGACGCCGGCGCCCCACCCCGCACCGAGAATCGCGAGGATGAGCGCGGCGAGCGCAAGCGGGTGGTAGAGGACCAGCGCGGCTGCCATCAGCGCGAGCGCCCACAGCGCGGCGACGCCGGCGCGGGTGGCGTGCAGGGGGCTGGCGAGCGGGCGGTGGAGCAGGAGTCCGGCGCGGCCGTGGCTCCCGGCGCCGGCGCGCGAATCCGGCGCGGCCGGAGAGCTGCGCCGCAGGCGTGTCACGACCCGGGCCGTGGCAGAGGCAGGACGGCGCCTCCGGTCGAAGAGGAACCGGCGGCGACGGCGACGGCGAAGTGGTTGCGCAGCGCGTCTTCCTCGACGGCGTGCGCAGCCCGGTCGAGGCCGGTGGGGTCGGTGCCGGTGACGATCCACTCGGGCTGTTCGCCGCCGTTGCGGATCGCGGCGATCAGCCCGGCGCCGCTACCGAGGGTGCCGACGCTCTGGCCTTGGGGGTCGAGCAGCGCGATGGCCTTCCCGCCGGACTCTACGCGCGCATAGACGCCGCTCGCGGCGGGACCGCGTTCGAGACCCTGGAGGCCGGGTTCGCGGCGTACCTGGGACCAGGTGCCGACGAGCAGGCGCAGGCTGTCGGGCCCCGCGCCGGCAGGCCCGAGCGCGGCGCGCGCGGCGGGCACGCCGGCTTCGCGCAGGCTGGCGGCGACGGTGCGGCAGGGGTCCCCTTCGGCGTCCGCGCATTCGACGCGAACGGGCAGCCTGAGCCCTTCGATCCCGTGGCGGAAGGGCTCCGGAAACGAGCCAACTACGGCGGGGATGTAGTCGGTCTGGCCCCAGTCATGCAGATCCCACCAGACGCGATCGCCGGCATGGACGTTGTGCTCCGCGGCACCCTTGGAAGCTTCGACGCCATTGACGTAGTAGAACCAGTCGACCGGCTCACCGCCTTCGTAGCCGCCGTGGTGGCCGTCGATGCTCTGTACGAAGCCGCCGCCGTAGCGGGTGGTGACGGCGGCGTTGCGCATCAGCAGGCTCATCACGGTCTCCTGCCCATGCGTCTTGGGGGCGCGCGGCGCGCTCAGTGTCTGCGTCCCGAATTCGCGCGTGACTACGAGCTGCACGCCACTGGGCGTCGTTCCGGCTCCAAGCCCGCAGCCGGTGAGCAGCGCGGCCGCGGCCAGCACGAGCAGCAAGACGCGGCGCCGGAAGCGACTCCTGGCGCCGCGCCGCAGCCCGACGCGGTGCTGTCTCCTACTCGACATAGAAGACGACGCGCGAGCTGCCGCGCGCGAGCGCAGTGTGATTGCCGGCGGAGTCGGTGGCCTGGATGTCGAGCACGTAGCGACCGGCCGGCAGGCGCGAGGGCAACAGGTAGGAGAACGAGTCCCCACCGGAGGCGATTTTGAAGAAGCTGCCCTGCCGGCAGGGCACGCGCTGCAAGCGCGCACGGGAGCCGTTGTAGGCCCAGCAGCGCCCGCGATAGCTGCGGCGCAGACGCAGCGAGATGGACGTCACCGATGCGTGCGAAGAGACTTTGCCGGCGAGTTCGCGGGGAGCGTTCTTGGCGGAGTAGACATGCCCGTCGCGAATGCCCGTCGCGGCAGCAACCAGCGAGTAGGGGCCGGTGTAGGCGACGCCCAGCGTGATCTTGCTGCTGGGGAGCTGGGGGGGTGCGCCGCTGATGGGGACCGATGTGCCACACGTCCCGTCGTTGCCGTTATGAGCGCACACGACCGCTTCGCCGGGCACCACGGCAAGCCCTTCGCCATGCGCAGTGGCCAGCAGCGTGTAGGTCCCGGCGCCGGCAAAGGTCAGCGTGGCACGGCCTTCGGAGTTCGTTTCTGCGCTGGTGCCCCCACCCTGAACCGTGACGCCGGCCGCGGGTTCGCGTTTGCCGGCGGTGTTGTAGCGATCGACGGTTACCGCTAGCGACTTGCCGACTTCGGCGACGGGAGCCACTTCGAGGCCGAGGACGCGCAGCTGTTCGGAGGTGTACGGGCATTCACTGAAGCACTCCGGGAAGAACAGCACTTGACTCCCGGCTTCCAGCTCGGCGCCACAGATGCCGACTTGGGATTCGCTGTTGTTGAGCCAGAAGCTCCAGAATGAGGAGGCCGGCGGCGGTTCGAAGCCTTTGATCGTCTCGACAAAGTATCCGGTGGTGCCTTCGCTTTCGAACCAACCTCCCGTCCACAGCCCCGCGGTGGCCACCTGCAGCGCACCGGCGGCGCTTGTGCCAGAGCAGGCGTGTTCGGGCTTGCCGTCGTTCACCACAGGCGTGCTGGTGGTGTTTATCTGTGTGAGCGGGATGAGCGGTTCATAGTTGGCACCGAGCACCCTGACGGTGACAGTCGCCGGCGTGCCGGCGACCGCGGATGACGCAGCGAGCAGCAGGCAGAGAAGCGCGACGAGCAACGCCGACGCGGTACGAGTAGATGCATGCATTTGGAGCCAACCCCTTTCCACGAGGGCCTTGTGGGCTTGCGGTCGGAGGCAGGTCTCCTGGCTCCCGGGCCTACCCCCTCGCGTCTTCCCGATCCGCCGAACGGCCGATCAGTGACTGCGCCAGCGCTGCGTGCAGCGGGGGAGCATCCCCGGTCACAGTGGCGGGTCCGCGCCGGACTTGCACCGGCTTCCCTTGGCCACCAACCGTATGGACAGCCCACATGTTACAGCCCGCTTGTGGCAGGACACCGGCGGCCGGCGAGGTCGAGCTAGCGCCCCGCAGCGACCCCCGCGCGGCGCTAGCGGCCGACTGCGTCGAGGTCGCTGTCCAGATCCGCGAGTACGCCACGCTGGCCGCCGTCGAGCATGGAGCGCTCGGCCAGCAAGCGGCGGGCGTGGTCGAGCTCCTCGGAGCGCCCGACGGTGAGCGCGGCGACGACGCGCCCGTCGCGCAGATACCAGGTGGTGAAATTGCCGTCGGCGAGCGAGCCGCGCACGATCTCCTCGTCCCATACGCGCGCCGGCCCGACATACTCGAGCTCGGCCCAGTCGCCGAGTACGGAGAAGAAATAGGGAACGGTCTCGTGAGGGACGTCGCGACCGAGCATGTTCAGGGCAGCGGTCTTGCCGTGGTTGAAGGCGACGTCCCAATGCTCGATCCGCAGCGGGGCGCCGTGCAGGAGCGAGTCGTACTCACAGATGTCACCCGCCGCGAAGATCCCCGGCACGGCGGTCTGTAGCCGCGCGTCGCAACGCACGCCGCCGCTCTCTCCGAGCTGCAGACCGGCGCCGCGCGCGAGCTGGACGTCCGGCGTCACCCCGGCCCCGATCACAACCGCGTCCGCGGGCAGCTCCAGGCCGCCCTTCGTGATCACCTTCGCGACGCGCCCATCGCCCTCGAAGCGGTCGAGCTCGTCGGGACCGTGGATCGCGACGCCGTGCGCTTGGAGCAGCTCTTCGAAGAAGCGTCCCGCCTTCGCCCCGAAGCCGCGTTCGAGCGTGACCTCCTCCTGCATCACAATCGTGCAGCGCTTGCCGAGCATGGTCAGCGAAGCGGCGACCTCGCAACCGATGTAGGAGCCACCGATCAGCACGACCTGCTCCGCGTCGCGCACGCTCGCACGGATCGTGTCGGCATTGCCGAGCGTGCGCAGGTAGTGAATCTCATCGAGGTGGCAGCCCTCGACATTCAACCGCCGCACGTTAGCTCCCGTCGCGAGCAGCGCCTGACCGAACTCGACCTCCTCCTTGGTCGAGAGCTTCGCGATCCGCGCGATCGTGTCGAGCGCGGTCACGCTGGTGCGCGTCAGCAGCTCGATCTGCTGCTCCGCCCACCACTCCTCTGCCCGGAAGAAGGCCTCGCTGCGCTCCTCCTCCCCACGCAGGTAGCCCTTGGAGCAGTTCGGCCGGTTGTACGGCGGGTCGGGCTCGCGCCCCACCAGCAACACCGAGCCCTCAGCGCCTTCCTCGCGTAGCCAGCGCGCACAGTTCGCGCTCGCGAGCCCTCCGCCGATCAGCAGGTAGTCAACCTTACGCGACGCCATGTGTGAGGAATCTACGCCAAACCGCGGGCTGGAGCCCGGCGTCGCGCATCGCCCCAGGCAAAGGCATGCTTTACAGCCCCGGCGGATGGCGCACCGACCAGTGCGCCCAGGTAGGGATATGGTCGAGGATTCGCCAGCGCGGGCCATCCTGGTCGCGGTTGGGGCCGATGTCGGTGCCGTCGCGGCTCGTGTCCAGGCGCAGACCAGCGATCACGATGAAGACGTGGTCGCTCGGCGCCGTCGTGGCGTAGATCGTCACCCACCGCCCGGGGCCCGGTAGGCCCCAGCCGACGTAGTCCTGCGCCAGCGGATTCGCGCGCACGATTTCGGCAAGCGGGCGCACACCGGCGCGGTAGAGCACGTAGTTGACGGTGCTCGAACAGTCCTCGCTGAGGGCCCCCAGCGGATCGGGATGGCCACCGGCGCCGTACGGGAGGTCCTGCAGCTCGTTGCCCGCCATCACCATCGCCTGCACCACCGGGGGCACGCCCTCCGGGATCAGCGCCACATGGCCATCGCCGGGGGTGAGCAGCGCGCGGTCGCCTGGGATTGACTCGACCGGCGCCGCGCTACGCCCGCCGACGCCCGGGAGGGTCAAGCCTGCGGCGTATCCCGGCGAGCCGACCGGTGCATCGGCCGCATCATGGGCTTCCGGCGCCCCGCGGTAGAGAGCCGCCCAGCGCTCGACCTCAGCGACGTACCACCAGGCATGGTTGTAGGCGTAGATCGCCTCGCGATAGTCCTGCGGGGCGCCGGCAGCCCGGAGGTAGTTGGCCATCGCGAAGATCGCGTCTGCCGGGTTCCAACGGTCAGGCGCTCCCTGGCCGTCTGCGCTGATCCCGTACTCGCTCCACGTCGAGGCCAGGAACTGCGCCGGGCCGCCGGCGCCGGCCGGATTGACGGCCCCCTCGCGCGTGCACGACGGGTCGGGGTCGCGCCCGTGGTCGCACTCGACCTTGCCGATCCCGGCGAGGATCGCCCAATCCAGACCGTAGCGACGGGCCGCCGCCAGATAGAGGCGCAGGTACTCCGGCGGGACTTCCGAGCGCGCCCGCGCCGACACGCCGTAGCCGGCGACGCCACTCGCGCTTGCCGGCGCCCCTTCGAGTGGACCGCCGAGCGTTGCCGCGACGCCCGTGACGCCCAGCGTGAGCATGACGGCCAACGCCGCCGCGCCGCCGAGCACCACCACCGGCATCGGCGACCTCCCGGGTGTAGCGTCCTTGAGGGCCAGCGACTCCTGGGCGTTCAGTCTCGGTATCTCAAGCCCCCAACTGGCGTTTGCGCCGCTGCGCAACCTCGTGCGCGTCGCGCATAACTGCGGACTCGCGTCCAGCCAGGCCCGCGTCCGTGCCTCCGTCGCGCGCCCGTGGGCCTCGCGAGCGAGGGTCGTGCGGATGCGTTGACCGGCGCGCCCCCGGCCGTGACATTGCGCCTGTCGAGTCTCCGTCTGACTGTCCGCGTGAGCGTGGGGAGCCGTGGCCGCTCTCGCGCAAGCGCCGTTCGAGCGCCCGATCGAACTCGCGGCTGGCCTTCAGCCGGTCACGGGGACCGAGGGGAGGATGATCGCCCTTGGCGCCACCACCGCGCGTGGCGCCGAGGTCACCGGCTGCCGCGCCCAGCTCGCGACGTAGTGCAAGTTCGCGATCGATCTCCCGGCGTGCCTCGCGCTGGTGACGCGGATCGAGCCGCTCGTACTGCTCGCGTCCATAGCCGGCCAGGCTCGCAAGCGCCGCGTAGTCGCGTCGTGGCGAGGCACCTACGGCGGTTCCGTCGCCATTGCGACCACTCGCCGGCAGCGCCGCTTGGGCGTCGAGGAAGCGAGAGCGCTCCCCGACCGCGGCATGCGTGTACGTGCGGCCTGTGCGCCGCCGCGCCCGCTCACCCTCCGCGACAGTGCGACGCGCCGCGTCCAGCTGCTTCTGCCCGTGTTCGACCTCGCCTTCGATGCCCCGCGCACGAACCTCGAGGCGGCTCGCTCTGCGTGTATCGCCCGCCGCGACCGCGGCCCTCCGCGCGCCGTTGACCCGCTGCAATCGGTTGCGTTTCGCGCCCAGCTCCGCCTGCGCGCTTGGCGCATCGGCCACTTCCGCGGATGCCCGCTCATGCTCGTCTTCCAGCATCCCCTTCGCCTGCTTGCTGGCCTTCGCCCGCGCGCGTTCCAGGCCTACGCGTTTGAGCACCTGCCGACGCTCCACGCTCGGCGCCGGCTTGGCGACCCTGCCGCGTACCCATCGGGCCGCTTGCAGCGCCGCGAGCGGCGACTCGAACTGCCGCTGCATCCGCCGCGCGATCGAGTCGTGGCGTCCCGGCTGGGGGTGATGAGCGCCCTGCCCATGAGCACCGGTCGACCGGTGGCCGCTACCTGGCGCGCGCTGGCCGATCTGTGATCGGTCACCCTGCACGAAGCCCAGCACCCGCCGGCGCTGGCTGTAGGAACCCCACCACATCGCAGAGACAAGCAACCAGCGGGTCCACCAGCCGAACGCGTACAGCTCTAGCAGCGTGCGCGTGAGCAGCAGCACCACGCCGAGCAGGAACGAGAACAGGAGCTTCGACACGACCGCTCCCACTAGGCGCGTCGCCCACGCCCGGAACGCCGCACGCCCGCCATCGCCCAGTGCGGGGGCGATCACCGCGGCCGGCGCCAGCAGTAGGTAGAGCAAGCCAACGAGCTCTGAGCCCAGCAGGTGCAGCGCGATGAAGCCCAGCAGCAGCATCATGCCGAGTGCCCCGAGCGCGATCAACAGCAGACCACCCACCCGCGATGCCGTCCCGCCCTGAGTGCGGAATTCTGCCTCCGGCGCGGTGGGACCCTGGCAGTCGGTCGCGTCCGTGCTACCGCCACACAGCACGCTCAGCAAGGAGCCACGGTCGTTGATCGAGTTGCGCGCCGCTGCATCGGCGGGCAGCGCCAGGAACAGTTCCCCGTTGGTGCGCGCCGCCCGTAGCAGCGTCGCGCTTTGCGCGCGCTCGCGTGGGTGCTCGCCTTCAAGCGCCTGACAAGCCGCTTCGGCACCTGCATCCCCGGCACTTGCATCCCCGCTACAGGCGTCTGCGGACTGAGCCGCCGCGGCGATCCGCAGTGCGGCCGCCCGTAGGGGCCGGTCGAGCAGCGCCGGTTCAACGCACCAGCGCACGTCGCCGAACTCTAGGTAGCACCACGGGACGCCCACGACACCGGCGAACAGGCCGCTCATGCTGTCCGCGAGCGTTCGCGGCGCTCGTACCGGCGTGCCCTCCACGACCGCCCCCAGCGTGCCGACGCTGGCCGCGTCGACCAACCGCCCGAGCGCACCGACGGTGCCAGCCGGGTCGGCAATCACCCACAGGCCGCACGCCATCATCGTGAGCATCAACGCCGCCTGACCGAGCGTCTCGGCCACACGCCGGCGAACGAGTCCGTTGTAGGCCGCCGCCAGCGACGCCAGCGCTAGCGCGAGGACCAGCCACGGTCGCGTGAATGCCGCCTGCGTATCGCGCAGCGCCCGCTCGACGCCGCTCATCGCCGAGCTGTCGAGCAGGTCGAGCGTGAAGCACCACTCCAGCGCCACGACCAGCGTATGCACGATCCAGACCAAGCCCATCCAGACTGGCTCGACCAGGTAGTCCTGCTCGAGCGTCGCCGCCGTGAAGCCCAGCGCACCGGTGTCGATGTGAACGTCAAGCGCATAGTTCCCGGTCGGCGCCCCCGCCGCCTCGAAGCCCGACGTCGCGCAGTTGCGCCGGCTCGCGGCCGACAGGCCGCCCGCGCCGGCGCCACACAGCGGGCTGCCCAGACCGTTTTCAACGAGCGGATCGCCGCCGCTCGAGGGCGCCGAGCTGGACGCGTCGGCTCCGGTCAGAGCCTCAGCGCCCAAGCCTGCACCTGTTCCGCTCACGGTGTCGACCCCAGGAGACCCGCTCGCAGGCGCCGAGTCGCCCGACGCCAGCGGTGGCCCGCTAGGCGACCGTGGCGGGGACCGGCGCCGCGTCGTAGTTGCCTTCGAGCTGACGGGCGCACCCGCGTCGTATCTGTAGATCCGCGCCGCGCGCGCCGGCGTAGTTACCAGCGCGCCACCGACGCACGCGATCATGACCGCGATCACCAGCGGTACCGCGACCGGTGCCATGCGGACCTCACCTCTCGCGCTCGTGCTCATCACGCCTGCGGCGACTCAGGCGTGGTCGAGAAGGCGCGCAGCAATGCCGGCGCCATGTCCACCTGGATCGCCTCGACCCGGCCGTGGTGATCACGGAACAGGCAGCGGCCGGCGTCGAGCTCGAGTAGAGCCTGGCGCATCCGCCGATCCTCCGGGTCAAGCCCGAGCAGTTGGAGCGCTCTGCGCGCCTCGGCGTCCGCACGCATCCCGAAGACGAAGGTCGCCCCCAGCAGGTTCTCTAGCGACTCCCGCTCGCCGAGCAGCGTGTCTGTCACAAGCTGCGTGCTGATGATCGGCACCGCCAGCTCTGAGCGGCCCATGCGCTGGAGTGACATCAGCAGCGCCCGCCCGATCGGATCTTTCAGTAAGCGCCAGCCCTCGTCAAAGGAAAAAATCTTCAAACGCTCGCGCTCAGCGCCCATCAGGTGCATCGCGAACATCGCGATCAGCCGAACCATCTGCTCGCCGACGCGCTCCGACTGCGAGTGCTCCGAGCGCGGCACCCCTGGCTGCGCGCTCGGCAGATCGCGGATCCGCAGGTACGTCACCTGACGGTGCCCGACCGGCGGTAGCTTGATCTCCGGATCGGCGAAGCCGAGCTGTGTGAGGCCGGAGCGCGCGTATACCGCGAGCGTCTTAGCCACCTGGGTGTCCGTCTCGTCTCCCTCGCGCAGCGCCTGCACCACCTCCAGGCAGGTCGGCTCGCGTGCGCGCCTCAGTACCCGGTCGACGGCGCCAACCACTGCCGTCTCCCACGCCGGCTCGGCACGGCCTGGCAGCAGGTCACACAGGAACGAGACCGTCGTGTCCTGGCGCAGGTGCGCCGGCGCCACGCGCAAGGGGTCTAGCACCCCGCGCAGCGCCGGGTCCGGGCGCAGCGTGATGGACTCCACGTGCGGCGCGACCTGCTGGAGCAAGTGGAAGCGGTGATCTCCCTTCGGATCGCAGTCGATCACCCGCGCGCCCAGCAGGAAGCCCTCGTACTTGAGCTTCTGGTCGAGCGTCGTCTTGCCCGACCCCAGCGCCCCGACGCTCAGGATCGTCGTGTTGCGGTCGCTCTCCGAGCCCTCGCGTAGGTGTAGACGCACGGGCCGCGCCGAGCCCGAGAGCGTGTGGCCGAGGTAGAAGCCCGTCGCCGAGCCCCCCTCGTGGCTCGCGGTCGGCATCATCGCCGCCACTTGCTCCGTCGTGAGCGTGTCGTCGTACCCGGCCACACGGGTGCGCTGTCCCGGCAGGTGCTGGCAGAACAGCTCGAGCTGCTCTCCCAGCGGACGGTGCAGGCGGATCTCGCCATAGGCCCGCCGGCACATCTCCACGCGCTCCTCCAGCTCCTCCTCTCCGCGCGCTCCGATCGCGATCGTGAGTGTCGCCCGCAGCAGTGGCGGGCGACTCGAGGACTGCAAGTAAGCCAGGAGGTCGCGCGCCTCCTGCGTGCGCCGATAGCCGAGGTCCGATACTCCCTGCTCGCCGTCGGACTCGGCCCGCAGGATCTGATCCGCGTCCTGGATCCTCCGCCGCGCGATCCGCAGCGCCAGCTCATTCGGCAGGAAGCCCGCATTCAGGGAGAGGTCGACCCCGAACGGCAAGCTCTCCGCCGGCGCGAACATCAGCTCTACGCGTGGCCCCGGGAAAGTCGCCCGCTCCGGTAGCGCGCCCAGCACGAGTTGCGCCTGCCAGCTCACCCCGAGCTCCGACTCGATCCGCAGCGCCCGCCGGCGATGCTCGACCCACCCGTCCATCCAGCGCAGCACGTCGCCCTCCAGTGGCGCCAGCAGCGCCTCGCCGTTGCGCTCGAAGATCAGCGCTCGCGGTTCGTGCAGCCCGTCGATCTCCGGCTCCTCACCGAGCCCGCGGCAGAAGCCGCGACGCACCAGCCACTGCAACTCCGCCCCACTCGCCGGACGGGCCTGCAGATAGTCCGCGAGACGCGCGTGCGCCTGGTCCGCCCGTACCCGCACCCGCTCCAGCTCGCTGGCCCGCAGCAGGCGCCGGTCGCGCGGTGCCACCGCCCGGCGCAGCTCCCCCAGCCACTCCCGGGGGTGACGCTCGGCGGCGCGCGACACATAGGAGGCTACGTCTCGCTCGGGCTCCCGCAGGCTCACGAAGATGAACAGCACCGGGCGCTCGGCCCCCAGTTCCCGCAGACGTCGCGCCTGCTCCGCAACGTAGCCCCTGCGCGCGTCCGCATGCAGGCTGTGCCCTGCACCGCGGCCCGCATCCGGCACGTCGCCGTCCGCTGCTCGGTCGGCATCCGCGACGCGGTCGCCGTCACGAACGCAGTCACGATCAGCATCCCGGGCGCAGTCGGCGTCCATCTCACGGACATACGCATCGACGTCCCAGCCACGGCCGACACGCACGATCTGCAGGTCCGCACCGGCGCCCTCAAGCGCACCCAGCAACGCGAGGAAGCGCGCACGCTTACCGTCCTCGGCGAGCCACTCGTATGACGCCGTCGGAACCACGAACGCCGCCCAGCCATCATCGAGGCCGGCGCCAAACACGCAGTTGCCGTACACCAAGCTCAGTGGTGGACGCATCGAGTCGCTCACCCGACGTGTAGGCGCGCGCCCTGCTCGAGCACCAGCACTTTGCCACTGGCCGGCCGCCGCACCGCGCCGGGACCCGTGTAACGCAGCCGCCGCAGACGCGCATCCGAGCCGTCCGGCAATACGAGCAGCTCATTCGGGCGCCAGCACCGTCCCGGTCCGGCGCAGGGTCGCATCCCGGCAACGTGACGCGACTCCACCGCATACCGCAGCAGCGACGCCGCCGCCAGATGGAACGGCCGCCCCTCCACACGGATCAGCGTGAGCAGTCCCGCACACGCCGCTGGCAGCATGAGCTCGCGCACGTACCAGGGCAGCGCACACACAGCGCCACCCAGCAGCGGCACCCGGGCAGCGACCGCAACCGCCACCAGCAGCGCAAGCCAGTACACCACCCCGCGCACCGGGATCCCGCCGGGGTTCAAACGCAGCCGGTCGATGCGGTAGATGCGTCGCTCCAGGTCAAAGACGCTCCGGAAGGAGCGAATCTCGGTCACTGCGAACCGAACAGCGAGGTGACCGTGTCCTGCAGCAGGTTGAGCCCCGCCGGCGTCGCCAGCAGCACCGCCACGATGCCCACCGCGAAGACGCCCGCCGCCTCCTTGAAGTCACGGCGGAACGCCAGCACGATCCCCGCAACCGCGAACGCCAGCCCGATCAGGCTCATCGCGACCTTACGTCCTGTGTTCCCCGCCTTGCTCGCCGCCGCTTCCAGCGTGCCGCCCGTTTCGGATGAGCTCGAGGCCTGCGCCGGCATTGGCGCGCTGACCGCCGCACGCGCCGCGGCTGGGGCGATCAGCGTTAGCAACCCGCAGCCAGCAGCCAGTAGACCAACCAGCAGCGCTGCGTGCACTCCCCTTCTCACAGTCTCCGGCTTCATCTCGTGTCTCTCCTTGTCCTGTTGTCGATGTCTAGGAGTCCGGGTCCATCTGGATCGCCGCGATCTCCCAGCGACCCTGCTGGCGGACCACGTTCAGTTCGTAGGCGAGCGTGTACTGCACGCCGCGCCGGTCCTCGACCTGCACGGCCGCGAGTACCGCGCCCGCACCGGGCGCCCACTGCAGGCTCTGCAGCGACTCCAACGTCAATCCCAGCGCCGGCATCGAGACCCGCGTGCCATCCGACAGGTCAGCCGCGAGCTCTGTTGCCGAGCCCGCGAGGTAGTTGCGCAGCGCGCGCTCCACGACTGCGCTCAGCGCCGGTTCGCTCACGTTGCGCAGGTGCTCTCCGGCTATCCGCGCCGGGGTCGCCGCCGGCGCCCCTACGAATGCCGGATAGCCTGCCAGCGCAAGCCCGCCCCCGGCTGCGCGGATCACACTCACCGTCAGGTACAGCAGTCCTGCCGTGTCCGTCTGGGCCGCCACCGTGTAAACGTGCTCGTCGGGCTGCAGCGCACGTTCCTGCACGACCTGCGCCCACTGCACCTGCTGCTCGGAACCCGGCGGCGGTTGGAGCCCGACATCCGCCTCGATGCCCAACCCCACGTAAGGCGCCAAAGCGTTTTCGCGGGCTTCCGGATCGCGGGCTTCCCAGGTCAGATAGCGTCGCGCGAAGAGCGCCGCGAAGCCCTCTGCCGCGAGGTCCGCCCGCGCTGGGCGGCGCAGCAGGGCCAAAGGCAGCGTCGGACGTGGAGGGTCGATCGCAAAGCGCGCGCTTGCCAGCAGGCCCATCGTCGCCAGCGCATGCAGCAGATGCCGCGGTAGCTCGCGCCCGAGACGTAGCCGCCACAGCGGCCGCGTCGTGATCGTGACGGTGGGACGTGGACGCACCGTGCTCATCGCCTAGCGCTCAAATCCGAACTCGGGACTACCCGGCGGGCGCCCGAGGGCCGCGACCGTATCGCTGGCAACGGGCGCTACCGCTTGGGGCTGAGCCGGAGCGCCACTTGCGGGGAGCGTGGAGCTCGCTCCCCGCGTCGTCACCTGCGTGGATCCCGCGAAATGCTTCCGCGGTGAGCGCTTCTCGCGCTTGAGCGCAGCGGGCCTACCCGCCGGGACCGAGCCGCCGCGAGCAAGGCTCCCGCGCCCGCTGTCCGCGCCGCCAGGGCGCGGGGCGCTGCGCGACGCCGGCATGCCTGCGGCCGGGATGAGTGCCGCGACTGAAGGCCGGCGGGCCACGCCGCCCGTCGCCAAGCCAGAGAGCAGTGTGTGCGCCACCAACGCGCTCACCGCCATCGCGACGACCGCCAGCAGCGCGATACCCGCCGAGCGACCGGCCGCTAGCGACAACCTCCGACGGGGCGCCGTGTAGCTCGAAGCGGCGCTCCGTCCGGAGCGAATCCTGCCGTCGAGCGCGTCGGCGCCGGTCGTGCCGGCGTCACCAAGTCTGCTCGCGGCTGACCCGCGATCGGGCGCCTGCCGAGAAAACGAGCCATTCGGCGAGGCTCCCTCTGGCCAGCCGTTCACTGGAGTCCCGTCGAGCAGCGAGCCTTCGAGTCCAGCGTCCTCAGCCTCCAGGAACTCGTCCTCCGCGTAGACCTGGTAGGCGCGCCGCGAGCGCTCGCGCCCGAACATCAAGCCCCGCAACGTGATCGCGTCTCGCCGCGTGCGGCTGAGGACCGAGCAGGGGAGATACTCGGCCCCCAGCCGCCGGCGTGCGGATCGGGAGCGCCGTGCAGTCGTGCCTGCGACCGATTGCCGGTGTCCCGCGGGACGCGCCTATGGGGGTAGTGAGGGATGTTCATAGGTGGGTCCCTATCCCCTTACTCCGACCGATCCGGCCGGTGGGGACAACGACCCTCTAGCGGCAGACAAGGCGCTCATGCCGACGCCCGTTGTCGGAGCGCCCTGCTCGGCATCCAGCAGCACCCGCAAGCGCGCACGTCCGCGCTGGGCCACCTTGCGGTACTTCTCAAAGGACCAACCGAACCGGGCGCAGAACTCAGCCCGCTCGATTCCCAGCGCGACCTGACAGGCCAGGACCAGTCGCTGGTCGGGACTCAGTCCGGTCGCGAGCTCGAGTACACGCTCGAGCTCCAGCCGCCGCGTCACCTGCAGGTGGATCTCGGCGCGCGGATCCGCCACATCGACTTCGCGGTCTCCATCGAGCCCGAGCGGGAGGGCCTGCTCCAACGCCGCGCACAGCGGACTACGGCCGCTCAGCGCCCGGCGGCGGTCCCGTACACGTGAGACGAAGCGCTGCTCGAGTACGTTCGCCAGATGCGCGCGCCCGGAGAACCCGCGGCCGGCGCGCACCCAGACCAACAGCTCGAGCGTCGCCTGGCTATAACAGTCCTCGAGGTCCTCCCCACGCAGCCGGTGACGGTGCGCGCGCAGCAGCAACTCGCGCTTGGCCCGCGCCACCAGCGCCACCTGCTCGGCCGGGTCCGCGCGCATGTGGTCACCCGGGGCTGGTCTTCCGTAGGCATATCGGGTAGACACGCAAGGATGTCGTCCGCAGTGGCCGCGCGACCCCCCTCCCAACTCGCATGAGCATCGGCAAACTCCTGGGCGCGGTCGACCGCTTCCAGCAACGTCGTCGCCGGCTGAGCTTCCTCGCGGCGGTACTGAAGAAGTTCGGTGACGATCAGGCCGGCCAACTCGCGGCGTTGATCTCCTACTACGCGTTCGTCTCGCTGTTCCCGCTGCTGCTCGTCTTCGTGACGATCCTGGGCTTCGTCCTCCAGAGCGATCCCGACCTCAGGCAGCGAATCATAGAAGGCACGCTAGGGCAGTTTCCACTCATCGACCAGCTCAAGCTGCACTCGCTCTCCGGAAGCACCCTGGCGCTGGTCATCGGGTTGGCGCTCTCGCTGCTCGCCGGGCTAGGGGTCACAAACGCCGCCCAGAACGCCTTTAATCGCATCTGGGACGTCCCCTTCAAGCACCGTCCGAACTATCTGAGCGCCCGCCTGCGGGGCGTCGGGGTGCTCGCCGTGCTCGGCACCCTCAACATTCTCGCGACGGTGGTCGCCGGTTTCGTCACCGCTAGCACCCATGGCCCGCTCGAAGTGATCGGCGGGGTGCTGATCGCGTTCGCCTTCAACCTCGTCCTGTTCATGGCCGCCTTTCGGCTGCTCACGGCCGTCGAGATCGACCGGCGCGAACTGCTGCCCGGCGTCATCGCCGCCGCCGTTTTCTGGCAGCTCCTACAGAGCCTCGGGGGACTCTACGTGGGCCACACGCTGCGCCGCACGGAGCCGCTTTACGGAACCTTCGCGCTCGTACTCGGCCTGCTCGCCTGGCTCTACCTCGGCGCCCAGTTGACGATCTTCGCCGCCGAGATCAACGTCGTGCGCGCGCGCCACCTCTGGCCCCGCAGCCTGCTCTCCGCGCCGCTGCTGGAGGCCGACCGGCGTGCTCTTACTTCCTCCGCCGAGGTCGAGGAGCGCATCCATGAGGAGAGCATCGAGGTCACCTTTGAGCAGCCCAAAGAGGGCACTTGAAGTTAGTTGGTTGCGTCGCTATACTAGCTATCAATTCGTAAGCTTATATGGAGCGTATACCTATGCCTTCAAGCTCAGATAGCAACGGCAACAAGCCACAGCCGGACGCTTTGGCAAGCACCCCGGCCTCCGAGTCCGACGCGGGACCCAAGCCCGTGCTGCGCCTGATCCCCATGGACGACACCGTCGTGTTCCCCAACATGGGGATCACCCTGACCGTGGACGTCGGCGAGGACGAGCGCGTCGTGCTCGTCCCCCGTCACGAGAGCGAGTTCCTCGAGGTCGGCACGATCGCCGAGGTCGACGACCATGTGCGCCTGCCCGGCGGTGGACGCGCCGTCTCGATCTCAGGCCAGCACCGCGCCTTGATCGGCGCTGCCCAGACCGGCTCCGGCGGGGAGCTGCGCGTCGAGGTCGACGAGCGCCCCGACGAGGTGCCCGCCGACGGACGCACCCGCAACCTCGAGCGCGAATACCGCGCGATCGTCGAGGAGATCCTCGAGCTGCGCGGCGACGACGGGCGCATCGCGGCCTTCCTGCGCGCGATCGTCGAGCCCGGCCCGCTCGCGGACTCGGCGGGCTACTCCCCCAACCTCTCCTACGAACAGAAGGTCGAGCTGCTGCGCACGATCGACGTAACGGACCGTCTCGAGCTCGCCGTCAAGCTCCAGCGCGAGAGCCTCGCCGAGCTGCAGGTGCGCAAGCGCATCCGTGAGGACGTCCAGGACGGCGCCGAGAAGCAGCAGCGCGAGTACTTCCTGCGCAAGCAAATGGAGTCGATCCGCAAGGAGCTGGGTGAGGACGAGGGCTCACTCGCGGAGGAGTACCGCGCCAAGATCGACGCCGCCGGCATGCCTGAGGAAGTCAAGGAGCAGGCGCTGAAGGAGCTCGGCCGCCTGGAGCGCATGGGCGAGCAGACAGGCGAGTCCAGCATGATCCGTACCTACCTCGACTGGCTGATCGCCGTCCCCTGGGCCAAGCGCTCGGAGGAGCACCTCGATCCGGTCGGCGCGCGCGCCGTGCTCGACGCCGACCACGCCGGTCTGGAGGACGTCAAGGACCGCATCACCGAGTACCTCGCGGTGCGCAAGCTGCGCCAGGACCGCGGGATCGAGGCCGACCCCAAGTCCGGAGCCATCCTCACCCTGATCGGGCCGCCCGGCACCGGCAAGACCTCGATCGGCGAGTCGATCGCGAGGGCGCTGGGACGCGAGTTCGTCCGCATGTCGCTCGGCGGCGTGCGCGACGAGGCCGAGATCCGCGGACACCGGCGCACCTACATCGGCGCCCTGCCAGGGCGACTGGTCAGAGCCCTGCGCGACGCCGGCACCATGAACCCGGTGATTCTGCTCGACGAGGTCGACAAGGTGGGCGCAGACTGGCGCGGGGACCCCTCCGCAGCGCTGCTCGAGGTCCTGGACCCCGCGCAGAACCACTCCTTCCGCGACCACTACCTCGATGTCGAGCTGGATCTGAGCCAGGTGATGTTCATCGCGACGGCCAACGTCGCGGACACGATCCCCGGTCCGCTGCTGGACCGCATGGAGGTGATCCGCTTCGACGGCTACACGTCCGAGGAGAAGCTCGCCATCGCCAAGGGCTACCTGTGGCCGCGCCAGCGCGACCGCAACGGCCTGCGCGAGGGCGAGGTCGAGATCTCCGACGAGCTGCTGCGCACGATCATCGCGGAGTACACCCGCGAGGCTGGTGTGCGCAGCCTCGAGCGCGAGCTCGGGACACTGCTGCGCAAGACCGCCACGCAGATCGCCTCGCGCCAGCCAGCCGATGATCCGGCCGGCGCCGTGCAGCCGGCGGGGGAGTCCGACACCGCGCCGCAGGACGCAGAGCCCGATGGGACCAAGGCCGCGGGCGTCAAGCCCGGGGCAGGCAAGCCGGCGGCAACGGAGCCGGTGGTCGAGGCACCCGTGGAGATCGACCTGGAGGCCGTGCGTGACGCGCTCGGACGCCAGAAGTTCTTCCAGGAGTCGGCCTCACGCACCGCGACCCCCGGGGTGGCGACCGGCCTGGCGGTGACAGGCACCGGCGGGGACGTGCTGTTCGTCGAGGCCACCGCGATGAAGAGCTCCGGCTCAGGCAACGGTGGCGGACTCGTCCTGACCGGCCAGCTAGGCGACGTCATGAAGGAGTCCGCGCGTATCGCGCTCTCCTACGTGCGCGGCCACGCCGAGGAGAACGGTATCGACGAGCACACGTTCGAGGGACACGAGTTCCACGTCCATGTGCCGGCCGGCGCGATCCCCAAGGACGGTCCGAGCGCGGGCGTCACGATGGTGACCGCGCTGGCCTCGCTGCTGAGCGGTCGCCCGGTCAAGCACACGGTCGGCATGACCGGCGAGGTCACCCTGCAGGGACGCGTGCTGCCGATCGGCGGCCTCAAGCAGAAGGTCCTGGCGGCACACGCAGCTGGCCTGACCGACGTGATCCTGCCGGAGCGCAACCGCGGCGACCTCGACGACATCCCGGAGGAGGTCCGCGAGCAGATGACCTTCCATCCCGTGATGACTGTCCAGGAGGTCCTCGACCGCGCGCTGGAGCCGACCCGCGATGTCGCGCGCCAGCTCTCGTAGATGTCAGCCCGTTCCCGTGGAGGTCCGCCAGACGGCGGACCTCCTGGAGCGGCGCTGGCAGCTATCGATCATCTACGCCGCGCTGACGGGCGCGCTGCGCTTCAGCGAGTTCGCGGACGCCGTGAGCGGCATCTCCCCGCGAATGCTCTCCGAGCGCCTGCGCGACCTCGAGGCCGCCGGACTGATCGAGCGCACCGTGATCCCCTCGAGTCCCCCCACGGTCGAGTACCGCCTGACCACCCGTGGGCGGCGACTCGGGCCGGTGCTCGAAGCGATGTGCACCTACGCCGAGGGCTAGTCCCCCGGGAGTGGCCTCCCGAGCTGGTCCCCAGCATCGTGCCCGGGACCGTTAGGCTACGCTCGGCGCCCCGCCCACCTTTCGACGCTTGGATGGCATGACATGTCGCTCGAACACGTTGATGTGCTGATCGTTGGGGCCGGTCTTTCCGGCATCGGCGCCGGCTACCACCTACAGGCCAACTGCCCGGACAAGACGTACGCGATCCTCGAGGCACGTGACTGCATCGGCGGTACCTGGGATCTGTTCAGATACCCGGGCGTCCGCTCGGACTCGGACATGTACACCCTGGGCTACTCCTTCCGGCCGTGGCAGGAGGCCAAGGCGATCGCAGACGGACCATCGATCCTCGACTACGTCCGGCAGACGGCTAGGGATCACGGGATCGACGAGAAGATCCATTTCCACCATCGCGTGCTGCGCGCCGAGTTCTCGACGGCGGATGCGCGGTGGACCGTGACCGCCCAGCGCAGCGACACACAAGAGACGGTGCAGCTGAGCTGTGACTTCCTGTTCATGTGTAGCGGTTACTACCGCTACGACGAGGGCTACACGCCGGAGTTCCCTGGCATCGAGCGCTTCGCGGGACGCATCGTGCATCCGCAGCAGTGGACCGAGGACATCGACCATGCCGAGAAGCGCGTGGTGGTGATCGGCAGCGGCGCGACCGCGATCACGCTCGTGCCCTCGATGGCGCAGAGCGCGGCGCACGTCACGATGCTGCAGCGCTCGCCCAGCTACGTGGTCTCATTGCCCGCGGAAGATCGCATCGCCAACGTCCTGCGCCGCAACCTGCCGGCCAAGGCCGCCTATGCCATCGCGCGTTGGAAGAACGTGCTGCGCACCATGCTGAGCTTCCAGCTCAGTCGACGCAGGCCAGGAATGATGAAGGCGGTGCTGCGCAAAGCACTCGCAAGCCAGCTCCCGCCGGGATACGACATCGACACGCACTTCAAGCCCCGTTACGACCCTTGGGATCAGCGTCTATGCCTGATCCCCAACGGCGATCTCTTCGAGGCGATCCGTGACGGCCGTGCCTCCGTCGTCACCGACCGCATCGACACGTTCACGGAGAAGGGCCTGAAACTCGAGTCCGGCGCCGAGCTCGAGGCCGATCTGGTCGTCACCGCCACCGGCCTGAACCTGCTCGCGCTGGGGGGCCTTGAGATCTCCGTGGATGGCCGCGACATCGAGCTGTCTGAGACGATGAGCTACAAGGGCATGATGCTCAGCGGCGTGCCCAACCTCGCGTTCGCGATTGGGTACACCAACGCCTCGTGGACCCTCAAGTGCGACCTGACCTGCGAGTACGTCTGCCGGCTGCTGGCATACATGGACGAGCACGGATACCGGCAGTGCACGGCGCGCAACCGTGACCCCTCGATCGTCGAGCTGCCCTTCATCGACTTCTCCTCCGGTTACGTGCAGCGCTCGATCGACAAGTTTCCGAAACAGGGCTCGAAGGCGCCCTGGCGCCTGCATCAGAACTACCCGCTCGACATTCTCAACCTCAAGTTCGGCGCGATTGAGGACGGCGCGATGCAGTTCTCGGTCCTCGGATCGGCACTCGGCGCCGCCGAGCCGGTTGCCGCCTGAGCATCCCGCGGCTGGTATGAAGGTCGGCCGTGATGGCTCAAGTCGACTATGAGCGTCACGGGCGCACGTATGCGCGCCACCGGCACCCGGACCCTCGGATAACGGCACCCATCCACGCCGCGCTCGGCGAGGCGCAGACCGTTCTCAACGTCGGCGCCGGCACCGGATCCTACGAGCCACGCGATCGCTGGGTGCTAGCCGTCGAGCCGAGTGCGACTATGCGGGCGCAGCGCATGGTCGAGCCGCGCCTGCGATCGTCGCCCGCGCGGAGCAGCTCCCCTTCGACGACGGCGCCGTCGATGCAGCGATGGCCTGCGCGACGATCCACCACTGGGAGTCCCCCGGCGCCGGCCTCGCCGAGCTTCGACGGGTCGCGCGCGGACCGGTCGTGATCTTCACATTCGCACTCGACAGCCTGCCCGCCTGGCAGCAGGATTATCTGCACGAGGGACTTGTCAAGGAGCGGCCGCGGTTCCCCACTATCGACGATGTGGCGAGAGCCCTCGGAGGGCGCACGCGTGTAGAGCGAATCCCCACGCCTGGCGACTGTCTCGACGGCTTCTTCGAGGCATTTTGGCGACGTCCCGAGAGACTCCTCGACCCGGCTGTCCGCAGCGCCCAATCGATGTGGGCGCTGCTCGAGCCTGGTGTCGAGCAGCGCATCGTCGACCGGCTTGCCGCCGCCCTTGCTTCCGGCACCTGGGATGCCGAGCATGGCCACCTACGTCGACAGGAGAGCTTCAAAGGCGCCCTGCGTCTTGTGGTCTCAGAGGCACCCTGAAGCTTCTCCTAGTGGTCACGCCAGCAGAGGCGTGCCCGTCACTGGACTCAGTGCTCGTCCTCGACGTGGATCTCGCGCAAGCGATGGGTGTCGACGTCATAGACGAAGCCACGGACAGGCATGCGGTACTCCAGGAACGAAGATCGGCGCACTCGCAAAACCGATTGGCGCACGTCCGCATCGAGGTCCGTAAACGACTCGATCGCAAACGCCGGCGCCACGCCGGTTGCCTGCAGCAACTCGGCGCGAAACCCGTCGTCGCTGAGAGTCTGCATGCCGCAGTCGGTGTGATGAATGAGCATCACCTCGCGTGTACCCAGCCGCCGCTGCGAGATCGCCAGCGAGCGGATCACGTCATCCGTGATGACGCCGCCCGCGTTGCGCAAGATGTGCGCCTCGCCGTCGCGTAGGCCGAGCGCCGCGAAGACGTCCAGACGTGAGTCCATGCACGTCACGATGGCTAGTTGCCGGATGGGTCGAACGTCGAGATGCCGGGCCGGCAGCGAGGCCGCGAACGTGCGGTTGTTGGCGAGCAGCTGATCGATCACATCCACCACTGGAACCCTAGAGATTTGGCGCGAGTCGCGACGTTGCTAGGCGCCTCCTCACAATCGCCGCTGCCCGCGCGCAAGCAAGTCGCGGCGGCTATGGACGGGGATCAAGCGCCGCCCCGCCGAGCGCCCGGCGTGCAGAGACTACCGGGGTCTTGAGGATGCTCGCGCTGACTCAGGCTGATCATCATCAGGCTGAGAGCGAAGATCCAGATCACTCCTGGTATGCCGCCGACGACGTCGAGTCCCCCGCCGAATTGGGTGAATGAGCCTTCGGCGAATAGGGGGATCGCGCTGGCGAGCAGCACAACGGCGCTCACGCCTCCCGCTCGGGTGAACCAGCGCGGTAGGAGCTTGGCTCGGGATGCCGCGAGCGAGACACAGAGGATGAACACGGCGAGCGGGAACTTCGTCAGCTCGATGGCGGCGTTGCCAGCGTCGGTGAGCGCTCGCACAACCGGGAGGCCAGCGCCCCTGTGCTCGGCGATCTTGTAGGTGACGCCGTAGTAGAGGAGCATCCCGAGTACACCGAGCCCCGTCGCAAACAGCCCTCCACCGAAGGCTGCGCTTGCGAGCTGCATGTCATAGCTATCTGCCGTCTGCTCGAGCCAGGTTCGAACGGTGGCGAAGAACCAGATGCCGAGCATGATCGCGAGTCCAGCGAGGTACATTCCGTAGAGGATTCTGCTGCGGCTGTGGACCAGCAGCGATGCGATCTCACTTGCGGTGTCGCTCGCCTTCGGGGGCGCGCCCAAATCGAATAGAGCGAGATTGAAGAAGACGATGAAGAGGGCCCCGCTCGCTGCGCTGAGCCTGGCGTGTGAGGCATTGGTCATCTACCACCTCGCTGGTTGGGATTGCGTCTTCCTGCGATCTCGCCGATGGTCAAGAGGCGGACTGCCTCCTGCCACGCCTGGGCGGCAACAAAGCGCTCGGCATGCCAACTGGTGGAGGTCAGCGTCCCCGCTCCGCGGTACTTGCGCATGATCGCGACATGCACGGGCCAGCGCACGAATCGGCTGAGGTCATCCTCGCTTCGCCACACCGAGACCGAGCCTGATCTCTTCTGCAGCGGCTTGGCCCACAGCCAGAGACCGATCGCTCCCTCCAGCTCAGGCCAGGCGCCGCGCAGGCGCATAGCGGCCCGGTAGGCACCCGGCAGGTCCCGTGCGGTGTCCAAGCGGAAATCCGTGAGGCTGATCAGCACTGGGCCCTCCGCCTTGTCCATGGGTCCCGGGCGCCACGGAGCTCGCAAAAACCTATCCACCATACGATCGTATTGAAGCAGATACGATCGTATGGAGGTACGCTCAGTGGCCCGTGCGTGTCCTGGCCTCAGACCTGACGAGCTATGCCCGTATTCGCAACGCTGCTTTAGAGGGCTTCGCTCGGGACGGCGTAGCCGGCACATCGATCCGCGATGTCGCCAAGGCAGCCGAGGTCTCGCCCGGCCTGGTACAGCATCACTTTCCAAACAAGGCGGCCCTTGTTGAAGCCGTCAACGACTACGTCATCGAGGTAGCGACAAACGCTTTCAGCCAGCCTCTCGAGAACGACTCCCCGGCCGACATCCAGCAACAGCTCGGCGATCGCGTCACCGCGCTGGTACGCGAGCATCCCACGACATTGCGCTATGTCGCCCGTTCGGCAGCCGACGGCGAGGAAACCGCGCTCGGGCTCTTCGATGCCTTCCTCGCCATCGCCCGCTCCCAATGGCAAGCAGTCGCCGATCAGGATCTCCTTCGCCCAGACACCGACATCACCTGGGCGGCACTGCACGCCGTCGTCATCAACCTCGGCACGATCCTGCTCACAGAAGCGATCGACCGACATCTCCCCACACCGTTCTTCACCCCCGAGCAGCTTGAGCGCTGGAACACCGCAAGCAGCGCTCTCTTCAGAGAAGGCATGTACCGGACGCAGCCCAAACCCGAGTCGGCCGGCTGAGGGGCACGAGCCGATGGCACTGTACGGACCTCCGCGTGCGGCCATGCAAATCGCGCATTGCGGCTTCTGACGTTTTATCGGCCACCTACAACGGCTATGAGGTGCGTTGTGGGCCACATGCGCTTAGAAGGTCTTTCAAAATGAGTTGAGGCGTCGCCAGCAGAGGATTGCGCAGGCGAGTGTGAGGAACGCGGTGTGCATGTCGGGGTCGCGCTCGTAGCGGATCCGCAGGCGGCGGAAGTTGTGTAGGTGCGCGAAGCCACGCTCGACGACCCAGCGTTGGCGGCCGAGCCCGGAGCCGTGTGTTCTTCCGCGTCTGGCGATAACGGGTGTGATCCCGAGAGCGCGCAGCAGCCGTCGGTGCTTGTCGTGGTCATAGCCCCGGTCGGCGAGAACGCGGTCCGGCTTACGGCGTGGCCGGCCGCGCTTGCCTGCGACCGGGCGTGCGTGCAGGTCTTCCAGCAGCGGGATCAGCTGAGTGACGTCGTTGCGATTGCCGCCGGTCAGCGCGACCGCGAGGGGGATGCCACTCGCGTCGACGAGAAGGTGATGCTTAGAGCCCGTGCGGGCACGGTCTACCGGGGATGGCCCGGTCAGGAGCCCCCCAAAAGGGCACGGATATGGCTGGCGTCGACCGAGGCGCGTGACCAGTCGATCTTCCCCGCCGCGTTCAGCTTCACAAGCAGCTTCTGGTGCAGCGCATCCCAAACCCCGGCCTTCTGCCATGTACGTAGCCGCCGCCAGCACGTGACGCCGGAGCCGTAGCCGTACTCGCGAGGCAGGTCCTCCCACGCGATTCCTGTGTGCAACACGTGCAGAATCCCGTTGAGCACCAACCGATCATCAATCGCCTTGCGACCAGGATGCTGGCGGCGACGCTGACGCACCGGGATCAACGGCTGAATCTCCACCCACAGCTCATCAGTGATCTCGAATCGAGAGGGCACCTCCACGACCTCCAATCCTCGGGGACACACCCCAAAGATTCAACCCCCAACCCCCAACCCCTCCATTTTGAAAGACCTTCTTAGCCCCTGCTTAGTCCCAGGTGTCCTAGATACCTCGAATCTCCAATCGCCCTAACTGGACAGTATTTGAACCGCGAGACCGCAGAGGCGATCGGGCGATTGCATCGGACTCTGTGTAGCAGACCGACGCCTGTGGAGCGCCAGGGATCAGGTTCCGGGCAAGCGGCCCGCTGAGCCAGTGCCGGATCGCGCCGAGCGTATCACCGCACGCGACCGTCGGTACCGAGCACGAATCCCGATAGAGCGAAACGCTCGGCCAAAAGTCCCGGGATGGCTTTGCGCGGCGACTGGGAGACCTGGGTGTGGTCGGGCGACTGAATCCTCAGCTCAAGCGGTCCGCTCCAATCACTGATCGACTCGCGTCTGCCGTCCGGGTGGTGGACGGCAGCAATCAGCCCGAACACGAACGGCGACTGCGGATTGGTGGATGTCCACCAGTTGCTCGTCTCGATGTCGATGCGCGGGACCGGCTGTGGAGAGAAGGCGTACACGTCGGCCCATGTCCCGTCGGCGAGCGTCTGAAGAACCAGCTCGGGGCCCTCCTCGATCACCTGGAAGTTCCATCCGGACTGCTCGTGGCCATCGACGCCGTCCGGTCCAAACGGGATCGGGTCGAGCAGCGTCCCGAGCCCGAGGCCAACGTCGGCGTGCCAGACGCGGTCACCATCGTCTGTCACCCGCAGCACAAGGTGGCTGCGGGGACGCACGGTACCCGGCGGCGCCCCGCGACGTACGCGGGCAAGCATCGGCTCAACCGTGAGGCCGAGGTGCTCAAGCGCCGAGGCCAGCAGCAGGTTGTGCTCGAAGCAGTAGCCGCCGCGTCGCTCATGCACGAGCTTGCGCTCGAGATCCTCCTGGGCAAGCGATACCGGAATCCCGCGATGCGGATCTAGGTTCTCGAACGGGATCGAGGTCGCGTGGGCGCGGTGAATGGCCTGCAGAGTCGGGCGCTCGCTGGCGCTCAGCCCGATGCGCTCAAGGTAGGCGGCGAAATCCAGCATCCCAGCAAGCGTATAATGAGTTGCTCAAGGCAGTGCATTGCCAGCGTCCTGCATTCGGCTGAAGACTGCCGTCAAGATGTCCGTGTGCGGAGACTGGGCCTCAACGAGTTGGCGATCGCCGAGGCGAGATCGTCCGCCTCATCCTCCTGTAGAGCGCTGATCGTTACCCTGACCGCCCGCTCGCTTTGCAGTCGGTAGGGCGCTCCAGGGGAGACGGCCCATCCCCGTTGAAGGAGCGCCTGCACGACATGAGCTTCGTCGGGTACCGGAATCCATACCGTGATCCCGGCCTGCGCGTGAACTTCGATCCCCCGCTCTCTCAGGGCAGCGACGAGCCGTTCTCGGCGTCGGCTATACGTCCGAGCCGCGCGTGCAAGGCCTGTGTCTACCGTGCGGTCGGAGAGCAGCATCGCAACCAGACGCTGTAGCAAGTGGCTGACCCAATGCGGGCCGAGCGCTTGACGACCGCGCACTCGGCTCATCGTCCGAGCGTCCCCGGCAAGGATCGCCAAACGCAAATCGGGCCCTAGCGACTTTGCGATCGACCGTACGACAGCCCACCGTCGGCGGTCGTTCGTCAGGGTCAGGAATGGCGCTCCGGCGATAGGCCCAAGGTGGTCGTCCTCGATGACCATCGCGTCAGGGCACTGGTCGAGAACCTGACGCAGTTCTGCCGCTCGTGTCGCATCGAGGGATGCCCCGGTCGGGTTCTGGCCTCGCGGATTGAACACCACCGCCTGGGCACCTTCATCGAGAGCGCCGGATAGGGCTGCGGCCCTCATGCCACGTGCGTCGATCGGAACCGGCCGCAGGGCCAGACCGAGCGCGCGAAGCAGATCGAAGAGGCCCGCGAAGCCGGGGTCTTCGACGGCAACAATGTCGCCGGGATGGAGTTGCGCCTGCAATGCGCGCTCCATGCCTTCAAGCGCACCACTGACAACTGCGATGCCCTGCTCGGATGTGATCTTGGAGGCGGCAAGGTCTGCTGTTGCGAGGTCAGACAGCTCGCGAAGGACCGGCTCACCGCCGTAAAGCTGGCCAGGCGGTTCGAGCCGACGAAGGAACGGCGTAACGTCAGGGAGCAGACTGGGATCGGGATTGCCACTCGCGAGGTCACGGACACCCTGCGGAATCTCCGAGTCATGCCATGTTCCACCGATAGGCGGGCGCCAGCTTACGTAGGAGCGGCTGCGAGTTCGCGTGACCACGACACCGCGTGTACGGAGGCCGGCCAATGCCGAGGCGACCGTCGTCGGGCTCACTCCGAGCTCGTCTGCGAGCCGGCGGATCGACGGCAATGGATCACCCGGATGAAGCTCGCCCGCCTCTATTCCGCGCTCGATGCTCTGCGCTATCTCGTGCGCGTTACGCCCAGATATGGAAGACTGTACCGGAGCAGAGATGATATCTGTACTGTAACAGATTGGGGAAACATGCAGGCGCTATCGGTCCCGCTCAAGGGCACCCTCGTAGCACTTGAACCACTCGCCAGAACCCATGCGGACGATCTTTGACGAGCCGCTGAGGCACCAGAGATATGGACATGGACAAGCCATATCGCCGATACCCGCGAGGACTTCGACCAATGGATCGAAACCTCGATCGGCCAGCGCAACACCGGCCCCGCTCCCGAGCAGCGCTCGCGGCGCTACCGGCTCAGTTCGAGGGCATCTTGCGCAATCAGATCAAGCTGCCCGGCATCGGTGTACGCGACTCCGCGTTCTTCAGCGTGATCGACGACGAGTGGCCCACGGTACGGGCAAACCTCCACTCACGCCTCACCCAGCACCGGGAGCGCTAAGAATCCGGCGGTTCAAATAAGGCCGGTTTCCTTGGTTCAAACGACAACCGCAAAAACCCGAGCTTTACAGGATAAACGCAAGCAGCCGTCCAGTTAATCGGGGCGGCCGGATTTGAACCGGCGACCCCCTGCTCCCAAAGCAGGTGCGCTACCAAGCTGCGCCACGCCCCGTAAGTATCCAAGAGTAGTGATCGAGCCACCGCTTGGCGGACTGCGCGACTTTCGGTGCATGCCTTCCTCCCGCGGGGAGGGCCCATCGCCCTTCCGCTCCGCTGGTAGCCTCCGCGTCCCGTGGCGGATGTTCTCCCCTTGCGCGCCTTGCACTACGACCCTGCGGTCGTGGGCCCACTCGCCGGCGTGGTGGCCCCGCCTTATGACGTGATCGGCGCGACCCAGCGCGAGGAGCTGGCGGGGCGCTCGCCTTTCAACGTCGTCGCGGTGGATCTCCCTCGGGGGGAGCCCGATCCGTATGCGGTCGCGGGTGAACTATTGGCGTCCTGGCAGCTCCAGGGCGCGCTGGTGCGCGACCGGGAGCCTGCTATCTGGGCGCATACCCAGGACTACACGGGCCCGGACGGCGTGCGGCGCAGCCGGCGCGGGTTCTTCTGCCGGGTGCGGGTCGAGGAGTATGGCCCGGGGCGGGTTCGCCCACATGAGCGCACGCACCCGGGCCCGCGCGAAGATCGTCTGCGCCTGACGCGGGCTACACGGGCGAACGTCTCCCCCATCTTCAGTCTCTATTCGGACCCGGACCGGGTCGCGTGGAGCGCTCTGGAGCCGGCAACGGCGCAGGCGCCCTGGGGGGAGGTGACGGACGCGGAAGGCACGGTGCACCGCCTGTGGCGGATCTCGGACCCGGACGCGATCGCGGCGGTGCAGGACGCTGCACGTGGAGCGGAGCTGCTGATCGCGGACGGCCACCACCGTTATGAGACGGCTCGCGCCTACGCCGAGGAGATCGGCGGTGAGGGTGATCACCGCTACCTGCTGATGTGTCTGGTGGCGCTCGAGGACCCGGGATTGACGGTGTTCCCGACCCACCGGCTGCTCAGTGGCCTGAACCCAACGCGCCTGGGGCGCCTGCGGGAGGCCTTGAACCGCGACTTCGAGCTGACCGAGGTGCCGGTCGAGCAGCTTGCGCCGGAGCCCGGCAGGGGACTCCTGCGGCTTGGCTATATCGACGCGGAGGAGCAGCGCCCGCTGCGGCTCGCATTGAAGGACCAGGCGATCGCCGACGGGGCGCTGCCCGGACACTCGGAGGCGTACCGCGAACTCGATACAGGGGTGCTCGAGACGCTGCTGTTGAAGGGCGCGGTCGGCCTCACTGACGAGGATATCTCGCACTTGCACGGCCTGCGCTATGCGCGCGATGCTGGCGAGGCGCTGGCGCTCGTGCGCAGCGGGGAGTGCGACGTGGCGTTCCTGATGCGCCCGACTCCGGTGGCGCAGGTCAGAGACGTGGCGGCCGCAGGCGAGAACATGCCGCCGAAGTCGACCTACTTCTTTCCCAAGCTTCTCACGGGGCTGCTCTTTAATCCCCTTTGACCGAGACGTGGAGCAGCGGGGCCGCAGTGGACGTATGGCAGCGGGGGACGGCTGGGCACTTAACCCCTGGCGCCCGCGTAACTACCATCTCTATTAGAGGGGCCGCGATCTCTCCCTAAGGGATGGCGGCAGGCAAAGATTGACTGGATCGGAAAGGCGAACGACGATGAGAGCGACAGCGCAACGCAACGAGGGATCCTTCAGGCACACTGTGCGGGTCCGCGATCATCAGCTCACGGTCGACGAGCCGTTGGAGACCGGTGGGGGTGACGCCGGCCCGGACCCGCAGGAGCTGCTCGCCGCCAGCCTGGCGACGTGCACGGCGATCACGATGGAGATGTACGCGGCGCGCAAGGGTTGGGACATCGGGAACGTGGAGGTCGATGTGCAGTACACGCCGGCCGACCGCGGCTGTCCGACGAGGTTCGACCTGAGCCTGCGCTTGCCGGAGGACCTGCCGGCGGAGCAGGTCGAGCGTTTGCGGGTGATCGCGGCGAAGTGTCCGGTGCACCGGACACTCGACGGCGAGGTCATGTTCGAGGAACACATCCAGCGCATCCCCGCCCTGCAGGCGGCTTCCTCGCGTCCGAGCGCCTGAGCCGCCATCCTGGCCGAGCTTCCGGATCAGATCTCCGCGGCGGTGCTGGTACCGCTGTTCTTGCTGGGCGCGGACGAGCAGCCGCACGCGGTCTTCACGCGCCGGCGCACGGATCTGCGCCGGCACGCCGGGGAGATCTCCTTTCCGGGCGGCCGTCACGACCCGGAGGACGTCGACCTGTGCGAAACGGCGCTGCGCGAGGCCGAGGAGGAGATCGGCCTCCCCCGCTCCGACGTGGCGGTGCTCGGCGAGCTCGACCCGACGTCGACGTTCGTGACCGGCTATCTGATCCATCCCTTCGTCGGGCTGATTCCCGCGGGGCGGCGCTGGCAGATGTCGCCGGCCGAGGTCGATGCGGTGCTCGAGCTGCCGTTGCAGGCGCTGCGCGAGGGACGCACGCGCACGCGCCTGGAGCGCCGTGGCGTCACTTTTGAGACTGACGCTTACATAGTTGACGGAACCCTCATCTGGGGCGCGACGGCACGCATCGTCGAGAACCTGCTGGAGCAGCTTGACGGCCTGCTGAGCGACAGCCGGGTCTCCTAGCCGGAGCGCGGCGCTGGGCGGCGGCTGCTACGGTCACGGTCGCCGCGTCCCGGGGGTGGCGCGGCGACCGGCGCTCTCTGTAGCGGGCGCAACGGCGCGAGCAAAGCTCGACCTAGGGCCGGTGGCGACGGGCACTCCTACGAGGTTGCCCCACTCGGTCCAAGAGCGTCGTAGTTCCGGGGATGTGCCCGCCACGCTGTGCGCCCTCCTGCTCGTAGCCTTGCGGCGAGATGATCTCGCGGGCGAACTCTGCGGGGGAACGCACATCGACAAGCTTTGTGGCGTCCTCGATCGCGGCCAGCACCTCCTCGCGGCGCGCCCGGATCGTTTACATAACCGGACACGGTAGAGCCCTCCTATCGTGAATCTTGATCGGTTTTTAGGAGATTGTGGACAGCATAGCGCGCGTGCTCAAGCCATTCCGGGTCGGCGGGGTCGGCGCGCAGCAAGGCCAGGGGAATCGCGTTGCGGGCGCTAACTTCCACCGCGATCCGCTCCCCCTCGGCGAGGACCGCGGGGGGCGCGCTCCCGGCGACCTCGTAGAGGAAGCCGCGCATCGTGGTATCGATCGCTTGCCCGAGAAACGACCGCAGACGGGGGCCGTGTAGGGCGCGCAGCTCTTCCTCCGGGCCACCCGCGGAACCCAGCAGCCAGCAGGCGATCGTGACCCCCTCGAGCGCCCCGCGCAATGTCCCGAGACGGTCGGGATCGCCGATCCAGCACTCGGCGCCGGCGCCCTCGATGTCCGCGCGCTGGGCGTCACTGCGGGTGACGACACGCGTGGCGTGCCCGTCGCGCGCGACCTCCTGCGCGAGCCGCAGGGCGCGGGAGCCACCCCCGAGGATCAACAGTCGCGCCACCGCCGGGAGCGTACCGTGGCCGGCCGGCGGCGACTGACGAGAAAGGTAGGGGCCGGGTTCGCCCCGACCCCTACCAAACCACCGGCACGCGCCTTCTTGCACATACCGAGGCTTCCTCGAGCGCCACCGGAGAGGTATGGGTAGCGGCGCTCGAGCAAGCTCCGGCGCGTCCTTGCGCGCGGTGGCCCGTCGTCCTTGGCGGTCTCAGTTCCGCCCGCGCCTCCGTCTCATCCCAACCAATGTAAACATAGTCATTGACACTTGTCAAGGAAGATATGTCAAGGGGGGTTTTTTTGGGCCGGGCCCATCCCCTCCCATGGCTCGAATACCATCCAGCGCCGATGAGCGAGCCGGACGTCGTAACGATGGACAAGGTCGTGGCGCTGTGCAAGCGCCGCGGCTTCATCTTCCCCTCCTCGGAGATCTACGGGGGGGTCGGCTCGACGTACGACTTCGGCCACTACGGGGTGCTGCTGAAGGGCAACGTCAAGGGCGAGTGGTGGCGCGCGATGCTCTCCGAGCGCGAGGACATCGTGGCGCTGGACTCGGCGATCCTGCAGCACCCGCGCGTGTGGGAGGCCTCGGGCCACCTGGCGGGCTTCACGGACCCGCTGGTCGACTGCCGCACGTGCGGGCAGCGCTTCCGGGCCGACCACCTCTCCGACCTGCAGTGCGGGCGCAAACCCTCCAAGCACCCGGGCGAGGCGGAGGAGTGCGACCTGACGCAGGCGCGCGACTTCAACCTGATGTTCGAGACGACGATCGGCCCGGTGAAGGAGTCGGGCGCGACGGCGTACCTGCGCCCGGAGACGGCGCAGGGGATCTTCATCAACTTCAAGAACGTGCTGCAGTTCTCGCGCAAGAAGCCGCCGTTTGGGATCGCGCAGGTCGGCAAGTCCTTCCGCAACGAGATCACGCCGGGCAACTTCATCTTCCGCACGCGCGAGTTCGAGCAGATGGAGATGGAGTTCTTCGTGGCACCCGCCGAAGCCCAGAAATGGTTTGAGCATTGGCTGGGAGAGCGGATGCGCTGGTACACGGAGCTGGGCCTGCGCCCGGACCACCTGCACCTGCGGGCGCACGAGCGCGACGAGCTCTCGCACTACTCCTCGGGAACGAGCGACGTGGAGTACCTGTTCCCCATCGGCTGGTCGGAGCTCGAGGGGATCGCGAACCGCGGCGACTTCGACCTGACCCAGCACGCGCAGTTCTCGGGGGAGAAGCTCGAGTACTTCGACCAGGCGACGGGCGAGCGCTATGTGCCGCACGTGATCGAGCCGGCGGCGGGCGCGGACCGCGCGACGCTGGCGTTCCTGGTGGACGCCTACGACGAGGAAGTCGTGGAGCGCGGCGGTGGCGGCGCGGGCGAGGGCGAGCAACGCACGGTGCTGCGACTGCACCCGCGGCTGGCGCCGGTCAAGGTCGCGGTGCTGCCGCTGGTCAAGAAGGACGGGCAGCCGGAGCTGGCACGGGAGCTGTATCGCGCGGTGCGCTCGACTCTGCAGGCGGAGTACGACGATGGTGGGGCGATCGGCAAGCGCTACCGCCGCCACGACGAGATCGGGACGCCGTTCTGCGTGACGATCGATCACGAGAGCATCACGGAGGGCACGGTGACGGTGCGGGATCGCGACTCGCTGGCGCAGGAGCGCCTGCCGATCGAGGGCCTGGCGCAGGAGCTGCAGCGCCGTGTGCAGGCGCCGTGGACCACGCCGAAGCTCGCACACAACCCTTAGATAGGAGAGAGCCGAGACCATGGACTTCGACCTGACCGACGAGCAGCACCTGATCCGCGAGACGGCGCGCGAGTTCACCGACAAGGAGATCGTGGAGCGGGCGCGCGAAAACGCGCGTAACCACCACTTCGACCTGGAGCTGGTGAAGAAGATCGCCGACCAGGGCTACCTGGGCGCGATCGTCCCGCGGGAGTACGGCGGCGCGGGCCTGGACTACCTGGACTACGGCCTGGTGGTGGAGGAGATCGGCCGCGGATGCTCGTCGGTGCGGACGGTGATCTCGGTGCAGACCTCGCTGGTGTGCTCGGCGATCCTGAAGTGGGGCACGGAGGAGCAGAAGCATCACTACCTGCCGAAGCTCTGCTCGGGGGAGTGGCTGGGCTGTTTCGGGCTGACCGAGCCGGACACGGGCTCGGATGCGGCCAATCAGCGCACGCGCGCGGTGAAGACCGATACGGGCTGGAGGATCAACGGCGCGAAGATGTGGATCTCGATGGGCAACTACGCGAAGGTGGCGATGATCTTCGCGCAGACGGACCCCGATAAGGGCCATCGCGGCCTGGCGTGCTTCCTCGTGGACACCGACCAGCCGGGCTTCCAGGCGCAGACGATCGAGCACAAGATGGGCTTGCACGCCTCCGATACGGCGTCGATCTCGCTGGACGATGTCGAGGTCGGCGAGAACGACGTGCTGGGCGAGGTCGGGGACGGGTTCAAAGTGGCGATGTCGGCGCTGGACTCGGGCCGCTACTCGGTGGCGGCGGGCTGTGTGGGGATCTGCCAGGGGTGCGTGGAGGAGTCGGTCAAATATGCGCAGGAGCGCGAGCAGTTCGGGCGTCCGATCGCGAGCTTCCAGCTGGTGCAGGCGATGATCGCGGACATGGCGGTGAAGACGGAGGCCTCGCGGATGCTGGTGTGGCGGGCGGGCTTCCTCAAGGACAAGGGCCGCCCGAGCACGACGGAGACGTCGATCGCGAAGCTGCACGCGACGGAGGCGGCGGTGGAGTGCGCGAACACGGCGATCCAGGTCCACGGCGGGGCGGGCTACGTGGACGACCACCCGGTGGAGCGCTACTTCCGCGATGTGCGCGTGACGACGCTCTACGAGGGCACGTCGCAGATCCAGAAACTGATCATCGGGCGCGCGCTGACGGGCATCAACGCGCTCGTGCCGGCCTGAGCGACAGATGCAGCCGGCACGTGTGATCGGGGTCCTCGGGGCGGGCACGATGGGTGCGGGCATCGCGCAGCTGGCGTGCCGAGCGGGAGCGCGGACACTGCTGCACGACCCGCTCCCGGAGGCGCTAGAGCGCGGTGCGGAGAAGGTCCGCGGCGGCCTGGGCAAGGAAGCGGCGAAGGGCCGACTAACCCCCGCGGAGGCGACGGCGGCGGAGGGTCGCCTGGAGGTGGCGGAGAGCCTTCAGGCGCTGGCGGATTGCGAGCTCGTGATCGAGGCGGCGCCGGAGCGGGTGGAGCTGAAGCGTGAGCTCTACGAACGGCTCTCGGAGATCGTGGGCGAGGAGTGTGTGCTCGCGACCAACACGTCCTCGCTGCCGGTGACGGGGATCGCGGCGGCGGCGAGTCACCCGGAGCGGGTGGTGGGCATGCACTTCTTCAACCCGGCGCCGCTGATGCGCCTGCTGGAGGTGGTCGCGGGCGAGCGCTCGGGCGAGCGGGCGCTGGCGCTGGCGGAGGCGACGGGACGGGCGATGGGCAAGGACGTGATCCGTGCGAGCGACGTGCCGGGCTTCCTGGTGAACCGCTGCAACCGCCCGTTCGGGCTGGAGGCGCTGCGCCTGTTGCAGGAGGGGATCGCGGAGATCGAGGCGATCGACCGGATCTGCCGCCTGGAGGGCGGTTTCCGGATGGGTCCTTTCGAGCTCATGGACCTGGTGGGAGTCGATACGGGCTTCGAGATCTCGCAGAGCTTCTACAGGCAGAGCTTTGGGGAGCCG
Organism: uncultured Solirubrobacterales bacterium; assembly: GCA_963756665.1. Lineage (GTDB taxonomy): Bacteria > Actinomycetota > Thermoleophilia > Solirubrobacterales > Solirubrobacteraceae > Palsa-744. Next base: position 1,150,954 of record CAVWOJ010000001.1, read on the forward strand.
CGCTGGCGCCCGTCGCCGATCGCGGCGCGCTACGCGGCGGCGGGCCTGCACGGGCGCAAGAGCGGGCGTGGCTATTACGACTACTCGGGCGAGGGCCCGTACCGCGCGGAGGACCCGCAGCCGCTGGAGCCCGAGGGCCCGGCCGGCGGCGAGCCGCCGCTGGTGGTCGTCGCGGGCGACGGGGCGTTGGCGCAGGAGCTGCGCGCGGCGGCGAGCGCGGCGGGCTACGAGGTGCGCACGCCGGCGAACCTGCTCGGGGACCTGCCGGCCCTGGTGGTGGAGTGCGACCCGGGCTCGGATCTTGGCGTGCATCCGGCTACCACGCCGGAAGCGGGACGTGCGGCGCTCGCGTTGGGCGCGGGTGGCGGCGCACGAACGGTTCTAGCGGCCGGCCATCCGGGCCGGCCGGATCTCGCGCCGCTGCGAGTGGTGCTGTGCGCAGCGGGCCCGCTGGCGACGCTCGACCGTGGCAAGGGCGCGGCGGTCGGCTTTCATGTGCTGGCGCCGTTTGCGCAGGCTGGCCTGGTGGAGCTGACGCGCGGCGAGCGCTGCCCGCCGGGGGCGGCGGCGCGGGCGGAGCGCTTCTTCGCGGGGCTCGGCAAGCACACGACCTGGGTCGAGGACGCGCCGGGGCTGGTGCTCGGGCGGATCGTGTGCCAACTGGTCAACGAGTGCGCGTTCGCGCTGGGCGAAGGCGTGGGCAGCGCGCGGGACATCGACACGGGCATGGTGCTCGGCCTGAACCATCCGCGGGGACCGCTGGAGTGGGCGGACGCGATCGGCCTGGAGCACGTGCTGGCGGTGCTGGGGGCGCTGTGGGAGGAGTACCGCGAGGAGCGCTACCGTGCAGCACCGGTGCTACGAGCACTGGTGCGTGCGGGGCGCACCGGCCGTGCGGCGGGTGCGGGCTTCTTCGAGTACGGCGACTGAGCGGCGACGCGACCGGCGCCTGCGCGGCGCGGCCCTAGCCACCGCTCGCTGCCCCGGGAGCCCTCCGAGACTGTCTGGGCGCGCGAGAGCGCACTTCATCAGGCCGCTGGCTCGGCGGCGGCGCCTGCCTCGTCTGTCTGCGGCGGCGCCTGCCTCGTCTGTCTACTCGGCGGCCGCGGCGGGCGTGGCGGCGGGCGCCCACTGGGCCTCAGCGAGATCGCCCTCGGGCATCCCCTCGGGGGTGGGGACCTGGGGGGTGTCGCGCAGGTACCACTCGGCGTCGAGCGCGGCTTGGCAGCCGGAGCCGGCGGCGGTGATGGCCTGGCGGTAGGTGTGGTCGACGAGGTCGCCGGCGGCGAACACACCGGGGAGCTTGGTGCGGGTGGAGCGCCCGTCGGTGCTGACGTAGCCGTTCTCGTCGATGTCGATCTGGCCGCTTACGAGCTCAGACTGGGGCTCGTGACCGATCGCGATGAAGGCGCCGCTGATGTCGAGGTCGCGCTGCTCACCGGTCTCGGTGTTGCGCAGCCGGGCGCGGCACAGTGCGCCGCTCTCGCCGGCGATGAACTCGTCGACGGTGTAGGGGGTGAGCAGCTCGATGTTCTCCCGGGCGCGGGCGCGCTCGAGCATGATCTTCGAGGCGCGGAACTCGGGGCGGCGGTGCACGATGGCGACCTTGGAGGCGAACTTGGAGAGGAAGATGGCCTCCTCCATGGCGGAGTCCCCGCCGCCGACGATCAGCGTGGGGGCGTCGCGGAAGAAGGCGGCGTCGCAGGTGGCGCAGTAGCTGACGCCGCGCCCGCCGAGCTCCTGCTCGCCGGGCACCCCGATCTGCTTGTGCTCGGCGCCCATCGCGAGGATCACGGTACGGGCGCGATGCTCGGTGTCGCCGACCCACACGCTGTGCACCCCCCCGGGCTCGGTTGCGAGCTGTACGCGCTCGGCCTGATCTGTCTCCAGGCGCGCGCCGAAGCGCTCGGCTTGGGCGCGGAAGTGCTGCATCAGCTCGGGCCCCATGATGCCGTCGGGAAAGCCGGGATAGTTCTCGACATCGGTGGTTTGCTGCAGGAGCCCACCCCAGGCGAATCCCTCGATGACGAGCGGCTTGAGGTTGGCGCGGGCGGTGTACAGCGCGGCGGTGTACCCGGCGGGCCCGCTACCGACGATGATCACGTTCTCGACGTCTGGCATCTCAGCTCCAAGTATGCCGGCTACTGTGGGAGTGCGCCGGATCGATCCTCGAACATCCCCGTCGGCGCTGCGGTCAATGGGTCTGCACCACCGCCGAGATGTCGCTTTACTTTGTAAAGTATAGCGTCCTGGTGGTGTCTACGGGAGGTGCTGGACGAACTCGGAGACGGGTATGCGCTCGGGGACGCGCTGCTCCTGGCGTGGCGTGCCTAGGTGGAGCAGCCCGACCGGCTGCTCGAGCGAGTCGAGCGCAAGCGCCTCGCGTCCAGGTGGGGAATCGAGGAACGGGACGGTGCGCCAGTAACCGGCGAGTCCTTGCGCGTGGGCGGCGAGCAGCACGAGGTAGGTGGCGACGGCGCCGGCGAGCAGGTCCTCTTTGCGCTGGACGGGGTCGCCGTCGCTGTGGACGGAGGCGACGACCAGGGTCGGTGCACGGTCGAGCTTGCCGGCGGACCCGGGGTTGACGTCTTCGGCGATCTCCTTGAGCCGGGCGACGGTGCGGGGCCCAAGGACGCGGAAGCGCCAGGGGTTGGTGAGGTGGTGATTCGGTGCCCAGCGGGCGAGCTCGAACAGCTGCTGGAGCATCTCTGGCGGGACGGGCTCGGCGCCGAACACCTTGTGGGTGCGACGGGTTCGAATCGCGTGCTCGAGCTCCATGGGCAGACCGAAGCCTAGACCCGGAAGCCACCCAACGAGACGTGCTCGCCCAAGCCCTCCGACTGTCGCCTCCTTGAAGGTAAGTGGTCGACTCTAAGACGAACGGGGAGCATGGGAATCGACAGTGCCCGCACAATCGAACGTAGACCGCATGGTTGGAGGGGCAACCGACCACTTGTGCGGCGCTGTGAGGGTTCAGCACTCGGACGCTCTGAGCTCGGAGCAAACTCTGTCACGACGAGCGAGCTGGCGTTTGAAGGTGTCGGCCCTAACGCTCTGGAGCCGGCTCTCCGTGAACAGCTCATGCAGCGCGCGGAAGCGAGCGCAACCGGACCTTCGGGACCGGCCGGGATCCGGGGTTCCGCTGGACCGCGGGGCGCGAACGGCCCGGGCGCGGTTCGCGCGCGCTACTTCGAGCACGCACTGGATTCCCCGCGAGCACGCACTGGATTCCCCGGTCACCAAACCGGCGATCGACATTGCCGGGTTCAGCGACAAGTTGAGCGCCGATGGAGCTTTGAGTGACCCTGTGACTGCGGTCGTAGGAGCGCTGCGCTTGGCCTAGAAACCCAAGGGACAGCCGCGTGACGGCTAGTCCGTCGCTCCCCTAACGGGAGCGGTTTCCAGCAACTCGCGTCGACGCTCGATCAGCTCGGCGTAGGACGTGTACTGCGAGAGTTCCCGAAGCAGCTCGAGCGTGGAGCTCAAGTCGCGCTCGCCGATCAGCTGCTGGGCCAGATCCGAAACGGAGTTGCGCGCCGCGTCGACCCGCTTGGCCAGCCGGCGGCCACGCGGGGTCAGCGAGAGCTCTACCCGCCGCCGGTCTTCGCCGGAGGCGCGTCGCTCGACCAGGCCGGCGTCGACGAGCCGGTCGACAAGCCGGCTTGGATGCCCGGCCTCGGCGATCAATAGGTCGCCCAGGTCCTTGAGGGACAGCGGCTCGGCCTGGCCGATGACGACTAGGGCGTCGGCCTGGGCGGCGGTGACCCCGAGGTGCTCCATCGCTTCGTTGACCCGCCGCTCAAGCTCGCGATGGATCGCCTTGAGCAAGAGCGCGAATTCGAAGAGGGAGTCCATCCGGCACAGCCTAACGCTTTCCCATGACGTACCACGTATTATGTATGATATGCCATCAATTCGCAGCTCATCGACTTTTTAGGGAGGCTATTTTGCAAGCTATGACCCAGACTCTCACAGCGACCGGGACTCAATCGGCTCAGCAGTCGGGGGCTGCGGAGCGGCGCCGATGAGCACGTCTACGAGCACCGTGACCTGGCCGGAGCCGGTAGACGAAGTTCTCGCTGGGGATCAGGTGGTTGTCATGGCGCAGGTCACGCCGGCAAGTGGCGTCGTCCTGACTCCCCTGACCAACTTTGGTATCCGTGATCCAGAGGCCGGCACGGCAACGCCACTGAGTAGCTCCATTGGGATGTGGAAGAAGCTACGCCGCCTGCAGGAAGATCCGCGCGTTGCGCTCGCTTATCACACTCGCAAGCACGCTTTCAATCAGCGGCCGGAGTACGTGCTCGTGCAAGGCACGGCCTCGTTGTCGGCGCTTGAGGATCGCAACTGGCTCGAGCGCCACCGCGAGCAGTGGGAGCAGTTTGCCGGGCCGCGCGATGTCGGCCCGCTTTGGGAGCGCTGGCTGCGCATCTATCACTGGCGCATCGGCATCGAGATCAAAGTTGAGCGGGTGCTCGCTTGGCCAGACCTAACCTGCCGTGGACCTGCACAGGTATACGGCAATCCGCTGCCGTCCATCGCAGCGCCACAGCAGCGCCTTCCCAACGGCGGCACGGGACCCAGGATCAACCATACGCGCGCAGCCAAGCGAGCTAAGAGCCTGCCAAGTGTTCTGCTCAGCTGGTTGGACGCGGATGGCCTACCGATGGTGATTCCGGCCAAGATCGCGGGCAGTGAACCCGCGGGCATCCTGCTCGACGTGCCTAAGGGATCGGTACCCACCGGCGGACGGCGAGCGGCCCTCACGGCGCACACGTTTGCCCGTTACGTGTACGGGCAGCGCCAGCGCAAACACACAGGATGGTTGGAGGCGGACCCTGACCAAACGCGTGTGCTCTATTCGCCGCATACCCAGCACGGTTACTACCTGCCGTCTTCGCGAGCCCTCTTCAGACTCAGCGCGGGACTGGTTTCCCGAAGGGGCTACCGCGCGGGCTTGCGCGCCGGCTTCCTGCCTAGCGAGGCGTCCGCGTGAGGCCCCCTGTCGACGATCAGGCTTCCACGTTGAAGCAATCGCCGGCGAGCAGCTCCGCACCGCTCCGCACGCGTGAGTTGAGCGCGCGGGGCTTGCGCACCCGACTCTTTGAAGCTGGGCCTGCCGACGCCGAAGAGGCCGTGCTTTTCGTGCACGGTGGTCCGGGATCGGCCGAGGACTGGGAGTACTTTCTGCCCCGAGTTGGCGCGTTTGCTCGTGCGGTTGCCGTTGACATGCCAGGTTTCGGATGCGCGGACAAGCCAGCGCGGTGGGAGTATCACGCCACCGGTTGGGCAGCGTTCATCGCCGCGGTCCTGAACCGGCTGAACATCACACGAGTGCATCTAGTCCTCAACGATCTCGGCGGCAATGGCGGGCTCGCCTGGGTTGCCGCCAATCCTGGGGCGTGTGCCAGCGTCGTATTGATCAACTCCGGAGCACTCATCGACTATCGCTGGCATGCGATCGCCAAACTTCACCGGACACCGCTGGCCGGTCACCTCGCTGTGCTTCTCGGGAGCATGGGGCTTCGGTCGCTTATGAGGTTCTACGAGCCCCATCTGTCCAGCCAGGTCGTAAATCGCTGGCATCGACACTACGATCTGGGTACCCGTCGGGCGATCCTCCGCTTCTACCGCGCAACCCCATCCTCGGCGCTCGCGCGTCTCTCGACTGGCGTACGACCCCTGGATCTCCCCGCACTGGTGCTCTGGGGAGCGGAGGATAGATTTGTACCCGTCGCGCAAGCCGAGCGCCAGCGCGAAAGCTTTCCCGGCGCAGAGGTGATCGTGCTTGAGAAGTGCGGGCACTTCCCGCACCTGAGCGCTCCGGCACGCGTGGCCGACGTATTGATCCCATTCCTCGAGCGCCGGCTCTCGCGGCCCGAGAACGCTGGCCAGCGGGGCGGGACGACGTGATCTCTCTACTCGAGGCATCCCACATCCCAGCCACACCGGAGCGCGTCTGGGAGTTCTTTCGCGAGCTGGATCGGAGCTACGCTGACTGGCACCCCGGGCACCTGCGCTGGAAGACCCTGCGCGGCGAGCCCCTCGCGCAGGGCGCCGTCTGGTTCGCTGACGAGTGGATCGGGCCGATGCGAGTAAGCGGCCGGTTCTTCATCACCCAGTCAGAGCCAGGACGATTCTTCGCATACCGCGTCGGCTTCCCGCACTCGCTTGGACACGCTGGCGGATCGTTTCGTTTTGTCCCCACCCGTACCGGTTGTCGACTGGAGCAGGAGGTGCACATGGGTTTCTCCACCCCGATCGTGGGCCCGCTCCTTGACCGCTTGCTGGCCCGTCTCCTTCCGATCCGCGAGCTCCACAGTCACATGCGTGAGGAGCAGGCAAACCTCGCCCGCCTGCTGATGCACTAGCAAACGGCTCCTAACGCGTCCCTTCAGGCCCGAACGACATGGAACCACGGCACCCGTCGCCAGGCCGCCAGTTGCACGCGCGATGAACCACACGGGTACTTTCCCGGCATCAGATCGCCAGTCGCCAAGCTCGGGGCGGGCTTAAGGGGCGGAGCCGTGGCGGCCTTGCTGTACGCGCTTCCTTAGGATTGGAGCGATGGATGTCGAGATCCTCGCGGGGGCGGTGGTGCGGACGATGGATCCCCAGCGCCGCGTCGCCCAAGCGGTCGGGACTCGTGCGGGACGGATCGCGGCGGTCGGGTCGCTTACCGAGGTGCGAGATGCGATGGGCGAGGGCGCTCATGTCAACGATCTTGGCGGTGGCGTGCTGCTGCCGGGATTCATCGACGCTCATCATCATCTGGCCTATGCGGCCCTGGACTACGGCGGGGTGAGCCTACGGCTGCCGGCGGGCAGCGGCATCGAGGATCTGCTGGGTGAAATCAGGGAAGGTGTAGCGGCGAAGCCGCCGGGTTGGGTGTATCTCTGCGGGTACGAGGCGAGCGATCTGCGCGAGCGTCGTGCGCCCAATGCCGATGAGCTCGAGCAGTGCTGTCCCGGGCGTCCGCTGTTCGTTCAGGCCGCAAGCGGCCACGATGGTGCGCTGAGCCGGGCCGGGCTGGACGCGATGGGATGGACCGCCGGCTCGGCCGATCCACCCAACGGTGTGCTCCTGCGTGACCGTCGAGGACGACTCACAGGCGTGATTTCGGAGGGAGCAGCGTTCATGGCCGAGGCGGCGTTCCGCGATCAGCTGCTCGCCAATGGTCCAGAGGTGTGGATGGCGGCGTGTGAGGCACACGCCCGCGATCTGCTCGCGCTCGGCATCACTCGTGTCGGGGATGCCGCGGTGGCTCCTTCCGTGGAGCGTCTGTACCGGCGCGCCGCCGAAGAAGATCGCCTGCCCATAACGGTGCACTCGATGCCCGTCGCGTCAACCAGTCTGCTGTTGCCCCGCTTCGACGGTCCCGCGACCGGGGAGGGTCTCTCGCGTGCGCCGACGGGACCCGCGAAGTTGTACGTGGACGGAGGACATCGCTGTGCGGTCTGCCTCTCGGCCGGCCAAGCAGCATGGGTTGCCGGAGCGCTGCTGAAGAACGTGCTTGGTGGAGGCGGACTGGCCGTGTTGCGAGCCGCCTCGCGCAGTGGCCGGCCGCGACTGGGCCGCGACCTGCACCTGCACGCGGGGATGCGCTTCTGGCACCGGGACGCCCTCGCCGACGCAGTCGGCCAAGGCGCCCAGCGGGGCTTTCAGATCGCACTGCACGCAATCGGCAACGAAGCCATCGACCTCGCTCTGACTGCGCTCGAGCGCAACGAGCGCCAACTGGCCGCCGCGCCGGGGCGCCCGCGCTTGGAGCACGTCGTCTTCGCCGAGTCCCACCAGCCGCGCCGGATCGCCGACGCAGGAGCTATAGCGGTGGTGCAGCCCGCGTTCGTCACCAACGCCGGCGACGAAATGCTACTCACGCCCTTACCCCCTTCGATCGAGACGATGCCGCTTCGCTCCCTCAGCGAGGCAGGTGTAGAGCTGGCTGGAAGTTCGGATTACCCCGTCACTCAGCCGGACGTGCTTGCGGCGATCAGCGCTGCCGTCACCCGCCGAACCGCGGCCGGCGCGACGCTTGCAGCCGACCAAGCGGTTGACGTGGAGCTAATGCTCCGCGCGTACACGCTCGGCTCGGCCCGAGCACTCGGCTGCGAGCACCAGGCAGGTTCGATCACACCCGGCAAGCAAGCGGACCTCGTCCACCTCTCCGAGGACCCCCTCACACACAACCCCGCCCAACTCGCCGAGATACAGATAAACGCAACCTGGATAGCCGGCGACCGCACACATCCAACCCAATAGCCGACCCGTCAGACCATCCCGCTCGCACTCCACTCGATCCCTCTGGCAGCTACTAGCTGTCACGGGCACCTCAACGCCTTCAACGACGAGCCATCGGAGTGACGGTCGGGGTGTATCTGGTTCAAACCAAGCGGCGTGTGCGGGTTGTCCCAATAGGGCTCGCGCACGTGCGTAATCGAGATGTGTCCGACCATACGGTTAGCTTGCCCGTATGGTTGAGTCGAGAGATCCAGAAGATCGCCCACCCCAAGTGCGGATGAATAAGGCTGCTTGGCGGACAGCAACCATTGCGTGCGTGGTCATTACCTTAGGTTTGGCGGCTGCCCTCCTGGCCCAAGCGGGACTATGGAGCAGTGGATCTCACTCTCGTCCGGAACCTCTAACGACGCTTGCTCTGGTGTTGGCGATCTTGGCGTTTCTCATCCAGATCTTTGTTTTTGTATTTCAAAGTCACGCGAATAATCAGACCGTTCGACGCAGCGATGAGCTCAATGCAAAGACACAAGAGGCACTAAGCAAGATCGAGGCAAATAGTGCGGCGACCCAGAGGGTGCTGTTTGCGCAGTTCGATCGACTGCTCGACTATGTTGTGGCTCCTCGGCCTAAAGTCTCGGCATCCCAAGAGGACGTCCCCACAACGGATGATGACATCGAAGACGGTGTGAGCGGAAACGGCGAGGAAGAGCCCCTTACGCTCGCCGACATTAAGCAAGCGTTTAGTGACGCGATCGCGCCATCGACGCGTCCCGTATTTTCTGTGCCGGAGCGTCGAGAGCCGAGTCCAAACGATCGCGCCGTCGTTCAGTTCCTTCGCGACTGGCCGAGTCACGCCGAAGCCGAAGCGATAGTCGAGGAGCTCAGCAAGCTTTCTCCGCTCGCGATCGCATGGCTCACGAAAGCAGCAACACACGAGAAGATCATGAGGCGCGAAGGTCGTCCTTTCGCCCTAAACGGTCGAGGTGCGCCATCTCCGCACGTTTCAAGCCTTATAGATGCCGGACTGATTACGCTCGATAACAAGCAATACACGCTCACAGATAAGGGAAGAAATTTGGCTCGCATGCTGCCGATCGGCAAGAGCCCTATGCGGCCCTCCTGGCTTGATGAGGTTCAAGCACCTCTGCAAACTGGTGGCGCGAGACCCTAGCTCGCACAAGGCGGTTGACTGCTCCGGGATTGCACTCCCGCGCCGTCGGCGCGGACGAGCGGAACCGGGCTTGCAATCGCTGCGGGCATGACGACAACGATAACAACGATGCGGACAAGCATCTGTCCGCTAAGTGCCGGTATCCTGTCGACTTAGCGTCGGTACGCTACCTTCAGATCATGACACTCGCATATGCCGAAGAGGCGATCCACGTTCACGACACCGGCCACCTGTCCGACCGCGAGATCGCGTGAGCGACCGGAGCGGCTCCAAGCACCGTGCGCTAATGGCTTGCCCGCAGGAGCGCTCCAAGCGGAGTGCGCGCGGAGCGACTGGCCGAGCTCTCATCGCTGGTCGAACGCCTCGCGCGAGTAACCCGCCCTACCTACATCCCCGTCTGGCTCAGCAAGCCGGTTCCCGCGCTCGACGACGACAAGCCGATCGACCGCATCGCTAAAGGCGACTACCGCTCGGTCGCACGCCTGATCTCAGGCATAGAGGACCCGGGCGCAAGCTGACGTGGCGCTCGACGTCACAGCGGTCGCGTGCGCGGACTGGGTCAAACACACCTACCCAGGGTCGCCGCCGCTCCCAGAGCGCGAGCTGTCACCGGACAACCGCTGGCAGCGGCGACGCGGTGGATGCCCTCTACCTCAACGAACTCTATGAAACCGCTCGATTTGCCGGCTCGGGCACCTCCAATGTGATTCAAAGCCTCACCGAGCAGTGGGGCCTTCCCGCCGATCCAGCCGACGAGGACATTCCGTTCTAGACGCGGACCTGGTGCCATTTTGCGCAGCTTGTGCGCGGGATGGTCATTCTGGCTAGAGCGCGCCGTTGCGGATGTGTCAGGTGTCCGTCCGAGCTGGGCGCTGCCGCGAGATGCTGGCCTGCATGCAAGTGTCTATGCAGACGCGAGACCACTCATCCGTGTGGCTCGTCAAGACGGTAGGCGGTCGAGCGATCCGCACGTGGACGGTCCGTGAGCAGACAGCTCGAAAGCGCGACATTCGCCCCGCCCAGCCGGCACCGCCACACACCTAGACCCTCCAACCCCGATTTCAGGGCCAAATTCCTGTCCTCTCAGGCCGCCCCAGCCTCCCCAGCATTCTCCAGCAGTTCATCTCCGACACTCCGCAGCGCAAAGGGTTTGCCCAGATGTTCGCCGCGATAGAAGTCTGCCAGGGTGCGCAGCCGCTGCTGCCCATCGAGGACCAGATAGCGCTTATCCGCTTGCTGAACAAGAAAGATGCCCGGGATCGGATAGCCGAGCAACAATGACTCGATGAAGCGATCCATCTGCGTGCGGTTCCATACGAAACCACGTTGAAAACGGGCAGTCTCTATCTGATCTTCCTCGAGTTCAGCCTCGCCCTCCTCCTCACGCCGACCGAACGTCGGGATGACGATATCGCCTCGCTCCAAGCGCCGAACTAGACCCTCAATGTCGAAATCGGAACCGCTGTAGACGACCGGCTCTGGAGTAGGGTCAGGAGCCTCGAGTTCCGCTATGTCTTGAAGAACCAAACCCTCTGGATCCACCGACTCCTCGGGATGGGTCGGTTCGTCAGACTCTTGTGGACGGTCGTCAGTCATCGACGTATCATGTCAGTGCGTTCGATGGGGTGCGACGAGGTACGCCAAGTCATCCGGAGCACGAACCGAAGGCGAAACTGCGCGCAGACACGAAAGCTGACGGGTACTGGTGATCGCCTGCGGAAATCCATGGTTAGTGGCCGTCTGGTGCCGCGTCAACCGGCAGCGACGAGCAGCGACGCGCCGGCGTAGATGTGTGCCGGGGTGTCCTTGACCGCCTTGCCAACGAGCTTCGGCTCCTGACCGACGGGCGCAATGTCGATCGCGAACTCAAGGCCGGTGGCCGCCGCGATCTTCACGAGGGTCTCGATCTGCGGATTCTTCTCGCCGGACTCGAGCTCGACGACTCTTGGCTGGCTCACGCCGAGGAGCTTGGCGAGCGCGCGCTGCGAGAGATCGTGATCGAAGCGGTAGCCGGCCAGACGAGCGGCGACCATGCGTGCCAGCGCCAGACGTTCCCATTCCACGGCGAACTCTGGGTCGTCCTCCAACGCGGCCGCCAGCACCTCGTCAGCCGTCTTGATGCCCTTCGGCCAGTGGCTCGGTATCTTTGTCATAGCTGCATGATAGGTCATGGCTTATCGGATTTCAATGGTCTGTCGTATCGCTCGGCGCGAGCCTGCGCACGTTCGATCAGCGCGGCGAAGTTCTTGTGCCGATCGATGGCGAGGATCGCGTAGAAGTCGCCGGCTCGGCGGTAGATCGCACGCCAATCGCTTTGCCCCTGTCTCGGACGCAGCTCGCGCAGCGCCGCGGCGCGATCTCCCTTCAGTGGCTTCATGTGCGGCGGCCCGAGCTGCTCTCCGAGTTCGCCCAGCTTCCGAACTGCGTTGAGCAGCGCGCGGTGCTCCTCCTTGGACTTCATCGCCAGCAACTCCACGACCGCCTCGGGGTCGTAGATGACCGTATGGGGCCACGGCTTCGCTGCTGAAGTCATCGACGAAACCTACCCACGGGTTGGGATGGCATTGTTTGTCTACACCAACCTCATTTGCGTCAAGCCCGCGGTTCGCCCATAAGCGGCCGTCACGCGGTCCAGGGCGCGCTCGTGGTCGCGGTGCCCGTAGAGCTTGCGGACAAGCTCCCCGCCATCGGTGTGCCCGAGCGCTATCGCCACATCCTCGGAGGGCAGCTCCAGCACATTGACCATGTACCAGCCCGCGAAATGACGGGTGGCGAGGTAGAGGCTGCCCTGCCACCCCGCCGTGCTCCTGACGGCCTTCCAGTGGTAGGCACGAGCGCTCGCGGTCCAATGCGTGCCACGGATTGGCGCGAAGCAGAACTCCCCTTCGTCGGGCAGAGCAAGAATCGCCTCACGCGCGGGCTCGGTCAACGGAGCCTCACGCGTCAGGCCGTTCTTTGGCGGCGTGAACGTGCGGGTCTTCGCGTTGAACTGCTCGACAACACGGATACGCGCACGATCGAGATCGACGTTCGCCCGCCGCAGCGCATCCAGCTCCCCCGGCCGTAGGCCCGTGAACGCCGCGACCTGAAGCCACGCCGCAAACGACGGGCTTGCCAGCTCGTGCGCGCAGCGAATCAGCTTCCAAACCTGCTCCTCATTCGGAGGCTGCTCGTGACGACGGCCCGGGCCCTTGGAGATCCCCAGCCGCGCAAAAGGGTTCTGCCGCACGAGCCGCCCCGCCTTAGCCGAGGCTGCGTCGTTGAACATCGCACGCAGCGCGGGCACCGTGCCGTTGCGCCTCCCGCCCGCGAGCCACTCCGCGACAACCTGGTCACCAATCCGTCCTATGCTCAGGTTCCCGTAACGCTCGACGAACGCCCGCGTGCGCTCACGATTGTGGATATTCGTGGACTCCTTCGGACGGGCGAACAGCGGATCGCTGGTCCAGCGCTCCCAGAACGCCCGCGCCGTCACGTCCTCTACGCAGGCGTGCCCGAGCCGTTCACGCGCCCTCATGCGCGCCTGCTTGGCCTCGGTCTTGGTGGCAAACGTCCCTGGGCCTTCGAGGACGTGCGAAACGCTGAGGTTCTTCCCCGTGGCCGGGTCATAGACCTGCGCCCGCCAGCGCCCGGAGGGGAGTCTGGTAACGCTCATGCTGCCCGCCTATCCGTCGCCCACCCGATTGCAGCCGACGGGCTGAACCGCCGTGTCCGCCGGCCCCAGGTCACTGACGGCATCCCCTCAGCAGTCATCCGGTCGACCGTTGCCACGCTCACGCCCATGATCCGCGCGAGCTCGGCACGGGAGACATAGCGCTCAGCCTCCGCGAGCAAGGGGAGCCCACCGGCCCGGCGCGGGATGGAATCGGTGCCCATACCAACTACTGACCCCGAGCACCCCAAACCGGCCATGTAGTTTCCTCGGCGCCTGTTGGGGCCCTGAGGAAGCGGGCTGACTGCCGCGTAGCGGAGCCCGTAGGGCGCAGCGAAGCGGCAGTCATGCAGTGGCGTCCGGTGCCCCGTTGAGGGTGTGGCGGGCGACGGGATGACTCATGTAAAACGGCTGGCCCCTGTTGGGTGCCCTACGTTGGATTTGTCTCCCGCCGCCTGCCACGGACGCCGCCATGACTTCATAGAAGCGTGCCTATTTGCTCGACATGGCTTTGTCTGGCGGCCTCCACATCACACCAGCGCCAACCAGTAGATGAGGAGACAGAATCGATGATTGCAGTAGGCGTGGATACGCACAAGGAGCAGCATCTCGCGGTCGCTCTCGACGGGCTCGGACAGGTGCTCGCAGAGATCGTCATCACGACCACCCTCGCCGGCTACAGCCAGTTCGTGTGCTGGCTCAAAGAGCTCGGCGAGAACGTGCTCGTCGGCATCGAGGGCGCCGGCAGCTACGGCGCCGGGCTATGCGAGTACCTGCAGGCCGAGGAGATCGAAGTGTTCGAGGTCGAACGCCCACAACGTCGCGAGCGCCGGACCGGGAAGTCAGACCGCCTCGACGCTCTGCTGGCCGCCAAGAAGGTGCTCACTCGCGAAGGTCTCTCGACGCCCAGAGGGTCTGGGAAGCGCTTGGCGCTGCAAATGCTGTTGGTCGGCCACCGTTCCGCCGTCAGCGAGCGCTCACGGCTCTATAACCAGCTGCAAGCGCTGCTGGTCGGCGCACCATACGCACTGCGGGAACGCGTCGGTCCAGCCCGCAATGGCGCAACGCTCGCCAATCGTCTCACGGGGATGCGCACACGCCCGACCGCGAGCCTGCAAGAGAACACCACCCTGCAGGTACTCCGCGACCTCGCCAACCGCGCTCGAGCACTCCACGCGCAAGCCGAGGACTACACCCGCCAGATCGAGGAAATGGTCTGCTCCCTCGCCCCGACACTCCTGGAGGAGCCCGGTGTGGGACCTATCTGCGCCGGCAGACTCCTCGCGTTCAACCCAGCACGCTTCACCAGCGAGGCAGCATTCGCGCGCGCCAACGGCACCGCTCCCCAACCCGCCTCCTCCGGCAAAACAGTCCGCCACAGACTCAGCCGCGGAGGCGACCGGCAAATCAACGCAGCGATCTACACAATCGCCCTATCACGCTCCGTCCACCACCCCCAAAGCCGCGCCTACATGCACCGCAGAATCGACGAAGGAAAGACCAAGCGAGAGGCCATGCGCTCCCTCAAGCGATACCTCTCCCGCCACCTCTACAACCAACTCACAAAAACACCCTTGACAACATAGAAGCATCCAACGCCTTGTCCGTTCGCCTCTGAGCCGTTGACCTCGCGGACGATCTCATCCACTGACCGCCCCCGTTGCTCTCTGGGATCGAGCCGCAGAACGCAGAACGTCTGCTCACCCCGGTCTTTTCCTCGGCCGGTGTCCAGGTACGCTGATCCTGCATGGAAACCAATCCTTTCCGTGCCACGCCCCGGGCAGTTCGCGCTGCGCCGGGGCACTTCAATGGCGATTTAGTGACTTATAGTCCATATACTATTAGTCGGTTACGACGGAACTTTGCGCCCAATGCGAACCAGATCCCCCGCCCACGCAGCCGTCGGTAATGCCATCCGCGAAATCCGCAAGCGGCACGGAATCTCCCAGGCAGCTCTTGCCGAGGAGTGCAGCCTGGACCGCACCTACATCAGCGGCATCGAGCGCGGCCAGCGCAACCCCAGCCTCACGAACATCCTCAAGATTGCCGCCGCCCTCGGCATCCCCGCCTCCCACATCCTCGCCCGCGCCGAGCAGATCCAAGCCACAGGCAACCAGCCCTAACGCGCCCTCCAGATCGGACTACCCAGCACCACGGCCAGCGCGCCAGTTGCACGCGCAACGAACCGCACGGGCCCCGGACAGACTACGGGTATGAAATACCGGGTGGGCCTGCTGTCCGGTCGTGTTCGTAGGGTCGTTTGACCGGGACAGGGGCTTCGTGGGAAGGACGCTTGTGGGCAGGCCGCCGTGCATTTGGGCTGCGAGCCCGTCAATGACTAGATGGCCGCCCCTGCGACTCACCCGGGTGGGCTGAGAGCCCGTATCCGTAGTTGTCGCTGCCCGCGGTGCCTTCCATTTCATATGTCCAGTTCGTGAAGGGAGGCGGTTCTCGTGCGGTTCTTTGGTTTGGATGTTCACCTCGATTTCTGTGAGGTCGCGGTCGCTGAGGGCGGCCGGGTCTCGCGGGTCGGTCGGATCTCGAGTACCCCGGAGGCGATCCGGGAGTTCGCGGCCGGCCTGAGTGGCAGTGACCAGGTGGTGTTGGAGGCCAGCTGCGGCGCGATGATGATCGCGCCGCTGCTGGAAGAGGGCGATGTCGGTGGGGTGGTGGTGTGCAATGCGGCCGAGACGCGAGCGATCTCTCACGCGCGTGTGAAGTCCGATCGCTTTGACGCGGCGATGCTCGCCAAGCTCCTCTCTGCTGGGATGCTCAAAGCGGTGTGGGTGCCCGACGAGGCGACGTCTGCTTTGCGGCGGCGTGTTGCTCGGCGGGCGGGGCTGGTGCGGGCACGCACGCGGGTGAAGAATGAGGTGCATGCGGTGCTCGCACGCTGCCTGCTCGGCCGTCCGCCCGTGAGTGATCTGTTCGGCAAGAAGGGCCGGGTGTGGCTGGCGGAGCAGCAGCTGCCCGAGGAGGAGGCGGAGACCGTCGCAAGCTGTCTGCGCCACATCGACTTCCTCGGCGGCGAGATCACGGACCTGGACCGTCGGATCGCCCAGCAAGCGCTGGCGTTCCCGGGGTTCCAGCGGCTGTTGACGATCCCCGGCGTCGACGTCGGCACCGCGGCGGCGGTGATCGCGGCGGTCGGGGACATCACGCGCTTCCCCACAGCCGGCCAGCTCGTTGCCTATCTCGGCCTTGACCCGAAGGTTCGCCAGTCTGGCTCGGAGCCGGCGCGCTATGGGCACATCTCAAAGCGTGGGGATCCGCAGGCCCGCTCGATGCTGGTCGAGGCCGCGTGGATCTCGATCCGAAGCCCCGGCCCGCTGAAGGCGTTCGGCGAGCGCGTCCGCGCCCGCCGTGGCGCGCAGATCGCAGCGGTCGCTGTCGCGCGCAAGCTCGTCGTGCTCTGCTGGCATCTACTCACAAAGGGTCAGGACTACGCGTTCGCGCGCCCGTCGCTGACGCGGCAGAAGACCCGTCGTCTGGAACTGCTGGCCGGCGCTCAGCCGTTGGCTCGCCGTCACGGCGGGCCGCCAGTCAGCCCGACGAGCAGCCAGCGCACAGCGAGCGCGAGCTGCAACAACAGGCCGAGCTCGCCTACCGGCGCCTCATCGACGATTGGCGCACAACGGCACCGAAGGGTGGTGCGGGTGCGACACCGGGGCGCGCATCTTCTAATAGGCCCTCGAAGGGCAAAGCCGCGCGGCAAGCCACAAGCCCCTGACGCCTGCGCTTCGCTACGTCAGTCACCCGCACCACCACAGAATCATCAAGCACCCGGCGCGACGCCGCCGCCGCCGATACTCGCCCCTGCGCCACGACACGCCCAGCGGCACAGAAAAAAGCCAGCACAGACCATATGCACGGCCCTCCGGGCGCTGTGCAATCGCTGTGCGGCCCGAGCGCACCCTCAAGCGTGGATCAGCGCCTCAGCAATCCCGAAGAAATGTTCGCGCAAACCCTTGACTTTTCATCCGCAGATGCACACCCCAGCGAGCGCTGTGTGAAAGCTGGCGATCAAACTCCGATTCGGGGCCTCGACGCGGCGTTGCTGAGGCATCCGAGAGGGACCGTTCGGTACCCCGTGCATCTACATTCATCCTCCGTTTCAAACGCGGCGGAGCGACGCCGTCGATCGGCTTCTACGTCAAGCTCACCTGCTTCGAGGAGCGCGACGTGTTCGTGACGGATGACCGCTCGCTGCTCGCCGTCTGTCGGTACCTCCACGACGAGTTCGGCTTCGCGATCAAAGCGATGTCGCTCGCGGACTACCTCGACTCAAGAGCGCCTAGCGGCTTGACCTGGATCGCCACCGCCGTCTTGCCGCTCCAATCCTCGCCGGGATAAGCACTCGACCACTCGGCCGAGAGGCTGGTCTCGGGGCGTTCACGATCGTCGCTGAGCGTTTCCCGCGCCTTCCCTCGCAAGACCCGGTAGCTTGTCTCGTCCATCCCCCGATAGAGCAGCAGGACCTTGGTGTCCTCGCTCTGGGGGAGTTCGGTGTGGACGTAGAGGCGCTCGCCAGGAGCGGTGAGGCTGTCGCCAAGGTAGCTCGACGCCCGCTGATCTCCGACGCTCATCGCGACCAGGGCGCCTCGGGCCCACCCGCCGATGTTGACGAGCGCGAGGTCCGTGGTCTGGGCCTCGCGGGCGAGGAGGATCTGGAGGTGCATGTCCGGGTCCTTCGCGGTCCGCCACCGCTCTTTGCTCAGCCGCACGGCCTGAAAGGCGCAGTACGCGGTCACGGCGGTCAGCCCCGACTGCGCGATCACGACGACGTCAGACATGCTCGCCCAAGGTACCGTCGCCACCAGCCGGAAGCTCGCGGCGGACAATCGGCAGCCGTAGAGTGTGCGGCATGGCGCGTTGCTTCTGGGGTGCGGTCGCCGCCTCCGCTTCGAAGGTCGCATCGCCAACGTCTACGGGGGGAACGCGCAGACGCTCGGGAAACAGATCGACGAGCTCCTCGACGAGGAGCTCTCGAGCCATCCCGCCCGAAGCGAGTTGAGCGAGGAGGACCTGCGGTCAGTGCAGGCCGACCTCGAGGGCTTCCGGGACGGCTACCGCGAGGTCGTGCACGGCGAGAAGCGCCTGTCGGAGATGGAGCCGCTCTACGACCTCTGGATCAACACCCGCAACCGCGCGATGTCGATGCTCGCGGTCGCCGAACAGCACGCGGTCCGGGACCCAGAAGCCCGGCGCCACATGGCCCTGGGAGACTGGCTGAAAGACGAAGGGTTCCCGGAGGACGATCCCGAGCGGGTGCTCAGGCGGATGGCCGAGATAGGCGAGGACGAGATGGAGCGCATACTTCGAGGCTACGAAGACCGGCGCGAGGACTGGTCGGAGACCGGGCCACTACGCGCCTTACGGCCTGACGAGTCCGAGTCCGACGCGACTTGATCCTGCAGCTACGCTGCCCTCGACGCCGGTAGTGCCTCCTCTGTCAGGCTGAAGCGTTGGCCCTCTACCGCGCGTTCTTGTTGTATTCCGACACGGAGTGATTGAACGCATCCATCCCAGACTGCGAGGGGTGGGCAGCGAACGCCGCTACGCTCTGCGAGATGTTGATCTCCAGACCCTCGACCTTGTCGGCTTCGGCGCTCAGCCCCGAGTTGCTCGACTGCCACGACTGGTATTCGGCTGTGAGTTCGTTGGCAGCCTGCGCGAGGCCGGTGTCGGCTGTGCCGTGCACTGCTTCGCTGTTGTGGAGCCGCTGAAGTAGCTGCTCCTCCTTACCTTGCAGCGCCTTCAGGCCCGCATTGTCGGCCTGCGGAGCGCTCGGACTGCTACCCGACGGGCTGGACTGTTCGGTCTTACTTGACGACCCGTTGGTGGCGGCCACCGCGATGACCGCGACGGGCCACAGCGAGAACACCATTGCGAGCACGAGGAGCACGCGCCTCACGACGGCACCCCCACTCGCTGAGCGTCCAGCCAGTCGTAGGCCCTGCGCATCGGCTCCGAGCGCAGGATCTCCCACGCATTGTTGAGCCTAATCATGTCCTCGGTTGCGCTGTCGCCGCCAGTGTGCAGGTCGGGATGGATCTCCTTGCACCGCGCGCGGAAGGCGGCGCGCAATTCGTCGAGGCTCGACGCGGCGCTTGCGCCGAGCAGCTCGTACAGGCCGCTCGCACCGAGGACAAGCTCCTGCTGCGTGCGAGTGAGGAACCGAAGCGGCGACTCCTTCAGGACCTCCTCGGCAACAGCTTCGAATGCGGACTCCCGTTCGTGGTGAACCGACGCCGCGAACGCGGCGGCGTCGAGAGCGCCCCAGGTGCCGGGTTTGAGCGGAGCGGTCCACACAGCGCGCCAGTTGTGGAACAGCGCCCTCCAGCCGTAGAAGAACCAGCTTCCTATCGACCACCAGCCGAGGAGCGCGTTCATCGCAAGCGTGATGCTTGCCTGGGTCTCCGCGCACGGTCGGCAGATGTATGCCGAAGCCCGGCCCTCGCGCGCCCACCAGAGGAATCCGACAAGGCGGACCCAGCCTCGGAAGACGAGTGGGCGTGTCGTCGAGCCGCAGCGTGGGCACGGCACCGTGTTGGCCGGGAAGCTGAGAACGAACCCATCGACGGCCTTGAGGAGCACGTCGGAGCCGCACTCGGTGCAGGTGCCCGTCGGGTCACTCCGAGGCGTCGCGCAGACGCCGCACAGGTAGCTGACGCGGATAGACCGCGGCATCAGAGGGCCTGCCAGGCCGCGTACGGCGCGCGGCCGATCTGCCTCATCATGAAGTCCGATGGGATGCCGTGCACGTCGTAGTGGTCGAACTGCCGCTCCAGCGCCTCCAGCATCGCAGCGGTCACGTCTTTGCCTTGGCCCGCGCACCAATCCCAGAGGACCTGGTGTTTGATGCTGAAGAGCAGCTGCTCACCTTGGCGTGAGGCGTAGCTCGTCTCGCTCCAGAGGCGCTCCTTCTCCTGGTTGAAGCGCACGACGAACTCGGCGCTCTCGCTGATGTGCTCGCCGGGCGCCGGGCTCGCGACTGGCGGCGTCGCGAACAACGGCGGCGTCTCCCCGGCGTCCAGAGTGGCACGTGCCTTGTCGACCCACTCCTCGAACTCCTCCAACACAGCGCGCTGGAGCTCTTTCCCACGGACCACGCGTCCTTCGCGGAGCGCATCTCGTAGGTTCGGGAAGTACTGGTCGAAGGCCAGCCCCGGCAGGAGCGGCACAAATACGGCATCGCCGTCCCAGCTCACGGCGCAAGATCGGATGGTGCGGTCCTGCTGCGCGTGGAAGTCGAGTCGGCCTCGGCCAACCACTTGTCCTCGGCCGGTCCCGGTTTGCGTGAGCCGCATGGCCAGCAACTATGCCGAATCTGGTGGAATTGACGGGTCCCCGGCTCCCGCAACTTGGAAAGGATCGACCGATCGGAGCACTGGCGAGACGCTATGCCTGCCCGAGGAGCTGTCTATACATAATTCGTGTCTCGCGTGTGGGTTGTAGCCCGAGTTGTTCATCGAGTGCGTGGGCGAGATCGTCATAGCATCGGCGCGATGACCTCGGCGTGTGCGGTCATATCCGCTGGGCGTGTGCGGTTCGTGTGCGCTCCGCATCCAAACCAGAGCATTCAAGAGAGTCCGCCGCCGTTGACCACAAGGCTCCTGAATCCCTGTCGCAAAGCGGTATTTTGAGGGCTTCTGAGGCTCTTAGCGGCCTCCTGATGCGAACTGCTTTTCTATCGGGGAGTAAGGTACACGTTGGCTTTCTCATGCGGTTTTCGGGGCCTCTGCGGTCCTTTTGCGGTCCCAAGTCACGAACCATTTCCGCGAAGAAGGTCGGCCAGAACGCGCGTCCTCCCAGAGTCGCTCTCACCACCCGCAGGCCTCCCAGCCGCGCCGAAACCGCCCAGATCGTCGGCGGAGCTTGTCAGAGCTTGCGATAGACCGCGACGCGGCGGGGAGCAGCGTCGAAGTGTGGTTGATAGTAGAGGTCTGCCACGATGTCGACGAGCACGGTCGCGTGCTGGTCCGTGCCGGCGCTCAGCGGCCCTCCCTTCCCGAAGTCTGTGGGCGACAAACCTGCACTCGGCAGCGCGGCGCGAATCGCGCCAGCGGTGACATTGCCAAGCGTTTCGTCTCGGATCAGACGTTCGACGCGCCTCGCAACGTTCGCGTTGCGAGAGCAGACGCGTTCAATCGCACCTCGCGTCGCAGCGGTCAGTTTCGCCCCGAGCGCGGCTTCGAACCCCGCCGCCGTTTCTGGGGCGCGAGCCTTGACTGCCTCCGCATCGACGAGCAGCCGCTCGACTTTGCGCGGATCCACGACGAGGACACGCTGGGCGACCACCACGAGGTCTGCGACATGGTCGAATGCAAGGAGCGGCTCCGTCAGGGGCCGCAGTTCTCCACCGACGACTCGGGTGACGAGCTTGCCGGCACTCTTCAAGCCGAACGAGGGGCTCTTCGCGCGAACGAGGATCGCGTCTGTGTTCTTGAAGGGGACCCGGATCGCGTAGAAGGTCCAACCCCCGTCCCTGATCTCCGTGGCGCCGACTGGAGCCGGCAACGTCAACGAGCGGAGCTCTTCGGCGACACGCTCGAGACTCCACGGGGCGTTCGGTTGAAACCACGCATCGAACCCCTTGAGGGGCGCAACGAGAACCTCTCCCGGTTCAGGCTCGTCGTCCGGGTGGAAAGGCACTTCTTGCTTGGCCAAGAGGCTGGACGCGATGCCCTGCACGATCGGTTCGAGATGTTCGCGGGCGGCTTGCGCAAGGTCCACGTGCCCGAAGGGAGCCATCCCCGTCTTGTGCGGTCGGCGCGCGAGCATCACCGTGGTAGTGGCAGCCATCACCCTTCTCCCTTGGTCTCGACCACCAAGACGACCCCCGCGGCTTGCGCGACCGTCGCGATGGTTCCGTCATCTGGAAATCTGCGGGCAAGGATGATAACCGCGTCGTCCCCGATCTGCGCACGGGCAACCCGGAAGCCGAACAGATACACGATCGGGTTGATCGACCCGAGGTCGGCTGCGAACGCGACCACGAGGATCAAGACCCCACACAGCGCGTAGGCGACGACGTCGCCGACGCTAGGGGAAGGTGTGGCGAGGATCGGAAGGAGATACGAGGCGATATAGGCAGTCACCTCGGAGTCGCTCGGCTCGACCATCGACACCGATACTTCCCGTTGCTGAGCTCGTCCGAGCCGGAGAAGAAACCAAGCCCAGAAGAGCAGGCCCGCAACACCCACTCCGATCGCCGGCCACGCATAGCAGTGCGGGAGCATCCGACAGCCAATGATCAGGACTGCCGGCGCGTACGCGCTGCCGAACAACAGAAGACGCCCCACGAATGGGCCCCTTCGATTCGGAGGAGCAGGCCGATACCGATTCATACGAACATATGTTCGCAGAAGTCACGGCGTCGTGAGAACCGCCTCTCCACGGACCGAGACCTTAGCCGCGGAAACCGGCGTTGTGTTCTGATCGTTGCCGTGCTTCGAGCACAGGGTCCAGCCGCTCGATGGGTGCTCGTCGGTGGGGGCTGCGGTGGCCAAAACTGTCAGCGCTGCATCTGCGTGCGTGGCGCAACTGGTGCATCGCGGACACGAGCTAACAGCGGAGTCTAGCCCGACCAGGAACGCCTTTTGGAACGATGCGATACTCACCGCTGCGGTCCTTCTGGGTTCCAATCCCCGCGAACATACCCGAACCCTGCGGGAGGGAGCGTACAGCCTATTTGCCCGAACTGTACGTCTAGGATAGACTCTCGGATCAAGCGGAGGGGGCACTATAAGCGCCGTTTTCTCGCGAACCGACGAAGTCCGACCAACCCCAGAGACAGCGAGGGAGACGATGGCGAACGTAGATGCTCAGGGTGTGCTCCTCATCTACACGGGCGGAACACTGGGCAGCCTTCCGGAAGACAAGAACGATCCTCTGAGCCCTCTGGTTCCCGCTCCCTTGGAGGACATCATGAAGATGATCCCCCGCTACGACTCCGTTGACAAAAAGCTCCCGCTCGCGGGCATGCAGGTGCGCCTGGGCACCCACTCCTGGGAGGAGCCGCTCGATTCCTCGAACATCACGTCGACCGACTGGCTGCAGATGGCCGGTGTAATTCGTCGGCACTACAACGACTACGAGGGCTTCGTCATTCTTCATGGCACCGATACGCTCGCATATACAGCATCGGCCCTTGCGTTCATACTCACGAACCTGGACCGACCGGTGATCGTCACCGGATCGCAGCGGCCGATCGGAGAGCTGCGATCCGATGCTGTCCAGAACCTAGTGACGTCAATCGAGATAGCGGCTGCGAGAACGCTTGGGAAAACCGTGGTTCCCGAGGTCGCTGTTTTCTTCCGCGACAAGCTGTACCGCGGATGTCGCACCACGAAGTTCAGTGCGAGCAACTACAGCGCATTCGACTCTCCAAACTATCCCGCCCTAGCGGTTGCCGGCGAGCACGTAGTTGCTGATGACAGCGCCGTCGGCAAATGGAATGGACACGCACTACATGTCGAGGAAGCACTCGAGACAAACATCGCCTGCATGAACATCTTTCCCGGAATGAGTCCAGCGCTTCTCGAGAGCATGCTTAATGCCCCGTCGCTGCGCGGCATCGTCCTACAGACGTTCGGTACGGGGAACGCACCATCCACGGCCGAGTTCCTTGACGCCATCGAGCGAGCAGTCAGCGCTGGGCGCGTAATCGTTGACATCACGCAATGTCGATCTGGTGAGGTCGAGTTGGGTCTATACGAGGTGAGTGCTGGGCTACTTTCGCGCGGCGTGATAACCGGAATGGACATGACGCCAGAGGCGGCACTTACCAAGCTCGCGGTTGTTGCTCGGAAGCGAGACCGACCCAGCGGTCGCGGCAGACACTATGCAGCTCAACCACCAAGGAGAGCAGCGCCAAAGCGTGTTTCACCTCCACTTTGGAGCGGGTGCGGTGCCCGAAGACGGCGCCGTGACAGTCGACGTCATTGGTCCGATGGTGCGCGGATTGGAGAAATACGACTCAGGGAAGCTCGACAAGGCACTCCTACGTATCACGGGCCTCCACATCCCGCAAGAGAAGCGGGGCACCTTGGAGTTTCGGATCTACATCGACATGCCGGACGCGACAGCAGGCACGAGCGAGGCGGAGCCGCAATACCTTGGAGAAGTGGTGAAGAAATGGCGCGACGACGAAGGCAAGACACACGCATTCCTGCCCGTTACCGCACAAGCCAAGGCTTTCGTAGATAATCGCCACACGAACAGTCTCCGCATCATCACGACGAGCGGTTCTCCGATCGCGTGGGAGAAACTTGACTTGGCCTTTTACGCTGACTGCTAGGCGATGTCCGAGCGTGACGGGGTACTCGTAATCGTCGCCGGTGGCAACATCGGACTGTACGCGGACGAGGTAAAAAAAGAGTGGGTTTTGCGTCCAGCGCGTCTACGCGAGATAGAGAAAACCATCGTCGGGGAGGTTCCCGCGGCCCAGCGTGCCATTGGAGGTACAATTACGTTGCGTGAGGGCAGCGTCGCCGGCACCGCGGTACGCGTAAAGTTCATCGCGGTGGGATCGGGTGACCGCATCGGAGAGCCTGAAGATCTCGACTCTGCGCAGATTCAGCCCGCAAAGTGGGAGGAACTCGCGCAGATGATCAAGGCGGAATACTCGCAATACGAGGGATTCGTAATTCTGCACGGTCTTGACACTATGGCGTATACGGCGTCGGCGCTGTCATTCATGCTTGGGAATCCGACCGTGCCGGTCGTGCTCACGGGTGCGCAGCGCCCGATCAACTATGGCCGCACCGATGCGGTCCAAAATGTGATCTCAGCGATCGTTGTGGCGGCAGGTAGATCTCTAGGGATCTACCCGCTGATTCCTGAGGTCTGCGTCTACTGCCACGATACGTTGTACCGGGGAAACCGCGTGACGATGACGAGCGCGTCGTCGTATCGGGCGTTTGATTCCCCCAACTATTCACCCTTGGCCGTCGTCGGAGAGCACATAGAGATCCAGACACATGTGTTGCGCCGTCCGGGTGAGCGCGTGAACCTCGACTACAAGAAGGACGCTAGCGCCCGAGTCGTCATCGTCGACGTGTTTCCCGGAATGGACCACTGGCTCATTTCAAGTTTGGTCAATGACGATGAGAAGCAGGCGGGTGCGCAGCGCGGCACACCACGCCCGGTCGTACGGACGTTGAGAGGCGTCCTACTCCGCACCTACGGAATGGGTACCGCGCCGACGACGGCTGCGTTTCTCGACTCACTTCAAAATCTCACCGATAACGGTGTCGTGGTGCTGAATGTCACCCAGGCGCGAAGCGGGCGAATCTCCCACGGCTCAGATCCCGTGAGTCTACGATTGATGGAGCATGGTGTGGTGTCCGGCGTAGATATGACCGCCGAGGCGGCCTACGCGAAGATGGTCGTCTTGCTCTCGGAGGGTGACGATCCGGGTGAGCGGGCGGATCAGCTGCAGATCGCCGTGTGCGGCGAGCAGTCGCAGAGCGTGTTCAACTACCATTTCTGCCCGGACGAAACAAAAGAGGAAGAAAATGGGTATTTCGCGTACGTGACGCCGGAACGCGAGATGACCGGACGACACGAACTTAACCTCGACGACATCACCCATGTGCAGCTTCGGATACTGGGGGCGCGGCCCACCGCTCAGGCGGCCGACGTCAACCGGACCATCGAGCTTGGGATCAGCCTCGTTGACAAGTTCGAGGGACAGACCGAGGAGCTAGCGAAACTCGCCGAGGATACCCTGAGGTGGAAGCCGGGCGGGCGAGAAACGGTGAACGCTGCGTACGACGTGACGACGCTGGCGCGGAGTCACGTCCTCCGGCCCAATCCGATTCTGAGGATCGAGACAAACGAAGCAATGCGCTATGCGCGGCTGAGCTTGTCAATCTTCGCCAATGTGAGCCTCGATGCCAAATGAACCGGATGACCAAGCGACAGGCGACGCGCGCGATGAGGCGCTCGCCGTGGCGATTAGCGACGCTGAGCAGCTTGTAGCCGGCCTGGACGGGTCCGTCAACGGCAATCGCGTCGCGCGACATGAAGTAACGCGCGCAGTCGGGCTATTGGATGCTCGGCGCGTTGCCAATGTGGAGAGCGATCTCCGGCAGATTGATGAGGCGTTCAGGAGAGCCGCAGTCATGCTTGCGGAGGACGATCGCGTCGAGTTGCGCGCCGTCGCGAGGCGGATCCGGGAGCTGGTGGACGACGGCGCCCAACGTGACCCGCACAGAGGCCGTCGTCGCTCCGGGACAACGGCGGCGGATAGCAGCGCGTACGAGGCGCCGCTAGCCGGACTCTCGGACGAGGTCGCTAACGGGGACCTGATCGACGTGGTCGGAGGGATCTTGCGTGGTGTAGTTCACGGAATGCGGCGCTGGACCTGGGAGTCGCCAAGAGACAGCGGTCATGCAATCCGCTGGGAGGTGCAGAATGAGCGGCATGTACAAAACCTCTTGTGGCTTGCGTTGGCACCGTCGGTCCCGGGACTCCGGTACGAGACATACGTCCCCAGCTCGGCTCACTATCAGCCGAGGGCGGACTTCACGGTGCCCGCGCATGAACTTGTTATTGAGGTGAAGTTTGTTCGAGAGCAGAGTGACTTCAATCGCGTTGTGCCTGAGATAGCAGCCGATTCAGAACTCTACGCAGGCGGTACACATTCTGCGTACTCGCGGCTTGTGGTGTTTGTGTGGGACGATAGCGCGAGCCCAGAGCGCCACACGGGACTCGCGGAAGACCTTCGGCAGATTCGCGGTGTGTTGGACGTGGTGATCGCCTCGCGGCCCGGGAGGATGGGGCCTCGCGTCGTCTAGTCAGTATGGAGGCATGGGGCTGGTCCACGGCGCACCAGTGATCGAGCCCGACCGGCAACCAGAGTGCGGACGCTGCCACGTCGCGCGCCAGCGCAGCTCCTCGACCTCAAGATCGCGTGGGGAACACGACAACGAAGGCCAGCGCCTGTTTCAGGCTGCCGAGCTTAGGGTCCCCTGCGCCCCTTGCCAGGGGACCGCTGCGGTGATCCTGCGGTCCTCTTGCGGTGCCGCGTGCCGGGAACAGCCGGGAACGACCACCCAGAACCCCAGTGTTTCGCGGCTTTTGCCTGCGCTCGCGGCTGCGGTTGTATGTCGCTCTGCACGTCGAGGCCGCGCACAGCCGTTAGTGGCGATTCGCGGGTCACTTGTTCTGAAGGCATGTCGGTTGACTTCGACGTAACGGTTCCGTCAGCATGCTCGCATGCCGGACGGGGGCGAGCTGCGGGAAGCCAGAGAGCGTGCACTCGCTGCGCTCCGGCGCGGAAGCGAGATACGTCAGCTCCGCGATGCCGCGCTCTACCTCGGCCGTGCGCTCTGCGCGACGGCGGATGACAACGATCTTTGGGCGAAGCTTCAGGCCGAGAGTGGCGCGTTCCGGACGGCGCGACTCACGACGGAGCAGTCGCACCAGCTTGAGGGTGTTCTCCGAGTCGACTGGGCGAAGCTCCTGAACGAGTCGGGCTATGTGCCCCCACCATCTGCTGAGAGTCAGGCGAACGCCCTTAAGACGGAGCTCTCGGGAGTTCTCATCGACAGGCCAGGAGCCAATATCGATGCGACACGAGAGCGACTGCGGGCTCTGTGCAAAAGGCTCGTCGAACTGGGCGAGGGGCGCCCCGTGTCGCGCAGGGAACTCAGGAAACAGCTCCGGTCGGGGGTCCGGACGGCCGGGAAGGTGCTCGTCCTCGTTGGGGCGATCGCGGTGACGGGTGTTGCCGCGGCACCGCTCGCAGCAACACTCGGCGTCCCGGTCCTCCTCGCACATGTCGCGGCGGGGCTCGTGTCCGAGGGCGCGGGCCGAATGGTAGAGCGTGAGCTCGACCGCGGGATCGACCCGGGAGAGGCCGGCCGCTACTTTGACCCGGCTGACCTCGAGGCGCTCGAGGACATATACAGCACACGGACTCCTGCCTTCGAGCAACTGGTCGAGGAGTGGCGCGCGTGGGTTGGGGGGTTGCCGCCTGATCGGCTGGTCGTCGAAACCCTCTGCTATCTCGAGGACGCCACGAAAGCGTTCTATCGCTCGTGGGACGCAGCTGTCGGTGCTGCGTGGTACTTCGATATCGAGGAACTCTTCTACGAGGTCAACGACCGGGCACAACGGGCGCGAACCGGGCTGCGCATAGTGATTAGGGACCCCGAGCTGGTGGTCGACGCTCTGGAACGATTCGCTGGCTTGGCGACTCGGCTGCAGGACTCGATCGAGGATCTCGCCCGCGCGCCAGCGCGGGACGATGAGTGACCCTTGCGGTGCTCTCCAACAGGCGAAGACCTGATCAGGCACCAAGAGGACCGCAAGAGCCGCCCCTGCGGTCCTTTTGCGGTCCCGCGTGCCGGGAACAGCCGGGAAACAGACGAGAACGCTCGACCAAGAATCCCAGCGTTCTTGCGGCTTTCGCCGCCATTCGCGGCGAGGTGCAAGGTTCTGAACCTGCGACCGCGGCGCTGTGCAAGCGCCTCGTCAATCACGATCAACGTCCGCCGGAGCGCCAAAGCCTCGCAGCACTCGGCGTAGGCAGCCGGAGTCGGGACCCCTCAGATCACGAACGTCGCGCTGTGACGTGCTCGCGTCACAGCGACATAGAGTCGCTCGGGCTTCTTGAGCTTGCTGAGGTCTTGGTCCGCGAGGTACTGCTTCATCGGCTTGGTCGGGAAGATCAGGACTCGGTCGAAGGTGCTTCCCTTCGCGATACCTATGTTGATCGCGGGGTATCCGAGGGTGTCCGTCCTCTTGCTGTCGCGGAGCACTACGGGATGGTGTTCGTCGAAGTAATCGTGTACTTCGTGCGGCTCGATCTGGTGGATCCCGTCGTGGCCGGTTTGTGCGGTCCCACCGGCTTGGAGTGCTGGTAGGCCCGGAAAAAGTGCGCTCGCGAAGTCGCATATTCCTTGGCTGCACCGGTCGCTGACGCTGCGGTCTTGGCGTTGGCAGTACTTGCTTCGCTCGGCGATCCAGTCGGCTAGGCCTGCGCCGCGGTACTTCTTGTTCTTCGGTGTTTGGTTGGTAGCGATCGTGTACTGCCGCGGGTCCCCGACGACGGTTACCGCGACCCGCGATTTGAAGAGCAGATCTAGGAAGTCAAGGTCGTAGCCGACGAGATCTTGGACCTCGTCAATGAGGACCCTGTCGAAGACGCGCTCCAGGCGACTCGTGACGGCGCCGTCTGAGGCCTTGTCGGCATAGCAGGCGAGGTCGGCCATGCCGTCCTTGTAGACATCGTGGCGCGAATCAAGGTAGTAGTGGCGGTCGCCGCGGTGAGCGAAGCGTTGTCGTTTGCCGTCGAAGTTCAGTCCTCTGACGAGCCCAACCCGAGAGAACACGGCGTGTTGGTACGGGCGAATAGCGTCGCTAAGTAGGAAGGAGAACCAGCCGGCAAGTCGGATGTGCGACGGGATCACGCCGGTCCTGTCCTGGATACGGCGGGTGATCTGGCGGAGGTTCTCGGTGGTGTACGTCGTGATCAGGGTTTTCGCATCGGGTTCGGCGAGCGCAGCTTCGATGATCGTCTCGGTCTTCCGAGCTCCCGCTACTGCGAGGATCGCAACATTCTCACCCGGCGACGGCATCCCGGATGTACTGCGGAAACGCCAGATCGCCTGGGTGCTCAAGGATCTTCAGCGCACAGGAGGTCTTGTTGTTCGTCATGTGGTCGGCAAGTTCCGCGTCGAGGGGGAAGTCGACGCCAAGGACGCCGTTGAGCGTGTCTCGACCGCAACTTGAGATCAGCTGCGGCTCGAGCGTGTGCCCGTCCGAAGGGTCTCCGATGTGAAGCGTGACTTGAGGGCTCTCCAGATATGGAGAATACCGCTGGCGTATTGCGGCCGGCTCCTTCGAGTCGTTGTCGATGACGACATCGACCCGCTGTTTCAGGGGAAGCGCGATATCGAGGAAACGTTTGAACGATAGGCCGCGGACACTGATGACATCGACGCCGAATTCGAGTGGGAGCTTCCCGTGGGTGTCCCGGAACGCCCGCTGTGCGACGAGCTCGTCGGAGGGCCCCTCTACGAGAATGATGCGCTTGGCCAGCGCTATGCGCAGCGTGTCGAAGCCGGGGAGCTTCTTGAAGTAGTCGAGGGTATCGGCTGGCAGATCGGTCAGTCGAAGGCCGGTCGCGTGACTCAGCAGGACGAGGCGGTCAAGCCCAAGCTTGTTGAGAACGAACGAGCTGTGTGTCGTGACCAGGACCTGCTTGCCTTCGCAGCGGTCTGCGATCTTCGCAACGAGGGTGTTGAGCGAGGCTGGAGATTGGTGGTTCTCGGGCTCCTCGATGAGCACTACGTGGCATGCGTCGGCCGTCCGGTTGAGCGCGAGCAGAACCTTCAGCATGTTCTGGGCGCCGCCGCCGACGAACTGGCATGGCAGGTCGTCGAGGTGCGGCACGAGGTTTGATTCCCATGAGGCTCGCTGTGAGATGTCGATCGCCAGCGAGAGCTCGCGATCGGTCAGCCCTTCCTGGGTTTCTGCGAGCTCGCTGTTGATCGTGGCGATCGCCGTGTTGCCGGTGAATGTCTCGCGCAGGCTTCGGTACGCGCGAGCAATCTCCACGCGCTGCTTGGGATCGAGGTGGTCGGTGATGATCTGTTGAAGATAGTGGTCGGTACCACTCTGGAGGCGGATGGCCGCGGCGTCGATGAGGGATGCGCTAGCCGGGACGCTGCGGGCGGTCACGGAGTTACCGGCGAAGCTCAGCCATTCGACGCGGTAATACTCCGTCGGCACGAGCGTGAGTTGGTCGCTTGTGGTTATGAAGTTCGCGTACTCGTCGGCGAACTCGTCCCAGAACGCGACCCGCAGTCTCAGGCCTGGGGCGTTTTCGAGGCTGCTGTTGTTCGTCCCCTTGAGGAACGCGGTGTCGTCAGTCTCCTCGAGGTAGAGGTCGATCAGGATCTCGGGTGGCGCTGGGTTCGCGCCTTCGCCGACAGCCGCGACGTAGCTAGCGACGGTGTCCTGGTTGAACAAGTGCGGCGAGAGCTCGTTGGCCAAGAAGCGGCCGCGCAGCCGGGAGGTAAGAGCGAGATTTACGGCCTCGAGGAGCGTCGACTTGCCGGCGTCGTTGTCGCCGACGATGACGTTGAGACCGTCGGAGAAGTCGAGCGAGAAGTCTTTAAAGGCCCGATAGTTCTTTATCTGGATCTTGGTGAGCATCGCTGGACAGCCAGTATCGGGGTTGAAGCGGCGGACTCCGGTCGTCGCGAGGCGCGTCGACGAGGCTGCCGGATCGCCAGGGGATGGCCGCCCAGGGAGAGCGGCAGCTTGGCGCGGCGAGCCGGACGCCGGCGAGGCGGTCGATCAGGCTGTGCCATGCCCGGCAGGTCGGTGATCGCGCGGACAGCGCGTATGCCGGGGAACGGTTCAATGCAGAACACGGGCCCCGGATCGAGGCGGCCCTGGTGATCGAGTATCGGGTGCGCGGTGCCTGGCGTTCGCGCCAGCGCTTCCAGCTCATCCCCGTGACTGCAGTGGGCACACTCAGCAGCGACCCCGACGTGAGCATCCAGGAGGAGTCCTCGCGTATGGCGAGCATCGAGAGCACCGCGGCCTCACCGGCGCCAGGCGCGATCTCCTCGGGAACGTGGATTATCCGCCGAGAACGCGACGCTGGGGCCGATGGAAACCGCGGGGCCTGGTGGCCGGTCATCAGCGTCCGGAGCATCTGGGACCGAGGCCGCGCGAGCTTCTGCGTCACCCGGGACGGAAGGCTCGTCTTCAAACACGGCGCTAGATGACGATGCGGAGGTCTGGCCGGCGGCCGGGCGACAGCGGTGAGAACCCGGCCGGCTCGGCGTGCTCCTCTTCGGTGCCCCGCGCTAGGACAGGCCCGAAGGTCGCGACGTTGAGCTCCTCGACAGGGACGCAAAGCTCCTTGGCGACCTGGGCACGAGAAATGCCTTCTCGACGTAGAACTGCGAAGGCCTTGGGCATGATCTGTGAGGTCTCGCGGTCGATGCCGACCGGCTCGCCGTCGCGGTAGCCCATTCGCCCTAGCTGGATGTAGGTTGAGCGGGCCTGCCACTCGCTGAGCAATCCCAGCTTGTGCATGCGGTGCGCGAGGTTCATCGCCGCGACGTTCCAGCGACGCTTGGCGTTGAGCATCTGCGGGACGGTGGCGCCCTTCGCTACTCCGGCAAGGACGCTGCGACGGGGCATCAGGAACGCCGACCCGAACGCTTGTGCCTCGTCCTCGGCGGCGCGTCCGGTCGGGCCTCCATGGGAGTGCATCACGAGATGTCCGAGCTCGTGAGCTGCATCCATACGGCTGCGCTCGGCGCTCTTCTGGTTGTTGAGGAATATGTATGGTGCGCCGTGCCGCCAAAAGGAGAACGCATCGACCTCGACGCACTCTTGGACGAGCGAGAACACACGGGCGCCGTGCGCCTCGAGTAGGTGAACCATGTTCGGCGCCTTGCCTTGCCCCATGTTCCACATTTGCCGGACGGCCTCCGCGGCGGCTTCGGGATCGACGTCGCCGAGGCGGGGGACGTCCGGCGAGGGCAGCTCGAAGCGCTCGCGTATCCAGTCGTCGAGCTGCAGTGCGATGCACGCGGCGCCGGTGGCCTGGTCGCGCTGGCGGGCGGTCATCGTGCTGAGCGCGCGAAAGCTCACCCCGTCGACCGACGGCTCCTCGATCTCCTCCCCGGTGAAGAAAGCGGCGGGGAAACGCAGGGCAGCCGCAAGCTTCTGCACGGTCGCCTCGGAAGGCTCCCGGTCGCCGCGCTCGTAGGCGGCGAGGATGCGCGTCGAGAGGCCCGCGGCCTCAGCTAGCCTACCCTTCGTGAGACCGCGTCGTCGTCGCGCCAGATCGAGGCGCGTCGCGTTGAATCCGGGCTCCACTAGCGGAGCCCTGTGGTCCTTCGCGAGACGTCGATGTCGATCGACACGTCCGGCTCGATGTCCTCGATCTCGACCTCGGATGAGAACTCGATCGGCGGGAGGATGAGCCGCTCTGCCCACGCCGTGATCTGCTTGCCGCTCATCTCCAGCGGCAGGGAAAGCTCGAGCCGGATCTGCTCGGCGTCTTTGTCGAAGTGGTGCAGAAGGACCCATGTCTCGCGGTCCTCGTCGTCGACTGGCTCGCCGGTGCCACGAAACACGTCAGTGCCTTGTCCCAGAGACAGCTGGGCGTTCCTGGCGACAGCGCGGCTGGTGGCGGGTCCCTTAGGCGTTTTGGTGCGCGGCGGTAGCCCGTCGGTCCGGCCGGTCTCGGCGGTTCCCGCCGCGATCGCGACCGCGTGCGAGTTCGACGGGTGTACCGTCGTCTCGTAGTTGGCGGTTCGATCGGAGGTCCAGCCACGCAGCTTCGTCAGGTCGCGTAGGTGTCCGATCCCCTTGCCCCAGGCGAGGGTGCCAGCGAGACTGCGAGGGTCGTGCTCAGTGCATCCGGCGGCGGCTGTGTAGCCGACCTGCATGGCCTCGCGCAGCTCCTCGACTGTCAGGGCGAGCTGCTCCAGGCGTACGTGGGCGATGGCGCCGTCGACTGCGCTACTAGGGATTGCCACGAATGCGCTCCTTGTTCCGGTTTCGCCGCCTCATTTGAGGAGCCATAATCGGAACATACACGTTGTGGGGGACGTGATCGCGTGATCCGAGCGCAACCGGCACGGCGAGTACCTGCGCCGACCCAGTGACGGTCTGGGGGTTGATCAGCGCGCTCTTGCGCTGCGGCGTTCTGGAACGCTGTCGCGGTGCGCCGCGATGATTGGTTCGATCAGCTCTGTCGCGAGACGGTGGCGATGCTCCCGGCCCGCCATCGAGAGTTCCTCGACGAGGTGCCGGCCCTCGAGGTTCCTGGTGCGCCAGGTGATTCGCTCTTGCTCGGGCAGGCAGCACTGATCGCGCACATCAGTCTTGGCTACCGGAACGCTCTCTCCGCGAACGAGGTATCCGAAGAGCTGATCCAAGTTGGGCTCGCTCCACCGCAGGCGAGCCTCGAGGAGGCGCTGGATCGTCTGGTCCGGCCCGTGTTCGAGGCGTTGCGGCTCGGTCGACTGCCGCTGGATGAGTGGTGGTCGCCGGAACAGCTCCATTTTCTGGTCTTCACGTGGTACGCGCGCTGGCGTCTGGCCCACACCGCGGAGGACTTACTGCGGGAGGAGCTAGCCGGGCGCTGGAGTCTCAGCCCCGAGGTTGTCCAGATGCTCGTCGGAGAGGCGCTGCTGCCGGCGCCGGTGATCCCGGAGATGCTGCGCGAGCCGGCACCGGACGCATTGACCGAGTTCTGGGCTCAGGAGGACGTGTCGGACGCTCTGAGCGAGGCGGTCGCGGAGGTGCCCGCCGGCCTCACGCTTCACGACGAGCTCTTTGAGATGGCGCTCGCTGCGGCGCGCTTCCGCGTTCTGCACGCCCATCGTGGGGCTCTGAGCGAGACGGTCGAGGACGTCGAGACTGTATTGGAGCGCACGCGCGAGGAACTCGAAGTCAACCTCCGGCGCTTCACGGGATATGAGCTGCGCCGCAGGCGCGAGCTGGACGGTGATGAGCAGATGCTGCGCGCCTCCGTCGACGCGCTGCGCAATGTCCACCGGGTGTCGGCAGTGGGCGCGAACGCTCCCGCCGACGGTTACCTGGACGGGCTGCTAGTCCCGGAATGGCTAACCGAGTACATGGTCTCTGTCGGCGGCCGGATCGGACACCACTCGTGCGGCCCGATCCCGTACTGGTTCGCGGTTTTCGACGTCGCCGACCTGCCCGACGAGGTCCTCAGCGGTGAGGCGCAGACACGGATCGCCGTCGGGGAGGTGCAGAGCGAGAGCGGGCTCGGCGAGTTCGTGGTGCGGCTTCACTTCCGCGGGGAGGAACGCGTGGCTGAGTTCTATTTCGCAGACTCGCTAGATCAAGCGATGCAACTAGCGCTGATCGCACTGACGGAGTTTGTCCGGATGGACTTCTTCCACCTGCGCGAGGACGGCCTGCTCGAGCTGATTCACACAGCCCGGTATGACATCGGTGAGACGCCGCTTGGCGAGAGCGCCAGAAGCGGCGCGCTGCACGGCCTGCGAGGCCGAGACCCGGACCCCGACGCGCTGCTGAACGCGTGGTATCAGGAGCACACCGCCGAGGACGGGGTTGGTGGCTTCATCGGCAGCGACTGGGCAAAGGCCGAGGAGCTACTTGGACTCGGCTCATCCGCCTCCGAGGACGGTGTCGAGAGCGAGAGCATCGCCCGCTACCTGAAAGCCCGCGAGCGGTGGCTGACCGCGAGCGACAAGCTCGCGCGAGCGCGGCTTCTCAGCATCGAGGTCGCGCCGCTCGAAGAGAACGTCGCAGACGCTCTGGCGGACTACCGGCTTGCGCGAGGCGACCGTGACCGCCGCAGGAGCGAGGAAGCCGAACAGGAGCGCTTCGAGGCGCTCGTCGGCGGACTGGTCGACGCCGAGACCGCGTTTCTTCATCTGAACCGCTCGCAGGACTATCTCGATGGCTTCCTGTGCACACACGGCCCGAGCGGGCCGGCCGCTAAACGACTGGATCTCAGCACGACGCCGCTGCACGCGATCGAGAACGCCCTCGGGCAATGGCGCGAAGCCGACCCCGAGTCGCTGCGGCGCGTCATGCGAAGTGTCGGTCACGGACTCGGACAGGCGCTCGCCGAGGCGCTTGGCGAGCATCAGGTCAGGCACCTGATCGTGTGCCCGATCGGTTTCCTCAGCGAGCTCCCATTCTGCGTGCTGGAACTCGAGGACGGAAGCTATCTGGGGGATCTGGTGTCGATCAGCTATGCGCCTTCCGCACGCGTGCTGCAGCGGCTGCGAGCACAGGGAACGACCGGCGCGGCCGGCGTGCTCGCCGTCGCCTACCACGAACAGGACGACATCCCGATGACAAATGGCGAGGTCGCCGTCCTCGGCACGCTGCACGCCGAGGCCGTGACGCTGCTTGGCTCGGCCGCGACGCCGCAGGCGTTTCTCGCCGCGGCCGGCGGCTCGCGGCTGTTGCATCTGGCCTGCCACGGAACCTGGCGCCTCGGAGACACGTACGGTTCAGGGCTGCATCTCGCGGGAGAGACCCTCGCCGAGGGGTATCTCAGCGTCGCCCAGCTGTATCGCGACGTGGATCTCAGCGGGGTAGAGTTGGTGGTGCTCTCAGCCTGCGATACGGGAAGGGCCGTGACGCGCTGGCCGCAGATCGAGAACTACACCGGCATCGACGGGGCGTTCCTCGCCTGTGGTGCGCGCAGCGTGATCTCATCGCTGTGGGAGGTCGATGACCTCGCCGGACTGCTGTTCAGCGTCGCACTACACCAGGGGCTCGCCGAAGGAGCGGGCCTCGTGCAGGCGTTCGCGCGCGGGGTGCAGATGCTGCGCAGCGGCCGCTACCTGAGCATGGACGGCTCCCCGGAGGCCGCGCTGCTCGACGCCGTGGCAGCAGGCTGGCGTGAGGATGTAAACGAGGTCCGCGAGGAGCTCACGGACCCCTACTACTGGGCGGCATTCAAGCTCAGCGGCCTGCTCGGCTCGCAGGCATCCCCTCCGGCCACGCCCAAACAGCAGCCCGGGTGAAGCCACGAGGCGCGAGTGATGCTCGCGTCGTAGGCACCTTCCATGATGCATGGTGCGGTGCGCAGTGTCGCCGGGACGTTGCGGTCCGTCTTGCCCGCCGCTGCGGTCCTTTTGCGGTCCGGCGTGTCGAGAACAGCCGGGAACAGACGAGAACAGGCCTTCCGCGATCCCTAGTGTTCTCGCGGCTTTCGCCAGTGTTCGCAACGAGGTTCAAGGTTCTGATCCTGCGACTTTTCATCGGGGAGACAGGACTGGCTTAGCTCCAGCACAGGTCATACAACCCCGCGTGTGCGGTTTCGTGGGCGGTCCTGAGCGCCCGTCGCCTTATGAGGCAGGTTCGGCCTCAGAGCCAGCTTCGCTGGCGAGGCGTTTACTCAGCTCCTCCAGGCGAGGGCGAACATTCGGTAGATCGCGCTCGACTACATCCCAAACAAGCGCCAGATCGACGCCGAAGTATTCGTGGATGAGCTTGTCGCGCATGCCGGCGATCTGCCGCCACGGAATGTCGGGCTCCAAGGCACGGGTGGCATCGGAGACGCCCTTGACCGCTTGGCCGATGATCTCGATGTTGCGGATGACCGCATCCCGCGTCTTACCGTCGGCGTAGAAAACCTCGCGCCCTTCGACGGTGTAACTCAGGATGGCGTCGATTGCCTCGACGGCGTGCAGTAGGTAGGTGCGCTCGTCCTTCACAGGGCCACAGCGTCGGCGTAGATACGCTCTCGCAGGTGCGGGCTCACGCCGCCCTCACTGAGCACATCGATATGTGCTCCAAGGAGGTCCTCCAGGTCCTGCCATAGCCCCACGAGGTCGAGCAGGCTCCGACCGGGCTCCATCTTGACCAAAAGGTCGATATCGCTGTCGACCTCGGCGTCACCACGAGCGATCGAGCCGAACACGCGCACGTCGCCCGCACCGTGCTCGGCGGCACAGCCCAGAATCTCGTTTCGACGCGCACGCAGCGTCTGGAGGTCAATATGGGATGTTGCGGGGCTCATGTTGGGGATTACGTTACCGCTGCTGCGGACGTCCAGGGCTAAAGGAGCCGCATCTGCGTAAAGCTCGCTGTGCGCTCGTACGCCGCCGTCACACGATCAAGAGCGCGCTCGTGGTCGCGGTGGCCGTAGAGCCGACGGACCAGCTCGCCGCCATCGGTGTGACCCAGCGCGATCGCCACGTCCTCTGAGGGCAGGTCGAGGACGTTGACCATGTACCAGCCCGCGAAGTGACGCGTAGCGAGATAGAGGCTCCCGGCCCATCCTGCCGCACTCCTGACCGCCTTCCAGTGATAAGCGCGAGCGCTCGCGGTCCAATGCTCGCCTCGAATCGGCGCGAAACAGAACTCGCCTTCTACCGGCAGGGAGACGAGCGCCTCGCGCGCCGGGTCAGTCAGCGGAGCATCGCGTGCAAGACCATTCTTCGGAAGCGTGAACGTGCGCGTCTTGGCGTTGAACTGCTCAACCACCCGGATGCGTGCTCGATCTAGATCAACGTTCGTGCGGCGTAGCGCATCCAGCTCCCCAGGGCGTAGGCCTGTGAATGCGGCGACCTGGAGCCACGCAGCAAAGGATGGGCTCGCCAACTCGCACGCACAGCGGACCAGCTTCCAGACCTGCTCCTCACTCGGCGGCTGCTCGTGACGCCGCCCAGGACCCTTCGAGATACCGAGCCGCGCGAATGAGTTATGCCGCACAAGCCGACCAGCCTTCGCCGAGGCCGCATCGTTGAACATCGCGCGTAGCGCGGGCACCGTGCCGTTGTGCTTCCCGCCCGCCAACCACTCCCCCACGATCTCGTCATCCACCTGGTCGATGCGCCTGATGCCATAGCGCTCCACGAATGCGCTCGTCCGCTCGCGGTTGTGGATGTTCGTGGAGTCCTTCGGCCGGGCGAACAATGGGTCGGTCGTCCAGCGCTCCCAGAATTCTCGGAGCGTCACGTTCCTTGCATGTTCGACGCCCAGGCGCTCGCGTGCATGCTCTCTCGCACGCTTCGCCTCGCTCTTGGTGGCGAAGGTCCCAGGACCACCAAGGACGCGCGAGACACTGACGTTATGACCGACCTTTGGGTCATGCACCTGCGCACGCCAATGCCCCGATGGGAGCTTCATGACGCTCACGCTGCCCTATCCCGCTTCGACGCCCAGGAGATCGCTACAGAAGGCCGGAAACGGCGGGTACGCCGCCCCCACGTCACCGAAGGCATACCCTCCGCGACCATCCGATCGACAGTGGCGAGGCTCACGCTCATGATCTCGGCCAGCTCGGCGCGTCCGACATACCGCTCGGGCATCTGGAGCTGCGCGAGGCCGACTGATTGGTTCGGGTTTTGTCCGCTCATACTCCTTAATGACCGTGAGCGACCGCAAACGGCCAAGAACTTTCCGAACAGCCCTTCCGTGAACACGAAAATGCCTTCTGCTGGAACGACTGACGACCAGGGCGTTCGGGGACAGCGAGGGATGCGCCGGACCGCCGGGCGAGGCCGAGCAGCCGCAGACGCCGGACGGTCCAGCACAATCACGCGAATCCCCCGTTAGAGCAGCATCTGGTCCATACGGATCGCGGCGCGAGTCGCGAACACGAACTCGCCACAGCGATGGATCAGGCCTGCACCGTGCAAGCTCGCGACCGCATCGACGGTTGAGAGGCGCTCGCCACGCTCCCGTTCAAGCTCCGCAATCGACCACGGCCGATGCGAGTCGGAAGCGAGCAACAACCCGAGGATTCCTTTCTCCGCCCGCTCCTCGTCCTCAGCTGGCATACGGCTAATCTCGTCGTGCATGGGAAGGTCCGTCCTTTCCGTGTCAGGCCCCGGGCGGCTACCACCGCGCCGGGGCCAACTAGTCTTTAGTAGCACCATCTAGTATAGCATTTAGAGTGCTATACTAATAGGGTAGCCTCCCAACGATGACGCCAGCCCAAAAGTTCGGCACCAACGTCGCCCACGCCCGCGAACAACGCGGACTCAGCCAATCCCAACTCGCCCGTAAGGTCGACGTCGTAGACACCTACATCTCACGCATCGAGACAGGCAGATCACAACCTTCCTTCAAGCTGATCCTCGCCCTCGCCAGACAACTTGGCATATCCCCCGCCGAACTACTCCACGGCATCAGCTAACAAGCCACCCCGAAGTCCCGAGCGATCCTCGCTCCTCCAGTTGCTGTCAAACACCCCGCGCTGCTCCACGAGCCTGCACAGACTAGATGCACGCCCCAGCGAGCGCTGTGTGATTACTGTGTCGTCAGGGGGACATCGATGCTCCACGCCTGCCAGAAGGACCTTCAAGCACCTGTAGATGGATGCAAAGCGCAGCCTGTTGGACGGCGGCGTCGAGTCGAAGTACCTCGGCTCACCGCCCGCGCGGACTACGATGCTATGAGTTGTGCGACAGTGCGCTGGCGCACAGCCGTAGGGGTCAGCCGCATCGCTACGTTTCTGGCACTGGTCAAGCGGCTGGCGAGCGCGATACGCGCCATCCGGGCAGATTCTCGCTGGACACGTCGAGCGCGAGACTGACGTGCACCCGCGTAAACCGCAAAGGCGTTCGTAATGTCGTTCTCGGCGATCAGCGCACGCCCGAGCGCGACCGCATCCTCGATCGCTTGAGCAGCACCTTGACCAAGATTTGGCTCCATCGCATGAGCAGCATCACCGAGTAGCGTCGCCGATCCTCGGCTCCATTGCTTAAGCTGCGCCACGGTCTTGATCGGGTGCACGAGAAGCGCAGCAAGATCAGTCTTCTCCACGAGTTCTGGGAATGGAGCCGGCCACTCACGCACCTTGAGTCTCAGGGTCGCCAACACATCCTCGGAGCCAAGCCTCGCACTTGTCGTCTCATAGAACCAATAACTACGACCATCGAGCAAGCCTGCAACCCCGAACAACTCGCCAGAGCCCCACGCCTCACACGCGCGACCAGCCCCGATCTCGACAGGTGCGACGGCACGCACAGCCATCTTGCCGGTGTCGAGGACTCGCGCGTCGGGCGCGATGTGGGCGCGAACAACCGAACTGATCCCGTCTGCTCCAACGATTGCGTCCGCGGCGAGTTGCTCGCCGGTATCGAGCGTCACGCCGACATCGTTCACGGACGTCACCGTCGCACCCGCACGAACCTCAAGTCCCCGAGCGAGAACGGCCTGAAGACTCGGACGCTCCACCAATAGCATCGGCGCGCCCACGCGCTCTGCGATTGCAGCA
The DNA here is from genome assembly GCA_963756665.1 of uncultured Solirubrobacterales bacterium. GTDB lineage: Bacteria > Actinomycetota > Thermoleophilia > Solirubrobacterales > Solirubrobacteraceae > Palsa-744. Next base: position 1,191,745 of record CAVWOJ010000001.1, read on the forward strand.
GTATCAATGTTGCTGAGCTGGCGACCTCGGGAGTCAACCACCGACGTCTGCGTGGCCTGCGCCCCGATATCCCGCACGGCGTCGCCCAACCCGATTTCGTCAAGCGCTCGCACAGCATTCGGCCACAACACCAATCCTGCGCCGACGACAGATGGGGTCGGCTCACGCTCAATCACGAGCACGTCGCATCCTGCGCGCCCGAGCGCGTGAGCCGCACTCAACCCACCGATCCCAGCGCCGACAACAATCACTTTGCTCATTCTCAGAACACTACCGATAGCGCCTGTCAGCCCGACACAGCCACGCCCCAAACAGGCAGAGCTTGTTGTCGCGGCGCCGTTCATGGAAGGCAGCGATCACCGGTGACCAGCCGACACAAGACCCCAACCGATCAGACACGGCGTGGGCGGTCAGACCATCAGCACGTGGGCGTTCCGTGGGCGGTCAGCTCGGAAAACACCATTCCAGCACCACCCGCTTTGCCTAACCGCATGACCTAGAAACCCCAATCCAGAGCCAAACCTGCTGTTTCAGGAGGCCCCGAGCCGCTCCTTGAGGGGAGCAGGATTTCTATCGGGGAGACAGGATTTGAACCTGCGACCGCCCGGCCCCCAGCCTGCATGTTTCAGCGCGGCTGAGTGCTCAGAGCCCGTGTTTACTGGGTTTCAGTGCTTCTGAGTTCTCTTGAGTTGCGCTCACTTTGGACCCCAAATTGGACCCCAGCTCGCCGCGACGGCATCTCCAGATCCTCCGCGAAACTGCACAGCCAGATCGAACGCCGGCCCAGGGCGCCGAGCACCAGTCGAAGTCCTCAACGGGACGATACGCGGAGAGCTACCGCGCTTGCTAGGGGCACCAGTTCAGGACCCTTGGATTCCACGATCCCTGTGCAGTTCCCCCGAGCACTGGGTTGATGAGGCGCGCGACCGTCTCGACCGCACGGGCGAGATCGCGCTCCTTCAGTTGGGGCGCGTCGCGCGCTACGCGAGCGTAGCCGCTCGGCCAGTCACGACCGGCGGGTACTGCGAGGCGATCGGGCAGGACCAGGCCGCGCCGCGAGGCCTCAGACGCCAGCGCTACTGTGAGCTCAGATACTCCGACCGAGATGGCGTGGGCGAAGATCGCCAAGTCAGCGAGGTCTCGGAAGCGTGTGCTCGGCTCCGTCAACCCACTGGAGCGTTCGTGGGTCTCCAGTAGTCCGCACACCTTGTCAGCTATATGGTCGGCAAGCGGGTACGCCGCATAGTCAGCCGTTACAAGCCCGGGCAACTCGAGCCGCACGAGCGGCGGGACCAAGTCGGGCACCCCCGTCATCACAAGGCCAGCGACCAGATCCACATGGAAGCTGGCGAACCGCTCGACCCCCAAGGACGCGACAACACCCAGTCGGATTGCGCCAGCCCCCTGCCTAATGCGCCGGCCGGGAGCCAGCGCGAAGGTGAAGTAGTCGTCCAGATCGAGCGCGGCGGCCATGCGGAGAGCGCCTTGTGCTTCTTCTAGATCTCCGGCGCGGCTGAGCAGATCGATGTCGCGTGTGTGCCGGGCATTTGGTCCCAGTCGGGCGAGCATTGCAGTGGCACCCTTGAGCACCCAACGATCCGGCTCTGCACGAAAGACCCGGCACAGCAGCCGGTCGTAAGCGAACTGGCGCTGAAGTCCGCTGAGCTCAACCCCGTGCTCACGCGCGATCGGACGCAGACGATCGGCGATCGGGTTGCGCATAGCACGCGGATCACCGTAAGGACTAGCGTCAACGCTCGCCATCGCCACCTGCCACCGAGACCCTCTCTATCTGCCCTGACGAGCCGGCCATCCTCAGCAGATGGTCGAGCAGCGCTGGGCCATCGCCTCTGCGAAACCCGTGTCTCAGCGCCAAGGGCGCTATGCACTCGGCGATCGTATCCGGGTGGTCGAGCTCTCGGTGAACAACCTCTGCCGCGATCTGCGCAACGCTCTCGGGCTCAATGTGATCCTCCAGCAGGTCGGCGATCATTCGCCCCGCCCGAGTGGTTGGTAGACCGTGCAGCAGAAGCCGCTCGGCATCGGAGGCTCGACCACGATGCAGGCGCACGTCGGGCCGACGAGTCTGGCGACGCACCGAAAGCGTGAACTCATGGACGTCAGCACGAAGATCGCCAACCCCATACAAGGACGCAGCCGAGGCATGCGAAACAACCGCTACGTCAAGCGAGCGCACACGCTCCCACGCCGGCGTAACTGAATCGAGTTGCAACCACGCCGCCCTCAACCCGAGATGTTCGGGCTCGGCTGACCCCCGAACCCGGTAGACACCATGCGCGACACGCTCAAGCAGCCCGTCACCCGCCAGACGCGCAAGCGAACTCGCCCCCACTCCCACCTGTTGGGCCTGCTGGCGCGTACAAAGACCCCACTGAGACTCAGCGACATCAAACAAACGCTGGAGCGGCCTAGACATACTGCAAACGATACCAGATATAGATTATTTTGCAGGGTCTTGACAGCTTGCACGCTGCAAAATATACCGTATAAAGCTAATATTGAAGTCAGATTTTGCAGCGAACTCGACTATGAAGCAACGACCCAACCTCTCCAAACTGACCGGCCCCCGTTTGGTATGCCAGGAGATCAGTGGACCACGCCACGGGGGTCACGCCACCATTACAGCGCCCACCCTCAAGGCCGCCGGACGCAACGGAGCCTGTCCATGCGGAAGCCGACATAAGGCTAAGGACTCGCCGCGCTCGCGCAGGCAACGACAGCGCAGAGTGATCCATCGGCCCCGCTTAAGCTTGATCCTTTGGCAGCCCCTCCCGTTGCGTCTCCTCCGTTTCCGCTCGTCGCTCGCTCCATCCCTCGATAAACGCTGCCACGGTGGACGAGCTGGGAGGCCGGGTTGGCTGCCGCCGTGGACGATCTTCAGAGATCTCGACGATCCCCTTCCAAGCCGCCCCAATATCCCACCACAGGCGCGCTAGCTCGTCCTTTGTGACCTGTTCAATCTCACTCTTACTCGTCATCCCAACTGGCCACTCAGAAGCTGGGTTCTCCGCACCCTCCTCCACTAGCCTGACGACTTCATCCAGCTCCTCCTCTGTGAAAAACGAAGCCACCCGAGGGCCAACGCCAAGCTGCAGTCGTTCGTTGACATAATCAACAAACGGCGCTCGTTCCCAGCCCTTCAGCTGGTCGAGACGCTCGCGCCCGACTAGCGCCGCCAAGTCGATGGTGACACCGCCGTCATGCACATCCTCAACTGCTTGCGGAAGACTTGACTTCCCACTATCCAACGCTTTCACTGCCGCCACCGCTCGCCCCAACTCTCCGGCGACCGGCATCTGCAACCAGCTGTCCAGATCACGGCGCCGCATAGCAATCGCCGCCACGAAGTGTGGCAGAATGCCATCCATCGGCTCAAGCCAAAGTGGGGAGTAGTCGTGTGCCGCCTCATGAATCCGCTCCACCACGCTCGCCTGCGACTTGGCCGGCAGCGCATCAAACGTTTCAATCGCAAGCGACGGTGCCAACAGCCATACGTGAGCAAGCAGCAGCGGGCGCGACTGTAGATGAACCGACGCGAGCGGTACAAGCAAGTCCTCGGTTGTGAAGTTCTGGAGAGCCTGCGACCATGCCGCCTCCTGATGCCCTAACCAGACTCTTGTTCGCGCCAGTAGCTCTAGCTCGGGATCCTTCCTAACACTAAGTGGCGTGACGCCTATGATCTCCGCTTCGACGTTCGTTTCTTTGCCAAGTTGCGCGAGACCAGCGCTCCTCACAGCAAGTGCCTCTCGAGCGTCCTCTACCGCCTTGTTATCACCAGCGGCGAGGGCCCGGCGCATCGCCAGCCGAACAAAAGGCTCGCCTCCCCGTAGAGTGCGCTCTGTCCTCCAGCGCAACTGTGCCTGTCGCAGGCCTTCGAGCGCCAAGATTGCCTTGATGCACAGCACCACATCAACCGCATCGCCAGTACCGTCAATGTTTCCCAGCGCCGCTAGTCCCCGTAGGCCTCGAAATGGCGAAAATCGGAGGAAAGTGTTCCCGAACCGCGACCGGTTGAATAGCCAATACAGTGGATGGGGCGGCCACGATTCCACCAATTTCAATAGGGGGCCCCAGACGTGTTCAACATGTTCGTGAAGCTCTTCGCTATACGGAACGGCCTGCTCGAGCTCGCGTTGCCGGGTGAGAAGCGGCTCGACTGCCTCCCCCACGAAGCGATACACGATGGCCTTCGTCAGCCTTCGAGCCGGTCGCTTGACGGCTCTCGACATAACGATCGGACTCAAAGCCTGCTTAAATAGCGCCGTAGCAACCTCACTAAAGCTAGTGTCAGTAATCTGAGGATCACGCGCATGCGAGATGCGCAAAACCCCAAAGGCCTCAAGCTGATGTCGACACACAACACCTTTGCCCGTCCATACTACGTACCGTCGATCCAGCAACTCGGACAAGGTTCTTATCAGCCAGGGGCCTCGTTGCCCGGCGTCCACTGAGAATGGCCACAAGTGATGGCTAGTCAGGAGCGCGTAGATACCTCTGACCGTCGTTGGCTCGCCAAGAAACACTTGACCGGCCGCTATAGCAAACCAAATAATATCGGCGGAATCAGTCCCCCGAGCCTCGTGGAACTCCGACCCTAGCGTTGCCTCGCCTCCGCGCAGAAGGTAAAACAAGTGCCAAGGATTCCGTGCCTCTATCACCGCCTGCTCGATGTCCGCCTCGAGCGAGCCAGCGAGTGAAGCCTCTGCCCAGGCACCGAGCGCGGGACAATACTCAGGCCACTTAGACTCGTCCGTAGCCGGACGCTGAATCTCGCCGCCAAATAGGTCCGTGTCGCGGAACCGTTGAGTTAGCACGAAAATCACTCGCAGCGCGCCCGCTCGTCGGCGACCGAGGAGCGCCGTGAGCTGTTCCTGCAATATGGCATCCCCGTTGTCGACAATTAGAACAGGGTCTTCATGGCGGCGATCAATCCACGCCACCAATTGGCGTAGATCCTCACTTATCAGCTTAGGCCCATTCCGCGCGTCCAGATAATACGAGGCATTCGGCGCAACCTTGTGTGCTAGATAATATGCTGCAGCGGTCTTCCCGGTGCCCGGCAATCCCGTAATTGGAATAAGGCTACTCACACTCTCTAAATTGTCAGCCAAGGCGTCCGTCAAACTGTCTGGCCAGCAGCCGGACAGTACGATTCCTGGCTCAACCGGACTGCCTTCGAGGACTTCGCGCGGTGGATATGGGCGACCAAAATCTAGCTTCAGTGCCGCAAACACCAAGCGGAGCGGACGTAGCTGCTGGGCGGCTGCCGCCAGGACTATCGCGGCCAGGTTGAGGATGACATCGACGTCTTGATCCCGATCCCCGATGAATAGGAGCCCGTCGAGTGCGACATTGACATCAAGTAGGGGGCCCGCTGAGAGAAATGCCAGCATCTCCGTGTCATCCAAACCAACACCGACGACAACAGGAGTGTCGGGAAGGTCAGCCGCCGCCTTGAGCGCAGCATCAATTGATGCTTGGTGGCTTGCACCGCTGCCGTCGGGTCCGCACGGCGAGCCACCCGGCTGCCACAGCGCCCGATCTCGGGGACGATCAGAGGTATTGAGGAAAACAACATCACCAAGGTCAAGGCTGAGATCGGCTACCGAACTCACGACCGACCAGATGACTCCCAGCTCGACGAGATCTCGTACCACCTCGAAGAAGCGGTTCACTCGTGCATCAATCTGGGAAGCTCGCGTCAGGGTTGCGCCAATGGTCGCCCCAACGTAAAGCACCACTCTCCGTCCTTCCTCCAAGCGGTCCGTCAAGCGAGTTTGGACGCGCTGCATCTCGCCATAACCAGTCCACGCCACCTGATCATTTACACCAAAGAAGAAACTCAGCAGATCGGGCTCCCTCAGTATGCGGGCCGTTACTACGCTGCGGTCCCAAATTTCAAGCGACGCGATGCCAAGCCGTGCAATGCCACTCTGGAGCTCAAGAATCGCAGCAGCGCTCGGCGTTGAGGAAGTGACTACGAGGTATTGCGCCACATCGGTAAAGGCCCTGTGCTCAGCGAGACGGCGGACCTCGTTTCGCGCCAGAGTCTTGGTGAAGGCTTTGACACGCTTGACTTGAACTAGTACGTCACGCGAACTCGAGTCCGCGTTCGGATGATGCTCGGCGACAAGACGTGCACGGATATCGACACCGCCGTCTGGGCCGTCCAAGCCGTGAGTTTGGACGAAGCCATAGCTGTCGTCTCGGACGAGCAAGTGCAGCGCCAGGCGCTCAAAGTCCCGCGGGGAGAGCTCATCGAGTGGCAGGTCGGGTCGCGTACCTGATCGAAGAATTGAATCGTTCTGGCCATTTGGGGCACCATCATTCATCGCGGCGCAATACTACTGCCGGCAGCTGGAGCGAAACTGCATGTCGGCCAAGTACGCCGGGACGCACCGCACTTGCCGCCGCCCCGAGGCCACTGTAGAAGCACGTCGGACTCCATTATCTGCATATGGGCGAGATCATTAGATATCGCGTTTCGGAATCGAGGAATAGATACGCGAGCGCTACCGCTTCGACCAAGAGCAAACTGAGCAACGTCCGGGCTACGCCGCACTCGATGGATCGCGAAACGAGCGGGCTTTCGCTTCTGTGTAGATCCCCCTCGCCCCTTTTCAGGGAGGTTGAACCCAGCCAGGGCGACAAGATATGAACCTACGACCACCCGGTCCCTACAGACCACTTCCAGCGCCGAGCGGACGTTGGACCCCAACCGCAAAACTGGCTACTTGGCGAGACTCCAAAAACTAGCCAATTTGCAGGCACTTCTCGATCGGGGAGACAGGATTTGAACCTGCGACCGCCCGGCCCCCAGCCTGAGCGTTCCGGTGTCGCTGAGTGCTCAGAGCCCGTGTTTACTGGGTTTCAGTGCTTCTGAGTGCTCCTGAGTTACGCTCACTTTGGACCCCAAATTGGACCCCAACCCGCAGCCGCCCGAGGATCATCTCGCTGGCCGACGGTTTAGCCTTCCAGCCGGTTCAAACGGCCGGTAGACTACATATCGATGGCAAGCACAGATCGGACCGTCCATGTGGGCCAGCGAACCTACGCGCTGCTGCGTGCCGAGGCCGAGCGTCGCCATCGCGATGTCGATGCGACCGCCGACGATCTGCTAGCGGAACGGCTGTCGTCAGCCGTCGCTGACACGAAGAGACTGCAAGACACGCTGGATCGTGCAGCCAGACTGCGCGCGAGACTGCCTAGGACCAATCAAGCCGTCTACTTGGTGCGCGAGGGCCGCGAGGAGCTTGAAACACGAGCAATGCGCCGGTGAGCATCGTCATCGACGCCAGCGCGTTGGTCGCGTTCGTGACCAACGAGCCCGCGGCTCCCCAAGTCTCAGAGCTGCTTCAGCGCTGGGGCTCGGAAAGTGCCGAGCTGAACGCACCGGCGCTAGCTCGCTACGAGATCGCTAACGCTCTGGCCAAGCAAGCCGCCGCAGGAAATCTCCGCGACGAGGCGATAGACGAAGCGTGGCTAATACTCGACGACCTGCCAATCGTCTACCACCCGTTGAGCGATGGCCCAAGCGTGGTGCGCGCGACACTCGATCTCCAGCGACGCTCCGCCTACGACGCCGCATATCTTGCCCTCGCCAAAGACCTCGGTGCCGACCTGTGGACACTCGACGGACCACTCGCGCGCAACGCGAGCGCACGCGGATACCGAATCCATCTGATCGCGCCGCACCCGGCCCAGGAGAGCGAGCGACCCTGAACTCTGGGCTGCTCCCGCCAACTGGATGCACACGTACGGGCAGATCGCGCCAAAATTAGGAAGAAGTCAGCGAGCACCTACCGGAGACACGTCTCGGCTAGCTCGGCGACCTCGATGGTGCGAAAGCGTGACGACGATCGTCGATGCGATGCTTCACTCGCAGATCTCCGACGGGACGAAGCCGAGCGGATCGCCCGCTCCCGGCAGGTCAGCCGTTCTCACGCATCTCGCGTATCAGGCTGAACGCTTCCGTGACCGAGTTCGCCCGGACGGTCGGAATGGGCAACTCGGCTGGTCCGCCCGGTCCATCGGCGACGTAGAAAAAGCCCTGCCCCGGCACGCACAACACGTTGTGCCCTTCTTTTGTGAGTTTCGCAGCGGCGGTCGCTTCCCAGATGGCCGGGAAGCTCGACTCGTGGAAGCTCCGCTCTACCGGATCCCATGTCCACGCCGAGTACGCACTCGGTGGCGGCGCCTCGCTGCTCACAGGCACCGCCCCCAGCACCTGACCAAACAACGCGATCATCAGGATGGCCGTCTCGTCGTGCGTCTCGATCCACGCCTGATGCTTAGGAGGCACATAGGGCCAGACGGGCTCGACGGGCGGAAGATGTGTTCGCTGCCCGAACCGTGGCGGCTCGCCCGAGAGCAGATCACGGCTGAGGATCGCCGCCTGTGGACTGTCCAGCCAGTCGTCGCCGTAGGCCATCCGTGCACAGGCGAGCCCGAGCTTCGCCATGAAGCGAGACCAAGCCTCGGGCGGCGTCGGATTCGTCGCGAACTCCTGTGCCGCCCGCGCCAGCGCGAGGCCGTCCGTCACGTCGGTGCCCAACGCCTGCGCGACGATCTCGCCGAGTCGATCTTGATCAGCCGGGCTAGTCAGTCCGTGTCGGCTCAGAGCGTCCGCCGACATCGCCGCCTCGAACGTCACCCCGTCATCCGAAATCGTGACATTGACGACCCCTCCGCCGTTGAGTCGCACAGCAAACCGACAGGGCGGCGGCGCGCCATAACGGCCACGGATGCGATGCGCGTCGCGCAAGAAGCGAACGAGATTGTCCCGGGCGATCATCTCGTCGGCCTCGCGATTCGCGACGGCATTGCATGAGTCACACACGTCGGGATCGACCCATACACCACCCATGCTGGACGGCACAACGTGATCGCCTTGCTGCATGAAGCTGCTCGCGGGCCTCACCAGCCGGCAGTACGTGCATCGACGCTCGGAGACGGCGTTCCCAGGCGCGATCAGAAAAGCCCCACCGGCTCGGCGATCGTCTCCCGTACCTCGTGATCGAGACGCACCACAGACGGCAGTGTACTCGGGAACCGATGGGACCGAAATCGCCTCCGCTAACGCTGGGAGCAGTTATCAGAAGGTGGAATCGCGCCGATGTCAAACAGGTCTGAGAGCCGGATCGCCAAGGCCTCCTCAGGCAACGCGCGCAGGGCTTCGAGATGCTTCCGCTCGCGTGGCTCCGAGAGCGTCGCCAGGTCGATCGTGCGAACGAGCTTCGCCATCTCGTCCTGCGTCATTCCCGTCGCGGCTTCCAGCTTCGGGGCCGCGACGAAGTGGAGTTCGGCGCCGAGCGCGGCACAGTCGAGGGCAAGCTGTTCGATCCGGTCGGCGACCGCTTGGATGCCGTCGCCCTCGACTGCCTGCGCGAGTTCGGGATCCTCCATTAGGTGATGCACGAGGTCATTGCGACGATCGATCGCTTCGCCGATCCGTGCGTCGAGGTCAGGGGCCAGATCAAGGGCACGGAGTTCCCGAAGCCGAAGGCCGGCTGTGAGCCCTTCGAGTCGTTTCAGCTCGGCGTCGAGCTCGACTCCCGGGTTGCGTTCGACCAGCAGCCTCGCGATTTCGATCAACAGTGTATTCTCCAACCATTGCGCAGCGAGGACGGCTCGTCCGACTGCCGGATACAGAGGCGCAAGCGGGTCGTCGTGTGCATCGCCCCGAGAAGCCGTAATGCGGGGACGCTCGTCAGACACGTTCTCAGGGTACACCTACGCCCCGTGGCACTTCTTGAACTTCTTGCCGCTCCCGCACCAGCAGGGCGCGTTGCGGCCGGTCTTTGCCTCGTTGATTCTCTGCCCGACCACGGCACGCCTCGCGGCCCGCGAACTATCCCCGTACATCAAGCCGAACGTTCCGGGCTCGCCTTGTCCGCCGAAATCGCTCATGCGCGAGCCATTGCTGCCCACGATGTGCGGTCCCAAATACACGCTGGCGCTGAGCGCCGCGGGGGCGTAAGAGAAGGTGCGCACGTCACGCTTGGGAGGCCCGCCGATGAACATGAAATCGCCGGTCGGGCTACCACACGCGAAGGGGAGGTTGTTGATCATTACGCCAGGTCCGATCAACGGATTGGTCTGTGACGCCTTCCGGATGGCGCGCAGCAAGGTCTCGGCGACCGGCGTCGGATCGTCTCCCGCCGTGACTGCACCGAATAGATCAAGCTTCAACTGCTCCAGGGCCGCGGGAAGGAGACCTGCGCCCGATACGAGTAGCGTGAGCGGGTCGTGATCAGCCAGACGCCTCTCACCTACCTCGAACGCGTCAGCCTCTCTCGGCTGCCAAGCGCCGTCCGCACTCATGCTGTTAGAGGTCCACATCATCAGCGGCGACCGGGGCGCCGGCGGGATGTCGGTCCAGCCGACGCCCACGAGAGCTAGCCGGTCGTTCTCGGGGTCGCCGCTCTGCGCCAAGTGCTGCCCGCACATCCGGCCTACAGCGCGCAACGCCTCTAGTGGTGACGCTCCCTCACTCAGGTTGCGGCCTATCTGCGCCGCTACGAACTCAACGGTGTCACCATCGATGTCGGCGGCTCCCGTGATCGCGAACGTGAACCGCTCGGCCACGAAGATCGCCTTGTTGCGCTCGTCGTCTCTCCCCGCGATCTTGCCGTCCCGGAGGTACGTGACCCGCCGGTCGGACGCCTGCATCGCATAGTGCGGTGTGATCACGCTCAGCAGCAACGTCACAGCACGATGCTCTCACGGTGAGAGGCGCCCACCGGCTCAACCCTGCCTAGAAGATCGGCGCGCTGATCGCCACCGTGCCGGGTGCCAGTTCCGTCAGCGCCCACGAGCGCGTTGAGGACCTCGTGTGCCCTGCGAGAAACGCCGCCTTGAAGGTGGACGCCCCGGATTCCTCGGTCCGTTGCCTGGCCGTGCAGAGTTCGCGGACCTCCGGTATTCCCAGCCTCCGCCGGGAGACACGCCGACCAACGCGGGAGCATCACCGGCTCAAAGCTCAGCGAACGGAGGGCGGAAAATCGCTCCATCGGCCCGTCGGGCTCACTGTCGTCAGCGGTGTCGGGGAACTGCTCCACGATGAGTGCGTACAGCGTGTCGTACGCGGCGCCGGCTGTCACGTCGGAGGACTTGAAGAAAACTTGGAACGACTCGGCGCCGGCGAGCCGCGAACCAATCTTGGTTACCTCGGTCGATGGCCCAACAAGGGAGAGAAGAGCCCTTTGATCCTCTGGCCTTGATGCCCGAACCGTGACAATTCCTCCCACGCTGGGCAGTCTATCTAGCCGAATCGGGCAGCAAAGGTGTCAGCGGAAGCCGCAGACCCAGCCCACATAGAACCCTGATGCGACCAGCATATTTAGAGCGCCGTAACCGTAGTCACCCGCACTAGCCCGTGGCCGGACGGGCTACAAGCATTCGACTGGGTGTTCAGGTCGCGGCAATCGCTGTGGTCCCTTTGGGTCATGTATGCGGTCCTTTTGCGGTCCCAGGCCTACGAACCTCCCCGAGTGCCCGCGAATATCGCCCCCGACAATTTCCACCGGCTCACACGCCCGTTTAGCGGAGGTCACAGGATTTGGAACCTGCGACCACCCGGTCCCTCAGCCAAACCGCCAGTACTGAGCGCACTTTGGACCCCAAATTGGACCCCAGCCCCAAAACTGGCTACCTAGCTAAACTCCCAAAACCAGCCAATTTGCAGGGATTTTCTAATCGGGGAGACAGGATTTGAACCTGCGACCGCCCGGCCCCCAGCCGGGTGCGCTACCAGACTGCGCCACTCCCCGTGGCACTACAAGCGGGCGACGGGAATCGAACCCGCCCTAGAAGCTTGGAAGGCTTCTGTGCAGCCACAACACTTCGCCCGCAAGCCCGCTGCCATGTTACCGGCGTCTTGTCCCCGGGACCGGTTCGGCCCGACCGCTAGCTCCCTCCGCGCCGCTCCTCAGTCGGCACCTCGCCCGCGGCATCCGCCAAGCCCGGCGGGGGCCAGGGGCCAAACCAGTTATCCCGTGCGCCATCTAGGGTCACCGTCGACCCGTTGAGCACCGCCCCCAGGGGCGACGCCAGGAGCGCCACCAGCCACGCGTGCTCCTGCACCGCCCCCAGGCGTTGCAGCGGCACCGAGCGCGCCATCCCGGCGCGCACGACGTCCGGGTACTTCTCCATCGCCTCCGTATCGAAGTGCCCCGCGGCCACGGCACACACCGCGACCCCGGTCTCTGCCCATTTCGCTGCCAGCTCGCGCGTCAGTGCCTCCACCGCGGCCCGCGCCGCCCCAGAGTGCGTCATACCTGGCATCCCGTGGTGCGGAGAGAGCGTCACGTTGATCACGCGCCCTGCTCCCGCCGCCCCGCCGGCTGCAGGCTCCTTGCGCTTCCCCTCCGCCCTCTGGGCCTCTTCCCCCGCCGCCTCCTCCTCCTCGTCCCCGCCGCTCGCCGTACCTGCGCCGGCGGGGCCCAGCGCCTGCTCGTAGGCCTCCTCCGCCATGTTCAGCATTCCATCCACGTTCAACCTCCACACTGCGCCCCAGCCCTTGGCTGCGATCCCCTCCGCCGGCGTGAAGTATTGGCCACCTGCGTTGTTGACCAGCACATCCAGACGCCCCCAGCGCTCCACGACGCTCCCCACCAGCCGCCGCGCCTGTGCCCGCTCGCGCACATCCCCGACCAACCACTGCGCGCGCTCCGCGTCGCCCTGCGACTGCTGGATCGCCTGCACCGTCTCCCGCAGAGGGTCCTCTCGACGCCCCACCACAGTTACCGCCGCCCCGCACCGCGCCAGCTCCATCGCGGTCGCCCGCCCCAGACCCGTTCCCCCACCCGTCACGAGCACCACTCGGCCCTGCAACATCCCCGGGGCGAAAATCTCCGATTTCCCGCTCAAGACCCCTCCCGTGTGCTCATCCACCCGCGATCATATGGGCACCGCGACACTCTCGATCTGGACGCCGATATACGGCTCCGCCCTTCCACCCCGATCAACCCCCTCAACATCCGTCCCAGCCGCCCGCTAGGGTTCAATCTGTGTTCCATCGGCCCCTTCGCAGGCCCCTGGCCATTGTTTTGCTGCTTTCCCTGGGCGACTACCTGCTGTGGAACTGGTCGTTGAGCGGCAGCCACGACGTCCTGGGCCTGATCGCCGGCCTGACTCTCACGCCGCTGCTTATCGCCCTTTTTTGGCTGCTCTTCCTCGGCACTACCCGCTTCATAGCCGACACTACGCGGAGCGCACGAGTGCGCTCCGACGCTCGCGCCAGAGCTCTCCAGCGGCGCGCGAGCGCTCAGCCCTTGCCCGGCGAGGTCCGGTATGCAGCCGGACACCAATCGGCACGTAGCCGTCGGACCGTCACGGACACAGGCGCCGGGGAGGCGTCGTCCCCCGTCTCCCCATCCTCCAAGCTCGCCGCGTGAAGCGCCGCTGGTTCGCGCTCGTCGCCCTGGTGGCGGTCGCCGCGCTCGTATTTGGCGGTTATATCTACGCGCACGATCGCACCGGCTCCATCTACCACCCGCACGCGCGGTTTGTGCCCCAGGCCAACCCGACCCTGCCCGTCCGTGGCCCCGAACGCTTCGCGTGGCCCATCTACGGCTACACCAAGGACCACACCCGCTACTTCCCCGCCCCCGCCAACCTGCATCCCCCCTTCAAGCAGATGTGGGCCCGCGGCGGAAGCGCCCTGCGCGAGTTCCCACCCGTGCTCTCCGGCAGCCGCATCTTCCAGCTCACCGACGACGGGGTCCTCAGCGCCCTCAGCAAGTACACCGGCAAGACCCTTTGGAGCCGGACCCTCGGCAAGCTCTCCGCCGCATCTCCCGCGATCGTCGGGGACACCGTCTACGCCACCGTCCTCTCCCGGACCGGCGGCACAAGCGGACGCGTGGCCGCACTGAACGCGCTCACCGGGCACATCCTGTGGTCGCGCGAACTGCCAAGCCGCAGCGAGTCCTCGCCGCTGGTCGATAGCGGCAAGCTCTTCTTCGGCTCCGAAGACGGCACCGTCTACGCCCTCGATCTCCACACCGGGCACACAGTTTGGACCTACCACGCCGCCGGCGCCGTCAAGGCCAGTCCCACACTCAAGAACGGCGTGCTCTACTTCGGTGACTACTCCGGCCACGTCCAGGCAATCAGCGAGCGCACCGGGCGGCGACTGTGGCTCGCCGGCTCCGAAGGCGCGCTGCTCGGCAGCGGCACCTTCTACTCCACCGCCGCCGTCGTCTACGGGCGTGTCTACCTCGGCAACACCGACGGGCGCGTCTACGCCTACGACGCCTCCAGCGGGCGGCTCGACTGGGCCTACCAGACCGGCGCCTACGTCTACGCCTCCCCCGCCGTCACCAACGCCCCCGGCCTCGGCCCCACGATCTATCTCGGCTCCTACGACGGCAGCTTCTACGCGCTCAACGCGCGCACCGGCCACGTCGACTGGAGCTACAACGCCAACGGCAAGATTTCCGGCTCGGCCACCATCGTCGGCAAGGTCGTCTACTTCGCCGACCTCGGCACCCGCCGCACCTACGGCCTCGGAATCTCGACCGGCCGCGTCGTCTTCACGATGGGCACCGGCTCCTTCGACCCCGTTATCAGCGACGGCAAACGCATCTTCCTGACCGGCTACACCGGCCTCTACGACCTCGCCCCCGCCAGCTGACCGCCGGCGCCAGCCCGTCCTGCGGCCCGGTGCAAGCCGTCACCGCCACCCGAACCGTCCCTCCACACGCCGAGCCGCACTTCCAGCTGCCGAGCCGCGTCTCCGTCCGCTGAGCCACGCTTCCGCCACCCGAACCGTCCCTCCACACGCCGAGCCGCACTTCCAGCTGCCGAGCCGCGTCTCCGTCCGCTGAGCCACGCTTCCGCCACCCGAACCGTCCCTCCACACGCCGAGCCGCACTTCCGGCTGCCGAGGCGCGTCTCCGTCCGCTGAGCCACGCTTCCGCCACCCGGACCCTCCCTCCACACGCCGAGCCGGACTTCCGGCTGCCGAGGCGCACTTCCGCTCGCGGCTATGACGCCTCGGCGCACGCGCCTCCGCTCAGCCCGAGCGCGCGGCCCAGCGAGAAGCGTGCCGCCACCTTCACCGTCCCTGCCCCGCGCACCATCACCGCCGTCCACCCCCCCGGCGCCCTGCGCACGCATGCGGTGCCCCGCGTAACCGTCCAGTAGCGGGTGTAGTGCACCCGCACCACAAAGTTGCCCGCGGCACGCGCGCGCAACGCGAACCAGTCGTGACCCATCCCGCTCAGCGCACCCGGACCTTGCGCCAGCGGTGTCGCGCCCAACACCGCATAGATCCGCCAATGCCGCGTGCGTAGTACCTCCCGCAGGTACCCCAGCCCCGACTTGATCAGCCGGCCCTCCCCCGCACTCGAGGGATCAAGCGGCGCATCCGGCAGCGCCACATAGCTCACCGCCTGGTCGCGCAGCCAGCGGTAGTACCCCTTTGCCGTCAACCCCCTCGCGAGCAGCACCACGTCGTAGCGCTCGTCCAACTGCTTCTCCCATCCCCGCGCCAGCGATACCCGCCGCGCCAGCCACGCCGCCTCCCAGTGACCGCGCGTGAAGGGCACCTCGATCCGCACCAACTCGCCTCCGTGGCTCGCCACGAAGCGCTCCACCGGGACGTAGTAGGAGGCGCTCGTCGAAGCGTTACCCGCGACGGCCACCGTTTCCCGCACCGGCCCCCACGCCGTCCACAGGCCGATGCCCAGCAGCGCGCCGACCGCCACGGCGCCCACGCCCACGCCCCCTCCGGTCGCTGGCCCCCAGCGCCGCGGCCGCCGCGCCGCCGCCCCTCCCGTACGAGCCGGGTCAAGCACCGCGCACACCAGCAGCGGACCCGCCAGCAACACCCCGTAGCGCTCCACGTTGGCGCCCATCGGGGTATGCACCACCACACAACCCACGCACACCGCCAGGTACACCAGGGCCCCCGTCCACAACAGCCCCCGCTTCACCGGCAGCGCCCACAGGAAACCTCCCACCACCGCCATCGTCGCCATGAACGACAGCAGCGGATAGGGCTCCCAACCACCCTCCGCGAAACATCCCACCATGACCGCCACGACCACGGCCGGCGGAGCTCCCAGCAGCACCGCACTGCGCCACGAGCGCGCCACCAGCGAATGCGTTACCCCCGCCAGCGCCAGCAGCACCCCCGCCACCGGGCTGCACGCCGCGCACACCGCCGCCAGCCCTACCGCCAGCAGCGTCGTGCCGCGGGTGCCGCCGAGCGTCAGCGCCGCGACGGCCGCCAGCGCAAAGCTCACACCCAGTGCGAACGTGACCCGTCCGCTCCAAACATCCCCCAGCGCCGCCACCGCAAACCACATAGCCCCCCACCGCGCCGCCTCACCGTAGGCGCTGCGCGCGACCCGCTCGAACAGCGCCGCGGAGGCCAGCACCGCCAGCGCCCCAACCGTCCGCACCCCCACAAGCGCCGCCAGCGGCGGGAATACGAGGCTGTACCCCGGCACGTCGTGCCCCCCGTACCAACGCCCGTCCCATACCGTCCACCCCACTTCTCCGAACAGGTTCGCCCGATAAACCTGTCCCGCAAGGTCCGGAGTCCGCGGATCCATGATCAGCCACACCGCCACCCCCACCGCGGCCACCAGGAGACCCCAAGGCAGACGCCCGGGGACCGCGCCGCCGCGCGAGCCTCCCTCGCCCGCTTCGCGCTCCGGCGCCGGCGGCGTCGACGCTATCGCCGAGTACGCGCCCATCGCAGGCACCCTATGGGAAGATCGACCGAGGTCCGGTGCGCTACCACACCGAGCCCCGGTCGCCCACGAGCCGAGTCTCTGCCTGTCCCGCGGGTCCGTGCCTCTCTAACAGTCCAGCGACCGGAAAGTCGCTGTGATAATGCGCCCCCGATGATCCATCCCCGCATGCCGCCCGCACACACACGCATCCCGCGCGTCACCCCGCGCCTCCCCCACGCGCTCCTCGCGGCCGTCTGCCTGTTGGCCTGTCTGCTCGCCGGCGGCTGCGCCGCCGTCCACCCCGCATCGATCACGGCGCGCGAGCTTGCCGAAGCCCAAACCTTCCCCTACTACCGGGTCTACTGGGCCGGCCCCCACTTCGGCGCCTACCCGCTCGCCGCCGCCGACGGTCGCAAGAGCTACAACAGCGTCATCGGCGACAGCGTCTACTACGGCGACTGCGTCGCCGGCAAGAGCAGCGCGCTCGGCGACAGCGGCTGCGAGCTGCCGCTGCAAGTCACAACCGTGATCTACCACCTGCACTCCGATTCCACCTTCGGGCCCCAGCGCAACGCGCTGCTGCGCGGCGTGCCCGCCATCATCTACGACGGTGGACGCTCGATCGAGCTCTACAGCGGACGGCTCGCCATCGACGTGTTCTCCGACTCCCTCTCCGAAGCCCTCGACGCCGTGCGGCGGCTGCGCCCCATGAACGCCCCCGGTTCCGCCACCGGCCCGCTCCCGCCTCCCGTCTACTGCCCGGTGCTCTCGGGGGCCCAGTCCGCGGGGGTGCAGAGTGCCATGCACCACCTCCCCGACCACGCCTGCCAGCGCGCCGCCGCCGCCGTCAGGGCCAACATGGCCCTCTTCGGCAAATCCTGAGGCGTCTAGCCCCCCGCCGCGCTGCCCGGCTGCGGGCGCAGCGGCTTGCCAATCTCCCGGCGCAGACTCGCGAACGCCGCCGTCCCGATCACCGCCGGGATCCACAGCGAGATCGCCCGGTAGGTCACCACCGCCGCCAGCACCGTTGAGGCCGGACGTACGCCGAACAGCAACAGCATCCCCACCAGGCCTCCTTCCACCGCGAAGAAGCCTCCGGGGATCGGGATCGAGTTCGCCAGCATCCCCACCAGGTAGGCCATCGCTACCGCCCAGAACGTCGGCGAGCTGCCATACGCCGCCAGGCACGCGTACAGGCACAGGTTGTCCAGCAGCCAGTACCCCACCGACCCCAGGAGACGCCAGTCGTGCTCCCCGATTAGCTTGACCGCGTCCTGCACGCCGCCCCCGATCGCCACCAGCGCCACCACGGCCCGGCCGTGCTCCCCGCGCCGTCGCGAGGCCGCGCGCCGTGCCCACCCAGCGGCTACCAGGGTGCCCACGATCGTCCCCAGCGCCAGCGCCGCCGGCAGCAGCGTCAGCAAGGGGTTACGCGAGCCCGGCAGCAGCCCCAGCCACATGGGCACCCCGATCAGCACCACCGCGGACACGTTCACCGCGCTCGTCAGCACGAAGATCAGCACCGAGCGCTTCGCGATCCGCTCCACCGAGATCCCCTTGCTGCGCAGCACCCAGGCCCCCAGCGCGATACCGCCCAACCCGCTCGCAGAGACCACCGAGTTGACCGCGAGCTCCGCCAGCGACAGCCGCGAGCTGAGGCTCCTCCCCAGCCGTCCGAACACCAGGCCGAAGAGCACCACGTAGGAGAGACACGAGAGCACCTCCAGCACGACACCCGCCACCACCCACGGCACTTTCGCATCCGTGATGCGCTCCCCCGCGGACCGCAGGCCCGGCACCCCCAGCAGCAGACCCGCCACGATCACGAAGAACACCGCCAGGCTGATCACGCTGTTGCGCAGCCTGCGCGATTGCGTCGCCAGGCCGTCAGCCTCCTCCTCCCCGCCGTCCACCGCCTCCCCCACACCGGCCGCCATCCCCACACCGGCCGCCATCCCCGCACTGGCCGCCATTCCCACACCGGCCTCCTCCCCCGCACCAGCCTCCATCCCCGCACCAGCCGCCTCCCCCGCACCGGCCACCGCCGGCTGCCCGTCAGCGACAGCAGGCTCCCGGCGCGGGGGCCCCCGCTCGCCGCCGCGTGCGGCCGGCGCTTCGCCCGAGACCCCTCGACCTCCGTCCCCCCCGGCCGGCTCTTCGGTGATTCTTAGAGATCTCTTCACGTCGTATTAGCCTGAGTGCTCGCAATAGGTTCCAAGGACGTCCGCATCCGACACCGTCACATCGCCGCCGCCGCGGCCACTTCCACTTTCTCTCTCCCTCTTCTACCCCCATCATGGCCGAACCGACTCGCATCCTCGTCGTCGACGACGAGCCCGCCGTCCAGCAGGCGCTCGCGCGCGCGCTCACTCTGGAGCGCTACGACGTCGCCCACGCCGCCGATGGGCACCAGGCGCTCGAGTGTCTTGGCGCCGACGTTTACGAGGCCGTCATCCTCGACGTCTCGATGCCACGGCTCGACGGCCTCGAGGTCTGCCGACGTCTGCGCCACGCCGGCGATCGCACCCCCGTGCTGATGCTGACCGCGCGCGGCGAGATCGACGACCGCGTCGCCGGGCTCGACGCCGGCGCCGACGACTACCTCGTAAAGCCCTTCGCGCTGCGCGAGCTCATGGCCCGCCTGCGCGCCCTGCTGCGCCGCACCGGCGAAGACGAGGGCGAGCAGGCGCTCGCCTTCGAGGATCTGCGCTTGGACCGCCTCGCCCACGAGGCCTTCCGGGGCGAGCGCGCCCTGCAACTGACCCGCACCGAGTTCCTGCTGCTGGAACTTTTCCTGCGCCACCCGCGGCAAGTGCTGACTCGCTCCGCGATCTTCGAGCACGTCTGGGGGTACGACTTCGGCGCTACCTCCAACTCGCTCGGCGTCTATATCGGCTACCTGCGACGCAAGACCGAGGCCGGCACCGAGCCGCGACTGCTGCACACCGTGCGCGGCGTCGGGTACGTCCTGCGCACCTCATGAGCCCCGCCACGTCTCCCCCCCGGTCTTATCTGCCGCCAGAGGACTCCGGGGTCAAGCGGGGCGCGCCGCGCGCGTGGTCGCGATGAGCTTCCGCCGTCGCATCGCGCTGCTCGCCGCCGTCGCCGTCGCCGTCGCCGTCGTACTCGCCTCCGCCCTCACCTACCTGCTCGTCGCGCACCAGCTGCGCGGACAGGTCGATGCGCAGCTGCGCGGCCGCGCCGCCGGCGTGCCGTTCATCGCCAGCCGCATCTCACGCGGCCCCGAAGGCCTGCCGCTCTTTCCGAATTCGATCCCCCGCAATCCCTTCGGTGGCCTCTCGCCCCGCCCCAACCAGGTGCGGGGCTATCAGCAGCTCGTCGGCGCCAGCGGCCATGTCCTCTTCCGCTCGGGCTCCACGCAGGTGACGCTGCCCGTCAGCGCCGCCACGCGCGCGCTGGCCGAGCGCGGCGGGCGCTCGTTCTTCCGCAACGCCCGCGTCGACGGCATCCATCTGCGCATCCTCGCCGAGACCGTGCGCCCCGGGCTCGCCGTCCAGTTCGCCCAGCCGCTCACCGAAGCCGACCACCTGCTCGGGCGGCTGCGACTGATCCTCGCGCTGATCGCGCTCGGCGGGATCGCGCTCGCCGCGCTGCTGGGCGGGCTGGTCGCGCGCGCCGTCGTGGCGCCCGTCGGGCGCCTCACCCGCGCCGCCGAGCACGTCGCTCGCACCCAGGACCTCTCCGGCCGCATCGAAGCCCCCCGCGCCGACGAGATCGGCCGCCTCGCGATCAGCTTCAACGCCATGCTCGACGCGCTGGAGCGCTCCATGGGCGCGCTGGACGCCTCCGTGCATGCCCAGCGTCAGCTCGTCGCCGACGCCTCGCACGAGCTCCGCACCCCCGTCACCAGCCTGCGTACCAACATCGAGATCCTCCAACAGGCCCCCGAGATCCACCCCGCCGAGCGCGAGCAGCTGCTCGCGGACGTCGTCGAGCAGATCGAGGAGCTGACGCTCCTGGTCAACGACCTGATCGACCTCGCCCGCGGCGAGGAGCCCCCCGCCGACACCGAGGACGTGCGCCTGGACCTGATCCTCCGCGAGGCCGTCGAGCGCGCGCAGCGCAACTCGCCCGAGACCCCCATCCACACCGAGCTCGCCCCCACCCTGCTCCCCGGCGTCCCCGCACGACTCGCCCGCGCCGTCAACAACCTGATCGACAACGCCCTTAAGTACAGCCCACCGGGGTTGCCCGTCGAGATCCGGCTCGCCGGCCACGAGCTCAGCGTCCGCGACCACGGGCCCGGGATCTCGGCCGCCGACCTCCCCCACATCTTCGACCGCTTCTACCGCGGCGCCGAGGCCCGCGGCCGCCCCGGCTCGGGTCTTGGACTCGCGATTGTGCGCCAGGTCGTAGAGCAACACGGTGGCACGATCGCCGCCGCAGCACCCGCCGGTGGCGGTACCGCGATGTGCGTGCGCCTGCCCCGCGCCGAAGCGCTCCCCGTCGAACCCACGACGGGGCCGTCGACCGGCGGGGCATCGATCGAGGAGCAGCCAGGCAACGGGGAGCCCGCGACAGACCCGGCCGCCGAGACCTCCCCCATAGCCGCCCGCTGAGCGCTGCGCGCCCGCTCGCGAAAGCGCGCCGGGGAGATTCCATAGCGCCGGCGGAACATGCGCGCAAAGTGCGACCCCTGGCGGTAGCCCACCAGCCGCGCCACGTCGCCTACCGCGATCGCCTGCCCCGCGAGCAGCTCCGCCGCCGCCGCCATCCGCCGCGCCGCGAGATCCTCCCGGAAGGTGCTCCCCCCGAACTGCGCATACGCCCGCTGCAGATGACGTGGAGAGCACGACAGCGCCCGCGCCACCGCCTCGAGCGTCAGCGCCCGACGATAGTGGCGCGCGACCAGCACCCGCGCCAGCAGATACAGCCGGCGGCGCTCGCTGAAGGTGCTCGGACGCATACTCCTCTACACCGACCTTGTTCCGCGGACGGGACGTGCCAGCCGTGACCGCAGCAGACACCAGCCGACGGGACACGCCGGCCATGACCGCAGGAAACATCAGCCGACGGGATATGCCGGCCGTGACCGCAGCAGACACCAGCCGACGGGACACGCCGGCCATGACCGCGGGAGACCTCAGCCGGCACGACCCGCGACAGGCGTCAGCCGGCGTAGCGCCGGGCGACGCGTTCCGCGGCCGCCCGGTAGGAGCCGCCGAACAGAACGGCGTGCACGAGCAGCGGCAGCAACTGCCAGAGCTCCACACGCTGCTCCCAGCCGGCGGCCAGCGGCGCGACCTCGGCGTAGGCCGCGAACACGCGTTCCGAGGGCGCCCCGAAGAGCCTCAGCATCGCGAGGTCCAGCTCGCGATGGCCGCCGTACGCCGAAGGGTCGATCAGCCACGCGCGGCCATCGGCGGCGGCCAGGACATTGCCGCTCCACAGATCCCCGTGCAGCCGCGCCGGCGGCTCCGCCGGGCCCGCCAGCTCCGCCAGGCGCTCGCACACCAGCTCCACCGCGCGCACCCCCGCATCCGTGAGTGCACCCCGCTCACGCGCGATCCGCGCCAGCGGGCGCAGGCGACGCTCGGCGTAGAAGGCCGGCCAGTCCGGGGCCGGGTCGTTGGGCAGTCGCAGCGAGCCGAAGCGCGAGACCGCCGGCGAGAGGCCCGGCGAGACCCCCGCCGGCGAGACCCCCGACGGCGCACCGGCGGCTTCATGGCGCGCGACATCCGAGCTGGGGCCCGCAACGGGGTCCGCGGGCCCGGGATCGCCGAAGCTCCGGGCGCCAGCCGCGTGCGTCAATGCCAGGCCGCGGCCGAATTCTTCGACGCCCGCGGCATCGAGCCGCCCCGGTTCGATCCACTCGAGCGCGAGGTGCCGCGGCGCGACTTCGAGCACGCGCGGCGTACGCAGCGCCCCCGGCTCGGCCAGCCACCGCAGTCCGCGGGCCTCATCCTCGTACTCCCCTGCAGCCGCTCCGGCGCGCGTCTTGACGAAGGCCTCGCGACCGTCCGCGAGCGTCACCCGCCAGGCCTCGTTGATGTCCCCGCCACCGACCGCGCGCGGGTTCACGGCGCCCGGTGGCAAGCTCACGCCCGCCCGCCCCGCGACACCCCGGGCTTCACGCGCGCCCCGCTCGGTGCACGCCTCGCGTCGTGCCTCACGACGGTCTCATGTGATGCCTCACGTCTGCGCGGGCGGCCGCTCGGAGACCGCGTCGAGCGGTCCCGCGCGCAGCTCCGCGAGCAGCGCCGCGCACGCGCCCTGCACGAGGTCGAACACGTCCTCGAAGCCGCGTGGACCCCCGTGGTAGGGGTCGGGCACGTCGAGTCGGCCGCCTGTCCCCCGCGATGGGGAGTCGGCCGGCGGGTCGAGCTCGCGCAGCAGCCGGATCCTTGCGCGCGCCGACTCGTCGGGCGCCATCGCGCGCAGGTCGGAGAGGTTGGCGCGATCCATCGCGACGATCAGGTCGAACTCCTCGAAGTCGCTCGCTCGCACCTGCCGCGCGGCGCCCTCCAACGCGATCCCGCGCCCGCGCGCCGCGTCGGTCGCGCGCGGATCGGGCGGCTCGCCGATGTGCCACGCCCCGGTGCCCGCCGAGTCCAGCTCGATCCGCTCCTCCAGACCCGCGTCGCGCACCAGCGCACGCATCACGCCCTCCGCCGTCGGCGAGCGGCAGATATTCCCGAGGCACACGAACAGGACGCGTACGCGGCCATCACCCCTCCCCGCCCCGGTCATCTGCGCCCTGTCTCGCGGAGAGGCGACACAGCGCACTCCACCGGCCGCAGTCGCGCACAGGGCACGCCCCTCACTCCTCCCCCAACTCCAGCACAGCTAGGAATGCCTCCTGCGGGACCTCCACGCGGCCGACCTGCTTCATCCGCTTCTTGCCCTCCTTCTGTTTGGCGAGCAGCTTTTTCTTACGCGTGATGTCGCCGCCGTAGCAGCCCGAGATCACGTCCTTGCGGAACGCCTTGACGGTCTCCCTGGCGATGATGTGCGAGCCGATCGCGGCCTGGATCGGGACGTCGTACTGCTGGCGCGGGATGCGTTTGCGCAGACGCTCGACCAGCGCGCGGCCGACCTCGTAGGCCTTGTCGCGGTGGACGACCATCGACAGCGCGTCGACGGCGTCGCCGGCGAGCAGCACGTCGAGCTTGACGAGGTTCGACGGCTGCAACCCGTTGAGCTCGTAGTCCAGCGACGCGTAGCCGCGCGTGCGCGACTTCAGCTGGTCGAAGAAGTCCAGGACGATTTCGACGAGCGGCAGGTCGTAAGTCATCTGGACGCGCTCGGGGGAGAGGTAGTGCATGCCCACGTGCTCGCCGCGGCGTTCCTGGCAGAGCTCCATGACGGCGCCGACGAACTCGCGCGGGGCGATCACCTGGGCCTTGATAAACGGCTCGCGGATCTCCGCGATCGTGCCCGGGTCGGGCATGTCCGAGGGGTTGTGAACCTCGAGCTCTTCGCCGTTGGTCAGCGTCACGTCGAACTCGACGGAGGGCATCGTCGCGATCAGCTCGAGGTCGTACTCGCGCTCCAGGCGCTCGCGCACGATGTCCATGTGCAGCAGCCCCAGGAAGCCGCAGCGAAAGCCGAAGCCGAGCGCGTCGGATGTCTCCGGCTCCCATGCCAGCGCGGCGTCGTTGAGCGTCAGCTTCTCGAGCGCGTCGCGCAGGTCGGGGTAGCTGTCGGACTCGATCGGGAACAGCCCGCAGAAGACCATCGGCTTGACCTCGCGGTAGCCCGGCAGCGCCTGCCCGGCACCGCCGGCGCGGGTCGTCAGCGTGTCGCCCACGCGCAGCTGCGTGACGTCCTTGACGCCGGTGATCAGGTAGCCGACCTCGCCGGCGGCGAGCTGGCCCGTGGGCACCATCTGCGGCGAGAAGCAGCCGATGTCGTCGATGTCGGCGTGCAGCCCGGAGGCCATCGCGCGGATCGCTTCGCCCTTGCGCAGGACACCGTCGATCACGCGGATGTAGGCGATCACGCCGCGGTACTGGTCGAACTCGGAGTCGAAGATCAACGCGCGCGGCGGCGCGTCCACGTCGCCACTCGGTGGCGGCACGCGCGCGACGAGCTCCTCGAGCACCTCGCGGACGCCGTCGCCGGTCTTGCCGCTGATGCGCAGGATCGACTCCGGCGGCTCGCCGATCAGGTCGGCGACTTCGCCGGCCACGCGCTCGGGCTCGGCGCCGGGCAGGTCGAGCTTGTTCAGGCACGGGATCAGCTCGAGGCCGGCCTCGACGGCGAGGTAGGTGTTGGCGACCGTCTGGGCCTCGACGCCCTGGGAGGCGTCGACGACGAGCAGCGCGCCCTCGCAGGCCTCCAGCGAGCGCGAGACCTCGTAGGTGAAGTCGACGTGGCCGGGAGTATCGATCAGGTGCAGCTGGTAGGTCTGGCCGTCGGCGGCCTCGAACAGCACGCGCACGGCCTGCGCCTTGATCGTGATCCCGCGCTCGCGCTCGAGGTCCATCGAATCGAGCACCTGCGCGCGCATGTCGCGCGAATCGACGGTATGCGTCAGCTCGAGAATGCGGTCGGCGAGCGTCGACTTGCCGTGGTCGATGTGGGCGATGATGCAGAAGTTGCGGATCAGGGTCTGGTCCATGCGAGCTTGAATCAAAGCAGGGGTGGGCCCAGCCGGCGCATGCGCCGGCTGGCGGGGCCGCACATGTGCGGCCCCGGACCGGGCCGCATGCGGCCCGGTCTAAAGATCTTCTTCGTCGATTGAGGGAGGCCCGGCGACGCGCTAGCCTTCAGGGTCCGGCAGATCGCCAACTCGGCCGCGATCCCCTCGGGGGTCAACCGTGGCAACGCGCCCTTCGGGGCGGCCTGTCCAGGTGGTCGGGAGTGTCAAGCCGCCCAGGCAAAGACACACAGTCCTGGGACGTATGTAGTAAGCGGCGATCTATGACCGGGTGTAGCCGGGCGAGCCATCTGGCTCGCCCGGCCGCATTTAGGGCCGGATCGCGACGACGCGCGCGTGCCCGGGGTTCGGCGGGATCAGCGTGACGTACACGTGCCCGGCGCTCTGCGCGACCGGTCCCAGCCGCAGCCTGCCGCCGGGTCCGGTGCCGCGGTTGTGGCAGATACTCGCGGTGTTGTAGGCGTGTTCGTAGCCGCGCTCGTAGCCCGGGTCGCGACGCACCGTCGATGGCAGCCGGCGCAGCACGCGATCGTGGTGGCCGCCGCCGGGCGCGCCGACGCGCAGCTCCTGGGAGCAGCGGTCGGTGCGCTCGTACATGAGCCGCCCGTCCAGCAGCGACGGGTTCGCCAGCTGCGCGTCGCGGGTGACCGAGCGCAGCACCCTGCGTGCACCGGTCCCCAGGTTGAGCGCCTCGATCGCGCTGCGCCGCGGCGTGTTCAGCGTGAACACGACCTTGGCGCCGTCGAGGCTCGGACGCCCGAGCTCACCCGCCGGCCTCGGCCCGGCGAGATGGTGCGGTTCTGGGGGACCGACCAGCGGCAGGCCGACGAGGCTCTCGCGGCCGTGCGCTTGGAGGGCGCGGTAGACGACCCAGCCGTCGGAGACCGCCAGCGCGTCGACGCCGGCGGCGGCGAAGACCGCCTTGGGCGCCATCGACGCCAGGTCCGCAACCGTGATCTGGCCCCCGACCTCCCAGGCGATCGAAGTTTCGCCGAGCGCCGGCAACGCACCGGGCAGGACGCTGGTGTGGCCGGAGGCCGCATGCAGCATCCCCGCGCCGCCGACCCGCTGCCACACCACGGCGCCGCCGCCCGCCGACGGGTCGGTCGCCGCGTGCCACACCGCCGCGCTCGCGCTGGCGCCGCCCAGGAACAGCGCGCACAGGCCCAGGCCGAGCGCGTCCAGGCGGCGCAGGCCGAGCCACAGCCGCGGCTCGCTCGCCATGCCCTCCAGCCGGCTCGCGCCCGCGCGCGACATGCCGGGCGCCATCCACAGCACCGGCAGCGCGCGGCCCGCGCCAAACGCCAGGCCGACGAGCGCCCCCAGCACGGGGCTCCCGGCCGCGAAGCTGATGCCGGCCAGCGCCCACACGGCGAAGCTCAGCACGAACGTCGTGAACCCGAGGCCCAGCAGCACCCCGTAGAGCCCGCAGGCAACCGGCAGCGGCATCCGCCAGCGCCAGCGCTCGGGCACCTGCCGGCGGATCTGCGGCGCGATCTTCAACCCGCGCCAGTCCGCGATCGCCGCCGCCAGCGCGAGGATCGCGCCGAGCGCCTCGCGCGGTGCGCCGGCGGGCGATCCGATCAGCCGGCCGGCGGTCGCCAGGCCGCCGAACGTCAGCACGCCGCCGAGCAGCGCGCCGAGCGTGAACGTCGCGCAGGCCCCGAGCGTGATCGACCGCCGCGCGTCGCCGAGCGTCGAGCCGATCGTGTCGACCATCGAGAAGCCGCACGGAGACCATGCGCCGATGACGCCGGCGACCAGGGCCGTCAGCGTCGCGAACACCGCCAGGCCGCTCAGCATGGCATCTGCGTCTCGTAGTACTGCACGCAGAACACGTGGCGCCCCGGGTAGCAGTAGCCGACAAGCGCTTCGTCGCCGTTGACGCGCACGTTCGTGCGCCCGCAGCAATCTTTCATCTGGCGCACGCGCCCGCCGCAGCAGCGATACCAGGACCCGTCGTTGGCGAGCTCCAACCCGTACTTCTCGCCGGCCGCCCGGCAGACCTGCGAGCGCGGCGCCGGCGCCAGCGGCTCGCCGTCGGGTTCGCGCAGGACGTGGCCGTGCGCGTCGACCGGATACCCGCGCGCGTCGATCGGCCGTCCGAGGTCGTCGACCGGATGCCCGTCACTGGCGCGCAGCGGATAGTCGTGGCGGTCGACCCGCGGTAGCCCCGTCGGGTGCGGGCAGTCGCCGGTCGTGTAGGTGTGGCCACAGAAGTTCGTGTACGCGTCGGACTCGTCGGGCAGCACCAGCCGCGCCGCCGTACCGGCGCCCGCCAGCGCGATGATCGCGGTGCCCATTCGCTCTAGGAAGCCGCGGCGACTGCTGTGGCGCAGAACCTCGTCGACGAGATGCCGCGCTGCGGGCTCCGGGAGCTCAGGCGACAAGCGCCAGGCCCCGTTCCCGAGCGCGTGCCGTCGCGACGATGCTTTCGAGCTGAGCGAGGCTGTTGAACGTCCCCTTCGCCAGTGCCACCCCGTCGCGATCGAGCGCCACCGCATAGGGGCTGCCCGGGATCTCGGCCTGTGTCCACGTGGCCGCGTCGTTGCGCTCGTCAAAGACCCGCACGGCCAGCAGCGGATCGGCCTCGACGTGGCGCTGTGCCGGCTCCAGCTGCCGGCACAGCGGGCAGCCCTCGGAGGTAAAGATCGCAAGTCCCAGCAACGCCCTCGAGCTCATCGGCAACGCCAGCGCCCACTCCTGTGCCACACCAAGCCGCGGACCCTCCTCGGGAATCTCCAGGGCTCCCCGGCCGGTAGCGGCCATGCGCAGCACGCCGACCTCGCGAGCCAGCGCGAGCACCGCCACCGCCAGGACCGCGATCGCGGCGACGCCGAGCGACAGGCCCGCGGTCAACCACCGGTCATAGCCAGCTGGAGCCTGCCCTAGCCATCCGAGCGCCGCCGTTCCCGCGAGCAGCGCGACCGCTCCCGCGCGGATCAGGGAGGCCCAGCTCAGCCTTGAGGAACTCCCGAAACACGCACACGGCAGGCCGCCTCTGCCAGCTAGCAGTGCCGTCAGCGTCACAAACGCGAACACCAGGAACAGTCCCGAGACGGCCGCCATTGCTCCCGCTACCCCAAGCACAACCGCGCCCGCCAGCGCGAGCTCGACCGTGACGAGCGCCCAGACCGCCACGCGCTGGACCCGCACACGGAGAATGCCGTAGGTGGCGAGCGCCGCCGCGGCCCGGTCGGCCTGCCAGGCCTTCGAGCCGGCTGCCGCGCAGAGGATCAGCGCGAGCCACACCGAGACAGCGGTCGTCATCCTCGACTACTCCTTCCCCATACCCCGACGCGCCGCTGCACGCGGCGCCGTGCAATCGCCAACGACATCCAATTCCTGCCGGCCGTTAGAAATTACGCGCAGCGCCATCCGTTGCTTGCGACGGCTGTCCTGGACCGCGACCGGCGCTCGCCGGCGGCCAAAGCCCGCCGCGCTGCTAGGCCCCTCCGAAGCGCGCGCTGATCAGCCGACGGACCTGGTGGGCCTCGGGAATATGCATCGCCAGGACGGCGCGCGCGTAGACCAGCACACCGGCCCCAGCCGCACCACCGACGCTCACGATCTGGGCGGCAAAGGACTGGCCGAGCAGCGCGTCGAGCAGGTACCAGACAACCCACGAGACGGCGCCGAGCAGGACCGAGGCAAGCAGGATGCGCGCGGTGATCATCAGCGTCTGGCCGCCTTCCAGACGCCCGTCGAAGCCGATTCGCAGGCGGTGGATCTGCAGCGCGGTCATCACCACATTGGCGGCCACCGTGCCGATGATCAGCCCCGCGACCCCCAAAGGCTTGTAGAGGGAGAGCGAGACGACGATGTCGACGATCATGTTCAGCCCCGCCAGGCTGGTGGGGATCCAGGGACGCTGGACGGCGAAGAAGGTACGGGTCAGTAGCAGGTTGAGCCCGCCGAAGGGAAGCGAGAACGCGAACCAGAACAGCGCGATCGACACGAGTTCGGTCGACTTGGCCCCGAACGCCCCCCGTTCGAAGACCAGCCGCACGATCGGGGTCGTCAGCACGATCATGAAGGCAGCGGCGGGAATCAGCAGCAGGTTGATCTGGCGCATCCCGATCCCGACCGCGCGGCGCATCCCGGCAGGGTCGCGACGCGCGGCCATGCGGCTCAAGGTCGGAAAGAGCACCGTCGCGACCGCGACGCTGAAGATCCCCTGCGGCAGCATGTAGATGCGGAACGCGTTTTCGATCGCGCGCGGGGCTTCGTCGTTGACGAGCGTGCCGAAGGCCGCGTTGATCAGCTGGTCGAGGTTGACGATGCCCAGGCCGATCGTGATCGGGAGCATCAGCACGAAGACCTGGCGGATGCGCGGGTCGTGCCAGTCGATGCTGAACTGCAGGCGGAAGTCGATGCGCCCGAGCGCCCCCAGCGCCATCGCCAGCTGCACGCCGGTCGCGATCAGGATGCCGATCGCGTAGGCGTAGATCTCGTCTTCGCCATGGAAGTGCGGGCGCAGCAGGACGAGCGCGACGATGATCACGACATTCCAGATCGCAGGCGCCAGCGCCGGGATCGTGAAGTGTTCGTAGGACTGCAGAATCCCGACCAGCAGGCCCGTCAGCCCGAGCAACAGCACGACGGGAAACAGCACCTGCGAGAGCCCCACCGTCAGTGAGTCGAGCGCTCCCCCAAACGTTGGCCCCGTGAAGAGGGGCATGACCACCCCCGCTGTGAGTATGAAGAACGCCGTAATCGCGCCGAGCGCGATCAGCATGATCCAGAAGAGCGTCGATGCCAGCCGCAACGCCTCGCGGCGACGACCCTGCTGGAGCAGGTCGGTGAAGACCGGCACGAACGCAGCCGAGAGAGCCGCCTGGGCGAAGAGGTTCGCGACGAGATTGGGGACGAGGAAGGCGAGCGTAAAAGCCGAGGCCGGACCACTGGTGCCGAAGTAGCTGGCCGCCACGACCTCCCGCCCGAGCCCAGCGACCCGCGAAAAGGCGGTGAGGATCGAGAAGACCGCGGTGTTCCGCGCCACGCGTCCGCCTTCCGGCGGCCCCGGGGCGGGCGGCTCCTCCGCGGCGGGCTCTCCGGTGGTGGACAAGGCCGCTATAGTACGGCGCTCCGCGGCGCGGGCGCTGCTCTCTGTCGGCGCCTCGCGGCATCCAACCATGGCCAACATTCACTCCCAGAAGAAGCGGATCCTGCGCTCCGAGCGCGAGCGTTTGGAGAACCGCCTCTACACCTCGACGATCAAGACCTACTTCCGGCGCCTGGAGGCAGCCGTCGAGGGCGACGACGCGCAGGCCGTCGAGACCGAACACCGGATGCTTGTCAGCACGATCGACAAGGCCGTCAAGCGCGGCGCGCTGCACCGCAACACCGGCGCCCGCAAGAAGAGCCTCGCCGCCCGCGTGCGCGCAGCCGGCGACTCCAAGTAAACACAGCCGCTCAGAACGTGATCGCGGCGATCGCGCGCAGAGCGAGAGTATCCTCGTCGAGCGTCGCCAGACCGCCACTGCGATCAGAGCGCAGCGGCGCCCCACCGCGTGTATCGAGCTCGAGGTCGGCGAGCACCCCCAGCGCCGCCCGCAGGCGCTCGGGGTCGCTACGCGCGACGTCCGCTAGGAAACGCTCGGCCGCGCGGGGCGGCATGCGCAAGCCGCGCGCGAGGACGCCCGCGGACTCACCGGCTTGCAGGCGCAGCGCGACGGCGAGCGCCTCACGCAGGCGCGAGGCCATCAGGTACGTCAGTCCCGAGATGCGCTCGCCCTGGCGGCGCAGGCGCAGGTAGGAGATCGTCGCGGCGCGCGCGTCGGCGCCGACCAGCGCATCGGCGAGCGCAAACGCGCGCCGCTCGGCGGAGTGCGCCGCGCGCAGCTCGATCTGCTCGGCGCTGATACGCAGGGGCCCTGAGGATTCCTCCTCCGTGGCGGGCGCAAGCTCCAGCGAGAGCTTCTCGAGCTCCCGCAGCAATCGCTGCTGGCGCTCTCCTACCTGCCCGACGAGCGCCTTGGCGGCAGCCTGGTCGAGCACCAGGCCGAGACGCGTGGCCTGCTCGCGCACCCAGCGCGGCAGCTCCCACGGCTTGACCGTCGCCTGCTGCACGATCTGGCCCCCGGCGGCCTTGACGGCCTTGTGCACGGCCGCAGGCGCCTTCGTGCGTCCCTCCTCCCGTGCGAACAGGGCGACCGTGGTGTCGGGCGGCAGCTCGCGCATCGCGGGCAGCAGGTGCTGCTCGACCTCGGCCTCCTTCCAGCGCTCGACCCCCTCGACGACGATCACGCGCTGCCCGAGCGCGAACGTCATCGCGGCCAGCGCGAGTGCGACACCGGACGGCGTCCCGGCTTCGCCGACGAGCAGCTCGACGCTCGACGCGTCCCCCTCCGCCTCGGCTAGCGCCCGCAGGCGCGCGCGGCGCTCGGCGACCGCGCCGTGGTCGTCGCCGTGGATCAGGTAGGCGGGCTTGAGCGCGGACATCCTCTCAGCGCACGACGATGTTCACGAGCTTGCCCGGCACCACGATCTCCTTGACGATCTCTCTGCCGTCGATGTGAGCCCGTACGTTGGGCGCGGCGCGACACAGCTCCTTGAGCTGCTCCGGGGTCGCGTCGGTGGCGGCCTCGACGCGGTCGCGCAGCTTGCCGTTGACCTGACAGACCAGCTCGTACGCGTCGCGCTCCAAGAGCGCCGGGTCGGCCTGCGGCCACGGTTGCTCCCAGACTCGCGCGCCGTCGTTGAGCAGCTCATAGATCTCGGCACAGACGTGCGGTGCGAACGGGAACAGCAGCGAAGCCGCCGTCGAGAGCGCGAAACGCTGGGTGGGCAGCGCAACCTCCTCACGCAGCCGCGAGCACTCGTTCAGCAGCTCCATCACCGCCGCTATCGCGGTATTGAAGGCAAAGCGGCGCAGGTCGGTCGAGACCTTGTCGATCGCCCAGTGCGCCTTGCGCAGCAGCTCCTCCTCGGGACCCGCTCCAGTCGACCCCTCGCCAGACTGCCCCTCCCCCGGAGCCGCTGCGGTCAACCCCTCGCCGGACTGCTCCTCCCCCGCCGCGACTCGCTGCGCCGTCTCCGCCGCCAACCGCCATAGGCGGCCGAGAAAGCGGTGCACGCCCTCCAGGCCCTCGTCCGACCAGTCGGCGTCCTGGTCGGGCGGGCCGATGAACAGGATGTAGCAGCGCGCCGTGTCTGCGCCGTAACGCTGGACGATCGAGACCGCCGAGACGACGTTGCCCCGCGACTTGCTCATCTTCGCGCCGTCCTTGGTGATCATCCCCTGCGTGAACAGCGCCCGGAAGGGCTCCTGGAAGTCGAGGTGACCGAGATCCGCCAGCGCCTTGCAGAAGAAGCGCGCGTACATCAGGTGCAGGATCGCGTGCTCCACCCCGCCGATGTACTGGTCGACCGGCATCCATTGGCGCAACACCGCGGGATCCCACGCCGCCGTGTCGTTGCGCGCGTCGCAGTAGCGCAGGAAGTACCACGAGGAGTCTACGAACGTGTCCATCGTGTCCGTCTCGCGCCGCGCCGGCCCGCCGCAGGCGGGGCAGGTAGTAGCGACCCACTCCTCCGCGGCCGCCAGCGGCGAGCGCCCGTGTGGCGCGTAGTCCTCGACGTCGGGCAGCTCCACCGGCAGCTCCTGCTCGGGCACCGCCACCACCCCGCAGGACTCGCAGTAGACGACCGGGATCGGGCAGCCCCAGTAGCGCTGGCGTGAGATCAGCCAGTCGCGCAGGCGGTAGTTGACTGAGGCGTGGCCCTTGCCCTCGCGGTCGAGCCACGCCACGATCGCGCTCAGCGCCTCGCGGTTGGGCAAGCCGTCGAAGTCCGGGTGCGAGTCGATCAGCTCGCCGTCGCCCGCGTAGGGCAGGCTCTGCTCGCTGCGCTCCCACCAGCCCGCGGGTCGCTCCGCGGCACTGCCCGCGGGAGGGTCCTGCGAAGCCCCCACGATCACCCGACGAATCGGCAGCTCGTACGCGCGCGCGAATCCGTAGTCGCGCTCGTCGTGCGCGGGCACCGCCATGATCGCGCCGGTGCCGTACTCCATCAGCACGTAATCCGCGACGTACATCGGAATCTGCTCGCCGCTGACCGGGTTGGTCACGGTGCGCCCCAGGGCCACCCCCGTCTTCGGCTTCTCGGCCGCTCCGCGCTCCTCGTTGGACTCGGTGAGCGCATGGTTGACGTACTCGTGCACCGCCTGCTCGTGCTCGGTGCCCGCGACCAGGCGCAGCACGTCCGGGTGCTCCGGCGCCATCACAAAGAAGGTCGCGCCGAACAGCGTGTCCGGGCGGGTCGTGAAAACCGGGTAGTCGATGCCCAGCTCCTCGCAGCGGAACGTCACCTCCGCCCCCTCCGAGCGGCCGATCCAGTTGCGCTGCATCGTCTTGACGTGCTCCGGCCAGTCGATCCCGTCGAGGTCGCCGAGCAGCCGCTCCGCGTAGTCGGTAATGCGCAGGAACCACTGCTCGAGCTGGCGGATCTCGACCTCCGCGCCGCAGCGCTCGCAGCGGCCGTCAACGACCTGCTCGTTCGCGAGTACGGTCTGGTCGTGCGGGCACCACTTGACCGCGGCCTCCTTGCGATAGGCCAGGCCGGCGCGTAGGAGCTCCAGGAAGATCCACTGCGTCCAGCGGTAGTAGCGCGGTTCGTGGGTCCCGAGCTCGCGCGACCAGTCGATCGAGATTCCCCACGCGCGAAACTCGCGCTGGAAGGAGGCGATCGAGGCGGCCGTCGAGTCACGCGGGTGCACGCCCGTCTTGATCGCATGGTTCTCCGCCGGCAGGCCGAAGGCGTCGTAGCCCATCGGGTGCAGCACGCGGTAACCGAGGCGCCGGTGGAAGTGGGCGATCGCGTCCCCCACCGAGTAGACCTTCAGGTGCCCGATATGAGGCTCCCCGCTTGGGTACGGGAGCATCTCCAGGACGTAGGACGTCGCCGGCTCCGAGGAGGCCCCCGCCGCGCCGGCGGACTCCGGCTCGTTGGAGACCTCCCACGTGCGCTCGGCCGCCCACACCGCCTGCCAGCGCGGCTCGATCTCCCGTGGGTCGTAGTGGCGCTGCTCGCTCATCGCCGCCGAGAGGTTAGCGAGCGCCTCGGGACGCATCTTCCGCGCGTCGAGGAGGGACTCCTCCACCCCTCGCGGCGCACGGCGCGGTGATCACCGTGGGCTCGCCTCCCGGGGAGGCTCAGCGGCTGTTTCCGAAGATCCGCAGCAGCGTGAGGAAGATGTTGATGATGTTGATGAACACGCCCGTCGCGATCCAGATGACGTCCTGCTCGGTCGCCCGCCGCCGGATGATCTGGAAGTAGATCGCGAGATAGGCGCTGACGATCACGTAGATCGCGATGTTCAGCAGCAGGTGTTCGCCCGAGCCCACCAGGATCAGCACGATGCTGAGTGCGAACACCGCCAGCAGCGCCCAGAACAGTGGCCGCATCCAGCGGATCAAGTCGCGCGAGGTCGCAAAGCCGTAGGAGCCCATGACGCCGACCGTGAGCGCCGTACCACCCGCTGCCTGGTAGAGCGCGGCGCTGTCGTAAGTGGCGTACTGCGCGATCACTGGTCCCAGTCCGAGCCCGAGGAGCAGCGCGAGCGCGAACATCCAGGCCATCCCAACCGATCCCGCTCTCAGGACCGGCACGAACATCTGCGCGATCAGCATGCCGAGCGCGCCGAGCTCACAGATCATGGCCGTCCCGAACGCCAGATCGCGACCGATATAGGTGCCCGCCGCGGCAAACGCGAGCGCAATCGCGACCAGGCTCATCACCTGGCCGAGCAGGAAGGTCGAGCTGGCCGTCCCGTCCGCCGCGTGCGCATCGAAGATGCTCAGCGAGGCCCGCTTCGACGAAGTGGTTGCGAACGGATTGTCGGACATCTGCGGTCTCCCCCTATCGCTTGCTCAGGAACGTCGCAGCAAAGCCTACGTTAGCGCAGGGGCCTCCGCCGGATTGCCAGCGGATCCGCTCGCGCGCAGTGCGCGTGCGCGTGTCACCAGCTCCACGATCTCCTTCGCTGCCTTCTGGGGAGAGCCAGCGTCGAACGGGGGCTGGGGGTCGTACTCGATGCCCAGCTGAATCGCCTGCGCCACCTGCTCGCCGGCGATCCGTGCGGCCAGTGCAAGCGCCATGTCGATCCCCGCCGAGACTCCGGCCGCCGTCACGAGCTTGCCGTCGAACACCACCCGCTCGGAGATCGGCTCCGCGCCCAGCCGGCCCAGTTCCTCCAGCGCCAGCCAGTGGCTGGTGGCGCGCTTGCCAGCGAGCAGCCCCGCGGCGGCGAGGATCAATGAGCCGGTGCACACCGACGCCGTCCAGGTGCTCGTCTCATGCGCCCCGCGCAGCCACCGGTGCAGCGGCCCGTCCTGCATCTGTTCACCCTGGCCCGGCCCGCCGGGAACGAGCACGATGTCGGGGCGCTCGAGCTCCGCCAGCCCGGCATCCGCATTCAGCGCCAACATGCCCGTGTCGGTGCGCTTGAGCCCGGGCTGCTCGGCGACGAACGTCACCTGCGCGCCCGGCAGACGGCTCAGTACCTCGTACGGCCCGATCGCATCCAGGGCGGTGAGACGGTCGAATAGGACGATCGCTATCTGCATGGCTCTGCTCTCCTTTACGGTCGCGTTGGTGTCGTCGTTTCCTACGGTCGCGTTGGTGTCGTGGCTAGTCGAGCGGTGCGTTGCTGTCGTGGCTAGTCGAGCGGTGCGTTGCTGTCGTGGCTGGTCGAGCGGTGCGGCCGGTTGCGCGCTCACGCGAGAGCGCTGGGCTCGAGCACGGCCCCTCGGAAGCGGCGGCGGTACTCCGCGGGTCCGACCCCGAGCGCCCGCAGGAAGACCCTGCGCATCGTCTCCGGCGTACCGAAGCCGCACGCGCCGGCAACCGCTGCCAGCGGCTCCTGCGTGTCCTCGAGGTTGCGCCGCGCCGCCTCCAGGCGCACGCGCTCGACGTAGCGCGCTGGGGTGATGCCCGTCTCCGCCCGGAAGCTTCGCGCGAAGTGGCGCGGGCTCATGTGCGCGCGAGCCGCCAGCGCCTCCACCGCGAGGTCCGCCGCCAGGTTCTCGACCGCGAAGCGCTGCACCTCGCGCAGCGAGCGCCGCTCCGGCGCCTGCGCCGCAAGCGTCGCGCTGAACTGCGACTGGTTGCCCGGGCGTCGCAGGAACAGCACCAGATGGCGCGCGATCGTCAGCGCCGCCTCACGGTCCAGGTCCTCCTCGACCAGCGCCAGTGACAGGTCCATACCGGCCGTCACCCCGGCCGAGGTCCACAGCGACCCGTCGCGCACGAAGACCGGCTCCGGATCGACGCGCACCCGCGGGTAGCGCCGCGCCAGCTCCGCCGCGGCGGCCCAGTGCGTCGCCGCGCGGCGGCCGTCGAGCAGGCCCGCTGCCGCGAGCAGGAAGGCTCCGGTGCACACCGATGCCACACGCCTTGACCTCCCGGCGCTCGCCGCGATCCAATCCAGCAGCGCCCGGTCATCACACGCTCGCTCCGCGCCCGCGCCGCCCGCGACGAGCAGCGTGTCGATCGCCGCCGGCGCCTGGCGCATCGCCGCGTGCGGGAGAATCGTCAACCCACTCGACGTCGCCACCGGCGCGCCATCGGGCGAGACCACAAGCGTCCGGTAGCCCGCCCGCCCGCGGTAGCCCGGCATACCGAGCTCCCCGCACGCAGCGACGTCGAGTAGCTGCTGCGCCCCGGTGAAGACCTCCAGTGGGCCCGTCACGTCGAGACTCTGCACGCCCGGGTAGATCAGGATTACGACATCGCGCGGAACGCCTTCGCTGTTCATCTCGCAGGGATCGTGACCGATCCGGCGCTTGTCCGCAAGGACAGGTTTCCAACGATTTCTGCCACCGCCGGATATCTGGCCCGCTTTGGTCGACGGGGCATCGCGCGGCGCCGGTAGGCTAAGAATTGGGCCTACCGCACATCGCTCGGAGTCCCGAGACCTGCACACACTCGGTGGGAGGCGCAGAGTGCAACGCGACATATACGACGAGACCCCCACGCGTGTCGAGGGGATCATCAGCGCCGCCGAGCGGACCGCCGAGCAACTTCGCGAGCAGGCCGAGGAGCGCGCCCGCGAGCGGATCGCCGAGGCCGACCGCGCCGGCGAGCACCGCGTGCGGGCCGCCGAGGAGGAGGCTCGGGAGATCCTGAGCGAGTCCCGTGCCCAGGCCGAGACCATGCGCAACGAGGCGCTCACGACCGCAGGCGAGGCGGCCGCCGAGGTCCTGGCGAGCGCGCACCGGGAGGCCGAGCGGGTGCGCCTGGAGGCGCAGGAGAGTACCGCGGTGGCCCTGGCCGAAGCCCGCGCGCAGGCCGAGCAGGCGCTCACCGAGCGAGGCGCGCAGGCCGAGCGAGCGCTCCGCGATGCCCGGGAGCAGGCCGAGCGAGCGCTCGCCGACGCCCGGGGGCAGGCCGAGCACACCCTGAGTCACGCGCGCGAGCAGGCCGCGCAAGCGCTCGCCGAGGCACGCGAGCAAGCAAAGCAGACACAAATCGAGGCACAGGAGCAAACCGAGCGAGCGCTGGCTGCCCGCAGCGAGGGCGTGGCCAGGCTCCAGACCGAGGCGCAGGAGCGAGCCAACGAGATCCGTGCCAACGCACGCGCCGAAGCCCGCGAGATCGTCGGCGAAGCCCACACGATCTCCGCCGAAGTGCTGCGCGAGGGGACGACCGTCTCGCGCAACCTGCGCGATCTCTCGGTCTCACTGCGCAGCAACGCCGAGCGGCTGCTGAGCGACGTACGCCTGACCCACGGGAGCATGACCGCCCGGCTCGATCAGGCCGACGCCGGAGGAGCACGCGAGCGGCGGACCAGCAGGGCGCGGTCGGAGTCCACTGGCTACGAAGGTGGCGACGATCTCGACGTGCCTGAGTTCCTGCCACGGGGGTAGGGGTTAGAGGGTCTTCGCGGGTCGATGGCCGCTTGCGCGGCTCGCGGAAAGCCGATCCAGCGCGGGTGCGGGAGATCGCTGCGGAGGGCTTCATCGCGACCGAAACCAACTCCCGGTCCCCGGAGCAAGCCCCGGTCCCAAAAGGCTGGCAGCAAGCTAGACTAGGTCCCGCTAATGGGGCTATAGCTCAGTTGGGAGAGCGTCTGGCTGGCAGCCAGAAGGTCGCCGGTTCGAGCCCGGCTAGCTCCACCATAGATTCCGTACTAGAACCAAGGGCCAAAGCTCCCGATTCCTCCTTTTTGGGGTCGGGAGCTTGGCTTTTCCGTGCCTTGGGGTGCCCTTGCACGCCCTGATTGACGATGCGGGTGGCCTCGCTGACGACGCGGATCTCATCGAATGGCGTGTTGAGCTGGGAGTCCTTGATGTCCTCGTGGGAGACCCATAGCGCCTTGAAGATGGCTTGGTTGATGAAGCGCCGCTGGGTTGGCGTGGCGCGAAGGTAGAGGTCATGGATGTCGTGGCTGAAGATGGATAGGACGAGGGCCAGCGCATCTTGGATCGCGTCGTGATGGACGTTGAGGCGAGCGACAATGGCGGTCGTGTCGGCGCGCTCGCGCTTGATTCGGGCCGACTCTTCGCTGAATAGCTCGGCCGAAATCTCATCGCGGTAGTCCTTCTCCATGAGCTTGCGCTCTTGGATTTTGAGGTCGGCGAGGAGGGCGTTGCAGCGCTCTATCTCTTGAGCGCTGGTCTCGGTCATCTCAGAGAGCTTCTGCTCTACGGCTGCCTGGACCCGCTCGCGCTCGGCTTCGGTGGCGGCGATAGTGCGGTAGTGGTTCTCGATGGCTGCCTCAACGGCATCGACGCGCTGTGCGCGTTGGGCGCACTTGTGGCGCTGGTTGCCGAGGCAGACGAAATACTCGAAGGTGCCGCCGTTGCCGGTGTTTTGAGAGTAGGTCAGTCGTCCGCCGCAGGCTCCGCAGAAGATGCTGCCCTTGAGGTAATGGGAGTGCTTTCGGTCACGCTCACCCGCGAGCTTGTGGGAGGCGAGAATCGCCTGTACGCGGTCGAATAGATCCTCGCTGATGATCGGCTCGTGGCGGCCGGGGTAGTACTTGCCGTGGTACTTCACCTTGCCGATGTAGTACTGGTTCGAGAGCAGCGCGTGAACCTGGGACTGGCTGAGTGGTTTGGCGGTATAGCGCGCGGTTTGGCGGCTGCGTAGCCCCCGGACTTCCAGCAGCGTCGTGATGTCAGCGATGGAGTACAGGCCGGTTGCGTAGGTACGGTAGGCCCAACGGATCAGTTTGGCGCGCTTTTTGTCGATGACGACGGTGCGGATCTCTCCGCCTTGGGGTAGGGGTTCGCGGACGTTGAGGTAGCCGATTGAGGCGCGGCTGTGGGTGCCGCCGACTGTGATCTTGCGGCGGATTCCGCGTGAGACATCCTCGGAGTCCTCGATGCGCCGTGCTGCCGCAGCCGCTGCCATGACGCCCTCGACCATGACGCCGTAGCTGGTGTCCTCGCCAATTGGCTCCTTGACAGCGATCAGCTTGGCGCCTGCGCGGTTGATGAGTCCTCGGGCGGACCAGTGATCCTCCTGGTTGCGTGCCCAGCGGGCGACGGACCAGACGATCACGAAGTCGATGTCGCCCCGCTCGCGGATGTCGGCGATCATCTGCCGGAACACTTTGCGCTTGACCAGATCGCCACCGGAGACACCTGGCTCGATGTACTCCAGCACGGGATCGGCGCCTACGGCCTTGGCCTTGCGCTCGCATTCGGTGCGCTGCGCCGGTAGCGACAACCCCTCCGGGTTGTAATCAGTGTTTACCTGTCCCGGCGTGCTGACGCGCAGGAAGATTGCGGCTTTCTTGCACTCGCCGTCAAGCACGTCTACGTCTAGTGGAATGTCGTTTTGGATCATCTGAGTCATCGCCCGTCTCCGATCCTCGACGTTCCAGCGCAGCGCGGCGTCGGCGGCAGGAGGCCCAACTCAGATAGCCGCACAGCCATTGCTACCTGGGAGACGTGGTAGCGACGAGCCAGGCGGGCTATGTCTTGGATGCCACCTGCGGCCCAGTCGCGTTTGACCCACATCTTTGGCATCAGCACGCAGGCGGCGAAGTAGTCACAGATCCGCTCGGCGCGATCTTCGGGACTTTGGCTGTGCTTCGTCGGATACAGCCATTCGATAAAGGGATCGTCGAGAACGTGTTTGAGTTCGTGGATCATCGAGAAGCGCTGACGCACTTTGGCTTCGTCGGCGTGCAGCACGATTACCCAGCCGCTATCGGTTTGGGTGGCCATACCCGACGTTGGAAATCCCGGCCGGTGCGTCACCGTCACGAAAGGCAGCGCGGTGATGATCTCGTCCGGTACGCCTGGGGTCTCAATACCGGCGCTCTCCAGCAGGATCGCAGCCTGGCGCTCGGCTACCTGGCGTGCCTCGGCAGGGGATAGCCCGCGGCGGGGCACCAGCTCGCGCAATCGCTCAAGCAGCCGCGTGGGCGTCTGTGTCTTGGTCTCAGTTGATGTCGCTGTCATGCGTCCTCGCTCCTTTCATGCTTACGTTGTATGTCTTGGACGGTGCGCTCGATCTCGTCTATCTCCTCGGCGCTGAGGTCATACTTGGCGCGGAAGTAGGTGCGAACGCCCGGTAGGTTGTCCGACATCTGTCCCTTGGCAATTCGGTCTATGCGTTCGGGGTCTACGCCGAGAGCGTCTGTAACGCGGATGAGTAGGTCGGATGCTGGGCTTAGATACTCGCCGCGTTCCAGTTTCAATAGCCAAGTGTGGGAGATGCCAGTCTCGTTGCTGAGCTGACGCAGTGACCAGCCCTTGTTGCGTCGGGCGGTGGCGAACAGTCGCCCAATGCGGTTGGCTTGTTCTCTTATCATGTGTGTGGTTCCTTTGTTACCCCCTCAGTATCTCTTAATTTGGAAACCGTGTAAACAGTCATTTCATATTTTACCTGCTACCGCCTGCGGACGGTAGGTGTGGGTGGCCTGAATCGGTATGCGATCCAGGCCACCCGTTGCAGCGTTTGGTTCTACGACTCCAGGGCCGCGGCCTTGGCTTCGATTGCCTTCTTCCTGTTGCTGGCGCTGGTTTTTAGGTCTTCGTACTCGGCTTTGGCCTCTTCGGATCTGGCCTTTGCTGTCTCGACCTCGCGGTCGATTG
This sequence comes from uncultured Solirubrobacterales bacterium, assembly GCA_963756665.1. Lineage (GTDB taxonomy): Bacteria > Actinomycetota > Thermoleophilia > Solirubrobacterales > Solirubrobacteraceae > Palsa-744. The sequence goes on from CAVWOJ010000001.1 coordinate 1,233,129, forward strand.
ATTCGACGGCTCGTTCCAGCGCGGCGCGGGCATCTGCCAGCGCGTCATCGGCAGTAGTTTCCCGTCGACGCGGCCTCGATTTGCCGTTGCCGGTGGCTCCACGCGAGAAGGAGTAATAGCTTCCCCGCAAAGAGTTGACCGGCTGTTTGTACTCTTCGGAGACTTGCTTGAACGCTTCCGGGCGACTCATTCCGCCCTCCATCAGCGTGTTGACCTTTTCGTAGACCTCCTGGGCCTTTGTTGCCACGGTTGTGACCTCCTAGTGGTAGTGGGTGGCTGCTGCGCCCGGCGGAAGAAAGGTGCGTCCCTTCCGCCGGGCGGTCAGCCACCCACCGCCGGGTCATGCCGCCGCTAAGCGTTGCCATGCCAAGTGGTGGTAGTCGCGGTTCAGCTCAATGCCGAGCCAATCGCGCCGCAAGCGGTGGGCGACCGCTCCGACTGTGCCGCTGCCAAAGAATGGGTCCAGTACCAGCCCCGGCATGAATCCAGCAGCGCACCCGCAGGCGGGCTGGTAGATATCGCGGACGAGCTCGGTGCCGCTGTGGCGGTAGCTCGCTCGCCAAGGCTGCTTGCAAGCGGCGCATAGTCGCTCGGGGCAGGTGGCGAGGATCGGCCGCTCAACCAGGGACGCAGGGAAGGTGGCGAAGTGCGCGCCCCGGTAGGAGCTGGTGGCAAATCGCCAAACGCTGCCGGGGTTCTTGCCGTTGGGGTGCCCGACCCGTCCCTCGGCGAGCATCTTGGCCATACCGCTGTGTCCGCTGTCGCGCAGGCCACGACGTGCTCGGGGTTGGATCGGCACATGCCCCGACTTGCTCGCTCGGCTGGTGTGTGTGACTCGGATCGCGTCGAGATCGAAGAAGTAGCGGGCTCCTCGTGTCAGGAAGAGGATGTCTTCATGGGCAACAGCAAGCCGGTCGCGCGCGGGGTCGGGCATCGGGTTGGGTTTGCTCCAGACGATGCGGTTGCGGACTACCCAGGGACTAAGCACCAGCACGGTCAGCCGCGTCGAGCGGGGCCTCATCCAGCCGTCCTCTTCGATCATCAGCCGCGTTGCGAAGGGACTAGGGGTCTCGCTAGTGGAACTGGCGGCGGCTACCGAAGCGGCCGTAGCCGAGGCGCGCGGAGCCTAGCCAGAACCGGAACGCTCCTCGCGCAGCCGCCCGAATCAGGGGCCAGGGGTTTCGCGAAGGTCGCCTCACGCTCCCCCGATTCGCCAATCTCCCACGGGTGGGTAGCTCCCGTGCAAATCGAAAGTGCGGATTGCTGTTGCGTAGCGGATTATGAGAGACTTGCCGTATGGAGCAATCAGCCCTAGCTTCCGGTGATGTATCAATTGATCCGGCGACGACGTTCTCCGAGTCGCGCTCGGCAGCTTTGCGTGCCCTGGCGGGTCCAGGTACAGGCAAGACATATGCCCTTATCAAGCGGTTGGCGCAGCTCTTGGAGCAAGGAGCCGAACCGAGAAAGATTCTCGTTGTCACCTTCGCACGCACCGCGGCACGCGATCTTGTGGGTGCTGTCGCTGCAATAGAAGCCGGTGGCGATGAGCTGATTCCACGGACACTTCACAGTTTCTGCTTTTCACTGCTCGGACGCGAGCGCGTGCTACAGGCGACACGGCGCACTCCGCGCATTCTCTTGAGTTTTGAGCGGGATATACTCCTTCGAGACTTGGAAGGTGACTTTGGCGGCATAAAGCAACGACGCGAGCTCGTCACAGCATTTGAAGCGGCTTGGGCTCGTCGCCAGACCGATGAACCGGGTCAGCCGGTTCCGGGGTTGGATCAGACTTTTCAGGATGCCTTCTTGGGTACGCTCCGCTGGCATCGAGCCATGCTTGTGGGCGAGGTGGTTCCTATCGCCCATAGCTATCTACACAACAATCCGCAGGCAGCCGAGCGCCGCATTTATGAGCATGTACTTGTTGACGAGTATCAAGACTTGAATCGGGCCGAGCAAGAGGTTCTCAATCTTTTGAGCGCAGAGTCGAATCTTGCAGTCATTGGAGACGATGACCAGTCAATTTATGCCTTCAAGTGCGCGAACCCAGAGGGTATCCGCGAGTTTGACCAAGATCATCCCGGTACCGAGGATGTTCAATTCGTAGTATGCCGGCGGTGTCCGAAGCTCGTAGTAGATATGGCCCAGACTCTTATACAGAGGAATCCCGGTCGAATTCGCCTGCCCCTTCGAGCCAAAAGCGATAACTCCGATGGAGAGATTCACAACGTTCAGTGGCGCTCGGTAGAGGAAGAGGCAAATGGCATTGCACAGTTCATCAGCCAGAAGATATCGGAAGGCATAGAGCCTGGTCGATGCTTGGTATTGGTCAACAGTCGCAAAATTGGCGCTGCTGTACGAGACGCAATACGGGCGGGCGGGATCGAGTGCAGCTCGTATTTTCGCGAGGAGCCTGTTGATTCAGATGTCGCTAAGGAAGTGACCGGACCCCGTTCATGGGTCCACCTGTTGTGAGAGTCGGTGGGTGTTGTTGTGTTGCAGGGTAGGGGTGTCGCCGTCTCGCGGAGTGAGCCCGTAGGGCGAACGCAGCGAGGCGGCGAGCGCTTCTTGCTTGGCCCTCCAGTCTCGGGCGAACCGGGCGGGTGATTTCATGTCGAGCGCTGAGTGGGGTCGGTGCTCGTTGTAATCCTCGCGCCAATCCTCGATGAGGACCTTCGCCTCGGCCAGGCAGGAGAACTGCTCGACAGCGAGCAGCTCGTCACGGACCCTGCTGCCGAAGGACTCCACGTATGGGTTCTGCCACGGTGAGCCGGGGTCGATGTAGCTGCTGCCCGTGCCGGCAAAGCGGCACCAGTCCTTCAGGGCGTTCGCGGTCATCTCTGGCCCGTTATCGCAGCGAACGAACTCCGGTACCCGGCCGCGGGAGGCGCTGAGCCGTTCAAGGACGGAGACCGTGGCGTCTGAGTCGATCCTTCGCTCGCAGCGGATCGCGAGCGCCTCCCTGGTGAACTCGTCCACGACGTGCAGCAGCTTCAGGATGTGCCCGTCGGCGGTCTGGTCGAACTGGAAGTCAAACGCCCACACGTGGTCGGGGTGCTCGGCTCGCAGACGGCTTGCCGGAACCGTAGAGTGCCCGGGCCGCTGGCGCTTGCGGCGATGTTGGGGAACCCGCAGACCCTCCTCGCGCCAGATGCGCTGCACTCGCTTGCGGTTGATCTGCCAGCCCTCGCCGGTCAGGTCGGCATGAGCACGGCGATAACCCCACCGCGGCCGCTGACGGGAAAGCTCGCGAAGACGTGCCCGCAACGCCGCGTCATCCTCGGCGAGAACGGGCTCACGGCGCTGAGTTGAGCGGTGCTGCCCAGCGATCTGGCACGCCCGGCGCTCCGAGAGGCCCAGCCGGTCTTCGAGCATGAAGACCGCAGAGCGTCGACGCGACGGGCTCACCAGTTTCCCTTCGAGATCTCCCGCAGCGCAAGGTTCTCCAGCTCCTTATCGGCGACCAGGCGCTTGAGCTGTGCGTTCTCTCGCTCGAGCTCCTTCAGCCGCTTCACATCGTCGGCCTTCATCCCGCCGAACTGAGCCCGCCAGCGGTGATACGTCGCCTCGGAAACCTCCAGGGCCTTGCAGACCTCGGGCACCTCGATGCCGCCGGCCAACATCTTGTCGGCCTCCCTGAGCTTCCTGACGATCTGCTCCGGCGTGTGTCGTCTGCGCTTCACGTGATCGGTCCTCCTCTCGCCCATTTGCATAAGCAGAAGGACTCTCACACGAGGCGGACCGAATCTAAGGGGTCGGGCCAGAAGTACTCACGCTAATAACACTATTCGTCGATCCTTCCGATCGAGTTGCGCTTCGATCTTGGCTTGCTCTAGGCGCTTCTACAGAAAGGCGTGGGCCCTATCGCCGCTTGCTCGCCGTTGCGCGAGAACAAGACACCGACGTTGCGGATATTCTCGAACGGCTCGACCGCAATGAGATCAGCATTCCTCACACTGCAAAAGCTCTAGAGCGATATCGCGAGCTGCATGAACGGCTAGAGGCTCTGCGAGCGTATTCCAATGAGGAACTAGCCGACATGGTTGACGAGTTGCTGCCCGATGGAGTCGAGGAGCTTGCTCTATTGCGTGCCGCCGCAGTAGCGGCGCTTGAGGAGGTGGATGACGCTGCGAAGCTGGCCAATGCCATGCGCTACGGAGTATCCCAGCGCGAAATGCCTCTGGAGTCGTCGGAAGTGCGCGTAATGAGTCTTCATGCATCAAAGGGACTTACAGCGGACTTGGTAGTTGTCGCCGGTCTCGTCAACGGGATCATGCCCCGGATCGACCCCGAAGCGTCCGATGACGAGCAGCAAGCCCAGGAGCAAGAGCAGAGGCGCTTGTTGTTCGTTGGCATCACAAGAACCACCGACATTCTGGTGCTGTCCAGCTATTCCCAGCTAGACGTAGCGACTGCTCATCGCTTGCAGGTGGCGCAAGGCCAGAGCCAGGGCGGTGCAGTCCGTACGTTCGCTAGCTCATTCTTTGATGAGCTGGGAGACGAGCTGCCCGAGGCCGTGCGTGGCGAAGACTGGAGCTACTCTTGACAGCCGCGTTGCCTTAGCCTGCCCGTTGCCATGCTAGGTCGCCGACCGGCAGGCGGTCATTAGGGCGTGCAGAACAGCTCAGCCATACGCCAGTTCTGCGGGCTGAGGACTTCCTCGGCTGTCTCAGCACCCATCACCAGCTCTACGTCTACAGCTTCGATGAGCTGGGCCTCAGTGATCCTTGGATCACTGAGCGCGAAGAGGCCAAGCGTCTCGCCAATCCATTCCCGCATGTCGCTCTCGAAATCTAGGGCGTCGTCAGCCATGCTGGCCCGCGAGTATAGCCCGCTAGGACGCCTTCTCCGTGCTGGGGCCAAAGCACTCCTAATGCAGCCGCCGAATCAGGGGCCACGGAGGTCTCGAGCCTCGTCCCATGCTCCCCGTGGCGCGCTGCGAAGCGCGCGGGCGAGCCCCCGCGGCGCTTTGTACTTCAACCCTGGGCCGGTCCAAGCGCGGAGCTGCCGAAGCGGGCGGCAGCTCCGCTCCTCGCCTAAGCACGCACCTGACGACTCCCTGAGTGCCCAGCCCACAGCTTGACCCATCAGGCGACGCAGACCTACCTTCGACGGCCCATAGAGCCAAGCACCCCGAGGTACCGTGGCTCGGTACCAGGGGCGCCCGACCCAGGAGGTTGTCATCCATGCCCGACGTGCAGCCCAACCGCACTCCCGCCGAGGAAGAGGTCTACAACGATTGGGCGATCCTCGAGCTGCTCCTCGACCCCGACGAGCAACGGCCGCTCTCCGTCGACGACCTCATCCGCGAGCGCGGCGACATGGTTGCCGCCATCGACGCGATCAGCCGGCTGCAGCGAGCCGGACTGATCCACCGCACCACCGACGACTTCGTCTTCGCCGCCCGCCCGGCGATCCGCTTCCAGCAGATCCGGCAGTAGCGCAGGGCAGGCCGCACAGCGGCACTTGTGCGACATGGACGACGATGATCGATCAGTCCGTGTCCTTCATGCCCGTGGTACGGTTCCGCACACTTGATTCTATCTGTGGCAAAGGAGGCGACGTCCATGCGGCACATCGGCGGTAAACAAGCGCTCGTCGTCGCACTCGTCGCCATCTTTGTGCTGGCTATTGCAAGCACAGCGGTCGCCGATCCCCGCTACGAAGTGATGAACGCGCCGGAAGGCGTCTACTGGCGCTCAGAACCGAACTGGGCAGCGACCGAGCGGATAACCGGCTTCGGGGTCTATAACGGCACGATCGTCGAAGTCCACTGCTACCAGAGCGGCACGGCCGTGGAAGGCTCAGCAGACACGATGTGGGAGCAGGCGACTGATGTTGGCGGACGCGGTTACGGCAGTGGCTGGCTCAACGAGCATTTCATCAACGACAGCCAGCCGATCAACCAGCCCTCGCCCGGTGTCCCACCCTGCAATGCTTCGCCTCCTCCTCCTCCACCACCATCACCAGCTGGGTTGGTCTTCTCGATCTTCAATGCTGAAGGAGGGATCTACTATCGCAACTCGCCACACTGGGCCGACACCTCAGCCATTCCGGGTGTTGGGGTCTATAACGGCGATCAGGTCGAACTGATCTGCGGCGCATTTGGTGATCCAGTCGGCCCGTTCAATGACACGGCCTGGAGCTACGTCAGCAATCTCAGCCGGCCAGTCGGTGATGGCTGGGTCGATGAGCACTTCATCAATGACGGAGCGCCGGACAACGCCTTTGTATCCGGTGAGCCAACGTGCGGCTCAGGAACGCCAGGTCTGTCAGCCGGCGGTGGCGCGGGGTCGCCCGCTCCGCCGCCTCCGCCGCCTCCGCCGGCACCACTCATCGAATACGAGCCACAGGACATCTACTACTCACCGTACAACGAGGGTAGCCACGAGCTCGCCGACAAGACCCTCGTCAAGACGGTCTACGAACACCAGTTTGCCACTGGTTGCACCAGTGCTCACCCTGCCTATCAAGCCGCGCTGAACCTTGCAGGGCATGCGCCAATTGGCACGCTCGCAGGCTGGAGCAAGGGACGGGTGGGCGTTATGTCTTTCTTGAGTTTGGCCGACTCCGGACAGCTCGGCCAGCTTGAAGACATCCTGCTCATTGATCCGGGCATTTATGGTGCACTCACGTGCGACCGCCAGCTTCAAGCCGGACAGCATCTAGCCAAGTGGCTAGCTCACAACTCTAGCGCCCACCTTGTTGTCATCTCGACTACGCAAGTCTCGCAAAAAGAAAACTCCAGGGGAATACAGGAGAGCTACTTCAATGCTATCCGTCAGCAGGCCACATCCGCTAACAATCTGCGCGGTCGAGTGCTGACGTGCAACTACACCATGACTCACCAAGCAGCATTTGCCACCGCCCAATATTGGATTGCGCACCGCATCGGCACTAGCGTAAATTCCTGCCCGTGGCTCTCAGGTTCGGGGAGCACTTACAAGCCCACGGCCGGCTGGCATCCATAGGCCGCTAGACGTCGTTCGCCTTCGCTAAACGCCGATTGTGCGCCGCAGCAGTGCAGACGAGTGTTTAGGTGGTGGGGCAAAAGGCGGGCTCGCGTCAGACGTGAGATGATTCGTTGCCATGCTGCCTGTTGCGCTGTCAACTCTTGGGATCGGCGGCCTGGGCCTGCTGGTGGCGGGGTCTGTCTGGGCTTTTGCTTTTCCGGCCGTCGAAAACCAGACGGGGTTCGAACTCGTAGGCTTTCTCAAGGCGACGCGGCTACCGACCGGTGCCCTTCTACTTGTTGCTGGCGTTGTGCTGCTTTATCTCGAATCGCAGAACAAGCCGGCACCACGTCCCGTAATCACCGATGCGACACTGGCGACCGAAGACGAACAGGCGGCGGTCGATGCGAACGTCCGGTGTCCGTTTACAGTCAATCTTGTGGGCCATATAGCGGTGACCAGCGGAGAAGGCGAGATCGGCTACCGTTTCGTGAGGCAATCGTTCAACGGGCCAGAGCAACCCACCGCCATTCGGAACATCCGTGCGAATGGAGCGGGATCGCTTCCAGTCCGCGACAGTTACACGTTCAACGTGCCGGTAGGCGACCTCTACATTGAAGACCGGCTCGAAGTCCTGACGCCAGAAAATGCCAATTCGACACCCGTCAAGATGCGGGTGGAATGCGATGCCAAACTTCCCGCGGGCCCGTCAATACCTCCCCCAACGGTCCCCAGCAATCAGGAACCCTGATTGCCACTCATCATTCGCACCGGGTGGCGCTCGCTACAGCTAGTCATTGCTGGCAACCTTCCGCTCGGATGGGGCGATCAGGCCACTCCATACGCGGTCTTGAAGGCGTAGTCGTTGAGCCTGACGGGTGTGGCGAGGGTGGAGCCGTTCTCGTTCACCATAGTGGTGGCCTGCCCCGATGTGAGCAACCTGGGACCACTCGACGAATAGACGCTGATTTCGTCGAAATAGACAGCCCCGAAGCGAGGCAAAGAGTTGAAGTCTGGGGGCTGGTCTGGATCTCCTTGGCGAGTGACACCCGCGCTGACGATGACGGCAGGGGGAAGCCCGGTTTCTTCAAGGAAGAGGTTCATCGCTTGCCCGGTGGTCTCGTTGGCGAGAAAGTAGCCTGCGGTGCCCTGCGGATTGGCCTCTAGGCATAGCATGCCGCTGAGCAGATCGCCCGGCTTGACTGGCAGGTTGATATTCCCGACGCCCCCTACCCAGAGATAGCTGGTGACGTTGTTTGAAGGGTCAACGGTCATCTCGACGTGAACGTCTAGGCCGCCAAGACTGACGAATGTATGGAACTGGTTGGTGCCGCTCGGGCTGGGGCTGTACTCCAAGTCGGGCACAGTCCAGGTGAGAAACAGGACACCGAATGTTGACTGCGTGCTGAAGAGGCTATAGCCGCACGATTCGAGGGGTTCCAGACCCAGGAATGGCCCCAAAGCGTTCTCGCCCGACGTGGCGACATCGATCTCCGGCTTGATGTGTTCAAAGCCGTGATAGCGGCGTGCCTGTCGCTCCCAGAGCGCGGCCAGACCTGGCTCGGTGTGAGGCTCGGGCCGCCTCGGCAGCCCGTGCCTCTTCAGTTCCTCCACGGTGGCAGCGAGTGCGTCGAACTCCTTCGGCGGAGGTGGGAAGAGGCGCGGCGGCTTGGTCCCGGGAGTCTTCTGCGTAGTCATAACGGTCTCCTTCCAACAGCGGCGCACCGCCATAGCCCGTGTCTCGCTCCGCTTGCCCCACTCAACGAGGAGCCTCCAGAACGACGTCCGATTACTCTGTCGCGTCGGGCACCCATGCCCTATGTTGTTAGATAGCCTAACGGTTCCGCTCACCGAGACGACGACGGCGCCACAAGGTACCGACCCCGCCCCAAGCGAACGAACAGCGCCTGATCGCCTTGGACGTGGTTCGCTAGCCAGTTCTTGACTGCCGAGCGCGAGACAGTACGACCGACAAGCCCTTCAACCTCCGCGTGGATGTCCTTCATCCGCATAGGCTCGACAGACTCCGACAAGACCCGCATAATGGCCTCTGGAACCAATCCGCTTCGGAGCCTACGATCCAAGCGAGCGGAAGGGCGGGGAGCGGCATTCTTAGCGGCCAGTAGGCGAAGCTTCTCAGACAACCGTCGTAGCTGCTCCTGGATCTCATGGTTCGAGAGGGCCTTTACTAGCTCCATTGTCCGAGGTCCCGCTCGATCGAGGCACCATGAATGCTCAGCGCGCGACAGGAGTAGCCGGGTCCGACGAGCGAGCCGTCTTGTGGGACCTCCACGCGGCAACCGCGCTCACGACTCCGTTGGCAGTTGCCACCCGCGCCGGCGACGCCCTTGGCGGCTCGCTCGCGCGACCCCGCTCCTAGCGCCGCGACGACAGGCTGAGTGACGATCTGTCGAGTATGGTTGCAGCCATGCCCGAGCGGACATCATCGGTACGGCTGCGAGCAGTCGGCGCGTCGGTTGGCTGCGCACTCGTCGTACTTGCGCTCGCTGCAGGGTCGGCCTCGGCGTCGCAGGATGTCTGCAGCCCAATCTCGAAGGCGACGTTCGCGCACATCGTGGGACTTCCTCACAGCTCCGCGACATCCGAAAGGTACGGCCCGGGTACTTGCGAGATCGATGCATGGAGTGGGAGTAAGCCGCGACCGAGCCGGTTCGCTTCGAGGCTGAAGAATGGCACGCTTGCCGTGCTCGAAATCCGCACACCCATTGCAGAACCCAGTGAATCATCGGCCGAATCGGAAAAACCGGTCGAACCTAAAAAAGAGGTGCAGGAAATAGATGCTGGGATAGAGACTGAGTTCCGACGGTTCGGCCTAACGGCACAGCCGGTCAGCCCGCCAACCCTCGGTGCCGAAATTTCGGCGGGAGTCAGCGGAAGGAAAGGGCTGCTACGAGAGGACCGCGATTACTGGGCCAGCAAGCGCGCCAGCGTTTTGGTGTCCATAATTCACGCCGATAGGAAGGACGCCCCGGTGCAAGCGGAGCTCATCGAGGCGGCGAAGATCATCGTCCCAGCCCTCGGCATCTGACCTGCATAGCAGTTCTGCTAGACATGCGGGTGGCTGTGGTTCCACAGAAACAGCATCGCCTTTCGGATCCAGACGAACCTGCTCGGTCTCATCAAGCGACATCCGCCCGCCGCTAAACCGCGCGAAGCGGTTCTGCTCGTCAATCCGAGGCATCAGCGAGCCGCCCCGCTTCACGCACCGGACATCTCCTGCATTCTCTTCATCATCGCCGCTTGGACCGCATGCAGCTCCTCGCTAGGGCTGAATTGCACGAACTCGCTGCCGGCGTCGCCTTTGGGGGCGTGGCCGGGAGGGACATAGAAGGCGTCCCCCGCTTCGAAGACCTCCTCGTGATCTCCGTAGCTCCAGGTCAGCCTGCCCTTGAAGACGTACCCCCAATGCGGGCACGGGCACTGACCGCCTGGCAGCCCCTTGAGCATTGGGCCCAGATCCATGTCCTCGCGCAGCGACACGAAATTGACGGTATAGCCGTCGAGGTCCTCATGCCGATCCTCCACAATGCCGCGGTCATCGACCTGCGCGGCGCTCTCCTTCGATACCTTGGGCATCCGCTCGTCTCCTTGGTTGATCTGCTCATCAGCCTACGCGTGGGGGAGCCTCTCGTCATGAGGCGTTTGACCCATCTTTTGCGGGCCCCGCTTCAGAGGACCGCGCTCACTGCCAGGTCGTCCTCGGGAAGGAGGCCGTGCTGCACGGCGAACAGACTTGCGCTCGCGCGAGTCGACGCGTCGATCTTTGCGTAGATGTGCTCGAGGTGATTGCCGACTGTCTTTGGCGAGATCACGAGACGCTCGGCGATCTCCTTGTTTGACAGCCCGCGAGCGAGCAGCCTGAGGACCTCGACCTCTCGCATCGTGAGGCCCGCCGGCCCCTTCGGGCGACGCGCGACGCGATGGCCCGCGGCGCCGAGAACTGCTTCGACGGCCTGCGAGTCGAGGCGACCGGCCGTGACGTCGGCTCGCAACTCGGTGGCTGCCTCGTCCGCTGAACGCGGCGGACGATAGGGACGGGGCTCGCGCATCGCCTGGTAGGCGTCGGCGGCGGCAAGGATCCGCGCCGACCGTGAGATGGCGGCGCCCGAGAGCCCTCGTGGGTAGCCCGACCCGTCGAGACGCTCACGGTGCTGCACGGCGATGGCGCCCAGCGGCGCAAGTGCCTCTGACTGGTGGAGCATGCGCTCGGTCAGATAGGGGTGCATGCGCACCCGCTCCCACTCCCCCATGCCGAGCGGACCGCGCTTGTCCCAGATCGAGTTCGACACCCCCAAGCGGCCAAGGTCGTGCACGAGTCCTGCACGGCGCAGGGTAAGCACCGCCTGCTCAGGCAGCGCGAGCCTGCTCCCGGCCTCCGCGGCGAGCTCTGCGACGGCGCACGCGTGACCGAGGGTATACGGCGACTTGAGGTCGACAAAGTTTGCGACCGCGACGAGCGCGGCGTCGAAGGACTCTGCAGAGAGCATCACGGCAAGCGCCGGCTCGGCTTCGATCACCGCATCCCACGTGGCCACCGAGTCGAGGTCCGCGAGAATCATGTCAGCGTTTGCGCACATCAACTCCGCCAACACGGGGTCGAACTGCTTGCCGGTGCGCTTTTCGGCGAGTGCCCTTGCGGCGCCAACCCCGCCGAGGCGATAGGCGACCTCGACGAACTCCGCAAGCTGTGCGAGTCGCGATGCGATCGGCACTTCCTCGCCCTTCAGCTCCCCTGGCCACCCCCGTCCGTCCCACTGCTCGTACGCTCCGGAAAGCGCCTCGAGGATCTCATCCCGAAGGCCAAGTTGCTCAGCGAGGGATCGTGCGATCGCGGCATGCTGGGCGATCATGTCGTCTACCTCGCGGTGACCGGACAGTGCGAACTCGAGCCCGACGCGAAAGCGATGCAGCGGCGGGTTGCCGGAGCCAAGCAAGCGCATGCCCGCCGCCATGCCCCGCAAGCTCCCAAACTCGTGGTCGTACTTACCGGACTTCAGCGCGATGTCGTCGCCAAACCACTTCGCCTGCTCGTGAGCGTCGGAGTGACAGCCGACGTTGACGAGTAGAGCTGTGTAGTAGACGACCGCCCGCCCCTGCTCATCGAGTCCGATCCGCTCCGCCAGCCGCAGCGCGATCAGACACTGGCGCAACACATGTTCCATCGGCTGCCCGAACCCAAGGTCGACTCCGAGCGAGAGCGCTGCGACGAGCTCCGCCAGCCGCACCTGCGCTGGATGAGGCTGGCTCATGGATCGAGACTATCTCGAACGACGGTTTCGTCTTCGCCCGTCCCTACGACACCCGCCCGCTCCGGCCACCAAGCGCACCGGCCTCGCTCCCGTCCCTCATGCCGCCATCCTGCCTTGAGGGCCACTCGTGTGACCCTCAAGGGTCCCCGTCCACCGTCTGGCTAGGGGCGCCCCCGATCGCATTGATCAGCCAGCGCCTGCGTTCGCCCACGCGCTTGAACCGTGCCCGTGAGCGTGCCATCCGATGCCCGTCGGGCGGATAGCGCCGGCGCGCCCAGGGCGAGGATGGCGCCGCCAGACGCGCCGCGCCTACGATTGATGCCACCGGAACAAAAACGCCGATCAGGCCAAGCATCGGCTTGCCCTTGAGAATCGCGAGCGTGGAGAAGGCCAGGTCGAGGAGGATCGCCACCACGAGCGAGCTCATCGAGGATGCGCGATTGGGAATGTCAAACGGCGCGATCCCGAGCACGATGAGACCGCCCAGCAGGGCTGCCACTACGACCGCGTCGATCGAGGCGCGTCCCTCCTGCGACCAGTAGACGTCTTCGAGATGGATCCAAAGCGCAAACTCGTCTAGGGTCAGCCCGGCGCCCACACCAAATGCGGCGGCGAATATCTCCAGCCAGGGGCTACCGGGTTTCAAAACGAAGTTGAGGAACCCCGAGACCAGGATGAGCACGATTCCCCACACGAGGTGATGCAGGTGCAGACCGCCTTTGGTGGTCACGCTTCCCGGCCACCAGGTCACCTTGGGGCTGCGGATCAGCCTGGCGCTGGTGCGGATGAAAAGGAATGCGGCCAGGAAGGAGCCCAGCAGGATGAAGCCGGCTCGCTGCCCGCGGTCGTCGAGGAAGTGCTGCGAGATTGTGAAGTTCAGTTCTGGCATAAGGCTTTGTGGGCTTCGGCGATCGTTCGACGGGCTCCTGGCTGGATCGTACTTCCCGACATCTTCTGCGAGCTCGTCGAACGGGTGTGACGACACGCTTGATGGCTGGCGAGCGCGTAGGAGCCCGGTGACCGTAGACCAAAGCCGGTGATCAACTTTTCGGTCCAGATCCGGGCGTTGAGATATCTGGGCTTCCGCTCAGGAGATCGCCCGCGCCAGCCGATAATGAGGCGTGAGTCGTTTGCGGCGTGTCTCACCCCGCCACGAAACGCCTGTCGCGATCAAGGTCGGCTTCGGTGCGCTTCTTCTCCTTGTCCTCCTCGACTTCGGGCATGGCGCCCTGGGCATCGGCAGATCGAGCGACCGGCTGTTCGATGTCTGGCTGTACGACGCGGTGATGGTGGGCTGTGCGGCGATATGCCTCGCGCGCGCCGGATTGATCGCCGATACGAGATTGCCGTGGCTGATCCTAGGGCTTGGTGTGGCCTGCGACGCCGCGGGGGAAATCCTCTCGTCGATCAGCGAAACGCTGGCGCCGACCGTCCAGGATGGGCTCTACCTATGCCTCTATCTCGGCGCCTACGTCGCCATCGTCTTGCTCGGCCGCAGGCGCGTGCAGCACTTCCGTGCCAGCATGTGGCTCGACGGCATCACCGGCGCCCTCGCGATCGCTACGCTCGGCACCGCGGCGGTCTTCGCACCGGTGCTCATGGCGACACACGGCGGTAGCCTCAAGGCGGTCCTCGAGACGATCTTCCCGCTGGCCGACCTGCTGCTGGTCGGGATGGTCGTGGTGATGCTGGCGCTCGGGGGCTGGCGAGCGGATCGCCCGTTCGCGGTGATCGCGATGGGCTTCCTGATCATGGCGATCGCCGATGGCATCTATCTCTCCCAGGAAGCCCAGGGGCACTACACGGCTGGCACTGCGCTGGACTCGCTGTGGCTGCTCTCCGCACTGATCCTGGCGTTCGCGGCCTGGCAGCCGGAGGGTAGACCCGTCCCACAGAGGCACTCGCCGGTCGCCATCATGGCCGCGCCGATGCTTTCCGGATTGACCGCGATCGGTGTCCTGGCGTACGGGAGCATCCAGAGCATCGGCGCACTGCCGACCTGGCTCGCTGTCGCGACGCTCTGCACGGTGTTGCTGCGGCTGGCGGTCACCTCCTGGGAGAACATGCGTCTGATCGCCTCCAGCAGCGAGCTGGCGAACCGCGATGCGCTCACCGGTTTGATGAACCGTCGGGCCCTCATCCGCGATCTCGAACTGGCGCTCGCGGATGTCACACCGGCCCACCCCAAGCTGCTCCTGCTCTTCGATCTCAACGGCTTCAAGCGCTACAACGACACCTTCGGTCATCCTGCCGGAGACGCGCTGCTCACGCGTCTCGGCCGCAGGCTCGATGCAAATGTGAGTCCCGGCGGGCGGGCCTACCGTCTCGGGGGCGATGAGTTCTGCGCGCTGCACGACGTGACCGACGATCCGGCGGTGCTCGCGGCGGACCTCGCCGGCTCGCTGCTCGAGCGGGGGGAGCACTTCATCATCGGCGCGAGCTATGGAGAGGTCCTGCTGGGCTCGGAGACGCGGGACATCGACGAAGCTCTGCGCATCGCCGACCAGCGCCTCTACGCGCAGAAGATGCTCTTGAGTCGGCCCACGAGCCCGGAGTGGCGGGACGTCCTGCTGGGCCTGCTACGTGAACGAGACCCAGAGCTGGGGACGCACGTGCAGCAGGTGGCCGACCTCTCCCTGCAACTGGGTCGCAAGCTGAATCTGGAAGCGGACGACCTCAGGAACCTCGTGGCGGCGGCGGAGTTGCACGACATCGGCAAGGCCGCCATCCCGGATGCGATCCTCGAGAAGGCGGAGACTCTGAACAGCGAGGAGCGGACCTTCATCGAGCGCCACACGCTCATCGGTGAGCGGATCCTCGCCGCGGCGCCATCGGGCCGACCGGTCGCCACGATCGTGCGGGCGACCCACGAGCGCTACGACGGCCAGGGGTATCCCGACGGCTTGGCCGGCCAGCAGATCCCGCTCGCGGCGCGGATCATCGCGATCTGCGATGCCTACCAGGCGATGACGAGCGACCGCAGCTACCGGGAAGCGCTCTCGGAGGGGCACGCGCTCGACGAGCTGCGGCGGTGCAGCGGCAGCCAGTTCGACCCGGAGCTCACAGGGACGTTTCGGGAGCTGATCGGGGAGCAGCTTCGTCAGCCGTACCACAGCGCGGCCGGGGCGCTTGAGCACCCAGCCCACACCCGATAGCTCTCAGCTCGCGTCCTGGGCCGCCGAGCCATGTGCCTGCTCCCACTCCGCGGGCGGTCCGATCATCGATGCCTCGCGCCCGAAGCGCTCGACGTAGTCCTCACGCACTGCTCTCCAGCGATCGGGTGAGGACCAAGGGGCCGGCTCCCCGCCGGCCTGGTAGGCCAGCAGGTCGAGACAGGTGTGCCATCCGGCTCCGTCGCGGGAGGCCTTGCCGAGCTCGTCGAAGGTGTTGGTGAAGAGCAACACACAGCCGTCGCCCTCTGGCCGGAGCTCGAATCGCAGGATCTCCTCTCCCCATCGCAACTCCATCAGCGACGGTGGCTCGAACGCGAGCATCTCTCCGTCAAACGGCGCGCCCGCGGTGTTCCGGTGCGCGAAGCGTAGCCGCGCGCCTGACCGGCGCTCTCCCTCGATGGTGGTCGGAAACCAGGAGAGGAGCTGCTCGGGCTCGGTGAGCGCACGCCAGACGGTGGCTGGAGGATGCTGCAGCCGGCGTGTGAACCGCAGCAGCAAGCGGCCCCCGTGACGCTCTAGTTGCCCGTAGTCGTGGGCGTCCACGTCGTTGGTCGAGTCAAGCATCTCGTCATCTCCTTGGTTTGTGCGCGGCGTCTTCCAGTTTGCGCTCGGCGTCGACATAGTCGTGAGATGTGTGCAGACATATACCCTGTCAGGGCATCGGAAGCTGGGACCGACCGTGACTCGAGCGAGCCGCCGACCCACAGAGCGTAGACGCCCGGCCCGTCCACCACGGCCCGCTGGCGCACGCGGCGCGCAGCGGTCATCATCAGCCCGTGTCCCTGCTCGCCGTGAAGCTCCTGCTGGCGCCCACCTTCGTGGTCGGCGCGTCGCTTACGGCGCGCCGCTACGGTCCGCGAGTCGGCGGCCTGGTCGGAGCGCTGCCGGTAGTGGCGGGCCCCATCCTGCTCATCTACGCGCTCGCGCACGGGCGCGCGTTTGCGGCGCATGCGGCGGCGGGGACGCTGCTGGGCCTGATCTCGCTGACGGCGTTCGTGGTTGTCTACGCGCGCCTGGCGCGTCGGGCGCCGTGGCCGGCGGGCTTGCTGGCGGGTTGGCTGGCATTCATCGCGGGTACGCTGCTCTTCAGCGCGCTCACAGTTCCGATTGGCCTATCGCTGGTACTTGCGTGCGCGGGGTTCGCGCTGGGCCTCGCCTTGCTGCCCCGCCCCACTGCGGAGCTTGTCGATGGCGCGGCGCCTCCGGCGTGGGACTTGCCGCTGCGCGCGGGTTGCGCGCTCGCTTTGGTGCTGGCGCTGACCGCGGTCTCGGGCTGGCTCGGTCCGCAGCTCAGCGGCCTGCTCGCGCCGTTCCCGATCATCGCGAGCGTGCTCGCGACCTTCACCCACACACAGCGCGGGGTCGACGAAGCGCTGCGGCTGCTGCGCGGGCTGATCACCGGGTTCGGGGCGTTTGCGCTGTTCTGCTTCACGCTCGCGCTCGCGCTGCGCACGCTTGACGTCGCGGCGGCCTTCGCGCTGGCGACGAGCGTGGCGCTGCTCACCCAGGGCCTGGTGCTGCGGCTGGCGTTGCGCGAGCCCGTGCTCGCGCCCGCGGGCTCGGGCGCTCGCCGCTAGAGCGCGAGCACCGACCGATCCTCGACATGGCTCGCTAGGACAGCGAGCTTGGGACGGACGTCCGCGCTTAGGAGACGGTGCGCGCGGGGGCCTCGCCCCAGAGCTGCTCCAGGCGGTAGAACTCGCGTGTCGCGGGCGTGAAGATATGCACGACGGCGTCTAGGTAATCCATCAGGATCCACTGGGCGCGACCCTGGCCTTCGACGCGCCGCGGCTGGATTCCGTGCTCGTGCTTGCAACCGGCAAGGACCCCGTCGTGGATCGCCTTGACCTGACGGTCGGTGTTTCCAGTGCAGATCACGAAGAAGTCGGTGTAGCCGACGAGGCCGCGCATGTCGAGCTCGAGTACCTCGTGGGCCTTCTTGTCGAGCGTGTAGCGAGCGATCTCGCGCGCCAGCTCTGCCGATGGCAGCGCGCGCCGGTCGGCCTTGGTGCGGGGCACGGTGGGACTCACTGTGCGGGCGCCTCGGCGAGGGGTGCGCGGTAGAGGTAGTGCTCGTCCAGGTAGGCGGCGACGGTCAGCCCGACGAGCCCGACGATCGACTCGCCGTGGCGGACGCGGTCGCGCACGAGCGAGGAGGAGACGTCGCGCAGGGGCATCTTCAGGAAGCGCACGCGATCCTTGGGCAGCGCAGCGAGATCGGCCTCGACCTCGTGAACCGCGGTGCCGGCGCGCAGCGCGATCGCGATCTCGGCCAGCGCGAGCAGCTCCCGCGGTTCACGCCACGCGGGCAGGGTGCGAGCAACGTCGGCTCCGAGGATGAAAGTGAGCTGTCTCTGGGGGTGGGCGACATGGAGGGCTCTCAGAGTATCCACCGTGTACGACGGCCCGTCGCGCTCCAGCTCGAGAGGGCTGACGTCAATTCCCTCAGCGTCGCCGACGAGCAACCGGCACATCTCTAGACGCCGCGGCGCGCCGGGATCTTCCGCGGCCGTCTTGTGTGGAGGCAGCCGCGCGGGCATCAGCAGGACGCGCTCCAGCGCGAGCTCGCGCTGGGCGTGAAGTGCGAGCGCGAGGTGCCCGAGGTGCGGCGGGTTGAAGGTTCCGCCGAGGATGCCCAGGCGGGCATTGGGCGCGGCGTGGAGGCTCGCCACGGCGGCGTCAGCTGCGGACGTGCCCGTCGCCCTCGACGAGATACTTGAAGGTACAGAGCTCGCGCAGCCCGATCGGGCCGCGCGCGTGGAGCTTCTGCGTGGAGTTGCCGATCTCGGCGCCCATCCCGAACTCGCCCCCGTCGGTGAAGCGGGTGGAGGCGTTGACGTACACGCAGGCGGCGTCGACTCCGAGCTGGAAGGCGCGCGCGGCGGCGGTGTCGCGCGTGAGGATCGCCTCGGAGTGCCCGGAGCCGTAGCGGCCGATGTGCTCGATGGCGTCCTGGGCGCATTCCACGACACGGACGGCGAGCGTGAGCGCGAGGTACTCGGTGGCCCAGTCCTCATCGCTCGCGGGCTCCAGTAATAGGCCGGCATCCCCGGAGGAACCGGCCAGTGCAAGCGTGCGCTCGTCGCCGCGTACTAGCACGCCGGCAGCGCCGAGCGCGCGCACGATGCGTGGGATGAAGGCGGACGCGGCGTCGCGGTGCACGAGCAGGGTCTCGGCGGCGTTGCAGACCCCGGGGCGCTGGACCTTGGCGTTGAGCACAATCCGTTCGGCGGCGTCGAGATCAGCGGTGGCCTCGACGTAAACATGGCAGTTGCCCGACGCGGCGTAGATCACGGGTACGGTCGCGACCTCCTTGAGCGCCGCCTTCAGACCCTCGCCACCACGCGGGATGATGAGATCCACAGTATCTGTCTGGGTAGCAAGCTCGGCAAGCTCTCCCCGCCCGCCACCGGCCACAAGGTTCACGCATCCTGCTGGCAGGCCGGCGGCGACGGCAGCCTCGGCAGCGATCGCGGCGAGCACGGCGTTGGAGTGCGCGGCGGTCGAGGAGCCGCGCAGGACGATCGCGTTGCCGGCCTTCAGGCATAGCGCGGCGGCATCGATCGTGACATTCGGGCGGGCCTCGTAGACGACGGCGATGACACCGAGCGGGACGCGGACCTTGCGCACGTCGAGCCCGTTGGGCAGCCGTCGCCCGTCGATGACCTCGCCGACGGGGTCTGCCAACGCGGCGATCTGCCTGACGGCGGCGGCGATCGCAGCGATGCGCGCGGGATCAAGCGCGAGACGATCGAGCAGCGCCTCGCCGATCTCCGTTTCCCGCCCGGCGAGCATGTCGCGCTCGTTGGCGGCGAGGATCTCCGGGGTGCGCTCGACCAGGGCATCGGCGATCGCAAGCAGCGCGGCGTCCTTGACGGCGGTATCGGTCGCGGCTAGCTCACGCGCGGCGCGACGCGCGGCGCGGCACAGCTCCGGGATTGAGACGGCGGTCGCGGCGGTGGCCATATCCCTAGAAGGGTAGTCCTACGCCAGTACCAACTGGTCGCGGTGCACGGCCTCGTCGGTGGCGTGCGGCAGCAGCTCGCGGACGGCCTCGGACTTCAGCCCCTTAACGCGGTGCAACTCCTGGGCGGAGTAGTTGCACAGCCCCTTCGCGAGCACGCTACCCGCAGCTGGCGCCTCCCCACCGACTCGACCCGCGGCCTGCACCCCGGCGGCCTGCGCGATCTCGACGGCGTCGCCGGCGTCGAAGTCGCCGCGCACCTCGACGATCCCGACGGGCAACAGGCTGGTGCCGTGCTCGCGCAGCGCGCGCGCTGCGCCGGCGTCGACGATCAGCGTCCCGTGCGCCGGCTTGGCGTAGCGCAACCAGAGCTTGAAGGAGGAGTGGCGCACGGGTCCGGGATGAAAGCGCGTGCCGGCGCGCTTCCCGGCGAGCACGGCCTCCAGGGCGCCGGGCAGCACGCCGTTGCAGATCACGGCTGGGATGCCGGCGGCGCCTGCGATCTCGGCGGCTAGCACCTTCGAGCGCATCCCGCCGGAGCCCAGCGGCGAGGTGGAGTCGCCGATCTCGAGGGCATGCAGGTCCTCGAGATCGTGCACGTCCTCGATCAGCGCCGCCGCGGGGTCGATGCGGGGATCGGCGCTATGCAGGCCGTCGATGTCGGTGAGCAGCACGAGCTCGTCGGCGGCGACGAGCATCGCGACTTGGGCGGCGAGGAAGTCGTTATCGCCGAAGGAGATCTCGTCGGTGGCGGTGGTGTCGTTCTCGTTGACGACCGCCAGCACCCGCCAGTCCAGCAGCGTGCGCAGCGTGTGGCGGGCGTTGAGGTACTGAGCCCGCGCGGCTAGGTCCCCGGCGGTGAGCAGCACCTGGGCGCTGATCAGCTCGCGCTCGCGCAGCAGCTCGTCGTAGGCGCGGTAGAGCTTGCCCTGCCCGACCGCCGAGGCGGCCTGCAGCTCGGGGATCGCGGTGGGCCGCGCCGGCAGGCCCATGACGCGCACTCCGCGCGCGATCGCACCGGATGACACGAGCACGCACTCCTCCCCGGCACGGTGCAGGCCGGCGACGGCGTCGCAGATCCGCGCGAGCACGTCGACGCGCAGCTCGCCGTCCGCGCGCGCGACGATGCTCGAGCCGAGCTTGATCACGATCGTTCGCATCGGGCTGGAGCGTAGATGCTAGGTCCGCCGGCTGTCGCTCTCCGCACCCGGAGGGGTTGCTGGGATTGGACCCCCAGGAGGGGGTCCCGGATGGTCGCGCGGTGCGACGCGACGCGGCGTGCGAGGACCGCGGCACACGGCATGGCGCCGTCTCCTCCACGGTCTCGGGCGGTCCTACGACAGGTCCGCCGGGTCAAGCTCGAGCGCGACCCCGCCGATTCGCAGCTCGTCCCCCGGTTGGAAACCCTCTGCGTCCAAGGCACGCAGTACGCCCAGGCGCCGCAGGCGACCCTCGACGTAGGCCATGGCGTCCTCGTTCTCGACGTCGAAGCGTGCCAGCAGCCGCTCGACCGAGCGGCCGCGCACAGCGAACACCCCGGGCGCGACGCGCTCCACGGTGAAGCCCGTGCGCTCGGCCGGGCGGAAAACCATGTGCTCGGCGAGCTGCTCGCCGTCGGAGCCATGACCGCTCACCCCTGTCGGGCCCTCGTTGCCCAAAGTCCCTTCGCCGACGTCACCGCCTAGCATCCCGGCCCCCAGCGCGCGATCGCTCACGCCCGCAGGCATCCCGGCCCCCGGCGCGCGGTCACTCACGCCCACAGGCCGAGCGGCGCCGCTGAGCGCCTGCCCGCCGTCGTGGGGAGCGAACGTCACGGCCGGCACCCGCCGCAGCAGCTCCGCCGCTAGCTCCGGCAAGCCCGCGCCGGTCGCGCTCGACGTCGCGATCACCGGCACGTCTAACCCGAGGCGCGCAGACCACTCGGCGACGGCGTCCTTGGCGCGCTCGGCCGTGACGAGATCCGCCTTGGCGAGCGCCAGCACGCGTGGCAGCGCTGCCAGGCGCGGGTCGTAGGCCGCCAGCTCATGCTCGATCGTCGCGTGGTTGGTGAGCGCATCGGCCTCCTCGCCCCCGGAAAGCTCCGGCGCGAGATCCAGCACGTGCACTAGCAGTCGTGTGCGCTCTACGTGCGCCAGGAACTCGTGCCCGAGCCCGGCGCCCCCGCTCGCGCCCTCGATCAGTCCCGGGATGTCCGCCACGATGAGCTGGCGTTCCTCGGCTTCGAGCACCCCCAGCACTGGCTCCAGCGTCGTAAACGGGTAAGACGCGACCTTCGGCGCCGCGCGCGTCAGGCGCGCTAGCAGCGAGGACTTACCGGCATTCGGCAGCCCTACCAGGCCAACGTCCGCGAGTAGCCGCAGACGCAGCTCCAGCCAGCCCTCCTCGCCTGGCAGCCCGCGCTCGGCGAAGCGCGGCGCCTGGCGCGTCGGCGTGGTGAAGCGCTTGTTCCCGCGACCGCCGCCGCCGCCGCGCGCGACCAGGATGCGCTCGCCGTGGCGCAACAGCTCCCAGCGTCGCCCTACGAGGTCGTCGTGGGCTCCGTCATCGCGGGCCCTGTCGTCGTGGGCCCCGTCGTCGCCGTGCCCGTTCTCGCTTGGCTGCACGCCGCCGTTCGCCTTCCCGCCACCTGCATCGCGGTGAGCGCCCGCTCCCACGCCCTCGACCCGGGTGCCCGGGGGCACCCGCACGACGAGCGGCTCCCCGTCGGCCCCGTGGCGCAGCGATCCTTCCCCGCGCCCGCCGCGCGGCGCGCGGTGGTGCGCCTTGCGCGTGAACCACTGCAGATCGCGCAGCGAGTCGTCGCACAGCAGCACCACGTCCCCCCCGCGTCCGCCGTCGCCCCCGTCCGGACCGCCGCGCGGCACGTTGGCTTCGCGACGGAAGCTCGAGCAGCCGTCGCCCCCGGCGCCCGCCTTGACATGGATTCTCGCGCGATCGTGCAGCATGCTGTCATCGTGACAGCCTCGACCACATGACACGTAAAGGAGTCAGCCAGCGATATGAGCGATGCGAGCCTCACCCCAGCGGAGCACCCCGTCTTCCTGATCACCGGCGCCTCCACCGGAATCGGCGCCGCGACCGCTCGCCACGCCGCGCGTGAGGGCTACCGATTGGTGCTCGCCGCGCGCTCGCGCGAGCCCCTGGAGGAGCTCGCGGCCGAGCTCGGCGGACCGGATCAAGCGCTGGCCGTCGTCTGTGACGTCACTGAGTGGGAGGACCAGGAGCGCATGGTCGCCGCCGCGCTGGAGAGCTTCGGGCGCATCGACGTCGCCTTCGCCAACGCCGGCTTCGGTGGCGCGCGTGGCTTCCTGAAGGACACCCCCGGGCACTGGCGCGCGATGATCCTCACGAACGTCTACGGCGCCGCCCTGACCCTGCGCGCCACGATCCCAGCGCTCACCGAGACCCGCGGGCACATCCTGCTGACCTCGAGCGTCGCCGGCCGGCGCGTGCTGCCGGGGTCGCTCTACTCGTGTACCAAGCACGCGGTCACGGCGATGGGCGAGGCTGCCCGCCAGGACCTGCACGGCACCGGCATCCGGGTGACGTTGATCGAGCCCGGGATGACCGACACGCCGTTCTTCGAGAACCGCCCTAGCGAGCCGCTGGAGGCCGATGACATCGCGCGTGGCGTCATGTACGCCGTGGACCAGCCCCCGCACGTCAGCGTCAATGAGGTGCTGATCCGTCCCACGGCCCAGCAGGGCTAGATAGGACCGCAGCCGCGGTCAGCGATCTCCCCAGCGCGAGCATCCGCGCCGCCAGCCACGGGCTCACTCGCGACCCCGGACACGACGGCCGTGGGCGAGGCGCATGCGCCGCTCAGCTATCGCTGGCGCCGACGATGTTCACCACGCGCCCCCGGCGACCGATGGTGAACTGCACGGTGCCGGCAGCCCGCGCGTAGAGCGTGTCGTCCTTGCCGATGCCCACGCCCTCGCCCGGCTTGAAGCGGGTTCCGCGCTGGCGCACGATGATCTCGCCGCCCGTGACCGACTGGCCCGCGAACGTCTTCACGCCCAGCCGTTTTGCTTTGGAGTCGCGGCCGTTGCGGCTCGAGCCGAGGCCCTTCTTATGCGCCATCCTCAGTCGCCTCCTTTGGGGCCTTCGACGCTTTTGCCGCACCCGCCGGCTCAGCGGCAGCCTGCTCTGTGGCGCTCGCGGCAGCCGGTTTCGCCGTCTTGCGTGCGCCGCCCTTCCCGCCACCGAGCGCGATGTCCACGATCTCGATGCGCGTCAGCTCCTGACGGTGGCCGTTGCGCCTTTTGTAGCCGCGCTTGGGCTTGAACTTCACTACCCGCAGCTTCTCGCCGCGCTCGTGGCCGAGGATCTTCGCCGTGACCTGCACCTGATCAAGGCCCTCACCGGCGAAGATCGTCTCCTCGGAGCGGTACATGAGCGCCCGCAATGGCACGCTCGCGCCCTCATCGGCCGCCAGGCGCTCGACCAGCAGTCGCTGGCCGCGCTCGACGCGGTACTGCTTGCCGCCGGTCTTAACGATCGCGTACATGTTTGTTCTCAGTCCTGTGCTCTCTCCGCGGCCGGGCCTGCGCCTACTCCGCGGCGCTAGGTGCCTTGGCAGTCGAACGGCGCCGTCCACCTCTGCGGCCGCGGCGCCGAGGCTTGGATTGTACGCCATCGCCGTCTGTCTCGCCGGATGCCTCGGGCTGTGCGAGCGCCTCTTCCGCGGGGACCGCGACCCGCTCTCGCTCGGGAGCCTCAGACTCGCCGACCACGACCGGGCCGCGGGCCGGTTTCTCCTCGGCACGGGCCGGCTTCTCCCCGACAAGTGGTGCCTCGTCCTGCCCGAGCGCGGCGGACCCATTCTCGCGCGACGCGGTGGACGATGGCCGAGATGCAGGTTTGGACCCCGATCGTGGCCGGCGGGGGGATCTGCGTTTCGCTGGCGCGGCGGGGCGCGGCGCCGGGCGCACGACCTCGCCGTTCTCGTCCAGCAGCAACGCACTGGCCGCTGTGCGGCCGACCTGCTCGATGCGCACCATGCGCTTCTCCCCGACGTGCGAGAAGGCTCCCGCGATCGAGATGATGTATCCGTCGATCTTTGCGACCGCGTCATCGACGTCGTACATGTGCGGCTCGACGATCTCGACCAGCACCTCGTCGCCGGTGTGGAACGGCAGCGCGCGCTCCTCGACCTCCTCACGGCTGCCTTGGAAGGTAATCGCGAAGTGAGCCAGCGCAAGCCCTTCGGAGCCCTCGAAGTGGAAAGACTTGCCGGTGTCGTGCTCGAGTGCGTGCAGCACCCGTGAATGCTGCCCGGTGAACTGCGCGGTGACCCGCGGGTTGATTTGCACCAGGAACGCCTCTGCCTCAGCGTTCTCCGCGGCGATCTCCCGCAGCCGCCGCTCGAAGTCGATCGCGAAGGTCTCCTCCGAGCGGATCACGCCATCCCCGTCGCAGGTCGGACAGGGCCGGCTCATGATCTCGCGCACCCCCTCGGTCACATTCTGGCGCGTCATCTCCACGAGACCGAGCTTGGATATCTCCGCGGTGAAGGTCTTCGTGCGGTCCTCGTCGAGCGCTTTGCGCAGCGTCTTCATGACCGCGTCGCGATTGCGCGCGCGCGCCATGTCGATGAAGTCGATCACGATGATCCCGCCGATGTCGCGCAGGCGGAGCTGGTTGACGACCGCCTCCGCGGCCTCCAGGTTCGTCCGCGTGATCGTCTCCTCCAGGCCCGCGCTGCGCCCGCGGCCGGTGAAGCTGCCCGAGTTCACGTCGATCACGGTGAGCGCCTCGGCGTAGTCGATCATCAGATAGCCCCCGCTGGGCAGGTCCACGCGCCTGGACATCACGCCCTCGATCGCCCGCTCCACCCCGTACTCCTCGAACAGCGGCGTCGGCTCCTGCCAGAGCTCCACGCGCTCCACGAGCTCAGGGGCGGTGCGGGTGAAGAACGACACCAGACGGTGGTACTGCTGCTCGTCGTCGACAATCGCGCGCTCGAAGTGTTCGGAGAAGATGTCGCGCACGACCCGCACCGAGAGATCGGCCTCTTGGAAGACCATCTCCGGCGCCTGCGTGTCCTGCACGCGCTTGACGAGCACCTCGTGGAGCTTGTGCAGGTAGAGCAGCTCGCGTTCGAAGTCCGGTCGCTTCGCGCCGTGCGCGGCGGTGCGAATTATCGCCCCGCCACTGCCAAGGTCGAGTTTCGCGGTCTGCTTGCGCAGGCGCTCGCGCTCGCGATCCTCCAGGCGCCGTGAGACGCCGACGCCCTCGCCGGTCGGCTGGTAGACCATGTAGCGACCTGCGATCGTCAGCTCCATTGACAGGCGCGCGCCCTTGGTCTTCAACGGATCCTTGATGACCTGGACCACGACCTCCTGGTCGGGCTTCAGGAGCTCGGAGATCTTGCGACCTCCGCCGTGCCCCCGCCGGGGCGCCTCGACGCCCGGGAGCACGATCTCATCGACGTGCAGAAACCCGTTCTTCTCCAGGCCGATGTCGACGAACGCCGCCTCCAGGCCGGGAATCACGTTGTCGACCTTGCCCTTGTAGATGTTGCCGACGATCGAACGCGCCCCGCGGCGCTCCAGGTAGAGCTCAGCGATGCGATAGCCCGCGTCCGGCTGCGAGCCGGAGCCGGCGCGTTTGCGCCGGCGGCTGGAGGAAGAAGCTGCATTCGCGGCGGCGGGTGCGCCGCTTGCCTCCATGAGCGCCACGCGCGTCTCGGCGCGATCGACGCTGACAAGTACTTGCTTTTTCAATGTAATCGAGTCTTTCAGTATCGGTTTGAGCCGAGCCCCAGGGGACGACGCCCGGTGCGGGCGCAGTGCGAGCTTGATATCTGGGGTTCTCGGCGAGCATGTTGATGATTCAAAAACGAGGGGCCCGGCTCGCCGGCCTGCGGTCGGCTGCGCCACCCTCTATCTAAAAAACGAGGGGCCCGGCTCGCCGGCCTGCGGTCGGCTGCGCCACCCTCTATGTTCAATGCCGCACGACGCGGCCCTTCAAAGCTTCCGAGGCGCGCGCCTGAACGTAGATCGATTGCAAAAGGCCGATGGCCAGCAATGTCGCGATCACCGACGAACCGCCATAGCTCATGAGCGGCAGCGTTACGCCGGTGATGGGCATGATCCCGATGGCCATGCCTACGTTGACGAACACCTGAAACATAAGCATAGCCACTACGCCCCCGGCGACGAGCGTGCCGAAGAGGTCCTTGGACATCGCCAGGATGCGCAGCGTGCGCCAGATCAGCAGCGCGTACAGAGAGAGCACTAGCGCCGCACCGACGAAGCCGTACTGCTCGCCGACCGCGGCGAAGATGAAATCAGTTTCGTCCTCGGGCAGGAAGTTGTTCTGCGTCTGGGTCGGGCCGGCGGTGCTGCCGGTCTTCTCGCCCGAGCCGATTGCGATCTTCGACTGCTGCTGCTGGTAGGCGTTCTTCTCGTTCGCCGAGGGGTTTAGGAATGCCGTGAGGCGTTCCCTCTGGTAACTGTTGATCACCTGCAGGCCGGCCGCCGGCGCGAGCACCACCACGATGGTGATCGCGACCGCGCCGAGGGCCACCAGCGAAGCGAGATGCCGCCAGGGTACGCCGGCCACGAACAGCAGGACGAAGGCGATCGTGATGTAGACGAGTCCCGAGCCGAGATCGGGTTGCGCGATCACGAACATCGCGGGCACCAGCGCGGCGAGCATCACGCGCACCACTGTGTCGCGCTCGCCGAGACGCCGGGAGCGGTCGACGACGAACGCCGCGAGCGCGAGTATCAGCAGGACCTTGCCGAGCTCGGAGGCCTGGAAGGAGAAGAGCGGGAAGCTGATCGCGCGCGTCGCGCCCTTCGCGCTGTGGCCGGCGCCGAGCACCGCGAGGATGCTGAGGATGAGCGCCCCGTACAGCCAGACTTTGTAGCCGCGCAGGCGCGCGTAGTCGATCCGCGCCAGCGCGATCATCATCATCGCGCCGATCAGGAGGTAGATCCCCTGACGCTCGGAGTAGTAGCGCGGATCGCCAGGTATTGCACCGGCGGTGACCGATGACAGCGTGATCACCGAGCAGATACCGAGCCCGATCACTGCAAGGGTAAGCAGCGGGTCGAGCATCAGGCGCGGGCCGGTTCGTGGCTGACGCTGCTCGGCTTCGCTCCCGCGCGCGTGGTGCGAGGGCTCGATCGGACTCAGCACGGGCATTGGATCATTTGTCCGCGCTCGAGCCGGCGACGAGCTTCAGGGGTTGGTGGAACCACTTCGCGGCCATCAGGCGCGCGACCGGCGCGGCGGCCTGGTCGCCGAAGCCGCCCTGTTCGACGGTGACCGCGATCACGATCGGGCGCTTGGCATCGGCGACGTAGCACATGTACCAGGCCTGTTCGGTCAGCGGCGGCCGTTCGGCCGTGCCGGTCTTGCCGTAGACGGGGTGCAGTGCCTGGTTCCACCCGGACCAGACGTCCGCCGAGGTGCCGCCGGTCTCGGAGGCCGCGTCGTGGATGCCTTGCATCACGAGGCTCAGGTTGGAGTAGTCGAAGTGGACGTGGCGCTTGGGAGGGAAGCTCAGCGCCTGCACGATACCTCCGCCGGGGCTTTCGATCGCCATCCCGAGGTGCGGCGTGACGACCGTGCCCGCGCCGTTGTGCATATAGGCGTTGGCGAGCGTCGAGTAGGCGACGGCCATCTGCAGCGGATCGGTCTGCAGATCGCCCTGACCGACGGCGAGGTCCATGTCGTCGCCCTCGCTCCACCGCCGAACTTCCGCGACGTAGCCGCATTCGCTCTTGGGATGGTGACGTTCGCACTTTTCCTGCAGATGGTTCTGTCGTTCGCGCCACTGCGGCGTGGGCACGACGCCTTTGGCCTGATTGGGGAGATCGATCTTGGTCGGCTGCCCGATCCCGAGCTTGTTGGCCGTGTTCTGGATTACATTGCCGTGGCCATTGTCGGTCTCACCGACGGTGAAGAAGTATGTATCGGAGGAGACCTTGAGCGCTTCCACGAGCGGCAGGGCTCCGTAGTCGTTGTGACCCGAGTTGCAGAATTTCTCGCCGCCTTCGGTTTCGATACATGAGCCGCCGCCGAGAGCCGCAGAGGGATCGAGCAGACCCGCTTCCAAGCTCGCGATCGCGGTGATCGGCTTGAACGTGGAGCCCGTCGGATAGGACCCTTCGACTGCGCGATTGACAAACGGCGTCGCAGGCGGGTCGGTCGGAGCTCCTTCCGGATTTTCGATCGCTTTCAGTTCACGGTCGGTGAGCGGTTTGATCAGCTGGTTGGGGTTGAAGCTCGGATAGGAGCCGAGCGCGAGGATTTCCCCATTGAGCGGATTTAGCGCCACGAAGGCCCCGCCGTTGCCCGCGTTGCCGTTGCCATGCGCCAGTTCCATGCCCTTGCGCAACGCGATTTCCCCCTCGCGCTGCAAGGGGAGGTCGAGCGTGAGGCGCAGGCTGTAACCGGGACGCGGTGCGGTGATCGGCAGCTGGGCGGGCTGCACTTGCCCTTCGGCGTTGACCTCGACCTTCCGCTCCCCCGGTGTCCCCCGCAGGTAGCGGTCGTAGTAGTACTCCAGTCCCGATTGACCGACGACCGCACCGGCGTCCACGCCCTTGAAGGCGGCCGGCGAGCGTTTGACCTGTTCTTCGGTGAGCGGACGCACGTAGCCGAAGAGCTGCGCAGCCGTGTCCTGAAGGGGATATTCGCGGACCGAGACCGGCTCCTGCTCGACCCCCGGGTATTCGCGCTGGCGCTCGGCGAGAACCGTCAGCACGCCGCGGCCCGCGTCGGTCTCGATCGTCTCCGGAGCGTAGGGGAGCCGCAGTTTTTCCTTTGCCTGCAGTTCGCGGATGTGCTTGGGAGTCATGCCCAGCAGTCGTCCCAGGCGCCGGTAGAGCGCTCTGCGTTGCGGGCCTTCGGCGGGCAGCTCGGAGGGCACAATCTGCACCGCGTTGGTGTCCCTGCTGGTGACGAGGATTTCGCCGTCGCGGCCGAGGATCTGCCCACGCGGAGACGCGATCGGCACTTCGCGCTGCGTGTTCTGCGCAGCCTGCTGGACGTACTGTTCGCCGGTCAGGATCTGCAGGTACCAGAGCCGGAAGAAGATGATCCCGAACATGACCAGCGCGAAGCCGCCGAGCAGCGCGATCCGCACGCCGAGCTGCGAGGACGCCGGCACGCGCGGATCGGGCGGCCGCCTGGCCGGCTCGATCGCGCTCACCTAACCACGTCCCCACGAGGCCGCAGAGCAAGCCGGGCAAGGACGTAGGGAGCGAAGTGTGCTGAGCACACGAGCGACTGAGGACGCAGATCCGGCGCCGCTATGCGGCCTCGTGGGCTCATGCGCGGGTGAGCGGGCTCAAACCGCCGGTCGTGTACGCGCGCCGCCGACGCCGGCGCGGATCGTCGGGCAGGCCGGGCTCCAGGCAGCGGCGCACGATCGCCCACACCGGCAGCGCGACGATCGCGTCCACGATCACGCCCAGCACGATCTGGCGCAGCAGCTCGAAGCTCACCGGAGCGTCCACGCCGAGCATGAACTCCATCAACGAGTAGCCCACCAGCGAGGCACCGGCCGCCGCGGCGCCGAGCACCAGCGCCACGAGCGCCCCTTGCGGATCGCGCAGCTCGCGTAGGCGCCCGGACCCGTAGCCGATCGCGGTGAAGATCAGCGACGTCAGGCCTAGCGTCTGTCCGAGCATCAGGTCGACCAGCAGTCCGATCCCGAAGCCCGCACAGGCGCCCACAGTCGAGCCGCAGAGCAGGCCTATGAATGCGACGGTCAGCGGCGAGAGGTCGACGACCACGCCGAAGACCGGTACCTCAGAGACGACTCCGATCTGCAGGAACACGACGACGACCGCGAGCGCCGCGACGCGCAGGGGCAGGGAGCTCATGGGGGCGGCGACACCCATCAGCCGCCGCTCCCGGTAGCCGCGAGCTGGCCTTCGGCGGCGCCCGCACCGGCGGCGCCCTGTGTCAGCCCAGCCGGGACGCTCGACGCGAAGCGGGCCGCCCGCGCCGGCGCCGAGTTGGGCGGGTAGGTCAGCACCTGGACCACTTCCAGGTTGTGCAGGTTCGCGAGCGGCTGCACGTTGGCCGACTTGATAGCGCCTTCTTCTTTGACCGACGTGACCTGTCCGATCGGGACGCCCCGTGGAAAGAGCGAGGGATGGCCGCTGGAGATCGTTCCCGAGGTGACCACGTAGTCGCCGACGCTGACCTGGGTGTTGGCCGGCAGGTACTGCATCAGCAGGTCGTCGGGTTCGCCCACCTTGGGTTCCACGAGGCCGGGCGCGCCCGTTTCGTTGATGATCGCGCTTACCCCGATCCCGCTGTCGGTGACGAGGCTCACCTGCGAGAAAGCGGTGCCGGCCTCGGTGATCACGCCCACGAGGCCTTCGCCGACGACGACGGGGTCGTTTTCGCGCACGCCGTCACCGGTCCCCTTGTTGATATCGATCGTCCTGTTCCAGAGGTTGGGCGACTCGCCGATGACGGTGGCGGCCACGGCGTGATAGGCGCCGACGCCGAGCTCGTTGTCGAGGTGATAGAGCCTGCGCAGCGTCGCGTAGGCGCGTTCGTCGCTCTGCCGTTGGATCACCTCCGCGCGCAGCCTGTCGTTCTGCTTGCGCAGTTCGGCGAGTTGGCTTTTGGCGTGCAGCGTCGAGCTGAACCATCCGAACAGGTCGCGCACGGGCTTGAGCGCCTTGTTCGCGCCATCCTGGATCGGCGAGACGACGGTCAGGAAGTCGCGCTGCACCGAGTGCAGGCGTCCGTTCGGCGCCTCGCCGAAGTAGGCCGTCAGCAGTATCAGGGAGAGAGCGACAAGCGCGATGAGTACCGCGCGGCGCCGTCGAATCGTCTTGTCGTGCACAGGCAGAGACCTTCCGAAGCCGTTCGCAGAAAGGGTACGCGCCCCAACCCCCCGGCGCTCCGCCGGGGCGCCTGAGTCACCGGCGCCTGCGGCTGCGCGAGTTGCGGTTGGAGCGGTGGATCGCCTCGAACTCCTCCAGCGAGCGCCCCGAGCCAACCGCCACGCAGGTCAGCGGCGACTCCGCGAGGTGGGCCGGCATCTGGGTCTCCTCGCGCAGACGCTCGTCCAGGCCCTGCAGCAGTGAGCCCCCGCCGGCCAGCATGATCCCGCGATCCATGATGTCGGAGGCCAGCTCCGGCGGAGTCCGATCGAGCGTCTCCTTGACCGCATCGACGATCTGAACGACCGGTTCGTCGAGGGCCTGGCGGATCTCCTCGCTGGTTAGCACCACCGTCTTGGGCAGTCCGGACACCATGTCGCGCCCGCGAATCTCCGCTTGCAGCTCCTCCTCCATCGGACACGCAGAGCCGATCTCGAGCTTCAGCTCCTCCGCGGTCTGCTGGCCGATCAGCAGCTTGTACTCGCGCTTGGCGTAGCTGATGATCGCCTCGTCCATCTCGTCGCCCCCGACGCGAATCGACTGCGAGACGACGATCCCGCCGAGCGAGATCACCGCCACCTCCGAGGTGCCGCCACCGATGTCCACCACCATCGAGCCAGTCGGCTCCCCGACCGGCAGGCCGGCCCCGATCGCCGCCGCCATCGGCTCCTCGATCAGGTACGCAGTCCGGGCGCCGGCCGACAGGCAAGCCTCCTCGACCGCGCGCTTCTCCACGCCCGTCACCCCTGAGGGCACGCACACCACCACGCGCGGGTGCGCGAAGCGGTTCTGGTGGACCTTCTGGATGAAGTGCCGCAGCATCTCCTCTGTCACGTCGAAGTCCGCAATCACCCCGTCCTTCAGTGGTCTGATCGCTTGAATCGTCCCCGGCGTGCGGCCCAGCATGCGCTTGGCCTCGATGCCCACCGCGTGCACCTCGCCCGTGCGCGAGTCGATCGCCACCACACTTGGCTCCGAGAGCACGATCCCGCGCCCGCGCACGTAGACGAGCGTGTTCGCCGTACCCAGATCGACCGCCATGTCGCGGCCGCCGAACCCGGTCAGGTAGCTGAAGATGCCCATGTAGTGTCGTCTGGCAGGAAAATGCTAGGTCGAGGGGAGCGCACGGCAGTCGACAGACGCGCTCCGACTCGGCCTCGCCCACGATTGAGAGAGCGCAACGAGGAGCGTTGTGTCCGCGGGGCCAGTCTAGCGGACGCCCCCCGACGTCCGACAGGCCTGCCAGCCGATTTGCAGGCGTGCCAGTGCAGGCGAGCCACCGTGCCCAAATCGATCATCCAATTCCCTTCAGCAGCTCGGGATAGAGATCCAGCAGCGTGGCCAGCGGCAGCCCGACGATATTCTCATAGTCGCCCCGCACCGCGCGGACCAGCGTGGCGCTCGCGCCCTGGATCGCATAGCCCCCGGAGCGCTCGCGCCACTCACCCTTTGCCAGGCACCACTCCAGCAGCTCGTCCCCCAGCTCTCTGAAGCTGACCTCCGTGCAGGCCACCGCCGTGCGCTCTTCCCCTCCGAGCAGCAGTGCCACACCGCTGATCACGCGATGGGTTGCCCCGCTCAGCGCCCGCAAGGTCGCCCGCGCCTGTGCTTCGTCCGCGGGCTTCCCGTAAATCGCTCCCCCGAGGGTCACGAGGGTGTCCACGCCGAGCACCGCCTCCGGCACGCCGGTGGACCGTTCCGCGCGCACTGCGCGCGCCTTGCGCAGCGCGTTCTCGAGCGCCACCACCTCCGGCTCGCCCTGCTCGAGCTCCGGCGCCCCGGAAGGATGAACCTCGAAGGCCACCCCCAGCCGTGCGAGGGCCGCGCGGCGCTGCGGCGAGGCCGACGCCAGGATCAGCCGTGGACTCAGGCGAGCTCCGGGAAGAACAGTGCCGACTCGCGTGCCGCGGACTCCGCGGAGTCCGAGCCGTGCACCATGTTGCGACCCATATCGATCGCCAGGTCCCCGCGAATCGAGCCGGGTGCCGCCTCCAGCGGATTGGTCGCGCCGATCAGCTGCCGCGCGGCCGGCACCGCGTCAACGCCCTCGAGCACCATCGCGACCAGCGGCCCCGACGTGATGAAGTCCACCAGCTCGCCGAAGAACGGCCGCTGGGCGTGCTCGGCGTAGTGACGCTCCGCCAGCTCCCGCTCGAGGACCATGTGCCGCAGCGCGACCACACGCAGGCCCTTGCGCTCGAAGCGCGCGATGATCTCGCCCGTCAGGGAGCGAGCGAAGGCGTCGGGCTTGACGAGGATCAGCGTGCGGTCCATGGTTTCCTTTTCGGTCGAGACGATGATGGAGGTACAGAGGGGTGCGCGTCAGGAGCTCGGGCGCGGGCGGCTTGCACGACCCGTCCCCCGTGGCCGCGGAGACGGGTCATCCGGCGCCGGCGGATCCGCGAATACGACCGACTCCCGCCCCAACTCAGCGTCGGAGCGGGCCGACTTGACTGCACCCCGGACCGGTCGCCCCGTGCTCTCGCCGGTCCGCGCCAGCGTCTCGCCGGTCGTCGTCGGGGTCTCCTCGCCGCTCGCCGCCGCCCGGCGGCGCGTGCGGCGCCGCGGCGCGGCATCCGGAACCTCGGTCTCGCAGTACGGGCAGATCGTCCACGCCCTGTCAAGTGGCTTGGAGCAGCTCACGCAGCGCTCCTTGAGCTTGCGCAGGCAGCTCGGGCAGCGCACGAACTCGCGCTCGATCGGGTAGTCGCAGTGGGAGCACAGGCGATAGTCGAGCTGGTGCAGGCGCGCTTCAGCCGCCTGCGTCTCCAGCTCGCGCTCGCGCACGTCCTCCAGGTACTCGGGCGGGCGCAGGATGATGTACACCAGGGTCCCCACGAACGGGAACAGCGAAGCCGCGGTCGCACAGCCGATCAGCATGGGGTCCTGGATGCGCCTGCGCGCATCCGCGTAGGTCCAATAGATCAGCGACAGGTACAGAACCGCCACGAACAGGATCAGCAAGTCGATGACCAGGTTGAAAGCGTTGCTTTCGATTCCGAAGTAGGCGAGTGGCAGCATCGTCAGTCGAGGGGCGGTCGCACAGACCTCAAGGGGTTCCCGGCGCGCGCATTGGGCGGCCGAGTTTAGAGGCTACAGCGGCAGGAGCCCGCATTTGCACGCCCAGTCGCAGCGAAGTCAGAGGAAGAGCCGCCCGAACCCGTAGCCGGCGGCGAAGAAAACCAGGATCACGAGCGCGACGATCAGCGCCACTGCCCCGATCATCGCGAGCACCGAAGGGCCGTCGTCGCTCACGCGTCACACCCGCTCATTCCCTGCGACCCGGCGCGCGAGGGCGCCTGCGAGCCGGCCTCCTCACGCTCGGCGATCGCCGCGAGCAGGTCACCCACGAGGTAGACCGAGCCAGTCGCCAGCACAGCCGCAGGGGGATCATCCTCGTGGGCGCGGGCCCACGCCTGCGCCTGCTCCAGGGCCCGCCGCGGCTGGGGCTCGCAAACCGTCTCCGCGAAGCCCAGCTGGCGTGCCAGGGACTGCAGCGCCGCCGGTGAGAGTGCGCGGCTGCTAGGGGGCGCTGTGAACCACGCCCGCGCGCACCGCGGCAGCAGCTCGCGCAGCATGCTCGCAGCGTCCTTGTCCTCCAGGACGCCCATGACCAGCGCCAGCGGCCGTGCTCCCGCGCGCACCCTCAATAGCTCCGGCAGCGATTCCACCAGCGCCACCACTGCATCCGGGTTGTGCGCCCCGTCGAGCACGGTCAGTGGGTCCTCGGAGATCACCTGCAGGCGTCCCGGGACCGCGGTGGACGCCGCCGCGCTGCGCACGGCCTCCTC
Organism: uncultured Solirubrobacterales bacterium; assembly: GCA_963756665.1. GTDB lineage: Bacteria > Actinomycetota > Thermoleophilia > Solirubrobacterales > Solirubrobacteraceae > Palsa-744. The sequence continues at coordinate 1,268,147 of CAVWOJ010000001.1, forward strand.
GCTCGTCGCGATCCCCGCGCAAGCCAGGTATGCCTCGGCCGCGACGCGCGCGAGGGCGAAGTTGCGCCGCTGGAAAGCCCCGAGCGCCAATCCCGGCGCGCATTCTTCGGTTGCGGCCCGCACGATCCGAGCCTCGCGCTTGGCGGCTACCGCCTCGGCGACCGCCAGCGCCTCGGGGTGGAGGCTCACGCCGAGCGCGAGCGTCGCGCCCGACCGGACCACCGCGAGCTTCTCGGCCGCAATGTCCCGCACCGTCGGTCCCAGCCAGCGCGTGTGCTCCAGGCCGACGTTGCTCAACACCGCGACGCTGGACTCGATCACCGCGGTCGCGTCGTAGCGGCCTCCAAGGCCGGCCTCGACTACTGCCACCTCCACGCCCTGCTCCGCGAGCGCCCAGAACGCCGCTGCGGTGAGCAGCTCGAACTGCGTGACGTGATCGTCTTCGGCGAGGGTCCGATTTACACGCTCCGCCGCCCACGCCGCGCGCGCTACAGCGCCCGCAAAGACGTGCATAGAGATGTCCTGCTCGGCAATCTGCACCCGCTCGGTGTAGGAGATCAGGTGCGGCGAGAGATACGCGCCGGTGCGCAGCCCGTGGCGCTCGAGGATCGCCGCGATCATGCGCGTCGTCGAGGACTTCCCGTTGGTGCCCACGACGTGGATCGAGTGAAAGCGCCGCTCCGGCGAGTCCAGCACGGTCATCATCCGCCGCATCCGGTCCAGCCCGAAGCGCATCCCGAACAGCTCCAGCGAGCGCAGGTGACGCTCGGCCCGCTCGCCACTCCAGGCCCGCGGGCCGCCGCGGCCGTCGGCTCGCCCGTCACTCATCGTCGACCTTGGCTCCTCTCACGGCGCCTCCAACTCTCACAGCGCCCCGATTTTTACGGCGCCCTTCAGCCCTCATAGCGCCCAAACCCTCACAGCGCCTTCCAGCTCTCACGGCGCCTCCAACTTTCACAGCGCCTCCAACTCGTCGCGCAGCCGGGCCAGCTTTTCGCGCTCGCCGGCGACGACTGCCGTGGGGGCCTTCTCCACGAAGCCCGGGTTCGCGAGCTTGCCCTGCAGGCGCTCGATCTCGCTCTCGAGCTTGGCGCGCGCCGCCAGCCGGCGCTGCTCGGCCGCGGCCAGATCGAGGCCCTCCTCCGCGAGCACCTCGAGCACACCGCCCGGGATCGCCACGGTGGCGAGCACCGTCGCGGAGGCACCCCCGGCGCCATCCGCCGCGGAGGGACCCCCGGGGCCATCCGTCGCGGAGGCACCCCCGGCGTCGTCCGCCGCGGAGAGCTCAAGCCGCGCCAGACGGGCCACGGCCTCGAGCGTTGACTCGTAGCCCTGCGCGCTCAGCCGCGCCGGCACGACCATGCCCGGCCGCGCATTGACGCTGTCACGCCAGCCCCTGATCAGCGTGATCGCCTCGATCGCCCGTCCCACCTCGGCCTCGGCGGCCTCGTCGAGCAGAGCCTGCTCGACGCGCGGATAGGGCGAGCCCGCGAGCACATCGCCCGAGGACTCGAGCAGGGACCAGAGCTCCTCCGTCACGAACGGAATCACGGGGTGCGCCAGCGCGACCGTCTCACGCAAGATGTGCAGCAGGGTCGCGGCGAGCGCGCCGGTGTCCCCGTCGCCCGCCAGGCGGGGCTTGATCAGCTCCAGGTACCAGTCGCACAGCTCTCCGTAGACGAAGTCGTAGAGCCCGAGCGCGGCATGCGAGAAGTCATAGCTCTCGATCCGCCGCGCGGTCTGTGCCTTGACACGCTGCAGCCGCGAGAGGATCCAGCGATCCTCCACCGTGCGCCGGCCGGGGCGCGGGCGCCAGCGCGTCGATGTCCAGGCCTGGCAGCGCGGCGATCCGCAGCAGCGCGAAGCGCGTCGCGTTGAACAGCTTGTTGGCGAGCGCTTGGCCCTGCTGGACCTTCTCCGCGGAGTAGCGCACGTCCTGTGAGGAAGACATCGCGAGCAGCCCGAAGCGCACCGCGTCGGCGCCATGCTTGTCGATCTCGTCGACCGGATCGATACCGGTGCCCAGCGACTTCGACATCCGCCGGCCGTCGGGCGCCTGGATCACCGAGTGGATGTACACGTCCGCGAACGGAACCTCGCCGGTGAAGCGCAGGCCCATCATGATCATGCGCGCGACCCACAGGAAGAGGATGTCGCGCGCCGTCGAGAGCACCTTGGTGGGGTAGAACGCGCGCAGCTCCGGGGTCTGCGCGGGCCAGCCCAGCGTCGCAAACGGCCACAGCGCTGAGGAGAACCAGGTGTCAAGCACGTCTTCCTCCTGGCGCAGGTCCCCGCCACAGTCACAGTGTGCGGGAGGCGCGGGCGCCACGTGGGTCTCGCCGCAGACCTCGCAGTAGTACACCGGCAGACGGTGGCCCCACCACAGCTGGCGCGAGACGCACCATGGACGGATGCTCTCCATCCAGTCGAGGTACACCCGGCGGTGGTTGTCCGGCACGATCCGCACGGCGCCGCTGTGCACCGCCTCGATCGCGGGACCGGCGAGCTCATCCATACGCATGAACCACTGCAACGAGATCAGCGGCTCGATGCGCTGCCCGGAGCGGTGCGAGTAGGGCACGCTGTGGCGGTAGGGCTCGCTGGCTAGGACCCGGCCTTCGGCCTCCAGTGCCGCGACCACCGCGACCCGCGCCTGCGCCACCGTGAGCCCGGCAAAGTCCTCGCCGGCCTCGGCAGTCATGTGGCCGTCCTCGCCGATCACCGATACCTGATCGAGGTCGTGCCGACGGCCGATCTCGAAGTCGTTTGGATCGTGGGCCGGCGTGACCTTCAACTGACCCGTGCCGAAGTCGCTCTTGACGTACTCGTCGGCGATCACCGGCAGGTGGCGACCGACCAGCGGCAGGATCGCGGTGCGCCCCACCAGCTCGCGGTAGCGCTCATCCTCCGGGTTGACCGCGACCGCAGTGTCCGCCAGCAGTGTCTCGGGACGCACCGTGGCGATCGTCACGCTGCCGCCGCCCTGCAGGTCGTAGCGGATCGAGTACAGCGTGTCCGTCTCCTCGCGCTCCTCGACCTCCAGATCGGAGATCGCTGAGCGGCTGCCGGGGTCCCAATTGACGATGTAGCGATCACGGTAGATGCAACCCTGCTCGTAGAGCGCCACGAAAACCTCGACCACCGCGCGGTGGTAGTCCTCGTCGAGTGTGAAGCGCTCCTCCTCGTAGTCACACGACGCCCCAAGGCGCTTGAACTGCTCGACGATCGCGTGCCCGTAGTGCTCGCGCCACTCCCACACGCGGCGCACGAACTCCTCGCGCCCCAGCTCTTGACGACTCGTGCCTTCCGCGCGCAGCGCCTTCTCGACCTGCGCCTGCGTGGCGATGCCAGCGTGGTCGGTCCCCAGGATCCACTTGGTCCGCCGACCTGTCATCCGGTGGTAGCGGATCAAGACGTCCTGAATCGAGCCATTCAGCGCGTGACCCATGTGCAGCGAGCCCGTCACGTTCGGCGGCGGCAGCGCGATCGAGTAGTTCTCTGCGACCGCGCCCTCAGGCTCGGGGTGGAACAGTCCGCTCTGCAGCCAGCGTTCGAGTATGCGCGGCTCGACCTCGCCGGGCTCGAACCGGGTGCGCACCTCCAACTCGCCGAAACGCTCGCCCATAGGAGCGTGAGTTTATGTGGCCCGCGTCAGTTGGCCATGCCGCCGGCTCGGGCGACCCGCTACCGCACCGCGCCCGCGCTTGGCGGGGACGTCAGTTGGCGATACCGCCAAGGTACGCGTAGGGGTGCAACATCTGCCAGTACGGCAATCCGCTGCCCTCGCAGTGGATCTCGCTGCCGGCCGGCGCCTCGACGCGCAGGCGCTCCGCCAGTGCAGCGGCATCGTCCTCGTCGTTGGCGCCGACGAGCAGGTGACGCCAACGCTGGTTCACCGGTATCCCCTCGCCGCGCAGACGCTCGGCGAAGGCACGCGCGTCGCGGTGGTTGGGGAGCGTGATCCGCACCTCCCACTCCGCGATGCCCGCTTGCTCGGATTCCTCAGTCTCGTGCTGCTCTAGGCGCACGTGCTCGGCGACCTGCTCGGACTCGGTGGCCGGCAGTGGCTTGGCAACGTCCTCCCAGCGCTCCTCCAGCGGATGCCAGCGGTAAATGCCGACCTCACCCGAGATGCCGTGCCGGGACATCGCCTCGTGCACCGCCTCGCCCGTCCGGTTGGCGGCCTCCAGCGAATCCGCGTAGAGGAAGACGTGCTCACCCTCATGGGTCACGGCCACCCGCGGCAGCTCGCCGCCGGCGTCGTCGTGGTCGAGCGCCTTGATCGCCTCCAGCAGCTTGTGCGGCTCGGGCGCGGATGCCTTGACGCGAAACTCGTCGTGCATCTGAGCTACGCCGACTCCTCGCGCAGACGCCGCGTGCGAGCGGGCTTCTCCTCGGGGGCGGCCTCGGTCACGAGCGTCGGGGTGCGGCCCTGCTCGACGGTCTCCTTGGTGACGACACACTTCTTGACGTCGCGGCGGGAGGGCAGCTCGAACTGGACCTCGAGCAGGATCTCCTCGATGATCGAGCGCAGCCCGCGGGCACCGGTGTCGCGCTCCAGGGCACGCTCGGCGATCGCGGTCAGGGACTCCTCGGCGAACACCAGCTCGATGCTGTCGAACGCGAAGAAGCGCTGGAACTGCTTGACGAGCGCGTTGCGGGGCTCGACCAGGATCGAGACGAGATGCTCACGGGTGAGCTGATGCACCGCGCTCATCACCGGCAGACGGCCGATGAACTCGGGGATCAGGCCGTATTCGATCAGGTCCTCCGGCAGGCAGCGCTCGAAGACTTCGCCGGTGTCGCGCTCCTCGCGGGCCTCGATCGCCGCGGCGAAGCCCACGCCCCGGTGTCCGATGCGTCGCTCGATCACCTTGTCGAGGTTTGCGAAGGCCCCCCCGCAGATGAACAGGACGTTGGTCGTGTCGATCGTCAGGAACTCCTGGTGAGGGTGCTTGCGCCCGCCTTGGGGCGGCACTGAGGCCTGGGTGCCCTCGAGGATCTTCAGCAGCGCCTGCTGGACGCCCTCGCCGGAGACATCGCGTGTGATCGACGGGTTGTCGGCCTTGCGCGCGATCTTGTCGACCTCGTCGATGTAGATGATGCCGGTCTCCGCCTTCTTGACGTCGTAGTCGGCGGCCTGAATCAGCTTGAGCAGGATGTTCTCGACGTCCTCCCCGACGTAACCGGCCTCCGTCAGCGCCGTCGCGTCGGCGATCGCGAAGGGCACGTTGAGGATTCGCGCGAGCGTCTGCGCGAGCAGCGTCTTGCCGCAGCCGGTCGGCCCGAGCAGCAGGATGTTGGACTTCTGCAGCTCCACGTCGGAATCGCCAGACTGCATCATCTGGATGCGCTTGTAGTGGTTGTAGACGGCCACCGAGAGCGTGCGCTTGGAGGTCTCCTGGCCGATCACGTACTCGTCGAGGACGTCGTAGATCGCTCGCGGCTTGGGGAGGTTCTCGAGGTCGAACATCGGCGTCGGCGCGAGCTCCTCGTCGATGATCTCGTTGCAGAGATCGATGCACTCGTCGCAGATGTAGACCCCGGGGCCCGCGATCAGCTTCTTGACCTGGCGCTGGGACTTGCCACAGAAGCTGCACAGGAGCTGCTCGTTGGAGTCGGTTGGCCGGGCCATGCGTCTTTTCTCCTCGGCGCCCGCGTCTCGCGGAGCTAGTGCTCCGAGATGACGCGATCGATGATGCCGTACTCCACGGCCTCCTCGGAGCTCATGAAGTAGTCGCGCTCGGTGTCCTTGCCTACCTGCTCAAGCTCTTTACCGGTGTGCTTCGCGATGATCTCGTCCAGACGATGGCGCACTTCGATGATCTCTTTGGCGTGGATCTCGATGTCGGTCGCCTGTCCCTGAAAGCTCGAGGAGACCTGGTGGATCAAGATCTTCGCGTTCGGCAGCGCCATGCGCTTGCCTTTTGCCCCGCCGGCCAACAGCAGCGCGCCCATCGACATCGCGATCCCGACGCAGATCGTCTGCACGTCGGGCTTGATGAACTGCATCGTGTCGTAGATCGCGAGGCCTGCATAGACCGAGCCACCGGGCGAGTTGATGTAGAGCGAGACGTCCTTTTCGGGGTCGTCGGACTCGAGGTGCAGCAACTGGGCGACCACGAGGTTCGCGATCTGATCGTCCACGGGCGTGCCGAGAAAGATGATCCGCTCGTTGAGCAGACGGCTATAGATGTCGAACGCGCGCTCCCCGCGGGATGTCTGCTCGACGACCATCGGTACAAGTGGGCTCATAGTCCTCGCTTCAGTTTCGCTTCACTGGCCGGATTCCTCCAGGACGGGGGCTGGCAGGCGCCCGCACACAGGCTAGCTGGTCGATCTCCGATCGGCCGGCGTCCACAGTCCACCGGCCTCCTGCAACGCGTCCTGCGCGCCCTCCTCACGAGCGCGCTCGCTGCGGTCCTTCTCAGGCGTCCACAGCTGATCGCGCGCGCGGGCCTGCTCGATCGGGATCGGCTTGGCGGCCTGGGCGATCAGCTCCATCGCGCGGCGGGCGGCGAGGTCCTCGCGCAGCTCCTCCAGACGCCCCGCGGCGCGTAACCGATCCAGCAGCTCCTCAGCCGGCAGCTGCTCGCGCTCGGCCATCGGGGCCAGCGACTCCAGCAACTCCTGCTCGTCGGGGTCGATCCCCTCGGCCTGTACGACCGCTGTCAGCACCGCCTCGCGGCGCAGTGCGCGCTCAGCGTCGGGGGCGAGCTCCGCGAGGCTCTCTTGCTCGCTGCGATCGGAGATGCTCAGGTACGCCTCGCGCGAGATCCCGCGGTGGGAGAGCGTGTGCAGCATCCGCTCCCACATCTCTCGTGCGCGCCCCTCGACCAGCGCCGGCGGCACCTGCACCTGCGCGTGCTCCGCGGCCGCGTCCAACGCGGCTTCGCGGAACTCGCTCTCGACCCGACGCTCCTCGACCTCGAGCAGGCGCCGGCGGATGTCCTCGCGCAGCTCCGCGACGGTGTCGAAGCCGGTGTCGATCGCGAGATCGTCGTCGACGTCGGGGAGCTGCTTGCGCTTGACCTCCTTGAGCTTGACCTCGAAGCTGGCGGCCCGGCCGGCGAGCTCGGCGCGACCGTAGTCGCCAGGAAAGGACAGCTCGAGCGTGCGACTTTCGCCGGCGCCGGCGCCGACCAGCGCCTGCTCGAAGCCCTCGATCAGGTTGCCGGATCCAAGCTCGATGAGCTGGTCGCGCCCCTCACCGCCCTCGAAGGGCTCGCGCGAGCCGTCCTCCGCGGTCAGCGATCCGGCGTAGTCGAGCACCACGAAGTCGCCCTCCTGCGCCGGGCGCTCCACGGCCTCCAAGCGCGCTAGGCGATCGCGCAGCTGGTCGATCTCCTGCTGGACCTGCTCGTCTGCGACCTCGGGCTCGGCGCGACCGACCTCCAATCCCTTGTACTCGCCTAGCTCGGCCTTCGGCAGCACGCCGATCTCAAAGGAGAACTCGAGGTCCGCGCCACGCGGGGGCAGCTCCCCGAGCGCGACCTCCGGGTCACCGACCGGAACGATGTCCGCGTCCTTGAGCGCGTCGACGTACCAGTGGCTGAGCGTGTCGCGTACGGCATCCTCCATGACGGCCTCGCGACCGATGCGCTGGATCACGAGCGGCGCCGGCACCTTTCCGCGGCGAAAGCCCGGGAGCTTCAGAGTCCCCGCAAGCTCGCGGGCCTTGCGCTCGATGCTCTGCTCCAGCTCGCTCGCCGGTACCTGCACCTGCACGCGCACCCGCGACTCGGGCAGCTCGGTTACGGTCGTCGTAAGGGCGCTGGGCATAGCTCCGGCGCCACGATACCGTGCCGTCCGTTGCGAGCACTCCGGCACCGATCGACGACTCGCCCCGCGGAGCGGTGGCTTTGGACCGGCCCCGTAGGCCACCTTGTGGGCGGCGTGCTCGACTTCACACAGGCGCTGATGCGCTACCGGCGCGCGCGGAGGGCCGTCCGACCTGCGCTTCCTCGGCGAAGGCCGCGGGCCAAGTGACGGCGGCCGGCCGCGGTCGGCCGATGCCATAGCCCTGGGCATAGTGAACCCCGTAGCCGCGCAGCAGCTCGCGGGTGAGATCGTCGGATACGAACTCCGCGACGGTCTCCGTGCCGAGATCGAGGGCGACGCGCGCGATCGCCTTGACCATGATCTGGTCACGCTCGGAGTCAACTAGGCCGCGCACGAACTCGCCGTCGATCTTGAGCGTGTCGAACGGCAGATGCTTGAGGTAGAAGAACGAGCCGAACCCAGCCCCGAAGTCGTCCAGCGCAAAGCCGCAGCCGAGCTCGGCAAGGTGCTCGGCGAAAACGCGGGCCTGCTCGATGTTGACGATCGCGGCGGTCTCGGTGATCTCGAAGATGAGACTTCCCGGGTCGATCCCGGCCTCGGCGATCTCGCGTTCGATGACGGCCAGCAGCTCGGGATCGGTGACCGACACGCCGGAGATGTTGACCTCGAGTTGCAGGCGCTCCCCGCGACCGGCCTGCACGGCGATCAACTCGATCGCCTTGCAGATCACCCATACGTCGATCGCCTTCACCAGTCCGCAACGCTCGGCCGTCGGCAGGAACTCCATCGGGGCGATGTGCTCGCCGTCGGCGGCGACCATGCGCAGCAGGATCTCATGCCGCGTGACCAGGCCGGAGGCCAGCTCGAGGATCGGCTGCTCGTAGAGGACGAAATCGTCGTCGCGTAGCGCGTCACGAATGCGCTGCGTCCAGCCAAGGGTCTCGTCCAGCTCATCCTCGGCGGCGCTGGCAGTAGTCGGAGACGACAGGATCGACGGGAGTGCGGATCGTGCTGACATACGGCCTCAGGCACGCTAATCGGTAGGCCCAACAGTTGCCTTGAGTCGAGCGATCGCAGTTATTCGTATTAGTTGCAGATTCTTCGGGTTTCCGCGGCGAAATCTGCTCGAAAGCTGCGAAGAGGCGCTGAATGTGCGCGCGCTACGCGCTGAGCGAGACCGCACCCCCAAATGCGAGGACGACTCCGCGTGGCACTACGAGCACGGCGCCGGCGTCGTCTTCGATCAGGTTCTGGGTGGCGGCGCTGAGAGCGACCTGACCCTCACCGGCCTCTGGACGAGAGCCGACGACCAGCAGATCGGCGCCGTGACCCTTGACGGCCGGGGCAAGCTCGGCGCCGAGCGCACTCGCGATCGCCTGCGCAGTGCGCTGGGCGCTGGGGTCGGTGGGATCGTCGGTGACCGCGACTCGGCTCAACGCCGCCGCCGAACTGGCAAACCCGGCCGAAGCGATCGCGATCGCGAAGCGTCCACCATCCAGCAGGCGCTGGGCGGAGTTGCCGACCGTTACGTGGCGTGGTGCGGTGTGCGAGTCCGAGCAGAAGACGATCACATCGGCGCCCTCGCGCTCGGCGAGCGCCCTTAGCCCTTCCGGCGTCGAGCGATCGGCGACGACGTAGCGGGCCGCGTCGGGCGTGCCGAGCAGCTCGGCGCCACGCTGTAGCAGCGTCTCGGCCTCGGCCTGGGCGAGCACCTCACGGTCGGGCTCGGGCTCCTGGGTGTGACGCACGTATGCGAGCGCGACCTCGGCACCGGCGCCGTGCAGGAGACGACCGAGCGCGACGGCGTCGTCCTCGTTGTTGGTGCCGTCATAGGAAACGATGACCTTTGTGGCTGACATGACTCTGTTCTCCTCAGTTCTGTGAGCTTCTGATCTCTTGGCCCACAGAGACTGACACCCACTTGCCATCAGCGCAAGTGATCTTCTTTATATATAGAATAAGCTCTACTTATGCTAAATGTGAGTCGGCTCAAGGTCCTCAGCGAGGTCGCGCGGCAGGGCTCGTTCTCCGCGGCTGGCGAGGCCCTCTCCTATACCCAGTCAGCTATCTCGCAGCAGATCGCGGCACTCGAGGCGGAAACCGGCATGACGTTGCTCGAACGCCGCCCCCGCGGAGTGCGCCTGACAGGTGCGGGACGCACGCTCGTCGAGCACACCGAGGGGATCCTTGCGCGCCTGCGCGCCGCGGAGGAGGAGCTCTCGGCGATCGCCGGCCTGCGCGGCGGCGAACTGCGGATGGCCTCCTTCCCGACCGCCGGGGCGACGCTGATGCCAGTCGCGATCGCTCGCTTTCGCGCGTCCTACCCCGAGGTGCGGCTGACGCTTGCGGAGGGCGAGCCCGAGGAGATCGCCCCGCGCCTGCACGCAGGCGAGTTCGATCTGGCGCTGCTGTTCGAGTTCAGCGATCCCGACGACATCCAGACGGTGGATGTCGCGGATCCGGACGCGGCTACCGCAGATGCCGGCCGCACGCGTCCGCGGCGGGTGCAGCTGCTGGAAGACCCCATGTACCTGGCCCTTCCCCGCGACCATCCGCTCGCCGGCAAGCGCTCCTTGCGCCTGGAGGAGCTGCACGGCGAGGCGTGGGTGCAAACATCTGAGTCGAGCCCGTGCGCGCGTCACGTCGTGCGTTGTTGCCACGCCGCCGGATTCGAGCCGGAAGTGGCATTCGAGAGCGATGACTACCAGACCGTGCAGGGACTCGTAGCGGCCGGCGTCGGGGTCGCGCTCATCCCGGAGCTCGCGCTGTCGGTGGTGCGTGAGGACGTGGTCGTGCGCACGCTCTCCCCGCGCCCGCCGGGGCGAGGGGTGATCGCCGCGCTACCCGGCCGAGCGGATGTCAAGACCCGCCTGATCCCGGCGGCGTCGGCGATGCTGCGGGTGCTCGAAGAGGCCGCGGCAGCTCGCAACCGGCCGCTCGGGGCGTCGATCTGAGCACATCCGCGGATCGCGCACGGAACATCCGCGGGTCGCATCCTCGGGTCGCGCATGGATCTCCATACGCGACCCGCGCCTCGATGCCTATACCCCGTGCGCCCCGATTCGGAGGCCGAGCCACGGACCCCGCTGCGGGGACGGCAGACCGAGCACGTACTGGTGCAGGATCAGCCCCGCGAGCACGGCGTAGCCGAGGTCGGTGGGATGGATGTCGACGAGCGGCGTGCACATGTTCGTAAGCAGGCAGATCGTCGGCGCTTCGAACGCACCCGGTGGATTGAAGAGCGGCAGCGGATCGGCAAAGCGAGCGCCAAAGGCCCCGGCCACGCCCGCCATCACTTCGTTGAGCGCCGCGGTCAATTCATCGCCACCCGCGATCGTGGCCCCAAACGGGTTGTACAGACCGAGCACGATGATCTCGGCGTGCGGCGCCGCGGCGCGCAGCTCTCCGAGAATCAGCCCGAGGTTGGAGCCGATGTGTTCGAACACCGCCGGCGCGCCCTTCGCGATGCAGGCGGGTTCGAGTTTGCACGTGCCCTCGATCAAGCCGAGCGTGTCGTTGGCGCCGATGTCGAGCGTGATCGTATTGACGGTCCCCGGGTGCGAGCCCAGGTAGGTCAGCGCATCGGAGAGCTGCGCAGAGCCCGGTCCGCCGCTATAGGGGTGGTGCAACGGGAACTTAAGCTGGTACAGGCAGGGGCCTTTGATGAACGATTCGGTCGTCTCCCCCGGACAGCCGTCGTTGACGATCTGCAGGCGTGGGCTGAACAGCTTGAGGACTTTGCCGAAGTCATCGACATAGCCGGTGTCGAAGCCGGCGGGATTCTCTTCCGGGGCGAGGCTGTTGAACCGCGCCTCGGAGTATCCGAACGCCAGCGAGTCGCCCAACGCAAGGTAGGACGGCTGTGGCAGTGGAGGGCGCGGCGTCGGGGGACGTGGTGCCGGGGGACGCGGTGTCGGGGCATGGCTTCCGTAATGGGTATGCGGTCGGTCTGGCCGCGAGCCTCGAGCTCCGGCCGCAGGCGCGATCAGCAGGAACGAGAGCAGAGTCGCGAGCAGAATTGCGAGCGCGAGTGAGAGCCCGCCGAGACGAAGATGGGAACGAGACCGAACAGCCATCGCATGTGCCTCCCTCAAGTACATATGGGTGCGTCGGGAAGCAGCACCGCCGTGAGCCCGGCGCGGTTGTCAAGTCAACGTAGCTCTGCCACGAGCGCTTGTCAAACTGGATGGCGAGGCACGCCCTACTGCGCGATCCACACCGCCGGAAGGCTACGCTCAAGCCATGCGCCCGTTGCCGACAGCCCCGCTCGCCGCCGGCTGCCTGGTGCTCGGATACGCGGTCGCGCTCGGCAGCGGCTCGCGCCAACTCGGAGGCATCGCGCTGCTCGCGGGAGCGATTCCTTGCATCAGGGCGTGGACATTGCGCCGCGGACCGCGGACGGCGAGCGCCCTCACTGGCGTGGGACTTGGAGCGCTGGTTCTCTCGCACCTACTGGCGCTCGCGACCGGAGCGTGGCCAGCGGTGCTGCTCTCCGCGGCCGTCATGGGTGGGGCGGCCTGGGTCTACGCGGACGCGCCAGCCGCCCGTCAGCGCAGCGCCGGCGTGCCGGCGCGCTAGATACTCAGCCCTCGTGCACGGTTTCGATTGAATGTCCTCAGCGGCGCCGATGCCGACACCCGACTAGCGAGGAGACGAAGCGATGAGCCACACGATCAAGAACCTCGAGGCGGTGCAGGACATGGCACAAGGCCACGGTCTCGGCGAGACGGGCGAAGCGCGCTTTGCCAGAGCCGATCTCGAGGCGACACAGACGGGTCTCAGCCACCAGCGACTGCGCCCCGGCAAGCGTCAGCAGTTCGCGCACCGCCATCAGGAGGCCGAGGAGATCTACCTCGTGCTCTCGGGCAGCGGGCGGATCAAGCTCGACGATGAGATCTGCGAGATCGGGCGCCTGGACGCGATCCGCGTCTCGCCCGAGGTCACCCGCGCGTTTGAGGCGGGGCCCGAGGGGCTGGAGTTTGTCGTCTTCGGTCCGCACTTCGGTGGCGATGGCGAGATCGTCAACGACTGGTGGAGCGACTGAGCTCGCCCTCGCCCTCGCCGGCGACGCTCGCGGAGCGCTTCGCGGCCCAGCTGCTCGTCGGTGCGCCCGCGCGCGACCCGCTGGCGGTAGCGCAGCGACTGCTCGCAGTGCAGGGCCAGGACCCGCGCGGCGCGCGACTGGCGATCCGCGCGCGCAGCACAGGCCTGTCCGCGGCCGACGTCGACCGCGTCCTCACCGTGGATCGCACGCTGCTGATCACGTGGCTGAACCGCGGCACGCTGCACCTGGTCGGTCGCGAGGACTACCCGTGGCTGCACGCGCTGACGACGCCGCCGCTCCTTACCGGCAACGCGCGGCGCCTGGCCCAGGAAGGCGTCACGCCGGACCTCGCCGACCGCGGCGTGGCCGCGATCGAGCGTTCGCTGGCCGCCGAGGGCCCACTCACGCGCCCCCAGCTGAAGGAGCGGATCGCCGCGGCGGGAGTGCCCACCGCGGGTCAGGCGCTGGTGCATCTACTGATGCTCGCCTGCCTGCGCGGCGTCGCGGTGCGCGGACCGATGGTTGGCCGCGAGCACGCCTATGCGCTTGTCCGCGACTGGCTCGGCAGGCCCAAAGCCGTGAGGCGCGACCGCGCGCTGGCGGAACTCGCACGTCGCTACCTCGCCGGCCATGGCCCCGCGAGCGACCGCGACCTCGCCAAGTGGGCTGGATTGCCGCTGCGCGATGCGCGCGCGGGGCTGGCCGCAATCGCCTCCGAGCTAGTCGAACGCGAGCATCGACTCCTCGCCCTGACCGGCAGACCGCCCGCGGGGGAGCCACCTTCACCGCGCCTACTCGGCCCCTACGACCCCGTCCTGCTGGGCTGGACCTCGCGTGAGCCGCTGCTGGGCTCCCACAAGGAGATCATCACCATCAACGGCCTGTTCCGCCCCTTCGCGCTCGTCGCGGGCCGCGCCGTGGGGATCTGGAGCATGCCGGCCGGCACGGTTCGGCTGGAGCCCTTCGGCCGCCTCGCCCGCAAAGACGCCGCCGCGCTACAGGCCGAAGCGGAGGATGTCGCGCGCTTTCTCGGATCGAGCTGACTCGCCAGTCCGGACGAGCTGACTCGCCGGTCCAGATCGAGCTGACTCGCCAGTCCGGACGAGCTGACTCGCCGGTCCGAATCGAGCTGACTCGCCGGTCGATCACGCGGTGTTCGTGACCGAGGGCCGCGGCTCACCAGGCAGCGTCGGCCGCGGGGTCGAAGGGCGCACACTCCAGCTCAGGGCGTCCCGCGCGGCACGCTGCGCGCTGGTGAAAGACACCTCGCTCAGAAACCCGGGAGCACCGACCATGTCACCCGCAAGGAACACGCCGTCCCCGCGGTCCACCGCGGGACGGTCCTTCCACGAGCGGCCCGGCAGGTCAACGGCGCCGGTGCGCTCGCTCGCGACCTGCCGTCGACGCCAGAGCACCCGCTCGCGCCAGCCCGCGAACGTCTCGTCCAGCAGCGCCTCCAAGCGAGCGACGCCCTGCTCAGCGTGCCCGGCGCCGGCGATGCCGAGGTGGGCCTGGACGATCTCCCACCCCGGCGGCGCGACGGTCGAGTCAACCGCGGAGTAGCGCTCGATCAGCGCCCCCTGCTCCAGGTCGACGACGGCGGCTGGATCGCGACGGCCGGAGCGCAGCCCAAGATCCAGCAGCACCGCGGTCGCTCCCTCACAGCGCAGCGTCTCGTCGCCGAGCAACCTGCGGGCCTCGGGCAGCTCGGTCGCGACGATCACCGGCGGCTCGGGCAACTCGCTGACACGCACACCGGTCTGGATCGAGACGCCGAGCTCCACTGCCCGCCGCTGCAGGCACGCGACGAGCTCACCCCAGCCTCCCCTGACGTAGCGGATGCTCGGGGGCACGTACACCCAGCGCAGCCGCTCCGCCACGAAGGCCGCTGACAGCGACCCCGCGTCGTGGTGGAAAGCAAGCAGTCCACCGTACGCGCACAGCAAATCCGCGTTGCGCGCGCCGGCGCGGGAGGTGACCCACGAGCGAAAGTCACGGTCGGCCGGGGCGCGCGCGAGCAGCAATGGCAAGACCCGCACCATCCCGAGTGGGAGCGTCCTCCTGACATGACCGCCGTAGAAGAACCGCACGCCCCGTGTCGGCGGAGTCACCATCGGCGGCAGCAGGCCACGCTGCTTCAGCCACCGCCAGCTCGACAGGCCCTTGTATAGGGCGTGCGGGCCGAAGTTAGCCACGAACTCATCGCCGCTCGAGCGTGCACGCCCACCGAGCTCACCATGCGCCTCAAGCACACGCACCGACGCCCCCTCCTCGGCGGCGCTGATCGCCGCCACCAAACCCGCTAGCCCTCCACCGACGACTGTCACCTGGCTCATGTCCACTCTCTTTCGCTCGTGGTCGCCGGTGATAGATTGCCTCACGATTGGTTCCTTTACTAGGACCAATCCGACGCAATAGAAAGGACCAATGGCAGAGCTCGAGCTCCTCGTCGACTTCACCCGCAAGCGCGGCCAACGCTTGCATGTCCAACTGGAGACCCAGCTTCGCGCCGCGATCCGAGCTGGGCGCCTACCAGCGGCGACGCCGATGCCCACGACACGCGCGTTGGCCGCCCAGCTCGGCGTATCGCGCGGCGTGATCGTCGAGACCTACGAGCAGCTCAAGGCGGAGGGCTACCTGGAGACTCGCCGAGGAGCAGGCACACGCGTCGCCGCCGCCGCGCGCACGAGTGGCGCCGTCCCCTCCCCCCCGACCGTTGCGCAGGCGCCGCGCTACGACTTCCACCCGGGGCACCCCGATCTCTCGCGATTTCCCCGCGCTGCGTGGGCCCGCTCGCTGCGCGCCGCGCTGCAAGCTGCGCCACACAGCGCGATGGGCTATGGCGATCCGCTCGGCGCGATCGCGCTCAGGCGTGCCCTCACGCACTATCTCGGCCGAGTCCGCGGCGCTGTCGCCGCGCCGGAGGACATCCTCATCTCAACCGGCCACATCCAGGCAATCTCCCTCATCCTGCGGGCCCTGCGGGCCCGGGGAGCCACGCGCGTCGCGCTCGAGGACCCGGGCTTCGCCCTGCACCGCCTACTCGTCACTCACCTTGGCCTGCAGGCCGTCCCGATCCCCGTCGATGAGCACGGCATCGACACCGACCGGCTGCAGTCCATCCACGCCGACGCGCTGATCGTCACACCCGCCCACCAATTCCCGACCGGCGTCGTCCTCGGCCCGCGACGACGCCGCGCCCTGCTCGACTGGAGCGAACGCCAGGACGCGCTCATCGTCGAGGACGACTACGACGCCGAGTACCGCTACGACCGCCAACCCATCGGGGCGCTCCAGGGACTGGCCGCCGAGCGCGTCGTCTACTGCGGAACCGCCAGCAAGACCCTCGCGCCCGGCCTGCGCCTTGCGTGGAGCATTCTCCCGGCGGCACTTCTCGGAGCGCTCACCGGCGAGAAGCTGATGGACGACCACGGCAGCCCCACGCTCGGCCAGCTCGCCCTTGCGCACTTCCTCGACCACGGCGAGCTCGACCGCCACCTACGCCGCATGCGACCCCACTACCGGCAACGCCGTCAAGCGCTGGGTGACGCGATCGCCCGCCACATGCCCGACGCCCAACTGCACGGCATACCCGCGGGGCTACACGCCCTTGTTCATCTGCCCGAGACCGAGGATGAGGCTGCGCTTCTCGCTCGGGCATACGCAGACGGCGTCGTCCTGCAGGGGCTCTCGACCACCAGGTTCGACCAGCACGCGGGCCCACCCGGCCTGATCCTGGGCTACGCCAATCTCGCTCCCGCGGCAATCCAGCAGGGAGTCAAGGACCTCGCGCGCATCAGGCAGAGCCTGAGCTAAGCCCGGGGCCTGAGGAGTGCCCTCGACGGCGCATCTCAGTCAGACGCGGCGCGCCGGGATAGCCGCTGCTCAGCAGCAGAGACCTCTCGCTCGATTTCGTTCTCTTGAGGGGTGAGCGAGGGGACTCGAACCCCCGACCGCCGGGACCACAACCCGGAGCTCTACCAGCTGAGCTACGCCCACCAAGCGGACACCGGAGTCTAGCGACGAGCGCGCCGCCGGAATGCGCGACCTCGTGGCCCCGCTCAGGCCCTGCCAACCCAGACGCCGCCGGCGGCGTCCGAGCCCGTCCAGCTCGCGATCCTCGCGAGGGCCAGGTCGGTCTCCTGCGCACCGATCGGCCGGGCCTCTCCTTCGGCGCCTTCGGCGTGCAGCAGCACAATCAGCCCTGTCCGCAGCAGCGACTCGACTGCGCGTTCGGCCAGCGCCAGCGTGGCGCTGGCCGGGGAGTCAGGGTGACGCTCTCCGGCGAGCTCCCAGGCGCGACTCAGCGGGGCCCGTTGCGCGCCGATCCGCGACAGCAGCTCCAGACCGAGCGAGTCGGCCGCCAGATCCTCCGCCTGCTGGCCGGACTGGCTCCCCGCGCTGGGCGCCGCAGGGACAGCCTCGCCCCCGCGACTGGACACGGTTCCCGCCGCGTGCTGGTGCTCCTGCCCGAGCGCCGCGAGCAGCTTCGCCGTCACGTCGCGGCCGTCGCGCTGGGCGGCGCGCCAGCCGCGACCCATCGTGAGCTGCCCGAACGGGATACGCGGGCCCTCCAGCACCGTCAGCGTCGCCTGGTGGGGGCTCCACTTACGTTCTCCCAGCTCGATCCAGCGATCCCGCGCCCAGGGCTCGAGCACCGTCGTGTGCAACTCCTGCGCCGACAGGTTGAAGCGGCACATGTTGTGCGGAAACTGGCGCAGCTCGACGTGGTACACGCTCTCGGCCAGCGTCTGTCTCCTCTTTCAGTCCAGTGCCACGACGGCGTCGATCTCCACTAGCGCTCCCTTTGGCAGCGCTGATACCTCCACCGTCACGCGCGCGGGCGGATCGGCCGCGAAGAACGTGGCGTAGACCTCGTTTACTTCCGCGAAGCGCTCGAGGTCGGTCATGTAGACGGTCAGTCGCACCGCGCGACTCAGCGGAGCCCCGGCGGCGGCGCAGACGGCTTGCAGGTTCCGTAGGCAGCGCTCGGCCTGCTCCCCGGCGTTCGCCCCCACAAGCGCCCCGGTCGTCGGGTCTAGCGGGATCTGACCTGAGCAGAACAGCAGGCCCCCGGCCCGCACGGCGTGGCTGTAGGGGCCGATCGCTGCCGGCGCCTGCGGGGCCGTGACCGTCGTGCGAGTCTCATCCATTCAGGAGACCCTACATATGTGCAGCGGTACCCGGGGGGATCGGTTAGATTCCAACTGGTGCGATCGACCGTCAGGCAACTCGCTGTCGCGCTCCTGGCGACGATCGCTGTCGGCGGGACCCTGTCCGCTGCATCCGCCGGCGCCCAGATCGCCTTCGTGCCGTGCGCGAATAGCAACGACTTCGCCTGCGGCCATCTGACTGTACCCCTCGACCCCAGCGGTGTCACGCCGGGCACGATCACACTCGCGGTCCGCCGTCATCGCGCGCCAGTCGGCAACCCCAGCTCGGCCGTCGTCGCGCTCGCCGGCGGACCGGGACAGGCCGCGATCCCGTTCGCCGAATCCTTCACCGCAGCGCTCGGCTCGATTCTCTCAACGCGCGACCTGATCGTCTTTGACCAGCGCGGCACGGGGCTCTCGCACCCGCTTTCCTGCCACGGCTTCGAACATCCCGGCGCGGCGCATTCGGTTGCGCAGCTCATCGCGACGTGCGCCAAGCAGATCGGCCCGTCGCGCGGCTTCTACACGACCCCCGATAGCGTCGCGGACATCGAAGCGATTCGCGTGGCCGGCGGCTACGAAAAGCTCGTCCTGTACGGCACCTCCTACGGGACCAAGGTCGCCCTCCAATACGCCCAGGACCATCCCGAACACGTCGAAGCCCTGATCCTCGACTCGGTCGTCACGCCCAACGGGCCCGACCCATTCGACCTGTCGACCCTCGCGGCGGTGCCCCGCATCCTGCGCCAGCTCTGCGCCTTCCACGGCTGCCGCCACATCACGGCCAACCCGGTCGAGGACCTCGCGCGGCTCGTGCAGCGCATGCGCCGTGGCCCCGTACGCGGTCGCGTGATCGACGGCCATGGCCACCCCCACACGGTGCGCATCTCCTCCAACGAGCTGCTCGAGATCCTGCTCGCGGGCGACTTCGATCCGATCCTGCGAGCGGAATTCATCGCCGCCGTGCGCGACGCCGTCGACGGCGACAGCGCCGCGCTGGCGCGGCTAATCGCGCGTGCCGAAGGCGGCGGGGAAAGCGAAACCAGCGAAGCGATCGACGTTCCGCTGTACTACGCCACCACCTGCGAAGAGGAGGCCTTTCCGTGGAGCCGCGCCGCGAGCCCGGGCGCACGGATCGCGCAGGCCACGGCCCAGATCGACGCTCTTGCGACCAGCTCGACCGCGCCCTTCACGCCCGCCAACGCGCTCGCCCTCAGCGGCGTGCGGGAATGCGCCTTCTGGCCCTTCGCCACCCCCGCGCCACCGGTCGACGACGCGCCTCTGCCGAACGTCCCGACGCTGATCCTCAGCGGCGCCGACGACCTGCGCACGCCGACCTCCGGCGCGCGCGCGATCGCCGCGCAGATCCCCGACGCGCACCTACTCGTCGCTCCCAATACCGGGCACTCGGTGCTCAGCACCGAGTCCACCCCGTGCGCCCGCGAAGCGCTGCGCGCGCAGTTCGCCGACAAGGCCATCGTGCCCTGCCCCGCGGTGCCGCCGTCGCCCTTCCTGCAACCGACCCCCCTCCCGCCCGACCTGCTCTCCGCCGTCCCGGTAGCCCACGGTTACCGTGGACGCGTCGGACGCACGCTGCAGGCCGTCAAGCTCACGCTCGCCGACTTCTCCCGCCAGCTCCTGCTGCGGCTGCTCGAAACGCTCAGCTCGAGCCACACCCCCAGCGTCAGCTCGCTGAGCTCCGGTGGCCTGCGCGCTGGCTGGGCGCAGCCCGCCACCGGCGGGCTGGACTTCCACGACTACACCTACGTCCCGGGCGTCAGCGTTTCGGGCGCCGTCAAGGCCGAAAGTGCCAAGCTGCGGATCGGTGGCTCCGCAGCGGCCCATGGCACGTTGCGACTCGGCTCCCACCACGAGCTCGTCGGGATGCTCGACGGTCAACGCGTGCGACTCGCCAATAGCTCCGGGGTCGGCGGTACCAATGCGCTGCAGGCGCGTGCGGCGCGCGCTGGGAGCACGGCGGCACAGCCCGCTGCCGCACACATGCCCACTCCGCTTGTCCGGCTCCAAGCCCTGCTCGACCGCCTGCCCGCCGGCATCGGCGAGGAGTTCGCCCGCTTGCCGAACCTCTGGGCTACGCGCGTGGAAGCCGAGCTTTGAGCCGCTCTGCGGCTATCGTCGAGGCCGATGCGACAGAGACCTCCCATCGTCGCCGGCCTGACGACCCTGCTGACTGTGGGCGTCTGCGCGCTGGCCGCCACGCAAGCGGTCGCGGCCCCCGACTTCGCCCCTTGCACGGGCGCGGGCGACTTTGCCTGCGCCACCGTCTCCGTACCGCTTGACCGCAGCGGCGCCGCGCCCGGCACGATCTCGCTCAGTGTCGAGCGTCTGCAGGCCGGGTCCACCCAGACCTCGAGCGCCGTGCTCGCGCTGGCCGGAGGACCGGGCCAGGCGGCCAATCCGCTCGCCGGCTTGATCGCCAAGACGATCGCTCCGGCGCTCCGCACGCGCGATCTGATCGTCTATGACCAGCGCGGCACCGGACGGTCTGATCCTTTGCACTGCCCTGCCCTGGACAGCGCCCAGGGGATCGAAAATGTCAACGCGGGCACGATCGGCGAACGCTGCGCCCTGCAGCTTGGGCCTGCCCGCGGGGCCTTTACGACCCAGGAATCGGTGCAGGACATCGAGGCTGTCCGCCAGGCGCTCGGCTACGAAAAGCTCGTGCTGTACGGCACCTCCTACGGGACCAAGGTCGCCCTCGAGTACGCCGAACGCTACCCCCAACACGTCGAAGCGCTCGTGCTCGACTCCGTCGTGCCCCCTGAAGGCCCCGACCCGTTCTCGCTGTCGACCTTCCAAGCGCTTCCGTCCGTGCTCGGCGAGCTGTGCTCGGCGGGCGCTTGCGCGCACATCACTGCCAACCCCCTCAGCGACATCGCGCGCCTCGTCGTCCAGTTGCGCAAACACCCGCTCAGCGGCTCGGTGTATGACGGGGTCGGCCACCGCCACGCCGTAACGCTGGACGAGGTCGACCTACTCGGCATCCTGCAGGCCGGCGACCTGAACCCCGCCTTGCGCGCCTTGCTGCCAGCTGCGGTGCAGTCGGCACTGCTCCATAACCCGGATCCGCTGCTGCGTTTGAACCTGCTCTCCGAGGGCCTGATCCCCAACGTGCCGCTGCCGCCGCGGCGCTCCCCCGCCGAACAGGAAACCAGCGAAGAAGAGAACAACGCGCTGTTCCTCGCGACGTCATGCGAAGAGAAGTCGTTCCCCTGGGAGCGCACGGCCGCCCCCGCTACGCGCCGTGCGGAAGCCCTCGCCGCCCTGCATGCCCTGCCGAGCTCGGCTCTCTATCCCTTCGACACGGCTACGGCCTGGGACGAGAGCCTCATACCTGTCTGCCTTGCCTGGCCTGATGCGGCCGCGGCCCCGCCCCCCGTCGGCGCGCTGCCGAACGTACCGACCCTGATCCTCTCCGGCGCCCAGGACCTACGGACACCTACGTCGGGTGCTCGGGCGATCGCCGCACGCATACCGGACTCCCAACTGCTGGTCGTCCCCTACACCGGGCACTCCGTGCTGGGCAGCGACTTCAGCGGCTGCGCGCGGGACGCGGTGGCCGCCTTCTTCGAGGGCGCCGCGGTGCAGCCGTGCAAGCCGACCAGGGACCTCTTCAGCCCGACTCCGATCACCCCCACGCGGCTCGCCAACGTCCAGCCCGTGCCCGGTCTCGGCGGCAACCCGGGCCGCACCCTGACGGCGGTGCTTGACACGGTCGTGGACCTCGAGCGCCAGGTCATCGGCGCGACTCTGCAGGCCGAGCGTGAACTGCCCAGCGGCGCCAGCTTCGGCGGGCTGCACGGTGGCTATGCCCGCCTGAGCAGCTCCGCTGTGCTCCTCAGCGACTTCACCTTCGTCCCCGGCGTGCAGCTCAGCGGGATCCTGCCCGCGGCCGGCGGCAAGCTACACACGATCACAGTGAAGATCGGCGGTCCCGCCGCGGCCCACGGCATCGTCGTGATCGACTCCAGCAAACGCGCGATCGGGATCCTCGGTGGCAGGCGCTTCGATCTCAGCATCGCCAAAGCCCGCCTCTCGCAGGCGCGGACCGCCCCGGTCGCATGGCCGCTCACCGCGCTTCTGCCGGGCCCGACCCGCTTGGCGCTGTCCGAGCTCACCCGCACGAGCGGGCGCCTACTACCCTGAGCGGGTGCCCAACGCCCTAGCGCAGGAGACCTCTCCGTATCTGCGCCAACACGCCTCCAACCCGGTCGACTGGCTGCCTTGGGGACCATCGGCGCTGGCTCGCGCACGTGAGCGCGATGTACCGCTGCTGGTCTCGATCGGCTACTCGTCCTGCCACTGGTGCCATGTCATGGAGCGCGAGTCCTTCGAGGACCCGCGCGTCGCGGCGCTGATGAACGAGGAGTTCGTCTGCGTGAAGGTCGACCGCGAGGAGCGGCCTGACATCGACGCGCTCTACATGGAGGCCGTCCA
Organism: uncultured Solirubrobacterales bacterium; assembly: GCA_963756665.1. Classification (GTDB taxonomy): domain Bacteria; phylum Actinomycetota; class Thermoleophilia; order Solirubrobacterales; family Solirubrobacteraceae; genus Palsa-744. Next base: position 1,290,584 of record CAVWOJ010000001.1, read on the forward strand.
GGGGATGACCGGCCACGGGGGCTGGCCCCTGAACGTCTTCCTGACCCCCGAGCAGCTCCCCTTCTACGGCGGTACCTACTTCCCGCCCGAGCCCCGCCACGGGCTGCCAGCCTGGAGCCAGATCTTGAACGCGATCGCGGAGACCTGGCGTGAGCGCGCCAGCGAGATCCGCGCCGGGGGCGAGCAGCTGCGTACCCGGCTCGCCGGCGGGGCGCGGCTCGCCCCGTCCACCCAGCCGCTGCAGGCCGACGACCTGGAGGCCGCCGTAGTCGCGCTGCGGAGCTCCTTCGACACCCGTCACGGCGGCTTCGGGGGGGCACCCAAGTTCCCGCAGAGCACGGTCCTCGAGTTCCTGCTCGGCCGGCCCTCCGGCCAGGCGATGGCGCTCGACACGCTGCGCGCGATGGCCGCCGGCGGCATCCACGACCAGGTCGGCGGTGGCTTTCACCGCTACGCCGTCGACCAGACCTGGACGGTGCCGCACTTCGAGAAGATGCTCTACGACAACGCCCTCCTGGCGCGCGCGTACCTGCACGGGTTCCTGCTCACCGGCGAGGCCACGCTGCGGCGCGCGTGCGAGCAGACGCTCGACTGGGTGCTGCGCGAGCTGGGCGCCCCCGAGGGCGGCTTCTACGGCGCGCTCGATGCCGACTCCGAGGGCGGCGAGGGCAGCTTCTACGTGTGGTCGCTCCCCCAGTTGCACAGCGCGCTCGGAGGCGACGCGCAGGCCGCGATCGCGTGGTTCGGCGCCACCGAGCAGGGCAATTTCCGCGGCGAGAGCGGCCGGGAGGTAGGCCTGAACGTACTCGAGGCTCGCGGTGCCGAGCCCCCGGCGGAGCAGCGCGAGCGGATCCGCGCGCGTCTGCTGGAGGCCCGCGCGTCGCGCCCGCGTCCGGCGCTCGACGACAAGCGCCTGACGAGCTGGAACGCACTGACGATCGCGGCCCTCGCCGACGCCGGCGCCGCGCTCGAGCGCCCCGACTACGTGGACGCCGCCGGCGCCTGCGCCGAGTTCGTGCTGCGCGATCTGCGCGTAGCACCCGCGACCGAAGGCGCCGGCTGGGGGCGGCTGCTGCGCACCTACAGCCACGGGCGCGCAACGCTCGACGGCTACCTGGAGGACCACGCCTTCCTGCTGGAAGCCCTGCTGGAGCTCTACGAAGCGACGTTCGAGGAGCGCTGGTTCACCGAGGCCTGCGGGCTCGCCGGGGAGATCCTCGCGCGCTTCGCGGACCCCGAGCAGGGCGGCTTCTTCTCCACCGCCGATGACCACGAAGCGCTGATCGCGCGCCGCAAGGACATCGAGGATGCGCCGATCCCTGCGGGCGGCTCCGCGGCGGCGCTCGGACTACTGCGTCTGGCGGCACTCACCGGGGAGCACGACTACGAGCGTCACGCTCTTGGCGTCCTGCGGCTGCTGCACGAGATCGCCGCGCGCCATCCCGCGGCCTTCGGGCACCTGCTGCAGGCCGTCGACTTCTATCTCTACCCGACCCGGGAGGTCGCGATCGTCGGACCAGCCGGCCCCGCCCGGCAGGCGCTCGAACGCGTGGTGCGCGAACGTCCCCGACCCAGGCTCGTGCTCGCCGGCGGTCCCGGCCAAGGGTCGGAGAACCGACCAGCTACGGAGCTGGCCGGTGAGACGGGCCCCCTCCCCGCGGCGCCGCAGGGAGGGGCGGCGGGCGGCGTTCCGTTGCTAGCCGGCCGCACGGCTGTCGCGGGCCACCCGGCGGCCTACGTCTGCGAGCGCTTTGCCTGCCTGCGGCCCGTCACCGAGCCCGCCGAGCTGGCCGTGGCGCTCGGGTCCCTCTGAGCCACGCCGCACCCGGAAGGACATGGAAAACACGAGCCGAACTACAGGCCGTGCCCGCACGGAAGCCCTCTGATCACCACCGCCCGTTCGGCGGCGATCGCTTCGGCATCCTTGCCGAGCGCTTCGCGCGATTCTTCGGGACGCCCAACTTCATCATCGGCCAGAGCGTCATCGTGGCGCTATGGATCGCGCTTAACGCGCTGGCGATCACACACGCGATCGCGTGGGACAACTACCCGTTCATCGCGTTGAACCTGCTGTTCTCACTGCAGGCCGCCTACGCGGCGCCGCTGATCCTGCTCGCGCAGACCCGCCAAGCCGACCGCGACCACGCCCGCGACGAAGCGCTGCAGGCCCACCGCGAGGCGGAGGCCGAGCGGGTGCAGCAGTTCGAGGCCGGCCAGGAGCGGATGCTGGTGCAGGACAAGGCGCTTGCCGAGCAGCACGCCCAGATGCTGGCCCAGAACACCGACCTGACCCGTCAGGTGGCGCAGCTCACGCAGGAGCTGCACACCGTGATCTGCAAGGACCCCACGCTGCCCGGCCTCTCAGCCTGATCGAAGCGCCGCGGCCCCCGTACACCACCGCAACGCCGCTGCCGCAGCCCGCCAGGGCGGAGGCGATCCCGACTTCGAAGGCCTACAGGATCGACAGGTAGCGGTCGAGCTCCCACTGACTGACCTGCACGCGGTAGTCCTCCCACTCCTGGCGCTTGATCTCGACGAAGCGGTTGAACATGTGCTCGCCCAGGGTGCGCAGCACGAGCTCGGACTCCGCCGTGATCTCGATCGCCTCGCCGAGCGTCTCCGGGAGCTGCTCGATCCCCAGCCGGCGATGTTCCTCGCCGGAGAGGTGGTAGAGGTTGCGCTCCATCGGCTCCGGCAGCTCGTAGCCCTTCTCGATTCCCTCGAGGCCGGCCTGCAGGAGAGCCGCGAAGGTCAGGTACGGGTTGCACGCCGGGTCGGGGCAGCGCAGCTCCATGCGCGTCGCCTGCTCGCGCCCCGGGTGGTACAGCGGCACGCGCACCAGCGCGGAGCGGTTGCGCCGCGACCAGGCCACGTACACGGGCGCCTCGAAGCCGGGGACGAGGCGCTTGTAGGAGTTCACCCACTGCGCGAAGATCGAGCTGATCTCGCGCGCGTGCTTGAGCTGGCCCGCGATGAACGCCTTGCCGACGTCGGAGAGGAAGTACTGGTCGTCGGGATCGAAGAACGCGTTGTGCCCGTCCTTGAACAGCGACTGGTGGGTGTGCATCCCCGAGCCGTTCTCACCGTGCATCGGCTTGGGCATGAACGTCGCGTGCCAGCCGTACTTCATCGCGTACTCCTTGACCGTGATGCGGTACGTCATGCAGTCGTCGGCCATCTTCATCGCGTCCGCGTAGCGCATGTCGATCTCGTGCTGGGAGGGGCCCACCTCGTGGTGGGTGTACTCCACGTGGATGCCGAGCTGCTCCAGCGCCAGCACGGTCTCGCGGCGCACGTCCGAACCGGCGTCGAGGGTCGTCAGGTCGAAGTACCCGCCGCGATCCAGCACCTCCGTGGAGCGGCTGTCGCGGAACAGGAAGTACTCGAGCTCCGGTCCGACGTTGAACGTCTCGAAGCCCATCCCGCGCGCCCGTTCCACGGCCCGCCTGAGCACGTGCCGCGGATCGCCCTCGTAGGGGATGCGCTCGGGCGTGACGATGTCGCAGAACATCCGCCCGACGCCCTGCTCCTCCGGGCGCCACGGCAGCACGGCGAAGGTGCCGGGGTCCGGCATCGCGATCATGTCGGACTCCTCGATCGCGTTGAAGCCGGTGATCGAGGACCCGTCGAAGCCCATGCCCGCCTCGAACGCGTCCTGGAGCTCGGCGGCGTTGATCGAGAACGACTTCAGCTGGCCCAGGATGTCGGTGAACCAGAAGCGGATGAAGCGGATCTCGCGCTCCTCCACCAGTGCCATCACGTCGGCCGCCGTCTGCGGCCGGTCTGCTCGATCGGTCATCCGGGCTGACCTTAGTGGATGGCTTCGCGGCTCGCTATCGACCGCTGGCCAAACTGCGCGCCGGCACCACTCAATGCGAGCTGAGGATCGCGGCAAGCACCAGCAGGAACCCCAGCGCGACCGCCCACGAGGCAATCCGGTCCGGACGCGGACCGACGAGCTGCGCCGGGCGCGGCCGCGGGCGACGCCGTCCGGCACCGGATGTCCGCGCGCTGCGGGCGGCGGCGGCCGACATCCGGGCGTCGATCGACATCAGGCGTACCGGCGCGGGGCGCGACTCAGACCTGACGACACGCACGCCGCGCGGCATCGGCGTGCCCATACGGGCACGGCGGCGCTCGATGCGCTCCCTCACGTCATCCACTTCGGCCCACCACTCACGGGCCTCGGCTGCTCGTGGCATCGCGGCGATGCTAACAGTGCTCTCAGATGGACCGATGCGCGCAACCGCGGCGCGAGCGCGGTCTCAGTGACCGGCGACGGTCGCCACGAAATTGGCGACGTCTTCGGCTTCTTTGCCCTGATAGAGCAGCGCCGGCATCTGGCCGTTGCCGCGCGCGCGGCCTTCGAGGATCGCGCTCAGCACGAGCGCCTTGCGCCCCGCTACGGTCGCCGACGTTTCCGGCAGCAGCACGTCGAGGTTCGGGCCGGTCCGGCCGACCGCGTTGGCGGCGCCCAGGGTGTGGCAGAGGTTGCAGGCATGCGAGAACAGTTCGCGGCCCTTCTGCTGTTCGGCGGTGAGATGCAGGCCGCCAACGGCCACGCTCGCCTTGTGCGCGGCGTTCGAGGCCAGCACCAGCCCCGGCACTACGAGCCCGAAGACGAAGGCGACGAGAACCACCGCCAGCAGCGCGCGCTGGCCGGCCTTCGATTCGGTGTGCAGAGCCTGGCGGGCGCCGCGGGGACCGCCGCGCAGGGCGACCAGCAGGACACCGACACCCAGGACCACCCAGAAGATGACGAAGCCGATGATCATGTCGGCGGCACCATATCGGTTGCCGGCGCCGGAGGATGACGCAGCCGCCCGCGCAGCTGCCACGGCTCACGGCTGGCGGCCCACGGCCCACGGCCCACGGCCCACGGACCACGGACCACGGACCACGGACCACGGACCACGGACCACGGCCAATGATCGGCGATCTGCGGCGCGGGATGCCGGCGAGCATGAGAATCCACCCACCCCCTCTTCAGGATCCCTTCAGCTTGCGCGCTAGCCTAGGTGGAGGACATCGAGTCGTTGAGACCCCGACGCACTGGAGCCGACCGTGAGTAACTTCCTCCGCCGCCTGCCGCTCTCCCGCTTGCTGGCGCTGTGCGTGACGACCGTCGCGGTTGGAGTCGGTGCAACGGCGCTCGCGGTGGCGCTGGGAACGGGGCCGATGCCCCCGCCGAAGCCGCTCGCGCAAGCCGTCCACGATGCGCTCGCGGCGCCTCCAATCGACGGCGTCAGCGCGCGGATCCAGCTGACCGATCACCTGATCGAAGGCTCCAGCCTGCAGTCCCAGGGGGCTGGTGGCGGCGGTGGAGCGACGTCGAGCCCGCTGCTGACCGGGGCCTCAGGCCGGCTCTGGATCTCCGGCGACGGCCACGTCCGCATCGAGCTTCAGACCGAACAGGGCGACACGCAGATCTTCTATGACGGGAGCACCGTCTCGCTCTACGACCCGAGCGCTAACAGCCTCTATCGGTACACGCTCCCGCCGGCCGCCGACGAAGGCCGGGGCTCCGCGGAGGGCCACGCGGCGCCTGGACCGGACAAACTCCCAACGGTCGCGGAGATCCAGGAAGCGATAGTCCATGTCATGCGCCACGCGAACCTGACGGGGGCGGTCCCGACTGACGTCGCCGGGCAGCCGGCGTACGCGGTGCGCATCTCTCCGAGCCACGACGGCGGCCTGATCGGTGGCGCGGAACTGGCGTGGGACGCGGTCCACGGCGTGCCGTTGCGACTCGCGGTGTACTCGACCGAGAGCAGCTCGCCGGTGCTCGAACTGACCGCGACCGAAGTCTCCTACGGCGCCGTCCCGGACTCGGTCTTTGCGTTCACGCCGCCGCCGGGCGTGCAGATCACCGAAGTCGATCCGCGCCCGCAATCCACCGGCGCCGGCAGCGCGGGCACGTCGAGCGGGAGCTCGAAGCCCGCCATCGGCCACGTGAGCGGCCTCGCCGCGGTGCAGGCGACTGTTCCCTTCACGCTCGACGCTCCCGCGACCCTCGCGGGCATGAGCCGTGGCGAAGTCCGGGGAGCCCAGATCGATGGGCATGCGGCGGCGCTGGTGAGCTACGGACAGGGACTCGGCGGGATCGCGGTGCTCGAGAGCAGCGCCAGTGCCAAGGGCGGCGAAACCGGCGGCCAGCCGGCGCAAGCAGCCGGCGAATCACCCCTTGGGGACCTGCCCAAGGTGCCCCTCCCGGGCGCCAGCGCGACTGAGCTGCCGACCCCGCTTGGCACCCTGTTGAGCTTCCGGCGCGCCGGCGTGGCCTACATCCTCGCGGGCTCCGTGACCCCCACCACCCTGCAGGAAGCGGCAAAGGGCCTCTGAGGTGAGCGACGCGCCGCCGGTCAAGGCGCGGGGTCTGGTCAAGCGCTACAAGGAGGTCCTCGCGGTCGACCACATCGACCTGAACGTGGGCGCGGGCGACGTCTATGGCTTCCTGGGACCCAACGGCGCGGGCAAGACGACGACGCTGCGCATGTGTCTCGGCTTGATCGTCCCGACGGAGGGCGTGGTGGAGCTCTTCGGGCGCGACCCGATGCGGGCCGGCGCGGGGGCGCTGGAGGGGGTTGCGGGCTTTGTGGAGGCGCCACGCTTCTACCCGTACCTGTCGGCCCGTAAGAACCTCGAGCTGCTCGCGGCGCTCGACGGCGGGGAGGCACGAACGCGGATCGCGCAGGTGCTGGACGTCGTCGATCTGGCGCCCCGTGGCAAGCACCGCGTCGGGGGCTACTCACACGGGATGCGCCAGCGCCTGGGGATCGCGGCGGCGTTGCTGCGGGCACCGCGCCTGCTGATCTTGGACGAGCCCGCGACCGGCCTGGACCCGGCGGGGATGCGCGACATGCGCGCGCTGATCCGGCGCCTGGCGGATGAGGGCATCACGGTGCTGCTCTCCAGCCACCAGCTGCCCGAGGTCCAGGAGCTCTGTGACCGCGTCGCGATCGTCGACTCCGGGCGCGTGGTCTACGAGGGCGCACTGGCCGATCTGCGCCGCCAGGGCGGAGCGGGCTACCGCATGCACACGACTGACGACGCGCGCGCGCAGGCGATCGCTGCGCAGCGGCCCGGCATCGAGCGCGTGGTCGGCGACGAGCACGGTGTCGGCTTCCAGGCGCAGGAGCGGGATGTCGGCGGGCTCTCGCTCGCGCTGGGGGCGGAGGGCATCGGGATCCTCGCGCTGACGCCGGAGCTGGCGACGCTCGAGGATCTCTTCTTCCGGCTGACCGAGGGCGGTGGGGAGACCGTTTTGGGGGGTTTGGAGGGTTCGCGCAGTGGCATCCCTCGGCGATCCGTGGAGGCCGGGTCGGGCGCGCTCGAGCCGGCCGGCCAGTCGCTGGGAGTGGAGGACTCGCGTTGAGCGCGGTGGAGGCGTCCGCCGCACCCCCCGTCCCGCCGCGGGTGGCCCGCGCGCGCCGGCCCTCGACCCTCACGGTCCTGCGCTGGGAGCTGCGCAAGCTCGTCTCGCAGAAGCGCACCTACCTGGGGCTCGGGCTGGCTGTCGTCTTCCCACTGATCTTCGTCGTCTTCCAGAACCTGCACCAGCGCCACGATCGCGGAGCGGAGAACATCTTCGCGACCCAGATCACGCAGTCCGGCCTGGCCACCCCGGTGCTGATGCTGCTGTTCCTGTCGGTCTTCATGCTGCCGCTGATCGCGGCCTTGGTCGCCGGTGACGTGGTCGCGGCCGAGGACGGCAACGGGACGCTCAAGACGATCCTCACACGCTCAGTCAACCGCGGCCAGGTGTTCGCCGCAAAGGCGCTGGCGGCGATGCTCTACGCGGCGTGCGCGGTGTTCCTGTCGGCCGCCGTGGCCACCGTCGGCGGCATCGCGTCGTGGGGCTTTCACCCGGTGAGGACCTTCTCGGGAACCGTCGTCTCGGCGTCGGAAGCGCTGTTGCTCGTGCTCGCGGCCAACGCGATCTACCTGATCCCCCTCTTGGCGGTGGTCGGCTTCGGCGTGCTGCTGTCCACCGCGACGCGCAACAGCGCGGCATCGGTGGTGGGCACTGTGGGCTTTGTGATCCTGCTGTTCATCGTCGCCCAGATCCCGGGCTTGGAAGGCATCCGCCCCTATCTACTGACCGAACAGTTCGAGAACTGGCACGGCCTGCTGCGCACCCCGACCGACTGGGCCCCGATCTGGCACTCGCTGTGGGTCTGCGCGCTGTACGCGGGGCCTGCGCTGATCGCTGGTTATCTCGTCTTCCTGCGCCGCGACGTCGCCGGCGGTTGAGCCGGGCGCCACCGCCGCAGTCGGCGCGTCGCTGCGCAGCACCGGCCGTGGCCCGCGAGCGGCAGCGCCGGCCGTGGTCCGCGAGCGGCAGCGCCGGCCATGGTCCGCGGGCGACCCGGTCGCCCGCGGACCCACGTTGCTATGCGCTTGCCTGCACGCGTCGGCCCCGGTATGCGCTTGCCGGCACGTCGGCCCCGGCGGCTGGAGTCGGCTACTTGAATGCCCACCCGCCTCCTGCTGCCATGGTCAGCTTGGCTTCGCCGGTGAGAGTGGCGGCGGATCTCGTGGATGTGGACACTTCTTCCACTTCCACGGATGAATTTGCCAAGGCGAAGGCCTTTTCTAGTTCTTCCTCTCGCGGCCGATGCATCTCTGACAAGATGCTGCCACGCAAATTGTACGCTCCCGCGACGCCACACACGCCTCCGTCGTTGACGAGCGAGAAACCTGCCAGCAGGCTACCGGGTCGAGTAATTTTAAATTTATTGTTCGATTCCATGATACCAAACACTTCATTGGTTACCAGATATCCTTCTCCGAATTCCATACCCCCCGAGGATATTGCGCAATTCGCAGGCCCTTCCACCGTGCATTCCCCAAGGCGCAGTCGTTCGAATTTGGCTTCATCAGTTTTATCGATAACGCCGGAGTCTGCGAATAGGCGATTGCATTTGACTTCGATACTGCCCCATTTTAGTTTGATGATTTCCATGACGTTCGCCGCCGCGCCGATGCCCGAACTTCCTCCACCCAGGGCCGCCCCGCGGACCCACCAGCCCTGGGTCACGGCGCTGAATTCTGCACTCGACGCCAATTTGAACTTTACGGCGCCGGCCTGAATGTAGGCCTTTTTGCCAGCCACTTCCAGGCTGTTATTTTCTACACTGCCCAGGCCTTCGATCGGCTGTTCGGTGAATTCTTCCTGACCGGTAGGCGCCTTCACCGTCACCTTGCCCATCACCGGCTGTTCGCCTTCTAACACGCAACTGCCGCCTGCGAAGGACAGTACCGCGAGCAGTTTTTTTGTCTGCGGCGAGATCGTGACCCTGTCTTCCACTTCCGAGCCCATCTTGACTTCGGCTGAGATCGGTTCGGTCGCGATTGAGGCTGTCGACAGATTGCAGGTTTCAGGTTTGAGAACGCTGCAACCGGAGAAGATCAGGCTTGACGCCTTGGCAGTTATCGATGCGATGATTTCCTGTTTTCTCCCTTCCAGGCCCGAGCAGGCCACTTCGGTTTTGACGCCGGGTATCGACAGGACGGCTGCTGCTAGGACCGTGGCTTTGGTGCTAAGCGCGGCCGATCCCACCAGTTTGGTGTCGTTGACAAGCCATTCCGTCGCCGACGCCGAGCCGGAGGCCACCGCTCCGACTGCGAGCGTCGCGATCAACGTCGCGACGACCACCTTCGTTCTGGACATATTGAGACGATCCCCTTTCACTTCCGGCTTCGCCCGACATGCCGGAGCTGCACCCTCGCCGCCAGGGGCGGCCCTCTCGGAAGGCCACTCGATCCCAGCGCCGATATGTGCTCCGATCGCTATCGCGGCCTCTGTATCTCCTCCCGCTCACCACCTCCGGTAAAACCAACAGCCGCGTAGCCAAGAGCGCGGATGACCAACATGGATCTGCGATCCGCGCTGGCGCCACCGCGAGGAGTCGGTCTCCGCGGCCGCAGGTAGCGCGACCATTCGAATATTGCGCGGCTTCCGGTACGTGTCAAGGCTTTGCGGCGACGGCCTCCTACAAGCGTCGAGGCCGCGGGCCGACGGGGCCGGATCGCCAGTGTTGGTCGATCCCCGGCGGGCAGCGGACCGCTGCCGAGCGGGAGACAACGCGACCGACCAGCGGCGCAGCGGCGCACGGTCCGCCACTCAGCACTGACCTTGGGGCAGCGCCTGGACATCCCGCCGATCCTCAGAAAATCTGCTACGTTATGGCTCAGATTTCAAGAGCGCGGTCCCAGAGGGCCGCGCCAGTAGCCACGACCACGAAGGAGTCCCATCCACCATGCCCAAGACAATAGGCATCGACCTCGGCACGACCAATTCCTGCATGGCCGTGCTCGAGGGTGGCGAGCCGACCGTCGTCGAGAACGCCGAGGGCGGTCGCACGACCCCCTCGGTAGTCGCCTTCGCCGCCTCCGGCGAGCGGCTCGTCGGCACGGTCGCCAAGCGCCAGGCCGTCACCAACCCGCAGAACACGATCTTCTCGATCAAGCGCTTCATGGGCCGCAAGGAGGCCGAAGTGCGCGAGGAGGAGTCGATCGTCCCCTACAAGGTCGTCTCCGGCCCCAACGGCGACGCGCGCGTGGAGGCAGGTGGCGAGCAGCACTCCCCGCCGGAGATCTCAGCGATGATCCTGCAAAAGCTCAAGGCCGACGCCGAAGCCTATCTGGGCGAAACCGTCGATTCCGCCGTGATCACGGTCCCGGCGTACTTCAACGACGACCAGCGCCAGGCGACCAAGGACGCCGGCAAGATCGCCGGCTTGGACGTCAAGCGCATCATCAACGAGCCCACCGCGGCCTCGCTGGCCTACGGCCTGGACAAGGAAGACGACCACACGATCCTCGTCTTCGACCTTGGCGGCGGGACCTTCGACGTCTCGGTGCTGGAGATCGGCGACGGCGTGTTCGAGGTCAAGTCGACGGCCGGGGACAACCATCTCGGCGGCGATAACTTCGACAAGGCGATCGTCGACTGGCTCGTGGCTGACTTCAAGCGCGAGCAGGGCATCGACCTGTCGGCCGACCCGATGGCGCTGCAGCGGCTCTACGAGGCCTCCGAGAAGGCCAAGATCGAGCTTTCGACCACCCAGGAGACGCAGATGAACCTGCCGTTCATCACGGCGGACTCCTCTGGCCCCAAGCATCTCGACACGCGCCTGACGCGCGCGAAGCTCTCGGAGCTGACCAGCGCGTTGCTCGACCGCGTCGTCGCCCCCGTGCGCCAGGCCCTGGACGATGCCAAGGACAAGGGCGTCAAGGAGGTCGATCACGTGGTGCTCGTCGGCGGCATGACGCGCATGCCGGCGGTACAGGAGAAGGTCAAGGAGCTGACCGGCAAGGAGCCCCACCGGGGCGTGAACCCCGACGAGGTAGTGGCCGTCGGCGCCGCAATCCAGGCGGGCGTGCTCGCCGGCGACGTCAAGGACGTGCTGCTGCTCGACGTTACCCCGCTGACGCTCGGGATCGAGACCAAGGGCGGCGTGATGACGAAGCTGATCGAGCGCAACACGACGATCCCGACTCGCAAGGGCGAGGTCTTCTCGACCGCGGAGGACAACCAGCCATCGGTCGAGATCCACGTCCTGCAGGGCGAGCGTGAGATGGCGACCTACAACAAGTCGCTCGGCAAGTTCCAGCTGACCGGCATCCCGCCGGCGCCGCGCGGCATCCCGCAGATCGAGGTCGCATTCGACATCGACGCCAACGGCATTCTTAACGTCTCCGCGAAGGATCTGGGGACGGGCAAGGAGCAGAAGATCGAGATCAAGGCCGGCTCGGGCCTCTCCGAGGAGGAGATCAAGAACATGGTCTCCGACGCGGAGTCCCACGCCGAGGAGGACCGCAAGGCACGGGAGCTCGCGGAGGCGCGCAACAACGGTGAGAACGCCGCCTACCAGGCCGAGCGCCAGCTGGCCGATCTCGCCGATCAGGTCGACGCCGACTCGAAGGGACACATCGAAGCGGCGATCAAGGAGGTCCGCGAGACGCTCGAGTCCGAGGATCCGGCCGCGATCAACGCCAAGACCGACGCCCTGCAGGGGGCCTTCCACGCCGTCTCCGAGGCGATCTACCAGCGTGCGCAGGAGCAGGGCGCCGCGGCCGCCGGTGGCGAGGGGTCCTCAGAGAACGGGGCCAGCGGCGAGGCCTCCGAGGAGGACGTCGTCGACGCTGAGGTAGTCGACGAGTCGAAAGCCTGAGCGGCATGACCGAGACAGAGCAGGCAGCCCCTGAGCAGGCCAAGGACTCCCCCGGTGCGGGCGCGGCGTCGGGGGAGCCGGCGGTGACCGGCACACCCGTGCCCGCCGCGGGTGGCGTCCCGGGGAAGACCGCAGCGGCCACCTCCGAGCACACCGGCACGGGTGGCGTCCCGGGCAAGACCGCGGCAGCCGAGCACCCCGGCACGAGTGGCACCGCGGCAGCCGCCGAACGCCCCGGCACGGGCGACTCCGCGCGCGGTGACGCTCCGCAGGCGGTGCAGGCGGACGACGACGAGCAGGTGCTGCAGGGCGACGTGACTGAGCTGCTCGCCACGGCGGCCAAGCGCGATGAGTATCTGGCGCTCGCGCAGCGCACGCAGGCCGATTTCGAGAACTACCGCAAGCGCGTCGCGCGCGACTCTGCGGCCGCCCAGGAGCGGGGTGTCGCGAAGCTCGCGCGCGAGCTGCTGCCAGCGCTGGACAACCTCGATCGAGCGCTTGAGGCCGCCGCGGAGCAGGACCCGCTGCTGGAGGGCGTGCGGCTCGTGCGCTCAGAGCTGGCGGCTGCGCTGGGGCGCGTCGGGATCGAGTCGTTCTCGCCCGTCGGCGAACTGTTCGACCCCGAGCAGCACGAGGCGATCGTGCAGCAGCCGGTCGAGGGCGTCGAGCGTGGGAGCGTCGCCGAGGTCTACCAGCCCGGCTACCGCCTCAACGGCACGATCATCCGACCCGCGCGCGTCGTCGTGGCGGCATGATGAGGAGCGTGTGATGGCCGCTGCAACCCGCTCCGATGACTACTACGCGACGCTCGGGGTCAGCAAGAAGGCGACGCCCGAGGAGATCAAGAAGTCATACCGCACGCTCGCGCGCCGCTACCACCCGGACCGCAACCCCGACGACAAGCAGGCCGAGGCGCGCTTCAAGGAGATCTCCCAGGCGCACGACGTGCTCTCGGACCCGGAGAAGCGCAAGCAGTACGACAGTGGCAGCGGCCCATTCGCGAACGCCGGCGCGGGCGGCGGGTTCGGGGGCTTCGGGAACTTCGACTTCGAGAACTCCTCCAGCATGGGCGACATCCTCTCCAACCTCTTTGGGGGGTCCACCAGCGGCCGTCGCACGCGCACCAAGCCACGCCCCGAACGCGGCCAGGATCTCGAGACCGAGGTCTCGATCTCTTTCGAGCAGGCGATCTCTGGCGCGCAGATTCCGCTCTCGGTATCTACGCAGGCGCTCTGCGGGACCTGCCACGGGACCGGCGCGAAGCCCGGCACCTCGCCGAAGGTCTGCCCGCGCTGCGAGGGTCGCGGGATCGAGACCCAGGGGCAGGGCATGTTCTCGATCTCACAGCCCTGCTCGCGCTGCGGCGGCTCGGGCACCGTGATCGAGGATCCGTGCCCGACCTGTCACGGCTCCGGCGCGGTGCACAAGCTCAAGCGCTACCGCGTGAACATTCCCCCGGGTGTCAAGGAGGGCTCGCGTATCCGCCTCGCGGGCAAGGGTGAGGCGGGTCCGCGCGGTGGACCGGCGGGCGACCTCTATGTCATCACGCATGTGGCCCCCTCCCCGGTCTTCAAGCGCAAAGGCGATCACGTCGAGGTCGACGTGCCGCTCACGATCCCGGAGGCGCTCGCCGGCGCCGAGGTCAAGGTCCCGACGCTGAGCGGCGCCAAGACGCTCAGGGTGCGCCCCGGCACGACGCACGGCACCGTACAGCGCCTGCGCGGAGAGGGCCCGCCCAAGCTCGGCGACGCCAAGCACCGCGGCGACATCCACTACCGCTTCCTGCTCGACGTGCCCGACGAGCTGACCGCCGAGCAGACCGCGGCCGTGCAGGCCCTCGCCCAGGCGATGAACGGCCGTGACCCCCGCGCGCAGCTCTTTGCGGACGCTCACTCCACGCCGGACGCGGCGCCCGAGAGCGGGGGAGGCTCGTGATGGCGCGCCGGCGCGAGACGCGCATCGAAATGACCAGTGACCGCGGTGTCTTCATGATCTCGATCGCGGCGCAGCTCGCCGACATGCACCCCCAGACGCTGCGGACTTATGAGGCCCGTGGCCTGATCGAACCGACGCGCTCGCCGAAGGGCACACGCCTCTACTCCCAGGAGGACGTGGAGCGGCTGCGGCGCATCCAGGAGATGACGGCTGAGCTCGGGCTCAACCTCGCCGGCGTCGAGCGCGTCCTGAATCTGGAGGCCGAGATCGAACAGATGCACGCCCGCATCGAGGAGCTGGAGCTGAAGGCCCTGCACGCGCAGGTCGAGCTGGCCGAGCGCCTGGAGGAGGTCCGGCGCTCCTACCGCGCCGAGCTGGTGCCCTACCGCGGCGGCACCGAGATCGTGCGCGCCGCGGACGTGCGGCCTGCGGCGTGGCGCGGGCGCTGAGCGCGTCCGCGCCTACCTCGCTGGCCGCATCTACCTACCCGACTTCCAGCGCTTCTCCGCTATGCGCCCCGAGCGCTTCCATCGGGAAGACGGCACCCCATTCGACGCTGGTCGCTCCGACTTTAAGCGAGGCGCCGGTCGCTTTGAACGTGGTCCCGTTGAAAGTCAGCGTGGAGGTGGCATTTTCGAACAGGCCCCCGGCCGTGCCTTTGAGAATGATGGGCACACCCGCGAAGGCGCACAATTCTCCGGCGTACACGATTTCGATGCGGATTTTTTCGATCACTACGTAGTTTTTGCCAGCGACCGTCTCGACGTGCACCGGCCACGGGAATTTTTCCGCTTCGATTCTTTCCACGGTGCAAGTCGGCCCCGCCGTGCATTCGAACTGCGGGAGTTTGGTGACTTCGCCTTTGCCCACCCCGGCGGTGTTCGAGATCTTCATGAAGAGGAGGGTGTGTCCACACCTCGTCGTTGCGCCCGGTATCGACAGGCTGCTGGAGATAGCGGTGCCCAGGACCGTTTCGGTGCCAACTAGTTCGGTGCCGTTGAACTTCCACGCCGGACTTGCGCTGGCCGTCGAGACGCCCACTGCACCGAACGCAATGCTCGCCAGCGATGCCAGCAGCGCGATGTTATTCCGTGATCGCATCAGTGATCCCCGTGTCCTTTCGCTTGCACCGCACCACAGACTTCGCTGATCCGCGGTGCCTGCTTTCGCTTTGCGCCGGCGACCCAAACCTATGTGCCTCGGCCTCGGTGGCTGGCCTCCCCACCGCAGTCGGACGATCCGCGTCCCCACGGGGATCCGGACCGTCCGACCACAGCTTCGCCCTTTCTAGCCCTGTGCGCGTCAGCTCAGAAGACTTCCAGTGCTTTTTCCCGGTTGACTTCGAACGCTTCCATCGGGAATTCACCGGTCCATTCGACTGCGTTCGCGCCAATTTTGAGCGACGTGTGCGTCGCTTCGAAGCTCGCTTTGTTGAAGGTCGCGGTGGAGGTGCTGTTGTTGATTAGGCCTCCCGCCGTGCCTTCGACTTTGACCGTGCCCAATTTGCACGATGCTCCGCCGTAGACGATCTTGACGTCGATTTCTTCGATCTCCAGATACCGTTTGCCGGCGATCGTTTCGACGTAGGAGAACCACGGCAGTTCTTCGGCCGCGATGCTTGTCACCGTACAGCCCGGTGCTGTCGTGGTGCAGTTGAACAGCGGTAGTTCGTCGACCAGGCCTTCGCCTCCCCCGAAGAAGTTCCAGACTTCCATGTTGTAAAGGAAGTGTTCACAAGTCGTACTTGCGCCCCCACTTGAGAGGCTGCTCGAGAAAGCGGCTCCCACAACCGTTTCTCCTTCTAGTTCCGGCAGCAAGACGCCGCCGAAATGCCACTGCGGACTGGCGCTGGCGGTTGAGCTCGCGACGGCGCTCAACGCCAGGGCCGCGAGCATCGCCGACAGCAGGATCATCTTTCGCGATCGCATATCTGGTCCCATCTCCCTTTCTTCGTTCTCCCGCGCGTCAGCGACGCGGTGGCGACTCTGCTGCGCGATCCTACATGTTCGTTATCTCCCAGGTGATCGTACGAGCGTCCAGGGTCCGGCGCCACCACCCACCGGCTTCGGCATGAGGCTCGCAAATGCCTGGTTTAAAGCGCCCTCCGCCCCAAAACGGGTGTGGACAAAGTCACATCGAAAGTAGGAAACACCGACGCGGCGCCGGCGAGCTTCAGGTGACTGCCGGCAGCTCGATCGCGCTCAGCTGCACCTCGTGCTGCAGCCGGTGCACCTCGCGCCGCTCGATCAGGCCGGCGCCGAGGCGCCCCGTGGACTCGGCGCCACAGGCGACTCCGAAGCTCAGGCACTCGGTCGGCGCGCTGCCTTCGTAGCGCGCCGCCACGTAGCCCGCCAGGAAAGCGTCGCCGGAGCCTTGCTTGGCGACTGGCTCGCGAGGCTCGATGCGGGCGCGCTGCAACGTCAAATGACCATCGACGAGCACTTGCGCGAAGCAGCCATCCGGCAGCGTCATGATCGCCTCGCGCGCACCGAGCGCCACGATCTCGCGCACCGCCAGGGAGCGCTCGTCCTCGTCGGCGAACTCGTGGCCCACCAGCTCCTCGGCCTCGACCACGTTCGGTGAGACAACGTCGGGCTCGGCGCGCACCGCGTGTCGCATCGGATCGCCATCGGTGTCGATCACGGTCGTGACTCCCGTCCGCTGCAGCTCCCGGATCAGGGTCGCGTACAGCTCTGGCTCCACACCCCGCGGGATCGAACCAGCGAACACCACGATCGCCGCGCCGCGGGCCAAGTACAGGAGCTTCTCGCGGAACAGCTCCACCTCGCGCTCGCTTACCGCCGGGCCGCGCTCGTTGACCTCGGTCTGCTCGCCGGTCGTTGGGTCCAGGACCGAGGTGTTCGTGCGCGACTCCTCGCGGATCCGCACGAAGTCGTTGAGGATCGACTCCTCCGTGAGCTGCTCCACGATGTGCGTCCCCGTCGCTCCGCCTGCCATACCCGTCGCGATCACAGGCTGCCCCAGCGCCTTCAGCGTGCGCGCGATGTTGACGCCCTTGCCGCCCGCCATCGTGCGCTGGTCGACCGTGCGGTGGCGTCTCCCAAGGCGGAAGTTGGGAACCGAGAGCGACTTGTCTATCGCCGCGTTGAGCGTGACCGTGATGATCATCCCGAGTACCTCATCCGCGTGAGCGCCAGGTGGCGGCGCCACCGGGGCGCCGCCAAGCGCCTCCCAAGAGTACCGAACACCTGCGCGGAGAGCCATAGGAGCTCGCCGAGCGCGCAGACAGGCACGTTGGCGCAAGCTGGAGTCCGCATACGACGCGGACCGCCAGGACAACCCGGACGGTCGAGCTCACTCGTGCGCGCTGATCCATCGCCAGCGAGAATATCCTCCCAGCGATGCCGCTCTCCCGGATCGCCTGGATCGTGACCGTTCTGATCGCGCTGCTGACCGCTGCGCTGCTGCTGCTCGCCGGCTACACCGGCTACGCCGGGTTGTCGATCGCCGTTGGGGCATCGGCCGCGATCAACCTCTTCTGAGCCACGTCTCCAGCGCGCGCGCGGCACGCCCGCGGTGGCTGATCGCGTCCTTCTGCGACGCGTCCAGCTCCGCCATCGTCAGGCCCGGCGGGCCGTCCTCCGGCAGGAACGCCGGGTCGTACCCAAAGCCGCCGGCACCTCGCGGGCGCTCGGCCAGTGTCCCCCCGCAGCGCTCCTGAAAGACCTGCTCCACGTCCCCTTGCGGATCGACGTACGCCAGCGCGCAGACGTACTCCAGCGCGTCGCCGGGGGGCACCTCGCGCAGCAGCTTCGCGAGGTTTTGCTCGTCCGAGGCCCCTTCGCCCGCGTAGCGCGCCGAGCGCACTCCCGGAGCGCCACCGAGCGCTGCCGCCGCGATCCCCGAGTCATCGGCGATCGTCACCTGCCCCGTCGCGCGCGCCGCCGCGCGGGCCTTGCCGAGCGCGTTCTCCACAAACGTCTCGCCGTCCTCCGGGGGCAGCTCGACCGCGTCCGTCAGCCGCGCGATCTCGTGGTCGGGCAGCAGCCGCGCCAGCTCGCGGCGCTTGTGCTCGTTGTGGGTCGCCAACAGGAGCCTCATGCCGGCTTTGGCCTCCTCCGCCCCAGCGGCTTGCGCCCCAGCGTTCTGCGGATCGACCTCGCTCGAACGGGGTCGTGGCTCCGGGCCACCGGCAGCCGGACGGCGCCGCGCATCAGCTCGCGGCGGAGCCGATCGCCTGCTCCTGCACGGCGCGCAGCTGCGCGATCCCGCCGGCAGCCAGGGCCAGTAGCTCATCGAGGCTCGCCCGCGAGAGCGGGGTGCGCTCGGCCGTGGCCTGCACCTCCAGCAGGTCCCCCTCGCCGGTCATCACGACGTTCGCGTCGACCTCCGCTGAGGAGTCCTCCGCGTAGTCCAGATCCAGCAGCGCGCTGCCCGCGACCATCCCGCACGACACCGCCGCCACGGCGCCCGTCAGCGGCGGGTGCTCCAACGCACCCTTCTCGCTCAGGCGCCTGCAGGCCAGCGCCAGCGCGACGTAGGCGCCCGTAATCGAGGCACAACGCGTGCCGCCATCCGCCTGCAGCACGTCGCAGTCCAGATAGATCGTCCGTTCCCCGAGTGCTTTGAAGTCGACGACGCCCCGCAGCGAGCGCCCGATCAGGCGCTGGATCTCCACCGAGCGCCCATCCAGGCGCCCGCGTGTCGCGTCGCGCTGCTTACGCTCTCCGGTCGAGGCCGGCAGCATTCCGTACTCCGCCGTCACCCACCCGCGGCCCTTGCCGGTCATCCAGCGCGGCACGCTCTCCTGCGCGGAGGCGGTGCAGATCACGCGCGTCTCCCCGATCGAGATCAGCGCCGAGCCGGTCGCGGGGCGCACGAACCCCGGCTCGATCGCCACCGGGCGCAACCCGTCCGGCCCGCGCCCGTGGCTGCGCGCGCGGCTCACGCCAACGCCTCCACGGGGGCTAGCTCGACTCGCTCGATGTCACCGAGCGGCATCTGCAGGAAGCGCGTCCCGAGCTCCCGGAACGCCTCGACGTCCCCGGTGCACAGGAAGCGATAGTCGCCCTCCCCGAGGTCCCCCTCCCAATCTTCCCCGGAAGCACGCGCCGCCAGGCCACGCGTGCTGAGCGCATGCTCGACCTGGCGCGCCAACGCCGCGCCCGAGCTTACGAGCGTTACCTGCGGACCCAGCAGCCGCTGCAGCATCGGGCTGATCAGCGGGTAGTGCGTGCAACCGAGGATCACCGTGTCCACCGCGGCCTCGCGCAACGGCGCGCAGGCGGCGCGCACGGTGTTCACGGCCCGCTCGTCGAACTGCTCTCCCGCCTGGATCAGCGGCGCCAGCGTCGGACACGGGACGGCGTGCAGCGTCACGTGCGGATCGATGGCGTGCACCGCCTGCTCGTAGGCCCCACTCGCGACAGTCGTCGGCGTCGCCAGCAGTCCGATCCGGCCCGTGCGCGTCGCGGCCACCGCCCGCAGGGCCTCCGGGCGCACGACGCCGAGCACCTCGACCCCGAGCGTCGTCTCCATCATCCGCCGCTGCAGACCCGGCAGCGCGGCCGCGGTCGCCGAGTTGCACGCGACCACCAGTAGCTTTACGCGTCGCCGCAGCAGCTCCTCCGCGATCTCCGCTGAGAAGCGCGTCAACTCTTCGGCCGAGCGCTCTCCGTAGGGGAAGCGAGCGGTATCCCCCAGGTACAGGAAATCCTCGCGCGGCAGCGCCACCAGTAGCTCGTGCAGGACCGTCAACCCCCCGACTCCGGAGTCGAACACCCCGATCGGGCGCGCTCGCGGTCCGGGGTCGCTCCGTTGAGAGAGGCTCGCCACGCAGGCCATCATTCCAGAGCGCTACCGTCAGCGGCTCGTGCGCGCGCTGGTCGTCTCAAACATGCTCCCCGACGACCGCCACCCCGAGCGCGGGCGCTTCGTCCGCGACCAGGTCGCCGCCTTGCGTCGCCTGCCGGAGCTGGAGGTCGAGCTGTACGAGTTCCCGCCCGGCGCGAGCAGCCTGCTCGACGCCGCGCGCGAGCTGCGCCGCCGCCACCGCCGCGACCGTCTCGACGTCGTGCACGCTCACTTCGGGCTCTCCGCGTGGCCCGCGCTCGCGGCGCGTGCACACGCGCACGCGCTGACCGTGCACGGCACCGACGTGCGCCACCCCCGCACCCGCCAGGCGACCCGCGCCGTACTGCCGTTGATGGCGCTCGTCGGCGCCGTCTCGCCCGAGCTCGTCTGCGAGCTGCCGGGCCGCGCCGCGCGCCGCCGCGCGCGTGTGCTGCCCTGCGGCGTGGACCTCGATCGCTTTCATCCAATCTCCCGCAGGGAGGCCCGCGCCGCGCTCGGTCTCGATCCCGCGCGAGCCCACCTGCTCTTCCCAGCCGACCCGGCGCGCCGGGGCAAGCGCCACGACCGCGCGCTCGCGCTTGTGCGTGCCCTCCAGCCGGCCCACAGGCCGCGGCTACTGACGCTCGGGGGCGTGCCTCCCGAAGAGGTTCCCCTGTGGGTCAATGCTGCCAACGCCGTGCTCGTCCCTTCCGAGCACGAGGGTTTCGGCCTCGCCGTGCTCGAGGCGCTCGCCTGCGATGTGCCGGTGCTCGCGACCCCCGTCGGAGTGCACCCGCGCGCGCTCGCCGGTCTCGCGGGCGTCCTCTGCGCCCCGTTCGACATCCCCCGCTGGCGGACCGCGCTGGAGCCGCATCTAGGCACCGCCGACCCGCGCATCGATGGCCGTGCGCGCGCCGAACCATTCTCCGCCGAGTCACTGGCCGCGCAGCTCGCGGCCGCGTGGCGCGCCCTGCTGGAGGACGGCAGCGGACGCGCTGGGTAGCATGAGTACGTCGATGGCCGAGCAAGCCACGAGTCCCGCTGACCGATCCGCAGTCGGTCCGGACCCCGAGACGCCCCCCGCGGGAGCGCCCGCGGCCGGCGGCGATGCCCCTGCAGGGGGACGGGAAGCCCCGCCCGAGGGCTCGGAGGCCGCCGTGGGTGGCCAGCAGCTCCCCACCGAGCCCGCGAGTCCCGGTTTCGGCGAGCGCGGCCGCATGCGCCGACGGGTGCGCTTCTTGCGCAAGGCGCGCGAGCTCGCCTACCGCGACCTCGGGGGACTCGTGTTCGAGATGCAGCGTCTCGGCGAGCGCCACGACGAGCTCGTGGCCGCAAAGCTCACGACGCTCGGGGCGATCGACGCCGAGCTGCGCGCGCTGGAGGACGCCCTCGCCGACCGCCGACCGATCACGGTTCTGCGCGAGTCCGGCATCGCGGCGTGCCCCCGCTGCGCCACGATCCACGGCAGCGAGGACCGTTTCTGCCCGGCCTGCGGCCTGGCGATGGGACGTCATGCCGACCGACCGATCGCGGTGACCCCGACGGGACCCGCCGCCGCGAGCGCCTCCCCGGCAGTTATCCCCACGGGCGTAGCGACCGTGCCCATCCCGAGCTCCGTACCGCAGACACCCAATCCGCGGCCGCCTGCAGCGCAGATATACACACCACAACCGCCGGCTCCGCAGCCGACCACACCACAGCCACCAACCCCGCGACCTCCCACACCACCTACGCCGCAGCCACCGGCGCCACAGCCCCCCACACCACGACCTCCTACACCGTCCACGCCACAGCCACCCCCCACACCGCAGCCACCGCCACCGTCCAGCACTCCCCCCGCCCCATCGCCACCGCCCACCATGCGCCCGCCGGGCGCCGCCCAGCCGCCACAGACGCCGGGGGCGCCCGCCACGGACGACCGACCCACCGAGATCATCCGGCCGTCGGACTCGGCCTCAGGCAAGGGCACGTGAGCGTAGCGACGCCGCGCCCGCCGGCAAACCCGGACCCGGCGGCGAATCCCGCGGCTCTCGGTAGCGTGCCAGTCGCCGATAGCTGTCCTCTGTGCGCAACCCCGCTGCGAGCGGAGCAGGAGTGGTGTCTTGGCTGCGGCGCGGCGGCGCGCACTCGCCTGGCCGCCACCCCTAACTGGCGGGCGCCGCTAGTCCTCCTCTGCGTTGTGATCGTGCTCGCATTGGGAGCGTTGACCGCGGCGCTGGTCTCGCTGGCCGGCCAGTAGGGGACCTCCGCAGACGTGCGGCCAGCAGGGGTCGATTCACCTGCGCTGGAGACGGACCTGGTGGTCGTGGGGGCCGGCGCGGCGGGCCTCTACACAGCGCTGTGCGCAGCCCGCGCCGGGGGTCAAGTGGCGCTGATCTCAGCGGCGCCGCTGGCTCAAACGGCTAGCTACTGGGCCCAGGGCGGCCTGGCCGCGGCACTGGCCACCGACGACAGCGCGGAGTTACACCTGCGCGACACCGAGCGCGCGGGACGCGGGGCGGTGCGGCGGACGGCCGCCGAGGTTCTGGTGCAGGAGGCCCCGGAGTGCGTACGCGAACTGCAAACGCTGGGTGTGCGCTTCGACGCCGATCGCTTCGGGCGTCTCGCGCTGGGTCTCGAGGGCGGGCACTCGGTCCGGCGCGTAGTGCACGCCGGTGGCAGCGCTACGGGCAGGCGGATGCTTCGCCAGCTCTCCGCGCTGGTCGCGCAGGAACCAAGGATCGATGTGCTGGAGAATGCGCGGGCGCGCGCACTGTGGCCGCAGGGCGGCGAGCTCCCAACCATTGGGCTGGACCGCGACCAAGGGTCCGGCGGCGCATCGCCGCATAGCGACGCGGGGGTCCGCTGCCGAGGCGTGCACTGCGAGGACGGACGCGCCATTGGCGCGCGCGCGGTCGTGCTCGCAAGCGGCGGCGCGGCGGCACTATGGGCGCGCACGACCAACCCGCCGGGCTCGCAGGGCGCGGGGCTGCTGCTGGCGCACGCGCTGGGCGCGCGGCTCGCGGACCTGGAGTTGCTGCAATTTCATCCGACGGCGGTGATCGGGGTGCGCGGACGCGAGGGCTTCCTGGTGACCGAGGCGATCCGCGGCGAGGGCGCGACGCTGCACGACGCGGACGGGGAGCGTTTCGTCGACGAGCTGGCGCCGCGCGACGAGGTGTCGCGAGCGATCCAGGCACGGCTAACGGAGACCGGCGCGCGATCGGTGGGGCTGGACATGCGAGCGATCGACCCAGCGCTGTTCCCGAACGTGGTGAGCGCCCTACGCGACGCCGGCCTTGACCCCACGCGGGAACTGGTACCGGTGGCGCCAGCAGCGCACTACATGATGGGTGGGATCGCGACCGACCTGCATGCGCGCTCCTCGGTGGCCGGTCTCTACGCCGTGGGGGAGTCCTCCTGTACGGGCCTGCACGGAGCCAACCGCCTGGCGTCGAATTCGCTGAGCGAGTGCTTCGTGTTCGCGCGGCGTGCAGCAGCAGCAGCGCTAGCAGAGCCAACACCCCCGCCTGCACAGGCCGCAGAGCTGGCGGCGTTGACGAGGCTCGCGCGCCCCCCGGAGGCGACTGCCGGGACGCGTGCGGCGTTGTGGCGGGACGCCGGCATCGAACGCTCTCCTGAGGGTCTCGCGCGACTTGCGCAGGACCCACACCCGCTGGCGCGCCTGATCGCGCGCTGTGCGCTTCAACGAGAAGAGAGCCGTGGCGCTCACCGCCGCGCCGATCATCCGCAAACGGACCCGGCACTCGATCACCATCACGTCGTCATCGACGCCGGTGAGCAGCTCCTGTGGGAGACATGGGAGTAAGAGGGTTAATCCGCGCTTAACAGTCCGCTCGCCCGAGCTTTACACAGGCCCTGGATACTTCGGTAATCCGAAAGAGTCGGGCGAGCTTTTTCGGAGTTTTTCGCTCCTTTCATGTAGCAGACGTGTTGTTTGCAGTGGAAGTCCCAGGCATAACTGGAGTCCCTGGGAATTGGCGGAGGTGCGTGGCAATGCAAGGCAATTCGGAGAGCCCTGGTCGATACGAGTAGAAGGAGGCGAGGGGGTCGCCATGTACCAATTCAGTCGAGCCATATACAGGGAGCTGGCCCCCTACATAGCCACTCCCAAGCCCGGAAGCACAAATCCAACCGCGGGGTCCGCGACCTCGGTGTCAAGCCGCCACGAACAGGTCCTGCGCGCATGTGAGTCGGCCATCGAGCGGATGGCAACCGACCATCACTACTTCGCACATCCAGCGCGGACGTTGTTCTGCGACATCCGTATGCACTTCCCGATGAACGCGCAGGCGCGGGTCCATCAGGTCGTCTTCCGCTACATCGGCCTCGCGCAGCGGTATCTCAAGGAGAACCCGAAGGCCGCGCACGAGGCGATCAGCGACGAGCCGCCCCAATGCCGCGCGATGACCCGCAAGGGAGCGGCTTGCCAGCGCACGCCGCTGGCGCACAACGGCTACTGCCCGTCGCATCAGCACCTGGCCGACACCGAGGACCGCCAGCCGCTGGCCGCGTAGCGCTTACGCTCCCAGGCATGCTCCTGGGAGTCGACGTCGGCGGGACCTTCACCGATGCCGTGCTGATCGTCGGGGACTCGAGGCTGTACACCGCCAAGGTCCCGAGCACCCCGGCTGAGCAGTCACGCGGAGTGCTGGCGGCCGTACGCACTGTGCTCGCGCACGCGGGTGCCAAACCGGACGAAGTCGAACGCTTCGCGCACGGGATGACGGTCGCGACGAACGCGCTGCTCGAGGGTCGCGGGGCGCGCACGGCGCTGATCGCCACGGAGGGCTTCACGGACGTCGTCGAGCTGGGCCGCCAGGCGCGCCCACACCTCTACCGGCTATGCCTCGCGCCGCCGGCCCCGCTGGCGCCGCCGGCGCTGCGCTTCGCGGCGCCGGAGCGCATGACTCCGCAGGGGCCCCTGCGGAGGCTGCTCCCCGACGCGGCACGAGCGCTGGTCGAGCAGGTGGCCCGCGGGGACTCCGCCGGGCCGCCCGCGGCAGCCGCGGATGAGGTCGCGGGGACAGCTTCAAAGGAGCCCGGGGGTGTGCCCCCGGAAGCGGTCGCGGTGGCGCTCCTGCACTCCTACGCGCACCCCGAGCACGAGCGTCTGCTGGGGGAGTTGATCGCCGAGCGCCTGCCGACGGCGCACGTGTCGCTCTCGCACGAGCTGGTAGGAACCTTCCGGGAGTACGAGCGTGCGGCCAGCACCGAGATCGACGCGGCGCTCTCCCCGCTGCTGAGCTCCTACCTGCGGCGCCTGTCCGCTGAGGCGGATGCGATTGGCCTGACACGGCCCGCGGTGATGCAATCCTCTGGCGGGCTGACGGACATCGCGGGCGCCGCGGCCCACGCGGCGCTGACCGTGCTCTCCGGCCCGGCGGGCGGGGTCCGCGGCGCCCAGCTCCTGGCGGAGCTCGCGCAGGAGCGCGAGGTGCTGTGCTTCGACATGGGGGGCACCTCGTGCGACGTGTGCCTGATCCACGACGGCCAGGTCGCAGAGACCGCGGCGGGCGTCGTCGCCGGACGACCATTGGCGCTGGCGATGCTTGACATCCACACGGTCGGCGCCGGTGGCGGCTCGATCGCGTGGCGGGACTCGGGGGGGGCACTGCGGGTCGGACCGCAGTCGGCGGGCGCCGATCCCGGCCCGGCTTGCTACGGGCGCGGCGGCAAGCAGCCGACGGTGACGGACGCGAACCTGCTGCTCGGCCGCCTGCCCGCGCTCTCCCCACAAGCGGAACGCTCTGCGGACGGGCCGGAGCGCGTCGCCGACCTTGCGGGAGACCCCGACCTTGCGGGAGACCCCGACCTTGCGGGAGACCCCGACCTTGCGGGAGACCCCGACCTTGCGGGAGACCCCGACCTTGCGGGAGACCCCGACCTTGTAGGAGATCCCAACCTTGCGGGAGACCCCCACCTTGCAGGAGGCCTGAAGCTCGACCGCGAGGCAGCCGAGCGCGTGGTGGGGCTCCTCGCGGCGGAGCTCGGGCTGACCGTGACGCGCTGCGCGGAGGGGATCCTGCGGGTCGCGGAGGCCGAGATGCTGCGTGCGCTGCGTGTGATGACCGTCGAACGCGGTCTCGACCCGCGCGACTTCGCGCTGCTGCCGTTCGGCGGCGCAGGCCCGCTGCACGCGGCGGCGCTGGCACGGGAGCTGGGGATGCGGCGGATCCTCTGCCCGCGCGCCTCCGGCGTGCTCTGCGCGCTTGGGCTCGCGGCCGCCGCACCGCGGCATGATGCGGCGCGCACGGTGATGCTCGCCGGGGAGCGGCTGTCCGCGCAGTGCTTGGCGCAAGAGCGTGCCGCCCTCGTGGGACGTGCCTGCGCGGGCTTGCAGGAAGCGCCAGCGCGGGTCGCGGTCAGCTACGAGCTGCGCTACCGCGGCCAGTCCTTCGAGCTCGCCGTAGTCGAGGACCAGCGCGAGCCGCCCGATCCAGATGACCTGCGCGAGTCCTTCGCACTTGCCCACGAGCAACGCTACGGCTACCGCGACGAGCGCAACGAGGTCGAGCTGGTCACGATCCGCGCCTCCGCTTGGGCGCAGCCCCCGCGGGGTCCCGGATCGGCCGGCCGCCATTCGACGCTCAGCCCGGTTACAGCGCCGCCGAGAACGCCGGCGCGACCGCAGCCGGAACCTTCCCCGGCGCCACCGAGAGCGCCGGCGCAACCGCAGCCGAAACCTTCCCCGTCGAGGAGCCTGCTCGCGAGCTGTGCCGCATCGTCCTCGACGGCCGCGAGCTCGACGCCGAGTGCCTGCGCGGCGAGCTGCCGGCGGGCACTCGGGTCCGTGGGCCGGCAATTTGCGCACTGCCCGAGTCCACCCTGCTCGTGCCCCCGGGCTGGGAAGGCGAAGTCGACGTGTTCGGCACGATGTGCTTGCTCGACGCCAAGGGTGAGCCGTGATCGACCCGATCGAGCTGCAGGTCCTGACCGGCGCGCTGCGCGCCGCCTGCGAGGAGATGGGCGCGGCGCTGATCCGCTCCGCGCACTCGGCCAACATCAAGGAGCGACGCGACGCATCGACTGCGCTGTTCGATGCCGACGGGCAGATGACGATGCAGGCCGAGCACATCCCGGTGCACCTCGGCGCGATGCCGGCGGCGGTCGCGGCGGTCCTCGACGAGGATCACCGCCCAGGCGTCTCGTGGATGCTCAACGATCCGTTCGCCGGCGGCACGCACCTGCCCGACATCACCGTCATCACACCCGTCTTCGCCGAGCACTCGCTGATCGGCTTCGCGGTAAGCCGCGCGCACCACGCCGACGTCGGTGGGCGTGTACCGGGCTCGATGCCAGCCGACAGCCGTACGCTCGAGGAGGAGGGCGTCGTGATCTCGCCGCGTCCCGTCACCGATGAGACGCTTGCGGAGCTCGTGACGCGCATGCGCCAGCCGGCCGAGCGGCGCGCCGACCTACGCGCCCAGCTCGCCGCCAACCGCATCGGTGCGCTGCGCCTCGGCGAGCTCGCGCGGCGTGTCGGCCCGACGCGGCTGCGCGAGGCGACTGACGCCGTGCTCGACTACGCCGAGCGGCGCACCCGCGCCTGCATCGCGGAGCTGCCCGACGGAACACGCCACGCCGAAGACGCGCTCGAGGCGATCGAGGGCGATCTCGCGCTGCGCCTGCGCGCCACCGTCATCGGCGAGCGGTTGATCCTCGACTTCGCCGGTAGCGCCGTGCAGCACCCCGGCAATCTCAACTGCCCGCTCGCCGTCACACGCTCGGCCTGCTACTTCGCGGTGCGCGTGCTCACCGACCCCGAGCTTCCACCCTGCGCCGGCGCCTACCGGCCGATCGAGGTGCGCGTTCCCGCGGGCTCGCTGCTAAACGCCCTTCCCATCGCCGGCTGCACCACTTCCGACGCCGCATCTGGCTCCCTCGCCGGCACGACTCGCTGCGCCCGCGGCGCGCCTGCCGTCGCTGCCGGCAACGTCGAGACGTCCTCGCGCGTCGCCGACCTCGTGCTCGCCGCCTTCGGGTGCGCGCTCGGACAGGGCACCATGAACAACCTCACCCTCGGCGACGAGCGCTTCAGCTACTACGAGACCCTCGGCGGCGGCCAGGGCGCCTGCGCCGACGCCGACGGCCCCAGCGGCGTGCACGTCGCGATGAGCAACACCCTCAACACTCCAGTCGAGGCGCTGGAGCGCGAGTTCCCCCTGCGCGTGACGCGCTACGCCCTGCGCCGCGGCTCAGGGGGCGCCGGCACCCATCGCGGCGGCGACGGGGTGGTGCGCGAGCTGGAAGCGCTGCGCGAGATGAGCTTCTCGCTGATCACCGAGCGCCGCCGTCACGCCCCGCCTGGCGCGGCCGGCGGCGAGCCGGGCGCGCGCGGACGCAACCTCCTGGATGGCCGCGAGCTGCCGGGCAAGCTCACCGGTACGCTGCACCCCGGAGAGCGACTGCGGATCGAGACCCCCGGCGGAGGAGGATTTGGACATGCCTGAGCAGAGCGCCGACATGCCCGCGCGGAGCCCGGAGCCCATCGCCGTACGGAGCTCGGAGCAGATCACCGTGCGAAGCTCAGAGCGGATCGGCTTTCTCGGCCTTGGGATCATGGGCTCGCGTATGGCCGCTCATGTGCGCCGCGCCGGTTATCCACTGGCCGTCTGGACGCATACCCCCGGCAAGGCCGCGCGCTGGGCCGCCGAGCACGACGCTACGGCCTTCGATACACCGGCAGCAGTCGCGGCCGCGAGCGACATCGTGCTCAGCATGGTCGTGGACGGCGCTCAGGTCGCCTCCGTGCTGCTCGGCCCCGACGGCGTCGCACAGGCCGCCGGCGCTGGCGCGTTGTGCGTCGACATGTCCACGATCGCCCCCACCGACACGCGCCGGATTGGGGCCGCG
Organism: uncultured Solirubrobacterales bacterium; assembly: GCA_963756665.1. GTDB lineage: Bacteria > Actinomycetota > Thermoleophilia > Solirubrobacterales > Solirubrobacteraceae > Palsa-744. The sequence continues at coordinate 1,319,347 of CAVWOJ010000001.1, forward strand.
CTCGCCGAGCGAGAGATCCGGATGCTCGACGCCCCGGTCACCGGCTCCTCCCCACGCGCAGAGGCGGCGACGCTCACGATCATGGCTGGCGGCGAGCCGGCGGACTTCGCGCGCGCCCGGCCCCTGCTCGAGACGATGGGCGAGCTGATCGTTCACGTCGGGCAGCTCGGCCAGGGGTCCATGCTGAAGCTGATCAACAACGCTCTCGGCGCCGCCAACGCCACCGCGCTCGCCGAGGCGCTGCTGCTCGCGAAGGCCACTGGCGTGGATCTCGATGCTTTCCAAGCGGTCTGCGGCGCCGGCTCCGCCGCCTCCGCGCAGCTCGCGCTGAAGGCGGCGCCGATGCGCGCGCACGACTACACGACGCTGTTCAAGACTGCCCACATGCTCAAGGACGTGCGCCTGTGCCTCGAGGAAGCCCAGGCCGCCGGGGTGCCATTCGCCTCCGCCGGGCATGCCCGCGACCTGCTCACCGCCACCATGGGCCGCGGCCACGGCGAGCACGACTACGCCGCGCTAATCGAGGCCGCTGAGGGCCTCGCCGGACTCGAGCTGTAGCGTGAGGCTCCGAAAAAGTCGGCGATTTGCAGGGGATTTGGGATTTTCGCTAGGATTTCGGTATCTTTAAGGAGACCGGCCGCCCGTCCCTCCGGGCGCAACAGGTCTAACCCGTCCAAGGCCTCAGGCCTCGTCCCCCCTCTATATCGCTATGCCAATCGCTTTGAAGGAATGGGCGGTCACCGTCCGCGCTCTCGCCGAAGGCGAGCAGCTCATCACCTTGCGCAAGGGCAGCATGCGCGAGCCCGATCAAAACTTCCGCCTCGAGCACGAGCGCTTCTTCCTCTACCCCACGTTCGATCACCAGCGCAACGACCTCGTGCGCGAGTCCCACCAGCCGGAGCTGCGCCGCGCCCTCGAGGAGGGCGTCTGGAACGATGGCGAGCCGACCCTGCAGGCGCTCGCCGCCGACGGCGGCCTGCAGCAGCCCGACCGCGTGCGTATCCGCGCGTGGGCCGAGGTCGCCGGCCACTTCACGATCACCGACCCCCGCTGCGTCGACGCCCTCTCCCCCTTCTACGTCTGGACGCCCGACTACGCCGAGAAGCGCCTCACGTGGAAGCCCCGCCACCCTCTGCACGTGCTGCTGCTGCGCACCTACCGCATCCCCCGGCCGGTCACCGTCAAGGTCAGGGACGAGTATCTCGGCGGTCGCTCCTGGCTGGAGCTGCAGCGAGAACTGCCCTTCGAGGGCACCCCGGTGCTCTCCGACGACGAGTTCGAGCGCGCCTCCGAGGAAATCGGAACGATTACCCGCGAGGTTGGCGCACGGCAACCGGCTCTAGTGGCCTGAAGCCAGCCACACCAGCACCGCCAACAGCGCGAGCCCGATCAACAGGCCCGCCATCACGCGCCACGCGGCGCCGCGCCACGGCGTCGCCTGCTCGTCTTCGATCAGCTCGCTCTGCAGCAGCACGTCGCGCGCGGCCGGAACCCCAGAGGCGGGCACCAGCACCTCGCGCGGGCCAGCCGCCAGGAAGTCCGGCACGTCGAAGCCGCGCGCGCGGCGCTGCAGGCTGGGGATGCCCTCCTCCAGCAGCAGGCCCTGGATGAAGTCCGCCTCCGTCTGGTTCTGAGCGCCCGCGACGCGCACCAGCGCCCCCTCTGAGTACTGGGGCTTGATTCTGCGGGCCCGCAGCCACAGCTCGTCGAACGGGGGCTGGGACTCGGCGGCCTCCCCGGCGCCGGTGGCGTGCACGAGCGGCATCGCGCACCGCGGGCAGAAGCGCTCGCTCGCGGGGTACTCCCCAGAGCATGTCGGACAGACGAGGGACTCGTCGCTCAGCGCTCAGATCGCCACTTCTTCGACGCGGCCGTCGTCGATCAAGTAGGAGCGCACCTCGTGCGCCTCGCCGCCCGCGAGCCCCACGATCAGCCACTCGACCCCCGGCCAGTGCGCAGCGAAGTTGATGTCCGTCTGCGACGGGTACGGGGGGGTGCGCGTGTGCGAGTGGTAGATCGCCCCCAGCTCCAGGCCCTCACCCTCGATCCGCTCGATCAGGCCCAGCACCTCGCGGCCGTCAATCTCGAAGCGCAGCGGGCTCGCCGCGGTGTTGACCGCACGATACGCGCGCACCGCACGCGCCGGCTGGCCGATCTCCGATCGGTCGAGCTCGACCGCGAGTACCCCGCAGCACTCGTTCGGGGCCTCCTCGCGCGCGTGCGCCACGACCTCCTCAAGCAGCTCCGGGGAGATCTCCATTGGAGCTCACCACCACACGGTGGAGTCGAGGTTCTCGATCTCCTCCAGGGGCCGTGTGTAGATGCCGCTGGAGAGATACTTCCAGCCGTCGTCGGCGACAATGAACACCACGTTGCCCTCGTCCAGCTCGCCGGCGATGCGTACCGCGACGCGCGCGATCGCGCCGCTGGAGACACCCGCGAAGACGCTCTCCTCGTCGAGTAGCTTGCGCGTCCAGAGGATCGCGTCGCGGTTGGTCACGAAGATCTTGCGGTCCAGCAGCGAGATGTCGATGATCGGCGGGATGAAGCCGTCATCCAGGGAGCGCAGTCCCTGCACGGGCTCGCCCTGCATCGGCTCCGCCGCCACGATCTTCACGGCATCCCCGAACGTCTCCTTCAGACGCCTGCCGTTGCCCATCAGCGTGCCGCCCGTGCCGAGACCCGCCACGAACGCCGAGACCTCGTCGAGCTCCTCGAGAATCTCCAGGGCCGTGCCGTTGTAGTGGGCGTTCGGGTTGGCCGGGTTGCCGTACTGGTAGGGCATGTAGTAGGAGGCGTCGGCCTGCGCCATCTCCAGGGCCTTCTCGACCGCGCCGTTGGAGCCCTTGGAGCCTTCGGAGTAGACGATCTGCGCGCCATACATCTGCAGCAGCTGCGTGCGCTCCGGCGTGACGTTCTCCGGCATCACGACCTTCAGCCGATAGCCCTTGCGTGAGCAGATCATCGCCAGCGAGATGCCGGTGTTGCCCGACGTCGGCTCGAGGATCGTCTGCCCGGGGCTGAGTGCGCCCTTCTCCTCGGCGTCCTCGATCAGCGCGCGTGCCACGCGATCCTTGACCGAGCCGGTCGGGTTGCGCGACTCCAGCTTCGCCCAGATCCGCACGCCGGGCTTCGGCGATAGCCGTGGCAGCTCGATCAGCGGCGTATTGCCGATCGACTGCACGATGTCGCCGTAGCGACCCCCGCAGGGCTTGTTGCGAAGACCCTCCGCCGCCATTACTTCACGGAATATAGCGGCAAGCATTAGGATGACCGACGATGGAACGCTCCTACGACTACGACTGGCTCGTCATCGGGTCCGGCTTCGGCGGCAGCGTCTCGGCGCTGCGGCTCTCCGAGAAGGGCCACTCCGTCGGTGTACTGGAGTGCGGACGGCGCTTCGCCGACCACGAGCTCCCGAACTCGACCGCCGACATGAGGCGCTACTTCTGGAACCCCCTGCTGGGGATGAAGGGCATCTTCCGGCTGACGACCTTCAAAGACGTCGCCGTCGTCTCCGGCTGCGGCGTCGGCGGCGGCAGCCTCGGTTACGCAAACACGCTGTACGTTCCCCCGAAGGCATTCTTCGAGGATCGCCAGTGGGCGGCGATGGAGGACTGGGAGACGGCGCTCGCGCCCCACTACGCGGAGGCCCAGCGGATGCTCGGCGTAGTCCAGAACCCACACGACGATCCCGCCGACCAGCTCCTGCGCGAGCTGGGCGAGGAGCTCGGCGTCGGGGACACCTACAAAAAGACGCCCGTCGGCATCTTCTTCGGAGCGGAGGGCGAGGCCGGGAAGACCGTGTCCGATCCGTTCTTCGGCGGCGAGGGCCCCGATCGCACCGGCTGCCGGATGTGCGGCCGCTGCATGGTCGGCTGCCCGCACGGGGCCAAGAACACGCTCGTCAAGAACTACCTCTACCTCGCCGAGCGCCGCGGCGCGCGCGTGCTGCCCGAACGGACCGTCATCGACGTCCGCCCCCTGGGAGCCGGCTCGGGCGAGGAGGGCTACGAGGTCGAAAGCGTGCGCTCAGGCGCATGGCTGCGCAAGGATCGCCAGGTCCACCGCGCGCGCGGCGTCGTGGTGGCCGCCGGGCCGCTCGGTACGAACAAGCTGCTGCAGCGCTGCCGCCTGAACGGGTCACTCGGCCGCATATCCGCGCGTCTGGGCGAGTTGGTGCGCACCAACAGCGAGTCGATCCTGACCGTCACGGTGCCCGAGGACTATCCCGACGATCTGATCAAGCGCGTCGCGATCACTTCCTCGATCTATCCCGATCCGAATACCCACATCGAGACCGTCACCTACGGCGACGACGGCGATTCGATGCACCGTCTCTATACGCTGCTCGTCGGTGACGGCACGCGCCTCACCCGCCCGCTGAAGCTGCTCGGGCAAATCGCGCTGCACCCCAAGCGGCTGATGCAGGTGCTGTTCCCCAAGCACTGGTCGCGGCGCACGATCATCCTGCTGGTAATGCAGACGCTCGACAACGCGATCGCGCTGCGTCCTCACCAAGGCCCATTCGGCTCGTTCTGGCTGAAGACCGAACAGGATCCCGAGCGGCCCAACCCGACGTTCATCCCGATCGCCAACGAGGCCGCCGAATGGTTCGCTAGGCGCACCGGCGGGATCGCCCAGAGCTCCGTCACCGAGGCGCTCTTCAACATCCCCACGACCGCCCACATCCTCGGCGGCGCCGTGATCGCCCCCGATCCCAAGCAAGGGGTCGTGGACGCGCGCCAGCGGGTCTTCGGCTACGAGAACCTGCTGGTTTGCGACGGCTCCGCGATCCCGGCCAACGTCGGCGTCAACCCAAGCCTCACGATCACCGCGCTCGCCGAGCACGCGATGAGCTTCATTCCGGGAGCCGGCGCAAGCACTGGCGAGCGCCAGGGCGAGCACGCCGCGGCGTAGTACGCGTCAAAGCCCGGCTCCAAACTCGCTGGCGCGCCGCACTCACACCGCCGCACACCGCCGCACACCGCCGCACACCGCCGCACACCGCCGCACACCGCCGCACACCGCCGCACACCGCCGCACGCCGCCGCCTACAGCTCGCCTACAGCTGGCTGGAACCCCTAGGCACCCGCGCCGGCGCACTGGCGCTCGCCCCGCCGACAACGCGCAGCTCCGCTCCGCCGCGGAGCGCGAGGCGCGCGTTGAGCACGGCGTGGCCGTCGGCGTGCAGCGAGGCGATCGTCCGCCAGGCGTGGCCCCGCGCCAGACGCTGCAGCAGGACCGACTGACCGGCGCGCGTCAGCAGCGCCCACACGCGCACGTGTCCGCGATCGACGCGTAGCGGGTCGAAGGGAAGCGTGAACCCGCGCAGAAAGGGCTTGGGGCGCGCGATCGCGAAGTCGCCGCCCCGACCCGCACTGTAGAGGCCCGCTGGGCGCGATATCTGGACCGTGCCGCCCGTCGGAGTGGCGAGCAGCAGGTTGGGATACGGATCGACCAGGAACTGCCAGTCGGCGAGCCCGACGCCCGCGATCCACAGCCGGTGCAGCGCGCGTGAGATCCACTGCGCCTGCAGTCCCGCTGGCACCCCGTGAGCGGCCGGCGGATCGCTTTCCCAGTTGAGCTCCGTCACCCACACCGGCTTGCGCACCCGCGGCAGCGCGGTACCCGCCCGCCGCGCCCGCACCAGCAGCGCCGTGATCTTGGCGATGTCGGAGATCGCAACGTCTTGCGAGGAGGTCGCGGCCCGATCGGGACTTTCGAACGACAGCGGGTGAAACGCCAGCACGTCGAAGTGCGGCGGATCGGCACAGGCCGTGCGCATGCGGTCTTCCAGGCAGAGCATCCCGCGCAGGAACCGCAGCGGGGTCATGCGTCCGACGCCCGCCGGTTCGCCGTTCGGCGCGATGCCGGCGGCAACCACGACATCGCTCGCCGCCACCGCCTTGACGGCGGTGTAGAAGGCATTCAACAGCTGACGGTAGATCAGCGGTGAGAACGCGCTCCAGCGCCCACCCTCGACGACCCACTGGGGCTCCAGGTAGCGCGCGAGGTTGGGCTCGTTCCAGGCCTGGAACAGCCTCACCCGCGGCAGCGTCGCGCCGAACTGCGACGGATCGGGGAAGGAGCCGCTGTAGCGACGCGCCACAGCCGTCGCGAATTCGCCGAAGGCGACCGGGCTCGGCGCCCAGCTCCCCGGATATGCATAGGGCCAGCGGCCCGGAGCTTCGGCGAAGGCCGGCGCACGGGACACCACCAGCAGCGGAATCAGACCCGCGGCGACCGTTTCGCGCACAGCGGAGTCGACGGCGGCGAAGTTATACACCGGGCTCGCCGGGTCCTCTGCGTCGAACCCTGCCGGCGGGTCCGAGCTCACCGTGTAGCGCCATTCCACCGGGATGCGCACCGTGCTTGCCCCCGCCGCGCGGATACGACTCAGCGCCAGCTTGCGGACTTCCGGCTCGTCGCTCAGGAGCAGCGCGCTGTCAGATATTCCGCGCGTCAGGCCGCCGCGCGGGAAGGGGCCGTACAGCAGCGCACGGTTCTGAGCCCGCACGAACCGCGGGTTCGTGCGCGGCGGCGCGAGCCCAGGCGGGGGCTGCGCGCCGAATGGTCGCGGGGGCCCTTCGGGGCCATCGCGTGACGGCGACGGCAGCACCGCCGGGGGCACCAGCCATACGATCGCGCTGACACCCAGCGCCGGCGCCTGCCGGAGAACGCGCCTGAGCGTGGCAGCGACGCCCGGCCCGCTCATCCTCGACCGCCCTCGCTAACGGTTGAGCGTGATCGCGCGGACGCCGAGGTTCAGCTTTGCGCCCGAGCTGCTGTGCAGCGTCGTGACAAGCTCCGCGTGGACGCGGCTGCGATGCCTGAGCAGGCGGCGACCTTTGGCGGTCACGCGAATCAGCACGCTCACCTGGCCCGCACCTTTCGCGGACGCCGAGCCGCGCGCAAGCAGCACAGCCGGTGGCTTGTGCTTGTGTCCGTGCTTGCTTCTGGTCCGCGACGCGGCAGTGGCCGGCAGCGCACCACCTTGGAGGTAGAGATCCTGGATCACGGTGCCCGGTTGGTTGATCGTCACCTGGTCGGAGAGTCCCGACTTCAAGAAGTGATGGAGCGTGGTCCGAACGAGCTTGAAGATCGAGCCCTGCAGAGGCGGAGGTGGCGGTGGCGGCGGTGGTGGCGGCGGCGGCGCCGGACAGGCGCCGACCGGACGCACGGTTTCGCTGTTGTAGGTGAAGACCGCGCCGGTGGAGAGCTTAGTTTCGAGCGACTCGCTCGCCCAGACCGTCTGCCCAAGCGCCAGCGGGGCCAGGAAGCTTCCCCCGAACGCCGCGCCCGACAGGGTCGTAACCTGCGCTTGGCCCGCAGCTCGCTTGCTTATGTGCGTACCACCGTAGACATTGGTTTCGAACACGAGCGAGTAGTAGCCGCCTTCGACCGGATCAGCTCCCGAGCGTTGGCCGGAGAAGTTGATGGAGCCCGCGCAGACCGTCGGATCCATCGATGGCAGGCCGTCATAGATCACGGACCCCAGCAGAGTTTTCCGGGGGGATTCCAGCGTGACGATGTCGTTCACCTGCGGCACATCTGACAGATAGGGGTTGCCGTGAGAGTCAGTGTTTTCCCATACCACGACCCCGTTGTGGATGATCGACAGGACCGCTTCCGCCCCGGGACTCACATGCGCGTCGGTCATCGCCACCGGATACGCTTCGGGTTGGGTCGTCTCCCCCTCGACGATCGAGATCGAGTACCTGGGTGTCGACGGGGCGTTGGCCAGCGCCGGCGCAGACAGCGCGGCGCACGCGCCAACCGCCAGCGCCGTGACCCACAGCCCGCGCCGCAGCGATGAGGACGTGTGTCCGAGCGGGCCGGTTTTGCCGACTCGAGCTTGCAATGCGTGGATGCGAGTTCCGGTGGAGCCCATCGAATGCCTTCCGATCGTTCCGCGAGTCGCCGCAATTGAGCGCCGACCCCAAATCTGGACGCGAAGCCTAGAACGGGCCGCGGCGGAAAAGCCACGGGCACGCGTCGCGAGGGCCGTTGGAACAGTGCGCGTCCGCCGAACTGCCGCGGCCCGGCTGCCAGTCCCGGCTAGGCGATCGACGAGCAAGCGCGGCGCGGATGCACCCTGTCAGGGCATACTCCGTTCGGGGCACAGGCAGGCAGTTCGCGTGGCGTGCCACGCACGCGAGCGACCGAAGACAAAGCCTCGCACCGCCGGCACCGCCGGCGAAGCCGGTGGTGGTGGATCGCCTAGCCGCCGGCCATCGCCGGCAGGATCACCAGCGTGTCGCCGTCGCCGACCACAGTGTCGAGACCGTCGAGCACACGTACGTCCTCGTCGTTGAGGTAGACGTTGACGTAGCGGTTGAGCTCGCCCTCCGCAGAGAACAGCTGACCCTGCGTGGCGGGGTGGATCTCGGCGAGGTCGCGCAGCACGTCGCCGACGTTCTCGCCCGCAGCGCTGACCTCCTTCTCGCCGCCCACCGAGGCGCGCAGGACCGGGGGGATCTTGATCGTTGCCATCGCCCGGCAGCCTACCCGGCCGCGGCGCAGAACGCCTCGTAGTCCGGGAACACGCCCAGCTCGTCGTCGCGGATGTCCTCCGGGTCGCGCGAGCAGATCGGGCACTCGGGGTCACGGTGCACTTTGACCTCGGTCAGCGTCGCCCCCAGCGCGTCGTAGAGCAACAGGCGCCCGATCGCGGGATCGCCGATGCCCAGGACCAGCTTGACGACCTCAGTGGCCTGCAGCAGGCCCATCGTGCCCGGCAGCACGCCCAGCACGCCGTTCGCCCCACAGGACGGCGCGAGCTCCGCCGGCGGTGGCTCGCGGAACAGGCAGCGGTAGCACGGGCCCTCGTAGGGCTTGAAGACTGAGAGCTGCCCGTCGAAGCCAAGTATCGAAGCCGAGACGACCGGGATCCCCAGGCGCACCGTGGCGTCGTTGAGCAGGTAGCGCGTCGGGAAGTTATCGACCCCGTCGACGATCACGTCCCAGCCCTCGATGATCTCCATGATGTTCTCGGCGTTCAGGCGCACCGGGAACTTGACGACATTCACGTCCGGGTTCAGGCCGTGGATCGTCTCCTCCGCGGAGTCGACCTTGGGGATCCCGATCCGCTGCGTGGAGTGGATCACCTGACGCTGCAGGTTCGAGAGGTCGACCTCGTCGTCGTCGACGATCCCCAGCGTCCCGACCCCGGCCGCCGCCAGGTACAGCGCCGTCGGGGAGCCCAGGCCCCCGGCGCCGAGCAGCAGCACCTTCGCGTCGAGCAGCTTCTGCTGGCCCTCGATGCCGATCTCCGGGATCAGCAGGTGCCGCGAGTAGCGGTCGCGCTGCTCGGCACTGAGCGCGCGCGGGATCTCGACCTCGTAGCCGCGGTCCTTCCACAGCGTGATCCCGCCCATCATCGAGCGCACGTGCTCGTAGCCCATGTCCTCGGTCAGGGTGCGCGCCGCATAGGCCGAGCGCTGGCCCGACGCGCAGTAGAGGATCACTTGAGTGCCGCGGTCCGGTACCGCGCTCTCCACGCGCGACTCCAGGTGACCGCGCGGGATACTCTTGGCGCCCGGCAGGTGGCCCGTGCCGAACTCTTCTGTCCCACGCACGTCGAGGATCGCGACTCCCTCGCCGATCAGTTCCTTGACCTCGGAGGGATCGATCTCGTCGATCCGGCTCTTGATCTGGCGGAGCAGCTCCGCCGAGGACACAGTCATCTCAAAACTCCTGAACGGTGGTCGGCTTTTATGGACTTCAAAAAGTATAGCGCGCTGTGAGAGCCCGCCGAAGCCCTCCCGAGAGACCGCCGCGGGCTCCGCCGAGGCGAACCCATCCCCCCCAAAACACAAGCACCACGAACCGCGCAGACCTACTGCCAGCGTTGCCGGCGCCCGCCGAGCCACGTCTCCAGGACCTGCAGCTCGTGCAGCCGTTCGGGGGCCACCTCGCGGGGGTCGCGGTCGAGCACGACCAGGTCCGCGAGCATCCCCGCCCGCAACACACCTACACGGTCCCCCAGCAGGACCTGGCGCGCAGGGTTGCAGGTCACAGTGCGCAGCGCCTGCGCGAGGTCGAGCTGCTGGAAGGGCCCGAGCACGTCGTCACTGTCGCGCATTAAGCGCGTCGTCGCCGTGCGTAGCGACAGCAGCGGGTCGACCGGCGAGACCGGGGAGTCGCTGTGGCAGGAGCTGCAGATCTCGTGTTCGACGTCGCGCAGCAGCGGGTGGATCTGCGCCGCGCGCTCGGGACCGAGCACGTGGTCGCGGAAGCTTTCCCCCCAGTAGTAGATGTGGTTGATCGTGTGACTCAGCGACAGCCCCAGCGCCGCCGCGCGCGCCGTCTGCTCGTCGCTGGCAACCGTGAAGTGCTCGATCCGGTGGCGCACCTCCGCCGGCGCCTGGCCCGCCAGGATCGCCTCGAAGCACCTCAGCACCTGCTCACTGGCGCGGTCCCCGTTGGAGTGCACGACCAGCTGCCAGCCCGCCTGATGCCACCCGCGCATCGCCTCGCGCAACTCGTGCTCCTCGTGGTTTAGCTTCCCGCTCCCGCGGCCGTGCAGGTAGGGCTCCCGCAACGCGCCCGTGAAACCCTGCGTCGACCCGTCCGCCCAGAACTTGATCCCGACCACGTCGTAGCGGTCGTCGCCCCCGCCCGGCACGGCTCCCAGCGCGCTCGCAAGCTCCGGCGTAAAAGCGCCACGCACCCGCAACGGCGCGTCCGGGGCATGGGCCAGGGACCGCAGCAGCTCGTGATCGGCCGCGCCCGCGAGGACCCCGATGCCGGCGTCGTAGATCGTCGTGCACCCGCGCGCCGCAAGGTCGCGCAGCGTGCGCGCACCCAGCTCCGCTACCTGCGCCGCCGTCGGCTGCGGCACCGCGCGCACGCAGCGCTGGATCGCGGGCCCCTCGTACACCACCCCCGTCAGCCGACCCTCGCCGTCGCGTCCGAAGCTGCCCGCCGGTGGGTCCGGCGTGTCCTCGCCGACGCCCGCCGCCGCGAGCGCCGCATGGTTCGCGTAGGCAATGTGTCCCGACTGGTTGACCAGCAGGGCCGGCACCCGCCCCGCCGCCTCGTCCAGGTCCGTCGCGTCCAGCTCCGGGTAGTCCGGCGGCATCCGCGAGGGGTCGTAGCCGAAGCCGACCACCCAGCCCTCGCGTCCCCCGCGCCGTGCCTCCTCGCGCACCGCCGCCAGCACCCGCTCCTTGCTCGGCAGCGCCAGCGGCGTCACGTCCAGCCACCAGTGCGCCGCGAGCGCGCTCATCAACACGTGCAGGTGCGGCTCCACGAACCCCGGCAGCACCGCGCGGCCTTCCAGATCGAGGATCTCCGTCGCCGCCGTGTAGTGACGTTTGATCTCCGTCGCCGAGCCCACGCCAAGGATGCGCGAGCCGCGGATCGCAAGCGCCTCCGCGACCGGGCGCGCCTCGTCGACGGTCAGGATCGGCCCACCGCGCAGGATCACCGAACGCTCGGCGCCCGCACGGTCACCGGCCGCTGAGCCCGCCACCGCGGGCAGGCCCGCCGGGGCGAACGACGGGGCCGCCAGGTTTCCCAGCACGCCTCGCGCGAGCGCAGCGATGCCGGGGCTGCACGCGACACACATACGCTTGGAGCACCTCTTACATAAATCGGTCTGCCAGGGGAGCCGAACGATACCGCCTACGCAGCCATCCTGGCTCACCTGCCAAAGAGGAGCCAGGTCGGGCCTGCCCGCTTCCCGCACCGCGCCACGCACCACGCAGTCTCACGAGTCTTGCGCCAGTGTCTCCCACTCGTGGCGAACGCGCGGCGGGCGTCTCATACCCTTGCGCAATGCGCCACGCGCGACGTCTCGCCCCGATCCTCCCGCTCATCGCGCTCGCGACGGCGCTCCCCGGCTGCGCGGGAGGCTCAGGAGGCCGATCGACCGGCTCCGCCGGAGCCTCATCCTCCGGCGCGATCTCGGATACCGGATTCGCCGGGGGTCTGCTGCCGGCTGGCCTGCAGCCACACCAGTTCACCCTCACCGACCAGCACGGACGGCGCGTCTCGCTGAGCAACTTCCGCGGCCACGTCGCGATCCTGGCGTTCCTCTACACCACCTCCAGGGCCGCCGCGCCACTGATCGCCCAGCAGATCCGCGGCGCGCTGGACGAACTGGAACCCCACTCCCCCGCCGTGCCCGCGCTCGCGATCAGCGTGGACCCCGCCGCCGACACTCCAAAGCATGTACGCGCGTTCCTGCGCGCGACATCGCTGACGGGACGCCTCGAGTACCTCACCGGCAGCCCCGCGCAGCTGCGGGCTGTGTGGCACGCCTACCACGTCGTTCCGGCCAGCGCCGGCGAAGGAGCCTACGAACGCGGTGCGTTCGTGCTGCTGCTCGACCGGGCCGGCGGGGAGCGCGTGGAGCTCCCGCTCGAAGCGCTCACGCCCGAAGCGCTCGCGCACGACGTGCTCGAGCTGCAAGGCCGATAGGACGCCTCGCGACCCCTGATATCCTACCGGCCAGGTAGGTATTCGAGCGATGATGTTCTCAACCAAGGCCGAGTACGGCGTGCGTGTGATGGTCGCCCTGGCGCAACGGGCGGCGCTGAGTCCCGACGGCGAGGAACCGGTCGTGCCGCTCGCGGAGATCGCCGAGCGCGACGGGCTACCGCTCGCCTACCTCGAGCATCTGGTGGCACGCCTGCGTAAGGCCGGGCTCGTGGACAGCCGGCGCGGCTCGCGCGGCGGCTACATGCTCGCGCGCGCGCCGGCCGAGATCACGATGGCGGAGGTCGTCGAGGCGCTGGAGGGCTCGATCGCGCCGATCGAGTGCATCTCGCTGGGTCCCGACGGGAGCATCGTCTGCTCGCGCGAGGCCAGCGGCGATCCCTCGCGCCCACCTCATGTGTGCCCCACAAAGCTGCTCTGGACGCGCGTGCGCATGTCGATCGTGCGGACGCTAGTAGACACCACGCTCGCGGACCTGATCGTCGATCTTCCCAGCTTGACGCCCCCGCTCGCGGCCGAGCTGCCGCTCGCGCCATCAGCCCGCGATCGTCCAGCGCCCGCGGCGAAGCGGGCAGCGGCCGCCACGAGCGGCACACCAACGCAGCCCATCGCAACCACAGCCTGACCCGAAGGAGACCATGGCCGACCTGGAGATACGTAACCTGCACGTGCGCATCGAGGAGCGCGAGATCCTCAAAGGCGTCGATCTGAGCATCGATCGGGGTGAGGTGCACGCGCTGATGGGCCCTAACGGCTCCGGCAAGTCGACGCTCGCGAACACCCTGCTCGGCCACCCCTCCTACGAGGTCACGGAGGGCTCGATCGTCTTCAAGGGCGAGGACATCACCGAGGCCGAGCCCCACGAGCGCTCCAAGGCGGGGCTGTTCCTGGCCTTCCAGTACCCGGTCTCGATCCCGGGCGTGTCCGTGGCCAACTTCCTGCGCATGGCGATCAACGCCAAACGTACCCAGTCGGGCACAGGCGAGGCGCCGATCCAGGTCAAGGAGTTCCGCACTCAGCTCCAGCATGCAATCGAGCTGCTCGACGTCGACCGCTCGTTCACCTCGCGCCACTTGAACGACGGCTTCTCCGGCGGCGAGAAGAAGCGCGCGGAGATCCTGCAGATGGCGATGCTTAAACCCGACATCGCGATCCTCGACGAGACCGACTCGGGCCTCGACATCGACGCGTTGCGCACCGTGGCGGAGGGGGTCGAGAAGCTACACTCCGAGCAGGGCCTTGGCGCGCTGATCATCACCCACTACCAGCGCATCCTGCACTACATCAAGCCACAGTTCGTACACATCATGCTCGATGGGCGGATCGCCCTGGAGGGTGGCGTGGAGCTCGTCGAGCGCCTGGAGCGCGAAGGTTACGACGAGATCCGCCGCGAGTTCGGCGCGCAGCCGGCGACCGCAACGGCTGGAGGCAAGGGTGCCTGACGCACACACGGCCGGCACGAACGGCAGCAGCCAGGTCGCGGTCAAGCCGGGCCGCCACCGCGAGTCAACGCTCTATCACGCCCTGCATGGCGCCGGCGCCGGCAGCGGACGCTCGCTGGCGGAGCTACGCGAGGCGGCGCTGGCGGTCTACGAGTCCAGCGAGCCGCCCGTCTGGCGGCGCTCGGGCTTCTGGACGACGAGCTTCGAGAGCCTGGACCTGGACGCGCTCGCGGTGCGCCACCACGCGCCCGGTGCGGATGCGATCCCCGCGATCGTGCGCGAGACCCTCCCGGACCGCCCCCGCGCGGGGCGCATCGTGCAGCGCGACGGCTCGGTGGTGCATGTCGAGCTGGACGCGCAGCTCGCCGCGCGCGGGGTCATCCTCTGCTCGCTGGAGGATGCGGAGCGCGAGCACCCCGAGCTGTTCACGCAGTGGTACTCCAAGCGCCTCACCTACGACCGCCACAAGCTGGAGGCCGCCAACGCGGCGCTATGGACCGGTGGGGCGTTCCTGCACGTGCCGGCGGGCCTTGCGATCGAGGATCCCTTCGAGATCGTCTACGCGATCGACGGACCGGGCGTGGCGCAGTACGGGCGTACGCTGGTCGTCGGCGAGCGGGCATCCGAGTTCCGCGTGCACGAGTACGACCTCGCCGGGGACTTCGAAGGCCAGGCGCTGCATGCCGGTGCATTCGAGCTGTACCTGCAGGACGGCGCGCGCTGCCGCCTCGCGCAAGTCCAAGACTGGGGGGCCGGCGAGGTCTTCGACGCCTCGACGCGCTTCGTCGCAGTGGGTCGCGACGCCTACTGCCACTGGCTGCCCGCCTTGCTGGGAGGACACCTGGTGCGCCAGCACCTGGAGCTGGCGGTCACCGAGCCCGGCGGGGACATGGCCTTCCGTGGCCTCTTCTTCACCGAGGGACAGGAGCTGATGGACGTCTTCGCGGTCGACCTGCACGAGACCGGCCCCTCCGGCGGCGACGTGCACTGGCGCGGTGCCGCCACCGGCACGAGCCGCGCGAGCTTCGAGGGCTTGATCCAGATCGACCCGGGGGCGCAGCGGACCCACACCTACCTGCAGATCCACTCGATGATGCTCTCGCCGAAGGCCCGCGTCGACGCGATCCCATCGGTACTCGTCTCCGCCGACGACGTCTCCGCCTCACACGGCGGCACCGTCGGCGAGCTCGACGAGGACCTGATCTTCTACATGCAGAGCCGCGGCCTGGACCGCTCGAGCGCGGTGCGCGTGATCGTCGAAGGATTCTTCGAGCCGCTCCTCGCCGAGCTGCGCGACGAGCCGCTGGAAGAGCTGGTGCGCGCGAAGGTGGCGGAGAAGCTCGCGAGCGCGCGCGCCGACATCGAGGCGTACGCGACCAGCCGATGAACGCGACCGCCATCGGGATCGACGTGCGGGGCGACTTTCCGATCCTGGAGCGCTCGTTCAACGGCCGCCGGCTCGTATACCTCGACTCGGCCGCAACCGCGCAGAAGCCGCGGGTCGTGATCGACGCGGTGGCCGAGCACCTCGGACTGCACAACGCGAACGTGCATCGCGGGGTCTACGCGCTCGCGCAGGAGGCCGACGCGGCATACGAGGGCGCACGCCGACGGGTCGCGGCCTTCACCGGCGCCGACCCGCAGACGACGATCTTCACCAAGAACGTCACTGAGGCAATCAATCTCGTCGCCTATGCGTGGGGCCGCACGAATGTCGGACCCGGCGACGCGGTGCTGATCACGCAGATGGAGCACCACGCGAACATCGTGCCCTGGCAGGTGCTGTGCAGGGAGGTGGGCGCGACGCTGCGCTACCTGCACGTCGACGAGCACGGTCTGCTCGATCCCGCGCAGCTCGAACGGGAGCTTGCGCGCGGCGACGTGCGACTGGTGGCGTTCACCCACGTCTCCAACGTGCTCGGGACGATCAACCCCGTCGCGGAGATGGTCCCCCGCATCCGCGCCGCCGGTGCGGTCTCGCTCGTCGACGGCGCGCAGGCGGTGCCGCAGATGCCAGTCGACGTCGGCGCACTGAACGCCGACTTCTACGCCTGGACCGGCCACAAGGCGCTCGGTCCGACCGGGATTGGCGTGCTGCACGGCCGCCGTGAGCTGCTCGGGGAGATGCCGCCATTCTTGACGGGCGGGGACATGATCGCCTCGGTCGACTTCGACGGCGCGACCTGGAACGAGCTGCCCTACAAGTTCGAGGCCGGCACTCCGATGGTCGCCGAGGCCGTCGGACTGGGTGCCGCGGTCGAGTACCTGCAGGCACTGAGGATGGAGCGCGTACGCGAGCACGAGCTCCAGCTGACCGCCTACCTGCTGGAGCGCCTCGCCGAGGTCCCTGGCCTGCGTGTCGCCGGACCGCCACGCGCAACCGAACGCGGAGGCCTTGCATCGTTCACGATCGAGGGTATGCATCCCCACGACATCGCCGAGCTGGCCGACCGCGCCGGGGTGTGCATCCGTGCGGGACATCACTGCGCGCAGCCGCTGATGCGCTGCCTCGGCGTCGCGGCGACGGCGCGTGCGAGTGTCGGGATCTACAACACCGCGGCCGACGTCGACGCCCTGGTCGACTCGCTGCACGCCGGCCGCGAGGTCTTTGGACTCTGATGGACGACCTCTACCGCGACTACATCCTCGATCACTACAAGCGTCCCCGTAACTTCGGGGAGCTCGAGCCCCACGACTTGGAGGGGATCGAGCACAACCCCCTGTGCGGGGACGAGCTTGGCGTACACATCCGCGTCCAGGACGGCCGCATCGAGGACCTGCGCTTCCACGGCCACGGCTGCGCGATCTCCCAGGCCGCCGCCT
This sequence comes from uncultured Solirubrobacterales bacterium, assembly GCA_963756665.1. Taxonomy (GTDB): domain Bacteria; phylum Actinomycetota; class Thermoleophilia; order Solirubrobacterales; family Solirubrobacteraceae; genus Palsa-744. Next base: position 1,336,059 of record CAVWOJ010000001.1, read on the forward strand.
CGATCGCCTCCGAAGAGCTCAAGGGGATGGAGCTGGAGGAGGTCGGCCGGCTGGGGGCCGACTGGATGATCGACCTGCTCGGCATCCCCGTCTCAGCCACGCGCCGCAAGTGCGCCCTGTTGAACCTCAAGGTCGTGCGCGGCGCGGTAACCGGCGACCACGACTGGCCGACCGAGGCATAACACCCGAGCCCCCGGTAAGCGCGATAGAATTCCTACTTCGGAGCACGGGATTCAAGCGAAGGAGCGTCATGGCCGCGACAGACACCACCAGGATCACCAAGCCCAGCCCGATCGTCGAGGACGAGCAGGGGCAGCTGCGCGCCCGCCAGGGCATCTCGCGCGAGGTGATTAGCGAGCTCTCGAAGATCAAGGGCGAGCCGGACTGGATGGCCGAGAAGCGCGTCAAGGCACTGGAGATCTTCGAACGCAAGCCCGTCCCGACCTGGGGCCCAGACCTCGGTGGCCTGAACCTCGACGACCTCGTGCTCTACTCCCCCCCCACCGCCGGGCGCTTCGACAGCTGGGACGACGTCCCGGCCGAGATGAAGCAGACCTACGAGGACCTCGGCATCCCCCAGGCCGAGCGCGAGCACCTCGCCGGCGTCGTCGGCGTCTGGCGCCAGGAGCCCGTCTACGAGGGCCTCAAGGAGGAGTACGCCAAGCAGGGCATCCTCTTCTGCTCGATGGACACCGCCATCACCAAGTATCCCGAGCTGGTGCAGAAATATTTCATGAACAAATGCGTCCCCGCCCAGGACAACAAGTTCTCCGCGCTACACGGCGCGGTGTGGTCCGGCGGAGCCTTCTGCTATGTCCCCAAGGGCGTCAAGTGCGACCTGCCGCTGCAGTCCTACTTCCGCATGGAGGGCGCCGGCGAGGGCACCTTCGAGCACACCCTGATCGTTGCCGACGAGGGCTCGGAGGTGAACTACATCGAGGGCTGCACCGCGCAAACGTACTCAGTGAACTCGATGCACTCCGCGGTCGTCGAGATCTTCGTGCACGAGGGCGCTAAGGCCCGCTACACGACCGTGCAGAACTGGTCCAAGGACGTCTACAACCTGAACACCAAGCGCGCCGTCGTCGACGCCGGCGGCACCGTCGAGTGGGTCGGCGGGTCGATGGGCGCGAAGTACGTGATGCTCTACCCCGGCTCCTTCCTGATGGGCGAAGGCGCCCGCGCCGACCACCTCAACGTCGGCGTCGCCGGCAAAGGCGTCCACAAGGACACCGGCGCGAAGGTCGTGCACCTGGCGCCCAACACGACCTCCAACATCCTCGCCAAGTCGATCTCCAAGGACGGCGGGATCATGGGCTACCGGGGTCTGGTCAAGATGGGCCCCAACTCGGCCGGCTCCAAATCGCGCGTGCAGTGCGACGGGCTGATGATGGACGGCATCTCCCGGTCGGACACCTGGCCCGACATCCAGATCCAGAACCCGCACGTCTCCGTCGCCCACGAGGCCACCGTCGGGCGCATCTCCGACGACCAGCTCTTCTACATGGGCTCCCGCGGCTTCACCGAGGACGAGGCCGCCGCGATGATCGTCAACGGCTTCATCGAGCCCGTCACCAAGGAGCTGCCGATGGAGTACGCGGTCGAGCTCAACCGGCTCATCCAGTTGGAGATGGTCGGCAGCATCGGGTAGGTCGCTACCGCGAAAGCGCACGTGCCTGACATCAGATTTGGTGTTAGAGTTGGGATCGTGCAGAACCAAGCTGGAGAGATCCTGCGCGCGGCTCGGCAGCGCCACGGCATCGGACAACACCACCTGGCTCGCCTGGCCGGCACGAGCCAGGCGCAGATTAGCCGCATCGAGCGTGGTGAAAGCTCGCCGAGCGTGCAGACCCTGGCGCGTGTGCTGGCCGTGATGGGCGAGCGGTTGTCGTTGGAAAGCCGACCGGTCATCGGCAACCGACCCCTCGCTCAGCTACGCGCGGATTATGAGCAGCTCACTGCCTCCGAGCGCCTTGCCCAGACCGCCAAGCTGAGTAGGGCGCTGACCGGGATCGCCGCTTCCCGCAACCGGCGATGAGCGAGATCTCACAGCTTGATCCGGAGCAATTGCTATCGACTCTGCAGAGACACGGGGTTGAGTTCGTGATCGTGGGCGGCTTCTCCCTGGCGGCTCACGGCGTCGTCCGCGGTACCAAGGACATCGATGTCGTGCCTGATCCCGAGCGGTCGAACCTCGAACGCCTCGTCTCGGCGCTCACCGATCTGCGGGCTGAGATAGACGTCGGCGATATCGAGCCCGGCGAGCTGAGCATCGCCCTGAACGCTGATGGCTTCGCGAACGGAGGCAACTTCTGTTTGATCACCAGCCATGGGCGACTGGACGTGATGCAGGATCTCCGCGGCATGAATAGCTACGCGGAGCTAAGGGACGGCGCCACGCGGGCATCCATGCCCGGCGTATCCCTGCCTCTGCTGTTCGCTGGCTATGAGGCCCTGTTGGCGATGAAGTCCGCGGCCGGGCGCGACCAGGATTTGCTCGACATCGCCGAACTGCGACGCGCCCGCGGAGAGGAGAACCGTTGACCCGCGCCCCCGCCGACACGATCCCGGCCCCGCCGTTCCTCACGCACCTGCGCTGGGTTAACGTCAAGTCGCTGCGCATGGAGCGCCAGATCGGCAAACCGGTGCTGATCGAGTTCTGGGACTTCTGCCGCCCGAACTCGATGCGGACGCTGCCCTACCTGAAGGCCTGGTACGAGCGCTACGCGGCAGACCCCGCACAGGCAGCCGACGCACAGAGCCCGGCGGGGTTGCAGGTGATCGGCATCCATTCCCCCGGCTTCGAGCCGGCCCGCGAGCGACGCGCGGTCGAGGCGGCGGTCGCGCGACTCGGGATCTCCTACCCGGTGCTGCTCGATCCCGACCTGGAGATGTGGCGGGAGTACGAGAACCGGGGCTGGCCGGCGCGCTATCTCTTCGACGCGCGCGGGCTGCTGTTCGACTACCACTACGGCGAGGGCGCCTATGAGGAGACCGAGCTGGCGATCCAGGAGCTGTTGGGTCTTGAGCGCGAGCCCCTGAGTCCGCTGCGCCTCGAGGACGCCCCGAGCGCGCGTCTTGCCCCGCAGACCGAGGACCAGCCCGGGGCTTACTCGGGCCCCTATGAGGCCGGCGCTGTCTGGGCGGTGCTCGACGGCTCAGGCACGGTGCGCGTCAATGGCGGGTCCAACCCCGCACAGAGCGCCAGCGCGGGCGGCAGGGAGCTGACGATCACCCACCCCGGCGCGTATCCACTGATCGAGCACCCGCGGCACACGCTGGGGGCGCTGGAGCTGGAGATCGGCGCAGGCGTGGTCTGCCACGCGACCTGCTTCAGCCCCGGGCTCGCAGAGGCGAGCGACTAGCGAGCGCCGGCCGGCGCCGGCACTGCGATCGAGTCGAGTGCCGTCGGCGCAAGCTCGTCGTGGGTCAGCTCGGCCAGCAGCCGCCGCAGCCGCGGCGGGCCCTCCTCCTCGACGATCACGCAGCATCCGGGCCAATAGGGGCTCTCGCCGGGGGTCGAGGTTAGAAAGTAGGAGTCGTAGCTCCAGCAGCCCGTGTTCACGAGCCGCGCGCCACCGGGGAGATTCCACTCGGCTGGGCGGTCACCGGGGAGAGGCCCGGCGCGGTGGGTGTGGCCGAACACGACGTAGGCGTCGCCGAGACCTAGACGCGCTGCGACCTCCCCCATCGCACGCAGGCCGGCGCGGCGCAGTTCGCCGCTGGAGAGGTCCGTGTTGAGAGGTCCAAGGCCCGCGCGGTTGAGCGCGGCGACGGCCAGCGGGAACGCGCCGGCGAACGCGCGCATGCGCAGCGTTCGGGTCAGCGTGGCGACGCTGCGGCGATCTCCGTTGCGCCGTTCGGCGCTCCCGCCATGGAGCGCGTGCCAGGCGCGCACGGTCATGCCGCCGTTGAGCGCATCGCCGGTGGGCGCCTGGCGGGCGACGGCGTCGATCCACGCGAAGACGGGATCGGTCACGGCCTCGTAGTCGTCGACCCCGGTGAAGCCGCGCGCGGGACGCCGCAGGACGCGACTCATGACGCCGATGCCGAGACGCTCCATCGTAGGCACCGTGATGTGACAGTCGAGGTAGTGCCCGTGGGTGGCGTAGACGTCGGGCCGCACCCACAGGCCGGGGTACGCGGCGGTCAGTCGCGCGGGAGCCGCCCAGGCCGCGAGCTGGGCCAGCATCGGGGAGGCCTCAGCGGCCGCGAAGCGCTGCTCGACGCCGAGCGCTCCCGGCGCAGCGGTCAGCTCGTCACGGCGCTCCAACCAGGGCTCGATGAGCGCGTGGTCGTGGTTGCCGGCGATTACGACGATCTCACGCCCGGCGAGCACGCGACCGAGATCTTCGAAGAACGGGCGGGCCATCGCGAGCGCCTCCCGGCGCGGGCCGTGGCGCAGCTCAAGGATGTCACCGAGCAGCACGAGTCGCTCGACGTCGCGCAGCGCCTCCAGCAGTGGCGCGCGCGGCTCTGAACGGCGCAGCACGTCCACGCGCGTCGCGCTGCCAAGGTGCAGGTCGGAGACGATCAGCGTGCGCAAACCGCTGGATGCGCCGGCGACCCTAAGCCGCCCCGCCGGCCGCCACGGCCTCGCGGATCGGCTTGGGGAGCATGAAGCGGACGTCCTCGCGGACCACGTGGAATTCAACGATGCCCTCCTCCTGGACACCGCGGGCGCGGAAGAAGTCAAGCAGCTCCTGCACAAGCTCATCGGGAGCGCTCGCCCCAGAGGAAACGCCCACGACACGCTTGTCCAGCAGCCACTCTGCACGGACTTCGCGGCTGCCGTCGATCAGGTAGGCCTCCGTGCCGCACTCGCGCGCGACCTCGACGAGTCGCACGGAGTTGGAGGAGTTGCGCGAGCCGATCACGAGCACGAGGTCGCAGGCGCTAGCCATCTGCTTGACGGCGGCCTGCCGGTTAGTGGTCGCGTAACAGATGTCGTCGGTACGCGGGCCGGTGATGTGTGGGAAGCGCTCACGCAGGCGTGTGAGGATCGCGGCAGTCTCGTCGACAGAGAGCGTGGTCTGGGTGATGTAGGCAACGCGCTCGGGGTCCTCGACCTCTAGCTCCTCGACGTCGCGCTCGCTCTGCACGAGCACGATCCGCTCCGGCGCCTCGCCCATTGTGCCTTCGACCTCCTCGTGACCGGCGTGGCCGACGAGCACGATCGTGTAGCCCTGCTCGGCGAACCGCTTGGCCTCGACGTGTACCTTCGTGACCAGCGGACAGGTCGCGTCGATCGTCTGCAGCCGGCGGGCCTGAGCGTTGGCACGCACGCTGGGGGCCACTCCGTGCGCGGAGAACACGGTGATCGCGCCCTCCGGGACTTCGGTCTCCTGCTCCACGAAGATCGCCCCGCGCTTGCGCAGCTGCCCGACGACGTGCTTGTTGTGCACGATCTCCTTGCGCACGTACACCGGGGCCCCGTGCAGCTCCAGCGCGCGTTCGACCGTCTGCACTGCGCGGTCGACCCCGGCGCAGTACCCGCGTGGCGCTGCCAGCAGGATCTGCTCGACGGTGTTCGGGGTATTGCCGGCGGTCTTGGGCACCAGGGCAATTGTAGGGCCCGCAACTTTGCCGCCCCGCCTATGCACGGAGACTCGACCCGGCTACCCTTGTGCGCCATGCCCCAGCGTCACCTCGATCGCCTGACCGCCGTCGACGCGTCCTTCCTGCACCAGGAGGGACCTGTTTCGCACATGCACGTCGGCGGGCTGACGCTGCTGGAGGGTCCCCCGCCGACACTCGAGGAATTCCTGGAGCAGATCCGCCGGCGCCTGCACCTCGTGCCGCGTTACCGCCACAAGCTCGCCCACACCAACACCGCCCTGGATAGCGGCCGTCCGGTGTGGATCGACGATCCGAACTTCAACCTCGAGTACCACGTGCGCCACTCAGCGCTGCCGGTCCCCGGCGATCGCAAGCAGCTGGATAGCTTGACGGCGCGCATCTTCTCCCAGCAGCTCGACCGCTCGAAGCCTCTGTGGGAGATGTGGCTGATCGAGGGCCTCGAGGACGATCGCTTCGCGTTGATCTCCAAGACGCATCACTCGCTAATCGACGGCATCGCCGGAATCGACCTGGCAACGGTGCTGTTCGACCTTTCACCCGAACCACCGCCGATCCGCCACTCCGGCAAAGCCTGGCAGCCCCACGACGAACCCGGCACGCTCGAGCTCGTCGGCGCCGGGGCACGCGGGGCGCTGCGGGTCGGAGTCGAGCTGGCGGGCGGCGTACTCGAGGCCCTCGCGCACCCCGAGCGCGCACTCTCCAGTGCGCGTGAGGCCGTCGAGGGGGTCAGCGAGATCGTATGGGCCGCCCTGAACCCTGCGCCGCCGACACCCCTGAACGTGGATATCGGGCCGCACCGGCGCTTCTACGGCGTCGCGAGCCAGCTCGAGGACTTCAAGCTCGTCAAGAAGGCCTTCGACTGCACCGTCAACGACGTCGTCCTCGCCGTCGTCGCGGGCGCGCTGCGCACGTTCATGATCTCCCGAGGAGTGCGCACCGAGGGACTCGAGCTACGTGCGCTGGTGCCGGTCTCGGTGCGCCACGAGGACGAGCACCACCAGATGGGCAACCGCATCGTCGCGATGCGCGGCCCGCTGCCGGTCTACATGTCCGACCCGGTGCAGCGACTGCTGTTCGTCAAACGCGCGATGGACGGCTTGAAGGAGTCAAAGCAGGCGCTCGGCGCCGAGGTGATCTCCAACGTCCAGAACTTCGCGCCACCGACGATCCTTGCGCAGGCCTCGCGGCTGAACTTCTCCACGCGGCTGTTCAACCTGATCGTGACCAACGTCCCCGGACCCCAGTTCCCGCTGTACGTGCTCGGGCGCAGGATGCTCGAGGCCTACCCGGTCGCGTTCCTGCCCCAGCATCACGCGCTGGCGATCGCGATCATGTCCTACAACGGGCAGATGAACTTCGGGCTGCTAGGCGACCTCGACGCCTTGGACGACATCGACCTGCTCGGGGAGAGCATCGCCGCGGAGCTCGCCGAGCTCGTGGCGCTGGCACGCAAGGGTGGGGTCGCCAAGACGGCCTGATTGGCGGCTGGACGATCTTTGGGGACCGACTCCTCGTCCATGCCGAGCCGCCATCGTGGCTAGGACCCGGCGCTCAGAACCCCAGTGCGAACTTAGCGTCCTCGCTCATGCGCTCCGGTGACCACGGCGGGACGAAGACCATCTCGCACTCGACGACCTCGACACCGTCGAGCTCGCCGACGAACTCTTCCATCTGTTCGGTGACCTGCGGGCCGATCGGGCAGGCCGGTGTGGTCAGCGTGAACGTGATGCTCACGTCGCCGCCGTCGACCTCGACGCCGTAGACCAATCCGAGTTCGACGAAGTCGAGGCCCAGCTCGGGGTCGATCACGTTCGAGAGCGCATCCATGACGTCATCGACGCTCGGCGTCGAAGCGGAGGCGGCCACAGGGACGGGGTCGATCGCCGGGTCGGTGGCGGGCTCAGACATGGTAGGAGTCTAGCTCGTCGCCTGGGAGCGCTTCACGCGGCCCTTTAGTTGTCGCAGCCTAAGCGATCCCACATGTAGAGCTGGATGCACTCGTTCGCCAGCTCGTTGGCCCGCGCGCGGGAGAGGCACGGCAGCACCGTGTCGAGCGCCTGATCCTCGGCGACACCCGCCTGAAAGGCCTCCTCGCCGCGGAAGCCCGCCGCGATCTTCAGCGCCTCGCGCCGGTTATCGCCGAGGCTGTGGAAGACGCCGACTAGGAATGCCGTGTTAGCGATCGGCTGACCGACCTCCAGCGAGGCGTGCCACGCGGCCAGCAGCTGCAGGTCGTCATCGTCGAGATCCGCGATCGCCTTCGCGTAGTGGACCGACAGCTCCTGGTCGGGGATGTCGTCGACCCAAGCCCGCACAACCTCGCCGACGAGCTGTCTGCGGGCCTCACGGCCGACGGACTCGGCAATTACTCGGATTGCGTCTTGAGGTTCGATGAAGCAGAGCGGCATCGCGGCTCCCGGAACGGTCGGCAAGATATGCAGGAAGGGACACGCGGACTGTAAGAGCCGCATAGGACGGCACTTTTCGCAGCGGTCCCCAGACGATCGATCCACGCTCACAGCACGCGCGAGGCCCGGGCGTTTCCGGGCGCCCCAGAATCAGAGCTCGAGGGCCTCGCGAGCGCGCTCGAGCGCGTGCCGGTCGAGCGCCTCGGGTGGAGCTCCGAGCGTTGCCCGCTCCCCCGCGCCCCAGTTGGCGAACGCCAGGTCGAGGGCTTCGACGGGCACCGACATCGCCTCCGCGAGCATCAGCGCGCGACGCTCCAGGTGCACCGGCTCGCCGATCCCGAACACGCGCTTTGCGGCTACCGTCGTCAGATCCTCGCTCTTGCCGCCCCGCGCGCCGGCGAGGTGCAGAGAGTCTGCGCGCAGCTCGTACAAGCCGATCCGTCCGAGAGTCACGAGCAGCTCGTAGCGGCCCATGCGGCCCAGACCCGGGAGCTTCAGCCGCTCGAACAGCCGCTCGAAGCGCCGCTGTTTCGTCCACGTGGGGTCCCCGACGAACATGTCCTGCTGGCGGCCATCCTGTCCGTCGGCGTAGTGCGCCCACTGTAGGTAGGCACGCAGCGTCGCATCCCCCCGCGCAGGATCGTGTGAGGTCCGCGGGCCGAGTGGGATCTCGCTGAGATCGGGCAGCTCCCCCGCGCGCCAGTCGGCATCCAGCGCGCGCCGGATGCCGGCGAAGGGGTCGCCGTCCTCCAGCGGCGACAGATAGGCCGCCAGGAAGCACATCCACGTCGCCTGCTCGGCGTCCTCCTGCTCGCGGATCTCTCCGTAGAGATCGGGCGGCGCCATCGTGATCGCGACCAGGCGACCGTCTGCGAAGGCAATCTCCTCAGCCAAGCGCTCGGCGTCCTGGGAGGCGCGCAGACCGGGCGCCAGCGGTGAACGGTAGCCATCGTCCTGCGCGCGGGTCTCCTGGCGGACCCGTAGTTCCGGCCCCCCGCGCGAGCGCCGCGGCGCGGCGCGGCGCCCATTCGCGTGCCCGTTCTGCGTCGTCGCGTCCCCGGACCGTGTGCGCGTGCGCCGCCCCGCGCGCTCGGGCGGGGCGAGCCCCGGAACTGTCTCCCGGCAGATCGGGCAGCGCTCGATGAAGCGGTTATGGCGACAGAATCTGCTCACCCGATCAGTCTAGGACCGGACCGCCGCCTTCACCGCAGTCAGCCGCGCGCTCCTGCGAGGCGACCGGCTCCTGCGAGGCGACGACGGGCTCCTCCTACGAGGCGACGGACTCCTACGAGGCGACGGGCTTCGCGGACTGTGCCCGCGGCGGGATCGTCAAGGCGAAGCCCTGCGCTTGTGCCCGTGCGATACCGGCGCGGCGCTCGTCGTCGAGCTCAACCGCGTAGTTGGAGAAGTCGACCTGAATGGTGTGCCGCTTGGAATTTAGATAGCGCCGGTCCTGGCGGCGCAGCATGCGCTCGATGTCGCGCTGCATCTCCCCCGGCGCGGGCAGCGCGTACTCCCCCAGCAGGTTGTCCCCCACGAGCCGGGCCTGCATCTCCGCGATCGGCATGATCGCCCCCCAGGGCTGCACGAAGCCGATGAAGTACAGCCCCGGGTGCTCCGGCGCGAAGCAGCGCTTGTATAGAGCCAGCCGGTTCTCCGGCGCCGCGAAGAACCGCTCCTCGAAGAACGGGAAGCTGATCTTGTAGCCCGTGCAGCACACGATCAGATCGGCTGCCTCGCGGGTGCCGTCGGAGTAGAGAGCCTCCTTCCCGTCCAGCTCCGCGATCTCCCGCTTGACTGTGATCTCGCCGTGTGCCAGCCGGTCGAGGATGCGCGTCGAGACCGTCGGATGGGTCCGCCCGAGACGATGGTCGGGGTTGGGCAGGCCATAGCGCTCCATCGGCCCCACCGTCAGGCGCAGCAGGGCTTGCATTCCGCGCAGCAGCCAGTCGAACGGCACCCGGCTCGGTCGTACGGCGGCGTCGAGCGGCTTGCCCAGGATGTACTTGGGGACCACGTGCACCCCGCTGCGCGCCACCAGCGTCGTTGCCTCGGCGTGGTAGGAGGCATCCACGGCGATGTCCATCGCGGAGTTGCCCATGCCCACCACCACAACCCGCCTGCCCACAAGCTGACTCGGGTCGCGGTAGTCGTGGGAGTGGATTAGCTGCCCGTCGAAGGAGCCGGGCAGCGGCGGCTCCGGCCAGCGCGGATCCCAGTGGTGGCCGTTGGCGACGAGCAGCGCATCGTAGAGCCGCGTCTCGCCGCTTTCGAGGGCCACCTCCCAGACGCCGTCCTCGCGTCGGCCAACTCGCTCGACGCCCGTCTCGAATGTGATCCGCTCATGCAATCCGAAGTGCTCGACGTAGGCTTCGAAGTAGCGCGCTATCTGGTCGTGGCGGGGAAAGTCTGGGTAGGACTTCGGCATTGGGAAATCCGCGTACTCCATGCGCTCCCGCGAGGTGTTGATGTGCAGCGTCGAATACGCAGAGGACATCCCGTTGCGGTTGCCCAGGACCCAGTTGCCCCCTACACGGTCGGACTTCTCGAAGCAGTCGAACGGAATCCCCCTGTCGGCGAGCGCCTTGATCGCCGCGATCCCCGAAGAGCCCGCGCCGATCACGCATGCGCGCGGCAGGCGCCCCGCGGCGCGCGGCTCACCGGAAGCCAGCCGTCCATTCTCGACCGCGCCGCTCATCAACCCAAGCCTAGAGGAATGGGGCGCGGCGGTTGGCCTACTCGACGCCGATTCCGGGCCCGACATGCAGCGGCGGACCCTCGGGTCCTTCGTCCACGTCGCCGTGGCCGGCCAGCGCGCCATCTTCGGGCAGTCGCGCCGTGCCGGCGTCCTGCCCGTCGCGGCGGCCGGCGGCGAGGTAGCGGTCGACCATGCGCGCACACTGGCGACCCTCATTGATCGCCCACACGATCAACGACTGCCCGCGGCGCGCGTCGCCCGCCGCGAAGACCCCGTTCACCGATGTCGCATAGGGACCAACCGACTTCACGTTTCCCCGTGCTTCGCGCTGCACTCCGAGCTCGTCGAGCAGGCCCTGCTCGGGTCCCACGAAGCCCATCGCCAGCAGCACCAGTTGAGCCGGCAACTCGCGCTCGGTGCCCGCCAACGGCGCGAACGGCGGCTTCGCCTGCGCCTGTGCGATGTGCAGCGCGGCCACCGCCCCATTCCCGCTGAGATGGGTCGTGACGATCGAGTAGTCCTGCTCGCCCACCCCTTGCTCGCGCGCCTCCTCCATCGCATAGCTGAGGCGGTACTTCAACGGCCACTGCGGCCACGGGGTGCGCGCATCCGGACGGTGCGCCGGAGGCTCCGGCAGCAGCTCGAGCTGCACGATCGAGCTCGCCCTCGCGCAGCGAGTTGCCCACGCAGTCCGCGCCCGTGTCGCCGCCGCCGATGACCACGACCTGCTTGCCGGCCGCCGTGATCTCGGCGGCCGCCGGGGGTTGGGAGACGGTCGGCGCGGGGCCTAGTTCGCGCGCGACCCAGCGGTTGCGCTGGTAGAGGTAGTCCATCGCGAAGTGCACCCCATCGAGCTCACGGCCCGGGACTGGCAGGTCGCGGGGCACGCGCGAGCCGGTCGCGAGCACGACCGCCTCGAAGCGCTCGCGCAGCTCCTGCACGTCGATGTCACGCCCGACGTCCACGCCGCAGCGCAGCTCGACGCCCTCGTCGAGCAGCTGGCGCACGCGGCGCTCGACCACGGTCTTCTCGATCTTGAAGTCCGGCACCCCGAAGCGCACCAGGCCGCCCGCGGCCTCGTCGCGCTCGAACAGCGTCACCCGGTGACCTGCGCGGCGTAGCTGTTGCGCCGCGGCCATCCCCGCCGGCCCGGAGCCGACGACGGCGACCGTGTGACCGGTCTCGCGCAGCGGCGGCTCCGGCTTGACCCAGCCCTCCTGGAACGCGCGCTCGATGATCGCGTGCTCGATCTGCTTGATCGCCACCGCGTCGCCCTCGCGGATCTCGAGCACGCACGCCGCTTCACAGGGCGCCGGGCAGAGCCGGCCGGTGAAGTCCGGGAAGTTGTTGGTCGCGTGCAGCTGCGCGATCGCCTCCTTCCAGCGGTCGCGGTAGACGAGGTCGTTCCAGTCCGGGATCAGGTTGCCCAGCGGGCAGCCGTTGTGGCAGAACGGCACCCCGCAGTCCATGCAGCGCGCGCCCTGCTCGCGCAGCTCCTGCGCCGGGCGGGAGACCATGAACTCCCGATAGTCCTGCGCCCGCTCGCGCGGGTCGCGGTAGCGGATACCGTGACGCTCAATCTGCAGGAAGCCGCCGAGCTTGCCCATCAGACCGCCGCCATCTCTTCGGGCTTGCCCTGCGCCGCCTGCTGGCGCTCACGCAGGACGCGCTTGTAGTCCCTCGGCATCACCTTCACGAATGCTCCCTGTGCGAGCAGCCGCTCCCACTCGCCCAGCACCCGCGCAGCGACGGGCGAACCGGTGCGGCGAGAGTGCTCCTCGACCATCGCGCGCAGCTCGACCGCATCCTCGGGGGCGGGCGCTTCGAGGTCCACCATGCCCATGTTGCAGCGTGCCGCGAACGACCCGTCCTCGTCAAGGACATACGCGATCCCGCCGCTCATGCCGGCCGCGAAGTTGCGCCCCGTCGGGCCGAGCACGAGCACGCGCCCACCCGTCATGTACTCGCAGCCGTGGTCGCCCACGCCCTCCACGACCGCCCACGCGCCGGAGTTGCGCACCGCGAAACGCTCCCCCGCCAGACCGCGGAAGAAAGCCTTGCCGGAGGTCGCCCCGTAGAGCACGGTGTTGCCCACGATCACGTTGTGCTCGGCGGCGAAGTCAGCGTTCATGCCCTTCCGTGGGCGCACCGCCAGCACCCCGCCGGAGAGGCCCTTGCCGGCGTAGTCGTTGGCGTCGCCGTGCAGCGTGAACGTCACCCCCGGGGCCAGCCAGCCGCCGAAGCTCTGCCCCGCCGTGCCCTCGAAGTCGACCACGATCGAGTCCGCCGGCAGGCCCTCCGCGCCGCGCGCGCGCGCGATGTGGCTGGAGAGGATGCCGCCGACGCAGCGGTTTACGTTGCGGATCGGCAACTCGATTCGGACCTGTTCCTCGCGGCTCGGCAGGATGCGCCCGTCACGGCGCCCATCCTGCTGGGATCCGGCGTGCTCCGCGCCCGGACTGCCCGCGCCGTCCTCCGTGGCCACGAGCAGCGGCTGCGCGCGCTCCACAAGTTGCCAGTCGAGCGCATCCTCGAGTACCGCCGGGGGCGGCTGCACCCGCCGACGCGGCTCTCCCGCGGGCAGCTCGACATGGGTGAGCAGGTGCGTCAGATCGACCCCGCGCGCCTTCCAGTGCTCGATCGCCGGCCCCGCCTCCAGCAGGTCCACGCGGCCGATCGCCTCGTCTAGTGAGCGCAAGCCCAGCGACGCAAGGATCTCGCGCACCTCCTCAGCTACGAAGAAGAAGAAGTTGACAACATGCTCCGGGGTCCCCTTGAAACGCTTGCGCAGCTCGGGGTCCTGGGTCGCGATGCCCACCGGACAGGTGTTCAGGTGACAGGCCCGCATCATGATGCAGCCCGTCGCGATCAGCGGACCCGTCGAGAAGCCCATCTCGTCGGCACCCAGCAGCGCCGCGATCACCACGTCGCGGCCGGTCTTCAGCTGCCCGTCGGTCTGCACCACGATGCGCGAGCGCAGCTCGTTGAGCAGCAGCGTCTGCTGGGTCTCCGCCAGGCCGATCTCCCACGGCACGCCGGCCGCTTGGATCGAGGAGAGCGGCGAGGCGCCGGTGCCGCCGTCGTGGCCCGCGATCAGCACGCGATCCGCGTTCGCCTTGGAGACGCCCGCCGCGACGGTGCCGACGCCAACCTCCGCCACCAGCTTGACTGAGACTTGCGCCTGCGGATTGGAGCAGCGCAGGTCGTAGATCAGCTGCTTGAGATCCTCGATCGAGTAGATGTCGTGGTGCGGCGGCGGTGAGATCAGGCCTACCCCGGGGGTTGTGTGACGGATCGATCCGATGTACGCGTCGACCTTGCCGCCCGGGAGCTGGCCGCCCTCGCCGGGCTTCGCGCCCTGCGCCATCTTGATCTGCAGCTCGTCGGCGTTGACGAGGTAGTTGATCGTCACCCCAAAGCGCCCCGAGGCGACCTGCTTGATGGCCGAGCGCCGGCGGTCGCCGTTGGGGTCCGGCTGGAAGCGCGCCGGGTCCTCGCCGCCCTCCCCGGTGTTCGAGCGTCCACCGAGGCGGTTCATCGCGATCGCGAGCGTCTCGTGGGCCTCGCGCGAGATCGAGCCGAGGCTCATCGCGCCGGTGCAGAAACGCCGCACGATCTCCTTCGCCGGCTCCACCTCCTCCAGCGCGATCGGCTCTATCGGGACCGATCCCGAGCCGCCGGCGCCGAAGCGCAAGAGGCCACGCAGCGTCGCCCTGCGGGCGGCGTCCTCGTTGACCGCGCGCGCATATTCCCGGTACTTCGCGTACGCCGGGCTCTCGAGCACCGACTCGTGTGCCCCGTCCTCTCCCGCGAGCGCCGCCCCGATCCGCTCGCCGCCGGGAGCGCGCACCGCCTGCTGGACCAGCGCGATCGTCTCCGGATTCCAGATGTGATGCTCCCCGTCGCGCCGCCATGCGTAGACGCCGCCGACCGGCAGCAGGTCGTCGTGCGGCGCCGGCCAGGCGCGCGCGTGGCGCTCCAGCGCCTCTTGCGCCAGCTCCTGCAGGCCGACGCCCCCGATGCGCGAGGCGGTGCCGGTGAAATGGCCGTCGATCAGCTCCCGCCCGAGACCGACCGCCTCGAAGATCTGCGCGCCGCGGTAGGACTGGATCGTCGAGATGCCCATCTTGGAGATCGTCTTCAGCAGCCCTTTGTTGATCGCCTTGACGACGTTCTGCGCGGCCACTGCCGGCGCGAGCGCAGCACGCCCGTCGCTCGCCGGCGCGGCTGGTGGGGCGCCGTTGGCAGCTGGCTCGATCAGGCCCTTGAAGGCCAGCTCGTCGAGCGTCTCCAGCATCAGGTAGGGGTTGATCGCGCTCGCCCCATACCCGATCAGCGTCGCGAAGTGGTGCACCTCACGCGGCTCGCCCGACTCGAGAATGATCCCCGCGCGCAGCCGCGTGCCTTCGCGAACCAGGTGGTGGTGCATCGAGGAGACCGCCAGCAGCGAAGGGATCGGCGCGCGGCGCGGACCGGTCGAGCGATCGGAGAGAATGATGATGTTGACCCGCTGGGAGATCGCGTCCTGCGCCTCCGCGCAGACGCGCTGCAGCGCCTGCTCCATGCCGGCGACGCCCTCGGCCACCGGCCAGGTAATGTCGATCGTGCGTGACGCAAACACGTCGTGCGCGATGTGACGCAACGTCTCCAGCTCACGGTTGAGCAGGATCGGATGCCTGAGAATCAGCTTGTGCGCATGCTCGGGCGTCTCGTCGAAGAGGTTGCGCTCGGTTCCGAGCGTCGTCGCGAGGCTCATCACGATCTCCTCGCGGATCGGGTCGATCGGCGGGTTGGTGACCTGCGCGAAGAGCTGCTTGAAATAGGAGAACAGCGGCGGCGCCTGGTCGGAGAGCACCGCCAGGGAGAGATCGTTGCCCATCGACCCGATCGGCTCCAGGGCATCGCGCGCCATCGGGGTCAGCAGCACCCGCAGGTCCTCCTGGCTGTAGCCGAAGGCGCGCTGGCGTGCATGCAGCGGCTGGTCGGAGAGCGTGACCTGATCGGAGGGCGGCAGGTCGTCGAAGTGCACCGAGTTGCGAGTGATCCACTCGCCGTAGGGACGGCGCGTAGCGACCGCGTGCTTGACCTCGCCGTCCTCGACGATGCAGCCGCGCTCCAAATCGACCAGGAACAGCTTGCCGGGCTGCAGGCGTCCCAAACGGCGCACACGCTCCGGCGGGATGTCGAGCAATCCGGACTCCGATCCCAAGACCACCATCCCGTCCGACGGTCTCGACCCAGCGCCCGGGCCGCAGGCCGTTGCGGTCGAGCGTCGCGCCGACTACGCGGCCGTCGGTGAACGCCACCGACGCCGGGCCGTCCCACGGCTCCATCAGGCATGCGTGGAAGGCGTAGAAGGCCTTCAGCTCCTCCGGCAGGTCCTCGCGATCGCGGTAGGCCTCGGGGATCATCATCATCACCGCGTGCGGCAGCGAGCGGCCGGCGAGCATCAGCAGCTCGAGCACCTTGTCGAAGGTTGCCGAGTCGGAGTCGCCGAGCTTGGCGACCGGCAGGATCTTCGGCAGGTCCTCGCCGAACAGCTCGCTCTGCGAGCTCGCTCTCGCGGGCGCGCATCCAGTTGATGTTGCCCATCACCGTGTTGATCTCGCCGTTGTGGCAGATCACGCGGTAGGGGTGCGCGAGCTCCCAGCTGGGGAACGTGTTGGTCGAGAAGCGCGAGTGCACGAGCGCCATCGCGCTCTTGCAGCGCTCGTCGCGCAGGTCCGGGTAGAAGCCGGCGAGCTGATAGCTGATCAGCATGCCCTTGTAGTTGATCGTGCGCGCGGAGCTCGAGGCCACGTACAGCCATCCGCGGACGTCGGTCGATCTCCGAGGTCGGTAGCTGACGCGCCGGATCACGTAGAGCTTGCGCTCGAAGGCGTCCTGGTCGAATGGCTCCGGTCTCGGGGGCGCCGACGAAGAGCTGGCGTATCGCCGGACGACATGCGCCCGCGGTGCGCCCGACGTGCGCTACGTCGACGGGCACCTCGCGCCAGCCCAGCACGCGCTGACCCTCATCGCGCACGGTCCGCTCGAGCTGCTCTTCCAGGCGCCGCGCGGGCGGCGGCTTCGAGTGGCAGGAAGCACATCAACACCCCGTAGCGTCCGACCGGCGGCAACTCGAAGCCGGCCGCCGCGCGCAGCAGCTCGTCGGGCATCTGCATCAGGATGCCCGCGCCGTCGCCGGTCGTCGGGTCCGCACCCGAGGCGCCGCGGTGCTCGAGGTTCTCGAGCGCCCCGATCGCCAGCGCGACTACCTCATGCGTCGGCCTGTTGTCCAGGCGCGCGACCATGCCCACGCCGCACGCGTCGTGCTCGAAGCGAGGGTCGTAGAGCCCGACGGCCCTTGGCGGCTGCTTGGTGTGATCGTTCATGACAGTGCTCCCGGGAGGGCGGTGCCTCCCACATGGGCGGGACCTCCCATGCAAACGGTGGAGGGCACCTGAGGCGGAGCCTGAAAGCGTAGCATCGGAGCGGGAGCGAAAACCGCCGCCGAGGGGCGCGGCGCAGTGCCCGGCGCAACACATCTGGATCGGGATACGCCGGCGCCCGATCGGCCGCGCTGACCCACCAGACCCTGTGCGGTCGCGCCGGGCGGGTAGGCAGCGCGCGGGCAGGTTCCGTGCCTCCCTGTGCTCTCGCGTATGCTCCATGCTGACAGGGCGACCACAAATGCCGGACGAGATGGTGCGCGCCGTGACGGCCCAGGTGTTGTTCGATGTGTGAAAACCGCTCTTGCAGGGCACCATCACCCAAGACGAGACCCCGCTCCCCGTAGAGCCTTGGGAGAGATAATTGCCATGACGCCCGACATGGAACTCGCGCTACCGGCGCGTGCCGAGAACATCGCGATCGTGCGGCACGCCTTCGGCGCGCTGGGCGAGGCCTACGCGCTGGACACCCAAACGCTGTCAGACATCCGTCTCGCCGTCACCGAGGCCTGTACGAACGTCGTCGTCCACGCCTACCCCGAAGGGGCAGGAGGGCCCGATGGAGGTGCTCGCGACGCTGCTCGGCGATGAGCTCACGGTGATCGTGCGTGACGAGGGCGCCGGCATCGGCCCGCGACCGGACAGCCCCGGGCTCGGGCTCGGGCTGCCGCTGATCGCCTCGCTCGCCGAGAGCGTGCAGCTCGGGCGCGACGCGGACGAGCGCACCGAGGTGCGCATGACCTTCTCGCTGTGGGAGACACCCCTCCAGCCAAACGACTCCGGCACGCCTTACACGGCCGCCGATCCCCCCATGCCCTCGTGAGCGCGCCCCAGCCGTGAGCGAAGATCGACCCGACCGCGACGACGGGCCGTACGAGAGCACCGCCTCGCTGCGCCTGGCGAACGGCCCGCTGGTAGGACCGGTGCTGTGCAGAGTCGTCTCGATGGTGCTAGCCCGCGCCAACTGTCCGCTCGACCGCCTCGACGACGCAATGCTGATCTGTGACGCGCTCAGCGCCCATGCCCCGGGGCACGCGAGCGACGGGCACCTCGCTTTTGCCCTCAGCGCGCGCGCTGGCGGATTCGAGCTGCGACTCGGCGAACTTCCCGAGCGGGCGGGCACGCAGCTCGTGCGCGACGCCGTGCTGCCCGGCGTCGGCAACGTGCTGGAGCGCATGACCGACGAGCTGCGCATCGAGCCCGCCGATGATGGCGAGCACGAGGAGCTCGTGCTCGCACTCGTCTTCTAGCTCCGTCTAGCTCCGCTGAGCCTGTTTGCGCCGGCTCTTGGCCGGTGCGCTCTTACCGTTCGCCGGCGCGCCCTTGCCACTCGCGGAGGCGCTCTTGCCACTCGCCGACGCGCCCTCGGCACTCGACGGGGTGCCCTTGCTCGACGAGGCGCCCTTGCCGTTCGACGGGGTGGTCTTGCGCTTACCCGCGGGGGGCTTGCCGTCCTGCCTGGCGCGTGCGCGCACCTGTTCGAGGCTCGCCTCCAGCGCGCTCATCAGGTCCGGCGACTGCAGGCGCTCGTCCTTGGCGGGCGGCTCCAGGACGACCTGCTCGCCGTTTGCCTTGCGATCGATCAGGTCCAGCAGCGCCTCGCGGTAGGTGTCGTGGTAGTTGGCGATCTCGAATGGCCGCGAGACCGACTCCACAAGCCTGCGCGCCATCTCGAGCTCGTGCTCGCTGACCTCGACCTCGGCTTCTTCGAGCTCGAAGAAGCTCGAGGTCTGCTGGATCTCGTCGCCGAAGTTCATCGTGATCATCATCAGCGCGTCCGCGCGCGGGCGAATCGCGACGAGCTGCTCACGCGAGCGCAGGACGATCCGCCCGATCGCGACCTTGCCCGTTTCGCGCATCGCCTCCAGCAACAATCGGTAGGAGCGTGCACCGCCCTTGTTCGGCATCAGGAAGTACGGACGATCGAAGTAGATCGCATCGATCTCTTCAAGCTGCACGAAGTCCTCGATCTCGATCGTGCGTGTGAACTTTGGCTCGAGCGCTGCGAACTCCTCGGGCTCCACCACCACGTAGCGGCCGGGTGCGAGCTCGTAGCCCTTGACGATCTCGCCGTAGTCGACCTCCTCGCCCTCCGCCGAGCAGAACCGCCGCTGGACGATGCGCGCGTGGTCGGTGGCGTGCAGCTGGTGAAAGGTCACGTTCTTGTGGACCGCGGCGCTGTAGAGCTTCACCGGCACGCTGACCAAGCCGAAGTTGAGCGTCCCTTTCCACATCGAGCGGGGCATCGCCACAGTGTGACCGCAATAGCGACGATGTCAACCCCTGGGCAGGCGCTGTCGTGGAGCTGCGACCGGCCTCAGGGCTTGCCTGCGGGCGGGTCCTCCTCGCCGATCCCGCCACGCAGGCGCGTCAGCGCCTGGCGGATCAGACGCGAGACCTGCATCTGCGAGACGCCGATGCGCTCCCCGATCTCGGCCTGCGTGAGATCCTCACCGAAGCGCAGCTCCAGTACGACCCGCTCGCGCGCGGAGATCCTGGCCAGCAGCGGCTCCAGCGTCGCGCGCTCCTCGGCCCGGCGGAAGCCGCTCTCCTCCGCGCCGAGCGTGTCGGCGAGACTTTCCCCGGCCTCCTCCCCCTGCACGATGCGCGGCGCGTCGAGCGAGCCCGCCCGGTAAGCGCCGGCGGCCTCCAACGCCTCCAGCACCTGCTCCTCCGTGGCTCCGACCTCCGCCGCGATCTCGCCCACCGACGGCGAGCGGTGTTTGCCGACCGACAGGCGCGTCACGACCCGGTCGACCCGCAGCGCCAGCTCCTGCAGGTCGCGCGGGACCCGGACCGACCACGTGCGATCGCGAAAGTGACGCTTGAGCTCCCCCAGGATCGTCGGCACCGCGTAGCTGGAGAACACGACCTCGCGTTCCACGTCGAAGCGGTCGATGGCCTTGATCAGCCCCAGACAGGCGACCTGCACGAGATCGTCCAGGGGCTCCTCCGCGCGCTGGTAGCGACGCGCGAGCCGGCGCGCCAGCGGCAGATAGCGTTCGATCAGCTGCTCCCGCGCTCGCGCGTCGTCCTGGGCGCGCACGCGAGCGAACAGCGACGCGTCCGAGACTCCCTCCCGCGCGCCCTCACCCTCCCGGCTGGCCGACGGTGGATCATCGGCCACGCGTCCCGGCGGACCATCCGCCCGGGGTTTTGGCCTCATCTCACGAGCATAGCCGCGCCGGTCAAGCCGCCGGGCGCAGGCACTCGACCTGCAGGACCTGCCCGACGGACTGTGGCGCGTTCAGCCAGCAGCGCATCCGCGCGACCCCGCCCTCGTCTCCGGCTTCACCCGCGGCGCGCTCCCCGACGGCCAGGTCGCGCACGGGCCGCTCCAGCGTGAGCGCGTGCTCCGCCACTTCCGGCGCCAGCGCCGGCGCGAGCCAGGCGATCGGCGCGCCCCCCGCCTTCGCGACCGGCCAGCGCGCGAAGTCGACTGCGCCGCTCAGCAGCAGCCGCTCGCGTGCGCGGGTCATCGCGACGTACACGATCCGCTCCTCCTCCGCCGCCTCCGCGCGGCGGCGCTCCTCGCAGAGCTGCTCGTAATCCAGGCACGCCACCGGCTCCGTGCCATCCAGGCGCGCCAGCCGCAGGCCGACGCGCTCGCCGTCGACGAGGAGGTCCGGCGGCGTACCGTTGCCGGTGCGCCCGAGGTCCGCGACGCATACGACCCCGAACTCCAGGCCCTTCGCCGCGTGGATCGTCATCAGGCGCACCGCGTCGGGCTCCGCGCCCCCCGTCGGGGCTTCCGGCTCGGCGCCCTGCGCGAACGCGCCGCGGTGCGCCACGTGGTCGAGGAAGCCCCGCAGGCCGCGGCCGTCGGTCGCCTCGAAGCGGCGCGCCATGCGCAGCAGCTTGTGAACGTTCGCCAGGCGCCGCTCCCCCCAGCTCAGCGAGAGCACGTGCCGTTCGTAATCGCTGGCCGCGATCACGCGCAGCAGCAGCTCCGCGACGCTGTGCGCCGGCACGATCCGGCGCTCTTGCGCGAAGCGCTCCGCGAAGCGCTGCAGGCGCTTGCTGTCAGCCGCCGACAGGCATGTCGTCGTATAGAGCTCGCCGTCGGCTCGCCTGAGCGTTCCCCAGACCCCAATCCCATCCTTGCGAGCCTGCCGTGCGAGCAGGGCGAGGCCGTCGCTGGAGATCCCCACCAGCGGCGAAGCCAGCGTCGAGTACAGCGCGAGCTCGTCCAGTGGGTTCGCCAGCGCCCGCAGCCAGGCCAGCAGGTCCCCGACCTGCTGGTGGCCCCAGAAGCTCCCGACCGCCGCCAGCGTCCGCAGGCCGCGCTCCTCCAGCGCGCGCTCATATACCGGCAGGTCGCCCGCCGCACGTAGCAGGACCACCACCTCGCCGGCGGTGGTCGCGCCACCGTCCACCAGCGCGGCCACGCGCTGGGCCAACAGACGCGCCTCCGCCTGGCGCCAGAGCGGCGCCGGCGGCAACTCGCCGGCGACCGCCTGCGCGTGGGGCGACTGCGCCCAGCCGCGCCGGTCGGTGAGCAGCAGCTCGATCGAGGGTTCCCCGTCTAGCTGCTCCGCGCGGGCGGCCACCAGCGGCGTGTAGGCGTCCCCGAAGCGCGCGGCGAAGACGGCGTTCACGACGGCGATCAACGGCGCGCGCGCGCGGAAGTTGCTTGCCAGCGCCAGTGCCGCCCCCTGGGGCTGCAGAGCGGCGCGACGCTCGCGGAAGAGCTCGACCTCGGCGTAGCGGAAGCCGTAGATCGATTGCAGCTCGTCTCCGACCGTGAACAGGTTGCCGCGGTCCAGTAGCTCCAGCAGCCCGAGCTGGCGGCGGTTGGTGTCCTGGAACTCGTCCACCATCAGCAGCTCCAGGCGCTCCGACCACGCCGCGCGGACGCTCTCCTGCTCGGCCAGCAGGGCGTGTGCGCACAGCTCCAGGTCGTCGAAGTCGAGTGCTCCCCGCGCGCGCTTGAGCTCGGCGTACTCGCACCCGAAGCTGCGCAGCGTCTCGTCGAGCAGCGCGCACGCTCGTAACGCTGCGGGCGGCGCCGACGCGGACGAGGCGGCTCCCGCCAGCGCCGACACTGGCAGCGCCGGCGCGAGGACCCCGCGGCTGCGCTGCTCGGCGTAGACCCTCAGGAGCATCGCCCGCATCCGGTCGGCGCCGTATGCCGCTAGGAGATCCACCGCCTCCGCGCGCGTGGAGGCCGGCCGGTTCTCGGCCAGCAGGGCACCCAGCGCGCGGCGGAACGCCAGCAGCGCCAGCCGCCCCGCCGCGACCTCGTCGAGGATCGCGAAATCCGGGTCCAGCCCGGCGGCCGGTCCTCCGGCCAGCGCGTGCACCCGCAACAGGCGCGCGCAGAAGCCGTGGAAGGTCCCGATCGGCGCGCCCTCGGTGTCGCGCGCGGCCTCCCGCTCGCCCAGCTCCAGCAGGCGCGCGCGTACCCGCGCACGCAGCTCTCCGGCGGCGCGCTCGGTGAACGTGATCGCGAGAATCCGCCCCGGCGCGATGCCATCCTCGCGCACCGCGCGCACGAAGCGCTCGACGAGCACCGACGTCTTGCCGCTGCCGGCCCCCGCCGCGAGTAGCAGCGGCCCCGTCCGCCGCGCCGCCGCCTGCTCCTGCTCGGGGCTCAGCAGCCGCGTGGAGGGCGTTGGCTCGAACGGGAACGTGGGGTCGGCGTGCGCCGGCTCGGCCACGCAGTCGAACAGCGAACCCTGGTGCGGGGCCCCCGGCGCGCCAGGCCGGTCGGTCCAGAGACCGGCGCTCATTGCTCGCAGCGACAGATCGTGGGATACATGCACCCGGCGCCCCCGAACCCGCACGTCGCCGGCCGTGCCTGGAGCTCCCCGGCGCGCGCCTGCGCGGCGGCCGCGCGAGCCGCGGCTACGGCTTCCTCGACTAGCGCCTGCACCTCCGCGCGCTCGCGCACGTCCCCGCGCACGCTGTCCAGCTCCAGGTCGGCCTCCTGCTCGACCGCGCCGCGCGCGCGCAGGTCGCGCCCGGCAAGCGGCTGGTAGAAGCCGCCGGCGGCGTGCACCCCGGGCAGGCCCTCGACGGCGCGCATGTACAGCGCCACCTGGAAGCTGCGCTCCCGCGCCCAGCGACCGGCCTCCGGCGCGTGGGCGCCCTTGTAGTCGTATACCACCGCCGCCGCGCCTGCGGGGTCGATGTCGACGCGGTCGATGCGCCCCCGCACCCGCACCCCGTCCCCGAGGTCGAGCGCCGGCAGGCCGGGCTGCTCGTCGGGGAACCCGAACGACAGCTCCAGGTGCGTCGGCTCCAGCTGACTCTCGTGCGCAGCGGCGTGCTCCAGGTAGCGCTCGAGGTCGGCCTGCAGGCGCCGGCGCACCCCGGGGACGCGCTCCGGGGCGACCGACAGCGGGTACTCGTGCTCGCGCGCGGCGAGCGCCGCGCGCAGCAGCTCCCGCGCCCGTGGTAGCGCATCGGCGCGCAATCGCGCCGAGCCGGTCTCGCGGCGCAGTCCCTCGAGCACATCCCGCAGCGCGGCGTGCGCCAGGCCGCCGCGCGCCAGCGGCTCGGGCTCGGGCTCGAGGTCCTTGGCGCCCAGCAGCCGCTCGACGAACCACCGCGCCGGGCAGCCCGCCCACGCTTCCAGCGCCGACGCCGACCACAGCCGCTGCTCGCGCAACTCCGCCAGCATGGGCTCCGCGCGCAGCGGCTCCAGCCGATCCGCGATCGGCTCTCTGAGCGACCGGTCCGTGCTCGAGGGAGGCGACAGCCCACCGGGTGCTGCGCCCGGTCGCGCGCTCGCCGAACCCGTCCTCCCCTCCCCCACTTCGCCCAGCGCCCGCCTGCTGCGGGCCGCGTGCAGATCGCAGGCGAAGAGGTCGCAGACGTCGTCCACGAACAGCGAGCGCGAGCGCTCGAGGCCGTCGTCGTCGGCCGTGTGCCAGCTCAGCGCCAGCAGTTCCTCGGGGCGCGAGACCGCCGCGTAGAGCAGGTAGCGCTCGGCCGCCAGCGCGTCCGCGCCACGCTGATCGCCCGCGAGCGCGAGTAGGCCAGAGCTCTCCACCAGCCGTCGGCGCTCGTCCTCGGAGAGCAGCGGCTCGGCGCGGGCCGCCGCCGGGAAGATGCCCTCCTGCAGGCCGCACAGGAACAGCGCCCGCACCCTCCGCGCGCGTAGCGCCAGCGGGTCGAGCACGGCGACCGCCTCACTGCCGCCCGCCTGCGTCCCGTCCGTCGCGCCCGCCGGCTCGGCTCCCACGACCAGCTCCAGGCCACGCAGGGCTGCAAGCAGCGCGGCGGTGTCGGGGGCCAGCGCGGGGGCCACCGCTCGCAGGTCCTCCTCCGCCAGCGCGCGCAGCTCCGCCAGCGCGGACCGGCCGACTTCCAGCGCGCGTGACTCGCGCTGCTGCGCGGACTCCAGCGCTAGCGACGGCGGCTCCCGCGACCCCGACGCGCCCATGTCCGTGCCCGGCCCCGGGGAGCTGCCCAGCGACTCCCGCCAAGCGCTCGCCAGCCGCTCCAGCTCGTGCGCCGCGCGCTCGATCAGCGCCTGCGCTCCCCCGACCGACCCACTCACGGCCGCGGCCTCCCGCAGCCGCTCCAGGGGCTCGAGCGGCTCCGGGGGCCAGCGCGCGGCCTCCCACAGCGCGCGGGCGCCCGCGGCGGTCCCGACGCCGGCGCGCCGCGCGCGCGCCTCGAGCTCGTCGGCCAGCTCGACCTCGTCGAGCACCCCCGGCGCGCGCAGCCATGCCAGCAGGTGCTCGAGCTCGGCGTCGGCGTCACACGCCGCGGCCAGCGCGCCCAGCAGCGCGCCGCCGAGCGCGGTGTCCGCGAAGCGCACGCGGCGCTCCAGCGTGTAGGGAATCGCGCGTGCCGCGAAGACCTCCCCCAGCAGCTCGGCGATCGTCCCGGGGGAGCGGTGCGCGACCGCGATCTCCGCGGGGCGCACCCCGCGCTCGAGGAGCTCGGAGATCTCTTCCGCGACGAGCTCCAGCTCGGCGCGCTCACCGCCGCCCTCGAGCAGCCGCACCGCATCTCCCGCGGGCGCGCCAGCGGGGCGCTGCGGCTCGAACAGGAAGCGCTCCAGGTGATGCAGCGCGGCGCGCGAGCGCGGCGCGTAGTACTCCGCCCGCGGCGCCAGCTCGCGGTGCTCGGCGGCCAGCGGCAGCAGCGTCTGGAAGGTACCGGCGCGCCCCGCGAACGCCGTCCGGCCGCGCTCGAAGGCCAGCGCGACCGTCACGCGCGCCCCGACGACCGTCCCGAGCGTCTCGATCGCGTCGAGCTGTAGGCGCGTGAAGTCGTCGAAGCCGTAGAGCAGCACCGGCACCGCGCCCCACCGCGCCGGGGTCCGGCGCAGCTCGTCGAGTGCCCGCGTCGCACGCTGCTCGGGGTCGGTCCGCCCGAGCTCTCCCAGCACGCGCTCGTACCCTTCGTACAGCGCCCCAAGCTGCTCGGCGCGCTCCCGCTGCGCCGGGTCGGCCGCCGTCCACGCCGCCAGCGCGGCCCGCAGCTGCGCCGGGCCTACCCGCTCCACCTCGAGCTCCCCGACGAACGCCGCCAGCGCGCGCGTCACACCCCGCGTGGCGCGTCCGGAGACCGTCGCGAGCACCCGCTCGCGGGCCAGTGCGCCGAGTGGCGGCTGCGCGCCGCCCGCGCGGCGGATGACCTCGGCGAGCAGGCCGTCGAAGCGCTCCACGCGCGCGCCCGGCGCCAGCTCCTCGCCGGCCAGCTCGCGCCCGTAGCGTTCCGCGTCGGCGCGCGTCGGGACGACCAGCAGCGGGCGCTCACCGCGGGCGCGATGCTCGCGCACGACGTTCATGACGGCCCGCGCCTTGCCCGCGTTCGCGGGTCCGGTGATCAGGGTGATCGGCATCCGCACCCATCCTCGCGCACCGACCCGACGTCGCCGCGGCGCGTGGCGCGGCGCGGCGACGTGGTGTCAAGCGGGCGCCCCGCGACAACGGTGACCCGCGGATGCACTGGCCCCGTGAGGCCGGGTGCCGCGACGCCCGGGACCCGTCTTCGAGCTACGCGGCCGAGCGCGCGGCAACGCGCTCGTCGGCCGCCGGCTCGGCGGCGGCGTCCGCCGCTGCGGGCTCGGCAACGGCCGCCTGCGCGGCGGCGGCGGTCTCGTGGTCGGGCGGCTTGGCGCCGTCCTTGGCCCAGTTCTCGTTGAATTCGACACGCCAGCGGCCGTCCTCGGTCTGCTGGAGAGCGAGGTGCGCGCGGAAACTGCGCCCCGAGCGCCCGCGGAAGCCGGTCACGGGGCGGTTGGTGTAGCCGGTCTTGATCAGCTCGCGCGCGATCGCGGCGGGGAGCTGCTTGCCGGCTTTGGCCTTCCAGATGACGAAGCCGCAGCCGGGATCGGTGCGCGCCCAGCAGGAGTAACCCTTGCGGTTTTCGACGATTTCGTGCCCGCAGACGGGACACGGTCCGAGCGTGGCTTTGGGGATGCGGACGTCTTTGAGCGTCTCGTCGAGCATTTTCACCGTCTCGCGGGCGAAGCCGGCGATGTCGCCCATGAAGACCTCGCGGGCATCCTCGCCGCGCTCGATGCGATCCAGGCGGTGCTCCCACTGGCCGGTCAGTTCGGGGGATGTCAAGGGGTGGTGGCCAAGCAGCCGTACGACGTTCAGACCCTTCTCGGTCGCGACCAGCGAGCGTCCGTCGCGCTCGATGTAGCCGACGGTGATCAGGCGCTCGATGATCGCGGCACGCGTCGCGGGCGTCCCGATCCCGGACTCCTTCATGGCCTCGCGCAGCTCGTCGTCGTCGACGAGCTTGCCGGCGGTCTCCATCGCGCCGAGTAGCGAGGCGTCGGAGTAGCGCCGGGGCGGCTTGGTTTCCTTGCTGAGGCTCTTGATCTCGCGTACGTCGACGGACTCGTCGGCGACCAGGCGTGGCAGCTGCTGGTCGAGGCCCTCGTCCTCATCGCCGCGATCGCCTGCGTCGGCGGGGGTCTCGCCGTAGACGCCGCGCCAACCGGGGACGATCAGCAGCTTGCCGCGGGTGCGAAAGACGAACTTGCCGGAGCGCTCGGACTCGCCGGCGCGCACGGTGGTCTCGACGCGGGTGTTCTCGAACACGGCCTCGGGGTGGAAGACGGCGAGGAAGCGGCGGGTGACGAGGTCGTAGATGCGCCTGTCGTCGTCGCCCATGCGGTCGACTTTGTGCTCGCCCTGGGTGGGGATGATCGCGTGGTGGTCGGAGACCTTCTCGTTGTTGACGACCCGCTCCAGCGGCAGCGTGTCCAGGCCCATGACGTAGGCGGCGGCCTTGGCGTACTCCTCCTGGGCGCCGACGACCTCGGCGGTCGGCTTGATCTCGGGGATCATGTCGGTCGTCAGGTAGCGCGAGCTGGTACGCGGGTAGGTGAGCGCCTTGTGCTCCTCGTAGAGGCGCTGCGCCGCGGCGAGGGTGCGTCGCGCGGAGAACCCGTAGCGGGTGTTTCCGTCGCGCTGCAGCGAGGTCAGGTCGTAGAGCATCGGGGCGCGCTCGCGCTGTTCCTTCTTCTCGAGCTTCGTGACCGTGCCGTGCTTGCCCTCGCAGGCCTCGACGATCGCGAGCGCTTCCTCGGCGGTCGCGATGCGGGGCTTGGCGCCGGCGTGGAAGCGCCCGGCGTACACGCGCTCTCCGGTCTGCGCGTCCCCATCCCCGGCGCCCGCCGCGGCCGCCCCGTTCCCGTTGGCGTCGCCTCCGCCCTCCAGCGGCGGCGCGGCGAAGGTGGCGTCGACGAGCCAGTAGGGCTCGGGCTGGAAGGCCCGGATCTCCTCCTCGCGGCGTGCGACGATTGCGAGCGTCGGGGTCTGCACGCGCCCGAGCGAGACGGCCCCGTCGAAGGAGGTGCGCAGCCGGATCGTGGCGGCGCGCGTGGCGTTCATACCGACGATCCAGTCGGCCTCCGAGCGCGAGCGGGCGGCCTGCTCCAGCAGCGCGAGCTCCTCCGCGGGGCGCAGCGAGGCGAAGGCCTCCTTCATCGCGGCGTTGGTCATCGAGTTCAGCCACAGGCGCCGCACGGGCTTATCGGCGCCGGCCTTCTCGTAGATGTAGGCGAAGATCAGCTCGCCCTCGCGCCCGGCGTCGCAGGCGTTGACGACGTCCCCGACGTCCTCGCGCGTGAGCTGCTTGGTGACGACCGACATCTGCTTGCGCGAGCGCTCGTCGCGGACGACCAGCTTGAAGCGGTCGGGGACGATCGGCAGGTCCTCCATCTTCCAGCGCTTGAACTTGGGGTCGTATTCGTCGGGTTCGGCGAGCTGCACCAGGTGGCCGACCGCCCACGTGATGATGTACTCCTCAGCTTCCAGCCAGCCCTCTTCCTTCTTGAAGGTTCCCGGCAGCACGCGTGCGAGATCGCGCCCCACGGAGGGCTTCTCGGCGATCACAAGGGTCTTCGGCATAGGGACCAGAGACTAGCGGCTGGTGGTGGGCGGACACTTTTCGTTGGGGATCGTCCGCGCGGGCGGGGCGCCGCAGAGGCCCGTGGGGGCGGGGCCTCCTGCCCCGCCGCTCAGGCCGAGTCGCAGGGACCGGTGGCGACCGGTGCGTCGGCACCGGCGAGCACACGGGCGACGGTCGAGTTGGCGACGCCGTAGCCGCCCGCGGGACCGCCGCCGGTGGTGCCGGCAAAGACAGTCGTGAGGACGTTCCCGGCGGTGTCGACCAGCGGGCCGCCGGAGTTGCCTGGCCGCACGACGCCGCGCAGCGGGGTGAGCAGGCGGGAGACGTGCCCGCGTCCGTAGGCGTCCTGGGTGAGCACCTGCTCGGTCTGGCCGATGCGCCCGGGACCGACCGCGAAGGGCCCGTTTTCGGGGTAGCCGAGGATCGCGCCGGCACGCCCGGGGGCGGGGCTCGCGACGAGGCTCAGCGGCGCGAGGCCGAGACCGGGGACGCGCAGCACGGCGACGTCGTCGGTCGGGTCGAATGCGATCGCCTGCGCCGCGAGGCCGGGGGAGTCGCCTTCGACCTCGACGGTGGTGTCGCTCTCGCCGGCCACGACGTGCGCATTGGTGACGATCTCTTCGGGCCGCGCAACCCAGCCGGAGCCCTCGATCGCGAGCCCGCAGGCGGTGCCCAGCACGCGCACGACGCTGTGCGCGGCGGTGCGCACCCCGGGATCGCGGGCGATCCGCGGCGGCGGGGGCGCGGCGAGCGCGGGTAGCGGTCCGGGGATCGCGGGCAGCGGGTCCAGCCGTGCCAGTGCGTCGAGAACGGGGCCCGAGGGCGGCAGCAGCTGGTTGAGCTCGCGCAGGATCGCGGAGCGCTGGATGTTGGCGCGCAACTGCCCCCCATCGGGGATCTGCGCGGCGACGGCGGCGACGATCCACACGATGCCGAGGCCGACGGCGGCGCTGAGCAGCGCGCCGAGCGCGCCGTCGAGCAGGCCGACGCCGGGGATCAGCAGCGTGCTGCGGCGCAGCCGCCAGCCGACCCCCTCCAGGCCGCTCGCGAGGATCGCGCCGGCGAGCAGCGCGCCGACGAGCCCAAAGGCGGGTGCGTACGGCGATGAGGACCCCTGCGGCAGCAGCAGCGGGCCGATGCGGGTGCCGATGAACGCGCCGGTCGCGAACCCGCCGAAGGAGAGCATTCCGACGATGAACCCTTGCCGAAAGCCGAACAGCGCCAGCAGCGCGGCGAACGCCAGGATCAACCAGTCGAGGTCCGTCACAACTCATGTTCTACCGTTCCGCAGCGTGAGGACCAGCATTGGAGATGGGTGTCGGTGAGCGCCACGTCCGTCTCCGGCAGGAGCGAGCCCGACCGCGGGGCTCGTCGTCGCCGTTCCCAGCGCGCGCGCCCGATGGTCGCGCTGGCGTCCGTCGCGTTCGTGGTGGGCGCGATCGTGGGCGCGGCGCACTCCGGGTCCTCCTCGGCTCCGGCCCTCGCAGGGCGCTTCGCGGCGGCGTGGGCGCAGGGTGACTACGCGGCGATGTACAGCGAGATCACGCCGGCCTCACAGCGCGAGCTGTCGGCCGGCGAATTCGCCGCGACCTACCGCGAAGCGGCGATGCTGGCGACGGCGAGCGGCCTGCGTGTCACGGGCCATCCGCGCGCGGCGGCGGGCGGTGTAGAGGTGGTGCCGGTGCGCGTTCGCACACGCCTGTTCGGGACGCTGTCGAGCAGCTTCAGGCTGCCGATCGTCACGGCCGCGGGGGCGGCCGGGATGCGCGTGGCGTGGTCGCGCTCGCTCGCCTTCCCCGGCCTGCGGGTGGGCGAGCGGCTGAACAGGCGTACGACGCTGCCCCCGCGCGCCGCGCTGCTGGCACGCGACGGCTCGGTCCTCGCGGAAGGAGCGGCGACCGTGACGGGGGAGCGCAGCTCGCCGCTGGGGGCGAGCGCGAGCGCGGTGGTCGGCAGCGTGGGCCCGATCCCCGTGAGCCGCCTGCAGTCACTCCAGGCGCAGGGAGTGGCGGCGAACGCGATCGTCGGGATCAGCGGCCTGGAGCTCGCCGACGACGAACGCCTGCGTGGCGTCCCCGGGGGCGAACTGCTCGCCGGCGAGCGCGTGCTGGCGAGCACGGCGCCGCACGCGGCCACCGCGGTGCGGACGACGATCTCCGCGGCGGTGCAGAGCGCGGCGGTCAGCGCGCTGGGCGGCCAGTACGGCGGGGTGGTGGCGCTGGAACCCGCCAGCGGACAGATCCTGGGTGTCGCGGGGATCGGCCTGGACGGGCTGCAACCGCCGGGCTCGACGTTCAAGGTGATCACGGTCAGCGGGGCGCTGGCGGCGCACGTGGCGAGCACGCACAGCACCTTCCCCTACGCGACGGCGGCGACGCTCGACGGGGTCAAGCTCTCCAATGCCAACGGCGAGTCCTGCGGGGGCAGCCTGACGCTGGCGTTCGCGGTCTCCTGCAACTCGGTCTTCTCACCGCTCGGGGTGAGGCTGGGCGCGGCGCGACTGGTAGCGACCGCCGAACGCTTCGGCTTCAACCAGCTGCCGGGGATCGCGGGAGCCGCGGAGAGCACAATTCCGCCAGCGGCGGAGATCCAGGGCGAACTGGCGGTCGGCTCGACCGCGATCGGCCAGGACATGGTGCAGGCGAGCCCGCTGGAGATGGCGACGGTCGCGGCGACGGTCGCCGACGGTGGCCGCCGGCCGACACCGAGCTTCGGTTTCGCGCGCGGCGACTCCGCGCGCGCGATTTCCCCGGCGGTGGCGCGCACTGTGCGGGGCCTGATGGTCGACGTGGTGCGCTTCGGCACGGGCACTGCTGCGGCGATCCCCGGCGTCGTCGTCGCCGGCAAGACGGGGACCGCGGAACTCGGCAGCCCCAGCTCCTGCGGCTCAGAAGACGCGGAAGTCGACGGCGGCGAACGGCAGACCCCCGCGGGCGAAGAACACGCCTCCGAAGCCGGTGCCTGCAGCGCCGAGCAGAGCAACCCCCAGAACACCGACGCCTGGTTCGCGGCGTTCGCGCCGGCGCTGCGCCCGAAGATCGTGGTCGGGGTGCTGCTGGTGCGCGACGGCGCGGGCGGAGCGACCGCGGCGCCGGTGGCGCGAGAGGTGCTCGAAGCCGGGCTGCGGGCCAACCCTTAGAGGTGTGTCGGGGTCAGGGTTGCGGCGTGATCTCGTGGTCGCGTCCTAAACCGCACGTTCCAAATCGGCCGAGGTACAGCGTGGGGTGCGGGTGGGGGCCGGCCCCGATCGTGGCGCTGGGACCCTAGACGTCGAGTTCCGCGGACGCGGTCTGAGCCGGGTCGAGGGGATCGACGATCTTCAGCGTGAAGGGCCGGTTGTCCAGCGAGATGACTTTGATCTTGTAGAGCAGCAGCGCACCCTGGGTGGGGCCGGCGGCGGCGATCGTGTTGGGGGCCGGCACCTGGCTCTTTGCGAGCAGCCGCGTGGGACGGTAGGCGAACGAGTTGACCGCCCCGAGGGCGACCGGGTGGTAGACGTTGTGCTGGGTGTCGGTGATCGTTAGACCCGTTGCGATCGGATGGGGCAGGCCGGTGTTGTTATAGACCTGCATGAAGACCCCGAACCACTCTTCGCCTGGGCCCAGCAGTCGCTGGGCGGGCGTAAGGCCCGCCAGGTAGGCGGCGTCTTCGGTGTTGTAGGGGTTCAGCTGCCGTGAGAGCTGGACCTCGTAGATCAGGGGCCCGACGTTGAGGTAGGGGGCGTTCTTGCCGGAGGCCCCGGCGTAGGTGCCGGTCGTGACCCGTGTGTGGGCGTCCCCGCAGGCCCCGAGCGCGAGCGACGCGAGCACCGCGACAGCCGCCAGGGACGCCTTGCGCGAGCGGTGGGAGATGCGCGGCGGCACATGGGGCGTGCGTGGCGAGGGACGGGACGCGCGAGACGGGATGCGGGACATGCGAGGCGGCAGTCTACCCACCGGCGATCGTCACGCGCGCGCCGCGCCCCTCCCCGGTCTCAAGGATCGAGCGCAGGCGTCGCATGGCCTTCATGTTCTGGCGTTTGACCCATCCCCGCGCACCGAAGGACTCCATCAGGCGATCGGAGAGCATCCGCGGCTGGGTCTCGAGCGTGAAGCGCACGCGCGTCGTGCCGCCCGCGCCCGGGGAGAGCTCGTAGACCCCGAGCGTGCGGATGCGGTTACCCTTGCCGCCACGACCGACCTCGACGATGCGGTGCGGGTGCTCGACCTCGGCGAAGGTCACGTCGCCCCAGCTGAAGCGGTTGCCGGGCGCGCTCGCGCGAAAGCGGGCGCCGGCCCCCAGGCCAACGGAGTTCGCGCGCGTGAGATGCCAGTCGTGCAGGTAGTGATCGGTGAACTCGGAGTGGTTCGCCAGATCCTGCAGGTAGTCGAAGACCCGCTCGCGGGGAGCGTCGATGAGGATCGAGACGGTCACGGGGTCCATGGCGGACGGGAGTTTACCGGCGGACGGGGAGGCTAGGCGGCGCGCGCAGTGAGGCTAGGCGGCGCGCGCGGTGAGGCGCACGGTGTGCCCACGCTCGGTGTGGCGCACCGTCTCGGTGACCGCGGGCCGCTCGCGGCGCAACGGCCGACAGAGCTCGCAGACGACGCTGCCGTGCTGCGCGTAGAGGTGCACCTGCTCCCCCACCAGCGGCGTGCGGCCGCAGTCCGCGCAGCGGTTGCGGTCCGCTGCGAGCACGCCCACGCCGCGGCGCAGCAGGAAGCGCTCGAGCTGCTCGGCGTCGGTGGTGGGCGGTGCGGACATGCTCACGCGAGAGATTTCGCCGTGCCGCGACGGTCTCCTGCCGGCCGCGAGGCCGGATCTGTTTGGGCGGGGGTGCGTGGGGGTACAAGTAGTGGCGCTACCCCCTCGTCCGGATTCCCCTGCCCCGGACTGCGTGCGAATCATCGAAACCTGCCGCCGAGTCTCAGGAAAATTACAAGCCTTTTAAACCCGCGGCTGAGAGTCTCGTTATGATCGCCACTAGGTTCCGTCGACAGGTGGGTTCCGAGACGTATCCCAACAGGAGAAGAGGAGCTGCGAGATGGTGGAGTCACTGACCTCGGGGACGATGGCTGGAGCGGGTTCCTTTCGCTGCCTGCGCTGCGGCTACGTGTTGACCTTGGCGGCGAGCGATACGCTGAGCGACTGTCCGGCCTGTGGCGGGCCTAGCTTCGTGCGGGCCTCGCTGTTCAGCGTCGGACGACTCGGACGGGAGGACACCATGTCCGGACCGGAGCACACCACCGAGCGCGACGCGGTGTGGCTGGCTGAGACCAGGGAGCGGATCGAGCAACCGGGCGAGTACCTCCTCTACGAGGAGGACGAGGAGATCACCGTGGTGGCGCTGACCCGCGAGTGGACGCGCGTCGGCCGCAGCCTCGCGGCGGACGTGCGCTTCGACGATCCGACGGTCTCGCGCCGGCACGCTCTGCTGGTGCGCCAGCCGGACGGGGTGCGGGTACTCGACGACCGCAGCCTCAATGGGGTCTTCGTCAACGGCGAGCGGGTCGAGTGGCGCATGCTCGAGGACGGCGATGAGATCATCGTTGGCCGCTACCGCTTGCACTTCCTCAGCCGCTCCCCGCAGTCTGTCTCCTCGCAGTCCGCCGAGCATGGGCCTGTGCGCATCACCAGACTGAACGCGGCCAGCTGAGCGCCTTCCACCGGCCGCGGGCCCTGTAGCCGCCGCCCGTCCACAGGCAGCACTCGCCGCGCCAGGCACGAGCGGCCATAGCGGCGTGCGATCTTTGTACGTAGCGCTCTTGACAGTACGATGCCGGTGCATCTACGATCCTGGGTCAGAGGTACCACAGTCCGGAATTCAGCGCCTGGAAACGCGCCCTGAGCCATGGCCCGATCGGCAGCGGTCGCGCTCCTCCACCCGCTCCTTCGCCGGCAGGGAGGGAGGAAAGATGTTGAATAGCAGCCGCCTCGGCGCGGAACGGGAGCCCCCCACCATCGTTCCTGGCGTCCGGGGTCGCTCGTCGAACCCCCGCGTGCGTGTCCTCGATGCCTTGATCGCAACGGTCTCCTACCGCGGCTACGATCGTACGACGGTGGAGCGGGTACTGCAGACCGCTGAGGTCTCTGCGGCGGTCTTCGAAGAGCACTTCGACGACAAGCAGGACTGCTTCCTGCAGGCCCTCGACGAGTTGGTGGCCCGCGTCGAGGGCAGGGTGCTCGAACGGGTGGAGCGCGATGTGCCCTGGCCCGAGCGGGTTAGGTCGGGACTGGAGGCTTTGCTGGGCGCGCTCACGGAGGACCCGGATGGGGCGCGTGTGGTGCTAGTGGAGTGCCTCAGCGCGGGCGGGGCCGCAGACGAGCGCTACCACTCGCTGCTACGGGTCTTCCCGCCGCTGTTGGAGGAGGGTCGCTTCCACTGCGCCGACCCGGATCATCTGCCGCCGGGGACCTCAGAGGCACTGGTCGGCGGGATCGTTTCGATCCTGCACCGGCGCGCGTTGGAGGACCGCACGGGCGAACTGCCGCGCCTGCTGGGCGATCTCGCTTACTTCGCGTTGCTGCCTTACCTGGGGCACTATCGCGCGCTCGTCGCGGCCTACGCGAAGCCGGCTGGCTAGAGCTATCGAACCGGCGGGCTGAGCCCCGAACCCGGCGGGCTGAGCCATCGAACCGGCGGGCCCGAGCCATCGAACCGGCGGGCCCGAGCTATTTCAGCGGCGCGGGCGCGGTCACGTGCGGGAATTGGCTGGTGGCGCCTTCCCAGGTGAACGGGGGCTGCTGGGTGCAGGCGGGCGCGGGGACCGCGTTGCTGGTGCTTTCGGGCGCGTTGGCAACGTGGTCGGAGATCAGCTGTTCGATGATGCTCTGCGGCACCGCCGCGTTGGCGGGTCCGCTGACCGATGGGGCGGAGTCGGCGCAGGCCGCGGTGCTGAAGGACTGCAGCCCGCCGCTGCCGAGCAGGTTCAGCCCGCCCGTCTGGAAGTAGGGGTTGGCGCGGTTGGTGCCGATTCGCTGGTTGTAGACCGCGAGGGCTTCGGGACCGACCGTGACCAGAGCGCGCAGGTAGTGCTGGATCGCACCGCCGGCGCCGAAGTCGGCGTTTTTGTCGTGCGCGTTGGTGGCGGCGGTCAGGTTCGCGAAGAACGATTGCACCTCGGGGATGTAGTCGCCTGCGAACTGCAGGAACGGGTCGAGGTTGCGCAGCACCGGCGTGACGTTTTCGAGCAGCGGCACCGTGTTCTTGAGCGTCGCGGGCACCGTGGGCAGGCCCTTCTTGGAGGCGCTGGCCAGCGGCCCGATGCCGGTGAGCAGGTTGTTGAAGTCGGGCGTGAAGGCCTTTACGTTGCGCAGCAGCGGCGCGAGCTCGCGCTCCCAGGCCTGCGACTGGTCGAGCACCGGGCTGGCGGCGGCGGCAAGGCTGTCGAGTTCGCGCAGCGTCCTCTGGGAGTTGTGCTCGAACGCGGGCAGTTCGCGGAAGGCGTCGGCGAACTGCTGGCTGCTCTGCGCCAGCGCGTGGAAGCTGCGCTCGCCGTTTTCGATTAGCCCGCGGAACTGGTCGTCGCGTTCGGTGAGCGCGTCGAAGACGACGCCGGTGTTGTGGACGACCGCCCGCACCGCGCCTTCCTGGGAGGCGAGGATCGTGACCAGGTTGTTGGCCTGTTCAACGAACGGTTCGAGCTCGGCGAAGCCCGCGTTGATCTGTTCGCCGCGCCCGTTGAAGGAGGCCGCGAGGGCCCGCTGCCACGTTTTGAAGGCGCTGCGCTCGCGCGGCTGTAGCGCGGCCAGGATGTCGTCGAGCGTCACCGACGCTTCGACTTGGCTGGAGGGCAGGCGCCCTCCGTCGGGCAGCGGCCGCGCGCCCCCCGGCTGGGGGAGCAGTTCGACGTAGGTCTCGCCCAGCAGTGTCTTCTGGCGCAGGATCAGGTGGTCGTTGGCGCGCACCGGGGCGTACTGGTGATCCATTTCGACCGTCACGTCGTTCAGTCCGGCGGACTGCGTGGAGAAGCCGATGACGTGCCCGACGCTGACGCCGCTGATGCGCACGTCGGACTGTTCGGCCAGCGACAGTGTGCGCGAGAGCTCGACGGTGAAGCGGTAGCCCTTCGGCTTCAGCGGCAGCGGCCCGCCGAAGGACTCCCAGAGGAAGAGCAGCAGGCCAAAGCAGCTCAGCGCGAAGAGCACGATCACGAGGATGTTCGCCAGTGTCGGCGCGCGCTTCTGCATCAGTGACCCTTTCCGATCGCGGGCAGCGCAGACGCGTCGGGGCCCTGGCCGAAGACGCGGTCGGCAACCCGAGCCGTCGCGCTGACACCGTGCTCGAGGCCGGCGGCTTTGGCCGCCGCCGTGCTTGACGAGATCGAGTTGCACAGCGCCGTGCTTGGCGGGTTGAGCAGCCCGAGGATCAGTTTCGCGGTGGGGTCGACTTCGGCGGTGCCCTTCAGGAGCGAGACCAGCCCGCAGTTGAAGTACAGGAGCGTCTGGCCGAGCGCGCCGTGAGCGTCGCCCTGGGAGACCACGCTGTCGAGGTCGTGGTTGGCCCAGTCGAGGAAGAACAGGAAGCCACCCTGCTTGGCGCCCGGGTTGTAGGCGAGCTCGTTGAAGAATTCGTTGAATACCGCGAAGCCGGTCTTGAGCTGCGGGAACGCTTCGCTGAGTTCCTGCACGGACGGCGAGACGGTGTCGAGGACCGGCAGGATCTTGCGCAGCAGCGGCCTGATCTGGTTCTTGAGGATCGGTGTCGTCGTTTTGAAGAACGGCTGGGAGGCAAGCTCGGCTGGAGCTGTTGCCTTGGCGAAGGGCTCGAGCGCCTTTAGCGTCGGGCCGACGACGTGGAAGGCCGTGGTCGCCTTGGCAAGGCCCTGATTGGTCGCTTTCAGCGCGCCGGGCAGCTCGCGCAGGGTTTCCTGGACCTCGCGGTCCTGCTGAGAGAAGGTCGTAAAGACGGCGTTGGAGGAGTCGACGAGCGCGGCCAGCTGTGAGTCCTTGTTGCCGAGCGCTTCCATCAGCAGGCGGAAGTTGTGGATCGAGCTCGAGACAGCGGCCTGGCGCTTGGTGACTTCGCGACCGATCTCCGTGAGGTAGTGCCCCAGCGGGGCGAAGCGCTTGAGGGTCGCGGAGAGGTTGGCGCTGTTGCCCTTCAGGCCCTCGCCGGCGCCGGCGAGCAGCTCCTGCAGCGAGGCGCGCGCTTCGGTGTCGAGCGCGGCGAGCAGTTCGTCGAGGTTGGCGTCCGGAGCGGTCTGGGCGACCGGGATCGTGTAGCCGCTCGGCACGCGCCCGGCCGCGGGCGTGCCGGGATTGACGTCGACGGTCTCGTCCTTGAGCTGCGTCTTGGGACGCAGCAGCATCGTCGCGTCGCGGTAGATGTAGCGCGCGTAGGAGGGCTTCAGGTTCATGTTCACGAGCGCCCGGCCGTTGCGCAGTTCGACGCTTGCGATTTCGCCGATCTTGGCGCCTGCGATCGTGACCTCCTGGCCCTGACCCGGCGCGACCGCCTGGGCGGTCTGGAATTCGCCTTTCAGCGCGAAGTGTTCGCGCCCGATGACCGGCACCCACGCCGGCACCGACAGACGCTCGTGCGCGAGGATGTAGCCGGCGCTCGCGGCGGCGATCACGATCATCGCGAGGACCGCGATGAAGGCCGTGCGGTAGCGCTCGATCTGGTCGCGGATGCCACGCCCGCCGTCCTCGCGGGTGCCCTGCCCGTTCTCCGCGCTCATCCTCCGCTCCCGTCAGCCGGGCCGGATGCGAGCGGGCCGTTGAATTCGGGCAGCTTCTGCTTGTAGCAGGCCACTAGTGGCCGATAGGGGGGCTCGGCGCCGGGGAAGCGCGGGCGGGTGCCTTCCGGGGCAAGCCCGGTCTGCGCGACGAGGCGCTGCGCTTCGGTGTGCGCTTCGGTGCTGTTCGTCAGCCCTACGGGCTGGGAGACGATCGCGGTCCCGGCGCCGCCGCCCAGGAAGCGGTCGCCGGGGCCGTTGCCGTTGAAGTTCTGACCGAGCCCGGAGAGGCCTGCCATCGCGTACCAGAACTCCTTGTAATCTTCGACGCCGGAGGTGTTCGGTCCGTCCTGGAGCTTGGCGTTGCCGGCCGGGAAGATGACCTTTGTCAGGCATTTGTTGAACAGGTCGATCTGGTTGAAGAAGGCTGGCTGAGCGTCGATCAGGCCCGCGAACGCCGGCGCCGCGGTCGTTAGGGCGCTGGCGACGCCTCCGAGCTCGTTGGGAGCGAGCGAGGCTTTTGCCTGTTCGATCCAGGGGTACGCCGCGGTGATCGTCGCGGGCAGGTTTTCGACGCCGGGGATCAGATCGAGGGAGAACGCGCGAACCGGGGGCGCCGCGGCGGTCAGCTCGGCGAAGCCGCGGTCGGCGCTGTGGAGCGCTGCGGGCAGCTCGGCGACGGCGGTCCGCAGGCTTGGGGATTGCGACGCGAAGGCCCCGAGGAACGTGTTGAAGTTGCCGATCAGTTCGCCGAGCTGTTGCTCGTGCAGGCCGAGCTGGGCCGTGACTTTTTCGATGCTGGCGAACAGCTTTGAGAGGTCGTTCGCTTCCTGCCCGACCAATGCCTGGTTGACGATCGCGCTGTCGCGTAGCGCTTCCGGCCCGATCTGATAGGCCTTGTTGAGCGCCTGTGCCCCGTTCAGGCCGCGCACTTCGGGCGACTGTTCGGCGTTCTCGGCCGGGGTCGGCTTGCGCGTTAGCGCTTCCCCGTATTCGGCCAGGAAGGTCTGCAGGTTGGCGCGCGTGTCCGTGTTGAGCGCATCCAGCACCTGATCGAGCTGCACCGGGTCGGCGGTCTGCGTGACCGGGATCGTCGCGCCCGAGGCAAGCCTCCGCGCGGAGGGACTGCCCGGCTGCAGTTCGACGAAGAAGTTGCCTTCCAGGAAGATGCGCGGACGGATCTTGAGCGTCGCGTCAGCGTGGATCGGCAAACCCTTGCCTTCGATTTCCATCGTGACGAGGCCTGTGTTGCCCTCGCGGCGGATCGATGAGACCTTGCCGACGCTCACACCCGCGATCCGCACCGGCGACTTGGGGGCGATGTTGACGGTCGAGTTGAATGCCGCGTTTAGACGGTAGCCATGTTTGAACGGGATGTGCTTGGTGAAACCGAAGTACACGACGATTGCGAGCACCACCACGAACACGATCCCGAAGCGCACCGGATTGGAGCGTTTCTGCAACTCGGAGACGGCGGTCTGGCTATGGCGTTTGAAGAGGCGCATGCGACTCACTTCTTGCTCTTGCTGCTGCTCTTGCTCTTGCTCTTGCCTTCCGCGGGGAAGTTCTTGAGCGTAGAGCTGGGATATTTTTCCCCGAACGCGTTTTCGCTGCGCTTGGTGGCTTCGTGCAGCGTGCCGAGCGTGGTCGAGGTCTTGCCGATCACGGTCTTGCCCACGGCGTAGCTTTCGTTGCCTGCTTCGCACTCCTTGGGCTGGCCCGGGCCGGCCACGTTCGGGTAGGGGTTGTAGTGCAGGTGGTTGTTTTCGATGATTTTGTGGGTGAGCGTTTCGGTTTCCACCGAGGGCCCGTTGGCCGGCGCGGAGGCCGGCAGCCCCTCGTTGTTGGGCCCGGACGGGCTGAGGACCGGGACGGCGCGCGCCAGGGTGCCCACGCCGATGTTCTCGGACAGGAGGTTGCTGAGGTTGCGGAACGCCAGCGTGAAGTAGTTGCAGGTGGTCTGCGCCGGCGCGAGACCAGCCAGCAACGGGGTACCGAGCAGCACTGTCTTGGTGAATTCTTCAAGGCCAAGCGTGACTACCGGATTTTCCGAGAATGCCTTAAAAGCCTGCAGGGTGGTTGCTAGTTCGTTGTTGAGCTCGCTGGCTGCGTGCAGGTTGACGGCGCCGACTTCGAAGGCGTGACCGAGTTGACCGGCAGTGGTCCGCAGCACGCTCGCGCTGGGGTGCAGCAAACGCATGAACTCGGTGCTCTTTTCGATGAACGGCGCCTCGTATGGCAGCGAGTGGATCGCCTGGTGTAGCGCCGCCGGACCGCCTTCGATTGTCCGTTCCAGCGAGGGCGCCGCGCCGGCCCAGGCCGTGAAGAAGGTATCGAGATCCACGAAGAAGGCCGCCTGCTGCTGGGCGACTGGCGCGATCTGCGAGGCCGTTTTATCGAGCGCGACGAATAGCTCACGCAGGCCGGTCTGCGGTGAGGCGAGGTTGTGCAGCACCGGGATCGCGTTTTTCACGAGCGGGCGCAGCGTGGCGATCGTCTCGTTCAGGCCCAGCCCGCGCCCGGCGAAGGCGTCGCCGAAGGTGTTCGTGTTCTGTTGAACGGCGATCCTGGTCGGCTTGTCGAAGATGTTAAAGAAATCCTGGATCTGCACGGGTTCGCGCGACTGCGAGACCGGGATCATGTGACCGGGCGCGACTCCCTGCCGGGAGTGCCCACGCGTCAGTTCGAGGTACTTCAGGCCGATCGTGGAGACCGACTCGACGAGCGTCGTCGTGTCGGCCGGCAGCGGCTGCACCTTCTTTTCGAGCCTGAGGCTGGCGATCGCGGTAACCCTGCCGGTGGCGGGATCCTGATGCGGGACGAGCGCGCTGACGACTCCTATGCGCCTGCCGCTGAGCCGCACCTCGTTGCCGGGCTGCAGGCCCGAGGATTCGGGCAGCGCTGCCTTGATGTTGTAGGTGGGGGTGAAGGGCAACCCGTTGTTGGCGTTGTAGGAGATGTAGACCGCGACGACCGCGATCAGCGTCGTTAGGGCTCCGATCAACAGCGGGCTGCCGGCCAGCGAGCCGCGGCGGCGACGGTTCATCAGGGCACCTCCGCGGGATCGCAGCTGAGCAGGCCGCTATCCGTGAAGGGCGCCGAGCCATCTGCCGGTGGCGGCGTGGCGCCCGCCCCTGGGCAGCGGCGCAACTGGTGCAGTTGCAGACCCTGCACGCCTTCCTGGGGGGTAGTCGGCGTGAGCGTGTTGTTGGCGCCGAGCTTGAAGTTGTCGAAGACGAACGCCGTGCGCGCGTAATGGCCGTTGGCGTCGTAGTAGCCGGAGTCCGTGCCGAAGTCACGCGCAGCGCCGGCGAGGTCGGGCGCGTAGGGTCCGAAGAAGGCAGTCACGGGCACCGATTCCCGCAGCGCGGTCACCGAGGAGGGCACCCCCGCTTCGACGGCCTGAGCGAACGCCGGCAGACCGAGCGCCGCGTCCGTGAGGTCGTTGCTCGAGCCCGGGCGGCTGACCGCGACGCTGAGGTTGTGCAGCACCGGCTGCGCGGCACTCACCAGCGGGGCCAGGCGCGCGAAGAAGGACGCAAGTTTTGTGGTGTCCGGCTTGGCGACGTCAACCAGGCTGTGCAGCGCCGTGAAGGTCGAAGGCAGTTCGGTGAACGCGCGGTTGCCCTGCTTGAGGGTCGCCGGGAGCTGATGCACGCCCCGCTCGAGGCTGCTCTGCTCGGAGGCGAGCGCCTTGAAGGTCTCGTCGCCGTTGCCGATCAGGCTAGTGAGCTGTTCGCGGTGTGCGGCGACAGTCGTGAGCGCCCGGGCCGACTGCACGAGAAAGTTGGTGAAGGTCGGCTGGTCGCGCGTCAGCTGCGCGAAGAGCTGCTCGGCGGCGGCCAGCGACGGGCTGAAGTATTCCGCCGAGATGCCCGCCGACAGTTCGGCGCCGGCATACGATTCGGCCTGACCCACGAAGAGCTGCTGCAGACCTCTGCGCGTGCGCGGATTGAAGATGTCGAAGAGCTGGTCGAGATCGACGGTCCCCTGCGCCGCGCTCGCCGGTAGCGTCGCGCCGTCCGTCAGCTTGGGGCGGTTGTTGGGGCCTGGGAATAGTGCGACGTAGCGACCGGCGACAGTCGTCAGCGATGGGACCCGTACCTGGGCGGTGGTGCCTTCGTGCAGCGGCGTCAACGAGGATTCGACGTGGATCGTTACGCGCGCTTTGTAGTTGTGAGTGAGCGTGATGTCCGTGACGCTTCCGACGGGCACGCCGCCGACCCGCACCTGGTCCCCGCGCACCAACTGGCTGGCGTTGGCGAAGAGGAGCTGGTAGCTACCTCCGCCGCCGCTGGAGAAGACCAGGTAGGAGACGACCACGACCACCAGAGCCAGGGCGCCGAGAGCGACCCAGCGTGTCATGCCTGAGCCGGCGGGAGCGCGCACGGGCGGCCCCGCCGGCGGGGGGGGCGAGCTGTGCGTGGGCGGAGGGCTGGGGGGCGTGGTCGTGGCCATCGTTATTCGGCACCCGTCCCGAGCGCAGCGGTGCTGCCGGTGTGATCGGGGATCGCAGCCGTCGAGGGCTTGCCCGCGACGGCCGGGTCGGGGATCTCGCCGAGCCGCGAGATCAACTCCAGCCACTGGTTGGGAGTGAGCGGCGTGGAGTCGAGCGCTCGCGCCGCGCGAGCGCTGCCGGACGCTAGGAAGCCGACGTGAATCAGACCGCGGTCGGCAGGCAGCGTGAGCGTGTTCGCGGTGCCCGGATAGTCCAGTGAGCCCGTTGCGATCTGGCGCGGCTTCATCGTCCCTTGCAGGCGCAGGAGCTTGTGCACAGCGATGTCGGCGAGCGAGCCCGGCTGTTCGTGCCCCGCGATCGGCGTCCCGTCGATCGCCGAGATGTTGAGTGTCTCACCCGTGGAGCTGCCGGTGGCGTTGCCGGCGCCGGCAGCTCGCGCGAGGTGTGTGCACCCAAGCGATGAGACCGTCGGCTTCAACCCGGAGACCGAGAGGAACTCGAGCGCCGCGAGCACGCGCCGGTCGACCTGGCCGGCCCGCACCTCGCCGCGCCCGCACTTGGATGCGAAGCGCACGCCGGGGTCGCGCAGCACCTGCTGCTCGAGCTGTGGCTTGGACTCCAACAGCACCTGACCGACCGTTGGCGACGTCGCCAGGAACGGATTCTCGCCCTTCGCCCTGAAGATCGATGTGTTTTCAAGCCGCACCCAGCCGTCGAGGATGGGCTTGGGGTCGATCAGTGGCGCGCCCGCGCCGGCGGGTCGAATCTGGAAGAGCATGTGCGCTTCGGGCTGGCCCGCAACCGAGCCAGTGACTGCTCCGGCTGCAGGCTGAGCGGTAGTGGCGCCGGCGCCTTCGGCTTCGCCGCCCGCGCCGAGGTGGCCGAGCACTGTCCCGGCGAGCACCTCTACCCCGGGACGCAGCGCAT
Organism: uncultured Solirubrobacterales bacterium; assembly: GCA_963756665.1. Classification (GTDB taxonomy): domain Bacteria; phylum Actinomycetota; class Thermoleophilia; order Solirubrobacterales; family Solirubrobacteraceae; genus Palsa-744. The sequence continues at coordinate 1,379,552 of CAVWOJ010000001.1, forward strand.
GTAGATAGACCTCATCGGGACCAGCGCGGAAGACGCGCGGTGTCGAGGCCGTCGCGGGCGGCGTCGCGAGCGCAGGCGGCGTCGCGGGTGGCGTGGGCGCAGGCGGCGTTTCCAGGCCGGCCGTCGCCCCCATCGCGAGACCTGAGCTGACAGCGGCTTGCGAGAGCGGCGAGTGCGGCTGCACGCCGGCGCTCGCCGGAGTGCTCGGTCGTGGCCCGGCGCCGACGGCCGTCCTGGCGATCCGCGCGCTGACGGCGGTGTGCTCACGCGGTTCGAGCACGGGGTAGAGCTCGGCGATGCTTCCGAGCTGCGCATAGGTGTAGGTGTTGCCGTAGGCGTCGCGCAGCGAGACGTAGCGCCCAAGCGTCGGTGAGTCACCGACGGCCACGATCTGCCCGTCCTGCACGGCTATCACGGGCGCTCCGGCCTGGGCGTAGATCGTCGTGCCCGGCAACGTGCTGGGCAGGCTGGATCCCGTCCCGGGGACGGTGGGGAAGCCATCGGCGAAGTGCGCCACGGCGTGCACCGGAAAGCGAGATTCGGTCAGACCCGTGATCGCGCTCAGCAATTCCGAGGGCGTCCCGCTGAGCAGTTGCGCGCGCAGCATCACCGAGTCCACATATGCCTGCGAGTGGTTGTAGGAGTAGATCGCCCCGCGGATGTTCGCGCCGCCGCCGGCGGCCGCCAGGTACTTCGCTGCGGCGAAGACCGCATCCGCCGGGTTGTAGGGGTCCTCGTAGCCGTCCCCGTTGGCGTCCACGCCGTACTGGCTCCAGGACGAGGGCAGGAACTGCATCCAGCCCTCCGCGCCGGCGCTGGAGATGCTCAGGTCGCGGCCGTAGTCGGTCTCGACCTCGTTGATCGCCGCCAGCACCTGCCAGGGAATTCCGTAGGCCGTGCCGGCGGCTTGGTAGATCGGTAGCAGGAACGGGGGTACGCGGAAGCTTTCGATGAAGAAATTGGGGACCCCCCCGATCGCCGAGCCGAGCGAGCTCGGAAATGGCGGCGTGAGCGCCGAGGGCAGCGGGGCGGTCTGCGTCGAGGTCTTGGCGGGTGCACCGCCGGTACCCGCGCCGGGCCGGTGGGCTTTGCCACGATGCCCATGGCCGTGACTGTGGTCGTGGGCGTGGGCCGTGTTTTCCGCGCCCAATGCGCTGCTCCTCTGCGGGCTCTGTGCCTGCACCTCAGGCGCCGTGGTCGTCGCGACGCCGGGCGACGGAGCGGGCGTCGTGGTTTCGGGCTCGGTGGTGGTGGGCGACGTGCCGGCCTCGCCGGGTGTGACAGCCGGGACTTCCGGCGCCGGAGTGCTCGACACCCCGGTCGTCGTCGACGTCGAGGTTTCCCCCGCGGCCGTCATCGGCGTCTCGCCTTGCGCAGCCGTCGCCGGCAGCATCCAGACAAGCACGCCCACCCCCAGGTAGGGCAGCAACAGGCGTACGAGCCGCTGCCGGACCCTCACCGAAGAGTTGGTGGGGAGTGGAGCATCGGTAGATCTTGTGCTGGGGGTCATCGTTGTGCAGCCGGTCTTATTCGCCAAGTAGGTAGTTGAGCAGCAGTCCGCCCGCTTCGGAGCTTTCGCCCGATGGCGCGTAGTAGGTCGTGCCCGCGCTTGCCCCGCCGACTGGCTGGGCCGTCGCCGAGCCCGTAGCCGGAGCGCTGCCGAAGGCGCTTGGCGCAGTGGTCGTTTCCGAGCCGGGATATTGGGCGAGTGCCTGTGCCGCGGTGGCGCCGTGCATGAGGGCCGTCAACCGCGACAGCGTGAGGCTCGATCCGCTCTTTGTCGACGCAGCGCTCGCCTGCGCCGCAGTGCTTTCGAGATTGACGAAGTTCGCGCGGCATTCGGGAACAGCGACGGTCTTGTAGACGGTGCAGAGCTTCCCGACCCCGTCCGCGCGGATGAAGTGGCCGAGCGCGTTGTAGCCGTTGGCGTTGTTGGCGCCCAGGAAGATGAGGTCGAGCAACCGCTCCAGCCCGCCGGTGGAGCGCACGCTCGTGAGCAGTCCGGCGAAGTTGCTCGCGAAGGGCTTGGAGGCCTTGCCCAGGGCCTCGAAGCGAGCGAGCAGCGGCTGGGAGGCGACGAGCCCGGATTCGATGCCCTTGGACGCGTGGCCGAGGCTCTGGAAGAACTGCGTCGAGCTGCCCGTGAACGCCGGGATGCTCTCGAATGTCTTGTCGATGCCGGGCGCCGCGACGCCGAGGTCTTCGAAGACCGGGATGGTCTGGTCGGAGAACTCGCCGAGACGTTTGAGCGCGGGACCGAGCTGGCGCAGGAAGGCCGGGAAGCTCGCGAGGCTTTCGGCGAGCGCCCCACGATGTTTGGCGGTCGCAGTCGCGACGGTGTTGCTCTGCGCGAAGAAGTTGGCGAACTGCTCGCGATCACGCGTGATCGGAGCCAGCGCGCGTGCCGATTCGACCGCCAGATTACCCAGCACCTTGTTCTCGGAGGCAAGGATGGCAAGCACCTTTTCGAATTCGCGCAGCGCCGGATTGGAGCGATGCAGGACCGCGTTCAGGTCGCTGCCACGTCCTGCCAGGCCGGCGCCGAGTTCGTTGATGATGATCGCCAGGCGCTGGCTCTCGGGTAGGTGGGTAATGTCACCGACCAGATCGATCCCGACCGGACTCGAGTTGTTCTGCACCGGCAGCAGCCATTCACCCGCGCCTTCGCGGCCCGCCGGGATCTTGCGCAGCGGCGGCGGCAGCGGCGTGCCTTCGGGCCGCGCCTGGGTTGGCAGGCAGTCGACGTACTTCTCGCCGATCAGCGCCTGGGGCTTGATCGTGCAGCTGGCGTCGACACGAAAATCCTGGAAGCCGGGGTTGGCGATGCGCAGTGTGACGGCCGCCTTGCCGCGCGGGGTGGGTGTGACGGACCCGACCGTGCCCACCTTTACTCCGTCGATCTTGACGTCCTCACCGGAGATCACGTTGCCGGCGTCGTCGAAGATCGCGCGCACGGTGTAGCCGCCGCCGGAGCCGCCGGCCGCCGTGGCGAGCAGGATCACGGCGAGGAGCACCGCTACGCCGAGCCCTCCGGCGATCGCTGCTACCGCACCTCTCCTTGACGACCCGACGGTACCCGTCCTCAAAACCGATCCTTCCTCCTCTGTCCGACCGATCGAAGATCGGCCAGCAAGCGGGGCGATCCCTTCATCGGGATCGCCCCTTGCCTGCCTCTGCTCTGACACGGTACCGCTCAGGACGGATAACCGTGCCAGTTCGCTAGTTCTTTCCTATCAGCCTACTTTTTGTGTTTGGGGCACGGCACGCTGACCGACACCGGAACCGTTTCCCCGCTGTAGAAGGTGATTTCCGCCCTGCCCGTGAAGTGGCCCTTGCACTTGCTCGGAACTGTGCCGAAGGAGACCAGCTTCTTGCCCTTCATGTATGCGGCGCCGATCTTGATCTTGAACTGTTCGTCCGACGCCGCGAGCGCTCCGGGCACCGTTTCGATCAGCGGGATCTCAGCCGTGGCGACCACGCCCGAGGCGCTGTTGGTGTAGGTAAGCGTCGCGAATTCTTCGAGCGAGACCGGGGTGCTGCCGACGATCGAGAAGATCAGGCCTCCCCCGGTGTTGAAGAATCCCTGCACCGACACTTTCTCGTGCACGCGTTCGGTGCCGAAGCTGACGACGCCGTTGGCTTCACCGGGGGGGCTCGCGATCGACTTGAGCGGGCACCCTGCGGGGCCGGACTGGTGCAGGATGACCTCCGAGCACTTCGCGAAGCCGCTTTCGTTCAGCTTCGTGCCCTTGGGCAGGAACACCTTGACCTGCTTGACCGGCGAGGGGAAACCACCGTATTCGGTCCCGCTGATTTTGGCTTCCATTTCCAGCGCGGCCGGGGCGCCGAGGATGTCACCGGTGCCCGGGTACGTCGCCCCGCTGGTCTTACGCGGGTTCTTCAGGATCGGGACGATCGCCGCTCTCGCGGTGATCGTCGGCGCCGCCGAGGCCACAGCGGTCAGCCCGCTAAGGCCGAGGACCCCGAGACCCAGAACAGCCAAATAGATGGATGCTTTGCGCATCATCGCTATCTCTCCTCACATATGTAGGTGTTGATGTAGACAGGTCCGCAATCGATCCGGGTAGCTCCGAACCGTGCCCGGCCCGGCGACATCGAGCTTTCGAGCCTCCCAGCCCGAAGAGCAGCGGTGATACCTGGCCTAACCATATCTGCCGCGGACGATGGCTTCAAGTTCGAGGGCACGCCTGCATGGGGCTTGCCGCCATTGAGGTTACGCGGGCTTGGCTTCAGCTCAGTCGTTTGTTTGTACTGTCCGAACATGTGATCCATTTTTTAGGAGCCTAAGGCTCGAGTAGAGGTATAGGTTTACCGGCTTCGTGGTGCCAGCCGGCCCAAAATCGATATACACATCAGCTACAACACCCCACGGCGAGGAGAAGACCGATGGACTTCCAGCCCAGCGCCCGCAGCCTCGAGTTCAAGGAGCGTCTTGTCGCGTTCATGGACGAGCACGTCTACCCCGCCGAGGCGGTCTACGAGCGCGAGCTGCGCGAGTCCGGCGATCCCCATCATCAACCGCGGATCATGGAGGAGCTCAAGGTCCACGCCCGTGAGCGTGGGCTGTGGAACATGTTCTTGCCCGATCCCGAGTACGGCGCCGGTCTCTCCAACAGCGACTACGCGCCGCTCGCCGAGATCCTCGGGCACAGTCACATCGCCTCGGAGGCCTGCAACTGCTCCGCGCCGGACACCGGCAATATGGAGGTCCTGCACCAGTTCGCCACCGAGACGCAGAGGGAGCGCTGGCTGGCACCGCTGCTCGACGGCGAGATCCGCTCCGCCTTTGCGATGACCGAGCCCGACGTCGCGAGCTCCGATGCGACCAATATCTCCCTGAGCATCGAGCGCGCCGGCGCGGAGTACGTCTTGAACGGGCGCAAGTGGTGGATCTCTGGCGCCCTGCACCCCCACTGCCGGATCATGATCGTGATGGGCAAGACCCGCACTGACGAGCCACGGCACGGTCAGCAGAGCATGGTGCTCGTGCCACTGGACACCCCCGGCGTGCAGATCCTGCGCGGGCTACCGGTCTTCGGCTACCAGGACCACGAGGGCCACGCGGAAATCCTCTTCGAGGATGTCCGCGTGCCGGCCGCCAACCTGATCGCCGGCGAGGGCGAGGGCTTCATGATCGCCCAGGCCCGTCTCGGGCCGGGTCGCATCCATCACTGCATGCGTAGCATCGGCGCCGCCGAGCGCGCCCTGGAAGCGATGTGCCGTCGCGCGGTCTCGCGCGTCACCTTCGGCCAACCGCTCGCCACGCGCGCCAACGTCCAGGACTGGATCGCGGAGTCGCGAGTCGAAATCGAGATGGCCCGCCTGCTGACCCTCAAGGCCGCCTGGCTGATGGACACCGTCGGCAACCGGCACGCCCGCACCGAGATCGCCGCCATCAAGGTCGCCGCGCCCAGCATCGCGCTGAAGGTCATCGACCGCGCCATCCAGGTCCACGGCGGCGGCGGCGTCAGCGACGACTTCACGCTCGCCTGGGCCTACGCCCACCTGCGCACCCTGCGCCTCGCCGACGGCCCCGACGAGGTCCATAAGCTCAGCATCGCCCGCCGCGAGCTCGCGCCCTACCTGCCGCAGGAGTGAGGCGGCCGGCGGTCAGGCGGGCAGGCGAGACGCTGTTGATGCTCGCTGCCGGGCTGGCTGCCGCGGTGCCTGTGATCGTCGCGACCATCGACGCCCTCCGCGCGGGCTGGGTACCGGTCGCCGACCGCGGCATCATCGCCACTCGCGCGCACGACGTCCTCACCCCGCACATGCCGCTCGTCGGTCAATACACCCTCGCCGGCAAGGTCACCGACCACGTCACGTACGGCCTCGGACCGATGCTCTTCTGGCTGCTGGCCCTGCCAGCCCACTACGGCAGTACCGCCGGCATGACGCTGATCATCGGCGCCGTCAACACCCTCTCGATCCTCGGCTGCGTCGTGCTCGCCCACCGCCGCGGCGGGCGAGCCCTGATGGCGATGACCGCGCTCGCCATCGCCCTCATGTGCCAGTCGCTGGCCGCCGAGACCTTCCACGACATCTGGAACCCCTCCGCCGGGCTCTTTCCCTTCACGCTGCTGATCTTCCTCTGCTGGTCGCTGGCCTGCGGCGAATATCGCCTGTTGCCGCTCGTAGTGCTGGTCGCGAGCTTCGTCGTGCAGGTTCACCTCACCTACCTGCCCCCCACCGTGGGACTACTCGCCGTCGGCCTCGGTGGCCTCGCCGCGGGCTGGATCGCACGGCGGCGGGGTCCACGTCGCGCCCAGACGGCCGGCGATGTCGAGGCGATGTCCGAGATGCGATCTGTGGGCGAGACGCGACCTGTGGGCGAGACCCCGTTCGCGGGCGACGCCGCGCCCAAAACCGCGAAGGCCACCGCTCCTCCCAGGCGCGGGCGCGTGCTGGCCGGGGGTCTCGCCACCGCGCTCGTAGCCGCCGCGTGTTGGGGACCCACGATCGCAGGTCAGCTCACCGAACACCCTGGCAACCTCACGCTCGTCCTCCAAAGCGCCACCACCGCTGAGACGACGCTCGGCGCCGGGGTCGGCTGGCATGCGGTCGTGCGCGCGGTCGGGATTCCGCCCTGGTGGCTACGCACCCCCAAGAGCCGCTGGGAGCGCAAGTACGAAGTGCGCTCCCAGCCGGACGCGCTCGCCACCGGCTCCTGCATCGCGATCATCGCCGCGCTCGTGCTCGTTTGCGCTCTCGCGCTGCTGCGCCGCCGCCGAGAGCTCGCCGCGCTCGCGCTGATCGCGCTGATGCTGTGCCCGGCGCTCGCCGCCGTTGCCGCCTCGACCCCCACCCCGCGCGTACTGTCGGCGACGCTCGGGTACACCATGTGGTGGGGTTCGCAGGTCGGGATGGTCGTCTGGCTCGCACTCGCCTGGTCGCTGTGGCTCGCACTCGGGTGGGCTGCTCGCAGATCCTGGGTTGCGCTCGCCGGTCGTCGCGCCGCGACCACATCCACCGTGTCTCCGCGCGCCGCCCGTCACGCCGGTCGCGTCGGCACGATCACCTCGGTCGTGATCTCACTCCTCGGGGTCGGCGCCGCCGCGGGCGTCGGAGCCGCCGTCGCGGCACAGGGCCGACCCGACGAACACGCCGCCCTCTACGCGCCCATCCGCAGGATCGACTCGCACCTGCGAGCACTGGCTTCCGCGCGCGGAAGCATCCTGCTCGAGGGTGAGCTGGACGGGGCCACGATGCCCGTCAAGCCTGCCGTCCGCTACTTCCTGGTCACCCACGGTATTCGCGTGCTTGCCCCAGGCTCATTCCTACGTCTGGGTACCTGGTACGAGCTCTACAAACGCCCCTACCGCGCAGCGATCTATCTCAGCGATGTCCCCTTACCCCCCGTCAAGCATGTGCCGCTGGCCTTTGCTGCCAGCTTCCGGGAAGGCTCGACTCGCAACGCCGTGTACGTCTGGATCTCGCGCAAGCCGGGGCGCTGAGCCGAGCGCTTGACCGACTGCAGATGGCTTCTCCTTGGGGGGGGAGCGCCTGCGGTCGCCGTCCGTCAGGCCCCGGCCGGGGCGGGCCGCGTCTTGGCGCGCGAGCGCTCGCCGCGCTTCGACGCAGCGGCTGGCGCGGGGCCCCGCTCGGCGGGAGCCTGCTCCCGATTGGACTCGTCGATCGCGATCTGAATCGTGGCAAGCCTGCGTATGAGATCGGTCTGGATCTGCTCCAGCTCGTCGGCGTCAAGCAAGCGTGGTCCATGCCCCCGCCGCGGGCCGTGCTTAGCCGGCGCCAGCTCGGGATGCGCGACTTCGATCTCCGCGAGCGCCTGCTCGAGCGCGGCAATCTGCAGTCGCAGGCGCTGCCGGCGCTCGGCCTGCCCGTCATCGGGCCTCGTTGCTCCCGGCTCGACATACAGGGCAGCGGCAACCTCGCGTGGATCTACGCCGGTCCGCAGCGCCTCGCGTGCCGCGCTCGCCGCGATCGCCCCTGCCGCCGAGCGCTGGGGCTGCGTCGTGGCCGTGACGAACGTCCCGCTCCCGCGCAGGCTCTCAATGATGCCCTCGTGCTCGAGTCGCTGATAGACGGTGCGAACTGTGTTCGCGTTGACCTTCAGCGACTGCGCAAGCTCGCGCAGGCCCGGCAGGCGCTGTCCAGGGCCCAGTCTGCCGTCGCGGATGCGCGCACGCAGCGCCCACGCGAGCTGTACCCCGATCGGTACCTCCGCATGACGGTCGATAGCGAAGTCGAGGGCCTCGAAGCCGACGGTGTCCGCCTGCCTGGTCACACCCTTCACGTTAGCGGCCCGCGCGACCTCAGAGCACGTGCTGCAAGCGCCAGCCCAACGATGGCGGGCCAAGCGCCCGCTCCGCAAGCGCTCCACCAGACGCCGGCGCAACGCCGGCGACGCTGACCGTCGCCACCTGCTGCCCGGCACGCAGGCTCGCTGGCCTGCGATCAAGCACGACCTTAACGGGCACCATCAAGCCACCCCAGCCGACCCCGTGCAGGGCGCTCCGACTGACCACGCGCGTGTGGTGCCCCCCGACCCCGGTGGCCACCAACACGGCAGCGCCGGCCGGCACGATCATGCCGGCGCGCAGCGCCGCCGCTGCGGAGTCGCCCAGGCGCTGGGCGCTCGTCAAGGCGGCCGGGATATAGGAGCCTTCGCGCTGGTCGAGCACGGCGCCCACGACGGTGAGGCGACGACCCGCGACGGTCACGCGCTTGGCGAAGACAAAACAGCCACCGGCCGCCCGATCGGACCCTGTCTTGATACCGACATAGCCATCGTGCCCCACCAGACCGTCGTAGTTTGTAACTCGACCGGCGACCGGAAGGTCGGCTGAGGACTCGTCGACGATCTTCGCGAAGACGGGTAGGCGCAGCGCCACGACCGCCAACTTGAGCTGATCGGACGCGGTCGAGACAGTCCCTGCGCCGTAGCCGCTCGGATCGGTGTAGGTGGTGGAGGTCATGCCAAGCCTACGTGCGGTTGCATTCATGCGAGCGACGAAGGCCCCGGCACTGCCGGCGTCGTAGTCGGCGAGCAGCTCGGCTACGTTGTTGGCGGAGGGCAGCAACAGCGCCTGGAGCGCCTGGCGCTCAGTGAGGCGCTCACCGACGACGACCGGCGCCACCGACTCCCCCAGTGCCGCCCGCCGCTCCTCTTCCTCCACATCCGCCGCGGTCACTTTCAAGACAAATCCGCTGCGACCCTCCGACAGGGGGTGCCGAGCCAGGGTCAGGTAGGCAGTCATCACCTTCGCCACGCTCGCGATCGGGACCGGCGTGGAGGCTCCGGAGCTCCCAAGGCCGCCGACGCCCTCGACCTCGACCGCCGCCTCGCCACCCGCCGGCCACGCCAATTTCGGAAGCGGCCCGCTAAAGCGAACCGACGCGCCCAGGACGCGCTGAATGCGAAGCGGGGGGACCTGCTCGCTCGCAAGGCGTCCTGCGACGGCCAGGACGAGTGTCGCCACAACGAGCGCGCCGACCGCCCCCCATCGCCGACGGGGTTGGCGCGCACGCCCTCGCAGTCCCATCGCCGCCACGATCCCGGAACTGTATCCACCTCTACGACATATGTCTGTTACTACCCGCCGGCCACGTTCGCATGTGTAGAACACCGGCACGCTGTCCGCCCCGATGAGCATTCTCAACCCCTCGCTCCCCCGTCTGGCCTGTTGGTCGACGGTACTCGCCTGCGTCGTGTCGGCCGCCGCCGGCGAGGCGATCGCCCAAGGGCAGACGACGCTCGGCGCCGGGCACCTCGGCACCCCCCTGAGCGCCCCGGCCGCGCCCCTTCTCGCGGGCGTGCCGGCGAGCACCGTCGCGTATACGTGGCAGCGCTGTCTGCCGTACTCGACGCTCGTCACGAGCGACGGCGCGACGGAGCTGTGGCACATGGACGACAGCGCCACCACCGCCGTCGACGCGCTGGGCACGGCCAACGGCTTCTACTCGGGCACACACTCCAAGATCTCCGACGGAGCACTGACTGGGCAGAGCGATCCGGCCGCCGTCTTCGACGGGAGGACGAGCGCGCTGTCGGTAGCGACGGCGCCCGATTACGCGGGCACCCAGCCTTACACCCTGGAGCTCTGGGTTCGTCCCCACAAGATCGACAGCAGCTACCGCTTCCTCATCTCGCGCGAGGCGAGCACCTCCACCGGGCGGCAGGGGACCGGCATCTGGCTATCGGCCTCCGGTCTCGGGTTCGAGCGCTGGAAGAACGGCGTCGGGACGAGCGTCGACTACTCCCCCGGCCTGCCAACTGGAGCGTGGAGCAATGTGACCGCGACCTACGACGGAGCGACCATGCGGCTGTATGTGAACGGCTCCCAGGTGGGCTCGCGCACGAGCACAACTCCGCTGGTCGCGCTGAGCGGACCGACTCAGATCGGCACCGGCGCGGGCGGGCAGGCGGGCTTCTTCTCAGGGGACATCGATGAGGTCGCGCTATACGCTCGCGCGATCATTCGCAGCCATGTGGCAGCGCATCAGACAGCGGCCACGAGCCCTCCGTGCGCGCCGATCGCCGGCGCGAGCGGCGCGACATATACGCCGGTCTTGGCCGACCTCGGCCGCACACTCTCTGCCACCGTCACCTCTACCAACTCGTACGGCAGCGCCACCGCCACTGCGCAGAGCGCGGGCCCCATCGACGACGGCAACGGCCAGTTCGCGCAGGCCACAATCGGTGGACTGACTGCCAATGCCACGGTCGGGGGAACCGTGCAGGTGACAGCGACACTCGCGGGCCTACCGGCCGACCGCATCGAGTGGGATGTCGACGGCCAGTACCGCTATTCCAAGGAGGCCGAGACGCCCTACCAGTACACGTGGTACACCGGCGCCGAGACCAACGGGCCACACACGGTGACCGTGCAGGTGTGGGGGCCCAACGCCTCGACGCCGGTGAGCGCCGAGATGACGGTCCACGTCGCCAATCCCACTTTGCACCCCACCCCGCTTCCATTCGGCAGGGAGAGCATGTACGCGCTGTTCAACGAGGGCGATCCCGCGAGCGCCAACGATCTCCTGGACAACGTCTGGCCTGCCCGGGGCTACCCGTTGCCCTACCTCGGGTGGCCCCTGACCTGGACGGAGAATCCATACAACGACGCGTACTGGGAGTTCTACTTCTACGGGATGCAGCCACTCCCGACGCTCCTGTACGAGTGGCAGAACACCGGCGACTCGGCCGATCTCGACAAGCTGGTCGCGATCCTGCGCTCCTACGTGGTCTACGACCGGATCCGACCGTTTGACAGCGCGACGTTCGACAATGACCACGCTTCGGCCTATAGGACGATGGCGCTCATCCAGTTCTACGTCAAGCTCAAGCGTGACGGCGTGCTGCCCGCCGACCTCGAAGCCGGCCTGCTCACCTCACTGCAGAAGCTCGGCAACTTCCTCGCTGTCCCCTCCCATTTCGAGGCCGATTACAATCACGGCTTCAACGAGGGGGCAGCGCTGCTGCTGCTAGCCGACAACTTTCCCACCATGCCGGGGGCGAGCGCCTGGCGGGAATTGGCCGTCAGCCGTCTGCAGCAGATGCTGAGGAACACGATCGACGCCGACGGCGTCGAGGTCGAGAACTCGCCCTTCTACCACGTTTACGTGCTCGGGCTCGTGTACCAGATCGCCCAGTGGGCCAGCCAGTACGAGCCGGCCCTCGCGCCGTCGTATACCGCGGCGGCGCAGAAGATGCTCAGCTACGCGGCGGACATCACGCAGCCCAACGGGTACCTGCCGATGCTCGGCGCGACCGCGACCACCTACATGCCCAGTCAGGATCCGGTCGTCTACGGGCCGATGGCAGCCGCCGATCCTGCATTTGACTTCGCCTTTACCCGCGGCGCCAAGGGCTCCCCGCCGCCCGACGGCACGGTGCTCTTCCCGGTCTCGGGTCTGTTCATCATGCGCTCGCCCCTAGGCGCCACGTCCAATCTGCCCAATCAGACCTACGTCACGTTCAATGCCGGGACCTACCGCACGAGCCACTCCGACCTGGACGCGCTCGGCATGACGATGTACTCCAACGGCTCGACGCTCCTGCCCACGTCGGGGTTGTTCACCTATACACAGGAACCCGATCTCGAGTACTTCCACGGCACCCGCTCGCACAACACCGTGGTAATCGACGGCCAGGACCAGGCGCAAGGCTCCGCACAAGCAGGCAGCCACGGCTCCGCCAACGGGTCGACCTGGGCCAGCGGAATCAGCAACCTGTACGCAGGCGTTACCCACCACCGCACGATCGTCGTTCTGCGCCAGGGTCTAACGCTGATCCTGGACGACCTCACGGGCTCGGCCACTCATACTTACACGCAGACCTGGCACATGGCGCCGGGATCCAACGTGCGGACGAGCGGACAGGACACCTACGTGACAAACGGCTCCGGCCAACCAACCCTGACGATCCGCCAGGCCGATCCATCAGCCATGACACTGCAAGCCCGCTTCGGCGCGACCGACCCCATGCAGGGCTGGTACTCGAACGGATACGCCTTCAAGCAGCCAGGCTGGGCACTGGAATACGACCGTGCCGGCACCACGGCGCTATTCACGACGCTGCTCGCTGCGGGTCCCTACGCGGCCCAGACGAGCACGGTGGTCGAGCATTCCGTCAACGGCGGGCGCCAGGTAGATATCTGCGTTGGCGGCGCCGTCGGCTACTCGGTCATGGTCCCCACCAAAAATGACGTGGCGCCCACGATCGCCGGCGTCGCCTGCTCTGTCCCTAGCTGAATCGCATAGCTAAAAACACGAACGCGACCGCCGCAGACACTATCGATGGCCGACCGACTGCGTTGCACACCGTGGGTTGGCACGGTCCTCGCGCCGTTGCTCGCCACGTCAACTTCCGCTGAGGCCGCGGACCACCCGATCTTCAGGGTGCCGCTGAGCCATCGGCGAGGGCTTGGCGGATCGACGTGATCATTCTCTCCTGCTCCTGCCGATGCTCGACGCTCCACACTCGCGCGGCTGGTGCGTAGTCGTGTTCGCGAAACTCACGTGCCGAGTAGTCCAAAGAGGTCCGCATGAAAGCGATCTGCTCCTCACTCAGTTGGACTACGTGCTTCGCCATGGCCTCAGCTTACTGGCCGGCGCTAAGCGGGCTGTTTGACGACGCCCTTGTCAATCAGGCTCCGGGCGCAGTCGACGATCGTCTCCTCGGTTGCGCGAGGCGACCAGCCGAGGAGGGTCTTGGCCTTCACGCTCGAGACCTCCGCTCTCCTGCCGAGCTGGCCCACGATCGAGCGGATGCCGGGATCGAAGAGCGCCATTGCGCGCACGAGCAGGTTCGGCACACTGCGCCTTGGCACCTTCGCCGCCGTCTCCCCGAGGCCGTTGCGCAGCGCCGCGGCGACCTCCTCCATCCACTGGAAGGACTCCGCCGCGATGAAGCGCTCCCCGCCCGCCGCGGGAGCAGTCATCGCCCTGAGCTGAAGATCAGCGACGTCGCGGACGTCGACTATGTTGAAACCGATCCGCGGCACCCCGGGCATCCCGCCCAACAACCGCTCGATCATCTCGATTGAGTAAGAGCGGTCGGCGCTTAGCACGGGGCCGAGAATGGCACCGGGGTTGACCACCGCCAGCTTCTCGGTTTCGCCCCGCTCGCGCACGAAATCCCATGCTGCGCGCTCGGCGAGCGTCTTCGACCTCGCGTACGGCGTCAGCCTGGGATTGTCGGGGTCGCTCCAGTCCTCCTCGGTAAGTGATGGCGAGCCGGGCTCCAGGCCACCGGTGATCGCAGCGATCGAAGAGGTCACCACGACACGCTTGACGCCGGCGTCGAGGCTCGCCTTCAGGACCCGCAGGGTTCCCTCCCGCGCCGGCACGATCAGCTCGTCAGGATTCTTGGGCTGCGTCGGCGGGAAGGGGGAAGCGACGTGTAGGACGTAGTCGCATCCGTTGACGGCCCGCTCCCAGCCCGCCTCCTCGCGCAAGTCTGCGACCACCACCGAGAGTTGGTCGCTGACGTCGATCTCGCCGGCGACCGCAGCGCGGAGTCCCGCCTCGCGCGAGAGGTCTCGCACGGTCGCACGCACCACGTAGCCGCGGCGCAGAAGATCGATCACGCACCAGCTCCCCAGAAATCCCGAGCCGCCTGTCACGAGAACCGTCTTCATCTGTGCTTGGGAGCCCTCCATGGGAAGGCAGGGAGTATGACCATGAGGCGACCTCCTAGCGCCGCGGCCCTCGCTCAAGGAGGCTGATCAGCCCGTCTACTGCTCGAGGGTGCCGGGGGGCGCAATCCAAACGCTCGAGAAGCTGAGAGCCTGTGCAAGGCGCTCGTAATGATGGTCGTAGTGCAGCACGTCGACGGCAGCTTCCTGCGCTGCCGCGGCAATCAAGGCGTCTGCGATGGGAACACGGTGCTTTCCCGGCCCATCTGCGGCAAGGTCGCGTAGCGCTCTGATCGCAGCCCGCTGAGCTGAGACGGCGACAGATATGTCGCGCAGGAGCGCCTGCTCGGCTTCCAGGGTCGCGAGCTCTTGGGCATTGCGTGCCGAGTACAGCAGCTCGAGCCTCACAATCGAGCATGTCGCGATCTGCCTGCCGCGCAGTGCCGCTGCCCACCGCTCGCGAACAAGTGGGTGCGATGCGCGAGCCCAAGCCGAGGTATCGGCAATCAGAACCCTGCCCCCGAACGGAGGCTCGTCGCTCACCGCATCGTGCCCCAAGCGAATTCGTCGATTCGCTTGGCCACCGCGACGTCGAACCCGGGGTTGGTCGAGGTCGACCGGTCGATCAGACGCTCGATCGCCTCCGCCTGCCGCCCGTGCTCAGCGAGCAGCTCCTCGGCACCGCGAATCGCGAGGTCATGTACGAGCGTGGCGGCCGGCTGGCTGGGCTCGACCAGAGGCGCAACGCGCTCCAACGCCTCCGCCAGCGCGGGATCCTTTGTAACGGGTATACGGGTAAAGCGTGTAGGCACAGCCCTACGGTAGCACCGCGGTGAGACACCTAGTGTCATGACCCGCTGGGGCCAACGCGACTGCGTGACCCCCGACGCAGTGGCTCAGCCGACTGACTCAGCCGGGGTTGACTGACAGAGTGCGGCACTAGTCCTTATGTCCATAATCGCCCCGCACGATCCCGGCGGCCCGTAAGGTCGCCGGCGATGGCCAGGAAACCATTCGCGCGAGCGCGTCTCGGGCTCGGCGCCCTCGCCCTGCTGCTGGCGGGCCTGTTCCCGGCCGGCGCCTCGGCGGCCGTGCTCTCGCTCGGCGCGGTGTCGTTCGCGACACCGGTGGTGGCACCCGAACCAGCGGGCGGCGCTGGCACGGCGGCCACGTATGAATGGCAGCGCTGCGCCTACTGGTCAACCGACGCCGAACACGATGGCACGTCCCTGGAGTACCCGCTGGGCGAAACGGGCACGATTGCACACAACCGCCTCAATCTGCGCGGCGGCGGCACGTACGTGGGCCCGCATCCAGTGGCCTCCGACGGTCCACTTATCGACCAGGGCGGCCCAGGCACGAGCTTCGACGGCCACAGCTCGGCGGTCTCGATCGCCGAATCGATCGACCAGAACAACGGGCTTCCGTTCTCGGTCGAGGTGTGGGCGCGCCCGCGCGTGATCGACGGCACGTACCGCTACCTGTTCTCGCGCGAGCGCACGGTCGGCACCGAACGCCAGGGCACCGGCATCTGGCTCTCAAGCCACGGCCTGGGGCTCGAGCGTTGGGTCAGCGGCCAAGGCTCGTTCATCGACTACGCGCCCGGCCTGCCGGTCGGGCAATGGAGCCAAGTGATGGCTACGTTCGACGGAACCACGATGCGACTGTTCGTCAACGGCGTGCAGGTCGGCTCGCGGGTAGCCCCCGGGCCCGCCAACAGCCCCTCGCCTGGGCCCACCTTCATTGGCGCGGGAGCCGGTGGACACTCGGGCTTCTTCGCGGGTGACCTCGCGGACGCGGTGCTGTTCAACGACAACGTCGCGCGCGCACACGTGGCCACCGAGTACGCCGACGCGACGAAGGCACCATGCACCACCATCGCAGGCGCCAGCGGCGCAAGCTACACGCCGGCGCTGGAAGACCTCGGCCGTACGCTCATCGTGAACGTGTCCACACCGGGTGCCGCGCCGATCACCGCCCAGAGCCTTGAAGTGGTTACCCACGGCATCGGTGACCCAGTCGTCGTGACCGGGTTCATCAACGATCTGACCGAAAACGAGACGGTCACCGGCGAGGTCCCGGTGACAGCCACCCTGTATGGCCTGGCGGCCGAAACGGTGACCTTTGAAGTCGACCGTCGGGCGCGCTATACCAAGGTCGCCGAGGCTCCCTACCAATACCTGTGGAACACGGCCACCGTTCCCAACGGGCCGCACGTCGTGTCAGTTTTGGTGATCGGGCGCGGCGGGGGCACAAGGGAACAAGTCACGGTCAACGTCGAGAACTGAGAGCGACGTACGCGTGGATTCGGCACACCGTTCGAGCCTCGCGCTTTGCGCTGATCCGACGCGGTGCACCTAGTCGACTTGTCCAGCTCTCCTCTCGAAAAATGGGCTCAAGCGGAGCGTATTCGAACCAAGATTCTGGTGCACTTGGCAAGGTCGTGGCAGAGCTGGTTTGGGCTGCTGGGAAGCCAGGAGACCCGCATCCTCGACCTCCTCGATCGATGCTGATTGTGCGACGCGAGCAGGCGAACAGTCACGGCCGTGTGTATGTGATGTTACGGACACCCCAACTCATGTCGTCCGCCATATCCCTAGTCCATGCAATTGAGGGTTCGGGCGCAACGAGGATAGTGGCGCACTCGACGAACTGCTGACTGAAATCAGAGTATTTGACTGCTACAGAGAATGGCTTCTTTCCAGCAGCCCGCCAGGGCGGTAGTACGAGATTAATCCTCGTACTCTCACCAGGAGGCAGGCGAGGATAGCGAATATGTTGCTCGGCGATGGCAATGGGCGTGCCATCACTTACCGTACTAACCATCAAATCATCAGATATCAGCGCGATGCCGGAACCGACGTTACGTATAATGAGGCTGGCGCGAAAGGCCTCATGAGCCCGCTGGTCCACAAAAATGCGTCGACCGTCCCACTGCACCTTGGACCCATCAGGAAACTCGATGTAGTAAATCGGTCGATTCGTCTCTGGGTCAAGCCGCGCCCCAAGATCTGGAGGCGGTGGGGCATAAGGCTTAACCTCTACCAAGAGGGGACGCGTGGAGGCACGCAGTTGAGCAAGTGCAGTCGCATAGAGCCGTGCGGTGTACGCCGCGAGCAACACAGTCGCGAGCGCGGTCGCTGTTACGCCCCACGTCTCTGCTTCCGACGTGGCGGCAAAGCCGTAAACAGCACAGGCCGCGACAACAAACAAGCCCGTCGGCAGCCACCAGGGGAGCGCAGCTTCAGCCGGTAGGCTCTTAGGGCTCTTTCGTCGTATGCGCAGCAGCACTTGTCGTTTGACCTTGTTCTATCGAAAAATCCGGCTGACTGGGCGGAATGCTACAGGGTTGCGGGTAGCGCACACTGCCGCTTGTGCGGCATGGTCGCCTTGGCAGTCACCACGGGCTAGTAAAAAGGCTTCTCCGGGCCAGGCCAGTCAGGTGAGAGCCCGAGAAGATTGGCCATTTTAGGCGTTCGCTCTTCGCTCGTAACGAGTCCTTGTTGGGAGCAACTCCAGGTGGTAAAAGGCCAATTCGCGGTGATCGGCACATGAGGCCACGGGTTTGCGCCATAGATGAGGAGTTGTCTTGACTGCAACCAGGGTCATAGGGCTTCACGGCCACATAGGGCGATCACGAGATGCCTTGATCAGCTCGGGGCGAAAGTCTTGACAACGATTGACTCTGAGGTCGGTGGGATAACGATCGGCTCCATTGGTGGATCCGTGGGGTTGATCGCCGGAGGCGACGTGGGGTCCTCGAGGGGAGGCGACCAACGCGGGAATGTCGCTACCACCACGGAGGCATCATCCGGTTGTCCGTGATAGGTCGATCGCCTGAGCAGCGAAGAGACGCTGGTGGAACAACCGCTGGCTTGTCGCGGTCGTGGGGGGAGCGGTGGCGATCCTAGTTGCGACAGGTGTACTAGAGCTACTGAACCTTACCTAGGGCCATTAGAGACAGTTCTCCATAGAAAACAAAACCAGTCAACGCGAACCGTTTTGCGTCCGTCGCTGGGCGGATGTCGCTTGATGAAGCCACTACTGCAAATGGGGCAGAGTAGACTCCCCTCGACCGAATCTCCGGTCGCAACGATCGAGCGAGGAAGACACGATGGCGGCCACGACATTCGACGCGGAGAAGTACAAGCGCACCACCAGAGAGCAATGGGAGGTCGCGGCTGAGTCGTGGAGCCGCTGGGGGGCGACGCTCGAGGAGTGGCTCGGCGAGGCGACCGAGCTGATGCTCGATCTCGCCGGCGTCGGAGAGGGCTCCAGGGTGCTCGACGTCGCGGCCGGCGCCGGAGGCCAGACGATCAGGGCGGCAAGACGCGCCGGCGCATCGGGGGCGGTTCTGGCGACGGACATCTCGCCGGCGATCCTCGAGGAGGCGAGCCGCGCGGCTCGCCTCGCCGGACTGAGCAACGTGGACACCCGCGAGATGGACGGCGAGGAGCTCGAGATCGCCGGGGAGCCCTACGACGCTGCGATCTCGCGGCTCGGTCTCATCTACTTCCCTGACCAGCGCCGGGCGCTTGAGGTGCAGCGCCGGGCCCTGCGCCCCGGCGGCCGGGTGGCAGCGATCGTGTATTCGACGCCCGACCGCAACGAGTTCTTCTCTATCCCGGTCTCGATCATCCGCCGCCGTGCCGAGCTTCCGGCGCCCGCCGCGGGCCAGCCGGGCCCCTTCAGCCTCGGTGCCGAGGGCTCGATCCAGGCCCTCTTCGAGGAGGCGGGGTTGGAGCAGATCGAGGTGCACCGCCTCGATGCCCCTTTGCGCCTTCCCACGGCCGGCGAGTGCGTACGCTTCGAGCAGGAATCATTCGGCGCCCTGCATCAGATGCTCGCGGGCCTTGATGCCTCAGAGCAGGCGGCGGCGTGGGAGGAGATCGAGTCTGCACTCGCTCGCTTCCAGACGCCCGGCGGTTTCGCGGGACCATGTGAGCTGCTCGTCGCAGTCGGGACCCGCGTCTGAAGCTCAGCCGATAGCGGCTCAGCCGAGGCGAGCAGACGGGAGTGGAGGTCTCGTCTCGCCGCTGAGCGAGATCCCGAGCTCTGAGCGAAGCAGCTCCCGCAGCTCGTCGTAGGTGCGAAGGGCTTCCGCGGTGTTGCCCTGCTCGGAGAGCGCCTCGATCAGCAGGCAGTGGGCGCTCTCGCGAAGGGGGCGAGCCGTGAGAGCTCGCGTCCCGCCCGCTCTGCCGCCGAGAGCTCGGTCCCCCCATTTGCAGGCAGGCACCGCCGTAGGCCTCCAGCGCCCGCGCGTGCAGATCCTCGAGCTCACGTCGCTGCTCGGCGATCCAGGGCGCATCCTCATAGGTGAACAGCAGTCGGCCCTGGCGGCCAGGCAGGCGCTCCTCGATCGACTCGCCGCCGTCGGGCGAACAGCTGGCCGCAGAGCTGGATGCGTGTTCCTCGGAGGCTGGCAAGCTCGTCCCAACGCACGCGACCACATCGAGCCAACCTTCCGCATACCAGCGGTTCGCGTTGACTACGGCTACATGGCGCTGCCGGGCTCGAGCCGGCGTCATTTCATATCCACTCCTCTCACAAGCTCTTAATCATCACGGTCGACCTTGATGCGGCCGAGTCGTCCGCGGAATGACCGGGAAGACGACGAACGACGCTCGCGTTTGGATTGGGCGTCAGCAGGTCCGTAGCGTCGGCCTCGGCCAACGCGCGGCGGATGACGCGCGACCCGGGGATCACGGCGAAGTCGTGTCCTCGCATCTTGCAAACGGCGCCGCGGCGTGCGATCGCGGTGAGCCCGGTTGAATCAATCGCGTCGAGCTGACGGAGGTCGAGCGTGAGGGTCGTGACGCCTTCTTCACATAGGCACTCGATCTCCTCTTCGAGCTCGGGAGCCGAGCTGTCGTCGAGTTTGCCTGTAAGGATCAACTTGTGTCTCCAGACGGGCTCACTCGCGAGTGTCAGCTGCGGCCGAGCGTGCGCGGTCTCGGACAGGCTGGTCTGGCCGTCGCCAGCGGGGGTCCGATCCGTGAGCGCTTCCGCAGTGTCGCCCTGATCAAGCGCATGCTGGCTCGTGATTGACAGTGTCAGGTGACGGTTCATATCTATTCAGCTCCTTTTTCGGTAGATCTTCGAACTGGTAGCCGACCGGCCTGGAGCAGGTGTCCGGACCGAGGCAGGTAGAGAGACCGGGAGGAGCTAGTCCGGTCGCTCTGGGATCAGAACGAAGAACGACGTGCGCCACGAGGGCTGCGCGAGGCGAAATCGCCGTATCGCGCGCGGCGCTGCTTGGAGGAGAACGCCGACGAGCGTGAAAGATGCCGAGGAGGCGGAGCTTGAGGCGCCCCCCGCAGCCGATCCGCCGCCGGCTCCGTTGGGCCCTGGTCCGGGGGTGGGGGCGGAGGGATGGTTCGCGACCGCGGAACCACCGCCTTGGCTGCCGGCGGGCGCGCCTGTGGTGTTCGCGGTAGGCGACGTGTCGACCGCCGCGAAGTTGGTGGTCGAGACCGACGCGGCTGCCGCGAGGTCCAACCAGCGGCCGGCGTCGTCTGCCGCGATCGATACTCCGATCGCAGCAGACTCACAGCTCGCCTGGCCCGCGCGGCGTGCCGAGATCGTTTTTCGCGACAACGACGCGAGCGGTGGCCGGTCGTGCGCGTTCGTGGTTTCCGACGGAACGCTGGGGATGGTAAAAGCCGTTGCGGCAATCGAGGCTTCCGGCGCGCCTTCGCCCGCGGCGTCATTGTGGGTCGGCCCCGAAGCACCGGCGGACGTCTGCGAGCCCCCCCCGGTGTGTTGGGGGGCGAGCCCTTCGGAGCCTGCTCCGGCGGCCGCCCCGCCTGGGCTCTGTTCGGCGGTCTTTTTTTCCGCCGGAGGTGCTGTTTCGGCTACGGGCGGCGCCTGCTCGATGGGGGGAGGGGCTGCTTCGGTGGCAGGCGGGTCCGCTTCGGTCGATGGCGGGTCCGCTTCGGCTGCTACGGGTGGCGCCTGTTCGGCGGCGGGAGGGGATTCTTCAGGCGTAGATGGTGCTTGTTCGGTGGGGAGAGGTGGTTCTTCAGCAGCGGATGGCTCCTGTTCGACCGTAGGAGGGACTGCTTCGGTGGCAGCCGGCGCCTGTTCGGCAGCGGGTGGGGCTGTTTCGGCTGCTACGGGTGGCGCCTGTTCGGCGGCGGGAGAGGGTTCTTCAGGCGTGGATGGTGCTTGTTCGGTAGGGAGAGGGGGTTCTTCAGCAGCGGATGGCTCCTGTTCGACCGTAGGAGGGGCTGCTTCGGTGGCAGCCGGCGCCTGTTCGGTAGCAGATGGGGCCCATTCTGGAGACGCACCGCTTTCCGTCGCGGCTTCGCCTATCGGCGCTTCGGTGGCAGCGTCGGGCGTGTTGGTCCCGCGCGCCTGGACGGCGGCGGCGAAGACGAGCGCCGCGAACGCGAGCAAGACGACCAGCCAAAGAACACGGCGGCCTCTAGAGAGGACCCGCATCGAAGGGCTCTTGACCGGCTCGATCATGGGCACTGCTTTAAGCATACGTACGAGTTTGTCGGCTCCCGATCGTCATTCCAGCGCTAAGCTCATACTGGATGATGACACCGCAGAGGGAGTCTGTGTGCCGATGGCCTATTCGATGCGCTCGCCTTGGACTTGGAGTCCGAGCGAGCTGGATCGGGTCGGGGAACCGAGGCTCGTGCTGGTCCTGACGCGGAAGACCAGACAGAGCATCATGATCGGCGACGAGATCGAGGTCAGGGTGCTGTCGAACGACGGCACCAAGGTGCGCCTCGGTATCCAGGCCCCGTCGAACGTGCCGGTCCACCGAACGGAGATCTATCTCGAGATCCAGGCCCAAGGCCGAGACAGCACTGACTCCCACGAGCGGCACGATCTGACGCGCGCACCGGCACGCAGACAAAGTCGCTAGGAAGCGGCTCGAGCGATGGCGATGGGACAGAGCGATGTCCTGCAATCGTTCCCACCGTAGTTTCGCGGGAAGCCTGGTATTTGCAGGGATTTCTAGTGGTGAGTGGAGACGGTGGGAGTCGAACCCACGTCCGCGGTCGCGTGATGAGATGGCGTCTACGAGCGTAGCCGGCGCTCTGATCTCATCCTCCGCTCGCCTCGCCGGCGGGGTTGCGGGGGACCAGCTCCCTAAAGGTGTCCCCGGTTCGGCGGAAGCGGGCCTCGCCGGGTGAGCCTGCTATCTGATCCCGGTAATCCCCGCCGCAGGCTAACGGGGGCCGAGACCTCATGCCTGGTTTCTAATCAGGCCGCGAGGGCGTACTCATGTGAGTCCGCACTTATGGTTTTCCCGGGTGTTTTACGAGGCCTCCCGGGACCTCGGCTCGCAACCACCCCCACGAACCGACCGCGTCGAAGCCGGTCGTCCCCAGGGATGTTTCTGCGCTTGCAGTGTAGCGACCAGCCGTGGCGGCGGGACGGTTTAACGAAGGCGACGCGGCTCCGGGCCACCTTTGAGGAACCCGCTCCGTCCGACCCTAGAGCCCTTCGGTTTGGGTGGCGCGGCCTCACACCTCAGTGGCCTCGCTCTTCGGCGGCTCGGTACCGCGTCTGTAATGACAGTACGCCGATCCACCGCCGATTACAAGCCCATTTTGAGCGGCCCCCGCAGGTTCCGGAAAATGCGTGTCGCGGGCTCCCTTAGACGCCGCTTATGGCGGCTGCCACAATGGAGATCATCATGGACGATATCCCCACCGCACCAGCGGCTTATCCCACGCAAGGGAGCTACCCCACGCGCACCGCGGCCGTGCTTCCCGCGGGCGCCGCCCTGTCCGGCGTCGCGACGCCAGCGACCGCGGAGATCGCACCCGGCGCGAGCGCCTCTCGCGGCGCCGCGAGGCTCGAGGGCCAGCCATTCGGCGCGGAGCGCCCCGGGCTGCACAAGCGCATCGGTGGGGCGCTCGCCGGCGCGGGAGCGCTGATCGCGAAGTTCTGGGTGGCGCTGAAAGCGCTGCTCATAGCGCTGCCGAACTTGAAGCTGCTCGTGACCGCTGGCACCGCGCTGGTGTCGGTCGCGGCCTACAGCATCTTCTTCGGCTGGGAGTTCGCGGCGGGCTTCGTGGTCCTGCTGTTCGTACACGAGATGGGCCATGTGATCGCGCTGCGCCGCGAGGGGATCAAAGCGAGCGCGCCGATGTTCGTCCCGTTCATGGGCGCGGTGATCGTCTCGAGGTCGCTCGGCGACAATGCGCTCGCCGAGGCGCGCGTAGGTCTCGCCGGTCCGATCCTCGGCAGCCTCGCGGCGGCCGCCGTCGCCGCCGTCGGCGAGCTCACGGGCAGCGCGCTGCTGATCGCGCTCGCCTACTTCGGCTTCTTCATCAATCTCTTCAACCTGCTTCCAGTCGTACCGCTCGACGGTGGTCGCGCGGCGGCCGCAATGACGCCGTGGATGTGGTTCCTCGGCTTCGGCGTGCTGGTCGCGCTGGCGTTCCTAGAGCCGTCGAACCCGATCCTGCTGATCATCGTCGTCTTCGCCGGCTTTCAGACCTGGCATCGCTGGCAGCAGCGCAAAACGCGCTCGATCGCGCAGGCGGCGTACTACCGCGTCGCGCCCCGCAACCGGCTGCTCGTGGGGGCTGTCTACGTCGGCCTGATCGCGGCGCTCGTGTTCGGGATGCACGAAACCCACATCCTGAGCAGTGGCGGTCACAGCTTCGGCAGCCTCTAGCCGCCCGGCACAGCGACCCGGCGCGGCACCTCGGCGCAGCAGCCCCGGCGCAGCAACTCTGCGCGGCAGTTCAGCGTGGCGGCACTCAGCGCGGCAGTTCAGCGTGGCGGCACTCAGCGCGGCAGTTCAGCGTGGCGGCACTCAGCGCGGCAACTCAGCGCGGCGGCCCCGGCGCAGCAACTCAGCGCCGGGTGATGCGCACGGCGCGTTCCATGTCGCGCTTGACCTCGCGCTCGCGGATCGACTCGCGCTTGTCGTAGAGGTCCTTCCCGCGCCCCAGCGCGACCTCCACCTTCGCGCGGCCGTCCTTGAAGTAGATCCGCGTCGGCACCAGCGTCAGCCCGCGCTCGCTGACCCGGTCCTGCAGCCGCTCGATCTCGATGCGGTGCGCGAGCAGCTTGCGATCGCGTTCGGGCTCGTGGTTCTCGCGCGCGGCAGGCGCGTACGGAGGGATGTGCACGCTGTGCAGCCACAGCTCCCCGCCGCGGATCGCGACGTACCCGTCCTTGAGCTGCGCCCCGGAGGCTCGCAGCGCCTTGACCTCGGTGCCCATCAGCGCGATCCCGCACTCGACGCGCTCCAGCAGTTCGTAGCGATAGGACGCATAGCGGTTGCTCGCGACGTCCCCGGCGCCGATCTTGCGCTTGCCGCCCTTGCCCTTGGCCATCTACCGAGCCTAGCCCGATCGCGGGCGCGAGCGCGACCCGGGCGGCGGACGCTCGCTCTCCACCGGCACGAGGTCGACCCGGCCGCGGGGAGCGTCGACGCGCGCGACGCGCACCGCGATCGGGTCCCCGAGTCGCAGCGCGGCCCCGGAGCGCTCGGCACGCAGGATCGTGCCCTGCTCGTTGAGCTCCCACCACTCCCGGGGCGCCACACCTGGACGCGCCCCGTCGCGGCGCGCGCCGCCGGAGGGCCGCTGGCCGCGGCGCCCACCGCGCGCCGACCCCCCTCGCGCCCCGCCCTCCAAGGCGGGCCCCCCCTCTTTCAAGACCCCCGCACGCTCGCCCTCGCGCCCGGCCATCGCGGCCGCTAATAGCCTGACCGGGAGCATCCCTTCGTACCTGTAGGAGCCACCGTCGCCGGCCCCACTGACCTCAGCGAGATCCCCGTCGAACGCGATGAACGCCCCGGCCGAGATCAGTCCCACGACCTCCCCCGCGAAGCTCCGCTCGGTGCCCTGCTCGTACAGCGCGCGCTCCAGCGCGAAGCAGCGCGCAACGTCATCGGCGTCGCGCTCGATCACCATCGCGGCGCGCTCGCGCTCTGAGCACCACTCCCCCAGCTCCTGCAGGCTCCCGGCGCGTGGCGCACGCTCGGGATGGCCGAGGCTCGCGAGCAGCGCCCGATGGCACACCAGGTCCGGGTAGCGACGGATCGGTGAGGTGAAGTGGCAGTAGGACGCCGACCCCAGCCCGGCGTGCCCGAGGTTGCCGGGCGCGTAGTAGGCCTGACGCAGCGTGCGCAGCACGAGCGCGGTCAGGGCCCGCCGGCCCCCGGTCGGCGAGGCGGTC
This sequence comes from uncultured Solirubrobacterales bacterium, assembly GCA_963756665.1. Taxonomy (GTDB): domain Bacteria; phylum Actinomycetota; class Thermoleophilia; order Solirubrobacterales; family Solirubrobacteraceae; genus Palsa-744. The sequence continues at coordinate 1,404,829 of CAVWOJ010000001.1, forward strand.
AGGTCACCCGCGCCGGCGCGCGCGACGGTCTGGCGCACGTGCTCCTGCACGGCTCGCGAGATCTCCCCCACCAGCGCCGCAGCCTGCGTGTGCGAGAGCTGCTCGGGCAGCGGCGGGGTCGGCACGCCGAGCGTCGCCAGCTGCTCGACCAGGCGTTCGACGCTCGCCGCCGCCGGGCGCTCGTGCACGCGGTACAGACACGGCGTGCCCAACCGCTCCAGCCGCAGCGCGACGGCCTCGTTGGCGGCGATCATCAGGTGCTCGATCAGGCGGTGGGACTCGGTCTGCGCGCGCGCCGCGATCGCGCTCACTTCCCCGTGCTCGTCGAACTCGAACTCCGGCTCGGCGGAGTCCAGCGTCAGCGCTCCGGGGCGCGCCGCGCGCGCCCCTCCAAGCGTCCGTGCCGCCGCGCGCGCGGCGCGCAGCGGCTCCCCCCACGGCTCCGCCGCGGTCTCGCCACCAGCGAAGATGCGGTCCACGCGGTCGTAGTCCAGCCGCTCGTCGGAGCGGATCAGCGAGCGGTAGAAGGCAACCCCAGCCAGCCGATCCCCGTGCGTAGATGGCCCATCCAGGTCGAGCTCCAGCTCTACCGTCACGGCTAGCCGGTCGCGACCCGGCACCAGCGAACAGGCATCTCCGGACAGCGCCTGCGGCAGCATCGGCTCGACCGCGCCCGGCACGTACACGCTCGTTCCCCGTGCCCGCGCCTCGACATCCAGCGGGGAGCCCTCCCGCACGTACGCACTGACGTCCGCGATGTGCACCCACACCCGCACCCCGCCGCCCTCCAGCCACTGCGCGGAGATCGCGTCGTCGAAGTCGCGTGCGCTGGGCGGGTCGATCGTGAACGTCGCCAGCTCCCGGAGGTCGCGACGCGCGGGCCCACCGGCCGCCGCCTGTGGGCTCCCCATGCGTGCCTTGCGCGCAGCCCGCTCCACGGCGCCCTCGAAGCGGCGTGCGAGACCGCGCTCGCGCATCAGCTCCTCGAGCGCCTCACGCGCACTCTCGCGCCGCTGCGGTGGCCATACGACACGGGCATCGCGCGTACCCCGGCCACTCCGAGCGCCGAGATTGTGCCCACCCGCCCCGCCAGGACCGCCCGCAGCGCCTCCACTAGCCGAGCTACCGCGGCCACCCGCGCCGCCGCCACCGGACTTGCCGCGACCACCGGAGCCACCCCGGCCACCGGAGCCGCCGCGACCGCCTGCGCTTCCCCGACCCCCGCGGGGAGGTCCCTTCACCGCACTTTGGCGGCGAGCGTGTTCAGCGCGACCGCGAGACCGTGGGGTCCGTCGACATCCTGGGGTACGGATACTTCGGGGGTGATGCCGGCGCCCTCCCGCACCCCGCCGCCGCCGAGGTTGCGCCCGTTGGGGGTGAAGTACTCGCCGACCGTGATATCGAGGGCGCCGCCGTTGGAGAGCGGCTGCTCCTCCTGGAAGACACCCTTGCCGAACGTGTGGGTGCCCACGACGGTCGCGCGGCGGTGGTCTTGCAGGGCGGCCGTGACGATCTCCGAGGCCGAGGCGGTGTCGCGGTCGACGAGCACGACCAGCGGCACCGACGCCGGGATCGCGCCGGGATCGGCGCGCAGCGTCTGAGTTGGCTGGGTGCGCCCGCGTGTGGTCACGACGACGGCGCCGCGCGGCAGGAAGATGCTCGCGATCAGCCGCGCCTCTTCGACGAGCCCGCCACCGTTGCCGCGCAGATCGAAGACGATCCCGCGGGCATGCGCAGCGTGCAGCTCGTGTTCGACGGCTTCGCGCACTTCGGCGTGGGCGCCGGCGCTGAACGTCGCGAGCGCGACGACGCCCAGCTTGACGCCGTGCACGGTGCGCGTGAGCGAGGCGACGACGGGCTCTGAGATCGTGGCGCGCGTGACGGTCACCGTGCGGGCGTCGGTGTGCCCGGCGCTGTGCTGCTGGACGCGCAACTTGACGCTGGTGTCGGAGCGGCCTTTGATGAGCCCGGTGGCGGTGTTCTCCGGCAGGCCCGCGAGGCTGCGCCCGTCGACCGCGACGATCAGGTCCCCCGGCTGCAGGCCGGCGCGCGCGGCGGGGGATGAGTCGAAGACCTGCACGATCCGCAGTCCGCGCGGGCTGGGGTCGACCTCGACACCGATTCCGCTGAAGCTCGCGGGCTGGCCGAAGCTGTGGTATTCGGAGGACGTCAGGTAGTGCGAGAAGCGGTCGCCGAGACTCGCTACCGCGCCCGCGATCGAGGCGTTCGAGAGCTGCGCTTCGCTCAGCGGGCGGTAGTAGTCCTTCACCATCCTCCCCAGCGCTTCGTTGACGACGCGCGTGTTGCGATTTGCGACGAACGCGCGCCGCGCAAAGCCGGGAAGATCTTCGGGATGCCCACCGAGCCAGATGCCGGCGGCCAGCAGGGCGGGCAGCAGCAGGGCCAGGACGGCAAACACGGGCTGTCGGCGGCGTGAGGTCACGGGCCTCCAGCCTACGGGGTCCTTGCAATAAGGTAGGCAGGTGGGCCAGATCTCAACCAGCACGGTCCCCGCGAACGGGCTGCCAGTACATCGCATCGCGCTGCCGGGCACGCGCGCGCTGACGGTGCTGGTGGCCTTCGAAGCGGGCGCCCGGACGGAGCGCCCGGAGGAGAATGGGATGGCGCACTTCCTGGAGCACCTGGTGTTCAAGGGCGGCGAGAAGTACCCGACCTACTCCGACGTCAACGAGACCGCCGAGCGCCTGGGGGGCGTGCTGAACGCCTACACCAGCCACGATCTGGTGGCGTTCCACATCACGATCCGCGCGGAGTCCGCGCCGCAGGCGATCGACCTGCTCAGCGACTTCGTGGGGCGCCCGCGGATCGACGCGGAGGAGCTCGACCGTGAGCGCGGCGTCGTGATCCAGGAGATCAACCGGGCCTATGACCAGCCGTCGACGATCGCGGAGTACCTGATCGACCGCGCCGCCTTCGGGGAGCACCCGCTGGGACGCACGGTCCTGGGACCCGAGGAGAACCTGCGCAGCTTCTCGCGCGAGGCGATCGTCGCGTTCCGCGAGCGCCGCTGGTCGGGCGCGCGCGGCGGGGCGTTCCTGGTCGGCAACATCGATCACCTCCCGCCGGAGGCGGAGCTGCACGAGCTGTTCGGGCGCTTCCCGGCGCTGGCGGCACCCGATCCCTACCTGCCGGCGCCGGCGTTCGAGCCGCAGCGGATGGTCGAGCAGCGCGACACCAACCAGTCGCACCTGCGCATGATCTACCGGCCCGCAGTCGACGTCGCCGAGCGCCCGCAGCGCGCGGCGCTGGCGATCTACTCGACGCTGCTGGGCGGCTCGATGGGCTCGCGCCTATTCGACGAGATTCGCGAGAAACGGGGACTGTGCTACTCGGTGTACGCGATCGACCACGCCTTCGCCGACGTCCCGATCCTGCAGCTCGGCTCGGGCCTGGACTCCAGCAAGTGCATCGAGGCCTACACCCGCATGCGCGAGATCGTCGACGAGCTGCGCCGCGACGGCCCCACCGAGGAGGAGGTCGCCCGCGCGCGCGCCTACGCCGCCGGACGACTGGTGCTGGCCTTCGAGAACACCAACGCCGTCGCACGCTACGCCGCCAGCCAGTCGATCGTCTTCGCCGAGCAGATCGACCCCGACGCGGCGATCGCGGCCCTCGACGCCGTCACCTATGACGAGGTCCGCGAGGTCGCCGCCGGGATCGCCGACCGGCTTGCGATCGCGTGCGTCGGACCGCACACCGTCGAGGAATTCTGAGCGGCTCCCCGTCTGGGAGACACGTTTGCCCACACTCCGAACAGCCGTAGCGGCGCCGGCCACCACACGCGTCGGCAGCCCTACCAGAGCACGGGCACGTCGTAGGCCGCGATTTGCTCGTCACAGGTCAGGACTGTAAATCCCTGGCTCTGAGCCTGGGCGACGATCATCCGGTCGAACGGATCGCCATGGTGCGCCGGGAGCGCGCCGGCAAGGAGCGCGTGCTCGAATGTGATCCCCAACTCGATGAACCTGGACTCCGCGACCTTCTCCAGCAGGTTGCCGGGGACCTTGAGCTTGCCTGCTGCGCGCTTGATCGCGATCTCCCAGATGCTCACCGCGCTCACATACGCTGGCACGACCCCCGCGCTCAAGACCTCATGCGCGGTACGCGACAAGCGACGCTCATCGCCGACGCTCCACAAGAGCGCGTGCGTATCAAGCAGAAGCGCCTTCAATCCCGAGTGCCGAACAGACGCTCGAGATTCTCATCCGGCTCGTCGAAGTCATCGCTCATCCAGATCTCGCCCCTTAGTTGTCCCATCGGTCGAGCGACCGACGGAACCTCGTAGCGGACCAGCTTCGCCACGGGCCGCGGGCCCCGGCGGATGACGATCTCCTCGCCCTCGGCGACCCGCTCGATCAGACTGGAAAGCTGTGTTTTCGCCTCGGTGACGGTGACAGCATCGGCCATATCGTCATCCTATCAGACCTGGTTGACCTGGTCTGATAACTAACAAACAAAAGCCGCGGGCCCTCAGCCGATCGCCACCATCCGGTCGATCGGCACCCGCGCACGGACGGCGATCTCGGCGGGAACGCGCACCTCGAACTGCATCTCGCGTAGCGCGTCGCGCAGCTTGGGGAGCGTGATCATCTTCATGTACATGCAGCTCGCCTCCGCGTTGGCGGGGATGAACTCGATGTCGGGCGCCGCCATCTGCAGCGGGTAGAGCATCCCAACCTCCGTAGCGACGATCGCCTCGCGCTTGGCGCCCGAGGCGGCCTCGGCCTCGTGCTCGGCGTCCTGCGCGTACTTGAGCATCCCGCCGGTGGAGAGCATGTGCACGCCCTCGGCGGAGACGTCGCCGGCGGCGACGTACTCCATGACGCTCGTCGAGCAGCCGCACTCGGGGTGGATCAGGAAGTCGGCCCCGGGGTGCGCGGCGCGCGTGGCCTCGATGTCGGCGGGACGGATCCCGGCGTGCACGTGGCACTCGCCATCCCAGACGTGCATGCGCCGACCGACGCGCTTCTCGACGTATGCGCCGAGCCACATGTCGGGTCCGAAGAGGATCTCGGTGTCGGGACCGTGCGTCTCGTAGATGTGGCGCACGATCTGCTCGGCGTTGGCGGAGGTGCAGCAGTAGTCAGTGAGCGCCTTGACCTCGGCGGTGGTGTTGACGTACATGACGACCACCCCGGCCGGGTGCTCGTCCTTCCAGGCCCGCAGCTGCACGGCGTCGATCGACGCGGCAAGCGAGCAGCCGGCGTCGAGATCGGGGATCAGGACGGTCTTCTCCGGGCACAGGATCGAGGCGGTCTCGGCCATGAAGTGCACGCCGCAGAAGACGATCGCCGCGCCGTCGGCGGCGGCCGCCTGGCGCGAGAGGCCGAGTGAGTCCCCGACGTAGTCGGCGACCTCCTGGATCTCGGGGACCTCGTAGTTGTGGGCCAGGATCACAGCACCACGCTCGGCTGCAAGCGCGCGTACTTCCGCCTGCATCGCAACGATCTCCGCGGGCGTGAGTGGCACGGTCAGAGTATGCGAGGGCGCTAGCGGCAGGGAGATGGTCATGGCAGAGCCTCCAGGATCAGAGAGAGGTCCAGCGCGGGCGCCGAATGCGTGAGGGCGCCCATCGAGATCAATTCTACCCCCGTCTCGGCGCGCTCCCGGAGCGTTTGCAACGTCACCCCGCCGCTGGCCTCGAGCTGTGCGCGGCCGTCGACCCGGGCGACGGCCGCCCGCAACTGGTCGTTGTCCATGTTGTCGAGCAGCAGCCGCGACGCACCCGCGGCGAGCGCCTGCTCGATCTCCTCGTCGTCGCGCACCTCGACCTCGAGCGTGCCGGCCAGCTCAGGTGCCGCAGCGCGCGCGCGCGCGACCGCCGACGCGATCCCGCCGGCGGCGGCGATGTGGTTCTCCTTGATCAAGATCGCGTCGTAGAGCCCGACGCGATGGTTCTGGGCTCCCCCAGCCGCGACGGCGGCCTTCTCCAGAGCGCGCAGCCCGGGCGTGGTCTTACGCGTGTCGAGCACCCGCGCACCGGTCCCCTCGACGGCGCGCGCCGCGCGCGCGGCCATCGTCGCGACACCCGAGAGGTGACCGAGGAAGTTCAGAGCGGTGCGCTCGCCCGTGAGCAGCGCGCTCGTGCTGCCCTCGACGCTCAGTACCGGCCCGCCGTGCTCACGCCAGACGCCCTCGTCCGCGAGCCGCTCACAGCGCGCCGCGGGATCGAGCAGCGCGAAGACCGCCTCCGCGGCGTCGAGGCCATAGATGACACCGGGAGCCTTTTGCGTGATCGTCGCCCGCGCGCGCGCGTCCGGAGCGACGGTGGCGTTCGTCGTGACGTCGCCGTCGCCCACGTCCTCCTCGATCGCGCGGCGGACGAGTGCGGTCAACGCTTTCTTCGAGGACATCTCAGACATCGACGACGCCAGCTTATGCCCTGCAGCGAGCGTCCCGTCCCAAGCGCGCGATTGGCTTGCTCATGTGACAGCGGCCGTCGCCCATGTCTTATGCACGCCTAACGCATCACTTGCGACATCCCTTGTGGACGGACTGCTCGCTTGGGCAACGGTATTGGGAGGATGCACAGCCTTCTTCTCCGGGCTGCTGGCGGCCATATCCATCTTCGTGCCGGTCACACCGCGAGCGCGGTCGAACGCAATCAACAAGGGAGCCGGTGTCGGCTTTCTCGTGGGAATGGCTCTTGGTGTCTTGACGCTTTTTGTCTTCATCACTAGGCTGTCGTCATGACCATCGTGGGCATGGCGATCGCCGACATGGATCGTTACGACTGGATTTTGATACTGACTACCTATGTAGTCGTGCTGGTCGCGCTGCTGCTAGACGTATCTCTCTGGCTGTCTGTGGCCTGCGGATTCGTTCCACTCACGACCATCGCGATCAGATGCGCGCGCCGCAACCTTTTCGGACACCCAGAAGTCGACGGACGGAGCACAAAGCTGGGACACGGGCACACCAGCGACGAGCCTGGTAGTTCGTCTAACAGCACGCGCCCCGCGACACTCAGCCGGCGGCCGCCTGCAGCAAATAGGCCCTGACGAACCCGTCGAGATCCCCGTCGAGCACGCGCTGCACATCGCCCATCTCAAAGCCGGTGCGGTGGTCCTTGACGAGCGTGTAGGGGTGCAGGACGTAGGAGCGGATCTGCGAGCCGAAGTTGACATCCTGCGCCTCGCCCTTCTCGCGCGCGATCTCTTCCTGGCGTTCGCGCTCGACGCGCTCGAGCAGCTTGGCGCGCAGCATCGCCATCGCGGTCGCGCGGTTCGATGACTGCGAGCGCTCGTTCTGGCACTGCACGACGATCCCAGTCGGCCGGTGCGTGATGCGGACGGCGGAGTCGGTCTTGTTGACGTGCTGGCCGCCCGCACCAGAAGCCCTGTAGGTGTCGACCTGCAGGTCGTCGTCGAGAATCTCGATCGCGCCGGTCTCCTGCACGACCGGCGCGACCTCCAGGCCGGCGAAGCTCGTCTGGCGGCGGTGCGCGGAGTCGAACGGTGAGAGACGCACGAGGCGATGCACGCCACGCTCGGCGCCGAACAGTCCGTAGGCGTTCTCGCCGGACGCGCGGAAGGTCGCGGACTTGATGCCGGCTTCCTCGCCCGCGCTCGCCTCCAGCAGCTCGACCCGGAAGCCGCGCGATTCGGCCCAGCGCATCTCCATGCGCAGCACCATCTCGGCCCAGTCCTGCGCATCGGTGCCCCCGGCCCCCGCGTTGACGCCGACGAGCGCGTCGCCCGCGTCGTAGGGACCGGAGAACAGGCGCTGCTCCTCTAGCTCCGCCAGGCGCTCCTCGACGGCAGCGAACTGCTCGTCGATTTCCTGCTCCAGCGAGCTGTCCTCGGCAGCCATCTCAACCAAGCCATCCAGGTCCTCGACGTCGCGCTGCAACACCTGAAAAGTCTCCAGGCGCCTAGCTAGGCGCGAGTGCTCCGCCGAGACCTTCGCGGCGCGCTCGGAGTCATCCCAGAAACCCGGGTCTTCCATCTCCCCCGTGAGCACCCGCGTGCGCTCCTCCAGCCCAGCCGGGTCAAAGATAGTCCGCGAGCAGCTTCAGCTGATCGCGAATAGCGGCAAGACGCTGCGGCGTGGACTCGGTGGGAGCGTTAGTAGGCATGGCCCCACGCTATCAGCGCCGTCGACCTGCCCGATAGCCCACAGACAATGAACGAGCCGGTAGGAGGGCCGTGGACCAAGCGGAGCAAGGACGCAGAGAGCGAAGTGTGCTTCTCACACGAGCGATCGAGGACTCAGCTCCGCGCCGCGTCCCTGGCCCTCCTACGTTCCGTGGCACTTCTTGAACTTCTTACCACTCCCACACCAGCACGGGTCGTTGCGTCCGACCTGGTGCTCGGAGTCGACGACGCGCTGCTCGACGACGGGCATCGTCAGCTCGCCGTCCTCACCTCCGCCGGCGTACGCCTGGGCGGCGCCGCCCGGACCGGCGGCCGCGGCCGCGGCCGCCATCGCGCCTGCGCCCATCGGGGCGCTGCCGCCGGAGTAGGAGACTCGGCCGGGGCGGGTCGTGCTGCCCGCCGCGGCGAAGGCCGGCCCGGGGGCGTTACCCCCCCCGTTCTGGCCCTCGACGACGACCTGGACGTTGAAGATCATGCGCGCGTAGTCCGCCCAGATGCTGTTGATGAGGTCGCCGAAGAGGTCGAACGCCTCGTTCTTGTAGGCCACCAGCGGATCGATCTGGGCGATGCCGCGCAGGCCGATGCCTTCGCGTAGGTAGTCCATGTCGTACAGATGCTCGCGCCAGCGTTCGTCGATCGTCTGCAGCAGCAGGTAACGCTCGAGCTGACCCATCAGCTCCTCGCCGAGCTCCTGCTCGCGCGCGTCGTAGCGCTCCATCGCCGCCTCCAGAACACGTTCGCCGAGATGACTGCTGTCGAGCGCCTCGGGGTTGACGTCGTCCGGACCGAGCTCGATCGGAAAGAACTGCGAGAGCGCCGTGAAGAGACCGTCGAGGTCCCAGTCCTCGAGGTAGTCGCCCTGGGTGTACTCCTCGATCGTGCGCTCGATCACGCGGGCGATTTCCTCGCGCGCCTGTTCGCCCATCGCCTGACCCTCGAGCACCTGGTCGCGGTAGGCGTAGATCACGCGCCGCTGCTCGTTCATGACGTCGTCGTACTCGAGCACGCGTTTGCGGATCAGGAAGTTCTGTTCCTCGACCTTCTTCTGGGCTTTCTCGATCTGCTTGGAGAGCATGCCCGCTTCGATCGGTTCCTCGTTGCCCTCCTCGTCGACGCCGCCCAGTTTGTCGAGGATCCGGTAGATGCGATCGCCCGCGAACAGCCGTACCAGATCGTCCTCGGCGGACAGGAAGAAGCGCGACTCGCCCGGATCGCCCTGGCGGCCGGAGCGGCCGCGCAACTGGTTGTCGATGCGCCGCGACTCGTGGCGCTCGGTGCCGCAGATGTACAGGCCACCGGCCGCCATCACGCGCTCACGATCGGCCGCGACGCGCTCCTCGACGCCCGGCAGCACCCCCGCGAAGCGCTCCTCGTACCCCTCCGCTCCAACCTCGACGCCCTGTTTTGCCAACTCCAGACGGGTCAGGTGCTCGGCGTTGCCGCCCAGCTTGATGTCGACGCCGCGGCCCGCCATGTTCGTCGCGATCGTTACCGCCCCCGGCTGACCGGCCTCCGCGACGATCTCGGCCTCGCGCGCGGCGTGCTCGGGCTTGGCGTTCAGGACGGTGTGCTTGATCCCGCGCTGCTTCAGGCGCTCGCCGAGCAGCTCGGAGACCTCCACCGAGATTGTGCCCACGAGCACCGGCTGACCGTTCTCGTGGCGCGACCCGATCTCCCTGGCCACGGCGCTCCACTTGCCCTCCTTGGTCTTGTAGACCTGATCGTTGCGATCGTCGCGGAGCATCTTCACGTTGGTCGGGATCTGCACGACCGGCAGCTCGTAGATCTTCATGAACTCGGTCGCCTCCGTCAGCGCGGTGCCGGTCATGCCGGAGAGCTTGTCGTAGAGGCGGAAGAAGTTCTGGTAGGTGATCGTCGCCAGCGTCTGGTTCTCCTCCTGGACGCGCGCCCCCTCCTTCGCCTCGACGGCTTGATGCAGGCCTTCCGACCAGCGCCGTCCGTCGAGGATACGTCCGGTGAACTCGTCGATGATCTTGACCTCGCCGTCGATCACTGCGTAGTCGACGTCGCGCTTGTACAGCGACTCAGCGCGCAGTGACTGAATCAGGTGGTTGACGAGATGGCCGTTCTCGGCGCGGTAGAGATGGTCGATGCCGAGGAAGCGCTCGGCCTTGGCGACACCCTGCTCGGTGATCGAGACCGTCTTGTGCTTCTCCTCGAACTCGTAGTCGAAGTCGGCCAGGAACTCCTTCTTGGAGCGCGGGTCCATCCCTTCGGGCGTCTTGCCCGGCGTCATCCGCGGCGCCAGACGTGCGAACTTCACGTACAGATCGGCCGCCTGTTCGGGCGCTCCGGAGATGATCAGCGGCGTGCGGGCCTCGTCGATCAGGATATTGTCGACCTCATCCACGATCGCAAACGGGTGGCCCCGCTGGACCTTTTCGGAGAGGTCCTTGGCCATGTTGTCGCGTAGGTAGTCGAAGCCGAGCTCGGAGTTGGTCCCGTAGACCACGTCGCACGCGTACGCGCTGTGCTTCTCCTCGTAGGGCTGCATGTTCTGCAGCACCCCCACCGAGACCCCCAGCGCGTCGTAGATCGGGCTCATCCATTCCGCATCGCGGCGGGCGAGGTAGTCATTGACGGTGACCACGTGCACACCCTTACGTTCAGGAGCGCCCGCACCGTTTTCCTGATTGGGGCGGGCGGGATTTCCATCCCTCACCGCGAGCGAGTTGAGCACCACCGCGAGGGTGGCCGTCAACGTCTTGCCCTCGCCCGTCTTCATCTCCGCGATGCAGCCCTCGTTCAACGCCATCCCGCCGATCAGCTGCACGTCGAAGTGACGCATGCCCATGGTGCGCTTGCCGGTCTCGCGCACCACCGCGAAGCACTCCGGCAGCAGGTCCTCCAGCGACTCTCCAGCGGCGGCGCGCTCGCGCAACTCGTCCATCCGCCCACGTAGCTCGGCGTCGCTGTCGTGTTCGAGCTCGGGCTCGAACGCACCGATCAGCTCGACACGCTTCTCGTACTGCTTGAACTTCTTCGCCTCGCCGACGTTGAGGGCGCGATCCAGGATGGACACGCCCCCAGGGTAGCGCCTGGGGGCGTGTTCCGGTGGGGGCGGATTGGCCTTTTAGGGGACCGCCGGAAACCCGGGTTCGGTGGCCGGCCTGGGCTCGGAAGCAGATAGCGCGCGCCGCGCGAGCGCCGCGCGGGTCTCACGCCGGCGGCGGCGTCTGTCGCGGTGGCGCTTGACCTGGCGGGACAGCTCGTCGACTACCAGGTTGAGCGAGTGCAACATCCGCGGCGAGGCGTCGCGGGCGCGTAGCGTGACGCCCTTCAGGTAGAGCGTGGCCTCGACTACCTCGCGATCGGCAACCCGCGGGTTGCGCTCCTGAAGGAGCTCGATCTCCAGGCGGGCAAGTCCTGAGACCTGCCGCGAGACCTTCCGCAGGCGGCGTTCCGCATGCCTGCGCAAATCGTCGGGAACCGGGATGTTGCGGCCCTTGATCTCGATCTGCATCGTGCCTCCGTTTGGTCGGGGAGACTGTCTCCTACGATGCTACGCCCGTCGGCGGCGATTGTCCATCGGCTTTTCGTGGACCTGATGCTCCGCGTGTAGGCGGCAATTGCCCATCGGCTTTCTCGTGGACCTGATGCCTCGCGCGTAGGCGGCGATCACGGTCGGGTTTGCTCGCTGGGCCGGCCGCCTGCGAAGGGGCGGCCGCTGGACGTGGGCGCCTCAGGCGTGCCGTGGGCGCATGCTCTGCAAGATCCCGGCGTGCCCGGCGATCGCGCCGATCAGGATCGCCCCGGCGGCGATCTCGGTGCCGGGGAAGACGATGCTCTCGCGCAACTGCGCGCCGTCGCCGACGCGTGCGCCGTCGCCCAGCACGAGCGGACCTGTCAGGCGCACGCCCGCGCCGATCCGCACGTCGTGACCGATCCATACCTGCCCCTCGACCGCGACGTCCTCCGGTAGGCGCGCGTCCTCCCCGGCGAGGATGACCCCGGGCACGACCTCACGACCGTCGAGCTGTAAGCGCAGCTCGCCGCGGAGGGCATCAAATGTCCCCTGGCGCAGCTCCGCGAGCGAGCCGACGTCGTTCCAGTAGTCGTGCACCTCGTGGATGAAGAACGGGACGTCGCGCTCCAGCAGCGCCGGGAACACGTCCTGCGCCCAATCCGCGAAGGGACGCTCGGGGAAGTAGTCGAAGATCGCGGGGTCGAAGATGTAGATGCCGCAGTTGCCGAGGCTCGACAGCGCCTCCGCCGGCTCGGGCTTCTCCTGAAAGCCGGTGATGCGTCCGGCCGGGTCGTGCAGCACGACCCCGTACTCACGGGTGTCCGGGACCTGCTTGACGGCCAGCGTCGCGATCCCCCCGGCCTCGCGGTGGCGCGCCGCGAACGCCGTCAGGTCGAGGTCGGTGAGGGCGTCTCCGGAGATCACCAGGAAGGGCTCCGCGCCGAAGAACTCCGCGCACCCACGTACCCCGCCCGCGGTGCCGAGCAGCTCCTGCTCATAGCGGTAGGAGAGCTTGCCGTCCTCGCCGAAGTACGCGCGGATCGACTCCGGGAAGTAGTGCAGGTTGGCGATCACCTGCTCGAAGCCGTGCCGTTCGAGCAGGTCGAGGATGTGCGCCATCACCGGGCGGTCCAGCACCGGCACCATCGGCTTCGTGATCTCGTATGTCAGCGGGCGCAGGCGAGTGCCGAGACCCGCCGCCAGGACCATGGCCTTCATGGCGCGGCACGCTACACGACGGACGCGCCGCGGGTCTCACCGCCCGGCACCCGAGAACCGGGACCTACGCTCCCTGCTCCCACGCGCTGCGGTAGACCCGCTGCTCGTCGGTCAGCTCGTCGATCCGCACCCCCAGCGAGTCGAGCTTCAGCCGCGCCACCTCGTTGTCGATCGCATCCGGCACCTGCAGCACGCGAGCCTCCAGCTCGCCGGCGTGGGCCACCAGATGCTCGACGCAGAGCGCCTGCGCCGCGAACGAGACGTCCATCACCGAAGCCGGATGGCCTTCGCCGGCGGCGAGGTTCACGACGCGGCCCTGCGCCAGCAGGTTCAGGCGCCGGCCGTCCCCGAGCGTGTGCTGCTCCACCAGCGGCAGCACGTCGCGGCGCCCGCCCGTCGCCAGCGCGCGCAGGTCCTCGAGCTTGATCTCCACGTCGAAGTGCCCCGCGTTTGCCAGCACCGCACCGTCCTTCATCCGCTCGAAGTGCTCCGCGCGCAGCACGTCGCGTCCGCCGGTGACCGTCACGAACACGTCGCCCCGCTCAGCGGCCGCCAGAATCGGCATCGCCTCGTAGCCCTCCATGCGTGCCTCCAACGCCCTCAGGGGATCCACCTCGCACACGATCACCGACGCGCCCGCACCCCGCGCGCGCAGCGCGACCCCCCTACCTGTCCACCCGTATCCCAGCACCACCACCGTGCGCCCCGCGAGCAGCAGGTTCGTCGCCCGCAGGATGCCGTCCACCGTGGACTGGCCGGTGCCGAAGCGATCGTTGAACGCCCGCTCGGTGCGCGACTCGTTGACCGCCAGTACCGGGCACGCGAGCGCCCCCCGCATCTCTAGGGCGCGCACTCGCAGCAGGCCCGCCGTGGTCTCCTCGGTGCCGCCCAGCATCTCCGCCGCGCCCCGCGGATCGGTCTCGTGAATGCGCCCGATCAGGTCCGCGCCGTCGTCGATCGTCACCTGCGGCCCGTGCTTGACCAGCATGTCGACATGCGCCGCGTACTCCTCCGCGCTCTCGCCCCGCCTGGCGTGCACCCGTGCGCCATCGCGGCCGCCGAGCGCGGCCACGACGTCGTCCTGGGTGGTGAGCGGGTTCGCGGCGCACAGCCCCACTTTGGCGCCGCCCGCGATCAGCGCCCTGACGAGGTTCGCCGTCTCGGCGGTGACGTGCAGGCAGACCGCCACCCGCACGCCCTCCAGCGGCCGCTCGCGGGCGAGCCGCTCGCGCACCTGTGCCAGCACCGGCATCTGGGTCTCGGCCCACTCGATGCGCGCCCGGCCGGCCTCCGCGACCTGCTCGCCCTCACGAGGAGCCATCCGTGGACCGCCCCGTCGCCCCGCCGTCGCCGTCGGGCGATCGCTCTCAGTAGCGATAGTGGTCGGGCTTGTAGGGGCCCGCGACGGGCACCCCTATATATGACGCCTGATCCTCGCTGAGCTGCGTCAGCCGCACGTCGAGCGCGTCGAGGTGCAGCCGTGCGACCTTCTCGTCGAGGTGCTTGGGCAGCACGTACACACGCTTCTCGTACTCCTCGTTCTTGGTGAACAGCTCGATCTGAGCGATCGTCTGATTGGTGAACGAGTTGCTCATCACGAAGCTCGGGTGGCCCGTCGCGTTGCCCAGGTTCAGCAGGCGCCCCTCCGAGAGCAGGATGATCGCGTGGCCGTCCGGAAAGACCCACTCGTCGACCTGCGGCTTGATGTTGACCCGCTCGATACCCGCGATCTTCGTCAGGCCCGCGATGTCGATCTCGTTGTCGAAGTGTCCGATGTTGCCGACGATCGCCTGGTGCTTCATCTGCGCCATGTGCTCCGCGCGGATGATGTCGCGGTTGCCGGTGCACGTCACGAAGATGTCACCCGCGCCGATCACGTCCTCCAGGGTCCGCACCGCGTAGCCCTGCATCGCTGCCTGTAGCGCGCAGATCGGGTCGATCTCGGTGATCACCACGCGCGCGCCTTGGCCGCGCAGCGATTCCGCGCAGCCCTTGCCGACGTCGCCGAAGCCGCAAATTACCGCGAGCTTGCCCGCGATCATGACGTCTGTCGCGCGGTTGATGCCGTCCACGAGCGAGTGCCGGCAGCCGTAGAGGTTGTCGAACTTCGACTTCGTCACCGAGTCGTTGACGTTGATCGCCGGGAACAGCAGCGTGCCTTCCTGGGTCATCTCGTACAGACGGTGCACGCCCGTCGTCGTCTCCTCGGTCACGCCTTTGATGCCCGCGCCGATCTTGGTCCAGCGCTGCGGGTCCTCACCGAGCGAACGCGTCAGCAGCGAGAGGATCACCTGGAACTCCTCCGAATCGGCGCCGGCCGGGTCGGGAACGACGCCCGCCGCCTCGCACTCGGTGCCCTTGTGAACCAGTAGCGTCGCGTCGCCGCCGTCGTCGAGGATCATGTTTGGACCTGACGCCCCGGGCGTCCCGTCGGCACCGGGCCAGCGCAGCACCTGCTCGGTGCACCACCAGTACTCCTCGAGCGTCTCGCCCTTCCACGCGTATACCGGGACGCCCCGGGGCTCCTCCGGCGTGCCGTCCGGGCCGACCGCGATCGCCGCCGCCGCGTGGTCCTGCGTGGAGAAGATGTTGCAACTGCACCAGCGCACCTCCGCACCGAGCGCCGTCAGCGTCTCGATCAGGACCGCCGTCTGGATCGTCATGTGCAGCGAGCCCGTGATCCGCGCGCCCGCCAGCGGCTGTGCCGCCGCGAACTCCTTACGAATCGACATCAGGCCAGGCATCTCGTGCTCGGCGAGGCGGATCTCCTTGCGCCCGAACTCCGCGAGCGAGAGGTCGGCGACCTTGAAGTCCGTGTCGGTGAGAGTAGCGGTGGGTGTCATGCGGCCTCCATGGTTCGGGGAAGTGTCGTGACGGGGGCTGGCGTGGCGACGGCCAGCAGCCGTTGGTGCTTTTCCTGCTCGAAGCTCAACCAGTCGGCGGCCGCGACGTGCACGGGACGCGTGGGCTCCGCTGACAGCCACTGCTCGACCGCCGTGCGCAGCTCCGGCTCACGGCGTAAGCGCACGGCGAAGCCGATCTCCGCGAGTCCGACCTCGAAGCGGTCGAGCAGCTCGCGCAGGGTGCGCAGCCGCTGCAGCTCGGCCGGGCCGTACAACCGGTAGCCCGCGGCCGAGCGCGTCGCCCGCACGAGCCCGATGCGCTCGACATAGCGCAGCATCCGCGCCGACCAGCCCGTCGTCTCGGCGGCCTCGTTGATCGTCAGCGCATCTACGGTCGAAGCCTTCATCGCCCCAACCTTAGCACCGCTATGTCAAGGTTTATCTTGTAGCGAGCTCGGACTTGAGCTGCTCGATCACTTTGACCGGTCCCGGATCGACCCCGCGCAGGACCGCGAGGTACAGCGAGACCAGGTCGCCGAGCAGCACCAGCGACATGACGCGCTCGATCGTCGTCTGCCCGCGTGTCTCCAGGTGCAGGCACGCGGTCGCGCTGTCCGCGATCAACTTCTCGGTCAGCTCCATGCGCGCCTTCACGCGCGGATGCGCGTCGCTGTCGTCGAGGAACACCGCCGCGAAGCGCCCGACGTCGGGGGCGCCCTCCCAGCCGACCAGCTCGTTGTGGTCGAGCTCCGGCAGTTCGTGCGCAAAGCACGGCAGCTTGGCGTTCTCGTTGATCTGCGTCTTCCAGCGGTAGGCGATCGGCGCAGTGAGACCGGCGCCCGCGATCACCGGCGCGCTGCCCAGCAGGGCACGGGCGACCTCCTTGGCCAGCGAATCGTCGGGCGCATCCGGACCCCATTCCGCGACGAGCTGCTCGGCGTGGGAGGCCGCTACGTCGATCTCCGACGTCAGGCGCGGGCCGGCCCCGCAGAGCGCGGCGACCTCCAGCGCGGCGACCGTCATGTAGGCGACCGCGGCCCGCGGTTGAAAGCCACCCGGCAGTGGGATCACGGGAATACGGTCCGCCCGCGCCAGCTCCGCCAGGCGCCCGCCCGTCGTCACCACCACACGCTGCGCACCCAGCGCCGCAGCCGACTCGTAACAGGCAAGTGTCTCCTCGGTGTTGCCGGAGTAGCTCGCGCACAGCACCGTCGTCTCCGGGGTAGTCCACGGCGGCAGCCCGTAGGCGCGCGTCACGAAGATCGGCCGCGATGCGTGGTCTCCGAGCGCCGCGCGCGCGAGCAGACCACCGATCGCCGAGCCGCCCATGCCGGCGACCACCAGCCCACCGGGCGTGTCCCACTCGTTCATGATCGCCGACTCCACGCGCCAGAGCGCGTCGCGCAGGTGCTCGGGCAGGGTCAGCACCGCGCCGAGCTGGTCGGAAAGATCGACCCGAGCGATCGCCTCGCGCGAGAGCGCGTCCATGAGTACCTCCTCGGCCATCAGAACTTGAGTGCTCCGTCGGGCAGCGTCACGCCCGGGAAGATACGCGCACCGTGGGTCACCGTGTTGTGCGCCCCCACCGTGACCCCCTCCCCGAGCACCGCACCATCGGTGATCTGAGTGCCCTCGCCGACGCGACAGCCAGCGGCGACGATGCAGTCGCGCAGCGTGCAGCCCGCGCCGATCTCGGTGCCGTTCATGATCACGGCGCGTTCAACCGTCGTGCCCGCGCCAATCGTGACCCCTTCGCCGAGCACCACGAGAGACCCAACGTGCGCGCCCGCCGCGATATGCACACCGCGCTCCAGGACCGCCGGTGGGATCACGCGCCCCTCGATCTGACAGTCATGATCGACCGCGAGGTAGCCGCTGCCGAGACGCTCCCCAACCGCGGTCTGCACGTTGCCCTCGATGATGTCGAAGGTGCCCTTGAGGTAGCGCTCAGGGGTTCCGATGTCGAGCCAGTAGCTCTCCGATGGATACCCGTAGAGGCCGTTGCCGATCAACAGCGGCCACACCTCGCGCTCGATCGAGACATTGCGCTCGGGCGCCACCAGCTCGAGCACCTCGCGCTCCAGCACATACGCGCCGGCGCTGATCAGGTTCGTGTCGATGCTGTCCGAGCTCGGCTTCTCGACGAAGTCACTGACCGAGTTGTCCTCGGCGAGGTGCACCAGCCCGTATGCCGTGGGATCCTCGACCGGGACCAGCGCCAGCGTCGCGCGCGCGCCGCTGCGCTCGTGCTGGGCGATCTGCGCGGTGATGTCGATGTCCGTGAGCACGTCGCCGTTGAGCATCAGGAAGCGCTCGTCCAGCATCGACTCCGCGAACTTCAGCGCGCCCGCCGTGCCGCGCGGGTCGGGCTCCTCGACGAAGCGCAGGCGGATCCCTAGGCCGGAGCCGTCGCCCAGGACGTTGCGCACACTGGTCGCCAGGAATCCGCAGGACATGATCACGTCCTCGATCCCGTGCTCACGCAGCCATTCGAGCATGAACGCGATGAACGGCCGGTCGACCAGCGGCACGACTGGCTTGGGCACCGTCGACGTGAGCGGACGCAGGCGGGTGCCCTCGCCGCCCACCAGGATCACCGCCTGCATGTCATCTCCGCCCGATCCCTTCGTAGAGGAGCCCCGCGGCACGCACCGCCTCGCCGTCGAGGGCGTTGCGACCGTCGATCACGACGTTACCCCGCATCGCCGCGGCGACCGCATCCCAATCGAGATCTGTGCACTGCGGCCACTCGGTCACCAGTACCACGGCATCGGCCTCCTGCACCGCTTCCATCGCGGTGTCCGCGAGCGCCAGCCCACCGATCAGCCCGCGGGCCTCCTCCTCGGCGACCGGATCGTACGCGCTGACCGCCGCCCCGTCGGCGTTCAGCCGCGCGGCGAGGACCAGCGATGACGCCTCGCGCATGTCGTCCGTATTCGGCTTGAACGCCAGCCCCAGCAGCGTCACGCGCTTGCCAACGAGGCTGCCGAGGTGCTTGTGCAGCTTGCCGATCACGCGCCGCTTCTGCAGCTCGTTGACCTCGATCACGGCTGTCAGGAGCTGGAAGTGGTAACCGGAGTTGCCCGCGAGCTGCTTGAGCGCGTCGACGTCCTTGGGGAAGCATGAGCCCCCATAACCGATCCCGGCCTGCAGGAACTTCGGCCCGATGCGCTCGTCGAGACCCATGCCGCGCGCGACCTCGACGACGTCGGCGCCGGTCTCCTCGCAGACGTTCGCGATCTCGTTGATGAAGGAGATCTTCGTCGCCAGGAACGCGTTGGAGGCGAGCTTGACCATCTCGGCGCTGGCGATGTCGGTCCGCACAAGCGGCGCCTGCAGCGGCGCGTAGAGCGCCGCCACCGCATCCCCGGCCCAGTCGCCGTTGTCCCCGACGACGACCCGGTCGGGCCGCAGGAAATCGTCTACCGCGGAGCCCTCCTTGAGGAACTCCGGACAGGAGACGTAGCGCAACCCCGCCTTGCCCTGCTCGCCGAAGACGCGCTGGATCGAGGCGCCGGTCCCGCACGGCACCGTCGACTTCATCACGAGCGCGTGGCGCTCGGAGGCGGGGATCGCCTCCACGACGGCGTGCACCGCGGAGAGGTCGGCGTCACCGGAGTAGGTCGGCGGGGTGCCAACCGCGACGAACAGCAGGCGTGCGTGCTCCAGCGCCGGCGCGAGCTCGGTCGTGAAGTGCAGGCGCTCGGCGTGCCGGGCGAGTAGCTCCTCCAGGCCGGGCTCGTAGATCGGCACCTCCCCGCGACGCAGGCGCTCGATCTTGGCGGCGTCGATGTCCACGCACCAGACCTCGCTGCCAAGCTCCGCGAAGCCCGCAGCCGTGACCAGCCCGACGTAGCCGGTGCCGATCACTCCGATTGGCTCGCGCTCGATACCCATCAGGCGGCGAAGGCTAGCTGGTGAGTGGACCGCCGGGTGCGCCCCTCGCGGCGAGCGCTAGCGAAGCCGGAAGACCGGGTGCTTGGGCGCCGCGCCCCGCAGCTCGTCCTCCGAGGAGTCCGGCCCGACGCCGTCGAAGAAGGCGCCGACCTCGAACTTCCAGCGCCTCAAATACGCCCTCAGCACGGGGGCCTTCTCCTCGTCGGAGAGCTCCGTGGCGGTGAACCGCTCGCTGCGCGGACCCACCAGCAGCCGTCCCTCCCCGCTGACCCGCAGGTTGCGCGCCCACTGCGTGTTCCCGCGCGATGCGACCAGGTAGCGCTCCCCCTCCAGCGTGAGCACGTTCACCGGCGTGCGGCGGGGCTGCCCAGAGGTCCGCCCCCTGACCTCCAGCACGCGTGAGCCGAACAGGCTGATGCCCAGGCGGGTCAGTCCGGCTACGAGCGGGTTGAACACGTGGCTGGTGAACCAGCCGGGGCGCTTGCGTTCGAAATGGGCGGTCGCGGAGCCGTCGGTCTCCACTAGCCGGAGGCTACTCCTCGACCGCGAGGAACGCCTCGTAGCGCTTGGCGTCGCGCAGCGCACGTGCCCGTGCCTCGCTGCCCTCAGTGGCCTGCTCGGCGGCGACGCGCGCCTCGCTCAGTCGCGTCTGGAAGGTCCCGCGATCGAGGGCGCCCGGTGCGATCGCCTCCTCGACGAGCACCAGCGCGCGGTTCTCGGCGAACTGCAGGTAGCCCTCGGCCTGCGCGAAGCGCACGACGTCGGACTCCGAGCGGTAGAGCCGCAGCTCCGCCGGTTCGAGCATCGCGAGCACCGGCTCGTGGCCGGCGAGGATGCCGATCGATCCGACCGAGGTGCGCGTCGAGAGCATCTCGACCTCCTCGGAGAAGACCTCGCCCTCGGGCGTGAGGACTTCGACTGGGAACTTCGTGCGCGCCATCAACAAGCCCCTGACGTCCGAGGACCAAGCAGATCAAGGACGTACCCCTTCGGGGCACAGGCAGCTCGCTTGTGTGCTCGGCACACCAGCGAGCGAGGACGTAGAGATGCGCCGGTCATCGGACGTCAGCGAGCACCTGCTCGATGGTGCCCTTCAAGAAGAACGCGCGCTCGGGGACCTCGTCGTGCTTGCCTTCGATGATCTCCTCGAAGCCGCGGATCGTTTCGGCGATCGGGACGTACTCGCCGGGGGTGCCGGTGAACTGCTCGGCGACGTTGAAGGGCTGGGAGAGGAAGCGCTCGATCTTGCGGGCGCGCTGGACGGTGAGCTTGTCCTCGTCGGAGAGCTCGTCGATGCCGAGGATCGCGATGATGTCCTGGAGCTCCTTGTAGCGCTGCAGGATCTCCTTGACGCGGTTGGCTACGCGGAAGTGGTCCTCGCCAAGGATGTCGGCCTTGAGGATCGTCGAGGTCGAGTCCAGCGGGTCCACCGCCGGGTAGATCCCTTTTTCGGAGATCGACCGCGAGAGCGCGGTCGTCGCGTTGAGGTGGGCGAACACCGACGCCGGAGCCGGGTCGGTGTAGTCGTCGGCCGGCACGTAGATCGCCTGCACTGAGGTCACCGAGCCCCGCTTGGTCGAGGTGATGCGCTCCTGCAGTTGGCCCATCTCCGTCTCGAGCGTCGGCTGGTAGCCGACCTGTGAGGGCATCCGCCCGAGCAGCGCCGAGACCTCCGAGCCGGCCTGGACGAAGCGGAAGATATTGTCGATGAACAGCAGCACGTCCTGACCTTGGTCACGGAAGTACTCCGCCATCGTCAGGCCCGACAGCGCCACCCGCATGCGCGCGCCGGGGGGCTCGTTCATCTGCCCGAAGACGAGCATCGTCTTGTCGATGACACCGGACTCCTTCATCTCCAGCCACAGGTCGTTGCCCTCGCGTGAGCGCTCGCCGACCCCGCAGAACGCGGACAGCCCGCCGTGCTCCTTGGCGAGGTTGTGGATGAGCTCCTGGATCAGCACCGTCTTGCCGACGCCGGCGCCGCCGAAGAGGCCGACCTTGCCGCCCTTGGCGTAGGGCGCGAGCAGGTCGATCACCTTGATCCCGGTCTCGAACATTTCGGTCGTCGGAGTCAGGTCCTCCGCGCGCGGGGCCTCCTGGTGGATCTGGCGGCGCGGCGTGTCGGCAGGCAGGTCCTCGCCGAGATCGATCGGCTCGCCGAGCAGGTTGAAGATGCGTCCCAGGGTGACATCGCCGACGGGCACCGTGATCGGGCTACCGGTGTCGATCACCTCGGCGCCGCGCGCGAGACCGTCGGTGGTGTCCATCGCGACCGCACGCACGCGGTCGTCGCCTAGGTGCTGCTGAACCTCGCAGACGAGCACGTCCTCGCCGCCGCCGGGGCTAATGCCGGGGGCCTCCTCGCCGGCGGCCGCAGCGGGCCGTGCGACGGTAATGGCGTGGTTGATCTCGGGCAGCCTCTCGGGGAACACGGCCTCGATCACGACGCCCTGGATCTCCTCGATGCGCCCAACGTTGCGCTCGGTCGACGCATCCGCGGAGCCCTTGGGAGAGCTTGTCGGCTTGGGGGCGGTGGTTGGCATGGTTCTCTGAATCTCCTGTCTTTTATTCAAGTTCTCGTGTGACTAAGCCGGTGTCAGAGGAACAAAGCGTCCTGTCGTGATCGCTGAGCAAGCCAGACAAGGACGCAGCAAGCGCCGTGTGCTGTGCACATAAGCGAGCGAGGACGCAGACCGAAGCCGGGGGACACGCGCCTTCGGCGCGAGTCCCCGTTTCGGCCAGCGCAGCTCAGCGGTCACGATAGACCCTCTGCGCCCGCGACTACCTCCATAATCTCCTGTGTGATCTCGGCCTGGCGGGCGCGGTTCATCTGCAGCGTCAAGTCGGTGATGATCTCGCCGGCGTTCTCGGAGGCGCTGCGCATCGCGGTCATCTGGGCGCCGAAGAAGCCGGCGGAGGACTCCAGCAGCGCGCGGTAGATCGAGATCTCCACGTAGTCGGGGATCAGGCGCTCGAGGATCTCCGCTGGCCCGGGCTCGTACTCGACGAGCGCATGGGGACCCTGCGCCTGCTCCTCTGGCTCCTCTTCCTGCTCGCCGGTGAGCGTCGCCTGCGAGAGCGGCAGCAGCGTCTCGCGCGTGATGACCTGCGTCAGCGGCGAGACGTAGGAGTTGTAGAGGATCTCGACCCGATCGAGCTGGCCGTCGATGTAGTCCGCGATCAGCTCCGAGGCGATGTCGCGCGCATCGGCGTAGGCGGGACGATCGGTGAAGCCGACGTACCCGCCGCTGACATCGCGCCCGCGAAACGTCAGCGATGAGACCCCGCGGCGGCCGGCCGCGTACCACACGGTCGCGAGCCCCTGCTCCTGCAGTTGGGCGTCGACGCCCATCCCGGCGCGGATCACCTGCGAGTTGAAACCGCCCGCGAGGCCGCGGTCGCCGGTGACGAGCAGTAGCCCGACACCGCTCTGCCCGCCGGCCTCCGAGCGGTCGCGCTCGCCGAGCAGCGCCAGCGAGGAGGTCTCGGCGCCCGCGTCCCGTGCGGCTTGGCGCGTCATCCGCCGGATCGCTTCGGCGTACGGGCGCAGCGCGGCGATCCGCTGCTCGGCGCGGCGCAGGCGCGCCGCGGCCACCATCTCCATGGCACGCGTGATCTTCTGGATGTTCTTGACCGAGGCGATTCGGTTCTTGACGTCGCGCTGTGAGGCCATGTCTACGCCGCCTTGGCCTCCGGCGGAGCGCTCTCGTCG
The DNA here is from genome assembly GCA_963756665.1 of uncultured Solirubrobacterales bacterium. GTDB lineage: Bacteria > Actinomycetota > Thermoleophilia > Solirubrobacterales > Solirubrobacteraceae > Palsa-744. Next base: position 1,428,103 of record CAVWOJ010000001.1, read on the forward strand.
AGCGGCTGACCTTCCTCGTCGAGGTCGTAGCCGAAGTCGGCGGCGAACGCCGCGACCGCGTCGTGTACGGCCTTCTGGGCCTCCTCCGACCAGTCGCCCCCGGCGATCCTGGCCTTGATGTCACCGTGCTGGGAGTGCATCCGTTCGGTCAGCGTCTGCAGGAACTCCGGCACGCGCTCGGCGTTGATGCGATCGACGAAGCCGTTGGTCGCGGCGTAGATCTGCACGACCTGATCCTCGACTGGCAGCGGCGCGCGCTCGCCCTGGTTGAGCGTCTTGACCAGGCGCTCGCCGCGAGCCAGCGTGCGCTGGGTGTCGGCGTCGAGGTCCGAGCCGAACTGCGCGAAGGCCTCGAGGTCGCGGAACTGCGAGAGCTCGAGCTTGATGCGCCCGGCGACCTTCTTCATCGGGCCGATCTGGGCGTTGCCGCCGACGCGCGAGACGGAGATACCGACGTTGATCGCGGGCCGCACCCCGGAGTTGAAGAGCTTCGGCTCCAGGAAGATCTGCCCGTCGGTGATCGAGATGACGTTCGTCGGGATGTACGCGGAGACGTCGCCGGCCTGCGTCTCGATCACCGGCAGCGCCGTCAGCGAGCCGCCGCCGAGATCGTCGTTGAGCTTAACCGCGCGCTCGAGCAGGCGCGAGTGCAGGTAGAAGACGTCCCCCGGGTAGGCCTCGCGACCCGGGGGACGGCGCAGCAGCAGCGACATCTGCCTGTAGGCGTAGGCGTGCTTGGTGAGATCGTCGTACACGCACAGCGCGTGGCGGCCGTTGTAGAGGAAGTGCTCACCCATCGCGCAACCGGCGTAGGGAGCCATGAACTTGATCGGCGCCGCCTCGTCAGCGGGAGCGGCCACGATGATCGTGTTCTCCAGGGCGTTGTGTTCATCGAGCAGCTGCGCGAGCGCGACCACCGTCGCCATGCGCTGGCCGATCGCCACATAGATCGAGACGACGCCGCTGTCGCGGTTGTTGATGATCGTGTCGATCGCGATCGCCGTCTTGCCGGTCTGGCGGTCGCCGATGATGAGCTCGCGCTGGCCGCGGCCGATCGGGATCATCGCGTCGATCGCCTTCAGCCCCGTCTGCATCGGTTCGGTCACCGGCTGGCGCTGCACCACGCCCGGCGCCTTGAACTCTGCGGGCCGGGTCTCGGTGGTGTTCACGTCGCCCTTGCCGTCCAGCGGGCGGCCGAGCGGGTCCACGATGCGGCCGAGCAGCGCCTCGCCGACGGGGATCTCGAGCAGGCGTCCGGTGCGCTTGACGGTGTCGCCCTCGGAGATGCGCTCCCACTCCCCGAACAGCACCGCGCCGACGTTGTCGGACTCGAGGTTGAGCGCCAGGCCGGTGACACCGTGCGGCAGCTCGAGCATCTCCAGGGACATGCAGTTCTCCAGGCCGTGCAGGCGCGCGATGCCGTCGGCGACCGAGAGCACGGTCCCGACCTCGGTGAGCTCGGCCGCTCCGGCGTCGAGCCCCTCGATGCGGCTCTTGAGGATGCTGGTTATCTCGTCAGGGTTGATCTGCATAACGGTTTCCTAGAAGGCTCCTTGCTCATCGGGACACGTTTCGCTCGCCGTCGCGCTCATCGGGACGATCTGCCCTCGGCCTAGGCCGGCGAGCCGTGAGCGACCTGCTTGCGCAGCCGCTCCAGTCGGTTGCGGATGGAGGCGTCGAGGATCGAGTTGCCGACCCGCACGACAATGCCTCCGAGAATGTCTGGGTCCACGCGCGTGGCGAGCATGACTTTGCGGCCCGTGTTGGCGCCGATGCGCTCGCCGACACTCGCGGCGGTCGCCTTGTCGAGCTCGATCGCGCTCGTGATCTCCACCGGCAGCAGCTGATTCTCCCGCTCCCACAGCCGCTCGTACTCGCGCCGCACCCGAAAGATCACGGGCATGCGGTGGTTCTCGATCAGCAGCTCCAAGAAGTTCACGAAGCGCTCGTCCGCGCCGCTCAGCAGGTGCGGGAGGGCATCCTGCTTCTCCTTGCTCGAGAAGTAGGGCGAGAAGAAGAAGACCCGCAGCTCGGGGTGCTCTGAGAGCGCGTCGACGAACTGGCCGAGCTGCTCGCGCAGCTCCTCCATCAGGCCATGCTCACGGGCGATCTCGAACAGCGAGCGTGCGTATACGCGGGCGAGCTCCTCCATATCAGGGGCACCCTTGCGGCCCGCTCGCCTGCGGCGAGTAGGACAAGCCAAGACAGGGACGATCAGTCGCGGTCGAGAACATAGGCGAGCGGGCCGTCATATCAGTTCTGGCTCGCGCCCTCCGAGAGACCCGAGAAGTCCAGTTCGCCCAGGGCCTCCTCCACGAGCCGCTTCTGGTCGGAGGCGTCGAGTGACTTGCGGGTGACCTTCTCGGTCGCCATGATCGTCAGGTCCGCGACCTCGTTGCGGATCTCCTGCAAAGCCCGCTGGGTCGCCGCCTCGATGTCGCGCTCGGCGCGCTGGGACGCCTCCGCCGCGAGCTCGCGTGCGTGCTCGCGGGCCTCGCGCTCATGTCCCTCGGCGGTCGTGCGGGCGTGCTGGACGATCTCGTCCGCCTGTCCACGCGCCTCTTGCAGGCGCTCGCGGTATTCGGCCAGGATCACGTCGGCCTCCTCGCGCGTGCGCTCGGCCGTGTCGATCGACTCTTCGATCGCTTTCTGGCGACGGTCCAGCGCCGCGCTGATGCGCGGGAAGGCGAGTCGGGCCAGCAGCAGCATTGTCAGGCCGAACACGAGCAGCGTCCAGACCATCAGGCCGATGCCGGGCTTGATCAGGAAGCTGCCGTTGGAGGCCGCTAGCGGGGTCATCGCTAGACGATGAACGCGGCCAGCAGCCCGGCCACGAGTCCGTAGAAGAAGCAGGCCTCCGTCAATGCGAAGCCCAGCCACTGGATCTGGGTGATCTCCTCGCGCATCTCCGGCTGACGGGTGACCGCCTCGATTACCTTGCCGAAGATGATGCCGATACCGACTCCGGCGCCCACGGCGCCGAGACCGCCGCCGACACCGAGGCCGATCGACTTGCCGGCCTTCGCGATTTCTTCGGTCACCGCGAAGACGGTGATGAGAGCTATGTGCACAGCGATTGACTCCTTTAGTGGTTCTCGGCGACCGCGCCGCCGAGATAGATAGCGGTGAGGGTGGCGAAGATGAACGCCTGCAGGGCGGCCACCAGCGAGACCTCGAACGCGAACAGCAAGATCGCGAATGGGATCGTGAACCAGCCCAGCGCGGCGATGCCGAACAGCACTGCCAGCGCGCCCCCCATGAACAGGATGATCAGATGGCCCGCCAGGATATTGGCGAACAGCCTGATCGACAGCGACATCAGGCGCATCAGGTTCGAGAGCAGCTCCAGGCCGAAGATGAATACCGCCATGAAGCCCGTGACGCCACCGGGGACGAGACCTTTGAGGTAGCCGATCGGCCCCTTGGCGCGTACGCCTTCGACTGTGTAGGAGATGAACACCACCAGCGCCAGCGCCAGCGGGATCGAGAGATTGGCGGTCGCCGCGTACAGCGAGAAGGACGGGATGTGCGCGCCCAGCACGTTGATCTCGTGCTCGGTGTTCGTCGGCAGCGGGATGTAGCCGATCAGGTTCGAGAAGAGGATGAACAGGAATAGCGCGCCAATGAACGGGAACCAGCGCGCGAGCATCTTCTCGTTGAGGCTGCCCCCGGCGATGTTGTCGCGCATCAGCTGGTAGAGCATCTCCACCGCGGTCTGCACGCGGTTCGGTCGCTGCTGCATGCGGCGCGCGATGTAGATCATGCTCACGCACGTCAGCGTCGCCGCGATCACGAGGTACATGACGGCCTTGTTGATCGAGAAGATCCCCAGGTTGACCCACGTGTCGAGCTTGAACTCGTTCTGCGGCTTGAAGGCTTCGTTGCGCGTGCTGTGCACCCCGGTCAGCGCGATGATCACGACGAAGCCGAGGACGTAGACGGCCAGCAGCAACAGCAGCTTGCGTTTGGTGCTCATCGCCGGCCACCCCCTGCGGCCCGCGCCCGCTGGCGCCTCGTGTCGGTTGCACTCATGACGGACTTGGCTTTCGGTGCAGACCGCTTGCGTCGCGATACACGATTGAGAGCGCCAGGTAGACAGTGAACGCGGCGAGCACCAGCACCGCCGCCATGATCCCGTCGTCCCTGCCGCCGACGTAGCGCGCGAGCAGGATCGCCAGCGCGATGATCCAGACGCGACCCAGCATGACTCCCACCTGCAGCCCGGCCCTGGTGCGCGGATCGTTGTAGCGCAGCGCCCGCGTGTGTAGCGCGGCAGCGCCCAAGCGGGTCAATAGCCAGGCCGTCGCGCCCACGAGATAGCCCAGCGTGGGCATCCCCGCGGCGAGCACGAAGGGCGCGGTCGCGAGCACCAGGCACACGTCGAGGTACCGGAAAACAGGCATCCCGGCTCGCTTAGGCTTCTGTGACGTGGAAGTCTGGCATGTGTGCGGCCAGCCTACAGACGCAAAAGCCCGCGCGCACTACGCGGCGGACTTCCCCGGGGCCTCCTCAGACCATCTGCAGCAGCCGCGTCGGAGTCTACCGGATCGGAGACTTCGTAACAAGTTTGTGACATGCGCCACGGGCGCTCTTCGTGCGCCACTGCTCGACGGTCTCGACCAGCAGGGCCGCGAGCGCAGTCGTCGCGACACCCGCCAGGACGTCCGCCAGGAAGTGGTTGCCGGTGGCGAGCACCGCAACGGATGTGAGACACGGATAGAGAATCGCGAGGGCCCTGACCGAGGGTCGCGTCGAGGCGCGCCACAGGGCCAGCGAGCACCACGTCGCCCAGGCCATGTGCAGAGAGGGCATCGCGGCGAGCTGGTTCGCCGCGGAGGCCAGTGCCCCGGTGTGCCACGAGCCGAACGCATGCGTCGTGGCGACCACGTCGTTGAAGCCAAGCCCCAGCAGCATCCGCGGCGGGGCCACCGGATACAGCCAGAAGACGAGAAAGCCGAGCACGTTGATCGCGACCAGCGTGTTGCGCAGCGGCCGATAAATGTCCGCGCGGAAGTACCACAGCCAGCCCAGCAGCCCGAGCGTCACGACGAAGTGAGCGTTGTCGTAGTAGTCCGACACGGCCAGCGCCAGCGTGTGGTGGCCCGTAAGCCAGCGGTTGAGCGTCAGCTCGGGGTCGAGGTGCAGCGTGCGCTCCAGGCGCAGCACACCCAGCGCATGACCCAGCGCAGCATTCAGCCGCAGCGGGGCAAGATTCGAGATCGCGTCGTAGACCCAGCACAGCCACACCACAACCAGGGCCTCTACCCATAGCGGCGAGCGCTTGGCCGGCGCGACGTGCTCTGGCACAGCGTGATCCGGCGCGATGTGATCCGACGCGACGGGATCCGACGCCACGTGATCCGACGCCACGTGCTCTGGCACAGCGCACTCCGGCGCGACGCCGTTCCCGGCGCTCGCCTCGTGCTCGACCGGCGCTTCGCGCCAGGCGTCGGTCCCGCCCAGGGCGGGCTCTGTAGCGCTGCCGCCAAGCGCCAGAGCCAGTTCGTGGGGCGCCGGCTCGGTCTCGGCGCGCGAGGACATCAGGCAATCCTAGCCAGCCGAGCCGCCGGGAAAGCCTCGCGAGCCGGTGGCGCCTAGGGCGCGACCGGCCGCAGGCCGCGCTGCTCGAGCGTATCGAGCACCCGCGGCAGCGCCGCGACTGTCCGTCGCCAGGAGCTTGGGGAGCTGTAGTCGTCGGCGTCGTGCAGCAGTAGTACCGAGCCCTCGCCGGCGCCCTCGGTCAGGCGCGCGGCGATCGACTCAGGCGTCGCACGGGCCTCCCAGTCGCGACCCCAGTGGCTCCACAGCAGCGTGCGCCAGCCCCGGCGACGAGCAATCGCAAGGGCAGCCGCATTGAGCGCCCCGTAGGGTGGGCGATAGAGCGTGTTCGCACAGCCGCAGGCTTCCTCGATGATCGCCTGCGCGCGTGTAATGTCCTCCCGCACCTGCCACGGCGACAGCCGCAGCAGGTTGCGGTGACGATGGCAGTGCAGGCCCACTCCGTGTCCCGCCGCGACGATCTCGCCCGCCAAGCCCGGATTGCGCAGCACCTGCTCACCGACCAGGAAGAAGGTCGCCCGCACCCCAGCCGCCGCCAGGATCTCGAGTGTCGCCGGTGTCCCCTGCGCATGCGGCCCGTCGTCGAAGGTCAGCGCGTAGCCGTCGCCGGCGGCCACGCGATCCTCGATTCCCAGCGGCTCGCGCAGCCGGTGCAGGTAGAACGCAAGCCCGGGCAGCATGTAGCCGGCCACAGCCGCCCCGCCGATGGCGAGCGCCGGTACGGGAGCAAGGATGCGATCATCGGTGGCGAGCATGGGTGAACTGGTCCTGGGAATCGCTGCCGCCGTCGGCGCTTCGACCCTCTACAGCCTAGGGGTCGCGCTGCAGGCGCTGGACGCCAGGCAGACCCCCCACCAAGAGTACCTGCGCGTCGGGCTCATCAGGAACTTGATCAAACGCCAGCGTTGGCTGCTGGGCACCGGCCTGTCGATCCTCGGCTGGCCACTGCAACTGCTGGCACTCTCGCTGGCGCCGCTGGTGGTGGTGCAGCCGGCGATGGCGACCGGCCTGCTCGTGTTGCTGCTGATCGGCGAGCGGATGCTGGGCGAGCGTGCGGGGCGCCGCGAGCACCTGGCGGTAGGCGCGATCGTGCTGGGCGTGCTCGGCGCGGCCCTGTGCGCGCCTCCGAACACCACCACCCAGTCGCCCGACGTCGTCATCGCGATCGTGCTGGGCGCGCTGGGGCTGGCGAGCCTGCTGCCGTACATCATGCTGCGCTTCGCCCGCCGCCCGCCGGCCGTGATCACGATGGCCGGCGCAGGCATGGCCTACGGCTGGAGCGGCGTGGCCACCAAGCTCGCCTCCGACAACCTCGCATATGGGCTCCTGTGGATCGCCGCCGCCTGGGGGGTGGCCACGGCCGCGGCCTCCGCGGTCGGTGCGCTCAGCGAGATGAGTACGTTGCAGTCGCGCCCCGCGATCCAGGTCGCTCCGGTGGTGTTCGTGATTCAGACGGCGATCCCGGTCGCCTTGGCCCCGCTGCTGTTCGGGGAGCACTTCACCGAAACGCCGCTGAGTGGTGCACTGCTGGCAATCTCGCTGGCGGTGCTGATCGCCGGCGCCGCGGTGCTCGCCAGCTCGCCGCTGCTGCTGGCATTGATGGAAGGGGAGCGCCCCGAGAAGGAGCGCTACCGCGAGGTCGTCAGCGATGTCAGGGACTCGCTCGAGAGTCCCTCGCCACTGAGCCAGGAGGCGATGCGCTCCACGCCCCCGACCACCGATGCGGTCGATCCGCCGGCTTCCACCACCAGGACGTCGCCGGCACGCGTGTGGCGGTGAGGCAGAGCCCCGGTGGCGCTCATCCGCAGGTCCCCCCGCACGGGCTTGGCGCCGGTGGTCGCGGCGAGCACGAGCTGCCCGACCGTGGGGCCGTTGCTGGGTTCCAGGAAGTAGAAGCGGTGGTGCAACCCGAGCGCGCGCGCCTGGGCGCGCAGCGCGCCACGGGTGCGCACCCAGCGCAGGACGCTCTTGCCCGGGGGCACTTCGGGCAGCAGTTCGTCGCCCAGCGCGCGCAACGTGATGATCGTCGAGCGTGCATGGGTCCCGCCGTCCGCGAAGGAGGCGTGAATGTCGCGCGCCGCGAGCGCACGGGCGATGCTCGTCACGTCGCCTGCCGGCGTGCGCACGATGAGCGCGACGTCGGGCTGGTCGGTGCTCACCCGCTTGAGTGGATGCACGTTCAGGATGTCCGCCGCGAGCGCGCTGACCTCGTCGGTCGACAGCGTCCAGACGCCGACCCCCAAGAGCAACACCAGCTGGGCGGCCAAGGCGGTGACCTTCAGGCGCCAAGCGGGAATCGGGTGCACGCGACGGGGAGCTCCGAGCACGATGTCGACGGCCTCCGGATGCCGCTCCGGGCCCGCCGATGTGGGCTCCGATCTGGCAGCGGAGGAGGCGATCGCGCCGGCGGCCACGACCTGTGCAGCGCGGTCGCGAGACCGCGCGGGGCCGTCCTCGGCGAAGCTGGCCTGCACATGCTCGCGCAGCTCATCGGTGTCGTTCGCGAGGCGCAGCAGCTCGAGATCGGCCATCGCGCGGGTGTTCAGGCGAGCGTGACCGACTGGCAGGCCGTAGGAGACCACCGGGGTGCCGGTGGCCTTCGCCTCCAGGCAGGTGACGCCGCCAGTGGAGTGCACCAGCGCATCGGCGGCCGCAAGCAGTTGGGGCATCTGGTCGGTAAACCCGTACACGTGCACGCGCGGCTCTGCTGCGAAGGCGGAGCTCAGCCGCTCACGTAGTTGCTCGTTGTAGCCGGCGAGGCACACGATGCCGCTGACCTCACCCACGCGGCAGAGCTCGCGCACGGCGCCCTCGACGTCGCCCACCCCCCAACCCCCACCGGAGACGACGACCAGACGGCCTTCCTCGGGCAGGCCCAGCGCGCGCCGGGCCTGCAGCGGGCAGCGGGGCTGCAGAAACTCGGCAGAGATCAGCGGACGCACCAGGCGCGCACTGCCCAGCCCCGCGATGCGCTCGACCGACGGCATCGACTCGCCGTACATCACCAGGTGCATGTCGATTCCGGGCTGCGCCCAGAAGAACAGCCCCGTCAGGTCGGTGATCGTGGCCACCGTCGGGCAGCTCACCACGCCGGTGCGCCGCAGCCGTGCAAGCACGACCGTGACGGCGGGGTAGGTGGAGACAATCACATCGGGTTCGAACTCCGCGATGCGGCGCGCGAGCGAGCGAGCGCCGAACAGGCAGAGCTGCCAGCGGGTCAACCAGCGCACCGGCGCGACACGCTCGAGCAGCCAGTACACCAGCGTGTAGCTCCATGGGAAGAAGCGCAGCTGCACGCGATAGCCATCCTGCACGACTTGCCGCAGCACGCGCCCCATCGCCGCGAGGCCGTCGATCACGACGACGTCGGCATCCTCCTCGGAGGCGTCAATCTGCTGGGCCAGCGCCCGCGCCGCGGCGGCGTGGCCCTCCCCGACGTCCGCTGAGAGAATTAGAACCCGCCGTCGGGCAGTATCTGGCTGCTCCTCCGGCGGTGTGGGTTTGCGGTGGCTGCGTCGCATATCGCCTCAAGGCCCCGGTGCGGCTTGGATGCACGTCCACGGGTCAGCTCATGCGAAACCCGCCGCGGCGCACCGCAAAACATAGGGTATTGGGCGCACGTAACGTTTGCACGCCCGGCGGATGCCGCAACGCGACGCTAACGCGATCCCAATATTTCTCTGGGACGGCTCACGCCAGCGGTTTTAGCCAGTGGCGTTGCCGGCGGCCGCGAGCAGCGCGCTCGCGGCCGGTGTCGCGGGCAGCTGCCTAAGGGACTGCAGCTCGCGCACGAGCACGCCGAAGGCCGGGCGCGGCGTGCCGTTGACTGCAATCAGCGCCGAGTCCCACGGCTCGGGATGATCGGTGCCGGCCTGCCACTGGTAGAGGTATACGCGCGTGATGCGCCTGCTCAGTCGTGCGAGACGGCTGAACACGAAGCGAGTCACCTGGGCGGCGTGGGTCGGGGATTCGCGAAAGTCGTGCGCGCTGTGGTTGTGACGGGCGACAAGTCCCCCGGTCTCGGTGAACCAGATCTGCCCGCGGGTCACGTTTAGCAGTGATCGCGTGGAGGCGGTCTGCAAGCGGTTGGCGCCGATGTAGTTGTGCAGGCCCCAGATCGGCGGGTAACCATGCAGGGCGTGCTGGAAGCGGCGCACCCAGGCGACCATATTGGGCTCGTCGAGCAGTTCGGCGGCGAGCACATCGCAGCCCGCGCAGATGCGGTGCATCTGACGGTAGTAGTCAGCAACCAGCGCGGGGCGACGGCAGGTGGGCTGGCCGCAGTAGTCGGCCTCGTTCCAGGTGGCGAAGTCGGTGACCCAGGGGTAGCGGGCGCGGAGCACGCGAAATTGGCGTCCGAGCTGGGCCGGGGTCGGCAGCTGCTTGCGCCGACCGGGGAACCAGGACCGTTCAAAGCTGATCAGCGGCCGCACGCCGTCGGCGCGAGCGGCACTGAGCCAGGTGTTCAACCCCCTGGCCTGCGCGCGACTCTGGAGGGCGTTCCAACCGATGCTGAGCCGCGCATAGCGGATGCCGAGCGCCTGAAAGCGGGAGTCGCGAAACATGTAGGGCTGCTGGTCGCCGATCCCGACGATCAGCCCGGCGGCCCCGGCGGGAGGCGCAAGCGCCAGCAAGGTAAGTGCCAGCGCGAGGAGGGTCGCCGTGTGCGCGCGGACCCTCACGAGGATGAGGAGATCGTTTGGAATTCGCCGGTCTCGAGGTCGTTGGTGATGTCCTGCTCGATCTCGACCGCGGAGGCCTCGGGCCGCAGCCGGCGCAGGCGGATCGCGTCGAGGCGACGAAACTTGAGGATCTCGAGAACGTATACGAGGTAAACGCTCGCCGCAACCGCGAGCAGCCCGATCGCGACCATCACGAGCGTCCAGCCGAGGTAGTAGTGGCCTTTGTGGTCGCTGTAGGGCACGAAGCGCAGCGCGAGCGCCAATCCGGCGAGCATCAGCGTCCAGGCGTAGAGATAGGCGATCGTGCGCCGGCGCGAGAAGCCGATGCGGGCCATGCGGTGGTGGAAGTGCTCGCTGTCGGAGGCGTAGATCGGGCGCCGGTACTTCAGGCGCTTGAGCACGACGAAGGTGGTGTCGAGGAACGGCACGGCCAGCAGGATCAGCGGCAGCACGAAGGACAGCACGACTTCGGTCTTGACGGCGCCCTCGACCGCGAGGCAGCCCATCAGCAGGCCGAGCAGGTTGGCGCCGCAGTCGCCCATGAAGCTCGAGGCCGGGGGAAAGTTGTGTAGCAAGAAGCCCAGCGACGCGCCCGCGATCAGCGCGGCGAGCACTCCCGGAGCCCAGCGGTCGAGGCTGAAGGCGATCACGGCGAGCGTCGCTGCGATGATCGCCGATACCCCTGCAGCGAGGCCGTCGACGCCGTCGGAGAAGTTGACGACGTTCATGATGGCGACCAGACCGACAACCGTGATCGCGCTCCCGGCGTGCGGGAAGGTCAGGAGCCCGACGAACGGCAGCCTGATGCGTTCGACAAGCACGCCGTAGTGCACGACGATCAGCGCGGCGAGCGTCTGGCCGGCGAGCTTCGCAACCGGTGGCATCTCGAAGCGGTCGTCGAGCGCGCCGACGAGCGTGATCGCCGCGGCCGCGATCAGTACGCCATGCCAGGCGCGTTCGTCGGGCAGCCAGATCAGGCCCGCGCACAGCACGCCCGCGAAGATCGCGAGGCCACCGAGCAGCGGCGTGGGTCGGTCAGAGAGGCCACGCTCGCGTGGCTGGTCCACAGCACCGACGGTCCGCGCGAGACGCATCGTCAGCGGCGTCAGTAGCGCCGTCACCGTGGCGGCCGCCAGAAAGGCGTATAGCGCGTCTAGCTCGGTCGGGTGCATCGGCGCGCCAACAGCATCGCAGGCGCAGGCGTCGTACGTGCACCTGCACGCCGATCCCGGTGGCAATCGGCGGCCTCCCGGGCTACGCCCTACGCCGGGGCCGGCGGCTTCCCGGGCTACGCCCTAGGCCGGGGCAACAGCCGCGAGCTCCTCGTAGAGCGGGTAGCGCTCTACGATTGCACGCACACGCCCGGAGAGCTCGGCGGCGCGCTGCTCGAAGCCCGGGAGCAGCGCCGCGGCGATGATCTCGCCGACCTCGACGAAGTCCTCCCGCTGCAGGCCGCGGGTCGCGAGCGCCGGGGTGCCGATGCGCAGCCCGGACGCCTCCATCGGAGGACGCGGATCGAAGGGGACGGCGTTGCGGTTGACGGTGATCCCGATCCCGTGCAGACGATCCTCGGCCTGTTTACCGCTCATCTCTGGGCGCAGCTCACGCAGGTCGGCGAGCACCAGGTGCACGTCCGTACCACCGGTCAGAACCTTCACCGCGCCGGCGCCGAGTAGCTGCTCGGCGAGCGCCTGCGCACCGTCGATCGTGCGACGCTGACGCTCGCGGAACTGCTCGCTTTTGGCGATCTTCAACGCGACGGCCTTGGCGGCGATCACGTGCTCCAACGGACCGCCCTGCTGGCCGGGGAAGACGGCCGAGTCGATCTTCTTGGCGTGCTCCTCCTTGCTGAGGATCAGGCCGGCGCGCGGGCCGCCGATGGTCTTGTGCGTGGTCGTGGTCACGACGTCGGCGCCGTGTTCGAAGGGATTGGGGTGCAGCCCGGCGGCTACCAGCCCCGCGAAATGCGCCATGTCGACCATCAGCAGCGCGCCGACCTCGTCGGCGATCTCGCGAAAGCGCGCGAAGTCGAGCTGCCGCGGATAGGCCGACCAGCCGGCGAGTAGCAGCTTGGGACGCCGCTCGCGGGCGATGTGCGCGACCTCCTCCATATCGATCCGGCCGCTCTCGCGGTCGACCTCGTAGGCAGCGATGTCGTACAGCCGCCCGGAGACGTTGATCTTCATGCCGTGCGTGAGATGACCGCCGTGCGCGAGCGAGAGTCCCATGATCGTGTCGCCGGGCTGGAGCAGGGCGTGGTAGACGGCGGTGTTGGCCTGCGCGCCGGAGTGTGGCTGGACGTTGGCGTGCTCGGCCGCGAACAGCGCCTTGGCGCGGTCGATCGCGAGCTGCTCGGAGATGTCGACCCACTCGCAGCCGCCGTAGTAGCGCCGCCCGGGGTAGCCCTCGGCGTACTTGTTGGTGAGCACCGACCCTTGGCACTCGAGCACGGCGCGCGGCACGAAGTTCTCGGAGGCGATCATCTCCAGCGTGCTCTGCTGGCGCTCGAGCTCGCCGCGCAGCGCTTCGGCAATCTCGGGATCGACCTCGGCGAGGGGACGGTTGAAGTAGTCGGGGCTCAACTCGGACATGGGCGCACTCCTCGGCGGACGGAGACTTGAAGGTGCCCAGGCGCGCGGCTACTTGCAGCTCGTCGCTTCCCGGTGGTGCTCCACCTCGTCCAGCGCCAGTCGCGACGACCACCATCGAGGCTAGCAGGAGATGGGCATCCCAGCGCGGCGCCTTCATCGACGCCGGCCACTGCGACCGACGTCCCCTCCCTTGCTTGCGGCAATCTCCAGCCCGGCGCCGGTCAGGCGAAGGTCAGCAGGCTGAAGCGATCGAATTTGAGGGCATCGACGAGCTCCGCGCCCGCTGGCCCGGGGCGCACCGGGACAACCGTGACGGTGAGCTGAGCAGCTGCGACCCGGCGCAGCGCGTTCGTCACGATCACCGTCTTGGTCTGCGGCGTCAGGGCATGCGGAGGCCGTCGATCGAAGGGGTCCATAGGGCCCTTCGGCACGTCGCAGTGACCGATGTCTCCAGCGCATCCGGCGTGGCCGAAGACCGTGAACGAGCCCGCGTAGCTGGAGGCCTCCTCGCGCGGGGTGCTCAGGTCCGCCTCGGGGCTATTCAGGAAGATCCGCGCCTCGAAGCTGGGGCCAGCGTGATCCACACCGTAGAACACGAGATCGGCGCGCTCGAAGGCCGGCTGCCCGGTACGTGCGGGATTCTCGATCGCCTGTGAGGTGAACCGTCGCATCGCTACCCGCCTGTTCCCAAGGACCCGCTGATCTGAACCGCGTAGTCATAGCCAAGCGTATTGACGTCCAGGGTCTGAGCGACTGTCATATTGAACGGGGGCAGGGCTTGGTCGTGGAGAGCCGCGGGGACGCCCGCCTGCGGGTGGCGCAACTGCCACATACGCCACACGCGATCGATCATCGCATGGTGCGCCCAGAAGATCGGGTCAAATGCGGCGAGCTGGATGTCGCCCATGTGCCCCCTGTTCCCACCCACCCACATGTGAACGTTGTTGTGAAGCTGCTCGAGCTGATGGGTGAAGTCTTCGAAGCTCCCCAGTGCCAGCACACCTTCGATCTCGGCCTTGGTGGGGAGTGGCGGAGCGCCATCCGCGCCGGGTTCGCGCAGCGTGCTGGGCGCTCTGCGATCGCCGGCTTGGGCGCCCTGCTCGAGCGCGAGCGGATCTACCTTGGCGGAGTAGAGCGGGTTCGGACTCCCTGCCACGGTCGACTGGCCGTAGGCGTCCGGGATCGCGCGATCGATGGTCCAGTCCCACCACGGAAGCGTCACCCCGGACTGCTGATCGCGGAGTGTCAGCTCGAAGAAGTAGAGGTAGGCCCGGTGCCAGGGGAGAAACACGGGACGGCCGTGTGCGACATCGCACGAAATCGGCAACGGCAGACCGTGGATACCCGCCTGGTAGTCATACCCCCGCTCATCGGAGATTCCCATCGCGCCTGTCATCGCGGCTCTGAAAGCCGCGAGCTGAGCAGGGCTCATCGAATCGACGCTCAGCCTGTGCCGGAGCGCCACGACCGGCTGCTGCGGGCTGGCCACGCCCGTGCTCATCGTCGCGCTCGCCGAGTGTTCGTTCCCATCGGGCAGAGAGCCTAGCGCCCGCGTTCGCCGCGCGTGCTCGAGCAGCGTGAGCTTCCGATACGGCGCTCCAGCTCCTCACTCCCTACCGGACCATCGCGCACGACTCGCCAGCGGCCATCGCGCTCGTAGCCACGCAGGTCAAGCACCGTCGAGGCGATCCCCGGCAACTCGCCTCCGTCGAGCACCAGGTCGACGCCCGCGCGCAGCGCAGGCGCAACGTCTGCCAGTCGCCGTGCCTCGGACTCGCCCGAAATGTTCGCGCTTGACTGCAGCACCGCCAGCTCCAGCTCCACCAGTGCGGCGAGCGACTCCGGCAGCAGAGGGACCCGCAGTCCGAGTGTGGCCGGCTCGCCGGCCCGTGCCCGCGCGGTGCTAGCGATCTCTGCCATCGCCGTGTCGACCCGTGTGGCGCACGCCAGCGGAAAGCGGCCGGCCGGATTCTCGAGCAGCACCGTGATCGGACCCGGCAACAACGCCTCCAGCGCTGCGCGCACGCGCGGTCCCAGCTCCGGCAGCGCCTCCAACGCGGCACTCAGAGCGAAGAACATCACCGCCGCCGGACGCGTGGGCGGCCTGCCCTTCAGCTCATACAGCCGCTCAACGGCACGCGGCTGCAACGGATCGCACGCCAAGCCATAAACGGTATCGGCCGCAAACAGCACCACCCCGCCGCCCGTGAGGCACTCTGCGAAGCGCTCGACGTCGCCCGAGCGCAACCGCAGGCGACCCCCCTCCTCCCCCATCAACTTGACCGCTCGCCCACCGCGACGCGCTCGACTCCCGCAAGGTCGCGCTCGGCCCGCACCCGCTCGAAGCCCGCCGCACGCAGCAGGCCGCCGACCGCTTGTGCCTGTGCCGCCCCAATCTCTAGGGCCCCCAGCCGCACGCGTCCCCGCGGGGCGAGCTGGGCGAGCAGCGCCCGGATCGTCTCGAGGCCGTCGGCGCCCGCAAACAGCGCGCCCGACGGCTCGTGGCGCACGATCTCGGGAGCCAGCGAGGCCCGCTCGCCGTCAGCCACGTACGGCGGGTTGCAGAGCACGGCATCGAAATCGTCGGTGACCCCCTCCAGCAGGCTCGCGCACAGCCAGCGCACCGGCAGTCCGAGCCGCTCGCCGTTCGCGCGCGCCACTTCGAGTGCTTGCTCACTGACGTCGCTGCCCGTCACGTCCAGGTCCGGGCGCTCGTGCGCGAGCGCGAGTGCGACCGCACCGCTGCCGGTGCCGACGTCGAGCACGCGCGCGCGCGCGGGCAGCGTAAGCCCGACCTCGACCAGCAGCTCGGTCTCGGGCCTCGGGATCAGCGCGCGCCGGTCGACACTCAGCTCCAGATGGCGAAAGCCTCGACGGCCGGTGATGTACGCGACCGGCTCACGTTCCACCGCGCGGCGGCGCACCGCGTCCTGGAAGGCCCGCACCGCGGGACCGGCAACTGTGAGCTCACGGTCGGTCAGCAGGCGTGCGCGATCGACGCCGAGCACATGCGCCAGCAGCACTTCGGCGTCCAGGCGCGGCGTTTCGCAGCCGGCCGCCGTGAACGCGGTCATGGCCCCGTCGAGCGCCTCGCGGGTCGGGGTGCCTGCCATCATCTGGGCTCCCGGACCGCCCGGCGCACCCTGTCCCGCCGGCACGGTCGCGAGCGACCGCGCACCGGCGCGGCGCTATGCCGGGCGCAACCCGCAGCGTGCCTCACGTGGTCGCTTGCGCCTCCAGGCGGCGGCGCTTCTCGTCGGACTGCAGCGCGTCGGTGAAGTCGTCCAACTCGCCTTCCAGCACCTGGTCGAGGTTGTGCGTCGTCAGCTTTACCCGGTGGTCGGTGACGCGCCGCTCGCCGTAGTTGTACGTGCGGATCTTCTCGGCGCGGTCGCCCGTCCCGACCTGCGCGCGGCGGTCCGCCGCCAGCTCGGCCTGTTGCTCGGCCAACGCCCGCTCGTAAATCCGGGCGCGCAGCACCCGCAGCGCCTTCTCGCGGTTCTGCAGCTGTGACTTCTCGTCCTGCATCGCGACCACGACCCCGGAGGGCTTGTGGGTAATACGCACCGCTGAGTCGGTCGTGTTGACCGATTGACCGCCCGGCCCCGTCGAGCGGTAGACGTCAATCTGCAGGTCGTTGGGGTCGATCTGCACGTCGACGTCCTCAGCCTCCGGCAGCACCGCGACGGTCGCGGTGGAGGTATGGATGCGCCCCTGGGACTCGGTCTGTGGGATCCGCTGCACTCGGTGTGTCCCACCCTCGAACTTGAACACCGAGTATGCCCCGTCACCCTTTCCCGAGGCGCCCTCGCCCTTGACCGCGAACGTGTACTTGCCATCCCCAACCTCTAGCGTCTCGGTCTGCAGGCCTCGGCGCTCGGCGTAGCGGGTCAGCATCCGGAAGAGGTCGCCAGCCCACAGCCCTGCCTCCTCGCCGCCCGCGCCACCTTGGATCTCGACGATCACGTTCTTCTCGTCGTTGGGGTCGCGCTCGACCATCGCCATGCGGATCTCCTCCTCGAGCTGCTCGATCCGCTCACGCGCTTCGTGCAACAGCTCGCGCAGCTCGGAGTCCTCATCGCCCTCGGCAAGCATCTCCTCAGCGCCCGCTGCGTCGTCCTGTGCGTGGCGCCACTGCGCCGCGAGCTTGGCCGCCGGCTCGAGCTGGCTATAGGCGCGGCCGACCTCGGCATAACGCACCCGGTCCCCGATCACCGCGGGGTCGGTCAGCAGCTTCCCGAGCTCGGCAAAGCGCGTCTCGATCTGCTGGATGAGATCTTCGATCATGCAGGCAGTCTAGGCGCGGGGTGCCCGGCCAGCCATACGGGTCCGGCGGTGCGAGCCGAGCGCCAGAAGCGATCGCTAGGGGAAGACCCCGTGGCGTATCAGGCCACGACCTCGACGCCGAGCAGGTCCGCCGCGGAGGCCTCGCCGGGCGTCTCCAATGCAAGCACGGCCTCGAGCGCCGCGATTGCGACGGCGAGCTGATCGAGGTCGGGCTCGCGGGTCGTCAGCAGCTGCAGCTTCAGGCCCGGCCACATCAGCGCCCGTACCCACGGCCGGCTGCGGTTGCGCCCCGCGAACTTGATCAGCTCGAAGGAGATCCCCGCGATCACCGGCACCCCGAGGATGCGCGTCGCGACGAGCCAGTACCACGCCGGTAGGCCGATCGGTGCGAACACGAAGATCGCGACGATCATGACGAGCAGTAGAAAGCTCGTGCCGCACCGCGGGTGCAATCGCGAGAAACGCTGCGCGTTCTGCGGGGTCAGCGGCAGCTCAGCCTCGAAGCACGAGATCGTCTTGTGCTCGGCGCCGTGGTACTCGAATACGCGGCGCAGGTCGCGCAGGCGCGAAAGCAGCAGCATGTAGCCGAGAAAGATCGCCGTGCGCACGAGACCCTCGACGACCCAGAAGAGCACCGAGGAGTGGAGCTGGCCCTTGATCAGGCTCGTCAGCCCCACGGGGATCAAGAAGAACAGGCCGATCGCGAAGATCATCGCCACGAGGACTGTTCCGATCCAGACACCGCTGGAGATCTCCATCGGCTCCTCCTCACCATCGCCGGGCGGGAGCTGCGCGTTGGCCGATACGCCCAACGCGCGAAAGCCGATCGCCAGCGACTCCCCGAGCGCGACGACACCCCGCACGATCGGCAGGCGCAGCAGCCGGTGGCGACGCAGCGGCGAGCTGATGGGGAAGCTCGAGACCTCGATCTCCCCGAGCGCCGCCTCCTCCGGCTCGAGCCCACCGTGGCCGAGCTGCTCGGGGCTGGGCTTGCGCACGGCGATCGCCCAGTTGAAGACCCCGCGCATCATCACGCCCTCGAGCACCGCCTGGCCGCCGAGCGGGGCGTCGCGCTGCGCGACCAGCTCGCCGTCGTCCGCAGTTACCGCCGCCGTCTCCGCGGCCGCGGGCGCAGTCGCCGGGAAGGAGACGCCTGGTGACGCCGTGCGTGGAGCGGCAACTGCCGGCGCTAGCCCCGACGGACCTGCCGTGCTGGACGTCGGCGCACCGGCGACCAGTCGCGGAGCCATCGCCTACTCGGGCTGCGTCTGGCTCTGTGAGCCGCCGCCGGCCTGCGCACCGGCTGCCTGGGCAATGGCCGGCTTGGCGTTGCCGGCCTGCGCCTGGCGCAGGCGACCTTTGGCCATCCTGCGCTGGAAGCGCTCCACGCGCCCGCCGGTGTCGACCAGCTTCTGGCGACCGGTGTAGAACGGGTGGCAGTTGGAGCACACCTCGACGTGCAGCTCAGCACGGGTGGCCCGCGTCGTGAACTCGTTGCCGCAGGTGCAGCGCACGTGCGCCTCTACGTAATCAGGGTGGATCGAGGTCTTCATGCTCGCAAGCATTCTAGCGATCGCCGTCGCTATCGCCGGTCTTGGCCGGTCGGGCTACCGCGGGCCGGTCGACGGGGGCCGGTCGCGCGCGGCGCCGGCGCCTGGTTAGAGGCTTTCCGTGGCCGGTTCGGAGGCCGCGGAGCCGGCACCGGTCAGCGGGCATGGCAGTGTGTCCGACTGCCCTCCGCCAAGCGCCTCTTCCACCTGGTGCTTGGGGTCGAGCTGGACCGCGACCTTGCTCCCCGGCGCACACCGCGGAGCTTCGGCTTCAAGCGCCGTCCGGGCGCCGGGATCGAGCGCTGTCACGCTGAGCAGTGGCTGTACCGTCCCACCGACGCTCAGCGCCACCCCAAAGGCACCAGCGGCGCTGTGCCCGTCGTTACGCACGACGACCTGATAATCCGCCTGCGGCGTGCCTCGCACGGGTGTGACCCGTACCTGTGCGACCACTAGCTTGGGGCGCTGGTCGGGCTGCACGCACACGGGGGTATGCCGAGCCGCGCGCTTGATGACGCGGCCCTTTTCGTTCATCCAGCGAAACTGCACGACGGCGCGAAAGGCGGCGGGCGCGGGCAGGTCGGTGACCTGTCTGACGTACTTGTAGATCTTGACCCCTGCTTCCGAGCGCCGCCATCCCCCGGGAGCCGCGGCGGCCAGCGAATGGAACGTTGTTTCGCCGGGACTCTGCTCCTCGAGGATGATCTGCATCGCCATCCGGTTGGTGCCGGCGACGGCATTCATTTGGCCATCAAACGTGGCCGAGCGGCCCGTCCCGGCGACAGCGGTCAGGCACTGTTCGAGCGTCGCCGACGCGACCGATGAGGAACTCGGGGAGCCGCCCGTCTTTTCCCCGCTACCTTGCCCGGCTTGACCGGTCTCCGCGCCCTCGCCACTCTGCGCGGCCGACGCGACCACAGCGAGATACGTCAGGCACGCAACGAGCGCGCACAGCGCGGGAGCGAGACGTCTGATCCTCCGAACCGCCCCGATGAGAGAGATGATTGCCACCGTCTCCCTAACACGCACGATCGTCGCAGGTTTCGGCTTCGCCGTATATGGGAAGCCGGTAGTCCCCTTTAGAGGATCTGGTACAGCGGCCCGTCGCCGCCCTCGGGGGTCGTGAGGCGCCCGCCCTTGGCCGTGATCGCGCCGCACTGCACGCAGTTGGTGTAGTTGACGACCACGTCTACGTCACCATGCTCGGGGGCGTCGTCGGGGATCTCATAGACACCCGCCGGACACATCCAACGCCAGGTCTCCGCGATCTCGCGGGGCACATGCTTCTGGACGCGGATGTGATTGGGGGCGTCGTCGCGAGTGGCGTTGCCGGTGATGAATACCGAGGAGAGCTTGTCGAAGATGTACTTGCCGTCGGGCTTGGGATAGTTGTCCTTGGTCTTGCCGACGAACATCGGCTTAGCGTCGTTGCGATGCAGCGCCCAGCGGCCGCCGGGGAAGCGTCCCTTGGTGGCGATCATCATGCTGATGAACGGACCGCCCTTGATGAGGCCTTTCTGGAAGGGCTGGCGCGTGTTGCGCTGCTCCCAGAGGTCTTTGCCGATGATTGAGTCCTCGACGACCTGCTCGTAGTTCTCGAAGGAAGACTCGCCGCGCTTGAGCGCCGCATAGATTGACTCGGCGGCGAGCATCCCGGACTTGATCGCGTAGTGCACGCCCTTCAGCGCGGTGAGATTCACCATCCCGCCAGCATCGCCGACAAGGACGGCGCCAGGCATCGAGAGCTTCGGCATCGCCCAGTAGCCGCCGGCCGGAAGCGCCTTGGCACCCCACGCGATGCGTTCCCCGCCCTCGAGGACGTCTTTGAAGAGCGGATGCGTCTTGATCTGCTGCAGCAGATCATGCGCCGAGGTCGTGGCGTCGGCGTAGTCGAGGTCGATCACGAAGCCGATGCTGACGAGATCCTCGCCGGTCTTCTCGTTCTTCATGGGATACATCCAGGACCCGCCGATCTGCCCATACTTGGCAGAGATCTTCAACGGCCAGCCCGCGAGCGTGTGGATCACGCGGTCCAGCGGCTTCTTGACCTTCCAGACCTCCTTGACCCCGAGCTCCCACACCTGCGGCTCGCGTCCCTCGGCAAGGTCAAACTCCTTGATCGCCGCGCCGGTGATGTGCCCCCAGCAACCCTCGGCGAGCACAGTCGCCTGCGCCTTGATGTCCGTTCCAGGCTCGAAGTTTCCGAGCGGCTCGCCGTCCTTGCCACGACCCTTGTCGCCCGAGCGCACGCCGACGACGCGGCCGTCCTCGACGACCAGTTGGGTCGCAGAGGTCTCGGTGAGGATGTACGCGCCGGCCTCCTCAGCGATGCGCTGCTGGTAGCGAGCCAGCGCCGAGACCGATACGACCTCGTTGCCACGGTTGTGCTGCGGCGGAGGGGGCGGGATCCGAAGCTTGGTCTTGCCGTTGGGCAACGCGTAGATCGCCTCCTTCGTGACCTCCCCGAACGCGAAGCCCTCCTTGCGCCAGTCCTCGCGGGTCAGATCGGGGAAGAGCTCCTGCAGGGGGCCCGGGCGCATCACGGCCCCCGAGAAATTATGCCCACCGCAGGTCTTCGCCTTCTCGATGACCGCGACGGGCACTTCGCCGAGACGCTCCATCGTCTCGGGGTCGTCGGCCAGCAGCTGCAGCAGGCGGTTCGCACAGGCCAAGCCAGCGGTACCGCCACCGACGATCGCGACGCCGACCTCGATCAGCTCGTCTTCGGCGTCGAGGCCGCGCTTGACGAACTCCTTCTGGGAGTCGACCGGTGGCGGAAAGGCCGCTGGTACGACCTTCCCATTGCTGGAGCCGTTGTGACTGGACATGCTCAGCGCCCCTTTCCGCGTCCGCCCGCCATCGCGCTAGCCCGCCTTCTTGGCCTTCACGGCCTCGGTGAGCTTAGGCAGGATCTTGTTCAAGTCGCCCACGACGCCGAGGTCGGAGAACTCGAAGATCGGGGCGTTGGAGTCCTTGTTGATTGCGACGATGTTCTCCGATGACTGCATGCCGACCTTGTGCTGAATCGCTCCGGAGATCCCAGCCGCGAGGTACAGCTTGGGCGCGACCGTCTTGCCGGTCTGCCCGATCTGCGCGGCATAGGGGTACCAGCCGGCGTCCACGACGGCGCGCGTGGCGGCGACGGCGGTGTTGCCGCCGAACGCCTGCGCGAGCTGTTCGCAGAGCTCGAAGCCCTCGGCCTTGCCGAGCCCGCGACCACCGGCCACGAGGATGCTGGCGCCCTCGATGTCGACGTCCGCGCCACGCTGTTCGCCGCGGGTCAGCATCTTGGCCTGCGAGGCGTGCGCGCTCAGCTCGAAGCTCAGCTGCTCCACAGGAGCGTCGCCGGCGCCTGACTCCTTGATCTCAAAGGCGTTGAGACGGCCGATGATGATGCCGACCTCGGAGCGGTATTTGATCTCGGAGATCGCGGAGTCCCCAAGGATCGGCCGCTCGGCGACCAGCTCGCCGCCCTCCGCGCGCACGCCGGTGACCTCCATCGCAACGCCCGCCCCAAGCCGCGCAGCCAAACCGGCGCCGATCTCGAAGCCGAGCAGACCGCCGCCGAACAGCGCGTACTTGTAGCCGCCGTCGGTGATCGCCTTGGCCATCGCGTCGACAAGCGGCTGCGCGAGCCCCTCGGGGCCCTCGGCGACGAGCACCTTCTTGGCGCCGTAGTTGCCTAGTGAGGCGGCCAGCTCCTGCGGAACGTTCTCGCCGAGCAGGATCGCGTGCGCCTCGCCCCCGAGCTCGGCGGCGAGCTTGGCGCCCTCGCTGACGGCGCCGAGCGAGTTCTTGTTGATCGCGCCGTCGTAGTGCAGCGCGTAGACCAGGATGTTCGCCATTTTTCAGATCTCCTATTGATTAAAGATGAGGGGCCCGACCGAAGCCGGGAGACACTCGCCTCCGGCTCGCGTCCCCGTTTCGGCCAGCCGGCCTCCGGCCGTCGGCGCCACCCTCACAGCAGCTTGCGCTCGTCGAGCCAGGCGACGATCTTCTCGACCGTCTCGGCGGTGTCCTCGTCCTCGATGATCTCCCCCGCTGCCTTGGCCGGCGGTGCCTTCGCGGCAACCCATTGGGCGGCGGAGTTCTCGCCGCCAACTTTGGCGGCGTCGATGCCGACGTCGCCTACGCCGACGGCATCCAGGGGCTTCTTCTTGGCGCCCATGATCGCCTTCAGCGAGGGGTAGCGCGGCTCGTTGATGGCGTCACCGACGGAGATCACAGCGGGCAGCTGGATCTGGACGGTGTCATAGCCGTACTCGGCCTGGCGCTCGCAGCGCAGAGCACCATCCTCGATGTCCATCTTGATGACCTGGGTCAGCGACGGCATTCCGAGATGCTCGGCGACGACGGCTCCGATTGTGTAGCACTCGCCGTCATCGGACTGCTGACCGAGCAGCACCAGGTCGGGGCTCTCGCGCTGCAGGGTCTTGGCGAGCGCGTAGCCGGTGGCGGCGACGTCGGAGCCCGCGACCGCGGCGTCGGACAGGTGCACCGAGCGATCGGCGCCGAGCGAGACGGCCTTGTGCAAAGCGCGCACGGCGCTTTCCGGGCCCATCGTCACAGCGACGATCTCCTCGACCGGCACCGCGCCGCCCTCTTTGATCTGCATGGCGGCCTCGATGGCGTGTGTGTCGTAGGGGTTGAGATTCTTCTCCCCGCTGCGGTCCATACGCCCCGTCGATGGGTCGATGCGCTTCTCGACGGCGGCGTCAGGAACCTCCTTGACCAGGACGCATATCTTCATTCAGGCAATCTCCTTGATGATCTGGACTGCCCAATCCTACCTGTTTTGGCGGTTGATTGACGAGTCAGTCAACCCGTGGGAGCGAGACGCCGGACTGGTAGCGCTGCCGTGGCGCCTACCGGACCCCACCTACCGGACCCCACAGATCAAGAGCCAGCGCCCGCGCCCGCGCGGATGAAGTCCACGATCGCCTGTGTGGGAGCACCGGGGGTGAACACCTCGGCGACCCCGAGTCGCTTGAGCTCGGGGATGTCCTCAGCGGGGATCGTGCCACCGACGGTGACGAGTACATCGTCGATCCCCTGCTCCCGCAGCAGCGCGACGACGCGCGGGACGAGCGTCATGTGGGCGCCGGAGAGGATCGAGAGGCCGACCGCGTCGGCATCCTCCTGGATGACCGTCTCGACGATCTGCTCCGGGGTTTGATGCAAACCGGTGTAGATGACCTCCATGCCGGCATCACGCAGCGCCCGCGCGATGATCTTGGCGCCACGATCGTGCCCGTCGAGACCGGGCTTGGCGACGACGACGCGAATCTTGCCGTGCGTGGTTGCGGTCGCGGAGGCCATCGCCGGGAGATTATGACCGCGGCCCGGCCCGCTCGCCTACACGTCCCCGCACGACCCGGCCGAGACCGCCGAGCGTTGCGGCGGCGCTAATCGCGACAACGATCTTCAGCCGGCGCCCAAGACGGTCCAGGCGCAGGATCTCCCAGCCCTCACGGACGGCCGTCCGCTGTAGCTCGGGGTCGGGGTTCACGACGACCGGGTGCCCGACGGCACGCAGCATCGGCAGATCGGACTCGGAGTCCGAGTAGGCGTAGGACGCGGCGAGGTCGATCCGCTCGCGCGCGGCTAGCTCGCGTAGCGAGTGGACCTTCCCCTCGCGGTAGTTGAAGGGTCCCGCGGCCCTGCCGGTGTAGCGTCCTTCGACGACCTCCAGGCGCGAGCCGACGCCGCCGTCGAAGGCGAGTACGTAGGCGAGCAGGTCGGCCATCTCCTGGGAGGCAGCCGTCACGATGTACACCGGCTGCCCCGCATCCTGGTGGCGATAGGCGCGCTCGAGCATCTGCGGATACAGGCGCGGGAGCACGCCGGCGAGCACCCGCGGGGACATCCGCTGCAGATCGCGCACGGGCACGCCGGCAAGCATCTCGCCCACGCGCCGGCGCACCGCGTCAGCCCAGTCGTCGGTGGAGCCGCGCAAGCGAAAGCGCAGGTTCTGGTAGAGGTCGTTCAGCAGCCGCGTGCGCGTGATCATCCCGGCCTCGAAGGCGGCGCGGGCAAAGAAGATCCCCGAGGAGCCGGCCATCAGGGTGCGATCCAGGTCGAAGAACGCGGCCCCACGCGGGCCGGCGCCATTGCCGGTCCCAGTGCTCATGCGAACGTCCCCCCAGGCCAGCTCAGACGCGCACGATCAGCGCGTCGCCCTGACCGCCGCCGGAGCAGATCGCGGCGCAGCCGAGGCCGCCGCCGCGGCGGCGCAGCTCCAGCACGAGGCTGCCGATGATGCGCGCGCCGGAGGCCCCGATCGGATGACCGAGGGCGACGGCGCCGCCGTTGACGTTGACCCGCTCCTCCTCGATGCCGAGCATCCGGATCGAGTTGAGCGTAACCGAGGCAAAGGCCTCGTTGATCTCCCAGACATCGATGTCCCCCGGCTGCAGTCCGGCCTTCTCCAGAGCCTTCTTGGCGGCGCTCGCCGGCGTGGTGGCGAGATAGGCAAAGTCGTTGGCGCTCTGGGCGTGAGCGACGATCTCGGCGAGCGCCTCCTTGCCGTTGGCCGCGGCCCACTCATCGGAGGAAAGCACGAGCGCCCCGCCGCCGTCGTTGACCCCGGGCGAGTTGCCAGCCGTGTGCGAGCCCTCCTTGCCGACCAGTCCGGGCAACGCCGCGAGGCGCTCCAGCGAGGTATCGCGGCGGGGACCCTCGTCAATCTCGACGACAGTGTCTCCCTTCCGTCCCTTGACGGTGACGGGGACGATCTCCTCAGGCAGGCGCCCCTCGTCGGTAGCCTTCAGCGCGAGCTCGTGTGAGCGCAGCGCCCAACGATCGAGGTCGGCGCGTGTGAGCTCGAGTTCGTCGCCGACTTCAGTCGCCTCGACGAACATCTGCTTGCCGGAGAAAGGGTTCGTGAGACCGTCGTGGACCATCGCATCGAGCGCCTTGGCATCGCCCATGCGAAAACCAAAGCGGGCGTTCGGCAGCAGATAGGGGGCCTTGGACATCGACTCCATCCCGCCGCCGACGCCGACCTCCAGGTCACCGGCGCGGATCGCCTGGTCGAGGATCACCGAGGCGCGCAGCCCGGAGGCGCAGACCTTGTTGACCGTCTCCGAGGAGACCTCCTTGGGGATGCCAGCCTTGATCTGGGCCTGGCGCGAGGGGATCTGCCCCTGCCCGGCCTGCAGCACCTGGCCCATCACCACATGCCCGACCTGCTCGGGCTCCACGTTGGCACGTTGCAGCGCGGCCTCGATCGCGATAGCGCCGAGCTCGGTGGCGTCGAGTGTGGACAGTCCGCCACCCATCTTGCCGATGGGGGTACGCGCGGCGCCGAGGATCACGGTCTTGGGCATCTGATGCAAACTCTCCTGGGTCGGGGCTGAGCTTGGATGGACCGGCCGACGTCTAGACGACGTAACCAGACCTGGCAATGCTAGCGGGGCGCATAAGACTGCAACGATCGCGCGCCTCGCGCCTGGACCACAGGCTAGTGCCATGCACCGGCACCAAGAGGTGGATAAGGTGGCCGTGATCGTGCGCGTCTCTGCGACCACAGAATCCGGCGAGAACACCGCCGCGGACACCATCGCGGTCGGCCTGTTCGACGATGGCCGGCCACTGCTCGCCAGCCCCCGCGAGCTGCCGGCGCAGGCGGCTGAGCTGCTCGCCTCAGGCGAGGCGCGCGGTGCGTTCAGGGCGCTGGCGCTGGCGCATGCCGAAGGTCGGCGCTGGCTGCTGGTGGGGCTTGGCAGGCGGACCGACTTCACACCCGAGCGTGCGCGCGTGGTGGCGGCGATCGCCCATGAGCGCGCGTTGGAGCTGGCGACGCGCACGCTCTGCTGGGAGGCGCCAGCCGTGGACGACCTCGCGGTGTGTGCCGCGCTCGTCGAGGGCACGGCGCTCGCGGACTATCGCTTCGAGCGCCACAAGTCGGCTCCAGCGGACCCCGGTGACCTCACGCCGAAGCACCTGGAGACCATGATCGTCTCCGCGTCCGCCGCGGGCGCCGCAACGCCTGACACGGCAGAGCTCGAGCGACACGTCTCCGAGGCCGCCACCGTGGCCGAGGCGGTCAACGCGGCACGCGACCTCCAGAACCGGCCCGCCAACGACCTGACGCCGACCGCGCTGGTCGCACATGCCCAGGCGCTGGCCGACCAGATCGAGGGACTGTCGGTCGAGAGCGAGGGACGCGAGGGACTGCTCGCGCGCGGCATGGGCGCCTTCGCCGCTGTGGCCCAGGGATCTGAGCAAGAGCCGGCGCTAATCACCCTGCGCTACGAGCATCCAGACGCGCGCGGCCCGCTACTGGGCCTGGTGGGCAAGGCGGTGACGTTCGACAGCGGCGGCATCTCGCTGAAGCCGGGGCCAAAGATGTCGGAGATGAAGTTCGACATGTCCGGCGGCGCCGCGGTGATCGAGGCGATCGGCGCGATCGCGCGTCTGGGCCTGCCGGTCAAGCTGGTGGGCGTGGTCGGCGCGACCGAGAACCTGCCGAGCGGCCGCGCCGTCAAGCCAGGAGACATCGTGACGGCCGCCAACGGCAAGACAATCGAGGTCAACAACACCGACGCCGAGGGACGTCTGGTGCTGGCAGACTGCCTGCACCACGCGGTCTCCCTCGGGGCGCAGCGGATCGTCGACCTCGCGACGCTCACGGGCGCGGTGATCGTCGCGCTCGGCTCGACCCACGCGGGCCTGCTCGCGAGCGACGACGAGCTCGCCGAGCTGATTGCCGCGGCGGGGGAGCGCAGTGGCGAGATCGTCTGGCGCCTGCCGCTGCACGCGGAGTACGACGAGCTGATCAAGGGCCGCTACGGCGACCTCAACAACGCCCCGGAGGAGCGCAAGGCCGGCACGATCGTCGGCGCCGCGTTCCTGTCGAACTTCGTCGGGGACACGCCCTGGGCGCACCTCGATATCGCCGGCTCCGCGTGGGACCTTGGCCGCGCCTACGCCCCTAAGAGCGCCTCCGGCTACGGCGTGCGCCTGCTCGTCGAGCTCGCGCGCTCCTACGCCACCTAGGCTCGCGCGGGTCCCGGCATGGACTTCGACCTCTCCCCCGACCACGAGCTGATTCGCCGCACGGTGCGCGAGTTCGCCGAGGGGGAGGTGGCCCCGGCGGCGGAGGAGCTGGATCGCACCAAGTCCTTCCCGTACGAGATCGTTGCAAAGCTGGGCGCGTTGGGGCTGATGGGGATCCCATTCCCGCAGGAGTACGGCGGCGGCGGCGGCGACACGCTCGCGTATGTGCTCGCCGTCGAGGAATTGACGCGGGTGGATTCGTCGGTCGCGATCACGCTCTGCGCGCACACCTCGCTCGGAACCCAGCCGATCTATCTGTTCGGCTCCGAGCGCCAGAAGCGCGAGTGGCTGCCAGTGCTCTGCTCGGGTGCGAAGCTGGGCGCCTTCGGCCTGACCGAGCCGGAGGCTGGTTCGGACGCTGGCAACACACGTACCCGCGCCCGCCTGCGCGACGGCGAGTGGGTGATCGATGGCTCCAAGCAGTTCATCACCAACGCCGGAACCGACATCTCCGGAGTGGTCTGCATCACGGCCGTCACCGGCGAGGACGGTGGCGCGGGAGCCCAGGGAGGAGCCGAGGACGCCGAGCGGGAGATCTCGAACATCCTGATCCCGAACGGCACCGACGGCTACGAGCAAGGCACGCCGTACCGCAAGATGGGCTGGAACGCCTCCGACACGCGGCCGCTCGCCTTCAGCGACTGCCGCGTCCCGGAGGAGAACCTGCTCGGCCCCCGTGGCCAGGGCTTCAAGCAGTTCCTGCACGTGCTCGACATCGGCCGCATCGGGGTCGCCGCGATGGGACTCGGGCTGGCCCAGGGCGCACTCGACGAGGCGCTCGCGTACGCAAAGCAGCGGCGCGCCTTCGGCCGAGCGATCTCCAAGTTCCAGGCGATCCAGGGCAAGCTCGCCGACATGTCCACCGAGATCGCGGCGGCACGCCTGCTCGTCTACAAGGCAGCACGCGAGAAGGACGCGGGGCGCAACTTCACGCTGACGGCCGCCCAGGCCAAGCTCAAGACTGGACGCCTCGCGGTGCGCTGCGCCGAGGAGGCCGTGCAGATCCACGGCGGCTACGGCTTCATCGAGGAGTATCCGGTGTGCCGGTTCTACCGCGATGCCAAGATCCTCACGATCGGCGAGGGCACCGACGAGGTACAGCAGATGGTGATCGCCCGCGCACTCGGGGCGTAGGAGGACCGCAGCGCTCGCGGCCCCGCGCTGCGCAGGCTCGCGTAGGCCTACCGCTCGGCGCCACGTCGGCCGTTGCGCGTCTGACTCCGCGGGCTAGCCGAGCGCCGCGGTGATACGCCCCGCGGTGGCGACCACCATCGGACCGAGCTGCTCGACCAGCTGCTTACGGGTGTATGCCTTTGCGGGGACCGCCAGCTCAACCGCGGCCAGCGGCACACCCTGCTCGTCGAACACCGCCGCCGCCAGCGCGCGACGGCCGGCGAGCAGCTCTTCGTCCTCTACCGCCAGCCCGTCCGCGGAGGTGACGATCCGCTCGAGCTCGGCACGCAGCGCGGACTTGGTGGTGATCGTGTTGGGGGTACGGCGAGTCAGGCGCAGCTTGGTGATCAGCTCGCGCTGTTCGGCCTCGGACAGGCACGCCAGGAGTGCCTTGCCCGCGGCGGAGCAGTACACGGGCAGGCGCGAGCCCAGCCCGACCCCCAGGTCGACTGCGTATTGCCCCCGACGTGAACCCTGCCAGCGATCGATGTAGGAGACCTCGCTCTCGTCCAGCATCGCCAGTCCGACCGTACGTCCGGTGGCTGCGCGCAACTCACGCAGGTGCTCACGCGCCAGGCGCCTAACCACCATCGAGTCAAGCAGCGAGAGCCCGAAGTCCGAGACGCGCGAAGAGAGCCTGTACTTGCGGGAGGGCCCCTGCTCGAGGTAGCCGAGCGTCACCAGCGTTGTCGCATAGCGATGCGTCGTCGAGCGACCCAGGTCCAGCGCGTCGGCCATGTCCGCGATCCCGCGCACCGGGTGCTCAGGCGTAAAGCAAGTCAACATCGCCAGGCCCGCGCATAGCGACGAGGAGAATCTACCGGGATGCTCTGGATCTAAAGGCTTGGTCATAACTGCTTGTTGGATCTTTTGTAAAACCGTTTTAGCTGAAGTGTTCTAGATTGTGCCCGAAGAGCGCACAAGCCTAACCTCGGGGCCCCGGCGAACAGTCATCGGTCCCTGCCCCCAGATCGCTGACAGGCCAGACGAAGTCGCAGAGCGCCCGCGCGCTCCCGTGCGAGGCTGGGATCGCAGCCTTGGTGGCAACGATCCTCTGGTCCAGATCCTCTCTACGGCAGCCGTCGAATCCATCGTTGGCATCTAGCAGTCGTCCCCCCGGCGCCCGACTCCCGCAATCGACCACTCCGGTATCCGCTCCTACCTAAACTGCGTAAACCGTACACCAAACTAGTCAAAGCTGCTGTTTTTTAAGAATCGTTCAAATAGACTGGCGCCTACGTTTCTGTCTACGCTTGACGATGTCAACCCGCCCGGCGGCGCTCGCCTTGGCATGCGCGGCGATAGGTCTACAGCCGCGAGGTAACAGCTCGAAGCGGAATGTCTCAGGCGCCGGAACGCGCGCGCTCGAGTAGCGCCGCGGCGGCGCTTGCGGGATCCAGGCGACGCTGCACGACCTCGTCGAGCAGGCGCTGGAACTCGGCATCCCCGGACAGCTCCTCCTCCAGCTGGCGGCGCATGCGCGCACTCGCCAGCGCCAGTACCTCGTTGCGCAGGTTGCGCCGCCGCCGCTCCGCGAGACGGCCCTCGGCGAGGATCTGCGCGCGGTGCTCCTCCAGGCGCTCCACCAGCTCCGCAACACCACGGCCACGCTCCGCCTCGGTCTTGACAATTGGCACGCGCCAGCCGCGGATCTGATCGGCGGAGCGATCGAGGTTGGCCAGCGAGAGGACGCCTCGAATCTCGCGCACCATCGTGTCCGTCAGCGGGTGGTCGGCCTTGTTGATCACGATCACATCCGGGATCTCCATGATCCCGGCCTTCAGCGCCTGGATCGAGTCCCCCGAGCCCGGCATCAACACCAGCACCACGGTGTCGGCGTGGTCGATGATGTCGACCTCCGCCTGGCCCACCCCGACGGTCTCCACGAACACGTCTTCGCGGCCCGCGGCGTCGAGCAGCAGCGCCGCCTGCAGCGCCGCCTCCGAGAGGCCCCCGAGCGCGCCGCGATTGGCCATCGAGCGGATGAACACCCCGGGGTCCAGAAAGTGCTCGCTGAGTCGGATCCGATCGCCCAGCAGCGCCCCGTGCGTAAACGGCGAGGAGGGATCGATCGAGAGCACCCCCACCGTGCGCCCGGCGGCACGCCGCGCGCGCGTGAGCGCCCCGATCAGCGTCGACTTGCCGACGCCCGGGGGGCCCGTGAAGCCATAAACCGCGGCGCTGCCGGTGTGCGGGTAGACCTCGCGCACCAGCTCCCACCCCTCCGGGCGATCGTCCTCGACCAGCGAGATCGCACGCGCCAGCGCGCGGCGGTCCCCCGCCAGCAGACGCTGCGCCAATGTTCCCGACTCGCTCATCGCGGGCGCAATCATCGCAGGCCAATACGATTCTTCGGCGATGGAACAGCGAGACCTCCTGGCCGACCCCGGCGCGGTCGCCTCACAGCGCGACCCATCCCCCCCCTACCCCCCCAACCAGCCCCATCCCGCGCCTCCGATCGAGCTGCGGGGAGAGCCACCGCCTCGTCACGGTGGGCCCGTGACGCTGCTGCGGTTCATGCGCGCCAACAACATGCTCTCGCTCGCCTACGCGCGCATGCTCGCGCGCCTGGCGCTGCTCAAGCTGCGCCACCGGGGGCGCCTGCGCACCGACGGGCTGTGCTTCATCTGCCCGGACGTGCAACTGGAGATCGGCCGCCGCGCGACCCTCCACATCGGCCGCTGGGCATGGGTCGGGCACGGCACCAAGATCCGCGTCCACGAGGGCGAGGTGCACATCGGCGCCAAGACCGTGATCGGCCAGGAGTGCACGATCTCCGCCTTCCAGCACGTCACGATCGGCCGCGAGTGCATTGTCGCGGACCGCGTCATGCTGATCGACTTCGACCACGGGGTCGTCGAGGTCGAGCGCCCGATCCGACTGCAAGGCATCTATAAGCGCGACGTCGATGTCGCGCACAACGTCTGGATCGGCTACGGGGCCTGCATCCTGCGCGGCGTCGCGGTCGGCGAGAACAGCGTCATCGGCACCAGCGCCGTCGTCACCCGCGACGTCCCCGCCAACGCCGTCGTCGGCGGGATCCCGGCGCGTGTGATCCGCATGCGCGAGGCCCCACAGTCGATGCGCTGGGGTTGAACGGAGCTCAGGGTGCGAGCAGGGGCTCAGGGTGCGAGCAGGGGCTCAGGGTGCGAGCAGCGCCGCGCGCCTAGCGTGGACTGCGAGATTGCGCAAGCCCCCCGCGTCGGCCTGCGCGCCCTGCGCCAGCGCCCGTGCGAGCGCGGCGCGGTGGTGCTCGAAACGCTCCTGCGCATAGGGAGCCGCCAGATCGCGCGAGACCATGAAGGCCCAGTCGCTGGCCTGCAGCGCGAGTAGCTCCCGCAGCGCCGCATCGCTCGCGCGCGGCCCCGCGCGTGCCACTTCGAGCTCGGCGGCTCTGGTGGCGAAAGCCATCTCCGCGACGGCCGGACCCGACCACGTCGAGAGGTCGCCGCACGCGCCCCAAGTGCTCGCTTCACTGGACTTGATCTGCCCCATCCGCGCCTCGCGCGCGCCTAGGGTTGAGGCGTCAAGCTCCGCGGCATCGAGCGCCGCGGGGAGCTCCTCAAGGCGCGCCGGCTCGTGGCGCTCCAGGGCATCGTCGAGGCGCACCAGCTGCAGGTCCTGACGCGTGCACTCCTCGACTACGGCGGCCAGCCACTGAAGACCCTCATACCACCAGTGGCCGAGCAGCTCGGTGTCTAGCGCACACACCACCAGGCCACCTCCCGGCAGGTCCTCGCCGTCGCGGCGCAGGCGCTCGCGGACACGTCTCACGAAGTCCGCGGCGTGCTCGCGCACGAGCGTGCGTGCGCGCTCACGGTCGTAAGCGCCGCCGTCGTTGGCCCACGGGTTGTGGTGGTGGATGGTGTGCCGGTGGTAGTCGCGGTAGCCCCCGTTCGCGGGATAGCCCCCATCGCTCCACACCAGCGCGATCGTCGCGCGGTCGATCGGCGCCAGCACGACACCCGCGTCGCCCACCAGCGGGCGCAGGTGCTGCGGCGCGCCCAGACCGAAGCGGCCGGTCAGCTCCACGCAGGTCGCGTGCACCCCGGCGTCGGCCAACGTCGACTCCAGGTAGGAGGCGTGCGCGCACTCCGGCAGCCAGAAGCCTCCGCCCCACGGCGCCGCAAAGCGAGCCCTGTGGGAGTCGATGCCCGCCTGCACCTGCACCCGCAGCGCAGCCTCGGTCGCCAGCAGTGGCAGCACGGCGTGCGTCGCCGCGGAGGTCCACTGCGCAAACGGCGCGAGCGCCCCCAGCAGGTCCCCCTCGCGTCGCGCGAAGCTCGCGAGCGCGCGCTCGTAGTCATCCCACGAGCGTTCCAGCTCGCGCGCGAGCGTCTCGTGGCCTCCACCGCGCAGGCCCCGGATGTCCTCCTCGTGGGTGCGCCGACGAACCTCTCCCACGAACCGCGTGAAGCGCTCTCCGATACCGGGGGCCTCCAGCTGGTCGCACAGCACCGGTGTCAGCGACAGGGTCAGCGGAGCCCCGCGCTCCAGCAGCTCCAACAGGGGCAGATAGCAGCTCGCCATCGCCTCCCACAGCCACTCCTCACCGAACGGCCACGTCCCGAAGCCCTCGACGTAGGGCATATGCGTGTGCAGGACGATCGCCAGCTCGCCGCGAGCTTTGCCGGCGCGCGTTCCGCCAGCGCCCCCAGCTTTGCCGGCGGCGCTCACGCTGATCCGCGCGGATACCACCGGCAGTTCACGCCCGGCAGACCGCGAGGAAGTCCAGTGCCCGCTCCAGGTCCGCCTGACCGCGAGGGCGCAGCGCGAAGTCCGCCGTCGAGATCGCCGGTGTAAACCATCCGTAGAAGCGCTCGGTCAGACCCAGGCGCGCGTGCAACGCGTCCCAGCCCAGCCCCAACGCGAGCTCGTGCGCGCGCAGCTTGCGCGCGTGGAAGAGACCGAACAGCGCGACCGAAGAGAAGTGCTCGCGGCAGAGCGCCTCGAACTCAGCCGCGCGGTACTCGTGCACGTGCCACGGATTGTCCGAGCGCGGCGCCCCCTTCGGCGCCAGCGTCACCACGTTCGGGGTCGACAGGTACACCGCACCCCCAACGCCTACGAGCCCACGGAAGTGCTCGAGCGCGGCGCCGGGGTCCTGCAGGTGCTCGATCGTCTGCAGGAACACCACCGCGTCGGCCGGCTCGGAGAAGGTTTCGATCAGGTCGCGCTCGAAGCGCAGGTTCGCCCGCCGGTAGCGCTGGCGCGCGTGCTCGTGCGCATCCGGGTTCGCGTCCACGCCCACAACGCTCGCAGCCCGCTCGGCGAGGACGCCCGAGCCGTAGCCCTCCCCGCACGCCATGTCGATCACGCGCAGCCCCGCCACGCGCGTCGCGATCCAGTCGTAGACGACGAGGTGGCGACGAAACCAGTAGTTCTCCTCCGGGACGTCCGGGAGCGTGCGCTCCCCCGTCAGCGCAAGCGGGGGCACGCCGTCGGGCTGGTCGCGCTGCACATACAGGGGCACCGACACGGGGCGCGAGTATATGAGCCTGGGGCCCCCGGGTGCCTGAGCCTGCGTGCCCCGGGTGCTGTGTCATCGCAGACGGTGAAGCCCCCCGATCGCGCGTGGTCGTCTAAGGTGCCCACCCATGCCGACCCTTACCGCCGAGGAGATCCGCGACGTCAACACGCGCTACCACGATGTCGCCGCCGACCACTACGACGCCAAGTGGGGGATCGATTTCGGGGATATCGGGCTGGAGCAGGTGGGCGCCAAGGTGCGCAAGGTGCTTGGTCAAGCGCCCGACCGCTACCCACGCTCGCTGGAGATCGGCTCCGGCACCGGCTACTTCACGCTGAACATGATGCGTGCTGGCCTGATCGAGCGGGCCACCTGCACCGACATCTCGCCGGGGATGCTCGCCACGCTGAGCGCCAACGCGCAACGCCTCGGGCTGGAGGTGCAGACCGTCAGCGCCGACGCCGAGCGGCTGCCCTTCGAGGACGCCAGCTTCGACCTGGTCCTGGGCCACGCCGTGCTGCACCATATTCCGGACCTCGCCACCGCCTTTGGCGAGTTCGCCCGCGTGCTGGCCCCCGGCGGCACGCTGCTGTTCGCCGGCGAGCCCTCCCGCTACGGGGACCGTCTAGCGAGCGTGCCCAAGCGCTTTGCAACCGCCATCGCCCCGCTGTGGCGCCGCGCGCTGCGCGCCCGGCCCGCGCCACCAGCGGAGGGCGGCGCGCCCGACGCGGCCCTGGAGGGCGTGGTCGACGTGCACGCCTTCGCCCCTGGCGAACTGCGGGAGCTCGCCCAGAGCGCCGGCCTGCGTGACGTGCGGGTGATTGGCGAGGAGCTGGTGGCCAACTGGTTTGGGTGGACCAACCGTACCCTGGAGGCGACCGCCGAGCCCACCGACGTCCCGTGGGCATGGCGTCAGTACGCCTATCGCGGCTACCTCGCGCTCCAAGAGCTCGATCGGCGACTGCTGGAGTCGCGGCTACCGCCTGCGATCTTCTACAACCTGATGCTCTCGGCGCGCAAGCGCAGCGGGTAGGGCTTCGCTCGCCAGCGCTCTCGATCCTCCCAGGAGCACCCGAGCAGAACGAGAGCGCGGAGATCGGCCTCTACCCCGGGGCCCGCCTCCGTAGACTGTTCCACATGTCAGACCGGCTCCTCAAGGACTTCCCGCTGTTCCCCCTGGGGATCGTCGCGCTGCCCACCGAGAGCGTGCCGCTGCACATCTTCGAGGAGCGCTACCGCACGATGATCGAGCGCTGCCTGCAGGACGAGCGCGAGTTCGGGATCGTGTGGATGGCGGAGGACGAGCTCAAGCCGATCGGGTGTGCCTGCGTGATCGACAAGGTCCTCGAGCGCATGGAGGACGGGCGCATGAACATCCTCGTCCGCGGCACGCGGCCCTTCAGGCTGCTCGAGCGTCAAGAGGACCTCCCGTATCCGGCGGGAGTCGTCGAGTTCCTCGACGAGCACGACGACGAGGCCGATCCCGAGGTCGCCCGCGTCACCCGTGAGCTGTACGCCGAGCTGGTCGAGCAGGCCACCGACAAGACCCTCTCCGCCGAGGAGCTGCAGGCACTCGACGCCTACCGCATGGCCGCCACCGTCGAGTTCGGCGTGGACGCCAAGCAAGAGCTCCTGGAGCTGCGCTCGGAGACCGCCCGCCTGCACTTGCTCACGATGCTCTTCCGGGCCGCCATCAAGCGCATGGAGCTAGTGTCATGTTTGGTTGATTCGTTGGCAGTAGCGGCTGATGGAGTTGAGTATCTGGTCGGCGGTCTTGGTCCAGACGTAGGGGCGTGGGTTTTCGTTCCAGGTGTCGATCCATTGGCGGATGTCGGTGTTTAGCGCTCGCACGGAGCGATGAGCGCCGCGGCGTAGGAGCTTGGTGGTGAGCTCGCCGAACCACCGCTCAACGAGGTTGATCCACGAACTGCTGGTCGGGGTGAAGTGCAGGTGAAACCGGGGGTGCGCCGCGAGCCAGCGTCGGACCTTCGGGGTCTTGTGGCTGGAGGCGTTATCGAGCACGAGGTGCACGTCGAGGTGCGCGGGCACGTTCTCGTCGATCGTTTTGAGGAACTTCAGGAACTCGACCGCCCGGTGGCGTTGGTGCAGCGAACCGATCACCTCGCCGCTTTGCACGTTGAGCGCCGCGTAGAGGCTCGAGGTGCCGTTGCGCTCGTAGTCGTGCGTCGCGCGCTGCGGGGTTCCGGGCAGCATCGGCAGGGTTGGGGCGGTGCGGTCCAGCGCTTGGATCTGGCTCTTCTCGTCCACGCACAGGACGACTGCGCGCTCGGGCGGGTTCAGATACAGGCCGCAGACGTCGTGGACCTTCTCGATGAACAGCGGGTCCTTGGACAGCTTCCAGGTCTCCTGGCGGTGCGGCTGCAACCCGAACGCATGCCAGATCCGCATCACCGCGTCTGGCGTCATCCCCATCTCCCTGGCCATCGACCGCGTCGACCAG
The DNA here is from genome assembly GCA_963756665.1 of uncultured Solirubrobacterales bacterium. Classification (GTDB taxonomy): domain Bacteria; phylum Actinomycetota; class Thermoleophilia; order Solirubrobacterales; family Solirubrobacteraceae; genus Palsa-744. The sequence continues at coordinate 1,464,936 of CAVWOJ010000001.1, forward strand.
TGCGTCGCGTCCTTCGGCGTGCTCTCCAAGGTCTTGACCACGACGGCCTCGACCTGCTCGTCGGTGATCGACCGCGGTTTCCCGGGGCGTGGCTCATCCACAAGGCCCTCAAGACGCCGCTGGAAGAACCTGTTGCGCCACTTCGTCACCGTCGGACGCGAGACCCCCAACGCCTCGGCGATCTCGCCGTTAGACCACAACCCCTCAGACGCCATCAGCACGATGCGTGCCCTCAGCGCCAGCGCCTGAGCACTCGTGTGCCGACGCGTCCAGCTCTCCAACACCGACCGCTCATCACCGGTCAACTCAATAGAAACCGCAGTAGGAATAGGCATAACCACCACATACCCTAACTGCCAACCGATTAAACCAACACGACACTAGTCGAGCGCGCCCAGACCCGCGCGCGATCCAACGGCAAGGTCCGGTTCGGGTAGGAGCTACCCCGACAGGCGACACACCTTCTGCGCGACTTCCAGCACGAAGTACGCCAGGTGGCGCAGCACCGACGGCTGTCCCGCCGAGTTATCGGCGAAGCGCACCGTGCCTTCGGCGTCGCGCACGGTGTAGGTGAACACCGACCCCACTCGCGGGGCCAGCACGAGGTGCTTCGCGGACGGGCTCTGTAGTTCTTCCTGAAGGCCCCGCGCCAGTACCAGCTGCGGATCGCTGAGCTGGCGCGTCGGAGCACCGTTGCAACGCACCGCCCCGCCTTCGTTGACCACCAGCGTCAGCTTTGCGCCTCCCAGCCCTCCGGAGCGCTGTATCACGAAGAGGTCCGGGAGCTCGACACTCTCACCGCAGCCCACCACCGCCGTCACCGCCAGCAGCGCCACGGCCAGGAACGCCAAGACCACCGGGCGCGCCGGGCGCCTACGCGCTTTCCCCGCCTGTCTGGGCGCGGCCCTCAAGCCGTCACCGCCACGCCCCCGCGGCGCGGATCGCCCGCGCCCAGTAGGCCATCGTCGCGGCGCTGCACGGCCTGCACCCCTCCGAAGAACAGGTTGAGCGCGTGGAAGCCGACCACCTGCCGGCCATCCGCTGCAAGCGGGCCGGTATCGATCCCGGGCTCGGCGTACAGGACCCCGTCCTCGCAGTGAACCCGCGGTGCGCGCACCGCCTCCACGGCGTCCAGGCCGCGGTCCACGACCCCCACGATCGTCTGCAGCAGCGCCGAGCGGATGCGGTTGGAGCCCGCGCTGCCCAGCACCAGCTCGACCTCGCCCGCGCGCATCACCACCGACGGCGCCATCATGCTCGGCATCCTGCGACCGGCCGGATGGCGGTGGAAGCCCAACGGGTTCAGATCTTGCTCACCCATGATGTTGTTCACGTGGATGCCGGTCCCCGGTACCACCACCCCCGAGCCCTCCCCGTTCGTGCACGTCACACTGCACGCCCGACCATCGCCGTCGAGCACCGAGATGTGAGTCGTCGCGCCCAGGTGACCGGCCGTGCCCGAACCGCTCGCGCCACTCAGGCGATCGGCGAGAAACCGCTGGAGGAAGCCTCCCTCTTCGAGGCCCTCGACGAACTCTGCCGTGCGCTCCGCCTGAGCCGCCTCCATCGCCGCCACAACCTCACACAGCGAGGGCGGCGCCGGCCGCCGGTCGAGCAGCCCCAGGGCGTACGCCAGCAACGTGCCTCCCGCCGAGGGCGGCGGGTTCGTGAGCAGTACCCGGTCGCGGTAGCCCATGCGCACCGGCTCCCGCGACAGGGCCCGGTAGCCCTGGAGCGCCGCACGCGTCACCGCGCCGCCGCGCTCCTCCAGCCAATCGCTCACAGCCGCCGCGATATCCCCCCGGTAGAAGGGCTCCGCGCCCTCGCGCCCGAGGCGCTCGAGGGCGTCTGCGAGCTCCGGGTTGCGCAGCACCTCGCCCTCGCGCAGCACGCGGCCCGCCGGCGCCCACAGCGCCGCGCACTCCTCGCTCGAGACCAGGAGCTGCGCCAGTATCTCAGCCACGTACGCCTGGCCCGCGTTCAACGCCACGCCGGCGCGCGCCAGGCGCGCCGCGGGCTGCGCCAACTCGGCAAGTGGCGCCGTGCCCCAGCGCCCGACCGCCTCGCACACTCCCGCCGGTGTCCCGTACACGCCGCAGGAGGCCGGCCCGATGTGGAACACCTGCGCTGCATCTCCGAAGGAGACGTCGATCGCCTGCAACTCAGCCGCCGAGCCGTCGGTGGCCCGTGCGGGCGCCTCCACGAAGAAGTCCAGCAGGGCCGGCTCCCAATCTCCGCCGGCCACCATCAGGTAGCCGCCCGCCCCCAGCCCCGTTAGCAGCGGCTCCGCCACGAACGACGTCAGCATTGCGCCCACCGCCGCGTCGACGGCGTTGCCGCCCGCGCGCAGCACCCGTGCGCCAGCCTCCGCCGTCAGCGGATGGCCGGCGGCGACCACGCCCTTTGTGCCCAGTTCGGATGGACCCATCCGCGAAGGGTATGGGGAGCGCCGGGCCACGCATACATTCATCATCCAAAATCTCCAATAGTGGGCTAAAATGACCACTATGGCGTACGTTGTCGCGCAGCGGCCCGGCTCATGGGAGATACGCGAGTCCCGTGCGACCCCAGCGGGGCCTCGCAGCTATTCCCTCGCCTCGTTTCACACCCTTACAACCGAGGTCATCCAGAGAGCGCAGGCGCGGTCCTCGAAGCCCTTGGATCACGACGACTTGCGCCGGGCCGCAGCGCGCGTCGGCGCTCCGATCGCCTCCAGCGCCCCCGACCGCGTCACGGGCGAGTTGCTCATGGAGCTTGCAGCCGGCCGGCGACCGCGGCCCGCCCTGCAGCGCCTGCTGCTGGACATCCTTGGAGACCGGCATGGCGGAACCTCCGACAGTGCACGTGCGGCCACCGGGTGGATCGGGGCCACGCCACGGCAGCGGGGCGACGCGCTGCGCGATCTCCTGCTGCTCAGCGACCACCTGCCCCGCAGGCGCAGACCGGCACAGCTGAGCTTTCCGCCGATCCACTCGGCTCCGGCGTGAGCGAGCCCTCCCTTCCCGAGCAGATCCTCGCCGTACACGACAGCCTGGCGCGGGCGAGGATCGCACATGCCTTTGGCGGCGCCCTTGCGCTCGCTTACTACGCCGAGCCCCGCGCGACCATCGACATCGATATCAACGTGTTCGTCGCACCAGCCGCATACGCCACCGTGGAGAATGCCCTCACGCCACTCGGCGTCCAGGCCCTGGACTCAGCTGCCGCGGAGCGCGATGGCCAGTGCCGCACCTGGTGGGGGCGCACCCCGATCGACATCTTCTTCGCCTACGACGACATCCACCAGGCCATGCGCCGTGCGCTGCGCACGCTGCCATTCGGCGAGGACCGCCTACCCGTCCTCGCACCCGAGCATCTCGTCCTCTGCAAGGTCGTCTTCGACCGCCCCAAGGACTGGCTGGACATCGAGCAGGTCCTGGTCTGCGTCGAAGACCTCGACCTCCCGGAGATACGCGCGTCGCTAGACCGGATCGTCGGCCCCGAAGACCCCCGCCGCGCACGCTTCGAGCAGACCGCCGCCGCGACGCTCCTCGAGGACGCGACCTAACGGCCGATGCCCGCGATCTAAACGGCCATGTAGTTTCCTCGGCGCCTGTTGGGGCCCTGAGGAAGCGGCAGTCATGCAGTGGCGTCCGGTGCCCCGTTGAGGGTGTGGCGGGCGACGGGATGACTCATGTAAAACGGCTGGCCCCTGTTGGGTGCCCTACGTTGGATTTGTCTCCCGCCGCCTGCCACGGACGCCGCCATGACTTCATAGAAGCGTGCCTATTTGCTCGACATGGCTTTGTCTGGCGGCCTCCACATCACACCAGCGCCAACCAGTAGATGAGGAGACAGAATCGATGATTGCAGTAGGCGTGGATACGCACAAGGAGCAGCATCTCGCGGTCGCTCTCGACGGGCTCGGACAGGTGCTCGCAGAGATCGTCATCACGACCACCCTCGCCGGCTACAGCCAGTTCGTGTGCTGGCTCAAAGAGCTCGGCGAGAACGTGCTCGTCGGCATCGAGGGCGCCGGCAGCTACGGCGCCGGGCTATGCGAGTACCTGCAGGCCGAGGAGATCGAAGTGTTCGAGGTCGAACGCCCACAACGTCGCGAGCGCCGGACCGGGAAGTCAGACCGCCTCGACGCTCTGCTGGCCGCCAAGAAGGTGCTCACTCGCGAAGGTCTCTCGACGCCCAGAGGGTCTGGGAAGCGCTTGGCGCTGCAAATGCTGTTGGTCGGCCACCGTTCCGCCGTCAGCGAGCGCTCACGGCTCTATAACCAGCTGCAAGCGCTGCTGGTCGGCGCACCATACGCACTGCGGGAACGCGTCGGTCCAGCCCGCAATGGCGCAACGCTCGCCAATCGTCTCACGGGGATGCGCACACGCCCGACCGCGAGCCTGCAAGAGAACACCACCCTGCAGGTACTCCGCGACCTCGCCAACCGCGCTCGAGCACTCCACGCGCAAGCCGAGGACTACACCCGCCAGATCGAGGAAATGGTCTGCTCCCTCGCCCCGACACTCCTGGAGGAGCCCGGTGTGGGACCTATCTGCGCCGGCAGACTCCTCGCGTTCAACCCAGCACGCTTCACCAGCGAGGCAGCATTCGCGCGCGCCAACGGCACCGCTCCCCAACCCGCCTCCTCCGGCAAAACAGTCCGCCACAGACTCAGCCGCGGAGGCGACCGGCAAATCAACGCAGCGATCTACACAATCGCCCTATCACGCTCCGTCCACCACCCCCAAAGCCGCGCCTACATGCACCGCAGAATCGACGAAGGAAAGACCAAGCGAGAGGCCATGCGCTCCCTCAAGCGATACCTCTCCCGCCACCTCTACAACCAACTCACAAAAACACCCTTGACAACATAGAAGCATCCAACGCCCCTCAGACGTGCGGCAGGAACTCTGGAACGTCCAGCTCGTCGACGGTGAGCCCGCCGCGACGACCCTGACGCGGTGCAGCACCGTTACCACGCTGAACGCGTGGCTCGCCCGCGGGCTCCTGCAAACGTCCGCGCCCGGAGGTGCGAGCGTCATCCTTGTCGTAGCCGGTGGCCACCACTGTGACCCACACCTGCTCCTCGAGCTTCTCGTCGACCATCGCGCCGAAGATGATGTTGGCGTCAGGATGGGCCGCCTCGGCGACCGCCTTCGCCGCCTCGTTGACCTCCCACAGCGAGAGGTCCCGCCCGCCGGTGATCGACAGCAGGATCGAGTGCGCGCCCTCCATCGAGGTTTCCAGGAGCGGCGAGGAGACCGCCTGCATCGCCGCTTCCGTCGCGCGGTGCTCGCCGCCGGCGCCCATGCCGATCCCCAGCAGCGCGCTGCCGGCGCCGCTCATGATCGTGCGCACATCGGCGAAGTCGAGGTTGATGAGCCCCGGAAGGGTGACCAGGTCGGATATTCCCTGCACGCCCTGGCGCAGCACGTCGTCCGCGACACGAAAGGCGTCGACCATCGAGGTCTGCTTGTCCAACACCGTCAGCAGCCGATTGTTGGGTACCACGATCAGCGTGTCGACCTCTTCGGCCAGCGCCCGCACCCCCTGCTCGGCCTGCTCGGCGCGACGTGAGCCCTCGAAGCCAAACGGCTTGGTCACGATCGCGACCGCCAGGGCGCCGACTTCGCGCGCGATGCGCGCGATGATCGGCGCCGCGCCGGTACCCGTGCCGCCGCCCGCGCCGGCCGTGATGAAGATCATGTCCGAGCCCTTCAGCAGAGCCTTCGCGCGGTCGTAGTCATCCATCGCCGCCTGGCGTCCCAGGTTGGTATCCGAGCCGGAGCCCAGGCCTCGCGTCAGCTCGGCGCCGATGTGCAGCGTGATATCCGCCGTCGACTGCTGCAAGGACTGCAGGTCAGTGTTGATCGCGAGGAACTCCACGCCCTCGACTTCGGCCTCGACCATGCGGTTGACCGCGTTCACGCCGGCGCCGCCCACCCCGACCACACGGATCACGGGGTGCGTCACCGGTGCCGCCGTGCCGAACGCCCGTGACTCCTCGCGCGCATACACGTCGATCGCCGGTGACGTCTGCGCCGCCGGGGCATCCTGCGCCGCACGACTCACCTTCGCCGGCGCCTGCGTGGATGCCGCGGACTCGGCCGCGGGCGGTTCCATCACGTTGGCCGGTATCTCCGAGGAGAAGACGTTGCGTAGGCGCTCCCGCGGGCTCGGGATGCGGGCCGAGTCCTCGTCCGCCGCCGCGACCGGCTCGGAAGCTCGCTCGGAGCGCTTGGCCGCAACCTTCACCGGAGGTCGAGCTGCCGGCTCTGACTCAGTTGCGCTAGCTGCCGGCGCGGTGTCGAGCTGCTCCTGCTTGGCGCCCGGCTCGATCTTGGCACCAGAATCGAGCTTGGCACCAGAATCGAGCTTGGCACCCGAATCGACCTTGGCAGCCGGTTCCTTAGAGCCCGGTTCGACCTTGGAGTCCCGATCGACCTTGGCGTCCGGCTCCACCTTGTGCGCGGGCTTGTCCTCTGGCGCAGTGGCGCGCGCGCTCGCGGCCGGGGTCTGGGCTTCGGACTCCGAGCCCGGCTCGCCCTGTGTGGCTGCGTCGTCCTCTTCGGTCTTGCGGAACAGGGCCGCCAACGGCCCTTCACGCATGCTGGCGCGCTTATTTTGAGCCATGCGCGAGAACCTCCTGTGCGAGCTGGCGATAGGACTGCGCCGCGACCCCGTCGGGCTCGTACTTGAGCACCGACATGCCCTTCACCGGGGCCTCCGCGAAGCGCACCGTCTTGCGGATGCGCGAGGCGAAGACGCGGTCGCCGAAGTTCTCCTCGAGGATCTCGATCGCCTCCTTGGCGTGGATCGTGCGCGAGTCCACCAACGTCGGAAGGATACCCTCGATGTCGACGTCCGGATTGAGGTTCTCGCGAATCATCGCCAGGGTGTTCTGCAACTGGATCAAACCGCGCATCGACAAATACTCGCACTGCACGGGGACGATCACCTTGTCAGCTGCGGTGAGCGCGTTGATCGTCAGCAGCCCAAGGCTCGGCGGGGTGTCGATGCAGATGAAGTCGTAGTCCTCGCGAATCGGCTCGAATGCCTTCTGCAGGGAGCGCTCGCGGCCGATCATCGTGGACATCGCGATCTCCGCGCCCGCGAGGTCGATCGAGGCACACGCGACGTCGACCTCGCGCCGGCGCACGACCTCGCGGATCGAGGTCTTGTGGACGAGCACGTCGTACATCGATTTCTCGAGCGTGTCCGGGTCGATGCCCTGGGACATCGTGAGATTGCCCTGCGGGTCCATGTCCACGCACAGCACTCGGTGGCCCTCCTCCGCGAAGGCCGCGGCGAGATTCAGCGTCGTCGTTGTCTTGGCCACCCCGCCCTTCTGGTTGGCGAAAGCGATGACCTTGGCCCTTCCTTGCACGGGAGACTCCGATGCTCGATGATGGGAAAGCCGTCGTCGGGGTATTCGCACGCCGGCTGGGGATTCCTGCACGACTACGATCCTCCGGTGCCCGCGCATCGCGTCGAGTCGAGCGAGCAGCCACTGGCCGAGCGGCTGATCGACAAGGACGTCTGCGTGTGCGCCGGCCCGGGCGGGGTAGGCAAGACCACGACCGCAGCCGCTCTCGCTCTGGGGCTGGCACGCCGCGGGCAACGGGTAGTGGTCGTCACGATCGACCCCGCTAAGCGCCTAGCCGGCGCGCTGGGCGTGAAGGGACTCGACAACGAGCCGCGGCGCGTGGACCCGGACCTACTCGCTGCGCACGGCGTCGAGCCCCCCGGAGAGCTGTGGGCCACGATGCTCGACGCCAAGCTCACCTTCGATGCACTGATCACCCGCCTGGCACCCGACGAGCGTGCACGGGAGGAGGCGCTCTCCAACCGCATCTACCAGGAGGTCTCCTCCTCCGTCGCGGGCACCCAGGAGTTCAGTGCGATCGCCAAGCTCTATGAGCTGCACCGCGAAGGGAGCTTCGACACGATCGTGCTCGACACCCCGCCCTCGCGCAATGCCCTGGACTTCCTCGACGCCCCCACACGCATGACGCGCTTCCTGGAGGGCCGCGCGCTGAAGATGTTCCTCGTGCCGGGCGGCCTGGCCGCCCGCGTCGTGGGACGCGGGACCGGCCTGGTGCTGTCGATGTTCTCGCGCTTCACCGGCGTGGACCTGCTCACGGATCTCTCGACCTTCTTCGGGTCACTCGCCGGCATGGTGGATGGCTTTCGCGAGCGCGCCAATGCCGTCGAGGAGCTGTTGCGCGACCCGGCCACCGCCTTCCTGCTCGTCACCTCACCCGAGCCCGAGCAGGTGCGGGAGACGGTCTTCTTCGCCGAGCAGCTCGCCGCGGCGGGAATGGAGCGCACCGCGCTGATCGTCAACTGCGTGCACCGCGACGGCCTGGAGGGACATACCCCACTGGAGGTGCAGGCGCTGCTCACGGGCGAGCTCGGGGAGCGACTGGCCGCGCGCGTGGCCAACAACCTGGCCGATTTCGATGTGCTGGCACAGCGCGACCGGAGCAGCGTCGATCGTCTCGAGCGAGACCTCGGCGACTCCGCGCCGATCCTCGTTCCCCAGCTAGATCAAGATGTCCACGATCTCGCCGGTCTCGACCGAATCGCCGGACATCTCTTCAGCTGAGCGCTCCTGCGGCTCGAGCAACTCGTCGGCCAGCCTCACGAGATCGGGCTCGAGATGGCCGCAGATCACGTCGCGCAGCAATGCCCGTAGATGGTTGGCGAGCTCCTGCGCCAGCGCATCGCCGCCGGTGTGCTCGAGTGCTTCCCCGGCGATCAGCGCACGCTCCAGGGCAAGCGCCTGCGCGACCCGCTGCGCCAGTGTCACGTGCTCGGTGGGTAGCGCGCAGAGGGCCGCCAACCGGTCCTCGAGTAGCCCGCTGGCCGGGCCCTCGGGCTCGAGCAGCGCCCGCAGCGCCAGTAGGTAGTCGCTCAGCGCCTCAGCCTCGGTAGCCCGTTCGCAGCCCATCTCAAAGCGCGCCAGCGCCCATGCGAGCTGCCCGTCGCGCGGGGTCCGGCGTGAGACGAGGTTGCAAAACGCGCGCAGCTCGTCCTCCTGCGCGGCGCTCACCACCAGCATCCCGCGTGGCCTGCCCCCCCAGCGCAGGGCCCGGGCGTCCCACCCCTCAGTTCCGACCTGCGCCCACGCGAGTCGTCCGAGCGTGATGCGCCCGTCACCGAACAGGCGCAACGCTCGCAGCAGCTCCGCGAGTACTTCGCGGCCGCGCAACAGTGCTCCAAGCACGTCGGGGTCCTCAGCGACGAAGCTCACCAGCAGGTGGCCGGTCTCCTCATAGCCATCCTCGAGCGCCGGTGCGAGCGCTCCGTCGGGCGCCCCTCGCAGCGTCTCGGGCTGAGCGATCGTGAGCCCCGGGGCTAGCTCCAGCTCGGGTGAGGCGATCGCGAGGCCGTGCAGAGTCGCCAGCAGCGTGACCTCTGCCGCGCTCGAGCGCGCCGTGCAATCCAGGCGCTCGAGCGCCGCGCGCAACCGCTCCTCGTGCACCTCGAAGTTGCTCTGCTCGGCGAAGACGTCCTCGACCAGAGCGCGCAGCGCGGCGTCCGCGCGCGGCCCCCCGGGGCGCCGGCGCGGCTGCCGGTCACCGCGTCTCACCGGCGCTGCGCGCGAGAGCAGATAGCGGTCGAGACCGTCGAAGCCCGCCAGCAGCGCCACCGCTGTGCCGTAGCTCGGAAGGCGCCGCAGCGGGGCCCAGCGCTCGCGCACGAATTCCTCCGTCAAGGGGTGGTAGCAGTACAGCGGCGCGCCACGGCCGCGCGCGCCGCGCGCGGACTGCGTAGCAAGCTCGAAGGGCACCTCCGCACCGGCGTCGAGGTCGGCCTGCAGGCGCCCCGCCGCCTCTTTGGTGAACACCGCGATCGCTGTCTCGAGTTGGCGTGAGCGCACTAGCAAGCACTTCGCCGGCGAGCACCGCGCTCCTCTCGGCGCAGTCCGCCTTGCACTGCCTATGCGACCGCGGCAGTGACCCCGGCGACGAGCGTGGCGGACTCTTCCTGCGCTGCGCCGCTCACGTTCAGCCAGCGCTCGCCGTAGGCGCGCATGTCCTCGACGATCGGCAGCAGCGCGAGGCCCTTCTCGGTCAGTGCGTACTCCACACGCGGAGGCACCTCGGGGAAGGTATGGCGCTCGACGATCCCCTCCTCCTCCAAGGCGCGCAGACGCAGCGACAGCGTCCGCGGACTGATGCCTGCCAACGAGCGCTCCAGCTCGCAGAAGCGCGAGCGACCCTCCGCGAGATCGCGGATCAGGAGCAGCGTCCACTTACCGCACACGACATCCGCCGTGCGACATACCGGACATGTCTCACCGACAGCCACCCCCCTTACTTTACCAAGTGAAGTTTTGCGGTCGCAGCAGCCACCGGGACCGACAGGTGATCCCGGACGACGTCCGACCGGCGACCCGGACCGAGACGGTCGCTCCCGGGCGCGACCCGTGTCGCCGCGGGCTAGGAGACCGTCAGCGGCGGCCTGGGCGGCGCCGCGGGGGGGAGCGAGTCCAAAGCGGCGGGAGCGGGGTTCGCGGGAGCGGCTTCGCCGCCGTTTCGCTGCGCCTCAGCCGAAGCGACATCCTCCATCGTGGTCCCCCGGCGGCCGTCGGCCTGCACCAGCAGCTTGAAGTCGTGGGGGCTGGAGGCGACGCGCATCGCGTCATCGAAGGTGACACGTCCGGCCTTGAGGTGCCCGAAGAGCGCCTGGTCGAAGGTCTGCATACCGTAGTAGCCCCCCGAGGCGATCACCTCCATCAGCTTGCCCGTCTGGGAGGGGTCCGCGATCATGTCGCGCGCCCTACCGGTCATGCGCAGGATCTCGCAGACCGCGACCCGACCGCCGTCGGCGCCCGGCACCAGACGCTGGGAGATGACTCCCTTGACGGTGCCCGCGATCATCGAACGCGCCTGATCGTGCTGGTGCGGGGGGAAGAAGTCGAGCATCCGGTTGATCGACTCCATCGCGTCGACCGTGTGGATCGTCGAGAGCACCAGGTGGCCGGTCTCCGCGGCCGAGAGGGCGGTCTGGACGGTCTCCTCGTCACGCATCTCCCCGACCAGGATCACGTCGGGGTCCTGGCGCAGCACGCGGCGCAGGGCACGCTTGAAAGAGGTCGTGTCCATCCCAACCTCGCGCTGGTTGATCACCGAGCGCTTGTCGGTGTGCACGAACTCGATGGGATCCTCGATCGTGACGATGTGCTTGCTCATCGTCGCGTTCATGTGATCGATCATCGCCGCGAGCGTCGTGGACTTGCCCGAGCCGGTGGTCCCCGTGAGCAGCACGATCCCGCGCTCCTCCTCGGCCAGTTCGCGAATCACCGCCGGCAGCGAGAGCTCCTCGATCGTGCTGATCTTGTGAGGAATCGCGCGGCACGCCAGCGAGATCACTCCGCGCTGGCGGAAAGCGTTAATGCGGAAGCGCGCGACCCCCGCGATCTCGAAGGAGAAATCGACCTCGTGCTCCTCGGAGAACTCGTGCAGCTTGGTTGGGTCATGCAGGAGGTCGTGCAACGCCCGCTCGGTGTCCTCGGCGGTTAGCGCGTCGGCGTGCTCCTCCTTCGTGAGGATCCCGTGCACGCGGTACAGCGGCGCCGCGTCGACCTTCAGGTGCAGGTCCGAGCCGCGACGGCTCACCAACTCGCGCAGCGCCGATTGCACGTCGAACATGCTCCGCGCATCGGCACTCCACACCGAGGGCTTGAATGCCGGGCGGCACGGTGGACGAAAGCTACGCTACGTCTCTGAGCTTCTGCGCCTCCGCCAGCGATTGGAGCTTCTTCAGCGACTGGTTCTCGATCTGGCGAATCCGCTCGCGCGTGACGTTGAAGGTGCGACCGACCTCGTCGAGCGTGCGCGGGTGCTCGCCGCCAAGCCCGTAGCGCAGCTCCAGCACGCGCCGTTCGCGGTAGGAGAGGTTCTCCAGCGCCTCCCGCAACGCCTCCTTGGTGAGGATTTCCGCGGCCCGCTCGTACGGGGACTCGGCGCGCTCGTCGGCGATGAACTGACCGAACTCCGACTCCTCCTCGTCGCCCACGGGCTTCTCCAGCGACACGGGGGCCTGCGCGGAGCGCTTGATCGAGTCGACCTCTTCGGGATCGATCCCGGTGACCTCCGCGATCTCGTCGGCCGTCGGTTCGCGGCCCAGCTCGGTGACCAGCTTGCGCTCGGCGCGGCCGATCTTGTTGAGCTTCTCGACGACGTGCACCGGAATGCGGATCGTGCGCGCCTTGTCAGCCAGCGCTCGCGCGATCGCCTGGCGGATCCACCAGGTCGCGTAGGTGGAGAACTTGAAGCCCTTGCGGTAGTCAAACTTCTCGGCGGCTCGCACCAAGCCGAGCGTCCCCTCCTGAATCAGATCGAGGAAGGGCAGACCCTGGTTGCGATAGTTCTTGGCGATCGAGACCACCAGGCGCAGGTTGGACTCGACCATCTTCTGCTTCGCATCCAGGTCCCCGCGCTCGATGCGCTTGGCCAGGTCGACCTCCTCCTGGGCCGTCAGCAGCCGGACCTTGCCGATGTCCTTGAGGAACAGCTGCAGGGAGTCGGTCGTCATGTCCGGCTTGAGGTCCAGCGCCGCTTTCGCTTTGCGGCGACCACGTTTGTCCGGCGCGCGCTCCACCTGAAGCGCCGCGGCCGTCGCCGGGTCGATGTCCTCCACAAGCTCGATCTCGGATTTCTCGAGGAAGCCGTGCAGCTCCTCGACATCCGTCTCGTCCAGATCCAGCTCGGACGTCGCGGTGGAGATCTCCGCGAAGGTGAGCACCCCCACCTGCTGCCCCTTGGCCAGCAGGCCCTTTATCTCATCGAGCTCCTGCAATTCGACTACTGACATCGATCGTTTTCCGTTTCCGTAGATGGAGGGGACTCCGGTGCACCCGCGGGCCACCCTGCCGGACGCGACCGAGAACCCGCATTGCCGGCCGCGGCCAAGGCCCGCCCGACATTACAACCCAACGTCGACCCTATGCTAACGCTTCCCCGACCGTCTCCCATATGCGCGATGATGCGCGCCCGTGACTCCATCCGGCGACAGCAAGCGGCCCAAGAGCCCTCCAGGCCCCGGCAAGCGGCCCGGCAGCGCCGGCACGAAAGCCGCGCGGCGATCCACGGAGCGCCGGACCCGCTCGGAGCAGCCCACCGGGGGCTCGCCCATCGGCGGCGAGCCCGGCGTGTTCTCGAGTCTTCCCAGCACACGGCCCCAGCGGCCCAGCGCGCGCCGCGCCGCAGCCAAGCGGGCAGCCGCGGAGGGCGTCAAGCAAGCCAAGCCAGCCGGGGCCAAGCGGAGCGCCAGGACCCCGCCAAAGCCCCCGCTCCCGCCGCCCCCGGTCGAGCCGCCGGTCCCGCGTCAGGGCTTTGAGTCCGAGGTCGACATCGAGCCAGGCGCCCCGGTGCAGCCGCCGAGCCGCCCCGAGCTGGCAGCGTCAGTGGCAGAGCTCCTGGGAGAGCTCGCGCAGAGCGGCCTCACAACGGGTGGGCGCCTGCTCAAAGACGCCCTCGGGCGACTTCCGGGCGGCTGATCGGCCCGACGCAGGCCTGCGATCACCGGAAGCCGCGCGTATCGCGCCGCCGTCCGAGTGGCCTGTATACTGCCCGGCACGCCGAGCCACTGCGATCCAGATCGCGGAGGACGGGGGACCCAATGTGGAGCGAGCGATCGGTCCACTGGGGCGAATCGGTCTTTTCCGGACCGTAGCGCCAAGCAGGCGCGAGCCCGTCAGCTCACCCCGTAGGCGAAACCGAGACACCATGCGCATCGCTTTTGCCAGTCACCGACTGCTGGCCGATCTTCGATCGGTTGCCCTGGCGGCCGCCCTCCTGGGCTCGGCAGCCTCACTCGTGCTTCCCGCGGCCGGGGCGCTCGCGAGCACGGGCGGCGCAGCCGCAACGAGCGCTGCGCCCGTACCTGCCACGACCGCCCCAGGCGGAAGCAGCACGACCGGCGGCGCGACGCCGAGCGGGTCCCAGACGAGCAAGCCGACACTCGCAACGTGGTTCGGCCCTGGCTTCTACGGCAACATGACGGCGTGCGGTCAGATGATGAGCCCAGCGCTCGTCGGTGTCGCGTCCCGCACGTTGCCCTGCGGAACCCTCGTGCAGATCGGCTACCGCGGCCACCAGTTGACGGTGCCAGTCGTCGACCGTGGGCCCTACGGGCACATCGGCGCCGCGTGGGACCTCACCTCAGGCGCGGCGCGGACCCTGAAGATCAAGGAAACGGTCCGCATCACGACCGAGATCGTCGGCAGCCTCCCGAACACCCCCTCGCTCGGTCAGCCCCCCGAATCGGGCTTGCCACAGACGGGCGCCACGACTTCGGCGTCCAGCACTACACCCGCCGCCGTCGCATCGACGACCGGCGGAGCCACAGCTAGCTGAGCGCGCGACCTCAGCCGATCTCCCCGGGCGGCAGTGGCTGCCCAGCTGAGCGCGCCGCGTAGAGACCGACGTCGGAGTGCGCCGCGAGCGTAGCGGCGTCACGTCCGTCCTCAGGGCAAGCCGCGATGCCGATCGCAACCTTCAGCGGGGCACCGCGATGACTGGCGGCCGAGCGCGCGGCGCGAGCGAGACGCTCCGCGAGGCTCCGCGCCCCCCGCGCGTCGAGCAGCGGCACGGTGAGCCACCAGCGACCCCGACTCTCGAGCGTGATGGCATCGTGAGGGCGCAGCTCCTGGCGCAGCACACCTTCAAGCTGGGTAAGCAGGTGTGCGATCTCAGCCGCTGGCTCCGCCCGGGCGAGACGCTCCACGTCGAGCACTTCGACGAGCAGCACCGCAAACGGCAGCCCATCGCGTGCATGGCGCTCGAGGCTTCCACCGATCGCTTGGACCCAGGCCGCCGGACCCTCCCCGCGCGCGTCGTGTATCGCGATCTCCTGCGGCGACGCAGGGGGCTCCGGGAACGGTGCAGGCGTCACATCTCCATACGCGCCGTAGGCAGCAACCGGCTCGGCTGAGGAAGGCTCGGATGGCAGCATCTCGGAGGTCAACGTCTCTGGGGTAGCCGTATCCGCGAGGTCGGCGACCGCGGAGCAGATCTGGGCGAGGCGCTCGGCCAAGCCGGCGACCCGCTCGCTGCGCGCGTACGCATGCGGAGGACGTAGCTCGTCGTGCAATGTCTCCCACAACACCGCGCAGAGACCCTCGGCGGCCCGCGCGGCGCGCGCGAGGCGTTCGGCGGCCGGGACATCGAGCGGCGCGTGCGCTTCCGAGCTCGAACGGGAGCGTGGATCGGAAGGAGCGTCACCCATGAGCCTTGAATATCAGCAGCTCAGGACAGAGCCTGCGGATAGCCTGCGCTAGCGAATGGCCAATGCGTCGATCACCAACCTGCGGGACTCGACCTCCGCGGACCGCGAGACGGGAGCGGTGCGCTCGGTCCAGACGGCCGACCTGCTGCTGAGCGAGGAGGCGCTGGGCGCGATCTGGTCGCCCGCCTATCTGGAGCGGCTGGCGCGCACCTACTGGCGCTTCCTCTCGCGCGTGACGCTGGGCCTGGTGCGCGTGTACTACGCCGAGCGCGAGCCTTTCGTGGCACTGATCTTCAGGCCCCTGAAGCTACTCACCTTCCGGGCTCCCGAGTACGAGCTCCAGGACGACCGCGGAGTGGTGCGCTGGCGCATCAAGCGCGGGCTGCTGGTCGCCCGAGCGGGGCGCGACGGTGACAGCCACCTGCAGATCGACGTGCGCCGGCTACCGAGCCCGGATCCCACGCGCGCATGCCTGCACATCGAGGTCGAGGTCGCCAACTTCTATCCCGCGATCGCGCTTGGGATCAGCAGCCACCTGTACAACGTGACGCAGTCGCGCATCCACGTGCTCGTCACGAACGGCTTCCTGCGCTCGCTGGCACGCCTGGACCTCGCCGACGGACCGGGTCCCGCGGGGGCGCCTCGCGCTTGACGCGCCGCTAGCCGAAGCGCGCGTCGCCGTACAGCGCTCTGAGCTTGGCGCGGTCGTGGCGAGCGGTGATGCGACGCACCGTCCCCGAGCGCGTGCGCATGACCAACGATTCGGTGCTCGCGCCGCCGGCGCTTGGGTAGCGGACGCCCTGCAGGACGTCGCCGTCGGTGACGCCCGTCGCGGAGAAGAAGACATCGTCGCCGGCGACGAGATCGTCGCGGTCGAGCACCCGTCGCAGGTCGTATCCGGCATCGAGCGCGGCGGTGCGCTCCTGCTCGTCGCGTGGCCACAGGCGTCCGAGCAACTGGCCGCCCAGGCACTTGATGGCGGCCGCAGAGATGACACCCTCGGGAGTGCCCCCGATCCCCCACAGGAGATCGACGGGAGAGCGCTCGGTGACGGCTAGCAGCGAAGCCGAGACGTCGCCGTGGGGAATCAGCCGCACGCGCGCGCCGGCCGCGCGAATCGCCTTGATGCCCTCCGCGTGGCGGGGACGGTCGAGCACGACGACCATCACGTCTCCGATATCGCAATCCTTGCGCCGCGCGATCAGCGCAAGTGTCTCCGGTAGCGGCCGGTCGAGGTCGAGCAGGTCGGCGATCTCGGGAGAGCCGGCGAGCTTCTCCATATAGACGCAGGGTCCCGGGTCGAACATGGTGCCGCGGCTGGAGAGCGCGATTACCGCGAGCGCGCTCGGCATCCCGTGGGCAGCGAGCGTCGTGCCCTCCAAGGGATCGACCGCGATGTCCACCTGCGGCGGCGAGCCGTCACCGATGTGCTCACCGTTGTAGAGCATCGGGGCCTCGTCCTTCTCGCCCTCGCCGATCACGACGATGCCGTCCATCTGCACCGACTGCAGGGCGTAGCGCATGCCGTCAACGGCAGCCTGGTCGGCGGCCTCCTTGTCGCCTTTGCCGACGAGCCGCGCGGCGGCGAGGGCGGCGGCCTCGGTGACGCGCGCGAGCTCGAGCGCGAGGTTGCGATCGGGCCGTTGGGGAGTGGAGTCGGGGCTCAAGTGGATACCTTTGTTGCGGCCGTGGCGAGCGAAACCTACACCAGCGCACCCGCGGAGCCCTTCACGGCGGCCCGACGCGAGTTGACAAAGCAAATCGAGGAGGAGCTGTGACCCAGATCGGTTTCGTCGGACTCGGCAAGATGGGCGCCAACATGGTGCACCGCATCTGCCGGGACTCCGAGCACGAAGTGGTGGCCTTCGACTCCGACCGTGACGCCGTCAAGCGGGCGGTGAAGGTCGGCGCCGTCGGCACGACCGCGCTGACCGATCTCGTCAAGGAGCTGCCCCGACCCCGGATCGTGTGGCTGATGCTGCCGGCTGGCGAGGTCACGCAGCGCACGGTTGACCGGCTCGCCAAGCTGCTGCACCGCGATGACACGATCGTGGATGGCGGCAACACCAAGTGGACCGATGACAAGCAGCGCGCCGCGCAGCTCAAAAAAGCCGGCATCCACTATGTGGACGTCGGCACCTCCGGTGGCGTGTGGGGCCTGGAAGTCGGCTATTGCATGATGGTCGGAGGGCCGAACAAGGCAGTTGGGCGCCTGGCCCCGATCCTTGACGTGCTGGCACCCGAGACCAACGCGACCAGCCGCGAGGCGATTGGCCCTCGTGGCTGGCAGCACTTCGGCCCGGCCGGGGCGGGGCACTTCGTGAAGATGGTCCACAACGGCGTCGAGTACGGCCTGATGCAGGCCTACGCCGAGGGCTTCGACCTGTTCGACAAGTGCGAGTACGAGCTCGACAATGCCCAGATCGCGCACCTCTGGGGCCAGGGCTCGGTGGTGCGCTCCTGGCTGTGCGAACTGGCGGCCCGCGCGTTCGAAGCCGACGGCAACGATCTGCACGCGCTCACCGGCTACACCGAGGACTCCGGCGAGGGCCGCTGGACAATCGCGGAGGCGACCGACCGCGACGTCCCGACCCCGGTGATCACGGCCTCGCTGTACGCGCGCCTGTACTCGCGCGGCAACGGCGACTACACCCACCGCGTGCTCGCCGCGCTGCGCAACCAGTTCGGCGGCCACGCCGTGCAGAGCACGCCTCGCACAGCCAAGCCCGCGACCAACGCGCGCAGCGCCACCCCCC
Organism: uncultured Solirubrobacterales bacterium; assembly: GCA_963756665.1. Taxonomy (GTDB): domain Bacteria; phylum Actinomycetota; class Thermoleophilia; order Solirubrobacterales; family Solirubrobacteraceae; genus Palsa-744. The sequence continues at coordinate 1,482,917 of CAVWOJ010000001.1, forward strand.
GCAAGGCGCCACCGGCGGCGCGCGCGAGGAAAGGTCGCGCAGGCCGATGAGCGAGGCGACGGCGGTGGCCGACGAGCCGGAGAACCCGCTCGTCGAGGGTCTCGAGCGGCTGCCGGTCAGCCCCACGACGCTGGTGATCTTCGGCGCTACCGGGGACCTCGCGCGGCGCAAGCTGCTGCCGGCGCTTTACAACCTCGCCCACGAGGGGGCGCTGCCCGAGCGCTTTCACCTCGTGGGCGTCTCGCGTAAAGAGAAGCGACACGAGGACTACCGCGCAGATTGCGAGGACGCGATCCGCAGTTTCTCGCGGCGCACACCGGACCCGGACGTGCTGGCAGGGCTGCTCGAGCATGTCAAGTACGTGGCGGGCACCTTCGACGAGGGGTCCGTGTACAGCGAGCTCGAGCGGATCCTCGACGACTTCGAGGAGCACGCCGGGGAAAAGCTGAACCGCGCGTTCTACCTGTCCACCGCACCGAGCTTCTTTCCTGTGATCGTCGATGCGCTCGGCCGGCAGGGGCTCGCCACGCACGAGCAGGCCGAGGTGCGCATGATCATCGAGAAGCCCTTCGGCACCTCCCTCGCGGAGGCCACCGAGCTCAACCGCCAGGTGCTCGCGGTCTTCGAGGAGTCCCAGGTGTTCCGCATCGATCACTATCTCGGCAAGGAGACCGTCCAGAACATGCTGGCGTTCCGCTTCGCCAACGGCATGTTCGAGCCGCTGTGGAACCGCAACTACATCGAGCACGTGCAGATCACCGCCGCCGAGGACATCGGCATCGGCAGTCGCGCCGGCTACTACGACCACGCCGGGGCACTGCGCGATCTGATCCAGAACCACATGCTGCAACTGCTCTGCCACGTGGCTATGGAGCCCCCCGTGAACTTCACCTCCGAGGAGGTCCGCAACGAGAAGGTGAAGATCCTGCAGGCGATCCACGCCCCCACCGAGCAGCAGATCCCGGAGCTGGCCGTGCGCGCTCAGTACGCCGCTGGCCACGCCGGCGGCGAGGACGTGCGTGGCTATCTGGAAGAGGACGGCGTGCGCGAGCACTCCAACACGGAGACCTTCGCTGCGCTGCGCCTAGAAGTGGACAACTGGCGCTGGGCCGGAGTGCCTTTCTACCTGCGCGCCGGCAAGCGCCTGGCGCGCAAGATCACCGAGATCGTCATCACCCTGAAGCCCGTCCCCCACCTCGCCTTTAACCAGGAAGGCTCGCTGGGGATCAGGCCCAACCAGTTGGTGCTCACGCTCCAGCCCAACGAGGGGGTCTCCTTGCAGCTGGGCGCCAAGATCCCCGGCACCCGCATGATCATCCGCCCCGTGAACATGGAGTTCCTGTACGGGACCGCCTTCCTCTCGCAGTCCCCGGAGGCGTACGAGCGACTGATCATGGACGCCATGCGCGGGGATCCCACGCTCTTCACGCGCAACGACGAGGTCGAGGCACAGTGGCAGATCTGCGACCCGATCGTGAAATATTGGAGCCCCACCCACCCAGCCGCTCCTGGGCCGCTGCCACAGTACGAAGCAGGCTCTCAGGGTCCGCCCGAGGCTGCGGGCATCCTGCGCGAAGGCCACAGCTGGCGCGCGATCTGATGCGCCCCTCAGCCACGTTCCAGGCGCTCGCCGTCGCTGGGCGCGCAACTGGACACAGGGCGGCCTGATGCCGGCCGTCAGCGATGCCGTTTGGAGCGAGCAGGGGACCACGCCCGACCGGATCGAAGCTGCTCTGCGCGGCCTCCTGGCCGAGCGCCACGCCGAGAACGGTGGCTTCGTCCCGGCGCGGGCCCTGAACATGATCGCCTTCGTCGATCGCCAATGGAGCGGGGAGGTCGCCAACCGCCTGCGCGGGGTGGGGCGATATCACGCCTCCCGCCTGATCGTCCTCTCCTACGAGCCCGGCCGCGAGCGCCTGGACGCGCGCGCCACTGTCGCCTCCGAGGGAGACCCCCGCCCGGGCGAACTGAGCCTCTTGCGCGAGACGGTCGTCGTCGAGATCGGAGATCGCCATCTCGACGACCTGCCCACGATCGCCGACCCGCTGGTCGTGACCGACCTGCCCACCCTGCTCTGGTCCCCCCACGGCCACCACGAGATCGTCGACGGGCTCCTGGGGCTCGCCCAGGCAGTACTGCTGGACTCCGTCGACGAGCCCGACTTCTGCGAAGCCATCGAACGGGCCCGCGCACTGTCCGAGCGAGCTTACGTCGTGGACCTCGCCTGGCTGCGCTCGACCCCTTGGCGCGAGCGGATCGCGACCAGCTTCGACGCTCCCGCGATGCGCCGCGAGCTGCGCACGATCGCGGACGTCGCGATCCGCCACCATCCCGACTCCGCGATCGCCGCGATGCTGCTGGTCGGCTGGCTCGCCTCCCGTTTGGACTGGGAGGTCGAGCCACTCGTGGCCGACGAGCACAGCCTCGTCGGCGAGGCCCACGCTCGCCGATCCTCGACCGGTCGCCAGGACATCGCGCTGCGCCTGCAGGCCGCCCCCGAGCTTCAGGTGCGCGGTCTCGCCGGCCTCGCCCTGGAGACCGCCTCGGGTCAGAGCCTACGCCTGGATCGCGGTCCCGGTGGCCTGCGCGCGTACAGCCGTGACCCAGCGGGTAGAGAGCGGGAATGGACGATCCTCGGCGCCTCGCGTGGGGAGACCGGCATCCTCGGCGAGGGCATCCGCCAGGCGCTGCTGCGCGACCCCACCTACGCGCCCGCGCTGGCCGCCGCTGCGAGGCTCGTGCCGCGATGACCGCAGCGGTCGCGCCCGCCGGCGCCGGGTTCGCGCGATGACCCGCCTGACGACCGTCCCCGATCCCGCCGCCGCGGCCGAGCGCGCGGCAAGCGAGATCGCGCGCTTCCTACAGGACGCCCTCGAACGCCGCGGCACGGCCCACCTGGCGCTCGCCGGCGGCAACACTCCGCGCCGCGCCTATGAGTTGCTGGCCGAGCTCCTACCGAGCTGGAGCGCAGTGGAGCTGTGGTACGGGGACGAGCGCTGCGTCGATCCCGACGATCCCGAGAGCAACCACCGGCTCGTCGCCGACTCGCTGCTCGCCCACATCCCGGGCCCCCCGCCGCGCGAGCACCGCATGCTCGGCGAGCTCGGGCCCGAGGCCGCCGCGCTGGCCTACGCCGAGGAGTTGCGCACGCGGGTCCCCCCGGCCGAGCAGCCGGAGACCTCCGACGGGCTGCCGGCACTGGACGTCGCGCTACTTGGGATCGGCGAGGACGGCCACACCGCCTCGCTCTTCCCCGGACACCCAGAGGTGTGCGACGAGAGCGGCGCGCTCTGCCTGCCGGTGCGCGACGCACCCAAGCCGCCGCCGGAGCGCGTCACGCTCAGCCTGCCGGTGCTGCGAGCCGCCCGCCGCTGTCTGCTGCTCGTCACCGGCGCCGCCAAGGCCGACGCGCTCGCCGCCGTGCTCGCCGGCCCCGACCCGCAGGTACCCGCCAGCCTGCTCGCCTCCGAGCGCCTACACGTCCTCGTGGACGACGCCGCTGCGCCCCCCGAGCCGGGTCCCGACGCGCGCACCGAGAGCTGATCGATGGAGGGTCAAATCCACAAATTTGAAACCCTAGGTGAGCCAGACCGGCACAAACGTCGTACATTGAGTCATTGCCTGTAGCCATGGCCCTCTCCGTTCCTCACGACATAACCGCGCCGCCTCCCGTCGCCGCCGAGACGCTCCGCGCCCTGCAGGACGTCCGGCGTGAGACGCACGCGTTGATCGCGCACCTCGATGACGCGGCGCTCGAGCGCACGCACTCTCCGATCATGAGCCCACTCGTCTGGGACCTGGCGCACATCGCCGCCTACGAGGACCTCTGGCTGGCTCACCGCCACGCCGGCCTGCCGCTGCTGCGCCCCGACCTCGCCGCGCTCTATGACGCCTTCGAGACTCCCCGCGCCGTACGCGGCGAGGTCGAGCAACTGGGAGCGCCTGCGGCCCGGGCCTACCTGCAGGACGTCCGCGAGCGCGTCCTCGCCGCGCTCGCCGCAGCCGGAGTCGGCGACGGCGTGTTGCTGGAGCTCGTCCTGCGTCATGAGCTCCAGCACACCGAGACCATGCGCCAGACGATGGCCCTCGCCGGCATCCTGCCTCCCGGCGAGCCACGCCTGAGCCCACCGGACCCAGCCACCGTGGATGAGTCGTGGGCTGCCGAGCGCTGGATCGAGATACCCGCCGGAGACTTCGCAATGGGCGCTGCGCCCGAGGGCTTCGCGTACGACAACGAGCGTCCCCAGCACGTCGTCGAGACCTCCGCCTTCCGCATCGCGCGCCAGCCCGTAAACAACGCTAGTTGGCTGCGCTTCAGCGAGAGCGGCGGCTACGAGCGGCGCGAGTGGTGGACCGACGAGGGCTGGGCCTGGAAGGAGCAGTACGACATCACCCATCATCCCTCCGTGGCAGCCGGCCACCCACACGCGCCCGCCTGCCACGTCGGCTGGTTCGAGGCTGAGGCCTTCGCCCGCGCGCACCGCGCACGGCTCCCGACCGAGTCGGAGTGGGAGCGGGCGGCGAGCAGGGAGCCGGGGGCGAGCAGCGAGCGCCCCCTTCGTACCCCCGGCGAACACGCCGGCGGTGACGCCGAGGATGACGTGCGCCCAGGCCTCCCCTGCCGTCGTGGCGTCCTTGAAGGAGTAGGTCAGGTGTGGGAGTGGACCGGCAGCCGCTTCCACGGCTACCCCGGATTCGTGGCTTACCCGTACCGCGAGTACTCCGAGGTTTTCTTCGGCGAGGACTACCTCGTGTTGCGCGGCGGCTCGTGGGCGACCAGCCGGCGTGTCGCCACCGCGACGTTCCGCAACTGGGACTACCCCCAGCGCCGCCAGATCTTCGCAGGCCTGCGGCTGGCAGCGGACGTGGCGTGATGGAGCCCGTGCGAGACCCCGCCCGGCGGGCCGCCATCCAGATCGACTCGCATCTCGGCGGCGCCGAGCAGCGCACGCTCGCCGAGGATGTGCTCGACGGTCTCACCCGTCCCTTCAAGGAGCTGCCACCCAAGCACTTCTACGACGCGCGTGGCGCCGAGCTGTTCGACCGCATCTGCGAGCTGCCGGTGTACTACCAGACCCGCACCGAGCGCGCGATCCTCGACGAGTCAGCCGGGGAGCTGGCAGCGCTGACGGGCGCCGTGGAGCTGGTCGAGCTCGGCTCGGGCACGGCCGCCAAGACACGCGTCCTGCTCGATGCCCTGCATGAAGCCGGCACGCTCGCGCGCTACGTACCCGTCGACGTCACCGAGAGCATGGTCCGCGACTGTGCCGAGGAGCTGACCCTGGAGTACCCAGGGCTACTGGTCCACGGCGTGATCGGCGACTTCGAGCGTCATCTCGACCGCGTCCCCGCCGCGGACGGACCGCGCCTGGTGGTGTTCCTGGGTGGCACCATCGGCAACTTCCCGCCCGGCAGCCGCCGCCGCTTCCTGCGCCAGATCGGAGGGTTGCTGGGAGCAAACGACCATCTGCTGATGGGCACCGACCTCGTCAAGGACGCGCGCGTGCTCGAGGCCGCCTACGACGACCCCGAGGGCGTCACCGCCGAGTTCAACCGCAACGTGCTGCACGTCCTCAACCGCGAACTGGACGCCGACTTCGACCCAGCCGACTTCGAGCACGTCGCGCTCTTCGACGATCGCCATGAGTGGATCGAGATGCGCCTGCGCGCGCTCCGCGACCACACCGTGATGGTGCGTGCCCTGGAGCTGCCCGTGCACTTCGACGCCGGCGAGGAGATGCGCACCGAGATCAGCGCGAAGTTCACGCCGCGACGCCTGGAGGGCGACCTCGACGCCGCCGGCCTGCAGCTCGTGCGCTGGTTCACCGACCCCGATGACCTCTTTGCGCTGACGCTCTCGCGGCCCCGCTGAGCACCGGTCGAGGCCGACAACGAGCGCCCCAGCCCACGCGCCGTCACCTCCTACCGTCAGATAGGCTCCGACCCGTGCAGATCGAGGGCAGCGCAGCGATCGTCGTCGGCGGAGCCTCCGGGCTCGGCGCGGCGACCGTGCGCGAGCTGCACAGCCGGGGTGCGGTCGTGACGATCGCCGACGTCAACGCCGAGAAGGGCGCGGCGCTCGCAGCCGAGCTGGGACTCGAGTTCGTCCCATGCGACGTTCGCGAGGAGGCCCAGGTGCAGGAGGCCGTGGAGCGCGCCGCTGCCGTCGCTGGAGGCCTGCGCATCGCCGTCTGCTGCGCCGGCACCGGCTGGGCCCAGAAGGTCGCCGGCTCCAAGGGCCCCCACCCTCTGATGCCCTTCGAGACGATCCTCCAGATCAACCTGATCGGCACCTTCAACGTGCTGCGCCTCGCCGCCACCGCGATGATCGCCAACGAGCCCCTCGCGGAGGACGGCGAACGCGGGGTGTGTGTCAACACCGCCTCGATCGCCGCCTACGATGGCCAGGTCGGCCAGATCGCCTACTCCGCCTCCAAGGGTGGCGTCGTCGGCATGACGCTCCCCGCTGCGCGCGATCTCGCGCAGTACGGCATCCGCGTATGCACCATCGCCCCCGGGCTGTTCGACACGCCGCTACTCGCCGCCCTCCCCGAGGAGGCCCGTCAGAAACTAGGCGCCGGGGTCCCCTACCCCCCGCGCCTTGGCCGCCCCGAGGAGTACGCGCAACTCGCCGGGCACATCATCGAGAACCGGATGCTCAACGGCGAGGTCATTCGGCTCGACGGCGCGCTACGCATGCCTCCGCGCTGAGCGCTGCATCAGGCGAACCCGGCAGGCCGCCTCCAGGCGGCCCAATCCCAAGAGGATCGGCCCGCGCGCCACGTCACCGTTGACGCGGCGCGCGAACCGCAAGCTCGTCGCCGGGACTAGCTAAGCCGCTCGACGAGCATCGCCATGCCCATCCCGCCCGCGACGCACATCGACTCGATGCCGTAGGTCCCGTCGAGCGTCTGCAGGCCATTGATCAGCGTCGTCATGATGCGCGCCCCCGTCATCCCGAAGGGGTGGCCGAGCGCGATCGCCCCGCCGAACGGGTTGAGCTTCTCGTCGTCGATGCCGAGCTCCTCTTTGCACGGCACGATCTGCGCCGCGAACGCCTCGTTGATCTCGACCACGTCGATGTCGCTCATCGACATGCCCGTGTTCTTCAGGAGCTGCTGGATCGCGGGGATCGGGCCCAGACCCATCACCTCCGGACGGATCGCGACCACGGTGGAGGCCAGGATCTTGACTTTCGGCGCGATCCCGAGCTCCTTGGCGCGCTCCTCGGAAGTGACCAGCAGGGCGGCAGCCCCGTCGTTGAGCGGACAGGCGTTGCCGGCGGTCACAGTGCCGTCGGGCCTGAATGCCGGCTTGAGCTGTGAGAGCTTCTCGAGTGTCGTTCCGGGGCGCGGACCGTCGTCCTTAGAGACAACCTGCTCGGGGATCTCGATCTCGTTGCCTTCGCGGTCCTTGTCTTTGTGCGCCGGAGCCCTCACCGGGACGATCTCCACGTCGAAGTGGCCCGACTCCTGGGCGGCCACGGCGCGGCTCTGGGAGGTCACGGCCCATTCGTCTTGCGCCTGGCGACTGACGTGCTTTTCGTCGGCCACGTTCTCCGCTGTCAGGCCCATCGGGATGTACACGTTGTACAGCGAGCCCTCCGAGCCGTCGAGCTTGGGGTGAAACTCGAACTCGCCGCCCTGCGTAGCGCGCGAGACTGCCTCCACGCCACAGGCGATATAGGTGTCGCCCTCCCCGGCCTTGATTGCGTGGAAGGCCATCCGGGTCGTCTGCAGCGAGGACGCGCAGAAGCGATTGACCGTCGTGCCCGGCACGTGATAGTCGATGCCGGCCAGTAGCGAGGCGTTGCGCCCGATGTTGTAGCCCGACTCGCCCTCGGCGAACCCGCAGCCCATCATCACGTCCACGATCGAGCTCGAGTCGAGCTGCGGGTTACGCTCCAAGAGCGCTTTCAGCGGGACCGCCGCGAGGTCGTCCGCCCGGACAGATTTGAGCGACCCCTTGACCGCCCGCCCGATGGGCGTGCGGATGGCGTCGACGATTACGGCGTCAGGCATCTAAAGCTCTCTCCTTGGTCGTGTGGATGGGTGGGTGGGACCCAAATACCACCGCCCCGCTCTCCCCGGCGGGGGCGAATCCTATGCGATCGGCGTCAGATCAAAGGTCTAGACGCGATACACCCAGCTCATCGAAGCCAACGTGGTGCGCGAGCTCGTGGCGCACGGTCCGCACGACCTGGTCGCGCAGCAGCTCCGGGTCGTGCCCGAAGTCCCGCCGCAGGGTGTCTCGGAAGATCACGATGCGGTCGTGGTAGTTATCGCGAGTGGCGCCGTCACCTTCATACATTCCGTACGCCCCCGCCCGCCGGCCCTTGTCGGAGATCACGACCGCGACGTGCGCCAGCGCGTTGCGCAGCAGGTCCGGTAGGTCGTCCAGCGCGTCGCGCACCAGCTCCTCGAAGTCCTCGTCGTTGAGCGGGTCCAGCTCCATGAATTCCGCTTCCTCGGGGTCCACCGCCAGACCGTCACGGGCCAGCTCCTCGGCGCGGCGCACGATCTCTTCGAACTCCTCCTCGGACTCCGGGTGCTGCCAGCCCGCTAGACGCACCGCGACGAACGCCGCCACGGCCATCAAAATCGCGATTACCCCGACTCCGAGCACTAGGTCCTCGACCGCCCGCACCGCGCCATCGGAGCTGAAGCCCTTCCCCACGACGATCACCACAAGGCCGAGCGACAGCGCGATCAGCGCCGCCAGTCCAATCCGCCTGAGCTGGCCGAAGGCGCTCTGCGGCCTCGACGAGCGCACGATCGCCTCGCCCCCTCCTACTTCTTGAGCGTGCGGGCGATCACGAGCCGCTGGATCTCGTTCGTGCCCTCGTAGATCTGGGTGATCTTCGCATCCCGCATCATTCGCTCCACCGGGTACTCCTTGACATAACCGTAGCCCCCCAGCACCTGCACCGCCTCCACGGTCACCGCCATCGCGGTGTCCGAGCAGAAGACCTTCGCCATCGAGGAGTACTTCGCGCGCTGCGGATCGCCGCGATCGGCCATCGCGCAGGCCTTGTACAGAAGCTCCCGCGCGGCAGCCGTGTGTGTTTCCATATCGGCCAGCTTGAACTGGATCGCCTGGAAGTCGATGATCGGCTTGCCGAACTGAACCCGCTCGCGCGCGTAGTCAACCGCGTAGTCGGTCGCACCCTGCGCGATTCCCACCGCCTGCGCCGCCGCCCCCAGGCGCGTGCGCTCGAGCGTTCCCAGCGCGACCGAGAGACCCCGGCCGACTTCCCCGATCACGTTCTCCTGCGGCACCCGCACGTCCTCGAAGATCGGCTGGCCCGTCGGCGAGGCGCGGATTCCGAGCTTGTGCTCGAGCTTGCCGACGCTGAAGCCCGGCCGGTCGGCCTCCACCACGAACGCCGTGATCCGCCGTGTCTCGCGATCGGTGACCGCGAAGCAGATGTAGAAGTCCGCCACCCCGAGGTTCGTGATCCAATTCTTCGTGCCGTTGATGATCCACTCGTCGCCGTCTTTGATCGCGGTCGTTTTCATGCCGGCCGGGTCCGAGCCCGCTTCGGGCTCCGAGAGCGCGAACGCCGGCGTCCACTCCCCGCTGGCGCAGCGCGGCAGAAAGCGCTCCTTGAGCTCATCCGAGCCGAACAGCTGGATCGGCAGCGTCCCGAGCTCCTGGACCATCAGGATCAGCGCGCACGCCGCGTCGACCTTCGCGATCTCCTCGACCGCCATGTTCAGCATCAGGGTGCCGGTGCCCGTGCCTCCGTACTCGGTCGGGAAAGGCAAACCCAGGATGTCCTGCTCGCCGAGCAGCTTGCGGATATCCCAGGGGTATTCCGCGCGCTCGTCGATCTCGGCCGAGCGCGGCGCGATCTGCTCACGGGCGATCTGGCGGATCGTCGCGCAGAAGTCCAGGTGCTCCTGGGGGATCGTGTAGACGTCGCTGAGCGCCTCCATCGTCACCACTTGATCCTAGTGGCCAGCGCGATTCGATGTGGGCCGCGCGATTCGCTGGCTGATTCCCCCTGCCGGGCTCCGCGCCGGCTACGCTCCTGTCGATGAGCGCAGACGGTGACCCCGCGGAGATAGCAGTCGATCCCGCCGAGGTGGCTGCATGGCTCGAGCGCGATTCCACGCCGCAGGTCGTGGACGTCCGCGAGCGCTATGAGCGCCAGGCCGGTCATATCGCGGACAGCCGTCACATCGAGCTGGTCGAGCTTTCGGCCCGCGCCGGCGAGCTCGATCGCGAGCGACCGATCGTCTTCTACTGCCGCGTCGGGGCCCGCTCGGATATGGCCGCTCAGGCCTTCCGCGCGTCCGGCTTCCAGGCCCACTCGATGCGCGGCGGACTGCAGCGCTGGGCGCAGGAAGGCAGGCCGCTCTCACCCGCGGGCGGACACGTGGCGGACCACTGACAAGGAGACGACATGGCTTTGACCGAGTACCCCGAGGTGACCCGTGGCGAGGGCTACGCCGTCGCCCACGTCGATGCGTTGGGCGAGGGCCCCGGCTTCCGCAAGGTGCGCAAGGGCCTCGACGTGACCGCATTTGGCGTGAACGCGATCGTGATGCCTCCCGGTATCGAGAGCGGGTTCCACTTCCATGAGACCCAGGAGGAGCTCTACTTCGTACACCGCGGCACGATCGAGATGGAGTTCGGCGATGGCTCGACGCACCGTCTCCCAGAGGGCTCCTTCGCACGTGTCGACGCCGCCACCCTGCGCAAGATCCGCAACCCCGGAGATGCCGACGCCGTCTACCTGTGCGCCGGTGGCAAGGATGGCTATGTCGGCCGCGACGGACGGGTGCCCGAGGGCGAGCAGCGCGTAGGCCCGATCCACGGCGCAGGCTAGACGGAGGGCCCGGATGTGAGCGGCGCGCCGCAAGACCCACCGACCGAGCCCCCCGCGAGCGCCCAGAAGCGACTGCGCATCAACCGCGAGCTGACGATTCCGCTCGCGGAGATCACGATCCGCGCGAGCCGCTCCTCGGGCCCCGGCGGGCAGCACGCGAACGTCACCGCCTCGCGCATCGAGGCGAGCTTCGACGTGCTCGCTTCGCGCACGCTGAGCGAGCACCAACGCGAGCGGGTACTGGCACGCGTCGGTCAGCGGCTAGTCGCTATCGCCCAGGACGAGCGCTCGCAGGCGCGCAACCGCGAGCTCGCCCTGCGCCGTCTTGCCGAGCGACTGGCGCGCGCGCTGACAGTGCCGCGACAGCGCCGCGCGACCGGCCCCACCAGCGCCTCGCGCACCCGGCGGCTGGACGCCAAGCGCCAGACGGGCCAGCGCAAGCTCGGCCGCCGCCCGCCCTCGGCCGATCAGGAATAGCCCTCGAGCAGGGGTCCGGGCGCCGCGGTCGAGTGGCGTCGACGTTCGCAGACGCGGCGTCGCTGGATCAGTTCAGCAGCTCTTTGACGTAGCGCTGGTGGAGTTCCCCCAGCGGTGTCTTGCTCGGGTGAAAGCCGAGCGCGCTGTTCATCGCCGTCGCCAGCGGCATCCACGTGAGGATCAGGTAGGCGCTCAGCACCAGCGTCGCGGTCCGCAGCTTGCGTGAGCGCGACAGCGCCGCCATCGGCAGCACCCACAGCACGTACCACGGCAGCACCCAGCTAAGGGTCACGAGCAGCGCGATCGTCGCCCAGCCCGACGCCGTCAACGAGTCCCGCCAGCGCCACGCCAGGATCCCGCTGACGAGCACCGAAGCGACAAGCACGACGCTCAGCAGCATCTGCATCGTGTGCGTCTCCCCCCCTTGACCGAGCGCCAGTCCCAGCAGGTTCGGCAAGCTGACCGCGATCACCAGGCGACCCTGCGTGCCGAGATCGGGCAGGTGCGGGCCGAATGCCACGAGGCTGCACGTCCCGAACACTATGCCCGCGCTGACCATCCCCAGGATCACGCCGAGCAGCCGCCGGGGAGCCCGCAGCAGGCCTGCCAGCACGACCGGGATCAGGATCCCGGCCGAGGCCTTCAGCGACATCGCGGTCACCAGCGCCGCCCCGGCGCAGATGTCCAGCGGAGCTAGCTTCGCCGCCCACGCGCGGGCGCTGCCCGCGGGACCCGTGGGGCCAGGCCACGCGGTCGCCGGGGACGGCGGCTTGCCGCGTTGCGTCACCGGGGGCGCCTGCTCGCCGAGCCGCGTCACACCCTCCGCACCACCGCGCAGCAACAGGTAGAAGCCGAGCACGATGAAGAACACCGTGAGGAAGTCGTTGTGGACGCCGCCGAGGCCCCACAGCAGCACGATCGGGTTGAGTCCGACCAGCACGATCGCCTGCACCGGATCGCGTCCCAGCAGGCGCGCGCACTTCCACACCAGCAGGATCGTTCCCAGGCTCGCGGCCATCATCAGCAGTTTTAGGCTCCACAGCGAGCCCGCCACCCCGAGCGGCACGACCGCATAGGTGATCAACGTGAACGTCGGCCCGTAGGGACTCAGCAGGTTGTGCCAGTTGCTGAGGTCGAAGCTCGGGTTACTGTGCGGCTCGAGCACCGGGATCGTCGTGTACGGGTTGAGGTGGTCCACGATCCCCATGCGCCCGTAGTTGATGTAGTTGAAGATATCCGTCAGCGCCAGCGGGGGCGAGAGCAAGAGAATCGCGTGCGCCGCGATGACTGTCGCGATCACCCAGCGCGCGCGCAGCAGTGACACGTACTTCAGGCCCACCAGGTACGCGACGTACATCACGACCAGCGCACCCGTGAACAGCGACTTCAGCACCTGCGGGTTGCGCGTGAAGCTCGGCCACAGGCCCCCCAGGGGGCCGGCCAGCCAGCGCGGGAAGAAGCCCACGTGGCTCGGCGCCGAGAGGAAGCTCGGGCGGTCGGCCCCGCCGACTACGATCACCGCCAGGCAGAGGACGATGCTCAGCAGCACAGCTGCCGCGATCACCGTCTCCTTGCGTGGCCGCCGCTCGACGCCAAGGCTCTGCCCGCGAGAGGAGCGCCGCTCGGGCGGGACGAGCCTGCGGCGTCCCGCGAGCTCGGGGTCGCCCAGCAGCGGGTCCCGGAGTGGGAGTGTGGTCGCGTCGCTCGACATACCAGGGGGACCCGGCTGACCGGGTCCCCCAAGGTTAGTGGTATGCAGGCGGGTACCGTCGCACGCGCGCCAGAGATCACCCGGGACGCGCCGTCATGCGGACGCCGGGGCCGGCGAGCGCGTCGCTGCCGGACAGCCAGTCGTGGGCCCTTACCTCAGACCCTTAGGTCGGCTTACAGACGGAGCTACTACTCAGATCGCGCTGACGTTGACCGCCTTCGGGCCCTTGTCGCCCTCCTCGGCGTCGTAGGACACTTTGGTGCCCTCCTGCAGCGAGCGATACCCGTCTCCATTGATTCCTGTGTGGTGTACGAACAGATCCTTGTCCCCGTCATCCGGGGTAATGAAGCCGAATCCCTTGTCGTCGCTGAACCACTTCACTGTGCCGGTAGGCATGTGATATTTCCCTCCACGATTCGTGCGTGCTGCTGCGCGGAGGATGCTGCGAGAGCTTCGACCTGCGAGAGCTTGCACTGCTTTCGCCGACTCTGCAGCCGGCCATACAGGCACGACGGTAGCACGTAAAGCCGGCCAAGTGTTCTCAAGTTGTTGCAATACCCGGGGCCCCGCAGGAGCCACCGCCGGCACGCCTGTTTCCGACCGGCCCGCCGCGATCCGCCCCAAGAACCTGCCTCGCCAGGCCTTAGTGTGGGTGTCGTGAGCGCCACTCCCGAGCCCACCCAGCTCGCACGGCTGCTGCCGCAGCCAGGAGCGACCCGCTCGGGTGAGCCCGAGCGCACCGGCTCGCCCACAGCGGCGGAGGTCGTCGAGCGCCTGCGGCTGTGGGAGCCACCGCGCGCGCCGCCACTGCGTGTGCCCACGGACGATGCATCCCCCTCGCATGTGCCCGGGGACGGGGAGCGACCCAGGCTGCTTCTGAACATGGCCTGCACCGCCGACGGCCGCGCCACCGTCGGCGGGCGCTCGGGGCCGATCGGCAACCGCGCGGACCACGAGCTCTTCCACGCGCTGCGCACCGCGGTCGACGCGGTGCTCGTCGGTGGCGGAACGGTACGCGCCGAGCACTACGGGCGGCTTGTGCGCGAGGACTCGGCGCGGCAGCTGCGCCGTGCACGGGGGCTGGCCGAGGAACCACTAGCGTGCATCGTCTCTGCAAGCCTCGCGCTGCCGGCGCAGGACATACCGCTGCTCGCCGACCCCGCGGCGCGCGTGGCGATCCTCACCTCCTCCCCGGCCGGCCTGCCCGGAAGCGCCGCCGCGGTGCGCTACGTACGCTGCGCCCGCGACGGGCGCCTGGACCTGCCTGCCGCCCTGCGCGAGCTGCGGAGCCTGGGGGTGCGCACGGTGCTGTGCGAGGGCGGGCCCCATCTCAACGCCCAGCTGCTCGCGGCGGGCCTGGTCGACGAATTGTTCCTCTCGCTGGCGCCCAAGCTCGCCGGCGGGGACGCGACCAGCGAGTCACTGCGAATCCTCGCGGGGCCCGAGCTGCAGCCGCCCGCCGAGCTGGAGCTGTTAGCGGCGCTGGAGAGCGAGTCGCAACTGTTATTGCGCTACCGCGTAGTCGGCGCCGGCGCCTGACGGTCGCGGGCGCCTTGGAGGCCTTGGGAGGCTCAGGAGGCCTTGGGTGCTCAGGAGGCCCTGGGTGCTGAGGAGGCCTTGGGTGCTCAAGAGGCATTAGGTGCTGAGGAGGCGTTGGGGAGGCGCGAGGAGGCTCAGGGCTCCTTCGCCACAGCCGGCGCGGGGACCGGCTCGTCCTGGGCCTGGCGAGCCTCGTCGGCGGCACGGGTCTCCCGGGAGACGATCGAGAGCAGTTCGCTGGCCAGGTGGCGACCTTCGCTCGTCAGCTTCGGGGTGGCCGCGATGCGCACGACGACCTCTTCCCCGTCGAGCTCCTCGAGCGTGATGCGCGGCGGACTGCGCAGCGGCGTGCTCAGCGACTGCTCCAGCAGCTCCTGCAGGTCGCTGGGCGTCATTCCTGGGCGCAACCGCGCGCGCAGGTTGACCGCCTCGGGCTCCTTGAGGGGTAGCACGGCGACGCTCAGCACGACGCTGTTGGGGACCATGATCGAGTCGTCTCCGCTAGCGAAGGTCGTATACAGCAGGCCCAGCGAGCTCACGACACCCTCGATCTGACCCGCCAGCGGGCCGCCCTGCAGGCGGACCCGTTCACCCACGCGGAAGGGCCGCGCGCTGAGCAGGACCGTGCCCGCGAATAGGTTGCCGAGCGTCTGCTGCGCCGCGAGGCCAAGAATTACCGCGGTAAAGGCTCCCCCGAGCGCCAGGGTGCGCGCTTCGATGCCGGCCACGCGTAGCGCGACCAGCAAGGCGAGTCCGACCGTCATCAGGCGGATCAGGAAGCCGACCGTCCCGGCGGTGGCCGGATCCAGGCGCCGAAAGAGAGCCGGTCCGAGCGCGCGGCCGACGTCTCGCGCGATCGCCCAGCCGAGGATCAGCAGCGCGACCGCCGTGGCGATGTTCACCAGCGCGTTGACTTCGGAGGCGCTGTGAGCCGTGTCCACGCCGAGCAGGTCCTTGCGCTGCGCGTGAATGACGACGACCGCCACGAACAGCGGCACCAGTAGCAGGGCCTCCAAGCGCGCACGCTTGACTGCTCGCGGACTGATCTGGTGCAGCAGGCCGGCCTCGCGCCAGGCGTGGCTGCGGGTCTCGAACATCTTCGGCGGGGTCTTTGGCAGTGGGGTTCTCGGCATGGGCTTTGCGAGGGCTCGCGCGTGGGTCCCTGCAGACTCACATGATGGCGGCTGCGACCACCAGGCTCTCTATACCCCCGGCATCCCCCACAGCCCCTGGTCCTCCTCCCCCAGCCGCCAGACCCCGGCGGTAAGCCGCAGGCGGCGCGCGAGACCGAGCCGCTCGGCGATCGCGCGGGCGTCCATGTACCAAACGTGGTGCGCGACGCCGGCGCGTGTATAGGTGAAGGTCATCTCGCCGGAGGCGCCGTCGCGCGCGGGCGTGGCCCCGACGGAGCGCGCGAGGGCGAGCACACCGGAGTACTGCAGCGCGGTCGCGGGATCGGCGCGCCCCCCACTGGCGGGCCAGTCGAGACCGTACATCGGCACACCGAGCACGTAGCGCCGCGCATGCGGCAGCGCGGCCAGGCGCCGGGCGACATCGCGCACGAACGGCAGCGGCGCGATCGGCCCGGGCGCGGAGCGTTCCCAATGGATGCCCCAGGCCATCACGAAGACGGCGTCCGCGGCGGCGGCGAATGCGCGGTCGTCGTAGAGATAGCTCGCGTGGCGGGGGTCTTCGCGGATCACGCCGTCGACGTCGACGGCGAGCTTGCGGTGCTCGGCGTGTAGGCGCGCCGCGAGCGCGGCGACGAACGAGCTCAGCGCACCGCGGTCGCGGGCGCCGTCGTTCTCGAGGTCGAGGTTCAGACCCTGGTAGGTCGCGGCGCCGGCGAGCGCGACGAGCCTCGCGAGCGTGCGCGCGCGGGCGTGCGCATCGGTGAGGATGCGGTGCACGGTGGCGCCGTCCTGGCAGTTGAAGCGCGGTAGCTCAGCGAGCCCATGGGCGCCGGCGTAGGCGTCGACTTCGGGGTCCGGGGTGCCCTGCACGAGACCACCGGGGAGGGCGCACTGGAAGTACGTCGGGTAGATCACGCCGACCGCGCCAACGTGGTCCTGGAGATCGGCGAACGAGTCGGGCGAGCTCGTCAGGACGAATGCCTGCAGCGAACCCGCGGATGAGGTTTGAGCGGCCTTTCCCCCTTCGGGGGCGGCCCGGAGGGCGGCCGGGCCGCTGCGGCCGAACGCGGCCATTGGCGCCGCGACGGCGAGCGCGAGCGCGGCGGCACACACCCGGAGCGCGCGTATGCAGCGAGCAGCCCGCACCGGTCGCACGGTAGCGACACCGTGCACGGTCGCGGCCTCCTGCACAGTCGCGACACCATGCACGGTCGCGGCCTCCTGGATGGTCGCGGCCTCCTGCACAGTCGCGGCCTCCTGCACGGTCGCGGCCCCCTGCACGGTCGCGGCCTCCTGCACGGTCGCGGCCCCCTGCACGGTCGCGGCCCCCTGCACGGTCGCGGGCCCCTGCACGGTCGCGGGCCCCTGGATGGCCTCCTGCGTCGTGGCGGCACGTGCGGCCGGCCGCACCAGGACGACCGGCCGCCGCCACCCCACCGGCCTCAGCCGCTACCGCCGAGGCCGGGCAGTTCCCAGATGCTTTGGTCCTCGCTGCCCAGGTGCCACAGCCCAACCCCCAGGCCGAGCGATTCGGCGAGCGCGACGCGCGTGGCGATCGACTGCTGGTCGGAGTACCAGACGCTGTGCTGCACACCGGCGGCGTCGACGTAAGCGAAGTGCGGGTCGGCCGCCGCCGGTTCCCATTCGGGTGTCACTCCGTAGAGGCTCGCCAATGCCACGATGTCGTTGAACTCGAGCGCCGTGCCGGGGTTGGCCGAGCCGCCGCCGTTGGGCCAGTCGATCCCGTACATCGGCATGCCGAGCACGAACTTGTTCTTGTTGGGTAGCGTCGCGGTGTAGTCGGCCACGCGTGTGAACCACCCCAGTTCGTCCATCCCGCCGGGCGCGGAGGTCGTCCAGTGCAGGCCCCAGTCGAGCACGAACATGTAGTCGGAGGGACCCGAGAGCGCTGCGTCGTCATACATGGCGGCCCGCCCGCTCTGGATGTTGTAGTACTTGGCGGTGACGATCGTCGAGAGCTTGTCGCCCTGGGCGTGTAACCGTTCGGCGAGCGCCGTGATCCAGGCCGTGAAAGGGTTGCGCTCGGCCGGCTGGGCGCCCTCGAAATCGACCTGGATCCCCTGATAGCCATAGGTCGCGCACAGCGCGGCGAGCTGTTCGATCATGTGCTGCCCGACCGCCGGTTCGTTGAGGATCTGGTTCTCGACCGCCGGGTTCTGGCAGTTCAGGCGCGGCATCACCGCGACCTGACGCGCCTCCGCCCAGCCGGTGACCAGCGGATCGTCTTTGCCGAGGATCGCGCCGCTTGACCCGCAATCGAAGTAGGTCGGATAGACGACCCCGATCTGCTGGTAGTGGGCCTCCAGATCGTCGAAGCTCTGGTCGGTCGAGGCCAGCAGGAACGCCTGGACGTTGCCGTGGGTTGGTGTCGGATCGGCGGTCTGGATCGCTAGCGGCGTGGTGGGAGCGCTGATCGCACCGAGCGAGTCGACGGCCTCGACCGCGATCTTGTAGCCGGTCGCGGGCGCGAGGCTCGAGAGCGTCATGCTGGACGTGGAGGTCTGCCCAACGGGAATTTCGTTGCGGAACACGCGATAACCGACGATCGTCCCGCTGACGGGCGTGCTCGGCGACCAGCTCAGCGCGGCGGAGCTCGCCGTGATTTCGGTGGCGGTGAGGTTGGCCGGCGTCGACGGCGGGGTGTGGGTCGTCACCACGGTGAGGTTGGGAGCAGGCACGCTGAGGTAGCCGTAGGAGTCCAGCGCGCGCACCGTGAACGTGTAGTGGCGCTGTGAGGCCAGTGTGACCGTCGTGGTCTGACCGTCGACGACGCGCTTGGGCTGCCCGTCCTGGAAGAGCAGGTAGCCCACGAGATGCCCGCTGTTGGCGGCGCCGGCCTGCCAGGAGAGCGTGGCTGAGGTATCGGTGACATGCAGCGCGGAGATCAGCGCGGGGCCCTCGGGCGGGGTGTGCGTGGTGGTGAGGCTCAGCGCCGGGGTGCGCGCGCCTTCGCGGTGGTCGGCGTCGACCGCGGCCACGACGATCTTGTAGGTGTGGGTCGAGGAGAGGCGCGTCAGGCGCAGCGAGTCCTGCGTGCTCTGCCCGACGAGGCCGCCGTCGCGGTAGACGCGGTAGCCGATGATCCGCTCCGAGCCGGCCTGGGCGGGCGTCCACCAGACGGTGGCACCGGCTTCGCTGACTTCGGAGACGCTGAGGGCGCCTGGCGCTCCCGGCAGCGCGCCGCCGGTGCTAGCGCTGTGCGGCCCAGCGATCGCGAGCGCGCGACTCAGCGGGCCGACGTGCCCACGGGTGTCGACTGCCGCGACGGCGACACGATGGGAACGGCCGCCGCTCAACTTCAGCGTGAAGCTGCGCGTGCCGCGCGTCTGCCCGACGATCGCGCCGTCGCGCAGGACCCGGTAGCCGGCGATCGGAGCGTCGCCGGCCTTGGCCCGGGCCCAGCCGATCCGCACACCGCTCGCAGCGGTGGTGAGCACGTGCAGCCGCGCGACGCGTCCAGGAGGGCGTAGCGCCAGCCGGCTCTGGACATGCGCGGCGCAGACCCGCGGTGGCTGGGTGTAGCGGGCCTGGACGGTGAACGTCGTGCGTCGGCCCAGCACCACCGCGAGCACCGTCGAGGTACCGGTCGTCTGGCCGACCGTGCGCCCGGCACGAAGCACGCGGTAGGCGACCCCACCGGCCGGCAGGCTGCCCGGGGCGCGCCAGCTCAGCCGCACGCGCGGCCCAGCCAGGCGCGTCAAGCGCACCGCGCGTGGCGCACGACCGGCGCAGCCGGCGGTGGACGAGCCGGAAGCGCTCGCGCCACTGGCGCCTTTTGTGCCGGAGATGTCTGCGGACGCCGTACGCAGGAGCCGGCTACCCGCAAGCGGCCCGGACGCGCCAGCTGCGCTGATGAGCAGCCCGGGCAGCCGAGCGGCAGGCGACGTGGCGCCGGGGGCCGACGATCGGGAAGCAAAGGCAGATCGAGAAGTAAGGGCAGATCGAGAGGCAAAGGCAGATCGAGAAGCAAAGGCAGACGATGTGGCGGCAAGCCCAGACAGAGCGGTAGCGCAGACCGCAGCGAGCAGCAGGCCCAATCCCGGCAGCTTGGGGGCACCATGGCGCGACGGACTCATGGGAATTGCCTCATCGCATGCCAACCCGCGGCTGCGAAGGCGTCGGGGTTGCCCGCCCGGAGGCCGCGCCGAGCGGCCGTCCGGAGGCGTCGGTGAGTTCACGCCCACGCGCGATCAGCACGATCGGCGCTCCGTGCCCGCGAGTGTTCTCGGCGGCGCTGCGCGCGGCCCATTCCGGTTCGGCAAACGGCGATATCCCGACTCGCGGCGTCAGCACACCGGCGCCCCCCGCGTAGGCCTCGACCTCCAGCCGCGCCGCGCCGACGAGGAAGTAGCGCGGGCCCGGCGGCGGCGCGTGGTGGACCTTGGCATGCGCCGGCGCGAGCGCGTGGGCTGTGTGCCGCCAAAGCGTCGCGGGGGCGCGCACCAGCGACGGGGCGAGCAGCGCCACCGGGATCAGCGAAGCCGGCAGCACCAGCGCCGCGAGGACGCGCCTCAGCGGGGGATGGAGGCTCACGTGTCGCCCCTCGGCGAGCGTCGTGGACTGCTCCCGGGCGCCCGGCGCCAGCTGCGCACTCACGCGCCACCTCCCTCGCCGCCGGAGGCCATCCCGGCGGTGGCGGGCCGGGTGCCCCACGCGGCGGTGCGGCAGGTCGCGATCGCGTAGTACGTCTGCCACAACATGAACGCGAGGTAGAAGAAGACGAACAGGATCCCGTACAGCCAGAGGACGTTGTAGCGGTCCTGGAAGAGCAGGAAGTAGAAGGAGTAGACGAGCGCCAGCGCGTAGATGCCGGCGAGGTAGGTGAGCGGCAGCACGCCGTGATGGGTGAGCGGCGCCCATACCAGCGAGTGCAGCGCGGCGATCGGCGCGACCAGCGGCAGCAGGATGCTCATATACGTGAAGAAGGCCGCGATCGGGTGCTTGCGCCAGATGAACTTCGAGACCAGCAGGGACTCGCGCGTCCAGGAGCGCTTCCAGCGGGTCTGCTGGATGATGAACGCACGCAGCGACGTCGGCACGATCGTGTGCGAGACCGCGCGCTTTTCATAGAGGACACGCCAGTCGCGCAGCACGCAGTTGGTCAGCGAGCGGTCATCGCCGAAGGTCGACTCGATACCCAGGAAGGTCTGGCTCTCCCACCACTCCAGGCGCGGCAGGATCGCCGTGCGGCGGTACGCCGAGAAGCAGCCCGAGCAGCAGGTCACCGCGCCGAAGACCGATTCCGCGGCCTTCACGACACGAAACGCCACGAAGTAGCGCACGGCCTGCATGCGCGTAATCCAGGTGTCGCGCACGTTGAGCACATCGGCGTGGCCGCAGACCGCCCCGACGCGGGGGTCGGCGAGCGGCTGCACCAGCAGTTTGAGCGCGTCCGGCTCGACCGAGGAGTCGGAGTCGACGAACACGACGACCTCCGCCGAGGTCGCGCGGATGCCAGCCGCCATCGCCGCGCGCTTGCCGCGGTTCTGCGGAAAGTCGATGACGCTGACACGCCCCCGGGACTCGGCCGCGACACGCTGCATCTCCTGCAGGGTGCGGTCGGTCGAGCCGTCGTTGACGGCCACCAGCTCGAGCTTCTCCGTCGGGTAGTTGAGCGCCAGCAGCGAGCTCAGCGAGTGCGCGATCGCCTCCTCCTCGTTAAAGCCCGGCATCACGATCGCGATGTGCGGCTCGATCCCGGCATCCGGCCGCGGGCGGTAGAAGAGACTGAACACGAAGCGCGAGACGATGTAGGTCGCCACGCAGATGCTGTAGACACCGAAGAACACGTTCGAGAACAGCAGCCCGGCGAACGCCGCCTTATAAGCCATCACGGCCGCGAGCAGCAGGACCAGGTAGAGGCCGGCGAGCCCCTTCAGGATGCGGTTGACACTCAAGCGGCGGCCCGGCACCGGAATCATCTCGCGCTCCGTGCGCGCGAGCGGAGCCGTCCCTGAGTCTGCTGATATTTCGCGCTCCTCGCGCGCGAGCGGGGCCGTCCCTGAGTCTGCTGATGCGTCCGTCGGGCCAGGGTCATCGGATCACGGCAGGAAACGCCGCAGGCCAGCGTCGGGGCGACGGTACGTGCAGTCGAGCACAGCCGGGCAGCGCTCAAGCCAGCCGTAGTCGTGGTCGGGGTGCAGCGTGGCCAGGATCGCCAGGTCATAGTCCTCGGGGTCGGGCTCGACTCCTTGCAGGACCTCGCCCGCGACCGCGAGCGCCGGCACGAGCGGGTCGTGGTAGTCGACGTGCGCGCCCTCCGCGCGCAGGCGGGCGATGATCTCCAGGGCCGGAGCCTCGCGGGTGTCGGCGACGCCAGGCTTATACGAGGCGCCGACGAGCAGCACGCGCGCCTCAGGCAGCGGGCGACCCAGCTCGACGAGCGCTTCGTGCGCGCGCCAGGCGATGTGGCGCGGGCGACCGGAGACCTTGCGCAAGGCCTCCTCGGCCATCGTCGCCGGGCGCCCGCGCTCGCGCAGGTCGTGCAGCAGGTAATACGGATCGACCGCGATGCAGTGCCCGCCCACCCCCGCGGAGGGATAGTGGGGGAGAAAGCCGTAGGGCTTGCTCGCGGCGCCCTCGGTCACCTCGATCGGGTCGAGCCCGTGCGCCCCGCAGGCTTCGGCCAGCTCGAAGGCCAGCGCGATGTTCACGGCGCGGAACGTGTTCTCGTAGAGCTTGACCAACTCCGCGGCCTCCGGCGAGGAGACGTGGTGCAGGTGCTTGCACGTATGGCGTAAAACGGCAGCCGCGCGCTCGCTGCACTCCGGGGTGCTCCCGCCGAGCACGCGCGGGGTCTTCAGCTGCTCGTGGTCGGTGACACCAGGGTCGATGCGCTCCGGCGCAAACGCCACGAACACGTCCCTGCCAACACGCATCCCACGCCCTTCCAGCGGCTGCACGAGCAGCTCGCGGGTGGTGCCCACGTACGTCGTCGAGGTCAGCACCAGGGTTTGACCTGGGCGCGCATGGCGCACGACCGCCGCGCACGCGTCACGCAGGATCTGCAGGTCGGGCCGCAGCTGCTCATCGACCGGGGTCGGGACACAGATCAGCACGAGATCGGCGGCGTCGAGCGCCTTGACGCGGTTGGTGAGGACGAACCCGTCGCCCTCCAGGTGGCCCGCGAGGTCGCGCCGTTCGGAGTCGAGCAGCTCTGCCTGACCACGGCGGATCGTGTTCAGGCGGGCACCCGAGATGTCGATCCCGACGATGCGGCAGCCGGCGTTGCGCAGCGCGATCGCGGTGGGCAGACCGACATAGCCGAGCCCGACGACCGCGACCACCGTGTGGCCGGTCTGCTTGGCGGCACGCGAGGAGCGGCGCGGTGTCGCACGCCGACTCTGGCGCGATGCCGGCGCAGCGGCGCCGACCGCCGCAGTGCGCGCGCGTCCGGCGGCAGCCTCGGCAACGAGCTGGTCCTCGGGCGCTGCCGGCTGAGCGCCGGCAGCCGGCGGCGCGGTCGATTCGGTGGTGGAGGGCGCCTCCACGGCGAGCTGTGGGGTCACTGGATCACCCGGTCTTCATATGGCATGGCAAACGGTCTCCTGACTCGACGCTGTCGTCCTGGCATTGCTTAGTCGTCCTGGCTAGTCAAGTTCGGAGGAGCCGACAGCTGCGCGGGCCTTTTGCTCTCTTGCCGCAATTTGCGACGGTCCCCCTAATGCGACGAATGTGGCCGGCAGCATGGACGGTTGGGCGCCAACTACCAGGACTAATGGACGATTGATCGAAGGCCGTCCCGAATAGCCATACGTGACGTCGTCCCTTACGGCCGGCAAGCGCGTCCCCCGTCGGGCAGCGCGTTGTCGTCCGCGCCGGGGCGCGCGTAAAGATCCGTGAACATTCACATGATCGTGTCAAGGTTGGCTCGACCGTTGCTAGCATCTGTCGCGATGCGCGACTACCTGCAGGCGCTCGCGAGCCGCGTCGTGGTCTACGACGGCGGCATGGGCGCCACACTCGAGCAGTTCGACCTGACCAGCGAGGACTACGGCGGCCTGGCCGGCAAGTGCCACGAGGCGCTCGTCCTCAACCGCCCCGACGTGATCGAGGGCGTCCACGCCTCGATGCTCGACGCCGGCGCGCAGGTGCTGGAGACCGACACCTTCCAGGCCTCGCGCATCAAGCTCGAAGAGTGGGGTCTCGCGGACTACACCGTCGAGATCAACACCAAGGCCGCGGAGATCGCGCGCAAGGCCGCCGGGGAGAATCGTTTCGTCGCCGGGTCGATCGGACCGACCGGATTCCTGCCGGCCTCCGACGATCCGACCCTGGGCCAGATTCGCTTCCGGGATCTAGTCGAGGTCTTCGAGGAGCAGGCCGCCGGCCTGATCGACGGTGGCGCCGACCTGATCATCATCGAGACCGCCCAGGACATCCTCGAGGTCAAGGCCGCCATCTTCGGCGCGCGCGCCGCCTTCAAGAGCACCGGCCGCACGCTGCCGATCCACACCTCCGTTTCGCTGCTGCCCAACGGCGGCAAGATGCTGCTCGGCACCGACATCGCCGCCGTCCTCACGACACTTTCGGCCCTGAAGGTCGACGTGATCGGCCTGAACTGCTCGACTGGGCCCGAGGACATGCGCGACGCGATCCGCTTCCTCGGCGAACACAGCCCACTGCCGGTCGCGTGCATTCCCAACGCCGGCCTGCCGCTGCAGGGCCCCGACGGGGAGACGATCTTCCCGGAGCGGCCCGGCCCACTCGCCGAAGCGCTCGGTGAGTTCGTCGAGCGCTACGGCGTGACGATCGTCGGCGGCTGCTGTGGCACGACGCCCGAGCACATCCGCGCGATCGTCGAGCGCGTCGGCGGACTGACCCCCGGCAAGCGCAATCTGACTGGGCCACAGAAGGCCACGACCGGAGAGGCCGCCGGCACGCCGCAGCCCAACCCGGTCAGCGACGGCCCCCAGGATCGCGTTTCGCCAACCCCCCTCCCCCTCCTCTCCTCCATGATGACCGCCACCGCACTCGTGCAGGAGCCGCGCCCGACGATGGTCGGCGAGCGCGTGAACTCGCAGGGATCGCGCAAGGCCAAGGAGCTGCTGCTCGCCGACGACTACGACGGGCTCGCGCAGATCGCCGAGGACCAGGTCACCGGCGGCGCGCACGTGCTCGACGTCTGCGTCGCGCTGACCGAGCGCTCCGACGAGGACGAGCAGATGCGCCAGGTCGTCAAGCGCATCTCGCTGACCCAGCCCGCGCCGATCCAGATCGACTCGACCGAGCCCGAGGTGATCGAGCTGGCGCTCGAGCAGATCCCGGGCCGCGCGATCGTCAACTCCGTGAACCTCGAGGCCGGCCGTGCGAAGCTCGACCGCGTCGTGCCGCTCGCACTGGCCCACGGCGCGGCGCTGATCGCGCTGACGATCGACGAGGTCGGGATGGCCAAGACCGCGCAGCGCAAGGTCGAGATCGCCCAGCGCATCCGCGACCTCTGCTGCGAGGAGCACGGCCTGGATCCCGAGCTGTTGATCTTCGACTGCCTCACGTTCACGCTGACGACCGGCGACGAGGAGTGGCGGCCCTCCGCGGTGGAGACGATCGCGGGCATCGAACGGATCAAGGCCGAGATCCCCCACGTCAAGACCTCGCTGGGCGTCTCGAACGTCTCCTTCGGCGTCTCCCCCGGCGCGCGCGCGGTCCTGAACTCGGTCTTCCTGCACCACTGCGTGCAGGCCGGCCTGGACCTCGCGATGGTCAACCCCAACCACATCACGCCCTACTCCGAGATCCCCGACACCGAGCGCGAGCTCGCCGACGACCTCGTCTACAACCGCCGCGAGGACGCCCTGGAGCGCTTCATCGCGCACTTCGAGACCAAGGGCGAGGACGACGGGGCGGGTGGGATCCGATCCACCGCCGACCCGACCGAGGGGATGGAGCCCGAGCAGGCGCTGCACTTCCACATCCTGCGCCGCCGCAAGGACGGCGTCGAGGTCTGGATCGACCGCGCCGTCGAGAAGCTCGGCGCGGTCCCCACCCTCAACGAAGTGCTACTGCCCGCGATGAAAGAGGTCGGCGACAAGTTCGGCGCCGGCGAGCTGATCCTGCCATTCGTGCTGCAGTCCGCCGAGGTCATGAAGCGCGCCGTCGCGCAGCTCGAGAAATACCTCGACAAGATCGAGGGCTACACCAAGGGCACCGTCGTGCTCGCGACCGTGTTCGGCGACGTCCACGACATCGGCAAGTCGCTCGTCAACACGATCCTCACCAACAACGGCTACACCGTGATCGACCTAGGCAAGCAGGTCCCGATCCAGACGATCCTCGATGCCGCCCAGGAGCACAAGGCCACTGCGATCGGGCTCAGCGCGCTACTGGTCTCCACCTCCAAGCAGATGCCGGCCTGTATCCAGGAGCTGCACGCCAAGAACCTCGACTACCCCGTGCTGATCGGCGGCGCCGCCATCAACCGCGCCTTCAGCTTCCGAGCCCTGTACCCCGGCGGCAAGGAAACCGACGAGGTCTACGCGCCCGGCGTCTTCTATTGCAAGGACGCCTTCGAGGGACTCGCCGTCATGGACCAGCTCGTCGACGCCGACGCCCACGCAGCGCTCGTGCAGAAGCTGCGCGCCGACGCAACCGCGTTCCGCGCCAAAGGCGAGGCGCCGGTCGAGGAGGTCAACCTCGCCGACGACTCCGTGCGCTCCGCCGCGCGCACCGACGCGCCGATCCCCACACCCCCGTTCTGGGGCGCGCGCGAGATCCCCGTCGACCTCGACGCCGTCTACAGCCACCTCGACACCCACGTCCTGTTCAAGCTGCACTGGGGCGGACGCGGCGTCAAAGGCGAGGCCTGGCGCAAGCTGCTCGACGACGACTTCCAGCCGCGCCTGGAGCGCATGTGGCGCGAGCAGACCTACCTGCACCCGCGCGCGCTGCTCGGCTTCTTCCCCTGCTACTCGCTGGGCAACGACATCGTGGTGCTAGATCCCGCCGTCGCCGGACCCGACGCCACGCTGGACCCCGCCGATCCCGCGGCTGAGCTGACCCGCTTCGTCTGCCCGCGCCAGCCCAAGGGCGACCGCATCTGCCTCGCGGACTTCTTCCGCCCCGGCGGCGAGCGCGGCCTGGACGGCAAGTGGATCGCCAAGCCCCCCGCCGAGCTCGACGTGATCGCGGTGCAGGCCGTCACCGTCGGCTCGGAGGTCACCGAGCTGATGGCCAAGCTCGAGGCCGACGGCGAGTTCGCCGAGCAGCTGTTCGTCCACGGTCTCGGCGTGCAGACCGCCGAGGGCCTGGCCGAGTGGCTGCACGCCGAGACGCGCGCGATGCTCGGCATCCCCGCCGCCCAGGGGCGGCGTTACTCCTGGGGCTACCCCGCCGTGCCCGAGCAGTCCGAGCACCTGAAGGTCGAGCGGCTGCTGGGACTCGGCGACATCGGCATGCGCATCACCGACGGCTACGCCCCCGAACCCGAGCAGTCCACGCTCGCACTCATCGCGCACCACCCCCAGGCGATCTACTTCGGCACCCGCCAGGGGCGGCTGCTCAAGGACGGCTCGCCCGATGATCTGATCAAGGGCTCCCACCGCGACCCCTCGCTGTTCGGTGCCGCCGCAGACGGCCCCGCGCTCGCCGACGAGGACCCGCCCGATGGCGCGGTGGAATCCGAGGACGAGCCCGCGATGGCCGGCTGACGACAGCCCGTTCCCGCGCCCCCACCACGAGACTGGCTTCGTCGCTGCCTAGGCCGGCGGAGCGACCGCCCCGAGTAGCGCCAGCTTGCCCGCGCGATCGAGCCGCTTGATCCGCGCCTCCTCGCGCCGCGCCGCGCCGCGATCTGGCATCGCCAGCGCCAGCGCCAGCTCCACCGGCAGCCGGCTCGCGGTGTAGCGGCTCGCCTTCCCCGCGCGGTGGCGCGCAAGGCGGCGCTCCACGTCGGTCGTCCAGCCCGTGTACAGCGAGCCGTCGCGGCAGCGCAGCATGTAGACCCAGGCGTCGCTCACGCCTGGGTCTAGCGCTCGGACAGCGCGCTGCGCTGGTGCTCGGGCAGGGCCGGCAGCTTGACCGGCGTGGCATGCATGGTCCGCAACCGCACCTCCTTCCAGGAGAGGCCCTCCTGTACGAGTGCGGGCATGCCCATCAGCACCGCGGTCGCGACCTCCACCGCCTGCAAGATGATCCCGTAGGCGATCGCGTCGGGCGTCGAGACGTGGTAGGCGCCGGTAAGCACCGCCACGCACGCGGCCTGGAAGACGCCGACGTTCGCCGGCGTCGCCGGGACGACCGCCGTGATGTTGACAGCGAACAGCACTCCCGCCGCACCGGCCAGCCCGACACGGCCGTCGAGGCCGAGCGCCATCAGCAGCAGCCAGCACGAGGCGCACTGCAGGGCCCACGCCGCGAGCTGCACCGTCGTCGCTAGGGCAGCCTGGCGCGGGTAGCGGAAGACGCGCAGGCCCTCGCGCACGCGCAGCAGCGCGTCGCCCAGCCCCGACGCCAGCGAGTGCAGACGAGCCGAGCGAGACACCGCCGAGCGCGGGACGAGCACCGGCGCCAGCAGCACAGCCATCAGCGCCGCCAACGGCACCAGCGCCGCCGCCAGCAAAGCCCCGTCGTGTCCACGCAGCAGCGGCACCCCCGAGAGCATCGCGATCCCGAGCAGCGCGAGCGCGAGCAGGTTGAGCAGCGTCTGGGAGACCATCGTGCCGAGCACCACCGGTAGCGTCTCGCGCGCGCGGCCGATGCGGCGCGCGACGATCAACGCGCGCGAGGGCTCCCCCAGGCGCGCGGGCAGCGTCGCGGACATCAGCACCCCGATGAACGTGCCCTGCAGCGCATCCCGGCGTCGGGCCTTACGCCAGGTCGGCGCGGCACTCAGGATCGCGTGCCACGCCAATCCGCGCACGACCATCGAGAGACACATCAGGCCCAGCCCGGCCGCAACCAAGCCGGGGCTCGAGGCGACGATGCTCGCGATCACCGGGCCAATCCCGATCCGCTGCAGTGCGATGAACGCCAGGGCGAGGCCGCCGAGCGAGACCGCCGCGAGCGCGCCACGGCGAGCAACGTGTAGCGCGCGCCGAGCCGGGGGCGCCGCGAGCGTCGGCTCTAAGCTCGGCAGCCGCTGCGCCGGTACTCGCGGCAGCAGGTCGGCCGGCGCGAGCCCGTGCTCGACGGCGAGTCGCCCCAGCCGCGTCGGAGCGCGTCCGACGGCGCGCGCCTGGTCGTAGACGTCGAGCACCTCCGCCGCGACGTGCGGCCACGCAAAACGCTCGGCGCGCTCACGCGCAGCCAGCGCCATGCGCGCCCGCAGCTGCGGCTCCAGCGCAAGCAGGCGCAGCGCCTCAGCGAGCGCCTGCGCATCGCCACGTGGTGTCAACACGCCGTCGACCCCGTCGCGCACGACATCGCGGTAGCCGGCGATGTCCGACGCCACGACCGGCGTGCCGGCCGCGAACGCCTCGGTCAGGACCATGCCGAAGCTCTCCCCGCCGAGCGACGGCGCGCACAACACGTCCGCGCGGGTGAGCTCGGCGGCCTTGCGCTCCTCGGAGACCTTGCCGAGCGCCTGCACCCCGCGGTCGTCGAGCAGCAGCGGCGCTACCTCCTGCGGGCCGGCCCCGACCAGCGTGAGCGTCGCCGGCACGTGCTCGCGCAGCGCCTCGAAGGCGCGCAGCAGCACCGGCAGCCCCTTGCGCTCGACGGCCTGGCCGATGCAGAGGATGCGCAGCGGCGCCTCCTCCGCGTGCGGCAGGTCCTCACCGTGCTCCCCCAGGCCGGCGGCGATCGTGCCAGCGCTCGACGCAGCCGGCAGGTGCACCCCGTTGGGCACGATCCGGTAGCGCCCGCCGAAGAAGCGCTGTGCGGTCCACGCCGCAGCCTCCGAGACAGCGATGCGGGCATGCAGGCGGTTCATCCGCAGCCGCGCCCCGAGCACTCCGCCGATGCCGTTGGTGAACGCGTTCTCGGAGAACGCGTGGAAGGTGCCGACCAGGGGGATGCCCTGGGTCGAGCAGAGCGCATCCCAGCCGACGAGCGGGACGATCGGCTCGTGGATGTGCACCACGTCGTAGCCGCCGCGGCGCAGCTCGCGGCGCATCGCGAGCATCCCGGGGGGCGTCGCGACCAGGTTCGAGACCGCGCCGTTTGCGGCGAACCCGACCGTGCGCCCGAGCGGCACGAGCCGCTCGGAGAGCGGGCGCGGCTGCGGGCGCGCCCCGCGATGCCTGTGTCGCGAGAGCGCATCGTCGGGATCGAACGGCGCCAGGATCCGCGTCTCGTGGCCCGCCCTGTCGAGCTCGTCGGCAAGCGCCTCGATGTGACGAGTCACACCACCGGGGTACGTCCAGGAGTACGGCGAGACGAGCGCGATCCGCACGGGCAAACTCTAGCCACTCCAGCACCCGGACCAATCCGAGCCACGGCGCGCGCCGCAGCCACAAGCGGCGGGCGGGCCGTCCAGTGCGAGCTTGTAGCCTGTCGGTGTGAACGAGCGCCACTTCGTCAAGTACACGTTCCTGAAGCTCGAACCGGCGTGGCGGCGTACCGAGCCCGAGCAGCGCGCCCAGGACAAGCGCGAGTTCCTGGCCGCCTGCGAGGACTTCGCGGACGGGCACATGCTGCAGTGCTTCTCGCTCGTCGGCACCCGCGGGGACGCCGAGCTGCTGCTGATCTCCGAGGCCGAGAACCTCGACCGCATCCACGAGTTTCACGTCGTGCTCGCGCAGAGCGGCCTGATGCGCTGGGCGCAGACCCCCTACTCGTTCCTTGGGATGCGCAAGAGCTCGGAGTACTCCGATGACCTCCGCACCACCCCGCGCGGCTTCCGCGGCAAGTACGTGTTCGTCTACCCGTTCGTCAAGTCGCGCGAGTGGTACGGCCTGCCCGCCGAGGAGCGCTGGCGAATCATGCAGGGCCACATCACGGTCGGGCGCGAATACCCGGGCGTCGATAACCACACGACCTACTCCTTTGGCCTCGACGACCAGGAGTTCGTGGTCGCCTTCGACACCGACGACATCGGCACGTTCCTCGACCTCGTGCAGCGCCTGCGCACCACCGAGGCCTCGCGCTACACCGTACGCGACACCCCCAGCTTCACCTGCCTCGCGGCCTCGCTGCCGCGTGCTCTGAACGCGCTCGACGGCGAGCCCGTCGCGCTTGAGACGACGGCGCTGCCCTCTGCCTAAGGGGCTGGCCCACCTGCGCCGGTCCGACCCGGTGCTGGCAGCGATCATCGCGGCCGTCGGCCCCAAGCTGGGGGACGCGCGCGCAGGCCGTCCCGAGGACCACTACGGGGCGCTGGTGCGCGCGATCGTCGGCCAGCAGCTCTCGACGAAGGCCGCGCGCAGCATCTACCTGCGCCTGACCGAGCGCTTCGACGGGCGCACCCCGACGCCCCAGCAGGTACTCGCGGACGAGCCCGAAGAGCTGCGCGCCGCAGCCGGCCTCTCGCGCGCGAAGGTCGGCTACCTGCGCTCGCTGGCCGAGCACGCGCTCTCCGGGGAGCTGGAGCTCGAGCGCCTGGACGAGCTGCCCGACGAGCAGGTGATCGCGGAGCTCGTCGCGGTCAAGGGCATCGGCGTCTGGAGCGCGCACATGTTCTTGATGTTCCATCTGGAGCGCCCCGACGTGCTGCCCGTCGGCGATCTCGGCATCCGCCATGCGATCGAGCGTGCCTACGCGCTGGCGGAGATCCCGGACGCTGCGACGATGGAGCGGATCGCGGAGCCGTGGCGCCCGCACCGGACGCTGGCCTGCCGCTACCTGTGGCGCTCGCTCGACAACGAGCCCACCTAGACTGCTGAGACCTGCTCCTCCTCGGCCACCCGGAAGGACGAGCCGCAGCCGCAGGCGGCGACGACGTTGGGGTTGTTGACCTTGAAGCCGGCTCCCTGCAGGCTTTCCTCGTAGTCGATGACGGCGCCCTCTACGAACGGCAGGCTGGCGTTGTCGACGAGCAGCTTCAAGCCGTGGCTCTCGAACACCGCGTCGCTCTCGCGCTGCTCGTCGAAGGCGAGCTGGTACTGGAACCCTGAGCAGCCGCCGCCACGCACCCCGACGCGCAGCCCCGCGAGGCTCACGTCGGCGTCCTGTGCGGCGAGGAATTCCCGCACCTTCTCGGCGCCCTTGTCGCTGAAGGAGATCATCACTATCGAAAGTGTAGCGCTGTGCGACGGCGGCTATCCTTGAAGCGCAGATGCCGACCCCCGACGAGATCAAGCAGCGCATCGAGACCGCGATTCCTGGCGCCCGCGCCGAGGTCGAGGACTACACCGGCGGCGGCGACCACTTCCGCGCGACCGTCACCGCGGAGGCGTTCGCGGGGCGCAGTCGCATCGAGCAACACCGCCTCGTCTACGAGGTCTTCGGCGCGGAGATCGGTGGCCCGATCCATGCGCTGTCGCTGAAGACCGAGGCCGGCTGAGCAGCCCAACCCGCCCCGTACCGCCAGAACCCAAGGAGCCTTCCATGCATAGCATCGATCCGATCACCGCCCCCTCAGAGGGCGCGTCCAACCCGATTCGCTCGGCGATCGAGCAGGCGATCACCGAGAACCCCGTGCTGCTCTTCATGAAGGGCACCCCGGATGCCCCCGCGTGCGGCTTCTCGCGAACCACGGTCGCCGCGCTCCAGGCGCTCGACGCCCGCTTCGCGGCGGTCGACATCCTGCCCGACCCGCGGATCCGCCAGGAGCTCTCAGCGCTCTCGAACTGGCCGACAATCCCCCAGCTGTTCGTCAACGGCGAGCTGGTCGGCGGCTGCGACATCGTGACCGAGATGTACGAGTCCGGCGAGCTCGCGGAGCTGCTTGGCGCCGAGGGCTCGGAGCCCGCGGCGGCACTCTCCGTGGAGGGCGCCACCGGCGGCTTGCAGATCGAGAACCGGCTGGTCTGAGCGCCTAGCCCGCGCGGCCCTGGCCTGAGCGCCTGGCCCGTGCGGCCTAGAGCCCCAGCCCGCGCAGCGCGTCGCCGGCCTGGCGCAGCGTGAAGCCCGCGAGCCGCAGCGGTAGCGCTTGACGCGCACCGGGCTCGGCCAGGCACGCTTCGTGCTCGCGGTACCATTCGATCGTGCTGACCAGCGTCTCCTCGTGATGGCCGGAGGTGTAGCCGAGCTCGCGCTTGGCCTTGGCGCTGCTGAAGGCCCACCACAGTGAGCTGGCACGGACCTCCACGGACGTAACCGCCGGCGTTCCCGGCAGGCTTTCGGCTGCGCGCGCGAGCGCGAGCGCGGCCGGTAGGGGCAGCTTTACCGCGGGCGGCTGCACTCCCGAAAGGCGGCCCAGGTCGGCGAATAGGCGGTCTAAGGTGAAGTTGCGATTGCCGAGGATGTAGCGCTCGCCGACCTGCCCGTGCTCGTCGGCGAGCAGGTGACCGCTGGCGACGTCGTTGACGTCGACGACGTTCAGCGTGCCGTCTACGTAGACATGGATCTCGCGTCGCAGGAAACGCCTGACGAGCTCGGTGTGGGACCTGCTGAAATCGCCTGCCCCGAGCACGAACGCGGGGTTGACGATCACCACGGGCAGGCCGCGCGCGGCCAGGCGCAGCGCCTGCATCTCGGCCTCGCGCATTGCGTCCACGTAGGGAATCGCGCAGCCACTCGCGGGGAAGATCTGGCGCTCGTCCGTGACAGCTCCGCGCGGAGCCGGGCCGATGGCGGCAACCGAGGAGGTGTGCACGACGCGCTCCACGCCAGCGCGCAGCGCCTCCTCCAGGACGATCCGCGTGCCTTCCGCATTGACCCGGAAGAGCTCGTGCGTCGAGGCGCGCATGCTCGCCAGGCCGGCGACGTGGAAGACGCGCTCGACGCCGCGCAACGCGCGGCGCACGGCCTGGCGGTCGAGGATGTCGCAGCGCACCGCCTCGTACTCGAAGTCGAGGCTCTCGTGGCGCGTGTGCTCGAGCATGGTCAGGCGCAAGTCGTCGCCCCGCTCCACCAGCAGGCGCGCCACCCGCGAGCCGACGAGGCCGGCTCCGCCGGTCAACAGGGTCTTGGCCACCGCCGGCAGTGTAGAAGCCCGCGCCAGGCACTCCCAGCGGTAGCCTTGCTGTAGGGTCCGCGCGCCATGCAATCCGTCGCGATCGTCACCGACACCACGCACTACCTGCCGCGCGCCCTCGCGGATAGCCAGGGCATCCATCAGGTCAGCCTGTACGTCGGCTGGGACCGCGACCGCTCGGAGATCGGCCAGCAGCGCGAGATCGAGCTGACGAGCTTCGACGCGTTCTACGAGCGGCTGCGCTCCGACCGCGAGCTGCCGACTACCTCGCAGCCCTCGATCGGCGACTTCCTGGCCGTGTGGGAGCCGCTGCTGGAGGCAGGCTCGGACATCGTCTCGGTGCATCTTGCGGGTGGCATCTCCGGGACCTGCGAGGCGGCCCGCCAGGCGCACGGCCTGCTCGCCGAGCGCGGCCTGGGCGAGCGCGTCGAGGTGATCGACAGCGAAACCGCCTGCGGGGGCATGGGCATGCTGCTGCTCGCCGGCGCCGCCGCGGCACGCGCGGGGGCCAGCAAAGACGAGGTCGCGGCCCGTGTGCGCGAGGCGCGCAAGGCGCTGCGCATCTGGTTCTGCATCGACACCCTGGAGTACCTGCGCCGCGGCGGGCGCGTCGGCAGGGCTCAGGCGTGGCTCGGCGGGACGCTGAAGATCAAGCCGATCCTCTCGCTCGAGTACGAGATCACGCCCGTCGAGCGCGTCCGCACGGCCGGACGCGCGTTCGAGCGCATGGTCCAGTACATGCACGAGCTGCGCGACGCCGGCTCCGACGCCTGGGTCGTGCAGCACATCCAGGCCACCGAGCAGGCCCAGCGCCTGATTGAGCGCGGGCGCGAGATCTATGGCTCCGAGCCGCTGTTCTCCTCGGAGGTCGGACCCGTCATCGGGACCTACGTCGGCCCCGGACTGATCGGCGTCGGCGGGATCCCCCGCTCGCTGCTGTCCTAGGGCCGACGCGCCGCCTGTAGAAGAAAACCCGACCGGGGCACACCCGGCCGGAGCGCGTCAACGCCGGCGACGCCGGCGCAGGCCGCGCGCGCCGATCATGAAGCCGACGACCGCCGCGCCGATCATGATCTCGCGGCGGTGGCGCGCGACGTGCGCGCGCCAGTCGGTGAGCTCGACGACCTCGCCGCGCAGCCGCTGGAGCGAGAGCTCGAGCTCGGCGCGGTTGGACTCGATCGAGTCACGGATCTCTGTGGGGGAGCGCTGTGCCATCGGCTAGAGCACCTCCCCGGGAGCAGCCGGGGGCGCGCTGAACGCGCCTGCGCCCTGAGCCACCCCTGCCGCAGCCGTGGAGCCGGGCACGTCCGGCGCCTCGGCGCCGGCGCTGACGCTCTGGCGGATTTTGCGCGCCTCCTCGATCGCCATGTTCGGCATCGGGGGCGCGCCCCGTTTGACGACCCGTGCGGCGATCAGGCCAGCGATCACGCCAAGCACGACCAGGATTAGGGCCATCGCGAAGAAGCCCCAGAAGACCGCGAAGGCTTCGACGGGCAGCACGTAGTAGAGCAGCAACGCCAGGCCGATCAGCACGAAGAACAGCGCCGTGATGAGGAACACGCCCGCGGCCACCGCGACGACGGCGCCCTTGGCGAGCTTGGTCGTCTTCTCGGTGACCTCGGCCTTGGCGAGCTCGATCTCCTCGCGGATGAGAACCGTAAAGCGCTCAGAGACGTCGGTGATCGCTGTGGCGATGTTTTGTGGCCCGCCCTCTCGCTGCTCGCCACGCCGCCCGTTGCGGGGCGCGTCGCTCACTCGGGCGGCTCCTCGTCGAACACCCTCCGCCAGAGCAGCGCGGCGCCGCGCTGCGTGGCGATGCTCGCGAGTGCGCCCAGCGCTGTGAGCAGGCCGGACCAGACAAGGCGCTTGATCATCTCGTTCTCCATCATCCGGGAAGTGTATTCCCAACGGTGGTCGTCTCCAATCCGCCGCAGACGGTCTCGACCACCAGCCACTTGGAACGCTCGTAGTGCTCCTCCCCGCGGGGCAGCAGGCCGAAGATCCAGCCGGTCAGCATCTGCTCGATCGCGCCATAGAAGGCCATCGCGGCGAACTCCGCGTCGATCTCGGCCTTGAAGGCGCCTTCGGCCTGGGCGGCGGTGACGATCGACGCGATCAGCTCGTAGGCCTCGCGGATCTGCGCGAGATGGGTCTGCCCAAAGGAGTTGGCGGCGCGCGTGACCTCGACGATGATGACCTTCATCAGGTCCGGGTCGTGGCTGTAGCTATCGATGATGAACGATGCGATCGCGTGCAGCTTTGCGCGCGCTGGCAGCGCTTCGGAGTCGACCTGGCGGATCGTCCGCAGCAGCACGTCCCAGCGCTCCAGGAAGAGCGTGTCGAGGACCTCGTCCTTGGAGGCGAAGTAGTGGTACACGAGGCCGTACGCGACGCCCGCCTCGTCGGCGATGTCGGAGACGCGACAGGCGTGAAAGCCCTGATTGGCGAACACCCGCACCGCGGCATCGAGGATCATGCGCCGCTTGTCCGGGCCCGTCTTGGCGCGCGGGGCCGGCGCCCGGCCGGCGCTCACGTGCCTGCTCCTGAAAGGGAGCCATAGATCTCCGGGCGGCGGTGCGCCAGCACCGGAAGCTGCGCGCGGATCTCCTGCTGGCGGCCCAGGTCGAGGTCGGCCGCGATCCAGCCCTCGCCGTCCTCGGCGCAAGCCAGCAGGACCCCCCACGGGTCGACGATCATCGAGCGGCCCCCGGAGCGGTGTCCGCCGGGGTGCGGACCAACCTGGTTGGCGGCGACCACGAAGACCTCGTTCTCGATCGCGCGGGCGCGCACGAGGATCTCCCAGTGGTCGCGCGTCGTGGGCAGCGTGAAGGCCGAGGGCAGCGCGACCACGCGCGCGCCGCGCACGGCAAGGACTCGGAACAGCTCAGGAAAGCGCAGGTCGTAGCAGATCGCCATGCCCAGCTCCACGCCCTCGGCGGTGGCGCTCAGCACGATCTCCCCGCCGGGCTCGGTGAGGGTGGACTCCCGATAGGCGCGTCCCTCGATCTCGACGTCGAACATGTGCAGCTTGCGGTAGACCGCGCACAGCTCCCCGCGGGGATCGATGTGCACGGAGGTGTTTGCCAGCAGCTCGCCGGTCGAGCTTCGACCCGCCCCCAGCCGCTCGACGATCGATCCAGCTACGAGGTCGATCCGCAGCTCGCGCGCGAGCTCGCGCGCCCATGAGATGGCCGGGCCGTCCAGCGGCTCGGCGCCGGCCCGCAGGTCCTCGTCGCGACCGAGCACGGTCCACTTCTCCGGCAGTACGATCAGTCGTGCGCCGTCCGCGGCCGCGGCGCGTGTCAAGCGATCCGCGGCGGCCCGGTTGGCGACCTTATTCGCGGTGGAGTTGAGCTGGACTGCCGCGACCTTCAAAAGCGCATTGCCTCCCGTGAGCGTCCCTTCACAGAGTAGATTGACTAGTCAGTCAATAGTGCCAAGCATAGCGCTGGGACCCGTTCCGCCCGCTCACATGCCGCTGTTTCGCGGCACACGCCCGCTCAAGCGCTGGCGCTACGTGGCGGTCTTCTGCGAGGAGTTGATGGCGTGCGCCGCGATCGTGCACGTGGGGCTGGCGCGGCAGGCATTCTGGGCGCTCCTCATGCGCGACGCCGAGTCGGCTCTGCGGGAACGCACGCACCTGCTGCCGCTACGCGGCGCGGTCGCGCTGAGGCCGGGCCGACTCCAGGTGCGCGAGCGGCACACGGCGCTCGACCTCACGCTGGAGGAAGACGCGGGCATTCAGGCCATCTGCCCGCATGGCAGCGGCTATGTCTGGACGCGCAAGCAGGCCGGGATCGCTGCGCGCGGAACCGTCGCCCTCGACGGCGGCCCACCGCGCGCGATCGAGGCGCTGGCGGTGATCGACGACACCGCCGGCTATCACGCGCGCGTAACCGAGTGGCGGTGGGCCGCCGGGGTCGGGGTCGACCCCGGCGGTGGGCCGCTTGCGTTCAACCTCGTCGAGGGCGTCAACGACCCACCAAGCGGCAGCGAGCGTGCGGTGTGGGTCGCGGGCGCACCGCACGAGGTCGGCCCGGTCAGCTTCGCACCGGACCTGACGCGGATCACGGCCGCCGACGGCTCGGAGCTACGCTTCGCGGCCGAGGCGCAGCGCAGCCGCCGCGAGAGCCTGCTGCTGGTGCGCAGCGAGTACCGCGCGCCGTTCGGCACATTCAGCGGAACGCTGCCCGGGGGCCTCCCGCTGGCTCATGGGCTGGGGGTCGTCGAGCACCACCTGGCTCGGTGGTAAGCCCGGAGTCGGGGTGAGATCAGGCCGGGACCGGCTGGCGCTCGCGCCGCGGCTGGGCGACCCGCGTCGTGGCGCGTACCTGCGTGCCGTTGCGGGGGGAGAACGTGACGTTGCGGCGCGTGATCCGCTCCGCACGCCCGCTCACCGGCTCAAGGGTCCGCTCGCGCAGCACGGTCTCGAGCACCACCCGCATCTCGAGTTCCGCGAACGCGGCCCCCAGGCAGCGGCGGATGCCGCCACCGAAGGGAATCCAGCCGTACGTCGGCGGTGCGCTCTCCAGGAATCGCTCGGGGCGGAAGGCGTATGGCTCGGGGTACAGGTCCGGACGGGTGTGGGTCAGCCAGATCGCCGGCGTCACGTCGGTTCCGGGCGGCAGCGTGAGGCCATCGAGCTCGAGCTCGCTCGCCAGACGCCGGCCCGCCAGCGGCACCACCGGGCGCAGTCGCAGCGACTCGGAGACCACCGCCCGCAGATACGCGTCCTCGCCGTCGTCGGCGTCCACCTCGGCCGTCAGCCGCGCGAGCGCGGCGGGGTTGCCCAGCAGCAGGTCGAAAGTCCATGCAAGTGCGGTCGCCGTGGTCTCGTGGCCGGCCAGCAACAGTGTCAGCAGCTGGTCGCGCAGGTCACGGTCCTCCATCGCCTCGCCATCCTCGAAGCGCGCCGCGATCAGCAGCGAGAGGATGTCCTCGCGCCCGGCCGAATCGCCCTCGGCGCGCCGCTCGGCGATCTCCGCGAATAGCAGCTCGTCGATCCCATCCAGCAGCTTGCGCAGGCCCTTGAGGGGGTCGGGACGCGTGAAGCGCCCCGCGAGCAGTACTCGCAGCTGCAGTCCCAGCGAGGCGGTCTCGCCCAGCAGCTGCGGCAGGCGCTCGCTGAGCTGGGCGCGGCGCTGCGGGTCGGTGACGCCGAAGACCGCGCGCAGGATCACCTCGAGCGTGACCGCCTGCATCCGCGGGTGGATCGCGAAGGCCTCGCCCGCTCGCCAGTCCGCGAGCTCGCGCTGCGCCGCCTCGCGCACGATCGTCTCGTAGGAGCGCATCCGCTCGCCATGGAAGGGCGGCAGCATCAGGCGCCGGCGCGCCAGGTGCTCGCGCCCTTCGAGCAGCAGCACCGAGTTGGCCCCCAGCAGCGGCAACAGCGAGACGGTCCTGCCCGGCGGCAGCCCATGTCCCTGCTCGGTGTAGAGCGCCCGGATCGCCTGCGGGTCGCTCAGTATCACCATCGGGCGCTTGAAGCCGACGAAGCTCACGCTGAACGTGTCGCCGTAGCGGCGCCGGCAGGCCTCCATGAAGGCGATCGGCCGCGCGAGCCAACGCAATGTCTGCGTCAGCGGCGGCTCGGAGGGTCCGGGTGGCAGCGCGCTCATCCACACAGCGTAGGGGGTCCAGCGTCTTCTGTTTGGGAATCGCTCCCTCGGTGTACGCGGCCAAAGCCGCCCCGGGGCCCCGCCGAAGAGGCCCTGGGGGGGGTCCGAGCCTCACGCCGTGATCTTTCGACTGCAAGCCCGTGACCTTTCGGCCGCCGAGCTCACGCTCTGAAAGTCTCGCCCTGAACAGCGCTCCCCGCCGGCCCAGCGACGGCTCCGGCTTGGAGTAGCGCCGCGATCTCCTTAGGGTCGTAGCCGGCTTCGGCGAGTGCCCACTCGGTGTGCTCGCCGAGCGCCGGCCCCGGCAGCCGCGCGTGGTCGCCGGGAGTACGCGCGAGCTTGACGGGGACGCCGAGCTGGCGCACGCCGCCAGCGACGCCGGGCTGCTCGAGGGTGACGACCATCTCGCGGGCGCGCACGAGCTCGGAGTCCAGGGCCTCGTCGAGCTCCAGGACCGGCTCCAGGCAACAGTCGTGCTCACCGGCGAACTCCTGCCACTGCGCGCGGGTGCGCGCCTTGAAGACCTCGATCACCTGCGCGTGCGCTTCGGAGCCGGGTGCCTCGAACTGGCGCTCGATCAGCTCCTCGCGCCCGACCCCACGGCACCAGGCCTGCCAGAACTTCGGCTCCAGCGCGCCGAGCGTGATCCACCCGTCGGCGCACTCGTAGGGTCGGTAGCAGATCAGCGAGCCCGCAAGCGGCAATCCACCACGATGGGGGGTGTGGCCGTCGGCAAAGTAGGCGCCGGCAACCATGGCGAGCCACGAGAGCGCGCCGTCGGCCATCGAGACATCCACGACCTGGCCCTCGCCCGACCCTGGCCGGCCCGGCGCGCCGTCGCGCTCCCGCAGGGCGGCGAGGATGCCGATGGCCCCCATCAGCGCGCCGCCGCCGAGATCCGCGATCTGGCCCGCCGCCTGCACGGGTTGGCCGCCGCGCTCGCCGGTGAGCCCGAGCAGGCCGACGAGGCCGAGGTAGTTCATGTCATGGCCAGCGGCGTCGCGCTTGGGGCCGGTCTGACCGTAACCCGAGATCGCGCAGTAGACGACCCCGGGGTTAACCTCGCGCATGCGCTCATAGCCGACGCCCAGGCGATCGAGGACACCGGGACGGAAGGACTCGAGCACGACGTCGTGCTGGCCCACCAGCGCAAGCAGCACCTCGCGCCCGCGCTCGTGCTTGAGGTCGATGCGAATCGAGCGCTTATTGCGATTCAGCGCGAGGAAGAGCGCCGACTTCGCGCTCTCATCGGCGCCCTCGACGTACGGCGGGGACCAGCGGATGTAGTCACCCATGCCGGTGTCCTCGACCTTCAGTACCTCCGCTCCGAAGTCCGCAAGCAGCAACGAGCAGAACCCTCCGGGCAGGAGGCGCGAGAGGTCGAGGACGCGGATGCCTTCGAGCGGCAGGCTCACGATTTGCTCACCGGCTCAATCGGTTCTCGCGGCCCGGCGGGCTCACGCGGGGATCCCGAGCAGCCGCCGCGCCTCCTGCACGGTCGCGGGACGGCGGCCGACGTCTTCGGCCATCTGCCGCGCCTTGGCGATCAGCTCGCCGTTGGAGCTCGCCATCTCGCCATTGGGGAGGTAGAGGTTGTCCTCCAGCCCGACGCGGATCGAGCCGCCGAGCGTGAGCGCGGCGGCGACGAGCTCCCACTGCTTACGCGAGATCCCGATCACCGCCCAGTGCGAGCGCGGCTGGCCCTCAGGCGCGTCGACACCGGGGATGTTCGCGACCATCGCCGCCAGGTTGCGCGCGCCCGCCGGCACACCGCCGACGATGCCCATGATGCAGTCCACGTGCAGCGGCGGCTTCAGGACGCCCATGTCGATCAGCGGCTCCAGGCTGCCGACATGGCCGAGATCGAAGCACTCGTGCTCCGGTTTGATGCCGAGCTCGTTCATCGCGTTCAGCAGTTCGACGATCTCCTCGAAGGGGTTCTCGAAGACCATCTTGAAGACGAAGTCCTTGCGCGAGCGCGAGTACTTCGCGTAGTTCATCGAGCCCATGTTCAGCGCCGCGACTTCCGGGCGGCACGCGCGCAGGTAGGCGACGCGCTTCGCCACCGACACCCCGACCGCCCCGGTCGAGAAGTTGATGATCGCCGCCTCCCCGACCTCGGCACGGATCGCGTCGCCGATCGCCCTGTAGTCCTCGACCTCGAAGCTCGGCGAGCCGTCGGGCTTGCGCGCGTGGATGTGGATCATCGTCCCGCCCTCGTCCACGATCCGCCGCGCCTCCGCGGCGTACTCGGCGGGGGTGTAGGGAATCGCCGGGCACTGCTCGCGGTTGGCGAGCACGCCCGAGATCGCGCAGGTGATGACGACGGGGTCCGCGACGCTCACGGCGCGAAGTATCCCAGCCCGGGGCAGCGGGCGATGGGCGCCTTCAGCTGCCCGTCTGTGCGCGGATGGCCTGCTCGACCTCGCGGCCCTTGGCAGTGAGCGTCCAGGCGTTCGGGGCCCCCCGGGCCGGCCGTGGCAGCGCGTTCGCGATCAAACCCAGATGCTCGAGGCGCCACAGCAGCTTCGACATCTGGCCCTGATCGGCAACGTCGGAGGCGTCGGCGATCTGGCGGCTGGAGTCCCCGGGCCGCTCGGCGATCGCCAGCAGCACCCGGACCGTACGGTAGGTCAGGCGCATATTCAGGTCTCGCAGCGGGTCGCTAGGCCGCGCCCGCGACGCGATGGGCCGCGCGCGCGGCGCACGGCGCGCGAGCTCCCGCTCGGCCGCCGCGGGCCCCAGATAGGGCAGTGCCACCAGCGCCATCAACGGGCTCAGGAGCTTCACCAGCGGCTCGGGATCGTTGGCCAGCAGCCGGCCATACAAGACCGCGAGCACCGCCCCGACGACGCCCTCCGCTACCAGCCGCCCGGGCTTGCGTGCGCTCTTCGTCTCCCGACGACCCGCATGAGCCACATCAACCAGGGCATCGACGACCCGCGCCCGGCGCTCCAGGACACTGGGCCCACCGCCCAGCGCGTCGACGACGCACAGACCCCCGGCCGCGGGCTCGTCGTCGATGAACTCCAGCAACGCCGCGAGCCCCGCCCTGACGCGCTCCAACCAGTCGCTGCCCGCGTCGGCATATGCGGGCGCCACTCGCGCCGCGCCACGCTCGACCGCATGGTCGAATGCCGCCAAGAGGCACTCTCCGCGATCTTCGAACAGCTCATAGAACGTGCGCCGTGAGACACCCGAGCGCTCGATCACGTGCGCCACCGACACGGCTCCCACCCCACGCTCCCGCACGAGCTCGACCATCGCGGCGAGAATGCGTGCCCGCTGCAGCTCCCCAACTCGCCCACGGCCCACACGGCCGATGCAGCCTTCGGGCTGGGGTGGGCGCTCACCGCCAGCACCCCCAGCCGCACCAGGACCCCTTGCTACCACGCCGGCGGCGCCGCCGGCGCCCGCCGATCTCCCCAGCCTGTTGGCGCGCTTGCGCGCGGACGTCGCCGTACCAGCCATTT
Organism: uncultured Solirubrobacterales bacterium; assembly: GCA_963756665.1. GTDB lineage: Bacteria > Actinomycetota > Thermoleophilia > Solirubrobacterales > Solirubrobacteraceae > Palsa-744. The sequence continues at coordinate 1,525,676 of CAVWOJ010000001.1, forward strand.
TTTGGCGCCTAACCCCCGTGCCCGCCCTTGCGCACCCGCTTGTTCGTGCGATGCGCGCGACGCCTGGCGGTCTTCTTCCTGGTGGCTTTCCTCCTGCCCTTCCTCCTGCCTGTCCGCTGCTTGCCCTTGGTCTTCGCTTTGGTAGCCGGCTTACCGCTGTTCAGGGCCGTGCCTGACGGGAAGGCGGTCGCCGGCGTCGCGATCAGCGGCAGGGTCTGGGGCAGGGCGAGCAAACTGGACGATCCCGCGGTGGTGAAGCTCCCATTCCCGCCATAGCTAGTTCCGTCGAGATTGCTTGCCGTGACTCGGTAGTAGTAGGTGGTGTCGGGTTTCAGGCCTCCGAGCGTCAGCGCGATCGGTGTTTCGCCGGCGCCCACGTCGAGGACGCCGAGTCCAGTCGGGGGACCGTATTCGGTGCTCGTACCGATTTCAAACCCGTAGTTGGTGGCAAGTGCCTGCGTGTCGAGCGTGCCTTCAATCGTCACCGTATTCTGGCCGATTCCGCTGGCGGCGCCCGTTACGACTATCGGAGGAGTTCGAGCGGCTGTCGCAAATGTGTAGTCGGGTCCCTGCACCGCCCCCAGTGCGCTGGATGCAACCAGCTCGTAGTGGTAGATCGTGCCGGGCTGCAATTCGATGATTCGCTGCGGTGGGAGGGTTGCCTCGCCGGCGCCACCGCCAAGGCTGCCGGGAGCTGTGCTCGATCCGGCGGCGTAAGGTTCCGCGGCCGACGGGTCGTAGTCCGCGGCGTCGACGTAGAGGAAGTGATAGCTCGTCGCCTCACCGTTGGTATCCACTGTGCCCGAGAGCAATGCTCCGGTACGCGTCACGCCGGAGGCCGTGGGTGGCTGATCGTTGACCGTCGGCGCGGCCTCGGTCACCCGCTTGAAGGCGTCCACCAAGCCGCTTGTCGGGTCGGCTACATAGACCTCGCCTTCGTGTTGGCAGGCAACTGCACACACGGCAACTCCGTTGGAGGGACCGTTCAGTGTCGAGAACGTGCTCAGTTGACTCCCCGTGGAGCTGTAGACCGCGATGTCCGAACCCTGATCCAGGTAGACTTCGCCGCTCGTTGGATTCACCCCAAGCGCGTGGGCCGTGGGATCGGTCGGATCGACGATTTCACCTACCGGCGAAGGGGAGCCAAACTGGGTCGCCTCGTACTTGGTGACGGGACCCGCGGGCCACCCATCTGCGTATACGCTTTCTTCAGAGTCGACGGCCACGTTGCAGATGCCGGACAGCCCTTCCAGCGATCGGGTGTAATCGCTGTTGGTCACGGGACCGGCCGTCGGCGTGTACTCATTGACATAGCTGCCGAAAAGACCGACATAGACATGCCCAGCGGGATCCACGGCCACGCCACACGGCTCACCCCACGGCACGCCCGCTTCTCCGCTGAGCACGGATGGCTCGCCCGCTACTTCGACGGGCGTTCCTCCCGAGTGGTAGATCCCTACGTCACGCCCATTCGCGACATAGATCTCGCCGGTTGCACTATCGACCGCGATCTGCCCTTCCTCATTTCCGAATCCACCGACGCCTTCGATCACAGCGGGGCGCGAGGTTCCGCTCAGTTCGGCGAATGCGGCGGGTTTGCCGGCCGCATCGAACTTGTACACCGAACCACCACCGGTGCCTGGGTCATACAGGTATACATCGCCCGTAGCTTGGTTCACAGCGATCTCTTCGGGCTTCACAAACGAGCCCGCTCCGAGTCCGGCTGGGCCGAAGGAGAAGTCGTGTACGTAGGCCGAGGCGGCGAGCGCCTGCGTGCTCGCGAACGCCAGCCCCCCGCTCGCGGAACAGGCAACCAGTCCCATCAACAGCGCTTTCCGAATCCTCATCGCCCGCTCCTCCCATGACCATGACCGCGGCCGAGTCCGGCCGCCCGACCGCCGCTGCGCCGACGACTTGCCTGAGCGGCATCCCGTTTGGATCGCTTGCGCTTCGCCGCCTTCGCTTTGGCCTTGGCGCAACCCGTCACAGCCACCTTCGTCTGCTCATGGATCCTCGCGCCGTTCTGGCCGACGAATTCAGTCGGCATGACTAGGCTGCTCTTGCAGAGGTTCCCGTTCGCCGCAAGCGCGGAGTCCGGGCCCTCGGGCAGGTAGAGCTCGAAGCTCGAGATCGGGACGTCGGGGACGCTCTTGAAGGTCGAGCTCGTGATCCCCGTCTTGGAGATGAACGTCGAGCCGATCAGGTCCACCCGCACCCCGTCGCCTTGGAGCACCACGATCAGGCTCGGGAACGCTTCACCACCATGCGAGACGAAGTAAGCCGGACCGGTCAGTTCGACCGGCAGCACCGGGGTACTCGCACGCGCGATCCCGACCCTCGATCCCACTGGACAGGCTGCCGGGTTTGTGTCGAAGACAGCCGCCACGCACGCCTTCTGCAGCGTCGTCAGCCGCGAGGGCAGCTTCTTTGGCAGTTCGACTTTGACTCGTGCGATGTTCGCCTGCTTGGCGCCAAGGGGGTAGATCACCTTTGCGTCCAGGCTCGCCCCGCCCGCCCTCGAGGTCTTGCCCTGCGTGGCGACCTTGAACTGCGGCTTGAACGCCAGGCCCTGGCAGTTGGTCACCTGGAACGGGCTGGCGACCGTGGTGCTTGCGCCTTCGATGCTCGTCAGCCTCGCCGTAATCGCAGTCTTTTCGCAGCTCGTCGGGTTGAATGTGAATTCGGGACGATCGATCGTGACGTTCACGACCTTCAACTGCAGCGGGATACCGTCGAGCATCGTCGGCAATGGGTCGGAAGTGACCGTCAAAGCGGCCGTTTCGGGGTTCACGTCGATCGCAGCTCTAACGACGACGGTGCCTTTCCCCGTGGTGCCTGCAAGCGTGTACGGGCCAGCAACCGCGGGCACCACGATCGACAGGCCATAGGGGGCGCCGCGGTAGCCTTCGGTCAGGAACACCTGCCCACCGGTCACCAGAAACGGCTCGGCGCCCGGTCCGGTCTCAACCTGTGTATGCCCGACCAGGCTCGTCGCAGCACACGTGCCTTCGGCGGCCTGCGGTTCTTTGCATAGCGGAACATGCGCCAGCGAGCCCAGTAGCCCAGCCGGCATCTGCATCTGTAGACCGTTCAGGAACTCATCCGCATCCGAGCGCCCGAAAGAGACCGTGAACGGCGTGTATTCACCGGCTTGGATGCTTGTTGTCCCCGCGACAAATGCCGGATCGAACTGCGGGTTGTAGCAACCGGTTGGCTCAAACAGGCTTGTCGGGGTGAAATCGGGAGTGAACGGTGAGCTCCAGGGGGTGAGGTCAACCGTCGTGTCCACCACGCCACATGTTCGTGAGTTTGCGAGCGTCGCGCGCGGCCCACCACCCAGCGTCAGCTTGAGATCGCTGAACGGAAGCTGCGGGTTTTCGTCAAAGGTGATCGTCAACTGCCCTGTCTGCTGATTGAGGGACCCCGTGCCTTCCAGCTTTACGAGGATCCCCGATTCGCCTTCCGCGATCGCCTGCAGGAAGAGGCGTATCATCTTGCTGCCCTGGGCGTCCTGAGGAGTACACGGACCGCAATTGGGGCTCGCCAGGTAGACCTGCCCAGAGAACGGCTGGGGTAGAGCGGGCGCGGTGATCTGCACCGTTCCGACCTGTGCTTCCCGCGGGCATTGCGCCGGCAAGCCGGTGTGCAACCCGAACTGTGCATCCGAGCACGCGGCCAGACCCCACGCGGCCGAGGGCGAGATCACGGTGCCCATCGGCAGCGTCGTGACGACCCGCTTGACGTTGGGCGTCCCCAGCGCATCCGGTTCGTTGTTCTGCTGCACGTGCAGATCGAACGTGTAGCCAGCCGGAGCCCCGGCCTGCAAAGTGTCGGGCAGCATCGACGCCGACGCGACAAACGACAGCAGACCGCACCCCGTCTCGGCCGGCAGCGACGAGGACACCGACTGGAACTGACCCGGGTCTGCCCAGGGGTCGACCGAGAGCATCCCCGAGAGCGGGGTCGAGCACTGCGTCGGATTTGTCAACAATGCCGCACGTGTCGAGCTGTTGCTATTCGACCCGCCGAGCGATGGGACCGCCTCAGCGGCGATCGATCCCGGGCCCTGGTGTTCAGCCGGAACGCCCCAGATCGTCACCGAGGCTCCCAGCGCGGACTGCGCCTGGCTCTGGTCCGCAGCGGTCACGCGCACCCCATAATCGCCATTGGACAGCACGCTGGTATCCAGACGCGTATCGACCAGAAACGATGGGAATGCGAATGCGACGGGCTCACCCGGGCTTGGCTGGATGTTATAGACCGGACCCACGTACGTCGCTTGCGTAGTCTGAACCGTCGCGACACCCACAATCGTATCCAGCGGGCATTCATGTTCACCGAAACCGTGAACCTTCACCAATTGGCATTGAGGCACTCCCACCGCGCTGCCCACCAGCCCCCTCGGCAGGTCGACCAGCGTGTCCTTCGCGGTGCGGACCGGCTGCCTATATCTCCTTGTATTCAGCGTATAGGCGACTGTTACGTTCGGGTGCGCACCGGCCTGCCTCGTGGAAGTTGCCACAACCACGCTCGCCGGGTCGATGCCGAAGGCCGCCAACGACGGGCTGATCGTCACCGGGCTGGCGACGGACCCCGGGGTTTCAGCACCGCCACCCGCGACCGTCGCGCGGTTGACGAGGCCGGACGGCGTCCCCGGCGCCACCGCCACGGTGATTTCCATCGTCAACGTATCACCGGGAGCGATCGGCCCCGACGCCGTGCAAGTGAGCGCCGGCGGTTCAGAGCAGGGCAATCGACTATTGCTTTCCTCGATGTAGGAGTTGGAGGCGGAGACCGACTCGGCGGTCACCCCAGGGGGCAGCGAGTCGTTGATCGAGACCGTGCTGCCGTCGGTCGACCCGCCGCCGACGTTGGTCGCGGTCACGACAAGCGTGCCGCTGGGACTCCCTTCCCGCACGACTTTTGCTTCGACGCTTTCGGTGTTTTCATTGGGGAAGATGCCGGATGCCAGTATTTCCACGTTCTGGCCCGTGAGGTTTCCCGTAAATGTCACCCGATAGGGCCTGGTCCCATCCGCATCGCCGGGCCCGCCCGTCACTTCGACGTTCCCAGCCCCTACTGCTTCTTCTTCGAAGATCGACTGCACTTGAGCAGCTGTAGCCGTCGCCGGGAAATTCACGAGGAAACCGTCAACCAGCGCGTTGATACGCCCTTCTGTCGCCTTCACCGTGATTTCCTGGATCTCGTCAACGGCCGGTCCGATGTGGGTGGGCTCTGCGATCGAGGTGATATTCCACACAGGCGCTTCGACTGCAAGCGCCGAAGTGGCGCTCGCCAAGGCGCCAATGCAGACTGCGAGCGCCCCTGCGATACGTAGTAAATGTCGTGTCGGAAGCTGCCGCGGCATCACTTGCCCCTCCTCTTGCTCTTGGTGACCTTCCGCGACGGCCTGTGCGCCTTTCCACGTCGCTTCTTTGACCGCTTGCGTCGTTTCTCGCCAGTAGTCTTCTTCGTGGTCTTCTTTTTGACTGCGCCGGTCGTCGGCTGCTGGACGATGTTCCCGAGGCCATCGAACGTCGCGCTGGAGGGCGCGCCGAGCAGAGCAGGCACACTGGGCGAACCCTGACAGACATCCCCCTGGCACGGGACCGCGGAGGGCGGAGGATTGTCACCGGGATGCGGAACTCTCGCGTCATAGACGTCATAGCCCCCTTCGGTATCGCCAGGCACCAAGCCGTCCGCGGTGGTAAAGAACAGATCGTTCCCGCTTGAGCTGTTATCCATGAGCAACGAGTCGTGGATACCGGTCCCCGAGGAAATCAAGAAGATCGTCCCGTTCTCCCACTCATACACATCGAACTTGCCATTGGCGTCCTGCGGAACCAGTGGGTCGCTGGTGTCGAAGAATACCCGGCTGCCATCCGCGGATATGGCGCGATTTTCTACCGCACCATTTTTTTCACCCGAGTCCTCACCGGCGCCACGCGCCGCAAGATTCGAGAGCACCGCCCCAGATGGGGTGATCCCCACCGGCGGGCACGACACGCAGCTCACCGAGTTACTTTTTACGTCATAGCGAAAGATCTCACTCGCGGCGTCGTTGAATCCCGGCACGCCGCTGTCCATGAAAACAAATACCGATCCGTCATCGGTCGCGCGTGCGGGACTGGCTCCTGCGTGTTCCCAGATTGGCGTCACCGTCCCCCCAGCGGGACCGGCCGACCACATGCTCAACATGTTCCCTGAGTCGAAGAACACGCGCGACCCGTCCGCGGAAGAGGCGAGAATGCCCCCTCCGAGAGTGACTTTTGCTAGAGAGTTCGTGGTCGTATCGAAGTCGTATAGCCCGGCGGTGCTGTCGGTGGTCAACTGGTCCGGGCTGGTGAAAAACACATGCGAGCCGTCAGGTGAGGCGTACGCGAACGTCGCTCCGCCTGGCGCTATCGCAGGCTGGCCGCCGACTTCAGGCAGAAGCGTGTCCCGCGAGGCCAGCACGGTACTCTGTGACCCATCGGGCGCGGTCTCGCGTACGTAAAGCTGAGGCGATTCGGTGGTGCATTCGTCAGTTTCCTCGCAAAACTGTGGGTCCGTTACTTCGGATGACGAAGGATCGGGGCTTACGAAGAACGCACGCGACCCGTCGGCGGAGACCTCGTTGTTGAGTTCGCCCGCAGGGACTCTTGAGCGCCCAAAGTTTCCGGGCACGCTGGCAAGGCCGGCGGGCACCGCGCCAAATGGGCTTACCGATCCGTCCGGTAGTACTCCTGCATCGCTGAGCGCGCCGTTTCTGTACTCGAAGAAGCCCCACGCCATTTCGCTGGCGACATGCTGGGCCCGCGGTGCATCTTCAGGTAGGCCAAGCGTGCCTGGATAAGCGAAGTAGGCAGTGCTCATGTCCGGTGTGCCACCAACCGGTACCGGAGCAAATTCAGCTTGACGCGGGATGGTCACGTTTCCGCTCCCTGGCTTGGCGATCCACGTGGGCGGAGCCAATGGGTTCGAGCCCGCCAAATATACGTTGGCAAAATGATTTACCTCGGGTGCCGTCTCATTGCCGCCGTTGCCAGCGATTTGGTAGGGGGGTTCCTGGAGATACGCGGTCTGTGCGGTGAACATGACATGAGTTAGGTCCACGGAGGGATCCACCCAGAGAGGACGTAGCGAGAGCAGGGCGGCCCCTCCTGCTTCTTCTATGGCAGCTGGCGCCGGTAGAGCAGATCTGGTAGACCAGCCCCCGAGCGAGTGCTGCGCGACATAGACGCTGTCGAGCCCGCTCGCCGCTTCGCCCATCGCGCCTTCCCCGTAGAACAACACGGCGTTCCCGTCGGCCGTAGCGACCGACTCGCCTTCGTTTGTCGTGCCGAATTCCCCAAAGCGAGCGCCCGCCTGGTTACCGTATTTGTTTGGCGGGGAGACCTCTTCATAGACACGGCCGTCGGGAAGCCCCGGGGCGCTGGAATAGACGGGAGCAGGTGCGATCGTCGCGTCCGCGCTCGCGGCAGCCGGCAGGCCGGCCTCCAATCCAGGGGCCACGGCAACCAAGCAGAGCATCAGCAGCAGCACGCCGGGCGCGCGGTGAACACGAATCCTCATAACCAAGCTCCCTCCCGGGATGGGCCCCAGCCGGAGCCCGATCGATTGACTCCGACACGGGGCGTCGAGCCCTTCCTGGACGCAAGCAAGCGCCACCCCGCGGCGCGAGCGGCGATCACTGCAAGCTGGCTAGAAAGAGCACGACGGCCAGCGGCGTGGATACGCCCGCCGCCCGCGGGGGCGACACACACCGATGTCAGGGCGCCGGGCGGAGTGCCGTCAGCGGCTAGTGCCCAGGGCGAAGAGAGAGAGAGAGAGAGAGAGAGATGCGTCAGGAAGCTGACGCATCTAGTTACGCGTCGCACAGGCCGTGCATCGATCACCGTCACGTATGTCCCCAATGAACTCACGCCTTTTTCCACTCTCTTCAGCACAGACCCGTAGTCCCTCTCCCAGAAGTCCCTTGCCAGCGCTGGAAGGTCGACCACAATGGGGCCAGACCCAACCCAGATCCTATGTACGCAAAACAACCCCGGCAACCCACAGCGGGCCGCCGTCAGACGACTATACGCGCACTGCGCGTGACTTGTCAAGCCCCTAGCGTTGGCCGGCCGCACTGCACCTTCGCACTCGGGACTACACAAGCCCTGTCAGAACGCAATCGGTGCCCGGCTTGGGTGACCGGCGCTGTTTAGCTGGGACCTTGACCAAAACAGAGCAGGTCGGCGCTACCGGGCTCGCGATGTCTAGGATCTGCGATCTGGCATGCGAATCGGAGCGCGCTCACACCGCTGCTCCTGTTCGGGATCGAGCTGATCCTCGCAGCTGGAGGCCGGGCGCTCCACTGGATGCGAGCAGCCTCAGGAAGGCTGACGCGGCGAGGAAGCCGCCCTAGACCGGCACGACGCCGTGGCGCTTCCACGGCCGCTCGACCCGCTTGCCCTGCGCCATCTCCAGCGCCCGACAGATCGTGGCGCGAGTCTCGCGCGGGTCGATCACATCGTCGATCAGGTCGTTGCCGGCGGCGATGTAGACGTCGAACATCTTGCGGAAGTTCTCGACCAGCTCGGCCTTCTTCACGGCGGGGTCCTCGGCCTCCTCGACGACCTTGCGGAAGGCGATCTCGACGACGCCCTCGGCGCCCATGACGGAGATCTCGGCGCTGGGCCAGGCGACGATCAGGTCGGGCTCATACGCACGCCCGTTCATCACGTAGTAGCCGGCGCCGTAGGCCTTGCGCGTGATCACGGTGAGCTTGGGCACGGTGGCGTTGGCGACGGCGTAGAGCATCTTGGCGCCGTGGCGGATGATCCCTTCGGCCTCGACCTTCGTGCCGACCATGAAGCCGGGTACGTCCTGGAGGAAGAGCAGCGGGATCGCGAAGGCGTTGCAGAGGTTCACGAAGCGCGCGGCCTTGTCGGCGGAGTCGTTGTCGAGGATCCCGCCGAGCTGCTTGGGCTGGTTGGCGACGATCCCGACGGGCCGCCCGCCGAAGCGCGCGAAGCAGGTGATGATCGTCTTGGCCCACTGGCGCTTGATGTCGAGGTAGTCGCCGTCGTCGACGATCAGCTTGATGACGTCGTACATGTCATACGGCTTGCGGTTTGACTCGGGTAGCACGTCGAGCAGCGCCTCCTCGGCGCGGTCGATCGGGTCGGATTCGCGCCCGCCCGCCCCACCCACCCGCACGGGCGGGCGCTGCTCGCAGTTCTGGGGCATGTAGGAGAGGTACTCCTTGATGCGCGCGATGCACTCCTCGTCGTCGGCGACCTCCATGTCGCCCACTCCGGACTTGCGGCAGTGCACGCGCGAGCCGCCGAGCTCCTCCTGGGTGACGTCCTCACCGATTGCGGCGCGCACGAGGTGCGGCCCGGCGAGCGCCATCGAGCCGCGACCCTTGACCATCGGCACGAAGTCGGCGAGGCCGGGGATGTAGGCGGTGCCGGCGGCGCACGGCCCCATCAGCGCGGCGACTTGTGGGATCACGCCGCTCATGACGACCTCCTCGCGGAAGAGGTGCCCGGAGCCGGCGAACATCGCGCCGGCGGCCTCCTGGACGCGCGCGCCGGCGGAGTCGAGCAGCCACACGAACGGGATGCGCTTGGTCAGCGCGAGCTCGCGCAGGCGCGTGACCTTGATCTCGCCGGTCATGCCCATCGAGCCGGCCATCACGGTGAAGTCGTACGCACAGACCGCGGCGAGGCGGCTGTCGATCTTGCCGTAGCCGGTGATTACGCCGTCGGCGGGAGCGTCGACGCCGTCCATCGCGCGCTGGGCGAAGTGCGGGCGGCCGTGGATGCCGAGCTCGACGAAAGTCCCGTCGTCGATTAGCAGTGCGATGCGCTCGCGCGCGGTGAGCTTGCCGCGCTCGTGCTGCTTGGCGATCTTCTCCTCGCCGCCGCCGAGGAGCGCCTTGGCGCGGCGGGCCTGTAGGTCCTCGACCAGTGGTCGCAGTAGCGAGGTCGGTGGGGTGTCCTGATCGGCCATGGCCTCGCTCATCGTCCTTTCCATTGCGGCTCGCGCTTTCCGAAGAAGGCGCTGACGCCCTCGATGACGTCCTCGGTGGAGAGCGCGAGCGAGAGCTGGGCGCGCAGGTAGTCCAGGGCGTCGTCGAGCGGCATGTCGAGCTGGCGGCGCATGGCTTCCTTGCCAAGGCGCATGATCAGCGGCGACTTGGCGGCGAGCTTGCCGGCCCAGTCGGCGACGGCGGCGTCGAACTCGGCGTCGGGGACGACCTTGTTGACGATCCCGGCGGACAGCGCCTGCTCGGCGCTTTGGCGCTCGCCGAGCAGCAGCAGCTCGTTGACCTTCTTGCGCGGGACGTTGCGGTAGATCAGCGCCATGATCATGAAGGGAAACACGCCGACGTTGATCTCGGGCGTCCCGAACGTGGCCTGCTCGGAGGCGATGACGAGGTCGCAGGCGAGCGCGACGCCGAGCGCGCCGGCGAGCACGTGCCCGCGCGCAGCGCAGATCGTGGGCTTACCGAGCGAGCCGATCAGCCGCAGCAGCGTGAGCAGCCCCTCGGTGCCGAAGTGCTTGTGCACGAGCGGCACGTCGACGGAGAAGCCGCCGAGGTTGGCGCCGGAGGAGAAGACCTTCTCGTGCGAGGACGCGAGCACGACGCAGCGGACGGCCTCGTCCTCGCGCGCGCGCTCGAGGCTCGCGATCAGCCCGCCGATCAGCGCGGCCGAAAGTGAGTTGCGCGTGGCGGGGTCGTTCAGCGTGAGCGTGGCGACGCCGTCGGCGACGTCGTAGAGAACGGGTCCCTCTGACCGATCCCGCGCGGATGCGGGCTGCTCGGATGCGGGCTGCTCGGACACGCCCGGCATCCTAACTGCCCGCTACAGCCCCCGCACCCTGGCTTGGCTGGCTAGCCAGGAGACCTTGCCTTGCTAACGCCGACCTCGCGATGCCGTGGTCCTTTCCAGCTTGTCCAACCGCGCCTGAGTGATCGTGAGGTCGGCGGGCGGCGGCGCGACGGTGACGGGGACTTCCAGCGCGAGCACGTCCTCCTGGACGCCGACGCCTTCTTCGCCGGCGCCGAGCTCGACGGTGGTGCGCACGGGGACGCCGCTGGGCGCGATGAACACTTCGAGCGCGACGGTCTTTTCGTCGGGCCGCGCGGCGGCGAGCAGCTGCTTCAGCTGCTTGGGAGGGACCTGGCGGGCGAGCAGACTCGCGATGGGGATGGAGGCGGTGAACCCGGTGACTGGCTGGCCATCCACCGTGAGGGGAGTCAGGGAAGCGACTTCGTGGATGCTCTGGGCGGTGGCGAGATCTTCGGCCAAGCCGACGAACGTCCCGTGTTCACCCGGCTGTGGGGTGGGGGCGAGCGCGGGACTCAGCGCGGCGAAGACTGCGGCGAGCGGTTCGCCTTCGTTGGCGCCATGGGACTTCGCGACGAGGTGCTCCTCGCTGCGAACCCACGGACGTCCGCCGTCGGAGCGTGCGAGGGACGGGATATCGACGTAGAGGCTCTTGCCGATCACGCGCTCCGTGACTTTCCTGTGCAGCGTGTGCTTGCCGACCGCGCTGTCGAGCGTGCTCGTCGAGACGAGCGCGCGCGGCGAGTAGCTGAGCGCGGTGCTCGTGGTGGTGATCAGGCGGTTGGAGTCGTGACCACCGGCCGCGAGTTCGCCGCCAACGACGGGATCGAAATCGCCGAGCACGGAGCGGACCGACACGCGCGCGGTGTTGAAGTGGATCTGGGCCAGCTTCTGCTCGAGCGCTTGCAGCGCGGGCGGCACGACCGCGGGTGTCGGCGCGGACGCGGCCGGCGCGGAGAGCGCCACGGGAGCATCGGCGGCGAGCGCCGCTGGCGCGACGCCGCTGGCGCCCAGCGCGACCAAGAGCAGCACACACATCCTCTTCACCGTTGGCCCCCTCGATTCGATTGATCGCAACGCGTCGGCCAAAGGATACTCGCGGCGTGGCGCCGGCCGATCCCGCTTTCCTTTCCCCAGCCAAAGCGCTAGTTTTTGGCCAGACAACCAAAAAGCCAGAGAAGGAGCCCGCCCGATGGCGACCGCCGAGAGCAAGGTCCTGAAGCCCGACTTCGAGGCCAAGCGCAAACACTTCCTGTTCACCGACGAGCACGAAGCGCTGCGCGAGTCGATCCGCAACTTCGCGATCAAAGAGCTGGCGCCGCACGCGGAGGAATGGGAGGAGACGACCTTCCCGGACTCGGTCTTCCACCGTATGGGCGAACTCGGTTTCCTGGGCCTCGACAAGCCGGAGGAGTACGGCGGGCAGGGCGGGGACTACTACAGCGCGCTGGTGCTCGCGGAGGAGATCGGGCACGCCAATAGCGGCGGCCTGGCGATGGGCGTGGCGGTGCAGACCGACATGGCGATGCCGCCGATCCTGGCGTTTGGGACCGAGGAGCAGAAGCAGCAGTGGGCGGCGCCGGCGATCGCGGGCACGAAGATCCTGTGCCTGGGCATCACCGAGCCGGACGCGGGCTCGGACGTCGCGGGAATCAAGACGCGCGCGGTCAAAGACGGCGACGAATACGTGATCAACGGCTCGAAGACGTACATCACCAACGGCCACCGCGCGGACGTGATCGTGCTCGTGACGAAGACCGACCCGGACAAGGGCTATGACGGCTTCACGCTGTTCCTCGTGCCGATGGACGCGCCGGGCGTGATCCGCGAGCAGAAGCTCAAAAAGATGGGAATGCACGCCTCGGACACGGCGCTGCTGGCCTTCCAGGACGTCCGCGTCCCGGCTTCTGCCATGCTCGGCCAGGAGGGCCGCGGCTTCTACCACATCATGTGGGAGCTCCAGGGCGAGCGCCTGATCGGCGCGGCGGGCTCGGTCGCGGGCGCGCAGCGTGTCTTCGAGCGCACGCTGCAGTACGCCAAAGAGCGCCACGCCTTCGGCAAAGCGATCGGCCACTTCCAGGTGATCCGCCACAAGTTCGCGGAGATGGCGACGAAGATCGAGACGGCCCGTCAGATGGTCTACATGACGGCGTGGCGCCAGCAGAACGGCGACTACCCGGTGCGCGAGATCTCGATGGCCAAGCTCTACGCGTCGCGGATCGCGGTCGAGGTAGCCGACGAGTGCATCCAGATCCACGGCGGCGCGGGCTACATGAAGGAGTACAACGTCGAGCGCGCCTGGCGCGACCTGCGCCTGAACCGCATCGGCGCCGGCACCGACGAGATCATGCTCGAGGTCATCGGGCGCTCTTACGGGCTCTGATCACTGCTGGCGAGTCGCATGCTTGATAGAAGCTGACGGGGGAGGGCCGCATGCGGCCCTCCCCCGGAGGGTGCATGCACCCTCCGGCCAGCCGGCGCATGCGCCGGCTGGAACAGCTTTATCGGTGACATGAGCCCGTCCCGGGCCCCACACATGCTTCTGCCGAAAGCTAGCGACGCTTGAACGCGTCCTCAGCAAGACCCGACTGGCGAAGGATCGAGCGGAAGGTGCCTCGTGGGATCTGCTTGCGGCCAGCCGGCACGATGACCGTGAGAGTCGAAGTGCTGCGCCTGCGGCACTTGATGTGACTGCCCCGATGGGAAACGAAGCGGAAGCCTTCGCGCTCCAATGTGCCGACGGTCTCCTGAGAGGAGTAGAGCTCAGGCACTCTGGAGCGTCAATGTGCGGAGCTCGACCCCCTCGATCGGACGCACGTCGCCAGACGGCATGTCCTCGAAATAAAGCTCCAGAGCCTCCCTCAGATTGTCGAGCGCCTCGACTTCGGTGTCACCGAAGCTCGACACGTCCACGTTGAGGCACTGGGCGACGTAGTGCCCGGCTCGCGGTAGACGACCGACTGCAGATTGATCGCGCTCACGGTTTGCATGATAGGGCGACACTATGGCCAGCTTGGGACGGTACGCCCGCGCCATCCACAGTCGAAGCATCGGCCTGATTGGTCTGGCGAAGCCTTTACGATAAAGTAAAGGAGTGACACGGATCTCCAGCAAGCATCAGGTGACGCTGCCCGTGGAGTCGCTGCGACAGGCGGGCCTCAATGCTGGCGACGAGGTCGCGGTCGAAGCCGACGGGGCCGATCGGATCGTCGTGCGTCGCGTCGCGCGCACAACGAAGGACGGGCTGGGCGTCTTCGACGGCCTGTACGAGCCGGGCTACCTGGAGCGGCTGCGCGCGGGCGAGCGGGCGTGAGCGGCTGCGTCCTCGATACCGACGTCGTGATCGCGGCGCTGGACCGCCGCGACGCGCAGCACGCCAAGGCTGCGGCGGCGATCGAGGGGCTGGCCCAGGAGGAAGTTCCGCTGCTGGTGTCGCTCGTGAACTACGCCGAGACATTGGTCAGGCCGGCCGAAGACGAGGTCACGCTGCGGCTCGCGATGGACGCGCTGGGAACGCTGGGGGTGCGGCTGATCGCTCCGACGCCCGCGATCGCGGTGAATGCAGCGCGGCATCGCGCGCTGAACATCAGCCTCGCCGATGGGTTCGCGCTCGCGACCGCACAAGCGCAGCGCGCCGACGTAGCCTCCTTCGACAAACGCGTCCGGCGGGCGCTGCCCAAGGTGGGCCTGAAGCTCACAGGGCATCTGCGCTGAGACCGCAAGCCCGGCTTCACCGCGTGCGGGATACCGTACGCGCTCTCCCATGAACCCCGATCCCCCCTTTACCACCGAGCACGAGGAGCTGCGCGAGTCGATCCGCGGCTTCCTCGACCGCGAGCTCGCGCCGCACTCGCAGCAGTGGGAGGAGGAGCGCTGGTTTCCGAACGAGGTCTTCGGACAGCTCGCCGCGCAGGGGCTACTCGGGCTGAAGTACCCCACGGAGTACGGCGGCCAGGGCGGCGACTACCTCCACGAGGCGGTCCTCGTCGAGGAGCTCGCGAGGGTTGGCTCGGGCGGAACCGCGGCGGGGATCGGCGCGCACGTCAACATCGCGACGCCGCCAATCTGGAAGTTCGGCAGCGAGGAGCAGAAGCAGCGCTACCTCGTCCCGGCGATCCGCGGCGAGCAGATCGGGGCCCTGGCAATCACCGAGCCAGACGCGGGCTCGGACGTCGCCGCGCTGCGCACCCGCGCCACGCCCTGCGACGGCGGCTGGGTGCTCAATGGCGAGAAGACCTACATCACCAACGGCGTGCGCGCGCACTTCATCGTGACCGCGGTCAAGACCACCGAGGAGGGCGGTCACCACGGGATCTCGTTCCTGATCGTCGAGCGCCAGGATGGCGTGCATTCGGCGAAGCTCGAAAAGCTGGGCTGGCACGCCTCAGACACAGCGACGATCGCCTTCGAGGACGTCTTCGTCCCGCACGAGAACCTGCTCGGCCCCGAGCACGAGGGCTTCAAGCTGATCATGGCCAACTTCCAGTGGGAGCGCCTCGCGATGTCGCTCGGTGCAGTCGGTGCGATGCGCTTGGCGTGGGAGCGCACCGCGGAGTTCGCGCGCGAGCGCCAGACCTTCGGCCGCCCGCTCGCCAAGCACCAGGCGATCCGCCACAAGCTCGCGGATCTCGCGACCAGCGTCTACACCTGCCGCTGCGTGACCTACGACGCGCTACGCCGCTTCGTCGCCGGCGAGGACGCGCTGCGCGAGGTCACGATGGCCAAGCTGCTCACGCAGCGCGCCTCCTACGAGCTGATGGACGCCTGCCTGCAGATCCACGGCGGCGCCGGCTACATGCAGGAGTACTGGGTCGAGCGCGCCGTGCGCGACTCCCGCCTCGGACCGATCGGGGGCGGCAGCGACGAGATCATGCGCGAGATCCTCGGGCGGATCTTGGAGGCCCCGGCGGCTCTCTAGCCGCCCGCCACCACACATGCCCTTGCAGGAGACCGTCACAGCACAAGCAGTCCCCACGCGGTATCGCCTGCGGGTGACCCGCCCGTCGCTGCCACCGCTGGAGCACTTCGCCGCGGCGCTCGAACCTGCCTGGGAGCAGGGGATGCTGTCCAACAACGGGCCCTGCGTGGATGCCTTCGAGGAGGCCTTCGCGAGCTATTGCCGTATCACCGAGCGCGCGCGGGTGCTCGCCGTGAGCAGCTGCGATATCGCGCTGACGCTGGCCATCGCAGCGCTCGACCTGCCGGCGGGCTCGAAGGCCCTGGTGCCGTCGTTCGGCTTTCCCTCGAGCGTCCACGCCGTGCAGTGGAACGGCCTGCGAGCGCACTTCGTCGACGTCGACCCGCACGACTGGTGCTTGCACGAGGAGCAGCTGGCCGGTGCGCTCGACGAGGAGGTCTCACTGATTCTCGCGACCCACATGTTCGGCGTGGCCTGCGACGTCCGCGGCTTGGAGCGAGCCGCCGCGAGCGTTGGAGCGGCGCTGGTGCTGGACGCGGCCCAGGCGGCCGCGACGTGGGTCGGGGATCGCCATGTGGTCGACTTCGGCGACGCCAGCGCGATCAGCTTCGGCGGCACGAAGATCGTCACCTCCGCCGAGGGCGCCCTCGCGGTCCTGCACTCCGACCCCACCGCCGCGCGCTTCGAGCGCCTGCGAGCGTATGGACTGGACGACCGGCGCGAGAGCGTGCAGCTGGGGCTGAACGGCAAGCTCTCCGAGCTGCACGCCGCGCTCGGCAGATTAACCCTCGAGCAGATCGAGCAGGAGGTAGCTCTTCGCGCCGAGCACGTGGCCGCCTACCGGCAGCGCCTGGGCGGACTCCCCGGGGTCTCGCTGCAGCAGGTACCCCTGGCGGTGCGGGTGACACCTGCATTCATGGTCCTCGACGTCGGCGCCGCCCGCGACCCCATTCGTGCCGCGCTGGCCGAGCAGGGCATCGAGGCGCGGCCCTACTTCCCCGCCCTGCACCGCATGACACGCTTAGCCGCAGTGCCGCGCTCGGAGCTGCCGGTCACCGAGCGCCTGGACCGGTCCCTGCTCGCGCTGCCGCTCTACTCCGCGCTCGAGCCCGGCGAGGTCGAGGAAGTCTGCGACGTCGTCGCCGACGCCCTCGCCGGCTTCCACTGCTTGGACGGAAAGTAGTCCCACACCACGCGCTCGAGCATCGCGAAGCGCACGCCGATCCGCAGCATGCGCTCCAGCAGGTACCTATCGCCCGGCAGCTCAAGATCGGCGGCCACCAGCTCGCGTTCGAGGAAGCCGAGCCCCGCGTGCAGCAGCGCCCCCTGGAAGCCGAAGTCGCCAGGCCTGGGCGGAAACTCGCCGGACACCCAGATCTCGCCGTCGGGAAACCTGGTCTCGAACCCACCGTAGGCGACCTCGGCACGCCGTTCGCGCGCCAGCGCCAGCAGCGACGCGAGCGTGTCCTCCCGCATGTGGTCGTCGTCGTCGAAGTGCACGATCCACAGGCCCCGCGCCCGCCGCTGGGCCTCGTTGCGCGCCATCGTGCTGGCGACGAGCCAGTGGCGCTCCGGATCGGGATGGGACTCAATCCGCTGCGTGAGATTGTCATAGTGGACGCGGGGATCGCCCAGCGCCGCGACCGCCTCGCCGACGGCGGACGGGGCCGCGTCGCCGATCACGATCACCTCGATGTTGGTATGAGTCTGCGCCAACAGCGACGGCAGCGAGCGACCGACCAGCAGCTCCCCGCGGTCCCTGGTGGCGACCGTGATCGAGACGAGCGGGTCGCGCGCCGTGAACGCCGCCTCGTACTCCGGGCTGTCCCGCAGCTCGAACAGGCGACGCCGACTCTCCGTCTCCCGGTCCAGGATCGCGCGCGTCGACGCGCGCAGCTCGCCGTCGAGCAGCGCCCGAGCCGCCGCGACTTCCTGCGCAGAGCACCCGACCTGCGCGGCCAGCGCGTCGAGCTGCTCGCGCATCGCACCCACCTCCTCCGCCACCCGCCGCACCGCGCGCAGCTCCTCGGAGAGCTCCCGGACACGCTCCCCGACGCTCTCCACCCGCTCGTTGACGGCGCGAAAGCGCCAGTTCAGCGCCCGGCCCAGCCCCCCGCGGATCACCCCTTGTGCTCCTGCGCGGGGACACCCTGAACCCGGACGCCGGCGCGGACGTCCCGCACCACGACCGCGCCGGCGGCGACGGTCGCCCCGGCGCCGATCGCGACGTGGTCGACGATGACGGCCCCCATCCCGACTCGGGCGCCGTCGCCGATCGTGACGCTGCTGGCGAGGTTGGCTCCCGGGAACAGCATCACGCAGGCGCCAATCGTGTCGTGGTGGCCGATCAGCGCCCCGCGCGAGACGAGCGTGTGCCGGCCGATCGCGCTCCGCGCGCCGATCACGGCGCCGGGACCCACGACGCAGCCCGGCTCCATCCGAGCAGAGGCCGATATGTGCGCACCCGGATGGAGCACGCAGGCTGGTCGCCAGCCGTGGCGCTCGAGCAGGGATGAGTATCGCTGCCGATCTCCGCCAGCCGCAACGACGGCACGGGCCTCCCCGTCCGGCGGACTCGCGACGTCGAGCACCGGCAGGCCCTCGACTCTCGAGCCGACCCGCGTGGAGTCCAGTAGCTCCAAGAGCCCCACCACCTTCCAGCCCGCCGCCTGCGCCCACTCCGCCACCTCGATCGCGAACGAGCCGGTGCCGGCGAGATAGATGTCCTCGGCGGACATCTACCCGCGCCTCCACACGCAGGACATCTACCCGTGCCCTCGCAACCTGAAAGCATCCTCGCCATGCCCGTCGGTGCTCACGTGCCCCACCCCTTGCGCCCTTACGAGCCTTTGATCGTGAACGTCGCGCTGACCGGGATGATCGCGCAGCGCTCGGACTCTCCCCATGTTCCGCTCACCGCCGAGGAGATCGTCGAGGATGGGGCCGCCTGCGCGGCGGCCGGCGCATCGATCCTGCACCTCCACGCCCGCGACGACCAGGGCCGGCCGGCGTGGCGTCGCGAGGCCTATGCCTCGATCCTGGAGGGACTGCGCGATCGCTGCCCCGCGGTCGTCCTATGTGTGAGCACCAGCGGGCGCGAGGTCGCCGAGCTCGACAGACGCGCCGACGTGCTCGCGCTCGACGGGCAGGCCAGGCCGGACATGGCGAGCCTGACCCTCGGTTCGCTGAACTTCCGCACACAGGCGAGCGTCAACGCTCCGGCGACGATCGTGGCGCTCGCCGCGGCGATGACCGAGCGCGGGATCCGCCCCGAGCTCGAGATCTTCGACACCGGCATGGCCTACCTCGCGAACGAGCTCGTACATCGAGGTGTCCTCCAGGCGCCCCTCTACGCCAACCTGCTCCTCGGCGCCCCCAACACCGCGCCCGCGACCGCCGGCGACCTCGCCGGGCTTGTCGGCGGCCTGCCGCCCGGGACGACGTGGGCCGTCGGCGGATTGGGCGCCTTTCAACTGCCGATGAACGCCTTCGCCGTCTTCATGGGCGGCCATATCCGCACCGGGCTGGAGGACAACCTGTGGCTCGACACGGCCCGCCAGACGCCGGCCACTAACGTCGCGCTGGTCGAGCGCGCGGTCGCGCTGGCGGGGATCGCGGGCCGCGCCATCGCCACCCCCGAGCAGGTACGCGGGCGGCTGGGATTGCCGGGATCCGCGGCGTTTGTGTCCAAAGATGTCCAGAGCGTCTTTCAAGACTTAGGTTGATCGGTCGATAGGTCGATGCGACGGACGTGGCATATGCCCGTCCTAAGACGCTGCTCGCAGTCGCAGGCTGTCTCGGCGCGATCACGGCGACCGCAGTCTTGCCGGCAACGGCTGCCGCGGAATCCTGCCCGAACGCCAGTCTGACCCCCCGGCCGAGCAACATTGGCCTGGTCCGCACGGCGATTCTCTGCCTGATCAATCAGGAACGCGAACAGCACGGCGAGAACGCGCTGCAGCCCAACGCGAAGCTCACGCGCGCCGCACAGGGCCACAGCGAAGACATGGCGGGCGCGGACTACTTCTCGCACGTCGCCCCCAACGGCGAAACGCCGCTCGACCGGATGCGCGCCAGCGGCTACATCTACAGCTCGCGAATCGGCTACGAAGTCGGCGAGAACATCGCCTGGGGCACCCTCTGGCTGGCGAGCCCGCAGTCGATTGTCAATGCCTGGATGGCCTCGCCGGGACACCGCGCGAACATCCTCAACGGGCACTATCGCGAAACCGGCGTCGGGGTCTCCCCGCACCCACCCGCCTCGATGGCCGAAGGCCAAGCCGGAGCGCTCTACACGCAGGACTTCGGCATGCTCGCCACCTCCGGCCGCGCCGCACGCCACGCCGCCGAGCCGTCGGGACCGAGCGGCGCTCAGCAGGGCTCGCGCACATCCCGTTCCGGCCGGCACTCCCACGCGCGGCGCTCGCGAAAGCGCACGCACGCGCACCGCCATCCCAAGCGGTCGCGAACGCATCGCTCCCCCAAGGGGTCGGGACGGATAACCTCCGGCGCCCGAACCACCGAAAGGAGCCACAAAAACCATGGGAGTCCTCGACGGCAAGTCCGCAATCGTCACGGGGTCGGCGCGCGGCATCGGACGCGCCACCGCAGAACTGCTCACCGAGCACGGCGCGCAGGTGCTCATCAACGACCTCGACGGAGACATCGCCACACAGGCAGCTAGCGAGATCGCAGGTGAGACCGCGGTCTTCGCCGGCGACCTCACCAAGCCCGGCGTCCCCGACCAGCTCGTGCAGAAGGCCGTCGACGCCTTCGGCAAGATCGACATCATCGTCAACAACGCCGGCTACACCCTGGACGCGCCGATCCACAAGATGTCCGACGAGCACTTCCAGGCGATGCTCGACATCCACACCGTCGTGCCCTTCCGCGTGATCCGTGCCGCCGCCCCGCACCTGCGCGAGCCCGCGAAGGCCGAGCGCGACCAGGGCCAGGAGGTGTTCCGCAAGATCGTCAACGTCTCCTCGACCTCCGGCACCTTCGGGAACCCCGGGCAGGCCAACTACTCCGCCGCAAAGGCCGGCGTCGTCGGTCTCACCAAGACGCTCGCCAAGGAGTGGGGGCAGTTCAAGGTCAACGTCAACGCCGTCGCGTTCGGCTTCATCGACACCCGCCTCACGCAGTCCAAGGACGACGCGAACACGATGGAGAAGGACGGCGAGAAGATCCAGCTCGGGATTCCCGATCAGCTGCGCCAGATGGCCTCGATGCTGATTCCGCTCGCGCGCCCCGCCTCACCGGAGGAGGCCGCCGGCGGCGTCTTCTTCCTGTGCAGCCCGTGGTCCAACTACGTCCACGGCCAGACGCTGCATATCACCGGCGGGATGTTCGGGGGGATGACCGGCTAGCAGCACCGCTTCCGCGGCCGGAGCGCCCACGCCGGGTGCTCCGTGCCGCCACCCGCTAGACGCCCCGCAGGTCTAGCAGGCAACCGGAGAAGTACGCCCCCGCGGGCGAGGCCAGGTAGGCGACGAGCGCCGCCACCTCGCCCGCAGCCGTTGCCGTTCCTGGCGCGATCGTGACCGTCGTGATCCCGTGACGCGCCCACTCGATCGAAAGCGTGCGCGCGAGGTTCTCCAGGCCAGCCCTCGCCGCCCCCGCGTGCTCACCGGCGTCCGGAGAGGGCGCCAGATAGACGATCCGCCCTTTGGGTCGAGCGCCGCTCGACCCCCCGGACTGCTCGGCGCTCGGCCCCCCCGGCTGCGCGGCGCTCGGTCCCCCGGACTGCTCGGCGCTCGGCCCCGCTCCGCGCTCCGCCGCGGGCATGAAGGCGTGGTTGACGACCGCCCGAGTCACGTTCCAGGCGGCGTCCATGCAGGCCCGCAGCGCCGCGTGCCCGCTAGGCGCCAGACCGCTCGGTGAGCGCTCGCCCGGTGGGTGCCCGCTCAGCGTGAGACCGCTTGGCGTGAGACCGCTTGGCGCGAGACCGCTTGGCGCGAGACCGCTTGGCGCGAGACCGCTTGGCGCGTGCCTCCCTGGTGTGAGACCGCCCGGCGCGAGACCGCGGGCGAAGAGCCCTGCCCCATCGACCACCAGCAGGTCGATCTTGCCCGCCGCGCGCACTGCGTCGCTCACCGCCGCATCGATCCCGGCCTCCTCGCCGGCGTCGGGCTCACACGTCGAGACCCGCGCCCCCAGCGCAGCGCAGGCCACTGCCACGGGCGCGCCGAACGTGCCTCGCTCGTCGCTTATGAGCTCCGCTGGGGCGCCCCTAGCCGATCCCGCCCGGGACGAGCCGTGCTGAGTGGCCATGAGGACCGATACGCCATCCAGCAGGTCGGAGCGCAGCAGCTTGACGGCGAGCACGGCTAGACACTACGGACCGGTCAGCGGCGGTGCCCCACCGAGCGGAGTGCCACCCAGAGGCGTCGTCGAGGGCTCTACGACATTTGCCCGCGCGACCAGCTCGCCGGTGTTCTCCATGATCCGAAACAACGCGACGAACACCTCGAGCAGCACGCGTGTGTAGATCAGGCTGAAGAGTGTGAAGATCGGTGCGCCGATCAGCAGTATCGCGAGACCCAGGCCAGCGCTTTGATGAAAGCCGGCGAAAATGAAGAAGAGGGCGTAGAGCCCCACGACGATGATCGCCAGGATGTAGAGCACTTTGATGATTCGCGTCGCGATCAACGAGGTGAAGGACAGGTCGAAGAGCGACGTAAAGAAACCTCTCGTATCTTGCATTGAACCTCCCTTTCCGAGAAAAAAGGAGAGCCTAACCGCCGCTCCGGCGGGATCCGTAGATCTGAACAGAGGCTGCGCGCCTCCTGCGGCTAGGCGACCGCGGCGCCCTTGGTGGCACGGCGCTCGGCGCGGCGCTGCGCGCGCACCCGGCGCAGCACACCTTTGCGCCCGTGCTCGTCCAAACCGGCGTACAGGCGCCTGATCTCCGTGAGTATCTCATCAGCGACGGCCTGCTGCTGCTCACGGGTCGGCTCGGCGACGCGCTCCCAGCAGATGGGCTCGCCGTACTGGACGGTGATCTTTGGGAACCGCAGCCGCTTCCAGTTGCGGATGCGCGAGGAGCCGTGGATCGCGATCGGCACGACCGGCACGCCGGCCTCCAACGCCAGCCGGCCGATGCCGCGCTTGGCCTGCTCCGCGATCTGGCCGGTGCGCGAGCGTCCCCCTCGCAGTACATCGTGATCGCCCCACCCCGACCAAGGATCGTCTCGGCGGTTGTGAAGACCTCCTCGTCACGCACCCCGCGCCGTACCGGAAAGACGCCGCCGTGGGTGTAGATGAACTGCATCGGCGGCTTGAACAACTGCGACTTGGCCATGAAGCGGACCTTGCGACGGATGGAGCAGCCCATCAGGAAGTGATCCATGTAGGAGAAGTGGTTGGGCGCCAGAATCACGGCCCCGCGACCTGGCACGTGCTCCGATGAGATCGAGCGCACGCGCAGCAGTGTGTACGCATACAGCGAGGTAAGCAGGCGCGTCAGCTCGTACGCCCAGTCCGGTTCGCGCGTGCGGGCGCGCTCGTGAAAGCGATCGAAGTGCTCCTTCGGTCGCGGATCGGTATAGACCTGCTCGCGCATCGGCGCCAGCTCACTCATCTCGGTTTCGCTCTCCCCCTGCCGGTTCTATTGCTCGGACAGCTCTTACTCGTCTCTACCTCGTGGGGCTCGCAAGGTTACGCGCGCGCCGTCACGCGCGCGCCCGCGCGAGCGCGTCCGTCCAGCCCCCGAGCAGCTCTGCCCGCTCCTGAGCCCCCATCCGCGGCTCGAAGCGGGCGCGCTCGCGCCAGCCCGTACGCACGTCGCTCACCGTCCACAGGCCGACCCCCACGCCGGCGAGGTAGGCCGCGCCGAGCGCGGTCGTCTCAGGGATCTCCGGCAGCAGCACCGGCGCGTCGAGCACATCCGCCTGGAACTGCATCAGCCAGCCGTTGGCGCTCGCTCCGCCGTCGGCGCGCAGCTCGCGCAGCAGCTCCCCCGCACCGGCCTCCATCGCGCGCACCGCGTCGACGGTCTGGTAGGCGATCGCCTCGAGCGTCGCCCGCGCCAGCTCCGCGCGGCCGCTGCCTCGTGTCAGGCCGACGATCGTGCCACGCGCATGCGGATCCCAATGAGGAGAGCCAAGACCGGTCAGGGCAGGAACGAAGTAGACGCCCCCGTTGGAGCTCAGCGACGCCGCGAGCGCCTCCGTCTCGGCCGCGTGCGCGATCAATCCGAGGCCGTCGCGCAGCCATTGCACAGCCGCTCCGGTGACGAAGATCGACGCCTCCAGCGCGTAGGTGCGCTCGGGACGCGACTGTGCGGGGCTGGAGGCTGCGCCGAGCTCCCACGCGACGGTGCTCAGCAGCCCCGGCGCCGGGGCCGGGGCGAGCGAGCCCGCGTTGAGCAGCACGAAGGAGCCGGTGCCGTAGGTGTTCTTGCCCATCCCCGGATCGAGGCACGCCTGGCCGAAGAGCGCCGCCTGCTGGTCTCCCGCGACGCCCGCCACCGCAACCGCGTGGCCGTGCAACGCCGCCGGCTGCGTGCAGCCGAAGTCGCCTGCGCTTGCGCGCACTTGCGGCAGGGCGCGCTCGGGAACGCCGAAGAGCTCGAGCAGCTCCGGGTCCCAGCGCCCGGCACCGATGTCGTAGAGCATCGTGCGCGACGCGTTCGAGGGGTCCGTCAGGTGCTCCCCGGTGAGCTTGTAGACCAGCCACGAGTCGACCGTGCCGAACAGCGCACCGCCGGTGCGCGCGCGCTCGCGCAGGCCCTCCACGCTGTTGAGCAGCCACTCGATCTTGGTGGCCGAGAAGTACGGATCGAGCACAAGACCAGTGCGCTTGCGAATCAGGGGCTCGTGGCCCAGGGCGCGCAACTCCTCGCAGCGCGGCGCCGTACGACGATCCTGCCAGACGATCGCACGGTGCAGCGGCTCGCCGCTCGCCGGATCCCAGACGCATACGCTCTCGCGCTGGTTGGTGATCCCAACGCCAGCCAACGCGCCCCGGCGCACGCCGGCGTCCCTCAGCGCCTCACCCGCCACGGCCTGCGTCACCTCCCAGATCTCGGCCGCGTCGTGCTCGACCCAGCCCGGTCGCGGGAAGGCCTGGGCGAACTCCCGGTAGGCACGGCTGACGAGCTGGGCACGCTCGTCGAAGACCATGCCGGTGCTGCCGGTCGTGCCTTGGTCGAGCGCGAGGATCATCGGCGCCGCTCGCTCCTGCCCCCACCAGCGGGATGCAGCGCCACGTGGGAGCGTGCTCGGCCGATCTCGACGCCAATCAAGCGGTTGAGGATAGACCCGCCGCATACGCGATGCAGCGTGCGCGACGCAGCGTGCTTGGCGAGTATTATGATCAGACGACGATGCGGGGGTATCGAAGCGGAGCGTGGGGGTCTGCCGGGAGCCTGCGGGCGCGGACGCCTCACGCCGGCGAGCCGCGCCGATGACGCCGCTGGTCTTGCACGACACCGCCGCCGAGATCATGCTCTGGGGCAGCGTCGCGCTTTGGTTCGTCATCGAATGCGTGCTGCGCCAGCGCGCGGGCGCGGAGGGTCGCGACGCCCGCGACTGGACGGCGCTCCTGCTCTTCCTGCTGCTCCCGGTATGTGTGGCCGCCGGAGCGTGGGCCGCAAGCAACCACCTGGCGCCGCTCCCGGGATCGGCCTGGTGGCCGGTGGTGGCCGGCGTCACGCTGCTGTGGCTGGGAGTCGCCCTGCGCGTCTGGGCGATCCTCACGCTCGGGCGCTTCTTCCAGATGACGGTCGCGATCCAGGAGGAGCACCGCGTGATCGTCCATGGGCCCTACCGCCTGCTGCGCCATCCCAGCTATGCGGGCTCGCTCACGATCGCCGCCGGCATCGGCCTTGCGCAGGGCGATTGGGTCAGCATCGCGATCGTCCTGCTCGGGCTGGCCGTTCCGCTGTTGATCCGCATCCAAGTCGAGGAACGTGTGCTGCTCGCCGAGCTGGGCGATGACTACGCAGCCTACGCGCGCCGCACGGCGCGGCTGATCCCGGGGCTGTTCTAACAGCGGTCCATCCCGCCGTCGGCTCGGGCTCAGTCGAGCGCTAGCCGCGGAAGCATCCGCTGGAGCCATCCTGGCATCCACCAGTTTCTGGCTCCGAACAAACACATCAGCGCCGGGATCAGCACCAGCCTCACGAGCGTCGCGTCGATCGCGATCGCCGTCGCGAGCGCGAAGCCCATCTCCTTCAGTTCAAGGATGCCGGCGGTAAGGAAGCTGCCGAAGACCGCGACCATGATCGCTGCCGCCGCGGCGATCGGCCGTGCCGTGTGCTCGACTCCCGAGGCGACCGCGAGACGGTTGTCCCCGGACTTCAGCCATGTCTCCTGCATACGACGGATCAGGAAGACCTCGTAGTCCATTGAGAGACCGAACAGCAGTACGAACACGATCAGGGGAAGGTAGGTCTGGACGAACCCGGGACTGTGAAAGCCCAACAGGTGCTCGCCATAGCCGTCCTGGAAGACCAGCAAGACGAGCCCAAGCGTCGCGCCCGTCGCGAGCAGGTTCATCAGGATCGCCTTGATTGGGAGCAAGACGCTGCGGAACACCATCAGCAGGAACAGCAGCGACAGGCCAAGCGTGATCGCCAGCACGATCGGCAGCTTTGCCTGGATCTCCGAGGAGATGTCGACGATCAGGGCCGGCGAGCCGCCCACCAACACGCTCAGGCCGCGACGTGCGCGAACCGCGGGGCCGAGCTTTGCGCGTATGCGCCGTACGAGCGCGCCCGCGCTGGGCGAGTCGCCCGCGACCGAAGGCGCGACCGTCAGCAGCACGCCCCTTGCGTTTTGACGCACCGCCACCGCCGAGACGCGCGGGTCTCTCCGTATCTCCCGGGCCAGCCTCGTGGCCGCCGCTAGATCCCGGCGCCCCATCGAGCCAGCGGGTCGTGACACCAGTACCTCGATCGGCTCCAGCAGCCCCGGGCTAAACGAGCGCGCGAGCACCTGAGCACCTCTGCCCGAGTCGGTTTCCGAAAGCGAGGAGAGGTTTTGATCGATGCCGTAACGCAACCCCAGCAGTGGCGTCATGGCCAGCAGCAAGGGCACTCCGACCGCGCTCGCCGCAAGCACCGGATGGCGCATGACCGTCCGTGCCCAACGCGCCCAGCCGCCCTGACCCTCGACGGTCTGCGGCCGCGTGTCGGCTGGCTGCATCCGCGCCGACAGCGCACCTGCGTTGATCCTCGGACCGAGCGTCGCCAACACCGCGGGGAGCAACGTGAGCGCAGCGGCGAGCGTGCACAGCACGACCGTCAGCGCCCCCACCGCGAACTCTCGAAAGAGCGGTGCATTGATGATCAGCGGCGAGGTGAGCGAGAGCGCGACGATTACTCCCGAGTACAGGATCGTGCGACCGGAGGTCGCAAGGCTCGCACCCACGGCCTCGGCGATCCGCCGACGTTCGCGGCGGGGCGTCGGCGGCGTGCCCGCAAGCTCCTCGCGAAAGCGGCTGACCACGAATAGCGCGTAGTCGATGCCGATTCCGACACCGATCATCGTCACAACAGAGAGCAGGAAGACGTCGAAGGTGAGGATCCTGCCCAACACCGCGATCGCACCGAAGGTCAGGAGCAGGCCCGCGCCAGCCAGCATCAACGGAACGACCGCCGCGACCAGCGCGCCAAGCGCAAGCAGCAGGATCACGAGCGCGATCGGTACCCCGATCGCCTCCGCCCGCTCGCCGTTAGGCGACTCCACCAGTGCGAGGTCGTGCGCAACCGGCGAGGCGCCCGTCAGCCATGCCTGTACGCCGCCGCGGGCGGCTCGCGCCAGCGCACTCTGAAATTCGGCGACGCGTTTGAAACGCTCGCGGGCGCTGCCACCTAGCCCGATCGTGGCGATCGCCGCGTGGCGATCGGCGGAGATCCCGCCACGGACAGCCCGCCCGTAGGGTCCCACGACCCGCACGACCCCCTCCTGCCGGCGTGCGACATCGAGCACCCGCACGACACTTGCGTGATATGCCGGATCGGTGGCGAGCTCGTTGTGTGAGTAGAACACGAGCGCGTCCTGCTCGCTGCCCATGCCGGGAAAGCGCCGGCCCAGCTGCTGTTCCACCTGCCAGGACTCACTGCCTTCGACACCGTAGTTGGGAGCGCTCAGGACGTTCTTCAGGGTTGGCAGCAGCGCACAGCATCCGAGGCCCAGCAGCACCCATACGCCGAGCACGAAGCGTCGATGGCGAGCGACGACGACACCCCAGCGATATAACGCCGAGCGCCCCGGAAGTGCTGCAACGTGACGCCTTGGTGATGGCGCACGGCGCTCGGGCCTCACCTGTAGATCGGCCGACACCCGCCCTCCTCTGCATGTCCTTGACTCGGCGTTAGCAGCACATTTATAACCTAAATCGCGCGGCCACGAGAAGTGCCGGCGACAGTTTCACTATTTTGCATTAGTCAGAGTCACGCTGACCAAAAAACGTGGCGCGCCAGCGACCTCCGTCCGCTGATCGACGTCCGCGGCGGGCGGCCAACCAGTCGATCAGCAGCCTGTTCCGATCACGGGCGGTGGCGAGCACCCCAGCGTGCGATCGCCCGATCTATCGGCAGCGGGAGCTATTGTCCCGGCCATCATCCATGTCGAGTCCACGGGTCCGCTGCTAGCGACTCTCACCGCGGCGCCGGACGTGGGGTGTCCATAACCAGGAGGTTCCAGCGTGGCTGAGGTAGAGGCTCACATCACCGGCACTGTGTGGAAGATCGAGTGCGCCGTGGGCGACCGGATCGAGGAGGGCGACACCGTCGCGATCCTCGAGTCGATGAAGATGGAGATGCCCGTGGAGGCCGAGGATGCCGGCACAGTGTCCGAGATCCTGTGCCAGGAGGGACAGGCGGTCAGCGAGGGCGACGCGCTGATCGTGTTGGAGTAGCTCGCAACGAGCGATCGGCCTTCGACGCAGACGCTCCGAGCACCGAGCTTGGGCGCGACTCTTCGAACAAACCCACTAGCCTTTCGCTCCGTGTCCTCCAGCGCTCCCCCCCGCGAGCTCGCAGACGGCAAGCTGCTGGTCGACCGGCCGGCCGATCACGTGGTCCGCCTGACGATCGCCAACCCCGCCAAGCACAACGCGCTCAACCACCCGATCCTCGACGCGATCACCGCGACGCTGAGAGAGCTTGTCTCCGCGACCGAGACGCGCTGCGTGATCGTGACCGGCGCGCAAGGCATGTTCTCGGCCGGCTACGAGATCGGCGAGATCACCCAGGGAAGCTTCCAGGCAGAGGCCGAGCGTCTGGTCGCACACCCCTTCACCGAGGCGATGCAGGCGTTGGAAGCCTATCCTTATCCGACCCTCGCCGCGCTACCGGGACATACAATCGGAGGGGGTCTGGAGCTGGCCCTCGCGTGCGACCTGCGCATCGCGGCAGATGGCATCAAACTAGGCATGCCGCCCGCCAAGCTCGGCTTGGTTTACTCCCATACCGGGCTGCGGCGCTTCATCGACGCCATCGGCGTGACGCGCACACGCGAGCTGTTCTTGCTAGGTAGCTACATCGATGCAGCCACGGCGCTGCAGTGGGGTCTCGTCAACCGCGTCGCCGAGGACGGCGAGCTCGAGGCGATGTCGCTGAGCCTCGCGCGGGATCTAGCCGGCAACGCGCCGCTCTCACAGAGTGGTAACAAGCGTGTGATCGCCGCCCTGCTGGACGCCGGTGGCTCGCTTCCCGCAGACCTGGAGGTCGAGCTGCTCGAGCTGCGCCGGGCGTCCTTCGCATCGCACGACTTGCGCGAGGGCATGAGCGCCTTCGCAGAGAAGCGCGCCCCGCGCTGGCGGGGCGCCTAAGCGCCACCCTACTCGCGAGAGGCCCCAGCCCTACTCGCGAAAGAGCCCCAGCCGCTCCTCGCCGATCGAGGCGCGTAGCTGCGCGTCTTCGATACCGAGGCCCTCGCGCTCGGCGAGACAGAGCACCCCGACCTTGCCCGTATGGCAGTTGAGCTGCACCTCGCGAGCCGCCTCCCCAAGCTGCTCCAGCGTACAGACCTTTGAGATCGTCGGAAGAATCCTGCCTTGTGCGACCAGACGATTGGTCTCCCACGCCTCGTGCCAGTTGGCGATGTGACTGCCGATCACCCGCTTGAGGCTCATCCACAGACGGCGATTGTCGTACTCGTGCTGGTAGCCCGTGCTCGAGCCGCAGGTCACCACCGTGCCACCCCGCCGCACCAGATAGACCGACGTCCCGAAGGTCTTGCGTCCGACGTAGTCGAAGACAATGTGAGGATCCTCGCCGAGATGGCTCCGAATCTCGCGGCCGATGCGCTTGCCGGCTTCCACGTCGGAGAGGCCGTCGAGCTCCAGCTGATCGCGCCGCAGCACCAGATCGCAGCCAAGCCGTTCGAGCACGTTCGCCTTCTCCTCGGAGCTCACCAGACCGATCGCGGTGCCGCCGCCGTTGCGGACGAGCTGAACCGCGTAGCCCCCCAATCCGCCGGTGGCACCCCAGATCAGCACGATGTCGCCCTGCTTGAGCCCCGCCCCACGGGTACCTACCAGCATGCGGTAGGCGGTGGCCGCACAGAGCGTGTTGCACGCCGACTCCTCCCAGGTCAAGTGTCGTGGCTTGGTGAGCAGCTGGTTCGCTTTCACCACCGCGAAGTCGGCGAGCCCACCGAAGTTCGTCTCGAAGCCCCAGGCTCGCTGGTGCTCGCCCAGCATGCCGTCCGTCTGGGAGATCGGGTCCTGGTCGTCGATCCACGCCGGGGAGATCACCACGCGGTCGCCGATCGACCAGCGACGCACGCCGATCCCCATCTTGACCACGACGCCAGCCGCATCGGAGCCGATCACGTGGTGGGGAAGATCGTGCCGAGCCTGCCAGCCGCCTTCCTGCCCGAACCGCTCGAGGAAGCGGAAGGTGGGGATGGGCTCAAACGTCGCCGACCAAACGGTGTTGTAGTTGATCGCACTCGCCATCACCGCCAGCAGAACCTCGTCGGGCGCCAGCTCCGGCAGTGGCACCTCTCCGATCCTGATCGACCTGCGAACGTCCTTGTCAGTCTCGCCCGCGAACATGTACTGATCGTCGCGAGAGAGATAGGCCGCCCGATAGGTAGATGGGAGCGGACGGCTGATTAGTTGCTCGACTTCGTCTGCGTTGTCTTGTTGAGAGGTGTGCAAATCCAACACGGTCTATGTCACCTTTCATCTACGTGAGAGGGTTGTCGTTAGGAGCCAATCCCGCACTGCCAATGCAGTCGACTCGGCGTGATCTTCCATTATCGTGAAGTGATTGCCGGGCACATCCACGGCAGCCTGAGAGAGACGCCAAGACGTTTGCCATTCCTGGTTCGCCTGCAGCCCAGGCATTGACTCGGAGGCTCGCAGCAGCAAAGTTGGCGTGGCGATCTCAGTGGGGCGCCACTCGGCGAGCAGCCTGACATAGGCGCCCATCGCAGTCAGGCGAATGTCATTCGCCGATACATACACGCCCTCGCGCTCGAAGATCGCGTCGACCACCGTGTGCAGGATGTCGGCGGCAGCCGAGTCCTCCAGTGTGTAGGTGTCCATCACCACGACCCCGGCCGGGCAGACGCCGAGACCCTCGAGGTGACACGCCAGCGCATGTGCAAGCGACCCTCCCGAGGAGTATCCGACGAGCACGAACGGGGCCTCCGTGTCGCGTCTGAGCACGGCATCGGCCAGCGCCTCGATCGCGATATCGAGGCTAGCCGGCAAGCACTCCCCCGCGATGAAGCCCGGTAGCGAGATCGCCGATACAGCTCGCATCCCGTGGAAGGCCTTGGCAAATTGCACATACTGATGAGGACCGGATATGGCCACGATCGGAGGTATGCAAATCAGCTCCGGTGAGGCGTCTCCCTGGGCGAGGCCGATCATGCCAGCCAGGCCCGCCGCCTCGCTCGGGTTGTCGAAGGTGGAGCGAAACTTGGAAGCGATCCCGATCATCGTCATGAAGTCACCGATCATCCCGCGCTCGTGTGACTGTTTGAACATCGAGCTGATCGTGCCCACCGTTCCATCCCCGGCACGCGCGCCTGCGCTGTGCTCAGCCTCGAGCTCACCAAGCCGTCCATCGCCGCCGAGCACGCCGGCCAGCAGCAGGTGCAGATAGCCAGCCAATGCGGCCGGTGTGGGGTAATCGAACACCACCGTCGTGGGGATGCTCAGCCTGGTCAGCGTGCTCAGCCGATTGCGCAGCTCCAGCGCCGAGAGCGAGTCGAAACCCAGTTCGAGCAAGGCCACGCCGGGATCGATGGCATCCGCGGGGACATCTCCCAGGACAGCCGCGATCTGGCCCCGCACGGCCCCCAGGACAAGCTGCTCGCGCTCGCCTTCGGGGGCCCCTTCAAGCTCGCGCGCGAACCCGTCCTCCACCCCGCCCAGAGCCACCGTTGGATCCACATCCCATGCGCTGACACCCGCGCCAGCACCGCTGCCGACACCGTCGGCCTGAAGCCAGTAACGCTCCCGTTGGAAGGCATAGGTCGGCAGTCGCACGCGTCCGCCGGCGGACTCCTCGACCACCGCATGCCAGTTCACCCGCGCACCGCGTACCCACGCCTCGGCCAGCGAGATTAGGAAGCGCCTCGGACCACCCTCGCCGCGCCGCAGCGAGCCGATCACGCCCGCACCCGCCGCCCCGAACGACCCCACGCCCGCGGCCGTCCGATTGAAGCCCGATACCTCACCCGTGCCTAGCGCTCCGTCATCGCCCAGCACGTCCTCGATGGTCTCCTGCACACCGACCGTCAACACCGGATGGGGGCTGACCTCCACAAACGTTCTGAGCCCCTGGGCCAGCAGGTCCCGGACGACCCCGTCGAACTGCACGGGCTCACGCAGATTCCGGTACCAGTACTCCTTATCCAGCTGCTCGCCATCGAGCATCCCGCCAGTCACCGTCGAGCAGAACCGCACGCCACCCGCACGGGGCACAAGGCCCGACAGGCCCCCCAGCAGGTCTTTGCGCACCGCCTCTACCTGGGTGGAGTGCGACGCATAGTCAACGGCGACCTTCCGGGCTCTGACACCTCGCTGCTCACACAATTGCAGTAGCTCCGCAAGCCTCTGCACATCGCCCGACACGACAACCGACGCAGGCCCATTCACCGCCGCTATCGAAATCCCGTCACCGAGGCACTCCAGCAGCCCGCCGAGCGCATCGACCCCGAGCGCCACCGAGACCATTCCACCTCTACCAGCCAGCTCTACCAGTGCACGGCTGCGTGCCGCAACCACCCGAGCCGCATCCTGGAGCGAAAGCGCGCCAGCCACACAAGCCGCGGCGATCTCACCCTGAGAGTGCCCCACCACCACGTCCGGGGTCACTCCACACGCCTGCCACAGCCCCGCCAAGGACACCATCACGGCAAACAGCGCCGGCTGCACGACATCGACCCGATCCAGCTCCGGCGCACCCGGCTCACCCCGCAGCACACCCTCCAGCGACCAGTCCACGTGTGCGCCAAGCGCCTGCCCGCACTCCCGCATCCGCTCCGCGAACACCGGCGAGCAATCCAGCAGCTCGACCGCCATCCCCACCCACTGAGAGCCCTGTCCGGGGAACAGGAACACAACCTCCCCGCCACCCCCGGCCACACCCTCGACCACACCGGTCGCGGGCTCCCCGGCCGCCAGCGCGGCAAGACCCTCCGCCAGGTCTTTGCGATCCTCGCCGACCACTACCCCACGACTCTCGAATGACGTCCGCGTCGTCGCCAACGACCATCCGACATCGCCCGGCTCCAGCTCCGGCCGCCCCTCCACGAGCTCGGCCAACCGCCCAGCCTGACCTCGCAGCGCCCTCGCGCTGCGACCCGACAGAATCCACGGCACCACGCCACCACCCACCACGCCCCCGGCGGGGACGACGAGACCGTCGCTCCGCGCACCGTCGTCCACCGGCGGCGCCTCCTCCAAGATGACGTGCACATTGGTGCCACTGATCCCGAACGAGGACACGCCCGCGCGGCGCGGCTCCTCGCCGCGCGGCCAGGCCACCTGCTCGGTCAGCAGGGCGACCTCCCCCATCGACCACTCCACCTCGGGGGAGGGCTCCTCCGCGTGGAGGGTCCGCGGCAGCACACCGTGGCGCATCGCCATTGCCATCTTGATCACCCCGGCTATGCCAGCTGCCGCCTGGGCATGGCCGATGTTCGACTTGATCGACCCGAGCCACAGCGGACGCCCCTCCTTGCGACCCTGCCCATACGTCGCCAGCAGCGCCTCCGCCTCGATCGGATCACCCAGCGTGGTCCCGGTGCCGTGTGCCTCGACCGCATCCACTTGACTCGCCGACAGGCCGGCGTTCGCCAGCGCGTGGCGGACGACTCGCTGCTGCGCGAGGCCGCTCGGCGCCGTCAATCCATTGCTCGCCCCGTCCTGGTTGACGGCGCTGCCACGCACCACCGCCAGCACCTCGTGACCCAGCCGCCGCGCATCGGACAGCAGCTCCAGCGCCAGCACTCCCACGCCCTCGGAGAGCCCCGTGCCGTCGGCCTCCGCCCCAAAGGACTTGCACCTCCCATCGGCCGCCAGGCCCCGCAGGCGGCTGAACTGCTGAAACACGAGCGGAGTGGACATCACGGTTACGCCGCTGGCCAAGCCCAGCGTGCAGTCACCGGCACGCAGCGCCTGGCAGGCCAGGTGCAGCGCCACCATCGATGAGGAGCACGCCGTGTTCACCGTCACCGCCGGCCCCTCCAACCCGAACAGGTAGGCGACGCGCCCCGACAGCACGCTGCTGGCGGCACCCATGCCCAGATAGGCCTGCAGGTCCGGCGGCGCGGAGGCGATTGCATCGGCACCGTATTCCTGGGTGAGGACGCCCGCGAACACGCCGGTCTCGCTCCCACGCAGGGTCGCGGGATCGATGCCGACATCCTCGATCGCCTCCCACGAGGCTTCGAGCAGCAGCCGCTGCTGGGGGTCCATCGCCAGCGCCTCGCGCGGTCCGATCCCGAAGAACCCGGGATCGAAATCACCGACGTCGTCGACGAACCCGCCCTCGCGGGCATAGGTCGTCAACGGACTCTCCGGATCTGGGTCATACAGCTGCTCGAGATCCCAGCCGCGGTCGGCGGGGAACTCCGAGATCGCATCCACCCCGCCGGCGACCAGCTCCCACAGCTGGGCGGCCGATCGCACGCCCCCTGGGTAACGGCAGCCGATACCCACGATCGCCACGGGCTCTAACCCACGCCTTTCGACCTCGCGCAGGCGCGCACGCGCATCGTGGAGCTCGATCGTCACCTTCTTCAAATAGTCGAGCAGGCGATCTTCACTGGTCATCGCCAGCTCGCCTCCGTGCGATGGTGCCTTTCCGGTCGCATATGCGCCTCACTGGCCCCCGAGCTGGCTGTCGATGAAGTCGATGACCTCATCCGCCGTCGCCGCCTGGATCGTGTCGGCGACCGTCGCACCGTCCTCCACCTGGCGCGATCCGCCCAACGTGGTCAGGAGCGCCTGCAGGCGCGCCTCGATCTTCATCCGCTCGCCACCATCGATGGCGGTCGCCGAGAGCGCGCGCTCCAGCTTGTCGAGCTCCGCGTGCACCGAGACCTTCTCGGTCGCGTCATCCTGGCCGATGCGCTCCAGCAGGTAGTCCGCCAGCGCAGCCGAGGTGGGATAGTTGAAGACAAGCGTCGTCGGCAGTCGCAGGCCCGTGATCGTGCTCAGCCGGTTGCGCAGCTCCACCGCCGCCAGCGAGTCGAACCCGAGCTCTTTGAAGGCGCGCTGAGCATCGACCGCCTGGGGGGTGGCATGTCCAAGCACGGCGGCCACCTCGGCGCGCACCGCCTCCAGGACCACGCCGGCGCGCTCGCTCGCAGAGACGCCTTGCAGGCGCCGTGTCAGCGATCCACTCGCACCCCGCGACACGCGACCGGCAGGCCTGCGGACGAGTCCGCGCAGCATCGGCGGCAGGGCTTCGACTCTGGCCTGGTCTCGCAACACTGTGGCGTCGAAGCGCACCGGGATCACCAGAGCCTCGTCCAGGGTGCAGGCCACGTCGAGGAGCTCCAGACCCTCCTCGGCCGAGAGCGCTCCGATCCCCGCGCGCGCCGCTCTGCTCGTCAAGTCCCCGGCGGGCATGTGGCTCGTCATCTCGCTCTCCTGCGCCCACAGCCCCCAGCCCACCGAGATCCCGGGCAGCCCCTGAGCGCGACGATGCGCCGCCAGCGCATCCAGGAACGTGTTCCCCGCCGCATAGCTGGCCTGGCCGGCGTTGCCGAAGCTGCCCACCGCCGATGAGAACAGGACGAACGCCGACAGGTCCAAGTGCTCGGTCAACTCATGCAGGTGCAGAGCCGCGTCGACCTTGGGCGCCAGCACACGGTCGATCCGCTCGGGCGTCAGCGACTCGATCACTCCGTCGTCGAGGACAACCGCGGAGTGAATCACCCCGCGCAACGGATACTCCTGCGGGACGGCCTCGATCAACGCCGCCAGCGCGGCCCGGTCGGTGACGTCACAAGCCGCCACGACGACCTCAGCCCCCAGCTCCGCTAGCTCGCCCTCCAGCTCGATCGCACCCGCGGTCGCACGCCCCTTCCGACCGGCTAGCACAAGGCTGCGAATCCCGTGCTCGACCACCAAGTGCCTTGCCACCAGGCGCCCCAGGCCTCCCAGGCCGCCCGTGATCAGCACGGTCCCGAGCGGATCGAACGGCGCGGCGTGAGCCACCCCCGCCGGCGCGACCTGCTCGCGAGCCCCCTCGCCGCCAGCCATGTCCTCCCCTGCTGCCTCCCCGGCTGTCTTCCCAGCTCCTTCCCCGGCTGCCTCCCCGGCTGCCTCCCCGGCTGCCTCCCCAGCTGCCTCCCCGGCTGCCTCCCCAGCTGCCTCCCCAGCTGCCTCCCCAGCTGCCTCCCCAGCTCCCTCCCCAGCTGCCTCTCCCGCGGGGGGCGTTGCCGCACGAGCCACCCGTGCGAGCCGGGGGGCCAGCAGCCCGCCCTCGCGCAGCGCCAGCTGCGGCTCCTCACCGGCCAGAGCCGCGGGCAGCGTGCGCCACGACGCCTCGGCGGCGTCGAGATCCACGAGCACGAACCGGCCGGGACTCTCCTGCTGCGCGGAGCGCACCAGTCCCCAGATCGGCGCGGCGCTCAGATCGCACAGCTCCTCTGCGGCTCCCGTGGCCACCGCGCCCCGTGTCGCCAGGACGAGTCGTGAGCCGGCGAAGCGCTCGTCGCCAAGCCACTGCTGCATCAGCTCCAACGCCCCGTTGACCGCCTTGTGCACAGCCGTCGCGAGACCGTCGGCATGTGCCTCCCCCACGCACTCGACGAGCACCACCTCGGGGATCGCCAGGCCCTCCTGCACGGCCGCTCCCAGTGA
This sequence comes from uncultured Solirubrobacterales bacterium, assembly GCA_963756665.1. Classification (GTDB taxonomy): domain Bacteria; phylum Actinomycetota; class Thermoleophilia; order Solirubrobacterales; family Solirubrobacteraceae; genus Palsa-744. Next base: position 1,562,708 of record CAVWOJ010000001.1, read on the forward strand.
CGCCAGGTCCTCGTGCACGATCACACTCACCCCGCCCGCGCGCAGCGCATCCGGGACCATCGAGTCGCCTGTCTGGAGCACCGCCCACTGCTCCGCGAGGCTCGGTGGTGCCGGTGCCACCGGCACCCACTCCACGCGGAACAGCGACTCGTGATTGGCGCCGCGGGCGCCGGCAAGCTGCTCGGGTGAGAGTGGGCGCGCCAGCAGCGACTGGACTGCGAGGACCGGCGCTCCGCTGTCGTCCGCGATCGCCAGCGCCACGGCATCCTCGCCGGCCGGGGCGAGACGCACCCGCAGCCGCGACGCACCCGTGGCGTACAGGCTGACTCCGCTCCAGGCGAACGGCAGGCGCACCCCGCCTTGCAGAGCACCGCCGTCCCCCTCGCCGAGCACGCTGACGGCGTGTAGCGCAGCGTCCATCAGGGCCGGATGGACGCCGAACGACCCGGCCTGCGCCTCCTGCTCCTCGGGCAGCGAGACCTCGGCGTATACCTCATCCCCACGTCGCCACACGGCCCCCAGGCCCTGGAACGCGGGACCGTAGTCGACCCCGACCTCGGCCAGCCGGTCGTACAGGCCATCGACCTCAACCGCGACGGACTCCGCCGGCGGCCACACCCCGGCCAGGGCCTCCAGGCCCTGCGAGCCATCCTCGAGCGCCGGCCTCCCGTCCAGCTCGGGCTGCCCATCCACACTGGCGTCGGGCGCCAGGACCCCGCTGGCATGACACGTCCAGCCCTCCTCGAGCTCCACACCGCCGGCGGCCTCCCGGAATCTCGAATAGACGCTCACCGAGCGCAGGCCGCCATCGTCGGCCTCCCCGACCGCGACCTGCAACTGCACGGCGCACTGCTCATCCAGCACCAGCGGGGCCTGCAAGGTGAGCTCTCGCACCGACCCGCACCCAGCCCGCGCGCCGGCATACAGCGCAAGCTCCAGAAACGCAGTGCCGGGCAACAGCACCGTGCCCATCACCGCATGATCGGACAGCCACGGATAGGCCTGCAGCGACAACGAGCCCGTGAACAGCCATCCATCGTCCCCGGCCAGCGCGAGCGCCGCACCCAGCAGCGGATGATCGGTCGCGTCCATGCCCGCCGCGCCCACATCCCCCGGGCCGGCCCCGGAGCCGCCAAGCCAGTAGCGCTCACGCTGGAACGCGTAGGTCGGCAGCCCTACCCGGCTGGCGCCCGTCCCGGCGAAGGCCGTCTCCCAGTTGACCTCTACCCCGTGCGCCCACGCCTCGCCCAGCGACAGCAGGAACCGCCCGGGGCCACCCTGGTCGCGCCGCAGGGAGCCGATCGCCCGCACCGCGGCCGCAGTCACCCTGCCAGCCGCCCCCGAGCCGTCCTCCCCCTCACGCATCTCCTCCGCCGTTTCCTGGACACCGACCGTCAACACGGGGTGCGGGCTGACCTCCACGAAGGTCCTGAATCCCTGCTCCAGCAGCCCGCGAATCGCGCCCTCGAACTGCACGGGCTCGCGTAGATTCCGGTACCAGTAGCCCGCGTCGAGCTCGCCACCGTCGACCCACCCGCCGGTCACCGACGAGCAGAAGCGCACGGCGCTCGCACTCGGCGCCAGGCCCGTCAACGCCTCCAGCAGATCCTCGCGCAGTACCTCGACCTGGGGCGAATGCGAGCCAACCGTGGCCCCCAGGATCTTGCGCGCTCGCACGTCCTCACCCGCACACTCCTCCAACAGCTCTGCCAGCGCCTCGCCGTCGCCCGCCACGGCCACTGCACGGGGACCGTTCACGCTCGCGACCGTCAGTCGTCCACCCCACCGCTCAAGGCGCTCCTGCACCCACCCAGCGGAGGCCGCTACCGACACCAGCCCCCCGCCTGCGCCGGCAAGCCCCTCCAGCAACCGGCTGCGCGAGACCACGACCCGCGTGGCGTCCTCGAGCGACAGCGCGCCCGCGACGCACGCGGCCGCCATCTCACCTTGGGAGTGGCCCACGACAGCCCCAGGCGTCACCCCACACTCCTCCCACAGCCGCGCCAGGGACACCGTCACGGCGAACAGCACCGGCTGCACCACATCGACGCGGTCGAGCGCCGGAGCACCAGGCGCGCCCCGCAGGACGTCCTCGACCGACCAGTCCACAAACGCCGAGAGCGCCGCCTGACACTCCCCCAGCCGCCGTGCGAACACCGGCGAGCAACCCAACAGCTCGACCGCCATTCCGGCCCACTGCGAGCCATGGCCGGAGAACAGGAACGCCACTCCGCCGCCGCCGGCCACACCCTCAACCACATTCGCTGCCGGGCCACCCCGGGCCAACGCCCCCAGGCCCCCGAGCAGCTCTTCGCGGCTACCGCCCACCACCACCGCACGGTGCTCGAACACGGCCCGCGAGGTGGCCAGCGAGAAGCCGACGTCCGCGATGCCAAGCTGGTCCTCGCCGGCCACGAAGCCCCGTAGCCTCTGCGCCTGGCCGCGCATACCGTCCTCACCCTTGCCCGATACCAGCCATGGCACCAGCTCACCGCCCAGCACGCCCTCGCCTGCCGGGCTGACCCCGCCCGCGGCGCCGACGCTCTCGGCCTGGGCACCCTCCTTCAGGACCACGTCGCCGGCGGGCATCGCGCCGTTGGTCGATCCACCCGCGACGGGCTGCCCTTCCTCGAGGATGATGTGGGCGTTCGTGCCGCTCACCCCGAACGAGGAGATCCCCGCGCGCCGCGGCTCGCCGTTGCGCGACCACGCGACCTCCTCCGCCAGTAGCGAGACCGCGCCCGTGGACCAGTCGACCTGCCTGGAGGGCTCCTCCATGTGCAGGGTCCTCGGCAGCACCCCGTGGCGCATCGCGATCGCCATCTTGATCACACCCGCAACCCCTGCCGCCGCCTGAGTGTGACCGATGTTCGACTTGATCGACCCCAGCCACAGCGGACGCCCCTCCTCGCGACCCTGCCCGTACGTCGCTAGCAGCGCCTGTGCCTCGATCGGATCGCCGAGCGTCGTGCCCGTACCGTGCGCCTCAACCGCGTCCACCTGTGCCGCAGACAGTCCCGCGTTCGCCAGCGCCTGACGGATCACCCGCTGCTGGGAGGGGCCGTTCGGCGCGGTCAGCCCGTTGCTCGCGCCGTCCTGATTCACGGCGCTGCCACGCACGACCGCCAGCACGTCGTGGCCAAGGCGCCGCGCATCGGAGAGCCGCTCCAGCAGCAGCACACCGACGCCCTCGCCCCAGGCCACCCCGTCGGCGGCATCCGAGAAGGACTTGCACCTCCCGTCGGGGGCCAAGCCGCGCTGGCGGCTGAACTCCGTGAACGCCACGGGCGTGGACATCACCGTCACACCACCCGCGAGTGCCAGTGAGCACTCGCCGGCACGCAGGGCGCCGCACGCCAGATGCATCGCCACCAGCGAGGACGAGCACGCCGTATCGACCGTCACGGCCGGGCCCTCCAAGCCAAACAGGTAGGACACCCGGCCTGAGAGCACGCTGGCCGCGCTTCCGGTTCCCATGTATCCCTCCACACCGTCTGGCAGCGAGTGCGACGCCGTCGCGTGGTCGTAGGTCATCAGTCCCGCGAACACGCCGGTCTGACTACCGCGTAAGGAGAGCGGGTCGATGCCCGCGTGCTCGAAGACCTCCCAACACGCCTCGAGCAGCAGCCGCTGCTGGGGATCCATCGCCAGCGCCTCGCGCGGGCTGATCCCGAAGAAGCCGGCGTCGAACTCCCAGGGCCGCTGCAGGAACCCGCCCTCGCGCACGTAGCTGGTCCCGAGATTCTCGGGATCCGGGTCATACAGAGCGTCGACGTCCCACCCGCGATCGGCGGGAAACTCCGAGATCGCGTCGCGCCCAGCGCTGAGCAGACTCCACAGCTCCTCCGGCGAGTTGACCCCGCCGGGATACCGGCAGCTCATGCCCACGATCGCCACCGGCTCATCCGCGGAGACCCTCACCGACGCCACAGCCGGGGCCGTGGCCTGCTCGCCGCCACCCAGCTCGCGCAGCAGCAGCTTCGCCAGAGCCAGCGGCGTCGGGTAGTCGAACACAAGCGTCGCCGGGAGCACCAGTCCGGTGGCCGTGCCCAGACGGTTGCGCAGCTCGACGGCCGCCAGCGAGTCGAATCCGAGCTCCATAAACGGCTGCTGGGTCGGGATGGCGTCTGCCGTCGCGTGTCCCAGGACGCTCGCCACGTCCGCGCGAACGGCGGCGAGGACGACATCCAGACGCTGCGCCGCCGGCACCTCGGCCAGGCGTCGTGCCAGCGCTCCCCCGGTCTCGCGCGCAGGCGCGCTCGTCGGCGTCCGGACCAAGCCGCGCAACACGCCCGGCATCGCGCCAACCCCCGCCAGCGAGCGCAAGACGGCGAAATCCAAGCGAATCGGCACCACCAGCGCCTCCTCGCCGACACAGGCCGCGTCGAACAGCTCGAGGCCCTCCTCGGCGGACAGCGCAGCGATACCCATATTCTGCATCCGCGCCAGATCGGCCTCGGAGAGCTCGCCGCCCATACCAGCGCGCCGGTCCCACCAGCCCCACGCCATCGACACCGCCGCCAAGCCGCGCGCGCGGCGATAGGCCGCCAGCGCATCCAGGAACGTGTTGCCGGCCGCGTAGTTGCCCTGGCCTGGCGCCCCGAGCACCCCGGCGGCTGAGGAGAACAGCACGAAGGCGTCGAGCTGGAGGTCCGCGGTCAGCTCATGCAGATTCCACGCCCCATCCAGCTTCACCGCCATCACCCGGTCGACCCGCTCTCGTGTCAGGGAGTCGATCACACCATCGTCGAGCAGGCCCGCAGCGTGCACCACGATGCGCAGCGGCAGCTCCTCCGGCACCGACTCGACCAGTGCCCGCAGCGCCTCCCGATCGCTCACGTCGCAGCTCTCGACGCGCACCTGGGCGCCCAGCTCGCTCAGCTCGGCCTCCAGCTCCGCCGCACCCGGCGCCGCGGCTCCACGCCGGCTGGCGAGGATCACGTTGCGTACCCCGTGACGGACCACGAGATGCCGTGCCACCAGACCGCCCAGGTCGCCCGTGCCCCCAGTGATCAGCGCACTACCGCTCGACTTCTGCGCTCCGGCACCGTCCTGCGAGCCGCGCTGCTCCTCGGCCGGCACGGCCATCCGCGTCATGCGCGGGGTGAGCAGCTCCCCTGCCCGAATCGCCAGCTGCTGCTCGCCGGCTGCAAGCGCCGCGCCGAGCGCCGCACGGGAGGCATCCTCGCCGTCGATGTCGAGCAGCACGAAGCGTCCGGGGTGCTCGGCCTGCGCCGAGCGCACGAGCCCCCAGATCGGCGAGGCGGCCAGACCCTGAAGGCCCCCATCCCCCCGGGCGGACACTGCGCCCCGGGTCACCAACACGAGCCGGCCGCCCGCGAACCGGCCGTCGGCTAGCCATTCCTGCATCAGATCAAGCACTCCTCCGAGTGCCGCATGCGCAGTCTCGGCCAGCCGTGCCCCGGTCCCCTCGGCGAGATCGTCGAGCCGGTCGGTCTGACCGCGACTGGCCTCGGCGCGGCTTGCCCGGACACCGCCCTGCGTGCAGTCCACAACCACCGCCGCCGGCGCCGGCGCGCCCCCGTCCAGCAGCTCGCCCAGGCTTCCCAGATCTGGATGGATCGCGACCGCCGCAGTCGACCGCGGCATCCGCGCAAGCTCGGCATCCTGCTCGCCGATGAACGCGAGCTGCTGGACCGCGGGTGCCGGCGCAGTTGCGGGAACGGCAACCCAGTCCAACGCGAACATCGACTCCCGCCGTGCGCCGCGCACGCTTCTGAGCCGCTCCGCGGAGACCGGCCTCACCTTCAACGAATCGATCGAGACGACCGGCGTGCCGTGCTCGTCGGTGGCCGTCAGGGACATCCCCTCGGCGAGCGTCAGCGAGCCGTGCACCCGCAGCGCCGCCATCCCCGACGCATGCAGGCGCACCCCGGTCCAGGCGAACGGCAGGACCATCCCATCGAGGGCCGAATCCTCCTCGGCACCCCCGAGCATCCGTCCCGTCATCGACTGAAGAGCCGCATCGAGCAGCGCCGGGTGCACGCCAAACGGGCGAGCCTGCTCGTGTTGATCCTCGGGCAGGCTCACGTCAGCGAACATCTCCTCGCCGCGCCGCCACACGCCTCTCACGCCCAAGAATGCCGGGCCGTAATCGATTCCGAGCTCGGCGAAATGGTCGTAGAGAGCGTCGACCCCCACCACGTCCGCGCCCTGCGGAGGCCAGGCCTCAGCAGCGAGGGCATCGATGCTCCCAGCGGGCCCGCCATTGAGATCCCGGCTTGCATGCGCGAGCACGCCACTGGCGTGGCGCGTCCACCCCCGATCCCCCTCCACAAGCCCCTCGGGGCTCTCCAGCCGCGAGTAGATCGCGATCGTCCGTCCCCCGGAGGGATCGAGCTCGCCGACCGATACCTGTAGCTGCACCACGTCCCCCTCCGCCAGCACCAGGGGGGTCTGCATCACCAGCTCCCGCAGCTCCTCGCACCCGAGCTGGGCGCCCGCGTGCAGTGCGATCTCCACGAACGTCGTGCCGGGCACCAGCACCACGCCGCTGACCACGTGGTCGGCAAGCCACGGGTGGGCAGCCGTGGACAGACTGCCCGTAAACAGCCAGCCCTGCTCGTCAGCCAGGGTCGTCACAGCGCTCAACAGCGGGTGGCTCACCGCCTGCATGCCCGGCGCGATCCCAGCGCTCGCCGGGGGCGCGACTTCCAGCCAGTAGCGCCGGCGCTGGAAGGCGTAGCTCGGCAGCTTCACCATGCGCGCCGTGGTCTGAACGAACGCCTTACTCCAATCCACCTCGACGCCCCGCACCCACACCTCGGCCAGGGCGCCGAGCAACGTACGATCGGCAGGCTGTCCCCCGCGCAGCACCGGCACGGCGGTCAGCTGCCCCCCGTCCTCGCGCGAGCCATCCGCACCGGCCACAGCCGCGCACTCCCGGGTCATCGCGCTCAGAACGCCGTCGGGCCCGAGCTCCAGAAAGCTGTCGACTCCCTGCGCCCGCAGCCAACCGATACCGTCGGCAAACCGCACTGTCTGACGCACATGACGCGCCCAGTAGTCCGGATCGCAGACCTGATCCACCCGGACCGGCTCGCCCGTGAGGTTCGAGACGATCGGGATCGCGGGCTCGCTGAAGGAGAGCCCGGCGGCGACCTCGGCCAACTGCTCGAGCATGCCCTCCATCCGCGGCGAGTGAAACGCGTGGCTGACCCGCAGCCGTCTGGTCTTGCGACCGCGCTCCTGCCACGCCGCCGCGAGCGCCAGCACCGGCTCCTCCTCGCCGGAGATGACAACCGCCGAGGGCCCGTTGACGGCCGCCAGCGCCACCCGGTCCTCGAGGCCGGCAAGCGTCTCCACGATCTCCTGCTCGGAGGCCTGGACCGCGACCATCGCCCCGCCGGCCGGCAACGCCCCCATCAGCCGGCCGCGGGCCGCCACCAGCGTGCAGGCATCGCCCAGCGAGAGCACACCGGCGACGTGTGCCGCCGCCAGCTCGCCGATCGAATGGCCGATCAAGTAGTCGGGGCTCACCCCCCAGTCCGTAACGAGCCGAAAGAGTGCCACCTCGAGCGCGAACAGCCCGGCCTGGGTGAACAGTGTCTCATCGAGCGCGCACCCCTCGGTTGCGGGCGCCTGCGCCGCTCCCGCCGCGCCTGCCCCGAACACGACCTCGCGCAGCGAACGCCCCAGCAGACCGTCCAGGCACGCGCACGCCTCCTCGAAAGCCGCCGCGAAGACCGGGTATGACTCGTACAGCCCGAGGCCCATGCCGACACGCTGGGCGCCCTGCCCGGTGAACAGGAAGGCGAGCTGCGCACCGTACGGTCCCGCCACGCCGCGCACCACACCGGGGGCCTGCGCGCCCGTCGCGAGCGCCCCCAGACCGCCGAGGAGATGCTCGCGATCGCCGCCCAGCACGACCGCGCGGTCGCGCAGCGCGGCGCGACCGCGCGCCAGCGAGAGCCCCACGTCTGCCGCCCCCACCTCGCTTTCGTCCGCCAAGCGCTCCAGCAGGCGCCCGGCCTGCTCGCGCAGCGCGGCCTCTCCCCTGCCGGACACCAGCCACGGAGTCACGCCGGGCGTGACCCCAGCGCCAACCGGCCCGCCTCCCGCGAGCTCCGCGTGAGCGCTTGCGAGCGCCGCTGGCTCAGCACGAGCGCTCGCGGGCTGGGCACTGTCCTCCGCCGGCGCAGCGACCGACCCCGGCGCCGATCCATCCTCGAACCTGGGCGCCAGCTCTGCGGGAGCCCGCGCCGGCGTGGGCGCTTCCTCGAGGATCACGTGTGCGTTCGTGCCGCTGACCCCAAACGAGGAGACCCCGGCGCGGCGCGGCTCCTTACCTGCCACCCAGGGCACCGCGCTGGTCAGCAGCGCCACCTCGCCCACCGACCAGTCGACCTCGGTCGATGGCGCATCCACGTGCAGGGTTCTGGGCAGGACTCCGTGCTTGAGGGCCATCGTCATCTTGATGAGGCCCGCCACCCCGGCCGCCGCCTGGGTGTGAGCGATGTTCGACTTGATCGACCCCAGCCACAGCGGAGCACGCCCGGGCGGGCGCCCCTGGCCGTAGGTGGCCAGCAGTGCCTGCGCCTCGATCGGGTCACCGAGCGTCGTACCGGTGCCGTGGCCCTCCACTGCGTCGACCTGGTGGGCGGCGAGCCCCGCGTTTGCCAGCGCCATCCCGATCACGCGCCGCTGGGAGGGACCGTTCGGCGCCGCCAGCCCGTTGCTGGCACCGTCCTGGTTGACCGCGCTGCCGCTGACGACCGCCAGGACCGGGTGACCGTGGCGCTGCGCATCGGCGAGCCGCTCCAGCAGGACCACGCCGACACCCTCGCCCCAGCCGGTTCCGTCGGCGGCGTCCGCAAAGGACTTGCAGCGCCCGTCCCGTGCGAGCCCGCGCTGGCGGGCGAACTCCAGGAAGGCAGTCGGCGCCGAGAGCACCGCGACGCCGCCGGCCAGCGCGAGCGAGCATTCCCCTCCCCGTAGGGCCCGGCACGCGAGGTGCAGCGCTACCAGCGAGGAGGAGCAGCCCGTGTCGATCGTCGCCGCCGGGCCCTCCAGGCCAAGGGTGTATGAGACGCGCCCGGACATGACGCAGCCCAGACCGCCGATACCCAGGTAGCCCTCTAGGCTTTCCGGCACCAGCCCGAACAGGCCCATGCCGTGCCCATGACTCGTGCCCCCGGTAAACACACCCGTCTGGCTACCTTGCAGGGATGCCGGGTCGATGCCGGCATCTTCGACGGCCTCCCACGACGCTTCGAGCAGCAGCCGCTGCTGGGGATCCATCGCCAGCGCCTCCCGCGGGCTGATCCCGAAGAACTCGGCGTCGAACTGCGCGACGTCGTGCACGAAACCGCCTTCACGAGCATAGCTGGTGCCGGGGTGCTCGGGATCGGGGTGATAGAGCCCGTCCAGATCCCAGCCGCGATCGGTCGGGAACCCCGAGATCACATCTGCCCCGGCATCGACCAGCTCCCACAGCTGCTGCGGGGAGCGCACCCCTCCGGGGTACCGGCAGCTCATGCCGACGATCGCTACGGGCTCACGATCCTGCTCCTCCACTTCGCGTAGGCGGCGACGGGTGTCGTGCAGGTCGATCGTGACCCGCTTCAGGTAATCGCGCAGCTTCTCGTCGTTACTCATCCCATCCACCTCGTAGTCGGCTCACCCGGGCATTCACAGCGATCCAAGCTCTCTCTCGATGAATCCAAAGATCTCGTCGTCCGATGCAGACTCGAGCTGCTCGGCGGCAGTCGCGCCGTTCGGCGCCACGCGCGAGTCACCGAGCCTCGACAGCACCCGCTGCAGGCGCGCCACCGCCCGCGTCCGCTCGCCCTCATCGGCCAGGGCCGCGATCGCCAGCTCCACACTGTCGAGCTCGGCCTCCAGGGAGACACCCGCCGGTGCCTGCTCGGGGACGAGCCGGCCGATCAAGTAGTCGGCGAGCGCAGCCGAGCTCGGGTAGTCGAACACGACGGTGCTGGGGAGCTGTGCCCCGATCGTCTCCTGCAGACCGTTGCGCAGCTCCACCGCCATCAACGAGTCGAACCCGAGCTCGCGGAAGGGCCGTCGCGCATCCACGGCCTCGGGCTTGGCGTGCCCCAGCACCGCGGCCGCCTGCGCGCGCACCAGGTCCAGCACCGCGTGCTCGCGCTCGGGCTTGGAGAGGCCCGCCAGGCGCGTCGCGAAAGCCCCATCGGAGGCGCCCGCACCCGGTCCGGCGGCGGCCTCCGCCAGGAACCGCCGCACCTCGGGCAGATCGCCGATCAACGGGCGCGCACGCGCGAACGCATAGGTCGGCGCATATAACTCCCAGTCGATACTGGCCACGGTGAGGCATGTCTCGCTCCGGTCCAGCGCCTGCTGCAGCGCCCCGATCGCCAGCTCGGGCTCCATCGCGAGCAGGCCGCGCCGGCGGAACCTGTCGCGCACCATCAAGCCCCCACCCTCGCCCGCCCATCCACCCCACGCCACCGACGTTGCCGGCAGCCCGCGAGCGCGCCGGTGCCCGGCCAGCCCGTCCAGGAAGGCGTTCGCGGCCGCATAGTCACCCTGGCCGCCGGAGCCGGTGGTGGCCGCCATCGAGGAGAACATCACGAACGCCGAGAGCTCCATGCCCTCAGTGAGCTCATGCAGATGCACGGCCCCTTGCACCTTGGGCGCCAGAGTGCCCTGCACCTGCTCCAGCGTCAGCGTGTCGAGCGCCACGATCCCGCCCACCCCGGCGACGTGCATGACCGCGTCCAGCGGATACTCCGCAGGCACCGAGGCCAGCAGCTCGCGGAGCCGGTCGCGGTCGGCCACATCGCATGCGGCCACGCTGACCTTCGCCCCCAGCGCTTCGAGCTCCGCCTGCAGCTCAGCCGCGCCGGGCGCCTGCCCCCCGCGCCGGCTGACCAGCAGCAGATGCTCCGCCCCACCCCGCGCGAGCCACCGCGCTACATGTGCCCCCAGCCCACCGGTGGCGCCCGTCACCAGCACCGTCCCCCGTGGTCGCCACGCCTTCCCGTCCTCGGCATCGGCGCCGGCACCAGCACCGGCACCGGCACCGGCACCGGCACCGGCAGGAGCGTGCGACAGACGCCGCGCGAGCACTCCGGCGCGGCGGATCGCGAGCTGGTCCTCGTCGTCTGCGCCCGTCAGCACGCCGCACAGCCGCGCCAACGAGCGCTCGTCGAGCGTCGCCGGCAGATCGACCAGGCCACCCCAGCGCTGTGGCTGTTCGAGGCCGAGCGTCAGGCCCAGGCCCCACACCATCGCCTGCAGCGGGCTCTCCAGACGGTCGCCCGAGCCCGTGGCCACCGCCCCGCGAGTCGCCAGCCACAGGCGCCCCTCGACGCCGGCGTCTCCCAGCGCCTGCACCAGCGCGATCGTCCCCGCGACACCGCGAGGAACCATCGCCCAGTCCGGGTGCGGCTCCTCGTCCAGCGCCAGCAGCGAGAGCACGCCGCCGAGGACCGGCAGGGCCGCGGGAGACTCGTCCGGCTGTCCTTGGGACGCGTCGGCAAGCGCCTCGCGCAGGCACACTGACAACGTCTGGCGGTCGAGCTGGCGAGTGCCATCGACCGCGATCGGCACGACCCGCGCACCGTGTGACGCGAGCGCCTGGATCAGGGCCGTCGCCCACTCCTGCTCGGGCCCGGCGGGAAGCAGCACGGGCCACAATCCCGAGAGCGCCGCCGGCGGGTCGCTCAGCCGGGTCCAACCGATTCGATAGCGCCAGCCGGCCACCGTCGACTCTCCACGCCGCCGCCGGCGCCACGCCGCCAAGGCCGGCAGCACGGCATCCAGCGAGGAGCGCTGTGTCTCCTCCTGCAGGCCGAGTGTCCCCGCCAGCTCGCCGAGATCCTCGGTCTCGACCGCCTCCCAGAAGTCGGCCTCCGCGCCCTCACCCCGATCGCCGGCCGCGTCGCGCACGTCGGTCGGGGCAGACAGCCAGAAGCGCTCACGCTGGAACGCGTATGTCGGCAGGCTTACTCGCTTGCCGACCGGCACAGCGCAGATCGCAGCCCAGTCGACCTCCACCCCACACGTCCAAGCCTCTCCGAGCGAGAGCATGAACCGTTGCGGCCCGCCCTGCTCGCGCCGCAGCGAGCCGAGCACGCGGGCCTGGGCCGCCTCGAACGTCCTCGCGCCAACTGTCCGCTCGAGCCCCGGTGGCGCTTCCTCACCCTGCACCGCGCCATCGCCACGCGCGTCGTCGATCGTCTCCTGTACACCGATCGTCAGCACCGGGTGCGGGCTGACCTCGACGAACGTCCCATGCCCCCGCGCAAGCAACACTCGTACGGCCCGCTCGAACTGCACAGGCTCGCGCATATTGCGATACCAGTAGCCCACATCGAGCTGCTCGCCATCCACCAGCTCACCGGTGACCGTCGAGTAGAGCGGCACGTCCCCCGATCGCGGCTCGACATCCGCGAGCAGCTCGAAGACCTCCTCGCGCACGACCTCCATCAGCGGTGAGTGCGATGCGACCGTGGCACCCTGGATCCCGCGCGCCCGGACGTCCTGGTCCGCACACTCCGCCAGCAGCTCGTCGAGCCCCTCGCGGTCGCCGGCCACGCTCACCGAGCGCGGCCCGTTCACCCCCGAGATCGCCAGCCGGCCCTCCCAGCGCTCCAGGCGCTCCGCCACCCACTGGGGCGAGGCCGCCACCGAGATCATGCCGCCCTGGCCGACCAAGCCCGCCAACAGCTGGCTACGCACCGTCACGATCCGCGCCGCATCCGACAACGAGAGGATGCCCGCGACGCACGCCGCCGCGATCTCGCCCTGGGAGTGCCCGATCACCGCAGCGGGCGCCACCCCACACGCACCCCACAAGCGCGCCAGCGAGACCATCACCGCGAACAGCGTCGGTTGCACTACGTCCAGCCGGTCAAGCCCCGGTGCGCCGGGTGCGCCGCGCAAGACGTCTTCGAGCGACCAGTCGACAAACGGGGTCAGCGCCTCGCCGCACTCGCGCATGCGCGCGGCAAAGATCGCCGAGCTGTCCAGCAGCTCGACCGCCATCCCCTCCCATTGAGAGCCCTGGCCGGGAAACAGGAACACGACCCCGCCGCCGCCGCTACTCACACCCTCGACCACATTCGCCACGGGACTCCCCCCCGCCAGCGCCGCGAGCCCAGCCAGCAACTCCTCCCGATCGCTGCCCACGACAACCGCTCGGCGGTCGAGCGCTGCGCGCGTGGTGGCCAGCGCGAGCCCAACTTCGACCGCGCCCAGGTCCGCGTCGCCGTCGACGAACGCCCGCAGCGCCTGCGCTTGACCACGCAGCCCTCGCTGCCCCCGGCCCGACAACACCCACGGCACGGCCTCGCCGCCAAGCACTCCACCTGTGTCGGTGTCGCTATCGGTGCGCTCGCCACCGGCAACCGTGGAGCCCGTGTCGAGGTCCCCACGGGCCGCGGGAGCGCCCGCCGGGCCCACGGTCGGCGTCACGCGCCCGCCCTCCGCCTCCGTTGAGGGCGCTTCCTCGAGGATCACGTGGGCGTTCGTGCCACTCACCCCGAACGACGAGACGCCCGCGCGCCGTGGCTGGCCGTTAGGCGACCAAGCAACCTCCTCGGTCAGCAGCGACACCGAGCCCGTGGACCAGTCAACCTGCTTTGACGGCTCATCCACGTGCAACGTCCTCGGCCACACCCTGTGCTGCAGGGCCAAGGCCATCTTGATGATCCCCGCCACGCCAGCCGCGGCCTGGGTATGCCCGAAGTTGGACTTGATCGAGCCGAGCAGCAGCGGTCGCTCCGCCGGCCGATCCTGTCCGTAGGTCGCCAGCAGCGCCTGTGCCTCGATCGGGTCACCGAGCGTCGTGCCCGTCCCGTGCGCCTCGACCGCATCGACCTGTGTGGAGTCCAAGCCGGCGTTCGCCAGCGCCTGGCGGATCACGCGCTGCTGGGAAGGCCCGTTCGGCGCCGTCAGACCGTTGCTCGCCCCGTCCTGGTTGATCGCGCTGCCGCGCACCACCGCCAGCACCTCGTGACCCAGGCGGCGCGCGTCGGAGAGCCGCTCCAGCAGCACCATGCCCGCGCCCTCCCCCCAGTTGGTCCCATCGGCGGCGTCCGCGAAGGACTTGCAGCGCCCGTCCATGGCGAGACCGCGCTGGCGCGCGAACTCCAGAAACGCCACCGGCGTGCTGAGCACGGTCACGCCACCCGCCAGGGCCAGCGTGCACTCTCCCGAGCGCAGCGCCTGGCAGGCCAGGTGAAGTGCCACGAGCGAGGAGGAGCACGCTGTGTCGATCGTCACGGCCGGCCCCTCCAGCCCCAAGGTGTATGCCACCCGGCCCGATAGCACGCTCGCCGAGTTGCCCGTGATCAGAAAGCCGTCGAAGCTCTCGAGCGCCAGCTGCGAGCGTGTGCCGTAGTCCTGGGAGGTGGTACCCGCGAACACCCCGGTGGGACTGCCCTTCAGCGAGGCCGGAGCAATGCCTGCGCGCTCGAATGCCTCCCACGAGGTTTCGAGCAGCAGCCGCTGCTGGGGGTCCATCGCCAGCGCCTCGCGGGGGCTGATGCCGAAGAAGTCGGCGTCGAAGTCGGCCGCGTCGTGGAGGAAGCCTCCCTCCCGCACGTAGCTGGTGCCCGGATGGTCGGGGTCCGGGTCATACAGCCGCTCGAGATCCCAATCGCGATCGGTGGGGAACTCCGACAGGGCGTCGACGCCGGCCGCGAGTAGCTCCCACAGCTCCTCCGGCGAGCGCACGCCGCCCGGGTAACGACAGCTCATGCCCACGATCGCCACGGGCTCCTCCGAGGAGACCGCCAGCGCCAGGGCAGCCCTGGACGCGACCTTCACGCCGCGAGCCTCGTTCAGCAGATGCTCGGCCAGCACAGTCGGGGTCGGATAGTCGAACACCAGCGTCGCCGGCAGCCGCAGGCCGGTGCCGGCGTTCAGCCGGTTGCGCAACTCCACCGCCAGCAGCGAGTCGAAGCCGAGCTCCTTGAACGCGCGCTCCGCGTCGATCGCCGCGGAGGAAGTGTGCCCCAGCACCGAGGCCACCTCGCCGCGCACCAGCTCCAGCACCATCCGCCGGTGCTCATCCGCGGGCGCCACCGCCAGGCGCTCCGCCAGCGATCCGCCCGCCCTGCGCGAGCGTGGCCTGGCCGGCACGCGCACCAAGCCGCGCAGCAAGCCCGGCAGCACGCCCGCCCTGGCCTGGGCGCGCAGCGCCGCGAGCTCCAGCCGTACCGGGGCGGCCAGCGCCGCCCCGGTCGCGCGCGCCGCGTCGAACAGCTCGAGACCCTCAGCGGAGGAAAGCGGAGCGACGCCCGAGCGACGCATCCGTGTCAGGTCGGACTCCTCCAGATGGCCGGTCATCCCCGTGGCCTGCTCCCACCATCCCCAAGCCATCGAGGTAGCCGGTAGACCTCGCGCTCGGCGATGCGCGGCCAGCGCGTCCAGGAACGCGTTCGCCGCTGCATAGTTGCCCTGGCCCGGGCCCCCCAGAACGCCCGCCATTGATGAGAACAGCACGAAGGCGGCAAGATCGAGGTGCTCGGTCAGCTCGTGTAGATGCCAGGCCGCATCGACCTTCGGCGCCAGCACCGCGTCCACCCGCTCTGGTGTCAGCGCTCCGATCACGCCATCGTCGAGCACCCCCGCGGTATGCACCACCGCGCGCAGCGGCAGCTCCGCGGGAATCGAGCCGAGCAGCTCCTCCAGCTGCTCGCGGTCGGCCACGTCGCATGCCGCGAGCGTCACCCGTGCGCCGAGCGCCGCCAGCTCCGCCTCCAGCTCGACCGCACCCGGCGCCTCGCGGCCGCGGCGACTGGCGAGCACGAGGCTGCGCACCCCGTGCGCCGTTACCAGGTGCCTGGCCAGCAGGCCGCCCAGCCCGCCGGTCCCGCCGGTGATCAGCACCGTGCCGTGTGGGTCGATACCGGGGTCGGGAAGCGTCAGGACGAGCTTGCCGATGTGGCGTGCCTGCGCCATGAAGCGGAACGCCTCGGGCGCCCGCCGCACATCCCAGGCTCGCACTGGCGGCGACTGGAGCGCTCCCCGCTCGAACAGCTCCAGCAGCTCGAGCAGCATCGCCTGGATGCGCTCGGGGCCGGCCTCGATCAGATCGAAGGCGCGATAGGAGACCCCCATATGCCGCGCAGCGACCTCGCCGGCGTCGCGGATATCGGTCTTACCGAGCTCGAGGAAGCGCCCGCCGTCGGACAGGAGCTCGAGCGAAGCGTCGACGAACTCCCCGGCGAGCGAGTTCAGAACGACATCAACACCGCGTCTATCGACGTCCACGACGCCCCCATCGGAGTCCGGTCCATCCCCGTCCGGGTCCGTCCCGAACCGATCCCTGAACTCGAGGTCGCGCGAGGAGGCGATCCCCGCCCGCGCCACTCCCATCGCTTCCAGTGCGCCCCACTTGCCGGGGCTCGCGGTCGCGAACACCTCCGCACCGAGCTCGTGCGCAAGCTGCACCGCGGCCATCCCGACCCCACCGGCCGCAGCGTGCACCAGCACGCGCTCACCCCGCTTCAGACCTGCTAGGTCGACCAGACCGTAGTACGCCGTCAGGTATGCCCCCGGGATCGCTGCGGCGCTGGCGAAGGACCAGGTCGCAGGCATCCGCACGAGCAGCTGCCGATCGGTCACCGCAAACGGTCCGAACGCACCCACGAAGAGGCCCATCACGCGGTCCCCCGGCCCGAGGTCGTTGACCCCCGGACCGACCTCGAGCACTACCCCGGCGCCCTCGCTGCCGATCGCGTCCCACTCGCCCCGCAGGGCCACCAGACCCAGGGCGCTCACCACGTCGCGGAAGTTCACACCCGCCGCCCGCATCGCCACGCGCACCTGCCCTGGCTGCAACTGCCCATCCACCTCCGGACAGGCCGCCAGGCGCAGGTCCTCGAATGTGCCTCCGCCCCCGATCTCCAGTCGCCAGCAAGCCTCGTCGGCCGGTGGAACCAGCGCGCCGATAATCCTCCGTGCCAGCCGCGGCGCGGACACCGTGCCGCGGCGGACGGCGAGCTGGGACTCCTCGCCGGCCGCCGCCCTCGCAATCGCCGCCGGTAGTGCCTGCCACGAGGCCTCCGACCCATCCAGGTCGACTAGGGCCAGCCGGTTTGGGCTCTCCATCTGCGCGGAGCGCACCAGACCCCACGCCGGTGCCGCCACCAGCTGCGGCACATCCTCACCCGCCTCCACGGCCACCGCCCCGCGCGTGAGCAGCACCAGCCGCGACTCCGCGAACCGCTCGTCCCCGAGCCACGCCTGCAGTAACTCGAGCGTCCAGCTGGCGCCCCGGTGAGCCGCTCCGGGCAGCTCGCCGGCGCCATCCACGCAGTCCATGAGCACGATCTTTGGCGCCGCCAGGCCCTCCTCCACGGCGCTGCCCAGCGCTGCTAGGTCCGCGTACTCGGTAAGCCCGCCGCCGGGGGACTCCGTCGCCGAGGTCGATAGCAGGATCGCTGCTAGCGATCCGCGCGGATCGGCGCCTACAAGCGCCCAATCGCCGGCCACGACAGGCTCTTCGGCCACCACGATCGGGGGCCACTCCACGTACAGCAGCGAGTCGCGGTGCGCGGCCTCGGGAGCCTCCAGCTGCTCCGGGGAGAGCGCCCGAGCAACCAACAAGTCAACCGCTGCGACAGGCGCGCCGGTCTCGTCGGCCACCTGCAGAGATACCGAGTCCTGCTCCCGAGGACGCAGCGCGACCCGCAGCCCGCGGGCACCCCGGGCGTAGAGCCGGACCCCGCTCCAAGAGAACGGCAGACGCACGGCGCCCGCACCCCCCTCCGACTCCTCAGCGCCGACCGCCACGGCCGGTCCCAATGCGTGCAGCGCGGAGTCCAGCAACGCCGGATGGATCGCAAAGTCACTCGTGCGGCTGTCCCGGTCCTCCGACAGCGCTACCTCCGCGAACAGATCCTCCCCGTGGCGCCATACCGCGCGCAGACCCTGAAAGTCCGGTCCGTAGTCCAGCCCCAGATCGGCCAGGCGCTCGTATAGCCCGTCGATCGGCACGGGCTGCGCGTCGCGAGGAGGCCAGGGTCCCTCCAGCTTGCTCGCGAGCCCCTCCGCCGGCGCTTGTACGGATGCTTCGCTCGAGAGCGGATCGCCGCCGGCGAGGGTACCGCTGGCGTGCCGCGTCCACTCGGCCCCCACCTCCGGACCTGTCGAGATCGCCGGTCCGTCCACCGCTGCACCGTGCGAGCGAGAGTAGATACCGACCGTCCGCATACCGGCCTCGTCCGCCTCGGCCACCGCCACCTGCAACTGCGTCGCCGCACCCCCCTCTCCAAGCACGAGCGGCGCCTCGATCGTGAGCTCAGCTACCTGGTCGCAGCCCACGCACCCCGCCACGTGCAGCGCCAGCTCGAGGAAAGCGGTGCCGGGCAGCAGGACCGAGCCCATCACGGCATGGTCGGCGAGCCACGGGTGAGTCTCGAGCGAGAGCCGTCCCGTGAACAGCCACCCGCGATCGTCAGCCAGTGCCACGGCCGCGCCCAGCAGGGGGTGCTCGGCCGGCGCGAGGCCGATCGCGGCGGGATCCCCCGCGCTCGGGTCGGCATCCAGCCAGTAGCGCTCCCGCTGGAACGCGTAGGTGGGCAGCGCCACACGCCGCGCACCGCTACCCCGGAAGACCGCGCCCCAATCGACGCTCCCGCCGCGCACCCAGACCTCTCCGAGCGACTCAAGGAAACGCTCCGGGCCGCCCTCGTCACGGCGCAGCGAGCCGATCGCGACAATCTCGCGCTGGCGCTCCTCGCGCTGAGCCTCGCGCACCGCCTCTGCGGTCTCCTCGACGGCGACCGTCAGCACCGGATGCGGGCTGAGCTCGATCAGCGTGCCGCAGCCTCCATCGAGCAGGGCGCGCGTCACCCCCTCGAACTGCACGGTCTCACGCAGGTTGCGATACCAGTAGTCCGCATCGAGTTCCGCCGTGTCGAGCAGCCCACCGGTCACGGCCGAGTAGAACGGGACCTCACCCGACCGCGGAGCGATCGACGAGCAGGCCTCCAGGAGCTCCCCACGGATCGCCTCGACCTGGACCGAGTGCGCCGCGTAGTCGACGGGGATCTCGCGCGCCCTGACACCATCGGCCTCGCACTGCGCCAGAAGCTCCGCGAGCGCACCACGCTCGCCGGAGACGACGACCGCCGCGGGTCCGTTGATCGCCGCGATCGAGACCTCGCCAGCGAAGCGCTCGAGTCGCGACTCGAGCTCCGCCGCCCCCAGCACGAGCGACACCATTCCGCCCTTCCCCGCTAGCGCCACAAGCGCCCTGGCCCGCAGCGCCACCACCCGCGCGCCATCCTCGAGCGAAAGCCCACCCGCCACGCAGGCCGCCGCGATCTCTCCTTGGGAGTGGCCCGCCACGACATCCGGCTGCACCCCGCACGCACGCCAGAGCGCCGCCAGCGAGACCATCACCGCGAACAGCGCCGGCTGCACTACCTCGACCCGCTCGAGCGACGGCGCGCCTGCGGCGCCACGCAGCACCTCCTCTAGGCGCCAGTCCACAAACTGCGCGAGCGCATCCCCACATGCGCGCAGCTGCTCGGCGAACACCGGTGAGGCATCCAACAGCTCCACCGCCATACCCCGCCATTGAGAGCCCTGGCCCGGGAACAGGAAGGCGACTCGACCCCCCATGCGCGCCACCCCCCGCACCACGCCGATACTCGCCCGCCCGGCGGCCAACGCGTCCAGGCCGGCAAGCCGATCGCCGCCCGCGCCAAGCACGACCGCCCGGTGCTGGAGCACCGGGCGTCCCACCGCCAAGGATCGGCCGACATCGCCCGCATCCAGCTCCGGGGCGCCGTTGAGATATCCGCGCAGCTTCTTCGCCTGGGCCTCCAGAGCGGCCCCACTCTGGCCGGAGATGACCCACGGCGCAACACCTGTACCGAACGCGCGAGCGACATCCTGCCCGGGAGACTCTCCCGTAGCCTCGACCGGGCTCGACGGGGCTTCCTCGAGCAGCAGATGCACATTCGTCCCGCTGATGCCAAACGAGGAGACGCCGGCGCGGCGCGGCTTGGGCCCGGGCGGCCAGGAGATCTCCTCGCGCAATAGCGCAACCGCGCCTGCCGACCAGTCGATCTCCCCTGAGGGCTGCTCGGCGTGCAACGTGCGCGGCAGGACTTGGTGGCGCAGGGCCATCACCATCTTGATGACCCCAGCGATCCCGGCCGCGGCCTGTGTGTGGCCGAGGTTCGACTTGACCGACCCCAGCCACAGCGGATGCTCGTCGGGCCGCTCGTGCCCGTAGGTCGCCAGTAGCGCCTGCGCCTCGATCGGATCGCCCAGCATCGTGCCGGTGCCATGCGCCTCGACCGCGTCTACCTCCTGCGGGGTGAGACCGGCGTTCGCCAGCGCCTGGCGGATCACGCGCTGCTGGGAGGGCCCGTTCGGCGCCGTCAGACCGTTGCTCGCCCCGTCCTGGTTGATCGCGCTGCCGCGCACCACCGCCAGCACCTCGTGACCTAAGCGGCGTGCGTCGGAGAGCCGCTCCAGCAGCACCACCCCCACGCCCTCGGAGATACACGTCCCATCCGCCCCGGCCCCGAATGGCTTGCAACGCCCGTCGGGAGCCAGTCCGCGCTGACGGCTGAACTCGACGAACACCGTAGGCGTCGAGAGCACGGTCACGCCACCCGCCAACGCCAGCGTGCACTCCCCCGAGCGCAGTGCTTGGCAGGCCAGGTGCAGTGCCACCAGCGAGGACGAGCAGGCCGTGTCAAGTGAGATCGCCGGCCCCTCAAGGCCCAGCACGTAGGAGACCCGACCCGAGACCACGCTGCCAGCTCCGCCCGTCACGAAGTACCCCGCCTGATCGCCCGATGCCGAGCTGTGCCCGGCGCCGTCCGCATGCAGCCGCGGACCGTAGTCCTGGTGCATCGCTCCGGCGAACACGCCGGTCCGGCTGCCGCGCAGCGCGAGCGGATCGAGACCCGCAGCTTCAAGTGCCTCCCACGACGCTTCCAGCAACAGCCGCTGGTGGGGGTCCATCGCCAGCGCCTCGCGCGGGCTGATCCCAAAGACCTCGGGGTCGAACTCATCGGCGTCGTAGAGGAACCCGCCTTCGCGCACATAGCTCGTCCCCGGGTGATCGGGATCGGGGTCATACAGACGCTCCAGGTCCCAGCCGCGGTTGGCCGGGAATCCCGAGATCCCCTGCTCGCCGCGCCTGAGCAGCTCCCACAGTTGCTCAGGCGAGTGCGCCCCGCCCGGGTAGCGGCAACTCATACCGACGATCGCCAGCGGCTCGCGCGAGGAAGCGAGCAGTTGGCGATTCTGCTGGCGCAGCCGCTCGGTCTCCTTGACGGATGCGCGCAGCGCCTCCACTACCTGCTCGGGGGTGGAGCTCACGTCAGCCTCCCTGCGCTTCGCCGCGGTCGGTGTCGGCCTGCGCGAGTGTCATCCGCACAAGGCCCTCGATGTCCATCTCGTCGATCCGCTCCGCGGCATCGGCCGCGTCCGCGAGCCCGGCCTCTCCGTTCGGACTCGCGAGCTGAATCAGGGTGTCCAGCAGCCCGGTTTCCCGCAGCCGCGCTAGGGGAATCGAGGCGAGCGCCCCTCGAATCTCGACCTCCTCCGGATCGAGTGCAGCGGCCGCCGCGGCCTCCGGGGAGATCTCCCGCAAGAGGTGATCGGCGAGTGCGACCGGCGTCGGGTAGTCAAAGATCAGCGTCGCCGGCAGACGCAGTCCCGTCGCCGCGGCCAATCGGTTGCGCAACTCCACCGCGGTCAGGGAGTCGAAGCCGAGCTCCTTGAACGCGCTGTCAGGGTCGACCGCCTGCGGCGAGGAGTGCCCGAGCACGGTGGCGACCTCCGCAGCGACCAGCTCGGCGACGAGATCCTTCCGCGCCTGTGGGGACATCGCCGTCAGGCGCCGCGCGAACGAGCCGCCGTCGACCCGTCGCGCCGGCGCGCGGATCAAGCCACGCAGCAGCTCGGGAACCGCGCCGGCGCGCGCCTGCACACGTAGCGCGGGAATGTCGAGAGCGACCGGCAGCACCAGCGCCTCATCCAGCTCGCAGGCCATGTCGAACAGCGCGAGACCCTCCTCGGGACCGAGTGCGCGGATGCCGGCGCCCGCCATCCGCATGAGCGCTGTCCTGCCGGAGGCGTCTGTAGTCCCAGCGGCCTGCGTCCACAGACCCCACGCCAACGAGCAGGCAGGCAGCCCCCGCGCGCGCCGCTGAGCTGCCAGCGCGTCCACGAGCGCGTTCGCCGCCGCGTAGGCGCCCTGCCCAGCACTGCCGAACACACCCGCGATCGAGGAGAACAGCACGAACGCGTCGAGCTCCATCTCGGCGGTCAGCTCATGCAGGTTCAACGCTCCGTCCAGCTTCGGAGCCAGGACACGCGCCACGCGCTCATCGGTCAGCGAGTCGATCACGCCGTCGTCGAGCACCGCGGCGGCATGCACCACCGCCTTCAGCGGCCGCTCCGCGGGGATCGCGTCGAGCAGCGCCTGCAGCTGAGCGCGGTCGGCCACGTCGCACGCGGCGATCTCGGCCTCCGCCCCGAGCCCCACGAGCCGCGCACGCAGCTCCTGCGCTCCCGGCGCCGCGCCTCCCCGGCGGCTGACCAGCAGCAACCGGCGCACCCCATGCTCTGCGACTAGGTGCTCGGCGAGCAGTGCACCCAGGTCACCGGTGGCCCCCGTCAAGAGAACCGTGCCATCCCCGCCGAACCCGCCGCCGGGCATGCCCACCGCCAGCGGTGCCCGTGCAAGCCGCGGAACGCACACCTGCCCCGCGCGGATCGCAAGCTGCGGCTCGCCGCAGGCGAGCGCCGCTGCAAGCATCTCCCACGAAGCCCGATCGCCGTCGACGTCGATCAGCGCAGTGCTCCCAGGATGCTCGGATTGGGCGGAGCGCACCAGCCCCCACGCCCCCGCCCCGGCCAGATCCGGCACCTCTTCACCGGCCCGCACTGCCACCGCGCCGTGCGTCAGAAACACGAGCCGGCAGCCGGAGAGTCGCTCATCGGAGAGCCATTGCTGCAGCCCTGCAAGGACCGCGCGGAGCACCCCACGGGCCATCTCCGCGGCGGACTCGCCGTCCGCAGCGCACTCCATGAGAACCGCCGCCGGGGCCGCCGCGCCGGCCTGGAGCGCGTCGGCCAGCTCACCCGGATCGCCATACGGCTCGACCTCGATCCCGGCTGCCCTCAGCGACTCGACCACGTTGCCAGGACCGCCGCCCAGCACCGCAATCGGACCCGCGCCGCTGGGCTCGGAGGTGACAGCGAGAGCCGGCCACTCCAGCGTGAACAGCGGCCGCCTGCCCCGCCCTCCGACCGCGCCGAGCTGCTGCACCGCAACCGGCCGCGCCACCACCGAGTCGACCGCAGCCACAAGCGCGCCAGAGTCGTCGGCGATCGCCAGTGAGATCGCATCCCGGGGCCCCGGGCACAGCGCGACACGCAACGCGCGCGGACCGCCGGCGAACAGCGCCGCGCCACTCCAGGAGAAGGGCATTCGCGCCTGGCCCTTATCGCCCTCACCCTCGGCCTTGCCCTCCTCCTCCTCGCCCGCAGGCAGAGCGAGCGCCATGTGCAGTGCCGCGTCGAGCAGCGCGGGGTGCACGCCGAAGGCGGCGGCCCTCGCTGCTTGGTCCTCGGGCAGGGTCACCTCGGCGAAGATCTCCCGATCGCGTCGCCATGCCGCCTGGACGCCTTGGAAGACGGGCCCGTAGTCGCAGCCCAGCTCGGCCAGGCGCTCGTAGAGGTCGTCGACCGGTACCGCCTGCGCACCCTGCGGGGGCCACGCGCCTGCCAGCGACGCCACCGCCTGCACCGGCGCTGAGACGGCGGCCGGCTCCTGCTCGGCCAGCCCCGACCCTGGCCCGCCGTCGGCGTCCTCGCCCTCCCGCGCCTCGAGCATCGACAGTTCGCCGTCGGCGTGACGCACCCACTCAGCGGCGGCCCACAGCTCCTCAGAGGCGCCCTCGGGGCGTGAGTAGATGGCGATCGCGCGCCGTCCCGACTCCTCCAGCTCGCCGACCGCGACCTGGAGTCGTACCGCCTCCCCTTCGCTCAGCAGAAGCGGCTCCTCGAGCGTCAGCTCCCGCACCAGCCCGCAGCCCGCCCGGTCTCCCGCGAACAGTGCGAGCTCCAGGAAAGCGGTCCCGGGCAACAGCACCGTCCCCGCGAGCGCGTGGTCCGCGAGCCAGGGATGGCTCTCGAGCGAGAGGCGCCCCGTGAACAGCCAACCGCTGCCGCCCGCGAGCTCGACCGCAGCACCTAGCAGCGGGTGGCCCGCCGCGGCCTGGCCGACGGCGCCGACATCTCCAGCGCCCGTGCCGGGCGCCAGCCAGTAGCGCTCGCGTTGGAAGGCGTAGCTCGGCAGGAGGACCCGCCGCGCACCCGACCCGCGATGGACCGCGCTCCAGTCGACCTCCAGCCCTCGCGCCCAGACCTCCCCGAGCGAGGTCAGGAAACGCACCGGTCCGCGCTCGCCGCGGCGTAGCGAGCCAACGATCGCGACATCCCGTGAATCCTCGAACGCATCGTCCAGAGTCGCCTGCATGCCGGGCGCCAGCACCGGGTGTGGGCTGATCTCGATGAATGCCCGGTGACCGTCCGCCAGCAGCGCGCGCATGGTGGCGTCGAACTGCACCGTCTCGCGCGTGTTGCGATACCAGTACTCGGCGTCCAGGCTGCCCATGTCCAGTCGCCCACCCGTCACCGCCGAGTAAAACGGGATCTCCCCCGGATGGGCGGCGAGCCTCGAGCAGGCCTCCAGCAACTGCTCCCGCAGGGGCTCGATCTGAGGCGAGTGCCCAGCGGCGACAGCGGCTGCCACGACGCGCGTGCGGATGCCTTCCTGCGTGCACTCGGCGAGCATCTGCTCGAGCGCATCGGGTTCGCCCGAGACCACGACGGAGGCGGGTCCGTTGACCGCCGCGATCGCGATCCGCTCCCCCCAGCGCGCGAGACGGTCGGCCAGCTCAGCGGCCGGGAGCGCGACGGACGCCATCTGACCCTTGCCCGTCAGCTGGGCCAGCACACGGCTGCGTAACGCTACGAGCCGGGCCGCGTCCTCGAGGGGCAATCCACCAGCGCAATGCACGGCTGCGATCTCGCCCTGGGAGTGGCCCACAACCGCGTCGGGTCGCACGCCACAGGCGCGCCACAGGCCGCTCAGTGCAACCATCATCGCGAACAGCACCGGTTGCACGACATCGATCCGCTCCAATGTGGGGGCGCCCGGTGCGCCCCTTAGGACATCGATCAGCGACCAGTCCGCCAGGTAGGGCGAGAGCGCCTCGGCGCATGCCTCGATCCCCTCCGCGAACACCGGCGAGGCGTCCAGCAGCTCAGCCGCCATCCCCTCCCACTGGGACCCGTGGCCCGGGAACAGGAACACCACTTTCCCGCGCAAACCTGCACGAGCGCTCGCCCGTACCATCCCGGGCGCGGAGCCACCGGCGGCCAGCGCGCGCAGACCTTCCAGCAGGCTCTCGCGGTCCTCGCCGACGATCGCGGCGCGATCCTCCAGCGCATGGCGCCCCACGAGCGAGAGGCCCACGTCGAGCGGCCGCAGCTCCCCATCTTCCGCGACGCGCGCGAGCAGCCGCGTCGCCTGGGCCCGCAGGGCCGGCTCGCCCCGCCCGGAGAGAAGCCACGCCGCCGCGTCGGTCCGCAAGACACCGACCTCGACCCCCTTGCCCGCCCGCGCCACCCGGCCCTCCACGCCCCCATCCACCTCGCCGTTGCGCTCGGCGCCATCCGACAGGCTCTTCCCCTCGGCGCCGTCCGACAGGCTCTTCCCCTCGGCGCCATCCGACAGGCTCTTCCCCTCGGCGCCGTCCGGCAGGCTCTTCCCCTCAACGCCGTCCAACACACCGGCGCCATCCGTGGCGCCATCCGCCAAAACCGGCGCTTCCTCGAGGATCAGATGCGCGTTGGTGCCGCTGATGCCAAAGGAAGACACCGCCGCGCGCCGCGGCGATCCGCTGCGTCGCCAGGCGACCTCCTCGCGCAGCAACGAGATCACACCCGTCGACCAGTCCACTTCCGGGGTGGGCGCGTCCACGCCCAGCGTAGGAGGCAGCACCCCGTGGTTGAGTGCCATCGCCATCTTGATCACGCCCGCCACCCCAGCCGCCGCCTGGGTATGTCCGATGTTGGACTTCACCGAGCCCAGCCACAGCGGCCGCTCCGCCGTGCGCTCCCGGCCATAGGTCGCCAGCAGCGCCTGCGCCTCGATCGGGTCCCCGAGCCTAGTGCCGGTCCCGTGCGCCTCGACCGCGTCGACCTCGCTCGCACGCAGACCGGCGTTGCTCAACGCCTGGCGGATCACACGCTGCTGGGAGGGCCCGTTGGGCGAGGTCATCCCGTTGCTCGCCCCGTCCTGGTTGACGGCGCTGCCGCGCACCAACGCAAGCACGTGATGCCCCAGCCGCTGCGCCTCAGACAGCCGCTCCAGCAACACCACGCCAACGCCCTCGCCCCAGCCGGTGCCATCGGCGGCCGCCGCGAAGGACTTGCAGCGTCCGTCCGCTGCCAGCACCCGCTGGCGCGAGAACTCAACGAACGCGACCGGCGTGGAGAGGACCGTCACCCCGCCGGCAAGCGCCAGCGAGCACTCGCCCGCACGCAGCGCCTGACAGGCCAGATGCAGCGCCACCAGCGAGGAGGAGCAGGCCGTATCGATCGTGACGGCCGGACCCTCGAAGCCAAAGGTGTAAGCGACCCTGCCCGAAACCGCGCTGCCCGAGACGCCGGTGCCCAGGTGGCCCTCCACGTCCCCCGACGCGCCGGTGCCGTAGTCGTGGTACATCACGCCCGCGAACACGCCGGTGCGGCTGCCCTTCAACGGGCCAAGGGCGATCCCGGCGTCCTCCAGCGCCTCCCACGACGCTTCCAGCAGCAGCCGCTGCTGGGGATCCATCGCCAGCGCCTCTCTGGGGCTGATCCCGAAGAACCGCGCGTCGAACCCGGCGGCATCGTGAACGAAGCCTCCCTCCCGCACGTAGCTCGTCCCCGGATGATCTGGATCGGGGTCGTACAGACGCTCCAGGTCCCAGCCGCGGTCGGTCGGGAATCCCGTGATCCCGTCCCGGCCACCACGCACCAGCTCCCATAGCCGTTCGGCCGAATCGGCGCCACCTGGGTAGCGGCAGGCGACACCGACAATCGCGATCGGCTCGCGCTCGCGCTGCTCGAGCTCGCGCAGGCGCCGCCGGGCGGTGCTCAGGTCGACCGTGACCCGCTTCAGATACTCGAGCGACTTGTCGTCGTTGCTCACCGACGATCCCTCAGTGCTCACGGGTCCCAGGGAGGTCTCTGCATTGCGACGGCTCATACCGATCCGAGCTCCCTGTCGATGAAGTCGTAAACCTCGTCGGCCGTCGCCGAGTGAATCGCCTGCTCGGCCGTCGCGAGCGCGCCATTGCCTGCGCCCGTATCGCCCAGACCGGCCAGGAACGCCTGGAGGCGGGCGGTAACCCGCACGCGCCCATCCCCCTCCGCGGCCATTGCCGAGAGCGTCGACTCCAGCCGGTCGAGCTCGGCGTCCACGGAGTCTCCGCCGGCGCCCTCTTGGATGCTCTCCTCCAATAGATAGCGAGCGAGTGCGACCGAGTTGGGGTAGTCGAAGATCAGCGTCGCCGGCAGGCTCAGCCCCGTCGCGCGGCTGAGCCGGTTGCGCAGCTCAACCGCCGCCAGCGAATCGAAGCCCAGGTCCTTGAAGGCGCTCTCGAGATCGATCGCCAGCGGCGAGCTGTGTCCCAGCACAGCGGCGGCCTCGGCGCGCACCAGTTCGCCGACAATGTCCTCCCGTCGGTCCTCCGGGACGCCGTCCAGGCGTTGCGCGAGCGATCCCGCGCCACGCCCATCGCTCGCCGACGTCCGCGAGGGTACGCGCACGAGGCCGCGCAGCAGCGGCGCAAGCGCCCCAGCCCGCGCCTCCGCGCGCAGCATCCCTCCATCCAGGTGCACCGGGAGGACCGCCGCATCGTGGCTGCCCAACGCGCGGTCGAATAGCTCCAGCCCCTGCGCCGTGGAGAGCGCACCCAGGCTCGCCGTGCCCGCCATCCTGCGCATCTCCTGCTCGCCCATGTCGCGGCCTAGGCCGACGCCGCTCCACAGCCCCCAGGCCATCGAAGTTCCCGCCAGCCCCCGTGCATGACGGTGCGCCGCCAGGCCGTCCAGGAACGCGTTCGCCGCCGCGTAGTTGCCCTGCCCCGGCCCGCCGAGCACACCAGCCATCGAGGAGAACAGCACAAACGCCTCGAGATCCATCTGTTCGGTCAGCTCGTGTAGGTGCAGCGCCCCATCGACCTTCGCGGTCAGCACCCGTTCCAGCTGCTCCACCGTCAGGGATTCGACCAGCGCGTTGTCACCCGTCCCTGCGGCGTGTAGCACGGCCCGCAACGGGTGCTCCGCGGGGATCGAGCGCAGCAGCTTCTCGAGCGCTCCGCGGTCGGCTACGTCACACGCAGCGATCTCGACCTGCGCACCGAGCGCCACCAGCCGTTCCTGCAGCTCGGCCGCGCCCTCGCTCTCGCTCCCGCGACGACCGACCAGCAGCAACCGGCGCACCCCATGCTCTGCGACCAGGTGCCCGGCGAGCAGTGCGCCCAGACCGCCTGTGCCGCCGGTGATCAGCACCGTGCCACCGTCATCGAGTGCCAGCGCGCTCGCACCCGCTAGCGGCGCCCGCTCCAATCGCGGTACGCGTACGCAATCCCCGCGTACTGAGAACTGCGGCTCGCCCGCCGCGAGCCCCGCGACTAACGCGGCCCAGGAGAGCTCCTCACCGGCGATGTCGGCCAGCACGAACCGCCCGGGATGCTCGGACTGCGCCGAGCGCACCAAACCCCATACCGGGGTCCCAGCCAGATCCGGGAGCTCCTCACCGGACTCCACCGCTACCGCGCCCCGCGTCAGAAACACGAGCCGACACGCCGACAGCTCCTCCGCGGAGAGCCATTCCTGCAACGCCGCGAGCGCCCGCGCGAGGACCCTCCGCAGAGCCTCTCCCACACTGTCTCCCTGCGCCGCGCAATCGAGCAGCACCGCGTCGGGCGCCGCCGCGCCCACCTTGAGCGCGTCAGCCAGCCGGCTCGCGTCCGGATATACCTCCGCCCGCATGCCGGCGGCCGCCAGCGCCGCCACGAGCACCCCATCCTCGTCGCCCAGCACCGCCAGCCGCTGCGATGAGCGAACCCCGGAGGAAGCCCCAGCGAGCGCCGGCCACTCGACGCGGAACAGCGAGCTGTGACGGGCGTCTCCGCGGGCCCCGTCAAGCTGCTCGGCCGACATCGGCAGCAGTACCAGGGAGTCGGCCGAGACCACGGGTGCGCCGGACTCCTCGGCGACCGTCAGCGAGAACGCATCCCCCCGCGGGCGCAACGCGACCCTCAACGCCACCGGAGCGGCTCCATCTCCGTGCAGCTGCACCCCGCTCCACGAGAATGGCAGGCGCACCCCGTCGACCGGCTCCTCACCGCCCGCGGTCCCTGCGAGGGCGATCATGTGCAGGGCCGAGTCGAGCAGCGCCGGATGCACCGCGAAGGCGCCCACGCCGGCGTGCAGATCGGCGGGCAGCGCCACCTCGCCGAACAACTCCTCGCCGCACCGCCAGAGAACGCGCAGTCCGCGGAATCCAGGACCGTAATCCATGCCTCGGTCCGCCAGACGGTCATAGAGATCATCGATCGGCACAGCCTGTGCGCCGCGCGGAGGCCACACCCCAGAGAGCGACTCGGCGCGACTGTTCGACGCTGCCTGCGCGTCCGGCAGCTCCTCTGTACTGAGCACCCCGCCGGCGTGACGCACCCACTCCTCCCAACCACCGACCCGCTCCCCCAAGGAGCGCTCGCGCCGCGAGTAGATGCCGAGCGTACGCCGCCCGGACTCCTCGAGCTCCCCGACCACGACCTGCAACTGCACGACGCTGCCCTCGTCCAGCGCCAGCGGCGCCTCGATCGTCAGCTCCTCCACGCGCCCGCAACCGTTCTGAGCGCCTGCATACAGCGCCAGCTCCAGGAAGGCGGTGCCCGGCAGCAGCACGCTGCCCAGCACCGCATGGTCCGCCAGCCATGGATGACTCTCGAGCGAGAGCCGCCCTGTGTACAGCGCGCCCTGCCCGTCGGCCAGCTCAACCGCCGCGCCCAGCAGCGGATGGCCCGCCGCAGACTGGCCCACCCAGGTGACGTCGCCCGCCGGCGCTCCCGCATCGAGCCAGTAGCGCTCTCGTTGGAAGGCATAGGTCGGAAGCGCCACCCGTCGGGCGCTCTTCCCGCGGAAGGCAGCTCCCCAGTTGACCGCGACGCCGCGCACCCAGACCGCAGCCAGAGCACCGAGCAGCGTCTCGCCCTCGGCACGTCCATCGCGCAACAGCGGCACCGCCGTCACCCCATCCGCGCGCTCGGCCGCTCCGGCCTGCCCATCGGCGCCAGCCGCAGGACCGGGTGCGGCGGCGCGCTCGCCCGCGGCGTCGTCGCCCAGGCACTCGTGGGTCATCGCGCTGAGCACTCCGTCGGGGCCAAGCTCCACGAAGCGGCGGACTCCATGTCCATGGAGGCAGCGCACCCCGTCGGCGAAGCGCACTGTCTCGCGCACGTGCCGCACCCAGTAGTCCGCCGCGCACAGCAGCCCCGGCTCGGCCACCGCCCCCGTCACGTTCGAGACAATCGGAATCCGCGGCTCTGAGAAGACGACCTTCGCCGCGACCCGCTCGAGCTCGGCAAGCATCCCGTCCATTCGCGGCGAATGAAAGGCGTGCGAGACCCGCAGCCGCCGCGTCTTACGGCCCCGCTCCCGCCACGACGCGGCGAGCTCGAGCGTCTGTAGCTCATCACCCGAGAGCACAACGGCAGACGGGCCGTTGACGGCCGCTAGCGTCACACGACCCGCAAACGGCTCCAGCTCGGGGAGCACCTCATCCGCGCAAGCCTGCACCGCCACCATCGCCCCGCCGGCCGGCAGCGCTCCCATCAGACGTCCTCGGGCAGCGACCAGCCTGCATGCGTCCTGGAGTGAGAACACGCCGGCCACGTGCGCCGCTGTGAGCTCACCGATCGAGTGGCCCACGAGATAGTCGGGCCTGACCCCCCAATCCTCCAGCAACCTGAACAGCGCCACCTCCAGCGCGAACAGCGCCGCCTGCGTAAATGCCGTCTGGTCGAGCAGCTCCGCCTCCCGCGAGCCCGGCTCTGCGAACAGCAGCTCGATCAGCCGCGGCTCCTCGACGTCGGCGTGCAGCTCGCCGTCCAGCTGAGCCTCGATGTCGGCGTGCAGCTCGCCGTCCAGCTGAGCGCAGAGCTCATCCAGCGCGGCGGCGAACAGCGGAAACGCGCCGTAGAGCTCCCGCCCCATGCCCGCATGCTGGGAGCCCTGGCCGGAGAACAGGAACGCAACCGGCCCACTTGCGGCCGTGCCTTCGAGCACGCTCGCCGCCGAGTCGCCCACAGCTAGCGCCCCCAGTCCGGCCAGCAACTCCTCGCGTCCTGCACCGAGCACAACAGCACGGCGCTCAAAGCTCGCGCGTGTGGCCGTCAGTGAGTGGCCGATATCGGCCACGTCGAGGTCGGGCGCCTCATGCAGATGTCTGCGCAGCCGGTCAGCTTGAGCACGTAGCGCCGCCTCGCTCTTGCCCGATAGCACCCACGGCAGCACACCGCCGCCGGCGAGCGGTTCACGCGGTACCACGGCAGCCTCACGCGGTGTCACGGCGGGCTCACCCGGAGCCTCCTCGAGGATTACATGTGCGTTTGTACCGCTGATCCCGAACGAGGACACGCCCGCCCGTCGGGGCTCTCCGCTGCGCTCCCACGGGACCTCCTCGCTCAGCAGCGCGACGGCGCCTGCCGACCAGTCGATCTCCCCGGAGGGCTCCTCTACGTGCAAGGTCCGCGGCAACACCCCATGCCGGAAGGCCATCACCATCTTGATCACGCCCGCCACCCCGGCCGCCGCCAGGGCGTGGCCGATATTCGACTTGACCGATCCGAGCCACAGCGGATGCCCGGCCGGACGCCCCTGCCCGTAGGTAGCGATCAGCGCCTGCGCCTCGATCGGATCACCGAGCGCCGTGCCCGTCCCGTGGGCCTCGACAGCATCCACCTGGTCAGGGGCGAGGCCCGCATTGGCCAGCGCCGCGCGAATCACCCGCTGCTGAGAAGGACCGTTGGGTGCAGTGAGCCCATTGCTCGCGCCGTCCTGGTTGACCGCGCTGCCACGCACCAGCCCCAGCACCCGGTGACCCAGGCGCTGAGCCTCGGCCAAGGGCTCCAGCAACACTACGCCCACGCCCTCGCTCCAGCCTGTCCCGTCGGCCGCTGCCGCGAAGGACTTACACCGCCCATCTCGCGCCAGTCCGCGCTGACGGCTGAACTCCACGAACAGGCCCGGGGTACAGAGCACCGTCACGCCGCCGGCGAGCGCCAGCGAGCACTCGCCCGAGCGCAGCGCCTGGCAGGCCAGATGCATTGCCACCAGCGAGGACGAGCACGCCGTGTCGACCGTCACAGCCGGACCCTCGAAGCCAAACGTGTACGAGATCCGTCCGGAGACAACGCTGCCCGCACCGCCCGTACCCATGTAGCCCTCCAGGTCGCTGGCCGCCGGCGACCCGGCCGCACCCGCGGCATAGTCCTGGTGCATCACGCCCGCGAACACCCCCGTGCGACTGCCACCCAGCGAGTGCGGGTCGATCCCCGCGTCCTCGAGCGCCTCCCACGAGGCTTCCAGCAGCAGCCGCTGCTGCGGATCCATCGCCAGCGCCTCCCGGGGGCCGATCCCGAAAAAGGCCGCGTCGAACTCCCCCGCGTCATCCAGGAAGCCACCCTCCCGCACGTAGCTCGTGCCCGAGCGGTCGGGATCGGGGTCGTAGAGCGAGTCGAGGTCCCAGCCGCGGTCGGTCGGGAAGGGGCCGATGCCCTCTGCACCGCGGGCGACGAGCTGCCACAGTCCTTCGGCCGAGCGTGCGCCGCCCGGATAGCTACAGCCGATGCCCACAATCGCGATCGGCTCGCTCGCCGAGAGCGCCAGCGAGGACGGCTGCGTAGCGGGAGCGTGCGTGCCCTCCAGCTCGTCACGCAGGCTACGGGTCAGGGCGTTCGCGCTGGGATAGTCGAAGATCAGCGTCGCCGGCAGGCGCAGCCCGGTCGCTGCACTGAGGCGATTGCGCAGC
This sequence comes from uncultured Solirubrobacterales bacterium, assembly GCA_963756665.1. Classification (GTDB taxonomy): domain Bacteria; phylum Actinomycetota; class Thermoleophilia; order Solirubrobacterales; family Solirubrobacteraceae; genus Palsa-744. Next base: position 1,595,796 of record CAVWOJ010000001.1, read on the forward strand.
TCGACCGCCGCGAGCGAGTCGAAGCCCAGATCCTTGAAAGCGCGGTCGGGATCGATGGCCTGTGCCGATGCATGGCCCAGCACCGCCGCCACCTCGCCGCGCACCAACTCGCCGATCGCGCCCTCGCGCTCGGCCTCCGACATTCCCTGCAAGCGGCGGGCAAGCGACCGCGGGCCGCCATCCGCCGCGCGCCGCGCCGGCATGCGTACGAGACCGCGCAACAACGCCGGCAGCGCTTCGGAGGCAGCCTCGCTTCGCAACGCCCGGCCGTCCAGCGGTACCGGGAAGACCAGCGTCTCGCCGCTCGCCAGAGCTGCGTCGAACAGCTCGAGTCCCTGTGCGGGAGAGACCGTGCCGACGCCGGCGCTGCCCGTCATCCGCCGCATGTCGAGCGCCCCCAGGTCGCGGCCCAGGCCCACCTCCGTCCATAGCCCCCACGCCAGCGAGGTACTCGCCAGACCGCTCGTCCGGCGGTGTGCGGCCAGGCCATCCAACAACGCGTTGGCCGCCGCGTAGTTGCCCTGGCCCGGGCCGCCGAACACGCCTGCCATCGAGGAGAACAGCACGAACGCCCCCAGCTCCATGCCCGCGGTCAACGCGTGTAGGTGCAGCGCCCCATCGACCTTCGCGGCCAGCACCCGCTCCAACCGCTCGGCGGTGAGCGACTCGATCAGCGCGTTCTCGCCGGTCCCCGCCGTGTGCACGACCGCACTCAGCGGGTGCTCCGCGGAGATCGAGCGCAGCAGCCTTTCGAGCGCTTTGCGATCGGCGACGTCGCAGGCCGCGATCTCGACCTCTGCGCCTGCCGCCCCCAGCCGCTCGCGCAACTCCTCGGCGCCCTCGGCCTCGCCTCCTCGGCGGCTGGCGAGCATCAGTCGGCGCACCCCGTGCTCGGCCACCAGGTGCTCCGCCACCAGGGCGCCAAGGCCGCCCGTGCCGCCGGTGATCAACACCGTGCCATGCCCATCGAAACCGGCCAGGGCCGCCCCATCCAACCCGATCCGCTCGAGTCGCGGCATCCGCACCTCCGAGCCGCGCACGGCGATCTCAGGCTCGCCGCGGCCCAACGCCGCTGCGAGCGTCTCCCACGAGCTGTCATCCTGGTCGACGTCCACCAGCCCGAACCGGCCAGGATGCTCCGACTCGGCAGAGCGCACCAGGCCCCACACGGCCGCCGCCGCCAAGTCTTCCACGTCATCCCCCACCCCAGCCGCCACGGCGCCCCTGGTGACGATGACGAGCTGCGAGTCGGCAAAGCGCTCGTCGGCGAGCCACGCCTGCATCAGCCTGAGCACACGGTTCAGGGCGTGGCGTAGCGAACCGCCCAGCTCCGCCGCCCAATCCTGGTCGCGGACCGACCCGGCCGCGCTCCCACCGCGCTCGACTGACCCCGCATGTCCAGATCCGGTCGCACCGCCCGGCTCGACCGGAGACGGGAGCGTCACGTTCTCGACGGGCGACGGGCAGGCCCCACCCGACACAGAGACGCAGTCCACGAGAACGACCTGCGGCGTCTCCGCGCCAGCATCCAGCGCCGCGCCCAGCGCCACCGCGTCCTCGTAGACCTCTGCCCCGACGCGCGCCGCTGCGAGCGAGTCCGCGACCGCGCTGCCCGCCTCTCCGAGCACGATCAGCCGATCCGTCGGCACGCTTGCCGGGCCGTCAGCAACCGTCGGCCACGCTAGCCGCAACAGCGAGCTGGGACCCCCGCCGCGGGCGCCCTCCAACTGCCCTGGGGACACTTCGCGTACTACCAGCGATGCGACCGAGATCACCGGCTCGCCGGACTCCTCCATCGCCAACAGGGTCACCGCCTCTGGCCCCTGCGGATGCAGTGCGACCCGGAGCATCCCAGCACCGCGAGCGAGCAGCCGCACCCCGTTCCAGGCAAACGGCAGGCGCGCTCCTGATGCGTGCTTCCCAGCGCCGTTGGGAAGATCCAGGGTGGCGTGAAATGCCGCGTCCAGCAGTGCCGGGTGCAGCCCGAACGCACCGGCATCGCTCCCGGGCAGCTCTACCTCGGCGAATACCTCCCCACCGCGTCGCCAGGCCGCCCGCACACCCTGGAAGATCGGCCCATAGTCAAAGCCCTGCTCCGCCAGACGCTCATACAGGCCCTCGACCTCTGTGGCCTCCGCGTCTCGCGGCGGCCACACTCCGTCGGCCAGCTCCGCTTCCAGCGCCGGCGCCACCCGGCCACTCTCCGGGGATAGATCGTCGACGAGTGCGCCGCCCGCGTGCCGCACCCATTCGGACGCCACGCCCGCCTCGGCGCCGGAGCCGCCCTCCACGCGCCCGTAGAAGGCGATTGGGCGCTCCCCCGACGCTCCCCGTTCGCCTACCACTACCTGTAGCTGTACCGCGCTGCGCTCATCCAGCAGCAACGGCGCCTCGATCGTCAACTCCCTGACGATCCCGTGCCCCACTCGGCCGCCAGCGTGCAAGGCAAGCTCGAGGAACGCGGTCCCAGGTAGCAGCACGCTGCCCATCACCGCGTGGTCGGCAAGCCACGAGTGGGTGCCCAGCGCCAGCCGTCCTGTGAAGACCCACCCTTGGCCGTCTGCCAGCTCGACAGCCGCGCCAAGCAGCGGGTGATCGGCCCCAACCTGTCCGACGGATGCGGCGTCGCCTGCCCCAGCCCCGGGCTGCAACCAATAGCGCTCACGCTGGAACGCATAAGTAGGCAACTCCACACGCCTCGCACCCGAACCCGCAAAAACCGCACCCCAATCAACCCCCACACCACGCACCCAAATCGCCGCCGCAGCACCCACCAACGCCTCACCATCAGAACGCCCACCCCGCAACACCGACACCGCCGTCACCCCACCCCTACCAACACCCCCACCCAACACCGACCCCACACCCCCAGACGACCCCACACCCCCAGAGGACCCCACAACACCCCCAGCCTCACCCTCAACCACCCCAGAACCCTCAAAACACTCACGACACATCGCACTCAACACCGGCTCCGGCCCAAGCTCAAGAAAACAACCCACACCCTGACCACCAAGCCACCGCACACCATCCGCAAAACGCACCGTCTCACGCACATGCCGCACCCAATACCCAGCCGAACACAACAACCCAGGCCCCGCCAACCCACCAGTCACATTCGACACCACCGGAATACGCGGCTCAGCAAACGACACACCCTCCGCTACCGCCGCAAACTCCTCCAACATCACATCCATCCGCGGCGAATGAAAAGCATGCGAAACCCGCAAACGCCGCGTCTTACGACCACGCCCCTCCCACACACCCCCCAACTCAAGCACCGCATCCTCATCACCCGAAAACACAACCGCCTCAGGCCCATTCACCGCCGCCAAAGACACACGCCCCTCAAACCCACCCAACGACTCCAACGCCTCCCCCTCAGACGCCCGCACCGCCACCATCGCCCCACCCACCGGCAACGCCCCCATCAACCGACCACGAGCCGCCACCAACCGACACGCATCCTCCAACGAAAACACACCCGCCACAAACGCAGCCACCAACTCACCAACCGAATGACCCAACAAAAAATCCGGGCGCACACCCCAACTCTCAACAAGCCGAAACAACGCAACCTCAACCGCAAACAACGCCGCCTGCGTAAACCCCGTCCCATCCAACAACCCAACCCCAGACCCCACCCCACCCCCACCAAACAACACACCCAACAACCCACAATCAAGATGCACATCCAAACAAGCACACACCTCATCCAACGCCCCCCGAAACACCGGAAACGCCTCATACAAACCCCGACCCATACCCACACGCTGCGCACCCTGACCCGTAAACAAAAACGCAAGCCGCGCACCATCAACCACCACACCCCGCACCACACCAACACCAACCCCACCCCCAGCCAACAAACCCAAACCACCCAACAACTCCCCCCGACCCAACCCCAACACCACAGCCCGATCCTCAAGCTCCGGCCGACCCGCAAGCGAAAACCCAACATCCTCGAGCGCGAGATCCGGGTCTGACGCCATCAATGTCGCCAAGCGCTGCGCCTGTCCGCACAGCCCCGACGCGCCGCGGCCCGAGAGGACCCACGGAATCGTGCCGGCGATGCCAACCCTCTCAGCCCGTGCATCGAGCCCGCGCCCATCGGCATCGCCATCCGCCGGGGACCCCGCATCTGCAGCCTCCGCCTCGACCTCCGGCTTGGGTTCGAGCGCAGGCTCGGGCTTGGGCGCGGGCCTGAGTTCGGACTCGGGTTCGGGCGCGGGCTCCTCGAGGATCACGTGTGCGTTGGTCCCGCTGATTCCGAACGACGAGACTCCCGCGCGCCGTGGGCGCCCGTTGCGTGGCCAGCGAACCTCCTCGCGCAGCAGCGAGACCCCGCCGGCCGACCAGTCGACCTCGGTCGAGGGCTCATCGACGTGCAGAGTCCGCGGCAGCAGACCGTGCCGGAAGGCCATCACCATCTTGATCACGCCCGCCACGCCGGCCGCCGCCTGGGTGTGCCCGATGTTCGACTTGACCGATCCGAGCCACAGCGGGCCGCGCCCCTCCGGGCGCTCCTGCCCGTAGGTCGCCAGCAGCGCCTGCGCCTCGATCGGATCACCTAGCCGTGTGCCGGTCCCATGCCCCTCGACCGCATCCACGTCGCCACCCGCGAGGCCCGCGCTCGCCAGCGCCTGCTGGATCACCCGCTGCTGGGAGGGACCGTTGGGCGCCGTCAGCCCGTTGCTCGCGCCGTCCTGGTTGACCGCGCTGCCACGCACCAGCCCCAGCACCCGATGACCCAGACGCCGTGCCTCAGACAGGCGCTCAACAGCCAGTACACCAACGCCCTCGCTCCAGCCCGTCCCGTCGGCTGCCTCCGCGAAGGACTTGCAGCGCCCATCCGCCGCCAGCCCGCGCTGGCGCGAGAACTCCACGTACACGCCCGGCGTCCACAGGATCGTCACGCCCCCCACCAGTGCGAGCGAGCACTCACCCGAGCGCAGCGCCTGGCAGGCCCAGTGCAGCGCCACCAGCGATGACGAGCACGCCGTGTCCACCGATACTGCCGGGCCCTCGAAGCCGAACGCGTAGGCGACTCGCCCTGACACGACGCTGCCCGCGCTGCCCGTCCCCTGATAGCCCTCGACGCCTGTGACCGGCCCCAGGCCACTGCCGTAGTCGTGGTACATCACCCCCGCGAACACGCCCGTGCGACTGCCGTGCAGGCCGGCCGGATCGATGCCCGCGTCCTCCAGCGCCTCCCACGAGGCTTCCAGCAGCAGCCGCTGCTGCGGATCCATCGCCAGCGCCTCCCGCGGAGCGATCCCGAAGAAGGCCGCATCGAACTCCGCGGCGTCCGCGACGAACCCGCCCTCGCGGGAATAGCTGGTGCCCGGGTGGTCGGGGTCGGGGTCGTACAGACCCTCCAGATCCCATCCGCGATCCGCCGGGAACCGCGAGATACCATCCTCGCCCGAGGCCACCAGCTCCCACAGCTCTCGCGGCGAGTTCACACCGCCCGGGTAGCGGCAGCTCATGCCCACGATCGCCAGCGGCTCGCTCGTGGCTCCCGCCACTCGCACCGCCGTCGCGACCCGCCGACCGGCGCCGGCGAGGGTCTCGAGCAGGTGATCGGCGAGCGCCGCCGGGTTGGGGTGGTCGAACACGAGCGTCGCCGGCAGCCGCAAGCCACTGAGCGCGTCCAGCCGATTGCGCAGCTCCACCGCCGCCAGCGAATCGAACCCGAGCTCCCGAAACGCCCGCCGCTCCTGCACCGCGTCGGGCGTCGCATGCCCGAGCACCGCTGCCGCTTCCACCCGCACCAGCTCGAGCATCAGCCGCCGGCGCTCCTGCTCGGGGACCCCCGCCAGGCGTTCAGCCAGCGCTCCCTCCCCACTCGGCACAGCCCGCCGCACGGGCACGCGCACGAGACCGCGCAGCAGCGCCGGAAGCGACCCGGCGCGAGCTCGCGCACGCAGCGTCCCCGCGTCGAGTGCGACCGCGACCGCCAGCGCCTGCTGTGTCGCGCACGCCGCGTCGAGGAGCTCGAGACCCTGCTCGGCGGACAGCGCCGCGACCCCCCCACGCTCTAGGCGCACACGTGCGACGCCATCCAGGCCGCCAGCCATGCTCCCCGGCTGCTCCCACGGCCCCCACGCGATCGAGGTGCAGGGTCGGCCCTGTGCCCGTCGGTGAACCGCCAACCCGTCCAGAAACCCGTTCGCCGCCGAGTAGTTCGCCTGGCCAGGACTGCCAAGAGTCGCAGCGACCGAGGAGAACAGCACGAACACGTCGAGCTCCAGCTCGGCCGTCAGCTCGTGCAGGTGCCAGGCGCCGTCTACCTTGGGAGCTAGCACGCGACCGACCTGCTCGGCCGTCAGCGAGCCGAGCACGCCATCCTCCAGGACCCCCGCCGCGTGCACCACTCCCCGTAGCGGATGCTCCTGCGAGATCGAGGCAATCAGCTCCCGCAGCCGCCCACGGTCGGCGACATCGCAAGCCGCGATCTCGACCCGCGCTCCAAGCTCCACCAGCTCGGCCTCGAGCTCGGCGGCGCCCGCGGCCTCCCGACCGTGGCGGCTAGCCAGCACCAAGCTCCGCACGCCGCGCACCGCCACTAGATGCCTCGCCACCAGCGCGCCTAGTCCGCCCGTACCTCCCGTGACCAGCACTGTGCCCCCGCCCGCGAGCCCGTCCGCCTCCCACAGGATCGACCTCTCCTCAGGCGAGCCGAGAGCCATCCGCGCGAGCCTGGGCGCCAGCACGCGGCCCGCGCGAATCGCGAGTTGCGGCTCCTCCAGATCCAGCGCACTCGCCACCGCCGCGGGTAGCGCCCGCCAGGAGTCCTCCGCATCGTCCACGTCGACGAGTACCACTCGCCCCGGGCTCTCAGCCTGAGCGGAGCGCGCCAAACCCCACACTGCCGCGCCCGCCAGGTTCACATCCTCCTCCGCACAGGTGGCGACACCCCCCCGTGTAAGGAGGACCAGCCGCGAGTCCGCCAAGCGCTCGTCGACAAGCCACCCCTGCAACAGCTCGAGCACGCCCCCCACCTCCACGCGCACCGCCTCCGTCACATCTTCTGCGACCCCGGCAGGGCCCGACGGTCGCACCTCGAGCGTCCCTCCAAGCTCCCCGCTGGCGGCGCCACCGCGATCGCTGCCCCGGGCGCACTCCACGACGAGCACCTCGGGGGCGCCGTCCGCGCCATTCGCCAGTCCCTGCAACGCACCGGCGGCGGACGACGCCCCGGCCGGCGCCTCGACAGCGATCGCCCCAGCCCCGCGCAGCGTCCGCGCAAGCGCCCCTCCGTCGTCCAGCACGGCCCAGTGACCGAGCGAGTCCGCCCCGCCCGTGACAGCTACCCATTCAAGCCCGAACAGGGACTCCTGACGCCGACCGCCCGTACGGCCGAGCTGCTCGGCCGAGACCGTCCGCAACACGAGCGCCTGCACTGCCGCGACCGGCGCGCCGCGCTCGTCCGCGACCGTGACCGACAACGCATCCCTGCCCACCGGAGCCAGCCGCACGCGCAGCGCCGAGGCGCCCTCCGCGTAAACGCTTACGCCGCTCCAGGAAAACGGCAAGCGAACTCCCTCGCCGGCGTCGGCCGATGCGACCGCCAACCCGTGCAGGGCAGCGTCGAGCAGCGCGGGATGCACGCCGAAGGCGCGCGCCCGATCGCGCTCGTCCTCCGGCAGCGACACCTCCGCCAGGATCTCCTCCCCACGCTGCCACACCGCCCGCAGCCCCTGGAATACCGGCCCATACTCATACCCACGGGCCGCCAGCGCGTCGTAGATCTCCTCGACCCGCACCGGCTCGGCGTCGAGTGGAGGCCAGGATTCCTCGCCGAGCACCTCCATCGACTCCATCCGCGACCCCATCGACGCAGCTGGGACGAGCACGCCGGCGGCGTGCCGCGTCCACTCCACAGGCCCTAGGTCGCCCAGATCGCCGTCGGCCGACCCCTTTGGACGCGAGTAGATGCCTACGCGCCTCCCGCCCGCCGCGTCGGGCTCCTCGAGGATCACCTGCAACTGAATGTCCTCGAGCTCCTCCAATGCCAACGGCGCCTCCAACGTCAGCTCCTGAATGGAGCCACAGCCAACTCGGCCGCCTGCGTGCAGGGCAAGCTCCACGAAGGCCGTGCCCGGCACCAGCACCGCCCCCATCACCGCGTGGTCGGCAAGCCACGGGTGGGTGCCCAGCGACAAGCGGCCGGTGAACAACAGCCGCTGCTCCCCGGCCGGCGCCAGCACGGCCCCCAACAGGGGATGCTCGACCGCCGCCTGTCCGACGGATGCGGCGTCGCCTGCCCCAGCCCCGGGCTGCAACCAATAGCGCTCACGCTGGAACGCATAAGTAGGCAACTCCACACGCCTCGCACCCGAACCCGCAAAAACCGCACCCCAATCAACCCCCACACCACGCACCCAAATCGCCGCCGCAGCACCCACCAACGCCTCACCATCAGAACGCCCACCCCGCAACACCGACACCGCCGTCACCCCACCCCTACCAACACCCCCACCCAACACCGACCCCACACCCCCAGACGACCCCACACCCCCAGAGGACCCCACAACACCCCCAGCCTCACCCTCAACCACCCCAGAACCCTCAAAACACTCACGACACATCGCACTCAACACCGGCTCCGGCCCAAGCTCAAGAAAACAACCCACACCCTGACCACCAAGCCACCGCACACCATCCGCAAAACGCACCGTCTCACGCACATGCCGCACCCAATACCCAGCCGAACACAACAACCCAGGCCCCGCCAACCCACCAGTCACATTCGACACCACCGGAATACGCGGCTCAGCAAACGACACACCCTCCGCTACCGCCGCAAACTCCTCCAACATCACATCCATCCGCGGCGAATGAAAAGCATGCGAAACCCGCAAACGCCGCGTCTTACGACCACGCCCCTCCCACACACCCCCCAACTCAAGCACCGCATCCTCATCACCCGAAAACACAACCGCCTCAGGCCCATTCACCGCCGCCAAAGACACACGCCCCTCAAACCCACCCAACGACTCCAACGCCTCCCCCTCAGACGCCCGCACCGCCACCATCGCCCCACCCACCGGCAACGCCCCCATCAACCGACCACGAGCCGCCACCAACCGACACGCATCCTCCAACGAAAACACACCCGCCACAAACGCAGCCACCAACTCACCAACCGAATGACCCAACAAAAAATCCGGGCGCACACCCCAGCTCTCAACAAGCCGAAACAACGCAACCTCAACCGCAAACAACGCCGCCTGCGTAAACCCCGTCCCATCCAACAACCCAACCCCAGACCCCACCCCACCCCCACCAAACAACACACCCAACAACCCACAATCAAGATGCACATCCAAACAAGCACACACCTCATCCAACGCCCCCCGAAACACCGGAAACGCCTCATACAAACCCCGACCCATACCCACACGCTGCGCACCCTGACCCGTAAACAAAAACGCAAGCCGCGCACCATCAACCACCACACCCCGCACCACACCAACACCAACCCCACCCCCAGCCAACAAACCCAAACCACCCAACAACTCCCCCCGACCCAACCCCAACACCACAGCCCGATCCTCAAGCTCCGGCCGACCCGCAAGCGAAAACCCAACATCCGTCACACCCAACTCGGGAGCCGCCGCGACCCGACTCGCCAGCCGCTGCGCCTGCGAGCGCAACCCATCCTCGCCCCGCGCCGAGAGGACCCACGGGATCGTGCCTGCCTCCGGCGGTGCTTCCACCTCACGCCGTGCGCCTGCCGTACGCGCTGTACCCACCTCCCGGGACTCCACGTCATCGTCCGCCGTGGGCTCCGCACCGCCATCCTCCAGTGACCCTGCACCGCCCTCCGGGGACACCTCCTGAGCAGGCGCTTCCTCAACAATCACGTGGGCATTGGTGCCACTGATCCCAAACGAGGAAATGCCCGCCCGACGCGGCTGTCCGTTGCGCGTCCACGGCGTCGACTCGGTTAGCAGGGACACCGCTCCCGCCGACCAGTCCACCGCGCGTGTGGGCTCGTCGACGTGCAGCGTCGCCGGCAGCGTGTCGTGGCGCAGCGCCATCACCATCTTGATCACGCCCGCCACGCCGGCCGCCGCCTGGGTGTGCCCGATGTTCGACTTGATCGACCCCAGTCGCAGCGGATGCCCCGCGCCGCGACCCTGGCCGTAGGTCGCCAGCAGCGCCTGCGCCTCGATCGGATCCCCGAGCGTCGTCCCCGTCCCGTGCGCCTCGACCGCATCGACCTCGGCCGCGGACACTCCCGCGTTCGCCAGCGCCTGAAGGATCACCCGCTGCTGAGCGGGGCCGTTTGGCGCAGTCAGCCCATTGCTCGCCCCGTCCTGGTTGACCGCGCTGCCACGCACCAACCCCAGCACCCGATGGCCCAGACGCCGTGCCTCGGACAGGCGCTCGAGCAGCACGAGGCCGACACCCTCGGCGAAGCTCGTGCCATCCGCGGCGGTCGCAAAGGACTTGCAGCGGCCATCGCGCGCCAGACCACGCTGGCGCGCGAAGTCGACGAACAGGCCCGGTGTGGCCAGCACCGTCACGCCCCCCGCAAACGCGAGCGAGCACTCACCCGAGCGCAGCGCCTGACACGCCAGATGCATCGCCACCAACGAAGACGAGCAGGCTGTATCCACCGTGATCGCCGGGCCCTCCAGGCCGAACGTGAAGGACACCCTGCCGGATAGGACGCTCGCCGAGCCGCTGGTCACCTGGTAGCCCTCCAAGCGCTCGGACGTCGAGCGAGACCGCAGCGCCGCGTAATCCTGTGAGCTCGTGCCCGTGAAGACCCCGGTTTGGGTGGCCCGCAGCGCGGCCGGATCGATGCCCGCGTCTTCGAGCGCCTCCCACGATGCTTCCAGCAGCAGCCGCTGCTGCGGATCCATCGCCAGCGCCTCCCGCGGAGCGATCCCGAAGAAGGCCGCATCGAACTCGCCCGCGTCCTCGACGAACCCGCCGTCGCGAGCGTAGCTCGTCCCGGGCCGCGCAGGGTCGGGGTCGTACAGGCCCACCAGGTCCCACCCGCGGTCCACCGGGAATCCAGCGATGGCGTCCCGGCCGCGCCGGACGAGCTCCCACAGCTCCTGCGGGGAGCTCACACCGCCCGGGTAGCGGCAGCTCATCCCCACGATCGCGATCGGCTCGTCCGCGGCCACCGCGCGGACACCGGCTCTGGTGGACCGCACGGTGCTCGCACCGGCGATTCCCTCCAGCAGATGCTGCGCAAGCGCAATCGGGGTGGGGTAGTCGAACGTGAGGGTCGCCGGGAGGCGCAGATCGGTCGCCGCGCTCAGCCGGTTGCGTAGCTCCACCGCCGAGAGCGAGTCGAAGCCGAGCTCCTTGAACGTCCGCTGTACCTCGATCGACGCGGGCGAGCCGTGTCCCAGAACCACAGCCGCTTGCGCCAGCACCGCCTGCAGGGCGATCCGCTCGTGTTCGCTCGCGTCCGCCGCCGCCAGCGTCCGCGCCAGCTGGCCGCTCCTCGCGCGGTCACCGATGCCCGACATCCTCCGGGCCGGAGCTCGCACTAGGCCGCGCAGCAACGGCGGGATCGTTCCCGCTCCCGCCTGCTTGCGCAGCACACCCAGGTCGAGCCGAACCGGAACGACCAGGGCCTCGCTACCCCCACGCGCGGCATCGAACAGCGCCAAACCGGCCTCTGTGGAGAGCGCCCCCACACCCGCGCGCGCCATGCGCGCCATGCCCTCGTCCAACACCCCGCCGGTCAGACCGGTGGCCTGTGCCCACAGGCCCCACGCGATCGAGGTCGCCGGGAGGCCCCGCCGACGGCGATGGGCAGCCAGCGCGTCGAGGAAGGCGTTCGCCGCCGCATAGTTGCTCTGGCCCGGCCCTCCGAACGTGCCGGTAGCCGAGGAGAACAACACGAACGCCGAGAGCTCCAGCTGCGCGGTCAGCTCGTGCAAGTGCCACGCCGCGGCCGCCTTCGGCGCCCATACTCGTTGCAGCTGCTCCGGGGTCAAGCTCTCCAGGAGGCCGTCATCGAGCACCGCCGCCGCATGGATGACCGCATCCAGTGGGTGCTCCGCCGGGATCGACCCGATCAGCTCGGCGAGCTTTGTGCGGTCGGCCACGTCGCACGCGAGCACCTGCACGTTGGCCCCCAGCTCGAGGAGCTCCGCCTTCAGCTCGGCAGCGCCCGGCGCCTGCCCTCCCCGCCGGCTGAGGAGAATCAGCTGGCGGACCCCGTGCTCGGTGACCAGGTGTCGCGCGATCCTCGCGCCGAGGCCGCTCGTTCCGCCTGTGATCAGCGTCGTACGATCCCCGTCGATCGCGGGCGTAGGCATTGTCAACACAACCTTGCCCACGCTGCGCCCCTGGCTCAGGAAGCGGAAGGCATCCCGCCCTCCACGCACGTCCCAAGTCTTGACCGGCAGCTGTTCGAGCACGCCACGCTCGAACAGCTCAACTAGCTCTCCGAGCATCGTCTGGATGCGATCGGGTCCGGCATCCACCAAGTCGAACGCCTGATAGGCGACGCCCTGGTAGGCCTGCGCAATCTCGGCGGGGTCGCGGATGTCGGTCTTACCCATCTCCAGGAACCGGCCGCCGCGGGGCAGCAGCCCCAGGGATGCCTCCACGAACTCCCCCGCGAGGGAGCTCAGGATGACGTCAAAGCCTTCAGCTCCGGTCTCATCGAGGAAGCGCTGTGAGAACTCTTGGTCGCGTGAGGAGGCGACATGGGCCTCGTCGAGCCCCTGCGACGCGAGCACCCCCCACTTGCCGGGGCTCGCCGTGCCGAACACCTCCGCTCCCAGATGCCGGGCCAGCTGCACCGCAGCCATGCCAACGCCCCCAGCCGCCGCATGTACCAGCACGCGCTCGCCGGGTCGCACGCGCGCAAGGTCCACGAGGCCGTAGTACGCCGTCAGGAACACCAGGGGCACGGATGCCGCCTCAGGGAAGGACCAGTCCAGGGGCATCGGTGCCAGTTGGCGGCGATCGACGACCGCCACGGGAGCGAAGCTGCCCGAGAACAGGCCCATCACCCGATCGCCGGGCGCGAGATCGCTCACGTCGGGGGCCACCGCCAGCACCACCCCGGCGCCCTCGTTGCCGATCAGATCCCACTCGCCGCGTCGCGGCACGGCGCCAAGCGCAGTCATGACATCGCGGAAGTTCAGACCCGCGGCGCGTATCGAGACGCGAACCTGTCCCGGCCGCAGCTGCTCGTTGACATCCGGACACGGGCCCAGGAGCAGCTCCTCAAAGCTCCCTCCGCCCGCACTCTCCAAGCGCCACTCCCCCCCCACACCCGCGGGAGGCTCGAGCGCTCGCCCAAATCCCCGTTGCAGTCGCGCGGCCAGCACTACCCCGCCTCGCAGCGCCAGCTGGGACTCGCCCGAGACGCGTGCCTCCAACAGCGCTGCGGACAGGCTCGCCAACGAGCGCTCCCCCCCATCGACGTCGACGAGCAGAAACCGGTCGGGGTGCTCCGCCTGCGCCGAGCGCACCAGGCCCCAGATGGACGCCGCAGCCAAGTCGGGGACGTCATCGGCGGGATCGGCCGGCACCGCTCCGCACGTCACGAGCACCAGCCGGCAATCGGCAAACCGCTCGTCGGCCAGCCACTCCTGCAGTATCTCCAGCACGTTCTCAGCGATCTCGAGGGCCGCGTTGGCCACCCCGAAGGAGAGCTGTGGGTCGGCGTCCCGCGAGCGGTCCGCGCCCCGCCCCTGCAGCTCGACGAGCTCCCGTCCCGCCAAGGTCAGATCGACGAGCACGTCCATAAGCGGTGCCGTATCGCTCGCGGATGCAGCACCTTGCCCGGGTGCCTCATCCGATGCCCGCAGTTGCTCGAGTGCCTCGCCCAATGCCCGCAGATCGCCCTGGACCTCCACGCAGTGGACCGCGGCCTTCCGCAGAGCAGCCGCGAGCCCGCCCGTCTCCTCGGAGCCGAGCACGGCCAGCCGCCGCGCACCCGCTCCCCGCGCATCGGCTTGGAGCGCCAGCTCCGTCCAGTCCATCGAGAACAGCGACTCCGGGTGTCTCGCATCTCCCGTGGGCAGACCCCCGGACGGGATAGGGCGTGTCCTCAACGACCCGATCGCGGCGACCGGCGTCCCATCCTCCTCAACAGCGAGCAGCGAGATCGTGTCTCCCTCGCTCGCCAGGCATACACGTAGTTGAGCGGCGCCCGCCGCGAACAGCCGCACCTCGCCCAGCGAGAACGGAAGCCGGACGCCACCGTCCCCCGCCCCCTCCTCCCCACCGCCGGCCAACCACCCTCCGTGCAGCGCCGCGTCGAGCAGCGCGGGATGCACGCCGAACGCGCCGGCGCGCGCCAGCTGCTCGTCCGCCAAGGAGACCTCCGCCAGTACTTCCCCACCGTGAAGCCAAGCGGCGCTCAGTCCCTGGAACGCCGGGCCATACTCGAGACCCATCCCGGCCAGCCGATCGTAGAGCCCATCCACATCGGCAGGCACAGCCCCGGCCGGCGGCCACTCGGCCCCGGCCAGAACCCCCAGGCGCCTCTTTGCCCACTCGTCGAGCTCGGGCTGATGCTCTTGGCGGTCGCTCGGTGGAGCAGCAAGCAGCCCGCTGGCGTGACGCGTCCAGACCTCCTCGGAGCCGAGCTCGCCGGCCTGCTCCTCGACGCGGGCATAGACCTCCACCGTCCGTAGGCCCGCCGCATCGGTATCACCGACCACGACCTGGAGCTGCATGCCGGTGTCCTCGCGGAGCACCAGCGGCGCCTCGAGCGTGAGCTCCTTGACACCCTCACAGCCCACGTACCCACCCGCGTGCAGTGCGAGCTCCAGCAGCGCTGTGCCCGGGAGCACGACCGTGCCGAGCACCGCATGATCTGCCAGCCAAGCGTGGGTGTCCAATGAGAGGCGACCCGTGAACAGCCAGCCGTCGCCGGCCGCGAGCGCAACCGCCGCTCCCAACAGCGGGTGATCGGCCGCCCCCAACCCAGCCGCGGCGACATCGCCTGCGCCGCTGTCGGTATCGAGCCAGTAGCGCCTGCGCTGGAACGCATAGGTGGGCAGTCCAACCCTGTGGGCGCCGCTCCCCGCGAATACGCCAGCCCAATCCACCTCCACGCCGCGCACCCACAGCTCGCCGAGCGATCTCAGCAGCCGCTCGGGCCCACCTTCGCTACGCCGTAGTGAGCCAGCAAAGACCACGTGACTGCCATCCCCCAGCTGCGCTTCGGCAGTCTCCTGCGCACTCATCGTCAACACGGGATGCGGGCTGACCTCGGCGAAGGCCCGCCGCCCATCTCCGAGCGCGGCCCGTACGGCGCTGTCGAACCGGACCGTCTCGCGCAGGTTGCGGTACCAGTAGTCCGCGTCCAGCCGCGCCGTGTCGAGCCGCGCGCCGGTCACGGCCGAGTAGAACGGGATCTCACCGGGCCGCGCGACGATCGTCGCGCATGCCTCCAGCAACTCCTTGCGCAGCGCCTGAACCTGCTCGGAGTGCGCCGCATAGCTCACCGGGATCTCGCGCGCCCTGACGTCGCTCTCGGCGCACTCCTCCAGGAAGCTCCCCAGCGCGGCGGGTGCACCCGAGACCACTACAGAGCTCGGGCCGTTGACGGCTGCGATCGCAAGCTCGCCACCCCGATCCGCGAGTCGCGCCTGCAACTCCTCATAGCCGAGTGCGACCGACACCATCCCGCCCAGGCCTGCCAAGCTCCGCAACGCGCGGCTACGCAGCGCCACCAGCCGCGCAGCGTCTCCCAGGGACAGTCCGCCCGCCACGTGCGCCGCCGCAATCTCGCCCTGGGAGTGACCGATCACCGCATCCGGACGCACCCCGCATGCCTCCCACACCGCGGCCAGCGAGACCATCATCGCGAACAGCACCGGCTGAACGACGTCGACGCGATCGAGACCCGGCGCATCCTCCGCGCCCCGCAGCACATCCTCCAGCGACCAATCCACGAACGGCGCCAGCGCCTCACCGCACTCCGCCAGGCGCCGCCTGAACACCGGCGAGCTATCCAGCAGCTCCACCCCCATGCCGACCCACTGCGCTCCCTGACCCGGGAACAGGAACACCACGCCCCCGTCGACGTCGGCGACACCCTGCGGGGAGCGCCCGTCCGCCTGCTCTCCAGCCAGCGCCCCGAGCTCGCCCAACAGATCATCCCGTCCGCTCCCCAGCACCAGCGCCCGATGCTCGAACTTCGAGCGCGCGCTCGCCAGCGAGAACCCGACATCGCCGACATCCAGCTCAGGGCGGCCGCTCACGTGCTCGCGCAGCCGCTTCGCCTGGGCAGGCAGCGCGCCCTCGCCCCGGCCCGAGAGCACCCATGGCACCACACCGCCGCCGAGAAGTCCGACAGCGACAACGGCGTCTGGCGTCGGCGCCTCAACCGACGGAGCTGCCCCCAGCTGAGATCCGTCGGCAAGCGCCTCGTCTGGGAAGGCGTCGGCCGATGATTCACGATCCGGGGGGGGCTCGACCGATGAGGGCACATCCGCGTAGTCCTCCGGAGGAGCCTCCTCGAGGATCAGATGCGCGTTGGTGCCGCTGAGCCCGAACGATGAGATCCCGGCCCTGCGGGACTCCTCCGCACGCGTGGGCCAGGCTACATCCTCCGTCAGTAGCGACACCGCCCCCGCAGACCAATCGACCTGCCGCGAGGGCTCATCCACGTGCAGCGTCCGCGGCAGCACGTCGTGGCGCAGCGCCATCACCATCTTGATCACACCCGCCACCCCCGCCGCCGCCTGCGTATGCCCAATGTTCGACTTCACCGACCCCAACCACAACGGCCGCCCCCGCTCACGACCCTGCCCATAGGCCGCCAACAACGCCTGCGCCTCAATCGGATCGCCCAGCGTCGTCCCCGTCCCATGCGCCTCGACCGCATCCACCTGCCCCGCGGTGAGGCCCGCGACACTCAGCGCCTGGCGGATCACCTGCTGTTGGGCAGGGCCGTTGGGCGCGGTCAACCCATTGCTCGCGCCATCCTGGTTCACGGCGCTGCCGCGCACGACTGCGAGCACACGATGACCCAAGCGCCGCGCCTCGGAGAGCCGCTCGAGCAGCACCAGGCCAACGCCCTCCGCGAAGCCGGTGCCATCCGCCGCCTCCGCAAAGGACTTGCAGCGACCGTCGGGCGCCAGGTTGCGCTGCCGGCTGAACTCCGTGAACACGCCCGGCGTCGAGAGCACCGTGACGCCGCCCGCCAGTGCCAGCCCGCACTCCTCCGAGCGCAGCGCCCCACACGCGAGGTGCAGCGCCACCAGCGAGGAGGAGCACGCCGTATCGACTGTGATCGCCGGGCCCTCCAGGCCGAGCACATAGGCCACCCTGCCCGAGATCGCACTGGCGATCCCACCCGTGCCCAGATAGCCCTCGAGCTCCTCCGGAGCAACCCGTAGACCCGCCGCGTAGTCGTGATACATGGCGCCCGCGAACACGCCGGTGCGACTGCCTCGCAGCGACACCGGGTCGATGCCGGCATCCTCCAGCGCCTCCCACGAGGCTTCCAGCAGCAGCCGCTGGTGGGGGTCCATCGCCAGCGCCTCGCGCGGGCCGATCCCGAAGAAGCCGGCATCGAACTCGTCCGCGTCGTGGACGAATCCGCCCTCGCGCGCATAGCTCGTCCCCGGGCGACCACGCTCCGGGTCATACAGGCGCCCCATGTCCCAGCCGCGATTCTCCGGGAAGCCCGAGATCCCATCGCCACCGGCGGCGACCAGGCTCCAGAGCTGCTCCGGCGAGCACACGCCACCGGGGTAGCGACAGCTCATCCCCACGATCGCGATCGGCTCGCGCTCGCGGGCCTGAACGGCACGCAGGCGCCGGCGTTCCTTGCGCAGGTCGACCGTGACCCGCCTCAGGTACTCACGAAGCCTCTCCTCGCCTCCCCCCGCCGGCAACTCAGGACACCCCAAGCTCGCGGTCGATCAGCTCAAACATCTCGTCGTCGCTCGCCGTCTCGAGGTCGTCTTCGGCCGCCTCCGCGGCTGGCCCGCGATTCTCCAGGCTCGTCAAGAGTGTCTGCAGACGAGTAGCGATGCCGGCCCGCTCGACCTCCTCAACGCTGATCGAGGAGAGCGCGAGCTCAAGCCTGTCCAGCTCCGTCTCCGCCGAGACCCCGGCTGGCGCAAGCTCAACCAGGACGAAGTCGGCCAATGCCGCCGGCGTGGGATGGTCGAAGATGAGTGTCGCAGGCAGGCGACACCCAGTAGCTGCCGCAAGCCGATTGCGCAGCTCCACCGCTGTAAGCGAGTCGAAGCCGAGCTCGCCAAACGCGCGCTCCGTCTCCACCTCGGCCGGCGTGTCGTGCCCAAGCACCGCTGCGATATGGGTCCGGACCAGGTCGAGCACAGCCTGGCGACGATCGCGCTCCGGCATCGCCGCCAGGCGCCGTGCTAGCTGACCAGGCTCCGAGCGCTCGCCCGCGCCGGCCACCGCGCGCCTGACAGGCGTGCGCACCAGACCGCGCAGCAGAGCCGGCGCCATTGCGGCCCGCGCCTGAGCACGCAGCGCGGCTCCGTCCAGATGGACCGCAACCGCGGGCGCCGCGCCCAACCCCGCCGCGGTGTCGAACAGCTCCAGACCCTGCGCCGGTGAGAGCGCCAGCATGCCCGCACGCGCCAGTCGCGTCAGACCGGCCTCGCCCAGACGGTCGGCCATCCCGCCCGCCGCGGCCCACGGCCCCCACGCGATCGCGCTCGCCACGAGACCCTGCGCGCGTCGGTGCGCCACAAGCGCATCCAGGAACGCGTTGGCCGCCGCGTAGTTCCCCTGCCCCGCCCCACCGAGCGTCCCCGCCGTCGAGGAGAACAGCACGAACGCCCGCAAGTCGAGCCGCGCCGTCAACTCGTGCAGATGCCACGCGCCATTGACCTTCGGTGCTAGCACGCGCTCTAGTTGCGCCGGTGTCAGCGAGCTCACCAGACCGTCATCCAGAACCCCCGCTGCATGTACCACGGCGCTCAGTGGAGCCTCCGCCGGCACCTGCGCGAGCAGCTCTTCAAGCGCACCGCGATCGGCCACATCGCACGCAATCACACGCACCCGCGCGCCGAGTTCCTCCAGTTCCCCCACGAGCTCAAGCGCGTCCGCCGCCTGCGCGCCGCGACGGCTCGCCAGCAGCAGGTCGCGTACTCCGTGTGCGCCCACCAAGTGCCGGGCCAGCAGCGCGCCCAGGCCCCCGGTTCCCCCGATCACCAGCACCGTGCCCTCGCCGGCATCGAATCCCGGGGCGCCCGCCGCGTCCTCGCCCACCCCGTCGTCGTCTGGTCGATCGGCAGCTGCGACTCGCGCAAGCCTCGGGACGAGCAGCGCTCCCGCACGCACCGCCACCTGCGGCTCATCCGCGCGCAGAGCCCTCGCCACCGCCGCGGGCAGCGACCGCCATGAGCTCTGCTCGCCGTCCACGTCGAATAGCAGCAGGCGTCCAGGGTGCTCCGCCTGCGCCGAGCGCGCCAACCCCCACACCGCCGCGCCTGCCAGCCCGGTCACGTCCTGCGCCGCATTCGCGCCAACGGCCCCGCTCGTGAGCAGCGCCAGCTGCACGTCGGCAAGTCGCTCGTCGGCGAGCCAGCCTTGCAGCAGTCCCAGCACCTCGCCGAGTGCGCTCTGCACCGCCGCCGGCGGCTCACCGACGCTCTGCGTGCAGTCCACGAGCGCGACCACCGGCAACGACGGACCACGCTCCTCCAGCGCTTCGCCGAGCGCGGCCGGATCGGCGTAGGCCTCACACTCAATCCCCGCTGCCCCGAGCATCCCGGACAGACTCTCCGCAGTCGCGCCGAGGGCTGTCAGTCGGTACGCGCTTGCCGGTGTCGCGTCAACCGGGACCCCAGCCCAATCGACCTCGTAGAGGTGCTCGCGGCGGCCACGAGAGGCGGCGCCCAACTGCTCCCGTGAGACGGCGCGCAGCGCCAACCCCTCGACCCGCGCCACGGGCGCGCCGGCCTCGTCGAAAGCTCTCAATGCAAACGTGTCCTTGCCCGTGGGCGACAGGTGCACGCGCAGCCTGGAAGCGCCGCCAGCGGAGACGCTCACCCCGCTCCACGCGAATGGCAGCAGCACATCCCCCGGCCGCGCGTCCGCGCCCGTCTCGCGCCGGCTTGCACCGATGCTGTGCAGCGCAGCGTCGAGCAACGCGGGGTGGATCCCGAACAGCGCGGCCTGCTCGTCAAACTCATCCGCGAGAGCGACCTCGGCGAACACCTCCTCGCCGCGCCGCCAGACCGCACGCAATCCCTGGAAGGCCGGGCCGTAGTCCAAGCCGTGCTCACCCAGTGCGTCATACAGGCCATCGATCTCCACACGGTCGGCGTCAGGCACAGGCCATGTCCAACCGGCGGGCGCCCCCAAGTCCAAGCGCCTGCCTGAGCCGGGGGCAAGCACACCGCTAGCGTGCCGCGTCCACGCTTGCCCAGCCAGCGCTTGCCCCCCGTCCGCTGCGTCCTCGACGCGTGCGTGGACAGCAAGCGACCGCCGGCCCGCCGCATCCGCCTCGCCCACCGAGACCTGGATCTGGACCGCACCCTGGGCGGGCAGTGCCAGCGGCGCCTCCAACGTGAGCTCCTCAACCAGCTCGGACCCGAGCTCCTCCCCGGCGTGCAGCGCCAGCTCGAGGAACACCGTGCCCGGCAGCAGCACGGTGTCCACCACCACGTGATCGGCGAGCCAGGGATGCGACTGCGCGGAGAGCCGGCCGGTGAATAGCCGCCCCCCTTCGGCCGCCAGTGCGACCGTGGCACGCAGCAGCGGATGGTCCGTCGTGGCCTGGCCGATCGCAGAGGCGTCCTGCACGGGCAGCGCATCGAGCCAGTAGCGCCTGCGCTGAAACGCGTAGGTCGGCAGCTCCACACGTCTCGCGCTCGACCCCTCGAACAGCTTGGGCCAGTCGATCTCCGCACCCCGCACCCACACTCCGGCCAACCCCGCCATCAGTGCCTGCATCTCGTCTCGTCCCTTGCGCAGCAGCGGCATCGCCGCCACAGCGGCTGACCCTTGCGCCTCCGCCAGGCACTCCTTGCACATCCCGCTCAGCACGCCGTCCGGGCCGAGCTCGAGGAAGCTCCCGACCTCCTCTCCGTGCAGCCACCGCACCCCCTCCGCGAACCTCACGGTCTCGCGCACGTGCCGCACCCAATACCCCGGATCGCACAGCTCCTCGGCCACTGCCACCCGACCGGTCAGATTCGAGATGACCGGGATCTCCGGCGCAGCGAACGTCACTCCCGCGGCGACCTCTCCGAACTCGGCGAGCATCCCGTCCATCAGCGGCGAGTGAAACGCGTGTGAGACCCGCAGCCGCCGCGTCTTGCGTCCCCGCTCCTCCCAGGCCTTCGCTAGTTCCAGCACAGCCTGCTCATCGCCGGAGATCACAACCGCGGACGGCCCGTTCACGGCTGCGAGCGCCACGCGGTCCTCCAACCCGTCGAGCTGCTCGAGGAGCTCCTGCTCGGAGGCGGCGACCGCCACCATTGCGCCGCCCGCCGGCAGCGCCCCCATCAGACGACCCCGCGCCGCTACCAGACGGCAGGCGTCCTCAAGCGAGAACACTCCCGCGACGCACGCCGCCGCCAGCTCCCCGATCGAGTGACCCATAACGAACTCCGGCCGCACGCCCCACGCCCGCACCAGCGCGAATAGCGCGAGCTCCAGCGCGAACAGCCCCGCCTGCGTGAACTGCGTCTCGTCCAGCGGCGACCCAGCGAAGACGACATCTCGCAGCGAGCGACCCAGGTGTCCGTCGAGGTGGCCGCACGCCTCGTCGAAGGCCGTCGCGAACACCGGGAACGACTCGTAGAGCTCCCTCCCCATGCCGGCGTACTGGGCGCCCTGACCTGTGAACAGGAACGCTAGCCGTGTCGCACTCGCCACACCCTCGACCACTTTCGACGCCGGCTCACCCCGCGACAGTGCCCCGAGACCACTCAGCAGCTCCTCCCGGTCGCGCCCCCAGATGACTGCCCGGTCAGCGAGCTGTGGCCGCAGCGCGAGTGAGAGCCCGACATCGACCGCGCCCAGATCGGCGGTTGCTTCAAGGCGCAGCGACAGCCGCGCAGCCTGCTCGCGCAATGCATCCTGTCCTCTCCCCGAGAGCACCCATGGCGTCACGCCGCAGGCCAGCAGGTCACTACCGGCCGCGCTCGGCGCCGCGGTCTCAGAGGCCTCATTGCCTTGGACAGGCGCGACCCCGTTGCGCCCTGGATCGACCCCATCGCGCCCCGAGACCCCCGTGCCCGCCACCGACACCACTCCGACCTGCGCGGGTGGCTCTTCGATGATCACGTGCGCATTTGTGCCGCTTACTCCGAACGACGACACTCCGGCGAGCCGCGGTCGACCGTTGCGCTCCCAGGGGACCTCCTCGGTGAGGAGCGCGACTGCGCCCGCCGCCCAATCGACCTCGCTGGAGGGTTGATCGACGTGCAGCGTCCGCGGCAGTGCGCCGTGGCGCAGCGCCATCACCATCTTGATCACACCCGCCACCCCCGCCGCCGCCTGCGTATGCCCGATGTTCGACTTCACCGACCCCAACCACAACGGCCGCCCCCGCTCACGACCCTGCCCATAGGTCGCCAACAACGCCTGCGCCTCAATCGGATCGCCCAGCCGCGTGCCAGTGCCATGGCCCTCCACGGCATCGACCTCGCGGGCCGAGATGCCTGCGCTCGTAAGCGCCCGCTCGATCACTCGCTGCTGAGACGGGCCGTTGGGAGCTGTCAAGCCATTGCTCGCACCATCCTGGTTGACCGCGCTGCCCCGCACTACAGCCAGCACCTCGTGGCCGTTGCGCCGCGCATCGGAAAGACGCTCCAATGCCAGTACCCCCACACCCTCGCCCCAGCCTGTGCCGTCCGCTGCACTCGCAAATGACTTGCACCGCCCATCCGGTGAGAGACCGCGCTGGCGAGAGAATTCAACGAACACGCCCGGCGTCGAGAGCACCGTCACTCCACCCGCCAGCGCCAGCGAGCACTCCCCGCCACGCAGCGCCCCGCAGGCCAGGTGCAAGGCCACCAACGAGGAAGAGCACGCGGTATCGACAGTCACCGCCGGGCCCTCCAGCCCGAACGTATACGCGACCCGACCCGAGACGACACTTCCGGCGCTGCCCGTCCCCAGGTAACCCTCGAGCTCCCCGGCGATCGACCCGACCAGCCGCGCGCCGTAGTCGTGGTACATCACACCTGTGAACACACCCGTCTGGCTGCCCCGCACACTCGCCGGATCGATGCCGCTCTCTTCAAAGGCCTCCCAGCACGCTTCCAGCAACAGCCGCTGCTGCGGGTCCATCACCAGCGCCTCCCGCGGACTGATCTCGAAAAACGCCGAGTCGAACTCCGCCGCGTCGTAGACGAACCCGCCCTCCCGCGCATAGCTGGTCCCTTGATGGTCCGGGTCCGGGTCGTACAGACCCTCCAGATCCCAACCGCGATCGGATGGGAAGGACCCGATCGCATCCCTACCTTCGGCCACCAGCCCCCACAGCTCCTGCGCAGAGCGCACCCCGCCCGGGTAGCGACAGCTCATCCCGACAATCGCGATCGGCTCATCCGTCCGCACCACCGGCCGCGCTGCCTCCACACGCGCCACTTCGGCGCCGAGCGCGCTCCCCGCGAGAAAGCGCGCGAGCGCCTCCGGGGTGGGGTAGTCGAACACAAGCGTCGCCGCCAACCGCAAACCGCTTGCCGCGGCAAGCCGGTTGCGCAACTCCACCGCCGCCAGCGAGTCGAACCCAAGCGCCTTGAAGGGGCGCCGCGGCTCCACCGCAGCCGGTGAGGCATGGCCCAGAACGAACGCCGCCTCCCCCTGCACAAGCTGCAGCGCGATGCGCCAACGCTCGGCCTCGGGGACACCCGCGAGCCTCAGCGCCAGCGAACCCTGCTCGTCACTCACACGCCTGGACGGCGCCCGGATCAAACCGCGCAGCAGGGCGGGCACAACCCCGTCCCTGATCTGAGCACGCAGCGCCCGCGCTTCCAACCGCACTGGGATCACCAGCGGCTCCCTGCGCCCGCAGGCCGCGTCGAACAGCTCCAAACCCTGCTCCGTGGACAGCGCGCCCACCCCCAGACGCGCCACCCGTCGAAGGCCCGCCTCGCCCAGCCGGCCGGCCATCCCGCCGGCCTCGGCCCATGCCCCCCACGCGATCGACAGCCCAGGCAGGCCCCGTGCGCGACGCTGCGCGGCGAGCCCGTCAAGGAACGCATTCGCCGCCGCGTAGCTGCCCTGACCGGCGCCGCCTAACGTGCCCGCGACCGAGGAGAACAGCACGAACGCCCCCAGCTCCATGTGCTCGGTCAGTTCGTGCAGATGCCATGCCCCATCGACCTTTGGCGCCAGCACCCGCTCGACTCGCTCCGCCGTCAAGGCATCGATCACGCCATCGTCCAGAACACCCGCCGTGTGCACCACGGCGCTCAACGGGGACTCCGCCGGCACCCGCGCGAGCAGACCTTCGAGCGCGCCGCGATCGGTCACGTCACACGCCTCCACACCCACCCGCGCGCCGAGCGCCTCCAGCTCCGCCACGAGCTCGACCGCACCGTCCGCCCGCGCGCCGCTACGACTCACAAGCAGCAAGTCGCGCGCCCCGTGAACGCTCACTAGGTGCCTGGCCACGAGTGCGCCCAGACCACCGGTGCCGCCGGTGATCAGCACCGTGCCCCCAGACCCCAACCCCGTGGTCGACGTCTCCCTCAGCGCCCGGTCGCGCTCGCGGGCGGGCGGTGCGTCCTGCGCACTGAGCGCTGCGTCCCGCTCCTCCTCGGCACCCATCCGCGCGAGCCTTGGCGCGAGCACCGCACCGGCCCGCACCGCCAGCTGCGGCTCGTCCCCCGCGAGGGCGATGCGCAGCGCCGCCCAGGAGGCATCCTCACCGTCGACGTCGACCAGCACGACGCGTCCCGGGTGCTCGGCCTGCGCCGAGCGCACAAGCCCCCAGACCGCACCGCCAGAGAGATCGCGTGGCGCCTCCTCCGCACACGTCGCGACCGCGGCGCGCGTCACCAGCACGAGCCGGCTTGCCAGGAACCGCTCGTCCGCCAGCCACTCCCGCAGCAGCTCCAGCGCCGCAAGCACGCCTCCGTGCACGACACCGGGCAGCTCCTCGCCCGCGCCTGCAGGCTCCTGCCCAGAGGCGCAGTCCACGACCACCGTCACGGGAACCGCCGTCCCCTCCTCGAGCGTCGACTTCAGCGACGCCAAATCGGCACTTACCAAGGAGCCCCGCAGCACACCGGGCAACCTCACGCTGGAGCTGCCCAGCACGGCCCACCGCTCATCCCTCTCCGCAGGCGCGGACTCCGTTGGGGCCTCGACCCCCACCCAGTCCAGGGCGAACAACGATTCTCGGACGTCGCCGGCGCGCGCGCCGGGAAGCTCCGCCGGTGCTGCCCGCAGGGTCAGCGAGTCAACCAGAGCGAGTGGGGCGCCATGCTCGTCGGCCACCGCCAGCGACACCGTGTCGGCGCCCAGGCGCCGGACACGGGCGCGTAGCGAGGAGTGCGCGCGCGTCGACGCTCCCGCCGCATACAAGCTGACGCCGCTCCACACAAATGGCAGCCGCGGCCCACCCTCGCCGGCGTCCGCCACGTCCAACCCAAGGCCGTGCAATGTGGCGTCCAGCAGCGCCGGGTGGAGCTCGAACGCGGCAGCCCGCTCGCGCTCCTCCACCGGCAGCGACACCTCTACCAGCAGCTCGTTCCCCTGGCGCCACGCACGTTGGACGCCCTGGAAGACCGGCCCGTACTCGAGTCCGTGCGCGCTGAGGTCCTCGTACAGATCTGCGACCTCCAGCGGCTGCGCATTGGCTGGCGGCCAAGCTCCATCCAGGCCGCCCGCGGACCACTCCTCCGTGGACGTCGGCGAATGCTCGACAGGAGCCAGCACGCCCTCGGCGTGGCGCGTCCACCCGGCTAGCTCGACCCGCCCGTCGAGCAGGCCCGCCAGCCCATCGCCCGCGGCGCCCTCCGGACGGGAGTAGACGCTCAGCTGGCGGAGACCCGACTCCTCCGGCTGACCGACCGTGACCTGGATCTGAACCGCGCCCTGCGCGTTCAGTGCAAGCGGCGCCCGCAAGGCCAGCTCCCGCAGCGCCTCGCACCCCACCCACCGACCGGCGTGCAGCGCGAGCTCCACAAACGCTGTGCCCGGCAGCAACACGGTGTCCATCACTACGTGGTCCGCAAGCCAGGGGTGCGACTGCAACGAGAGCCGCCCGGTGAACAGCCATCCGCGATCGTCGGCCAGCGCGAGTGCCGCACCCAGCAGCGGATGCCGCGCGGAGGCCTGACCCGCAGCGGCCAAGTCTCCCGTAGCGTCCTCCATCGAGTCGAGCCAGTAGCGCTCACGCTGGAAGGCGTAGGTCGGCAGCTCCACCCGCCGTGCGCTCGACCGCTCGAACACCGCCCCCCAGTCCACCTCCGCGCCGCTCACCCACACGCGCCCCAGACCAGCCAGAAGCTCTCGGACCTCGCTCCGCCCGGCCCGTAACACCGGTGTCGCCGTCGACACGATGCCCTCCTCGCGGGCATCGTCCTCCGTGTTCTCCTGCTCCGCCAGGCAATCCTGGACCATCGCGCTGAGCACCCCGTCGGGACCGAGCTCCAAGAAGCTCCCAACGCCTTGCGCATCGAGCCACCGCACCCCATCGGCAAACCGCACCGGTTCGCGAACGTGCCGCACCCAATACCGTGGATCACATATCTCCTCAGCTCTCGCCAGCTCTCCCGTGAGGTTCGAGACGAGGGGAATCGTGGGTGCAGCGAATGCGACTTCCCGAGCCACCGCCTCGAACTCGCCGAGCATCGCGTCCATCCGCTGCGAGTGAAAGGCATGCGAGACCCGCAGCCGCTTGACTTTGCGACCCCGCTCCTGCCATGCCCCTGCCAGCTCCAGCACTGCGTCCTCATCACCGGAGAGCACCACCGCTGCGGGTCCATTCACGGCCGCGACCGTCACCCGGCCCTCGAAGCTCGCGAGCTCCTCGAGCACCTCCGGCTCGGACGCCTGCACCCCGACCATCGCCCCGCCCGCCGGCAGCGCCCCCATCAAACGCCCACGTGCCGCGACCAGCCGACACGCATCTTCCAACGAGAACACCCCCGCTACGTGCGCCGCGGCGAGCTCCCCAATCGAATGGCCCACTACAAAGTCCGGCCGCACACCCCAGCTCTCCACCAGCCGAAACAGAGCCACCTCGAGCGCGAACAGGCCAGTCTGGGTGAAGAGCGTCTGATCCAGCGGCGCGCCATCTGAGACCTTCCCGTTCGACGATGCCTGGTCGTGATCGCCCGCGCCAGATCCCGCCGCACCGAACACCACGTCTCGCAGCGAGCAACCCAGGTGTCCGTCCAGATAGAGGCACGTCTCCTCGAACGCCGCCGCGAACGTCGGGAACGCCCCGCACAGCTCCCGGCCCATACCCACACGCTGGGCGCCCTGCCCGGTGAACAGGAAGGCCAGCCGCGAGGGAGCCGCTACGCCCTCCACCACGCTCGGCGCGCTCTCACCCCGCGCCAGCACCCCAAGGCTCGCCAGCAGCTCCGTCCGCCCATCCCCCACCACAACCGCACGGTGCTCCAACGCCGAACGGCCCGTCAGCGATAGCGCGATGTCCTGCTCGCGCAACTCCGGTCGGGCGCCAGCCCAGTTCGATAGCTGCACAGCCTGCGCCCGCAACGCCCGCTTGCCGTGACCTGACAGCAGCCACGGCACCGCACCGGCGCCCACAGGGTCCTCGGCGCTGCTGGCACCGGACTGCTCACCGGGGTATACGTGCTTCGGGGAGCCGCCCGGCTCTTCCAAGATCACATGCGCGTTGGTGCCGCTCAACCCAAACGCGGACACCCCGGCGCGCCGCGGTCTGTCGGTGCGCGACCAGGCCACCTCGTCGGTCAACAAGGAGATCGCACCTGCCGACCAATCGACCTCCCGCGATGGCTCATCCACGTGCAGCGTGCGCGGCAGCGCACCGTGGCGCATCGCCATCACCATCTTGATCACACCCGCCACCCCCGCCGCCGCCTGGGTATGGCCGAGATTGGACTTGATCGACCCCAGCCACAGCGGGCTGTCCTTGGGCCGCTCCCGCCCATAGGTGGCGAGCAGTGCCTGTGCCTCGATCGGATCGCCGAGGCGGGTGCCCGTGCCGTGCGCCTCGACCACGTCGATCTCGGCGGCTGTAAGCCCGGCGAGGGCTAGAGCCCGCTGGATCACGCGCTGCTGGGAGGGTCCGTTCGGAGCCGTCAGGCCGTTGCTCGCTCCGTCCTGGTTGACCGCGCTGCCCCGCACCACCCCAAGCACCGGGTGGCCATTGCGTCGTGCGTCGGAGAGACGCTCGACTAGCAGCACTCCCACCCCCTCGCCCCAGCCGGTGCCATCTGCCCCGTCCGCGAAGGGCTTGCAGCGCCCGTCGGGTGCCAGGCCGCGCTGGCGGCTGAAGTCGACGAACACGCTCGGCTTGGCCATCACCGTTACGCCGCCCGCCAGCGCCAGCGAGCACTCGCCGCCGCGCAGCGCCCCACACGCCAGGTGCAGCGCCACCAGCGAGGATGAGCACGCCGTGTTCACCGTCACCGCCGGACCCTCCAGCCCAAACGTGTACGCAACCCGGCCAGAGACGACGCTCCCGACGTTGCCCGTCCCCAGATAACCCTTGACGTCCTCTGGCGTCGATCCGAACAGGCCCGTGCTGTAGTCCGAGAAGCTGATGCCGGCGAACACGCCGGTTTGACTGCCTCGCAACGCGTGCGGATCGATGCCCGCCCCCTCCATCGCCTCCCAGCACACTTCGAGCAGCAGCCGCTGCTGAGGACTCATCGCCAGCGCCTCCCTGGGTCCAATCCCGAAGAAGGCAGCGTCGAACTGTGCGGCCTCGTGGAGGAACCCACCCTCGCAGGTGTATGTGGTGCCCGTGTGCTCGGGATCGGGGTCGTAAAGCGCCTGCAGGTCCCAGCCGCGGTCGGTCGGGAAGGAGGAGATCGCATCCGTGCCCGCCGCGAGCAGCTCCCACAGCTCTTGGGGCGAGCGCACGCCGCCCGGATAGCGGCAGCCCATGCCCACGA
The DNA here is from genome assembly GCA_963756665.1 of uncultured Solirubrobacterales bacterium. GTDB lineage: Bacteria > Actinomycetota > Thermoleophilia > Solirubrobacterales > Solirubrobacteraceae > Palsa-744. The sequence goes on from CAVWOJ010000001.1 coordinate 1,624,811, forward strand.
TCGCCACAGGCTCGTCTGCCGTTCGGGGCCCGGCCGGTAGGACCGCCGCTCCAGCCGTGGGAGCTTCGGACTCGACGTCCCCGATCTCGCCCAGCAGGTGCGCAGCCAGCTCCACCGGCGTGGGGTAGTCGAACACCAAGGTGCTCGGCAGCCGCAATCCCGTCGCCCCGATGAGCCGGTTGCGCAGCTCCACGCCGGCCAGCGAGTCGAACCCGAGCTCCCTGAAGGTCTGCCGTGGATGCACGGCCTTCGGCGAAGGATGCCCCAGCACGCTCGCCGCCTCGGCCCGCACCAACTCCAACACGACGCGCTCGCGCTCTGTCCCAGACACCCCCAGCAGGCGGGCCGCCAGCGACGTGCTCTGTGCGGACGTCGACTCCGCGCCGGCGCCGACCTCCTGGAGCCGCTGCACCTCGGGGAGCTCGCCGACCGCCGGCCAGGACCCCGCAGAGGCGAACGCGGGCAGATAGCGCTCCCACTCCAGGTCCGCCACCGTCACCTGGGTCTCGTCCTGGTCAAGTGCCTGCTGCAGCGCCGCGATTGCAAGCTCGGCAGACATCGCGAGCACTCCGCGTCTACGCAGATGGTCCTCCACTCCGGCGGCCATGCCCGCTCCCGCCCAGGCACCCCACGCCACCGCGGTCGCGGTCAGACCCCGCGCGCGGCGGTACTCGGCCAGCGCGTCCAGAAATGCGTTCCCCGCCGCATAGCTGCCCTGTCCTCCGCCTCCGAGCGTCGCGGTCAACGAAGAGAACAACACGAACGCCTCCAGGTCCAGTTGCGCCGTCAGCTCGTGCAGGTGCCATGCCGAATCGACCTTGGGACGCACCACACCCTCGATCCGACTCGGGGTCAGCGTCTCGATCAGCTCGTCGTCCAGTACGCCGGCGACATGAAACACAGCCGACAGCGGGCGCTCCCCGGGGATACTCGCGAGCAGCTCCGCCAGCTGGCCGCGGTCGGCGACGTCACATGCGGCCAGGGTTACGCGCGCGCCAAGCCGCTCGAGCTCATCCTCGAGCTCCGCGGCGCCCGCAGCGGCGCGGCCCCTGCGGCTGACCAACACGATGTGCTCTGCGCCACTCTGCGCCAGCCAGCGCGCGACATGTCCGCCCAGCGCACCTGTGCCACCGGTGACGAGCGCCGTGCCTGCCGGCCGCCAGGATCGCTCCGCATGACGCCCGCTCAGCGGAGCGCGCATCAAACGCCGAGCGAGCACTCCGGCCGAGCGCACCGCGAGCTCGTCCTCGCCGTCGACCGCGGCGAGGATGCCGCCCAGACGGGCGAGTGAACGTCCGTCGAGCTCAGCCGGAAGATCGACGAGCCCACCCCAACGACTGGGGTCCTCCAGACGCAGCACGCGACCCAGACCCCACACCATGCTCTGCCGCGGATTCTCCAGTCGATCTGCGAGACCCACCGACACCGCGCCACGCGTGGCGATCCACAGCGGCCCCTCGACGCGAGCGTCCCCGAGCGCCTGCACAAGCGCCAACGATCCCGCCAGGCCCCGCGGAACGCTGGGGCTCTCGCGGTGGGGAGCCTCGTCGAGTGCGAGCAGCGAGAGCACACCGCCGACAGACAACTGCTCCTCAGCGTCGCTCTGCGGCCGCTCCCTCGCGAGTGACTCCCGCAAGCGCAGCGCGAGCGCAGCGCGTTCCGCACCTGCGCCACCAAGATCGACCTCGACCTGCAGGACGCGAGCGCCCCGCTCCTCCAGCGTCTTCGTCAACCCCTGGACCAGGCGCTCGTCGGATGCCTCGCTGCCTAAGACCAGCAGCCAGGTCCCCGAGACGGTCCCGGTCGACGCGCCGTCCACCGGTCGCCACTGCACCCGATAGCGCCATCGGTCCAGGGTCGAGCGCTCCAAACGACCTCGCCGCCACGCCGAGAGCGCCGGCAGCATTGTCCCCAGCGAGGAGCGCTGGCGCTCGTCGTCCACCCCGAGCGCGCCCGCCAGCGCATCGCGATCCTCGCTCTCCACCGCATCCCAGAACTGCGACTCCGCCGGATCCACCGTGCTCGTCGCGGCGACCCCCTCCCGCGCGATCCACAGTGGCTCGGTCCAGTAGCGATCTCGCTGGAATGCATAGGTCGGCAGCTCGACTCGCTGCGCAGCGGACCCCTCGAACGCCTTCTTCCAATTGACCTCTGCGCCCCGCACCCACACACTCGCCAAGCCGACCAGCAGCGCCTGGGCCTCCCCCCGCCCTGCCCGCAACACCGGCGCCGCGGAGACGGGAGCCTCATCCTCGAGGCGCTCGCCCGCCCCGGCCTCCACACCGGCAAGGCAGTCTTGGGCCATCGCGCTGAGCACCCCGTCCGGGCCCAGCTCCAAAAAGCTCCTGATTCCCTGCGCGCCAAGCCAGCGCATCCCATCCGCGAACCTCACCGGTTCGCGCACGTGCCGCACCCAGTAACCCGGCGAGCACAACTCCTCGGCCGTGGCGACCGCACCGGTGAGGTTGGACACGACTGAAATCACAGGCGCTGCAAAGGTCAGGCTGCGGGCCACGGCCTCGAACTCCTCGAGCATCCCATCCATCCGCGGCGAATGGAACGCATGACTGACTCGCAGGCGCTTGGTCTTGCGACCCCGCTCTTCCCAGGTCCGAGCCAGACTCAGCACGCCGTCCTCATCGCCTGAGAGGACCACCGCGCCGGGACCGTTCAGCGCGGCCAACGCCACCCGCCCATCACCGGCCGCCAGCGACTCGAGCACCTCGTCCTCGGTGGCCTGCACCGCGACCATCGCGCCACCAGCCGGCAGATCGCCCATCAGCCGACCGCGAGCAGCGACCAGCCGACACGCGTCCTGGAGTGAAAACACTCCCGCGACGTGCGCCGCTGCGAGCTCACCGATCGAATGACCGACCACGTAATCCGGCCGCAGGCCCCAGCTCTCGACCAGCCTAAACAAGGCCACCTCGAGCGCGAACAAGCCGGCCTGCGTGAATTGCGTCTCATCCAACAGGCCATTCCCCGCAGACGCGCGCGCGGCGGGCGCATTCGACAAGCTATCTCCCACCGACTTGCGCGCGCCGGCCGTGCCCGCCCCGGGCTCGCCTTCCCCGAAGACCACTACCCGCAGCGAACGACCCTGCAGCCCGTCGAGCTGCGCGCAGATCTCGTCGAACGCCCCTCTGAAGACCGGGAACGTCTCGTACAGCTCGCGACCCATCCCCACACGCTGCGCACCTTGTCCGGTGAACAGAAAGGCGACCCCGTCGGAGTCGGCGACGCCGCGCACCAGCTCCCCCGCCGGGGGACCCCCCGCCAATCCGACGATCCCGTCCAGCAGCGCTTTGCGGTCGCGACCCAGCACCACCGCACGGTGCTCGAACGCCGATCGACCGGCCAGCGAGAGCCCAATATCGGCGGCCCCGAGATCAGGGGACTCGATGGCAAATGCCCGTAGCCGCTCGGCCTGCGCGCGCAGCGCGCCGTCGCTCCTGCCCGACACCAGCCAGGGCAGCAGACCGTCGTTTGGCAGATCGCTCTCCTGCGCGATCGAGGGCACCGGCTCCGCGGGAGCCTCCTCGAGGATCACGTGCGCGTTGGTGCCGCTGATGCCGTACGACGACACCCCGGCCCGACGGGGTTCCGCGCCCGGGGGCCAGCGCACCTGCTCGGCAAGGATCGAGACCGCCCCCGCCGACCAGTCGACTTCCTTGGAGGGCTGGTCCACATGCAGCGTGCGCGGCAACAGGCCATGGCGAATGGCCATCACCATCTTGATCACGCCGGCGACACCCGCCGCCGCCTGCGTGTGGCCGATGTTCGACTTCACCGATCCGACCCAGAGGGGACGCTCGGCATCGCGGTCCTGTCCATAGGTCGCCAACAGCGCCTGCGCCTCGATCGGGTCGCCCAACTTCGTGCCGGTGCCATGCCCCTCGACCGCGTCAACCTGTGCCGCCAACAGTCCCGCGCTTGCAAGCGCCTGCCGGATCACCTGTTGTTGAGAGAGGCCGTTGGGGGCGGTCAACCCGTTGCTCGCCCCATCCTGGTTGATGGCGCTGCCCCGCATCACCGCGAGCACGCGGTGGCCGTTACGTCGAGCGTCGGAGAGGCGCTCCACCAGCAGCACGCCGATGCCCTCGCCCCAGCCTGTGCCATCCGCCGCCTCGGCAAACGACTTGCAGCGCCCGTTGGCCGCCAGCGCGCGCTGGCGGCTGAAGCCGACGAACAGCCCCGGGGTGCTCATCACACTCACTCCGCCTGCCAGCGCCAGCGTGCACTCCCCCCCACGCAGCGCTTGGGCCGCGAGATGCAAGGCAACCAGCGACGAGGAGCAAGCCGTATCGACCGTGATCGCCGGGCCCTCCAGGCCGAGCGCATATGCCACCCGTCCCGAGACGACGCTGCCGGCGCCGCCGGTCATGTTGTAGCCCTCAAGCCCGTTGGGTGTCAGCCAGTGACTGGCCGTGTAGTCGAGCCTGTTGATTCCCGCGAATACCCCCGTCCCGCTGCCTTTCAGCGAATGCGGATCGACGCCTGCGTCCTCAACCGCCTCCCAGCACGCTTCGAGCAGCAGCCGCTGCTGGGGGTCCATCGCCAGCGCCTCGCGTGGGCTGATCCCAAAGAAGGCCGCATCGAACTGCCCAGCGTCGTAGAGGAAACCGCCTTCGCGAGCGTAGCTCGTCCCGGAGCGATCTGGATCGGGGTCGTAGAGCGCGTCGAGGTCCCACCCTCGATCGGTCGGAAAGTCCCCGATCGCATCGCCCCCACAGGCAACGAGCTCCCAGAGCTGCTGCGGTGAGCACGCACCCCCCGGGAAGCGGCAGCTCATGCCCACGATCGCAACCGGCTCGTCGACCCGCGCGACCGACACGACCGCCGCAGCTTGCGTCTCGGCGCCGGTCAGCTCGTTTCGGAGGCGACCCGCCAGCGCGGCGGGCGTCGGATGATCGAACAGGAGCGCCGCGGGCAGTCGCAGCCCCGTGGCAGCGCCCAGCCTGTTGCGCAGCTCGACGAGCGCTGGCGAGTCGAAGCCGAGCTCTTTGAAGGTCCGGCTCCCCTCAATCGCCCGAGGGGACTCGTATCCGAGCACGATCGCCGCCTGAGCGCGCACAAGCTCGAGCACAAGCCGCTCGCCCGCCGCCGCCGGCACACCGGCGAGCTGTCGCGAGAAACTCCGCTCGCCGTCTTCCCGCGGAGCCGGTCGGCCGTCGTGCTCGGCCTCATCGCCCGCTTCGGCCGTGGGGCGGGCGGCCGCGTCCCCCACGGCCGCGGCCAGCTCCGGAGCTGGCGCAAGCAGCCAGTGACGCGCACGCTGGAACGCGTAGGTCGGCAGCGCAACACGCGTTCCCACTGGCCGTGCGAGCACCGCTCCCCAATCGACGTCTACGCCGCGGACCCACAGGTCCGCCAAGGAAGCCAGAAACCGCTCGCGGCTACCCTGATCGCGGCGCAGCGTGGCGAAGACCCCCACCTCGCCCACCTCCTGGGCGCCCGCCTCGACGGTCTCCTGGACGCCGACAGTCAAGACCGGATGGGGGCTCACCTCGAGGAAGGTCCGCCGTCCCTCGGCGAGCAGGGCGCGTGTGGCTTGCTCGAATTGCACGGTCTGACGCTCACCGCGATACCAGTACTCAGGGCCCAGCTCGGCCGTATCGAGTAGGCCTCCGGTCACTGTCGAATAGAACGGAATCGCGCTCGCGCGTGGCGTGAGCGAGCCGAGCGTCTCGAGCAGCTCCGCGCGCACCGCCTCGACCTGCGGTGAGTGCGAGGCGTAGTCGGCTGCCACCTTCCGCGCCCCGACATTCCCGGCCCGGCACTCGGCGAGCAGCTCCTCGAGCGCCTCGGAATCGCCGGACACCACCACCGAGCCCGGCCCGTTCACCGCCGCGATCGCGACGCGCTCGCCCCATTTCGCCAGGAGCGCCGTCGCCGCCTCGACACCCATTGCAACCGATGCCATGCCGCCGAGCCCCGCCAAACCCATCAGGACCCGGCTGCGCTGCGTCACCACCAGCGCCCCGTCGGCCAAGGACAGCCCGCCCGCCACGCACGCCGCGGCGATCTCGCCGTGGGAATGTCCCACCACCGCCGCCGGGTGCACGCCGCAGGCCCGCCAGAGCTCCGCCAAGGACACCGTCACGGCGAATAGCGCCGGCTGAACGACGTCGATCCGCTCGAGTCCCGGCGCACCCGGCAAGCCGCGCAGCACGTCCTGCAACGACCACGCGACGTGCTCCTCCAGCGCCTGCTCGCAGGCGGCGAGCGACTCGGCGAACACCGCCGAGCGGTCCAGCAGCTCGAGCGCCATGCCCTGCCATTGCGAGCCTTGGCCCGGAAACATGAACACAACGCCGCCGTCACGCTCAGCGGCCGCGGCGCTCTCCACCACGTTCGCTGCCGGTCTACCCGCTGCCAGCGCCCGCAAGCCCTCGAGCAACAGGTCGCGATCGCCTCCCAACACGACCGCTCGTCGATCGAGCGCGACACGACTCACCGCCAGCGAGTGTCCGACGTCGCCGGGGTCGAACTCTGGATGCTCACCCACATGCGCCGCCAGGCGCTCCGCCTGGGCGCGCAGGGCCCCGTCGCCGCGGCCCGACACCGCCCATGCCAACACGCCCTCGCCCAGCGGAGCGCTGTCCGTCCGCGGAGCGCTGTCCGCCTGCCGCCCGCCGGGACCCAGGAGCTGGCGCGCCGGCGGCTCGCCGACGACCACATGACAGTTGGTGCCGCCCATCCCGAATGAGCTGACCCCGGCCAGCAGCGGTCCGTCCGCGCGTGGCCACGCCTCGAGGTCCGTTTGCACGCGCAGGCGCAGCACGTCCAGTGGGATGGCGGGGCTGGGCCGCTCGAAATTAAGGCTCGGGGGCAGCTTGCCGTGGCTGACACAGAGCGCCGCCTTGATCAGCCCGGCAATGCCCGCCGCGCCCTCCAGGTGCCCGATATTGGTCTTGGCAGAACCGACCCGCACGGGTTCGCCGGCCGACCGACCGGCGCCGAGCACGGCACCTAGCGCTGCCGCCTCGATGCGGTCCCCCAGGCTGGTGCCGGTGCCGTGCAGCTCGACGTACTGAACGTCCGCGCGCTTCACGCCCGCCCGGCGATAGGCCAGGCGCAGGACCTCCTCCTGCGCGAGCTGGTTGGGCGCTGTCAATCCCTCGCCGCCCCCATCGTTGTTGACGGCGCTACCGCGGATCACGCAGTAGATCGAGTCTCCATCCGCGACCGCGTCCTGTAGGCGCTTCATTACGACGACACCGCCGCCCTCGCCGCGGACGTAGCCATTTGCGCGGGCGTCGAAGACGTAGCAGCGCCCATCGGGCGAGAGGCCGCCGAAGCTGGAGGCGGCGAGCGCGCTGTCCGGCGAGATGTTTAGATGCACACCGCCTGCAAGCGCCAGCTGCGACTCTCCCCGGCGCAGACTCTCGCACGCCAGATGCACGGCGACAAGCGATGCCGATTGTCCCGTGTCCACCGTCAGGCTTGGGCCCCGCAAACCGAAGCTGTAAGAGACCCGGTTGGCGATCATGCCGCGGTGCAAACCGGTGAACGCATGACGTGTGACGGCCTGCGCCCCCTGTCCGTGCAGGAGGTCGGCATAGTCGCCAGAGATCGCGCCGACGAAGACGCCGGTCTGGGCGTCACGCAGGCCGCCCGGCACCACCGCCGCATCTTCGAATGCCTCCCAGCAGAGCTCCAACATCAGCCGCTGCTGAGGGTCCATGACGGCCGCCTCACGTGGTGAGATGCCGAAGAAGGCCGGGTCGAAGCAATCGACCTGCTCGAGAAAGCCTCCGTACCGAGCACCCGGCGGCTCGCCCGAGGGGCCTTGCGCAGACCGGTCGGCGAGCGCCGGCCACTGCAGCTCCCACCGGTCTGCCGGCGCCCGCGCAATCGTGCTCCTACCCTCTCGCAGCAGTCGCCAGAGCGCAGCGGGATCCGCGGCGCCCGGAAGGCGGCAGGAGATCCCGACTATCGCGATCGCCGAGCGGTCACTCACGGACGACTGCCCACGTGTCCGTACACCCGCGGCAAACGCCTCCGACGGCAAGACAGAACCCCCGCACAACTACCACTCCGTTCCGCTGCTCACAGGCTGGCCAATACAAGTAGGCTATGTTTTTTTAGATTCTGGACCTCTCACCCCCGAGAGTCAATTCAGAGGTGAAAATTCCGGCCTTAAACGGTGTCTATTCGGACGAAAGTTCGACTTGTCCGTAGACTGCTGACCAGATACCCGAATCGCTAGGTAGGTGGCAGCGCGATTGCAGTGAGCACCAGCCCGTCGCGCACCAGCCAGCGACCCTCCAGCGCAGTCGCAAAGCGCGCTTTGGTCTCCGGCCAGGAGACCAGCAGATGAGCACAGAAGGTCCCCTCTACCGGATCGATCGTGAGTGCCGCATCCTCGAATCCCAACCAGCGCCCGGTAAGTGGAAACCACACCTTGTAGACCGTCTCCTTCGCGCTGAACAGCAGCCGGTCCCAGTGGACCGCTGGCTCCACGCGCGCGAGCTCCGCCAACAACGGACGCTCCTCGACACGGGCGATATCTCCAATCAACCCACGTGGCAGCGGGGCGTTGGGCTCCGCATCGATGCCGAGTCCCGCGAGTTCACCGGCCCGCGCCAGCGCGCACCCGCGGTAGCCGGCACAGTGTGTGATGCTGCCCACCACCCCGTCCGGCCAGCGCGGCTGCCCACGCTCACCGCTGGCGATCGGGGCAGGCGGCAGGCCAAGCTGCGCGAGCGCCCGCCGAGCGCAGGCACGTGCCGTGACGAACTCACGGCGGCGCTTCTCGACCGCCTGTCCCAGGGCCACCTGCTCCTCTGGGAAGAGCTCGATATCGAGCCAGTCCTCACGGGTATCCACTGCGACCGCCACGGGTGGCAGGAGCTCCTCGATCACCGCCCGTCCCCATCGGCCAGCACTGGGCGCAGCGCCTGCGCGAGACCCCGGCGGCCCCACTCCCGCGGATAGCCCAGCGAGACCTCGGTGAACCTCACGCCGTCCTGCCATGTCACCCGCGGGATATGTAGGTGTCCGTACACCACGGCCTTGGCCCCGAAGCGCCGGTGCCAGTCCGCGGTGCGCACCGTTCCGCACCACTGCGCGAACTCGGGGTGGCGCAGGACCAGCGTCGGATCGCGGGTCAGCGGGAAGTGGTTGACCAGCACTGTCGCCAGCTCCGGATCGCGAGCCGCGAGGCGCAGCTCGGTCTGGCGCACCCGTGCCTCGCACCAGGCCTCCCTGCTTGGGTATGGGTCTGGGTGCAGTACGAGCTCGTCGCTGCACACCACCCCCACCGCATGCGCACGGGCCAGCGCCTGCTCTTTGGTGGGGGCTATGTTGGAGCCGAAGGAGTAGTCGTACAGCAGGAACAGCGGGGCTACCGTCAGTGGCCCACCCCGCCCCTCCCAGATCGGATAGGGATCCTCCGGCGTGAGCACCCCCAGGCGCCGGCACAGCTCCACCAAGTAGCAGTAGCGCGCTTCGCCGCAGAGCTTCAGGGGGTCCTCCGGAACGCTCCACAGGTCGTGATTGCCGGGCACCCAGATGACGGTTGCGAAGCGCTCGCGCAACATGCCCAGCGCCCACTCGATGTCTGCGGCGATCTCACTCACATCGCCGCAGACGATCAGCCAGTCCTCCCGTGAGAGCCCCTCCAGGCGCTCCACGACGCGCCGGTTCTCGGGGTAGGCGATGTGCAGATCGCCGATCGCGAGTAGGCTGCCGGTCTGCCCCCCTGTCGAGCTCACGGGGCGATCATACGTGCCGTCCGCAGCGCTCCATAACGTTGTCCGTAGAACCGGTTCGCCAGAACCGTGATCGGAGGTCGTCTTGCAAATGCCACCCTTGATCACCCGCGAGGAGGCCCTGCGCCTCGGCCAGCTCGAGGACCACGCCGAGATCGAAGCGCTGGTCCAGCGAGCCTGGGAGGCACGCGTCGAGCGCTTCGGCGACTCGACCGACATGTGCTCGCTGGTCAACGCCAAGTCCGGCGGCTGCGCCGAGGACTGCGGCTTCTGCGCGCAGTCGCGCTTCGCGGAGGCCGAGACCCCGATGCATGCGCTGATGGAGCCCGAGCAGATCCTCGAACATGCGCGCGCGGCGGAAGCCGCAGGTGCGCACCGCTTCTGCATGGTGACGCAGGGCCAGGGGCTCTCCAAGCGTGACTTCGCCAAGTACCTCGAAGGCGTTCGTCTGGTCTCCGAGCACACCAACCTCAAGCGCTGTGCCTCGGTCGGGCACATGTCCGTGGAACGCGCGCAGGCACTCAGGGAGGCCGGCGTGCAACGGGTGCACCACAACGTCGAGACAGCCGCCAGCTACTACGACGAGGTCACCACGACGGTGCGCTACGAGGGACGCTTGCGCACGATCAGGGCGGTGCGCGAGGCGGGCCTCGAGACATGTGTGGGAGGCATCCTCAACCTCGGCGAGAGTCGCGAGCAACGTGTCGAGATGGCCTTCGAGCTAGCCGCGATCGATCCCACCAGCGTCCCCATCAACCTGCTCAACCCGCGTCCCGGCACCAAGTTCGGCGACCGCGAGCTGATCGACCCGTGGGAGGCGGTCAAGTGGATCGCGATCTTCCGCCTGATCATGCCTGCGGCGCTCTTCCGGCTCTGCGGTGGACGGGTGGAGAACCTCGGCGAGCTCCAGCCGCTCGCTGTAAAGGCAGGACTCAACGGCGTGATGATGGGCAACCTGCTGACGACGCTTGGCGCCGAGCCAGAGCAGGACCTCGAGATGTTCGGAGAGCTCGGGCTGAACGTCGCGCGCCAGCCCGACAACGCCGCTAACCCGCGTCCCGACAATCGCAGTGGCTGGCTCAGCGGCGAGACCCCCGATGTCGTCGCGGAGCACCTCGATGAGACACCGGCCGAGGTCAAGCTCACGGTGCGACTGTGGGACCCATCGACCCAACTCCGCTACCGCCCCAAGCACTCGGTCCCTCGACGTCCAGATGGAGCCTTGAACGCAGGATGAGCGAGATCGAGCGGCGCCTGCAGGAGCTCGAGCAACTCGGCCTCAGCCGGCGACTACGGATGATCTCCGGGCCGCAGGGACCGCGTGTGCTGCTCGACGGGCGGCCGGTGCTGCTGCTGTGCTCCAACAACTACCTCGGGCTAGCCGACCATCCGCGCGTGCGCGAGGCCGCAGCCGAGGCGGCGATGCGCTGGGGCGTCGGCGCCGGCGCCTCACGACTCGTCTCCGGGACGATGACGATCCACCGTCGGCTCGAGGAGCGTCTCGCGGCGTTCAAGGGCAGCGAGACGTGCGTGCTGTTCGGCTCCGGCTACCTTGCGAACCTTGGCGCCATCGGCGCACTCGCCGGGCCCGGCGATACGGTCTTCTCCGACGAGCTCAATCACGCCTCGATCGTCGACGGCTGCCGGCTCTCGCGCGCCCGAGTCTGTGTCTACCGCCACCTCGACACCGAGCATCTGCACTGGAGCCTGCGCCACCACGGCGGCGGCGGGCGGCGACTGATCGCGACCGACTCGGTCTTCTCGATGGACGGCGACGTCGCTCCACTCCAGGAGATCGTGGAGCTCGCACACGAGCACGGTGCGCGACTGCTCGTCGACGAGGCTCATGCGACCGGGGCGCTCGGTCCGGGTGGACGCGGCGCGGTCGCGCAGGCCGGCCTGGAGGGCGAGGTCGACGTGCTCGTCGGGACGCTCGGCAAGGCGCTCGGCTCATATGGCGCATATGTCTGTGCCGAGGAGCCGATGGTCCGCTACCTGATCAACAGCGCGCGCGCCCTGATCTTCTCGACTGCACCCGCCCCGCCTGCCATCGCGGGCGCGCTGGCCGCACTGGAGCTGATCGAGGAGCGCCCCCACCGCGTGCAGCGACTGCGCACGCGCGCGCGCACCCTGCGCGAAGCGCTGGCCGTCGAGGGCTTTCCCGTGCAGGAGAGCGAGATGCAGATCGTCCCGTTGCTCGTCGGCGACGAGCGCACCGCGCTGGCCCTCTGCCAAGGCGCGCTGGAGCGTGGCGTCTTCGCGCAGGCCATCCGGCCGCCCTCCGTGCCCGCTGGCACCTCGCGTCTGCGTCTGACCGCGATGGCCTCCCATACTCCTGCTGAGCTGCGTCGCGCCGCACGCGTGCTGGGTGAGGTAGCGCGTAAGCAAGGGCTCGACCCAGCCAAGCTGGGTGCGCCGGCGCAGCGCGCCGCGCGCGAGCAGCACGCCGAGCACGACCCCACCCCACTCACGCCCGACGGCGCGCAGCCCTCGGCGCCATTCGACGTCGAGCGCGAAGGCTCGCTCGTCCGCGCCGCCTAGACCTCGCACGCTGGCGTGCGAGGTCTCTTCGTCACCGGCACCGACACCGGCGTGGGCAAGACCATGCTCAGCGCCGCCCTGTTGGCTGCGATCGCCGCTGGCGGTGAACCCGTACGCGCCCACAAGCCCGTCGTGACGGGCCTGAGCGAGCCACCCGGCCAGTGGCCGGCAGATCACGAACTGCTCGCCCGTGCCGCCGGCATGGACCCCGACGAGGTCGCTCCACTGCGCTACGAGCCCGCCGTCTCCCCCCATCTCGCAGCGGCGCTCGCCGGCGAGCGCATCGACCCCGCGCAGATACTCGCCGCCGCCCAGGGCACGGTGTTTGCAGCTCCCCCCACCGCCACCGGGCAGCGCTCCTCGACGCTCGACGTCGACGCTGCCCATCGCACAGAGCCCATCCTGATCGTCGAGGGAGTCGGAGGCCTGCTAGTCCCGCTCGCAGAGGACTACACCGTGCGCGACCTCGCCGCCGCACTCGGCCTACCTCTGCTGATCGCGGCGCGACCGGGCCTGGGCACGATCAACCACACGCTGCTCACCCTTGACGCGGCCCGGGCGAGGGCCCTCGACGTGCGCGCCGTCGTGCTCACGCCGTGGCCCACCGAGCCCTCCGCGCTGGAGTGCTCCAACCGCGAGACCATCGCGCGCCTGGGAGACGTCGAAGTCTGTGCGCTCAGCCATGTGCCCTCGCCCGACATGGCCGCGCTCGCGCGCGCCGGGCAGAGGTTGCCGTGGCGGGGCTGGCTCGGCATCTCCTAGTCTCCCGATCCCACGCTCGCGGCCGCGAGCACCGCTTCGCAGACGACCGCTACATCTTCCTCGCTCATCACGTACGCCGGCATCGTGTAGATCAGGTCGCGGAACGGGCGTAGCCATACTCCCCGCTCGACCGCCGCCACCGTCGCCGCCGCCAAGTCGACCTCGCGCTCCATCTGCACGACCCCGATCGCGCCCAGCACGCGCGCGTCGGCCACACCCGGTAGCTCGCGCAGCGGCTGGAGACCCGCCTGCAAGCCGCGCTCGACCAGTTGCACGCGCTCCTGCCAATCGCTGGTGGGGCCCACGCGGGAGGAGTCAACGCCACCCAGCAGGACGTCCAGCGAGGCCAGCGCCACGGCGCACGCCAGCGGGTTGCCCATGAACGTCGGGCCGTGCATCAGCCCCCCACCCTCACCGGCCGAGATCGCGCTCGCGACCGCAGCCGTGCAGAGCGTCGCGGCGAGCGTCAGGTAACCGCCGGTCAGGGCCTTGCCAAGGCACATCACGTCCGGGCTCACACCGGCGTGCTCGCATGCGAACAGCGCCCCCGTGCGTCCGAAACCCGTCGCGATCTCGTCCGCGATCAGCAGCAGGCCATGCTCGTCGCAGATTTCGCGCAGCAGCGCGACACACGCCGGGGAGTGAAAGCGCATCCCACCGGCGCCTTGCACTACCGGCTCCACGATCACCGCCGCCAGCTCATCGGTGTGCCGAGCCGCCAGCTCGCGCACCTGCGCCGCCCAGCCCTCCTCGAGCGGCGCCGTGAAGCCGTCCGGCGGACGCTCGGCGAAAACGTGCTCGGGCAGCACGCCTGTGAACAGGCTGTGCATCCCCCCCACCGGGTCGCAGACCGCCATCGCCCCGAACGTATCGCCGTGGTAGCCACCCCGCACCGTCAGCAGGCGTCGGCGTCGCGGATGCCCGACGGCGCGCTGGTATTGCAGCGCCATCTTGATCGCGACCTCCACCGCCACCGAGCCCGAGTCCGCGAAGAAGACTCGCTCCAGGCCCGCGGGCGCGATCGCCACGAGACGCTCCGCCAAGCGCACCGCCGGCTCGTGCGTCAGGCCTCCGAACATCACGTGCGCCATCCGCCCGAGCTGCTCTCGCGCCGCCGCATCCAGCGCCGGGTGGCGATAGCCATGCACCGCACACCACCACGACGACATCCCGTCGATCAGCTCGCGACCGTCCGCCAGACGCAGACGCACCCCCTCCGCCGAGACAACCGGCAGCGCCGGCAGCGCAGCCGGCAGCGCGCCGTAGGGATGCCACACATGCTCGCGGTCCAGTGCGAGTAGCTGTTGCACCTCCATCGAGCTCGACTCTAGACCGAGCCTGCTAGGGCGTTCGCCGGGCAAACGAGGCAAGAACGCAAGGAGCGTGGCGTGCTAGGCACGCGAGCGACTGAGGACGCAGCATCGCGCCACCCAGCGGGCGTCCTAGTCCTCGTAGAGCGTGAAGTCGCGCTTCCGCGCGCCGCACACCGGGCAGAACCACGTGTCCGGAATGTCCTCGAAGGACGTGCCGGCCGGGATGCCCCCGTCCGGGTCGCCCTCCTCAGGGTCATAGATGTAGCCGCAGGACTCGCAGATCCAGCGCTGCAGGGTCTGGGTGGTCATGGCCGAAAGACTACCGATCGTCCCGCCCGACGGGTAGGGTCATCCAATGAGCACGCAGCCCACCGAGGACCGACCGGCGCCGGGCGAGGAGTACAACCCCGGACCTCCGACGCAGCCCCGCCAGGCCGCGACCGTGATCCTGCTGCGCGGCGGCGAGCGAGACCTGGAGCTGCTGCTGGTCAAGCGCACGCCTGCCGCGCGCTTCATGGGCGGCGTCTGGGTGTTTCCCGGCGGCGCCGTCGAGCGCGCCGAGGGGGATGACGACAGCGCCCACCGCGCCGCCGCCGTGCGCGAGCTGCGCGAGGAGGCGGGCGTGACACTGCCCGATGCCGGCGCGCTCGTCAAGTTCTCGCGCTGGATCACCCCAGCCGAGGTCAAGACCCGCTTCGACACCCACTTCTTCCTCGCTCCCATTCCGGTAGGTCAGGAGCCGCAGGTGGACGGCGAAGAGTGCGTCGAGCTCCGCTGGTTCACGCCGCGCGGGGCGCTCGACGCGTACGCTGCTGGGGAGATCTCACTGGTCTTCCCCACCATCAAGCACCTCGAGCAGCTCACCGCCTTCGCCACCACTGCCGAGCTTCTCGAGCACGCCCGCGGGCGCACCGTTGAGCCGGTCCAGCCCCACATCGTGCTGGCGGGCGAGGTCGCCCGCGTGCTGTTGCCGGGAGAGCCCGGCTACTAGCAGCCGAAGCCTTCCAATCGGCGACCCCCTTCCAATCGGCGACCCTAGACCGACTGCTGCGTCGCGACCACGTGCGTGACCGCATTGATCAACGCCAGGTGGGTGAACGCCTGCGGGAAGTTGCCCAGCATCCGCCCCGAAGAGGCCTCTAGCTCCTCCGCGTACAGATGCAGGGGCGATGCATAGGTGAGCAGGCGCTCGCAGAGATGCTCGGCCTCGTGGTGCTCGCCGATCTCCGACAGCGCCGAGACCAGCCAGAAGGAGCAGATCAGGAACGTCCCCTCCTGCCCGCTCTGCCCGTCATCGGTCTCGTCGGTGCGGTAGCGCAGCACCATGCCGTTCTCCGTCAGCTCCTCCCTGATCGCGCGCACCGTCGCGCACACACGCTCGTCGTCGGGGGGCAGGAAGCGCACCAGCGGGATCAGCAGGTTCGAGGCGTCCAGCGCGTCGGTGTCGTAGTGCTGGCGGAACACCCCCCGCCCGTCGACTCCCCGCTCGAGGATCTCGGCGGAGATCTCACCCGCCAGCGACTGCCACTGCTGCGCGCGCTCGTCCTCCCCGCGCCGTTCCGCCAGGCGCGCACCGCGATCCATCGCGACCCAGCACATCAGCTTCGATGAGACGTAGTGACGCGGCTCTCCCCGCGCCTCCCAGATGCCCTGGTCCGGTTCGCGCCAGACGCGCTCGGCGCACTGCACCTGGTCGATCAGCACCGGCCACAGCCGCTCCGGGATATGGTCGCGCTTCTTGGAGTGCAGGTACACGGAGTCCAGCACCGCCCCGTACACGTCGTTCTGGCGCTGGTTGTAGGCCCCGTTGCCGATCCTCACCGGCCGCGCGTTCTGGTAGCCCTTGAGGTGATCCAGGGTCGACTCCTCGAGCTGCTTGTCGCCCTTGATCCCGTACATGATCTGCAGCGAGCCATCCTCGTTGCGCTCCAGGTCCGCCAGGTACTGCACGAAGTCGTCCGCCTCCCAGTCCAAGCCCAGCGCGTGCAGACCCCAAAGCGTGAAGGTCGCGTCGCGCATCCAGCAGTAGCGGTAGTCCCAGTTGCGCGACCCCTGCGGCGTCTCCGGCAGCGAGGTCGTCAGCGCCGCCACCAGCGCGCCGGTAGGCATGAATGTCAGGCCCTTCAACGCCAGCGCCGAGCGCTGCAGGTGCAGACGCCAGGGATGGTCCGGATAGGTGCCTTCCGCCAGCCAGGTCCGCCAGAAGTGGTTGGTGCGCTCCAGGTGACCCTCCGCCTGCTCCACCGTGCGCGGTCCCCGCAGCCCCTCCGTCCAGGAGATCGCGCAGAAGCGCTTCTCGCCTTCGACCATCGTGTGACGCGCGTGCACCCGATTGCCCTCGATGCCCATGCGCATGTCTGAGAACAAGCGAAACGCGGTCCGGCCGTCCACTGCGTCCAGCGCCCGTGGATCGTCCTCGACCGCCTGCCAGCGCGCCATCGTGGCCCCGTAGTCGAGCATCGGCTCGCACACCACCTCCACCTGCACCTGCCCCTGGATGCACTCGATCACACGCACCAGCAGGTGGTCGGCGTCGTAGTCCGTCGGCGGGCGCGTGTGGCTCGAGCCCTCCTCGTTGTCGTGCCACTCGCCGATCGTCAGGGCATCGATCACGCGAATCCACCCCTGCGGGGTCATCCACGTCGTCTCGATCACATTCGTCCCCGGTAGGTAGCGGCGACCGGCCGGGACGTAGACGCCGTAGGGGCCGACCCGGAAGCGCCCTGCTCCTCGATCCAACATCGCCGCGAACACGCTCGAGGAGTCGAAGTGCGGCAGGCACAACCACTCCACCGCGCCATCGGAGGCCACCAACGCCCCGGTGTGGCAGTCCGACAGGAAGCCGTAGTCGGCGATCGGTGGGAAGGGTGAGTCCTCGGGGGTCATGCCTGTCTCCTGGAGAGCAGCCGGTCGGGTAGTTGCCGCTGCGCAAATGCGGCCCGCCTAGACGCGGGCCTACCGTCGGGCGCGCCGCCTTCCCTACAGGAAGCGCTCCTCCCGGGGAGGCTCCTCCCACGAGGCGCCCTCCCACATCGACGGATCCCACTGCGGATACTCCACATCGGCCGGCAACGTGCCCTCTTCATCGAGCTTGTCCAGGTGCGCCGCCAGCGTGATCGCCGCGGCCGGGCGCAGCTCCGCGGGCACGTCCGCCCAGGCCTTGTCCAGCAGCTCCTCGATCGTCCGGCGGCCTTCCGCGAGCGCCATGATCAGACTGTGCTCACGGTCGTAGCGATGGCCGATGCAGTCTTCGAGCTTCGCCAGCGGCTCCCAGACCGCCGGGCCATGACCGGGGCAGAGCACGTCGAGGTCGAGCGTGCACAGGTGCACCAGACCGTTTAGATAGCCGCTCATCGCCCCCGGATAGGGAGCGATGAAGACGCTGCCCTCACCCAAGACCGCGTCGCCGGTAAAGCACACTCGGTCCGCGACCAGCGCGAAGTGCCCCGGCGTATGGCCCGGCGTCGGGACCGCCCGCAGTGGACCGAAGCGCACACCGTCGGAGAGCGCCACGTCGACTCCCTTGCCACGAATCGCAGCCAGCGGCGCGGGGCGCAACTCGCGCAGCGCCGCGACTGCCTCGGTGTGGTCGGGGTGCTGATGGGTCAGCGCGATGCCCCCGAGTCCCCCGCGCGCATCTACTGCCGCCAACACCTGCTCCAGATGATCCTCCAGTTCGGGGCCCGGATCGATTACGTAGGCCGGGTTGCGATCGACGATCCACGTGTTGGTCCCCGACAGTGTCAGCGGCCCCGGGTTGTTGGCGCGCACGCGCAGCACGTCGTAGCCCGCCAGCTGCTGCGCCTCCGTCACAGGGTCGACCGCGAACCCGAGGTCCCCCCCGAAGACGAGCTCGAACTCCGAGCGCGCGGCGGACGAGCTCACACCATCTCGGCCGGCGTCGGAGTCGTGCTCAGCAGAAGACGAAGGGTCAGGATCGGAGTCGGCGGCGGGATTCCGATCGGAGCCTCCATCGGAGTCTGATGGAGAGGAGGAGCGCATTCTGGGACGTTAGCTCGTTCGGTTGACGAACGTCAGCACATCGGCGGTATTTCGCGCCTCGGTCGAGCCTCAATCGATCCACGGGTCTTATTCACGAGAGCACCGTATAAGTCGAATTTGAGGGTTTGTCCACTTTGGCCAAAGTTGCGCACAACTGTCGTCGTGGGACACCCGTTGTCCCTTACGCCCTGCGCCTCAAGCCTGCGTTCCCCCCGGTCGAAGGGGGCGATATGAGCGAGGGAAATTCATGGCTATGTCCCACTGAGCTCGACCGCAGCCGTGTCGTGGACGCCAACGACCGCGTGCGAACGATCCGCCTCGTCGGCTCCGGCGCCGTCGGGGCCGCCCTACTGATCGCGGCCCCCTGGATCGGTTGGTGGACACTTGCCCTGTTCGCACTCTCCGCGGCGAACTTCCTCAACGTCGACCGACGGCTGCGCGCCAGTCGCCATCCTGAGCGCGTGAGTGCCACTGCGATCGTGATCACGCTCGTGCTGCTCGGCGGCGGCGTCGTCATCAGCGGCGGCCCGAGCAGCCCCGCGCTGCCCTGGCTGATACTGCCTGCCGCGATGGCCGCCGCGCGCTTTCGCCCGCAGGTCGTGGTCGCCGGGATCGTGCTCACGGTGTTCCTGATCCTCGTGGTTACGCTCGGCGTCGACCCCACCGCAACCGTCAACGATCCGGTTCCGGTGATCGCCACGCTCGCGCTGCTCGCCGGGGTGGTATCGATCGTCTGGGCGCTGCAGGCCGCCGAGCTGCACCACCGTGACGAGGCGATCCTCGACCCGCTGACCGGTCTGCTCAACCGCCACGCCCTGGCACCGCGTTTCGTCGAGCTTTCCCATCAGGCGCGCCTTACCCACCAGCCGATCTGCATGCTGCTGTGTGACGTCGACAGCTTCAAGGCGGTCAACGACCGCTATGGCCACGACCGCGGCGATGCGGTCCTGCGCGACATCGCCTATGAGCTGCGCAAGCGGCTGCGCTCGTTCGAGCTCGTCTACCGCCTCGGCGGCGAGGAGTTCCTGATCGTCCTGCCCGGGGTCTCCCATGCCGAAGGACAGGAGATCGCCGAGCGTCTGCGCGCCGCGATCGAGCACACCAACCCCACTGGCATTGCCGTCACGATCTCGCTCGGCCTCAGCACCGGCAGCGGCGAATCCGTCGTCTACGAGACGCTCTTCAAGTCCGCCGACCGCGCGCTGTACGAGGCCAAGCATGCCGGGCGCAACCGCGTCGTGGCCGCACCGGAGCCGATGCCCGCTGACGCTCACGCGCCTGCGGCTTCCGAAGTAGTGGCGAGCGGAGACTTCGTCACCGCTGCAGTGTCGCTCGCCGGCTAGTAGCCTCGCGACTCGCGATGACCAAGCAGCTAGACCCCCAGGCCCAGGCGCTGCTCGACGTGATGGATGCGTCCGGCATGGCTCAGTCCTACACGCTGCCCGTCGCGCAGGCCAGGGAGCAATTGCGCCGCGCGCTGCTCACCAGGGGCGAGCCGCTGGCCTTGCACGACGTCCGAGACCTCAGCCTGCCCACCCCCCATGGGGGGTTGCGCCTGCGACTGTATCGGCCCACCCCCGGCACGCTGCCACTAGCCCTCTTCCTCCATGGGGGTGGCTGGACGCTCAACGACGTCGACACACACGACCGCCTCTGCCGCCGCATCGCCAAGCGCTCCGGCTGGCTGCTGGCGTCGCTGGACTTCCGTCGTGCGCCCGAGCATCGACATCCCGCTCCCCTGGAGGACGCGCACCTGGCCTTTCGCTGGTTGCTCGACAACGCCGAGCTCCTACAAGGTGACCCCACATGCAGCGCGGTCATCGGGGAAAGCTCGGGCGCGAACACCGCGGCCGCGCTGACGCTGCTGCTGCGGGACCTAGGAGCGCCCCTGCCCAGCTTCCAGGTCCTCGCATACCCGGTGACGGACATTCCCGGGCGCTGGCCCTCGCACCGCGAGCGCGGCACCGGCTACACGCTCGACAGCCAGTTCGTGAGCTGGTCCATGAATCACTACCTGCCAGCGGGACACGAGCTACCCGGCAGCGACTCGCCGCCGCCCGCGCCAAGCTCGCCCCTCGACGGCGATCCGCACGCGACCCCCGCTGAGCACCCAGCCGGCGAGCAGCCCGACCCCTACCTTTTCCTACTCGCCGCCCCCGACCTCGGTGGGCTACCGCGCGCGCTGGTGATGACCGCCGAGTTCGATCCTTTGCGCGACGAGGGCATCGCCTACGCCGAGCGGCTCGCCGCGGCTGGCGTCGAGGTGGAGCACCTGCACGTCGCAGACCAAATGCACGGTTTCCTGCTGCTCGACCGCGCGATCGCGCGTGCTGGCGAGCTGATCGACCTGCTGGCGGATGGGCTTGCCGCGCACGCGCGAAGCATGCGCGCTCCTTGACGGGCTATCTGGCGATCAACGATCCGCGGCGCTGAGCGCGCTCAGCAACCCGCGCGCGCAGCCAGCGTCAGCTTGAGGGTCGCTACCGTCTTGGCGCCGATCCGCATCGAGAAGGTGTACTTGCCCGCAGCAATCTGGTGACCGGGGAACGACGGCGTTGCGTATGTGCTGCTCACCCGTCCCGTCGACTTGGGGAAGCGGATCTTCACTCCAGGAGGAATCGTTCCGGAGGCCGACGGCCCCGCCATCTTCGCGGTGTAGCTCTTGCCGGCAGGGGCATGTGTGTACGCGATGGTGGGCGTCAGACCAGTCACAGGCTGACTCGCGCAGTAGGAGAACTTGCCGCTCGCGGCTACCTTGTGGATAGTCCCACCCTGACCGATTTCCCACGAGCGCGAGCTCACATGGAGCGCGCTCGCCGCGAGCGCCGAGGTCACGAAGACGAGCGCCGCGAGCGCAACGATCACTCCGACCAGTCGACGAGCAGTTGCGCGGAAGCGGGAGCTTTGACG
Source organism: uncultured Solirubrobacterales bacterium (assembly GCA_963756665.1). Lineage (GTDB taxonomy): Bacteria > Actinomycetota > Thermoleophilia > Solirubrobacterales > Solirubrobacteraceae > Palsa-744. Next base: position 1,646,055 of record CAVWOJ010000001.1, read on the forward strand.
CACGATGCGGCGAGCATAACGCCCGCGGCCACGACGCGCAAGAATCGTGTGCCTCGCTAGCAGCGCAGGCGCTTCACGGGAGGACCGCCGCCAGCTCGAAGACCGCTCTGTACCGGGCCTTTCCTCTTATTGATAGGGACTTGCAATAACGAGGGATGGGACCTAGAATTTGCTGCTCGGCAGCTTTGAAGGGAGAGTCGTGAGCGCTGTGCCCATCTCGCCGAGCAACGCCTCCCGGTGGACCCGCGTCCGGAGCGCGCTAACCCCCCAGGAGTGGCGGCGGGCGGCGGGGCTCGCGACGGTGGTCTTGGCGCTCCATGTCGTGGGCTTCTTCATGCTCGTCGTGGTCGTCGCGCCACACCGCTACCACCTGGGCGCGAGCGGCGTGTTCGGTATGGGCCTCGGGATCACCGCCTACACGCTTGGCATGCGCCACGCGTTCGACGCCGACCACATCTCCGCAATCGACAACACCACGCGCAAGCTGATGTCCGAAGGCAAGCGTCCGCTGAGCGTGGGATTCTGGTTCTCGCTGGGCCACTCTACGGTCGTCTTCGCGCTCGCATTCCTACTCGCGATCGGCATCAAGTCGCTGGCCGGCCCCGTCAGGGAGGACAGCTCGAGCCTTCACCGAGTGACCGGCTGGATCGGCACGCTGGTCTCCGGCGGCTTCCTCTACGTCATCGCGGCGCTCAACGTGGTGATTCTCCTGGGCATCGTCAGGGTCTTCCGCGAAATGCGCCGCGGCGTCTACGACGAGCAGGCCCTCGAAGAGCAACTCGACAGCCGCGGATTGATGAGCCGCTACTTCGGAGGAATCACGAAGGCCATCACCAAGCCCCAGCAGATGTACCCGGTGGGCGTGCTCTTCGGGCTCGGCTTCGACACCGCGACCGAGGTCGCGTTGCTCGTGCTCGCCGGGGCGGGCGCCGCCAGCGGCCTGCCGTTCTACGCGATCCTCTGTCTGCCGATCCTGTTCGCGGCAGGCATGTCGTTGCTCGACACGATCGACGGATCGTTCATGAACTTCGCCTACGGCTGGGCATTCTCGATGCCGATTCGCAAGGTCTACTACAACCTCACGATCACCGGCCTGTCGGTGGCGATCGCGCTGGTGATCGGCACGATCGAGCTCGGCGGCCTCCTAGCCGAACAACTCGACCTATCCGGCTCCTTCTGGAGATGGTTCGAGGCCATCGACATCAACCTCGTCGGCTTCGTGATCGTGGGGATGTTCGTGGGCACATGGGGAATCGCCCTGGCCGTCTGGCGTCTCGGCCGAATCGAGGAGCGGTGGGCGAGCGACCTCCACGAGACGCCGGCGGCAGGCGCATGACGTTCGCTCCCCGCACCCCGCTGCTCCCGGTTGCCGATGTGGCCGCTGCGGCCGCCGCGCTCCGCCGGCGGGGCGGACGGCTCTCCCAGCCCCGCCGCCAGGTGCTTGAGGGACTATTCGCTGCGGAGGGTCCGGTCTCCGCCGAGCACCTCGCGCGAGGGCTTGGCGGCCGCACCACACCCGTCGAGCTGACGTCGGTCTACCGCGCGCTCGAGCACCTCGAGGAGCTGGGTCTCGTCCGGCATGTGCACCTCGGCCACGGGCCCGGCCTATACGCCCTCGCTGGCGTGCGCGAGCGCGAGTACCTCGCTTGCGAGCGCTGCGACCGGGTCACGGGGGTCGACGCCGCGCTGCTAGACCCGATCCGCGAGCAGATCTACGACACCTTCGGCTACCGCGCTCACTTTTCACACTTTCCGATCGTCGGATTGTGTGCATCGTGCGCCAGTAACGACGAGCCGGCGCATTCCCGCGCCCAGGGAGGAGCCATGACCGACGAGCACGCGCACGCGCGTCCCCATTCCCACGAGCACACGCACGGGGGCCTAACCCACTCGCATCCCCACACCGGGCACGACCACGAGCACATCGAGCACGAGCACGAGCATTCGCACGGGGATCGGGTCCACTCCCATCCCCACGTGCACGAGCAGGGCCACGAGCACTCTCACGAGCACTGAGAACGCTAGCCAGCCATGCTCACAGCGGCGATCGCCGCCTGGCCGTAGGAGATCGCGCCGTCGTTGGGCGGTAGACACTCGGGGGTGAGGACACGCAGGCCGGCTCCCTCGAGGCTCGCCGCCACCCGCTCGAGCAGGATGCGGTTCTGGTAGACGCCGCCCGCAAGGACGACGAGTGAGAGGCCAGCCGCCTCGGCCACCTCTACGCAGGCGCGCACCGTCGCCGCGGCCAGCGCGCCGTGGAATCGGGCCGAGATCGTCGCCGGAGTGGCACCCGCGGCCAGCTCGGAGATCACGGCGAGGATCGCCGCGCGCGGGTCGATCTGCCCGTCTGCATATGGCATGGCGTAGGCGCCACGCTCCCCCGGGTCGGCGACGGCCTCGAGCTCGATCGCCGCCTGGCCCTCGTAGGTCACCTCGTAGCGCAGGCCGCAGAGGGCGGCGACCGCATCGCACAGCCGCCCCATGCTGGTGGTCACCGGGGCCGCGACTCCCTCACGGGCGATCCGCGCCACGGCAGCCCAGCGGTCGGGATCGACGTGGCCGGACAGAGACGGGGGAATCGGCGGCGCCGGACATCCGGTCGCCTCCGCGGCCCACACGCAGGCCATCCGCCACGGCTCCCGTACCGCGCGGTCGCCGCCGGGCAGGGGCACCGGGCGCAAGTGACCCGCACGCTCGAAGCCCACCAGACCGCCAACGAGCAGCTCCCCTCCCCATACCGCGCCATCACTTCCGTAGCCGGCGCCGTCGTAGATCGCGCCCACCGCCGGACCGGTCTCGCCGTGCTCGGCGAGCACCGCGGCGAGGTGGGCGTGGTGGTGCTGCACGCCGATCAGCTCGACGCCCTCCCTCTCCATCGCGTAGGCACTCGAGCGGTAATCGGGGTGCAAATCGTGAGCGAGCACCTCAGGGGTGACCGCGAAGAGCTCCTGGAAATGCGCGATCCCCTCCCGGAACGAGCGCAGCGTTTCCCAGTTTCCCAGGTCACCGATGTGGTGGCCGACCCAGGCCCGCTCGCCGCGCGCCACGCAGAACGTGCTCTTGAGCTCGGCCCCGCAAGCCAGCAGTGGGCGCCGGGCCGCCACCGGCAGGCGCAGGCTGACCGGCACGTAGCCGCGCGAGCGCCGCAGCGGCAGCGAGCGTCGCCGCCCGCCGACCCGCACGACCCGGACCACCGAGTCGTCGCTGCGTATATGAATCGGCCGATCGTGCAGCAGGAAGGCGTCGGCAATCGGGGCGAGTCGGACGAGGGCGTCCTGATCCTCGTAGGCAATTGGCTCGTCGGAGACGTTGCCGCTGGTCATGACCAGCGCGCTTGCTCCCCGGGCGTCCAAGTCAGCGAGCAGTAGGTGATGCAGGGGGGTGTAGGGCAGCATCAAGCCAAGCTCGCTGGCCCCCGGAGCTACAGCTCTCGCTAGCGGCGGCGCCTGCCGGCGGGGCGCCAGGACGATCGGCCGCGCGGGACCCTCAAGCAGCGCCGCCTCCTCCTCCGCGACGAACGCGAGCCGGCGCGCCGCCGAAAGATCGGCGACCATCAGCGCAAAGGGTCGGTCCTCACGTCGCTTGCGCGCCCGCAGCGTCCCCACCGCCACTTCGTCGTCGGCGCGAGCGGCCAGGTGATAGCCGCCGAGGCCCTTGACGGCGACGATGGCGCCCCCGGCCAGAAGCGCGGCGGCGGCGGCAATCGCATCGGGGACCTCGCTCCCTGCGCCGACGAGCCGCACTCGCGGGCCACACTCCGGACACGCGTTGGGCTGGGCGTGGAAGCGCCGGTCGCCTGGGTCCTCGTACTCCGCGCGGCACGCCGCGCACATCTCGAAGCCGGCCATCGTCGTGAGCCACCGGTCGTAGGGCACGCCGCACACGATCGTGAACCGTGGCCCGCAGTTTGTGCAGTTGATGAACGGATAGCGGAAGCGACGGTCGCCTCGATCCAGCAGCTCGGCCAGACAGTCTGGGCATGTGGCTGAGTCCGGGGCTACCAGCGCGTCGGATGGCGAGGATGCGTCCTGCCGCGTGGCAGCGATCCTGAAGCTCCGCTGCCCCTGCAGCGGCCGCGGCTCGGCCCGCACGCGCTCGACCCGAGACAGCGGCGGAGCCTCCGCCGACAACCGGACCAGGAAGACATCGACCGCCACCTGATCCCCCTCGACCTCGAGCTCGACCCCCCGCTCGTCGTTACGCACCCACCCGGCAAGGTCGAGCTCTGCGGCCAGGCGATACACGTAGGGGCGAAAGCCGACGCCCTGAACCGTCCCCTCAACACGTGCCCGGAACCGTGCGCGCGCCCGGGGAGCCGCCGCCGACAACCCCTACTCCCACGGACGGCGGCGTGTATGGCCGGGCGCCGAGCTACCCGCGTGACCCCTACCCAGCTCGCGGCTCACGTCTCGCGCTCCACGAGCTCGCGCAGCACGTGCCAGGCGCTCGCCTGCGCCTCCTGGATTCGGGGGATGTGCTCCGAGCGGGTGACGATCACGTGATCGGCCAGCTCCTCGGCCGCAATACGACCGCCGTCGTAGCCGACCAGCGCGACCGTGAGCAGCCCGCGCCGCCGTGCCTCGCCCAGGGCCGCCAGCACGTTGCGCGAGCCACCGCTGGTGGAGAAGGCCAGCAACGTGTCCTGCGCGCGTCCATGCGCGATGACCTGCCGAGAGAAGATCGACTCCTCCCCGACGTCGTTGGCGATCGCCGTGAGAATGCCGGGGTCCTCGGTGAGGTCGATCGCCGCCCGCGGGGACCATCCCGCGGGTGGAGCACGCAGGTCGGCCACGGCGTCCATCGCGTCGGTGGCCGATCCCCCGTTACCCAACGCCAGGACGCGCCCGCCGGCATCCAGCCGCGCCCGCAGCGCACGGGCGGCGTCGCGTAGCTGCGCCTCCCCGTCGCAAAGCGTTTGCGCGCGCAGCGCGGCCACCTCCGCGACCTTCGCTAGCACGGAGGCGCGCACATCGGCGATCACCGCCTCGAGGTCGTGCTCGTCCTCCCCCAGGAACGGGTAGAGAAAGCTCGAGGCCCCGGTGTCGTGCACCGCTCGCTCGACGCGCCCCGCGAGCAGCCCCCGGTGCTCGAAGAACACGTGCACCAGCTCCCACAGCACGTGGTAAAGCGTCTCGACCAGCTCTTGGGCTATGAGCGGATCGTGCTCCTCGGGCACAAGCTCCCACTCCGCGCCGATGTGCGCCGCGGCAATCGTGAGGCAGCCGCGCTCGCGGGCGAGGCACAGCGCCGCCCCTGTCTCAGGATGCTCCCCGAAGGCCAGCGCGATGTCCTCGGGCTCGACGAGCAGCCGCACCTGTCCGCCCACCGGCCCACCCTCGGCGGTGAGCGCCAAGGCGGGCAGCGCGCGCTTGCCCACGATCACCGGATGGACGAACTCCACCGCCACGTGGCGAGCATCCGAGCGCGCGACCGGTCCGTCACCGAAGGCCACGAGTCGCCCGCCGCGCGCGAAACGCTCGGCCATGCGATGGCACAGCCTCGCGATGCGCTCGGCCTGACCCCCGAAGAACGCCTCACCGGCCGCGCGGCGACGCTCGGCGGCGGCGTTGGCGAGCGCCGACGTCACGCCAACGCGCCTGCCCGCACACGGCTCAGCAGCCAATCGCGGAACGCGTCCACCCCTTCCCCCGTCCTCGCGCTCGTCAGCAGATGCTCGATCCCGGGGTGCACGGCCTGCAGGTTGCCCAACAGCGTGTCGAGGTCAACGTCGACGTGCTCCAGCAGGTCGATCTTGTTCACCACGGCGAGCTCGCAGGCGCGGAACATGAGCGGGTACTTGAGCGGCTTGTCCTCGCCCTCGGCGATCGAGCAGACCATCGCCCGCACGTCCTCCCCCACCCGGAACTCGGCCGGGCAGACAAGGTTGCCGACGTTCTCGATGATCAGCAAGTCGATGTTCGGCAGTGGGAGTGAACCCAGCGCGGAACGGACCATGTTTGCGTCGAGGTGGCACTCCCCACCGAAGCCCGCGGACGTGTTGAGCTGGACCACCGGCACGTGCAGCGAGGCCAGCCGCTCGGCGTCGAGCGAACCCTCGACGTCACCCTCCAGGACAGCGACGCGAACCTCGCCAATATCGGTGAGCACCCGCTCGAGCAATGCGGTCTTGCCGGCGCCGGGCGCGCTCATGAGGTTGACAACCGTGACTTGCTCCCGGTCGAAGTCCTCGCGGTTGGCTCTCGCGATCGTGTTGTTGGCGTCGAGCGCGTCCTCGACGACTCTGACTCTGACACGGTGCACGGCTACATCGACCGGATCTTGAGGTAGCGCTGGATCTCGGGGACCTGCTTGGCCAGAAGCGATCCGATCGCGGCCAGGGTGGCCAGCAGCAGCCCTACCTGCGCCGGCCGGCTGATGGTGATGTCACTCATGTCGATCCTTTCTTTCCTCTGGTCTTCTCAGGTCTGTCAACAGGTCCTCGACGAGCGTGACCGCCTGCTCGAGCGAGGCGCACACGGGCTCTGTCAACTCGGCCACGATGTGCTCATCCTCAGCGCTCATACGGGTTTGCGGCTCACATCCGACGATTAGTACGCGCGGAAGCGACTCTGCCCCAAGGGTGCGCGCGAGCGCCAGCACCTTGAGAGGGTCCATCCCATGAGCGTCGACGGTCATCTCAATGTCCTCGAGCTCCGGCTCGATCACGTACAGCGTCCCCGGCGGCCCGCCCCGGGGGGTGGCATCGAGGAAGACGACCGTGGCGTAGTCCTCCTGCATCGCGTAGGCGAGGTCCATGCCGCGGATTCCGAAGTCGACGACGTCGACGCCGCGCGGCAGCGCGCGGGTGGCCAGGCGCCCGGCCAGCGCGACGCCCCAGCCGTCGTCGCCCAGGAAGACATTGCCGATGCCTGCCACGAGCACGCGTGGGGGCGGCGGCTGGTCGGGCGCGATTGGAGCGTCGAGCGGCTCAACCTCGTCGGGATCGAAGAAGAAGCGATGCCCGGGGCGGCGCAGCGCGCCGAGATCCTGCCCGGGGTCATCGGCGACGGTGACCGCGAGTTGGATCCGGCCCTCGTAGTCTTCCAGGACCTCGTGCACGATCGCGGTGCGTCCCACCAGCGCCACCTCGAAGATGTCGCTGCCGGTCTGGCGCGGCGCCAGCCGCACCAGGCTGCCGGCCCGCACGGACACCCCGTCGACGTCCACGCGGTCCGGTCCGCGACGCTCGAGCTCCTCCCACGGCGGTCGATCCCGGATCATCGTGAGCGCACCAGCCCGAGCTCACGGACGGCGCCGCTCAGGCGCATGATCTCCTCGCTGCTGAGCGCCTCGGTGCGCTCGAGGATCTCGCGAGCTCGGGGATCGCAGTCGCGCATGTCGCGGCGCTCCTCGTCGGTCATCGCCAGGATGTTCAGCACGAGCATCTGGTCGATCTCCCCGGAATCGAACAGGTCGCCAGGGCTCTCGGGCGCGATCTCGGGGTAGTCGCAGAGGATGATCGGTGAGGCCAGCAAGGTGCTCCGATCTCCCTCTTCGCCGACGAGTATGGGCCAGGCGCCTGAGCTCTCGCAAGCCTCGACCTCGGTGCGTAGCTCCTCGGGAGGGTCCGTTGGTGAGATCCACGCGCCGTCGTGCGCGCGCAGGACGGCGTGGGTCGAGCAGAACGTCTGGCGCAGAGCCTGCTCGCGAGCGGCGCCCGTCCACGGGCTGGTGTTGGTGACCAGCACCGTGACACGCGAGAGCCCCGTACGCACGAGCTCGCGGGTGACTGAGATCTCCCCGTCGAGCGCTCGCCACGAGCGCCGGATCGCGCCACCGGATATCTCCTGCAGCTCCTCGCCCGCGGGTATCCGGATCGGCCCTGACGCGAGCTCACGCTCCACGGCCTCCTCCCAAGATACCCAGCGCTCGCCGTCGACCTCGAGCTCCTCCACCGGCTCCGGCAGCGTGGGCGGCGGTCCGATCTTGAGGACCTGACGCTCGACCATCTGCAGGAAGCGCACACGGAGCTCGACCTCCGCTTGCTCGCTACCCGCGAGCAGCACCTGGATCTGCATGCGCGAGCGGTCCTCCCAAGCGGGGGGATATACGCCTCCGAACGTGAAGCGCTGCTGATTCTTCAGTGCCGACTTGCGGTAGGGCCAGAGCAAGTAGCCCTCATACAGCACCGCATCGGCGAGCCGGCGGACGATGTCGACCCCCACGCTAGATCTCCCCCATGAGGCGCTCGAGAGCATCCTCCAGCGTCCTGCACCCATGCTCGGCTTTGTAGGCGCGCAGGCGGTCGAACGTGGGGCGGCCGAGCCGCAGCCATGCCGCATCCGGGAAGTGACGGTCCATCGCCTCACGCCACACCCGCACCGGCAGCCGATACTCAGCCTCGCGATCCCAAGAGATGCGCACGGTCTGGAGCATCCCGCCCGGACCCGTATAGAAGACCGAGCCCGAGAACAGGAGCTCGAGCGGCACCTCGCCGTCCTGCAACCCGGACAGATAGCTCGCGGCGTTCACCTCGAGGTCGTATGAGCACGCCACCGGCAGCGTCACCCTGGTCGAATCGGAGAAGGGCGGCACGACGAGCGTCGCACGCGTCCACAGCAGGGTCCGGAGGGTCGTGCTCCAGCGGTCCGGCGTGCCAAACAGCTCGACCAGCCACTCCTGCTCGGCCTTTGCGTAGGGCCGCCGGCGCGCGGCGATCTGGAGTTGAGTGTCGAGCAGGATCGACCGCACGACACCGCCTCCCTCACGCTCGATCCGCAGTGCGAAGTTCAAGGTGGGGGCCGCCGAGTAGCGCTCGGCGGTGACCTCCTCGACCACGAAGGAAAGTCGCGGCACCGCTCCCGCGGATGCATCGATGGGCTGGGAGACCACCGGCATCTCGGGCTACGCCGGCGAGAGGTTCGGCATGCTCACGTCGATCGGTTCGGTTGTGGCTACACCTGTCGAGCGCGCCGCAGTGGAGGTTCCATCCGGCTTGTGGCCCTCCATCTTGTCGTAGTTGCCTGGGGTGTTGCCTTGCTTGATGCCCTTGACGTGTGTGGGCCTCTCGATGCCTGTGTGATCCGCCCCGGTCTTGATGTCGGCCATCGTCATCTCCTTGCTGTCGCACTCCGGGCGCGACGGTCGAGCTCCTCGAAGAAGCCGTCGATCTCCCGCCACACCTGGGCGCCACCCGTCAGGCCCCGCCAATGCGTGCGGATAAGTCCAACCAGCCTGTAGCACTCGTCCAGCGGCACGAGCCACTGCCTGCGCGCTCCGCGAGCGCGGCTCACCAGCAGCGCCTCCACGTCCACCTCCAGCTCGCCGAGAATCGGATTCGCCCGCTCGAGGTCCTGCCACGAGCCCAGCTCCAGCTGGGACTCCGTCGGGCCCATCGGCCCGGGGTAGTAGGCGAGCACCCGCTCCGCGGAGCTCGAGTTGAAGAAGAAGGCCATGTCGACCGGAACGCGCAGCTCCTCCCAGGCCTCTTCGCTCAGCGCGAAGTCATCGAGGCGCAGCCGACGCTCGGGCACCAGCTTGTAGCGCCCGTTGCTCGCGCCGCCGCGATCGAACAGCAGCGAGCAGGGCCGGCACGCGCACAGGAGCTCCCGTGATGAGAGCTCGAGCAGGTGGCGGTGCGCGCTGGGGATCGGACGGTTGCAGAGCTCACAGTGCTCCTCGAGCTCGGTGGCGAGGGAAGCGCCGGCCGAGCTCTGAGCGAGCCGCCTCAGCCGCGAGCCCGCCAGAGTGCCGGACGGCGCGTCGGACACGACCTCAGGCGGCTGCACCGAGCGCCACCTTGACGAGGCCGGCATCGTCCACGAGCAGCGGCACGGGCTCGAGGTGCAACTGCGGCGCGTCCAGACAGCGACCGGCCCGCAGGACGTCGTAGCGGTTGCCACAGCTAGGGCAGGTGAGCTCGTTCGCGCGCAGGGTCGCCTCCGCGAGCGTGTCCATGCACCCAGGGCAGCCTGGACGGTAGGCGTAGACCCGCTCGCTCGGCCGCAGGAATAGGACGGACTCGCCGGAGACCTCCTTCAGCAGCACCCCGCCACCGGAGAGCTGGGGCATGCCTCCCGCCATCGCCCACGCCCCCGGGGACACCGACGGCGCCGCTGCCGGCTTGAGAACTTCTAGTGCCAGCAGGCCGGAAGCAGGCGCAACGGGGACTACCGCTCCCTCGGCCCTGACTTCCTCGACGTCGGGCGCCGCCTTGAAGATGGCGTCCTCGATCGCGAGCTTGAGGGTCATCGAGGAGGAGGGACAGCCCGAGCAGCTTCCCTCCAGGCGGAGATGCACGATCCCTTCCTCCACGCCGAGTAGCTGCACGTTCCCGCCGTGGGATTCCAGGTAGGGAAGCACGCCCTGCAGCGCCCCCCGCACCCGCTCCTCGACTGACACGGGGTGCAGCCCGTGCAGCAGAAGCAGGTGGGCGACGAGCTCGTCATCGCCCAGGGCCTCGGCCAACGGTCCGTCGTCGCGCGCGGCGATCAGGTCGACGATCCGCCCGAGGCCCTCGCCGTAGAGGTCGAGCAGCGCCTGTACGACCTCCGTGGCGGTCTCGCGTGCGGCCGCATCTGGGAGGGCCTCCAGCTGCTCGAGGAGGCCCTCGACCCGTGCGACCTGCTCGTGCGCCGTGTCAGTGTTGGCCATGATGCCCGCCCGTCGTTCCTTCTCTCTCTTTTCCTCTCTCTTTAGCCGTGCTGCGCACCGAACATCGGGGAGTGCACCTGCTTGAGCGTCCGGCCTTTGCCCAGGTACATGTGCACGCCGCAGGGCAGGCACGGGTCGAACGAGCGGACCGCCCGCATGATGTCGATCCCGCGGAAGTCCTCCTGGGAGTTCTCCTCGAAGATCGGCTGGCCGGCCACCGCGTCCTCGTAGGGCCCCGGCGTCCCGTAGGAATCCGTCGGCGAGCCGTTCCACGGAGTCGGCGGGTAGGGGTGGTAGTTGGCGATCTTGCCCTCGCGGATGACCAGGTGATGCGAGAGCACGCCGCGCACGGCCTCGTGAAAGCCGCAGCCGATCGCCTCGTCAGGGACCTCGAAGTCCTCGAAGACCTTTGTGCGCCCCGACCGCAGCTCGGTCATCGCCTTATCGAGGAAGTGCATCGCCATCGCGGCCGAGTAGGCGACAAAGTAGATCCGCGCCCGGTCGCGCTCGATCGCGTTGGACCACTGCGGCACTTTCCACTCGAGCGTCTGCTCGGGGGTGTTGGGCGTCTTGGGCAGATTGATCAACACGCTGTTGCCCGTCGCTTTCACGTAGGGCGTGTCGATCTTGTTGGCAAGCGCGGTTACCCAGAGGCGCGCAAGAGCGCCGCCGCCGGTGTCGAGCGCGAGGTGCTCGCCGCTGCGCTTGTCGAACCACCGCGGGCTCATTACCCACGAGTAGTTGCCGCCTTCGAGATCGCGTTTCTGGGGCTTGGGAATCGTCGTCTGGTTCCAGGGGTGGCGCTTGTCGACCGGGTTGCCGAGCGGATCGTGTGAGACGAATGTCTCCTCGCCCGTCCAGTCCTGGTAGTAGGAGGAGCCGAGCAGGATCCGGATCCCCAGGTTGATGTCGACGAGGTTCGTCGTCACAAGCTCACCGTCCACGACCACACCCGGGGTGACGAACATCTCGTTGCCCCAGTTGTCCATGTGGCGGTAGTCGTAGTCGACGTAGTCGGGGTTGTTCCACGCCCCCCAGCACCCGAGCAGGATGCGCCGCCGCCCGACCTCCTCATAGCCCGGCAGGGCTTCGTAGAAGAAGTTGAAGACGTCGTCGTTCATGGCCACCGCCGACTTGATGAAGTCAAGGCACCGCAGCAGCCGCGACATATAGTCCGTGAACAGCGTGGGCGTCGCGACGGTGCCAACCCCGCCGGGGTAGATCGTCGAGGGATGCACGTGGCGCCCCTCCATCAGGCAGATCATCTCCCGCCCGATGCGACTCATGTGGAGCGCCTCCTTGTACGTCTCCCCGGTGAAGGGGTTGTAGGACTTCATGATGTCGCCGATCGTGCGGTAGCCGTGGACGTTTGCCCCCGGGGCCGCGGTCTTCTCGGCCTTCGCCCACACCTGGGGGTTTGTCGCGCGGACCATCTGCTCGCAGAAGTCGACGAACACCAGGTTGTCTTGAAAGATGATGTGATCGAAGATGTACTCCGCCGCCTCGCCGAGGTTGACGATCCACTCGCCCAGCGGCGGCGGCTTGACTCCGTAGGCCATCTGCTGCGCGTAGCACGAGCAGACGGCGTGGTTATCCCCGCAGATGCCGCAGATGCGACTCGTGATGAAGTGCGCGTCGCGCGGGTCCTTGCCCTTCATGAACACTGAGTAGCCCCGGAACATCGAGGAGGTGGACTTGCAGGTTGCTACCTGGCGGTTCTCGAAGTCGATCTTCGTGTAGATCCCGAGATTCCCGACGATGCGGGTGATCGGGTCCCACGACATGTCGACCAGCTTGCCGGCCTCCGGCTTGACGCGCTCGCGTGTGGCGGCCATGTCTAGGTCTCCTCTCTCTTCCTCAGTTGCCCCAGCGGGGGCTGTAGCCGGTCGTGAGCTCACGACCGTTGTGCCGCCACTTGGTCTCCTTGTTCATAGTCTTGTTGGTGATACCGCGCAGCTTGCGCATCACCGGCCCGTAGACGGTGGTGACTCCGGAGGAGATGCCTCCACCTGGGGGCGCATCCATGAACGGCATGAACTTGTCGGGAAAGCCCGGCATCGTGCAGCCGATGCAGATGCCGCCCACGTTCGGGCAGCCACCGACACCGTTCATCCAGCCGCGCTTGGGCACGTTGCAGTTGACGACCGGACCCCAGCAGCCGATCTTCACCTGGCACTTCGGCGAGTTGTAGTCCTTGGCGAAATCGCCCTGCTCGTAGTACCCGGCGCGGTCACAACCCTCATGGACGGTCTTGCCGAAGATCCACTGCGGACGCAGCGCCTCGTCCAGCGGGATCGTCGGGGCGAGGCCCGCAGCCTGATAGAGCAGCCAGACCAGTGTCTCCATGAAGTTCTCCGGCTGCACGGGACAGCCGGGCACATTCACGATCGGCAAACCGCCGGCCGAGCGAAAATCCCACCCGAGGTAGTCGGCGAGGCCCATGCACCCAGTGGGGTTGCCGGCCATCGCGTGGATGCCGCCATAGGTTGCGCACGTGCCGATCGCGACCACTCCCCACGCTTTGGGCGCGAGACGGTCGAGCCAGTAGTTGAGGTTCAGCGGCTCGCCGGTCGCCTCGTCGTTGCCGAACGAGGTCCAGTAGCCCTCGCCGTTGATGTTCTCGTTGGGGATCGAGCCCTCGATGACCAACACGTACGGTGCGTCGAGTTCGCCGCGCACCGCCTGCCGGTAGGGCAGCAGGAACTCCTCCCCCCCGAGCGTCGGGGAGAGGACTTTGTTGTGCAAGTGAACCTTGGGCAGCCCGGGGATCGCCCCAAGCAGCACGTCCTCGATCGATGGCTGGCCGGCCGCGGTGATGGAGACCGAGTCCCCGTCGCAGCTCATGCCCTCGGAGATCCAGAGGATGTGGACCTCCTCAACGCCGGACGGCTTCGCTTCAAACGTGGCTGCCATGACCGATCCTTTCGTTCGTAACCTGTTCCTCCTCGAGCTCGAGCGCGTCGACCAGCAGCTCCTCACCCGCAGACACCTCCACATCCAAGCCTCCGCACTGCGCGCAGCACAGTGGAAAGCCCACCATCACGCTCTCCGCACCACACTCCCGGCAGCGGCCTGCCGCCGGAATATGCGCGATGACCAGCTCCGCGCCGTCGAGCGCCGTTCCTTGTGTCACGAGATCGAAGGCAAAGTGCAGCGAGTCGGGAACCACTTGGCGCAGGTGACCTACCTTGACCTCTACCTTGAGCACGCGGCGTCCCTCCGCGTGGCGTGTCGCGACATCCACAATGGCCTCGGCGATCGAGAGCTCGTGCATCAGCAGATCCTCGGCAGCGGATCGCCCACGAGCTGGTCCATCACGCGTCGCCCGCCGAACGCGGTCTCCACGAGCACCATGCCGGGCGGATCGGTCTTCACCTCACCGATCTCCGCGGCATCCTCGCCGCCGGGAATCGCTCGCAGCGCTGCGAGGGCTGGCTCGGCGTGCTCGGCGTCGACGAAGGCCACGAGCTTGCCCTCGTTGGCCACATACATCGGGTCGATCCCAAGGATCTCCGCCGCGCCGGCGACCGCGGGCCGCACCGGAACAGCGGCCTCGCGCACGACCATCGCGACGCCGGAGGCGCGTGCAAGCTCGTTCAGTACCGAGGCCACCCCGCCGCGGGTCGCGTCTCGCAGGCAGCGCACGCCTGCGCCGGCAACGTCGAATAGGCCGTCGACAGTCGGCCACAGCGAGCGCGTGTCCGATTCGATATCGGCGTCGAGTCCGAGCTCGCCGCGGGCGAGCATGATCGCAGTCCCGTGCTCACCGATCGAGCCAGATAGGAGGATCCGGTCGCCCGGCTGCAAATGATCGGGTGCGAGGCTGGCACGGGGGTCGCGCCGGCCCAGGCCCGTGGTGCAGATATACATCCCGTCGGCGTGGCCGCGTTCGACAACCTTGGTGTCGCCCGCAACGACCTGGACGTCGGCTGCGCGCGCGGCCTGCGCGATCGCCTCGACCTCTCCGCGCAGCGTCTCCGCGGACAGTCCCTCCTCGAGCACAAGCGAGAGCGTCAAAGCGAGTGGACGGGCGCCGGCCATCGCTAGGTCGTTGACTGTGCCGTTGACCGCGAGCTCGCCGATCGAGCCGCCAGGGAAGTGCAGGGGCTTGACGACGAAAGCATCAGTAGTCAGCGCGAGCTCGAGACCGTCGACACCGACCGCTCCGGCGTCCCCGAGGACTTCGAGCGCGGGCGAGGCGAAGGCGGGCACGAACAGCCCCTCGACGAGCGACGTCGTCGCCTTGCCCCCGGCGCCGTGGGACATCGTGATATGCGAGTCGCGGAACTTCGCGCGCTTGGCCCGCGCGGTCTCGATGATCGCGAGGATCTTGGACTCGCGCTCGGAGACCGTCTCCGGCATCACGCGACCTCGCGCTCGCGGGCGAAGCGCCCGTAGTTGTAGTACGCCGCGCAGGCGCCCTCGGGGGAGACCATGCATGTTCCGATGGGCCGCTCCGGCGTGCAGGCGGTGCCGAACACCTTGCACTCCCACGGCTTGATGACGCCCTTGAGGACCTCGCCACACTGGCACGCCTTCGGATCGGCGACGCGCACGCCTGGCACCGCGAAGCGCTCCTCAGCATCCCACTCGGCGTAAGCGTCGGAGATGCGTAGAGCGCTCTGGGAGATGAACCCGAGGCCCCGCCACTCGAAGTGCGGGCGCAGCGCGAAGACCTCACTCATGATCTCGAGCGCCCGGAGGTTGCCCTCCCATGGGACCACCCGCGCGTACTGGTTCTCCACCTCGGCGCGGCCATCGGCGAGCTGATGCAGCACCATCAGCACGGACTGCAGGAGATCGAGCGGCTCGAAGCCGGATATCGCCACCGGCTTGCCGTACTGGTCCGGCAGGAACTGAAAGGGCCGGGCGCCAACGATGGTTGCGACGTGGCCCGGCCCGATGAAGCCGTCGAGTCGCAGGTCGGGCGACTCCAGCAGGGCACGCAGCGGCGGGACGATCGTCACGTGCGAGCACATGACCGAGAAGTTCCTGACGTTCTCCGCCTTGGCGCGGCGCAGGGTCAGCGCCGTCGAGGGCGCCGTGGTCTCGAAGCCGATCGCGAAGAACACGACCTCGCGGTCGGGGCTCTGCTTGGCGATGCGCAGCGCATCCAACGGCGAGTAGACGATCCGGACGTCGGCGCCCTCGGCCTTGGCGTCGAGCAGGGTCTGATTTGATCCGGGCACGCGAACCATGTCGCCGAAACAGGTGAAGATGACCCCCGGCTCGTGCGCGAGGGAGATGCCATCGTCGACACGGCCCATCGGGATGACACAGACTGGACAGCCGGGACCGTGAACGAGCTCGACGTTGGAGGGCAGCAGATCGTCGACGCCGTACTTGTAGATCGAGTGCGTGTGCCCGCCGCACACCTCCATGATCTTGTAGCTTCGGCCGGGATCGACCGCCGCGAGGATCTCCCCGGCGAGCGCCCGTCCAAGCTCGGCGTCCCGGAACTCATCGACGAACTTCATGCCTGTGCCTCCCGCCCGGTGAGGCGCGCAAGCGCCGTGCCTGCGTGGACGAGCAGCATCTCGCCCGCCGCCACGGGCTCCACAAGCGTGATCTCCACGGTCGAGCGCTCACCCTCCGGATCGGAGCAGAGCGCGAGCCCCCGCCCCGAGTCGATCCTGACGACCCGCATGGGGATCGCCTCGTCGCCGCAGGTGATGCACCCGTGAGCGGCGACGCACGCGGTCATGCGACCCAGTCGTTCATGCGCCGCGTTTAGTCACTCGATCACGCTCGCCTTCAGCTCCTCGAGCTCCTGCTCGTACTCCGCGCCCATCTCTTTGAGCAGCCTTAGAGTCGCTTGGGCCTCCTGCTCGTCTACCTTCGAGAGCGCGAAGCCGACATGAATGAGCACCCAATCACCTGGGCCGGCGGCTGTGCCGTCGACGTCAAGAAGACCGATGTTCACCGTGCGACGCACGCCCGCGACCTCGACGGTGGCGAGACGATTGTCCTCGTCCACCACCTCCACCAACTGTCCTGGAATCGCTAGACACATCTCGGCTGTTCCCTGGGTCGGGGGCGTCAACCAGACTCCGCAAGACGGTCATTACCCGCGTCTCGGCGTCTTCTAACACCGAGTTGCCTCGGAGACGATCAACACACGTTGCAGCAGCTAGCGGCGCGATCGGCGTCGCGGTGCTTGGGACCGTCTTCTTCTCAGCCGCTTCGCACAGTGGGGTGGAGCGCTGCAGACGTCGGGAAGCCCCTTGCGGAGCCTCAGAGCACGAGCTCCGCGAAGAGCTCATCGAGCGTCGCCGCCGGATCCTCGCAGAGCCCGGTGTGAACGGGCGAGGGCTGGATGATCGTGCTCGCAGGAGCGACCAGCCAGCCAAAGCGCTCCGAAGGCGGCAGCGCGGCTATCGGACCGGCGGCTGGATCGCCCTCGGCAACGCGAACGACCGCATCCAGGTGTGGGCGGACGGTCGCTGGCGAGCAGTCGGGAGCTAGCGCGGCAAGGCGGCTTGCGACAAGCTCGACTCGCGCCGCGAGAAAGCCACGCTGGCGACAGAAGAGCACGACGCCGGCGTTGAGACCCTCGCCGCGCTCGATGTGCGGGACGACGCGTACGATCGCGTAGGAAAACGCGCTAAGCGTTCGCTCTGGCACGCTCGGCCTCCACGACGAAGCGGCGGGGCGCCTCCAGGCGCCCCGCCAGGTACTCCAGGTAGGTCTCCGCACGCTCACCGGCGAACCAGCCCTTTGGCACAAGCGCGACGATCGCTTCGAGCAACGCGCGATCGATCTGAGGCGCCAAGCGCTCGTCCGCCGCAGCGATCGAGTCGGCCCCCGCCAGCAGCACGTGCTCTGCGATCCGCGGGAAAGGCTGGCCTGAATGCTCGCTGGGACGTAGGCCGCCATGTTGCAGATAAAGCGCCGCACCGTGGTCGATCAGCCACAGGCGGTCGTGCCACAGCAGCAGGTTTGGGTTCTGCGGCGAGCGGTCCACGTTCGTCAGGAACGCGTCGAGCCACACGATGTCGGCCGCCTGCGCTGGGTCCGGCCTCCATCCGGCGG
The DNA here is from genome assembly GCA_963756665.1 of uncultured Solirubrobacterales bacterium. GTDB lineage: Bacteria > Actinomycetota > Thermoleophilia > Solirubrobacterales > Solirubrobacteraceae > Palsa-744. The sequence goes on from CAVWOJ010000001.1 coordinate 1,663,680, forward strand.
CGGGGGAGTACGTCGCCGCGCCGGGCAAGAAGTCCAGGCCAAGATTGGCGCCGTTGCTGCCCAGAATCAGCTCTTGAATCTCGGGATCCGGCTCGGCCAGCCCGAGCGCCGGGTCGATCTGCACGACCACCAGCTCGGGGACCGCCAACCCGACAGCTCGAGCCAGCTCACCGGCGATCACCTCCGCCACGAGGGCCCGCGATCCCTGGCCGGCGCCCCGGAACTTCACGACGTAGAGGCCGTTGTCGTCGGCCTCGACAAGCCCGGGCAGCGAGCCACCCTCGCGCAGCGGCGTCACATAGCGAGTCGCCGAGACCGTTCGCAGCTTCTTCGCGATCGACACGTTGGCACCCTATCTGCCGGCAAGGTAGACAGCGCGAGGATAAGTCGCCGGGCAGTTCCACACGACCCCTAACAGCGAGGGCGTAGCCGGATGGGAGTGCTCTAGGCTGGGCAGCCCGGGGTCCAGCGCTTCAGGCCGCTCGTGGACGACGGGGCGCGGCCGGTGAACTTTAGCGTGACCATGATCGCGGCGAGCACCGCGCTCGGCGCAGCAACCGAAACCACTCAAAAGAACACCTCACCCACGGAACTTCAGCCCGGCAAGCCGCAGCGAGTGGCCCGCGCCTCGCGGGCCACTCTGCTACGACGTCTACGGCAATCGGACTCGCGTTATCCCACTTCGATTTTCTGTTCCCTGTGAGTCGTGAACGCTTCCGTGGGGAACACGCCGTTCCATTCGACCCAGGTGAACCCGACCCACAGCGAGCTGCCTGTCGCGATGGCCGTCGCATTGTTGAATGTAGCCGTTTCGGTACTGTTTTCGACCAGCCCACCAGCGCTGCCCAGAACTGTTACGGGTATGCCCCCGTACACGCACAGCGGCCCACCGTAGACGACTTCGACATCGACTTTTTCGACGATGAGATAGGTTTTGCCTGCGATCGTCGTCAGGTGCGTCGGCCATGGAAGGTTCTTCGCTTCGATGCTTGCAACTGTGCAATAGGTCGTCTGCGTGCTGCATTCGAACAGCGGTAGTTCCGTGATTTCGCCTTTGCCTTTACCGCCGCTGTTAGAAATTTTCATGTTGTAAAGGAAGTGTTGACATTCGGTCGTTACGCCCGGGATTGTCATGCTGCTATTGAGCGCAGCCCCCAGAACCGTTTCAGAGCCTGTCAATTCACTGCCATTGAACTTCCAGGCCGGGCTCGCACTGGCCGTCGCCGATGCGCTAAGCGCCAAGGCCACCGCCAAGGCCAGCAGGATGATGCCCTTTCTTGGCTTCATGTTCTCAATCATCTCCTCTAGCATTTTGCCGAAGCCTCCCCCGTAGCAAAACGGCGCTAGGATCGGTGTCGTCTTTGCCAAATATGATCGACCGATAGTTACCGAGCGAGCACGCCCTGAACTCGGTGTCGGTCGATGGACGGCTGGGCCGCCCTATTGCACGTGCCTCTCCCCTCTGCTCTCTCTCTTTGATGCGCTCTCCCACAAACCGGCAGCTTCACCGGGCAGCCCAGTGTTTGGACTGAACGTACATAGTTAGAGCTATCCGATTTCCGCGATGGCGTCAAGCGTGGGAGCCGGCGCCGACCCGGGCCTTGGCGGCCGTTGGAGCGCTCGTTTCCGCATAAATCCCCTGTAAAACAGGGGCCCGCTGAACCACAGTCGAACAATTCCCAGAAGTAAGAAACATCGGGGCTCGTATCCCCACAAGCGCGTACCCACCGGATCAAGCCATCGCCATCTCCCAGGCCCTGGGGTAAGCGGATGCGGTTTTGGCCCAGGGCTCACACACGACGGTGGATTCTGATGATCAGACGGTCTACCTGGCTTTGTCGACGAACGGTTGCCGGCTCCCAGGCACGCAGCGAACCAAGGACGCACGCGATTACTTTTCCACCTGCGGAAGGTCTTAAGGGCATGTGTCCGGCTGGGATGCACGGCTTGGGAGGACCGCACGCAGGGATCATCGGCGAGCAACGCCTCGCCTTACGAGAGGAGCCAGTCATGTTCGCGAATACGAAGGCCTTCAGCGGTTTCGCCGTTGATGACATGCAGAAGGCCCAGGAGTTCTACGGGAGGACCCTCGGCATCAGGACATCCGAGGAAAACGGCCTGATGACGCTGCACCTCGCCGGCGACCGAAACACGCTGGTCTATCCGAAGCCGGACCACGCACCGGCGGGCTACACGATCCTGAACTTCCCGGTCGACGACATCGACAAGGCCGTCGAGGAGCTCGCCGCGCGGGGCGTGCGTTTCGAGCGATACGACGGCTTCGACCAAGACGAGAAAGGCATCTTCCGTGGTGGAGGACCGCACATCGCCTGGTTCAGGGACCCCGCCGGCAACGTGCTCTCCGTGCTCCAAGCCTCATAGACGACCCATCGCGCCACCGATGGGCAATCGGGCACGCCGACGTTGCATCATCTGAGATACCGGACACGACGGCGCTGCTTCTGCGCGACGCGCGCTGCAACGCGACGGCTAATGCGCCGGACCCAAGGGGCAGAGCCGCGGCTGTAGCCATCAGTGTCTAAGGCAGCGCCGCTGCAGCAGCGGGCGCCCCGGCGAGCACGGCGTCGAGTAGCCCCGGGAAGCGCTCATCGAGATCCGCGCGGCGCAGGCGATTGAGACGGGCCGTGCCCTCCTCGCGTTGGGCGATTACCCCGGCCTCACGCAGGACGCGAAAGTGGTGGGTGAGCGTCGACTTGGTGACGCACAGATCAAACGACCCACAGCGCCGCGGCGTCGGATCCACGGCCAGGCTTTGCACAATGCTCAGACGCTGCGGATCGCTGAGAGCATGCAGCACGTCTGCGATCCGCAGCTCCTCACGGGTGGGATGGGAAAGGCTCATAAGTTGATTGTACGACGATCGGCGTCCAAACTGATACGATGATCGTCGTACTAACGAACTAAGAGGAGTCAACCCAGATGCCCAAGCCTTTGACCCCGCCGCCAGCCCCAGCCACCAGCGCAGGCGAACGACACGGCCAGTGGAGCGATGCACGCTTGACCGCCGTCGTCGAGGCGGCATACATATTGCAGGCAGTTCGCCGATGACCGCCGCCGTCCTGCGTCATGTCGCGGTCCAAGACGTGCCCAGCGAGACGAGCGCCGCCTGAACGTCAGCCGCCGGTGTGCTGGGCCAACGCCGAGGAGGCCTCGCTTTCGCTCTCGCTCGTTTGGCGCGCCATCGGCAGCACGGCCCTGCGGAGGCTGTGCACGCCGTACCAGCTACGAGCCACGAAGCCGGCGAGCAGCGCCACGTACAGACCGCCCCAGTAAACGAACGGCACGAGCACGATGGGACGTGGCAGTGTGCCGTTGCGCAGGGCGTAGACGAGCGTGAAGAGCACCGCGAGCAGCACGCTCGTCTGCGGCAGGGTGTGACCCCAATGCCAGCGCGGGTCGTTGTGCTTGCGCGTGACCTTGTAGACGGGCTTGTGGTTGTGTCCGCCCAGCAGCGCCTGGATCGATGCCTTGATGAAGACGGGCGCGAGCCCACTCCAAATGATCCGCACGCGCCACAGCTCGCGAATAGGACGACGCTGGTGGCGACGACGGTCGTTGTAGGGGCGGTTGATCGCCAACAGCCAGGCCTCGTTGGCCAGGACGAGCGGCAGCATGTGAACAAGGAAGCCTTGCCCGTTGGTCAGGAAGGGCACAAATCCGAGCAGGGCGCCGATGATGCACGGGACATAGACGAACACCGCGAACGAATGCAGGTAGTACAGGAGCAGCTCGTAGAACTGCGCCCGCTGCCGAAGATTCAGGCCGCGCAGATCGCCCCACACCATCAAGCGCACAGTGTCTATCGCCCACGTCCCGCGCTGCTTGTACACATTGGGCACATCCTCCGGCGAGTGCTGGCCGACGGCGCCGACGATCGGGAGATAGCAGCCGTCCCAGCCCCGTCGCAGAGCCTCGACGCCAGACTGCAGATCCTCGACCAGATTCCAGGTCGGGAATAGGCCGATGTGCTCTAGCGCTGCACGGCGCCACACCAGGCCCGAGCCACATGGAAATGTGGCGTTCGCGGCGTTACGTGAAAGCATCTGACCGCGGTAGAACATCGCCTCGCGGTTATTGAACGGATCTCCGGCGCTGACCTGCGCTTCCTTGATGGTCTGCACGTAGGCCAGGCGCTCGTTGTACTCGAGCTGTCCCACGGCCTGGCGCAGAAACCCCGCGGAGCCCAGCTCGTCATCGCAGTCGCGGGTCTCGATGTAGCCCAGCTCGGGATACGCGGCGACGAGCATGGCAAGTGCGGAGTTGAGGTTGCCGGCCTTGGCGGCACCGTCACGACCCGGCGCGAACCGTGGCGGTGGCGAGTGGTAGAGCACCGGCCAGCCCTCGACGGCCTCAGCGAGCGCCGGGTCGTGTCCATCGTCGCTCACCACGATCACCAGCCGCTCGCGCGGCCAGTCCTGTTCGAGCACCGATGAGATCGTCCGCAAGATCATCGGCACCGGCTCCGAGCAGCAGGGAATGATGACCCCCACCAACGGCTCCGCACCGTAGGGCAACGGATGTGGCCGGGGCACCACCCGCCACCAGTGGTTGAAGACGCTCAGCAAAGTGGTCGCCAGCGTCAGGATGTTGGCCATGAAGAACGGCCACGACAGCCACGGTAAGTCGTGATTCAACGACGAGAAGAGCCACGGGAGATAGATAATCGCTGTGAGCAGATAGGCCAGACCCGCGCCACGCACAAGCCAATGCCCGCGAATCGGCGGATAGGCATCGCCAAATGCCCGCGCGGCGCTGGCCATCGGGCTGGAGGGCGCGATGACGCGCTCCGGCACGCCCGCCGGCGAGCGCGCGGTGCTGAGCTCCGTAAGTGCGGCCGAGGTAGTTGCCACCACCTCGATATCGACACCAGAGGTCGCGGAACTTGAAGGCGTGAAGTCGATCTATGCGCTGTCTGCGGCACGATCCTCGTTCCGAGCAGATGCCTGCATGGCCTCGCGGCCGACAAGCGACGGCCTGAAACCCAGGATGCTTGGAGGCGCGAGCGCGGCTAGTCCGTAAAGCCCTTGCGCCGGAGCTCCTCGCTGGCCTTCTCGGTCTTGGTGAGCTGGTCGATGCCCATCCCGTCCAGCACGGCCGGCGTCTTGGCGAATTGGATCTCGCGGTAGTCGACGACCTGGACGTGGTTACCCCATGGATCGAGGAAGTCGACCGAGCCGCCACTCTGCACACTCACACCAGCCTGCTGCAGCGCGGCTCGGACGCGCTCCTTGTCGTCGACGACGAGCCCGAAGTGTCGTGCCTGGTCTGGCGGCTGAGTGCGTCCGGCCGCCAGCGCGATGAACTGATCGCCCAGGTCAACGAAAGCCATCGCGGCGCCGGCCCGGCCACGGATCTCGAACTCGAATAGGCGCCCATACCAGGTGAGCGCCTCGTCGACGTCGCCAACCTCGAGCGCCACGTGGTTGATTCCGATCAGCCGCGTCATGCTGTACGCCGGCGGCGCAGGAAGCTGTCGCTGAGTGCCGGGGCCACGTAGCCCTGGTCGATGCGCGCCAATGTGAGACCGGGCGCCACGATCTCGTCGATGCGGTCCAGTACGTCACTCGTCAGCGTGAGATCTGCCGCGCCGAGCTGCGACTCCAGCTGCTCCATGGTGCGCGGTCCGATGATGGGCGCCGTCACGGCCGGGTGCTGGAGGACAAACGCCAGCGCCATGTGGACGAGCGTGAGCCCGGCCTGCCCCGCGAGCACCGCCAAGTCCTCGGCGGCGTCCAGCTTCGACTGGTTCTCTGGGTTCTCGAGGTCATAACGAGCGGGCATCCGCTTACGACGATGCGAAGGTGGAGCATCCTGGCCCTTGCGGTAGCGACCCGTGAGCCAACCCCCGGCCAGAGGACTCCAGGGGATCACCCCGAGGCCAAACTGCTCAGCGACGGGCAACAGCTCGGCCTCCACGCCACGGACGAGGATGGAGTACGGAGGCTGCTCGGTCACGAACCGTCCGAGCGCCCGCCGCTGCGAGACCCACTGTGCCTCAACCACCTGATGAGCCGGGAACGTCGAGGAGCCGAACGTGCGGATCTTGCCCTCGCGCTGCAGGTCGGTGAGAGCGGCGAGCGTCTCCTCCACGTCGGTCTCACGTTCGGGTCGATGCACCTGGTAGAGGTCGATCCAGTCGGTGCCCAGGCGCCGCAGGCTGTTCTCCACCTCCTGCACGATCCAACGCCTCGAGTTGCCACGCTTGTTCGGGTCGCCGCCCGAAGCGCCTAGCGGGCGATCCGCCGAGACACCCATCTGGGCGTGGAACTTCGTCGCGAGGATCACGTCGTCGCGACGGCCGCCGGCGAGCGCCTTGCCGACAATGATCTCCGACTCCCCCTGGGAGTAGACATCGGCGGTATCGATGAAGTTGATCCCCGCGTCCAGCGCACGGTGGATGATCCCGATCGACGTTTCGTGGTCGGGCTCCCCCCACGCCCCGAACATCATCGCCCCCAGGCAGAGGGGGCTGACCTGCATGCCCGTGCGCCCGAGGCTGCGGTAGTCCATGCGTGGAGCATACGACGGGCCGCCGTCCACCCCCCGTCGTCTTTGGGCTAGCGGTCAGGCGTAGATTTCCTCGAGCTGCGCCCACCGAGCCATGTCGTGTCCGGGGACAATCAGCGCGTCCGGATTCTCACGATCGTAAGCCTGAAGCTGACGGATGCTGTGCTCGAACGCGCGTGCGTCGTGCATGCGCCATGGTCGCTGACCCTCGCGAAGTGTGCCCATCGTGTAGGCGGCGTCGCCTGTCAGCAGCGCCTCGCGCCCGTCAAGGCGCACGATCAGCGAGAGGTGCCCGGCGGTGTGCCCTGGAGTCCAGGCGAGCGTGAGCGAGCCGTCACCGAACACGTCCACCGTCCGCTCGAACGGACCCCTGGAGGTGGCTGAAGACGCAGCGAAATCGATCGTCCGATAGCGCGGTCGTGGGTCGAGCTGTGCTGTCGAGTAGCCGCTCATCGACGAGCCCCGCGCCCAGGCCGCATCCCACTCGCGTTTGCTCACGAGCACGGTCGCATGCGGGAAGTCACTGAGCGCACTCGCATGGTCGAAGTGCAGATGGGTCATCACTACGAGCCCGATGCCAGCCGGATCTACACCAAGTGCCCGTAGCTGGGCTGCTACGGACTGCTGGGGGCGCATGCGCACGCTGCGCGACATCACCTGGCCGACAGGCCCAAGGTTACGGGCACGCTCGCTACCACGCCCCTGCGCAATCGAGGCATGAAAGCCAGTGTCCACGAGCACAAGCCCAACCGTTGGGTGCTCCAACAGGAATGCAACGACCGGGATCGTCATCTGCCGGTCCGTGCGGACACCGATGCCGAACGCCCTGGGTGTCGCCATGGGCCCCTTTTCGCGATGAAACCAGCCAGGTGGCAGGAGCATCTCCGCGCTCAACAGCGGGCGCAGCGTAAGCGTCGCTCCGGCGTGGGCGCCGTGAAGAGGTAGCTCTGCGGGTGCGACTTCCATGTCAACCGGCCGAGTCACGCGCCGCAATGTACGTTGGAGGACGCAGACAGGCCGAGTCTCGACCGGTGTGGCGCTGGGGGCAGCGCCGTGAGGAACCGTTCGATCTGGGTGTTGAACACCTGGGGGCGCTCGAGCATCACCATGTGACCGGCGCCCTCGATCAACACGCTGGTCGCGGTTGGCGCAGAGCGGTCGAACCTCTCTATGTCTGCTGGTGGGACTATGTGGTCGTACCGAGCACCGATCGAGAGGATCGGACAGCTGGTGCCGGCGAGTCCCTCACAGGGGTCCGAGCGGCCGACTGCGCGCGCGGTGGGGACTACTCCGTGGGCGCCGGCGCCGTGCAACAGCAGCGCCGCGGTATCAGCTGGCATGGTGTTGGGCCGATGCATGTAGGGCCAGAGCGCGAGCTGGCGCGCCAGCGGCTGAGAGACGATGAGCCGCTTGAGGGCTTGGGGAACGGGGAGACTGGCCGTCAGCACCTCGGCATAGATCGCGGTGACGTCCCGCGGCCGTTCACGCGCGTGGCGCGCGATATCGCGTAGGCCGAGTAGAGCGGTGAACGTGTAGAGAGCTCCGGCGACCAGAACGAGTGCTTGCGCGAGATCTGGATGCCGGCTTGCGAAGCGCAATGCGACGGGGCCCCCCATGGAGTGGCCGAAGAAGATCACGTGCTCCAGGCCGACCGCCCGGCAGAGCTCCGCCGCAATATCGGCGAAGGCATCCAGTGAGACCGGGTCCGCCGGAGATTGTGAGCGGCCGAACCCGGGCAGGTCCAACGCGATCGCACGACCGTGCTGGGCGAGGACGGGAAGAGTTTGTGACCAGTGCTGCCAACAGCCACCCATGCCGTGCACAAGCACGAACTCGAGTGGTCCCTCGCCAATATCGACGTAGTGAACGCGCCGTCCGCGGATCGGTAGGTCGTGCTCGTGTGCCGGCCAGTCGATCAGGCGCCAGTCCGGTGAGGCAGGAGCACCGTAATCGCCGGAAGCGGCGACCGTCTCGATCACGGCTCTTGCTCGGACGGGGGGGCGAGCAGGCCGAGCGCGAAGATTTCGCGCGCGCGATCGAGCACGGCCTCGAACTCGTGGTCCTCGAGACCCATGTTGCCAGGTCCCAGGTGACAAGCAATCACGCCGTCCCAAGCCGCCCACAGGAACGTGGCCGTGCTCCTAGCATCCACAGGTCGTCCGATACCTTCGTCGATGGCTTGCTGGAGCTCGCCGGCCATGCGCTGGGTCTCATCCTTGATGCGCTGCGCGACTCGCCGGGTTGCGGTAGGGGTGAGTTCCGCGCCTGGCCGGTCAGGTGGGGGGAAGCGAAAGAGCTGGAAATAGCCGGGGTGCTCCCGCGCGAAGCTCAGATAGCCCTCGGCGATCCCGAGCAGCCGCTCGGCGGGGTTGCTGCCCGCGTAGAAGCCCTCGTCGCAGTAATGCTTGTCGAGCTCGAGCGCGCGGTCGATCAACGCTGAGTAGAGGCCCTCCTTACTCGAGAAGTGCGCGTAGATCGAGCCGATCGCGACGTCTGCCTCCTCGGCCAGATCCTCCATCGTCGTCGCCGTGTACCCGCGGCTTATGAACAGCCGCTCCGCGGCGTCGCGAATCGCGGTCGCCGTGCGCGCCTTGCGCCGCTCCAAGCGCGAGCCGTCCCTGGTGGGGGATGGGTCCGTAATCGCAACCACAACAGCAATGCTACAACATCATCTTAGTTTTGCAATAGGCTTTTAGTTCTGTAGTCAAATTTCAAATGGGAGGGCGCAATGCCACTAGTCGCAAAGCTCGGGATCTGCGAGCTGACCATTGCCGCGCTATCGGGCTGGGCAATGGTCGCGACAGTCGAGCGACCTGAGACCCTCAAGCGCCTCGGGCTAAGCCACCTCCCACGCATCCGCCAGGCCCACCTCGACCTGCTGTTCATGGGCACCATCCTCACCGTGGTCGGCGTCGCCATGAACCCCATACCCACCTGGGTCGCGACTCTGCTCGTACTCGGCGCGATCGTGCAGCCCCTGATGTTCCTCCCGCTCGCCGTCAACGCAAAGCTAAAACAGAACCTCGCCTACCGGGCTACCAATGCCACGGTATTCATCGCGACAAGCACCGCGTGGATCGCGCTAGCCACTCTCGCTATCTCCCGTTGAATGGAGTCGCTTGAAATCAGACATCGGGCGCGAGAGACCTTCTGAGAAGAGCGCCGTGAACCCAATCCTCGCACGTCGCACCACCTCGATCTCGGCCCGCTCGCGACGGTTACGATCGGCTGACAAACCGAGCCGACACCGCCGACATCCGGGCTCATGAATACAGTGAGGTCACTGTCGACGGAAGCGACGACGATGCCCGATCCCAATCACTCAGCACTTATGGCTTACCGCACCGGCATCAAGTTACTTATGATCGCCCTCGGCTTTGCCACTCTGGCAGTCGACGCCACTTGGGCATCAGCCGCTCCAAGCCTCAGCGTCAGCCACCTCTCAGCGGCGACGACGCGGGAGCCTGCGCTGCTTGGCTCCTCTAGTCCTTCTTCATCGGAGACCTTTCGGATCCGCCCGGATGTTCTGCCGCTGAGTGGCGATGGCACAGCCTTCGTTGGAGGGCCAGGATGGAAAGCACACGGCCGGCGCATCTTGAGCTTTGGGCGAATCGAGTGGACCAGCTTTGGCGGGGCGCAAGCCAGCGGACAAGGCCTGATGTGGCTCAATGACTGCACGCCTGACTGTGCCGACGGCAGCTTCCAACACTATCCGGCGAAAATCCAGGCTAGCTCCGTTCAGAAGCACCACTACACAAAACTATCAGTGACCTTTAAGCCGGGCAGCAGGACGACCACCGGCAGGTACATATTGCTGACAGCGGGATCCAACTCCTACTGGCAGCGCGCACCTGAATGACGCACTGATGGAGCAGGTCAGCGAGGTGCGTACATCATCACGCCGATGCCCACAAGGCAAACCGTGACGCCAGCTATGTCGTAGCGGTCAGGCTGAAAACTGTCAAACGCAATGCCCCACAGGAGCGAGGCGACTACGAACACGCCACCATAGGCCGCGAGAACCCGTCCGAACTGGTTACGTGGCTGCTGCGCGATAACTACTCCGTACAGGACGAGCGCGATTACCCCAGCGATGACGGAAAGCGGTCCCTTGCCCTCGCGCAACCCTAGCCAGATCAGGTAGGCCCCCGCGATCTCAGCCAACGCCGCGACGACGAACAGCGCGATCGAGCGACCAATCATCCTCGTCGGGGCAAATCTCTCGCAGTGCTCGACAGCACACGGTCGCTCACCGGCGGGCGAAACGGTCGACCCGCCGGTCGATCCGCCCCCAAAGCTCACAGTCCGTCCCTACGGGACTACCAAGCATGACACTCGGTATTGCTCCAAGCTCGGGACACCCCTGGTAGCCGATCATTCCGGCAACTAGATGCGAGATCCCGAACCAAGTCGCAACGACCGACAGCGGCCAGAGAGCGATACCTCCGGGGAGCCGCCGCGAACCCAGCGCACCGGCACAGACGAGAAACATGAGGCCAGCCGCTGCGCGGGACTGCCGTGCTGTTCGACTCATGTGCGACTGCTGCTCCGCCTCTCCCTCCCCTGAGCAGCATCCCCCGCCAAGGAGCCCGCGCCCGGTTGACGTGCGTGCACCTGTGGGCCCGGTCGAGCGACCAGCGCAGGTTGCGCCTTCGGCGATCGTCTGGACGGGATTTGACTGGGTTGCCGGCATACACATTCCTTTCGTGAGCGGTATCCCGATAAGGTCTACAACATCAAGCAAGCTTTAAGTCAAGGGTCGATGGCGAGACGGGAAACCGAACTAACGATTGGCGAGGCCGCCCGCGGCGCCGGGGTGGCAGCTTCGACGCTTCGCTACTGGGAGAGCATCGGGCTGTTGGCCGCCCCGCGGCGCATCGGCGGCCAGCGCCGCTATGACCAGGAGACGCTGCAACACATATCCCTGATCGTGCTGATCAAGCGCGCAGGATTCACGCTGCAAGAGACGCGCATCGTTCTCTCTGGTCTCTCGGACAAGACGCCACCCCCTGAGATATGGCGGGAGCTGGCACAGCGCAAGCTGCCTGAGATCAAGCAGACACTTACCGAGGCCAGGACCATGAAGAAGATCCTCGAAGAGGGCCTACGCTGCGACTGCCTGACCCTCGACGACTGCCTGCGCCAGCTCGACGGCTCTCTCAAGACAACCCGCTCGAGCGTCCCCCACCAGACGGGTACGCCCATGCCCTCGATCGCGTAGCAACGCTGTTTGCAACCCAGCGTGAGGCATAGGCCGGCCGATGGATGTAGGGTCCAGATGTGGCGCGCCTGCCCGGACTGAACCCCGCTGACGCCGATCCTCGAGTGCGGTCTGCGCTCGAACAGCTGCCGCCACTAGCGATCTTCCGTGTGGTCGCCAATGCCCAGGGCACCTTCATCAATTGGCTCCGGTTCGGGGCCAACTGCCTCGATGGTGAGCTGTTTGATCCGGTCCTGCGCGAGCTCGCGATCCTACGTGTCGCACGGCTGACCCCGGGCGCCGAATACGAGTGGGCCCAGCACGTGCCGATCCTACTTGCCGTCGGGGGCTCATCCGCGCAGATCGCCGCACTCGAGGCCGATGACACCGAAGCCGAGGTCCTAGGTGAGGACGGGCGATTGGTCATCCGCTTTACAACCCAGGTCGTGTTGAACGCCACCCCCGACGACGCTACCTTCCACGCAATGAGCGCGCGCTTTACGCCCGCCGAGTTGATGCAGCTTCTGCTGGTCATAGGCCAATACATGATGCTCGCCCGCGTGATGGCGACGGCACACCTCGAAGTCGATGCGGTGCTCGGCGCCGATGTGCTTGCGGGCATCCAAGAACCGCGACCCAACGCCGATGCGCCGGCGGTGAGGGATTCAGAGCACAGCGACGACATCTAGATCGAGGTCCACGGATGCGGAAGCGAACCGGCCCTTGCGCGTGTCCGAGCAGACCTCGCGCAGGTCGCGACTTTCAAACGTCAGACGCGCCGGGGCGTCAATCCGGGAGTGCTGCGACTGTGCATCGCAAACACCGTCGTCATACGGGCGTGTCGGCAGCTAGCCCCACCAGCTGCGCACTGCGCTCCCAGAGACCCTCGGCGAGCAGGTCGTCCCGCGCCTGAGCGGTGGGCGCCAGCACCTTCTCATCCTGGACATACTCGCCAGTGATGGCGGCTGCCTCCTTGGAGAGTGAAAGCCAGATCAGCGAACGCGCGCCACGCTGCGGCGAGCGGAAGAAGGGCGCGCCGAGCGTGGTCAGTACCTTCCAGATCCCGTTGTCGTTCTTGCCGAAACCGGTGCGCACGACGCCCGGATGAAAGCAGTTCGCGTGCACCTGCGGCGCACGCTTAGCCAACTCGCGCGTGAAGAGGATGTTGCAGAGCTTTGAGGTGCCGTAGACACGCATGGCCGAGTAGGACTTCTCGGACTGAAGGTCATCGAGATCCAGGCGCCCGGACTTGTGTGCGTCCGATGCCGTGGTCACTACGCGGCCGGCGTCCAGGCGATCGCGTAGCAGATTGGTGAGTAGGAATGGCGCGAGGTGATTCAGCGCAAAGGTCTGCTCGAAACCCTCGGAGGTCTCCTTCCGCGAGGCGAACAGCGCCCCGGCGTTGTTCGCCAGGACATCGATGTGCTCGTAGCGCTCGCGCGCCTCGTCCGCGAGCGCCCGCACGTCGGCCATCAACATCAGGTCAGCGACGTGCTCGTGGACCGGAGCAGCCCCACCGGTCGCCCTCGCTTCCCGCGCGACGGCCTTGACGCGCCCGGCCTCGCGGCCCACGAGTGCGACCTCGGCGCCTTCTCGGGCGAGCTCGATCGCAGCAGCGCGACCGATGCCGCGAGTGGCTCCGGTGAGCAAGACAAGCGTCATGTCGTCGACGACTCTACGACACAAATACCGAGCATGCCCCCGCGCGCAAGATCAGACTTGGCACCCGGGGTCGGACTATGCCGTGGCCATCACTTCTGCTGGCCGATCCAGGAGAGGATGGCGCGGGAGTGAGCGATAACGGTCATGGTCCAAGCGCTAGCGGGGATCCCTGACAATGAGCAGCGCGCCTGCACCGACGGGCACCACCGCCTCGGTCACCCGGTCCTCGTCTTGAACGAGCCCTCGAAACGCCTGCACCTCGTCGGCGTGGGAGAGCACGTTGTCGACCACCAAGAGCCCGCCAGGCCGCAGCACGCGCAGCAAATTCGGCCAATAGCCGCAGTAGGCGGAACGTTCGGCGTCGAGGAAGATCATGTCCAGTGAGGCGTCGGCGGCGTGGCTGAGCGTCAGGGCGGCATCCTCCGTTCGCAACTCGACGTAATCCTGGAGCTGCACGTGCGAGAGGTGCCCCATCGCCTGCGCAGTACGCGTGGAGTCCACGTCGACACTCAGCACGCTGCCGTCGATGCTGCGCGCCGCGTCAGCTAGCCAGAGGGTCGAGTAGCCATTTGACGTGCCCAGCTCGAGTAGCCGCTTGGCTCCAAGCGCTCGTACCAGCACGGCAAGCAGCTGCGCGGTCTCGGGCTCGACATTGCGCAGACGCTCTAGGCGGTCTGTCTTCTCCGCGTCGTGCTCGTGGCCGCGTCGATAGAGATCCTCCAGGTACTCGCTGAGTTGCACGTCCATGGTCTTCACGCCTCTCACTCGACGTCATTGGCTAAGTGGGGGAGGACGCTATAGAACACAGTCGTCAAGCAAACCACGATCAAGGCTCAGCTTCGCAGCGACCAGCTCGCCTGGACATAGCGGCTGTGACGAGACCATGAACCAGCCCGGGTACGACTAGCTCAGACGCAGTTGTAGATGATCTCCATGCGGGTCAGCAATCAGCGCCGGCCATCCGTCCGGCGTGGTCACGTAACCGTCGGCACTAATGCTGAAGCGGGTGCGGATCTGCATCTGCGGGCTCCTTTCGGGAGTCAGTCAGTTTGTACTTCATGCACTATCAAAGACGGCCTTTACGGCTGGAGATCACCTCGCATTTCGTGCGCGGAGCGCGGCGCGACTGGGAAAGACCGACCCGCCAGGCCGATGCACAAGTCTGGCAGTGGCGAGTCGCCGCACGTCGTGCACTATGCAGGCTTGCGCTTGGTGTTTGAGCGCGTGCCGGCCGAGTCTGCTGCTACTCAGTAGCTGAAGACCGTGGCCGCCTCGTCTCCGATCCACTCCCACAGCGGAGTGGCGCCCGCAATGCGTGCGCCCCGGACAACGGTCGTCTCATCTAGGGCCCGCGCCTTGAAGCAGACTGGGCAGAGAAGCAGCTCGCCTCCCCGGTCGACGAACTGGTCAAAGAGCTTTGCAACCGGAGGCGCGCCGGCTGACTCGATCGCTTGCGCGTAACCCGGCACGCCCAGCCGCACAGCCTCCTTCGTGGCGAACATCGCAACGGGACGTCCACGCTCGAGCGCCGCGGTCGCGACCAGGAACGCCACGGTCACGCGGTCCGCGTCCTCGTGGCCTGTCGCGAGGTTGATCACGACCTTGCTTGCCTCATCCGACATCGCAGCCTCCCGGATTCTAAAGTGACCAATAACCCATATGACTGGTTGCCCACTATAATCGAAAATGGATGCGTGTCAACGATCAGGTCAAGGCCGAGACTCGGCGAGCACTGCTCGACGCAGCCGCGCGGGCCTTCGCCGAGCGCGGATATCACCGAACGAACATCGACCGCGTCTCCGAAGACGCCGGCCTCGCCAAGGGCACCGTCTACAACTACTTCCCGTCCAAGCAGGCCATCTTCAACGCCGTGCTGCTTGAAGCATGCACGCTGGCGGCCGAATCAGCCGACGCTGTTCCCACCTCCGCCCCGAGCCGCATCCGGCTCGAAGCGTTCGTCACCGGGACCCTGACCTGGGCGCGCGAGCACATGGCACTCGCGCTGCTCCTCGCCCGAGAGCGCATCTGTGGAGACACACAAACCAAAGAGCTCATCCGTGAAGGCTCTGTGCCTTGCGTGGAGAAGGTCGCCGCCATCCTCCAAGACGGCCGCGAGCGCGGCGAGCTCAAACTCGATGGACCCCCAACAGCGCTAGCTCTGACCTTCATCGTCCTAACCAACGCACTCCTGCTCCAGGCATCACAGAGCGGTGCAGGATCGCGGACCATCCATGACCTGCCAGCGGCTGTGTCTGGACTGTTCTTGTACGGGGTCGCAGGCCAAGCCAGCGACCCGCTCGGACAGCGACCCACCGGAGGCAGCTCCGCTTCCACCGGTTCAGACGACCCTCTCCGCTGAGGACAGACACCGAGATGACCTGCGGGCAGACCCCACCGGCGGGCCTTCGCCCGTTGGGCCTTGTCAGGACGCTTTCCAACCCCACCGGGCCGCTGAAAGTGCTGCTGGAAGGCGCACCGATGCAGCCGGCGAGGCAGCGTGCACGGCCAAAGCGAGCGGATCAAAGCATCGCGGCTCGGCATCGGCGGGCCGGTTGGGTCGTCGAGGCGATTGTTCGGGTACTTAACGATCACGGGTGGGCCGATGCAGGCTAAGGAGGTCCATGCAGCCGTGGAGGCACTACTTGGGCGGCGCGTGTCTTGGTCCTCGGTCAAGGCGTCGTTGGCGGCCAACGTCGCGGAGCCTTCGCCACGCTTCATTCGTGTGGCCAAGGGGCGATATGGGCTTGCTTAGTGCGCTGTCACGCAGCTCCCAAGATCAGACGCAAGGCGCGATCATCGGCATGAGGCAGTAGGTCGCTGCGCTCGCTGAGCAGCAGTCGGATAGCAGCAACGGCAACCTGAATCGAGGCGTCCCGCTTGCCCGCCAGATCATCTTGCGGACGGAGTCGGCCGCCATGCAGTACCCGGCTGCGCACGTCGTACACCTTCGCCAACTCCTTCCGTTTCTGGCGTCGGTCGGCCGGGTCAGCCTCAAGCAAGATCGCTAGCGCGCTCGTGATCCGAAATGTCGTCTCCATGACATCCCTGCCACCAAACAGGTTCTCCCAGGCCACTACGGCGTCAATAAGACTGTCGGCTTTGTCCCAACGCTCGCGGATGGCTGACGTGACCCGCCTTACGGCAATGGCGATCGAGTCATCGTAGTTAGCGGCGACGGTTGCCGACCAGCGTGTGAAATCAGTCTCTTGATCGCCCGTGAGTTCGTCGCCGGTTGGCGCTTCGAGGTCGGTCAGCGCATGGGCGACAAATGATGCGCCGCCGCGCTCTCCCGGTAGGTGGACGGTTTGCCAGACCAGACTGGGGGCAAAAAACTGTCGCTCAGTCGAAAGCAGCAACCCGCACAGTGGTATGCGCTCTCTCGCCTCTATCCATGTCGTCTCGTTTTCGATGGACGGGTCGGGAGGCGGCTCGCCGACCGTGTAGCTTGTTGCTATCCAAGTCTCCAGCACAGCAGTCGGCGTCACCGCGTTGCGGGCGACGGTCCACTGGTCGAGCGCGGTTGCCGGTCGGAGCGTTCCCCACGGAGTTTCAAGACGTGCGTTCGCCCGCAGCGGTAGTCCGTCAAACGCGGTGAGCACGAGTACCTTCTCCGAGCTTCCGCTTACCAGGCGGCGGAAAAGTGCAAGCTGGTCCTTTGTTTCTTCGATCAAGGGCTCGACAACATCACATCGCCTGCCTTGCCCGCTCACGTACTTGGCAGCACTCGCTACCAGGCCAGTCGCAATCCCGCTCCGATTCGTTCGCCAGCCAGCGCCGACGCTAGACGTGATGAACAGGCCGTCACCCTCCGGTGGAAACTGTGCGAGTACCGGATCGTGCGCAGTTGCATCTACAAATGCCTGCGTTCGACCTCTATCAAGGTCCGGTATGAACTGCGGCAGGCGCGGGACGAACGGCGGTCCCCAACGCCGATCGGAAGGCGGCTCATAGATATCGGGAAACGAGGCTCGGGCTATCTCCGCCAACGCATCAACGATCGGGTCACGGTGAGGACTCATCCCATCAGTATCTCACTCTGCTGGAGTCAGCGTAACGTCCACCACTCGCGCGGGCATAGTCTAGGGCAACGTACAGCGTGTCTGGCTCTCGCCAAAGGGCATCGAGCATCATGGTTACTGGCTTCTTCTTACGTTGTGCGCTGGCTACAGAGTTAATGAAGCCTGCTGCATGGTGCTCACGCAAATAGACCTCGCCCGGTCTTCCTGATTCGTTGGGTACGGCGGCTCAAGCTACAGTATTTTTCTATCCAGGCATACCCGTCCGAGCTGGATCATCAACCCATGCTGCAACACAATCCATAAAGTCCCAAATGTCCCCGTCGGCAGGGTTTACATAGGTATTGGCATCGGGATTTGCGCCAAGCTTGCAAAACGCCTCGACAATCCACTTCGCCTTGCTACCACGTGGCAGCCCCAGCTCCGTCAGCCAACTCTCTCATCTGGCCAACGAGTCCAAGCACATCGAGTCGGAGTCCGCCGAGCACGACCTGCATGCCTTCCACGCCATCCGCCGAATGGACGAGATCCTCGCCGCGAACTTCATGCTCTTCCATGACATCGTGCGCGAGCATCGCTACGACCTCTGGATCGGGGACGAGGCGTGGGAGCTTGACTACTACCTGCATGAGAACCCGCGCGAGAAGCGCGTGCCGTTCGCGTGGTTGACAGATTTCGTCGGCTTCCTGCCGATTGATGGCGGGGACACACGAGAAAGCTTTCTGACCGCCGACTTCAACGCCCAGAAAGTCGAGCACATCACCGCGCACCCCGAGGTCCGCGACCTCTCGCTGTTCGTGGGCAACCCAGATGACATCGTCCCCGAGCACCTCGGGCCGCAGCTGCCGATGATTCGCGACTGGACCGAGCGCAACTACGACTTCACCGGCTACATCACCGGCTTTGACCCCGCCGACCTGCACGACCGCACCAAGCTGCGCGCCGAGCTGGGCTACGGCGACGAAGAGCGCGTGTGCATCATCACCGTCGGCGGCTCAGGCGTCGGCGCGGACCTGCTACGACGGGTCATCGCCGCCTTCCCGCAAGCCAAGGAGCGCGTCCCCGGGCTGCGCATGATCGTCGTCGCCGGCCCCCGCATCGATCCCGAGTCGCTCCCCTCCCATGCAGGGCTCGAGGTAGTCCCATACGTGCACAACCTCTACCGGCACCTCGCCGCGTGCGACCTAGCCGTAGTGCAGGGCGGTCTAACCACCTCAATGGAGCTGACGGCGAACAAGCGGCCGTTCCTCTACTTCCCGCTACGCCACCACTTCGAGCAGAACTTCCACGTCCGCCACCGCCTCGAACGCTACGGCGCCGGGCGCCGCATGGACTACGACGACTCCCCACCCGAGCAGATCGCCGAAGCGATCGCACAGGAGATCGGCCGCGATGTCGACTACCGCGACGTGGAGGTCGACGGCGCCGCCAACGCGGCGGCGCGGATAGCTCAGCTGCTGTGAGCACAGATAGCGCCTCAAGATCCAGCACGGGCATCCGCGCAGGTACGTCCTGAAGGTACGCTTCTGGGCGTGCACCTAAAGCTCGCACGCGCCGTCACGGCGTGGGTCATTTGCGTGCTTGCGTGCGCGCTAGTGTTGTTGCCCTCCTCCTCGGCGGCCGGAGATGAACCTCAGATGACGATCACGGCCACCGAAGGCAAGCCGTTCAGCGGCCAGGTGGCGGATATCCAAGCGCTGGTGTGCCCCGTGAAAGATTTGAGCGACGAGCAAGCGACGATCGTGTGGGGCGACGATCCGAGCACAGCTGGGACGGTGAGCACCGACCAAGCAGGAACCGGCCTGTCAGTCAGTGGCACGCACACCTATCTCGCCGCGGGCACCTACGAAGGCTCTGTGAAACTCACCTACGAATGCAACCGGACGTCGTTTTCGGAAATCGCCACCTTCGCGGCTGACGTGAAAGTACCCTCGCAGGAACCTCCGCCCACCGAAACCACACCCACGACGCCGACCACCACCACGCCTGCGCCGACAACACCGCTACCCGTCCCACCGCCGGCGCCCCCGGTCGTGAAAGCGGCCTTCAGCGTGGTGTCACTGACCCCGGGACGCGCAGTGCTGGACGCTTCGGCCTCGGTCCCACCGGGCACGAGCGCAACGAGCTACAGCTGGAACGTCACCGGCGGAGTCCACCCCGACGCGATCTGCAAAGGCAGCGAGCCGCAGCTGACCGTGATGACCCATGGCGCGCTGAACACCACGGTCAGCCTGACGGCCACCGACGCCCAGGGGGTCGTGAGCACCGCGCGCGCGGCGCTTGCGATTGCAGCTCCGGCCCTCCGTGTCGCGCGCGCCGCGCGCGTGTCGGCCGTTCACACGAACGCCCCTTCCGCGCGCCGCACTGTGGGAACACCGGTCAGCCCCTCCTTTACTGTCCTGGGCGAATGCTCCGGGACCGCGCACCTGGCGCTGGCCCCGCTCACCAGTACAGGCGCGCGGCTCGCCGTCAAAGGCGTGGGGCTGGGCGTGCGCCCAGCGGGAAGCATCGGGGCCCCACCGGAAGGATGCAACCAAGACATCGAGTTCGGCGCCGCCGACGTCCTGGGCTGCATGGAAAAGATCGAAGAACCCAACCAGCTTCCCGGCGGCATCACGACCGCCCTGGCGGGCCTGTTGTGTGGAGTGCACGACCACTCCTTCTGCACCCCTGCCCTGAGCGCCGCGGCTCGCGCCGGCGCGAGCTTCGTCGGAGAAGAACTGGGCGTCGCCGCCGCGACCAGGACGATCCCCGCCAGGCAGGCATCGATCGTCGAGCAGCAGGCCACGCAGGCCGTTCCCGGGGCACTCAAACGGATGGGCTTCCCCAGCTACTACTCCTGGACCGCGGTGCGTATCGACGGGCTCGACATCGATCCCCAGGACGGCCAGCCGGTCCTCGTGATCCCCTCGGCGAGCATCGTCGTCTCGGCCGACGCCTCGATCTACCTGCTCGGCCACCAGATCTCTCCACTGCACACGGTGGCGCTGTATCTCCCCGCGGCCGGCGGGAGCCTTGGCGAAATCTCACTTGCCCACAAATTGCCGATCATCGGCAGCCTGCCGTTCAGCGGCAGCATCGCCGTGGCCCTGCGGCGCGCGGGGGTCACGCTGGAAAACGGCGACACCTGCGCGTTTGACTGTGCGGCCATCTCGGTCAACGCCGAACTTCCGGGTGTTTTCAGCGACGGTGACGGCCACGGGCTGAGCGCCGGCGCGGTCATTACTGCGGACGATCAGCAGGGCCTGCAGCTCGACTCCCTGGAGGTCAAGATCCCACACGCCGAGATCGCCGGGATCGGTGTCGATGACGTCGACTTCCGCTATCGCCACGGCGACGATTCGCTGCGCGGAGAAGCGACGCTCGACCTGCTCGCCAGCGGCGAAATCACCGCCAAGTTCGCGTTCGTTCACCGCGCTTTCCAGGAAGGCCACGTCGCCTGGAGCGCAGGCGACGGGCCCGGGATCGACCTCGGCGGGCCGATCCCGATCTTCCTGACCAGGCTCGGCGGGGGCATCACGGTCAATCCCCCCGTGCTCAGCGCCGAAGGCGCGATTGCCGGCGGCGGCGACGTGCTGGGCTGCTCGCTGTTCGGCATCAGCGGAACCCTGACGATTCAGTTCGCCCCGTTCGAACTGAATGCGAACGCCGCCGGGGAACTGCTCTGCAACCAGGTCGCCGAAGAGTACTTCCACGTCGACGAAGCAGGCGACATCGGTCTTGGCGGCAACGTGCACATAGAAATCTATGTGCTCTCTTTCGAAGCCGGGATTGCCTTCGAAGTCAGTCAGGGTCACTTCCAGTTCGACGGCAACGTCAACGCGTGTCTGAAACTCCTAGGCGAACACTGCCTCGGCGCGGAGGTCGTCGTCTCCGACCACGGTGTCGGCGTCTGCGCCGACCTCGGCTTCACTCATGCCGGCGCCGGCATCGTGTTTCCCGACGAAACTCACTTCATGCTCGACTCCTGCAACATCGCCCAGTTCCGCTCGCTGCCGATGCCGGCAAACCTCGCTTCCCTGCGTCACTTCCCCGCCGCCCGCGGTCCATCCGCAAGTACGGCTCAAGCGTTGCCGAGCTTTACCGTCCCGCGTGGCCAGAGCGTCGCCGCGATCGGGGTGCTCGGCACGGGCGGCGCTCCAAACGTGACGCTGAAGGGACCCGACGGGCGCACGATCGCAACGCCGGCCGACGGGTACCTGAAAGACGCCAACGAGGTCGTGATCGCCGACGGACGCAAGACGCTGGAGACCTATTTCTTCATCAATCATCCGGCGCCCGGCAAATGGACGATCGTGAGCAACCCCGGCTCGGTGCCGGTAGCCGGCGTGGACCAGGCGGCCGCGTTGCCGAGCCCCGACCTGCACGCCAGGCTGCGCAGTGCCGGAAGAGGCAGGGAGCGCCTGCGCTACTCGCTGCGGAAGATCCCAGGACAGCAGGTGAGCTTCGTCGACGCCCGCAAGGGCCACGGCTTCCGCATGCTGGGAGAAGCGCACGGATCCCACGGCGCGATCACATTCAGCCCCTCCCGCGACCTCGGCCGACAGCACGAAATCATCGCCTGGGTGACCCAGGACGGCCATCCCCGTGAAGACATCACGCTCGTCCACTACACCGCGCCCGCACCGCCTGCGCTCCCCGCGCCGCGAGGACTGAAGGCCGCGCGCCACGGTGCGACGGTGACGGTCCGCTGGCAGGCGATCGCGGGGGCCGTCGGTTACACGCTGACTGTTCACCTCGCCAACGGCATCCAGCAGCACTATGCAGCGGGGATCCGCGGCTCCGGCAAAGGCCGGCGCCTGACGCTCTCGATTCCGAGCTATCTGGGAGCCAGCGTGAGCATCGCCGCCCAAGCTCCCGGACGGGGACACCGCGCCGGTCGTCGTGCCACCGTGAAGCTGCACGCGGGCCCCCGGCCACGAGGCGTCGCGATCAGGCCGTTTGTCTCCTGATCGGACGATCCGCGCGACAGGGCGCCCGTCAGGCGGGGGACGCCGGTTGCATGACCGTGAAGGAGGCTCCCTGCAGATCGACCAGGCCGGCGAAGCGTCCGATCGGCATGTCCACGGGCTCGACCGTGACGCTCGCCCCGAGCTCGCGGGCCTTGGCGACGGTGCCATCGCAGTCGGCGACCGCGAAGCACACGCCCCAGTGCGGCGGGACCTCGGCCGGGACAACGTCGTCGGTCATCTGCATCATGCCGCCGACGGGCTTCCCGTCGAGCTCCCACACGGTATAGGTCTCGGGCGCGCCCTCGAACGACGGGCGCCCCGCGACCCAGCCGAAGACGGCCGGGTAGAACCTCTTGTCCGCGTCGATATCACGGGTGAGCACCTCGTTCCAGCAGAGCGAGCCCGGCTCGTTGACAACGTCGGCGCCCGTGAAGGTCTTCGGCTGCCAGACGCCGAACACGGCCCCGGTGGGATCGGCGAAGAGCGCCATCCGTCCGATGTCCGTGACATCCATGGGCTCTAGCTGCACGGTGCCTCCCGCCGCCTTGACCTTGGCCGCGGTCTCCTCGGCGTCGGCGACGCTGACATAGGTCGCCCATGCGGTGGGCTGACCCTCCTCCATGTGGCCCATCAGACCACCAACGTTCTTGCCGTCCTGCTGGAACATGCGGTAGCCGCCGGTCTCGGCTCCTCCCGGCTCTGTCGCGCTCCAGCCCATGAGCGCGCCGTAAAACTCCGCGGCGGCATCGGTGTCTGGTGAGGAAAGTTCGACCCAGGATGGGGTTCCGGGTGCGTACTCGGGCATGGTTCTCCTTTCGCGGACGGGAACTACCACGATCCTGGCAGATCGGCGCGGGAAGCGCGGATCCCTTGCTCAGGCGACTCGCCGGGCGCCTTCGTGTCGAGGCTGCCGGGCTGTGGAGATCGTGTGGCCATCCCGTAAACCGCTCTGACGCGGAGAGCTCGGGCGACTGAGCATCGCTCGACGGCGCCATCGGTCAATGCATCACGAGTAGCTGCACATCTCCCGGTCGGTACATGTACCGACCGGCGACGGCGCACATGTGCGCCGTCGATCGGGGGCGCGCATGCGCGCCCCCGCGCAGGGCCGCATGCGGCCCTGCGTTGCGGACCGTACATGTACGGTCCGGTCCCCCCGGCACATGTGCCGGGGGGACCCTCCTAAGCGCGGATCCCGACCGGCTGGCTCGCCTCGACACGCCGACCGTCTGCCGGTCCTCGTGCGGTTGAGCTCCGCGTCAGTGCGACGCTGACCACGACCAGCCAGATCAGGAGAGCCAGTATCGGCACAAACGCGACAGACCCGAGCAGCAGCACGGCCACGAAGAAGCTGAACCGCGTCAACCTCGTGCCGAACAGCCCGGCCGAGCGTGCCTGCAAACTCAGGCACGCGATGCTCAACGAGGCTGCGAGCATTCCGGCGAGGCCCACCATTCCAAATCCAGCATCGTTCCCAAACCGCAGCAAGTCGGCGCGCGGCATTGGCGCTGAGCCGATCAACGCACTCGCCGAGGTGCTCGCCATCAGGACTCCGCCGGCGGCGATGCACGCCGCCGAGATGCCCGCTGCGACCAGCGGGAGCGGGCTCACAGGGTGCGGCTGCCGAGCCGCGACAACGCGGGTCCATAGGCCAGTCATGAACACCGCCAACGACAGCGCCGCGAGCACGAGCAGAATGCCCGTCGCGAAGTGCCCCACCTGCTTGCCGTGACTCGCGTAAGCCGCGACCCAGTCCGCGTCCGACGCGGTGGCGCTCGGCGGTGAGCTGACGGCGACGCTTGCGATGAAAAAGACGACGAAGGCGATTGCGCTAACTGGCGTGGCTCGTTTCACGCTCATTGGACGGCTCCTCTGGTTGAGGTCGGACATTGCATGCAACGTATGTCCCCAGGGCGGCCCCGTCGTCGGCCGCGCGGGCGATCTTCCCCCGACGGAGGGACGATCTAAGTAGACGCTCGGGTCGTTCTCGCGGATGACCTCAGATCGTCTGCAAGGACGACGCCATGTGGTTGCCGCGGCGCTAGGTTCCAGCGATGTCGTATCCCGCGCGCAGGCTCCTCGCACTGCTTCCCCGCTTCGATCCGGTGCGGGCCGACGAGCTCATGGGCGTGTTGTTGGCAATCGAGATCGAGCTCCAAGTTTGGCTGAGCCCGCATCTCAGCGATCAGCTCTGGTCGGGGCTCGGCGGGGCTGCGTTGGCGATCGGGGCCGCGGTTCGCCGTCGCTGGCCGTTTGGCGCGGTCCTGCTCGCGTCTGGCGCGGTGACGATCCAGGACGCGCTCGGCGGCCGCGTGACCCACCATTCGGGGGGCGCGCTGCTGGCGCTATTTCTGATCTTCTACGGCGCCGGCGCGTTCTTGGCCGAGCGGCGCGCATGGTTCGCGCTGGGCCTCGGGGTGATCGCGCTCAGCACAGATACCCTGATCGCGACCGCGGGCCTCGCGGAAGGCGTCTTCCCGGCGATCTTCCTGCTGCTGGCGCCGTGGGCCGTCGGGCGGATGCTGCGCGAGCGCGGTGCGCGCGAGCGGGCCCACCGCGAGAGCGCCGAGCGGCTCGATGCCGAGCGTGAGCAGCGCGCCGCGACGGCGACCTTCCGCGAGCGAGCGCGGATCGCGCGCGAGCTGCACGACGTGATCGCCCACAGCGTCTCGGTGATGGTGATCCAGGCCGCCGGTGCGCGCACGGTCATGGACTCCGAGCCAGACCGGGCCGAAGCCTCGCTGCGATCGGTGGAGCGCGCGGGCCGCGAGGCGCTCACGGAGATGCGCAGGCTGCTCGGGGTGCTGGGCGGCGGGGATCACCTACGGGGACTGGCGCCCCAGCCGGGGCTCGCGGACGTACGGGATCTGGTCGACCGCACTCGCGCGGCCGGCCTCCCAACCGATCTGCATGTCGAGGGCGAGCCCGCGATGCTCTCTCCCACGCTTGATTTGTGCGCTTTCCGGATCGTGCAGGAGGGGCTGACCAACGCGATCAAGCACGCCGGTCCCGCCCGTGCCACCGTCCGGGTGCGGTGGGCGGCCGATGCGCTCGAGCTCGAGGTCGCAGATGATGGGCGCGGCTCGCGCATGGCACGCGGCACTGCGGACGGGCACCGAGGCACTGCGGACGGGCACCGAGGCACTGCAAATGGGCACGGAGGCGCTGCGGACGGGCACGAGGGCGCTACGGGCGGGCACGGCATCGCCGGGATGCGCGAGCGCGCGGCGCTTCACGGCGGGAGCATCCACGCGGCCCCCGGCGCGAATGGCGGGTTCATCGTGCGCGCCCGTCTCCCGCTCGCGGCGGAGAGCGGCCCCGCCACCCAACAACCAAAGGTTGTCCTATGAGCGCGTTGCGCACGCGTTGGCCGGTCGGGACACGCCTCGATGTGCTGTTGGCGGTGGCGATCACCATCGAGCTCGAGCTCGAGTGCTGGCTTGATCGCGCGACTCCGACCGCGCACCGGCCCTTTGACGCGATCGCGGTCGTCCTCTTCACGGCGCCGATCGTGGTGCGGCGACGGTGGCCTGCTGGAGCGCTGGTGTGCTCCTCGGCGACGCTCACAACTCAGGCGCTGCTCGGCGGCGAGCTGGGCACCT
This sequence comes from uncultured Solirubrobacterales bacterium, assembly GCA_963756665.1. Lineage (GTDB taxonomy): Bacteria > Actinomycetota > Thermoleophilia > Solirubrobacterales > Solirubrobacteraceae > Palsa-744. The sequence goes on from CAVWOJ010000001.1 coordinate 1,689,640, forward strand.
CGAACGGCATCAGCATGATCTTGACGTTGGCCCTGCTGGCCTACTCCGTCGGCGCCTGGCGCGACGTGCGCCACGGGCTCGCAGCACTCGGCCTCGCAGGCGCCATCTTCACCGGCTTCGTGTTCCACACCGAATCGAGCTCCTCAGGCGCCCTTGGACCGGCGCTCTTCGTCTTGAGTGTGGCGTTCGCCGCGCCGTGGTTCATCGGGCGCATGGCACGCGAGCGTGGCCGGCGTGCGACGGCGTTTCGGGAGCTGGCAGCGCGGGCCGCGGCGCAGCACGTAGAGCGCGAGCGCGGAGCGGTCGCACAGGAGCGCGCGCGGATCGGCTCCGAGCTCCAGGACATCATCGCCCACAGCGTCAGCGCGATGGTGGTCCAGGCCGGTGGCGCGAGGCGACTGTTGCGCAGCGACCCCCAGCGAGCGCGCGCCTCGATCCTGGCCGTCGAGAGCACCGGGCGCGAAGCCCTCGGCGAGCTGCGCCGGTTGCTCGGCATGCTCCGCAAGGACGAGGACCCCCAGGCGCTTGCCCCACAACCCGGACTCGACCAGGTCCCGTCGCTCATCGAGTCCGCGCGGGACGCCGGCATCGCGTGTGAGCTGCACCGCGAAGGGGAGCCCGTCGCTCTCACACCCGGGGTGGACCTCGTCGGCTACCGCTTCATCGAGACGGTCCTTGCTGCGGCCCCGCTCCATCGCTGCGGCCGCGCCGCGGTCGCCATCCGCCACCAACGCAGAGGGCTCGAACTGGAGATCCGCGGCGACGGCACACCCGTGGATCTCCAGCAGGAGCTGCGCAGCGTCGCCGAACGCGTCGCGCTTTACAGCGGCAGCCTCGAAACGCGCTCAGGAGTCGAGGACACGTTCTCGGTGCACGCCCGCCTGCCGCTGGGAGCACCGCTGCCGGTATGAGCACCGGCATCTTGATCGCCGACGACCAGGCGCTCGTGCGGGCCGGCTTCCGGATGATCCTCGAAGCCGAGGAGGACCTGCGCGTGCTCGCCGAGGCGAGCGACGGCGCCGAGGCTGTCGAGGCCGCGCGGCGCGTGCGGCCGGACATCGTGCTGATGGACATCCGCATGCCAAACCTCGACGGCATCGAGGCGACCCGGCGGATTCTCGCGGCCAGCAAGGAGCCCCCGCGAGTCCTGATGCTGACGACCTTCGACCTCGACGAGTACGTCTTCGACGCGCTGCACGCGGGCGCGAGCGGCTTCCTACTCAAGGATGTCCCGCCCGAGCAGCTCGTCAGCGGCATCCGCCTTGTCGCCGAGGGCGACTCGCTGCTATCCCCGACCTTGACGCGCCGCCTGATCGAGACCTTCATTCGCGACCACCCGCGCTCGGCAAAACCCCCGCCCGCGCTCGCGGAGCTCACCGCGCGCGAGCGCGAGATCCTCAAGCTGATCGCGCGGGGCCTCTCCAACGCCGAGATCGCCGATCGGCTCGTCGTCTCCGGCACGACGGTCAAGACGCACGTCGCCCGCGTGCTCTCCAAGCTCGGTCTGCGCGACCGCGTTCAAGCGGTGGTGTTGGCATACGAGGCAGGAGTGGTATCCCCGGGGCAGACCGAACTGCAGTAAATCTCGGTTCCCGCACCGCGTGGCACCCCCACCCCTTCGGACAAACCATTTACGTTACCGAGGGCCTTGGCCGCTGCCAGCGCCGCGGCGGGCCGATCGAGGTCATACGGCCTGGTGACCGCGTGTACTTCGAGCCGGGGGAGGATCACTGGCACGGTGCCGCCCCCGACCGGTTCATGACCCACATCGCGATGCAGGAGGTTGACGAGACGGGTAACCCCGTCAAATGGGGCGAGCATGTCACCGACGAGGCGTACAACGCGCCGGCGTCATAGCCCCCCAGCGAGCGCTCAGTCCGACACGACACCAACAGAAAGAGTGCCGACGCACCAGTGCCGGCACTCGGATGAGGAGCAAGACCATGGAGCATCGACTACTCGGACGCACCGGCGTCTCGGTCAGCAAGCTGTGCCTCGGAGCGATGATGTTCGGCGACTGGGGCAACAAAGAGCACGACGACAGCATCCGGATCATCCACCGCGCGCTCGACGCCGGAGTCAACTTCATCGACACCGCCGACATTTACTCCAACGGGGAGTCTGAGGAGATCGTCGGCAAAGCGCTGGCCGGCGGCCGGCGCGATGACGTCGTACTTGCCACCAAGGTGTGGGGGGCGATGGGTGACGACCCGAACCGCCGCGGCGTTTCGCGACGCTGGATCATCCGCGAGATCGAGAACTCGCTGAAGCGACTCGGGACCGACTGGATCGACCTCTACCAAATCCACCGCTACGAGCCCGCCGTCGACATCGAGGAGACGCTCAGCGCGCTCACCGACCTCGTCCAGCAGGGCAAGGTCCGCTACATCGGCTCCTCGGTGTTCCCGCCCTCGGCGATCGTCGAGGCCCAATGGGCGGCACATGATCGGGGGCTACAGCGTTTCGTGTGCGAGCAGCCGCCCTACTCGATGCTCGCCCGCGGGATCGAGGCCGACGTGCTGCCCACCTGCCAGCGCTACGGGATGGGCGTGATCCCGTGGAGCCCGCTGTCGGGCGGCTGGCTGTCGGGCAAGTGGCGCAGGAACGCTGATGATCTGGAGCCGATGTCGGAGGCCCGCAAGCGGCTCGCCGACCGCTACGACCTCTCGCTGCCCGCCAACCAGCGCAAGCTCGACGCGGCCGACCAGCTCGCGCAACTAGCCGAAGAGGCAGGGATGTCGCTGATCGAGATGGCGATCGCGTTCGTGATCAACCATCCGGCGGTCATCGCAGCGATCATCGGCCCGCGCACGATGGAGCAGCTCGAGAGCCAGCTCCCCGCCGCCGACATCACGCTCTCCGACGACGTCCTCGACCGCATCGACGAGATCGTTACCCCCGGCACCAACATCAACCCCGCCGACGGCGGGTGGGTCAGCCCGGCCCTCCAGCCCGCGGGGCGACGGCGGTAGTCCTCCTCAGCGTGAGCTCAGTCTCGCCGAGTCAGCCGTCTCGACCTCCCGCCGATAAACCTCGCGCGTGTGCGGTCTACGCGATGGGCGTCTGCGGTCCGAGTGCGGTCGCCCTGGATCTGCGCGCATCCCGCCGATCGGCGCCTTCGGCCCCTCGGGCACCGAAACCCCCACCCCAGAGCCAAATCCCGACTCCCCAGCGACGGCGATCCGATCGGCATCAGAGGGTTGTGCTTGGCGCACCCGCGCGCTGCTTAGATCGTGCTGCGCATGCTCACCAATCGCACGCTAGACGGCATTGGCCATGTGGCCAATGTGCTGCGCCGAGGGCGACCTAACCTAACCCGTGGACGATTGCGCCAGAAGATGAATGTGCTGGGCGAGCGAAGCGAACGGCTCGACCCCTCGCAGCGTGGTCTCGAGCGCCAGCAGCTCATCCAGCCGCTCGGCCACGGTGGCGCGGTCATGGACATGGTCGTAGAAGATACGAATACCGGCCTTCGAACGTACCGTGAGACCCAGCTCAGACAGCCAGTCGCGGACAGTCTCCTCCGCGAGCGGCGTCGCACCCTCACCCCAGCCCCTGCGCGCCGGGCCAGCCTCATGCTCATACAAGGCCTTGGTGAACTCGCCTTCCAGTGCGCGCTTCAGCAGCGACGCGTTGCGGTTGTAGAACATCACCGACAGGTATCCACCGGGATCCAACAATCGCGCAAGCCTGACCACCGCGTCCCGCGGATCTCCAAGCCACTCAAGGACCGCGTGACAGACAACCACGTCGAAGGACTCCCCACCAAGTACCGCGTCCAGAGCCTGGATGCCAGCATGCACGGTCCTAATCCCATCTGCGAGCCCCGCATCGCAGATACTCGCGTGCGCACGCTCGAGCATCTCGCCCGAGGGCTCACACAGCACGACCTTGTTCCCCAGCCCAGCCAGCCGAACCGCCAAGTGTCCAGCGCCGCCGCCCGCGTCGAGCACACGAAGTCCGCCGTCTGCGACTCCGGGGATACCCGCAAGCAGATCCGCCCACAGCACCCCCAGGCGAACGCGACCCTTTGAGGAGCCATAGACCTCCTCCTCAAACGTCATGGCGATACCGTCGAAGTTCACGTCTCGCGCCATCCCCATAGTCTCAGCACTCACGGTAGCGAGCCGAGCACGGTATCGATGCAGACGCACAGCTTTCGCAGATGCCGAACATCAACGATCCACTCTTCGACGAGCCGCGCGAGCACCCCGGGTTTCGCTGCCAGCGCGCCCGCGTCAGCCGCCAAGCCGGATGCGAGCGGCTCGGCCTGAGCCTGTTGAAGCTACCGCCCGGACAAGCCGCCCGGCGGGTCTCGTGGCGGCTTGATGCCGATGGATCGCGGTGGCCGCTGGATAGGCTTGGTCGCCGATGAGGGGCAAACATGTCCAACAGCGGTGCCATCCCGACTCGCGGGGCCCCATCGTTCCATAGCTTCGATGAATCGTAAGCGGGCCCTGATTGTGTTCGGCGCGGTGACCGTCGCGTTCACGGTGATCCTCGAACTGATCGACCCGTCGCAAGTTTCGAGCGGACCGGGGATCCTCAGCTTCGAGTTCGCCGGGAGCCGCTCGGACGCGTCGCAGATCATGACCGAATGGGGAGCGAAGGGCAGAAGCCCCGCGCACCTCTCACTCGTGCTCGACTACGGCTACATGCTCTCCTACGGACTGTTCTTCGCCCTCGCGGGCTTCGCTGTCCGCGACACCTCCCGAGCGCGCGGCTGGCAGCGCCTCGCCGCCATCGGCCTCGTCGTCCCATTCTTCGCGCTCGCCGCCGCCGCGTTCGACGCGAGCGAAAACGTCGCTTTGCTCCTCACGCTCTCCGGCAAGGGCGGCAGCTTCGCCCCGCCGTTCGCCACCGTCTGCTCGACCATCAAGTTCACGCTCATCGGTATCGCCATCCTCTACGCGCTCTGCGGACTCACGCTTCGGTTCAGAGCGCGCCTCCTCCAGCCGAGCTGATCCGAGGAAGCCCGATCACAATCCGCCCACAGAGAAACATCGACTACGTCAATACACCACACTCGCCGGCTGAGGCCAGCGCTGAAATAAACGGCTCGCGGACAGCAGAATCGCAATGTTTCTCCTCCAGTGCGCGCTTCTCAGCATCGGGGTCCTTCCCCGCCGGATAGTCGCGGCCCGGTCCGCAAGCGAGCGGCAGTGGTGACCGACCGTCCCACGGCGACCCAGAGAAGGTCGCGTCGATCTCCACCCGCCGGCCGTCCACGACGGCAGTGAGGTAGCGGTGTACATCGACAAGCCCCTCGTCGGGAACGACGGCGGCGACAGTGCCGCCGAACAGCTCGCGGGCTCGGACGCGATCGAGCGAGTAGACCCGGTGCACAATCAGAGGTTTGGTCCCTGGAAAGCGTTCAGTCAGCAGCGACGCCAGGAGTAGGTGCTTGGTGGAACAGGTGCCACGATGCTCCCGCAGCATCCCCTCAACGGTGCGGACGCTCGGGCGCCCATACGGGAGCGCCCGCACAGTCTCGACGAGCTCGACAAGCGACGAGGCGGGAGCGTCGAGCAGGTCGCTGGACCGCGCGGCCTCAAGTTCGCCCGTCGTGATCATGGTTCCACTAACTCTAACCACCCTCCGCTCATCACTGGTACACCACGAGGAGTGCCCTAGGCTACTTGGACTCAAGTGGTCGTCGCAACACCTTGATCGTGGAGGTGCGTGGGCAGGCTAAGCAAGGCAATTGAGTCGGAGTGCCCCCGGTCTTCAAGGATTCTGCCGTCCTCTTCAAGGCGGCTGATCGTTATGCCCCTGAGTACGATCGTGCGGCCGTAGTAGGTGCCGTTGAGGACCCACCGAGAGACGACGCGGTTGCCCTCGCTGACCTGGTCCTCGACACCCATTCGGTAATCCTTGAGGAGGTTCTTGTAGAAGGCGAACGACTCGCGTCCTCCCTCATAGCCGTGGAAGGTCATGTCGTTGATGTGGTCTACGAAGTCGGGGCTGTAGAACTCCTCCATACGGGAGAGGTCGCCCGAGCACACGATCTCGATTGCTTGTCGTGCTTGTGCTGCGTAATCGTGTTCGGTTGTCGTCACCGGCCGAGCATACACGACAAGAATGTAGTAGAGTCTCGCTGGTGGCGGAAAGGCCGAGAAACGCAAGCCGTGGCTTTGCTCCTCTTGAGTCCGAGGTCATGGACGCGATCTGGGATGTGAGTCGCCCGGTGTCGGTTCGTGAGATCGTCGATGCGCTCAACGAGCGGCGCTCCGAGCCGTTGGCCTATACGACGGTGATGACCGTGATGAATCGGCTAACCACGAAGGGCGTGTTGAGCCGCAACGGTGAGCGACGCAGCTATGTATATGAAGCGACGGCCGCCGGGATCGCGGTGCGCGAAGTGATCCGCGCCTACGGCGATGCCGCGGTCGCGCATTTTGTGGATGAGGCTCGCGCCGATCCCGCTGTCCTGCACCGCCTGCGTGGCCTGCTCGCGGAGGACGCATGAAGCTGGACAGCGCCAACCGTAGCTTCTTTGCCCTGATGGTCCTCGCACTGCTGCTGGGTATGTATGTGCTCTGCGGGGCCGTGGGAAGCGTGCTCGTGCCGCTCGTCCTGGCGCGGGTTGCTCACAATGGGATTGCAGAGCTCTTGGACAGCGGTGGCTCGTTGCTGCCAGTTCTCCTTTTCATCGCTTCGGTCGCGGTTGGACTTGCCTTCGGAGCACGGTCGATTGGCAGGCAAATCGTCGCCTCCTCGAGACTTGCGCACCGTGTGTGTGGACTCGCGCTCGAGCTGCCCGACGAGCTGGCACTTACGGCATCAGAGGTCGGGTTGGGTGGGCGCGTCGTGCTCGTCGACGCACCCGAGCGGTTCTCCTTCGCCTACGGCGTTCTGACTCCCCGCGTCGCGATCAGCCGCGGGCTCCTTGAGGGCGTCTCGGATGAGGAGCTGCGAGCGGTGCTCGAGCACGAGCATTACCACGTATGCAACCTCGATCCGTTGAAGGTCGTGTTGGTGCAGGCGCTCTCGGCCGCGTTCTTCTTCTTGCCCGCGCTGGATTCTCTGCGCGCCCGGTATCTCGCGGGCCGTGAGCTCGCAGCCGATCGCCAGGCCGTAAGAGCGTGTGGGCGCCAACCCCTCGCGGGGGCGCTACTGAAGGTCATCCGTGGCCCGGACTGGAGCGAGTTGGAGGGCGTTGCGGCGATCGGAGGCCCTGAGCTGCTGGACGTTCGTGTCGCGCAACTGGAGAACGGCGCCCAGCCGAAGCTCGGCACGTTCAGCATCACCCGCGCTGCGGTCTCGCTCCTTGGCGCGGCACTGTTCGCTGCCACGTTTATCGCGTCGGTATTCAGCTTCGGTGGCCCCACAGCGGTCCATCAGGCGACCGGGACCGGACTGAGTACTGCCGATCTGCTTGGCGGCCTGACCTGTGCCGCTCCATTCGCGGGCGCTGGGCTGGTGGCCTACTGGATGATCGCCCGGCGTGCGAGCCGGCCGCTCGCCACGAATGGGGAAGCTGATGTCGGGGTTTGAGATTTTGCTGTGCCCGTTGGGGATGGCGGCTATGGGCGGTATCGCCTGGGTGCTGAGCAGGCTGCCGGAGAGGCGCACCGAGTGGATCGCGCGGGTGGCCCGCCGGTCGACGTGTCTGCCGGTGGGCGCCAAGCAGCGCACCGAGGCCGAGCGGAGCACACCTGACACGGGTGCCGAGCACGAGGTCGCCAGAGCGTGTATGGGCTGACCTCGCAGGTGACGCCACCGAACGGGAGGGCCCACAGCCGCCCGGTCTTCGCTCGTATCTACGCGAAGGTCGCCGAGATGGGTGAGCGTCGCGGTGGCGCCGAGCACCGAAAAAGGTTGCTCGTGGGCTTGAGCGGTCGGGTGATCGAGATAGGCGCCGGGAGCGGCGCGAACTTCCCCCACTACCCGTCCACCGTCAGCGAGGTCATCGCCGTGGAGCCCGAGCGCTATCTGCGCGAACGCGCGCAGCAGGCAGCGGCCGTCGCCCCGGTCTCTGTCTCCGTTGTGGATGGCGGCGCCGATCGACTTCCCGGCGAGGCGCAGTCCTTCGATAGCGGGGTCTGTGCGCTTGTACTCTGCACGGTGCCCGACCAGCAGTCCGCGCTCGCGGAGCTTCACCGCGTCATCCGACCCGGCGGTGAGCTGCGCTTCTATGAGCACGTCGTCGGTCACTCCAAGTGGGAGGCGCGCTTTCAGCGGCTCGCCGACGCGACCTTTTGGCCTCACGTCGCGGGAGGCTGTCACATGGCGCGCGACACGACGGCTGGGATCGAGCACGCTGGGTTTCAGATCGAGACATGCGAGCGCTTCCCATTCAGCCCTACGGCGTTTCTGCCGCCTGACCCGCACATCCTTGGGGTGGCCCGGCGTCCGTAGCCGCGGGCTGTGGTCTTCTCATGCGAGGGCGGATACTGTTCTGCCTGATCGGCCTCGCGCCTTCGATATGAGTCATGAGAGCCAGCCCAGAGGTGTGTCTTACGAGAAGATCGGCCTCGGTTATGCACATGCTCGCCGTACTGATCCCCGGATCGCCGAGCGCATCGTCGGGGCACTCGGCGATGCCAGGAGCGTGCTGAACGTCGGCGCTGGCACCGGCTGCTATGAGCCACTCGACCGTGATGTTCTCGCGGTCGAGCCCTCTGCGGTGATGCGCTCCCAGCGCCCACCCGGCGCGGCGCCGTGCATCGACGCGCGTGCGGAAGAGCTGCCGTTCCCGGACGATTCGTTCGACGCGGCGCTTGCAGTCTTGAGCGACCACCACTGGCCCGACCCGATCGCCGGGCTGCGCGAGATGCGTCGGGTTGCCCGGCAGCGAGTCGTTCTTTTTCAGTGGGATGACGCGGAGAGGGACCGCTTCTGGCTGGTCCGCGACTACCTTCACAGCGAGTACTGTGCCCTGACGGTCGGGGGGCCGACGTTGCGTGAGCGAGCCGCCACGATCGGAGCGTGCATGGAGCCGGTCCCTATCCCGTTTGACGTGCACGACGGTTTTTTTCATGCGTATTGGCGTCGGCCTGCGGCGTACCTGCAGGAGCCTGTTCGCCGTGGATGCTCGGTCTGGGCGCGCGTTGGGGCAGATGCAGAGCAGCGAGTGGTGGCGGCGTTGACTAGGGATCTGGAGACCGGCGTGTGGGCGCAGCGCAACGCGGAGCTACTCGGGTTGGAGAGTATTGACCTCGGCGCCAGGCTGTTGATCGCCGAGACTGCTTGAGCCCGAGTTGAGCGCCGGGGCTGATGGGGCATGCGGTAGCGTAATCGCGGAGGCTGGGGTCTTGGGGGTTGATGGGGTGATATCGAGGCGCGTGCGTGGAGGCGCCGCGACCGTGGGCTGCTGGGTGCCTATATCGCGCAGTTCGAGAGCACCGAGAGCTCAGCGGCTGGTCGTGGGCTAGCGACGGTGAATCATCGTTTGAGCGTGTTGGGCTCGTTCTTCGCGTTCTTGGCTCGGCGCGACGGCGAGCGGGGCGCGGGAAACGCCACGATCAACGATGCCATACTGCCTGCCGTGATCGATCTCCGCCATGGACTCCTCCCCACACTCATCGTCGGCCTCGTGCTCGGCTTAGCGCCCAGCGCCTCGGCCTCGCCGTTCCATACGTGCGGGGATATACACGTCGGTCAGTTGGAGCCAAACGGATACTCAAGCGAGAGGCTGGTGGTTTCTCCTCAAGTCTTGTCGTGTGCTCAAGGGCGTAAGCTCGTGCATGCTTACTACACGAGTCATGAGGAAGGCAAAGGCAGCGGAGACTTCCGACAGATCGGCCCTTACAACTGCGGTGGCGGCTTGTCCTCACTCCGCGGTGGCGTAGCTCTCCTCTGCGATCGTGTTCAGCGTTCGTATGATGTCGTGCTCGAACTCCGCGTGAAGCCATTGCCTCCCCCACCGGCGCTTTGCGAAACGACCGTGGCCTACCACAATATCTCCGCCGCGATCATCACGAAGTACGTCGGCGTTAGCTGCAATCTCGCGCGCGAAGTCGCTTACGCCAGCGCCTTTGGCGGCAACTCTTCCCCGGACGGGTTCAGCTGCGCACAGATTCCAAACACCGAGGCATCGTTCCGCTGCGTCTCTGGCGCTCGCCTCGTTGAATACTATGCGACTTAGCCGCTGGCGCTGCCTCGCGCTGGCGAGTGTGACGGCGTTGATATTGGGAGCCGGAACTACCCACGTGATGACGCCGACGGAAGCGACTGCCGCGTCTAGCTCGACGTTTCCAATTCTCGTGATGGGCGACTCGTACTCGGCGGGAAATGGCGCAGGCTCATATTCGGGCCCGGCAGGCTGCTGGCGGTCGCCGAGCAACTACGCCGGTCTTTACGCCCAGGCGCTAAACCAGCCGCCGTACGATCAGCTCTCATATGTTGCGACTTCTGCGTGTAGTGGTGACAAGACGAGTTCGTTCTTCTCAACTACTAGCGGTCGGCGTCCCCAGTTGGACTCCGTCAACAAGCGCTACGGCCTCATCTTCCTCACGATCGGCGGGGACGACGTGAACTTCGCCGGCATCGTCAAAAACTGTCTGATCGCGGCATTTCTGGAACCAGTGCAGTGCAAGGCACTCCTGACTCAGGCTGACAAGCTACTGAGCGATGGAACGATTGAAGGGCGTGTCCGACACGTTCTCAGCGCGATCCGTGGTCGAGCGAGCTCGCACGCAACGATCGCTCTTCTTGGCTACCCGTACCTGGAGAGCGACGCGGGGTACGAGGTCAACAAGGGCACTCCCCACGCATACAACGTCGGCGGATGGCTGCGGCAGATAGAGGACAAAGGCGACGCGATTCAGCAACGACTCGTCGGCGAGCTCGACGGCAAGGACCACACGCGGAGCTTCGTGTTCGTGAAGACGAAGGCGCTCTTCATGGGGCATGAACTATCCGCTACAAGCTCTAACCCGAATCGCTGGTTCGTGGAGCCACTGACCGACTCGACGATTGCCTCCCACGACACGTGGTACCACCCGAACCCAACTGGATGGGCGGAAGAGACGAAGCTCCTACTGAGCGATCCGAATATTCCCAAGCGCGACCCGATAACGAGATCTCCTCCTACTGCTCCTCCGGTGACACATGGTGGGAGCGGATCAGTCACGCCCGCGGGCGCGGTCGGGCCGTTGCAAATCGGTCGCTCGACGAAGTTCTCCGTCGTGGCATTCGCCGGGAAACCAGATAGCCAAGTCAAGAGCTCGACGTACAAAGTGGACGAGCTGGGCTACCAATGCGTGACCATGTACAAACAACCCGTCTGCAAAACAACCTTCTTCCTGAGCTTGGGCACGGGCAAGCTCATCGAGTTCTCAACGGGGTCGCCGAGGTACGCCGCGCTCGGTACGATCACGGTGGGCATGTCGGCGGAACAAGCATCCTCGCTAGCCGGCGCGCCAGCAGTCGTTGGTTGCGCCACCTCGATCAGGTTGGACGACAAACCCGCGAGCATCTTTCTGAGCCTCGCTATCGAAGGTGGCACCGACTACATGAACGAAGAAGGCAATCTCACGTCGTCTGGCGGACACGTTGGCTTCATCGTCCTCAACGGTGGCGCCGAGGTGTTCGACTGCTTCTAAGAGCCGCTCATCCAAGCATCCTGTCGCCGGCACGTCCAATCTCCTCGACAACGCCATTCACCACAACAGCCCCACGGCTGGGTGACGGTCACGACCGCAGTCGACGCCGGGCAGCCGTCCTGACTGTCTCCAACAGCGGCCCCGTGATCGCGCCCACCGAGGCCGAGCGGCTCTAAGCGGCCTGCGGATCGTTGCCCTTATAGGTTTTTGGCGCTCGCGCCGTCACGTAGCGCCGCGACCACGCGGGCGGGCGCTTCGAGAGCGGGCCAGTGCCCGACGTCCGGCAGCGAGGTGAACGGCGCCGCGGGTAGCCGTGCGCGGATGCGCTCGGCCATGTGGGCGCCGGAAATCGGGTCGAGCATCCCCCACACGAAGGCAAGCGGCACGTCGGTCTGCTCGAGCGCGGTCACCCAGCGGTCGGCGTGGAGGGCGCGATCGTTCATGTAGCGGATCACGCGGTGGATGACCAGCTGACCGTCTTCCCGAGCCGTCGCCCGCCAGATGTCAGCCCCAGCGGCGGCCACGTCGAAGCCCTCGGCGAAGGTGGACTTCAGCCCCTCGATCCACAGCTCCTCGGTGATCTGCGCGCCGATCTGCGGCCCGAGCTCCGGGTCCAGCAGCGCTAGCTGACCGGGCTGGGGACGGTAAACGTCTGGGTAGAGCCCGCCGTTGAGCAGGTCTACCTCGATCAAATCGACACCCAGCGCGCCTTCGGCGCGCCTTGCGAGCAGCTCCTGCGCGACCGACACGGCGTAGTCGTGGGCCACGACGACCGTCGCGGTGACCCGCTCGCGCGCCCATACCGCTTCGACGAGGTCGGCCTGCTCATGGATCGAGTAGTCGTGGTCGGCCGGCTTCTGCGAGGCGCCGAAGCCGAGAAAGTCGAACAGCACCAGCGAATTGCGCTCGGCCAGCGCCGGAAACACCGCGGCCCAATCGTGCGAGGAGCTTGGGAACCCGTGCAGCAGAGTCATCGTCGGGCCGGTGCCGGCCCGACGCAGGAAGATCTGCCGGGCTACCCCGCCGAGGTCGATGTCCACGCGTTTCCCCGCCGACCACCAAGCGTCAATCCCTTCCACCGGCCGGATTATCACACCCCCACGCCGCCGGAGGCTGCCAGCGAACCCCTGATCGACCCCATCACCTTATCTCGGTCGGCATGCCGGCATGCAGGGCACAAGCCAACGGCCGCGCTCCCAGCCAGAGGCCACGCGTATGCATGGCGATAGATTCGAGGTGTCGCCGTCGCGGCTCGTGGCGCTCACCACGAAGACCTCGGCTCCGTCGGAGCGGATCGAGAAAGCGAACTTGCCGCGCACGTTGCGAGCGGCGAGCCAGTGAGTCGGTCCGCGCCAGCCGGAGTCGCCGCAGTCCGGGTATGGCCGCTCGCGACGTATAGCTCGTGGAATCGCCGGGCCGACTCCGGCAGCTCCACCCCTCTTGCGCCCCGAGCGTCACAGGGAGGCTGCCACCCGCCCGAATGTGCGCGCGGCGCTGGCGTCGAAGGGAGCGGATCGAATCATCGAGCGGCACACTCAGGCACCGCGCCAGAGCAGATCCAGATGGCGATCCGCCAGGCCCTCCGGGCCTGAGACGCACCGACAGCCAGCGCAGCATCCTCGCTGCTCAAGCCCTTGGCGATCTCACGCCAAACAACCGCTCCACATCTCGACGCGGCGACGGCTTCCCCGGCGACTTCATCGGCGCCCTGCCCGTCAACTCCGTCATCCACCCAGCTGGCGTGCCCATCAACACCTCCACCATCAACATGTTGCGACGACCAGTTAAGCCCACCATACGCCTCCGCAGGAGTGCCCGACCAAGACTTCTACGAGCTAAAGCACCGAGCGATCCAATCGGGGCGAACGGTTCAGATTGGCTTTGTTATGCTGCTTTCGGGGCTCCTGCGGTCTTTCTGCGGTCCCAAATCAAGGGCCGTCCTTCCACGAACAGAACCCGCGGGCGGCGCTGGTCGTTCGGCACATCGGACTGCCGAGGGCGAGGCCTTCACGACCAACGAAGGTCGCTTGGGAGGCTCTGGCGGTACAGGGCTAACGCGCAGTCGGGTGAGTGAGCGCCTGCGACTCCTTAAGGCTCCTCGGGCGTCCACCGCCCCGCCTACACTGGAGTCTCGGTGGATGACCTCGGCCCATGGCTGAGACGTTCGGCGCGGCTTGTGCTGATTGCCTGGAGACGGCGCAGCGACGTAGGCCGTGAGCAAAGCGGTCGCGACCATCTCGGTTTCGGGGTCAGCCAGCGGCTCGTGGCCTCAGCCTCTTTGCTGCGCGTGCGATGGCGCGGGCTTCATGGCGCATGGGTCGCAGATGCCCGCTGAGGTCGGGCCTGTAGCCGTTGAAGAACAACCCGGGCGCTGAGTGGTACTGCTTGCCGCCGCTGACGAGCGGGATGCCGTCCTCTCCGAGCACGCCGAGGTGGCCGACGAGTGGCTCCAGACCGCATCGGTAGCCGGTCGCCGCGATCACGGCTTCCGGCTCGATGCGGGTACCGTCGGCGAGCAGCACGCCCGGACCGTCAAAGCCCTCGACCGCGGCGATGATCTCAATCTGTCCGGCCTTGAGGAGGGGCACGAACGCTTCGGCGTAGGCCGGCGCCTGCTGGCCGTAGCGCATTGTCGTGACAAGCCCCCGCGGGGAACGCGGAAGCCCGTACTGGTCGAGGTCTCCGTAAAGGATCCGCTGTGACAGCCATGAAAGCTCATCTCCGAAGCGCACAGGCAGGCGGTTCAGAACGATCCCCGAGATGTTGATCGAAGACCCAAGGATCTTGCGGGCAGTCAGGTTCGGGGGCATCCGGCAGGCCACCCGCACACGTCCCGCGCCCCCTTTGGCCAGGTAGGCGGCAACCTCTGAGCCTGTCGTGCCAGGCCCAACGACAAGGACGTCGCGGCCACGGTAAGGCTCGGGATTGCGGTAGGCAGAGGAGTGGATCAGCTCGCCAGTGAATCCGTCGCGTCCTGGCCAATCAGGAAGGTTGGGATCGCGGTCAAATCCGGTCGCCACAACCACCAAGCGAGGCTGCAAGTCGCCGCGGTCGGTCTGTGCCTGCCATGCTCCGTTGGCGGAATCCAGCCGCCGGACCTGCGTGCCAAATCGAACATCGATGCGGTGGTGCTCAACGTAGTCCTCGAGATACTGAACCCATGCATCCCGAGATGGGAACTCGCCGTAGCGCCGGCGGCTCGCGCGAAACCCGGGCTGCGTAGACATCCACCCCGTCGTATTGAGCCGCAGCCCATCGTAGCGGGTGCGCCAGGCCGCGCCGACCTTGTCGGTCTGCTCGATCACGATCACATCGACGCCAGCACCTCGCAGTGTGGCCGCCGCCGCAAGCCCGGCGGTGCCCGCACCAATCACGATCGCCTCCGCCATCGAGTGATCTGTTCCTTGGGCTCGACGCCGTTCGCGTCCTATCACGAGGATGCGCCCGCTCCGGACGTGATGTGCTCGATCACCGACCGGAACTCCTCGGTCGGTGAGAAGTCAACATACTCAGAATCCTCAAGCGCCTCCGGAGCATGGCCGGAAGCCCAGTAGAACGCCTCACCCGCAACGAAATCGTGGTGCCCGTCCAGCGTGTGCATACGCACGCGCCCCTTGATCATGTACCCCCAATGCGGACAGGGACACAGGTCATCAGGCAAGCCTTTAGTGGCGGGCCGCAGGTCAGCGCCGGCCGGCAGCCGCACGAACCCGACGGAGAGGCCGTCCTCGTCGCGCAAGCGGACCTCGACACCATTGTCGTCAATGACGACGGGGACATCCTCACGTGGAATGGATCGCATGTTCTACCTCCCTGTTGAATGCAGGTTTCCCGGGCTGCGGCTGCGACGCCTCAGTCCGCGGTCGATGGGTCGATGACGGTCGATACCTTGGAGATGCGGTCCGCGGGGAAAGCGCCGCAACGAGCGTGCTCGAACAAGATGTCCTCGTCCGGAGCGACGTACACGCAATAGATCTTGTCGTCCGTGACATAGCTCGTGAGCCAGCGGATCTCCGGGCCGAGCTCGCCGATCACATGGTTTGACTTCGCTGCCATTCCCTGCAACTCCTCGGCGCTGAGCTCTCCGGCTCCGGGAAGGTCGCGCTCGATGACGTACTTGGGCATATGCCTCCTCCTGTAGTGACCTGCGATAGCATACTGACGGTACTCATCATGCATACTCAAAGTACGAATGTCAAGAGCAAGAAGGTGCAGCAGGGTGAGATGACGCGCAAAGCGCTCCTCGATGCCGCACGCGCACTGTTCGGCGAGCGCGGCTATGGGGCGACCTCTCTCGATGAGGTCACCCAGGCAGCGAAGGTCACGAAGGGCGCGCTCTACCATCATTTCGGGGGCAAGCAGGAGCTGTTTGCCGCCGTCTACGAACAGGTCAAGCGCGAGGTCTCCGAGCGCGCCGCGACGGCGTTTTTGGAGCCCGATCCATGGGAGGACCTGTGCGCCGGATGCCACGCGATGCTCGACGCCCACCTCGATCCTCCCGTCCGCCGCATTCTGCTCCACGACGCCCAGGCAGTGCTTGACGCAGACACGATCCGCCGCGTCGAAAACCGCTACGGAGCAGTCGTACTACGAGGAGCACTCAGGCGCGCTGTCCGCGCCGGAGTCATCCAACCCCTCCCCTTGAAGACCCTGGCACTCATGCTCACCGGCGCGATCCTCGAAGGATGCATGGCCATCACCGACGCCGAGGACCCCAACCAAACACGAGAAGACGTCGGCAAGGTACTCACCGCCCTCCTACAGGGTCTACGAACACAAACCCCAACAGACAACAACCAAACCCGGCAACAATCCAACAACTCCCCGCGTTGAGACGCAGCTGTCCCCGAAAGCCCGCCGAGTCAAATACCGACGGCCTGGCGGTTTCGGTGAAGCCCCCTTGGACGAGCCTTGCGGCCATACCGGGTCTGCGGGGTGTCGCTCCCGCGCCCCGCGGCTCATGTGGCCTGCGCGAGGCCAACTATGAGTGGGCGCACGAACGGTGGCGCCTTCTCCACGGTTCCATGCTCCAGTTTGGTGATCGAGAACCCGGCGGCGCGGATCGAGTCGAGCGTTGGGCGGTTGCAGTCGCAGTGGGCGACGATGTTGTTGATGCGGTTCATCCTGTCCTGCATGCGTGCCAGCTTCGGATCGTCTGAGCGGACGTGCTCCATGAAGATGAGCGCTCCGCTCGGTCGGAGAACCCGGTGCAGCTCTCTGAGGGTGCGGGGCTGGTCGTCCACGCCGCAGAGCACGAGCGTGCATACAGCGACGTCGAAGCTGTCGTCCTCGAACGGGAGGTCTTCGGCAGGCGCCCGCAGCACCTTTGCCGTCGGGGCAAGCTCGTCCCGCCGCCGCTCCAGGCGCCGGATCATCGGCTTGCTCGGCTCGGTCAGGGTCAGTGTGGCGAGGTCATCGCTGTAGTGGCCGAGGTTGGCGCCGGTGCCAGCGCCGACCTCCAACACGTCGCCCCGCAGACCCGCAAGCAGCTCTTGGCGATGCGCTGAGAAACAGGCTTGCTCCGTCTTTGCCGTGAAGCGGTCATACATCGCCGCGAACAGCCGATCTCCGAGACTCATGGTGATATCTCCCGTCAGATTCATCGTGCCTGCTGACACGGATGTTGTGATCTGCGGGGCAGGCTAAGCGTGCCTACTGCTCGGCACATGAGGCGTTTGCCTCATCTTCAGTTCGGGGCGGGGGCTTCCTCGGGTAGCAATCCCTGCTGGATCGCGAATAGGCTCGCGCCGGCGCAGTTGCTGGCGCCGATCTTCGTGTAGATGTGCTCGACGTGGTTGCCGACCGTCTTCGGCGCGATCACAAGCTGCTTGGCGATCTCCTTGTTAGAGAGTCCCCGCGCGAGCAGGCGGAGCACCTTGATCTCGCGCTGCGTCAGACCGCCCGGACCCTGACGCCGACGTCGCACGCGATGGCCCGCCACGAACAGCACGGCATCGACGCACTCGGCGTCCAGTCGGCCCGCATTGCCTTCCAAGCGCAGCTCTCGCGCCGCGTCGTCGGGGTCACGCGCGGCGCGGTACGGGCGTGGTTCGCGCATCGCCTGGTATGCGTCGGCGGCGCCGAGGATGAGTGCCCCGCGGTCGATCGCGGCGCCCGAGAGGCGTCGCGGATATCCCGACCCGTCGAGACGCTCGCGGTGCTGCACGGCGAGGCGACCAAGCGGCGCGAGCGCGTCCGACTGGCCGAGCATGCGCTCGGCCAGGTACGAGTAGAGACGGATCCGCTCCCATTCGCCGGGACCGAGCGGCCCACGCTTGTCCCAGATCGAGTTCGAACACACGTATGCTGTCGATGACTTGCAGTAAGCGCGGTGTAATGTTGATGCCTACCGAATGCGAGGAGGTTCCCTATGTATGTGCGTGTCGTGAGATTCACCGATGTGAACGCCGAGCGGATGGAGGGATTGCTGGCCCGTATAAAGGAGTCTGACGGGCCACCTCCGGGCGTGCCCGCCACCGGCTTGACGATGATGTTTGACGAGGCGCAGGGCACAGCGATAGTTCTCCAGCACTTTGCTACGGCGGAGGACATGACCGCAGGCGCCCAAGCGTTCAGCGCGATGGATGCCTCAGAGACTCCGGGTGTCCGCGCCTCTGTGGACATGTGTGAGCTGAAGCTCGAACTCAAGGTCTGACACACTAGCCTCGTGCGCTGAGATGGCCTATGACAACGAGCTTGCCCATCGAATCCGCGAGCAGCTCGGTGGAGAGCACGGCGTAACGGAGAAGGCCATGTTCGGCGGGCTGGCGTTCCTGCTGGGCGGCAACATGGCGGTAGGAATCTCCAACGGTGGAGAACTGATGGTCCGGGTCGGCCCGGACGCATCTGATGAGGCGCTCGCTCGACCTCACACCCGCGTCTTCGACATGACCGGCCGGCCGATGAAGGGCTGGATCCTAGTCTCCGCTGAAGGATTCGCTACCAAGCGCCAGCTCGGCGTCTGGGTACGACGCGGCGTGGCGTTCGTCCGGACCCTCCCGGCGAAGGGGTAGCGCTTTCCCCATAGATGTGGAGAGCTCGATCAGATCTCCCTGTCTCGCTAGAACGGTGAGCGTCATCGTGAATCCACGGTGCAGCCGCGCCGCCGGCTCGTAAGACATCCCGAGCCGGCGGCAAGCCGCAATCGTCAGTCGGTGACGAGGCCTGCTGCGAAGGCACCCACGGGCAGCGGTGTGGGTGAGCTGGGCAGCTCCGTGAGGCTTCCACCATTCACCGCAAACGACGCGATGACGTTGGCTTTGCTTCCGTCTACCAGCAGCGTCTTGCCGTCAGGGGACAGACGGGCATCAACGGCGCCCGCTCCGGCCGAGCCGAAGGGTGTGCTGCCGAGCAAGACCAGTGAGCCATCGGGGTTGATCGAGTAACTGGAGATCGAGCCTGACGCAGTATTCACCGTGAACAGGAACTGTCCGTCGTGGCTGATCTCCACCCAGCAAGGAGCTGTCTGCAGATCCGGGAATGGTGATGCGCCAATCGAGGCCAGCTGGCCCGTGCTGCCACTCGCCAAGAAGACCGAAACTGTTCCGTTGCCCGCACCACCATGGGCGTTGCTGACAAACAGCTGTGAGGGATTGCTCGGCCGGAACTCCGCGCCGAACGGTCCCGCCCCCTGCGCCGCGATAGGCGAGCCAGGAGCCCCGACGAGCAAGCCATCGTGAAGAACGTGAAAGCTTGCGATCGTCGAGGTGTTATCGAGATCGACGACGAGCCTGCGGCCCCTGGGGTCGATCAACACGTCATCCGGACCCGAGCCGGCCGGCAGCGAGACGGTCGAACCTGGTAGTGGCTTCAGCGATCCGTTTGGCGCAAGGATGAATCCGGTGATGTTCGGCGCGCTCGCACCGGCGTTGGCGACGTACACGAGGTTGCCGGAGACCGCGATGCTGAGTGGTTCGACGCCGCCGGAGGGCACTGGAGCGCTGACCGGCTGAGGCACGCCACTGAAGCCAATTCGCGACACCGATATCTGATTGCTGCCGGCGTCCGCCGTGAGCAGGTAGCGCCCGTCACCGGATAGCTGGATCGCGCCTTGTGAAGGCAGACCGGCGCCGAGCCCTGCGCCGCCGATCGGATAAGGAGAGCCGGAGATTGGAGTGAGCGACCCGTCGGCGTGCCGGTCGAAGCCCGCCACGGTGTTCGATACCGCGGTGTTGTCGTTGACGTATGCGTGACCGACGACCGGCGATTCATGGTGACCGAATTCGCGCCCTTCGTGGGCAGCGGCGGAGGTCGCCGTGGCGCCGGCCAAGGCCAGAGCGAGCGGGATAACGAGACGCGGCAGCTTCATAAGTAAACCTCCTGGGATTGGGCGGGGATCGTTCCCCGACCACGGGCACGATGCCTGGGAGTCCTAACGTGCCTCTTGCACGGAGATGAACATTCCGTGAATCTTTGCGCCGCTGACTGAGCAGGTCAGGCGATCGCGGAGGACTCTGCGATGGGGAGCGTGAACGCGAAGCGCGCGCCTCCCCCGGGCCGGTTCTCCGCCCAGATACGACCACCCTGTGCCTCGATGAAGCCTCGCGCTATCGCGAGCCCCAGCCCAGCGCCGCCACTCGCACGAGTACGCGAGGCATCATCACGCCAGAAGCGCTCGAACATGCGCTGCTGGGCTTCCTTGCTGAGCCCGACACCTGTGTCCTCGACCGACACCTCCAACTCACGATTGCGCCGTCTCGCCCTCACGAGCACCGAGCCGTCCGAAGGAGTGTGCCGCAGCGCATTGGTCACGAGGTTGAGAAGCACGCGTTGCACATGCTCCGGAGCGCAGCGAACGTCGGGCAAGGCGTCATCGAGCTGGCTCTCCAGGTGCACCTGCCGCGCGCGCGCATCGGCCTCCAAGCCACTCACACAGTGAGAGACCAGCTGTGGGAGTTGGGCCTCCCGGAGCTCAAGCGTGAGCGCTCCCGCATCGATGCGCGCGAGCTCGAACAGATCGTCGATCAGACTCGCGAGCGTATGCGTTTGCTGGTGCAGCGCCGGCAGGTACTCGTCGATCGAAGCGAGACCATCCTCGACCGCTTCGAGCATCGCCTGAATTGAGGCTACCGGCGTGCGCAGATCGTGACTCGCCCAGGCGACGAGCTGGCGACGCGCATCGAAAAGCGCCTCGATGTTTCCCGCCATCGCGTTGAAAGCCTCGCCAACGTGAGCGAGCTCGCGTGGCCCCTCGGTCGGCGCGCGAGCCTTCAGCTCCCCACCGGAAAGCTCCTCGGCCGCCACCTCAAGCCCACGGATACTCCGCGCGATCTGCCCTCCGAGCAGCAACGCCGCGGCAAGCGCCGTCGAGGCTGAGGCTGCTGCCACGGCCAGGATCTTCACGTCGTCGTGCATATGAAACATCACGAGACCACCCAGGATCACAGCCGCGAGCGGCAACCCCACCGCCAACAGCGCAAGTCCCACGAGCTGCATGCGCACCGTCGGCAGCAAACGCAACGCCAGCGCCAGAGCCACACCCGCGACGAGCGTGCTCAAGGACACGATTAGCGCGAAAGCGATCACGGAGTGAACCGGTAGCCGACACCGAACACCGTCTCAAGGTGACGTGGACGCGAAGCATCTTCCTCGATCTTCTTGCGCAAGCGGCGAACATGTACCGTCACCGTCCCCGTGTCGAGGGCACTCGCATACCCCCACACACGGTCCATCAGCTGATCACGTGAGAACACCTGCCGAGGATTCGACGCAAAGAACAAGAGCAGGTCCAGCTCCTTCAACGTCAGCTTGAGCGGCTCGCCGCCCTTATGAGCCTCACGCGCCATAGGGTCGATCACGACGTCGCCAAAAGCGATCGCCTGCGCTCTGCCGACGGTCGGCTGAGCCATGCGACGCATCAGGTTGCGAACTCGAACCGCAAGCTCCCGCGGCGAGAAAGGCTTGGTCAGGTAGTCGTCAGCCCCGAGCTCCAGGCCAACGATCCGGTCTGCCTCCTCGCCAAGCGCCGTCAACATCACGATCGGCACCTCAGAGCGTGAGCGAATCCAACGGCAGAGCTCGAGCCCGCTCACTCCCGGCAGCATCACGTCCAGAACAACCAACGAGGGCCACTCACGCTCCAAGAGAGCCCGTGCCTCGTCGCCAGTGGCGGCCTCGAGCGTCCTGTGCCCGTCGCGCTCAAGGTAACGTACGACCACGTCGCGCACGATCGGCTCGTCGTCAACGACAAGGACAGTAGACACAACGAAATTGTTAGTGGCAGAGATTACGCACACCTTAAATCGAGCGCGCGACGCGCGCTCCTACTGTATGCGCCCAAGTCGTCGAGGTTCGCGCGGTACGAAAGTGAGGCGCGTCGCGGACACGCAGGGATTCAGCGCACCTTGAGGACTCCCTTGGGGAGCTTGACGCGGCGGGTGAGGATTTCCAGTCCGAGGATCAGCGTGCGGATCACGCCGATTTGTCCGAGCAGGGCGATCGAGTCGGAGTGCCCGCGGTCTTCGATGGTCCTGCCGTCCTCATCGAGACGGCTGATCGTGATGCCTCGAAGCACGACGGCTCGGCCGTGGTAGGCGCCGTTTAGAACCCACCGGGAGGCAACGCGGTTGCCCTCGGTGACCTGCTCCTCGACGCTCATTCGGTAGCCCTTGAACAGCGTCCCGTAGAAGGCAAGCGACTCGCGTCCACCCTCGTATCCGTGGAAGGTCATGTCGTTGACGTGATCCACGAAGTCGGGGCTGTAGAACTCCTCCATCCTCGATACATCTCCGGAGCAAACGATCTCGATGGCCTGTCGTGCTTGCGCCGCGTAGTCATGCTCGTTGGTCATGCGACCGAGAATACACGACAAAAATGTAGTAGTGTTTGGTTGGTGGCGGGACGCCCGAAAAAGACGAGTGGCGGGCTTGCGCCGCTTGAGTCCGAGGTGATGGACGCGGTTTGGCAGGCCGACTCGCCCGTCTCGGTGCGACTCGCTCTCGATGTGCTCAACGAGCGCCGAGACGAGCCGTTGGCCTATACGACCGTGATGACCGTGATGAACCGGCTGGTCACAAAGAACGTGCTTGCCCGCCACGGCGAGCGACGGCGCTACGTCTACCAAGCGACCGCCACGGATGCGGCCGGGCTCGCTGTTCGTGACGTGCTCCGAGTACATGGGGACGCTGCGGTCGCGCACTTCGTAGACGAGGCGCGCACCGACCCCGCCGTGCTGCGACGCCTGCGGGCGATACTCGCGGAGGACGGATGAGATTGGATCAAGCGAACCGCAATTTTCTCGTGTTCGCGGGCGTCGCATTGCTGTTTGCCGCAACCGTCCTCTGTGGAGCGCTCGGCGGTGTCCTCGTGCCGCTGAGCTTGGCGCGTATTTCCCACGGTGGGCTCACCGGCCTATGGAGCGATCGGGATCGCTGCTGGCGCCGCTCGTGCTTTTCGTGTTGATCGCGGTGGGCCTGGACTCGGCGCTCGCGCGCTCGTGCAGCAGGCGCTCGCTTCACGAGTGCTGTCGCAGCGCCTGCGTGCCCTGACGGTCACGGCACCGGAAGCGCTTGCGCAGGCGGCGGCAAACGGGCCTCGCTGGCCGCGTGGTTCTCGTGGATGCAGCGGACTCGTTCTCCTTCGTCTACGGCGCGATGACACCCCGCGTAACGGTCAGCCGTGGCCTGCTCGAACGCGCAACCGGCGAGGAGCTGCGCGCGGTGCTCGAGCACGAGCGTTACCACGTCCGCAATATCGACCCATTGAAGGTCGCGATCGTGAGAGTTCTCTCCGACGCGCTGTTCTTCTTGCCAGCGTTGGGCTCTCTGCGCGCTCGTTATCTAGCCGGTCGTGAGCTTGCGGCAGATCGCCGCGCACTCGCGCGCTACGGGCGCCACTCTCTCGCTGGAGCACTGCTCAAGGTCGTGCGCGGTCCCGACTGGAGCAAGCAAGCAAGCGCCGCCGCGATCTCAAGCCCGGACCTGCTCGACGTGCGCCTCATCCAGCTTGAAACCGGATCCGAGCCAAAGCCCGAAGCACCCGACGCCAAGAGCATCGTGCTCTCGCTCGGTGGTATGTCTCTGTTCGCCGTCGTATTCCTCGTATCGGTGTCGCGCTTAGGGGGAGCGGCGGCTGTCTACCACGCCACGGGAACCGGGCTAACGAGTGCGACCTGGTGGCTCGACGCGCTGACCTGCACCGCGCCGTTTGCCGTCGCGGGACTCTTGATTTATTCACTAATCGCACTACGCGCGAGCCGACCCCTACGGCCGTAGGCTGGGTGCTATGGACTTGCCGATGGCTCCGAGTTGCGCGCTTGACGAGGCCGGGCTGCGCTCGCAGCTAGAGCGCTACCGACAGGCAGGCCGGAACGCTCGCCTGATCGAACGGACACCCCGCAGCCTCGTCGCAGACCTCGATGAGAACGTGGACGTAGAGCTAGTCGCGGAAACCGTCGCGGTCGAGCGGGAGTGCTGCCCGTTCTTTACCTTGACCTGGGAGGCGGATCGACGGCGGCTGACCATCTCGGTATCGCAAGCCGCGCACGAGCCGGCCCTAGACGCAATCGCGTTCGCCCTGAACCTCCAAGCCTCGAACTGAGCAACCATGCTGACGGCCTTCGGCGCAGCGGCCGTGACGTTCATGGCGTGGTGGTCAGGATCATGGCGAGGACGAGGGCGATGTATCCGGCGATAATCGTGAGGCCGGCAGCGCGTCGTAGTCCGCGACCAGCGAACGCGAGTCCGAGTGCGACGATAGTCAGTCCGGCGTACCAGGCGGCGATGAGCGTTGTCTGCCCGGAGCGCTCGCCGAGGCCTACGATCGCTGCCGGGATCATCAGTCCGGCGAACACGTTCAGCGCGTTGCTGTTGAGCGCTGTGCTCAAGGTCGCAGCGCCGCGACCGCGAGCGGCGAGATAGATCGCTGACACTGCGTTGGGCAGGCTCGTGACGGCTGCCAACACCAATCCACCGACCACGATCTCCGGCACGGCGTGGCGCGCCCCGAGCGTCGATGCGGTTTGCTCCATCGCGATGCTCGCGCCCACCACCACAAAGAGCGCTCCGATCGCGACGAGCATGTCGATCTTCCCCGCGCGCGCATGGTCGAGCGCTCCCTCCAGCTCGATCTCCTCCTCGGTGACGGCCTCCGTCAGCCATTCCCGCCAGGCGGCCGGGAGCCATCGCTGATTGGCCGAACCGCTAGACACCGCGACATACGGGATCAGCACCGACGCGCACGCCAGAACCCCGACGGCCGCTGACACGCCGCCGACCACGACCGCCATGCAGATGCCGGCGATCACGACGGCGACCAAGCCCTCGAACGCGAGCACGCGACGGTGCAGGACGATCCTGCCGGCAACAAGCGCGCCGAGCCCTAGTAGCGCTGCCAGATTGAAGACGTTGGAGCCGATCACGATGCCAGCGCCGATTCGCGCGTGACCGCCGATCAACGCCGTGGTCGCCGAGGTGATCTCGGGGCCGTCAGCCGCCAGTGCAGCTAGCATCCCCAGCAGCGCCTCCGACAATCCCATCCGGGCGCCGATCCGCTCCAGGCGCGTGACCAGCAGCCAGCTCGCCGCGAGGCTGACGATCGCGCCCAGCGCAAACACGATGAATAGCCACGCTTCAGGCACCAGGCTGGCCTGGAAGGGCACCGCGCGAGCGGCGCGTCAGATGACGGGAGAGCAAAGTCATACAAGCTGGGACGGCACGCGAGAACCATGTGCCGACCAGTCTTCCCGGCTCTCCTGAAGACAACAGCCTATCTGCACATGGTCGACGGGAGCTGTTCGAGGCGTGCGCGGTCGATTCACGGACTGACACGCGCTTGCGGTCCGGCGCGGGTTCTGCTCTGCTCTGCCGCCATCGACAAACGAGTGGTCGGGCGGAACGTTGGCGCGCCCGCCTGGCCTGTGGACAACCGAAGACCAGCTTCGGATGCCACGGCGACACCGTAGCTTGCTCCTGGGGCTGCGGGTTCGAGCATGGCTGCTCCGGGGCGGACCTCTTCGGCCGACCCGGACGGAGGAGACCATGCACATCGTCATTCCCGACGAGCTTGTCCCGCTGCTGCGGCACGAGCTTTTCTGCGACCTGCACAGCCAACTGGAGGAGGCCGGCGTCCTGGTCGCGTCCCGCGGCCCGACCTGGGACGCATGACCACGGTCACGATCCCGGCGCAGTTCGTGGACCTGCTGCGCGAGATTCTCGCAGGCGAGCTTGGCGACCGCGCCGGACCAGCGCAATGTTGTCGACTTACGGCCTGCGTCCCGTTTGCGTCCCGTTCGCCCGCTTACTGCGTCCCGTTTGCGGTCCTCCAGCTCACCGAACGGCCGCGAACACATGCGAACCGTAGTCAGCGAGGACTAGTGTTTTCGGGTGTTTTCGCCGCGCTTCGCTGCCCTTCGCAAAACACTAACCAATCGGGGCGACCATATAAATTTGGCTTAGATACTGGGCTTTCGGCGGATCTTGCAGCCGATTTGTAGCCGGTATGTACACCGAGCGCACGCTACGAAAGCGTGCGTGCACGCTCGATGCACATCGTAGCGCGCGGACCTGTCATGACCTGCGACGGCCGAGGCCTTGGGCCGAGCCCGCGGTGCTCATCGCACCGCTTTGAAGATACGTCTCAAGCCAGCCAAACGGCCTAGTAACTGGCCCTGACTGGTATGTTTAGCGGGCAAACTGGGGTGTTTAGCGCTTCACGTCTGTCTGCCTGCGTAGCCGCTTCCATCGGGCACTGCGGCCGGTCCCGAGCGATTCGACGATGCCTTCTCGCTTCAGTTCGCCGAGAACCTGGCTGATCCAGCCGTCGCTGACACCGGGAGCGTTCTCGCGGATCGCTGCGACCGTGAACTCGTCGCTCAGCAGCGAGTCGATGGACGTCACGATCAGCGCCCGCTTTGAGCCCCGGCCACCGAGCGTCCCCGCACGGTTCTCGAAGTCCTTGTAGGCGGCGAGAAGTATCCCGAGGAAGTACTCGGTCCATGGCGCGAGATCGTGTTCGGCCGCGTGCCATCCCTCGGTGGACCGGCGCAGCGCTTCGTAGTAGGTCTCCCTGCTCGCGTCGATCAGCTTCTCGAGGCTGATGTATCGCCCGACGTCGTGCCCGATGATGTAGAGCAGCCAGAGCGTGATCAGCCGCGACATGCGACCGTTACCGTCGCGGAACGGGTGGATCACGGTGAAGTCCAGCACGTAGGCCGCGCACAGCAGCAGCGACGCGTAGGTTCCGGCGTCTAACGCGCGCTGGAACTCCGTGTGGAGATCCTGCATGGCCTGCGGGGTCAGCGCGGCCGAGACGGGCTTGAAGCGCACGACTTTGGTGCCGTCGGGTCGTTCTTCCTCGACCTCGTTGTCGAGCTTCTTCCAGTGCCCAGCATCGCCGTCGCCGACATACCGATGCAGCGTGCTGTGAAGCTGCTCGACGTACCGCGGCTGGAATGGGATATCAGCCCGGTTGGCGTGTATCAGCGCGAGCACGTCACGGTAGCCCGCGATCTCCTGCTCGGAGCGATTCTCCGGCGTCGCCTTCTCGGCGACGAGCGCCTCGATTCGAGCGCGAGGCGCATGGATGTTCTCGATCGCATTGGACGCCTCCGTGCTCTGGATCAACGCGACCTGGCGCAACGTCTCAAGGCCCGCCGGGCTCTGGTGACGGAAGACTTCCGCTCTACCGCGGGCCTCCGCGATGCTCGTCAGCGACGCGACGGTGCTCGGGGGCAACGCCCCGAAGTGGCGCGCAAGATCACGAAAGCTACTACTCACCCCGCTAAACGTACTAGCAACGTCAGTCGACTTGTACGTTTAGCGACGAGCCTGCACTATGCCGCCCCGCGTTGGCGATGCACGAGCCAGCCGCCCGAGACCACTGCTTCTACATCACAGTAGGCAGATGGGGCGACCCGCCGAGAGCACGCTCGTCGTCCTGAGCAGGTGCTTGCGGACGGACGGTCGGCGTGGCTGCATCCGGCGCGAACGGAGGAACGCCGGAATCGGTGTTGGCGGCTGGTTAGCTGCTGATGCGCCCTTTGATCATGTTGCACACATTCTCTTTCCGCCGTGAGAACGTCCCCGCGATTGACGGTCACCGAGCTGATCGCACATCCGGCAGAGGCGTCGCCGTGCTGCGCGCGTGGCTGACGCTACCGGAAGCCGCCGAGACAAACAGCGCCGCGATGGCAACGATCAATGCCACGCCGGCCATGCCGAGCGCGAGGCGCTGGACTCGTAGACCAGCACCGGCACCCAACAGCTGAGCCTCGATGAGCAGCCTTCCGCGCACGCGCTCCTCACTGTCGAGCAGGCGCTTGGCGGACTCGGGACACCACTCAAGCGCCTCTCCGATCCACGAAACGTCACTCCGCGCCTGTGCGGGGCTCCCGACGACAGTCTCGACCCGCTTCCAATCATTTCCGTCAAACCCGGCGAAAGCGTAGACATCCGTCCATCGAGCCACGTCGCCCGCGATCGCACGCGCGTCAGACGCAACGGCGAGCTGATGCTGAGCCCTTACCAGCTGACGCTCCGAAGCTTTGGGCGCAATCCCCACCGACGGAGGAATGTCCCTCATGGTCGCCAGCCGAAAGTGGTAACTGCGAAGCAGGCAGATCGCAGTCCAGAGCGCTACGGTCCCTTCGATACTCCCATTCAACTCGCCCACCAGCGGACGCCAGCCTGCTCCTCGCCCAGCGCTTCACCTGCCGGCCCTTGTGTCGGCAGGATCGCCGACTCGCGCGATCGGAGTCGCAGAACGTATGGGTCGGACTCTCGATCGGGGCTCTCAACCATATGAATGTCGGGCCGCTTGGTGGAGCGCCACAGTGGCCATCCTTCAAACCCCAGGCCCCATGCCCACTCCCTTCCCAGCGAGAGCTTCACCGCGCCGTCCGTTCGGTGAGTTACGAGTTCAACAGTCGGAAGATCGCTCTCCGGTTGCTGCCCGAAAGCGCCTTCAAAGTGTGCTGTGAACCAACCTGTGAGTGACCGTCGGACTTGCTGCCGTGCCGCAACGACGGCGGCACGCTGCTGGGTCATCGGCATTGAAAACGAGGTTCCGCGCTCACTTACCTCAACAATCTCTGAACCTCGCCAAGGGCCGGCGGGTCCCGACGGTGATGGAGTTTGCCGGCGCCGTGATCCAGCAGAACGGCAAGATCACGATGAGCTGGCCCGACGGTCAGCGTGCGTTGAAGGAGACCGGGCGCCGCGCGAGCACCGTTAGGCGAATGCGCGAGGGTCTCAAGCCGCTCGTTCGAGACTTCGGGGACCGCCAGCTCGATAGCTTCAGACGCGAGGAGGCGCTGAGCTGGTCGCTACCCCGCGGGTCCCATGTCCAGCAGTCGGCTCGGCAGTTCTTCAACCACGCGCTCGACCGCGACCTGATTCCGCGAAACGTCTTCACACGCCTTGGGGTCAGGAAGCGCACACGCAGGGTCGACCGGCCCGACTTCGAAGTGATCAGCGACGAGCAATATGAGCGGCTGTGTCGGTGCGCCCGCGCGAGCCGTACAGACAGCTACGGGCTGATCCTCAAGGGAGTCATCCTCGCGATCGGCGAGGCAGCCATGCGCCCAGGTGAGATCTTCGCCCTGCACCACGACGACCTCGACTACACAGCCGGGACCATCCATGTCCGCCGTCACCTGGACCTTGCGAGCGGCGTCATCGGCTGGCCCAAGGACGACGAGCCACGCGACATCGCAATGAGCCCCAAGCTACACCGGCATCTACAGACCATGCCCAGAATCAGCGAGGAGATCCTCTTCCCCACTCCGCGCGGCCGCTACATGCGACGCAGCACATGGTCCGCGCACTGGCACGCCATCCGCGCCGCCGCGCAGATGCCGGGCCTTGAGTTCTACGAGCTCCGCCACCGCGCGATCCAATGGATGATCGACCCACCCCACGACGGCGGCCTCGGCCTCGACATCCAAAGCACCGCCCACATCGCCGGCCACCACGACGGCGGCTACCTCGTCTGCAGCACCTACTCAAAGCTCGCCGCGCACCGCGCCCTCGCCCGCGCACGACGCGCAATGGACGCCTACCAGCAACGCACACAAGACGCCTCACCCCACCCGCCAAAACGGGCTCGTATGGCGTAGCCGCTCTGCAAAAGAATCACGCCGCGGCTGCAATAGAACTGCAATACGCAGCTACCACCCAATGACCACCCACAGCGCTTTCAGACCCTCAAAAGCCCGCAAAATGCGAGGTTTGACGCTCCGGACGCCAAGTTGAACCGGAGACCCACCATCAAAAATTCCAACAAAAAACCCCCGCAAAACGGGGGTTTCTGGTAAGTGTTCAGTGACGTCGCTCAGGCCAGTGTGGGTGCGGGGTGACCGCGGACTGAGGCCTGGGCGACTTCGGCGAGGTAGGCGAAGAGTGGGCGGCCCTGTAGACGGCAGCTGATCGCCGCCGAGAGTAGTCGCTCGGTCGCGAGCGCTCCGTGGGTCGAGTGACTTTCCAGGGAGAGCTTGCGGTAGATGACGGCGTGACGAAGACGGCGCTCGGCGCGGTTGTCGGTCGGCTCGACGCCGTCGTGGTCGACGAACGTCCAGAGTGCCGGCCAGACCTTGATCAGGTTGCGGGCCAGGCCGCGGTGGTAACGGGTCTTGGTCGACTTGCGCTTTGCGGCTTCGCAGAGCTCGCGCATCTTCTGCTCCGGTGCTGCGATCTGATGATGCAGGCGAGCGCGGCCGCCATCGACCTGAAAGCCGTGCCACGCCTCGAACACCTGCCCGGCGAGGGCCAGGCAGGCCTCGCCGAACTCGCGCTGGTGGGGGAGCGGGCTCTCGGCGTGGAAGCGGAAGTCGCGCAGGAGATGCGACCAGCAGACCTGGCGACGGGAAGGGTCGAGATGGTCATAGGCCCACCAGCGGTCCGAGGAGACGATCGCCTCGCTCCCGGCGAGCAGCTCTTCGGCCTCCTCGCGATGACGGGAGGGGGCCACGCGAAGGACGGCGGCCTCGTCGGTGAAGGCACCCCAGAGGAACCGCCGCTCGCCCGCCTGCCTCCAGCCGGTCTCGTCGGCGCAGAGGGCCGGAGATCCGCGGACCGCATCCCGTAGCCGTTCTTGGGGCTCGCGCAGGGCGACGCCCTGACGCTGGAGAATCGCGTCAACGGTGCCAGTGGCGATCTCCAGACTGAAGAGCTCACGGCAGAGGTCGGCGACCTGGCGGCGGGAGAGACGGAAGCCGGCGACGAGGGTGGCGACGGCCCCCTGCAGGCGCGGCCCGAAGCGCTCGCGCCCGACCTCGAGCGGAAGCTCGGCCTGGGTAATCGCGCCGCAGCCGAGGCAGCGGCGACGGGCGAGCCGGTGCTCGGTGACTCTGACCGCGGTCTCGGGCAGCTCGGCGACCTGGTAACGGCAGACAGGCCCTCGCGCCGGACGCCCGGCGAGCGATCGGCCGCACTTAGCGCAGCCCTCTGGCAGGTGCTCGACCACCTCGGCCACCTGCTCGATCGGCAGGAGCCGGCGACCCGAGCCGAGACGACCTGGCTGGGCGCCGGGCCTGCGATCAGAGCGCCTGCCCTTGCGTCCCTGCTTACCGACACCCGAGTCCGCGGAAGGCGGCAACGAGGAGTTACCAGAGTCGCGGCGCAACTCCCGGACCTCCTTCGAGCCGCTCGACACGCCCTTCAAGGCGCTCCACCTGGTTAGCCAACGCCAGCAGAACCTTGACACACCCATCACGACCGGAGTCATAGATCGCTTCCGCCTCAGAGCGGTCCATACCCAGCAGTTCGCCGACCCGCCGCTATATCCCCCCCACCCGACTGAACACTTACGGGTTTTGACGCCCTGGCCACCAAGTTGAACCGGAGACCTCTCCACCCTAAATTCCCAACAAAAAACCCCCGCAAAACGGGGGTTTCTGGGTCGAGCGAGAAAAAGCGAAAATCGGGGCGACCATATAAACTTGGCTTAGATACACGGCTTTCGGTGAGTCTTGCAGCCGATTTACAGCCGGTATGTACACGCGATGCACACCCGAAGGCTCACTATGCACGCTCTATGGACATCCTACCGAGCAGGCCGGATAGAGCCCCCGGGCGCGCCGTGCCCGGAGCTGCCGAGCCGAGCGCCGTGGCCTCGCGTCAGAATGTCCAGTCAATGACCGCCAGCTCCGCAAAGCACACTCGACCGCCCGCATGGCAGATTGAGCGCGCCCTGGTACTCGCCGCGACCCTGGCATTGGGCATAGCGGCCACCGTCGCCAGCGCTGAGGCGGCCCCTGTGCATCGCCCCACCTGCGACCCACACAGCGCCCATGTGCTCGCCCAGAACCGCGAGGTGCGCGTCTACTCACGCAAGGCCAAGCATGCATCCGAGGGCATCTATGCATGCTTGCGCCGCACCGGTCGCACGATCACGATCGCCAGACCCGGTCAGCGAGCCCTGCGCGGGTTCGCCGTCGAGCACATCACGCTCGCCGGCGCAATGGTCGCCTACACGAGCAGCACACACGGAGTCGATACGGGGAGCACCAGCATCGAAGTGCTCGACGTCGCCGAGGGGCACGTCGTCCTCTGGGTGCCCCAAGCCGCGGGCTTCGTCGATGCCTGCGTGATCCAGTTCCGCCGGATAACCGACCTGCTCGTCACCGCGCGCGGCTCGATCGCATGGATCTTGGAGAAAGGCTCCCGTTGCAAGACGACCACGCTGCAGCTCTACAGCGCCCAGGTGTCCACCGCGCCGGCCCTGCTCGACGAAGGTCCCACGATCGCCTCCGAATCGCTGCGCCTTCACGATGGTGCAGTGAGCTGGGAAGACAGCGGGCGGGTCGTCTCGGCGCGGCTTCCCTGAGCGAGCAACCAGGCAACCGATGACCGACCTCGAAGCGCCCGGCTGGACGACATCGCGGAACGATTCAAGCGGATGTGCCTGCACGACGCCCGTCGTCGCGCCGGACAGTGGACGCTGGCGACGCTGCGAAAGCGCCTCGGCGAGGACTGGCTCGCGCGCACCGCCGAACGGAGCGATGGCAGCTTCCCGCTCGGACTGGATCTCCTCGGCTCCCATACGCTCGCCGTCGTCAAGCGCTGGAGTGGGCCCAGCACGTGGACCTCTACGCCGGCTGCCGACCTGCCGCGCGCCCATGACCATCGCGACGCGCGTATCGCTCAGCGACTTGCCGATCAGGGGCGTATGCGGCGACCGATCAGCTCGACCCTGGAGACCGATTACATACGGTCGATCGTCCGGTCGAAGGAGAGCACGCGGCGCACGCCCGTGGACTCGGCGTTGGCGACCAGGTAGGCCTCGGCAAAGTCGAGGCTGTGGAGCTCATAGATCTCAAGCGCCCGCAGCAACAACGATGCGTCGACCACCTCAACCGACGCCAGCGCGATCGCGGAGCGCATCAGCCTCGCTATCCGGACTCGCTCGACTTCGTAGAAGGACTCGAGCACATAGACGCACTCGGCCAACACGAGATCGCTCAGCAGTAGCTGCTCCTCGCCGGCCAGGGCCGCCGTCGCCCGCCGGGCCATATCCGGCGGGTCGCCCGTGAGATGCCGGATCAGGACGTTCGTGTCGAGAAACGCGCTCAGCGGCGCTTCTCCGCGCGCGCTCGCCGGCTACGGCGCAGCACCTCATCCCACGGAGTCCCGAGCTTCGCCGCGGGTGTCACCACAGACCCCGCCAGCTCGATGAAATCCGCAGTCTTCGCCAGAACGGCACGCTGACGCTCGACGCGGAAGACAACCTCATCGCCCTCCCGCAGCTGCAGCGCATCGCGAACGCTCTTGGGAATCGTGATCTGGCCCTTCGACGTCAATCGCGCAGCGGCATCCATACACTACTCCTTACTCTTTGCGAGAAGTAAGGATAGTATCGCCTCGGGGAGACCCGTCCCTGGCGCTCACCAGTAACATCCCGTACTTCCGGGCACTCAAACCTACGAGGCTGTGCCGCGGCACCGACATCGAGCCGCGCGACGAGCAGGTCGTCGCCGTGGAAGCTCTGCGTGTCAGCGGTGCCGCGCAGATCGGGCGGCAGCGGCGTGCCGTCAGACCACGCGAGCAGCAGCGCGGACTCATCGCCGACACGCAGCTGCGACTCGAGCGCGGGGGAGAACGCGTGTAACACGAGCAGCGCGAGCAGATGCGCAGCGGCGGGCGAGTGCTCGAGCCCCGCGGCGAGCAGCGCGCTCAGCCGCGTCGGCCGCGAATCGACCTCCCCCAGCACGGCGGCGGCCGCGGCGCGCACGGGCTCGGGGAATGCCTCGTAGGGTGCGAGCTCGCGCAGTTCAGGCTCGACGAGCTCCGCGCCGAGCTCGTCGCGCTCGCGCGGCGGGGCGAGCAGCTGGGCGACCATTGTCGCGAGACGCCCCATGCGCCGCGGCCGCGCTCCGAGGACGCGCTCGAAGAAGCCGACCGCGGGCGGCTCGGCGTCGATGAGCGAGAGCGCGAGCACCGGCAGCAGCAGCTCGCCGGTGATGTCGCGTAGCCGCACGCTGACGGGCGGCGCGAAGACCTGACGCTCCTGCTCGGCTAGGAACACCTCGCGCGCCTCCATCAGCTTGCGCTGCAGGACCATGTGGCGGTTCTGGCACTCCTCGAGCAGCTCGATCAGGCTCGCCGCCTGCGCGCGCCGTGCGGACTCCTCGGCGCGGTCGCGCGTCTCGCGGATGTTCTCTGCGATGCGCCGCTCGACCTCCAGGCGCTCGCCGATGTGCGCGAGCGCTCCGTCGAGCCGCGGCGAGACCTCGCCGGCCCAATCGACGTTCGCGACGTTGCGCCTGGTCGCCGCGAGATCCTGGCGGACGAGCTCGCCGAGCTGGATCGTGCGGTAGCGGGCCTGCTGGGCGGCGTACTGGGCCTCGGAGAGCCGGCCGCGGCGCACGAGGTTCTCCAACTTGGCCTCCGCGGCGGCCTGAGCGGACTCGACGTCGGTGTCGAGCGCGCCGACGAGCACATTGATCGCGGCGTCCGTCGCGCGCAGATAGACCGAGCCATCGGGCGCCTGACGCTCGACGAGCAGCTGGAAGCCGAAGCTGCGCCGCACGTACTCGCCGCTCCAGTCGCCGTACTCGACCGCGAACTCCCGCTGCGAACTCGTGCCGATGAGCTCGTCGAGCACCCACTTGCAAACCTCGCGATGCTCCGCCTCGTCGCGGTCGGGCGCCTGGCGGCGCGCGTAGGGCAGCACCGCGTCGATGACCGCGTCGTGCGCGGCGCCGCGGTCGAAGTCCATCTGCACCGTGACGGTGTCGATCGCGACGAACGCCAGCCCCCACACGGTGTACGCGCCGAACTCGCCCTCGCGTACCCGACCCTTGTTGGCCTCCAGATGATGCAGCGGCACCGTGCACGCCATCGCCTTCGCGCGACGTGCGAGCGCGTCATCGCCAAATGTGGCGTCTATGTCGAGCGGCACGTAGGGCGCCAACTCAGGCTCGAGGGCCAGCTGCACCGGGGACTCGGGATTCTGGTTGCGGTCCATGACGTGGAATGTTGCCGCAAGCGTCGGTGGCCGGAGTGGCGCGCGCGGTGAGCGTTCTATCGTGCGGTCTCGACGGCTCGGTAGTGTCCGGTCCTCCGCGAGCCCACGCGCGTCACGAGACCGGCGTCGCGCAATGCTGCGAGATCCCGTTCCAGCGTTCGCGGCGCGATCTCGAGTCGGTGCTGCAACTCCTGGGCGTCGAGACCGTCCGTCTCGGTGAGTGCGTCGAGGATGACTCCTCGGCGGCGAGCGACATCACCCTTGCCCAACCCACCTATCGCGCCAGTTGTCCCGCCATTTATCCCGCCACGTATCCCGCCAACATGGCGGGATACGTGGGTGCCTGAGCCGGCGAGGGAGGGATGGGGCCAGAGGGTGGCGCAGAACACCGGGCCATCCCCGTCGAAGCGAGGCTCCGGGTAACCGTTTGCCATCTCGGCCTGGATCTTCTCCCAGGCGGTACCGAACCGCTCCATGTAGCGGATGCGTCGCAGTACGCTCGCGATGCCGCGGTTGCGGATCTTCGAGCGGCCGTTACGGATGTCCTCGGTCGTCACGCCGGGCAGCATCGGCCCGGGGTTGAGAATCTCGACGCGGTCGTCGAACACGAGCACTTTGATCGTCTCACCGGTCCTGGAGTAGTCGGCGTGTGCGATCGCGTTGACCAACAGCTCGCGCACCATCACGGGCGAGAACTCCGCCAGGCGCTCACGCTGCAGCCGCCCCCGCGGGATCGGCTCGGCTTGACGGGTGTTGCGCCGGATAAAGCGCTCGGCGGCGTCGATCGCCTCGAGTACCGTAAGCTCCTCCTCAGGGTCGAAGATGTCCTCGATGTCGGCCGCTCGTGTGGCTCCAGCGAAGCGTGCTCCCTCGACGCGCGCGTCCCTGAAGTAGCGCCTGCGTGTCGTGTCCTGACCGAGGAGGATCACGGCGGCGTTCGTCGCGACAACCTTGCCCTGGTAGCGCGTCAGGACGCCGAGTGCCTCCAGCTTCGCGGCGCGCGGCGGCACATCGTGGCCCTCGAACGCGGCCTTCATCCGCGCATTGTCGAGGTCGTCGAAGGTGACGTCTGAGCGAGCGAAGAGATCGAAGGACTCTCCGGCGGCCTGGCGGCGAAGCTCTGCGAGCGTCTCGGGCTCCGCGCGCCTGCTCGTGGACCCCAGCCGCACATACACGCCGCGGTCGGAGCCCTCCGAGCGCAGGTGAAACGGCGCAGGATGATGAGCGACCTCGACGACAAGCAACTCCTGCTCACCGTGCGAGACCGCATAGATCTCCGGCAGCAACTGCGGCTCGATGCCGTCGCTGATCTTGCTGGACAGACGCTCCTCTTCACGCAGAGGGTCCGCGACACCGACGACCGAGCCGTCGTCCTCGAGGCCGATCACGACAGTGCCGCCCGCGGTGTTCGCGAACGCCACGATGTCCTTCAGGACCGACTTCGGGGAAGACAGATCCCGCTTGAAGTCGAGCCGCGGACCCTCGCCCCGTACTATCGCCTCGGCAATCTTCACGTACGCATCTTCTCAGCAGACACCCCATCGTGGATGCGCAAGACAGCGGCCGGTGCGATAAGCGGGTCGGCCACGGCGAGCGCCGTAGTCCTCGAAGCCAAACCGGACCGCGGAGCGCTCAAAACCGACGAGAGCGATAACCGTGAGGAGGACGCCATGCCGCACAATCGGGGAACACGGCGCAAGCCGCGCTATGTCGGGCTCGTCTCCTACAAGGGCCACACGAAGTGGGTCGGCACACACCCCTCGATCGCTGCCTACAAGCAAGCCGAGCATGAGCGGCTGATCGAGCTGCGCGAAGAGGTTGACCTCGCCGAGGGCCGGCGAGTCCCAACCGTGATGGAGTTTGCCGGCGCCGTGATCCACGAGAACGGCAAGATCACGATGAGCTGGCCCGACGGTCAGCGCGCATTGAAGGAGACCGGGCGCCGCGCGAGCACTCTCAGGCGAATGCGCGAGGGTCTCAAGCCACTTGTTCGAGATTTCGGGGACCGCCAGCTCGATAGCTTCAGACGCGAGGACGCGCTGAGCTGGTCGCTACCCCGCGGGTCCCATGTCCAGCAGTCGGCTCGGCAGTTCTTCAACCACGCGCTCGACCGCGACCTGATTCCGCGAAACGTCTTCACACGCCTTGGGGTCAGGAAGCGCACACGCAGGGTCGACCGGCCCGACTTCGAAGTGATCAGCGACGAGCAATATGAGCGGCTGTGTCGGTGCGCCCGCGCGAGCCGTACAGACAGCTACGGGCTGATCCTCAAGGGAGTCATCCTCGCGATCGGCGAGGCAGCCATGCGCCCAGGTGAGATCTTCGCCCTGCACCACGACGACCTCGACTACACAGCCGGGACCATCCATGTCCGCCGTCATCTGGACCTTGCGAGCGGCGTCATCGGCTGGCCCAAGGACGACGAGCCACGCGACATCGCGATGAGCCCCAGGCTACACCGGCATCTACAGACCATGCCCAGAATCAGCGAGGAGATCCTCTTCCCCACTCCGCGCGGCCGCTACATGCGACGCAGCACATGGTCCGCGCACTGGCACGCCATCCGCGCCGCCGCGCAGATGCCGGGCCTTGAGTTCTACGAGCTCCGCCACCGCGCGATCCAATGGATGATCGACCCACCCCACGACGGCGGCCTCGGCCTCGACATCCAAAGCACCGCCCACATCGCCGGCCACCACGACGGCGGCTACCTCGTCTGCAGCACCTACTCAAAGCTCGCCGCGCACCGCGCCCTCGCCCGCGCACGCCTCGCCCTCAACGCCCACCAACAACGCGAACAAAACCGCCAACACGAGCAGTCAAAACCTGCGACCACGGCGTAGTCGGTCTGCAAAAGAATCGCGCCGCAGCTGCAATAGGACTGCAATACGCAGCTACCACCCCATGCACACCAGCGGCACCACCCGCACCCAAAAGCCCGCAAAATGCTAGCTTTTCTAGCCCCAACCGGCGAATTGAACCGGTACCCTCACCATCAAAATTCCCAACAAAAAACCCCCGCAAAACGGGGGTTTCTGGTAAGCGTTCAGTTCCCTGGTGGGTTCAGGTGAGCAGCGGGGCGGGGTCCCCGCGGGCGTGGGCGCTGATGGCCTCGGTGAGGTAGACAGATAGCGAGCGTTGTCGTAGGCGGCAGGTTGTGTGTGCCGAGAGGAGCCTGGCGGTGCGCAGCTCTCCCGCTTCGGACTGGCTGCCGAGGGAGAGCTTGCGGTAGATGACCGCGCTTCTGAGGGCGCGCTCGGCGTGGTTGTTGGTCGGCTCCACGCCGGGATGCTTGGCAAACGTCCATAGCGCCGGCCATGCCTTTAGGAGGTTGCGGGCCATCCCGCGGCAGTGGCGGTTCCGTGCACGTTTAGTGGCGTAGCCCCGGATGACCGGCTTGTATTCGCGCTGCAGCCGCCGGATCGTGAGCTTCAGATCGCGGCGATCTGCGGTGTGCTCGTAGACCTCCCACGCCCAGAAGGCTCGGTCGCACAGCTCAAGGCCCTGTTCGCCGAACGCTTTCTCCGCGCCCAGGCCCTCGGTGTGGGCGGCGAAGTCGCGCTTCAGATGGGCCCAGCACAGCTGACGACGCGCCAAGGGGAGATGTGAGTAGGCCCACCAGCGGTCCGAGGTGACGATCGCCTCGGTGTCCGCCAAGAGCATCTTGGCGTGATCCTCGTGACGGCCGGCGGCGACGTGCAGGTAGGCGTGGCGGTTGTCGAAGATGCCCCACAGCGCACGGCGCTGCCCGGCGGTCCGCCAGCCGGTCTCGTCCATGTTCAGTGCACGAGCCGAGCGCAGGCGCTCGAGCAGATCGGCGTGGGGCTCTGCCAGGGCCTCGCCGGTGCGAGTGAGGATCGCCTCGACCGTGCCGGTCGAGATCCGCGAGGAGAACAGCTGCTCTGAGAGCTCGACCACATCCCGTCGGGAGATGCGGTTGCGCACCGAGAGCGTCGCGATCGCAGCCTGAAGGCGCGGGCCGAACGCGCTACGGGAGACCTCGGGTGGCAGCTCGCCCCGCATCGCCCCGCCGCAGCCGGGGCAGCGCACTCGCTGGGCGCGGTGCTCTGTGACCTTGACCGAAATGACAGGCAGCTCCTCGACCTGGCAGCGCACCGGCTCACCGACCAGCACACGCTCGTCCTCTGCAAAAGCATGCCCGCACGAGCAGCGCTCGGGCCAGTGCTCGATCACCTCATCGACCGCCCACGCCGGCAACAGCGGCCGTCCCTTGCCCTCATGGCCGGGCTGCGCGCCCCGGGGGCGATCAGAGGAGTCCTTGCTGCGCCGCGGTGGAGCGCTCGGCCCATCTGCGCTCGGCGGCTGGGAGCTGTTCTTCGAGCTGCGGTTCAGCCGACGCTCGAGCTTCGCGATCCGCTCATCCTGACGCGCAACATGGCTCTCGAGCTGCTCGATCCGGCGATCCATCGCCAACAGGACCACAACGACGGTCTCCCGTCCAGCGTCATAGATCGCCTCCGCCTCGGCGCGCTCCACACCCCGATATTCGACGCAGCACAGTTATGTCCCCCAACCCAACTGAACGCTTACGGTTTCTGGGCCAAACGAAAAAAAACGAAAATCGGGGCGATTGGTGGTGTTTGGCTTGAGTGCTGGCGATTGAGGGGTCGTGTGCGGTTTCGTGTGCGGTCTGCGGCAGATCGAACAGGGTGGACTGCTCGTGCCGCGCTGCCGAGGGCGTCGATGGGCGCCGGTGGTTGGTGGAGTGACCGCGTGTCCGTTGGCGGCGTCGGCGTATGCGCCGACGATGCGGTCGAGCGCCCGGCCCTTGTCGCGGTGGCCGTAAAGGCGACGGACAAGGTTCCCACCGTCTTGGTGGCCGAGCGCGATCGCTACGTCCTCGGAAGACATTTCAAGCTCGTTGACCATGTACCAGCCCGCGAAGTGGCGTGTGGCGAGGTAAAGACTTCCTTCCCAGCCTGCGGCAGCTCTGACGGCCTTCCAGTGGTAGGCACGGGAGCTTGGTGTCCAGTGCTCGCCGCGCAGCGAAACGAAGCAGAACTCGCCCTCGCGTGCCAGGCTGGAGAGCGCGTCGCGGGCGTGTGCGGTCAGCGGTGCCTCGCGTCGCATGTGGTTCTTCGGCGTGTCGAACGTGCGGGTCGCGGCGCTGAACTGCTCGGCGACGACGATGCGTGCGCGGTCGAAGTCGATCCGCTCCCACCGCAGCGCGTCAAGCTCGCCGGGGCGAAGGCCGGTGAACGCGGCGACTTGCAACCACGCCGCAAACGACGGACACGCCAGTTTGCGGGCGTGCGCAATGATCTCCCATACCTTCCGCTCGGTCGGCGGTTGCTGGTCGCGTCGGCCCTTGCCGCGTGAGATGCCGAGCTTCTGAAACGGGTTGCGGTCTATCAGCCGACCAGCCTTCACCGATGCCGCGTCGTTGAACATCGAACACAGCCCCTGGACCGATCCGGCACGGCCACCACCGGCAAGCCAGTCGGCGACGATCTCATCCCCGACTTGGATGATCGGGACATCGCCGTAGCGCTCGGCGAAGCTCTTGGTCAGCTCGCGGCGGCGGATGTCGCTCGACTCCTTTGGGCGTGCGAACAGCGGATCGGTTGTCCAGCGCTCCCAGAAGCTATGAACGGTCACGTCCCTTGCACGGACAATCCCCAACCGCTCGCGCGCCTTCTCGCGCGCCCGCTTTGCTTCGGTCTTGGTCGCGAACGTGCCGGGGCCGCCAACGACCTTCGAGACGCTGAGGTTCTTCCCGGTCGCGGGGTCGTAGACCTGCGCTCGCCAGCGACCCGATGGGAGCCGTGTGACGCTCACGCTGCCCTCTCCCGTTCTGACGCCCAGGAGATAGCCACAGACGGCCGGAAACGGCGCGTGCGCCGCCCCCACGTCACTGACGGCATACCCTCGGCGACCATCCGATCCACCGTCGCCAGGCTCACACCCATGATCGCGGCCAGCTCAGCGCGCGCCACGTAGCGCTCAGGCGCTACGGGTTGCACAGCGACTGCTCGGGTCTCCGGGCTTGGGTTTTGTCCCCTCACACGGGTATATGACCGTGAGCGGCCGAAAACGGCCACCGACTTTGCACTTGGCTCCCAAAACGACCAATCGCTGCCCCATGTCCGATGCAAGACGCGCGCCTTGGCGCCGCGCCGGATCGCCGCGCGAACCCGGTGGGTCGATCCCGAACGATCCGGCACAGCCAGGCGAACCACTGTCAGAGCGAAAGGTCGTCCATACGCACGGCGGCGCGAGTCGCGAATACGAACTCTCCGCAGCGATGGATCAAGCCCGCTGCGTGCAGACTTGCGACTGCATCGAC
Source organism: uncultured Solirubrobacterales bacterium (assembly GCA_963756665.1). Classification (GTDB taxonomy): domain Bacteria; phylum Actinomycetota; class Thermoleophilia; order Solirubrobacterales; family Solirubrobacteraceae; genus Palsa-744. The sequence continues at coordinate 1,730,896 of CAVWOJ010000001.1, forward strand.
GGTCCCGAGATGGTCGCCGCGCTCGCGTTCGAGCTCCGCAATCGACCAAGGCCGCTGCGAATCGGAAGCCAGCAACAGACTGAGGATTCCTTTCTCTGCCCGCTCCTCGTCATCGGCGGGCATCCGGCTAATCTCATCCTGCATGGGAAGGTCCTTCCTTTCCTTGCCACGCCCCGGGCAGTTCGAGCTGCGCCGGGGCACTTTTTGATTGGGATTCCGTCAAGCTGAGCGCCAAGATGCGATCAGCACTACCACTTGTCTGTCAGCATACACTAAAAGAATGCTGTAGAAATGTCTGACGTAGACCAGAAGCCCGATCTCCCAGCACTCCACCGCCTCGCCTACTCCCAGGATGGCCTGTTCACGACACGACAGGCCCAAGAACGAGGCGTCAGCGCACAGCTTCTCGCTCACCACGCCCGATCAGGCCGCTTCCAGCGGACGCGACAGGGCCTTTACCGCCTCAGCGACTATCCAACAGGCGAACACGATGAGATACGCGCCGCATGGCTCACCGTCGGGATGGAGAGGGCCGTCGTCTCGCACGAGAGCGCGCTCGTGCTGCACGGACTCTCCGACGTCCTGCCAAACACAGTGCATCTTCTCGTCTCCCGCGAGCACCGGGGAGTCCGGGCGCCCAACGGCGTCACCCTGCACACCGCTACCGCGCCCATACCGGACGGCGACATCACGACCCGCCACGGCATCCGCCTCACAATCCCAGCGAGGACGATCATCGACGCGGCACGCTCAGGCACCGCACCAGAGCAGATCCAGATGGCCGTCCACCAGGCCCTCCGCGAAGGCCGCACCACGCCGGACCAGCTCGCCGAGCACGCCGAGCGAAACGGCGGACACATCGCCGCACTCGTGAAGCAAACAACCGAGGAAGCCACCGCCGCGTGAAGTACGACACCGCCGAGGCATTCCGAGCCGCGCTTGACCAGCGCATACGCAACGAAGCGACCACGACCGGCCTGCCCGTTATGCGGCTACGCAAGCGCGTCGCCTTCGAGCGCTTCCTCGCCAGACTCACCGTCGCGGAGCCAGGAAGCTGGGTCCTCAAGGGAGCATTCGCGCTGGAGCTGCGACTCGGCGTGCGGACACGAGCAACCAAGGACATCGACCTCGCAGGAGCCGACGACGAGCAGACCGCGACAACGAGACTCATCGCCGCGCAAGCGATCGACCTCCACGACCACTTCAACTTCGACGTAGCGCGCACCGCCGCACTCGACCAAGCAGAAGCATTCCGAGCCGTCCGCTACAGCGTGACCGCCGAAATCGCCGGACGACGCTTCGAGCAGTTCCCCGTAGACGTCGCCCTCAACGAGCAGCCAACCGCCCCATCCGAACGCCTACCAATCCCAAGCCTCCTGGACTTCGCCGACATACAACCCATCGAGACGCCCGTGATCGCCCTGGAGCAGCACATCGCCGAGAAGGTCCACGCATACACCGCGACCTACGGACCACAGGAACAGCACAGCACCAGGATCAAGGACCTCATCGACATCCTCCTGATCGCCGACCTCGCCTCCCCACACGCCGACCGGCTACACGCGAGCCTCGACACGACATTCAGCCGCCGCGAGCGCCAGCCCCTCCCCACCGCGTTCCCGCCACCGCCAGCCTCGTGGGCAAGACCCTACGCCAGCGCCGCAGCAGACGTCGGGCTCCCAGCCGACCTCGGAACAGCGCACGCTGAAGCCGCCACGTTCCTAGACCCGATCCTCGCCGGCACCACGGCCGGCCGCCGCTGGAATCCCACGCAGAAGCGCTGGACCATCTTCTGAGCAGGGGACCACGGCTCACCCTTCCCGCGCCGCGCAGCCCGCCTCACAGCGCACCGAAAATCTCGCACAGACTACGGGTATGAAATACCGGGTGGGCCTGCTGTCCGGTCGTGTCGTAGGGTCGTTTGACCGGGACAGGGGCTTCGTGGGAAGGACGCTTGTGGGCAGGCCGCCGTGCATTTGGGCTGCGAGCCCGTCAATGACTAGATGGCCGCCCCTGCGACTCACCCGGGTGGGCTGAGAGCCCGTATCCGTAGTTGTCGCTGCCCGCGGTGCCTTCCATTTCATATGTCCAGTTCGTGAAGGGAGGCGGTTCTCGTGCGGTTCTTTGGTTTGGATGTTCACCTCGATTTCTGTGAGGTCGCGGTCGCTGAGGGCGGCCGGGTCTCGCGGGTCGGTCGGATCTCGAGTACCCCGGAGGCGATCCGGGAGTTCGCGGCCGGCCTGAGTGGCAGTGACCAGGTGGTGTTGGAGGCCAGCTGCGGCGCGATGATGATCGCGCGGCTGCTGGAAGAGGGCGATGTCGGTGGGGTGGTGGTGTGCAATGCGGCCGAGACGCGAGCGATCTCTCACGCGCGTGTGAAGTCCGATCGCTTTGACGCGGCGATGCTCGCCAAGCTCCTCTCTGCTGGGATGCTCAAAGCGGTGTGGGTGCCCGACGAGGCGACGTCTGCTTTGCGGCGGCGTGTTGCTCGGCGGGCGGGGCTGGTGCGGGCACGCACGCGGGTGAAGAATGAGGTGCATGCGGTGCTCGCACGCTGCCTGCTCGGCCGTCCGCCCGTGAGTGATCTGTTCGGCAAGAAGGGCCGGGTGTGGCTGGCGGAGCAGCAGCTGCCCGAGGAGGAGGCGGAGACCGTCGCAAGCTGTCTGCGCCACATCGACTTCCTCGGCGGCGAGATCACGGACCTGGACCGTCGGATCGCCCAGCAAGCGCTGGCGTTCCCGGGGTTCCAGCGGCTGTTGACGATCCCCGGCGTCGACGTCGGCACCGCGGCGGCGGTGATCGCGGCGGTCGGGGACATCACGCGCTTCCCCACAGCCGGCCAGCTCGTTGCCTATCTCGGCCTTGACCCGAAGGTTCGCCAGTCTGGCTCGGAGCCGGCGCGCTATGGGCACATCTCAAAGCGTGGGGATCCGCAGGCCCGCTCGATGCTGGTCGAGGCCGCGTGGATCTCGATCCGAAGCCCCGGCCCGCTGAAGGCGTTCGGCGAGCGCGTCCGCGCCCGCCGTGGCGCGCAGATCGCAGCGGTCGCTGTCGCGCGCAAGCTCGTCGTGCTCTGCTGGCATCTACTCACAAAGGGTCAGGACTACGCGTTCGCGCGCCCGTCGCTGACGCGGCAGAAGACCCGTCGTCTGGAACTGCTGGCCGGCGCTCAGCCGTTGGCTCGCCGTCACGGCGGGCCGCCAGTCAGCCCGACGAGCAGCCAGCGCACAGCCGAGCGCGAGCTGCAACAACAGGCCGAGCTCGCCTACCGGCGCCTCATCGACGATTGGCGCACAACGGCACCGAAGGGTGGTGCGGGTGCGACACCGGGGCGCGCATCTTCTAATAGGCCCTCGAAGGGCAAAGCCGCGCGGCAAGCCACAAGCCCCTGACGCCTGCGCTTCGCTACGTCAGTCACCCGCACCACCACAGAATCATCCCACTCCGAAGCACCCGGCGCGACGCCGCCGCCGCCGATACTCGCCCCTGCGCCACGACACGCCCAGCGGCACAGAAAAAAGCCAGCACAGACCACATGCACGGCCCTCCGGGCGCTGTGCAATCGCTGTGCCGCCCAAGCGCGACCTCGAGCATCAAGCAGCACCCTCAGCAACCCCGAAGAAAAGCTCGCGAAGCCCTTGACTTTTCATCCGTAGGCCCTCGAAGGGCAAAGCCGCGCGGCAAGCCACAAGCCCCTGACGCCTGCGCTTCGCTACGTCAGTCACCCGCACCACCACAGAATCATCCCACTCCGAAGCACCCGGCGCGACGCCGCCGCCGCCGATACTCGCCCCTGCGCCACGACACGCCCAGCGGCACAGAAAAAAGCCAGCACAGACCACATGCACGGCCCTCCGGGCGCTGTGCAATCGCTGTGCCGCCCAAGCGCGACCTCGAGCATCAAGCAGCACCCTCAGCAACCCCGAAGAAAAGCTCGCGAAGCCCTTGACTTTTCATCCGTAGATGCACGGCCGTGCAAACACTGTGCGATGACCGTGCTCTGTAGGCCCGCGGCGTCCGCCCTCGCACCTAACGTTTCGGTGTGACCACGAACATCGGGATAGCCGTGATCGCGAGTGGCGCCGCGCTCATAGGAGTGATCTTCGGAGCGCTGCTCAACCGACGCAATGAGAAGCAAGCTGAAGCTGATCGCTTGCTCGTATCAGCCCTCAACGATGCGATGATCGCCATCGCCGAAGCCGCTCAAGGCGGCAACCGCGAGGCCATGTCACGCTACGCCTCCGCGATGGCGAGGATCGCGCTCTACGCCTCGCCCACGCTTGTGACTGCCTTCTGCCGGTTTCAAGACGAAGCCAATACCGTCACCGCCGAGGGCCGCAGACTATTGATCGACGTTGTACTCGCGGTGCGGCACGAACTTGGGAAGCAGCCCACCGAGAGGAGCGACATAGAAAAGCTGGTATTTCGCCGACAAGACTCCACCAGCGAGCCCGATGTTCGACATTGACGCTGCCAGAGCACTCGTTGACGATGCCGCGAAAGACGAAGCTGGCCGCAGCGCTCGCGAAGAGGTCTGCCGCGCACTCACAAGAACGTTTCGGACGATTGGCGAATTGTTGTGGGCGGGCGGCTACACAATCGGCACCGATAGACGGGACGGACAATCTTCTTTTGGTTTTGGAAGTGACGCTACCGTCGGCTTGGCGCTCGTAGCGGAGATCGGTAGCGAGCTCGTTTCCGGCGCCGTGACGCTTCTCCAACAAGGAAACGTGTACGGAGCCGAGGCATTGTTGCGACAGATAGTGGAGGTCGAGTATCTGTCATGGGCTTTTGCCGAGGATCAAGACGAGGCCATGCTCTGGCTTCGAGCTACACCAGATGAACGGCAGAAGATGTGGCGACCGGCCCGCCTGCGAGAGCGTTCTGGCGGCCGGTTTCGATCATCCGACTATCACCGACACTGCGAGCAGGGAGGACACCCGACACCGGAAGCAACGCTTCTCTTGCCTGCTCATAGTCGAAAATCATGGCCAGAGTTGTCCTGGCTAGATCTGGCGATTCACGGGCTCAGTGCCTGGCGCTATATCGCTGACGCCTCCCATAGTCTCGGCTACGCCGACCAGGTGGGCGAAGTGGCAGGCGCACACGGTTTGCGGGACGCCGTAACGCGCTGGGAACAAGACGATCGGCTGAGAACAGTGGCGGGCAAGACCATCGAATCATTCCGCCGTGAAAATGAAGCGAGCTGAGAAGCTGGCGAGTATGGGTTCCGCTCAGGATCGCGTTGATGATGCGCTCGCACTCTGGCAAGCTGAACGCCGCGAGGGAGCCTTCCTACTCGCCATCGTCGCAGTGGTCGTGCGAGCCCGGGAGGACTTCCCGAGACCGATGGCCGAGGCGGAAAGCTTCCGTCGGTACATCGAATCTCAGCTCCCGACTCGCCTCTCGGTCGAGTATCGCGGCAGGCTTTGGCCAATCGAGCAAGTCTTCTACAAGTGGTTTCGCTGCGAGATAGTCCACGGTCCCGGCTTGCCGATAGATGTCGGGTTGACCGATGACGCCACACCAGGCGAACTGAGCGTCAGAGCTGGCGGCGCTCCTGAGTACAAGCTACTCGTCTCAGCCAGTTGGTTCCACCAGCTCGTCGTGTGGGCACAAGCATGACAACCAAGCGAACTGATCGGTCCTGGCGTGTGCGGTCACACAGACTTCGCGTGTGCGGTTCGTGAGCGGTTAGCTCGAAAACCGAGCGCATCACGTAGCCAGCCCTCGCCTCCTCTGATAGGCCGGAACCTAAGCTCTAGAGCCAAACCTTGCCCTCGCAGGAGGCCACCAGCGTTCCCCAGCATCCAACAACCTACAAATCGGGGCGCCCGGATTCGAACCGGGGACCTCGCCGACCCGAACGGCGCGCGCTACCAGGCTGCGCCACGCCCCGACGCGGCTCCAGTATCCCACACCGCTATCGTCACCGTCCGATGCCCGCGCGGCTCACCGACATCGTGCAGGAGCTTGACGGCCTGCTGGCGCCGGAGCGCTTCCGCGACTACTGCCCGAATGGCCTGCAGGTGCCAGGCAGCGAGCGGGTCGAGACGGTGGTCACCGGCGTCAGCGCGCACCTGGAGCTGTTCGAGCGTGCGCGCGTGGAGGGTGCGCAGCTGGTCCTGGCGCACCACGGCCTCTTTTGGGGCTCGGGCCCCGGTCCGATCGACACGGCGCTCGCGCGACGGCTGCGGGTGCTGTTCGAGAGCGACATCTCACTGCTGGCCTATCACCTGCCGCTCGACGCACACCCCGAAGTTGGGAACAACGCGCTGTTGGCGCGCGCCCTCGGAGGTACGCGGCTTGAGCCCTTCGCGCCGCACGGCGGCGAGCCCATCGGGTGCCTCGCTGAGCTTCCCGGCGGGGGCCTGCCATTGGCGGAGCTGCTCGCGCGTGTCCGAGACGAGACGTTGCGCGAGCCGCTCGTGTTCGACTGCGGGCCGCCGCTGGTGCGCCGCGTCGGGATCGTCACGGGCGCCGGTGCCGACCACCTCACCAACGCGATCGCGGCCGGAGCGGACGCCTTTCTTACCGGGGAGCCCAGCGAGCGCGTGATGGCTCAGGCGCGCGAGGCCGGCGTGCACTTCATCGCGGCCGGCCACTACGCCACCGAGACCTTCGGTGTGCGGCGCCTCGGAGAGCTGCTGGCCGAGCGCTTTGGTGTGCGCCACCGCTTCATCGACATCCCCAATCCCATCTAGCTAGGAGACCGCCGCGACCCGGCTCGCGGCCCAACCCGTCCCGATGGGGCGGGCGCATGTCGCCAACCGCGCAGCTTGCAGGGAAATCAGCGGTTGCCAATGTCCGCTGACGAGGGTATATGTACATGTAGTCCACCTACATCTACAGGAGGAGATCCCGATGGCCAACCATCTGACGCCGACCGAGCTTGCGCGCGAGTCGGGGCTTGGGCGCAGAGAGGTCCTCTCAAAGTGCACCGAGATGGGAGTCCCGATCTTCAAGGGACGCATCGACAAGAGCCTGTTCCTCGCCAGCCTCCGCCAGCGTCCGCCGTCCTCGCGCCGCGCCGCAACCGCAAAGGGCTGACGAACCGCCTCCACTCACGCCCGCCAGGAAACCGACCCGCAACGGTCGCCCACGCGCATAGAGCCCTACCGGCGGCGCCCTTATTCCAGCTCTAGAGCCGCGTACCCACTGGCGGCGAGGATTCCAAGTGCACGCCCGAGCGTCTCGGGCGTCCACTGCTCGGGCGCGATGAGCAGCATGCGCATGCCGGCTTCGCCGATGCCCACGAGCGTCTGCGCGACGAACTGCGCGGCGGCGTCGACCCGCTGCGGCGGCACCCTTCCCTCCAACCAGGAGCGTGCGACCGCAGCGATCGCGGCGGCGTGCCGCTCCCGGCGCCGGCGCACGCGAGTGTCGATCACGGCGTCCGCACCGCCACCGCCCAGCAGCGCGATTCTGTAAGCCTCGGGGGTGTCGGTGACGGCGCGCAGCATCGAGGTGAAGCCTGCGATCAGCGTCGCCTCGGGATCCTCGAGCGGCTCGCCCGCGGCCAGCGCGGCGCCGAACTGTGTGAGCATTCGCTGCTCTTCGCGATCGAGCAGCACCCCAAAGAGCTCGGCCTTGCTGGGGAAGCAGGAGTAGACCACCGGCTTCGTGACGCCCGCGGTGCGGGCGATCTCCTCCATTGAGGTCTCCTTGTAGCCCTTGCGCACAAATAACTCGAACGCGACATCGAGTATTTGCGGTCGCCGGCGCTCGGGACCGAGGTGCGCCGCGCGGGTGCGCCGAAGCGGCTGGGCGGGTGTGGGCTGTCTCGCAGGCTTCTTCATACTCTGGTAGATTTTTCCTACTTCAGTAGATTTTAGTGCCCGGCAACCAATGCTGCCAGACGTAGATACCGACACCTCCCACCTCGTCTCGGCCGCCGAGATTGATGAGTGCGTGTGGGAGACGATCGACGGTGTCTGCGAATCCGAAGAGATCATCCTGCACGATCGCCAGAAGCACCTGCCTCGCGGTCCCCAGCTCCTGCGCCTGCCAGCGGCGCGCAGCCCTTATCCTTCCTTGCCACAAGATCCGTCAGCTCCACCTGAGGAGGAGAGAGCCATGGAGGCAAGTACCGCAGAGCAGGCCGCCGAATCGGCCGTAGGGCAAGCCGAAAGCTCGGCCGCCGCGACCGAGGCACGCACGCTCGCGGGCCTCGTCCCGCACGCGGTCGCGGAGTTCGGTGAGAGCCCCGCCGTCCGCTACAAGCGCGAGGGCACATGGCACGACGTCAGCTACGCCCAACTCGGTGAGATCGTCCAAGCGATCGCGCTCGGCTTGATCGACCTCGACATCGAGCCCGGCGAGCGCGTTTGCATCCTTGCGAACACACGCCCCGAGTGGTCCTATGCCGACCTCGCAGCGACCGCTGTCGGCGCCGTGGTGGTGCCCATCTACCAGACCAACTCGCCCGAGGAGTGCCACTGGGTGATCGCCGACTCCGGCGCGTGCGCAGTCGTATGCGAGGACGAGGCCCAGCTCGCCAAGATCGCCGCGGTGCGCGAGCGGCTGCCTGAGTTGCGGACCGTGATCGTCATCGATCCGCCGGCCGACACGACGGGCGAATCGTCACTGCCGACGCTGACGCTCGAGCAGGTCCGCGAACGTGGACGCAACCGCGAGCCGGCAGAGCTCGAGCAGCGCCGCGCAGCCGTGCGCCCGGAGGACCCGTACACCTTCATCTACACCTCCGGCACCACCGGCCCCCCAAAGGGCTGCGTGCTCAATCACGGCAACTACGTAGCGATGATGGACATGATCCGCGGCGTCGGGCACATCGAGGCGGACGAGGTCATCTACCTGTACCTGCCGCTCGCGCACTCCTACGCGCTGCTGATCCAGCTCGCGGTCTTCGAACTGGGTGGGACGCTCGCGTACTTCGGCGGCGACACCAAGCAGATCGTGCCGGAGCTAATGGAGGTCAAACCAACCTACCTGCCATCCGTGCCGCGCGTCTTCGAGAAGGTCTATGCGCTCGCGCAGGGCGCGATCCAGGCTCAGAGCCCCGAAGAGCAGGAGCGCGCGCAGGCAGCAGTCGCGCTGGGGATGCAGGTCCGCGACATGATGGTCCGCGGCGAGCCGATCCCACCAGAGCTACAGGAGCCCTTCGAGCAGGCTGAGGAGCAGCTCTTCAAGAACGTCCGCGCAATCTTCGGCGGACGGGTGCAGCGCGCGACCAGCGGCGCGGCGCCGATCGCGCGCGAGATCCTCGAATTCTTCTGGGCCGCCGGCGTGCCGGTGCTGGAGGGCTACGGGATGACCGAGACCGCAACCGCGGCGACCGCCTCGACGATCGAGAATCACAAGTTCGGCACCGTCGGTCGCCCACTGCCAGGCGTGGAGCTGAAGATCGCAGCCGACGGCGAGCTACTGATCAAAGGCCCAAACATCTTCGCGGGCTATCACAACAAAGCCGACGCAAGCTTCGGCGCGGTCGAGGATGGCTGGCTGCACACCGGCGACCTTGGTTCCATCGACGCCGACGGCTACCTATCGATCACCGGCCGCAAGAAGGACATCATCATCACCGCCGGCGGCAAGAACCTGACGCCGGCGAACATCGAGAACGACCTCAAGCGCTGCCGCTGGATCTCGCAGGCCGTGATGCACGGCGACCAGCGGCCCTACCCCGTGGTGCTCATCACGCTGGACGAGGAGGAGATCGCCAGCTACGCCAGCGAGCACGGTCTCCCCGAGGAGCCGGCAGCGCTCTCGCGCGAGCCGAAGATCCGCGACCTGATCGCACAGGAAGTCGATCGCGTCAACGCCGCCTATGCCCAGGTCGAGCAGGTCAAGAAGTTCGCGATCCTCGAGCAGGACCTGACGCAGGCCGGCGGCGAGCTCACCCCGACGCTGAAGGTCAAGCGCAACGTCGTTGCCGAGAAGTATGCCGATCTGCTCGACTCCCTCTATACCCGCTAGCGTGTAGGCGAGGAGCGATACATGCGCAGCGATCCCAGCGACAACGGCGGCCTGTTCGCAGGCAGACGCCCCGGTACGGCGCCGGTCCACTTCCGCGAGCTGCCCAAGCGCGGCGGCGCGGCGCGTCAGCGGGTCGACAAGCACATGGCGGAGCTGCTGTTCCTCGCAATCACGTTCCTCAGCCTGCTCTGCTGGGGCCCAATCCCACTGGCGTGCCTATGGGTCGGCGCGCAGGCCAACTACCTCGCCGGCAGCGTCAGCCTTGGCATCCTGCTCGCGTTCGTCGCGCTGTTCGTGCTGCTCTTCGGAGCGCTGCGAATTATGCGCGAGCTCGACCAGATGTGGATACTCGTGCGCCGCGCCGCCGGCTACGACCAGCGCTCGGGGGTCGTCGGGCGGGTCTTTGCGATAACCGCCGCGATCTGCGCGAGCGCGTTCATGGTCTGGTTCATCTTCATCCACGGTCCAGGCTCCAGCTTCCTATCGGGCAACGGGAGCGTATGAGCCGTGCGGTCGCGCACCCCGAGGATCATCGCCGTCCGCCACGGATGGGGTAGCTGAGCCCGCGGGCTCGCCCTTCTCATCGCAAGCCATGGGCCTGCTCGACTACTACCGCCAGTTCGAAGGACTCTCCGAGGAGGAGGTCAACAGCGAGCTGCGCGAGGAAGCTGCGGAGCGCCGGCGCAAAGCGCTCACGCGAGTCGCGGCGCTCGATCTCTCGCAGACCACGTGGCCCGAGCTCCCACACGCGAACATTTCGAGCGCTATCACCTTCACCGCACGGCGCGGCCTGCAGCGCTACCCGCATCTGCGCGGCTCGGAGCTGCGCGCCGAGCTGGCCGAGCGCCACGAGGTACCCGTAGAGCGTCTGATCATCGGCAACGGCGCCGCCGAGCTCTTGAGCTCTGCGACGCGGGCGTTGGTCGAGCCGGGCCAGGAGCTGCTGACCTCCTGGCCCTCCTACCCGCTGTACCCGATCATGGCGCGCCGCGCACACGGCCGCGCGGTGCCGGTCAGCGGCGGCGTGGATGCTCTGCTCCGGGCAGCGACCAGCGCCGACACACGCGTCGTCGCGCTCGCAAGCCCCAACGATCCAACCGGTGAGCTACTGGCAACGGGCGAGCTGGAGCGCCTGCTCGCGGGTCTGCCTGAGGGGGTCGCAGTGCTGCTCGATGAGGCACTCGTGGAGTTTGCCGATGCGCAACCCGACAATGCCTCGCTGGCCCTGCTGGAGCACCACTCCCGCCTGCTGGTCTTCCGCAGCTTCTCCAAGGCCTGGGGGCTAGCCGGTATCCGTATCGGCTACGCGATCGGCGGGCCCGGCTCGGAGGAGCTGCTGGCAGAGCTCGAACCGGACCTAGGCGTGAGCGAGGTCTCGCAGTCCGGCGCGCTGGAGGCACTGCGCTCGGGCGCAGACTCGATGGCGCATCACGTCCGCTGCGTCCGCGAAGAGCGCACCCGCCTGGCCGCCGCCTTGCGCAAGCGCCGCTTCGATGTCACCGACAGCCAGGCGAACTTCCTGTGGGTCGCCCACCCCGACATCGACGGCAGCGAGCTTGCGACACGCCTACGCCAAGCCGGGGTGCTCGTCGCCGCGGGAGCCCCGCTCGGCGAGCCGCACCATGTGCGCGTCTCGCTGCGCAACACCGCCGCCACCGAACGGCTGCTCGACGCGATCGACAAAGCACTGGCACAGGCCAGCTAGACCGCCTGTCGAGTACGACTCGCTTGCCCGGACGCACGCCTGGGCGCAGGGCTATTGGTTAGAGGCCGTCACCGTGGTCGACTGCCCGAGCGCCCGGCCCCTGCCGTCGAGCGCCTGCACAGCAAAGCAAGGCCCGGCCGACGACGTCCGCAGCACGCTCTCGAACCCGCGCGACGGCGTGCTCGACACCGGCCGCAACTCGCCGCTGCCCTGACCCGCAAGCAACTGCCACCTGCTCACATCGGTCGCTCCATTCCAGCTCGCGTAAGCGATCACACGACGGCCGTGACGGACCATGGCGATTGCAGGCGCCTGCGCCGGACGACCGGTCCAGGGCAGGCGAAAGGCCCTGTAGGACTCGTACTTATCGCCCAGCAGAGCGTCGAACACCATCTGACCCGAGCGCTGGAACTCCGAGACGCGGGGAGCTTCGCCCCAGCCGACGAACACGTTTCCGTTTGCCAGCAACTGCACGCTGCCCTGGCTGTCGGCAAGGATCTTCGGGTGGGTGTATTGCCGCTGGAGCGTGGCCGTCATGGCCCGCTCGTCGACGTCGAGGATCAGGGCACGTGAGAGCCTCTCAACCGCCGGGGTGGCTCCGTTGTCGAAGACGGTGAGCGTCCCGTCGAGCTGCCGGCGGGCATCGTGCTGCCAGGCGAAGACACTTCCCGCACCCATGTCGAAGTCGCTGTGCTTGCCACCAAGACGCCAGACGATCGCTCCGCTGCGATCGATCTTGTAGACGGTGCGCGTGCTCCGCGAGGAGATCAAAAGGTTGCCGGCGCCGTCGAGGTCGACTGAGTTGATGTGGAAGTAGTCCCAGTCGGCGCTCACCGGCACGTAGGACTCCTCCAGCGGGACGTGATCGAGACTGTGCCACTCGAGCAGCACCCTGCCCGTCGTGAGCTCGATCTCCTGAAAGATCGCGTCCTGGATCGTGCCCGTTCGCGAGCCGCCAACCGCCGAGAGATCGGCGCTGGTGACCACGTAGCTCGTGAGCAGCGCGGTGTCGCTTGGGGTGATCACGAACTCGTGCAGGTCACCGTGTAGGCCGCGCGCGGCCTGCACGCGGCGAACCGTGCGATAGCTCGAATCGGCGATCGCGTACTCACCGATGCCATGGCCGAGCTCGATACTTCCCTCCCACCATGTCAACACCGGGCTACCGCGATAGCGCTGCACCCGGAAGTTCGTCGTCACCTTCCCCGCCAGCGGGTTCTCCCAGATCGGCTGACCGTTGTTGTCGACGATCACCGCACCGGCCTGGCCGTTAGGAGCGTTGTACGGGGCGATGAAAATCGGGTCTGTACAGGCCCCCTGCTCGCTGTGGGTGACTGTCAGGGACGGAATCCGTAGATCCGGCCGCGTATGCCACCGCGGCGGGCGGGGCGGAGCAGGACCGCGCGACGCCAGAGCACCGGAGACGATCTCACCCAGGACGCCGGTGAGGGTTAGCCCGGCTGCCCCGATCGCGCCAGAGCGAAGTACCTGCCTGCGGGTCATGTTCCGGCTAGCTCTGAGCATACGTACCCCTCATGAGAGCGCATCTGAGCAAAGGTTCCCTGAGCGCCATCTCAAGCCAGGCTCAAGCGCATCGCAGAAAGCGCAAGTCCCACGCTCTCCGGCAGCGTGGGAGACCCGCCGCCGATCGCGGCGCCGAGTCACGCGTCGCGGATCTCTCGGCAGGGCTTGAAGTAGCCTGCGCCGTGATGGCCGACACGAGCACGATCGCCTCGCTGGCGACGGCCGGGGGCACACTCGTCCTCGCGCTGGCCACGTTCTCGGCAACCCGCTCCGCCAACCGCGCGGCGCGTGTATCCGAGCAGGCGTTGAAGGTGGGGCTACGCCCGGTGCTGTTCAACGCCCGTCCGCAGGATCCACCGCAGAAGGTTGGATACGTCGACGATCACTGGCTCGTCTTGCGGGACGGGCTCGCCGCCGTGCAGGAGTCCGGGGAGAGCCTGTACTTCGCGATACCGCTCCGCAACGTGGCCTCCGGGCTAGCGGTCCTGCACGGATGGCACCTCTGGACGCATCGGGCAGACGCCAACACACCACCACCCGCGCTGGAGGACTTTCGGCGGCTAGCGCGGGACCTCTATGTGCCCGCCGGCGACATCAGCTTCTGGCAGGCCGCCCTCCGCGACCGCGACGATCCCCTGTACGGACCGCTGCGGGAGTCGATCGCGAGCCGCACCGCGATCAGCATCGACATCCTCTACGGCGATCACGAGGGCGGGCAACGCGCGATCACGCGCTTCTACGTCACACCACGCTCCCCCACCGCCGACGAGGAGTCCTGGCTGTGGGTCTGCTCTACCTCGCGCCACTGGAACCTGGATCGCGCCGACCCCCGCTAGCCCGACAGCGGAGTGGTCAATCTCCCCCAGCCGGGTCGCCCACTCTCTCCGAGCCCGCGGCCGACATACTGACTGCGGTGCTGCGACTCCTCACGATCCCGATCAGCCACTACTGTGAGAAGGCGCGGTGGGCGCTTGAGCGGGTAGGAATGCCCTATCGCGAGGAGCGCCACGTCCAGGGCATCCACCGCTTCGCCGCACGGCGGGCCGGTGGCGGGATCACTGTTCCCGTACTCGTCACACCCGACGGCGCCATCGGGGAGTCGCATGAGATCCTCGCCTGGGTCGATGAGCGCACGCCACCGGAGCACCGGCTGTTTCCAGCCGAGCCCGGTCCCCGGGAGGAGGTCACCCGCCTCTGCCGGCGCCTCGACGAGCGACTCGGACCGCGGGGGCGACGACTCATGTACGTTCACATCTTCCCCCAACGCAAGCTCGCCCTGCACTTCAACAACGAGGGCGTGCCGCGCTGGGAGGATCGCGCGATCCGCTACGGCTGGCCACTCGCCCAGCGCGTCGTCCGGCACGCGCTCGACGTCCGCCCGGGAATCGAGGTCGAGGATGAAGCGGAGGTCTGGCGCGAGCTCGACTTCGTCGCCGAACTGCTCGCGGACGGACGCCCGTACCTATGCGGCGAGCGCTTCAGCGCCGCCGACCTGACCTTCGCGGCGCTGTCCGCCGCGGTCCTCCTCCCACCCATATACGGCGTGCCGCTTCCCCAACCCCAGCTCCTGGCGCCCGACATGGCAGCGCTCGTCGAGCGCGCACGCGAGCACCCCGCTGGGGGCTACGCCCTCGCCCTCTTCGCTACTCACCGGCGAGCGCTACTCCTCTGAAGGGCGCCCAGCGCGGCGCCGCTCCGTCTCGGGCCGAGCTACCCCCCGTCGGGCCAGGCGGCTGCGCCCATCACACCATCGCCACCCTCCGGCTTGGGTCCGCCCACAGCGATGATGTCGAGCCCGTCGGGGCCAGCCTCGAAGGCCCGCACGACCTCAGGCGCCACCCGCACGACATCCCACTGGCGCAGCTCATGGACCTCGTCGTCGACAAGCACCCGTCCGGACCCCGCGACGACGACGTAGGCCTCCTCCTGCTCTCGGTGACTGTGCGCAATCGGACTGCGCAGGTTCGCCGCATAGCGGAAGAGGCTGACCCCCAGGTCACGTGAGTCCAGGTGCTTGCGAGCAAACCGGCCCTCGATCCCGGGAGCGCGATCGCCCACCGCGTCCTCCACGTCCAACAGGTTCACGGCAGCAAAGCGCGACATAGGTCTCCTTTGGCAGAGCGGACTGTGAGCTTCCTCTCCACCTTAGCTCCGAGGTCGCACAGCGACCTCGGCAGCTACCCCGCGGACCCCGACTGGCGCAGCAACGCTCCGGTGGTTCCCTCCAGGATCTTGCGCCACGCGCTGGAGTCCGGGGCGGCCTCCTCAGCGTCGAAGTGCTCGACGACCTGGCGCAGGCGACCCGCTGAGATCTCCAGGCCGTGACGCTTTGAGATTTCGCTGTAGCGCTCGTACTCCTGCGCCAAGTGGTAGGTCACGGACTGGAAGCCATGCTTGGCGATTGCCAGACGCGAGGTGAAGTTCATCATCGAGGTCTGGAACATCAGCTCGTCGCTCTGCTCCGGCTCGATCAGCACGATGTCCACACCCGGGTAGCGCTCCTCCCAGCGCAAGGCCATCTCGTGCAGGCGCTGGTGCGCAACCAGCTTGAACGCCTGGTAGCCGATCTGCGGGAAGCCCATGTCCGAGACTCGCCGCGGGCGGCGCCCGCGCAGCGTGCGGACCTGCTCGGAGAAGTCGTTTACGTACGGCACGATCGGGTTGATCACGACTACCAGCTTCGCGCCCGCCTCGACCGCGATGTCGAGGTTCGTCGTCGAGACGATGCCCCCGTCGACCAGCTCGCGGCCCTTGAGCTTCACCGGCGCGTAGACCATCGGCAGAGCCCCCGAGGCGCGCACCGCGGTCGAGATCGGGACGTCGTCGAAGCCCTTCCCACCGAACACGATCCGCTCACACGTGTCGAGGTCGGTGGCGGTGATGTACAGCTCCCCCGCGATCTTGCGGAAGTCATCGGTGCGGTCGGGGTCGGAGAGCACCTTGTGCAGGTAGTGCTCGATGCCTCCGCCCGTGTACACGCCGGAGGGCAGTGCCTCTGCCAGCTCCAGCGCAAGATCCATCACCGAGATCTGTCGCGGCTGCGAGACGAGCTGGCGCCCGATCGAGGCCAGGCGCAGCGGCAGCTGCGCGCCCTTGCGCACCAGCTCCACCAGATTCGGGCGCAGCAGGTCCGAGAGGTCGACGTCGCGGAAGGGCTGCGGGCCCTGGCTCGTGACCACGCGCATCATCTCCTCCGGGGTCACGCCGTTGGCGCACAACGCCGCGATGAACGAGCCCGCCGAGGTCCCGACGTAGACGTCGAACTGGTTGACCGTGCTGTTGACCGCGAGCAGGTCCAGCGCCCGCAGTGCGCCGATCTCGTATACGCCCCCCGTGAAGCCCCCGCCGCCGAGCACCAGCGCCGTCTTGCTGGGCCGCCGTCGACCGCCGCGGCGCCCGCCCTTGCCAGCGCCCACGGCGGATCCGGTCTTGGGGCGCGCGCGAGCGCGGGACGCGGACGCCGTCGAGCGTCTCTCCCGGGCAGCCTTCGGTTCCAGCTTGACAACCCGACCCATACTGCGATTGATTGTACGGCTGCGTGCCCCGGCACCACTCGTCAACCGTCCCGATCCTGCTCTGCGTGCTCGCCCTCGCTTGCTTGCTCGTGCCCGCGGCCGCGCTCGCGAGCACACCCACGAGCGGCTCCACGACCGCGCTGCAGGCCCACATCACTCACGAGCTCGCGCTCGCCGGACCGCTGTCCGGGGGATTCGTCTACGACCTCTCGACCGAGCAGACCATGTTCTCCGAGCGCGCCGAAGCCAAACGTGCGCCGGCCTCCGTCGAGAAGCTCTACACCGCGACCGCCGCCCTGGAGCGTCTCGGATCCACGACGCGCCTGGAAACGACGGTGCTGGGTGCCGGTCACTTGGGCCTGGAAGGGGCCTGGGAAGGCAGCCTCTACCTGCGCGGCGGCGGGGACCCGACATTCGGCACCACCTCATTCATCCGCAGCCACTACGGCGGCCTCGGTACCTCCGTCTCGACGCTCGCCGGGCAGCTCGTTCACATCGACGGCATCCACAGCGTCACCGGCACCATCGAGGGCGACGAGTCCTACTTCGACTCCCTGCGCGGCGAGCCCTCCAGCGGCTACCGGCCGGATCCCTTTCTGGAAGGCACGCTCAGCGCGCTCGCCTTCAACCGCGGCGCCAGTGGCTCCTACCGCGGCCCCCACGCGCCGGCCGCGTACGCCGCGCACGAGCTACTCCTGGCACTGAAGGCCGCCGGGGTCACCGTGCACGGCGGTAGCGGCGCCGCGACCGCGCCGGCCGGGGCGACGCGCCTCGCAGCGGCGCCGTCACCGACAGTGGCACAGCTGCTCGGCCTGACGCTGCCGCCGTCGGACAACTTCTTCGCCGAGACCCTGCTCAAGGACCTCGGCGCGCGCTTCGGCGGCGCCGGCACAACAGCCGCGGGGTCGCGCGTCGTGCGCGAAACGCTCGCCGGTCTCGGGCTACACCCGAGCGTCGTCGACGGCTCCGGGCTCTCGCGCGCGGACCAGACCTCACCGCTGCAGGTCGTCACGCTGCTCGCCGCGCTCGCCCCGACGACAATCGGCACAACACTGCGCACCGACATGGCAGTCGCGGGGCAGAGCGGGACGCTCTCTGAGCGGATGCGCGGGACGGCGGCCGCTGGTCGCTGCCAGGGCAAGACCGGGACGCTCACCGGAGTATCGAACCTCGTCGGTTACTGCCAGGCCACCGACGGCGAGTACATGGCCTTCGCGTTCTTCAACGACGGGATCGCGATCGAAGCCGCGCACGTCTTGCAAGACAACATGACGATTAGCCTCGCGAACTACTAGAACAACAGCACCACGAGCGCAGTCCGTCAGCCTCGCCGGCAGCGACCAACAGGCCAGCGCCAATCGCGACATGGCCTGAGCTTCCGCAGAGCGCCCTCTCCGGCTGCGCAGATCAGCCTAAAATGAATCTGTCGGTTTCTTCGACCCAAAGCGAAAGGAGATCTGCAAGTCATGCCAGGAATCAAGACAATTATTCTCATATTTTTGATCTTTTTTACTCTCAGCCTGGCCGCTGCGACCTCAGCGTCCGCAGATTGGTTTGTGAATGGCACAAAATTGACAGCGGGAGCAACGGTGGGACTCGCCGGTACGGCCAAGGTCGACACACCCTCGACATTGCATTTTATCGTTGCATTGACCTCATTCAAGATCGTGTGTAAAGGCAAGATCCTCAGGCTAGAAGCACCAGAAATAATCGGGGCCAATGAAGGTAAGGCTAAATCATTGAGCTTTGAACAATGCGAAACCACAGAACCAGCAACCCACTGTGAACTACTCGAACAGCCGGCCACGATTAAAACAAAGCCAGTAAAGATAAAGGCTACAACAGGACCAAAATCGCCCGAAGACAGGATAACCTTCTCGCCGGCAACCAAAATCAACCTCGCATTCTTTGAATTCGAGGAAAGTTGTCCACTCAAAGAATTCGGAGTCAATGGCTCAGTGACGATGAGCGCGCCTACCGGTCAGACAGAAACGGCCGCGCAGGGCATCGAAGGCTTGGGTAGCGTCGAAAACAATAGCCTGGAAGTAGCAGGAATCAAGGTTTACCTTGAAGGTGGACGCGCATTACTAAACCTAGCGAATGCGTCGAAATGGAGCTTTCACTGATGATGCGCTCAGCCCTCCGAGCTTCCCAGCAGCCCCCTTAGCCCCTCCTCATCGAGCACCGCCACGTGCAGTCGCCGCGCCTTCTCGAGCTTGGACCCCGCGCTCTCACCGGCGACCACGTAGTCGGTCTTCTTTGAGACCGAGCTCGCGACGCGTCCACCGGCGCCCTGGATCAGCTCCGTAGCCTGCTCGCGGGTCAGATCCGGGAGCGAGCCGGTCAGCACGAGCGTCTTGCCCGCCAGCGGCCCCTCCGACGGCAGCGGACCGGCTTCGGCGAAGCGTAGCCCGATCAGACGCAGGTCGGCGATCACTTCGCGCATATACCGCTCGTCGAGCTGCTCGCGGATCGAGTGCGCCATCTTCTCGCCGATGCCGGGGGTCTCCACGATCTGCTCCTCCTCGGCGTGCAGCAGCGCGTCGATGTCGCGGAAGCGCTGCGCCAGGTTGCGTCCGGTGACCTCGCCGACCTCCTCGATCCCGAGCGCAAAGAGCACGCGCGCGAAGGGCCGCTGCTTGGAGTCCTCGATCGCCTTGACCAGGTTGCGCGCCGAGAGCTCCGCGAAGCCTTCGAGCTCGACGAGCTGCTCGACAGCGAGTCGGTAGTAGTCGCCAGGCGTGCGCACGAGCTCGCGCTCCTGCAGCAGCCGCACCTGCTTCTCCCCCAACCCCTCGACGTCCATCGCGCCGCGCGAGACGAAGTGCTTGAGCAGCTGCCACGCGCGCTCCGGGCACTGGCGGTTAGGGCACGTCGTGAAGACCGAGTTGCGCGGCTTGACGGTCTTGGTGTCGCAGAATGGGCAGCGCGCCGGCGGTCGCGGGCGCGGCGGCCGGCGCTTGTGCTCGGCGACGTGCGGGGCCGGCGAGACCACCTGCGGGATGACGTCCCCGGCGCGCAACACGATCACGTCCTCGCCGGCGCGAATATCCTTGCGGCGCAGGTCCTCCTCGTTGTGCAGCGTCGCGAGCTTGATCGTGACGCCCCCGACCGCGACGGGCTCGAGCATCGCGTAGGGGCGCATGTCGCCGAACTTGCCGACGTTCCAGCCGATCTCACGCAGGCGCGTCACCGCCGTGGTGGGGGGAAACTTCCACGCGATCGCCCAGCGCGGATCGCGCCCCACCGACCCCAGGCGACGCTGCTGCTGCAGATCGGAGACCTTCACGACGACACCGTCGATCTCGAAGTCGAGCTCGCCGCGGCGCCGCTGCCACTCCAGGCACTGCGCGACGACCTCGTCCTCGCTTTCAAGCAGCTGGATGTCGGTGTTGACGCGGAAGCCGTGCTCACGCAGCCAGCCCAGCGCTTCCCAGTGCGACGTGAACGCTAGGCCCTCGGTAACGCCTACCTGATAGCACCAGATCGACAGCGGTCGCTCGGCGGCGAGCGCGGGGTCGAGCTGGCGGATCGTACCGGCGGAGGAGTTGCGGGGGTTCATGAACGTCGAGAGCCCCCGCTCGGCGCGGCGCTCGTTCAGCGCCGTGAAGTCCTTCAGCGACATGTAGATCTCGCCGCGGACCTCGAGCAGCGGCGGGGCGCCCTCGATCCGCAGCGGGATCGCGCCGATCGTGCGCAAGTTGTGAGTGACGTCCTCGCCGATCTCGCCGTCCCCGCGAGTGGCGCCGCGCTCGAGCACCCCGTCGCGATAGATCAGGCTGATCGCCAGGCCGTCGACCTTGGGCTCGACCACATACTGGAAGAGTGGCTGCGCGATGCCCTCGCGCGCAAGGTGGTTGCGCATGCGCTCGACCCACGCGCGCAGCTCCTCCTCCGAGCGCGCGTTGTCGAGCGAGAGCATCGGCTCCAGATGGGGGACCTTCTCCAGTCGCCCTACCGGCTCCGCGCCGACGCGCTGGGTCGGCGAGTCCGGTGTGAGGAGCTCGGGGTGCTCCGCCTCCAACGCGCGCAGCTCGTCGAGCAGCGCGTCGTAGCGATCGTCCCCGATGACGGGGTCGTCGAGCACGTAGTAGCGATGCGCGTGCTCCTGCAGCGTCCGGCGCAGCTCCGCGATGCGCCTACCTAGATCGTCGCTCATGCTCTCGCTCGTGCCCTCTGCTCACCGCACACCCGCCGCGCGGTAGGTCCCCGATCCCCTCACCGCGCCTCCAGGCCCTCGGCGGCGGAGGCCAGAAAGGCCTCCAGGTCGAAGCTGCGCAGGGCCTCCATCCCAGGCCGGTGCGTGAGATCGAAGTGCAGCGGAGTCACAGCGATCCGACCGGCGGCTACCGCCGCGAGATCGCTGCCGGGGTCGTCATGAAACCCCGGGTCATCACCATAGATCCAGTAACGCCGGCGCGCCGGAGGACCGACCTCTTCGCGCTCCAGCTTGAGCTCGTCGCGGTAGATGCGTTTGCCCAGCCCCGCCACCTCAACCCCGCTGGGCTGGCCGGCGGGCACGTTGACGTTGAGCAGCGTCCGCTCCGGGAGCGGCACCTCCTCCAGGCGCTCGACGAGCCGCGCGACGAAGCGCGCCGCGAGGTCGAAGTGGAAGCCACCGTCGTAGCGGTAATCCAGCGCCCGTCCGCGCGATTGCTGAGACACCGCGATGCTCGGCAGCCCCAGCACGATGCCCTCCAGCGCAGCCGCGACGGTACCCGAGTAGGTGATGTCATCACCTAGGTTCGCCCCGTGGTTGATGCCAGAGACGACTAGATCGGCCCGGAAGCCCTCCACGATGCCAAGGCTCGCGAGGCGCACGCAGTCGACTGGAGTGCCGTCGGTTGCGTACCCGACGCTGCCATCGGGGAATGCGACCTCTTCGACCCACAACGGGCGCCGAGTTGTGATCGAGCGAGCCATCGCCGAGCGATTGCCGTCGGGCGCGATCACCGCGAGACGCACGTCGGAGAGCTCGGCGAGCGCGCCACGCATCGCCTGCAGCCCCTCGGCCTCGATCCCGTCGTCGTTTGTAAGCAGCACGTTCAGAGCCATTTCGCCCTCCAGCATAGGGGCCGGGGCGGGCGGGGCTCCTGCGCTTGCCGGCGCGGCGCCGCAGCCGTCTTAGTCATAGGCGACGGATGCCAGCGCCAGCCCGTGCGCGGGGGCAGTCGGGCCGGCCTCCACCCGCGGACGGCCCTCGAGCAGGCGCTCCAGCTCATCGACGGCGCGCCGCCCGCATGCGACCTCGAGCATCGTCCCGACGAGGACGCGGTTCATGTGACGCATGAACGTGTCGGCCTCGATCCAGAACTCCAGCAGCTCGTCGGTCACCGATCGCCACTCGGCCCGCACCACGTCGCGCTTGAAACGCGTGTGGCCAGTCTCCGTGGGAGTGAACGCGGTGAAATTGTGGGCCCCGAGAAGCATCCGCGCGCACTCCTCGAGCGCGGCACGGTCGAGCGGATGCGGCCACCAGAGTGCGTCTCCGCGCGTGAAAACCCCCCGGGCGCGGCGCGCGAGCACGCGGTAGCAGTAGGTTCGGCTACGCGCGGACCGGCGCGCGTCGAAGTCCTCGCGGGCAGGTTCGGCGGCGAGCACCGCAACGTCGGCGGGCAGCAGCGTGTTCAGCCGCAGCGGATCGACGGCCTCGTGGGCATAGCTGGCGACCTGTCCCCACGCGTGGACCCCCCGGTCTGTGCGCCCGGCGACGCTCAGCGTCAGCGGCTCGCCGTCATGCCCGTGCTCGCCGAGCACCGTGCGCAGCGCGCGCTCGAGCTCCTCCTGCACCGTCCGCAGCCCCGGCTGGCGTGCCCAGCCGGCGAACTCGCTGCCGTCGTACTCGAGGGTGAGCTTGGTGACCAGCCTCAGACCAACTCGAGGAAGACCATCTCGGTCGAGTCCGAGCGCCGCGGCCCGAGCTTCAGGATGCGCGTGTAGCCACCCGGACGGTCGACGTAGCGCGGCGCCACGTCGACGAACAGCCGGTGCACCGCGAACTTGTCCTGCGAGAGCGCCGCCAGAGCCTGGCGCCGGGCATGCAGGGTGTCACGCTTGGCGAGCGTGATGAGCTTCTCGATCTCTGGCTTGACGGCCTTGGCCTTCGCCTCGCTCGTCTTGATCCGCTCGTGCTCGAGGACCTCCTTGGTGAGGTTCATCAAGAGCGCCTTACGGTGCGCCGAGTCGCGGCTCAGCTTTTTGCGTGTCTTCTGGTGTCTCATCGTTCGGGCAGTCTAGTCCTGACGGAGATGCAAGCCCCGGGCTTCGAGGGTCTCGATGACCTCGTCGATCGACTTCTTGCCGAAGTTCGGGATCGCGTTGAGCTCGCCCTCAGACTTGGAGATCAGATCCCCGACCGTCTGGATCCCGGCGCGCTTGAGGCAGTTGTAGGAGCGCACGCCCAGCTCGAGCTCCTCGATCAGGATGCCCCACTCCTCGCCCTGCAGGGCCGCCTGCGCGCCACCGGCGCCGCCCACAGCGAGGCCGTGACCGTCGAGCTGGCCGCCGGGCGAGGCGCGCAACTCCTGGATACGGTCGGCGTCGGTGAAGATCGCGAGCTGGGAGATCAACAGCTCGGCGGCCTCCCGCAACGCGGCCTGCGGCTCGATCGAGCCATCGGTCTCGATGTCGAGGGTGAGCTTGTCGAAGTCCGTCTTCTGCCCGACGCGCGCCTGCTCCACCGCATACGCGACGCGCCGCACGGGCGAGAAGATCGAGTCGATCGGGATCACGCCGATCGGCTGGTCAGGGGACTTGTTCTCCTCCGCCGGGCGATAGCCGCGCCCGCGGCCGATCGTCATGTAGAGCTCGAGCTTGGTCTTCTTCTCGAGCGTAGCGATGTGCACGTCGGGGTTGAGGATCTCCACGCCCGCGGGCAGATCGATGTCCTTCGCCGTGATCTCGCCCGGTCCGCTGACGACCAGCGGGGCCTCGACCTCGGTGGCGTCGGAGTGCATGCGGCAGACGATGCCCTTGAGGTTCAGCACGATGTCCGTCACGTCCTCCTTGACGCCGGGAATGGTAGAGAACTCATGTGCCACCCCCTCGATGCGCACACTTGTGACCGCGGCACCCGCCAGGGAGGAGAGCAGCACACGGCGCAGCGAGTTCCCGAAGGTGTATCCGAATCCGCGGTCCAGTGGCTCGATGGTGAACGTGCCACGGTTCTGCTCTACGGCCTCGCTTGTGATCCGGGGAATTTGGAAGTCGAGCATCAGGGTCCTAACCTCGTTGTGATCTCGCCAGCGTCCGCCGGACACCGGCTCCAGGGTGTCGCCGCCGCTAGCGGCCGCGACACCGGCAAAAGCTTCTACTTCGAGTACAGCTCGACGATGAGCTGCTCCTGCACCGGCGCCGCGACCTCGCGCCGCTCCGGCTTGCGCAGCACCTTGGCCGTCAGCGACTCGTGATCGGCCTGCAGCCACGCCGGGATCTGCCCAGTGAGCTCGGTGGCGTCCCTGATGACCTGTGTGGCTGGGGTGTCCGCCTTGATGGCGATCACCTCGCCGGGACGCACCTGATAGCTGGGGATGTTGACCCGCCGGCCGTTGACCGTCCAGTGGCCGTGGCGGATGAGCTGGCGCGCCTGGCGCCGCGACGCCGCGAAACCGAGGCGCACGAGCACGTTGTCCAGGCGGCACTCCAGTAGCGCGAGCAGGTTCTCACCGGTGATCCCGGGCTGGCGCGAAGCCTTCTCGTAGTAGCCGTGGAACTGCTTCTCGAGCACCCCGTAGTAGCGCCGCGCCTTCTGCTTCTCGCGCAGCTGCAGCCGGTACTCGCTCTGCTTCTGGCGGCCGCGGCCGTGCTCGCCCGGCGGATAGGAGCGGCGCTCGACACCGCATTTGTCCGTCAGGCAGCGCTCGCCCTTGAGGAACAGCTTCTGTCCCTCGCGCCGGCACTGCTTGCACTGTGGACTGGTATCTCTAGCCATTGCTCGCGATCCTGCTCGTTGTCGGGGAAGTGTTGGTCATACCCGCCGCCGCTTACGAGGACGGCAACCGTTGTGTGCCTGCGGCGTGACGTCCTTGACACCGGTCACTTCCAGGCCCGCGGCCGAGAGCGAGCGGATCGCGGTCTCGCGTCCGGAGCCGGGACCCTTGACGTAGACCTCGACCTTCTGCAGCCCCTGCTCGATGCCCTTGCGGGCGGCCGCGTCGGCGGTCACCTGGGCCGCGAACGGCGTTGACTTGCGCGAGCCCTTGAAGCCGGCGCCGCCGGCGGACTCCCACGCGATCACGTTGCCCTGGACATCGGTCAGGGAGACGATCGTGTTGTTGAACGAGGTCTTGATGTGGGCCTGACCCACGGGGATGTTCTTCTTCGGCTTGCGCCGTCCGCGGGCGCGCTTGGGAGCGGCCATTACTTCTTACCCGCTTTCTTCTTGCCGGCGACCTGCATGCGCTTGGGGCCCTTGCGCGTGCGTGCGTTGGTCTTGGTCTTCTGCCCTCGGACGGGCAGGCCACGGCGATGACGCAGGCCGCGGTAGCAGGCGATCTCCTGCAAGCGCTTGATGTCCTGCGAGCGCTCGCGGCGCAGATCGCCCTCGACGGTGAGGTCGCTGTCGATCGCGTCGCGCAGACGCGAGACCTCGTCCTCGGTTAGGTCGCGCACGTAGGTGTCGGGGCTCACGCCCACCTCCGCGAGCAGCTTGTTCGCGGTCGCGCGCCCGATGCCGAAGATGTACGTCAGGCCGATCTCAGAGCGCTTGTTGAGGGGCAGGTTGATCCCAGCGATGCGTGCCACTAACCCTGCCTCTGCTTATGGCGCTTGTTCTGGCAGATCACGAGCACCGCCCCATGACGGCGGATGACCTTGCATTTTTCGCACATCGGCTTGACCGACGGTCGTACCTTCATGATCCCTTTCGGCTGGTCCGGCGATCAGGCTCTGGCTGCCGGGGCGGCTGCCGCTACCTGGTCGAGGATACGCCCGCAGCGCAAATTGCCTTCGCGTGCGGGCAAGACATCCGATGGTATCACTCCGCGTCCACAGCCGGAGGCTCGTCCAATCAGCTACTTGCGACACCTTCGGCGACCGGCGCGCCGGCCCCCACCGCGGCCTGCCCACGAGTCTCGGCAGAGCCCTCGTGCCAAGGCGTGAGGACCCGCGGACCCGCGGCGGTGATCGCGACGGTGAACTCGAAGTGGGCCGCGAGCGAGTCGTCTTGGGAGAAGATCGCCCAGCCGTCGCTGGCCACGCGCACCGCGGGCCGTCCGGCGGTCGTCATCGGCTCGACGGCGAGCACCATCCCCTCTTCCAGGAGCGGGCCCTTGCCGGGCCGGCCGTAGTTGGGGACCTGGGGGTCCTCGTGCATGCTGCGCCCGACGCCGTGGCCGACGAGCGAGCGGATGACCGACAGACCGGCGCCCTCGATTACCCGTTCGATCGCGTGCGAGACGTCGCCGATGCGGTTTCCGGCCCGGCACTGAGCTACGCCTGCCAGTAGCGACTCGCGGGTTGCGCGCAGGAGGTTCTCGGTGTCGGGGCCGATCTCGCCGACGGCGAAGGTGCGAGCAGCGTCGGCGACCCAGCCGTCGAGCGTGACCCCGACGTCAATCGAGATCACGTCGCCGCGCTGCAGGCAATAGCGCCCAGGAATGCCGTGCACGACCATCGAGTTCGGGGACGCGCAGATCGAGCCGGGGAAGCCACGGAAACCCTTGAACGTCGGTACCGCGCCCCGCGAGCGAATGAAGCGCTCGGCGGCGGCGTCGAGCTCCTCGGTACGCACGCCAGGGCGGATCTTGCCCTCCAGCAGCTCAAGCGTCTCCACGAGGATCGCGCCTGCGGCCGCCATCTTCTCGATCTCGGCGGGGCTCTTCTTGATGATCATGCTTTTGAGCTTAGCTTGGCGGACGGGCCATTTCGAGCGACCGCGAGGAGGGGCTGCGCACGCAGCTCAAAGCTCGTCCTCGAGACGCAGCGTGGCGAGGGTCGCGCGGATGTGGTCATGAACGTCATTCGGGGTGCGGCGGCCGTCGAAGCGGCGCAGTAACCCGGTGCGGTCGTAGTAGTCGATCAGCGGCGCCGTCTGCGCGTGGTAGACCTCCAGGCGACGGCGGATCGTCTCCTCGTGGTCGTCCTCGCGCTGGACCAACCGCGAGCCGTCCTGATCGCAGATGCCCTCGTGCTTAGGGGGGTCGAGGTCGACGTGGTAGATGTGCCCGGGGTTCTTCACGCACACCCGGCGGCCGGCGAGCCGGCGCACCAGCTCGTCGTCGGGCACCTCGATCAACAGCGCCGCGCTCAGCCGTCTGTCGAGGCCTCCGAGCGCCTCGCTGAGCGCGTCGGCCTGAGCCTCGTTGCGGGGGAAGCCGTCGAGCAGGAAGCCGTCACGGGCGTCCGCGACGCCGATGCGCTCCGTGATCATGTCGACAATCACATTGTCAGGCACGAGCTCCCCGGCCTTCATGAAGCGTTGCGCCTCGCGTCCCAGCTTCGTGCCGTCGGCGACCTGAGCGCGCAGGATGTCACCGGTAGAGATGTGCGCGAAGCCGAAATCGGCCTGCAGGCGCTCCGCCTGGGTACCCTTGCCCGCACCCGGAGGGCCGAGCAGTATGAGGTTCAACTCGGACACCCGAGCAGCCTACCCACTCCGGCCGTGGTTCGTACATGCGGGAGGCAACTTCAGCCCGTGCCGGGAGGACCGATCGAGGCTCGGCCGGCGCGGACCGCCGCGGACTACTTCAGGAAGCCCTCGTAGGAGCGCATCATCAGCTGCGCCTCTAGCTGCTTCATCGTTTCCAGGGCGACGCCGATGACGATCAGGATCGAGGTGCCCCCGAGCTGGAGGTTCTCGTGCGTGCGGTCGAGCAGGATCGTCGGCAGCGCGGCGACAGCCGCCAGGAACAACGCTCCCGGGAACGTCAGGCGCGCAAGGATGCGATCGAGGAATTCGGCGGTCGGACGTCCAGGCCGCACGCCCGGGATGAACCCGCCGTACTTCTTCAGGTTCTCGGCCTGATCGACCGGATTGAACGTCACAGCGGTGTAGAAGTAGGTGAAGACCACGATGAAGATCGACTCCCCGACGATGTAGTGCCAGCCGCTGGGCGAGAAGAAGTCAGAGATCTGCTGGCCCCAGTGAGTGTGGACTAGCTGCCCGATCGTCGGTGGAAAGGCCATGATGCTGGCGGCGAAGATCACGGGGATCACGCCGGCCATGTTCACGCGCAGCGGTAGATATGTCTGCCCGCCCTCGGTCATGCGCCGTCCGATGACGCGCTTGGCGTACTGCACCGGGATGCGCCGCTGACCCTCCTGCACGAACACGATCGCAGCGACGATCGCGAGCACGAGGAACGGCAGCATCACCTTGAAGACCTGATCCTGGCTCGTCCACCATGTCTGGATCCCGGACGGCAGACGCGAGACGATCGAGGCGAAGATCAACAGCGAGATGCCGTTGCTGATGCCTTTCTGGGTAATCAGCTCGCCGATCCACATCAGCAGCACGCAGCCCGCTGTCAGGCAGACAACGATTAGGAAGATGTGGGGGGCGTCGAACTTCGAGACGACCGATTCCCCGGCGTTGGCTTGCAGCGAGTGGAACAGGAACACGTAGCCGATCGACTGCGCAAATGCCAGGCCAACGGTCAGGTAGCGCGTGTATTGCGTGATCCGCGCCTGACCGACTTCGCCTTCCTTGGAGAGCTTCTCCAGCGATGGGACCACGACCTGCAGCAGCTGCAGGATGATCGAGGAGGTGATGTAGGGCATGATGCCCAACGCAAAGATCGCGATCCGCGAGAGGCTCCCGCCCGAGAACAGGTTCAGCAGGCCGAGGATGTTGTTCCCGCCAAGCTGTTTCTGGATGTTGTTGACCGCGTTGAGGTTGACCCCCGGGACCGGAATGTGGGATCCCAGGCGGTAGATCAGCAGCATCCCCGCCGTAAAGCCGATCTTCTTCCGGATGTCCGGAACCTGAAAGGCGCTGAGGATGGTCGAGAGCACTTGGGCGATTCTAACCCGCGCTCACGTCCTGCGCGCAGGTCTTCCCAGAAAAGTTTCTAGGAGCCCGCCGTCGCGTCGAGCACGACGCAGCTTCCGCCGGCGCCCTCGATGCGCTCGCGCGCAGTGGCGCTGAAGGCGTGGGCATGCACCGTGAGCGCCTTGCCGAGCTCGCCCTTGGCGAGCACCTTCACGGGGATTGCCTTGCGCGTGCCCAGCCCCTTGGCGCGCATCAGCTCCAGCGTGACATCGCTCCCGGCGTCGAAGCGGCTGTCGAGATCGCCGATATTGACAGCCTGCGTGTGGGTGCGGAAGGGCTCGAAGGGCATCGACTTCTTCATGTGCGGCCCACGAAGCTTGCGCATCCGCATGTGGATCGGCATCTGCCCACCCTCGAAGCGCGCGCGGCGCTTGGAGCCCGAGCGCGAGCCGGCGCCCTTCTGACCGCGGCCCGCGGTCTTACCGGTGCCCGAGCCTTCTCCACGCCCGACGCGCTTGCGCGGACGGCGGCTGCCGGGCGCCGGAGCGAGGCTGTGCAGGCCGATGCGCTGCTCCTCGCTCACGACTTGGCTTCCTGCACCTCGACGAGGTGGCGCACCGCGTGCAACATGCCACGCGCCTGGGGACAGTCCTCAATCTGCACGGTCTGTCCGATGCGGCGCAGACCGAGCGAGCGCAGCGTGTCGAGCTGACGGCGGTTGGAGCCGTTGCCGGAACGGCGCTGAATCACGGTCAACGAGCTCATCAGGCCGATGTCTCCTCGACCGCAGCCGCGGCCGGCTGTGTCTCCGTCTCACCCGCCGCGACGGGCTCGGCGGAGTC
This sequence comes from uncultured Solirubrobacterales bacterium, assembly GCA_963756665.1. GTDB lineage: Bacteria > Actinomycetota > Thermoleophilia > Solirubrobacterales > Solirubrobacteraceae > Palsa-744. Next base: position 1,760,347 of record CAVWOJ010000001.1, read on the forward strand.
GTCGGCGACCTCGCCAGCGTTTGCCGGCGCGCCCTCACCCGCGGGCGCCGCGTCACTTGCGGCCGGCTCGACCGACTCCGCAGCGCCGTCGGTGGGACGGTCGGTGAGGCCAAGGACCTTGTTGATCGAGAGCCCGCGCAGCTTGGCGACCTCCTCGGGCTTGCGCAGCTCGCGCAGTCCGGTGATGGTCGCCTTGACGAGGTTGATCGGGTTCTGGGTGCCGAGGCTCTTGGAGAGGATGTCGTGGATCCCGGCGAGCTCCAGCACGGCGCGCACGCCACCGCCGGCGATCACGCCGGTTCCCGGCGCGGCGGGCTTCAGCAGCACGCGCCCGGCGCCGAAGACCCCGGTGGTCTGGTGGGTAATGGTGCTGCCGTGGCGCGGAACACGGAAGAGGTCCTTCTTGGCGCGCTCGACGCCCTTCTGGATCGCGAGCGGAACCTCGTTGGCCTTCCCGTAGCCGACGCCGACGACTTCGCGTTCGTCACCCACGACGACGAGTGCGGTGAAGGAGAAACGCCGGCCGCCCTTGACGACCTTGGCGACGCGGTTGATCTCGACGACCCGCTCCTGGAGGTCCAGGCCGGCGGGGCTGACGGAGCGGTCTGTGGAGATATTGGACATAGCGAAGGTCGAGAGGTTAGCGGGGTCTGATCAGATGATGGGGTCTGTGGCTCTTGAGCCGAGTTCTTCTAGACAGTGATCCCGGCCTCGCGCAGCGCTTCCGCGAAGGTGCGCACGTGACCGTGGTAGCGATAGCCGCCGCGATCGAACACGGCTTCGGAGACACCGGCCGCCTTGACGCGCTCGGCGAGCAACTCGCCGGAGCGGCGTGTGCGCTCGGCCTTGGCCAGCGCGCGCAGCTCGGGCTCGTACCAATTGACGGCGACCAGCGTGCGCCCGGAGCGGTCGTCGACCGCCTGCGCCGAGAGACCCTTGTTGGAGCGGAAAACCGAGATCCGCGGCCGCGTGGCGGTACCGGAGATCTTCGCGCGCACCCGCCGGCGGCGCTTGAGCCGGCGCTGGTCCTTGGTGAGGACGGTCATGCCCGCTTGCCTACCTTCCGCGCCACGTACTCTCCTTCGTAGCGGATGCCCTTGCCCTTGTACGGCTCGGGCGGGCGCTGCTTGCGAATGATCGCGGCGGTCTCCCCCACGAGCTGCTTGGAGATCCCTTTGACGATGATCCTCGTCGGCTGCGGCACTTCAAACTCGATCCCAGCCGGGGCCTCGATCGGCACGGGGTGGGAGTAGCCGACGGCGAGCTCGAGGTTCTTGCCCTTCAGCTGCGCGCGGTAGCCGACTCCCTGGATCTCCAGACGCTTCTCGTAGCCAGCGGTGACGCCCTGCACCATGTTGGCTACCAACGTGCGCGTGAGGCCGTGCAGGGCACGGTGCTCGCCGCGATCGGTGGGGCGCGAGACGAGCAGACGCTCACCCTCGTGGACGACCTCGATATCGCGTGGGACGCGCTCAACGAGCTCGCCTTTGGGGCCGTTTACGCGCACCGATTCGGACTCGATCGCAACGGTGACGCCGGCGGGCAGGGGGATGGGCTGTCTTCCGATTCTGGACATGAGCGTGTACCCCGCGGGCTACCAGACCTGGGCCATGACCTCGCCGCCAACACCGGCGGCGCGCGCGTCGTGGCCGGTCATGACGCCGTGTGAGGTGGAGACGATCGACGTGCCCATACCGCCCTGGACCTTGGGGATGCCACCGGCCTGCACGTAGGTGCGCCGCCCCGGCCTGGAGACCCGCCGTAGCCCGGAGATCGCGGAGCGGCGGTCCTCGGTGTACTTCAGGTGGATTTCGATCACCTCTCCGGTGGCGCCATCGGGAGCGGGACCGACCGACCAGGATTCGATGTAGCCCTGCTCCGTGAGGATTCGCGCGAGCTCGCCCTTGAGCGTGGAGGCAGGGATCTCGACAGTCTCGTGCGCAGCGTGAATCGCGTTGCGAATCCGCGTCAGGAAGTCGGCTATGGGATCGGTCATTGACATGGTTGCTCTGAGATTCCTCTAAAGAAGGTCTACCAGGACGACTTGGTCATCCCCGGGATCTGACCGTTGTGGGCGAGCTCGCGCAGACAGATGCGGCACAGCCCAAACTTGCGATACACCGCTTTGGGACGCCCGCAGCGGTTGCAGCGAGTATAGGCGCGTGTCTTGAACTTGGGAGTCCGCTTCTGCTTGACGCGCAGCGAGGTCTTGGCCATCAGTCGGTTCCCTCCTGGTCGGAGTCGGCGGAGTCGGTCGAGGCGCCCGTATCTGCGTCCGCGGGCTCCGCGACGCCCTGATCGAACTCGGCGGGGCGCCCATAGGTCGAGAACGGCATCCCCAACGCGGAGAGCAGGGCGAAGGCCTCTACGTCGGTGCGAGCGGTAGTCGTGATCGTGATATCCAGTCCGCGGACCTGATCGATCCCGTCGTAGTCGATCTCGGGAAAGATGATCTGTTCGCGGACCCCCATGGAGTAGTTGCCGCGACCGTCGAAGGAGCGTGAATAGAGGCCGCGGAAGTCACGGATGCGAGGAATCGCGATCGAGGTGAGGCGGTCCAGGAACTCGTAGCCGCGTTCGCCGCGCAGGGTCACGGCGACTCCGACGGGCATCCCCTCGCGCAGTTTGAAGGCCGCGATCGACTTGCGGGCGCGACGCACGCTGGGCTGCTGGCCGGCGATCGTGGCGAGCTGATCCTGGGCGGCCTTGAGGGCCTTGGAGTCCTGCTTGGCCTCGCCGACACCCATGTTGAGGGTGATCTTCTGCAGCTTGGGAACCTGCATCGTGGAGGAGTAGCCGAAGCGGTCGATCAGCTGCGGGCGGATCTCCTCCTGGTAGCGGACCTTCAGACGTGAGGGTGCGGCGATCGCGGCGCTCATCAGTCGATCCTCGTGCCGGAGCGCCTGGAGACGCGGAAGGGTTTGCCGTGCTCGCGCTCGATGCCGACGCGTGTGGGCTTGTTGTCCTTGGGGTCGAGCAGCATCACATTGGAGACGTGGATCGGGCCCTCGCGCTCGATCACGCCACCGACGGCCTCGCTGCGGGCGCCGCTGACCTGTTGGGGCTTGGTGTGACGCTTGATCATATTGAGCCCCTCCACGAAGACACGCTGCTTGCGCGGCTCGACGCGCAGCACGCGGCCGCTCTTGCCGCGATCCTTGCCGGCGATCACCTTGACCTGGTCGCCGCTGTGGATCTTCATCGAGCGCCGGGCCGGGCTTGCCACGGGGTGCGCCATCAGATGACCTCGGGGGCGAGCGAGACGATCTTCATGAAGTTGCGCTCGCGCAGTTCACGCGCGACCGGCCCGAAGACGCGGGTGCCGCGGGGGTTGTTCTGGTCGTCGATGATGACGGCCGCGTTCTCGTCGAAGGCGATGTAGGTGCCGTCATCGCGACCGAAGGGCTTCTTGGTACGGACCACCACCGCGGTCACTACCTCGCCCTTTTTGACTGTCCCGTGGGGGTTGGCCTGCTTGACGGTCGCGGTGATCACGTCGCCGACGTGGGCGTAGCGGCGGCGCGAGCCACCCTTGACGCGAATGCAGAGGATCTCGCGTGCGCCGGTGTTGTCCGCGACGCGCAGCCTGGTCTCGTTCTGGATCATGCCTTGGCCTCCATCCTCAGCGTGCCCGCTCCAGCACGTCCACGAGCCTCCAGCGCTTGGTGCGCGATAGCGGTCGGCTCTCGATCACGCGCACGACGTCACCCTCGTGCGCCTCGTTGCTCTCGTCGTGGGCATGCAGCGTGTTGGAGCTGCGCACGATCTTCTCGTAGCGACGGTGCCGACGCGCGACGTCGATGCGCACGGTGATCGTTTTATCGGCCTTGTCCGAGACGACGATCCCCTGACGAACCTTGCCAGCGCCCTCCTTGGCCGGGGCCACGGGAGGTGGCGTCGCAACGGTCTCACCGCTCGCACGCGCGGCGACCCGTTTGGCGCGCTCCTGCAGACGGCGCGCACGGCGGCGCACGGCCTTCCGGCGCCGCTCCTCGGCACGCTCGGCGTGACGCTCCTGCGGTGAGCGCGACTCACGCGCGCGCCCGCTGTGGGTGGAGCGGGTCTTGCGCCGGCGCTCCTTCGAAGAGAGCTGCTCGACGGGCTCCGGCGGAGCGGAGCCCGCGGCCGGCGCCGATGCGGGCGCGTCGGTGACGCCCTCCTCGGCGCTCTGCGTCGCGGGCGTCTCTGGGGTCTCTGGGGTCTCGTTCTCTTGTTCGTCAGCCATTTCGTTCCTTCTCGCGGGTAACAGTCAGTGCCCGCGCAAGGTCGCGCTTGGCGCGTGCGATCCCGGCGGTGTTCTCGAGCTCGCCGGTGGCGTTGGCAAACCGCAGCCCGAAGAGGTCCTTGCGCAGCGTGGTGAGATGCTCTGCCAGTTCCTGGTCGGGCATGTCGCGCAGCTCTTTGGCGTTCATCGTCGCGATCGCCTCCTCAGTCCTCGCGCAGCACGAACTTGGACTTGACGGGCAGCTTGTGCGCAGCGAGCCGGATGGCGTCCCGCGCGAGCGGCTCAGGCACGCCGGCCAGCTCGAACATGACGCGCCCGGGCTTGACGACTGCGACCCAGCCCTCGGGGGAGCCCTTGCCGGAGCCCATCCGGGTCTCGGCTGGCTTCTTCGTGACCGGCTTGTCAGGGAAGACGTTGATCCAGACCTTGCCACCGCGCTTGATCTTGCGCGTCATCGCGATTCGGGCGGCCTCGATCTGGCGATTGGTGAGCCAGCCCTGCTCAAGTGACTTGAGACCGTACTCGCCGAACTGGACCTTGACCTGCGCCCGTGCGGGACCACCGCGACGCCCGCGGTGCTGCTTGCGGTGCTTGACGCGCTTGGGGGAAAGCATCAGCGCGTCACCTCGGGACTGCGACTGCCCGGTCCACGACCGCCGCCGGGGCCACCCGGACCACGCCCACCACCACCGGGACCACCCGGTCCACGGCCACCGCCGGGGCCACCCGGACCACGCCCACCACCACCGGGACCACCCGGTCCACGGCCACCGCCGGGGCCACCCGGACCACGGCCACGACCGCCGCCTGGTCCACCCGGTCCACGGCCACCGCCGGGGCCTCCAGGACCGCGCCCGCCACCACCGGGGCCACCCGGTCCACGACCGCGGCCACCGCCGGGGGCGCCGCCGCCACCGCGTCCGCGGCCACGACCGTCGCGACCGTCGCGACCGCCACGGCCATCGCGATCGGAGCTCGGGGGGGCGGGGGCGCTCATATCGGTCAGGTCGGCGCCGGTGTAGCCCTCGGGCATGATCTCGCCCTTGTTGACCCAGCACTTGACGCCGATGCGCCCAAAGGTAGTGGCGGCCTCGTGAAAGCCGTAGTCGATGTCGGCGCGCATCGTGTGCAGCGGCACGCGGCCGTCGGAGTAGCTTTCGGTGCGGGCCATCTCAGCGCCGCCGAGACGCCCGGCGACCTGGACCTTGACGCCCTTGGCGCCGGAGCGCATCGCGCTCGTCAGGGCGCGCTTCATGGCGCGGCGAAATGCGACTCGGTTCTGGAGCTGCTCGGCGATCGATTGCGCAACGAGCTTGGCGTCGAGCTCGGGACGCTTGATCTCGAGGATGTTGACCTTGATCTGCTTCTGAGTCATGCGGTGCAGGTCGCGTCGCAGGGCGTCGACTTCGGTGCCGGACTTGCCGATCACGATGCCCGGACGAGCGGTATGGATATTCACCTGGAGCTCGCCGGAGTCCTTGCGGATCGTGATGTCGGACAGGCCGGCATGGGCGAGCCTGCGAATGATGTGCTCGCGGATGCGGATGTCCTCGGCGAGGTACTCGGCGAAGTGGCGCTCGTTGAACCAGTTGGACTTCCAGTCGTGGATGTAACCCACGCGCATGGCCTCTGGGTGAACCTTCTGTCCCATTCTCTCTCTTCGTCTCGCTCTCTTCTGGTCCTCGGTCGCTTGGAAGCTCTCGCGCGTGGCCGCTAGGGCCGCGGTGTGAGCGTGATCGTCAGATGGCTTGTGCGCTTGCGGATCGGCGTCGCCCTGCCCATAGCGCGCGGCCGAAAGCGCTTGATCGTCGGCCCCTCGTCGGCGTAAGCCTCGCGGACGACGAGATCGTCCTCGAGCAGCTCGTGGTTGTTCTCCGCATTTGCCACCGCGGACTCGAGCAACTTGCTCCAGTCGCGCGCCGCGTCGCGGGGCGTGAAAGCGAGGATAGCGCGCGCCTCCTGCACGGACTTGCCTCGCAGGTGCCCGCAGACCATGCGGGCCTTGCGCGCCGAGGTGCGCACATAGCGTGCGTGCGCGCGCACCGTCGGGCGGCGGGCGGTGGCTTTCGTCTCCCGCGCAGCCGGCTTGGACGTCGCGGCGGGCGGCTTGCCGGCGCCCTCGACATCCTGCTTGGCCGCTTTGGCAGCCGGTTTTTTCGCAGCCGCATCCTTGGCAGCGGGTTTCTCCGCGGCCGGCTTCTTGGCTTTGGCCGCTGGCTTCTGCTCCTGGGACTCCTTGGCCTTGGCCGCTGGCCTCTGCTCCTGCTCCTGCTCCTGCTCCTGCGACTCTTTGGCTTTGGCAGTCTTGGCGGCTTTGGCGGCCGGTTTCTTGGCAGCAGCAGGCGGCGCTGCCTGCTCGGCATCAGCCTTCACGCCCGCGGCCGCGGCCGCCGGCTCGACGTCCTTGGCGGCAGCGGCTTTAGGAGCGCGCGCCGGCTTCTCAGCGGCCGCCTCGACCTCCGTCTTGTCTTGCGGGTCCTGCTCGTCGGCGGCGGTCATCGAACCTTGCCCGAGCCGGTATGTCCACGGAAGTGGCGCGTGGGCGCGAACTCGCCGAGCTTGTGACCGACCATCGACTCGCTGACGAACACCGGGATGTGCTTCTTGCCGTCGTGCACCGCAATCGTGTGCCCGACCATCTCGGGAAAGATCGTCGAGGTCCGTGACCAGGTGCGAATCATCTGTTTGCGGTTCTCCGCGTTGAGCTTCTCGATGCGCGCGAGCAGGCGCTCTTCGACCCACGGTCCCTTCTTGCTGGATCTACTCACTGGTCAGTCCCTTCCCGGGGGCACTCAGGCTACTCATCGCTGCTTGCCCTTCCCGCGCCGTCTTCCGCGCACGATGTACTTGTTCGAAGTCTTGTTCTTCTTGCGGGTGCGGTAGCCCAGCGTCGGCACGCCCCACGGGGTCACGGGATGGCGACCGGCCGTGGTGGAGCCCTCGCCGCCACCGTGGGGGTGGTCGACGGGATTCATGGCCACGCCACGCGTCTGCGGGCGCACACCCATGTGGCGCTTGCGCCCGGCCTTGCCCACCTTGATGTTCTGGTGCTCGGCGTTGCCTACCACGCCCACGGTGGCGCGGCACTCAGCGCGCACGAGGCGCATCTCGCCGGAAGGCAGGCGCAGGGTGGCCATCTCGCCGTCGCGCGCCATCAGCTGGACGGAGGCGCCGGCCGACCGCGCGAGCTGACCGCCGCGACCCGGTTGGAGCTCGACGTTGTGGACGACGGTGCCGACCGGCATGCGCGCCAGCGAGAGGCAGTTGCCGACGGCGATGTCGGCGTCCTCGCCGGAGGCGACGGTCATGCCCACGGTGAGCCGCTGCGGAGCGAGGATGTAGCGCTTCTCGCCGTCGCGGTAGTGCAGGAGGGCGATGTAGGAGGAGCGATTGGGGTCGTACTCGATGGCGGCAACCTTTGCCGGAATGCCATCCTTGCGACGCTTGAAGTCGATGCGCCGATAGAGGCGCTTGGCGCCGCCACCACGGTGGCGAGCTGTCTTGCGCCCGTTGGCGTTACGTCCGCCGCTCTTCTTGAGTCCTTCCACGAGCGTGCGCTCGGGCTCGCTCTTGGTGATCTCGGCGAAGTCCGCGTAGGACGCGAAGCGACGACCGGGGCTGGTGGGCTTGGGTTTGCGAATCGGCATGGCCTACAGGCCCTCGAGCGCCTGGAAGATCGGGATGCTCTCACCGGCGCGAACCTCGATGATGGCCTTCTTCCAGGTGCGTGTGCGCCCGGTGGTGTTCCCGCGCCGCTTCGGCTTGGACTTGACGCTCGCGGTGCGCACCTTGACGACGTGGACGTCGAAGAGCGCCTCGACGGCCTGACGAATCTCGGTCTTGTGAGCATCAGGATGCACACGGAGGGTGTACTTGCCGGCAGCCGAGAGCACGTAGCTCTTCTCCGAGACGACGGGACGGATCAGAACCTGAGAGTGCTCCATCAGCCCTCCACGCTCTCGGCGGTGTCGGTCTTCGAGTCCTCAGCGACGGCCTGCTTCGGCTTCACTGCTGACTTTTGCTGTGATGATCCGGCGGCAGCGCCGGCGCGAGCAGTGAGCCCGTCGAGCGCGGCCTGCGAGAGCACGAGCGAGGCGGCCCCAAGGAGATCGGCCACACCGACGTTCTCGTGGGCCAGGACCGAGACGCGCGCGAGGTTGCGGAAGGAGAGCGCCGCAGCGGACTCCTCCGCGGCGAGCGCGACCAGCGTCGGGCCGGGCGGACGGCCAGATGAGTCCCAGCTCTCCAGCAGCTCGAACGCCTGGCTGGTCTTGGGCGCGGTGAAGCCAGCGGTGTCGATCACGGCGATCGAGCCGCGCTCGGCGTGCAGAGAGAGTGCGCTGCGCAGCGCCGCGCGCTGCTCCTTGCGATTGACCTTGAAGGTGTAGGAGCGGGGTTGGGGACCGAAGACCGTCCCGCCGCCGGTCCAGATCGGGGAGCGGCTGGAACCGGCGCGGGCGCGTCCCGTGCCCTTCTGACGCCAGGGCTTGGCGCCACCGCCGGAGACCATCCCGCGGGTCTTTGTGGCCGCGGTACCGCGGCGCCGAGCGGCCTGCTCGGCGCGGACGCTCTGGTGGACGAGGGGGCCATTGAAGCTCGCCGCGAAGGCGCGCTCGTCGAGGGAGACCTGCTTGGCGGCGGGTGGGTGGGACCCCAAAAGTGGCGCGTCAGGCATCGCTGCGAACCTCCACGAGGGCGCCGGTGGCACCGGGAACGGACCCACGCACGAGCAACAGGTTCTGCGCGGAGTCAACCGCGACGATCCGCAGACCGCGCTGGGTGGCACGACGGTTGCCGGTCTGACCGGGACCCTTGATCCCTTTGACGACGCGCGCCGGCGTGGCGGACGCGCCGATCGAGCCCGGGGCGCGAACGTTGTGCGAGCCATGCGACTTGGGTCCGCTCTTGAAGCCGTGACGGCGGATCGTGCCCTGAAAGCCCTTACCCTTGGAGACGCCGGCGATCTTGACGTGGGCGCCGACCGCGAAGGACTCGACGGTCACGCTCTCACCGATCTGGAGCTCGGCGGCCTCCCCGCGAAACTCCACGAGATGGCGCAGCGGCGGGGCGTCGGCCTTCTTGAGGTGGCCGAGCTCGGCTTTGGTGAGGTGCTTCTCCTTGGTCTGCCCAAAGGCGAGCTGCACGGCTTCGTAGCCGTCGCGCTCAAGCGTGCGGATCGCCGTCACCGGGCAGGGGCCGGCCTCCAGCACGGTGACGCGCGCGACGCTGCCGTCTTCCTGGAAGATCTGCGTCATCCCGAGCTTCTTGGCGAGGATCGCGGGCATCAGCTGGTCGCTGTCGAACGGTCGGGCATCAGGTCGCGAGGCGGATCTCGATGTCGACACCCGCGGGCAGGTTGTCCAGGCGCTGCAGGGAGTCGACGGTCTTGGGGGTGGGCTGATGGATGTCGATCAGGCGCTTGTGCGTGCGGATCTCAAAGTGCTCACGCGAGTCCTTGTCCTTGAACGGCGAGCGGATCACGCAGTAGACGTTCTTCTCGGTCGGCAGCGGGACGGGACCCGAAACGGTGGCACCGGTGCGAGTGGCGGTATCGACGATCTCCTTCGCGGCGGACTCGATCGCGGAGGTGTCGTATGCCTTCAGGCGGATACGGATCTTGTTCTGGGTGGCTGGCGCCATGTGGTCGCTCTGAATTCTCGCTCGGTAGTTTGGTTTTGGCTTTGGTGCTCGATTGCCTGGCTCGGCGCCCCGCGCGGGGGCTTGCGCCGGCGTCCTCCGGAACACGGGACGAGAGAGGCGGGGGAAGGACAGGAACCCAACCCGGGGAATCCGTCCCCTGCACCGCCCCTCTGTAACCGGCGGACCTGCATTGTCGTATCGGACTGCTTGCTATGAAACGGAGGCGCCTCCGAATGACCGGAGGCTGCCCCGTGGCGCTACTCGATGATCTCTGTGACGACACCCGAACCGACGGTGCGCCCACCCTCGCGGATGGCGAAGCGCAGCCCTTGATCCATGGCGATCGGCTGGATCAGCTCGATCTCCATCTGGACGTTGTCGCCGGGCATGACCATCTCGACGCCCTCGGGCAGCCGGGCCACACCGGTGACGTCGGTGGTGCGGAAGTAGAACTGCGGCCGGTACCCGGTGAAGAACGGGGTGTGGCGACCGCCCTCCTCCTTCTTGAGCACGTAGACCTCGGACTTGAACTTGGTGTGCGGCGTGATCGAGCCGGGCTTGCAGAGCACCTGCCCGCGCTCGATCTCCTCGCGCTTGGTGCCACGCAACAGGCAGCCGACGTTGTCGCCGGCGCGACCCTCGTCGAGGATCTTGCGGAACATCTCGACACCGGTCACGACCGTAGTCGTGGTGTCGTGGACGCCGACGATCTCGACGGTGTCGCCGGTGTTGATGATCCCCTGCTCGATGCGGCCGGTCGCGACCGTGCCGCGGCCGGTGATCGAGAAGACGTCCTCGACCGGCATCAGGAAAGGCTTGTCGAGCTCGCGCACGGGCTCAGGGATGTAGCTGTCGAGCGCTTCGGCGAGCTCGATGATCTTGCCCTTGTAGGCCTCGTCGCCTTCGAGCGCCTTCAGCGCCGAGCCGATGATGAACGGGATGTCGTCACCGGGGAAGTCGTATTCGGAGAGCAGCTCGCGGACCTCGACCTCGACCAGCTCGAGCAGCTCCTCGTCGTCGACCATGTCGGCCTTGTTGAGGAACACGACGATGTAGGGAACACCGACCTGGCGGGCGAGCAGGATGTGCTCGCGCGTCTGCGGCATCGGACCGTCGGCTGCCGAGACCACCAGGATCGCCCCGTCCATCTGGGCGGCGCCGGTGATCATGTTCTTGACGTAGTCGGCGTGTCCGGGACAGTCGACGTGCGCATAGTGGCGGTTGTCGGTCTGGTACTCGACGTGCGAGGTGGCGATCGTGATCCCGCGTTCCTTCTCCTCCGGCGCGTTGTCGATCTCCTCGAAGCTGCGGGCTTCGGCGCCTCCCTTCTCGGCCAGCACCGTGGTGATGGCAGCGGTCAGCGTCGTCTTGCCGTGGTCGATGTGACCAATCGTGCCGACGTTGACGTGCGGCTTGTCGCGCTCGAACTTCGCCTTGCCCACTTGTGTTCGCTCCTCAATCGCCTTGTGTGTTTGTTCGCCCCGGTGAGAGGGCGAACCTGGGAAATCTATCTAAATGGAGAACTTCGTGTCGTGACTTGAAAACGAGGGGCCCGGCTGCGCCACCCTCTATGCCGGCACCGGCTCCCCCGTACGCTGTTCGATGATCTTCTCCGCGATGTTCGGGGGTACCTCCTCGTAGCCCTCGAACTGCATCGTGTACGTCGCGCGTCCCTGCGTGTTGGAGCGCAGATCGGTCGCGTAGCCAAACATCTCGCTGAGTGGCGCCCGCCCGGTGACGGCGAGCGCGTTACCACGCCGCTCCTGGCCCTCCACGCGCCCGCGGCGGCGCGAAAGGTCGCCGATGACGTCGCCGAGAAACTCCTCGGGCGTCACGACCTCGACTGCGAAGATCGGCTCCAACAGCACCGGCTTGGCGCGTTTGGCAGCCTCTTTGAAGGCGAGCGAGCCGGCAACCTTGAAGGCGATCTCGGAGGAGTCGACGTCGTGGTACTTGCCGTCGACCAGCGTCACCCGGATGTCCACCATCGGGTAGCCGGCCTTGACGCCGTTCTCCAGCGCCTCCTCGACGCCCTTCTCGACGGCGGGGATGAACTCAGAGGGGATCGCGCCGCCCTTGATCTTGTTAACGAAATCGAAGCCCTCGCCGGGGGCCGGCTCGATGTTGATGTAGACGACTCCGTACTGGCCGGAGCCGCCGGTCTGGCGCACGAACTTGCCCTCGACCTTCTCGGCCGTCCCGCGCACGGTCTCGCGATAGGAGACCTGCGGACGTCCGACGTTGGCCTCGACGCCGAACTCGCGCTTCATGCGGTCGACGAGCACTTCGAGGTGCAGCTCGCCCATCCCGGAGATCTCCGTCTGGCCGGTCTCTTCGTTGGTGCGCACCTGGAAAGTCGGGTCCTCCTCGGCGAGCCGGCCGAGCGCGATCGACATCTTCTGCTGGTCGACCTTCGTCTTGGGCTCGACCGCGACCTTGATCACGGGCTCGGGAAAGACGATGTTCTCCAGACGCACCGGAGCGTCCGGAGCGGCGAGGGTGTCGCCGGTCATGACCTGCTTGATCCCGACGCCCGCGGCGATGTCGCCGGCATAGACCTCGGGGACCTCCTCACGGTCGTTGGCGTGCATCATCAGGATGCGCCCGACCCGCTCGGTGCGTCCGCTGTTGACGTTGAGCACGCGCGAGCCGGACTCCAGCCGACCGGAGTAGACGCGGAAGTAGGTCAGCTTGCCGACGTACGGGTCGGCCATGATCTTGAAGGCCAGCGCCGTAAAGGGCTCGGAGTCGTCGGCATGGCGCTCGACCTCGCGCTCGCCCTCCTCGCCGCGGACCAGTTCGTGGCCGCTGATCGGGAGGCACGTCGAGCGGGGAGGGCAGGTAGTCAAGGACCGCGTCTAGCAATGGCTGAACGCCCTTGTTCTTGAAGGATGAGCCGCACAGCACCGGGGTCAGCTTGGTGGAGAGCGTTGCCTTGCGGATCGCCTGCTTGAGGAGCTCCTCGGGAATCTCGGCCTCCTCGAGGATCAGCTCGACCAACTCGTCGTCGTAGTGGGAGACTTCCTCCAGCAGGTGCTCGCGAGCGGTGGCCGCCCCATCGGCGAGATGCTCCGGGATCTCCTCGATCTCCTGCTCCTTGCCGAGCTCGTCCTTGTAGACGATCGCCTTCATCGCCACCAGGTCGATCACACCCAGGAATCCACCCTCCGCGCCGATCGGAAGCTGGATCGGCACCGGCTTGGCGCCCAGACGGTCGATCATCGTTTGCACGCCGCGCTCGAAGTCGGCGCCGATGCGGTCCATCTTGTTGATGTAGGCGATCCGCGGCACGTGGTACTTGTCGGCCTGGCGCCAGACCGTCTCGGACTGGGGCTCGACGCCGGCGACCGAGTCGAACAGCGCGATCGCACCGTCGAGGACGCGCAGTGAGCGCTCGACCTCGACGGTGAAGTCGACGTGACCCGGAGTGTCGATGATGTTGATGCGGTGGCCCTTCCACTCGGCGGTCGTGGCTGCGGAGGTGATCGTGATGCCGCGCTCCTGCTCCTGTTCCATCCAGTCCATCGTGGCCGCGCCGTCGTGGACCTCGCCGATCTTGTAGGTGCGCCCCGTGTAGTAAAGGATGCGCTCGGTGGTCGTCGTCTTGCCGGCGTCGATGTGCGCCATGATCCCGATATTGCGGGTGTTCTGGAGTGTGAACTTACGTGGCATCGTGTGGTGTGAAGTGGTGGACGGTGACCGGATGAGTCTGGTGACTGGCGGCTTTTGACTGGTGAGCGGATACTTCGTATGCGGGCAAAAAAAGAGGCCCCTCGGGCCCACGCGCGCTAGCTGGATATCCAGGCCGGTCGCGGTGCTATCTGCTCGAGGTCTCCATGTTTCGCTGGTTCGCCTCGCGGGGGGATTGTTCGCACGACCGCCCCTCCGCCGGGCGGATGCCGACTATAGCAGAGGTTTGGGCACCCAACCACGGCGCCTGAACCACACTAGCCCGCACTTGCGGGCCCTTTCCTAGAGCCAGAAACCGGGACCGGCAGGACCCAACTCAGGGGGCCTTGGATCCCTCGCGAGCGTCGTCCTCGAAGATCGCGCGCAGACGCGTCAGCACGCGGGTCGCGGACCGCAGCTCATCGGCGTCGACATCGGCGAGCGCCTGCTCCCAACGGCTCTGCCAGCGCTCCCGCTTGGCCTCGATCTCGCGCCGTCCGCGGACGGTGAGACGGGAGATGACCACGCGCCTGTCGCGCTCCAGCCGCGCGCGCTCGACGTGACCGCTGTCGGCGAGGTGCTCGAGCATCTGAGTGACCGTCGCCGGCGTCAGCTGCGCGGCCGTCGCGAGCTCACCCGCCGAGAGCCCGCCGCGCTCGTGCAACTCGAACAGCAGCTCGCACTGGGCGTGGCTCAACTCGGTGCCGGCGAGGTGGGTGTCACGTCCGCGCAGGCGACTGAGGCTGCGAAACACCGAGCGGAACGCGAGTCCGAGCTCGGTGAGCTCCGCGGCCCACTGCTCGCGGGTGGCACCGGCGCCGGCCGCGCCCCGCCTGGCGCGAGCCGTCGAGTCGCCGCGCACCGGGCTCCGCGAGACCCGCACCGCGGGGGCTGTGACGGTGTGCGCCGTGGCGGCGCTGGCATCAGAGGACTTCGTGGAATCGGTCACCGCGTGCTCCCCAGGCCCCGACTCGTGACCTAGACCCCGACCGGCTCGGGGGCGGTCTCGGCGTGCCCCACGGCCGCGTCGCCGTCAGGGACTCGCCCGGCGGCCACCGTGCCACCACGAGCGGTCGGGCGCTCGGCGCGCAGCAGCATCACGCACGGGATCAGCGACAGCGCTGCGATCCCGAGCGCCCACCAGTAGGCCGTATCGAAAGCGCTCGCCTGCTCGGCGGGCGTGATCGCGTGCACCCCGGCGCGCTGCAGGACGACCGCGAGGATCGCGGTCCCGATCGCACCGCCGGTGCGCTGCAGCGCGTTGATCTGCGGGGTCGCGTCGGAGATCTGCTCGGGGCGCATCGCCGAGAAGGCAGCGGTCATCGCGGGCATGAAGCACAGCCCGATGCTGAGGCCGCGCACGACCAGCACCAGCGAGATCGCCACGATCGAGGTGTGGGCTCCGACGAAGGTGAAGGGAAACGTGCTCACGCACAGCAGGGAGACTCCGCCCAGCGCCACGCGCCCGCCGCCGAAGCGCGCGGTCAGCCGGCTGGCTAGCGGCATCGCGAAAAGTGCCCCGATCCCCTGCGGGCCGGTGAGCAGACCGGTGTGGATCACGCTCTCGCCGCGCACTTCCTGGTAGTAGAGCGGCACCAGGATCATCGCCCCGAACAGCGCCGCCCCCAGGCCGAAGTTCGTAAACGCGGCCCCGGCGAAGACGCGGTTGGCGTACATCCGGATGTCCAGCAACGGACGCTCCACGCGCAGGGCATGCAGGCAGAAGAGCACCGTCAGCGCCAGCCCCACGACGATCGGCAGGATCACTTCCAGCGAGCCCAAGGCCGCGCCCGAGCCGAGTTCGCTGACGCCGTAGATGACCGCCGCGGACCCCGTGGGCAGCAGCGCCAGACCCAGCAGGTCCAGACGCCCGGCCGCCCCGGAGTCGGTCTGAGGCAGCATCCGCCAGGCCAGCACGAACGCGACCAGGCCGATCGGGATGTTCACGAAGAAGATCCAGGACCAATGCAGGTTCTGCAGGATCAGCCCGCCGACCACAGGCCCCAGGATCGGGGCGAGCATCGCGGGCATCGTGACGACCCCCATGACCCTGCCCATCCGCAGGGGGCCGGCAACCTGCGCCATGATCATCATCGCGACCGGCATGATCATCCCACCGCCCGCGCCCTGCAGCACCCGGAACAGAACCAGCGTGGTCGTCGTGTTCGCCAGGCCGCAGAGGGCCGAGCCGGCAGTGAACAGGACCAGCGAGGTCAGATAGACCTGCTTGGCTCCGAAGCGCCGCGCCGCCCAGCCCGTGACGGGGATCACCGCGGCCAGCGACAGCAGGTAGCCGGTAATCACCCACTGCACCTGCGCGAGCGGGCTGTGCAGGTCGTGCGAGAGCGTGTGCAGCGCGACGTTGACGATCGTGGTGTCGAGGATCGACATCACCATCCCCAGGATCACTACGCCCGAGATCACCCAGACGTGTCGCTCGATGCGAGCGGAAGCGGGCTGGTTTGGCTGTGTCGCGCTGTACGAAGACATTTGGTACCTAAAGGTTAGGTACCAAAGGGTTTCCTGTCAAGGGCCGACGAACATCACCCGGCGACCCACCAGGCCCCCAACGGGGGCAATCCTAAAAGGGTCGGCGCGCTACCAGCGGTAGTGCGCGAAGGCCTTGTTGGCCTGGGCCATGCGATAGATGTCGTCCTTGCGCTTGTATGCCCCGCCCTGCTGGGACTGCGCATCCAGGAGCTCGTTAGCTAGACGCTGGGCCATCGTCTTCTCGCGGCGCTGGCGCGCGAACTCGACGAGCCACCGCACAGCTAGCGTGCGGGCGCGCCGGGAGGCGACCTCGACCGGCACCTGGTAGGTCGCGCCGCCGACGCGACGCGATTTGACCTCGAGCGTCGGCGTGAGCGCCTTGATCGACGCCTCCAGCGTCTCGATCGGGTCTTTCTCGCTGCGCTCCCCGAGCAGCGCAAGCGCGTCGTAGACGATCCGCTCGGCGGTCGACTTCTTGCCGTCCAGCATCACCTTGTTGATGACCTGCTGGACAAGCTTGGAGCGGTGGACCGGGTCCGGCTCGACCGGACGGATCTGAGCAGCTGCGCGACGGGGCATGAGCTACTTTTTCTTCACGCCGTACTGCGAGCGGGCCTTTTTGCGGTCGTTCACGCCGGCCGCATCGAGCGTGCCGCGCACCACCTTGTAGCGCACGCCCGGCAGGTCCTTGACGCGGCCGCCACGCACGAGCACGACCGAGTGCTCCTGCAGGTTGTGGCCCTCGCCCGGAATGTAGGCCGTGACTTCGATCGAGCCCGAGATCCGCACGCGCGCGACCTTCCGCAGCGCGGAGTTAGGCTTCTTCGGGGTCGTCGTATACACGCGCGTGCACACCCCGCGCCGCTGCGGCGCGGCGGTCTTCTTCTTGCGGCCCTTGCCCGACTTCAGACCGGGAGTCGCTAGCTTTTTCTTCGGGGCCACGCGGCCCTTGCGCACGAGCTGTGAGGTAGTTGGCATTCGGCCGGGGATGGTAGCAGCGCCGGACCTGACGCTACGCCGTGGCGGCGACGCCAGCCGCGCGCACCGGCGCGGGCATCAGTGCGGAGGCCACTACGACGAGCACAAAGGCGAGCGCCTCACACACGATCCCCGCTGCGCTGCCCGCCATCGGGTCGCCGAACACGACGATCCCACCCGCGATCCCCGCGATGTTGGCGGCGGCCCCGGTGACGGCGATCACCGGCACGGCGTCTCCATCTTGCAGGCCGCGCGCCGAGGCGTAGAAGGCCACGACCGACGCCAGCGCCGCGACCGCCAGCCACGGGCTCAGCAACACCCCGAGCGCGCCGTGCGCGCCGACGATCCCCGTGAGCGCCTTGATCGCGGTGTCCGAGACCCCGAACAGAACGCCCGAAGCGCCGCCCAGCATTACGCCATGGTGCTGGGCCTGGCCGCCCATCCGCGGGCCCATGATCAGCAGGCCCCCCAGCCCGAACAGACCGGCCTCGAAGGCGATCATCACGGCCGGCGAGAAGTGCGAGTGCGCGCCGTGCATCGCCGGCAGCGTCAGGCCCAGCAGCACCAGGCCCGCCGCGGTCAGCCACAGCCCGACCCACTGCCGGCGCCCGACCCGGAAGCCGAACAGGCGATCGGCCATCACCGCGATCAGCACCACGCCCCCGGCGAGCGTGACCTGCACCACCGACATCGGCGCCAGCGCCAGCGCCGCGACGTGCAGTCCCCACGAGGCCGTCGCGATGATCATCCCCAGCGTGAACCACTTCGAGGAGAACAGCTCCCGCGCCGAGCGCAGCGGGTGGCGCACGGTGACCTGCGGCACTTCGCCGGCTCCCCTGTACTTGTAGAAGAAGCCCAGGTTGGCGACGAATGCGCAGGCGAGCGCGAGGAGGATGCCTAGGTTTAGGGTCATGGTCGAAAGGTCGCGTCAGGTACGGCCGACGCGGGGCTCCATCGGCAGTGGGCGCCGGGTGCTTTACTGCCCCGCATCGATTCGGGCAGATTAGTGGTCGCAACCTGAGTCGGACCTAAAGGGGGCAGATCGCGCGCCGCGCTTAATGCCCACCTAACAAGATCGGCGCGCCCGGCGCGCGATCCGTCTGGCCCCATGGACCGAGCCACCCACTCAACCGATTCCCCGCTGCTGCTGGTCGATGTCGATGGGGTTGTCTCTCTCTTCGGCTTTCCCCCCCACGCGCCCCCGGCGGGGTCCTTCCACTCGATCGATGGCATCCCGCACTTTCTTTCGGCCGCCGCCGCCCGACACCTGCTCGCGCTCGGCGAGATCTTCGAGCTCGTCTGGTGCAGCGGCTGGGAGGAGCGCGCCAACGAATACCTCCCCGGGCTGCTCGGGCTCCCCGCCGAGCTGCCCTTCCTGCGCTTTGCGCCATCCGTACGCGCCGTGAGCGGGGTCAGCGGGGGCGGCGCGAGCCGCGCCACGCGCGGCCACTGGAAGCTGGACGCGATCGACGCCTACGCCGGCGCGCGTCCGCTGGCGTGGATCGACGACTGCCTCGACGACGCCTGCTTCGCATGGGCCACCACGCGCAGCGCGCCGACGTTGCTGGTGCAGACGCAGGCGGCCGTCGGTATCACCGACGCGCACGTGGAGGAGCTTCTACGCTGGGCCGACTCGCGACGCCCCTCCTGACCTCCCAAGCAGCGGGCGCCGCCCCCCTCACACCGCTCGCGCATCCTCACACCGCCGGCCCGTCAAACAGCCCGCGAGCCGCGATCGATCGGCAGTTGTGTTTCCTACCCGGGATTAATCTTGTAATACCACACGGGGCCTGTCACGCTGATGGATGCGTACGCACGCAGTCATCTTCCTGGGTGGCAGACGGGTTGCAACCTTAAGCCCAAAGGCGAAAGGAGATCAGTGAGCGATGTTCAAGATCAAGGTAGTACTCACAGCATTCCTCGTAGTGCTCGCGGTCAATGCGGTAGCAACAAGCTCGGCGTCCGCGGGCTGGGTCGTAGAAGGCACAGAACTGGCCGAAGGCTCGAAAGCGGCACTTGCCACGACAGCCAAGGTCACAACGGCAACGATCCTGTCGATGCCCTCTCTCAAAACTAAGATAACGTGTAAAGGCTCGCTACTCAAGGGTGAAACAGCAGAAATCATCGGGACAACCACACTCAAGGCAAAAAGCCTGACCTTTGAAGGCTGCGAAACGCTTGAACCCAAAACCGGCTGTGAATTGGAAAGCCAACCGAAATCGATCCCGACCAACCCCCTCGTAGCAACAACCGTGGCGGGCGCGACTTTCCCTGAAAATGGGCTCACGTTTACGGCGCAGACCAAAACGGTATTGGCAAATATCGCCTTTAAAGAAAAAAATACCTGCGCCCTTGAAGGTGAAGAGCCCGTCAAAGGCGCAGTGACACTGAATCTGCCCACCGGCGAAGAAGAACTGAGCGCGCAGACGATCCAAGGATTGGGGTCGACAGAAAACAACAGCCTCGAAGTTGGCGGCACCAAGGCCTACATCGAAAACGGCGCAGCCATACTCAAGCTTGCGTCAGGCAACAAATGGCGAGCCGACAAGCCAGCGCACTGGTACAAGGAAGGCGTCATCCTCCCTGAAAAGGCCGAAGCAAATGCGCTAGCCGTCGAAACGGGAAGCGGCACAGAAACAGTTGGGCTCTTCAATCTGACCGCAGGCGAAGAAGGAATCTGCAAAATGAAAGATACTGGGAAAATCTGGAACCCAGTGGGAGGAGGACCGGGCAAAGGAAAGATTGCAACAGCTACATTCAGTGGCTGCACGTCGAAATTCTGCAAACCGGCAGAAACCCCTGAACTCAAGGAAGCAGGGACACCTTGGAGCACCGAATTGCGAGCGGGGAAGCTGATCCTGCTCAAGGTCGCCAACATGGGTATCCAGGTCATATGCGATGGTAAAGCCAAACTCACATACCAGGGCTCCCCAGAGCC
Organism: uncultured Solirubrobacterales bacterium; assembly: GCA_963756665.1. GTDB lineage: Bacteria > Actinomycetota > Thermoleophilia > Solirubrobacterales > Solirubrobacteraceae > Palsa-744. The sequence continues at coordinate 1,780,287 of CAVWOJ010000001.1, forward strand.
GGCGATGCTGAATGGAGAAGGCAAAGGAGAAACCGACTGCGTCGCCTCCACTCATACCACGTACGCGGAATTCCCTGCCCTTAAGTGGTTTTTGAAAAGTGGCCTCGAACGAGCTATTATCGAAGGCAAGGATTGCATCTGGGATGCGTCGCCTGCAAAGGAAAAGATAACCGTTAAAAGTCCCTAGGAAGACTGCCGCAGGAGCTATCGTCGCCTGATGGCTCCTGCGGCATATCGAAGAGCCGCAGGAGACGTCAGCAGCAGCCGTGTGTGGCCTCCCGTATCATCGGCTCCCACGCATGCCCGACTATCTGCCCTACGCGCAACGGAAGCCCAGCACCGAGTACCGCGACATGCTCCAGAGGATCCGGGAGACCGGGACGCAGGTCTCGACCAAGCAGGGGGTCGACGCGCTCGCGCTCGCCGGCTGCCAGATGCGCTTCCCGATGCGGCAGGGCGCGGCGGTGATCACCGAGCGGGCGATCAGCGGGTTTGCACCGAAGGCGATCGGCGAGCTGTGCGCGTTCATCAATGGCGCGCGCACGCTCGAGCAGCTCGCGGAGTTCGGCTGCGACTGGTGGGGCGCGTGGGCCACGGAGGAGAAGTGCGTGAGCCGCGGCCTCGCGCCCGGCGACCTCGGCCCGGGCTCCTACGGGCACGCCTTCCGGAACTTCACGACCGACCTCGACGGCGAGGACGCGGGCTTCGATCAGTTCGCGCACCTCGTCACGAAGCTCCGCGACCTGCCGGAGGACCGGACCGCCGTGATCAGCCCTTGGATCCCGCAGGCCAACCGGCGCGAGCGCGGCGTGAAGTCGCGCAACACGATCGCCCCGTGCCATGGGTGGGTCCACGCGCTGGTCCTCGACGGCAAGCTGCACCTCCTCCACAACCAGCGCTCCGGCGACACGCCGATCGGGGTGCCGTCGAACATGGTGCAGTACACGGCGCTCGGCCTGATGCTCGAGCAGTTGACGTCCTACGAGTTCGTGGAGTACGTGCACTGGATCCAGTACGCGCACATCTACGTCAACCAGCTGGGGCACGTCGAGGAGATGCTCACTCGCGAGCCGCGGCGGCTCCCGACGCTGCGCCTGACCGAGGCCGGGCGCCGGGTGCGCGACATCCACGACTTCCGCGGCGAGCACTTCGAGATCACCGACTACGAGCCGCACCCGGCGATCCGCGACATCCCCGTGCTGACCTGAGCGTCGCAGCGTGCTCTCGATCGTCGTCGCCCACGGCAGTAACCAGGTCATCGGATCCGGCGGGCGCCTGCCGTGGAGCCTGCCGAGCGACCTGCGGCGCTTCCGGGCGCTGACGATCGGCCACACGGTGCTGATGGGCCGCAAGACGTTCGAGTCGCTGCCCGCCGCCCACCGGCCGCTGCGCGAGCGACGCAACCTCGTGATCAGCTCGAACCCGGGCTTCCGTCCGGAGGACGTCGAGGTGCATCGGAGCCTGGACTCGGCGCTCGCGGCGTGCGGACACGATTGCTTCGTCATCGGCGGCGGTGCGATCTACGCTCAGGCGATGCCGCTCGCGGATCGCATCTACGCGACTCAGGTCGAGGCGAGCCCCCGGGGCGACACGTTCTTCCCGCCCCTCGCCACCGCGGAGTGGCGCTGCGTACAGGAGAGCGAGCCGCTATTGGAGAACGACTACACCTTCGCCTTCCGGACCTATGACCGTCGAAGCTGAGGCCCTCTACCACCTTCCGGCGGCGCGCAGCGAGCAGCAGCGCCGCCGCATGGAGGAGCTGGAGCAGACGGGCGTCTGCGTCTTCTGCCCCGCGCACTTCGCCGCGCACCACCGCGAGCCGGTCGAGCTCAGCGGCGAGCACTGGTATGTGACGAAGAACGACTACCCGTACATCGGCACGCGGGCGCACTACCTGATCGTGCCGCACCTCCACGTGTCCGGTTTCGAGGAACTGCCGGACGCCGCCGGGGCCGAGCTGTGGGCGCTCAAGCGCCAGCTCAAGGAGCGGCTCGAGCCGTTGGCGGTGGCGACGGTCGAGCGCAGCGGAGACATGCGCTACAACGGGGGCAGCGTCGCCCACCTTCATGTCCACTTCGTCGCGCTGGACGACGCCCCGGCGCAGACGGTGCGCTTCCGCGTCAGCCGCGAGGCCCCCGGTCCGCGTGAGCGGTAGTCAGCGAACGCGGCAGGATCCCCGAAAGAGCCCCATGGCCATCACCAGCGGAATCTTCAGCTCGGATGTCAACTTCGAGGAGCGGCTCATCCCGTCGCTCGAGTCCCTGGCGGAGTTCGTCGCCAATCTCAAGGGGATCGGGCTGCGCGTCGTGCTCACGTCCGGCTCATTCGACCTCGTCCACCTGGGGCACGTCAAGTATCTGGCGAAGGCCAAGGAGCTTGGCGACGTGCTGATCGTGGGGGTCGACGGCGACGCGAAGATCCGGCGACGCAAGGGCGATGACCGCCCGATGGTGCCGGAGTCCGAGCGCCTGGAGATGCTCGCGCACCAGCGCCCGGTCGACCTGATCTTCCTGAAGGCCGACGACGAAGCGCGCTGGGCGCTGATCAGGACGGTGCGCCCGGACGTGCTGGTGCTCTCGGCCGACCACTCCTACAGCGAGTCCGAACAGGCGCAGCTGCGCGAGCTCTGCGGGGAGCTGCAAGTCCTCGAGCGCCAGGCGGCGGTCACAACCAGCGAGCGGATTCGCCAGCTCTACATGCATCTCGGCGAGCGGCTCGGCCCGAAGCTCGCGGAGGTGCTGCCCGGGCTGATCGACACCGTCCTCAAGCGTGAATGACCGACTGCGTCGTCGCATACGTCCCGGTTCTGCACGAGGGGTATCGCCGGTTCCTGGAGCGTCATGCGCGGGGCGCGCGACTGTTCGTGGTCGGCCCCGATCTGTACGTCGAGTATCGCCCGCTGGCGAAGGACATCCGCGCCCTCTCCGCTGAGCTGGTGGCAAGCGCTGTCGCGTCGTGGGAGATCTGCGGGCAGGTCGCGGTGCTGAGCACCGATGGCGCACGCGAGCTGGCCGCGGAGGGCCCGTGCATCACGATGCCGGCGGAGGACGTCAGCTACCAGCTGGCGGAGCGGTTCTTCGGGCGCTGCGACGTGCGTTTCGACACGGTCTTCCTGCGCTGGGACAAGACCAGGACGGCCCAGCTCCTGACTCCGCGACCGCACCGGACGAGCTCCGCGCAGGAGGCGTTCGCCGATATCGCGTTGGCCGCGGAGTCCGCGGCGCAGCGCAGCGTCGACTGGTGGCGGCAGGTCGGCGCGGCTATCCGCCTCGCTGGCGGCGAGGTGCGCGCGAGCACGAACGTGCATAGCCCGCACCCGCTGAGCGCCTACGCGGCGGGGGACCCGCGCGGCAACTTCCATCAAGGCGTGGCCCTGGAGCTCTCGACGGCCACGCACGCGGAGGCGCGGCTGATCGCGGAGGCGGCACGCGAGGGCAAGCAGACGCAGGGCGCCGTGCTGTACGTCACCGACTTCCCCTGTCCCCCGTGCGCGAAGCTGCTCGCCGCGGCCGGCATCGCCAGGCTCTACTTTCGGGAGGGGTACGCCGTGCTCGACGGCCAGGACGTCCTGGAGGCCGCCGGGGTCGAGATCGTGCAGGTGGCCTGAGCGCGGGCGCCGCGGCCCGGCGGCGCCTTGCGCGCGCCGGGCCCCGAGCGTTCGTTACTCCTTTGCGTCGGCCGGAACCTCGAGCGGAGCCTCGAGTGGCTCCTCGGGCACTTCGAGCTCGGCGAGCTCCTCGACGAAGCCGGGATCGGAGCCGCCGGCGCCGATCTTCTCGAGCGAGGCGAGGTCGGCGTCGAACTCCTGGCCGTAGCCGGCGCCGAGGGCGTCGCCGCCCTGCAGGCCGAGCTCGGCCGCGATCTCGTCCTGGTCGAGCAATCCGACCTCGTCGATCGCGCGCGGCAGCGGCTCGGATGGCTCGATCTCGATCCGGCGGTAGCGCTTGAGCCCGGTCGCGGCGGGGATCAGCTTGCCGATGATCACGTTCTCCTTGAGCCCGTTGAGGCGGTCGATCTTGCCCTCGAGCGCGGCGTCCGTGAGGACCTTGGTGGTCTCCTGGAAGGAGGCCGCGGAGAGGAAGGAGTCGGTGTTCAGCGAGGCCTTTGTGATCCCGAGGATGATGTCCTCGTACTGCGCGGTCTCGCCGCCTTCGTTCTCGATGTTGGCGTTGATGCGCGCGAACTCGAAGCGATCGACGAACTGGCCGGGCAGGTAGTCGGTGTCGCCCTTCTGGTCGACGCGGACCTTCTTGAGCATCTGGCGCACGATCAGCTCGATGTGCTTGTCGTTGATGTCCACGCCCTGGGACTTGTAGACCTCCTGCACCTCGTTGACGAGGTAGCGCTCGGTCTCGGTCCGCCCGCGTAGTTTGAGCAGGTCGTGCGGGTACAGCGAGCCCTCGTTGAGCTGCTTTCCGGCGACGAGCTGCTCGCCGGCGCGCACGAACAGGCGCGTGCGCCGCGGGAAGGCGTGCCGGTGCTCCTCACCGGCCGCATCGGTGATGACGACGGTGAGCGCCTTCTCGGACTCCTCGATCGAGACGGTCCCGTCCTGCTCGGCGATCTGCGCGAGGCCCTTGGGCTTGCGCGCCTCGAAGAGCTCCACGACGCGCGGCAGGCCGTGCGTGATGTCCGCGCCGGCGACGCCGCCGGTGTGGAAGGTCCGCATCGTCAGCTGCGTGCCGGGCTCGCCGATCGACTGCGCCGCGATGATGCCGACGGCGTCTCCGATCTGGGCGAGCTGGCCGGTTGCCATCGCACGTCCGTAGCAGGCTTGGCAGACACCGCTGAGCGCCTGGCACTTGAGCACCGAGCGAACCGGCACCGTGATGTGGGTGCCACGGTCGTGGTCGTCCTGGAACGCCTTCACCATCTCGGCGAACTCGGGGCGTCCGATTTCGACGCCCTGCTCGACTAGCACGCGGCCGCGCTTGGTGGCGATCTCGCTGGCCGCGAAGCGGCCCACGAGGTCGTCGTTGGGATCCCCGCCGTCCTTGAACACCGCCATCTCGATGTGGTCCTCGGTGCCGCAGTCGGGCTCGCGGATGATCACGTCCTGGGCGACGTCCACCAGGCGGCGTGTCAGGTAGCCGGAGTCCGCGGTCCGCAGAGCGGTGTCCGCGAGGCCCTTTCGCGCCCCGTGGGTGGAGATGAAGTACTCAAGCACCGACAGGCCCTCCATGAAGTTGGCCTTGATCGGGCGCTCGATGATTTCGCCCTTCGGGTTGGCCATCAGCCCGCGCATGCCGGCGAGCTGACGGATCTGCTTGAACGAGCCGCGTGCCCCGGAGTTGGCCATCATGAAGATGGGGTTGAGGGTGTCGAGGTTGGCGACCATCGCGTCGGCGACCTCGTCGGTGGCGGCGTTCCACTTCTCCACGACGGCCTCGTGGCGCTCCTCCTGGGTGATCAGGCCGTCGTCGTACTGGTTGGTGATGTCGCCGACGAGCTTGTCGTACTTGTCCAGGATCGACTGCTTCTCGGGCGGGATCACCACATCGTTCTTGGAGATCGTGATGCCGGCCTGGGTGGAGTACTTGAAGCCGAGGTCCTTGAAGGCGTCGAGCACCAGCGAGATTGTGGTCGCGCCGTAGGTCTGCACGAGCATGTCGATCAGGCGTGTCGTGTCGCGCTTCTTCATGGACTGGTTGACGAACACGTACTTGGATGCGTCGAACTCGTCCCCGAGCGCCTCCGCGAGGGCACGCTCGATGCGGTCGTTGTAGACGATCCGCCCGACGGTCGTGAGTACGTGCCCACCGTCGCGCCCCATCGGACGGAACTCGGCGATGTCGTGCAGCGTGACGACGCCGGCCTCGTAGGAGAGCTCGGCCTCCTGCGCTGTGCGGAACACGTGCGGGCGGGGCTCGTTCTCGGGCCACTTGCCGGTCTGCAGGAGCTCCTGCTTGGCGCCGAGTTCCTCGGCCTCGAGTCCGTAGGTCAGGTAGTAGGCGCCAAGGATCATGTCCTGGGTCGGCGTCGCCAGCGGCGCGCCGTGGGCCGGTGAGAGGATGTTGTTGGAGGAGAGCATCAGGATGCGCGCCTCCGCTTGCGCCTCCGCCGACAGTGGCAGGTGGACCGCCATCTGGTCGCCGTCGAAGTCGGCGTTGAAGGCGTGGCAGACCAGCGGGTGGACCTGGATCGCCTTGCCCTCGACGAGCAGTGGCTCGAACGCCTGGATCCCCAACCTGTGCAGGGTGGGGGCGCGGTTGAGCAGCACGGGGTGCTCGTGGATGACCTCCTCGAGCACGTCCCAGACCTCGCCGATCATCGAGTCGACCATCTTCTTGGCGGCCTTGATGTTCTGCGCGGACTTGCGCTCGACGAGGCGGGCCATGATGAACGGCTTGAAGAGCTCCAGCGCCATGATCTTCGGCAGGCCGCACTGGTGCAGCTTGAGGTACGGGCCGGCGACGATCACCGAGCGTCCGGAGTAATCGACGCGCTTGCCGAGCAGGTTCTGGCGGAAGCGGCCCTGCTTGCCCTTGAGCATGTCGCTGAGCGACTTCAGGGGACGGTTGCCGGGCCCGGTCACGGGGCGCCCGCGGCGGCCGTTGTCGAACAGCGCGTCGACGGCCTCCTGGAGCATGCGCTTCTCGTTGTTGACGATGATCTCGGGCGCGCCGAGATCCAGCAGCCGCTTGAGGCGGTTGTTGCGGTTGATGACGCGGCGGTAGAGGTCGTTGAGGTCGGAGGTCGCGAAGCGTCCGCCGTCGAGCTGGACCATCGGGCGCAGCTCCGGCGGGATCACCGGCACGGCGTCGAGCACCATCTGTTCGGGCTTGTTGCCGGACTGGATGAATGCGCTGACGACCTTCAGACGCTTGACGGCGCGCGCCTGCTTCTGGCCTTTGGCGGTCTTGACCTGATCCTCGAGCTCGACCCTTTCGGCCTCCAGGTCGACCTGCTGCAACAGGTCGCGGACCGCTTCCGCGCCCATGCCGCCGCGAAAGTACTCGCCGAAGCCGTAGGGCGAGCCGAAGCGCTCCTTGAGCTCGCGGAAGGTCGTCTCGTCGTGCTCGATCTGCTTCGGTTCCATCGTCTTGAAGAGCTCCCACACGTTGCGCATCCGCTCGGCGGCGTCCTCGATGTAGGCTTCGGTGTCGGCGATGTCCGCCTCGAAGGTCTTGCGCAGCTCCTTGAGCAGCTTCTCGCGCTCCTCGTCGGAGAGCTTGTTGAGATTGATGTCCAGCGAGTCGGCCCACAGGTGGTCTTCGTCGGAGAAGTTGGTCTGCTTGCCGTTCTGCAGGTACTTCTCGCGGCGCTCCAGGGACTCGCGCAGTTCGAGCACGCGCTCCTCGCGCTCGGCGGCGTAGGAGTCGAGCACCTTGTTGACCTCGACCTCGAGCGTCTCGAGATCCTTCTGGCGGGCCTCGTCATCGACCCAGGTGACGATCGAGGCGGCAAAGTAGAGGACCTTCTCGAGCTCCTTGGGAGCCATGTCGAGCAGGTAGCCGATGCGGCTGGGGACGCCCTTGAAGAACCAGATGTGGCTGACGGGCGCGGCCAGGTCGACGTGGCCCATGCGCTCGCGACGGACCTTGGAGCGCGTGACCTCCACCCCGCAGCGCTCGCAGACGATGCCCTTGTAGCGCACGCGCTTGTACTTGCCGCAGTAGCACTCCCAATCCTTGGTGGGCCCGAAGATACGCTCGCAGAAAAGCCCGTCCTTCTCGGGCTTCAGCGTGCGGTAGTTGATCGTCTCGGGCTTGGTGACCTCACCGGAGCTCCAGCTGCGGATCTGCTTGGAGGAGGCGAGGCTGATCTCGATGGCGTCGAAGTTATTGATGTCAATCATCTGGTGGCGCTTTCGCTCGCGGGTGAAACGGGTATGCGGTGGGCTGCGGTGCGGATCTGCGCGGTGCGGATCTGCGATTTGGTGGGCGGCCCGCCCGAGGAGGGAACGGGCCGCGGGGCCTCTACGTCTCGGTCTCCTCGGCCAGCTCGGGCTCGGCCTCGTCCTCGGCCTCGGCCAGCTCCGGCTCGAGCACACCGTCGCCGAGGGCGTCGATGTCCAGATCTCCGACACCGGCGGCCAGCAGCTCCTCGACCCCGAGACCGGCCTCGCCGTCGAGGTCCTCGGAGGAGTCGTTGTCCGTCACGGCCGCGACCGGCTCGCCCTCTGCGTCCTCGACGGTGGCGTCCTCCTCATCCCCATCGACCGTGGGCTCGGTGCCCGGGGCAGGAGCGCGCACACCGGAGAGGTCGATGCCGAGCTCCTCAGCGGCGCGCAGCAGGTCGTCGTCTTCGTCGCGCATCTCGGTGCGCTGACCTTCGTCGGAGACGACGTTGACGTCGAGCGCGAGGGACTGCATCTCCTTGAGCAGCACCTTGAAGGACTCGGGGATCGACGGCTCGGCGATGTTCTCGCCCTTGACGATCGCCTCGTAGGCCTTGACGCGCCCGACGGTGTCGTCGGACTTGATCGTGAGCATCTCCTGCAGGGTGTAGGCGGCGCCGAAGGCCTCCAGCGCCCAGACCTCCATCTCGCCGAAGCGCTGGCCGCCGAACTGCGCCTTGCCGCCCAGCGGCTGCTGGGTGACGAGCGAGTAGGGGCCGGTGGAGCGGGCGTGGATCTTGTCGTCGACGAGGTGCAGGAGCTTGAGGATGTACATGTACCCAACGGTCACCTGCTCGGCGAAGGGCTCGCCGCTGCGGCCGTTGAAGAGCGTCATCTTGCCGGAGGCCTGCTCTCCCGGAGGGCGGCTCTTGTCGATGTCCATGCGGATGCGTCCCTCGTGCCCGTCCTGCCACTTGACCAGAGCATGGTCGACGTCTTCGACGGTCGCGCCATCGAAGACGGGCGTGGAGACGTAGACGCGCGGGGGGGCGCCGTTGTGGCGCTCGCCGCTGGCCTCCTTGTAGGCGTCGGTGCCGTCGTCGTACCAGCCCTGCGCCGCGGCCCAGCCGAGGTGCGTCTCGAGGATCTGCCCGACGTTCATGCGCGAGGGCACCCCGAGCGGGTTGAGGATCACGTCGACGGGGGTGCCGTCCTCGAGGAACGGCATGTCCTGCTGGTCGACGATCTTGGAGATCACACCCTTGTTGCCGTGGCGTCCCGCGAGCTTGTCGCCCTCGGAGATCTTGCGCTTCTTGGCGACGAACACGCGCACGAGGTCGTTGACGCCCGGCGGCAGGTCGTCGCCGGCATCGCGGCTGAAGGTCTTGACGTCGATCACGACGCCGCCCTCGCCGTGGGGGACCTTCAGCGAGGTGTCGCGGACCTCGCGCGCCTTCTCCTTGAAGATCGCGCGGATCAGCTTCTCCTCAGCGGTGAGCTCGGTCTCACCCTTGGGCGTGACCTTGCCGACGAGCAGGTCCCCGGACTGGACCTCGGCGCCGACGCGGACGATGCCGCGATCGTCGAGGTTGCGCAGGGACTCCTCGGAGCGGTTGGGGATATCGCGGGTGATCTCCTCCTCACCGAGCTTGGTGGTACGGGCGTCGATCTCGTACTCCTCGATGTGGATCGAGGTGAGCTCGTCGTCCTGCACGAGGCGCTTGGAGAGGATGATGGCGTCCTCGAAGTTGTACCCCTCCCAGGACATGAAGGCGACCATCAGGTTCTTGCCGAGCGCCATCTCGCCCTTGTCGGTGGAGGAGCCGTCGGCAAGCACGTCGCCGGCCTTGACCTTCTGGCCGGCGTCGACGCGTGGCTTGTGGTGGATCAGGGTGCCCTGGTTGGAGCGCATGAACTTCTGCAGCTCGTACTCGTCCTTGCCGTCGCTGGTCTGCACGACGATCTGGTTGGCGTCGACGAACTCGATCGTCCCGGCGTTGCGGGTCAGCAGCACGTCCCCGGTGTCCAGCGCGGCGCGGCGCTCCATGCCGGTCCCGACCAGCGGGGCGTCGGCCTTCAGGAGCGGCACGGCCTGGCGCTGCATGTTGGAGCCCATCAGCGCGCGGTTGGCGTCGTCGTGCTCCAGGAACGGGATCATCGCGGTCGCGACCGACCAGATCTGCTCGGGGGAGACGTCGACGAGGTCGACGTCTTTCGGTCCGACGGTGACGTACTGCCCGGCCTGGGTGCGGCAGAGGATCTCGGTGCCCTTGAGCTTCCCGGTCTTGGCGTCGACCGGAGTGTTGGCCTGCGCGATCAGCTGCTCCTCCTCCTGGGTGGCATCGAGATGCACGATCTCGTCGCTGACCGTGCCGTCCTTGACGACGCGGTAGGGAGTGGTAACGAACCCGTACTCGGAGACCTCGGCGAACGAGGAGAGCGAGCCGATCAGACCGATGTTCGGTCCCTCGGGGGTCTCGATCGGGCACATGCGTCCGTAGTGGGTGGGGTGCACGTCGCGGACCTCGATCGGGGCACGCTCGCGCGTGAGGCCTCCGGCGCCGAGCGCGGAGAGGCGCCGGCGGTGGGTGAGCCCGGCGAGGGAGTTGGTCTGGTCCATGAACTGCGAGAGCTGGGAGGAGCCGAAGAACTCCTTCAGCGCGGCCACTACCGGGCGGATGTTGATGATCGTCTGGGGCGTGATCGTGTCGGCGTCCTCGGTGGTGAGGCGCTCGCGCACGACGCGCTCCATGCGGTAGAGGCCGATGCGGAAGGCCTCCTGGATCAGCTCGCCGACGGTGCGTAGGCGGCGGTTGCCGAAGTGCTCGTACTCATCGAGGTGATCGGCGACGGGCTCGCGCGGCATGCTCATGGCCTCGGCGGCGTAGTCCTTGATCTCTACCTCGGAGCCTTCCTCCGGGATGCCCAGGCGCTTGGGCAGCGAGACGAGCTCCTTGACGAGCGCGAGGATGTCGTCGTGGGTGAGGGTGCGCGTGTCGATGTCGACGTCGAGACCGAGCCGGGAGTTGAGCTTGTAGCGACCGACGCGCGTGAGGTCGTAGCGCTTGGGGTCGAAGAACAGCTGGTTGAGCAGCGCTTTCGCATTGTCGACGCTGGGCGGCTCGCCGGGGCGCTGCTTCTTGAAGAGCTCGATCAGGGAGCCCTCTTCGGTGCGGGTGATTTCGGTGTCGGATTCCAGCGTGTTGCGGATGTAGAGCGAGTTCTCGAAGAGCTTGAGGATCTCCTCGTCAGTGGCGTAGCCCATCGCGCGCAGCAGCACGGTCACCGGTAGCTTGCGCTTGCGGTCGATGCGGACGTAGACCTTGCCCTTCTTATCGATCTCGAGCTCCAGCCAGGAGCCGCGGGCGGGCATCAGGTTGGCGATGAAGACCTGCTTCTCACGGTCCTTGGGCTCCATCAGGTAGGCACCGGGGGAGCGCACGAGCTGCGTTACGACGACGCGCTCGGTGCCGTTGATGACGAAGGTCCCGCGCTCGGTCATCCAGGGAAAGTCGCCCATGAAGACCGACTGCTCGCGGATCTCGCCGGTCTCGCGGTTGATGAATGCGACCGTCACCGTGAGCGGGCGCGCAAATGTCAAATCCTTCTCGCGGCACTGCTCGAGCGAGGCGACGGGCTCGTCGAAAGAGATCTCGCCGAACTGGACGGCGAGGTTGCCGGTGTAATCCTCGATCGGCGAGATGTCGTCGATCGTCTCGCGGAGACCGCCCTTCTGGGCGTCGGTCAACCACTCAAATGAGCGGCGCTGAATATCGATCAGGTTGGGGACGTCAACGGGCTTGTTCAGACGCGCGAAGGTCCGGCGCGTCCGGAGAGCATCAACAGCAGCCAAGAAAGACTCCTTCGAGGGAGAGAGACACGACGACGAGAAAAACAGCGCGAGCGCGCGCGACCCGTAAAGATAGCACAGGCTACCGCCGCCCTCAAGTGGGCAGCCAGCGCTCACGGACCCCGCCTCTTGAATACCGCGTATGTGGCGCGGCTTCGTACGACTGAGACGGCTGCGACTATCGGCCAGCGGCGCGATTCTACCGGAAAGTGGGCGTAGATGTTAAGGCGGGGATAAAGGCGCGCCGCGAGGAGCCCGGGACTGCGGCGCGGGCGTAGCGAGGACCCATGTGACAGGCCCGGGTGTGGATGGGCCCTCGCTACGTGTGTGCCTGACGCGCGCTACTTCAACTCGACGGCGGCGCCGGCCTCCTCCAGTTCCTGCTTGAGCTTGTCGGCCTCGTCCTTCTCGATGCCCTCCTTGACGGGCTTGGGGGCCTCGTCGACGAGCGCCTTGGCCTCCTTGAGGCCAAGGCCGGTGGCGGCGCGCACGACCTTGATGACCTGGATCTTCTTGTCGCCGGCGCCCGTGAGGACGACGTCGACGGTGGTGGGACCCTCGTCTTCGGCGGCGGCCTCTCCGGCTCCGGCGGGGGCAGCGGCGGGCGCGGCGACGGCGGCGGCCGAGACGCCGAACTCCTCCTCGAGCGCCTTGATGCGCTCGGCGAGCTCGAGCACGGAGATGCCCTTGAGCTCGTCGATCCACTCCTGGGTGCTGGTTGCCATATCGATCAGTCCTCCTTGGGGTTCGCCTCGGCGGTCTCGGCCTCGGCCGAGGCGTCCGCCTGGTTGTCGTCTTGTGCCGGCTCGGCCGGCTCAGCTTGGTCCTGGGACTCCGCCTGCCCCGCCGGCTCGGCGGGCGCGGCGTCCCCGGCTGCGGGCGCCTCCTCGGCTACGGGCGCTACGGGCGCCGGCTCGGCGGGCGCGGGGTCCCCGGCTGCGGGCGCCTCCTCCGCTACGGGCGCCGGCTCGGCGGGCGCGGGGTCCCCGGCTGCGGGCGCCTCCTCCGCTGCGGGCGCCGGCTCGGCGGGCGCGGCATCCTCGGCTACGGGCACCGGCTCGGCCTGGGCCTCGACGGGTGCGGCGGCCTCTGGCGTAGCGGCGGCCTCCGGCGCGGCGGGCGGCTCCCCGGCGGGGATCTCGCCGGACTCCTTCTTCTCGCGGACCTGACCGAGAGCGACGGCCAGACCACCGACGAGGGCGCCAAGGGTGCGTACGAGGCCGCTGATGGGTGAGGCGACGACGCCGACGAGCTGTCCGTAGAGGACTTCGCGGGAGGGCAGGCGCGAGATGGCGCGGATCTGCTCGGCGTCGACGGCGGCGCCGTCCATGAGGCCACCCTTGAACGGCAAGAGCTGGGTGAGGCGGGCGTAGTCGGCGACGGCCTTGGCGGCGAGGGCGGCGTCGCCGCGGACGAATGTGAGCGCGGTGGGACCCTGGAGCAGCGGCTTGAGCTGCTCGGCGCCGGTCTCCTCGGAGGCGCGCTCGGCGAGCGAGTTCTTGACGATGCGGAAGGAGGCGTCGGCTTCGCGCAGCTTGGCGCGCAGCTCGGCGGCCTGGGGCACGGTGATGCCGCGGTAGTCGACCGCGAATACGGCCTGGGACTCCTCGATGTTGGCGGCGATCTCGGCGATCGCGGCGGCCTTCTGGTCTCGATTCATAGGTGGGCTCCTATCCCGGGCTTATACGACCGATCGAAAGATCGGCCAGGGGCCGGGGGTCTGCGGTTGCCGGTGGGTAGACGCTCAGGCGGCTGCGGCCGCCGGGGTGGGCGCCTCCTCAACGATGTCGCGGGTGCGGCTGGGGTCGACTTTGACGCCGGGACCCATGGTGGAGGCGAGCGTGATGCTGTACAGGTAGCGGCCTTTGGCCGCGGAGGGCTTGGCGCGGATCAGCTCTTCGACGATGGCGGCGTAGTTCTCGAGCAGCTTGCGCTCGTCGAAGCTGACCTTGCCGATGACGAGGTGGACGATGGCGGTGCGGTCGGTGCGGTACTCGACCTTGCCGGCCTTGGACTCTTCGACGGCCTTGGCGACGTCCATCGTGACGGTGCCGACTTTGGGGTTGGGCATCTTGCCGGAGGGGCCGAGGATGCGCCCGAGCCGCCCGACGACGGACATCAGGTCGGGGGTGGCGATGGCGACGTCGAACTCGTCGAAGCCCTCCTCGATCTTTTTGGCGAGGTCCTCGCCGCCGACGACGTCGGCGCCGGCCTGTTCGGCCTCGGCGACCTTGGCGCCCTGGGCGAATACTGCCACCTTGACGTCCCGTCCGAGCCCGTTGGGCAGGGCGATGGTGCCGCGCAGCTGCTCATCGGCGTGACGCACGTTGAGGCCGGTGCGGACGTGGATCTCGATGGACTCGTCGAACTTGGCGGGGGCGAGGCTCTTGACGAGGGCGATGGCCTCGTGGGGCTCGTACTCGCGCTCGCGGTCGACCTTGGCGCGGGACTCGGTGTGGCGGCGGGAGTGGTGGGTGCTCATGACTCGACCTCGACTCCCATGGAGCGCGCGGTGCCGGCGATGATGCGGGCGGCGTGCTCGATGTCGTGGGCATTGAGGTCGGGGAGCTTGCGCTCGGCGATCTCGTGGAGCTGGGCGCGGGTGAGCTTGCCGACCTTGTTGCGGTGCGGCTCGCCGGAACCCTTGTCGAGGCGCAGGGTCTGACGGATCAGGACGGCGGCGGGCGGCGTCTTGGTGATGAACGTGAAGGAACGATCCTCGTAGACGGTGATGACGACGGGGATGACGGTCCCGGTTTCACTCTGGGTCTGCGCGTTGAAGGCCTTGCAGAACTCCATGATGTTGATGCCGTGCTGCCCCAGGGCAGGACCGACCGGCGGGGCGGGACTCGCCTGCCCGGCGTTGGCCTGCAGCTTGATCGTTGTCAGAACCTTCTTGGCCATTTCTTCTTTCTAAATCTACCTTCTAGGGCGTTCGCTGGACAAGCGAGACAAGGACGCACCGACCGAAGTGTGCTCTGCACACGAGGGAGGGAGGACGCAGTATCGCGCAGTTCAGCGGGCGTCCTAGAGCTTTTTTACCTGGTCGAATTGGACCTCGACTGGGGTCTCCCGACCGAAGATTGATACCAGGACCTTGAGCTTGGCGGCGTCGTCGTTGATCTCGGAGATCTCGCCGGAGAAGTCGGCGAGTGGCCCGGAGACGACCTTGACGGTCTCGCCGATCGCGAACTGGGCGCGGGTGCGCGGCGCGGTGGCGACCTCCTTGTGCAGGAGCCGGTCGACCTCGCCCTGGGTGAGCGGGACGGGCTCCTGGGAGGCCCCGACGAAGCCGGTGACGCCGGGGGTGCCCTTGACGACGCCCCAGGAGTCCTCGTTGAGCTCCATGTTGACGAGGACGTAGCCGGGCATGGTGCGCTTCTCGACGGTGACTTTCTGGTTGTCCTTGTTCATCTCGGAGACGGCCTCGGTGGGCACGACGACCTGGCGCACGGCGCGCTGCTGACCGAGCGAGACGACGCGGTGTTCAAGGTTGTGCTTGACCTTGTTCTCGTGACCGGAGTAGGTGTTGACGACGTACCAGCGGAACATGCGGGCTCCTAGAGGGCCTCAGAGAGATAGCGGATGGACAAGAGAGCGCTTAGAGAATCAGGTTGACGATCTTCTGGGCTAGCCAGTCGGCGGCGCCGAGGTAGGCGCCGGCGATCGCGACGAAGCCGAGAACGACTGCGGTGGCCTGGGAGACCTGGGTGCGGTTGGGCCACTGTACGCGCTGGAGCTCGGCCCAGCTTGCGCGCAGAAAGCCGACGGCGCGCCGGGGCAGCGATTGGCGGTGCTCGCGTGGGGCACTCGGAAGCGCGGCTTCGGCTTCGTCGCCGGCGGCCGCCGGCGTGGCGCCGTTGCCGCCGCGATCGCCATCACCGACGCCGGCGGCCAGCAACTCTGCGCCGGACCCGTTGGCTTCGGGCTCCGCGTCGCCTGGGTCGGAGTCGGGTGCGCCAGAGGAGGTATCGGGCAGGGGGACACCCTGGGCGCCGCGTACGAGCGCTGCGTCGAACTCCTCGACGTCACCGGAGGCGTGGCCAAGGGCGCCGGGCAGGTCGGCGCGGACGGGGTCTGAGTGCGTCGGCACGGACGCGCCCCGCTGGGCGCGACGCTGCTGCCGCTGCTTTGCACGTTTGCGGTCACGAGCCACGGCAGCGCTCCCGCGCTAGCGAGTCTCCCGATGGCTCGTGTGCCGGCGGCACCAGCGGCAGTACTTGCGCAGGCTGATGCGGTCGGGGTTGTTGCGCTTGCTCTTGTTGGTCTGGTAGTTGCGACGCTTGCACTCCTCGCAGGCGAGGGTGACAGCGATGCGAACGTCTCCGCGGGCCATGTGGATCTACTTCCCGTGCGTCGTCATGTGCGTTGGCACCTGGCCCCAGGCGAAGAAAAACCCCGCCTGGCGCGAGGTCGAATAAGTCTAGCGTGCTTTGCGGGCTCGGGGGGCGCCGGGAACGAGCGAAGAGGCCTCGCGTGGGGAGCGCGCGTCGTGCGTGGGGTGAGTCGCGCGCGGCTGTCTCCTACGGACGTGGGGTGCGGGTCGACCTTGGGTTGGGCCGTGATCGTCCGCGCGGGCGGTTGTGCCCAGCGGCCTTGTGGGCGCGTGACCTCCGTGTCCCGCGTCCGCGCGCAGCCGCGTCGGCCATCGCTGCTCAATGGCCGACGCGGCTGCGACTGACTCGCTCGATCTCCCGCTTGGAGGCTTGCGCGCACACCTACCGCTTGTGGTGCTTCCTGCGGGAGCGTGCTGCCTTGTGCCGGGGGCAGCCGGTGGCCTTGATCGCGGTCGTCTCGTGGGTCTGGGCTCCGTTCTGTCCGACGAACAGGGTCGGCATCGTGAGCTTGCCGGTGCAGAGATTCCCGTTGGCGGCCAGTGCCGAGTACTTACCCTCGGGAAGTGTCAGTTCGAAGGTTCCGACGGGGACGTCGGGGACCGTCTTGAACGTCGAGCTCGTGATCCCGGTTTTGGAGATGAACGTGGTGCCGACGAGGTCGACGGTGACGCCGTAGCCCTGCAGCACCACGATCAGGGAGGGGAACGCTTCGCCGCCGTGGGAGACGAAGTATGCGGGGCCCGTCAACGGGACCGGCAACACCGGTGTTGTGGCGGTCGCGCTGCCGATCAGCGACGCGGCGGGGCACGACGCGGGGTTCGCTTCGAACGTCGCGGCGGGGCAGGCCTTCTGCAGCGTCGTCAGCCGCGACGGCAGCCGCTTGGGCAGTTCGACTTTGACGCTGGCGATGTTCGCGTCGTAGGGCCCCTCGGGGTAGGTCAGGCGCACGTGCAGGCTCGCGCCGTTCGCCCTGGAGGTCTTGCCTGCGGTCGAGACGGTCAGCTTCGGCTGGAAGGCGAGCGTCGCGCAGTTGGTGACCTGGAAGGAGGTCGAGACCGCCGCCGCGGAGCCTTCGCTGCTGCTGAGCGTGCCGGTAATCGCCGTTTTGCCGCAGTTGGTGGGATTGAACGTGAACTTTTCTCGGTCCACGCTGACGTTTACGTGCTGGATTTGCAGCGGGATGCCGTCGAGGATCGTCGGCAGCGGATCGCTCTTGATGCTGAGGGCCGCGGTGTGGGGGTCGACGTTGATCGTGGCCCGCACGACGACCGTCCCGAGGTCGAACGGCCCGGCCTTGGCGGGGTTGACGATCGAGAGGCCGTACGGTGCGCCCTTGTAGCCGGTCGTGATGTAGACCTTGCCGCCGGTGACCGTGTAGGGGTCGCCGCCGAGACCGGCGCTCACGACCGTGTGGCCGATCAGGCTTTCTTCGCCACATGTCCCCAGCGCGGCCTGCGGTTCGGGGCACAGCTTGACGTTCGAGAGCGTCCCCAATAGGCCGGGTGGCATCTGCATTTCGATGCGGCTGAGCGTCTGGTCGGCGTCGGGTCGGGTCATCGTGAGCGCAAACGGCGTGAAGGCCCCGGCCTGCAGGTTCGTCGAGCCCGCCTCGAACCCGGGAGCGAACGGCTGCGGGTTCGAGCATGGGGCGCCGTTGGGGCCACCCGTGATCTGGAAGCTCGAGGAGGGCGTCGCGGCCGGATTCCCCGACCACGGCGCGATCGACGTTTGCGTCGTATACGTGCCGCACAGTGGGGGGGTCGTCAGCGGCGCACGGGCGCTGCCGAAGAATTCGAGCGCGAGGTCTTCGAACGGCACCTGGGGGGTGTGGTCGAACGTCGCGACGGCCTGACCCGTGACCGGGTTCAGCGCCACTTCCCCGGCCAGCTTCACCAACACGCCCGAGATCGGCTCTTCGGCCTCGATGTACAGCGCCACCAGGCTCCCGAAGGGGTTAGCGTCCTGTGCTGCGAGGTAGACCGAGCCCTTGAGCGGGTTCGGCAGGAGTGGCGTGCTGATCCTCACCGTCCCGACCTTCGAGGCGTCCGGGCAGGTCGCGGGCACCGGCGTGAAGTCGGCTTCGTCGGT
This sequence comes from uncultured Solirubrobacterales bacterium, assembly GCA_963756665.1. GTDB lineage: Bacteria > Actinomycetota > Thermoleophilia > Solirubrobacterales > Solirubrobacteraceae > Palsa-744. The sequence goes on from CAVWOJ010000001.1 coordinate 1,798,342, forward strand.
CTGCGGGCTCACGCCCGTGAAGCCGACCTGTTCATCCGAGCAGGCGAGCAGGCCGTCAGCTGCGGACGGGCTGAGCTGCACGCCCGCCGGAAGCGTCACCGTCGTGCTCTTGACGTTGGCCTGGGCCAGGCCTGCGGGATTCAGCGTCTGCGTCTGCGGAACGTGCAGATTGACCGTCAACCCGGTCGGCGTGCTCGCGGCCTGTCCGTCCGGGGCGACGCTGATCGACGGGTTGAAGTTCAACCTGTTGCAGCCATCCAAGCCGACCCCGGTGCCCGCGAGGTTGCGCAGCACCGCCTGGCCCGCAACGTAGCTGTTCGGCTGCTCGTAGGAGTCCGCGAGCACCGTCGATTCGAATAGGCCATTGCACGAAGTCGGCATCGACAGGAACGCCGTCTGCGAAGGCACTCCCGCGCCGCAGGATTCCGGTAGCGCGCCGTAGTAGCCGTTCAGGCATTCCCAGCCCCGCGACTGGTTGTGGCGCGGGTCGCCGGGCACGCCCCAGAACGTCACCTGAGAGCCGAACGTGGGGAGAACCTCTGGCAGATTGTTGACGTCCACCGTCACGCCATAGCCCCCGCCGGTGCGCACGGAGGTGTCGAGGAAGACCGGGAAGTATTCGACGAAGAACCCGAAGCGCGCGGGCTCGCCAACCGTCGGTGGCAAGTTGAATACAGGCACGACGTACGTTTCGGGGCGACCGATGCCCACGGTGACTTCGGCGACGCCGATCGCCGTGTCGGCTGGGCAGGAGTTCCTGCCACTGCCGAAGGCCGAGAACTCTTCGACCGAGCACTGCGGCACGACGTTCGGATCTCCCACCTCTCCCGGCGGCAGCTCGAAGTGCAGATCCCGATCGAACCCGACCGGGTACGGCCCGGGAAATCTGCCGCCGCTGCGTATTTCGGAGTTGAACTCGATCGTGGAGGTCAGCTGAAATGGATGGGAGCCCGCCTGCGTGTCAAACGATCCGTCCTCGTTGCTCGGTGTCAATTCGTAGCGTTCGACGCCAAACTTCGCGGGCGCTCCGCCGACGGCCACGGGCTGCACGACCGAGGCGCTCGCGATTTCCCCACCGGAGACATCGACGGTGTTCCCCGCGCCGGAGGAGGCTCCTTGCGTGACAGCCACACTGATGCTCAATCCCAGCGACTGATAGGGACCAAGACGGGCGGCGTATGTGCAGGTGACAGAGGAGGCCGACACAACCGAGCAGGCAACCCCTTCGATCCCGTCGCCTTCCCCTGCCTTTTCGGCGCCCACGCCTATTACCGTCAATCCGGGAGGCAGCGTGTCGGTGACCGTCACGGGGCTTTCGCCGCCGGCATCGGCGGTGGCGTCGCCGAGGTTCGAGACGCTCACGTCGAGCACGCCTTCCCCGCCCGGAGGAAGGTTCGTCGGCCTTGCGGCAGTCACGATCTTCCACCACGCCGTTTCGGCGTGCGCCGGGGGCGCACCGGCAAAGGACAAGACGAATGCCGCGCTCACAAGAAAAGGAGCAAATTTCCTACCCATGACTATTGCCTCCCAATCTTCGAATGTCCGGTCGAGCTCGTTGCCTTGCGACCTTTCTTGGCGTGCTTCTTGGGCCTGCGCTTGCTGGGCCTATGTTTCTTTACAGCTTTTTTCTTCTTCTTCACCTTGACCGCCGAGACCGGCTTGGGAGCAATGTTCCCGGCCCCCGCAAAGGTCGCGCTCGGGGGCGGGCCGAATATGCCCGGCTCTGGCGCGGGCCCCGCTTTGCAGGCGTCGCTGCTCTGGCACTCCGGCACCGGAACGATCGTCGCGGGACAGGGCACTGCCGATGAGCAGACGTGCGCGTCGTAGATGTCATAGGCGTTGTCTACGTCCTGGGGCACGAGCCGATCCAGGGTCCTGATGAACACGTCGTCACCGGACACGCTCGCGTCGACGAACGTCGAGCCTTCGCTGATCGAGTTGCCTTCGGCTCCGCCCGAGATCAGACCCACACAGCCGCCGGTCGTCCCGCAGCTCCCAAGACCGTCGGGCTCGTACTCGTACACGTCCTTCTTGCCGTTCGTGTCCTGCGGGACCAGAGCGTCGAGGCTGTCGAAGAACAGACGGCCTTCGTCGGATAGGTAGCGCGATTGATAGAACGTTCTCAGACCGTTTGCGACCGCTGTCCAGCCGGGTACTTCCGAGCCCCCGACAGGCCTCGCGCCAGTTGGGTTGCACGAGGCGCACACGAGACGGCTCGCCTGTGCGTCAAAGAGGTAGACCTCCGCATCGCGCGCGCCGGTGTTCGCGTCCACGTTGTCGTAGCCCGTCGGGCTCGCCTTCGACATAAAAGCCACATAACGTCCGTCGGGCGACACTCGCGCGGTCTGCCTGACGAGGCCATTGACTCCACCTTCACCTGTTGCCCTGTTTGATTCCCAGTCTGCCTTGTCTAGGTCAGTAGCCTCGCCTTCATCATGTTCACTACCTGCAAGCGTCGCGATGAACTTCGGCGCTTCCCACGTACCGCGTTCTTCATTGTCGTGCAACATGTAGAGATTGGGCTGACCTGCTGTCGCACCGCCAGCCAATGCCGCTTCGCCGACGAAATAGACGTAGGACCCATCTTCGCTGGCGCCAAGGACACCGATCACTTCGCCGCCGGGAACGATGTCGGTCAGCCTATCGGTCGTATCGTCGAACTCGTAGAGATCACCTGACGGTTCTGGTGCCGGGCTGGTGAAGACCTTTGAGCCGTCGCTGCTAGCGGTCTGAAATTCCCCGCCGCCGACTTCCACCGTTTGACCGGTGAGCATGTTCCGCTCGTAGAGCTGACCTTCAGAGGACCAGATGACATGCGACCCATCATCGGAGATCGCGTGTCTGGTATTAAGCCGCCGATAATTGCCGAGCCATGTACGGTCGCCGCTTCCGCCACCCTCCACGTCTGCCTGTTCGCCGTTGGGCAGCACGCTCACGAGCTGGAGGCGCCCTTCCGCCCACTCATACAGGCTCGGGCTTTCGCCGTGATTTGCCCTTACACCCGGTAGCAGAGCTTCTGTCGACCCGATGATGAGATGCCGCAGGTCAGGCGAGGCGCCCTGGAATCCGATTTCCGCGGCTCGTGAGAATTCTCCGGTCGCCAGCGGCTGGTAGCCGCCGTCGGCGCCACGCAGGAAGGGGAGCAGTTCGACATTGGGCGCTTCGGGGGAGGAGCTACGAATATTTTCAGCGCCTCCCCGGATGACAATCGAGTGAGAGAGGTCGGGCGAGAATGCGAGGAGTTCGTTGTATGGCAGAAGCCCGATACGGATGGCTTCGACGAACGGAGGCGTGATGTCCTGCGTGCTCCAGCCCTGCGGCCCGTGCGTCGAGACCAGCTGGTCGCCTCCGAATTGATTCCCGGGGTTTCCCGGCAGGTTGGCTCCGGGTGGGATCTTCATGCCATAGGTGATGGCGCTGCCGTCTTCGGAGGTCTGCGCCGGACTGGGGGGCTCGCCGCTGCTGTCGATCCCGTCCGCTTCACCACCGTGCTTGCTCGGCGGCGAGACGAGCTCATACGCGCGGCCGTCAGGCATCCCGGCCGCCGAGGTGGCCGGCTGCGTCGTGAAGGAGTGATCGGGACCGTCGAGCGTGTTCCCCGCGTCGAGCACCACCACCCGGTAGTGGTAGGCGATGCCCGACTGCAGACCCTGCACGTGAATATCGGTGAGCTGATCGGTCGTCCCGGGAGGTACGCTGTTGCCCGGTGGCGCGGGCGCGTTCGTGGTGTAGACACCGGCTTGGGTGCCGTACTGGAAGTAGTAGGTAGCGCTGGCGCCGTTGGGGTTGACCTGCGCCTGCATGTCGGCGGCGGTCGCGCTCACGTTCGCCGCGGAGGTGCCGTCGATCGTCACGGGCGCCGCCAGGGCGCAGGCGCCCGTGAGGAGCAGTGCGCCGAGCGCGGCGCCGCAGCTCACGGCCGCGATTCTGAGGACCCTCGTGATCTGAGCTTGAATCGACATAGGCGCTATCTCTCCTCCTCGAACGTGGAGGGGACGGCCCCTCGCTGATTGCATTGCGATGCGCCGAGCGTGGCTTGCACCTCGGTGGCGCGGTGGACCTCTTCACCGCGCGGGGTGAGACTCCAAGCGTTCGGCTCTCCCCTGCCGTGTCCGTCGGTGGCGTTGACGATCAGGCCGAGGTGCTCCAGGCGCCAGAGCAGCTTGGAGATCTGGCCTTGGTCGGCGACACCGGAGGCGTCGGCGACTTCGCGGCTGGAGGCGGCGGGCCGCTCGGAGACGGCCAGCAGGACCCGCACGGTGCGGTAGGTCAGGCGCATGTCGAGGTCGCGCAGCGGGTCTCTCGGCCGCTGCTTGGGCGAGCGCCGCCTGGGCTTGGGCTGCTTGAGCTCGCGCGCGGCGGCGTCGGAGCCGAGGTAGGGCAGCACGACGATTCCCATCAATTGGTTCAGGAGACCGGCTAGCGGCTTGGGGTCGGGCTCACAGAGACGGGCGTGGAGCACGGCGAGCACGGCGCCGACGATGCCCTCGGCGACGATTCGCGCGGGACGACGCCCGGGCGCGGGGCGACGCCCGAGCCCGTGGTACTCGCGCGCACCGTCGTGCACCGCGTCGACCAGCGCCTCGACGACACGTGCCCGGCGCTCGAGGACGCCGCGTTCGCCGGCGAGCGCGTCCACGACACAGAGCCCAGCCACGGCGGGCTCCTCGTCAAACAGCTCCAGCAGCGCCCCCAGGCCTGCCCTGATGCGCTCGTGCCATCCGCCTTTGGCGGCTCGGTAGGCGGGGAGTGTGCGCGTAGCGGCGGACGCAACTGCGCGATCGAAGGCGGCCAGCAGGCAGCTCTCGCGATCCTCGAAGAGCTCGTAGAAGGTGCGCCGGGAGATACCCGAGCGGGTGACGATGTGCGCCACGGTTACCCGGGCGGCTCCGCGCTCGCGTACGAGCTCGGTGATCGCGACGAGAATCCGTGCTCGCTGGATCTCGCCGATTCGCTCACGACCTGGCACGCCGTCCCCCATGCCCGCCGGCGCGACCTCACCGTTGGTCCTTGCGTCGGCGTTGTTGGTCATCGCGTCCGCATTGGTCCTCGCGCCCGCGCTGGTCCTCATGCCCGCGCTGGTCCTCATGCCCGCGTTAGTCCTCGCGTCCGCGCTGGTCCTCACCTCCGCGCTGGTCCTCAGGTCCGAGGCCTGCCGCGTCCTACCGGTGGCTGGCTTGACCGTCCTCGTCGCTCTCGCACCCACGATCGTGCCACGGGTGGCCGCCCTAGGGACGCGCGGAGCCACGGCCATCACGCCCAGGAGCCCCGACCGAGCCGGTGGCGCGTAGGGATCGCGACAGCCACGCTAGCGAGGAGGCAGTGTGACTCGCGAGCGATACGCGCGTGAGCTCCCCGGAGGCGCAGGTGGTCACCGCGAACCCATCCCCCAAAGGGGGATTTGACACATCGGCGCGAACGCGCCGGACAGACTGCGTCAGCCGTTAGTGCCCAAGGCGAAGAGAGAGAGAGAGAGAGAGAGATGCATCAGCAAGCTGCTGAGGCATCTAGTTACGGCCCCTTCGTGAGGCGCACGGATTCCTGACACGTATGTCCCTCTCGAACTCACGCTGAAGACAGCTCCCTCTTCGATCCTCTGACCCGGTCCCTCTCCAAAAAGCGAACCCGCCAGTGCTGAAAGGTCGACCACAGCAGGCCAGACCCCAAACCAGACCCTATGTTTACACTCGGCAATCCACTCGGGACCGCCGGGATAAGACCACTATACGCAGACTGGCGGATACTTGTCAAGCCCCCTTGGTGACTGCGCCTCGCCGCTCCCACACAGCGCGAGCCGGCTTGTCCGACCCAATCCAAAACAGCCAACCGCCGCCTGCGCCATCATCTACGCCGCGTCCCCAGCCACCATGCATCGCAAAACTAGGAGGTCCACGTCCATGCAGCTACCCGAGCCGATCCCGACCGCCGTCCACGACGAGAGCTTCGCGGGTGTCACTTACCACATCCGCGGAGAGCTGGTCCCCGAGCTGCAGGTCGTGGTGGGCGGCGCGAGCGTGATGTTCGAGCACCACGTCCTACTCTGGAAGGAGACGCAGGTCAACGTCGAGCTGAAGAAGCTCCCGGGCGCGATCAAACGGAAGATCGCGGGCCTGGAGTTCTTCGTGACGCGCACCGCGGGCGCCGGGCACATCGCGTTCTCACGCGACTCGCCGGGCCAGTGCATCCCGATGCACCTGCGCCAGGGCGAAGGGCTCGACGTGCGCGAGCACCAGTTCATCGCGGCAACGGACAACCTCGACTACAGCTTCGAACGGATCAAGGGCGCGCAGAACATGCTGCTCGGCGGCTCGGGCTTCTTCATGGACAAGTTCCGCGCCACCAACGGCGATGCGCTGGTCTGGCTGCACGGCCACGGCAACGTCTTTCTCGTCCAGCTCGGCGACGGCGAGCAGCTCGACGTCGAGGCCGGCGCGTGGCTCTACAAGGACCCGTCGGTCAACATGGAGGCGGTCACGATGGGCCTGAAGACCGGGATCATGGGCGGCGGCGGCAAGCTCACCTGGAACCGCTTCACCGGCCCGGGCCGCCTCGCGATCCAAACGATGTTCATCGCTCCGATCGAGGGCGGCGATACCAGCAACGCCCAGGCGGCTACCGCCGGTGGGATCGCGGGAGCGCTGATCGGAGGGCTCACGCGCGGGTAGCCCGCAAGGCCTGTCGCCACGAGCAGGTCTCGAGTGGCGTCAGTCGCTCACCTGGGCACGGATAGCCCGACGAGTGAGCGTCAGTCGCTCACCTGGGCACGGATAGCCCGACGAGTGAGCGTCAGTCGCTCATCTGAGCACGAAATGTCCTGGCGACTGCTCGCGGCGGGCCGCTCGGCGACCTACTCGAACAGCGTGAGCGTCGCGAGCACGACATAGAGAGCGACGAGCGCCCAGCCCTCGAAGGCCACGGCCTCGCCGTCGCCGGTCACCTGCCAGACCACCAGCGCCGTCAGTGCCAGCGCTCCGATGTAGACAGGCGCCAACGCAAAGGTCAGGGTGGTGGCCAGGAGGAAGGAGATCAGGACGAGCAGCGGGAACAGGAAGGCCGCGATCTGCGCGACCGAGTTCTTGACGACCGAGATCGCGAGGTCCGAGCGACCCTTCCAGGCGAACACCAGGCCGGCGGTGTTCTCGACGGCGTTACCCGCGATCGCCACGATCACGAGGCCAGCGAACGCCTGGGAGATGTGCAGCACGGCGATCGCCGGCGAGAGCGCGTCGACGAACCAATCCGAGACGAAGGCCGAGGCGACACCCGCGACCACCAGCAGCGCGAGGGTTGCCGGCAGCGAGAGCCTCGGTCCCGCCACCTCGCTTGACCTCGGCCCTGCCACCTGACTTGACCTCGGCCCCGCCACCTGACTTGACCTCGGCCCCGCCGCCTCGCTTGCGCCGGCCCGCTCCGAGACCTCCGCGGCGCCGTTGCTCCCATCTCGCGCCCCCGCCGCGTCCGCGACCTGCTCCCCGGGTGTGACGTCGGCACGCAGGTAAGGGATCACCCACGCCACGTAAACCACCAGCAGGCAGACCGCTCCAACCGCCGAGATCGCCTTCACGTGATGACTCGCCGGGTCGTGCGCGCTCAGCGACAAGCCAAGCAGCACGATGATGAAGACCGTCACCAGCAGCAGCGTCGCCGTGTCGCTGGGCAGTCGCCGCGAGAAGCGCATGACCCCGTCCGGCGCGCGGCGCGCCCCGACAACGATCACCAGCCCCAGGACTAGCAGGGCATTGGCGAAGATCGAGCCGATGATCGCCGTCTGAGCCACCACCAACTCGCCCTTCTGCAGGGCGAAGATGACCACGAACAGCTCCGGCAGGTTGCCCAGAGTCGACTGCAGCATGCCGGTGACAGCCGGCCCGAAGCGCTCGCCGAGCTGCTCCGTAGCGAAGGACACCACCCATGCAAGCCCCGCCAGCGCCACCGTCGCCACCGCGAAACGCGGGACCGCTGGCCACACCTGATAGTTGGCGATCCCGGCGAGCACGGAGGTAGCCGTGATGAGTCCGAGCAGCGCGCGCTCGAATGCGGTCAGGCCTGCCATAGGCCGGGCGAGCATAGCCGCGAAGCCAAGCGAACACAGCCGCGGATGGGCAAGAAGCAGCCGCGGGCCGGTTAGATACACCGTGGACGAGCAGCCACAGCCACGGGCCGGGCAGACACAGCCGCGGCCGCGGCCGGGCGACGCAACCGCGAAGCCCGGCGCGCATCCTGACGGGCCGAGCGAGCATTGCCCTGGGGCCGCTAGGCTGCCGCAATGCGCCTCGTGACCTTTCTGCCACCCGACGCCCAAGCCCCCCGGGCGGGGACCGTCAGCGAGGAAGGGCAGGTGACGGCGTTTGCCGACGAGAGCCTCGCGGTACTCGACATTCTGGGCGACCCCTCCCCCGCGAGCGCCGCCGCCAGGCAGCCGCAGGGGCCTTCGTGGGCGCTGGATGAGGTCGCACTGCTCGCCCCCGTTCCCGCACCGCGCGCGATCTTCGGGATCGGCCTCAACTACGCCGACCACATCGCCGAGACCGGCGGTGAGCGCCCGGAGCGCCCGCTGGTGTTCATGAAGCTCCCCTCCTCAGCTACCGCGCCGGGTACCGCCGTGCGCTGCCCCGAGGTCGTGCGCCGCCTTGACTACGAGGGGGAGCTGGCCGTCGTCATCGGCGCCGGCGGCACGATCGCGGGCTACGCGGTCGCCGATGACGTCAGCGCGCGCGACCTGCAGGGCCGCGAGCCGCAGTGGACACGCGCGAAGGGCGCCGACGACTTCTGCCCTTACGGCCCCTGGATCACGACCGCCGACGAGATCCCCGACCCGCACGGCTTGAGCCTGCGTACCTGGGTCAACGGGGAACTGCGCCAAGATTCGAATACATCAAACCTGATCTTTCAGATCCCGGAGCTCGTCGCCTTCATCGCCGAGACCTGCACACTGGCGCCTGGAGACCTGATCCTCACCGGCACACCGGCCGGCGTCGGCATCGGACTCGACCCGCCTCGCTTCCTCGCCTCCGGCGACGTGGTGCGCATCGAGATCGAGCGCCTCGGCGCGATCGAACACGGCATCGCCTGAGCCGCCGCGGCCCCACGCCAATCCAGCCGCGACCTACGCCACCTCTGAATACGCCGGCTCGGCTCCACCCCGCTCGGCGTGCCCGTGCTCGGCCAGCTCATACTCCGGGCGCCCGTGCTCGGCCGCCGGCTCGGCGGGACTGGCTGCCTGCTCTACGCGCAGCGCTGTCGCGGCCACGACGATCGCGATCAGGATGAGCCCCGCCCCGATCAGGAATGCGAGGTGGTATCCGCCGGTCAAGGCGGCGGCGCTCGACTTGCCGGTCCCCAGCAGGTGCGCGGAGCGTGTCGCCGACAGGGTCGCGAGGACCGCCAGGCCCAGCGCGCCGCCGACCTGCGCAGCGGTATTGACAAGACCGGAGGCCAGGCCCGCGTCCTTGCGGGTCGCGCCTGACATCGCCAGCGTCATCAGCGCGGGGAAGGAGCCGCCGATCCCGCAGCCGAGCAGGATCATCACGGGGAAGACATCGGTCACGTAGTTGCCGTCCACGGGCGCGCGCGCGAATAGGAGCAGCCCCAGAGCGACCAGCACCAGTGCCGGGAGCAGCGTCCGCTTGGGACCGAAGCTCATGATCAGCCGTTCGGAGTAGCGCAGCGACAGCGTGCCCATCACGACCGTCGCGGGCAGGAAGGCAAGGCCGATCTCGAGGGCGTCGTAGCCGAGTACCCGCTGCAGGTACAGGGCCCCGAGGAAGAACATCCCGAACATCCCCGCCACCAGCAGCGCCTGGACGACGTTGGCTCCCGCGACATTGCGCGAGCGAAAGATCCGCAGCGGCATCAGCGGGTTGCGCGCCGTCGCCTCGCGCGCGATGAATGCAACGAGCAGCGCCAGCGAGAGGGCTCCGAGCGCCAGCGTCCGGCCCGCGCCCCAGCCATAGTCGGCGGCCGGCTTGACGATCGTGTAGACGCCCAGCATCAACGAGCTAGTGATCAGGACTGCTCCCGGGATGTCCGCGCCGTCGCCGAAGCCGATGCCCTTGTCCCTGTCGAGTAGCCGCACCGCGAGGACTCCGGTGGCAATGCCGATCGGGATGTTCACGAAGAAGATCCAGTGCCAGTTGATCGACTGCGTCAGCACACCGCCGGCGAGCAGCCCCACCGAGCCACCGGCGGAGGCGACGAAGCCGTAGACGCCGATCGCCTTCGCCTGCTCGCGCGGCTCCGGGAACATCGTGACGATCATGCCGAGGATCACCGCGGAGGTCATCGCGCCGCCGACACCCTGCACGAAGCGGGCCGCGACGAGCAGCTCTTGACTCTGCGCCAGCCCGCACAGCAGCGAAGCGGTGGTGAAGACGCCGAGGCCGGCCATGAAGATGCTCTTGCGGCCGACCATGTCACCCAGCCGGCCGGCGAGCAGGAGCAGGCCACCGAAGGCGATCAGATACGCGTTGACCACCCACGCGAGACTCGACTGCGAGAAGCCGAGGTCGTTCTGGATCGACGGCAGCGCCACATTCACAACGGTGGCGTCCAGGACGATCATCAGCATCCCGGCGCAGAGCACGTAGAGCGCGATCCAGCGGTTTCTATCGGTCGTGTGCTCCGTCATGCGCTCATGCCTTCCGTCTCGGGTTCGTTTGTCGTAGCTCTGCAGGTGTGCCGCTAGCCGCTAGTCGCTCGCGGGCTCGCGCCGCAGGTCCGCATCCAACTTCTCCAGCAGCCCACGCGTGCCGTGCTCGCGCTCGGCGGGCGTATCGGCGCCGTCCAGAAAGGCCGCCTGCTCGGTGAAAGTCAGACGCGTGCCCCTACCCGCAGGCTCGATCTCCACAGTAGCGAGTGACACCGAGATCCTCGCCTCGTCGCGATCCATCGCATACGCATAGACGATGCGACGGTCCGTCACGATCTCCTGGTAGAGAGCGTCGTATGTGTACAGCAGCCCGTCGGGCGCGCTGACCGTGAGACGCTCTCGCCCGCCGATGCCGAACTCGAGCGTGTGTTCTCCCTTGGCCGCATCCGTCGGGCCGAACCAGCGGGACTTAGCCACGGGATCGGCCCAGGCGTTGAACACCCGCGACGGCGATGCGTCGTAGGCGCGCTCGATGACAAAGGTCGCGTGGTGCGTGGATCTTTGGGTCATCCCGGGGTCTCCTTGATGGTGGGTTGATCGTCCTCTTCAGCCAAATAGTCGGCCAGCCGGTCGAGGCGGCCCTCCCACATCACGCGCCGCTCGGCGACCCAGTCCTCGACCGTCCGCATCGCGGTGGGCTCGATGCGAACGGTGCGCACCCGCCCGGTCTTCTCCGAGAAGACGAGGCCGCTCTCCTCCAGTACCGCAAGGTGCTGCACCACCGCGGAGAGCGACATCGTGAACGGCCGCGCGAGCTCGCCGACCGTCGCCGGTCCGCGGCTCAGTCGCTCGACCATCACCAGTCGAGTCGGGTCCCCCAGCGCGTGAAAGACGCGGTTGAGTGGCGCGGTTTGGTTAAGCACTTACTTGAAGTATTGCAGACTTGGCGTCCGCCACAGCGGCGCTCCCCCTTTGCCTGCCGGCTACGATCCCCCAGGCTCGAGCCTTGACGCCCAACGCTCCGCCCAAGCCTCGAGCGGGCCATAGAGCTCGCCACCGGATGTACCCCTCGGCGCGGGGATCCTCGGCGGCCCACTCCTGCAGCCAGCGATGGCTAGGCTCCGAGCTACGCCCCCGCCCGGTGAATCTCACCCAACTGGCGGTATTCCACATCCGGGAAATCGCCGTAGAAGGCCTTGGCCTGCTCGAGCACGAGCTGGACGTAGTGATTCAGATCGCGTCCGGACGCACCGCGCGCGTGCCCGCGCGGGCGGTACTCGTACTTGCGCAGCAGGCTCTTGATCGCGCGCCTGATCTTGGCCTCCGTGGCACCGCGATCCGCCCAATCGACGGTGAGATCTGCACGGATGCTCTTAACGAGGTGCTTCGCGATCGCAGCGAGCCGCGGATCGGCAACGATCCGACCGCCACCACCGGCGAGCGTGTCGTAGAAGGCGGCCTCCTCGCCAGACAGGTCGAGCTGGGCGTGAAAGCGACCCGCTGTGCGTAGACCCTTGACGAGCTCGACGAGGCGCAGCATGACCTCGGCGGCCGACAGCTGGCGCGACTCGTAGCGTCGCAGGACATCCTCGAGCCGCTCGCCGAAGAGCCGCGCCCGCGCCTGGCTGGTGCGGGCGCGGCTGTTGACCTCCTCCCTCAGCAGCCTCTCCAACAGTCGCAACCGGATGTTCGGGTGCTCGGTCTTGGCCGCAAGCGAGTCCAGAAACTCGTCCGAGAGCACCGAGATGTCGGCGCACTCCTCCTCGACGACCGCAAGCACCTTGGTGACCTCCCCCACCGCGAACCCCTCTGACATGAACCGGCGAACCGCCTGCTCGGCCGCCGGGCTCACCAGCGGAGCCGGAGCCGCGATCTTGCGTACCTCGACCGCCATCCGCTTGAGGAAGTCCAGCTCCTCACGCTGCTCGCCCACACTCTCGCGGGCGCCTGCCAGCGCGGTCCACCGCACCAGCGCCGCGTGCTCGTCAAGGAATTCGCGCGTGCGCCGGTCACTGACGAGCACGTGGTCCACGCAGGCCGCGAACAGCTCCGAGACCGCCGCCCGCGCCAGCTCCCCGCGGCGGTAGCCCGCCGGGTGGAGCAGCGTGCAGAGCACGTCGTACCTCCCCCACCACCCAGCAATCGCCTGAGCGATCGGGATCGCGGGATCTTCGAGCTCGGCCGCGTCGTATGCCCGCAGCGAGGCGCGCAGATCCTCGCCGAGGCCGATGTAGTCGACGACCAGTCCGCCCTGCTTCTCGCGGAAGACGCGGTTGACTCGAGCGAGCGCTTGCAGCAGCCCGTGGTCGCGCATCGGCTTGTCGATGTAGAGCGTATGCAGCACCGGCGCATCAAAGCCCGTCAGCCACATGTCCTTGACGACGACGATCCGCAGATCGTCGTCGGGGTCGCGGAACTCCATGGCACGCCGCTGCAGCGCGGCCTTGGAGCGCCTGAAACGTGAGATATCGCGCTCGTCTGTAGACGCTGCCGAGATGATGCAATCGACCGCCGCGTGCCCAAAGCGCGCTCGCAGGAGCCGTGTCAGCTCGACCGCAATCCGCCGCGAGTAGGCGACGACCATCGCCTTGCCCGGCAGCGCCTGGCAGCGCGCCGTGAAGTGGCCGTGGATATCGTCCGCGATCTGCTCGAGCCGCTCCGGCGCACCAACGATCCGCTCGAGCTTCGCCCAGTCGCAGACCAGCCTGGCGGCGGCCTGCGTCTCCTCGTCCTCGAGAATCGCCTCGACCTCAGCGAGCCGCTCGCGATCCTCGATCGCGATCCGGATCGGGCGCGACTCGTAGTAGATCGGCACCGTCGCGCGATCCTCCTGGGCCTGGCGCATGCGGTAGACCGAGACGTAAGCGCCGAACACCTGGCGCGTCGAGCGATCGACGCTTTCGACGGGGGTGCCGGTGAAGCCGATCCGCGTCGCCGCCGGTAACGCCTTCGTGATGTTTTGGGCAAAGTGCGCGTACTGCGAGCGATGCGCCTCGTCGGCCACTACGAAGATATTCGTGCGCTCCGAGAGCACCGGCAACGGCCGGCCGTCGACGGACGCGAACTTCTGGATCGTCGTGAACACGATCCCGCCGGCCGGGACCTTCAACAGCTCGCGCAGGCTGTGGGTGCCTCCGGACACTCGCCGCGCCCGCCTACAGAGAGGCGCCAGGCGCGTTCGGGCAAAGACGCCGAGCAACTGGTTGTCGAGGTCGGTCCGGTCGGTCACGACGACGATCGTCGGGTTGGCGAAGCGCGCGTCGCGACGCAGCTTGTTGACGAAGAAGACCATCGTGTAGCTCTTGCCGGCGCCCGGCGCGTGCCACACGATCCCGCCGCGCCGGTCGCCGCTCCTGGCCGCCGCAGCCGAAGCGACGGCCGCGTGCACGGCGTGTACCTGGTTGTACTTGGCCATCACCTTCGATGTCCGCGTGCCGTCGCCGACGAACAACACGAAATCCCGCACGAGCTCTAGGAAGGCCGCGGGCGCAAAGACGCCTTCGAGCATGATCCGGAGCTGCGTTCGCCCGCCGGCGCCCTGGACGGCAGTGGCCATCGTCTTCCATTCGGCGAAGTGCTCAGCCGACGTGCTCGAGGTCCCGACTCGCGCCGTCATCAGGTCCGAGACGCCGACGATCTCCACATAGCGGTAGAGACCGGGGATCGAGTCGGTGTAGTGATGTACCTGATTGACCGCGTCTCTCCCGGATCCCTTCCTCCCGGGCGCCTTCAGCTCGATCTGCCCGAGCGGCAGGCCGTTGACGAACAGCAGGATGTCCGGCCGGCGGTTGCACTCGCCCTCGACGACCGTGAACTGGCTGACCGCAAGCAACTCGTTGCGCGCGGGGTTCTCGAAGTCGACGAGCCAAGCGCGATCGCTCTGCTCGACCCCGTCGTCGTCGAGATAGGAGAGCGGCACCCCCGAGACCAGCAGCTCGTGAAAGCCACGGTGGTCCTCGATCTGCACGATTGAGGTAACGGTCATCGCAAGCCCGCACACGTATTGCACGGCGTCCGCGGGAAGCTGCGGATTGATCCGCGCCACGGCAGCGCGCAGCCGGTCGACCAGCACGACGTCGGACCACAGCCTGCGCTCCGCACCGCGACCCCCGGGCGCCAGCTCGGTCCCGTGCATGTGCCGCCAGCCGGCCTGGACCAGCCACTCAAGCGCCGGTCCCTCAGTCAACGCTTCCTCGCCAGCGAGACCGCTCACCGCCCGACCTCCAGCAGGCCCTCGACCGCCGGTCCGATCGCCTCATCGAGATCGACCGTGTCGGGAACGCGGATCTCCCCCGATACCAGCCTGGGTAGTAGGCCATCGCGAATCTCACTCAACGTCTCCGCCTCTTCCTCCAATCCCGCCTGGAGCGCCCAGCAGGCTTCGGCCACCGCAGCGAACTCGTGCTGCGCGTCATCCGCGGGCAACGCGATCTCCAGGAAGGCGAGCCGCTCGCGCGAAAGCTCGGCCTGACCGGTGCTGCCCTCACCAAGCTCAGCCAGCTCGGCCTGGCGCGAGAGCAGCTCAGCCGCGAGATAGGCGGGCGCGACCAACCCCGGCGCGGCGCGCACCACGGTCACATGCGAGTCAGCCACAACCGCCCGCGCTGGCAGGCGATTGACACGCGCGACCCTCCCAAGCGTGCCGACCCCGGTCGAGTTGACGAGCACATCGCCAATCCGTATTCCCCGATCGTCAATCGGCTTGCTCGTGTCATCGTGGCCGCGAGCCGGACCGAAGCGCAGCGTGTCGCCCCGGATGCACCTCTGGTTGACGACCAGCGCCCCGCCGTCATCGGCGTACCTCGGAACGATGCCACGACGGAGAACGGTCGCGAGCAGCGCCAGCGGCAAATATCGAATGGCGCTCTGGCGATGGAAGTCGTGTAAGGCTCGCACCGTGGCCAGGGTCGCCGATCGGACCCGGCGGTCGCTTGCGAGCCGCTCGTCGAGGGCGCCGAGCACGGAGACGATCCGTCGCTGCTCAGCCAGCGGCGGCACCACGAGCGGAAAGCTGCCCATTTCCCTGAGGGGGATGCGATCCACCGTGCTGCCGTGAACCGTTCGATCGCGGATCACTCGCTGAAACTCGCGCCCCAGGTAAGCGTAGAGGAGGTACTGCGGATCGAGCTGCCCAGATTTGGCCCGCAGCAGCCCCATCCTGCGACCTAGACAGCAGTGCAGCCCTGGCGGTATCTGGGCGGCCTGGCCTAATCTCGTCTCATAGGAGAACACGACGTCTCCCGCTCGCGGGCGTACGCGTCTGGTCCACCTCGTGAAATCCTCCTCCGAGAGACGCGCGACGTCGGACAGGTCCAGCCGCCCATTCTCGAGGTTGGAGATGCCGAGGAAAACCTGACCCTCGGCGGTCTTCTCAGGAGTCGCGTGGGGCCCGTCGAAGATCTCCACGAGCGCATCCAGCGACTGCGTCACCCATCCATTGGGAAGCCGCTCACAGCTCATAGCCCACCCGCATCAGCCCCCGTCTGACCTCGCCGGCCAACCGCCCGTTCTCGGCCATCTCCCCCGCAAGTCGCTCCACCAACGTCGCCATTCGCGCCTGAAACGCGGCCTCGTCCTCCCGGCTCTCCGCCACCCCCACATACCTCCCCGGCGAAAGCGTGAAGCCCGCAGCCTCAATTTCCTGTAAATCGCTGTTGTGGCAGAAACCGGGCTCGTCGTTGTAGTCCTCCCCGTTGGTACCGCGCCACGCGCGGTAGACCGTGACTATCCTCGCGATCTCAGCTTCGGTGAGCTCGATCTGAGTGCGACTGATCTTGCTGCCCATCCGTCGCGCGTCGATGAACAGTGTCTCTTCGCAGCGGTCACGTTCGCCGGAGTGCGCCTTGTCGCGATCGAGCAGCCAAAGGCATACGGGTATCCCGGTCGTATAGAAGAGCCGCGCCGGCAACGCGACAATGCAATCGACGACGTCCGCCCGGATCAGGCGCTCGCGGATCTTGCCCTCGCCGCTCGTCATCGTCGTCAGCGAGCCATTGGCCATCACGAAGCCGGCGCGGCCGTTGGGAGCGAGGTGGCTCAGGAAGTGCTGTATCCAGGCATAGTTCGCGTTCCCGAGCGGTGGGACACCATGGGTCCAGCGCGCGTCTTGCAGGATCGCCTCGGTCGACCACTCCTTCTGGTTGAACGGTGGGTTGGCCAGCACGAAGTCCGCCTTCAGTTCTGGGAAGGCGTCTTGGAGCAGCGAGCCACCCTCGTTGTACAGGACCTCTCCGGAGATCCTGTGAATCGCGAGATTCATGCGCCCGATCCGCCACGTCGCCTGGTTGCGCTCCTGGCCATAGATCGAGACCCTCTCCGGACGCCCGCCGTGAGCTTCGATGAAGCGTGCGGACTGCACGAACAGCCCACACGAGCCACATGCCGGGTCGAGGATGCGCCCCTTGTAGGGCTCCAGCATCTCCACCAGCAGGCGCGCGACCGGCGCCGGTGTGAAGAACTCACCACCGCGATGGCCCTCGGCACGGGCGAACACCTTGATGAAGTACTCATACGTGCGCCCCAGAATGTCGCGGGCCTCCCGCGGCCCGCTGCCGAAGCCGATCTTCGCAATCGTCTCGACCAATGAGCCCAGCAGCTCAGGCGAGAGCGGGGCGCGCCCGTAGACGCGGGGGAGCACCTGCTTGAGCTCCTCGTTCTCGCGCTCAATCGCCTTCAGCGCATCGTCGAGCCGTGGCGCGAGCCCGGGGCTCGAGGCGCCCGCGAGGATTACCGGCCAGCGGGCCTGCGCCGGAACCCAGAAGACGTGCTCTTCGGTGTACGCGTCGCGATTCTCGAGCTCCTTCGCACGTTCAACCGTGTCCTGGATGTACATGTCGCTCTGGGGGTCCGAGTGATCGGCCTCCAGCTCGGCGCGGCGATGTTCGAAGGCGTCCGAGATGTACTTCAGGAAGAGCAGCCCGAGAACCAGGTGCTTGTACTCCGAGGACTCGACCGAGCCGCGCAGCTTGTTCGCGGCCTCGAACAGGGCCGCACCGTCGGGACCGTCCGCGTGCTTGGGGCTCGCCATGATGGGAGAAGTTAACGAGCGATTCAGACAGATGTCTGAACTTGGGGGCCGACGGCCGCGTTCTCCCTCCCCATCTGCTGTCATGCGAGCGATGCCTGCACAAGCCGAGCGCGCAGCGCAAGCGAGCAGCTACGAGTCCCAGCCGCAGCGACGCCCAGCAATTGTGGCAGTCGACGACGAGCCGGCGGTGCTGGCGGCGATCGCACGCGACCTGCGCCGTGGCTTCGGTGAGCGCTTCCGGGTCCTGCGTGCGACATCGGGGACCGACGCGCTCGAGGTCCTGCGCGAGCTGCGCAAGCGCGGCGACCAGGTAGCGATGCTGATCGCCGACCAGCGGATGCCGGGCATGCCGGGCACGCAGTACCTGGTCCAGGCGCGCCAGATCGTCCCGGACGCCAAGCGGGTGCTGCTAACGGCGTACGCCGATACCGAGGCGGCAATCGCGGCGATCAACGAGGTCGCGCTGGACTACTACCTGCTGAAGCCCTGGGACCCGCCCGAGGAGCAGCTCTTCCCGGTCGTCGAGGACCTGCTCACGACCTGGGAGGCCGGAGCCGCACTGGAGTCCGGCGGCGTGCGCCTCGTGGGCCACCGCTTCTCCAAGGAGTCCCACGACCTGCGTGACTTCCTGGTGCGCAACCGCGTCCCCGCGCGCTGGCTGGACGTCGAGCGCGACAGTGAGGCGCGCGAGCTACTGCGGGTCGCCGGGGTCGACGCCGAGCGCCTGCCGGTGGCGCTGCTGGAGGACGGCGCCGTGCTCGAGCGCCCGACGATCCTGGAGCTCGCCGAGCGCCTCGGCGTCGCGGGCGCACCCGCGCAGGATCACTACGACCTCGTCGTCGTCGGTGGCGGCCCCGCCGGACTCGCCGCCGCGGTGTACGGCGCGTCGGAGGGACTGAAGACCGTGATGGTCGAGCGCGAGGCCCCCGGCGGGCAGGCCGGGCAGTCGAGCCGCATCGAGAACTACCTCGGCTTCCCCGCCGGCCTCAGCGGCTCCGACCTCGCGCGCCGCGCTACCGATCAGGCGCGGCGCCTGGGCGCCGAGCTGCTCACCGTCCAGGAGGCCGTCGGGCTGCGCGTCGAGGGCTCCGCGCGCCTCGTGGAGCTCAGCGGCGGCGGCGCGTTGAGCGCGAGCTGCGTGATCGTCGCCTCCGGCGTCTCCTACCGCCAGCTCGATACGCCCGGCTTCCCCGAGCTAACCGGAGCCGGCATCTACTACGGCGCCGCGATGACCGAGGCGCGCGCGTGCGCCGACCAGCACGTCGTCGTGATCGGCGGCGCCAACTCCGCCGGGCAGGCCGCCGTCTACTTCGGCGGCTACGCCGCGCAGGTCACGATGCTCGTGCGCTCCACGCTAGAGAAGTCGATGTCCCATTACCTGATCGAGCAGATCGCCGCGCGGGGAAACATCGAGGTCCGCACCGGCAGCACCGCGATCGCCGCCGAGAGCGAGGACGGACACCTGCAGCGGCTGCGCGTCGCGGGGCCCGGCGGCGAGGAGACGCTCCCCGCCGACGCCTGCTTCGTGTTCATCGGCGCCGCCCCACGCACCGACTGGCTCGACGGCGTGCTCGCACGCGACGAGCGCGGCTTCATCCTCGCCGGGCGCGACGCCCAGGCCAACGGCTGGCCGCTGCCGCGCGAGCCCTACATCCTGGAGAGCACGATCCCCGGGGTGTTCGTCGCCGGCGACGTGCGCGCACGCTCGATCAAGCGCGTCGCCAGCGCCGTCGGCGAGGGCTCGATGGCGGTCTCGCTGATCCACGAGTACCTGGTCGAGGCGTGAGCGACGGCCGCGACACCCCAGCCGCGCGCGCGGGCGACGCGCAAGACGCCGCCGCCGGCAGCGCGCGCGGCCAAGCGCCGAGTGCGGCGAGCACGAGCGACCTCCCGGCGGCAAGCACGAGCGACCCTGGGGTGGGTGGGCCATTCATCACCCTGGAGGAGCTGCGCACCGTCGACCTCTTCGACGAGCTCTCCGAGGAGGAGCTCGCGCAGTGGCTCGCCGTGGCCCGCGCCCACCACGTCGCGCCGGGCGAAGTGATCTCCGAGCAGGGCGAGGAGCCCCGCGGCCTGCAGCTCCTGCTCGAGGGCGAAGCGCAATCGCTGATCGTCGGCGAGGGCCGCAGCGAGCCCGTCGGCACCCAACACGCGCCGACCTGGATGGGCGCGATCGCGGCGCTCACCGGCAACCCCTCGCCGGTGCGGATGCAGGCCCGCACCCCCTGCCGCCTCGCGCTCGTCGCACCGGAGGACTTCCGCCGCCTCGCATTCGCGCAGCCCGCGATCAACCAGCGCGTGATGCAGCAGGTCGCTCCGATCACCGGTCGCATCACCGCCATCGAGGCCAACCGCGAACGCCTCGCCTCGCTCGGCACGATGGCCGCGGGACTCGCGCACGAGCTCAACAACCCCGCCGCCGCCGCCCGGCGCGCGGCCTCGCAACTCACCGAAGCGCTCGACGCGATCGGCTCCGCGCTGAGGGCGTTCGTCGAGGGCGGCATCGAGCGCGAGGACGCCGAGCAGCTCGTGCGCCTGCAGCAGGAGGCCGTCGAACGTACCGCGGCGGCCACCGCGCTCGACGCGCTCGACGCCTCCGACGCCGAAGAGGAGCTGCTCGAGCGCCTGGAAGACCTCGGCGTCGAGGAGCCCTGGAAGATCGCCGAGCCGCTCGCCGCCGCCGGTCTCGACCAGCAGTGGCTCGATCGCGTCGCCGCGCTCGCCGGCCCCACGACCGGCGCCGCGCTGCGCTGGGTCGCCGCGACGCTCACCGCCGAGCGTCTCTCGGGCGAGCTGTGCGAGTCCACGCAGCGCATGTCCGCGCTCGTCGGCGCCGTGAAGTCCTACTCCTACATGGACCGCGGCGACCTCGTCGAAGTCGACCTGCACGAGGGTCTGGAGACGACGCTCGTCGTGCTCGGCTACAAGCTCAAGCACACCACGATCGAGCTCGTCCGCGACTACGACCGCTCGCTGCCGAAGCTCACCGTGCACGGCTCCGAGCTCAACCAGGTCTGGACGAACCTGCTCGACAACGCGATCGACGCGCTCGGCGAGCGCGGCACGATCACGATCGCCACGCGCGCCGACGGCGACTGCGCCGTCGTCGAGATCGCCGACGACGGCCCCGGCATCCCCGACGAGCTCGCCGCGCGAATCTTCGACCCGTTCTTCACAACCAAGGATGTCGGGCGCGGGACCGGCCTCGGCCTCGCGACCGCGCGACGGATCGTCGTTGAGCGCCACGACGGCTCGCTCGGGCTCGACAGCGAACCCGGCCGCACCACCTTCCGCGTACGGCTCCCCTTCACGCAAACCTGAGATCGGAGACGGCATGGCTACCTGTACACACCTCGACCACATCCTGATCACGCAGCTACCGGAGTCCGTCGATGGCTGCGAGGACTGTCTAGCCAGCGGTGGCTCCTGGCTGCACCTGCGCATCTGCCTAGAGTGCGGGCGCGTCGGTTGCTGCGACGACTCGCCGGGCCGCCACGCCACCGCCCACGCCCAGACGAGCGCTCACCCGATCATCCGCTCGCTCGAGCCCGGCGAGGAGTGGTCCTGGTGCTTCCTCGACGAAGTCGCGATGCTGATCCCCGATGTGCAGGGCACGACCCGAATACCGCCGTCGCCGTTGGGCGGATGAGACTCGCCGCGAGCCGACGGGCAGGGACCGCGCCGATCCAGGCGCCACAACGCGAAGCCACCTCACTTCGCACGCAACCCGGGCCGGCCCAGCCGGCCAACCCTCAACCAGGACAGCCAGGGAAGACCCGCGGCTCGCGGACCCTCAGTGGCTCTCGAGCACGCGGTCGATCAGCCCGTACTCCAGCGCCTGCTCGGCGTTGAAGAAGCGGTCGCGCTCCATGTCCCGGCGGACCTCCTCCTGAGAGCGGCCGGTGTGATGGGCGTAGATCTCGTCGATCCGCTCGCGTACCTTGAGGATCTCGCGCGCATGGATCTCGATGTCGGTCGACTGCCCTTCGAAGCCCGCCGAGGGCTGGTGGATCAGGATGCGGCTGTTCGGGAGCACCGCGCGCTTGCCCTTTGTGCCGCCGGCCAGCAGCAGCGAGCCCATCGACATCGCGACCCCGACGCACATCGTCTGGATGTCGGGCTTGACGAAGTGCATCGTGTCGTAGATCGCCAGGCCCGAGTAGATCGAGCCGCCCGGTGAGTTGATGTAGATCGAGATGTCCTTTTCCGGGTCCTCCGCCTCGAGGTGCAGCAGCTGCGCGACCACAAGGTTCGCGACCTGGTCGTCGATCGGGGTGCCCAGGAAGATGATGCGCTCGTTGAGCAGGCGCGAGTAGATGTCGAATTCGCGCTCGCCGCGCGCGGTGCGCTCAATGACCATTGGGACCAGGGGCATATCTGCACCCTATCCCTTGGCGGGCCCGTCGGCAGTCCCGGTGCCCAGCCACTCCAGCAGCGCCGCGCGCGCGAAGCGCCATTCGCCGCCCAGCTCGCGACCGGGCAGCTCCCCGGCGCGGGCCAGCTCGAGCACGACCGCGGCGTCGACCTGCAGCAGATCGGCTGCCTCCTTGGGGGTCAGCACCTCCGGGGCGCCGGGGCGGAAGGAGTGGTGGCCGATCGTCAGCTCGCCCTGGTCGAGCGTCTCGACCGTCACCCGTCGGCGACCCGCGTCCTCCCCAGCCGATCGAAGCTTGCCCAGCGCCACGAGCGACGCCGGCGAATCCGGGTTCACGTAGCGCTCCACGAGCTCCGAGACGAGGCTCTGCTTGGGAACGCGCAGCTCGAAAGCCGCGCGGTCCAGACGCCGCGCGTGCTCCGTCGGGATCCGCACGAACAGCGCCGCCGTCGGCTCCGTGCTCCTGCCGGGGCCTTTGCCAGGCCGCGGTATGTGGGGGGTTGACCGCGGTATGTGGGGGGATGAAGAAGAAGGGGAAGGCATATGTCGCTCCTCTCGCCGCACCGCAACGTCTTGCTATCTGGATATCAAGATAGCAAACGGCTGCGGCACGCAAATTGTGCTCCCACAACAGACACCCGGGTCGTACTACCAGAGCCGCACACCCTGGCCGCACACCCTGGCCGCACACCCTGGCCGCACACCCTGGCCGCACACCCTGGCCGCACACCCTGGCCGCACACCCTGGCCGCACACCCTGGCCGCACACCAGAGCCGCACACCAGAGCCGCACACCAAAGCCGCACACCCTGGCCGCACACCCTAGCCGCACACCAGCCGCACACCACAGCCGGACCCGGTGCCGACACCCCAGCTGCTGCCGCCGCGGCGGCTGCTGCCCCGCAGCTACAGGTTGACGGTGCGCATCCCCTGCTCGTCATAGCGATCGCCCGCGGCGGGCGGGACCGCGGCGGCGACGCGCTCGGCCTCCTCCCGGCTCAACTCGATCTCGGCGGCCGCGAGGTTCTCCTCCAGGTAGACCCAGCGCTTGGTGCCCGGGATCGGGACGACGTGCTCGCCGCGACTCAGGACCCAGGCGAGGGCGAGCTGGCCCGCGGTGACGCCCTTCTCCTGCGCCAGCTCACGCACACGTTCAGCCAGGACGCGGTTGTGCTCGACGTTCTCGCCGGTGAAGCGCGGCCCGTAGCGGCGGAAGTCGCCCTCGTCTAGCTCCTCGCTGGAGGTGAAGCGCCCCGCGAGGAAGCCGCGACCGAGCGGGGAGTACGCGACCAGCGCGATCCCCAGCTCATCGAGCGTCGGCAAGATCTCCTCCTCGACATCGCGCGTCCACAACGAGTACTCGCTCTGAACCGCCGCGATCGGATGGACGGCGTGCGCGCGGCGGATCGTCGCGGGGCCGGCCTCCGAGAGCCCGAGGTAGCGGACCTTGCCCTCCCTGACGAGCTCGGCCATCGCGCCGACGGTCTCCTCGATCGGGGTCTTCGGATCGACGCGGTGCTGGTAGTAGAGGTCGATGTGGTCGACCCCCAGCCGCTCCAGCGAGCCTTCGCAGGCTTCGCGCACGTATGCCGGGCTGCCGTCGATCGCGCGCTGCGGCGCTTGATCTGGACCCCGCCCGCCCACGAGCTTGATCCCGAACTTCGTCGCCAGGAAGACCTGCTCGCGACGGTCGGCGAGGGCGCGCCCGAGGAGCCGCTCGTTGGTGTGCGGCCCATACATGTCCGAGGTGTCCAGGAAGCAGCACCCGAGCTCCAGCGCGCGCTGGATCGTGGCGATCGCCTCACCCTCGTCGGTGGCGCCGTAGAAGGCCGACATGCCCATGCAACCGAGACCGATCTCGGAGACCTCGGGACCACCGGGTCCGAGTGTGCGCTTTCTCATCGAGGATTCCGCTCCTTTGCGTTGGCGCCGACATAATGCTGCAAGCGTGTTCCCCCTGAACCTACCGAACGTCCTGACGGTCCTCCGGATCATGCTCGTCCCGGTGCTCGTCGTGGCCCTACTCGGAAACACTCCGTCCGGAGACGTGCTCGCCGCAATCGTCTTCGCGCTAGCCTCGCTGACGGACTTCGTCGACGGCTACCTCGCGCGCGCGCGCGGATCGGTCACGACCTTCGGCAAGCTCATGGATCCGCTCGCGGACAAGCTGCTGATCGTGGCCGCGCTGCTGGCACTGGTCTCCCTGGGGCGGCTCGCGGCGTGGATCGCGATGGTGATCATCACCCGCGAGCTCGCCGTGACCGTGCTGCGCATGGGCGCCACGCAGGCCGGCGTCGTGATGGCGGCAAGCACGTTCGGCAAGGTCAAGACCTGCATGCAGATCGCGGCGATCCTCGCGGTGATCGCAGTGCACGGCCAGCCGCTGTGGGTCTCGCTGCTGCTCTACGCGACCGTGCTCGTCACGGTGCTCTCGGGGCTCGACTACTGCTTCGGGCTGCGCCGTCGCCTGGCGCAGGCGCAGGCGCGGCCGTCAGGCTCCTGAGCCGCCGTCCAGCCACTCCTCGAGCGTCGTCTGCCGAGCCGCCGGCCGGCCCGACTCGAGCTCTCCGCGCAGCTCCGCGAGTAGGCCGTGACGTTCCGCGAGGACGTTGTGCTGGTGGATCGTCTCGAGGTTCTCCTGGCGAGCCGAGACGAAGCTGGCGCCATCGAGCAACGGGAAGGCGCGCACAACGCCGGCGAGCATCTCACGCACGCAATCCTCGACGAAGCGCGGGCGACGGTGGGCTTTTTCGACGACCGCGACCTCGTCGGAGCGCTTCATCAACTCGTAGATCTCCGACGACATCGAGCCCTCGACGATCCCAAGCAGCGTCTTTGCGTCGATCTCCGCATTGCAATCCTCGAGACAGCCGATCTGCAGCGTTCCGAGCCCGCGCTGGTTGTGAGTCGCGAGCGGGACCTGCGCGAGGATGCGCTCGATCTGCTCCGCCGAGAAGCCCTCCTGCTCGGATAGGCGCTGGCGCGCGCGCCCCGCGATGAGCTCTTGCGCGCATGGACAGGCCGTCATCCCGGTCGCCGAGACCCCGACCAGCTGGCGCGTACCGCCCTCCAGGGCGACCGCACGCCCGTAGAGCGTGTAGATCTCCTGCGTCGCGACACCCGACACCGGCGCCGGCTTGTGCTCGGGATAGCGCGCCGCGATCGTGACCTCGGCGCGCGCAGCGCCTTGGCGTTTGCGCACCAGCTCGGCGATGTCGCGCGCCAGGGTCTCGGCCCGGAACGGCGACTCCGTCAGCACGACCTCCCCGATCGCCTCGTTGACGACCTCCTCAAAGCGCGACATGTGCGCGCCCTTCTGCTCACGGCTCAGATCCACAAAACACTCCAGGCGTGCGAAGAACAGCTCGTCACGGATGCGCACGACCTTCTCGACCCCCGTGACCCCGACCCGCGAGAGGCCAAGCGGGATCGCGGGCGTACGGGCCTGGACATCCTCCCCGCCCTGCGGCGCTAGCGATGGTGTCACGTGCATCGTCCTCGACACTGCCGGCAAGCCTAGCGACCCCCGACGCGAGCCACCCCCGCCCACGCGTGCCTCGCCGGTGAGCCCTCGCGCGCAGCCACTCGCGGAACCTGCTCCCGACACCTTGATATCTGGTATCACTCCGCACATTGCTTCGGGTCACTCCGCAACGCGGAAGCTCTAGGTGTGTTTGGGGAGATGAGGGTTCGAGACCGGAGCGCAACAGACAGCCGAGTCAGGGGCCAGGGAATCACGGATAGGAGGCGTTGGGTAGGTAGGAGCGGTTGGGGAGGTCGGGGCTCTCGCTCCGACGGGGAAGTCGCATGGATCCTGGGGGTCCGAGTTGAGCGCTAAAGTCAATGTTGCGTTGCAGGGCACTGGCGTGAGGCCCGTCGAAACCGCGGTCGCGGTGATCGACATGGAGGAGCTGCACACGCTGATCACCGATGGTCAGGAACGTGGATTCGTGACTTCCGCGAGCCTCACGTCGACGCTGGAGGAAGCGGAGATCTCCGTCGAGCAGGTCCACGATCTGTTCAGCTACCTGGAGGAGCACGGGATCGACATCGTCGGCGAGCCCGCCGAGCCGGGCCTGGAGCCGAGGCTGGTGGAGACACCTGTGGAAGACTCACACGCGATCCCACTCCACAGCGGCCCGTCGCCGGATGAGAGCGAGGAGGCACCGGAGAGCGAAGAGCCAGAGACGGAGCTGGAGGAGATCCAGGAGCTGCGCGTGCGCCTGGATGAGCTCAAGCGCCCCGATGTCGACCCCGGGACCGACTCGGGTCTGGACTCGCTGCGGCTCTATCTGCGCTCGATCGGCCGCGTACCGCTATTGAGCGCCGCCGAAGAGGTCAGCCTGGCCAAGCGCATCGAACGCGGCGACGTGCTGGCCAAGCAGCATATGGTCGAGGCCAACCTGCGACTGGTCGTGTCGATCGCGAAGGGCTATATGGGGCGCGGCCTGACCTTTCTGGACCTCATCCAGGAGGGCTCGCTGGGTCTCATCAGGGCCGTCGAGAAGTTCGACTACCGCCGCGGCTACAAGTTCTCGACGTACGCAACCTGGTGGATCAGGCAGGCCGTCACGCGCGCAATCGCCGACAAGGCGCGCACCATCCGCATCCCGGTGCACATGGCCGAAAAGCTCAACAAGGTCATCCACACCGAGCGCCAGCTGATCCAGCAGCTCGGACGCGAGCCGACACCGGTCGAGATCGCCGCCGAGCTCGAGCTCCCGACGACCGAGGTGCGCGAGATCCTGCGCATGGCCCAGCAGCCGATCTCGCTGGAGAAGCCGGTGGGCGACGAGGACGACTCGGCGCTCGCGGACTTCGTCGAGGACATCGCCGCCGAGTCCCCCTTCGAGACCGCCTCAGATTCGCTGCGCCGCGAGAGCGTCGGACGCGTGCTGGCCGTCCTGCCGCGCCGCGAGCGCGAGGTGCTGGAGATGCGCTACGGCATCACCGGGGGCCGTTCGCGCACCCTCGAGGAGGTCGGCCGCGCCTTCAACATCACCCGCGAGCGCGTCCGCCAAATCGAGAACCGCACGCTCAAGAAGCTGCAGACGCTGCCCGAGGCGCAGCTCCTGCGCGAGGCGTCCTAAGACGGCGCACACTAGAATCAAGGGTACCCACGGCTCGCCGCCGGGGGACGCCCGGCGGGGTGTCCGAGTGGTTAAAGGAGACCGGCTGTAAACCGGTTGGCTCAGCCTACGCAGGTTCGAATCCTGCCCCCGCCATGTCGATGCTAAGGCCAAGGACGGCCACGCGCGGAACACGGGGCCGACCCCCGAGCTTGTTGGGCGACCTAACGCTAAATGCGCGTTTACAGAGACCTTCAAAAAAGGTGAAACCTCTGCGCTGAGCTTACAGCTTGTGGTAAAAATGGAGGTGTCTTCGACGATACTGTCGTATGCAATCTCGTATCATGCTGATGCGTCGCTTACCCAGCACGAGCCAGGCCGAAGGCCTCCGCCAGCAGCTCGTAGGACCGCCGTCGTGCCTGGTGCGCGTAAGTGATGCTCACGACAATCGCCTCCTCGGCCCCGTAACGGCTCACCACCTCTTCGAGCTCTGACCGAACCGCGTCGGGCGCCCCGACGACGGCCCGCCGCTCCGAGCGCGGCTGGTCCGGCCTGCGCTCGTCCGCGGCCAGGAACTCGAGCGCCTTCTCCGGCGGGGGCACCGCAATCAGCTGGCCGCGGCGTAGCAGCGTGAAGGTCATGCGCCCGCTGGCCGCCAGCCGCCTGGCCTCCTCCTCAGTCTCGGCACAGATCACCCACACCGCGACCGCGACCTGAGGCCTCGCGCTCCCGTGTTCATGCTCGGCGAAGCGTTCCCGGTAGAGCGCCGTGATCTCGGCCCCACGCGGGTTGATGAAGTCCGCAAACGCATAGGGCAGTCCCAGCTCGGCTGCCCAGATCGCGCTCTGCTGCGAAGAGCCCAGCAGCCACGGGTCGGGCCGCTCGGGTCGCCCCGGCAGCGTCTGAGCCAGGCGCGCGAACGGGTGATCCGCCGGGAGGCGGTCCTCCAGGTAGCCGAGCAGCTCGGCCAGCTGCGCGGGGAAGTCCTCAGGCGCCGCCTGGCGTCGATCGCGCTGCAGGGCGAAAGTTGTCAGCGGGTCCGTGCCCGCCGCTCGCCCCAGCGCCAGGTCGATACGACCGGGGAAGAGCCCTGCCAGCAGACTAAACGTCTCAGCTACCTTCAGCGGGCTGTAGTGCGGGAGCATCACGCCGCCGCTGCCCACCCGAATCCGGGATGTCGCGGCCGCGATCGGTCCGATCAGCGCCTCGGGACTCGGACCGGCAAGCATTGGCCCGCCGTGGTGCTCAGCCACCCAGTAGCGGTGATAGGCGAGCTCATCGGCGAGCCGGGCCAGGTCGATGGTGTTCTGGAGCGCCTGCGCGCCTGAGGATCCCTCGGAGACCGGTGACTGGTCGAGCACCGAGAGGCGCAAGGGCGGGGTCACGCGCGCACAGGATCTAGCTCGATGCCAGTAGCCGCGCGAGCGCTTCAGCTTCGGGGGTGCTCACGACGACGCGCCGCAGCGCGCTCCCGTCGTTGACAGCGAAGGCCAGCGCGGGCACTCCGCGGCGCACCAGCCAGGCTTCGTCGAGGCGGATGGTGCGCGCGAGGTAGTAGAGCCATGGCAGGCGGAGCCCGACTTTGAGACCGGTCCGCATGACCTCGTGGATTGGATCGCGCACGATCTGCACATCGCCGATATCGGCGCGTGCCACACGGATGCTCCGCATCAGGCCGAGCGCCTTCTGCCAGCGCTCCAGCGGCACTTCCACAAAGCTCTCCGAGACATCCACGCGCATCGGCAGAGACTAGCTCTCTGGCGGTGCATGGCGGTGCGCGAGAGCCGACGCAAGGATTCGGGTAGAAGCAGGATATGGCCATCGCCACCCGAGACGTTCCCGTCCGAGCGATACCGACTGCAAAGGAGCCCGCCCATGGAGTCCCCCGCCCCCACCCGTGTCCTGGTGGTGGCCCACAAGACGGCCGCCACCCAGCCGCTGCTCGACGCCGTGCACGCACGCGCCAAGCAAGGCAGCTGCACATTCACGCTGCTGGTGCCCAACGCTACGCATGGCCTGCATAAGGTCGTGGACCCGGAGGACCAGGGCGCCGGGGATGCCCGAGCCGTGCTAGACCGTGCCCTGCCCGCACTCGTCGAGGCCGCAGGCGCAGCAGTCGAGGGGATCGTCGGCGACGCCGACCCGATCGCCGCGATCCATGATGCCATCAACCTGCGCGGCTTCGATGAGGTGATTCTCTCGACGCTGAGCCCACGCGTGTCGCGCTGGCTGAAGCTCGACCTCCCCAGCAAGGTAGCCGGCATGGGCCTGCCGGTGACAACCGTTACCCCGGGAGCAGCCGCTGCCGCACACGCCGCTTGACTGTGCCATCGAGCTCGGCACGCAAGCAGCGCACCTAGCCCAAGCCCCGTGTCGGGAGCTGCGTGGCTTGAACATAAGTTGACAACATGTCAAGAAAACGTTTATATTTCGAGACAAAAGCGCAGACAAGGATCGTCGTGAGCATCCGCGACAAAGGTCGGTCCTTACAGACAGACGTCTGTAGACGACTCGTCTGCGACCAGCGACAGTTAGCCGATGTCAGTGGAAGAGATCCGCAAGCAATTCGCCGAGAACCTGCGCACCCACAGGGAAAAATCGGGCCTTTCGCAGGAGGCGCTCGCCGAGGCGTGCGACCTGCACCGCACCGAGATCAGCCTCCTGGAGCGGTGCAAGCGCTCACCCCGCTTGGAGACGCTCGTGATCCTCGCCAGAGGTCTCGAGCTCGCCTCCCCCGGCGAGTTGCTCAAGGGCATCCGCTGACTGGCCGCCCGGGTGGGGCGGAGCCGCGTCGCCACGCCGCGGTCAAGTCGAGGCGAGCAGTAGCTCGGGGCCTTCCGGGTCGCGCACACTGTTCACAGCCGTGCTCGCGGGGGCCGCGGACATACGGTCGGTCGGCAGCGCCTGGCACAGGGACAGCGCCTCCTGCGTGGAGAGCGATGGGTCGAGCCACGCTCGCATCAGTTCGAGGTCAGGGAGGATGACCGGCATGCGGTCGTGGATCGGCGAGACGACCGAGTTGCTGGCCGAGTCGCACGTGATGATCGTGCAGCTCGCCACGGAACCGCCCTCGACGTAGGGGGCCGTGACCCAGAGCCCGGCGAAGCAGAAGACCCGGCCGCCATCCACCTTGAAGTGCAAGGGTGGCGGTTTGAGCTTCCGTTTTGCCTGCTCGTCCTCCGGCTTGGGCCACTCATAGAAGCCGTCGGCGAGAATCAACGCGCGGTGCTCAGCGTCCGGCTCGACACCGACGTATCTGCCGTTGGACCTCAGCGTCTCAACCCGGGCGTTGATGTACGGGTAGGGCGTCTTCTTCGTTCTGGCGTTGGTGGGGACCAGCGCCCACCGCAACATGCGTGCCTCTCGCTGCCCGCTGCCCGCGACGATTGCTAAGACCTCCTCTGTCGGGGCGATCCTGTAGCGGCCGGTGCCAACCCTCTCACCGATCCGTACACCGAGCGGGCCGGCGACTTGCCGGCCGATCTCCCCGGGCCCCACGGTGTTCGTGAATCTTCCACACACAAGCCAAGAGTAGGCGCTCACCGTGCATAGCGCGATGCTCGTCAAAGGGGTCCTGCAGCTCGCTCGCGGCGCGTTTGGAATGGCCTTCACCATGCCGGCCGCGGCCGCCGCGACGATCGACGCAGCTCCCAGAGCGGGCCGGATCGCGTCGGGCGCAAACGACCAGCCCGGACAGAGCCCTGCGCTCTCGCTATCGCAAGCTCGGCTCCCGCAGCGTAGAGTGGCTGTCTCTACGAGGAGGCCCTATGGATCAAAGACAAACGCCCAACGACCACGCGGCTAGCGCCGCCAGGTCGCGTAGCTTGGCCCAGCAGCGTCAAGCCGAGCGAACCGCTGAGATAGCTGGAAAGCAAGCCAAGCTCAAGCACGAGGCACAAGAGCGACGCGAGAAGAAGCTCAAACCTCGGTGACGCGACGGAGGGCAACGCGCGACCCGCTTACGCCGGCTTGCGTCCGGAGGAGGGCCCGCCCTCGTGCACCAGCACGCCGTAAAACCGACGGTATTACTTGCTAGTCTTACCTCATGCGCGTCACGCAGAAGGGTCAGGTCACGATTCCGCTGCGAGTTCGACGGGCACTCGGTATCCAGCCGGGCAGCGATGTCGAGTTCGAGCTCGATGAGCTCGGCGCGCGCCTGCTCGTCGACTCCGACCGGGCTGCCGAGGAGATCAGCCGCATGCGGGGCGCCGGCCAGGGCGAGATGACGACTGAGGAGATCCTCGCCCTGACCCGTCGGTGAGCGGCTGAGCTTGGAGACGTTAGTCGATAGCAGCGTCCTGCTCGACCTCTTCACCGAGGACCCGCGCTGGCTGTCCTGGTCACAGGAGCAGCTCACGAAGGCAGTCCAGCGGGGCGCGATCGTCCTCAACGCGGTCGTGCTCGCCGAGATCGCACCACGGTTCCCGCGCATCGAGGAACTCCGCTCGGCGCTGCCATCGATGGCGGTCATCGAGGAGATCCCGCCCGCGGCGGCATTCCTCGCAGGCCACGCCCACGCCGACTACCGCCGCGCAGGAGGAACACGCGAGGCCACCCTCCCCGACTTCTTGATCGGCGCACACGCGGCCGTGACAGACCGACCCCTGCTAACCCGCGACCCACATCGCGTAGCCGCCTACATGCCTGGGGTCGCCATTCTCGCCCCGAAGTATCCGAGCGCAACCGAGCGCCCCTAACCTGGTGCGCCGCCCAACCGGCGACGCACCGAGCCAACAAGCTTCCCCCTGCGGGTCTGGCTCCGTAGCGCCCAGCCATATGGGGTTTCGAGGCAAGCCGACGCGGGGGCTCGAACCCCGGACCCCCTCCTTACATGGGGACCCCCGCAGGGCGCCGAATCTCTAGGCATAGCGCCATTTTCGGCTCCCTTAGGAGGGTTTCGTCGCAGCCCTGGTGTGGACAGAAGCGGGCAACTACGGGCAACTACTACACCGGCTGGCTGGCGACGTTTGCGGTACGAAGGCAGAGCCGACGTCGGGAATCGAACCCGAGACCTCATCCTTACCATGGATGCGCTCTACCAGCTGAGCTACGTCGGCCTGACGCCCCGCATCCTACCGCCGCAGCGCCTTCGTGGCGAGCGGGCCGCTACTCCATCGGAGCCGAGTCTCCGCCGTTCATCACGACCGCGTGCCGCTACTGACCTACAACACCAAGGACTTCCAGATCATCGCCGACAAGATCGACCTCCGTGAAGCCTAACGCGCAAGACTTCGCCTGCAGGGCCGGAGCAAGCGGCTGGAACTGTGGCACTTCCGATGACGCCGCGCTAGCGGATTGCCACGCTCGAAGGGGTGTCACCTTCTCGTCCTTTGCGCGAGCTGTATCTGCCGACGGGCTCGCAATCGTGCCGAACGCGAAGGCGGTTGCAGACTGGCTTCGGCGAGCAGCATGCTTTAGAAGGGCTCCCCCGACAACTCAACCAGTCCGGGGGGCCAGCCGACGTCGCTGCTGAGTGCGCTCCACATTGCCGGCAGCGGCATTTCGATCCGCCCCCCGGGCTGGTCGGCCCATACCGGCTCGTCAATCTCAACGAAGCCGAACTTTCCGTAAAGGGGCATCAGCTTCGGCAGGCAGAAGAGCATCGCCCGCTGGGCCTCGAGCTCGCCCGCGATCTCGAGCAGACGCCCGCAGAGCAGACGCGCCAGCCCACGCCCCCGCGCGCTGCGGGTCACGATCAAACCGCCGAGTCCCGCGACCTCGAAAGAGGATTCCTGTCCGACCTTCACTTCGGCTAGGACAACTCCGGCGGCGGCCACCAGCCGGCCGGCGTCGTCGCGTACGCCGACGTTCCGAGTCTTCTCGCGCCAGACCAGCTTCTCGCCGACGCTACCGAACGGCTCATGCTCGCCTGCAACGAGCTCCTCCCAGAAGGACTCCGAGAGCCTGTCCAGCTCGACCAGCCGCATCGGTGTCACTGTAGTGGGACGGCGACTCGTCGCTCAGTGTCCGAACCAGGAAAAAGCCGTGGCACGATGCGGGCCAGCACGACACCTCCTGTCGTCCAACTCGACCGAGAGTCTGAAGCCGCGCGATCGGCCCGCGACGCAGACTCCACGAAGGGACACCAGGGCTTGAGGAGGCGTGTACTGTGGAGGCATGTCCCCGGACGCGCCGCTTCGTGTTGTGGTGGGTGAGGATGAGCCGCTGATTCGCCAGGGGTCGTCGGCGTGCTCGAGCAAGGCCGAACTGGATAACGGGCACGTGGCGAGCGTTTCCAGGTAGAGGAGGACATCATGGAGTTCCTGGTCGAGTTCGAGGTCAACATTCCGGACGGAACGCCGGAGTCTGAGGTCAAGGACCGCGAGAGCGCTGAGGCATCCGCGGCAGCGAAGCTCGTGGACGACGGGCATCTCGTACGGCTCTGGAAGCAACGCGTCGCATCCGACGAGAGCAAGATCATCGGTCTGTACCGCGCCGACAGTGAGAGCCAGCTCGACGGTCTGCTCGGAGCTCTGCCGCTTTTCGACTGGATGCATGTCGCCGTCACCCCGCTCGAGCCCCATCCCAACGACCCGGCCGCGGCCTGACGGGAGCCAGCCATGAGCAATCGACTTCCCGATCCTCGCCTGCGCAAGGTCTACCGCCTCCAGGCCAGCCTCGGGCAACCGCTGAGCAACCCCAGATGTCCAGTATGAGTGAGGAGGATCAAAAGGTCGCGATTGTGACGGGGGGCTCGCAGGGCATCGGCGCGGGTCTCACGAGGGCATACCGCGAGCTCGGGTATGCCGTGATCGCGACTTCGCGATCGATCGCGCAGTTCGAGGACTCTGGCATCATGACCATCCAAGGCGACATCGCCGATCCTGACACGGCGCAGCGCGTCGTGGATGAGGCGGTCGAGCGCTTTGGCCGGATCGACACCTTGATCAACAACGCTGGGATTTACATCGGCAAGCCCTTCACCGAGTACACGGTCCAAGACTTCAACGCCGTGATCGCTGTTAACCTCGCCGGCTTCTTTCACATCACCACACGAGCGATCAAGCACATGCTCGAGGTGGGTCACGGTCACGTGGTCAACGTCTCGACGACGCTCGTCGAGCACGCTAACGCGAAGGTACCGGCCGCCCTGGCCACCCTGACAAAGGGGGGGCTGGCCGCGGTCACGAGATCGCTTGCCATCGAGTACGCCTCACGTGGCCTACGGATAAATGCGGTCTCGCTTGGTGTAATCAAGACGCCGATCCACGACGAGCGCTCCTATGCGTCGATTGGCGCGTTGCACCCGGTCGGTCGGGTGGGCGAGATCGAGGACGTGGTAGGTGGAGTCCTCTATCTCGAGTCGGCGCCTTTCGTAACCGGAGAGATATTGCACATCGACGGCGGCCAAAGCGCCGGACATTGACCGTGCGCCGCGAAGCGACCCGAGGACCTGCCCGGCTAACACGCAGCCGCCCTAATGGCTGAGGAAGACCCCCAAAAGACGCGTACGCTGCAGGTTGCCGCGACGGCTGGCAACGAAGCTGAGGCGGATCTCGTTCGTCAACGGCTCGCCGAGGCCGGCATTCCGGCAATATCTCAGCGGAGCATCGGCGGTCCCGAATGGGGCGCCTCCGGCGCCCGGTACATCTACGTCGAGGCTGTAAACCTCGAGCGTGCGCGGGAGGTCTTGAACGCGGGCGGAGAACTCAGCGACGAGGAGTTGGCAAAGCTGAGCGAGCAGGGGTTTCCGGGAATCACCCGGCCGAGGTCCGCCGGAACATAGCCATCGGAGAGTTGGAGGATGAACAGACTCACTGCGGCCGCATCTACGACGACACCAATCCTCCGCTCGGTCCACCCATGTAGCCCCCGCGGTTGTGGTGGTCATCGTCCCTCCTTCCGTCAGCTCGCCATCGGCGGTCCCGCGCCGAGGACCTTGGACGCTGCCGCGATCTCGCCGCGGAGCGCCTTCAGCGCGGCGACGTAGATCTCCGAGAACGTCGGGAACGGCTGGATCGTGTCGGCCAGAACGTCGAGTGGGATGTGGGCGCGAATCGCGAGCGTCGCCTGCTGCAGCCACTCGCCCGCCTCGGGGGCGAGCGCATAGGCGCCCGTCAGCCGCTCGCCGTCGCTGAGGAGCGTCAGGAAGCCGTTCTGCTCGGCGTACGCGCGCGTGTAGGTGGCGGTCTTCGACACCTCCGCCACCGGGACCATGGCGCTGAAACGGCCGGCGGAAGCACCCACCGCCGCGGCTTGCGGGTCCGTGTAGACGACGCGCGGAACGGCCTCGTAGTTGGCCTTTCGCGGCTCGCCGAGGATGTTCGCGGCGACCACGTCGCCCTGGTACTTGCCGACGTGGGTCAGCGGCCAAAGGCCGTTGACGTCGCCGATCGCCCACAGACGCTCGGCCGCGCGCAGGTGCACGTCGACCGGAACTCCGTGCGTGTCCGGCTCGACGCCGACGGTCTCGAGGCCGAGCCCGCGCACCCGCGGACGCCGGCCAGTGGCGACGAGCAGCCGGTCGCCGCGCAGTTCGCGCCCGTCGTCGAACTCGAGGACGTAGTCCTCGCCCTCGCGTCGCGCGGCGGTCGCGTTCGCGGACAGGACGAGCTCGATGCCCTCGCGGCGCAGAACCTCGCCGAGCGCCTCACCCAGCGGCGCCGGCTCCCGCGCGAGCACGTGCTCGGCCATGTCGATGACTACCGCCTGGCCGCCGAGTCGACGAACTGCTTGCGCCATCTCCACCCCGACCGGCCCGCCACCCAGGATCAGCAGGCGGCGCGGGATGGCCTTCATGGACGTCACCTCGCGGTTGGTCCAAACGCCGTCGAGCTCGCGCAGGCCCGGTACGGGCGGCACGACCGGATCGGCGCCGTTCGCGAGGACCACGTGGTCGGCGGTATGCCGCACGCCGTCGACCTCGACGACCCCCGGGCCGGCGAGCCGGCCGCTGCCGCGCAGCAGGTCGATGCCGTGGTCGGCCAGCCAGCGCTCCTGTCCGGCATCGGAGTAGTCGGAGGCCATGAAGTCACGCCAGGCAAGCGCCGCCTCGACATCGACCTCGGCGCTCGCGGCGGCCTCGCGCGCCCCGTGGACTGCCTCGCCCGGCCGCAGCAGTGTCTTCGACGGAATGCAAGCCCAGTACGAGCACTCCCCTCCGACGAGCTCGCGCTCGACGACGGCCACGCGCAGGCCGCCCTCCGCCAGGGCGCCCGCGCAGTGCTCGCCCGGCGACCCCCCGCCGAGCACGATCACGTCATAGTCGCTGTTCATGTCGGCAGCTCCTCGCCAGCGCGCTCGCGCACCATGTAGAACGCGTACCAGTCCGGCCAGTCCGGGTCCGCCTGGCCCGTTCGCTCCTCGTGCTTGCCGTGTGCCTCGGCTGCGCGGCTGAGCGCTTCCGCGAGGTCTTTCACGGACTCATACGCCGTGGTCATGGGCCTCTCCTTTCAGCGGCCCGGAAGCCGTTTCTTGATCTCTTGGAGCAGCCAGCCATTGCCGTCCGGATCGCTGAAGGCGGCGAACGAGCCGTAGTCGGCATGTGCCGGAGCCGGCCCGCTCACGCGTCCCTCGATACCGGCATGATGGAAGATCCCCGTCACGTCGTGGAACGGCTCGCTGACGTCGACCCCGCGCGCGACGAGATCGGCACGGGCCTCGTCGATGTCGTAGACCGTGAGCTGCAGGCCTGCGGACGATCCGGGCGGGGCTGAGGTGACCCCCTCGCCGAAGATGATCGAGCAGGCGGAGCCCGGAGGCGTCAGCTGCACCACCCTGTAGCCATCATCGACGGCGAGGTCGGCGTCGAGTCGCCACCCCAGCCCCTCGTAGAAGCGCTTCGCCCGATCGACATCCGAGACCGGCACGACCACGACCTCAAGCTTCACCTCCCCGGCCTTCACCGGCGGCGTGCCCGCCGCGTTCTCGCTGCTCAAGTCGACACTGCTCATCTCGGCCTCCATCCGGTTGGTGGCGCCGTAGCGCGGCGGCGCGTTCTCGCCGACCGCGTAGCGCGAGACAGCGACGGCGGGAAGGCCGACGCTGCCGGTGGGCGCTGCAGAAGAGATCGGCACGAGCCCCTTTCCGGGTCGCCCCCCGACCGTTCGTCGACCGGGGACGCTCACCTTGGGTCGCACATACTCTCCTTCTCATCCGAGCAGAAGTCAAGGTCCTCACGCGGCGAGTGGCGGGTCCGGCGGCCCTGAAAGCGAACCCGCTCGGCGGCCGCCTGACCGGGCATCCGACAGACGACGGGAAGGCTGTCGGCGCCTACGCCTGCGAGGTCGTGCGGATCCCGGCCTGCGCGACACCCTCCTCGAGCGCCTCGAGGCCAAAGCCGTCGACGGGGCCGAGCGCTCCCACGCCCTGCAGCGTGCCCGCGGCCGCTGCCTGAGCGCCCCACGCGAGCATCGGCCCGGTGAAGTCGTAAGGGCCTACTCCCTCGAGGCGAACCTCGCTGAGCTTGGCGCCGGCGGCGTCATAGGCCACGCCGAGTACGACTGAGCCGGTGCGAGCACGAGCCTCTGCGCTCGGACCACCGGTGGAGCCCTTCACCACGCGGCTGAGTAGACCGTTGACGGCTCGCTTGGCGCCAGGCACGCGGGCCATCACCGCCCCGGCGGCCGACAGCGTCTGCGTCGGCCGCGAGGCGGGGCCAAGCCAGCCCAGGTAGACATCGACGTCGTCGACCCGCGAGTCGAGCCGCGGCAGGGCGAGCTGCTCGGTACCGCCAACCGAGATCGCCGAGACCCGCTTTCCGGGCGAGACCTCGAATCGGCGCACCGCCCGCGCGGCGCGCTCCGCCACCAGACGTCCCGCGCGAAACGTGTAGGACGGGTCAAGCATCGTCGCCATGGCCGAGGCGCGTGTGCCGCCGCTCATCGCGCTCGAGCCGAAGCCAGCGCCGGTCGCGAAGTATGCGACCTCGATGCGCTTGACAGCGCCCGCAGCGCCGGCCGTGCGCAGCGCCAGTGCGCCCGCGAGGTTGCCGGGTACCCAGTCGGAGGCGAACGCCGTTAGCAGCCCACAGCCAGCGTCCTGCGCGCGTGGGCCCCAGCGCTCGAACACCTCGCGGATGAACGGCGCCTCACCCGTCGAATCGAGATAGTGCGCGCCGGCGTCGACGGCCGCCGCGAGCGCTGGCGTCCCATAGCGCATGAACGGCCCAACGGTCGCGAGCAGGACGTCGCCGCGCTCGACCAGCGCACGCACCGACGTCGGGTTCCCGACATCCGCAACCATCGTCTCGAGGCCGCCCAGCTCCTCCGCCAGCGCCTCCAGCCGCACGCGGTCGCGCCCGGCGAGCACCGGTCGCGCGCCATTCCCGACGAGCGCTCGCGCGGCTAGCCCACCCGTGTATCCGGTAGCTCCGAAGAGCACGATCCTTCCAGCCACGGCGCCTACCCTACCGGTCGCTGAGCCACCAGCGCCGCCGATAAGGTGCCTCGCATGTCCGAGTACATCGCTTTTCTCCGCGGGATCAACGTCGGAGGTCATCGCATCGCGAGCGAGGAGCTGCGCATGCGGTTCGAGGAGCTGGGCTTGCGCGACGTCGGCGCCTTTCGCGCCAGCGGGAACGTCGTCTTCGACGCCTGCGGTGAGCCACCGGCCGAGCTGACCACCCAGATCGAAGCCGGCCTGGCCGCCGCACTCGGCTACGAGGTGCCTGTCTTCCTGCGTACCGCCAGCGAGATCCGGGCAATGGCCGACTACCAGCCTTTTGCCGATGATCTCGTGGCAGCTTCGAAGGGGAAGCTTCAGGTGGCGATGCTCTCCGCACAACCCAAGACAGCCGCGCGGAAGGCGGTGCTGGCGCTGGCGACAGACGAGGATCGGCTGGCCTTTGGCGAGCGCGAGCTCTACTGGCTGCCCAGCGGAGGCATCCTCGATTCCGCGTTGGACCTCAAGGCCATCGGGAAGCTGCTCGGTCCGATGACCACTCGAACCAAGGGCACCGTCGAGCAGGTCGCGGCCAAGTACTTTCGCGGCTGACCACGGCATCCCCGCGCACGGCGCGGCTCATATCGACACGGCGCGACTCACCCGCACGGCGCGGTTCGCCGGTCCGACCAACGCATCACCCTATGGGTGCAGCTTCCGGTGCTCGTTGAGCATCGCGATGTACTGCTCCAGGCGCCTGGAGCGCGTCTCGGGCCGCTTGGCGTCATGCAAGCGATAGAGGATCGCGTAGCGGTTCGCGCTATCGAGGGTGGCGAAGAACGCCTGCGCCTTGGGGTTCTGCTGGAGGGCGTGCCGCAGATCGTCGGGCACCGTCGCCGTGCGCTGCCCGGGGTAGGCGGCATCCCAGCGGCCATCCTCTTGTGCGCGCTGCATCTGCGCGAGACCGGCGGGCTGCATCCGCCCTTCCCGCAGCAGCTCGGTCACCTTCTCGCGGTTGATGCGCGACCACTTGCTGCGCGGGCCGCGCGGTGTGAACCGCAGCAGCCAGAAGCGCTCGTCGTAGGAGGCCTTCTGGCTGTCTATCCAGCCGTAGCAGAGGGCGCTCTGCAGGGCGTCCGCGTAGGTGACCGATTCGATGCCCGCGTCCTTCTTCGCGAACTTCAACCACAGACCCTTGGCGCTCGCATGGCTTTCTTGCAACCACCGCTCCCACTCCTCCTGCGAGGCGAACGCGATGATCGGTAGATCCTGCTTTGAGTCCATGGCGTGATGCTCGCGGGTGGCGCGCCGGCGACTACGCGTTCATCCAGCGGCTCGGGACTCCACCCACGGCCCGTGCCAGCGGCCGAAACCCGCAACCAGCTCCTTGGCGGCCGGCGGTCCCCAGCTATCGGGGGCATAGCACTGTACCGGGGGGGCGTTCTCGAGCAGTGGCTGAAAGACCCGCCACGCCTCCTCGATGCCGTCCTGCCGCGTGAAGCGCGCGCTTTGACCGCACATCGCGTCACCCAGCAGCACCTCGTAGGGCGTCGGCGCCTCGCCGCCCTCCTGTGCGAACTCCATGTCCAGCGCGATCGCCTCCGGACCATCCCCGTCTGCGCGGTGCGCGTCGAGCAGCAGTTGGGTGCCGGTGCTCGGGTCGAGCTTGACCACGAACTGGTTCGGCTCCGGCTGGCGATGCCCGTGCTCCATAAACGCCAGGCGCGGGGGGCGGCGGAAGACGATCCGCAGCTCGGTCTGGGTGACCGGCAGCCGCTTGCCCGTGCGGATGAACCACGGCACCCCCGCCCAGCGCCAGTTGTCGATGTCCAGCCGCAGCGCCGTATACGTCTCGGTGTCAGAGTCGCGCGCGACGCCGTCGATCCCAAGGTATCCCTCGTACTGTCCACGCACGCAGTGAGCCGGATCTACGCTCTCGATCGAGCGCAGCAGCGCGTACTTCGCATCCTTGAGGGCTTCGGCGTCGCTGCCCGCGGGTGGCTCCATCGCGGCGACGGCGAGCACCTGCATCAGGTGATTGACGACGACGTCCCGCAGCGCCCCAACGGGATCGTAGAAGTGCCCGCGATCCTCGACCCCGAAGCTCTCCGCCATCGTGATCTGTACGCAGGCGACGTTGGCGCGATTCCAGAGCGGCTCGAGCATCGTGTTCGCGAAGCGCAGGTAGAGCAGCTCGTCGGTGCCCATCTTGCCCAGGAAGTGGTCGATCCGGTAGAGCTGGGACTCGTCGATGTAGCGATGGATCTCCGCCGCCAGCGCGCGGGCCGACGCCAGGTCGTGACCGAAGGGCTTCTCGACGACGACGCGCGCCGTCTTGGTCATGCCCGCGGCGGCCAGCTGCCCGATGACCGTCCCGAACAGGAACGGCGGGATCTCGAGATAGAAGACCGGCGTGCGGGCGTCCCCCACCGCGGACCGCACACGCTCGTAGGTGGCGGCGTCGTTGAAGTCTCCGCTCACGTAGGAGAGCCTTGCCGCGAAGCGCTCGAACACGGCATCGTCAACCGCCTCGCCGGTCCCCTCGATGCACTCGCGCGCGTGTTGGCGCAACTGCTCCACCGCCCAGTCCTCCGCGGCGACCCCCACGATTGGGCAGTCGAGCAGTCCCCGGCGCTCCAGCCGGTACAGCGAGCGAAAGGTCATCACCTTCGCGAGGTCCCCTGTGATCCCGAAGACGACAAGCGCATCAGCGGCCCGCTGGCCGGTCTGCGCTTGCTCCGCGGCTGCTTTTGCCGCGCTCCCCAGCTCGGACTGCTTCGCGGCCACTCCTTTATCCGGCTGCCAAGATCCAGCGCTCGACCGCATTCGCAAAGCCCTCCTGCTCGTTGGTGGCGGTGACTCGCCGCGCCGCGCGCTGTACCTCGCGGTCGGCGTTGCCCATCGCGATGCTGAGACCGGAATGGGCGAACATCAACACGTCGTTGGGCATGTCCCCGATGGTCGCGATCTGCTCCGTCGGCACCCCGTAGTGCGCGGAGAGCCATCTGACGACGGCGCCCTTATTGGCCTGCGGATGGGTCACGTCGACGTAGTAGGGCTGCGATCGCGCGGCCGAGACGTGGTCGCCGAAGCGCTCGCCGGCGGCGTCCGAGGCGCGTGCGACCGCGTCGTGGTCGTCGCTCACCCCGACCACCTTGACGACGCCGTCCGCGAGCCCGTCGAAGCTCTCGAGCACGGTCGGGTCGAATTCGACGGTCTGCGCCTCGTGGCGCACGTGCGAGCCGTCGGGATCGCGCACATACCAGTCCGCGCCGCGATAAACCCAGACGTCCAGCGCGAAGGACTCCAACAGCTCCACGACGCTGGAGACTAGCGCTCCCGGTAGCGCGCGCCGCTCAATCGTGGCTAGCTCGCGGTCGACGATCAGCCCTCCGTTGAATGCCGCGATCGGCGTCTGCAGGTCCAGTGGCTCGATCAGCATCGACATCCCACGCGGCGGCCGGCCGCTGGTCACTGCGAACAGGATTCCCGCCTCTGCGAGCGCACGAACCGCTGCGATCGCGCGGTCGGTCAGCAGCTTCTCCTGCGTCACGAGCGTGCCGTCGACGTCCGCCAGGAGCAGTCTTGTCGAGGCCGCCGCCGCGCTCTGGGTGGCGCTCATCGCGTGAGTCTGGCAGGTCCAGGCCGGGCACTGCGTCGGAGCACGCGCTCACCCGGTCGTCGTCGTGACCGCGGAGAGGATCCAGAGCGCCAGGCAGGTGAAGCCGACCATGATCGCGAGCATCCAGTACTGCGAGCGCACAGCCGCTTCGGAGTCTTTGAAGACGACGAGCCCGCGGTCGTGGGAGAGCACCAGACCACTTACGTGGCCGACGACGATCGCAGCGATCTGGACATACCAGACGGCGGCAAACGAGATCAGGTTGTAGTTGACCAGGAAGTCGGCCGTCCCAAACAGGTCGCTGCCGCGGCCGAGC
Source organism: uncultured Solirubrobacterales bacterium (assembly GCA_963756665.1). Taxonomy (GTDB): domain Bacteria; phylum Actinomycetota; class Thermoleophilia; order Solirubrobacterales; family Solirubrobacteraceae; genus Palsa-744. The sequence goes on from CAVWOJ010000001.1 coordinate 1,840,661, forward strand.
GGATCGGAGACCAGGTAGCCCATCGCCTGCCCCTCGAGCACGAGCAACGAGAAGTAGTGCGCGAGCATGTAGCCGAAGGCGATCGGGACGAGGGTGTGCAGGAACGTGCGCGACAGCGCCGCGCGGTCCTCGCCCGCGCCGCCGGGCACGGAGAGTCCGCGCAGCGCGCTCGCCATACCGCGGATGCCGAGCTGGTACATGCCAGCGACAAACGCGACACAGAACAGCAGGCCGACTGTCCCGACGACCTCATAGGCGGTCAGCGCGCCGAGGCCGAGATGCGTGAGGTCGGTCTCCAGCGAGGGCGCGAACTGGACCCAGACCTCGCCGTTGGAGAAGCCGTCGAAGCTCGTCGTGCCGATTAGCGCGCAGAGGACGGCCAGCGTGCCGGGCCACGGCTCGAGGTCGCAGAGCCCGGACAGCGGCGTCCGCAGGCGTAGTTGGCGGTCCTTCCAGGACAGCGGCGCGAGGCGCGCGATCAAGCCGAAGTACACCCCGAAGCCGTCCGCGCGCTCACACCAGGTATCGATCCCGAACGCCGCCATCCCGGCGAGCTGCACGGCGGCGTAGGTGAGTGCGAGGCTCGCCAGCAGCCGCGGGTCGTCCTTGCTGGGGTAGACGAGCTCGAGCCATGCGAATGCGACGAGCGTTCCTGCCGCCGGCCAGCGGCCGAGGCGGGCCGGATAGCCGGCGCGCACGAGCCCACCCCAAGCCAACGGACCGGCGCCGGCCGAGCCGGCCGATCCCCGCTTGGTGAGCAGCCAGCCGACGAGTCGTGCGATGGCGCGCCAGGGGTTGAACGCCCGGAACACATCCCCGAGGAACGCGCTCGCAAGTGGGATTCCGACCCAGAAGACCACGTAGATCGAGGTCGGCGCGAGGTTCGAGGTGAAGTTCTGCGCCCCCGCCAGCCCAGCGAAGACCACGAGCCCGAAGATGGCTACACCGACGGCTCCGCACAGCCACTCCAGCACGCGCGGCACGTGCAGCAGCGGCCTGCCGGGCGGGCGCGCGAGGCGTGGCTTGGACCACAGTGCCCACAGCGCGACGAACGAGCCGACCATCACCGCGGTCGCGGTCCACGCGAACAGCCACGCCGGGATCGGCAGGTCGGCGCGGCCCACGATCCCGTGGGCCGACGCCGACGCCGGCAACAGCAATCCGATCCCAAGCGCTAAGCCGCAGCCAGAGCTCAGCCTCCTACGCACCGTCTAGCTCGTGACCGTGACGTCGCCACACAGAATTGCGGGATCGTTGCTCATCGCCATCATGAACGCCTGCGAGGCCGGCGCCGAACCGATCTGGCCCTGCTGGCTCGCGGGCGTCGGTTTCGCGTGGACGACGATGAAGTAGCCCGGCCCGACGACGCGCTGATGGACGATCAGGTTGAGCGTTCCGTAGGCTTCGCCCTTGGCGTTCGCGACCAGGTCGGGGAGCACGACAGCCATGTTCGAGACCTGCTTGCTGGCGGGCGAGCAAGCGCCGTCGGGGCCGTGTAGGTGGTTGGCGTGGCGGCTGTTCGGGGCCAGGCCCCAGACTCTCCGCCAGCCGGTCAGATGGTCGCCTTCCTGCTTCAGGAAGGCTTCGCCGTGCGCGCTCGTCGCGATGTACGGCATCCCTCCGTTTGCGCTCGCCATCCCTTTCATGGCGCTCGCGCTCATGCCCTTCATCGCGCCGGCGCTTTTGCTCGAGCTGCCGGCGTCCCACGACGCCATCGACTTGATCGTCATCCGCGCTTCGGTCTTGGCGCTGCTCGAGCCGCCGCACCCGCTCGCGGCCAGCATCACCGTCGCGACGAGCGCCCCGCAGGCCACCCACCACTGTCGCTTGCCTGTCATGTCCTGGTTCCTCGTCTTTCTGTGAGTGTTGTCGTTTGCATTCTCGGCGCCTGCGATCGGCGCGGCCACAGCGTCAGCGCGAGCAGCACGAACAGCGGCCCGGCGTTGGGGTCGGTCGCCTGTCCGGTGTTGATCGCGCCGAGACTCTGGCCGAAGGCCCAATAGAGCAGCGAGAGCACGATCCCGGCGATCAGCGCCGCGCGGCGCAGTCGTGTCCAGATCCCGGCCCCGATCGCGAGCGAGAGCAGCGCGAGGACGATCGCGATCGGCTCGCCGTGGCCCCTGGTCGTGCCGGCCAGCGAGCTCGTCGGGTGGGCGAGCCATCGCGGCGCTTCGCCGGCCGCCCCGCTCAGCGCTTCGCCGATCGCCGCCGGCGCACGATTGACCGACAGGCACCACAACGCCGCCGCGCCCAGCCACAGCGCCGACCACACGATCAGGCCGCCGCGTTCTCCGATCAGGCCGCCGGCAGCGACCGACGAGCCACCGTGGCCGCCGCTCGTGCTCCCACCGCCGGTCGCGACTTCCCCCGGCTGGGTATCGACAGCGGCCGCTCGGCCGGCCGTCGCGGCGGCGCCCCCGGCGACTTCGGCGTCTGCGGGCCACACCAGCAGCCCGATCAGGCCGTACAGCAGCACCGCGCCGGGCGCGCCGGTCAGCGGGGAGGCCATGTCCGCGAAGATCATGCCGAGGCCCTCCCCCAGCCACCACACCACCAAGACCCAGCCGAAGGAGGCAAGCAGCGCGGCGCGGACCGCGCGTCCGCGCATCAGCAAGCCCAGCCCGATCGCCACCTGCACGAGCGCGAACAGAGTGTTCCACAGCGTCAGGTCGTGCCCGGCGAAGTGTGCGGCCGAGAGGATCGGGTGGCCGATCCACGCCGGCTGCATTTCGGCGGAGGGCTCGATCACTTCGGTGAGGAACCCACGCGTGTACATGAACGGCTGGAACTGCAGCGCGCCGTCGAGCAGCCAGATCAGACCGAGCGCGATGCGCAGGCCCCTGCGTGTGAGCGCCATTCGCGGCAGGAGCCGCCCCGGCGCGCGCGCCGGGGCCGATCGCGGCGCGGCCGCTGATAGCGACGACGCGCCAGCGCTCACGGATGGGGTCATCGGTGGTGTAGGCATGAGAGGACGTCTCTCCCTTCAAGTCCGCTTGGACAGGGCAATGGGCACCCGGGCGGCCACGTGTCGAGCCGCCTGGCAACGCGACCGCCTCACGCGAGCGCGCAAGCGGCCGTGCTGGAAGAGCAGGGCGCGGTCCGGCTAGGGCAGCCGCGGGACCGCGGCCCACGGCTGCGGTGGCGCGCGCCCGGCGAGTGATACCGCGATCAGCCGACCCCCGTGCGGGGCGGCCAGCTCGATCGCGCGCGTCACGGCGCGGGAGCGGTTGCGGGGGCGGGCGCGGCGCAGACAGAGTGTCCCGAGCAGGTGCTCGCCCGGATAGCGCCGCGCGAGCAGTGGGATCAGCAGCAGCAGCGCCGGGAGCAGGTAGAGCGCACCTTGCCAGAGGGCCGCGGCCAGACCCCCGCCCTGGCCGGCTAGACCGATCAGGGCGAATGCGCACAGCAGCACCGCAGCTGTGACACCCGCCGACGGGCGCCGTCTTGTTGGCGCGCCTCGTCTCCCGATAACGCCGTGGAGCCTCGCCACAACGGCGATCATACCCCGCCCTGTGCACCCCGATGCCGCTCCCTATGCGTTTGCTGGCCTACCGGCGGTCGCCAAGCGCACCCAGCGGGGCATCATGTGGGCTTGTGAGATCGCCTGATGAGAGCCCGCCGGAGGAAGGCCTGCCCCCCGCCCAGCGGATTCTCGGCGCGGAAGGTGCGGGCGTCGGAGATTCCGACCCCGCGCACCAGCAGTCGCGGGGCGAGCGGTTGCTCGAGTGGCTGCTACCCGGAGTGAACCCCGCCGGCGCGATCTACGGAATGATCGTGATCGGCGCGCTGCTGGCGGCGGAGAGCAGCCTGCACGACACTTACTTGGAGACTGTCGGCTCGGCGGTGCTGGCACTCGCGCTCTACTGGCTCGCGCACGCTTACGCCAACTTGCTCGGCCAGCGCATCGATACGCGGGAGCGACTCACCGCCGCGGCGCTGGGGCGGTCGCTGCTGCACGACTGGGCGATCATGCGCGGTGGCGGTGGACCGCTGCTCGCGCTGCTGATCTGCTGGGTGGTGGGCGCCAGCCAGGAGACAGCTGTCACGGTGGCGGTGTGGACCACGGTGGGCAGCCTGCTCGCGTTCGAGCTGCTCGCGGGACTGCGCGCTCGGAGCCGCCCGGCGGAGCTCCTGCTCGAAGGGTGCGTGGGCGCCGCGATGGGACTCGGGGTGCTCGCGCTGCGCGTGATCCTCCATTGACCTCCTACGAGCTCCAGCGCCTATGAGCTCCAAGCGCACTCAGCTGACGCCCGCCGCACGCGGGCCCATGGCGCCGCTCGTGGAGGAACGGTCGGATACGCTGGCGTGCGTGGACGGTGAGACTCCCATCCTGATCGCGTACGACGGCTCGGAGCCGGCGCGCGCGGCGGTGAGCGCGGCCGGGACGCTGTTCGCCCCGGGCAAGGCGCTCGTCCTGACGGTTTGGGAGCCGGGATTGGCGCAGCTGATGCTTGTGCCGGACCCGGCCGGGATGGGTAGCACGATGATGCCCTATGACCCGTCCGTCGCACGTGACGTCGAGCACGCGAGCGAGGAGCACGCGCGCGAGGTGGCGCAGGACGGCGTGCGGCTCGCGCAGGAGGCCGGCCTTCAGGCACAGGCGATCACGGCCGAGGACAGCGTGGCGCCGGCGGACGCGATCGTGGCGGCAGCCGACGAGCACGACGCGCGCGCGATCGTGATTGGCTCGCGCGGCCTGCGTGGCCTGAAGTCCAAACTGCTCGGCAGTACCTCCGCACATGTGCTACATCACGCGCTGCGCCCCGTGGTCGTCATTCGCCACCCCGAGGACCGTCACACAAAAGCCTGAGGGAACGCGCCATTGGCGCCCCTCTCCGTAGTGCGTCCTCGCAGCCGCCGGGCGGATAGCTTGCCGTCGTGGCAATCGCCCAATCGCGCGCTGCGCTGCTAGTCAGAAACACGGGGAGCTAACTCACGGGATGCTCGCCGGCGTGGCTTCTCGCTGCGCCGGCGAGCGGATTTGTGACGATCCGCCCAGGCTGGTCGGGAAAGTGGCAGACATCCGATGGCTCATATTACGCGCCGAGTGCGATCAAGCCTGTGCGCGGCTGCGCGGCGCGTGTGGGCTTCGCCCGCCCACTCAGGTATCTTCGCCGATGCAGGTGTTTACAGGGGAAATCCACTCGATCGAGGGTCCGCCGCGCGGTAGCGCAAGGATGCATAGACTTAGCTGTAGACAAAGAATCGCTGACATGGAATGATGTTGTTTACCAGACTCCTTGACAGTCTGGCGATCGAAAGTATCCGGGGAGGTGGAATGCCTATGTTGGAGCACGGGAGCCGCGGCTCCTCGCGGCGCGAAGGCCGTGAGTTGCGGACGGCTCAGACGATCGCGCCCATCTACAAGCGCCTGCCGAAGGGACCCCACGGCATCACCGCAACGGGCGTGGCCCACCATCAACGGATTCGTATGCACGGGGCGATGATCGAGGCGATCGCGACGCGCGGCTACCGGAACACGAGCGTCAAGCACGTGATTGGCCTCGCGGGAGTCTCGCGGAGGGCATTCTACGAGCAGTTTGCGAACAAGGAAGACTGCTTCCTCGAGACCTTCGATCTGATCGTGCATCGAGGGATCAAGCGGATCAACCACGCCTACCGGTCGACTGCGGGCGACACGGAGCAGCGCATGCGGATGGGATTCGAGGCGTTCGTGCAAGAAGTGCAGACGAACTCCAAGGCGCTGCACCTGGTCGTGATCGACGCCCAGACGGCAGGCCCGGGAGCGCTGCGCCGGTTGCGGCGCATAACGGCGATGTTCGAAGGGCTGCTGTCGAACAGCTTCGCGGACCGGCGCGAGACCGCGGCGCTGCCGCTACCGGTAGTTCGCGCGATCGTCGGGGGACTGCGACGGGCTACCTTCATGCGCCTGCGCGAGGAACGCGTGGAGGACCTCTCCGAGCTGACCGAGGAGATGCTGCGGTGGTCGCTGCTGTTCAGATCCCTCGCGGTCGCGGAGCTGCGCCCGCGCCCGTGCTCGAATCCCCCTTTCACGCAGCCTGTGAAACTTGAGCCGGCGGCAGACAATGGTGAGGGCGAGCGCGCCCGGCTGCTGCGCGGCGCGATCAACCTGACGCTGCGCGAGCGCTTCGACGATCTCAGCACGCTGCGGATCGCGGACGAGGCGGGGCTCACGATCGAGAGCTTTCTGTCGTTCTTCGCCGACAAGGAGGACTGCTACCTGGCAGCCCTGGACATGCTGGGTGACGATGTGCTGCAACTGGTTGCCAACCCGGGCTTGGTCTCGGCGGCGTGGCCGAGCGCGGTATGCGAGACGATCGACTCGCTGCTGGCTTACCTCGCCGTCAATCCGGCGCGCGCGATCACACTCGCGACGAAGGCGCTGGAAGCCGGTCCGCGCGCCGTCGAGAACACGATGGACCTCGCGCACGAGGTGGCGACGCTGCTGACCGAGGGCGCCCCGCGACGTCCGCACGGCAAGCTCGCGGTGGAGGGCGTCGCGGGCGCCCTGTGGCACACGCTCTACAGCGAGGTGATCGCCGGCCGCGGGCACCGGCTGCCGATCCTCGCGGAGTACCTCTCCTACGTGGTGCTGACCCCGTTCATCGGCCCCGAGGAGGCCGTGCAAGCGGTCCTCAGCTCAAGAACCGACGCGTCCCCTGCGCCGGCTGACGCGACGCTCGGCGAAGTGGGTGAACACGACGCCGACGAGCACGGAGATCACGATCACGATGATCAGCGGGGCGTGCCCGGAGCCGAAGATCCAGTTGACCTCGACGGTTTCGAGGTTGAGCACGGCGAACAGCGTGGCGAGCACCGCGAGCAGCACCAGTCCGATACTGCGCGCGAGCTCACGGCGACTGCGCTTGGGCTTGGAGCCGGGAGCGTTGGTGAGGACGGAGGACATACTCGCCTCGATGCTACTCGGAGTTAGGCGCGAGCAGCTCTGAGTTGACCCAGAGACAGGTCGAGGAGAGATCCTCGACACCGAGCGCAGCGGCCACCTGCAAGGCCATGCCGTGGCGGAAGAAGTCATCGATGCGCTCGTCATCGGCGCCCGATAGCTCGCGGGCAAGCCCGACCAGCTCGGCGTAGCGGTGGCGCACACGGGCGCAGACGAGCTCGTCGTCACAGGCCGCGTAGGACTGGTGCTGGAGCATCAGGTAGTCGCGGTCGGAGGCGAGCAGGTCCTTGTAGGCGCGCCCCATCGCCTGCAGGACGTCCTCGCAATCGGCCGGCGCCCGCCCGGCGTGGTACTCGCCGGCAGCCCAGCGGAAGGTTTCGGCGACGCGCTGGAAGCTGCGCTCGATGGCCGCGATGAACAGCTCGCGCTTGTTGCCAAAGAGCGTAAAGACGTACGGCTGTGCGACCCCGACACGGCGGGCGATGCGCTCGACGGGAGTCCCGTTCAGGCCGCCGTGCGCGAACTCGTGCACGGCGGCCGAGATCAGCGCCTCGCGGCGCTCGGCGGCGGGCACGCGCGTACGCGCGGCGGCCTTGAGTGGAATGCTCGCAGCGTCCGCTGCGCCAGGCGCCACCGAGGGCGGGAGGTCTGGGGCGGCCGCGCTCAAGCGGCCTCCCCGACCGCGCGCGTCGGGCGCGGCTTCCTGCCGGTTGGGATCGTGGCTCCAGTCCAGACAAGAATCTTCGGTCCGGCCTGCAGGGGTGTGTTGTGGAGAACGTTCGGCATGAGCTGCGAGAGGAAGAAGATCGACCCCAACATCCCAAAGTACATGGTCGACGAGGCAAAGTTGGTGAGGGCGCACGCGCGACCGGCGATCCGGAGCGTCCAGCTATCTCTGTTGTCGTTCGTGCGCAGGTCGCTCATCGTATCCTCTAACTTAGTGATTGCTAACTATTCTAGATTAACAGTGCAACCCTGCGTTCATCGCGGTGTTTGAGGCCAGGAGGTGTCCGGGAAACGGCGAAATATGTGCTGCGATGAGTAAGCGCGTGGCGTTGATGATGAGCACGCTGGCCCTGGGAGTACTGGGAGGCGCGCTGCTGGGCGGCTGCGGCGGAGGGACCACGACCGTGACCGTCTCCGGCGCGCCCAACGCCAGCGACGGATCGACCGGAGCATCGACCGCCGCCCACACGACCTCGACGGCGCGCACCGCGACGCCCACGACAACGACCACCACGACGGCCGCGGGAGCCCAGGGCGCCGGGGCTCAGGGCTCGGGTCCTACGCGCACCGCGCCCGAGCCGGCCTTTGCCCAACATGGCGGGACGGGCGCCGAAGAAGCGACCGGCGCCGCGACCGCCGCCGCGGTTGCGGTCGTCGAGACGCACGGGTACACCCCTAACGACACCTCCGAATACCACCAGGGTCAAACGCTGAAAGTGCTGGTGGGCACGCGCACCGGGTCGGCCGACGGCTACGACCAGCGCGCTTTCTTCTTCCTCGACGGCAAATACATCGGCACCGACGCAAGCCAGCCCAGCGCCTCCGTGCGAGTCGTCGGCCAGAGCGACACCGAAGTGACCCTCGCCTACCCGCTCTATCGCTCCCACGACCCGCTGTGCTGTCCTAGCGGGGGCCGGGCGACGGTGCGCTTCCAGCTCAACGACGGGCGACTCGTCCCGCTCCAGCCGATCCCGCCGGCAAGCTCGGCGGCCGGGCTCAACCGGCAGTAGCGGAGTGCCCCCTCCACTAGCTCCTCCCCGGCTCGCTTGCGCCGCCCATCCGGCGCGTGCAGTCCCTATCGTGGTGTGTGCGCAGGGATAGAACACACTCCGAAGAGAGAAAGCGTGAGGGACTGCCGATGAGCTCGAATATCGAGGGTCGCGCCGCGGACCTACTGAACGACAAGAACTTCTGCCTGGTGTCGACGCTGCGGGCGGACGGATCGGTGCACGCAGTGCCGGTCTGGGTCGACCTCCAGGACGGCCTGCCGACTCTGAACACGGCCGAGGGACGCGCCTGGCCGCGCAATCTCGAACGCGATCCGCGCGTGACGCTGACGGTGCAGAACCTGGAGAACCCTTACGAGTACGTGATGATCCGTGGGCGCGTCTCCGAGCGCACCCACGACGGCGCCGACGCGCACATCGACGCGCTCGCCGGCAAGTACCTCGGCAAAGACGAGTATCCCTTCCGTCAGCCCGGCGAAGAACGCGTCATCATCCGCGTCGCGCCGGAGTACGTGAAAACGTACGGGACCTGAGAGCGCGGATGGGCGCGCCGTCGGCTAGCCGCGCGGGCGGATGGGCCGCAGTATTCGCCGCCACCAGGAGGGCGGTCGCGGCTGCGTGCGCAGCCACTCCTCGCGGAGCACCAGCTGGCCGCGGCTGCGGGCCACCATCACGCAATCGGTGTGCGCGTGCCGGCGGCGGCGCGTATCGCCTTCGGGGGCGATCAACATGTGCTCGCTGAGCGCGGGTAGGTGATGGCCGCACAGCGGGCAGCGATACGTCGCGGGCTTGCGATTCGCCGCGCGCCGCACCGTCCACCACGGGGCAGGCGGAAGTCTCGTGGGCATCGCTCCATTCTCGCGCCATCGGCGAGCGGCTCTCGTGCCGCCACGCTCGCGCGGGCGCTCCTGATCATCGGGGTCGGGCTCGCGCTCGCCAGGGCCGAGCGCGAGCGACGCGCCGCGGCCGCTGCGCGAGCGCGACTTGCGCGCAGTCGCTCACTGCTGCCCGGCGAGCCGACCGCGACGGGGCTGCGGCGCGTAGTCCTCGGCCAGCTCGAGCTCGCGATCGAGCTGCTCGAGGGCTACCCGGCGGAGCCGAGCGGACGGACCGTGCACGAGACGCGTAAGGCCCTCAAGCGCCTGCGCGCGCTCCTCCGGCTACTGCGCGACGAGCTCGGTGGCAAGCGCTTTAGGCACGAGAACGCCGTCCTGCGTGGCTGTGCGCGCCGCCTCGCGGGACCGCGCGACGCGGAGGCCATGGTCGACACCCTCGACGCCCTCGCGCGACGCCACCCCAAGCTGGCCGATCGACCCTCGATCCGCGGCGGCGTGCGCGAGCTTCGTGCCCAGCTCCTCGCCGAACGCGAAGCCGCCACCGCCGGGCGCGATCCGGGCGGATCGGAGCTCAGCCAACACCGCGCGATCGTCGCCGACCTGCGTGCGCTCCACACGCGTGTGCTCGACTGGGAGCTGCACGAAGATCCCGGGGATCAGGCACGGCTGCCGGCTCCCGGCCTCGAGCGCATCTACCGGGAAGGGCGGCGCGGCCTGCGCCGAGCCCGCCGGCGTCGAGACATCGACACGATGCACGCCTGGCGCAAAAGCGCCAAGCATCTCCGCTACGCGGCCGAGACGTTCGAGCGGGAGGCGGTTGCCGAGACGTCCGAGCGCGGAACCGCCGCGCGGGATGCTCCGGCGGCGCGGCGCGAGCCCAAGGGCAAGGGCAAGGCCGCCAGACGCCACCGGGACGCCGCCAAGCGCATCCGCCGCACGGCGCGCCGCGCGGATCGCCTCGGGGAAATCCTGGGCGAGGAGCACGACCTCGCGCTGCTGGCGCGGATTGTGCGCAAGCGCCTCGCCGGCAAGCGGCGCGCCCGCAAGGCTCTGCTGAAGCGGATCGAACGCCGTCGCAAGCGCCTGCGGCGGCGCGCCCTGCGCGAGGGGGAGCGCCTCTACCGGCGCAAGCCCAAGCCCTTCGTGCGCGGCCTGCGCGACGCGCTGTAGCGGACCCGACACTCGCCCATCCCGGCGGGCGGCGCTTCAGAACGGGCCCGCCGCAGCCGATGCACGAGTGGGGCTCGCGAGCCAAATGCGCACACGACCGACACTCATAACATTCGTACTGGCGTTCCTCGTCGGAGGCCTCGGGGTGCTTGCGCTGCACACGCTCGGCGGCGTCGGCGGCGCGCGCCGCAACGGCGTGTTCGACCAGGGCATCTACGGCGTGCTGATGGGCGGCGCCGCGCTAAGTGTGATCGCGCGCGGCCTGATCGTGCGCTCCCAGCGCGCGGCGTGGCTGACGCTGGGCGCTGGCCTCTTCTGCTGGGGGCTCGGGGACCTCTACTACACGCTGTTCATCGAAGGCGCTCGCGTGGCGGGCGGCAGTGTGACCCCCTCCGACGCGCTCTATCTCGTCTTCTACCCGTGCTGCTACGTCGCGCTGGTCTTGCTGATGGGTGCGCACCTGCGTGAGCTGCGCATCGGCATGTGGCTCGACGGGTTGATCGGCGGGCTCGCGGCGGCCGCGGTCGGCGCCGCCGTGATCCTGCCCCCGATCATCAAGCACGCGCACGGCGACACGGCCTCGATGGGGGTCGCGCTGGCGTACCCGATCGGCGATCTGCTGCTGCTGGTCTTTGCGATCGGGGCCCTCGGGATGACGGGCTGGCGTCCGGGGCGGGTGTGGCTGCTGATCGCGGCGAGCATGCTGGTGAGCGCGCTTGCGGACTCCTCATACCTGTACCTGACTGCGACCAGCAGCTACCGCGTCGGCGATTGGGTGCAGACCTTGTGGCCGACATCGGCGGTGCTGCTCGCAATCGCCGCGTGGACGCCCTGGCCGCGACCGACGCGCCGGCGGGTCGAGGATTGGCGGCTGGTGTCCGTTCCGGCCTGTTCGCTGCTCGCGGCGCTCGGGGTGTTCGTCTACGGCAATCTTCACCGTCAGCTCACGCCCGCGGCACTGATCCTGGCGATCGCGACGGTGCTCGCGGTGTGCGTGCAACTGATGATGACTGTGCGCGAGAACATCGCGATGCTGGTCGGCTCGCGGCGGCTCGCGCTGACCGACCCGCTCACGGGCCTCGGCAACCGCCGGCAGCTGATGGAAGACCTCCACATCGCGTGCCGCCGCGCCGGCGCGGGCGAGCCGTGGGAACTGGTGCTGTACGACCTCAACGGTTTCAAGCGCTACAACGACACCTTCGGGCACCCCGCCGGGGATGCGCTGCTGGCGCGTCTCAGCGACAAGCTGAAGACGATCGTGGCCCCGCAGGGCACGGCGTATCGCATGGGCGGCGACGAGTTCTGCGTGCTCTTCTGCAACACCGCCGGCCCAACCGACGCTGCGCTCGTGCAGGCCAGCGTCGCGGCCCTCTCCGAGCGCGGCCCGGGCTTCTCGATCGGAGCGGCGCACGGCGTCGTGAGCATTCCCCCGCAGGGCAGCGACCCCGCGTCGGTGATGCAGCTCGCCGACCAGCGGCTGTACCGGAGCAAGGACGAAACCCGTGAGGCGAGCGCGGTGCACCAGTTGCGCGACGTGCTGCTGCAGGCCTTCCAGGAGCGCTACCCCGACCTGCAGGAGCACCAGCGTGGGGTCGGCACGCTCGCGCTCGCCGTCGGCCGGCGCCTGGGAATGATCGGTGAGGAGCTCGACGTGCTCGCGCGCGCGGCCGAGCTGCACGATGTCGGCAAGATCGCGATTCCCGACGCGATCCTGCACAAGGCCGGTCCGCTGAGCTCCGAGGAATGGCGCTTCATGCACCGCCACACGATCCTCGGCGAGCGCATCCTGACGGCTGCGCCTGCGCTGCGTCCGGTCGCGCGCCTGGTGCGCGCAAGCCACGAGCGCTTCGACGGCGGCGGCTACCCCGACGGCCTGCGCGGAACGGAGATCCCGCTGGGGGCACGCGTGATCTTCGTCTGTGACGCCTTCGACGCGATGACCTCCGAGCGCACCTACAGCCCCGCGATCGCGTCTGCCGAGGCGCTCGCCGAGCTGCGCGCTTGCGCGGGCACCCAATTCGACCCGACCGTCGTCGCGGCGTTCGTCGAGACGCTCGAGGAGCCCGGGCTCGACCCGCGGCTCCAGGCGCCGGTCCAACCGCCAGCGGCTGTCCCCGTGACCGTTGCGGGCAAACCGAGCAGTTGAAGGCAGCGGCGGCGGCCGTGCCACCGTCCACGGCCAAGCCGGACGGCGGCCGCGGCGCTCAGCCGACGCTGAGGATCGTCAGCACGCTCTCGCCCCGGGGCAGGGCGACCGCCGCCTGATCGCCACTGCGGCGGCCAGCCAGGGCACGGGCCACTGGCGATTCCGCTGAGAGCCGGCCCTCGGCGGGGGCGGCATCGTGGGAGCTGACGATTTTCCAGGTGCGCTGCACGCCGTTCTGGTCGCGCACGACGACGGTCGAGCCGAAGCCGACGACACCGTCGTCGGAGCCCTCGCTCTCGTCCACGACGACGGCCGTGGAGATCTTTTCGCGTAGTCGCAAGATCTTGGTCTCCAGGTGGGCCTGATCGTTCTTGGCGTCGTGGTACTCGCTGTTCTCCTTCAGGTCCCCCCACTCGCGCGCGACTTTGATGCGCTCGGCGATCTCGCGGCGGCCCTCCTCCTCGAGGGCGTCGAGCTCGGTCTGCAGCGCCTCCAGGCCGGCCGGTGTCATCAGATTGGTCGCGTCGGACATGACTCGGCTAAGCCTACTGCCTGCCCGCGTCCTCCCGATTCACAGCTCAGAAGAAAGTGCTGGGCGCAGTCGCGAGCAGCGCGTAGACCTGTACGAGCGCGGCCTGCCGCAGCAGTTCTGCGGTGGGTGGCGTGCCGTAGGCGAACAGGTTGTTGCTCAAGCGGTGGCGCGACCACGCGTAGTAGGCGTATTCGCGGACCGGCAGCGAGCCGGGGGGATCGTGGGTGACCGAGTCGAGGTAGAGCAGGTTGCGGAAGTAGACCGCCGCGAAGAACGGGTTTTCTGAGGACAGCCGGGTGTAGGTGAAGTAGGCGAGCGCCGCCTTCGCGGTCTGGCGGGCCTGGTAGAGGTAGGCACCGTCGTGGGTGACCTGGTAGAGCAGCACGCCGGCGCCCATCATCGAGCCTTGGTTGTAGCTCCACAGGGTCCGTTCGACGCTGCCGTTGAGGTTGATGTGATCGGCGTAGAGACCATTTGGTTCCAGCAGGCACTGACGTACCCAGCCGTAGGCCAGGGCGGCGAACTGCAGGTAGCGCGCTTCGTGGGTGATCCGGTAAAGCTGAACGGCCAGCTCCGCCCCGGGGCCGTCGGTGACGGTGTTGCGGGAGAGGTTGCCCTTGGCGTTCGAGAACGGCACGCCCCCCGGGCAGGGCAGTGCCTGGCCGGTGGGGCCGGTGGTCTGCCAACCGGCCATCACGAACGCCATGATCTGCTCGGCCTGCTGGAGGGCGGCTGAGTTGTGGTTGAGCTCGTAGAGCCGTGCCAGCTCGATCCCAACCCACTCGTTGTCGTCGTAGTAGCTGTTTCCGCCAGGTCCGACGGGGGGCGCGACGTTGCCGTCGTATGAGCGCAGAGCCGGGACGGTCGAGCTCCCGGGGGCCGTCGTTGCACCGGTCCCGGTCGTTGCACCGGTCCCGGTCGCTGCGCTAGTTCCGACTGCCGTGCTGGTCCCGGTTGGCTGGCCGGCCGCGGTCGTTTCGCCGGCGGCGGCCGGTTCGCCGGTTTCGGCGGTGGAAGTCGCCGGTGGGATGGGCGGACCGAGGTACTGCTGCAGACCCACCAGGAGGGCGCGCAGCGGGCTTTCCAGCTTGGCCCGCCCCCCCGGTATGTGTGAGAGAGTGACGGTCGCGGCCAGCGCCTGCGAGAAGGGCCACAGGAAGGAGAACTCCGGTTCGCCGCGATACAGGCCGGTGCCCGGCACGTAGAAGTTCTTTTGCATGGCCTGGTAGGCGAGCATCGCGCGAATCGCATAGCTGCTCAGGACGGGCTGCGGCTTGGCGGGCGGCTTAGTGGGCGTAGCTGCGCGCGCGGCGGCGCCCGGTGCGCACGCCAGCAGCAGCGCGACCGCCAGGGCGCACACCAAGCGCGAGTGGACTTGCGGGGGCGGCGTCATCAAAAGCTCGGTTCAAGACCGAAGAACATGCGAGCGGGGCTTTCGATGTGGTGCAAACGCGCCGACGCCGGCTCCGGGGCGTCGAACGCGCGCGTCGTGAATTCGTCTATGCGGCGTGAGTCCGCACAACCGCATGTGTCGTTCCAGTGCAGAGAGGTCATCGGCCTGATCGCCATTCTGCGCGCATGTTCGCAAGACCCAAACGAAAGCGGTGGTGGCATGGACGCGGTGATCGAAAACTTGCAGGGAGCCGCGCTGCGCCGGCGCTGGTACTGTCGGGCTGTCTTGAACGACTCGCATCCCCAGTCGACGAGGCCGCCGGACCCACCGCCATTGCTGCTTGAGCTCCTTGGTGAAGACGGCGGATGTCTGCGGGCAATCGTCGCGGGTGAGATCGACTTCGCGAACGCGACCTCGCTGCAGGCGCGCATCTCGGCGGCGTGCGCGGAGCGCGGGGCGCATGGGCTGATCCTGGACCTGACCGGCGTCGAGTTCATGGATTCAAGCGGCCTGCGCGCGATCTTGCACCTGCAGCGCGAGCTCGCGGGTGGGCGGGGCGGGCTGGTGCTGCTCGACCCGACCCCCCAGGTGCGCGGCATCCTGACGTTGACGGGCCTGGACCGGCAACTGCCGGCGGCAGATACCTTGGAGCAGGCAGAAGCGCTGCTCGGCGGCGGAGCGCTGGGCGGCGGCAATGGGGACGTGGGAGGAGAGCCATAGCGCACGGGGATCGGCGCGGAGCACTGCCGGCCCAGGAGCCGGTCCGGGGATCGCGCGCGGAGGCGGAGGAGGACGGCGAGGCGCGCGTCGAGCGTGGGCTGCTGCCGACGCCGCGCATCTCGGATCCGGACGTGTGGGTGGCGACCGGTTACCGCCCGGGGCGTGGCGGGGCGGTGCTGAGCGGGGACTTCTTCGATGCGATCGAGCTGCCGGACGGCTCGATCAGAGCTGTGATCGGCGACGTCTCGGGACACTCGGCGGATGAGGCTGCGCTGGGGGCGTGTCTGCGCATCGCGTGGCGGACGCTGACGCTCGCGGGCGGCGACGCGGCGCACCTGCTGGTGGTGCTGGAGCGGATGCTCGTATGCGAGCGCCACGACGAGGACAGCTTTGCGACGGTCTGCGTGCTGAGCGTCTCGGCGGATCGCCGGGAGCTGGAGATGCGCCTGGCCGGCCATCCGCTGCCGATCCTGGTGGACCGCGGCGGAGCGCGCCTGGTGCGGGGGGCGACCCGTGCTCCGGTGGGGCTCGAGACGCGCTCGGTGTGGCCGGTGACGCGGATCGAGCCGGACGGCGAGTGGTCGCTGCTGCTGTACACCGACGGCCTCGTCGAGGGCCATGTGGGCGCCGGCTCGGAGCGCTTCGGAGCGGACCGCCTGGTGGAGCTGGTGACGGCGCTGCACCCGGCGCGAGGAGCCGCTGGGCGGGAGGCGCACGCGGCGTTCCTGGAGCGATTGATCGAGCGCGTCACGAGGCTCAGCGGGGGCGAGCTGAGCGACGACGTGGCGGCGCTGTGGCTGACGGTCGCTCCCGGCGCGATAATGCCGCGGACCAGTTGACCGCGCACACACGGGAGAGGCGATAGAGCTTGAGGACAGTCAGAGAGGCCACAATCGAGCTGCTCCGCGAACGGGGCATGACGACGCTGTTCGGCAACCCGGGCTCGACGGAGCTGCCGATGTTGAGCGACTTCCCGGAGGACTTCCGTTACGTGCTGGGCCTGCAGGAGGCGGTGGCTGTGGGGATCGCCGACGGCTACGCCCAGGCCAGCGGGCGCCCGGCGCTCGTCAACCTGCACACGGCACCCGGACTCGGCAATGGCATGGGCGCGATTTTCAACGCGCAGGCGAACAAGTCGCCGCTGGTGATCACGGCGGGCCAGCAGTACCGCTCGCTGATGACGCTGCAGGCCAATCTGACGAACCGGGACGCGACGCGGATGCCGCATCCGCTGGTGAAGTGGAGCTACGAGCCGCCGTGCGCGCAGGACGTGCCGCATGCGCTGGCGCGCGCGACCCACCTGGCGGGGCTAGCGCCGCGGGGGCCCGTATTCGTGTCGATCCCGATGGACGACTGGTACGCGGAGGTGCGCTCGGAGGAGGAGGTGCGCCACCAGACGACGCGCACGGTGACGGGCGCGAGCGTGCCTGACCGGGCGACGATCGAGGCGCTGGCGCGGCGCTTGGCGCAGGCGTCGAATCCGGCGTTCGTGGCGGGCCCGGACATCGACGCGGCCGGTGGCTGGGAGGCGGCGGTGCGGTTTGCGGAACGCGCGCGTCTGCCGGTGTACGCGACCCCGGCGACGGGCGGCGGGCGGCTGGGCTTCCCGGAGGACCACCCGCTCTTCCAGGCGATCCTCCCGCCGGCGGTGCAGCCGCTCGGCGAAGCGCTGGCGCCGCACGACTTCGTGCTGGCCGCGGGCACCTCGATCTTCCCGTACTACCCCAACATCCCGGGCGCGCTGCTGGCGGAGGGCACGAGCCTGACGGCGATTACGAGCGACCCCGACGAGGCCGCGCGGGCGCCGATGGGAGACGCGATCGTGGCCGATGTGGCGCTGACGCTGGCGGCGCTGGCGGACGCGGTCGGCGACTCCGAGCGCGAGCTGCCGCCGACCAGGCCGGCTCCGGAGGCGATGCCGGCGTCGGACCCGATGAGCCCCTCGACGGCGGTGCGGACGCTGGCGCAGGTCTTCCCGCCGGAGGGGATCGTGGTGCTGGAGTCGCCGTCGGCGACGCCGGCGCTGCGCAACCAGCTGCGCCTGGGACGGCCGGGCAGCTACTACTTCTCGGCCGGTGGGGGCCTGGGCTTTGGGATGCCGGCGGCGATCGGTGTGCAGCTGGCGTGCCCGCAGCGGCCGGTGGTGTGTGTGATCGGGGAGGGCTCGGCGCAGTACGCGGTGCAGAGCTTCTGGACGGCGGCGGCGTACAAGGTGCCGGTCACGTTCCTGGTGCTGCGCAACGACGAGTACGCGATCCTGAAGTTCTTCTCGCTGCTCGAGGAGATCCCGGGCGCGCCGGGTCTCGACCTGCCGGCGCTGGACACGGTGGCGGTCGCGGCGGGCTACGGCGTGAACGCGCGGCGGGTGAGTGGCACGGAGGAGCTCGGCGTGGAGCTGCGCCGGGCGCTCGCATCGGGCGGGCCGGAGCTGATCGAGGTGCAGGTCGCGCCGGGTATGGCGCTGGCATGAGCAGCGCGAACGGCAGCGGCGAGGCCCCCCAACCCGACGTGATCGTCGTCGGGGCCGGTCTCGCGGGCTTGGTGAGCACGCTGGAGCTGCTGCGCAGCGGGCACACGGTGCTGCTGCTGGATCGCTGCGCCCCGCAGGAGCTGGGTGGGCTGGCCAGGGAGGCGTTCGGCGGGATGTTCATGGTGGACTCCCCGGAGCAGCGCCGCTCGCGGATCCCCGACAGCGAGCAGCTGGCGCTCGAGGACTGGCTGCGGATCGCCGAGCTCGAGCCTGGGGATGAGTGGCCGCGACGCTGGGCGGAGCAGTACGTGACCCGTGCTCGCGACGACGTGGGCGGTTGGCTGCGCACGCTCGGGGTGCGCTTCTTCCCGGTGGTCAACTGGGCGGAGCGCGGGAACTTCGGGGACGGCAACTCGGTGCCGCGCTTTCACCTCACGTGGGGTACCGGCAAGGCGCTCGTGCAGGCCGTCTGGGCGGCGATCGAGCGCGACCCCCGCCGGGCGGCGCTGGAGGTCCGCTTCGGGGCGCGCGTCAGTGGGCTGATCGTCGAGGAGCGGGACCGCGTGGTGGGCTGCCGCGTGAGGAATGAGGGTTACGGCCGTTTGAGCGGCCGTCCGCGGGGCGTCCAGGGCGGGGGCCCGGGCGAGGCCGCTGGCGCTGCGACGGTGGATGAGTACGAGGCGCGGGCGGGCAAGGCCGTCGTGATCGCTGCGGGGGGCATCGGCGGCAACGCGGAGCTGGTGCGCCGCGAGTGGCCGACCGCCGAGCTGGGCAGCCCGCCGCGGCGGCTGCTGATGGGCTCGCACCCGTACGCGGATGGCGCCCTGCACGAGGAGGTGGGGCGCGTGGGCGGCAACGTGACGCACCTCTCGCGGATGTGGAACTACGCGGATGCGGTACGTCATCCGCGGCCGCAGCGCGAGAATCACGGCGTGAAGCTGATCCCGCCGCGCTCGGGCGTGATGCTCGACCCCGACGGGCGCCGCTACGGCCCGACGGCGGTGATGCCGACGTTCGACGCGTACGCGGCGCTGGAGCGCATGTGCGAGGACGAGCGCAAGTACTCGTGGCTGATCTGCAACTGGAAGATCGCCAAGCGCGAGCTGGACGTCTCGGGCTCCCAGCACAACCCGCACCTGCGCGAGCGCCGCCCGGTGCGCTTCCTGCTCGGGGTGCTGCTCGGCAAACCGCGCCAGCTCAACCACTTCCTGGAGGGCTCCCCGGACTTCGTCGCGGCCCACTCGCTCCCGGAGCTCGCGCGCGCAGATGAACGAGGTGACCGGCGAAGCGGCGATCGACCCCGCCGTGCTGGAAGCCGAGATCGGCCGCTACGACGCTTCGATCGCCCGCGGCAAAGGGCTCTTCAACGACGACCAGTTGCGGCGCATCGCGCAGCTGCGGGGCTGGCGTGGCGACCGGCTGCGCACCTGCGCGTTCCAGCCGATCGTCGATCGCAAGGCGGTGCCACTGATCGCGATCCGCCTGCAGGTGATGGCGCGCAAGAGCCTCGGCGGCATCCAGACGGACCTCGCCTGCCGCGTGCTGCGCGCCGGGGACGGCGAGCCGATCGCGGGTCTGTACGCGGTCGGCGAGGCGGCGGGCTTCGGCGGCGGGGGCATGCACGGCAAGCGCTCGCTGGAGGGCACCTTCCTCGGCGGCTGCGTCTTCACCGGGCGGCTCGCGGCCGCCGCGATCGCCGGCGCCGAGCTGCCGCTGCGGACCCCTCCGCGCGTGGGCGCCGAGCTGCGCTGAGCGGTGCGCTTCGACTACGTGACCGTCGGGCACGTCACGGTCGACGTGCTGGCCGATCTGGGCTCGGCCGACTCCCGGGACCCCGAAGCCGAAGGCCTGCGCCAGCCGGGCGGGGGAGCCTTCTACAGCGCGCTGCAGGCCGCGCGCCTGGGCTTGCGCGCGTTGATTCTCACGCGCGGCGTCCCCCGCGAGATCGAAGAGCTGCTGGAGCCGTATCGCACCGAGCTGCACGTGCGGATCGAGCCGGCCGAGAGCACCACGACGCTGCACACGCGCGGCAGCGGTGGCGCGCGCCACCAGCGGCTGCTTGCCTGGGCCGGACCGATCGCGGCCCCGCTCGAGCTCGACGCCGGGATCTTGCACCTCGCCCCGGTCGCCCGCGAGACCCCGAGCGCCTGGAGCGGCCGGGCCGACTTCGTCGGGCTCACCCCGCAGGGTCTCGTGCGCACCTGGGGCGCCCACGGCGAGATCGCCCGCGCGGCCCTCGACCGCGCGCTGCTGCCGGCGCGCTGCGACGCGGCCGTGTTGAGCGCGGGGGAGCTGGCGAGCTGCACGGAGCTGCTCCCCGAAGCGCGCGGCCCGGTGGTGGCCGTCACCTCCGGCGCGCGGCCCACCACGATCCACATCGCGGGCGGCGCGCCGCTGCGCGTGCCGGTGACCCGGATCGCCGATCCCCGTGACGATCTTGGCGCCGGGGACGTGTTCGCCGGCGCCTTCTTCGTCGCGCTTCACGAAGGGCTGACTCCGGCCGCGGCGGGTGCCTTCGCCAACACGGCCGCGGCTGTGCGGATCGTCGGCGCCGGTCCCGGCGCGATCGGCGACCGGCGCGCGGTGCAGGCGCGGCTGCTTGCCGGCGCGCCGCTGGGCTCAGCCGACGGGCGCGGCTAGCGCCGCGTCGAGCAGCCCGGCGAGGTCGATGCCGGCGAGCGCGCGCTCCGCTCCGCAGGCGCGGGCCGCGAGCAGCAGCGAGCCGCCGACCGGGGCCATCTCCACGACAGCCACCTGTGCCTGTGGGGCGAGCTCGTGGATCGCTCGTGTGAGGGGGTCCACGAATACCGCGCCGGCCTTGTAGGCGCTGCCGATCAGGCCCACCGGGAACTCGCCTCGCAGGCCGGTCTGGCGGATTACAGCGGCGATCTGCTGCGCCAGCTCGCGCGCGCCGGCCTCGTAGAGAGCGCACGCGACTGTGTCGCCACGCTCGGCCAGGCCGGCGGTCTCGATCGCAAACGCCGCGATCTCGCTCTTGGTGAGCGGCTTGCTGTACACCAGCGCCGCCAGCGCCTCGACGCTGGGCGTGCCGAAGAATGCGACCGCGGCGTCACCCAGTGCCGTCGGAGGCCCCGAGGCCTCGCGGTCGCGCAGCGCCGCCTGGATCGACTGCACTCCCAGCCAGTAGCCCGAGCCCTCGTCGCCCAGCAGGTGCCCCCAGCCGCCGGCACGCCAGGCGCCGCCGTCGTGGCCGACGCCGAACACGTTGCTCCCGGTCCCCGAGATCGCCCCTACGCCTGGCCGTGCGCCGGTCGCCGTCGCCCACGCCCCTACTACGTCGCCCACCACGATCCACTCCTGCGAGCGTTCTTTGCGCACGTGCGCAAGCACCGCGTCGGTGTCGGTGCCGGCGACCGCCAGCACTGCGCCGTCGAGTCGATCGTCGGCGATGCCGGCGCCGGCCAGCGCTTGGTCGGCCGCCGCGAGGAGCGCCCTTCCCGCGGCCTGCACTCCGACCGCGTCCTGATTGCTGGGGCCACCCTGACCTAAGTGCAGCGTGCCGTGCTGCACGTCCAGCACCGCCGCCAGCGTCTTCGTCGCGCCGCCGTCGATCCCCAGCAGGAAGCGCGCCTCGCTGGGCTTCCCGGCCGCGGGATCCGGCGGGTCGGAGGTCGGCGGGCCGGAGGTCGGCGGGCCGGAGGTCGGCGAGCTGGAGGTCGGCGAGCTGGAGGTCGGCGAGCTGGAGACTGGTGAGCCGGAGGTCGATGAGCTGGAAACCAGCGAGCTCGTCGTGGCGCCATCGGCAATGGGCGAGCCAGCGGAGGCGTCCTCAGCGGCGAAGTGCGCCAGCGCCGGCGGGAGGCTGACAAGCGAGTTGCGGTCCACGCCGGGATACTTACACCCATGGCACCCGCAGGCGTCCACGCCCTCTTCCCCGATATCCCGCTGCGCGCGGGGATGTACGAGTCCTTCTATCTGCGCGCCGTCGCTCCCGATGAACCCTGTGGGGTCTGGATCCGCTACACGGTCCACAAGCGCCCCGGCCAACCGCCGCGCGGCTCGCTCTGGTGCACGGTCTTCGATGGCACCGGCGAGCGTCCGTTCATGGACAAGCTGACCACCGACGCGTTGGCTGTCCCCGCGGACGGGTGGATCGCCGTCGGCGACGCCGAGCTGGGCCCCAAGCGCGCCGAGGGAAGCTGCGGCGAGGCCCGCTGGTCGCTGCGGATCGCGACGCCCGAGCCCGAGCTGCGCCACCTGCCGCGGGCCTGGATGTATCGCGCGCCGCTGCCACGCACGAAGCTCACGAGCCCCGCCCCTGCGGCGCTCTTCGACGGCACTGTCGTGCTGCCGGAGGGACCCTCTCTCCCTGCCCGCACGATCGAGCTACGCGGCTGGCGCGGGATGGTCGGGCACAACTGGGGCGCCGAGCACGCCGAGCGTTGGATCTGGCTGCACGGCATCGGCTTCGAGGAGGACCCCGGGACGTGGCTCGATGTCGCGATCGGGCGGATCCGTGTCGCCGGGCGCACGACGCCGTGGGTAGCCAACGGCGTGCTCTCACTTGACGGGCAACGCCACCAGCTGGGCGGGCTCGGCGTCCGACGGGGGTCGGCCGGCAGACTGCTGGTCGCCGAGACGCCCGCGCATTGCCGGCTCTCGCTCCCCGGGGCTGCGGGGCTCACGGTCGAGGCGCACGTCGACGCGCCCGCCGAGGCGATCGCGGGCTGGCGCTACGCGGACCCCGACGGCGGGAGCCACGACGTGGCGAACTGCTCGATCGCGTCGCTCGCACTCACCGTCAACCGTCCCGGGCTTCCGGCCCGCACCCTGCGCACGGCCCACGGCGCCGTCTACGAGCTCGGCATGCGCGAGCACGATCACGGCGTTCCGATTGCGCCCTTCCCCGACGGCTGAGAGCTTGATAGAAACGTTTCCGACTTCACGCGCGGCGCCCTCGCGAAGCCCTCAGCACGCTCCACACCGTCGAGGCAATGCTTCGTAATCCTCCACAAAGTTGTATCTAATTCATTAAATCTTCCGCAATTTGGGCCGAAACCATCTATAATTCGGCCCGCAGCGACAGGGAATGGCAAAGCAGTAGGCATGGATAGCTTCGGTTTGAAAGCGGTTCCATGACTCCACGTGTTGCTACCGCAGCAGCACGGTGGGTCAAAATAACGGGATCATTTCGAACCATGACGACGGCCCCGGTGCTGGGGCCGGCAAGGACAGCGAGGAACACGGATGATCATCGCAGGCAGGAATCGGGGGCGAATTCATGCCGCCACAGCCAGGCTCGAGCCCACAGTGCTAAGGAGCGCGCGCGGGCCTGTCGCCCCGATCGCTCCGCCGAGCCCACGCACCCCCGTGGTCCTGCGCCGCGCGAGCCTGCGCGGCCGTTTCGCGACCGCGATCCCACGCCCCACGCTGCAAGTCACGCTCCTGGGCTTCGATACCCAGAGGATCGTGCCGTTGCTGCTGCTCGTCCTCGCCCTGAGCGCCTTTCTCCCGTGGACGCGCTTGGAACTGCACACCGCGTCCGATCAGGTCGCCGTCGAGACAGCGGCAACTCTGATCTCGGCGGTCGCCGCGATCCTCTTCTTCGATCGCTTCTGGCGACACCTGCGGCTACGCAATCTGCTGCTCGCCGGCGGGCTTACCGTGGTCGCGGCGTCGAATCTGGGCGCCGGCCTGCTGCTCGCGGGCAATCTCGTGCTCGCCGGACACTCCGCCGCATGGGTCGTGCTCGGCGGACGCCTCACCGGCTGGGTGCTGATCGCCGGCTCGGCTGTAGTCCCCGATCGACGCCTGCCCCGCCCCGCCCCGGCCGCGATCCGCGCGATCTCCATGGGCGCTGCGGCGATCGCCGCGCCGGTGGCGCTGATCCTCGCACTCAACGCGCATGCGACCTCCTACGACAAGCTGCACAGCGGACCGCTCGGCAACCCGACCGCGACGCTCGTCGTCCAGATCCTGCTGGTGCTGCTGACCGGCGTCGCCGCCGTGGCATTTCGGCGCGAGGCGGGACGCCACAGCAGCCCACCCGCGCGCCTGCTGGCGCTCGCGTGCGCCTTCGCCGCCACTTCCGCGCTCGCCGCCTGCGCGACACCGTCTTTCTACGCTTCGCGTGTCGGAATCGCCGACATCCTGCGCCTGGGCTGGCTGGTCGCGCTGTTCGCGTGTGTCTGCGTCGAGTGGTCCCTGGACGAGCGTCATGCCCCGGTGCACGCGCTCGCACGTGAGCGCCAGCGGATGGCCGCGGACGTCCACGACCTGATCATGCAGGACCTTTCCTTTGCCCTCGCCAACGCACGGACTCTCGTCGACGATCCCGCCCGCGCACTCCAGGCGAGCACGATCGTGAGCGCTAGCGAACGCGCACTCGCGGGCGCGCGCGGCGTCGTCAGCGGCCTCACCGAACACAGCTCGCAACCGATCACCGAGGCCGTCGAGGCGAGCGTGCGGGCGGCCGCGCGGAAAACTCCATTGACGTTCCACGCCGTCAGCACTCCGGCCACCACGATGCAGCCCGACGAGCCGACGTGCGACGCGCTCGTGCACATCGCTCGTGAGGCGGTCACCAACGCCGTCAAGCACGCCCGCCCCGGAGCTATCGAAGTCAGACTGGAGCACGGCGACGAGTGGCACTTGAGGGTGCACGACGACGGCCAGGGCTTCGACGCCAGCGGCAACACAAACCGCGAAGGCTTCGGCCTCACCAGTATGCGTCGCCACGCCGAGAAGCTCGGCGGGGCGCTGTGCGTGCACAGCGGCATCGAGCACGGCACGACGGTGGAGGTATCGCTCCCATGAGCGCCAAGCCCACGGTGGTGCTCGCCGACGATCACCCCGTGATCCGTCTGGGTGTGCGCATGGCGCTGATGCGCGGCGGCTTCGAGGTGCTCGCCGAGGTCGCCGACTGCGACGGCGCTGTCGAGGCCGTGCTGCGCGAGCGTCCCGACATCTGCCTGCTCGACGTCTACATGCCCGGTGGCGGAATCGAGGCTGCCGCGATCCTCTCGAGCGTCGCGCCCGCGACCGCGGTCGTCATGCTGACCGTCTCGCAAAGCCCCGGAGACATGCTCGCGGCCCTGCGCTCTGGCGCGAAGGGCTACCTATCCAAGGACACCTCACCGGATCGCCTCCCCGCCGCCCTTTGCGGAGTGCTCAAGGGCGAGGCTGCGCTGCCCCGCACGCTCGTCGGCCGCGTTCTGCACGAATTTCGGCATCTCCCCGCTCCGGAGGCCGCGCCGCTGCGCGTCGCCGGCGTGGAGCTCACCGCCAGGGAGTCCGAGATCCTGCGCCTGCTGCGCTCCGGCCTCTCGACTGTCCAGATCGGCGAGCGCCTCTCGCTCTCCCCGATCACCGTTCGCCGCCACATCTCCGCGGGGGTCGCCAAGCTCGGCGCCAGCGGACGTGACGAGGCGATCCGCGCAATCGCCTAGGACGAACGCTCGGCCGCGCGATGCCCCGCGCGTAGGCTGCGTGATGCCCTGCGCGGCTAGACCAAGCCGGCGCGCACGGCGTAGACGGCTGCCTGCACGCGGCTGCGCACCCCGAGCTTCTCGAAAATGTTGGCGACGTAGTGCTTGACCGTGTGTGGGCTGATCGATAGCTCTAATCCGATCGTGGTGTTGTCGGCGCCGTCGGCGATCATGCGCAGGACCTCGACCTCGCGCGGGGTGAGCGCGAGCCGGTCCTCGATCGCCGTGACCTGGGCCTCGGCCTGCGCGCCGGCCTGCGCGGTGTCGGCACCGGCCCGCAGGTGCGCCACTAGAGCCCGCGCTACCTCGCTGGAGATCACCATGTGCCCTTCCGCCGCCTGGCGGATGCTGCCCGCGAGACGATCCGCGCGGGCATCCTTCAGTAGGTAGCCGCACGCTCCCGCCTCCAGTGCGGCGAGCACATCGGCGTCGGCGTCGGAGACCGTCAGGACCACCGTCTGCGCGTCCGGGCAGGTCCGCGCGATCCCGTGCAGCGCATCCAACCCCGAGGCGCCGGGCATGTTGAGGTCCAGCACGACGACATCCGGCGCGAGCCTGTGGGTCAGCGCGATCGCCTCGTTTCCGTCCGCTGCCTCGCCCACCACCTCCATGCCGCTGGCTTCAAGCATCCCGCGTAGGCCTTCGCGGAAGAGGTGGTGGTCATCCGCAATAACTACGCGCAGTGCTTCGTCGGAGGCCTCCACGTGCGGAACATAGACGAATCGGCCTTTCCATGCGGACCAGCAGCAAGCGCGACGGGGCGCCGCGTGGCAGGCCGCGTCCGACCGACGATTACGAATCAGCCGCCTGGGTAACCCTGTAGTCACGCACCATGTCTAGTCAGACGCCACGTCGTCCGTTTGGACCGACACAGGTCGTCTGATAAATCCGACACAGGTCGTCTGTTTCACCGGACCTGAAGTAGCGATATTCATCAGACTGTCGCGTAGTCCGATTAACAGATACTTGGTCGTTTCATAAGCAGGGCGCGGCAGAGAGAAGTCGATCGGCGGCGATTTGCGGGATTTGTCGCCATATGCGCTCGAACGTCCAGGCCTCCCAATCGGGGGTCAAGTCGAGGCACACCTATGTCGAGAGCCAGTGGATACTCGGCCAAGCCCTGCCAGGAGGCTTCAATGTCCAAGTTTTTCACTCGTAGTCTTTTTTCAATTGTTGTACTACTGATGCTTGCCACTTCGTCGTCGGCGCTAGGCGCACATGTCTCGCGCAATGACAGAATCCGTGCAGCGCATCATCGCGCCTCTCCCCGTAGCCAGAGAGGGCTCCGACGCCATCGGCGATCGGCGGTCGTCCGGGACGCGAAGGTAGCCAGCGCGGCAACGGCGACGCTGTTGGGCAACGAAACACTCGAGCCGCTGAAGGACAGCCTGGCGGCGGGCGAAGCGGAAGCATTTCCCTTCCCGGCACGCGCATCGGGCACAGCGAGCGCCGTACACGTCTATGTCGATAACAACAATGGCGCCAAGACGCTCATCGTTGGCCTCTACAGCGCAGTCGGCGCCCACCCCGGCGCGCTGCTCACCACGGGCTCGCTCAGCTCCCCGCGCGGCGGCACATGGAACGTCATACCGGTCACCGCCGTCCCGGTGACGTCGGGAGCCTCTTACTGGCTGGCCGTGCTCGGGGCCGGCGGCACATTCCGCTATCGCGACCTCGCGAGTGGCCCGTGCATCGCCGAGACCAACGTCCAGCACAATCTGCGCGCGTTGACGGCGTCATGGAGCACCGGCGACCTCTACTCGACGTGTCCGATCTCCGCCTACCTCACCTCCACGGGACCGGCCTTCCCCCTCGAACCCCCGACACCCGTGGAAATCACGCCTCCCAACAAACCCCCGACCGAACCACCGACACCTCCGACCGAACCGACACCTCCTCCGCCCGCAGCGCCGACGTCCGGCGCGCTGCCCGCGATCAGTGGAGCCACCATCGTGGGTCGGCGACTGACCACGACAAGCGGTGGGTGGAGCGGCAGCCCAAAGTCCTATAGCTACAAATGGCAGGACTGCAATACCAGCGGCAGCGGTTGCATGAGCATCGGGGGCGCCACGAGCTCTTCCTACACGCTCGCCGCCGGTGATGTCGGGCACACGATGCGCGTCGCCGTCACAGCGACGAACGCGGGTGGATCGACCACCGCCACATCTGCACAATCGGGAATCGTCGCGGCCGCTGCGCCACCGTCGGAACCGCCGGCGCCGGCGCCGGCGGCCCGTTTCACATTCAGCCCGAGTTCGCCGGTCGCCGGACAGCAGGTTGCATTGAACGGCACAGCTTCCACCTGTGCCGATAGTCCGTGCACGTACACATGGTCTGATGACGCCAGCACCATTCAGCCACTCCCGGCCCTATGGACGTTGGGTAGCGGACCGACACTATCGTTCACGTTCTCGGACCCGGGCACCAAGTATCTGCGTCTATCGATCACTGACGCGGCAGGCCAGGTCGGCACCGTCGAGCACAACGTCGTGGTAACGGGCGAAGCGCCACCCGCCGAAGAACCGCCGGCGAGCGAAGAACCCCCAGTCACCGAACCGCCCCCGAGCGAACCACCCGTGACCGAACCCCCAGTGACTGAACCACCGGTGACCGAACCGCCCCCGAGCGAATCGCCCTCCACGCAGACCAACTGCATCAAAGTACCCAGTGCCTGTGGCTACCCGGATGCGACGAACACCGGTGTGCCGGCCGGCACCACGTTGACGCAGCAGAACGGCGACATCACAGTCACCAAACCGGGCACCACGATCTCCGGAGTCGCGCTGAACGGCACGATCGACGTGGACGCGAACAACACGACGATCGAAGACTCCGAAATCACCGTCGACGGGACCCAGGCCGGCTGCAACTCACCATGCGGCGGCAAGGGCATCTGGACCAAGCCCGGCGTCACCGGCACCATCATCCGCCACGTCACCTGCCACGGAGGCGCACCAACCGGCGACAACGTCACCGAGTTCTGCATCCAAAGCAACGACTCCTCAACCCAAGTCAGCTACGCCCACCTCTACAACTGCACCACCGGCTTCGTCGGACCCGGCACCTGGTCAAACTCATTCGTCGACCAAACCGGCGCCACCATCCCCCAAGAGCACTACGAGGACATCTACTACGGCGGCGGCGGCGGACCACTCATCGTCAACCACAACACCATGCTCAACCCCCAAGGACAGACAGCCGTCGTCTTCGCCAGCGTCGACTTCGGCAACCAAACAACGCTAACCATCACCAACAACCTGATGGCCGGCGGCGGCTACATGATCTACGGCGGCGGCAGCGGCAACGGCGGCAAGGTCCTCGGACCGGTCACCATCACCGGCAACCGCTTCAGCCGCAAGTACTACCCCGACGGCGGCTACTACGGCGTCGACTCCTACATGACCAATTCCGTGACCACATGGTCGGGGAACATCTGGGACGAAACGCTGCAGACTGTCGGCGAGTAGCCGACACTCAACAGAGGATCGGCGAGCGGCTCAGCCAGCTGCTCGCCGATCCCGCTTTCAGCAGAGCGCGACCTCGTCCCCATCTCCGACCTGCAGGCGTAGCGCACGCGGAACCGAGAAGTCCCGGAAGACGCGCGCGTCGCGGCCCACGACGCTTGCTACAAGCCGCCCGCCGACGTGCAGGATGCTGGCGCCCGTGAAGACGATCGAGCGCTCGATCTCGGCCCCCTCCACGCGGACTCCCTCGCCGATCGAGGTGTGCGGTCCGATGTAGGAGTCGGCGACGTGCGCGCCGGGCCCGACGATCGCCGGGCCGCAGATGACGCTTGAGGTCACCGACGCCGTCGCGTCGATGAAGACGCGCCCCTCGAACCTGTTGCTGCCATCGCCCTGCGGGGTGCAGACGTCGTAGTCCAGCGCATCGAGCATCACACGGTTCATATCGAGCAGGTCGCGGGCGAGACCATCGAAGGCGTGCCACTCGCGCACCACCCGCACATGCGGGTGACCATCCTCACGCGCGAGCAGCAGCTCCGCGATCGCCCCCAGCTCGATACCCCCCGCGAACGCTCCGTTCACCCCGTGGTCGCACAGGTGGTCCAGCGCGCCCGCCCCCAGCACGCAGACCCCGGCCATGCCGAGCGCCGCGTTGGCCGGATCGAGCTCGGCGACGCGAATCACGCGCTGAGCGACCGGCCCCAGGCTTTCTACGTTGCGCGCCCCCTGGACCATCAGCAGGACGATGTCGGAGCTCTCCTGGCCCAGCAGCCCCAGGAAGGGCGCGAGTGGCTGCGCGAGGATGCCGTCGGCGCGATGGAAGATCGCGGGGGCGCCATTCGCGAACTCAGCGATCGCACCGAGCGCGCCGGCCGCGTCGGCTGCGTGATCTTGCACCAGATAACGCACCTCGCCATTTGTCGGTCCGTGGCTCTCGATGCAGGCCTTGATCTCCTCGGCGGGCTCGGGCGGGGTGAGCACCGCGATCTCACCGACCCCGGCCGCAATGAGGGCGTCGAGCACGTGGGCGATGATCGGACGGTTGGCGACCCGCTGCAGCGATGGCGCACGCGTAGCGTCCAGCCACGGTCCAAGGGACCTGGCTGCAGGGGAAACGACGACGATGCCCCTTGCCTGCACATAGACAAAACGCTTGGGACCAGCTGGCACTCGCACGGGGGGGCGCAATTCGCTTTTCGGGAACTGCCGGCGGTTGCGATAGGATGCCCGCCAGTGCCGGTCCGCCACACACTCGGCTTATGGCGGCAGGGATGCTTCTCGCTGACAGCCGTCACGGTCACTGTTGGGCTTGGCCTGGCCGTGATGGCCGCTGCGCCAGTTTCGGTTGCCGCCCAGGCGCCCATTGCACAGTCGGCCAGGACCCACGCCAAGAAGACGCACCCGGGGAAGACCCACCGGCGGTCGCGCAAGATCCGTTGCGTGACCCTGAAGCCAAAGCACAGACGAAGAGTTGGGCGACGTGGGCCTGCGCATAAGCGCGTGGAGTGCTTCGCGGTACATCGTCGGCCCAAGCATGCGTCCCCCAAGCACGCGCCCACTGCCCTGATCCCCGCGAGCGCCCCGGCGCCGTCGAGCCCCAGTGTGCCGCTCGCAGCGATTCTCGGACCGATCAGCGTTCCCCCTACCAGCCCGCTGTTGCCGCCTGAACCGCCGCAGGACACAGCGCCGCCCA
Source organism: uncultured Solirubrobacterales bacterium (assembly GCA_963756665.1). Lineage (GTDB taxonomy): Bacteria > Actinomycetota > Thermoleophilia > Solirubrobacterales > Solirubrobacteraceae > Palsa-744. The sequence goes on from CAVWOJ010000001.1 coordinate 1,871,152, forward strand.
CGATCAGCGGAAACGCGACCGCTGGGCAGAAGCTGACCGCTAGCACCGGCTCCTGGACAGGTAGCCCGACCTCCTATGCCTACCAATGGCAGACCTGCAGCGGCACGTCGCTTGCGAGCTGTGTCGATATCGCCGGGGCGAGCGCTCCCAGCCGGACGCTGGGCGCCTCGGACGTGGGCCACACCGAGCGCGTGATCGTGACCGCCGCAAACGCCAGCGGCTCGGCGACGGCCGCCTCGGCGAAGACGACAGTCGTGGCGCTGGTCGGCTACTCCAAGCTGCAGGCCGATCCCGACGTCAACAAGGCGGGCTCGGCCGAAGCCTTCCGCTACACCTCTCTCGCCAGTGGAACCGTGAACAGCCTCTCGCTCTACGTGGCCTCCTCCAGCAGCGCGTCCTCGATCGTCGTCGGACTCTACGGTGATGCCTCGGGGCGCCCGGGAGCCCTCCTGACCAAAGCCACCATCAGTTCGCCGATCGCGGGAGCGTGGAACACCGTGCACGTCCCTGGGGTCGCGGTGAGCGCCGGCTCGAGCTACTGGCTGGCCGCCCTCGGGCTGAATGGGACGCTCGAACTACTGGACGTTGAAAGCGGGGGTGGCCCCGCCCAGAGCAGCAGATCGAGCTCGCTCAGCACCCTGCCCACATCGTGGACCGGTGGACCCATCTTCGAAAACTCCCCGGCCTCGTTCTATGCATCCAGCGAAGGCACGACCCCTCCGCCCCCGCCCTCGCCTCCTACCAACACGGCGCTCCCGGCAGTCAGCGGAACCACCGTCCAGGGCAGGACTCTCTCCACCACGAATGGAGCCTGGACGGGCAGCCCGACCCACTACGCCTACCAGTGGGAGGATTGCGACGACACGGGCGCCAACTGCGGCGACATCGCGGGCGCGACTAGCGCCGGCTACGTGCTCGCCGCCGCGGACATCGGCAGCACGATGCGTGTCGTTGTGAGCGCTTCGAACTCCGCGGGCGAAGCGAGTGCCACCAGCGCGAGCGTCGGGCCGGTGACGGGCCTGCAGCCGACAGCGAGCTTCGGCTACGAACCGGCCTCGCCGGTCGTCGGCGAACCGGTCGAATTCGACGGCACGAGCTCGGCCTGCCCGGATGGCCCGTGTACGTACGAATGGTCCAACGACGGCAGCCCGACGCGGCCGATCCCACCACTGTTCCCGCTCGGGAACGGACAGACCATCTCGCTGACGTTCGCGAGCGCCGGCACGGAGTATGTGCGCCTGGTGGTTACGGATGTGCTGGGCGAGACGGCCACCGCGGAGCGGAATGTCACCGTCGCGACCGAACCGCCACCACCGAGCCCGCCGAGCGACACGACAAAGCCGGCCGTGAGCGGCGCGGCCGAAGTTGGACAGACACTCACCGCGAGCAAGGGGACGTGGAGCGGCAGCACCCCGATCACATACGCCTACCAGTGGCAGCGCGGCGGGAGCACCGACATCGCGGGCGCGACGGCCTCGGGCTACAAACCGGTCGCCGCCGACGTCGGGCACACGCTCGACGTCGTGGTCACCGCTACCAACAGTGCCGGGACGTCCTCGGCGACAAGCGCGCAGACGGCGGCGGTCACCGAAGTCAGCAGCGGCCAGCAGACCAACTGCATCAACGCGCCCAGCGTGTGCGGCTACCCCGACGCGACCAATACCGGCGTGCCCGCCGGCACGACGCTGACGGCCCAGACGAATGACATCAATGTGACCACTCCGGGAACGACGATCAAGGACATCGCCCTGACCGGCACGATCGACGTGGACGCGAACAACACGACGATCGAAGACTCCGAAATCACCGTCGACGGGACCCAGGCCGGCTGCAACTCACCATGCGGCGGCAAGGGCATCTGGACCAAGCCCGGCGTCACCGGCACCATCATCCGCCACGTCACCTGCCACGGAGGCGCACCAACCGGCGACAACGTCACCGAGTTCTGCATCCAAAGCAACGACTCCTCAACCCAAGTCAGCTACGCCCACCTCTACAACTGCACCACCGGCTTCGTCGGACCCGGCACCTGGTCAAACTCATTCGTCGACCAAACCGGCGCCACCATCCCCCAAGAGCACTACGAGGACATCTACTACGGCGGCGGCGGCGGACCACTCATCGTCAACCACAACACCATGCTCAACCCCCAAGGACAGACAGCCGTCGTCTTCGCCAGCGTCGACTTCGGCAACCAAACAACGCTAACCATCACCAACAACCTGATGGCCGGCGGCGGCTACATGATCTACGGCGGCGGCAGCGGCAGCGGCGGCAGCGTGCTTGGACCGGTCACCATCACCGGCAACCGCTTCAGCCGCAAGTACTACCCCGACGGCGGCTACTACGGCTTGGACTCCTACATGACTAATTCCGTGACCACGTGGTCGGGGAACATCTGGGACGACACGCTCAAATCGGCTCCTGAGGAATAGCGCCGAGCCGAGTCGGTGCTTGCGCTAGGCCGAGCGCGACTGCGCCGGCGCGCTTCTGAGCGCCGGGTCACGGCGGGCACCACGCCGCCGCAGGGGGATCGCACCCAGCATCCGCGTGCGCAGCTCGCGCCGCACGAACTTGCGAAACGCCGGGTCGTCCACCCGTTCGACGCGTAGAGCAGCTGAGCGCAGATACCCGTACAGGAACGCGATGCCCGAGATCACTCGGGGTCGTGTGCGCATCTGCTTGAGTGCCCGCAGGATCGCCCAGGGGAGCGTGAAGTGGACGATGTATGCGCACTGGCCGTGCCGCGCGCGCCCTCTGAGGGTGCCGTCGGCGCTTCCCCACGGGCGATGGTGGCGGGCGACGAGGTAGGGGAATGCGCGCGTGCGATATCCGTACATGCGCGCATAGGCCTCGTCGATCGTGTCCCACGCAAGCCGCTCCCGCATACCTCCGATCGCTTCGAAGCAGGCGCGCGAATAGCACTTCAGGGTGCCCGGCACGTGATAGTCGGTCGGAATGCCGACCACTTTCCAGCCGTCGCCCTCCGGGTCGGGATCGGGGTCGGCGTACACTCCACCCGCGAGGCCGAGCTCCGGGTCCCGCTCAAACTCACCCATCAGGGTCTCGAAGTAGTTCGGTGGCAGCTCGGTGTCACCGTCGAGCTTGGCGACGTGGGTGTAGTCCTGCCAAGCGACGCTGCCCAGGCCGAGGTTGAAGGCTCGCACCTCCGCGGCCGTCGCCAGGCGATCCTTTACGACACCTGTTCGGGTCCGCTCGGCGGCGGCGTCGAGAACCCTCATGAAGTCGATCCGCTCAGCCAGTCGCGCGAGGATCTCAGGCGTCCGGTCGGTGGAGCCATCGTCGACTACAAGCCAGAGATCGGGGGGACGAGTCTGTCGCGCCAAGGCTTCGGCGACCAGCTCGATGTGAGTTTCCTCATTGCGGACCGGGGAGATCAGCAGCAAGCGCTGGGTCATCGGATGCAGGCCACGCTTTCGGATCGGGTGGTCGCCGCCCCGACGACCTCGCGGACGACGCGCTCCACAACCGCGCCGGCGTCGTCCCAGGACGCTCCACCGACGCTTGCCGCTGCGGCCTCAGCCGCAACCCGACGCTCGGCGGCGGGCCGCTCGACGAGCGCGCAGAGCGCGTTGGCGAGGTCGAACGGCGTCGCCGGTGCGTACACGACCTGGGGGTTGTCGAGCACGAGCCGGTTCTGCTCGGCGTCGTTGACCACCGGGATGCAACCCGCCGCGAGCATCTCGTGCGGAACCAGCGAGACGTTCGTCGCCGAGAGCGAGAGGCCGGCGATGCAGCGGTTGTAGAGGTCGTTGAGTCGATCCGGCGCAAGCAGGCCGTGGTCGGTCGCCGCAAACGGCAGGCGCGGCACCGATTCGCCGTACAGGTGGATGTCGACCTCCGGATGACGCTCGGCGAACAGGTCGAGCGCGGCGACGGCGAGCTCGAATGCGCGGCGTGGTGTCGAGGGGCGTGCGTAGAGGCATACCCCGGTGCGCTGCGTCGCGCGATCCAGCTTGTAGCGATCGAGGTCACAGCCGAAGTCGAAGTGGTCCGCGGCCATGCCGTGCTCGCGTTCCAGACGCTGCTCGAGCCAGCGGCCTGCGGTCAAGCCATGGAACCCGAAGCGGTAGGTGGCCTCGGCAAGCAGCGACTCGCTCCCGGCCGCGTAGAACGACGGCTCGTAGTCCTGCACCAGATAGAGGCGGGCGCCCCTCGCCGGGGAGGTCAGGACCGGATACGCGGTTTCCCAGGACGTGGCAAAGATCGCGTGGGCGTCCTCGATCCCCTCAGCCAGGCTACGGATCTCGGCGCGCAGCGACGGCCACCACGCCCGCATCGTCTGCCGGTGCTGCTCCAGCGCCCAGCCGTGACGGTCGTGCAGGTAGACGATGCACCGGTGTCCCTCCCGCTCGAGCGCGGTGGCCAGCCGGAACAGCGTCGTGAAGCCCCCCGCTCCTGCGGCCTGGGGCACGCAGACCCAGGCGATCTCTAGCGGCTCGCCGGAGCGAATCGGCAGGGGCGCTGGCAGTCTCCAGCCGTCGGAGGCGATCTCGGCTGCCCTGCTCAGATCGGCGCGAGCCACCGGCAGGCGCGCGTCGCCGGAGGGCGCGACCCAGCTCGCTGCGCGCTCGCGCAAGCGCGTCGCCACGCCCGCATAGCCTTCGCTGCTAAGCAGCCGCTGGGTCTGCCGGACGCGCTGCAGGAACGTCGGGTGACTCATATCCCCGTCAATCTCCAGCGCAGACGGGTCACGTGGGAGTACAGGCGATGCGCGGCGCCGGTGAGTACGAACGGGAAGAAGCCGAGCGAGCGGCCGGCGCCGATCCGCTGGCGCAGCCGCAGCCCGCGCCACTCACGCAGGCGTGGAGCTTCGGGGCAGACGTCCAGAGCGAAGTCGGTCAACTCCTCGACGATCCCATCGCTCACGCCGCGATCGACCGACCTGCTCGCCTGCCACAGCGCCTGGCGAGCAAGCGCACGTCCCGCCATCGCCTGCAGCCGCCCGGGTCGGTCGAGTTGTGCGGCGCCCACTGCGAAGAAGCGGTCGAAGGCTGCCCGGCGTTCGCCCAGGTCGATCATCGGTGCCATCTGACTGCGCAGCATGCTGTCCCCGTGGATTCGGTAGATCGCCTGCGGCACACCGCGCACGTAGGCCACGTCGGCCACCGCGGCGATCCGCAGCCACATGTTCAGATCGCTGGTGTGATGACACCCCGGGTCATAGCCGCCGACGGCCCGCTGGACGGAGCCCCTGACGACCACCTCGGGCGAGGAGATGCAGTTGTACCCGGAGCGGCAGCGCAAACGAATCCAATCCGAGCCGGACCACACCTTGGTGGAGCGCCAGCGGCCCGTGGCGGCAGCGATCGGCTGGCCCTCGGGCGCGAGCTGCGCCCGTCCGTAGACCAGGCCCACGTTCGGGTGCTTGTCCATCACGCTCGCCGCCCGGCTCAGCGAGCCGGGCACGAGCAGATCGTCGGAGGACAGGAGGACGACGTAGTCGCCGCGCGCCCATTCCAGGCCCTCGTTGGCCGTTGCGATCAGGCCAGCGTTCTCGCGGTGCTGGCGAAACTCGATGCGCCCGTCTAACCCGGCCAGACCTCGACCCACCGCGGCGCTGCCATCGGTGGAGCAGTCGTCGATGATGAGTAGCTGCACATCGACTCCCTGCTGGGCGAGCACGCTAGCCACACAGCCCTCCAGCAGATGGCCGTAGTTGTAACACGGGACGATCACGCTGACCGTAGGCCGAGTTGGACCGGCGGTCGACCGGGTTTGGCTGACAGTAGACCGGATCGCGCCAATGGTGGGCGGGATTGGGCTCCCGTCGGGCATCGCGGACGGGGCCGCTAGGACCGACTCGCCACGCGCGGTGCTCATGCGCTGGCCCGGACTCGTCATGGCGCCGACCAGCTCAGCCCGGCGCCGTTGCCGTTCAGCAGGCTGCGGTAGGCGTCCTGGAGGTTCCTTTCGGAGTGCTCCCACGAGAGCTCCTGCTCGACCCGCTCGCGCCCGAGCCGCCCCATCTCGGCACGTCGCGCGGGGTCGTCAAGCAATTCCTCGATGCGCGCCGCGAACGAGCTCACGTCGTTCGGCTCGGCATATACGGCCGCGGCGCCGGCGGCGAACCGCGACTCGCGCAGCTCGTAGGCCACGACGGGTCGTGACATCGCCATGTACTCGGCGATCTTGACCATCGTCGAGACATCGTTGAGCGGCGAGCGCGGCTCGGGCGCCAGACAGACGTCGGAGCTGCACAGCAAACGTGTGATCTGCTCGTCTTCCAGCCAGCCGACGAACTCGACGCGCTCGCCGAGACCCAGCTCGTCGGCGAGGCGGCCAAGCGCGGGCCGCGCCTCGCCCTCCCCGGCGAAGACCGCGTGCCAGTCGTCACGGCGCTCTCCGAGCAGCGCGAGCGCCCGTAGCGCGTGGTCGACGCCGTCCTGAGGCGCCATCACACCGACATAGCTGATCAGCAGCGGGTGCCCCCGCTTGAGCGAGACGTCGGGCTCGATCGGTCGAAAACGCCGCAGATCCGGGCCGTTGCGCACGACGAAGATCTCCTCCGGGCGCTTGCGTCCGCGCGTGCGCGCGATCTGGCGATAGGACTCGTTGGTTGCCAGCACGACGTCGGCGACCGCAAAGCACATCCGCTCGAGTACCAGCGTCAGCCGGTGCAGCAGTCGGTGGCGCTCGCCGAAGCGCGTGAGGAACAGCTCCGGGGTCAGATCGTGGTGATCGAAGATGAACCGCGCGCCGCGTCGCCGCGCGGGCCAGGCGGCGAACAGCAGGAAGTCCGGCGGGTTGCAGGCGTGCACGATGTCGAATGGCCGTTCCCGGGAGAGGCGCCGCACGAGCTTCCAAGTGCGCCACAGAGCTGAGCCGTACTCGCGCAGGTAGCCGGTCATGCCGCTGTCCGCGAACGCCAGCGGGTAGCGGTGGATCTGCACGCCGTCGCGCACCTCGAACAGGGCGCGCTCTCCTTCGGAGGCGCGCTCGCCTGCATCGCCCTGCGGGCACACGACCACGACCTCGCAGCCGACCCGGACGAGCGTGACGCTGATGTCCCACACGCGCCGATCGGAGGGAACGGACTCGTTCTCGCTGAGGATCAGGATCCGCGGCCGGGCTGTCGCTGAACTGTGCTTGGTGCTCATCAGAATCTTGACTCCATTCAAGAAACGCTAAGCGCGGTATTGCGCTTGCGGGTGCTGCTCAGACTGCGCGGGCTCGTCGCGCGCGCCGGGGATACCAGCGATCGACGAGCGCCGGTATCCCCGAGCCGTCATCCAACTACGAGTGCCGACCAACGAGCGCCGAGCCGTCATCCAGCCCACGAATGCCGACCCACGAGCGCCGGGTCGCCATCCAGTCCACGAATGCCGACCCACGAGCGCCGGGTCGCCATCCAGTCCACGAATGCCGACCCACGAGCGCCGGGTCGCCATCCAGTCCACGAATGCCGACCCACGAGCGCCGGGTCGCCATCCAGTCCACGAATGCCGACCAACGAGCGCCGGGGTCGCCATCCAGCCAAGAGTGCCGACCGACGAGTGCCGGGTCGCCTCCCGCCCACGAAATGCCGACGAGCGGCGGGTCGCCTCCAGTCCACGAATGCCGAGGATCGCCGGCTAGATCCAGATCCAGGTCTCCGGACCACGCTCAGACCTCGATTACGACCTTTCCCCCGTCGGCACGAGCCCAGGCGATGCTCGCGCGGGCATCGCTCTCGCCGAGGATCCGGGGACCTTCGGGCGTCGCCTCGCACGTCATTCCTGCGCGTGCCTTCCACCACTGCGCGACCTCTCGCGGAAGCGCATGCCAGCCGCCTTCCAAGCCCGCCAGGAAGCCGAGGAAGTCGTCGTAGAGCGCGAGCCGCTCGGGCGTGTCGAGGTAGTCGGGATGGGTGATCAGGTTGATCAGCCCGTGATGCTCGACGATCCACTCGCTCTTTTGCACCCACGGCTCGATCGTCCGGTGCTCGAGGATCTCGATCAGCGTATGGTCCTGCAGGAGCGTGATCGGTAGCTCGACGAGCTCGCCGAACTGGAACGGAACGATCGAGCAGCAGCCCCCGGACTGGGGCTCGAATGGATCGGAGTCGGGGAACGAGCTGTCGTAGAGGCAGCCGAGCTCGTGCATCCACTCGGCCCGCCGGTGAGTAGCGGGGGAGCGAAAGCCGACTGCGCCCCAACGTTGGAGGTAGGTGTGGATCTTCGGTAGGTCGGCCTCGAATCGCGCGCGACTTTGAAAGAGCTTGCCGTCGTGCGTGATGCCGTGCAGGCCAACCTCGCAGCCGGCCCGCTCCAGGCGCTCGAACATGTCCTCTGGGATCGGGTAGGTCTCAGCGACGAAGTTCCACGAGGAGACGAATCCGTGCCGCCGCTCTACCTCCAGCACGCGATCGATGTTTGCGACTCCCTTGGGACCCTCGACATCGTGGGTCAGCACAAAGGCGAAGCGATGCCGATCGGGCCAGCGGTTGACGAGCGGGACGCGATCGGCACCGCTCTCGCGCAGCCTGCCGCGCAGCTCCTCGTAGCCCCGCTCCACGAGGATCGGCTCGCGCGGCCACGCCGGAAAGCTGCGGCCCGCCTGCCGCGCCGCGTAGCGCCTGCGCAGCGCGAGCTGTGCACGGCGCGGAATCAGCGGCTTGCAGGCGTAGTAGAGCGGCAGCAGCCGGCTGCGCCCGTGCTCGCCGGAGTAGCGTTCGTGCAGGTAGTACTCGGTATCGAAGGCCAGCTTGAGGTCGCGACCGGCCAGCTTGAGGTCGCGACCGTCTGCGTCGCCACCGGATCCGGGTGGCACACTCCGCTGTCGCTCGACTGTGGTTCCCGCGCTCATCCGAAATGCCTGTAGAGCGCAGCACCGACGAGCCGTCCGGTGAGCGGCGGCGTACGCGAGATGATCGTTCCGAGCGCTCGCGGCACGCCCGACCGGGCGGAGCTCTCGGCCTGGGGGGAGAGATGCGTATAGGTCAGCCGGTGCTCACGGGCGCCCCAACCGCGCTTGAAGGCACGCAACCCCTCGTTCTCGAGGTCTGTGCGACCCATGTCGAGGGTGTGCTGATCGTGCTCGCAGCCCCACCGGATCGCCTCCATGAAGATCGCGTTGTTGGGGCGGCGCTTGAGGTAGGCGCCGTCGGAGGCGCCGTACTTGTAGGTCAGGACCCCATTGAAGGTCAGGAAGACTGCCGCCGCGATCGGTTTGTCCTCAAAGCGTGCGATCAGCACGAAGCCGAGCTGCCGGTCGAACAGCCGGGCGAATCGTTCGATGAAGCGCTTGGGCTGGGTAGGGACGCCCTGGCGGCGACGCGTATGCAGATGCAGGCGGTAGAAATCCCTGAGCGCCGCCTCGTCGGTCGCGCTCACCACCTCGACTCCGTCGCGCTCGGCGCGGAGGACTCCGCGGCTCACCATCTTGGTGAAGTTCCCCCGGATCGTGTCGAGGCCCGGGTCGAGCGCCAGCTCGTGCTGGTAGAAGCCACCACCGTCGTGGCCGATGCCCTCGAGCGCCGCGCGAATCTCGACCGCGACTCCGTCGTGCTCGTACGCGGCGCGCACCGTCTCGAGCAACCGCGCGAGGGCCCCGGTGTCGCTGGGGTCGCTCAGCACGGGTGCGCAGATGTCCGAGAACGGCACCGCCACCAGGCGCGTGCCGGTGAGGCGGCTCTTGATGCGGGCGAACGGCAGGCCCGCGGCGATCTCACCGTCGCCGTCGACGATGCACCGCGCCAGCATCGGGTAGCCGTACTGCGCGTTGAGTAGACGCAGCCACTCGGCGTGATGGAAGATGCTTCCGTTCGCGCTGCGCTCGACGAAGCGCTGCCAGCGCTCATCGACCAGCGGGTCAAGTAGCTCGGCGTTGAGCGTCTGAACCCCGAGCATCAGCCGACTCCCTGGGCGTCGGCGGTGAGTTGCCGCAGAGCCGGCTCGACCCGGCCAAACGGTGGCTCGGCCACTCCGAGTACGACGGCCAGCGCATGACGCTCGGCGGCCGCGCGCGCGGCCATCTGCGGCCGGGTGCGACTGACTACAGCGGCACCCGCTGCGCGCAGTGTGTGGCGCAGGACCAGCGCAGCACGAATACCCGTCGCGCGCACCCCGCCGTAGTGCTTGCGCGCGAACAGGATCTTGGCATAGCTGAGCTGTGCCGCGAGGTCCGGCCTGGGTGCGTTGCCGGTGTGGTGCGTGACCGTCATCAGGGGAAGATGTGAGACCTGCCAGCCGGCACGTCGGAAGCGGTAGCACCAGTCGGTCTCCTCGGAGTAGAGGAAGAAGCGCTCGTCCAGCGGCCCCACGTCCGCGAGCGCCTGCGCGCGGGCAAGCAGGAATGCACCGACCAGCCAGTCGGCGGCCAGGTCGGTCCGGTATACCGCTGCGCGGGACTCCTCCTCGCGCCAGCGGCGCAGCGGCGCCCAACGTGCAGCCGCCAGCGCCTCTCCGAGTGCCAGCCAGGGAGTGGGGAAGCGGCGGATCGAGAGCTGCAGGCTGCCGTCGGGAGCCTCTTGCACGACGCTTGCAACACCGATCTCGCCCCGGCGGTCGAGCGTCTGCACCAGCTCGTCGAACGTACCCGTCAAGGTCTCGACATCGGGGTTGAGCAGCAGCACGTAGCGACCCCGCGCGTGCGACAGTCCGCGGTTGTTGGCCGCGGCGAAGCCGATGTTCGGTTCACGTAGGACGCTGACATCCGAATAGGCCGACTCGATCGTCTCCGGCGTCCCATCGCTGGAGCCGCTGTCGATGACGATCCACTCGACCTCGAGCTCGCGCATCGCCGCACGCGCGGAGCGGATCGTGGTGAGTGCCAGCTCCGGGCGGTTGTGCGTCACCATGATCACGCTCAGATCGGGGCGCCCACCAGCGGGGTTGCCGCCGCGGTCGGAGGGCTCGCCGGCACGCGCCATGCCGCGCCCGTCGGGAGGCGTCTCCTGGACTCTGTCTGCGACCGTGCTCACTACCAAAGCAACGCGCACGACCCCTGCTTCTCACGCCGGCCCGCGCGGCGCACCTGCTTCTCACGCGGCCCACGCGGCGCACCTGCTTCTCACGCCGGCCGCCGCGGCGCCTTTGACGCAAGCGAGGTTTGCACGAGGACGTTAAGTTGCACGCGATGCCCGACACACCTGCCAAGCGCATCCGGCTCGCGCTCCTCGCGGCGCTTACCGCACTCGGAGTCTTCCTCGCATTCACGGCGCTCGGTGTGGGCGATGGCGCCCAGACCACAAAGAGCACCCCGCCGGCGCCGGCGCCATTTGCGATCTACGCCGCGCGCACGCCGCATGTGCTGAGCAGGCCTGTGATCGTCTCCGCCCAGTCGATCGTCAGTGGTGCGTCGGCGACTCCCCCGTCCGAGCTCGCGCCGCTGCCGGCCTCTGCGTTCGCCGCACCGATCGCCCACTACAAGGCCTATGCGAGTGATCGGCTCGGCGCGATGGAGGGCCAGCTACCAGGCCTGGAGCAGGCGCTCTCGGACGACGACCGCGCGGGCGCACAGGACGCATGGCGCGCCGCATACACCAGCTACCTGGGACTCGGCGCGGTCTATCTGGCGGGCGAAGCCGCAAGCCTCAACGAAGCGATCGACGGCACCGCGGGTGGGCTGGCGGGGGGCGTCTCGAACCCTCACTTCATGGGCCTGCACCGGATCGAATACGGGCTCTGGGGCACAGCCCGACCGCGGACGCTGCTCGGCTGGGCACGGCGGCTCGACACCGATGTGCGCAGGCTGCGCAGAGCGCTCCCGCACATCGCGATCGCGCCACTGGAATACGCGACACGGGCGCATGAGATCCTCGAGGATGCGGTCCGTGACCTACTCAGCGGCACGGACGTGCCGTGGAGCGACGAAGGCGTACTGGCGACTGACGCCGGCCTCGCGGCGACCGAAGCGGTCGTCGCAACGCTGCAACCGCTGCTGAAAGGTCGCGAGGACACCCTCGCGACCGTTGAGGCGGAACTCGCCACTCTGCGCTCGACGATGATCTCGTTCGCGGCCGCGCACGGCGGTCGCCTGCCGACCAATGGGCAGCTCACGCAGTCCCAGGCCGAGCGGCTCTATGGCGCGATCGGCGGTGCGCTGGAGGCGCTCTCCCAGGTTCCTGGGACGCTCGAGACCGAACCGACGCCGCAGATCCCACCGATCCCACAGCGCGACGCGCGGATCGACCCATGAGCCCGCTCGATCGCCGCGCTTTCCTGACCCGCTCGGCCGTGCTGTTGGGTGCCGGCGGCGTCGGCGGCGTCGGCGCGCTGGCGCGCGCCAAGACACAGGCCGACGGCGCGACCGCGGCGACACCGTCGGCGGCGCAGGAATTGAACGTCGCGCAGGCACAGCTCACGACACGTGAGCCATTCGACGGACCCCACCAAGCCGGCATCCTCACGCCGGCCCCGGCGCAGGCGACGGTAGTCGCGCTCGACTCGCTCGCGCCCGACCAGCGCACGCTCCGCGAGGCGCTGCGCGCGCTTAGCCAGCGCGCCCGCGAACTGACCGTCGGTGGTCCGATCCCGCTGCTGGAGGTCGACGACCCGCCAGCCGACTCCGGGATCCTCGGGCCTGTCAACGACCCCGACGCGCTGACCGTGACAATCGCCTTCGGCGCGTCACTGTTCGACGGACGCTACGGGCTCGGCGCGCAGCGCCCGCGCGAGCTGGTGAAGATGCCGACATTCGCGATCGATGACCTCGACCCGGCGCAGAGCCACGGCGATGTGCTGCTGCAGATCTGCGCACACCAGCGCGACACCGTCACGCACACGCTGCGCGAGCTGCTGCGGACGGTGCGCGGCTCGCTACAGCTGCGCTGGACGATCGACGGCTTCTCCAGCGCCCCCCGCGGCCCCACAGCGCATAACAAGTCGCGCAACCTGTTCGCGTTCCGCGATGGCACGGCGAATCCCCCGACGAGCGATGCGGCGCTCATGGACAAGCTGGTGTGGGCGCAGCGTGGCGAGCCGGCGTGGGCCGCCGGTGGCACCTACCAGGTCGCGCGGATCATCCGGATGCACGTCGAGTTCTGGGATCGCGTCGGTCTCGGCGAGCAGCAGGAAATGGTCGGTCGCGACCGCGCGAGCGGCGCGCCGCTGGGTGGGACCGAAGAGTTCGAGGACCCGCGCTACGACCTCGACCCCCACGGCAAGCGCATCCCGCTCACGGCCCACATCCGCCTCGCGAACCCCCGCACCCAGCCGACCGCCGACCAGCGCATTCTGCGGCGCGGCTTCAACTACACACGGGGCCTGGACGCCGCCGGGCAGCTGGATCAGGGCCTGATCTTCCTCGCCTTCAACCAGAGCCCGACCCGCCAGTTCGCGACGATCCAGCAGCGGCTGATCGCGGAGCCGATGATCGACTACATCACACCTGTAGGGGGCGGCTACTTCTTTGCCCCGCCCGGCGCGCAGGGCGATAGCGACTGGGTCGGCTCGGGCCTGTTCGCCTCCGTCTGAGCCTCGCAAAAAAAGCATCAGCTCCGACTCGTTACTTGGACGAGGCGCCGCCGCGCCCGCCCGAGCAGTCCGCTCGGCGACGGTCGCGGTGGACGCACCGAGACCGAGTGCCTGCCTGGCGGGCGCCTCGTGTCAGCCCCGGAAACGTCGGAAACGGAAGGATCGAGCCCAAGATGGAGTTTGCGCTTATTTTGCGAGAACTGTCCAGGCGCCGTGGCGCGCTGGCAATCGGCGCGGCCATCGCTCTCGTAGCCGCGGTCCTCAGCGTGTACCGCATCGACGGCCTGGGCCTGAAGGCCCGCACGCTGCAGTACTCCAGCGCGGCGACGACCGTCTTCGTCGACACACCCTCCTCGGTCCTCGGCAATCTCACGCAGAACTTCGAACCGCTGCAGGCACGCGCGACGGCCTACGCCAACTTCATGGCGAGCCCCACCGTCCTCGAGCTGATCGGGCAGCGGGTCGGCATCTCCGGCGACCAGCTCTATGCGGCCGGCCCCATCGATGCAAGCGTGCCGCGCATCGTGCAGGAGCCCACAGCGGTCCAGCGCAACGTCGAGATCACCGGTGAAACGACCCCCTACCGCCTGAACTTCAACAACGATCCGAACCTGCCGACAATCGGCATCTACGCCCAGGCGCCCACTACCAAGCAGTCGATCCAGCTCGCCGACGCGGCCGCCGCGAGCCTCGCGCAGTACGTGTCGAGTATCCAGAGCACCAACCACACCCCCTTGCAGTCGCGGGTCGTGATCCGTCAGCTCGGCGACGCCAGTGGCGGGGTCGTCGATGGCGGCATCAGCAAGGCGCTTGCGACCATGGTGTTCGTCGGTGTCTTCTTCCTCTGGTGCCTGTTGCTGCTGGCTGGACTGCGCTTCCGCGAGTACTGGCGCGCCAGCGCCGACTTCGACGAGGCCGCCTCCGATCGCGAGATCGATCACCGGATCTCCAACGGAAACGGAAAGGCGCCAGCCAGCACGCGCGTCGCCGACCCCGCGAGGGTCGCCCCGCTGCGCACTCGCGCGCGCCCAACTGGTTCGTGACCAAGGCGATGGCGGACGGAACGAGCGCCGGGATCGACGAGCGCGTCCAGGCGCTCTTCCCGCGACGGTCCGCCCGGCGCCCGCAACACGTAGGCCCGCAGAGCCCCGCGCGTCGTCCTGCGGCGCGCGACGCCTTTCCGTACACGCGGCGACCGCTGCCCTGGGCACTCGCCGCCTTTATCGCGATGCTGTTCCTGGTCCCGGTCGACTCGACCGAACTGAAGATCCACATGCCCGTGGGTTCGCAGATCGACCGCTTTGCGATCGTCGGATTGGTCCTCGCGTGGTTCTTCTTCGGCGGTGACCAGCGGGCGTTCCTGCGCACGCGACGCTCGAAGCTGTACGTAGGCGCAACGTGCGCTTTTCTGGCTTTCGCCGTCGCGAGCCTGCTACTCGACTCCAGCCGAATCATCAATATCGGGGACTTCAACCTGGCGGAGAAGCGTTTCGCCCTGCTGGGGTCGTTTGTGATCCTGTCTTGGTTCACACTCACCGCGCTGCGCTTCGAGGACGTGCGCGGCTTCTCGACCTACCTGATCGGGCTGGCCTCAGTTACGGCGATCGGCATGCTGATCGAGCGCCACACCGGCGAAAACATCTTCTACAACCTGAGCGGCGCAATCCTCAAACCGATCGCGACTGTAGCGCCGTCGCCGACCGACATCCACCCGGCGTTCGGCACCGACGGGCGCGTCGTGGTCGTCGGACCGACGCTGCACGGTCTCGCGGCCACCACGATGCTGGTGGTAGTGATGCCCTTCGCGCTGGTGCGCGTGTTCGACGCCGCCACGCGCAAATCGTGGTGCCTGAACGCGGCCGCGTTCACGCTGATGCTGGCCGCGGCAGCCGCGACCGACAAGAAGACCGCGCTCCTCGTCCCCGTCGCGGTGATCCTCTACCTCGCGTGCTACCGGCCACGGCAGGTGCTGCGCCTGGCGCCGGTCGGCCTCGTAGTGCTCGTGGCGATGGTGCACGTCGCATCCCCCGGCGCGCTCGGCACGATCCTGAACCCGAACACCGCGCTGAGCAGCGACTCGACTACCCACCGGATCGGCGACTTCACCGATGTTGCGCCCGACGTGTTCGCGCATCCGGTGCTGGGGCGTGGCTTCGGCACGCTCGACCCCGAACAGCCGAATGTGTTCCGCATCAACGACAACGAGTACATCGATGAGATCTGGGAGGTCGGCGTCGTCGGGCTGATCGCCTACTTCTTCATGATCATGGCGCCCGTACTCGTGGCCCGCCGAGCGATCCGCTCCCGCGACCCGGTCGTGGCGCCGCTGGCGCTCGCGGCGTCGGCTGGCTGCGTCGCCTATCTGGTGGTCAACGCCCTGTTCGACGCGATGTCCTTCCCGCAGGCGCCGTACATGTTCTTCATGGTCGCCGCCCTCGCCACGATCGCGGCAGCCGGACCCGAGGGGAACGTGCTGCCGACCCGCGAGCGTGTGCGCGAGCTCGCACGCCGGCGCCGTCAGCCGGTCGAGGCTGCACACGCTTAGATCGATCGCGCCGAGCGTTAGGGAGGCTAGTGCTTCTTCGTGTGGCTGCTCGGTCGGGGCTTTTTGTGCTTTTTGGTGGCCTTCTTCGTTTTCTTCTTCGCCTTCTTGCAGCCGGTTACGCTGAGCTTTGTGCTCTGCTTGATGACGGTGCCGTTTTGCCCGAGGAGTTCGGTTGGTAGCGATAGCGCGCCTCGGCAGAGGTTCCCGTTCGCCGCGAGCGCCGAATGGGGACCCTCAGGGAGCAGTAGGTCGAAGCTCGTGACCGGAACATCCGGGAGAGCCTTGAATGTAGAGGTCGTGATCCCCTTTTTACTGATGAACGTCGTGCCTTCCAGGTCGACTGTGATCCCGTGGCCCTGTAGCACTACGATCAGCGAGGGGAAGGCTTCTCCGCCATGCGAGACGAAGTACGCCGGGCCACTCAGCGCGCCTGAAAGGATTGGGGTCACGACGGTTGCGTTCCCGACGACCGAACCCGGCGGGCAACCGGCCGGGTTCGCCTGGAAAACAGCGGCCCTGCACGCCTGCTGCAACGTAGAGAGCCGCGAGGGCAGCCGCTTGGGTAGTTCAATCTTGACTCGAGCAATGTTCGCCTGTGAGCTGGCCTGGTTTTCACCCGGCGCTATGGCTGGGTAGAGGACCTTAACCTCGAGGCTCGCACCGCTGGCCCTTGAGGTCTTTCCAGAGGAGGAGACTTTGAAGTCCGGCTTGAATTTCAGGGCCTGGCACGAGCCGACCCGGAACGGCGTCGAGATAGGGGCCGTTGTGCCTTCGGTGCTCGTCACGATCCCGGTAAAGCTCATCGGGTTACAATTCGTCGGGTTGAACATGAATCCGGGACGATCGATCACGGCGTCGATCGAGCGCAGGTCAGCGGGGATGCCTTTGATGATCCTCGGCAGCGGGTCCGTCGTGATCGTTACCTGGGAGGTCCGTGGGTCTACTTCGAGCCTGGCCCTCACGATTTCGGTGCCTAGGTTGAATGGGCCCGCGATGATCGGCACGACGATCGAGAGGCCATACGGGGCACCCTCATACCCTTCGGTTAGATAGACCGGCGCCGGGGGCTGCCCGGGCTCGGGGATGAATAGTGGGTAGGGGCCAGGGCCGGCACCGACGATCGTATGCCCAATCTGGGAGGCTTCTGTACATTCCCCTTTGCCGGCGGTTCTTTGGCGAGGGGTGAGAAATTACCTACCCCATTGAACGTCGCACTCGCCGGCGTCGCGGCTGTGGAGCCGCGACTGGCACGCCTTGGCAGCCCGCTCCCGAGCACAACGGCAGGATCGGTCACAAGCCTCTACTGGTGGGGCTACCCAGCCCGGCAGGTGCGAGACATACACGCTGCCCACGCAGGTCGAGGACCGCCACTCACGACCGCCGCCGACAACCATGGCCGTAGGCGCGATGCCGCAGGGCGGGAGGATGAGCAGCGCCTAACCTAGCGCTGCCCTCCTTCATCGCGCACTACTCTCCGCGTCGCTCCCGCGGATGCGGGCCCCCGCTACGCGATGCGGCTAAGTGCCTTAGCCGCAAACGATGCAGCTATCGGGCACGGCGCCGTGACCGACAAGAACTTGCCGGCCGGCAGCGGAACGATCAGGGTCGGAGAGCCGGCAACGCCGCAGTAGGCGACGTGACCGTGAATGGTCACCGAGATGCGATCCCGCAGATGCGTCTGCGGCTGGATCCTCGAGAAGTGCTCCGACTCGACGGCGAGCGTGATCGGGCTCTTGGCGCCTTGCGGGTTGTAGATGCACGTAGGCCCCTGGGGCGCCACTACGGCCTGGCCGACGGGCTCGCCGACGATCGCCTGCGCCTCGGAGCGGCTCACGAGCGTGCATGGGTTCACCGTTTTCGCGCCGGTGGAGTTGACCTCGTCGTCGTCCGTACCCGGCGCCGGAGGACGGGCCTTGACGGGAGCCGAGCTGCTGGAGTGCACCTGATCGACACCGATGAACTGCGGGATCGGCGGCACTCGATGGGCGGCCTGCACCGGCGGGCGAAGCGCCTGTGTCGAGGACGAGGCTCCGCCGCATGCACCGAACAGCAGTGCGGTCGACACAAACAACGGGACGCAGGCGAGTCTTCGCGGCATGGCGCTCATGCTCCCGGGGCGAACATCAGGTCCACCCAGTAGTTGGTCGCGTTGAAGCTGTTCGCCGGGAACGTGCTGGCCGATGCGTAGCCATACACCCCGTCCGGACTGGCTTCGTTCGCGAGCGCTTCCAGCGGCGGGTTACTTGTCCCGATCGAGCCGAACGCCGCCGATGTCGCCGAATAGTGGCCGTTCGGGGCGAAATAGCCCGCCACATACGTAGTGCCCGCCGTGATCGCCACCGGAGTAGAGAACGTCACCTGCTGCCAACCAGCTTCAGACTCCCCGGTAAATGTCGCCGACGCCAGCAACGTCCCAGTCGACGACCACAAGCTACCGACATGCGTACCCGTATTCGCAGCCGCCTTGTAGAAGCGAATCCCAGTCACCGAGCCGTTTACGCTGGCGCTGAACTTGACCCCGAGCTCGATCGCGCTGCGGTCGCCCGAGTCGACTACTTCCGGCGTCGCATAGTCGAAGATCGTGTCTCGCGGCGTCACAGCGTTCGACGCCTGTGAGGGTTCGCCCGTCCCAAGCGCATTCGTCGCCGTGACCTTGAACGTATAGCTCGTCCCGTTGGTCAGGCCCGTAACCGTGGCGCTGCGCGCCGTGGCGCCGACTTTGACGGGAGCCTGCGCGACGCTGCCCACGTAGGGCGTGACCGTGTAGCCCGTGATCGGGCTGCCGTCTGCGCCCGGAGCCGTCCAGCCCACCGCTGCCTGGCCCGTGGCCGCTGTAGCCGAGACGCCTTCGGGAGCTTCCGGCGCAGACGGCGGGGCGAGCGCGAACAGCACATCCACCCAGTAGTTCGTGGCGTTGAAGCTGTTCGTTGGGAACGTGCTGACAGAGCCATAGCCATACACCCCATCCGCATTGGCTTCGTTCGAGAGCGCCTGTAGCGGCGGATTGTTCATCCCGATCGAGCTGAACGCCGCCGATGTCGCCGAATAGTGGCCGTTCGGGGCGAAATAGCCCGCCACGTAGGTCTTGCCGGCCTTGATCGAGACCGGGCTGGCGAAGGTGACCTGCTGCCAACCGGTAGCCCCTTCGCTGGTGAACGTCGCCGAGGCGAGCAGGGTGCCGCTCGCGCTCCACAGGCTGCCGACGTGCGTTCCCGTGTTCGCGACCGCCTTGTAGAAGCGGATACCTGTGACCGAGCCATTTTCTTCGGCAACGAACTTGACGCCAAGCTCGACCGAGCTCGTGTCTCCGGCATCCAGGAGGGCCGGCGTCGCAAATTCGAAGATCGTGTCCCGCGGAACCGCCGCGTTCGACGCCGACGAGAGTTCACTGGTCCCGACCGGGTTGGTCGCGCTGACCTTGAAGGTGTAGCTCGTGCCATTGGTCAGGCTCGTGATTGCGACACTGCGCGCCGCGGCGCCGACTTTGACCGGGGCCTGTGCCGTCGAGCCGATGTACGGCGTCACCGTGTACCCCGTGATCGCGCCTCCGCCTTCGTTGTGCGGAGCGACCCAGCTCACCTGCGCCTGGCTGTGCGCGACGGCCGCAAACACGCCGGTGGGCGCCGACGGCGGTCCCGTCGGCGGCGTCGGAGCGAACAGCACGTCGACGTAGTAGTTCGTCGCGTTGAAGCTGTTCGTCGGGAACGCGCTGCCCGTGCCATAGGCGTACACGCCGTCTCCACTCGAGCCATTGGCGAGCGCGTCAAGCGGTCCGTTTTCGACTCCGGTAGAGCTGAACGCGGCCGATGTCGCCGAGTAGTGGCCGTTGGGTGCGAAGTAGCCCGCGACGTATGTCGTCCCGGCCGTGATCGCGACCGGACTGGCGAACGTCACCTGCTGCCAGCCGGATTCGCTCTCACTGGTGAACGTGGCCGAGGCCAACAGCGTCCCCGTGGAAGACCACAGGCTGCCCACATGCGTGCCCGTGTTCGCGGCCGCCTTGTAGAAGCGGATACCCGTCACGGAGCCGGTCGAGCTCGCGTTGAACTTCACCCCGAGCTCGACCGAGCTCGGGTCCCCGGCGTCGACCATCGAGGGCGTCGCGAAGTCGAAGATCGTGTCCTCCGGCGTCGCGGCACTCGATGCCTGCGACGGTTCGCTCGTTCCGACCGCGTTCGTAGCGGTCACCTTGAACGAGTAGCTCGTCCCGTTGGTGAGACCCGGGACCTGCGCCGATGTCGCCGCAGCACCCGCGCCCACAGGCGTCTGTGCCGTCGAGCCGATGTAGGGCGTCACCGTGTAACCGGTGATCGGTTTCCCGCCTTCGAGCGTCGGAGCCTTCCAGCTCACCAGCGCCTGGCTGGTCGCGGGACTCGCTGTCACGCCCCGTGGCGGCGACGGCGGCGCGACCGCGGGCGGCGTCACCGGGTTGGAGGGAGCAGATACCGGGCCGGCGCCGTTCGGGTTCGACGCCTGCACGGTAAACGTGTAGGTCGTGCCTGGCGTGAGACCGGAGATCGTGACTGAGGTTTCGGGCGGCGAGCCGGTCAGTTTTGTCGGCGTCTGCGCGGTCGTACCGATGTAGGGCGTGACCGTGTAGGTCGACACGACGCCGGTGGACGGCGCCGTCCACGACACGGTCGCGGCGCCGGCGTTCGGCGTAGCCGTCACACCCGTCACCTGGCTTGGAATCGCGGCCGGTGAGAAGACGGGATCCACCCAGTAGTTGGTCGCGTTGAAGCTGCTCGCCGGGAAGGTGGGCGTCGTGGCGTATGCATACAGCCCGTTGGTAGTCGTGTCGCTGGCGGGAACCGCGTGCAACGGCGGGCTGTTGAGCACGTGGCCGCCCGTGGCCGGCGGAGTGTAGAAATAGTACGGGTCGCCGGCGTAGTGACCTTTCGGGGCGAGGTAGCTGACGACGTACGTGGTGTGCGCCGAGATCTGGACGGGCGCGGAGAAGTTGACCTGCTGCCACCCGGAGGCCGTCTCTCCAGTGAAGGTCGCGGAGGCCAGCAGTGTCCCGCTTTCCGTCCACAGGCTGCCAACGTGCGTACCGGTGTTGCCCACCGACTTGTAGAAACGCATCCCGGTGACAGTGCCGAACGAGTCGGAGGTGAACTTGACGCCAACCTCGACCGAGGTCGGATCGCCGGCGTCCGGCGTGGTCGGCGTAGTGCCCGTCCCCCAGATCGAGCACGGACAGGTCACGTTGACCGTGATGCCCGCCGAGGGCTGCTCGAGGTTCGCGCTGTCATCGACCGCGCGCGATTTGATCGTTGTCGTCGGGTAGCCGCCAGCCGCCCACGTGTAGGTCCATTTGACGGTCTGTTCGGCCGGCGTCGTCAGCGTCGTGGGATGCCACGTCGTACCGCCGTCGGTCGACACTTCGACCCCGGCGACCACGCCGCCACCGGCGTCCGTCGCCGTGCCGGTGATCGTGACACTGCTGCCATCCGGCAGCGTGGCGCCCGCTGTCGGCGAGGTGATCGTCGATGCCGGTGGCGTCGTGTCGGTCGACGGCGTCGCCGCCACGAGACCCGGGATCAACGAGCCGGGCTGGGCGCCCATTTCCGAGAGCAGGTTGACGGTCGCCTGCTCGAGGTTCGGATCGGGCGCGTGACCGCTGGGCTCGGTGGTTTCCGATTCCCAAGCGTTGATGTTGGCCAGACCCCACGACCACTGCACCGTGCCGGCGCCGAATACGAGTGCCCCGCTGGGAGCCTTGTAGAGCGTCAGGTGATGCGTCGCCGTCGTATTTTCCGAGAGCGTGCTGCCGTAGTCTTTGAACGTCTGCAACCCACTGACGGTGGTCGAGGAGAGATCAAACTCACCTGCCGGCCGGAAGCCGTTGTCGACGTCCTCGTCCCACTCGTAGCCGAGCGTCCCGCTCCCGGGGGCGAGCGTCAGCGACTGACCGGAGCGCAGCGTCGAGACGGCCGTGTTGCGCCACATCCGCTCTTTGCTGTACTGCGAGGGAACGGTGATGTCGGCGGTCCCCGCGTTGACGAGGAAATCCTGGCCGGTCAGGGCGTTTTCGGGCCTGCCGCCATTGGCGGGTGGGCTGAAGCGCGGGTCGCGCCAGCTTCCCGTCCAGGTCGGCGGGTCTTCCGGGTCGGTCGGAGCGTTGTAGTGGGTCTCCTTGTAAGTGGTGAGCGTGCGATAGGGCGTGTTGGTGCCTTCGGTGCTCGGCCCCCAGCGTGTCTTCCAGAACATCTCGTTGCCGCTGAAGAAGGCGAGGTTGACGCCGGCCGAGAGCGCCGATTCGACGTTCGCCCGCTGACCTTCCGACCAGTACTCGTCGTGGCCGCTGGAGAGGAATAGCTTGTGGTTCTTCAACAGCGTGCTGCTCTGATCGACGTCCGCCTGGCTGGTGTAGCTGACGTTGTAGCCGTTCTCCTCGAGCCAGTAGATCATCTGGTACTCGGCGTAGTAGAGGTACGAAGCACCCCCATCGACCTCGAAGGAACCCTCCCAGGGCCTGTTGTAGGAGACCGCGTCGGCCCCCTTGTAGGCTTCCGGTTCCCCAGGCGGGCAGGCGACCGTGCACGTGTACAGGCTGTTGCCACCCCAATCGTTGTAGGCCTCCCACGTAGCATCAGAGGTCTGCAGCAGGACTTCGGAGTGACTTGAGTCGTTGCGCACGACAAACGGGATCTGGCTGTCGCCGCCCGTGTCGTTGCGCACCAGATGCGCGATGTAGACCCCCGAGACGGCGTTGCTCGGAACGGTCCAGGAGGCCGAGACTCCCCAGTTCCCGCAGTCGATCAGCCCGGTCGATGATTTGGTCAAGCAGGCCGGTTGTTTCTGGGGCAGTGACGCCGTCGGTTTGATGTTGGAGGCAACCAACCGCGCACCGTCGCCGCCGTAGTAGCCGAGCCGCAGGATGTCGATGTGGTAGGAGGTGGAAGGCGTATCGATCTTGAACGACTCCGTCCCCCCGACGTTGACGCTCATCGACGTGGCGTAGCCTTGGATCGACTGATCGCCGACGCCGTTCACCTCCCAGTCGCTGCGCGGATCGCCGGGCAGGGCGTTCTCGCAAACGATCGGATTGGGGGCGCTAGCGCATTTGTCTTCTTCGGCCAGCGCCGGCGCAGCCGCCGGCAATAGGCCACAAAAGGCCAGCGCGCCGACCAGCCCAAGCAGCCGCGCGGGATGTTGTATGCGTCTCATGAGGCCCCCTTGGTGCTGAGCACCGCTGGCACGGTACGCGCCAAGATCGAGAGATTGAGCCATGGCGAGCGCCGCTGGACGTACTCGACGTCCAGGGCGATCATCTGCTCGAGCGTCAGCTCGGAGCGACCGCTGACCTGCCAGAGGCCAGTAAGACCAGGCTTGACGGCAAAGCGCGCGAACCAGTGCGCGGGATAGTGTTCGACCTCGTAGGGAATCGGCGGGCGCGGACCCACGAGTGACATGTCCCCGCACAGGACGTTCCAAAGCTGGGGCAGCTCATCGAGGCTCGTGCGCCGCAGCAGTCGCCCGACGCGTGTGACGCGTTCGTCACCGACGAGCTTGAACCGCGGTCCACCTTCGCGGCTCTCAGGTTGCTCTCCGGCGATCAGGCCCAACACAAATGCGCGATGCGTGTCGTGGCCCACGCCGTTGTGCATGGTGCGGAATTTGTTGACGGTGAAAGGCTCCTGCTCGCGCCCTACACGCCGCTGACGGAAGAGCACGGGACCGCGAGAGTCCAGGCGGATAACGGCCGCGATCAGCGCCAGCAGGGGCAGCAACAGTAGTAGGAGCAGCACAGACAGGGCGATCTCGAACCCCCGCCACAGCGCATCCCCCAGGCGTCGAGCATCCCCAGCAGCAAGGGGCGTCGACACCATGCCGCGTCTCTCGGCAGTGGTTGCCTCCATACCGCAATAACGTCTCTCACTCAGCGTCGCTTGCGCGGCTCTGGCATCGCTTCGCGGCAGCGCCGAAGTCGGCGTCGGGCTGGAGTCAGGCAGCGAGGCTGATTGCATGCGCGGTGAGTCGATCGAGTACATAGTCCTGCTGCTCCTGGGCGAGATCCGGGAACAGCGGCAGCATCAGCACCTCACGCGCCGCCGCCTCGGTGTGCTCCAAACCGAAGTGGGGCCCGGGATACGACGGCTCCTCATGGATCGCCATGACGCCGCGCCGCGTCGGGATGCCGTCGCGCAGTAGACGACGCATCAGCTCCGTGCGGCCGACGGCCGCCTGTGGGCCCACGCGCACGCAGTAGGACTGCCAGGTGCGCTGCGCATACGGCGGTTCGTAGGGCGCCTGCAGGCCGGGGATCGACTCCAGAGCAGCGTTGTAGCGCTCAGCGAGGTGCCGGCGGCGCTCGAGGATGTCGTCGAGCACCTCGAGCTGACAGAGGCCCAGAGCGGCCTGCAGATCCGTCATCCGCGCATTGAAGCCGCGCTCCGGGTAGCTCTCGATAACCACGTCGCGGGCGGCGTGACGAGCGAGATCGGACATGTCCATGCCGTGTGCCCGCAGCCGCCGCAGCCGCTCGGCGACTGCCGGGTCCTGGACCGCGATCATGCCGCCCTCGCCCGTTGTGATCACCTTGCGGGGATGCAGCGAGTAGCAGGCCAGCGGTCCCAGCGATCCGATCCGGCGACCCTTGTACTCCGCCCCGATGGCGCACGCTGCGTCCTCGACGAGCGCCACGCCGTGACGCTCGGCCAGCTCGAGGAAGGCGTCCATGTCGGCGGGAAGACCGACCTGGTGGACGGGCATGATCGCCTTCGTGCGCGGTGTAATCGCGCGCTCGGCGGCGGCCGCGTCGAGGTTGTAGGTAAGCGGGTCGATGTCCGCGAAAACCGGGCGCGCCCCACACTGCCAGACGGCGTTCGCAGTGGCGATGAACGACAGCGACGGAACGATCACCTCGTCCCCGGGACCTACCCCGGAGACATGCAGCGCGAGCTGGAGCGCCGTCGTGCAGCTGGTCGTGGCGACGGCGTCGGCGGCTCCGACACGCTCGGCGAAGGCGGCCTCGAACTCCCGCACGCGCGGGCCCTGGGAGACCCAGCCGGTGGCGATCGTCTCAGCGATCGCGGCCGCCTCCCCGCCGGAGAAGCTCGGACGTGCGAATGGGACCTCCATCACGACGCACCCGCCAGCGCCGCGGCCGGCGCCTGTGCACGCTCACCGCGCCACCAGTCCACGAGCCGTCGCAGCCCCTCCTCGATGTCGACCTCGGCCTCGAAGCCCAGGCGCTCGCGAGCAAGCTTGGTGGAGGAGAGACGTCGCGGAACCTTGTTGACGGAGCGCTCCGGGCCGTGCTCGACGGCGACGTCGGCGCCCATCACGTCGATCAGCAGACCGGCGAGCTCGAGCAGGCTCGTCTCGACGCCGCTGGCGACGTTGAACACCTCGTCGGTCACATCGGCGCTCGCGGCCAGCACGTTCGCGCGGGCGACATCGCCGATATACACGAAGTCCATCGTCTGCAGGCCGTCGCCAAGGATCAGCGGCGCGTTGCCCGCTTCGATGCGCTCCATCCAGCGCACCAGCACCTCGGTGTAGACCCCGTGAATGTCCATCCGTGGCCCGTAGACGTTGAAGTAGCGCAGCGCGACGTAGTCGAGATCCCGCATCGAGTGGAAGCTGCGCAGCAGGCCCTCATTGAACGTCTTGGCCGCCCCGTAGAGGGTGTCGTTGGCATAGGGATGATGGGACTCGTCAGTCGGGAACTCCTCTGCGAGGCCGTAGACCGAAGCCGATGACGCGGCGACGATCCGGCGCACCCCCTCCTGCAGGGCGGCCTCGATCACGTTGTAGGTACCGTCCACCATCACCTGGAGCGCCAGGCGCGGTTCCTCGGCGCACTGCGTGATCCGCAGCGCCGCCTGGTGGAAGACGACGTCGACGCCGCGGGTCAGCTCAGCGACAAGCTCGCGATCGCAGATGTCACCCTCAACGAGCCGCACGGGCCCGTTGGCGAGCGCCCACTCGAGGTTCTCACGCCGGCCGCGCACGAAGTTGTCAAGCACGACGATCTCCTGCGCGCCGGCCTGCACGAGTTGGTCGGCGATGTTGGAGCCGACTGCCCCGGCCCCGCCTGTGATGAAGGCGCGTTGACCGCGCATTGTTTGGGAGATCATGCTGACTAAACGTTCCCCGAGCTGAGGATTTTGCGTGCCGATCTGCGATGCCCCGGCGCCAGCCTCCAAGAGCGCCGCAGTAGCGATGTCTGCGCGTCTGCGTCAGTCAGATGTAGGCAGCGACCTGATCACGCGCGCCGGGTTACCGGCCGCGATCACGCCCGCGGGCACCGATTTGGTCACCACGCTGCCGGCGCCGATCACCGAGTGAGCGCCGATGCTCACACCCTTGAGGATCTTCGTGCCATCGCCAATGAAGACGTTCTCGCCGAGCTCGACCGGCGCCATACGTGGCCGGCCATCGCGGCGGTGATCTGAGCGTAGGTCATGGAAGTCGCTGTCGAAGATCTCCACGTGGGACCCGAGCAGCGCACGAGCGCCGATCCGAATGCCGGGCCCCTCGCTCTTGATGAACGCGTTGTTGTTGATTTGCACGCCATCGCCGAACTCGATCAAGGAGTCGGGCGTGTAGGCCTCGATGTGCGAGTAGCCGGCATAGAACATGACCGAGGTCGGCCACCCGAACTCGACGTCGCGACCCACGACGATCGTGCCGTCGCCGGCGAACAGCACGGGCTGCAGGATGACCGGTGAGCCGCTCACGCGCCGGCAAGTCGAGAGTGCCCGGTACTTCCAGATCCGACTTCGCCGCAGCGGCGCGCTCAGGTAGGAGGAGCCTCTCATCGCGGTGCGGGCGCCAGCCTCATTGCGGCATGCCGTGCGGCCCGCGCGACATGCCGTGCAGCCCGCCGGGAGCTGCGCGCTTGTAGGGACCGCCTGGGGTCGTCGATCCGCTCATCAACCGATCAACGCCAGGGCACACACAGGATTTCCGCGCGCTCCCGGCGCACGCAGCCGACGTGAGAACCACCAGCGCCCGCTCGTTCATATAGAGCTATGACCGACAAGTCCCAGACCGTCCAGCTCAGCCTATGTCGCGGCGTCGCTGCTCAAACGGCCGGTGGACGCAGTCGTGGCGGGCACACGGGCTCGCTTTGATATGACCGACGACTCGCCGCCCGCCGACGAGCTGCGCGCAGCGGCCGTGCACGGAGTGCGCAGCTCCTCGATCGCGCGCCCTGCGACCGAGCTGTTGCTGCTGGGCTCGATGATCGTCCTGGCGCGCCTGATCTCACCGGCCGAATTCGGTCGCTACGCGGTGGCGCTGATCGCCCAGGAACTAGCATATGTGATCGTCTCCGAAGCAGTGGGCAGCGCGTTGGTGCAGCGCAAGGACGTCGGCCGCGAGCACCTGCAGGCAGGCGTGGCCGTGGCGCTGCTGATCGGCCTCGTGCTGACCGGCCTGATGCTGGCCGTGTCGGGTCTGCTGATCGCCCCGATTTTCGGCGCGCGCACCGCACTGTTTATGCGACTTACGACACCGCTGTGCCTGATCAGCGCCGTCGGCATCGTGCCCACCGCGATCCTGCGCCGGCGGATGGCGTTCCGGCGCCTGAGCGAGATGGAAGTCATGAGCACGCTAATCCGCGTCGCCGTGTGCGTCGGCCTCGCCGTAGCTGGCCTCGGCGGCGAGGCCCTGATCTTCGGAACAGTCGCCAGCGGGCTGGCGATGACGGTCATCGCATCGCTCAGCGCACCGGCGCCGCTGCCACGCCTGCACCGTCGCCCCGCGCGTGAACTGCTGCACTACGGCCTGCCCGCGTCGCTGGCCTCCGTCAGTTGGGTCGGGTTCCGCAACTCCGACTACGCGATCGTCGGCGCGCGCTTGGGGGCGCTGCAGGCCGGCCTCTATTTCCGCGCGTACACGCTGGCCGTCGACTACCAGAAGAAGGTCAGCGTCGTGATGAGCCAGGTGGGCTTCCCCCTGCTCGCCCGCACCGGGGGCAACGCCGCGACCTCCGACATGCGCCGCCAGATGGTGCGGCTGCTCACGATCGTCCTCTTTCCCTTGATCGCGCTGCTGGCGATCCTGGCGCCTGTGCTCGTGCCGTTCCTGTTCGGTCCCAAATGGGCCGGGGCGGTCGTGCCGACCCAGATCCTTGCGGTTGGCGGCGCCGCGACCCTTGTAATCGACGCCGCCGGGACGGTTCTCATGGCAGCCGGTCGCACGCGGGCGCTGCTCGGCTACGGACTTGCCCACTGGATCGTCTACGGACTGACTGTGTTCTTGGTCGTCCCCCTTGGCATCGACGCGGTCGCGCTCGATGCCTCGGTCGTCCACGCGGCGTTCCTCGTCGTCGCCTACACGCTGATGTTGAGCGACTCGCCCGAGCGCCCGCTGCATCAGCTCTGGGACGACATCGCGCCGGCCACCATCTCATGCGTGGGACTAGTGGCGATCGTCCTTCCGGCGAATCTCGCGCTGTCGGCACTGCAGCTGCCCGCGATCGTGCAGCTCGCGGCGATCGGGCTCATCGCCATACCGCCCTATCTGCTCACCCTGCGCCTCTGCTTCCCGGCGACGTCTCGCAGCCTGCGAACGATCGCGGGATTGATCATGCCCGAGCACCGCAGGCTGAGCTGGGCCAAGCAACGCCTCTCACCCGCCGGCGCGCGCTCCGCGGCCTGAGCGCCGATCGCAACAGGCAATCGCAGTCGGCCGATCCGTCCGCGTCTGACCCCCCGATTTGATCGCCTGATCTCTGCTGGCTACTCACCTTCAGCGCGATGCCCCCAAGGCGAGTCAGCGCCAGCGCACTACTCAGGCCGGATTCGCGTGTGCCCATGCAACGATTTCGTGCCCTCCCGCGATGACCTTTCCATCCTCGAGAGCCAGGACGGGCACCACATGGCTTCCCGTAAGGCGCCGCACCTTGCGCCGGCCGCGCGTCAGGTTGAAGAGCTTCGGTAGAGATCGCGCGCCATAGCAACGGATGACCTCAGGACGATGACCAGCCGCGATCAGAGCGCGCTCGGCGTTGCGGCAGGGGTGCCCACCTGGACGCACCGGGACGCGATACGTCCCGTAGCAGACGTAAAGCCTCATCAGCGCTCGCTCCTCCACCCGGTCCACAACCGTGATGTTTACCTGTTCGAGCGTCGAGGGCGCCTGAAGGCACTGGGCCGACACAAGCTGACCCGCTGATCCGCGACGACGTCAGCTAGCCCGACCTCCAACAACAGGGCACACCCTCACATCGCAGCTTCACCCAAGGTCCGGGCTAGTGACTGGCCGCAAACCAAGATCCCGGCTACTGACTGGCCGCAAACGAAGATCCCGGCTAGTGACTGGCCGCGGGGAAGAGCCGGCTGGTGACTCGCCCGCAAAACGAGGAGCCGGGCTCGTGACTGGCCGCTAACGAAGATCCCGGCTACCGCCTGGCCGCAAACAAAGAGCCGGCTAGTGACTCGCCCGCAAATGAGGAGCCGGGCTCGCGACTGGCCGCAAAACGCAGCCAGAGTGTGACGTGGAGAGTCAGTGATGCAGAGAGAGCGCGGGCAGCATCGCTCGCGCTCTCTCTCATGGACCCCCCAAGTCCTACGTCAGGCAGCCTGCGAGCGCTCTAGCAACGACGCGACCGGCCGCGGCGCACCGCGTTCGCGCATCGATGCCTCGGCGCCCTCCATGACCGCGACGATCTCCAGGCCGAGCCCGACGTTCGAGCGCGGTTCCTCGCCAGTGCGGATCGCACGCGCGAAGTCCTGCAGCTCCAGGCTTAGGGGCTCGGCGGGCGCGACCCGCGGGATGACGACGTCCCCGGTGCGGTAGATCAACTGATGCTCGCCGAAGTTCGCCGGCGGGCTGATATCGAGACCACGGTCGTAGACCCGAATCGGCTCGTCGGAGGCGGTGTCGTCGTACTGCACCATCAGCTTGCTGCCCACGACGATCATCTGCCGCACCTTGCGCGGCGCCAGCCACGAGATCTGCACGTTTGCGGTCGTGCCTCCCGCGAACCCAAGCGTCAGGAACGCCGTCTCCGGCACCCCGTGCTTGAAGACACTGCGACCCGACGCCGCAACCTCCAGGATCGGGGCCCCGAGCCAGTAGAGCAGGATCGAGAGGTCGTGCGGCGCGAGATCGCAGACCACACCATCGGCCTGGTACTTGCCCAGGTTCATCCGCGAGGATGTCACGAAGTGGATATCGCCGACATCGCCGCTCTGAATCAAGTCGCGAACCGCGTTTACGGCGGGGCTGTAGAGGAACGTGTGACCGGGCATCAGCATGAGCTCCTCTGCCTCTGCCAGGTCAGCTAGCTCGCGGGCGTCCGCGAGGGTGGTCGCGAGCGGCTTCTCGACGAGCACGTGCTTGCCCGCTTCCAATGCCGCCTTGGCAATCGCGTAGTGGCTCTGCGGCGGCGTCGCGATGACGACCGCCTCGACCGCTGGATCATCGAGCACGTCCCCCAGATCGGGAGTGGAGCGCACGTGCGGGTAGCGGCGGGTGAATGCAGCACGCTGGGTGATGTCACGGTCACAGAGAAACTCGAAGTTGAACTCCGGACGCTCATCCAAGTTGCGAGCCAGGTTGGGCCCCCAATAGCCATAGCCGATCACGGCCGTTCCGATCGGAGCCGGGCGCGGCACGATGCGTCCGACTCGCTGCACGTCGCCGACAGGCACGTGCGTGTCCTGCTCTGTGGCGCTACTCCAACCGCCAAGCATCGCCTAGGAACCCCCTACGATTTGTGGAAATAGGCTCATATACCTGATCAACGCCCTTCGGCGGGTGTGGCTTGCGTGAATGAGTGGACAGCCTCGACGACTTGCTCGAGCTCGGCCTCGCTCATCCCTGGGAAGACGGGCAGCGAGCAGATCTGCTCCGACAGCGCCTCGCTCGCCGGCAGGCTGCCGGCGCCGAGACCGAGGTCGGCGTAGGCCCCGGTGCGGTGAATCGGCACGGGATAGTGGATTGCACTTGCGACACCATGCTGCGAGAGGTGCTCGCGCAGCAAGTCGCGCTCGGCGCAACGCACCACGAACAGGTGATAGACGTGATCGGCACCGGCGAAGGGCAGATGCACGGGGTCGACCACGTCGGCGCCCTGGGCCCCGGTGAGCCGCTCGCGCAGCTCGGCCCCGAGCCGCCGACGCTCGTCGTTCCAGTCATCCAGGCGCGCGAGCTTGCGCCGCAGCAACGCAGCCTGCAACGCATCCAGGCGCGCGGTCGCACCGACGACGCGGTGGTGGTAGCGCGGGCGCTCGCCATGGGAGCGCAGCAGCCGCACACGGTCGGCCAACTCTGGTGTAGCGGTCACGACCGCCCCACCATCTCCCCAGGCGCCCAGGTTCTTTGCTGGATAGAAGCTGAAGCAACCAAGTGCACCGAGCGTGCCGACTCGCCGGCCGCGGTAGCGCGCCCCGTGCGCCTGGCAGGCGTCCTCGAGCACGTGGACGCCCGCTTCGCGAGCCAGCTCGAGAATCGGATCCATATCGACGGTCGCGCCGAAGAGGTGCACGGGGATCACGCAGCGCACACGCGAACTCAGTCCGGCGGCGATGTTCTCCGCGGTGATCAGGTGGGAGTCGGAATCGACGTCCACCGGCCGTGGAACGGCCCCGACCGCGCTGACCGCCTCGGCAGTCGCGATGAAAGAGTTGGCGGGCACGATCACCTCGTCCCCCGGTCCAATCTCCAGGGCGCGCAGCGCGAGCGCGAGCGCCTCGGTCCCCGAGGAGACACCGACCGCGAAGTCGGTCTCGCAGTACTCGGCAAAGTCGCGCTCGAACTCCTCGACGTGATGACCGAGCGTGAAAGCGCCGTTCTCGGCGACTTCACGGACGGTTCCCATCAACTCCTCGAGCAGCTCCGGGTCGGCGCAGTCCATGCGCGTGAACGGGACCTGAGCTGTGCCCGCAGGCGCAGGATTGTGTGTAGCAGTTGCGCTAGACATGGCGCTCAGTTGGCCGAGATGGCGATCGAGGGAGCAGAGTCAAGACGACGCAGCTCCTGCTGCAGCGCCTTGCGGCCACGATGATGCAGGCCGTGAATCGAGCTCTCCGAGCGGCCCATCTGCGCCGCGATCTCAGGCGGAGTTAGACCGATCACGTGGCGCATCATTACGACGTTGCGCTGCTCTTCCGGCAGCGCGTCGAGTGCGGTGCGCAAGTTGCGCGCAGTGTCGAGCGCGCTGTCATCTTCGTGACTGTCCGCCCCGTAGACCTCTTCGGCCGGGATCGCGCGGCGACGGCGTAGATGATCGAGTGCGGCGTTGCGCGCGAGCCGCAAGAGCCAGGCCGAGAACGGAACGCCGCGGTCGTCGTACTTGCAGATCGCGGTGATCAGCTTCAGGAAGACGTGCTGGGTAAGGTCTTCGGCCTCCTTCTCGTCGCGCACGATGCTGCGAACGTAGCCGTAGACATTTTCGGAGTAGCGCACGTACAGCAACCGCAGCGCGTCGCGGTCGCCCTCCTTTGCGCGAGCGATAGCGAGACGCACCTGACGCATCGCCTCAGGCGACTCGTCGAGCGTCGTACGTGCACGTAGACCGATCTGGCCCTCGTCGGACTTCCTTACATAAGTGAGCACCGGAGGCGTCCCCCATCCTTGGTTCGAGTTCTCTCGTTGCGGGTATCCCTCCCGCCCCGTGTTTATTTAGAGACCGGTACCTGCGTTGACGACCGCAGGTGGGATTCCGGCTACGCATGATGCGCGCGCCGCGCCCGACCCACAATCCCCCGCTCGTCGCGACCTGCGTTCAACGAGCTGAACGCCGCGATCGGTCATGCATCGGGGCGAGCAGATAGCCCGCTAGGCACTCACACCGCAGCGCCGCGCCGGCTCAGGGCAGCTGCTGGGCGAACGGTTCGGCGAGCTCGCCTTGCCAGGTGCGGAAGAACGCCTCGGCGGAGACCGCGTCGAGCGGGCGCGCGAACAGGAAGCCCTGGCCACTGTCACAGTGCTCGTCCTTCAGCAGGTCCAGCTCGTGAGGCTGCTCAATGCCCTCGGCGAGCGTCTCGATCGACATCGCCTTGCCCAGCTGCACGAGCGTGCGGATCAGGGTCTCCCCTTCGGGGCTCTGGGTTAGCCGAGAGATGAAGGAGCGGTCGATCTTCAACGCGTCCACAGGGAACTGCTGGAGGTGGGAGAGCGAGGAGTAGCCGGTGCCGAAGTCGTCGATCGCGATACGGACCCCCAGCGCCTTGACGGCGGTGAGCCGGCGCGCGGTCTCCTCGGCGTCGCGCATGATCGTCGTCTCGGTGATCTCGATCGTCAGCGCACCCGGGTCGAGGCCGCTCTCATCTAGCGCCTCGCGCACCTCGCTGACGAACTCGTCGGTGTCGAGCTGGCGGGCGGAGACGTTCACGGACACCCCGATCGGATAGCCGGACGTCCGCCAAGCGGCAGCCTGCTGGGTGGCCTCTTTAAGACCCACTTCCCGATCTCCGTGATCAGGCCGGTCTCCTCGAGCAGCGGCACGAAGTCATCGGGCTGGACGACCCCGCGCGAGGGACTGTTCCAGCGCAGCAGGGCCTCCACGCCTGTCGGACTCATCTCCTGAAGGTCGAATGTGGGCTGGTAGACCAGGAACAGCTGTTCCTTCTCGAGGGCTTCGCGGAGGTCCATCTCTAGCTCCATGCGGTTCTGCACGGCATCCTGCATGCCGGACTCGAACACGACGAAGCGGTTCTTGCCATCCCACTTGGCGCGATACATCGCGATGTCGGCGTCACGCAGGAAATCCTCGGCGGAGCTCCGGTCGCCCATCGCGATCCCAACGCTGGCGGTCACCGCCAGGCGCGTGGTCTCGGACTCGTCGAGCTTGAACGGCGGCGCCAGCGCCTCCAGCAGGCGCTCGGCGATCAGCTCGGGGCCGGCCGCCAGCGACATTCCCTCTGCGATCACCACGAACTCGTCGCCGCCGAGACGCCCGAGCGCGTCGGTGTCGCGAATCGCGCCTCGCAGGCGCTCGGCGACCGCCTTCAGCAGCCGATCCCCCGCGCCGTGGCCGAGCGTGTCGTTGATGCCCTTGAAGTTGTCGAGGTCGATGAACAGGGCTGCCACGGGCGCCTGGCTGCGACGGCCACGCACCAGCATCTGCTCGATGCGATCCAGGATCAGCGTGCGGTTCGGCAGGCCAGTCAGGGGATCGTGGGTGGCCAGGAACGCCAGCTCTTCCTGGCGGCGAGAGAGCTCGTCGTGCGCCTTGCGACGCTCCTCCTCGAAGGACTCGCACATGCGTACGAGTGTCACGTCGAGGCTACGCTGCAGCATGCACAGCGCCTCGACCAGCACCTCGGGCGGCAGGCCGAGCGCCGTGGCACGCTCGCGCAGCACGTCATCCGCGGCGTCGCGCCAGCGCAGGCAGCGCTTGGTCACCTCGTTCAGCGGCGCGGCGCGCTGTGCCGCGAGCTGGCCGAAGATGCGCCATGACTCGCGCCCCACCTCGCGCGCCACCTCTGCGCCATCGCCGGCCATCCACCGCGCGACAGCGATCGTCGACACCGAGCCGACCCGCGCAAAGCTGTCTTCGACAAGCACGTCGAGCACGTGACCGGACTCGGCCGAGCGGTCGAGCATCCGCGCCACCACTTCGTCGGTCCCGGCTTTCAACGCTTCCCCGAGACGGCGCAGGTCATCCGCGGGGTCGGCGTGGGTCGAGGCCGCCGCTACCCCCGGAATCCCGGTGAGCGAGGAGGCTGGACCTGGGACTGGCATACCTTCGTTAATCGACGCGTGTCGATATTTCTTGAATGACCGGCGCTCCGAAGTAGACACGCAATAACGCGCCGCCGCCAGAGGCGTTCTGAGCCCGCGCGTATCCACCATGCGCCTCGGCGGCCTGGCGCACGATCGCGAGGCCCAGACCCGAGCCAGGAAGCTCCCGGGCGGAGTCGGCGCGATAGAAGCGATCGAAGACGAACGGCAGGTCGCGCTCGGCAAAGCCCGGCCCGTGGTCGCGGACGGTGAGCTCGCCGTCGCACAACTGCACTTCGACGAGCCCCTGCGACGGGCTCCACTTGCGGGCATTCTCGAGCAGATTGGAGACCGCGCGATCGATGCTGGGCGCGTCGCCGCCCACGAGCGTCGGCTGCAGGTCTAGCGCGAAGCGCACCTCCCCCGCGCGCCGGCGCGTGCGCTCAGCGGCAGCGCGCACGAGCGCATCCAGGGGCACGTCGTCGTGGAGGACCGCGCGCCCCGCGCCACGTGCCAGCTCGATCACATCTCCAATCAGCGCAGTCAGCTCGTCGAGCTCCTGCACGACGTCACGGCGCAGATTCTCCTGCTCCTCGGGAGGCAGGCGCCCGGCTTCCTGGAGTACCTGGATATTCGCCCGCAGCGAGGCGATCGGCGTGCGCAGCTCGTGGCCGGCATCCGCGATCAGCTGGCGCTGGACCCCCACCGAGCGAGCGAGCGCGTCGAGCGTCGCGTTGAAGCTCTCCGCCAGCCGCGCCAGCTCATCGCGTCCGGAGACCTCCAGGCGCTGGGAGAGGTCAAGGTCGCCCGTGAGTCGCTCCGTACGCCTCGTGAAGCGCGCGATTGGCGCCAGCGCAGTGCGTGCGACGAGTATCCCAAGCGCCGCCGCCAGCACGATCCCTGCGATCCCGATCGCGACGAGCAGCAGCTCCAGCCGGCTCAGCTCGTGGTCGACTTCGGCGAGCGGCAACGCAACCAGCACCGCGCCGCGCGCGCCCGCACCGAGCGTCAGCACACGCAGGCGGGTACCCCGCGCCGTCCGATCGGTCAGCGCGCTGCCGTGACCGACGCCGGCAATCCGCAGGTCCTGCGTGCTCGGCGCGATCCGCGTCGAAGAGCCCTGCCCGCCGGGCACCGTGACGGCACCGTGGGGCGCGATGAACTGCACGTAGCCCGAGGCCGCCCCAAACGGCGGCGGCTGAATGCTGCCAGGAAACCCATCGCTCGGCGTAGGGCCGCTGGGGCCGTTGCGCGCACCGCTTGAGTGTGTGACCGGTATGCCGCCGGATTGCGATCCGGGCCGTCCGAGCGAACCGGGCCGTCCGAGCGAACCGGGCCGTCCGAGCGAACCGGGCCGTCCGAGCGAACCGGGCCGTCCGAGCGATCCGGGCCGTCCGAGCGAACCTTGGCGCCTGCGGTCTCCCGCAGGCGCACCCGCGGGAGTAGACGCGCCGGGCCGCTCGGCGGCTGGCAATCCCCCGACGGCGGACGACCCCCCGGCGGCGGGCAATCCCCCAATAGCTGGCGCCTGCGGGCCGAGCCCGACGAGTCCGTGCGCGCGCTGGCGCAGCAAGCTGTCGATCTGCCCACGCAGATCGGCGCGCACCGCGACGTACACGCCGACGGCCGCCCCCAGCACGGCCAGCGCCACGGACAGGCTCGCGACTGCGGCGATGCGCGTGCGCAGCGACACCCCGCGCCCCCGCTCAGGGCTCGCGCAGGACGTAGCCGACGCCCCGCACGTTGTGGATCAGCGCTCGCGCTCCCGCCTGCTCGAGCTTGCGCCGCAGATAGCCGACGTAGACGCGCAGCGCGTTGGAGGATGGCCCGAAGTCATACCCCCATACGCGCTCGTAGATGAGGCTGTGGGTCAGCACCTGTCGTGGATTGCGCAGCAGCAGCTCCAGCAACTGGTACTCCGTGCGGGTCAGCTCCACAAAGCACCCCTCTACGGGCGCCTCGCCGACCACTGCGCCGTGGCGCGCGGGATCCAGGCGCAGCTCGGCGAACACGAGCTCCTCAGGCACGCCGTCGCCGCTGACGGCGGAGCGGCGCAGCAGCGCGCGTAGGCGCGCCTTCAGCTCACCGACGTCGAAGGGCTTGACCATGTAGTCGTCAGCGCCTACGTCGAGACCGTCGATGCGATCGGCGACGGCGTCGCGCGCGGTCAGGATCAGAACCGGGACGCGGTTTCCGAGCCGGCGCAGGCAGCGACAGACCTCGAGACCGTCGATGTCGGGCATCGCGACGTCGAGCACAACCGCGTCGGGTAGTGCCTGCGCGAGCAACTCCAGCGCCTGCGCGCCACCTTCGGCGAGTTGCACCTCATAGCCACCCAGCGTTAGCGCGCGGCGCAGCGCCTCGCGCACGGCACGGTCGTCGTCGACCACCAGGACTCTCATGGGCGTGATTGTGACGCGCCCGGTGTGGCGCAGCGCGACTCCTTACACAACCCCTACAGAGACATATGGCTCCGTTGAGCGGCGCCTCCCATGATCGTCGTGCAGCTACCCACCAACCAAGCAGGAGGTCACATGCAGAGAGTCAACATGCTCAAGGCCGCAGTCGTGACGGGCATGCTCGCCGCGGGCGGTGCCGCCGCCGGGATCGCCGGCGCCGCTGCGGCGCCTGCCGGGAGCTCGACCGCGCAGAGCACGACAACGACGCCGACAACTCCGAGCACCACGACCAGTCCATCGACATCGACGACGCCGGCGCCGCAGTCGACGGCGCCGCAGTCGAAATCCGGCCGCCACCCGTGTCCGAACATGGGCTCGCGGTCCGGCTCAAGCTCGGGATCGGGAACCGGCAATCCCGGCTCGAGCTACACCGGACCGCCGGCGGGCGGCAATGGGCCGCAAGCGGGCGCAACCCAGCAGTGAGACGTGCCAGATGCGCGGCGGGCGAGCGGAAGTGTGCCCGCCGCGCAGTGGGGCGGGCGGAGCTTGATCGGGTCCCGCCCGCCGTCGCCAGCCTCGCGCTCGCAATGCCGCCCCGCAGAAAGCTCGCAACGCCACCCCGCAGAACACTCCAGAGGCGCATCCCGTGGCCCACGCGCTTCCGGCAGCCGCAGCCGGAGAGGCAGCTCGAGCAAAGGAGGCTAGACAAGCGACTCGTTTTGGCCGAAGGGGGACTAGACAAGCGACCCCGTTTGGCTGTAAGTTGGAAGAGTGCGCCGCGCTCAAGCTACTCTGGTAGGAAAGCTGGGGGTGCTGCTTGGGGTGCTGCTGCTGGGGACGGTGCCCGCCCAGGCTCTAGCCCACCGACCGCACGCTGACGCCGCCAAGCAAAAGGGCAAGGGCGGATCGAAGGAACGCAATATCGAAGCGAGCCTCACGATCGAACTGGGCCCGCCTGAGACCACGCTGCCGGCGACGCAGACAATCGCGCTGTTCGTACCCAGCGGGATCCACGACGCGGGTTCGAAACTACCGGTGTGCAACCCGACAAGGTTGCAGGCGGAAGGCGAAAAGGCTTGCCCAAAGGGCTCGCAGGTCGGCACCGGCGCGTCGAGCGGGTACACGCTCGGAGTAGTGGAGCCGCTCAAAATGCTCTTGTACAACGGACCCGGCGGGACTCTTCTGACCTACGTGGTCGGTCTCGACCCGGTCTCGATCCAGATCGTCGTGCAGGGCAGCGTGACGCGCCCCGCGGGAGGCAAGTACGGCCAGCAGCTCTCCTTCACAATCCCCCATGGCCTGCTCGAACCGCTTCCGGAAGACCCGGCGTGGCTGTTGACCCTAAACGCAACGCTCAGCGGCAAGGCGGGCTGGCTGCGCACCACCGCCTGCCCACCGCACGGCTGGTCGGAGGCGGCGAAGCTCGGCTATACCAACGGCCAGTCGCTCTCGCTCGCCGCCACACTCGCGTGCGTCTGAAGCGCTAGCCCTTCGGCTTCGCATCCCCGTCTCCCAGGTAGCCGGCGCGCAACTTGCCGGCTCGCCCGGGGTTTGATCTTGAGACGGGCGTTATAAACAGCGCCTTGACGAGAAGCCCAGCGAGCCTATAGGGTTGGATTCTGCGCCTGATAGGCTCAGGCAGGGGTCACATATCGAGGAGGAGAGGATCGTAATCGTGCTCACCAGAAGCCGCATACGCCGCAGTTTGGCAGCCGGATCACTACTTGCGACAGGGGCCTGCGCAGTCGCGCTTACTACGGGTGCCGCGGGCGCATCCGGATCGACCGCCAGCGCGGCGCGCACGATCACACTGAACGATACTGCCCACCTGCACAGGACTTCGAGCCACGGATTCAACCTGTATGAGTCGGGCTCCGCGAGCGGCTCGGTGAGCGGCTCGATCTCGCTGCACCTCGACGTCGTCTCGACCAACCGTGTGACGGCCCAGCTCACGGTCCACCCAAGGGGCGGCTCGGTGACCGGCACCGCGTCCGGCAGCTACCGCAACAACGGCAGCACCGCAAGCTTCTCCGGGACCCTCACGATCACTGGCGGCACTGGCAGCTATGCGCATGCGCATGGTTCGGGCCTGAGCTTCAGTGGCACGATCCAGCGCACATCAAACGAGGCCGTCACGGCACACGTGAGCGGCCACTTCTCCACCTGACACGCTAGACAGACCGGGGAAACTCCATGCTCAATCTCAGAGCTCTCATCGCCGCCGCGGCGGCCCTGCTGATCTGCGGGGCCGCGCCTGCTGCTGCCGCTGCTGCGACGTCCGAGCAAGCGACGCTCCATGCGTCGTTCTCACCCGACAGGCTGGGGGCGAGCACGACCATCGGATTCGGCTTCACCGTCTCGACCACAGAAGGACTCGCACCCCCACCATTGACTGGCATCAACCTGCACATGCCGGCGGGCATGAACTTCACGACAACCACGCTCGGCCTGGCGATCTGCAACCCGACCACGCTGCTTGAAAAGGGCGTCACAGGTTGCCCAGCCAACTCGCGCCTCGGCTACGGAAGCGCATCGGTGGAAGTGCCGTTCGGCACCGGCTCGGGTCACGAGCTTCCTGAAATTCAGGCGCTGATGGGCCCACCGAGCCACGGCAACATGGTCGTCCTGTTCTATGCCAACGGCCAGACCCCGGTCTTTGCGCAGCTCGTCTTCAGGGGCGAAGTGCTCCCGGCATCGGGGATCTTCGGCTCGCAGCTCGCGACCGTCGTACCGCCGATCCCGAGCGTCCCCAACGGACCGGACGTCTCAATCGTAAGTGTACAGGCGACGATTGGCCCGAACCACCTGACGTACTACAAGCATGTGCACGGCCGGCTCGTGCCTTTCCACCCGGTCGGTATCGCGGTGCCGGAACATTGCCCCCACAGCGGCTTCCCGTTCTCGGCGAACTTTATCTTCCAGGATGGCTCGACCGCAGCGGCATCAACCACCGTCACCTGCCCCCCGCCACGCCGTCGTAAGTAGCTCCCTGCCACCGGCGAGCGCGGTCCAACCCGCGACTCTTGCCGGTGGTAAGCGGAGCCACACCGTGCTCGCA
The DNA here is from genome assembly GCA_963756665.1 of uncultured Solirubrobacterales bacterium. Lineage (GTDB taxonomy): Bacteria > Actinomycetota > Thermoleophilia > Solirubrobacterales > Solirubrobacteraceae > Palsa-744. The sequence continues at coordinate 1,911,202 of CAVWOJ010000001.1, forward strand.
AGGATCGAGTAGCTCGCCAGATGGGGCCTCCTTGGCACCCTTCGGGTTCTGTCTGTTGCTCTCATGTCAAACGAAGTCCTGAGTTCGCGTGGGTTGGGCCTGGCGCGTTAAGGCCGTCAAGACTGGCTCAGTCAGCCAGGCGAGCAGACCTCTGTCGATCAAGAGCTGCGCGATTGCTTGGTAGCCCTTGGCTCCTGGGTGCGCGCCATCACCGCCAGCCACCTCTGACATCCATACAGGCGACCCCAGTAGCGGCTCGACTACCCCTATGAAGGGCGCATCGAGCTCGTCGCAGACCTCGGCAAAGGACTCCGTGAGAGCTCTGATGCGACGGTTCTGCTCCGCGTCATCGACGGGGGCTGGGCCAACGACGAACGGGGCGAAGCCCAGCGTGCTCGCTTCATCCAGGATCGTGGTTAGTGCGCGACGAGAGCCACTGGCGGGCACGCGGACGCCGCCGCCTTCGATGGTCGTGTCGTTGGCCCCGAAGGACACCACTATCCGGGAATCTGCGCCGGGCGGGATTCGAGGTGTCGCCTCCGCGCGCCAGCGAGCCACCACTTGGATAGAGGTCTCGCGCCGAATCCCCAGGTTGTAAGCCGTCAACGGTAGTCCCTGAACGAAGCAGGCACTAACGACCCGTGCGACCCAGCCACCTCCAGCGGGGTCTCCGACGCCTGCGACAAGAGAGTCGCCGAAGAACAAGGCACGTCGAGGCGCGGCTTCGCCGGTCATGGAATGTCCGGCTTCATGGGAAGGGCGAGACGCCCCCACCGAAAGTAGCTCGCCGCGCCGATGGCATTCAGGCTGACCAGGCGCCAGAGCAGCTTGCTACCGCGCACCTGATCGGACGGGCGACGCTGGATGTCGCGCTCCGCCGCCGCTGCCAGCCCAAGCGACACGACAAGTACAAGAACCCTGAGCCGTCGTGCGGGCGAGCCTGCCTTGACTTGCTTGATCGTTTGCGACACAGCCACATCTTACGGCCGGCACAACGGCTGCGATCGGCGTCACCGATGCGATCGCTTTCACGATCGTCGGCGTGTGCGGGCGTTACGGGATGAGCCTCGAGCGCCGCGCGCGACCACTCGGAGATCGGTCAGCCGTGACCGCTGCGGGGTCCGCTGGAGTCAGTCCTGGAGCGCGACCGCGGGGGGGACCCCGGCGGCCATGTATCCGGGGATCGCGACGATTGCGACCGCGGCAGCGGTCACGAGCGCAAGGCTTCCGAGCGCGATCAGGACACCAAAGGAGTAGACGACGGGGAAGTTGATGACATTGGCAAGCGCGCGGTCAAGCAACTGCTGGCCGTATAGGCCGAAGGCGGCGCCGCTGAGGCAGCCGACGCCGAGCAGCAGGAAGCTCTCCAGCAGGATCGTGCGCCACAGTTCGGCCCGTGGGAAGCCCTCGAGCTTGAGCTTGGCCAGCCGTGGGCGGCGCTGCCAGACCATGTTGCCCATCGCGGCCGCCATCGCGAGCACGGCGGCGATCAGGATCAGGGTGGCGATCTGGGTGAGGCGTTCGAGGCCCTGGCGGCTGAGCGCGCGCTGCAGGTTGGCGTGATGCTGCGCTGTTTCGGCGGTCAGGCCGGAGTTGGGTCCAAGCGCCTTCTGGACCTCCGCACGCCCCAGCGCCGGCGAGACGCCGGGGGCGAGCAGCACGTTGTAGGCGCTCGCGTCGGCGTTGCCCCAAGCGCGGGCGTACTGGTCGGCGTTGACGATGATCGCTCCAGGCGCCCACCCGATATTGGTGGAGAGCGCCGCGACGCGCAGCGTGGTCGGCTCGGGCGTGGGCAGCGCAAAGGCCTGCCCGACGTGCAGGTGATGTTCGTCGGCGATCGCCTGCGAGATCACGGCCCAGCCGCCGGCGCGCACCTCTGCGGTGGCCTGCCGCACGTTGCCTTCCACGATCTGCGTGGCTGGCAGTAGCGGCGTGGCCGCGGTCGGCGGGGCGATCACCCACACTCGCCGTTCGCCGATGTCGAGCAGCCCCCCACGGTAGATGCGTACGGCGCTCACCCCGGGTAGACGCTCGAGCTTCGCCTGCGCGCTGGGAGTGAAGGGCGCGGTCTTCAGCAGGTTGTAGTTGCCCGTGGGCGACACCCAGATGTCCGTGAACGAGTTGAGGTCCACCGCGGCGTTTTCCAGACCGTGCAGCAGGTCCCCGTGCGCGGCCTCGATCGCGACGCTGCCGAATACCGCGATCGCGCCTGTCGCTGCGATTGCGATGGCGCGTGCCCGGCCGGCCCGCAGCTCCATCACCGCGACGTGCGGCACCGCGCTCGTGATCGCCGGCGCGATCCGCCGGACCAGCGCCAGGGTCGCGTTCAGCGGGATCGGCAGCAGCAGCAGCAGCGCGGCCACCAGGAAGACCATGCCGAGAATTGCCTCCTTGGGGGCCGCCAGGAGGATCGCGGTCGCGGCGATGAGGCAGGCTATCCCGCCGAGCGCGAGACGCCCGAAGCCCCCACCGCTGCCGCCTTCCTTGGGTGTGATCGCAGCCAGCGGCTGGCGCGAGAGGATGTCTTTGAGCGGGCTGAGCACGGCAACTGATGCGGCGAGCATTCCCCCACCGACGGCGACCGCGACGCTCTGGAAGCTGACGACGCGCTGCGAGCCGACCGCGAACGCGGACGAGAGGTAGCCGGGGTTCGAGTGGAAGAGGTGGATCGACAGCTCCTCGCCGAGAATCAGGCCCAGCAGCGAGGCGAGCACGCCCAGGACGACTGCGTCGAACATCATCACGGCGATCACGGTGCGCGGTGTGTACCCGTCACGGCGCAGGTCCGCGATCAGCCGTCGGCGCTGGGGGACGGTGAGCAGCATCGCGTTGAATGCGAACAGGAAGCCGACGAGCGCGCTGATCACGGCGAACAGGGCGGTCGACTGGTTGGTGGCCGCGGCCGCCCGCGCGAATAGCTTTTCGTCGTAGTCGGCGGGCTCGACGTTCAGGCGACCGGCGGCAAGCTGGACGAGCGCGCTGCGCACCGCCGCTTCGCGGCCGGGCGCGGGCTGCACGAGGATGCGGCTGACACGACCGGGGAGGCCCGTCATTTCCTGGGCGAAGGAGAGCGGGGCGACCGCGATCGGGCTCTGGATCAGGGGCCCGATCTGCTTGGCGCGCAGCTGCTCGTAGAGCGGCGCCTGCGCGACGTGCCCACCGGCCTCGAAGGTAGCTTCCTCGCCGAACTTCGTGACCCCGATCGTGTGAGCCAGGGGCGAGGGCAGCACGACCGCGCCGAAGCCGGCGAATGGCGTGAGTTTGGTGTTGTGCACGAGCGTGCCCCCGAGTTCGGAGAGGCTCGCGTCGGCGCCGACGAGCTCGACGGACTCGCTGCCCTTGGGACCAACGGCGTTAGCGCTCACTTCCAGCAGCGGCGCGGCAGCGTGCACGCCGGGGATGTGGCGAACCTTCGCGAGCATGGCTTCGTCGAAGCCGTGGGCGTCGCGCGCGACAAGCTGTAGCGTGGCGTTTCCAACAATCCCGTGCGAGAGCTGCGCGACGGAGCTGGAGAGGCTTGAGCTGGCCACCTGGGAGGCGAACAGCAGCGCGACCCCGGCGGCGATCCCGACGATCGCGAACAGCTCCTGCAACAGTCGCGCGCGCAGGCGCACGCGGTAGAGATGCAGGACGTTTAGGGCTTTCACCGCAGTGATCCCCCGCCGGCGCCGGTCACTGGGCGGCGGCCCGCGCGTATGCCTGGTCGGGCTCGTAGTCGCTGAGCTTGCCGTCACGCAGCGCGTACACGCGGTCGGCGTAAGCGGCGGCTTGCGGGTCGTGGCTGACGAGCACGATCGCGACCTGGTGCTCGCGGCAGAGTTCGGTCAGCAGTTCGAGCACTTCGCGGCCGCGCTGGGTGTCGAGGCTGCCGGTGGGCTCGTCGGCGAGCAGCAGGCGCGGTTCGGTGGAGAGCGCGCGGGCGATCATCACACGCTGGCGCTCACCCATCGAGAGCAGCTCGGCGCGGTGCTCCAGGCGCTGTCCGAGCCCCAGGCGTTCCAGCAGCGGCGCGATCTGGCGGTGGGCGTCGCGCCAGCGCATGCTCTTCAGCAGCTTCAGCACGGCGTTGTCGATCGCGGTCACGCCGGGCAGCAGGTCGAAGTTCTGGCGGATGAAGCCCAGTTCGGAGAGCCGGAAGTGCGAGGCCTCGCGCTCGGTCAGCGAGGAGACGTCGCGCCCGCCGATCAGCACCGCGCCGCTGGTCGGCTGCAGCAGCGTGGCGACCATCAACAGCAGCGTCGTCTTGCCGGACCCGCTGGGTCCGTACAGCACGACCATCTCGCCCGGCTCGACTTTCAGCGAGACACCGTCGACCGCACGCACAGGCTCGCCGCCGACCGCGGGGTAATGCTTAACGAGATCGCGCAGCTCTAGCAAGACAGCAGGCCTCCTCCACGCCGTTTTGTATGTGTTGGGCAGACGACGACCCTTACGCCCCGGCGGCGCCCGTATGTGACTGGAGCAGTCAAGAGTCTACTTCACGCCATATGGCTCGTGGCCACGCGGGACCGGCGCCGCGACCGCACCGTGCGCCCCCGATGGCGCGATCGCCTCGATCGCGGGCAGCACGACCTCCGCCCCGCTCGCACGCCTGGCAGGACCCCCGGGCGCGCGGGGCGCGAGGCGCCGCATCCGCAGCCGTGAGCGGAAGACCAGCATCGAGAGCTGCGCCGGCTCACCCAGCGCCTCGAGCACGGCGTGCGCGACGGGCCGCGCCGCCGGCGCGGAGGCCTCGGGCGTCGAGAGATAGAAGCTCGCCATTGCCGCGAGGATCAGCACGTGCCCACGGCTGTCGGGCAGGTCCTCGGCGGCCTGTAAGGCGCGCTGCGCGAGCAGCCGCATGCGCGTGGCGGCGTCCAGCGAGGAGGCGTAGCAGCCGACCAGGCTGCGCTGCCCGGTTGCGTAGTCCTCGGCGATGTCGACAAGATTGTCCAGCAGCGAGTGCAGCGCGCCGATCCAGGGGAAGTACGCGCCCTCCATCGCGGCGATCTCAGCGTCCTGCACGCGCGTCTGCGCGGCGGTCGCGATCAGCGCGTAGATGCCAAGCGAGGATCCACCCGAGGCCGCCGTCTCCCACCAGCGCAGGGCGCTCCCCGTCGGCGTGGCGGCACGCGCCCAGCGTTCGAGCGCTAAGTAGTCGCCCTGAACCTCGCCGGTGTTGCAGCTCTGGAAAGCGACGATCCGCTCCGCTGCACGCAGCGCCGCGGGCGCAACGGCGGCGTAGGAGGGCAGCTCGGCGAGCGCTGCCCGGCACTCGTCGATCGTCTCGGTGAGGTAGCCGCCGTCATCGTGCAGGTGGTGATGCTCGTAGTAGTCGAGATGCTCGGCGTCGGGATCCAGCGCGACGAGCAGCGCGCGGTGCAGCAGCTGCCCGTTGACCGCCGGGTCGGTGTTCGGCAGCTCGGTCAGCATGTCGAGGTAGTTGTAGGCCGCCTGGAAGCACCCCATCGCGCGCGCCGCGGCCGCCCGGCGACGCGGCGGGACGAAGGCAGCGAAGGCCGTCGCGCCCTCGATGTTGCCCCACTTGCGCAGCGCGTCGAGCACGACCCGCTGCAGCAGCGGATCCGGGATCTGCTGTGCACGGGCCTCGCGCCGGCGCCGTTCCGCGCAGACGCGCGGGAACACGCCCAGCCAGTAGCGACGCGCAGCGCCGACAAACGCGCCGCTTAGCGCGATACGACCACTGGCTTCGGAACCCATCGACACGACCCCCAAGACACTAGCTCCCCGATCGCGCCGACCCGGGCGCTTGATCTGATTATAGACGCTGGCAAGACGCTGTGTCTAGCGCAGTCTTTTCAGCCGTGAACGGTCTCACCGCGGCCAAACACTTCTCTGCACCAGAACTGTACCGCCAAGCAAGAAGCACAGGCGGGAGTTATCGCTTCTTGGCCTTCTTCTTACCCTTCTTCGACCCAGCCTTCTGCTGCCTTGTGGATTTCCTCTTCGCTTTCCTGCGCTTCGGAGGCTTCCCCTTCGAAGGGCGACTCGTCTGCGGTTCCGCGGGAAACGCAACGGCTGGAGCGCTGATCAGTGGCGTGCCCGCGGGAACCACGAGGATGTCGAGCACCGTCGATGGGTTCGGTGGGCCAGCGGTCGTAAAGCTCGCGTCCAAACTGTGGGTCGTGCCGTCGGTGTTGGTCGCAAACAGCCGGTAGTGGTAGGTAGTGCCCGGTTGCAGGCCCTGCAATTTCGCGGTGATGTCCTGGGGACCGACGACGCCCGCTTCGGCATTGCCGATAACGAAGGCTTTGGTGTAGTTCGTGTCGATGCCGAGGTCGAATCCGTAGATGCTGGCGAACATGCCCTCGGTGTCGACCGTACCGGAGATCGTCGCGGTTGTCTGGGTTATTTCGCTTGCGCCACCGGTGAGCAGTACGGGGGGTGCGAGCGCCGAGGTCGTGAACGTCTGGTCGGGGCCGGTAACGGTGCCCGCCTTGTTGGTCGCCACGAGCGCGTAGTGGTAGGTGGTATCTGGTTCTAACCCGTCGATGAACTGTCCGAGGGTCTCGTCTTCCGAGCCGAAGCCCGCCTCGAGTTCCGGTCCCGACGATCCATAGCTACTGCTAGTGCCGTATATGAAATGGTAGAACGTGGGCGCATTCTTGGGGTTGACGACGCCCGACAGCACGACGCTTGTGTGGGTCACTTCACCCGCCGATGCCGCCGGCTCGCTCACCGACGGCGCGACCGCGAGGGTCGTGAAGGTCTGGTCCGCGCCGGGATTACTGCCATCGCTGTCACTCCCCACCAGTCGGTAGTGGTAGGTGCTGTTGGGCGCGAGCCCGTCCAGCGTGGCGCTCACCTGCAGCCCGGGTGCCGTGAGAGTACTCGAGCCGGCATCGCCGACGGTCGTTGTGCCGCTGGAGTAACTTGTATTCGCCCCGTATTCGAAACTGTAGTGTGCGTCGAGGCCACCGGCCGGGTCGATCGTTCCGACAAGCGTCGCCGAAGTTGCGGTGACGTCCGTTGCTGGCGTGCCGGTGGCAACATCTGGCAGCGTCAGCCGCCGAAAGAGATCCACGACTTTGTTGGATTCGTCGACGACGTACACATCGCCGACCGCGTCCACCCCGATCGAGGCGGGACTCCACGAGCCACCTACCAACGGATCGTTGAGCGTCAGCGCCGACTGGTATGCGCCCGCGGCGTCGAAGCCGTCCACAGCGGGCGGCGAGGATTCGAGATCGCCCACGAATACCTCGCCGTCGAGGTCTGTCGCAATGGCAAAGGGTAAGCCGAAGCCGTCCGGAGGAGCTACCAGCGCTTGCGCCACGCCGGCCGAGTTGAACTTATCGACAGCGAGCGCACCGGCATCGGTGACATACACGTTCCCACTGGAGTCGACCGCCACGCCCTCGGGCGCTTCGAAGCCGGTCAATTCATTGGTGCCCACCGACGAAAAGTTCGCGGGGCTCCCCGCGGCATCGAACTTCTTGACAGCGGAGCCATCGACGACATACAGGTTGCCGCTGGAATCGACGGCCAGGGCCGAAGGCGAGGCAAAGCCGGTTATCTGTGACTGGTATGCACCCGACGAGTTGAACTCGTCGACGACGTTTGAGATTTGATCTGCAACGTACACTTCGCCGTTCGGGCCGACCGCGAGGGCGAATGGACGCTTGAAGCCGCCGGGCGCACCCGTCAATTCAGATTGATATACACCCGATCCGTTAAACTTGTAGACGGCCTTCGTCAGATAGGTATTGGCCACGTAGACGTCTCCGGCCGAAGGGTCCGATCCGCTCGTCGAATCGTCCACCGCCACCCGATTGGGGTTCTCACCTCCGGGGAGCTCGAGTTGCGAGCTATATTGGTACCTCGTCTCCGCAAACGCCGGGGTGCCGGTTAGCGCGAGCCCGGCGGTGAGCCCGCTCAGTGCTGTCAGGCCAATCGCGGTCCATCTACGTGCGCTCATCGGTTGCCCCTCCTGGGTGCGGTGTGTAGATGACCGGCCGTTCGGGCTTTTCGGACTCTGCTCGCCTTCGCCGCCTTCTTGGCCTTCTTGGCTTTGGGACAGCCGATAACGGTGATCTTGTTGCTCTGGTCGATCTCCGCGCCGTTCTGCGCGAGGAACGTGGTTGGCATCGCGAGCGCCGCGCCCTTGCAGAGGTTGCGGTTCGCCGTCAGCGCCGAGAAGGGCCCCTGTGGTAGGTAGAGCTGGAACGTGCCGACAGGAACATCGGGAACCGTCTTGAACGTCGAGCTCGTGATCCCCTGCTTGCTGATGAACGTCGAGCCAACCAGGTCGACCCTGACGCCGTAGCCCTGCAGGACGACGATCAGGCTCGGGAACGCTTCGCCGCCGTGGGAGACGAAGTACGCGGGGCCCATCAGCGGAACGGGCAGCACCGGGGTGATCGCCTTCGCGTACCCGATCTGTGACGCGGCGGGACACGCCGCAGGATTTGCCTGGAACGTCGCCGCGGCACACGCGCGCTGAAGGGTGCTCAGACGCGAGGGAAGCGCCTTGGGCAGTTCGACTTTGACGCTCGCGATATTCGCGTCATAGGGCCCCGTGGGGTAGGTCAGTTTCACCAGCAGGCTCGCCCCGTTCGCACGCGAGGTGCGCCCGGAGGTCGATACCTGCAGGTGCGGGTCGAACGCCAGCGACGCACAATTGGTCGCTTGAAACGGCGATGACCCCGCCGCGCTCTGCCCGGAGCTGCTCGAGAGCGTCGCGTCGATCGAGAGGTGGTTGCAGTTGGTCGGGTCGAACGTAAACGACGGCCGATCGATCGTGACGTTGACGTGCTGCAGCTGCAGCGGGATGCCGTCGATGATCGTCGGCAGCGGATCGGTCGTGATCGTCAACTGCGCCGTCGTCGGATCGACGCTGATCGCAGCGCGTACGACGACGCTCCCGAGGTTGAAGGGGCCCGCGACGGCGGGGTTCACGATCGACAGGCCAAACGGAGCGCCCTTGTAGGGGCCGGTGATGTAGACCTTGCCACCGGTCACCGTGTAGGGGTCCCCGCCGAGACCGGCGCTGACCGTCGTCTCGCCGATCAGGCTTTCCGCGCCACAGGTACCCTGCGCCGCCTGCGGTTCTCCGCAGAGCTTGACCGTCGAGAGCGTCCCCAGCAGTCCCGGCGGCATCCGCACCTGCACGCCGCTCAGTGTCTGGTCCTGATCGGGGCGCGTCATCGTCAGCGTGAACGGGCTGAACGCGCCCGCCTGGTTGTTCGTCATACCCGCCGTGAAGGCGGGATTGAACGGTTGCGGATCTGCGCATGGCGTGCCATTCGGGCCGCTCGTGATTTCGAACTGCGAGGATGGAGTGGCTGCCGGATTGCCAGACCACGGGTCGATCGAGGCTTCGGTCGTATAGGTTCCGCACGTCGGAGGCGTCGTCAGCGGCGCGCGAGCCGTGCCGAAGAAGTCCAGTTCGAGGTCTTCGAAGGGCAGTTGCGGCGTATCCGCGAATGTCGAGACCAACTGGCCGGTCACGGGATCCGGCACGACCTGTCCCGCGAGCTTCACGAGCACACCGGACACGGGATCCTTCGCAACGATATACAGCGCCACCAGGCTCCCGAACGGGTTTTCGTCCTGCGCGCCCAGGTACGCCTCGCCCTTCAACGGATCGGGTAGCAGCGGCGTCTTGATCGTCACCGTCGCGACCTTCGCTGCGTCCGGACACGACGGTTCATCCGGATCGTCGAGCGCGATCTCATCACTGGTGCACGCCTGCAGGCCATCGGCAGCACCGGGGCTTAGGGCGACGCCCTGCGGCAGGGTGACCGTCGTGTTCTTGACCTCCGACTCAGCCAGGCCGGTGGCAACCAGGCCCTCGGCCTGGGGCACGTGTATGTCGACACTCAATCCGGTCGGCGTATTCGCCGCCTGGCCATCCGCCGCGGCACTGATGGTCGGCTTGAAGTCGAGCTTGTTGCAGCCGTCCAGCCCGACCAGGTTGCCTTCGCTGTCGTGCGTCGTGGAGTCTGCCGATACGAAGTCGCCGGGATCCTGCCACGAGTCGGCGTCGACCGCGCTCTTCAACGGTCCCGTGCACGATGTGGGCATGGTGATGAATGGCGGCGGGCTCTGCGCGTCGACCTGTTGCGCACATGACCCTTCACCATCGCCGCCCGCGAGGCAGTTCCAGCCGCGCGAGGCATCGTGACTTGGGCTGCCCGGGACACCCCAGAAGACCACTCGCGAACGCACGAAGCCTACCGCTTGCGAGATATTGGTCACATCTACGACGACTCCATAATTGCCCCCGGTACGCACCGCCGTATCGAGATACACCGGAGTGGAATCTACCTCGAATCCGAACCGCGCCGGCTCGCCCACGTTGGGCTTGAGATTGAACAATGGGACGACAACGCTTTGCAATTTACCCGCCGAGGTTATCAGAACTTCTGCGACACCGATCGCCGTTTCAGCGGGACAGGCATCGGCGCCAGAGCCGAAAAAAGTTGTGAATTGTGTATCGCTGCACTGGCTGAACACGGTTGGATTGCCGATCAAACCGGGCGGCAATTCAAATTGCAAGTCCTTTGCCAGTGCCGCTGGCACCGCTTGCAGGTTGCTGTCTTCGAGCCCCACGACCAAGTTAAACTGGCCGATGGCCGTGTTGAGGCCAAATGTCGTGGTCAGCTGGTAGGGATGCGAGCCCGCCTGCGTATCAATAGACCCATCTTCATTGGTTGCCGCCATTTCGAACTGGTCGATCCCGAACCCCGCCGGCGTTGTGCCCACATCGATAGGCCTCGAGACGGAGGCCGTCGCGGCGCCGCCGCCGGCAACGGTCGCACTGTTGATGCCACCAGACCGCGTGCTCGGAGACACATCGACCGTTATGTGAATAGTCAGCGCCTCATATGGCAGCACCTTGCCCGCATATGTGCAACTGACGGGCGAGACTGTGCATGACGCAGCGTAGTTGCGAAAGAATTCCCCTGCATCTACTTCGCCTTTGACATAGGTGGCAGTCAGTCCGGCCGGAAGCAGGTCGCTGACCGTAATCGGCGCACCGTCCGTGGCGGCTTCGCCTTCGTTCACAGCGCTGATATTTACCTGATAGTAACCCGAGCTGTCGCCCGGCTGAAAGACCTCCGGCGAGTCCATCGAAGTGATGGACCACACTGGCCCTTGAGCCAGCGCGGATGTCGTATCAATCCCAGCGAGAAGCAAGAGCAAGCAGACGAGGAGGAGCGTGATTTTTCCGGGCATGTTAGTGACTCCTCTTCCGAGCTGTCCTCTTTAGCTTCCTTTTCTTTTTTGACGGGTGCTTCTTTTTATACCCTTTGACCTTCGTGCTGGTCTTCTTTTTCTGGATTGCTTGGCCAGGCGCCTCGACTAGGTTTCCTGCTCCCGAAAACGTCGCGCTAGCCGGCGCCCCATAGATGCTGGGTTGCGGTGTGGGACCCGGCTTGCATCCATCGCCGCTGCTACACGGCGGCGGCGCGGCAGGCAGAATCGGGAAGCACGGCTCTTCCTGGCTACAGACATGGGCGTCGTATATATCCAGATTGTGGTCGGTATCTTGTCGCAGCAACTGATCGCGAGTGATGAAGAAGACGTCGTTGCCGCTTTCACTGGCGTCGACAAACGTCGAGTCTTCGCCGCCAGTGCCCGCCGAGATCAAGAAGATACAGCCAGAAGATTCCTGGCAGCTCCCAGCTCCGCTTGGCTCCCACTCATACACATCAGCGTGGCCATTCGTGTCACCTGCGACCAACGCATCCTCGCTGTCGAAGAATACGCGCCCGCTTGGCGACAGAACGCGTGAGTAGTAATTGCTTCCGATACTATGACCTGAAGAGTATGTCCGGCCGGGTATGCTCGACCCCCCAAGCGGACGCCCGCCGGTGGGGTTGCAGGATACGCAGCTCAGGTGGGCGGTAGTCAGGTCGTACTCATAGACCTCCGAATACCCAGCATTTTCATACCCCGTCAAGCTATCTTTCGATTCGAAGACCAGATATTGGCCGTCGGGCGAGACCCTTGAGGCGAAATGCGTGCTCCCATCGTAGCCATGTGCAGGAGCGACTATCACCGACGTCCATTTCGTACCATCGTAGTGTGCCGAGTAGATATCGGAGCCGGTAGCAAAATAAACTTGATCACCATCGGTGCTCACCCCAAGCACCGTTTTCGCTCCTCCCAAACCTGGGGCGAGAGCAACCTTGCTGCCGCTTGCGACGCTGTACGAATATAGTTCTTCCTTGTTTTCGAGGAAGAAGACCATCGAACCGTCTTCCGATGCGGTCAGGAATGCATCTTCACCGGACGCAACTTCTATCGTCCTTTCGCTCACGGCGTCATACATAAAGACCGTCGCACTCTCTCCCGCACCTAGTTGAGTCCAAAAAACGGACCCATCGTTGGATACGGCATGTTCGGTGGAGTTCGGGCCACCCAGGATTGCGCTACCGCTGGCGACGCCAGGATCTCCCGGTAGCACACTCACCAACTGCAGCCGTCCGCCAGTCCACTCGTAGAGGTTGAGGGTCGCATCCCCATTCGCGCTGCCATCGGGGGCATTTGCAGTCAGAGAGCTCGCACTCCCAAAGACGACATGGCTGAAGTCAGGACTGACCCCAGTAGCGATGGGTATGCCCATCACAAATGGCCCTTGACTACTCAGGGGCGCCCTGGTCAGCAGCGGTTGATAGTTCCCCGTGCTGTCGGCACGAAGATAGTAGAGCCGGTAGCCCACAGGCGCCAGCGGCGATAAGGGCGTGGTCCCCTGAGGATAGACGAGCGCCTGTGACAGATTCTGCGAAAATGCTAGATATTCCGTTCCTTGGCCAGCCGTCACCCCGGTCGCACCTTCATGAGGGCTGGAAATCTCCTGATAAGACCAGCCACTGGCACCGCGAGTGGAAAATATCTGACTCCCATTTGAGTTGCCCTGGGGGCCGGCAAACGGCGCAAACGCAACATAGCTGATCCCGGCTCCGTCGGCAGCCGCTTGCAGCAGGCCGCCCCCGCTGTAGCCTAGACTTTCGTCAAACCCCGCCGGGATAACGATTTGAGCGCCATCCTTTTCAGGCGGTGAGACCAGCTCATATTGACGTTCGTCCGGCAGCGCCGTTGAGCTCGCATTTGGTGCCGACTGGGTCCTGATAGTCAGATCTGGCCCCGTGGCGGTGCCGTCAGCGTTGATCGCAACCACGCGATAGTGGTAGACGCTTCCAGCTGCCAAGCCTTGCAAGTGGCTGCTGGCGTTTTTGTAGGCCACACCTGCGCCGATATCTGCTCCCGGCAGCACGGGTACATCGACTCCGTAGCTCGTATCGGCTCCATACTGGAAGTAGTAGTGCGTGTCCCTACCCGTTGGATCGATCTGCGCCTGCAGCGTTGCGGCAGTGGTGCTCACATCCGCGGCTGATTGACCTTCGATGACCGGAATCGTCGGGATGACTTGGTATTCCCCGGCATTGCTCCCATTTTCATTGGCTGCGACCAGTCGGTAGCGATACAGCTCACCGGCCCGCAGACCGGTCACGGCGGCGCTCACAGCGACGGAGCTATTCCCCGCGGGCACGGATTCACAGGGGGCTCTTCCATGCGATTCGCTGGAGGTGTATTCGAATTCACACTTTGTGATGGGTACGTTGTCGGGATCTACCGAGCCGATCAACGTAGTGCTCGTCCCTGTCAGGTCTGGGGCTTCGCCGGTAGTGACATCGGGAAGCACTGTGGATCTAAAGACATCGACGATATTGTCTTCCTGATCAGCGACATAGATTATGCCGTCTGCGGTATTGACGGCTATGCCTTGGCCATCTGCCAGATTGCCTAGGCCAAATGTCGGCTGTAGTAGCGGCACGCCGGAGGAGTTGTACGCCGATACATACGTGCCGTCGTCCACGTATAGATCATTTGTACCCTCATCCACTGCTACACCGGTGGCACAGCTACAGTTCGCAACAGACCCTACCAGACTCCCCTGTTGATCATACTTTTCTATGTTAGACCCTAGATGCCAATCCGACCCGACTTGCACCCTTTCTTCCACAGTTCCAGGCCGATAAATATTGCCATCAGAGTCTATGGCAAGGGCCGAGCTAAGCTGCTTGTCGCTGTTCGAAAAAACTGAAACCTCTGCTACGTAGGTATTTTTGACAGCGTTTGTATAAAATACCAGGGTGGCGTCCTTCAGGCTGACCCATAGATTGCCAGATGGATCCACTGCGAGGCCGCTTGCTTCACTTCCGATGAATTCCACTTGAAATGCTGGGATTTCCACTTCGCCTAGATAGACACCGGTCGGGCTGAACTTCGCGACCGCGGTGGAGTTGATGAGGCTGTAATACATGACATAGACGTCGCCAGTCGACGGATCCGATGGGTTTGTCGAGTTGTCCACGGCAATGCTGGTCGGCAAGCGGAGGGCTCCCGGCGGTGTTTCGGCGCCGTTGAGTTCAGACAGATAGTGACCGGCGCTGTCGAACTTCTCGACACGGCTGTTGCCCGGATCGACAACGTAGACGTCGCCGGCCGATGGGTCCGCGAGATTGGTCGAGGTGTCGACGGCCACTCCGGTAGGGCCGGCCAGCTGGCCCGGTCCGGAGCCGGCAGAGCCGAAGCTTTCGCTGAAGCTGTAGTTGCCCAATGACAGCGCCATCGCGGGTGTGGCCGAGAGAGCCAGCGTCCCGGTCAGCGCGCAGAGGGCGACCAGCACAGTCAGCTTACGAGTAATCATCGACACATCTCCTCCTGAGACACGGGCTGCGACGACTCGTGGTCGTGACACCCGCTCCCGCATCCATTCGATATCCAGTGACCCTGTCTTGATAATTAGTTACCCGATGGTGGGTACATGCCAGTGCACTCTAACCGTGTTGTGCCTGTCTTGTCAAGAGGTCTATACATCTGTTATTTATTGTCAAGCCAATGATTTACTCGCAGACCCCGTGGAGATACCGACCTGGTAGCGATATGCGATCGCCCCAGACTGCCGAAAGGTACTCAAGCCCTGTGAGTTGCACGTCCCCCCGCTAGTCGCACCCGGATCCAGAAGTGGCTTTGGAGCATTCAGCGCAACAAGCCTAGGGCGTCATCGCGAGAGCCATGCAAACAGTCGACGTCCAGCACTGTCAAATGGCCGGACCGCTCGTGCGGGCACGGATCGCCTGCTCGAGCTCCATCCCACGTGCGCTCAACACCCAGGCGTTGGGCTCACCCCGCTTCACTCCCTCGCCCCTGTTCTGAATCAGTCCAAGGCTCTCCAGACGCTGCAGCAGCTTCGAGATCTGCCCCTGGTCCTCGACGCCCGCGTCGCGGGAGACATGTCGGTTGGAGAGGCCAGTCCCGGCCCCGATTGCGGTAAGGACACGCATCGTGCGATAGGTGAGGCGCATGTTCAGGCCTCGTAGCGGATCCTCGTTGCCGGGCTTGGCTCTACGCACCGGCGGCGCCCGGCGCGTGGACTCGGCCTTGGCGGCCCCGGCTCCCAGGTAGGGGAGCACGATCATGCTCATCAACTGGCCTCGCAGGGGCATCAGCGGCTTTGGGCTCTCGGCCAGCAGGCGCGCGTGCAGGACCGCAAGCACCGCGCCTACGACGCCCTCCGCCGTAATCCGGGAGGCGCCAACCGGCCCAGACCACGCGGTGGCCCGCTGCTCGTCGCGTACTTGGGAAGCCTGCGGCCGCGGGGAAGCCTGCGCCCCCAGCGAATCGCTGCCGCGCTCCATGCTTGGAGCGCGCGACGGCACGGTGCGTGCCTCACGGCGGCCCCGGTCGACGGCATCGACCAGCTTGTCGATCACCTGCGCACGACGCTCCAGGGCGCCGGGGCCGGCGCCCTGGGTGTCGACCACGCATAGCGCCGCCGTCTCGGGCTCCTCGTCGAAGATCTCCAGCAACGCCGTCAAGCCCGCGCGAATCCGCTCGCACCAGCCGTGCTCGGCCCGGTAGGCCGGGACCACCGCCTGCTCGACCCGCTCCAGGCCTAGCTCCAGGGCCGCCAGCAGGCACGCTTCCCGGTCCGCGAAGATCTCGTAGAACGTGCGCCGCGAGACTCCCGCGCGGGCCACTACGTGCGCCACCGTCACCCGCTCGGCCCCGCGCTCGCGGGTGAGCTTGACCATTGCACCGAGCATCCGCTCGCGCTGGATCTCCGCCACGCGCTCGCGCTCCAGCTCCCTGCCCGACCGCAGTGAGCTACCGCTGGCTGCCTCGTGCACCTCGTGCCGCGCCCCGCGTCTGTGCGCCATCCCAACCCCTCTCAACCCGCCATTACATGTCTAATGTAGGCGACCCGGGTCTGTTTTGTCAAGGGTAAGGACTTGACGTCACAGGACTGCGGCGTTTCCGTCACTCGTGCCGGCTAGGACTCCCGCGCCACGCTCAGCCCTCCGTCGTGCACGTCGGCGCCGCACCGTCCAACAAGCTCGTAAAAGCCGCCGCTAGCACCCCGACCTGCTCCTCGCTCAGCTTCTCGAAGAAGCACCGCCGCACACCCGCCCGGTGCGTCGCCTGCGCCCTGCGCGCCAGCGTCAGGCCGGCCGCGGTCAGGCACGCATTGATCGCGCGCGCGTCCGCCGGACACGGCCGGCGTTCCAGCAGCCCGCGGCCTTCCAGCATGTCCACGACCCGCGAGACGCGGCTCAGGCTGAGACCCATGTCCTGCGCGAGGATCGTCAGCCGCAGCGTGTGCTCCTGCGCGGCCGCCATCCGCCCCAGCAGCCCAAGCGCGCTGAAGCTCACGCCGTGCGCTGCTTCCAATTCGCCCTCCAGCTCGCGCGCCAGGCGACGGCTGGTCTCCAGCAGGCCCGTGAACGCCAGGGCCTGCTCCGGGGAGAGGCACGCCACCCCCTCCGCACCCAGGAAGTACGCCGCCCGGGTCGCGACGCTGGCTGGCAGGGTCGACGCCACAGCCCGCTCAGGCGCCTGGGTCCGGCGCGATCAGCACCGCGTTGCCCGACGGGTCGCGCACCAGCAGCCCCGCGCCGCGCCGCTCGTACGTGATCCCGGCGCGCTCGATCCGCTGGCGCGCGCCGGCCACGTCGGCGTCGCTCGGGAGATAGACCGTCCAATGCCGCAGACCGATCGCATTCGCCGGGGCCGGCGGGATCCCGCGGCCTTGCCAGGTGTTGAACGCCAGGTGGTGGTGGTAGCCGCCGGCCGAGACGAACGCCGCCGCCGGACCGAGGTCGATGACCGTCTCGAAGCCGATGACCTCCGTGTAGAAGCGCAGCGCGGCCGCCGTGTCGCCGACGTGCAGGTGCACGTGCCCCACCTGCAGGCCCGGATCCGCGCGCGGCGCCGTTGCCTGCTCAGCCACGAGGCCGACCAGGCCGTCGAGGTCCAACGGCTGCGGCCCACCCGCGAACAGGCGCGGATCGCCGATGTCCGGCCACCGCTCGCGCGGGCGATCCGCCGCGAGCTCCAAGCCGTTGCCATCCGGGTCGGACAGGTAGAGCGCCTCGTGCGTCCCGTGGTCGGAGGCTCCCTGGATCGGGGTCCTCCCCACCGCCAGGCGCACCGCCGCCCGCGCCAGCTCCGCGCGCGAGGGGTACAGAAGCGCCACGTGGTACAGGCCCGCGTGGCGGCCCGCCCGGCGGGCCGAGCGGTTCGCGTGGAGCACGAGCAAGTCCTCGCCACCCGTGCCGAGCACCGCCGCGCCGCCCACTCCGCCACCCGTACCGAGCACCGCACGGCCTGCTTCACGATCCGGGCCGTGGCCTGCGAGATCGTCCGCACCGCGGTCTGCGAGACCGTCCGCACTACCCCCCGCGAGATCGCCCTCGCCGCGGTGCAGGCGCAAGCCGATCGCCTCTGTATAGAACGCGACGGCGCGCTCCAGGTCACTCACCGTCAGCTCCACCGGTCCCAGGCGCGTAGCCGCGGGCAGGCGGGTAGCCGCAGGCAGCGGCGTATCCGTAGGCAGCGGCGTATCCACAGGCAGCGGCATGCCACTCACCACCGGCGAGCCGGCGGGGACATTTGAGGTCGCCGTTGGAGCGGGGGTCGTGTCGAGATAGCGGAATCGATCATGGCAGAGCCTGTTCGCAGCTACTGCTTGCTAGCGCAAGTATAACAGCACCGCCGCGTGCAATCCCGCCGCGTACTGGTCCCCCGAGGTCATCAGCTCTCACCGCTATGTGTATGCTATGTGCATGCTTACCCAGCGTCTTCAGATTCTCATCACACCCGAGCAGAAGCGGCTGCTGGAGACCGAGGCCCGCACACGCGGGGAGTCCGTCGGCGGTCTCGTTCGCGAGGCCATCGAGGAGCGCTACCGCGGGGGCTTCAGTCGCGCGGAGCGCATCCGCGCCGCCCAGGAGATCGGTGCGATGCGCTCGGCGCCGTTCCTTGCGCCCGCAGAGCTCAACCGGACCCACGAGCAGGAGGTCGAGCACGAGTACCCCGAGCTCTTCCCCGCCCGCCGGTCGCGGTGACGTTCTTCCTCGACGCCAACGTCCTCGTCTACGCCGCGGGCGACTCCGACTACGCTGCGCCCTGCCAACGCCTGCTCACCGCGATCGCACGCAGCGAAGCCGCCGGCAGGACCTCCACCGCCGTGCTGGAGGAGGTCTGGCACATCGAGCTCTCCGTCCGTCTCGGCGCTGGCGCCCTGAGCGGTCTCACCGAGCGCGCCTACCGCATCCTCACACCCCTGCTCCCAGTAACCGACGAGGCCTTCGGCGCAGCCCTCGCGCTACCCGACCTCCCGATCGGCGCCAACGATCGCCTGCACGCGGCCACCTGTCTCGCCAACGGCATCGACACAATTCTCAGCGCCGACCACGGCTTCGACTCCGTACCCAACCTGCGGCGGATCGATCCCCTCGACGAGGGCGGCCTGCGGGAGATCATCGGCGGGCCCGGTCGCTAGCGCAACCCGCCCGCGCCTGGCCGCCACCAGCACCACCCCCGCGAGCAGGCTCGAGGCAAGCATGAAGCGCCACGCGTCCGCGAAGTCCGCCACGCTCTGCGCCGTGCCGAGCACGGCTACGAGGATCGCGAAGCCCAGCGCCGAGCCGAGCTGGCGGCCGGTCACCTGGACGGCGATGCCCGTCGCCAGGCGCTCCGGCGGGAGCGTCGCGGCGACCATCGCCGTCAGCGAGGGGATCACCAGGCCGACCCCGATCCCGCCGATCAGCATCCCCGGCAGGAACTCGCCGACGTAGTCCGGGCTCGCCCCGACGCGTGCGATCCACCAGACGCCGCCGAGCGCGAACAGCACAGTGCCGAGCGCCCCGACACGGTTCGCGCCCAAGCGCCCGCCCAGGCGCGCGCCCGGGATCGCGCTCGCCGCCGCCAGCGCCGGGCCCGGCGCGATCATCAGGCCCGCCGTCAGCGTCGACTCGTGCCAGAGGCCCGTCAGGAACAGCACGCTCGCCAGCAGCATCGCCGCGAACGCCACGAAGAACAGCAGCGAGCCGACGGTCGCCAGGCTGAACGCGCGCACCTTCAGCAGCGCCGGCTCCACGATCGGCGCCGGGTGGCGCACGATGCGCCGCGCCAGCACCGCCAGCAGCAGGGCCGAGAGCGCCAGCAGCCCGAGCACGCGTGCGCTCGACCAGCCCCAGTCGCCGCCCTTGACGATCGCCACCACCAGGGTGGCCACCGCCACCGTCAGCACCCCGGCGCCGAGGAAGTCCGGCGCGAGCGGCTCGGGGTGGCGGACCTCGCGCAGCACCCGCCAGCCCGCCACCAGCGCGGCGAGGCCGACGGGGACGTTGACGATGAAGACCCAGCGCCAGCTCACCTGCACCAGGAGACCCCCGAGCGGTGGGCCGGCCGCCGCCGCGATCCCGCCGACGGCGGCCCAGGCGCCGATCGCGACGTGCCGGCGCTCGGGCGGGAACTCCGGTAGCAGGAGGCCCAGCGAGGCGGGCATCAGGAGCGCCGCACCGAGACCCT
This sequence comes from uncultured Solirubrobacterales bacterium, assembly GCA_963756665.1. Lineage (GTDB taxonomy): Bacteria > Actinomycetota > Thermoleophilia > Solirubrobacterales > Solirubrobacteraceae > Palsa-744. The sequence continues at coordinate 1,931,032 of CAVWOJ010000001.1, forward strand.
GCACCGCGCGTGCCGCAACCAGGAACCCGACCGACGGTGCCGCCGCGCAGGCCGCCGAGGAGACGGTGAAGATCGCGACGCCCAGCAGGAACGAGCGCTTGCGCCCAAACGTGTCCGACCAGCGCCCCGCGACGACCAGGAACGCCGCGAACACGATCGTGTACGCGTTCAGGACCCACGACAGCGCGCCCAGGCTGGTGCCCGCGAAGTCGAGCTCGAGCTGCGGGAAGGCGATGTTCACGATGAACACGTCCAGGCCCGCCATGAAGACACCGGCCACGACCACGAGTAGCACCTGCCATCTGCGCTGCATCCGCGACACCGCCTTCCACTTGGCCTCAAGTTAGTTGCATGACGGAACGCACCCTAACACAGAGAGTTGCATGACGCAACCCATATGGTAGAGTTGGTCTCGGGATGCTTGGCAACGACTACAAGGGTCAGAACTGCTCGATCGCGCGCGCCCTGGAGCTGGTCGGGGAGCGCTGGACGATCCTCGTCCTGCGCGACGTCTTTCTCGGCCTCCGCCGCTTCGACGCCCTGCAGCGCAACCTGGGCGTCGCGCGCAACGTGCTCGCGACGCGCCTCGATCGGCTCGTCGCGGAGGACATCCTCGAGAAGGTCCCCTACCAGGAGCGCCCCCCGCGCTACGAATACCGCCTTACCGAGAAGGGGCTCGACCTGTGGCCGGTGATCGTCGAGCTGCTGCGCTGGGGCGACCGCTACGCCGCCCCGCCCGCCGGACCGCCGATCGTGCTGCGCCACCGCGACTGCGGCGGCCTGATGGACGAGCGGCGCATCTGCGCGCACTGCGGCAAGCCGCTCGGCCCGCGCGACGTCCGCGCCGAGCGCGGTCCCGGCGCCGTCGCCGCCTGAGCGCCGGCGGCGGGACACGGAGGTCCCGCCCCCACCGCCGCCGGACCCCGTAGCGCTCGCGCGGACGCGCACCAAACCCTTACCGAACTTTCAGCTTCAACTCACGTTCCTCCTACACAGGCCGGCGATGCTGCCCCCATGAACTCCTCCGAAGGCGCCATCGCCGCCGCTCCCCCCCACGCCGCCCGGCGCACGCGCCCGCGCGCGCTCGCCATCGGCCGCATCTGGCCCGAGCCCTTCGCGCTCGCGCTGCTGGCCGGGCTCCTGGGCTTCTGGGACCTCGCCCGCAACGGCTGGGCCAACACTTACTACAGCGGCGCCGTGCGCTCGATGAGCTCCAGCTGGCACAACTTCCTGTTCGCGTCCTTCGACCCCAGCGGCGTGATGAGCGTCGACAAGCCACCGCTTGCCCTGTGGGTGCAGGCGGCCTCGGTCAGGCTCTTCGGCTTTCACCCCGTCGCGATCCTCGCGCCGCAGGCGCTGATGGGCGTGGCGAGCGTGCTGCTCGTGTACGACCTCACGCGCCGGTGCTACGGGCGCCCGGCGGGCTTCCTCGCCGGGCTCGTGCTCGCGCTGACCCCGATCGCGGTCGCGGTCTCGCGCCACAACAACCCCGATGCGCTGCTCGTCCTCTGCAGCGTCGCGGCCCTCTGGTGCGCCGTGCGCGCGCTGCAGGACGGGCGCACCCGCTGGCTCGTGCTCGCCGGGGTCTGCGTCGGTCTCGGTTTCGAGACGAAGATGCTCGTCGCGCTCACCGTCGTCCCCGGGATCGCCGCCGCGTGGCTGTGGATCGCGCCACAGCGCCAGCCGCGGGCGGGCGCGGCCGGGGCGGCCGCGCCAGGCACAGCCGCCCCGGCCGCGCCCCGCGCTCCAGTCGCCCGCGAGCGCCTGCGCGCACTGGGCCAGCTGCTCGCCGGCGGCGGCGCGATGCTGCTCGTCGGCGGCGCCTGGCCGGCGCTCGTCGAACTGACCCCGGCCGCCGACCGGCCCTGGGTGTCGGGGACGGCGGACAACAGGGTGCTCTCGCTGATCTTCGGCTACAACGGGCTCGGCCGCCTCGAAGGCCAGGGCGGCGGGCCGCAGGCGCTCGGCGGCTCGAACCTGTTCGGTGGCTCTACCGGTCCGCTGCGGCTACTCAACGCGGCCCTCGGCGGGCAGGCCGGCTGGCTGCTCGGCTTCGCCGCGCTCAGCGCCGTCGCGATCCTGATCGCCTGCCGCCTGCGCCGCGCCGATGCCCGCAGCGGGTGGCTGCTCGCCGTCGGCGGAGCCTTCCTGACGACCGCCGTCCTCTTCAGCTTCGCCAAGGGGATCTTCCATCCCTACTACGTCTCCCTGCTCGCCCCCTTCAGCGCCGCCCTCGTCGGCGCCGGGGCCGCGCAGCTGCTGCGCAGCGGCATTCGGATGCGCGTCCTCGCGGCGCTCGCGCTCGCCGCCGGCGTCGCCACCGAGCTAGTCGTGCTGCACGACTACCCGACCGACCTGCGCTGGCTGACCCCCACCCTGATCGCGCTCGGCGCGCTCGCCGCCGGCCTGCTGCTCGTCGGTGCGCCGCGCCTGCGCCTGGCGGCGCTCACCGGAGCGCTCGCGCTCCTGCTGATCGCCCCCGCCACCTGGGCCGTGCAGACGCTCGGCCACGCCGCCAACGGCACCTTCCCCGCCGGCGGTCCCGCCTCCGGGCCGGCTAGCGGATTCGGCGGCGGCCCCGGCGGAGCGCCGCGCGGCGGCTTCGCGGGAGGACGCGCCGGTAGCTTCCCCGGCAGTCGGCCCGCCGGTGGCTTCGCCGGCAGGCCACCCGGCGCCGGCGTGCCAGGCGCCGCGCAGGGCGCCCCCGCGGGCGGCCCGCCCGCGCTGTTCGGCAACGGCGGAGCCGGCGCAGGCGCAGGCGCCGGTGGCTCATTCGCTCCCGGGGTCGCCGGCCGCGGCGGCGCCGGTCTCTTCGGCGCCGCCAGCCAGTCGCTGACGCAGGCCGTCCGCTACGCCGACGCCCACGGCGGCGGCACCGTCGCGGTCTCCAGCCAGTCCGAAGCCGCCTCGCTCGCGATCGACGGCGACCGCGTCGCGGGGATCGGCGGCTTCTCCGGTCGCGAGAGCGAAACCAGCGCGGCGTGGCTCGCGCAGGAGGTCCGCGCCGGGCACATCCGCTGGGTGCTCACCAGCAGCGGCGGTGGGCCCGGCAGCAGCAGTGGGCCCGGCAGCGGCGGTAGATCCGGCGGTAGCGGCGAACCCGGCCTCCAGAGGGGCGCCGGATCGAGCCGCAGCGGCGGCGCCACCGGCGGCCGGGGCGGCCGTGACCGGCGCGTCGGCTCGACCCGCGCGCTGGCCGCCGTCACCGCGACCTGCAAGCGCGTGAGCGGCGTCAGCGGGCTCTACGACTGCGCCGGGCGCGCCGACCGGCTCGCGGCTGTGAAGTCGGGGTAGACGCCGGGCGCATCCGCTCGCGGGAGACCGCGGCGGGCTTGCCATGATGGGGTGAGTGAGCACCACCACACCTGGCCGCAGCGGCGCGGCGAGTCACCTTCCGCAGATGCGGGCCGTGCTGCGCGACGGCGAGCGCGTGACCCCGCTGGAGCTGTTCTTCGACCTCGTCTTCGTGCTGGCGCTGACGCAGTGCACGACGCTGATCGCGCACGAGCCGACCTGGCCGGGGGTCGCGAAGGGGATGATCGTGCTCGCGGTGCTGTGGTGGTCGTGGGTCGGCTACGCCTGGCTGACGAGCGTCGTGGACCCCGAGGAGGGGACGGTGCGCCTGGTGATCTTCGCCGCGATGGCGGCGCTGCTGGTGGCGGCGCTGTGCGTGCCCGGCGCGTTTGGCTCGGACGCGCTGCTGTTCGCGTGCGCCTATGGCGTGGTGCGCGCGGCGCACATCATGCTGTTCGTCCTCGCCAGCCGCGAGGACCCCGACCTGCGCCACTCGGTGCTGGGGCTCGCGGTCAGCACGGTGCTGTGCGTCGCGCTGCTGCTCGCGGCGGCGTTCCTCGGCGGGGTCTTGCAGGGCACGCTGTGGGTGCTTGCGATCGCCCTGGACATGGGCGGGCCGTACCTGTTCGGGGCCGACGGCTGGAAGCTTGTCCCGGGGCACTTCGCGGAGCGTCACGGCGCGATCGTCATCATCGCCCTGGGCGAGTCGATCGTCGCGCTCGGGGTCGGCGCCCAGGAGCACATCGACGCCGGGATCGTCGCGGCCGCGCTGCTGGGCGTCGTCGTCGCGGCGACGCTGTGGTGGCTGTACTTCGACGTCGTCGCGATCGCGGCCGAGCGACGCCTGACGCGCGCCGCCGAAGGCCGCGAGCGCAACGAGCTGGCGCGCGACTCCTACTCCTACCTGCACTTCCCGATGGTCGCCGGCATCGCCCTGATCGCGGTCGGCCTCAAGCAGACGCTCGAGCACGTCTCGCGGCCGCTCGCGCTGATCCCGGCCGCCGCGTTGCTCGGCGGCGCGGCGCTCTACCTGCTGGCGCACGTGGCCTTCCGCCTGCGCAACATGCACTCCCTGAACCGCCGCCGCCTCTTCTGTGGGCTGGCGCTGCTCGCGCTGCTGCCCCTCGCCATCGCGGTCGGGCCGCCGTCGCTGGTGACGCTCGCCGCGCTCGCGGCCGTGCTGAGCGCGCTGATCGCCTACGAGACGCTGCGCTTCGCCGACGCGCGCGAGCGCATCCGCCACCACCGGCCCGCTCCCGAGCCGGTCGCTAAGTAGGCGCGCCCCGTCGGCGCGCGGCGCGCCCCGGGCTCGCCTCCGCGCCGGGCCCCTGGACCGCCGGCGTGCCCTGCGCCCCGTTCGCACCGCCGCCGCGGGCACGGACGGGCGCCACCACACGGCGTCTGGTCGAGCCGCGCGCCATCAGGCGGTGCGGCAGGTAGATCTGCGACTCCAGCGGCTCGCGACCCTCGATCAGTGCCGTCACCATGTTCGCCGCGGCGTCTCCGATCTGACTCGGATAGAGCTCGACCGTCGTTAGGCCCGGCCGCGCCCACTTGCTCGCCTCGCTGCCGGCGACGCCCGAGACCATCAGATCGTGCGGAACCGACAGCCCCCGCGATTGGGCTGCCAGCAGGGCCCCGAGCGCCAATCGATCAAGCGTCGAGTGAACCGCATCCGGCGGGCGCGCGCGGCGCAGCAGCTTGATCGTCGCCTCGAAGCCCGACCCCTCCGTGAGGGCCTCGCGCACCACCTTCATGATCGGCTCCCGGCCGTGCTCGGAGCACCACTCTTCATAGGCTCCGCGCGAGTCGATCGAATACGACGTCTTTGGCGGGCTGTCCAGCAGCGCGATCCGCTGCGCCCCGCGCGCCGCCAGGTAGTCGAGGATCGCGCGCGTCACCGCCCGGTGGTCGCTGTCGACCCACCATCCCTGCTCGCGGCCCGGCACGCGGCCGGTGGTCACCAGTGGCGCACCCGCGCGCTCCAAGCTCTCCAACAAGGGATCATTCGCCACCGGGTCGACGATGATCGCCCCGTCAACCGGTATCCGGGTCCACGTCTCTTCCTGCGCCGACGAGGCCAGCATCAGCGCGTAACCGCGATCCAGCGCAGTCACACTCGCCGCGCTGATCAGCTCCGCGAAGTATGTGTAGTCCGAGACAACGAAATTACCTTCGCCCGTCTGCGCCACCACCAGTCCAATCACGCCGCTGCGTCCGCCCGCAAGATGGCGCGCCGTCGCGTTGGGTTGGTATCCGAGCTGCTCCGCGATCTCATATACGCGCTTCCGGGTCTCCGGCGAGATCCGGCCCTTGCCGTTGAGGGCATGGGAGACAGTCGTGATCGACACCCCCGCGCGCTCCGCGACCTCCCTGATTCCCACCACCCGGCTCATGCCCACCAGCTTTCGGAGTCCACCCGACAGTTGATATATCCGCCTACACAACAGCCAGCGGAGCCAGCCATCGATTCGGCCGGTCACAGAAGGATAACGGGGGACCAGGTGTCCCTTGACAAGGAAAAGCGTTTTTGCAATACTGTTCCGGTAGCTGCAACGTACAGCGTGCCCGCTTCAAAGACTACGATAGAGGGACAGGCAAACACGCACTAGTGCGGAGGCAGATAGGAGCAAGTGATGGCCAACCCGGCGCAGGTGGATCCCACGATGTGGACGGGCCTCTTGCACGCCGGGTTGGCCGGCTCCTTCATGGGACTGCCACACGTCCCTCCACGCGCATCGGCACTGCGCGAGGCCAGCGCCGGCGCCGCGATCTATGGACTGCCGTTCGACTCGACCAGCGTCGGACGCAGTGGCGCCAACTACGGACCGCGCGGCATCCGTGAGGCCTCCTGTTACTTCCTCCCCTACAGCGCCACCTTCGACTTCGACCTGGGCGAGGCACTGCACCCCTGCGACTGCGGTGACTGCGCGGTCGTGCCGGGCAACGCCCAGCGCACCTTCGAGAGCGCCCAGCGCGACATCGCCCAGATCCTCGCCGCCGGCGCGCTGCCGGTGACGTTCGGCGGCGACCACTCCGTGACGATTCCTGCGGTGCGCGCCGTGCGCGAGCACGTCGAGGACCCCGGGCTGGTCCTGCTCGACACCCACCTCGATACCGCGCTCGGCGTCAACGGCGAACAGCTCAGCAACTGCTGCCCGATCGCGCGCGCCGTCGACGCCGGCTTCGATCCCGCCAAGATCGTGCTGGTCGGAATCTCCGGCTGGTTGAACCCCCGCTCCGAGCTCGACTACTGCCGCGAGCACGGCATCACCGTCATCTGGCTCGAGGAAATCTGGGAGCACGGCACCGCGTGGGCCGTGCAGCGCGCACGCGAAATCAGCCGCGCGGCCGCCGACGGCGTCTATCTCACCTTCGACATCGACTGCCTCGACGCCGCCCATATACCGGCAACCTGCACCCCCACAAGCGGCGGCCTCACCAGTCGCGAGGCGATCGAGCTCGTGCGCGGCATCGCCCACGGCGGCCTGATCGGTGTCGACATCGTCGAGACCGCTCCCACGCTCGCCCCCACACCCACCACCGCGCTGATGGCCGGTCGCATCGCACTGGAGGCGATGGCTTTTCACGCCGGGGCCGGAGAACTCACGCCAGTCAGCACCGTCGCTTCCTCGCAGGTTTAGAGGGAAGGCGGCGATAACTCTCCGGGTCGCTTGAGATCGTCCGCGCGGGTCGCGGGGGGTACGGCGGCGGTGGGCGCGAGGCGTCCTACCTCGCGTCTTTGCCTTGTGCGGGGAGCAGCGGTTTTTGTGAGCTGGCCGGGGTGGTGCGGGGGCCTCGGGGGGGGCGTGCCTGGCCCGGGGCGGGAGGTCGTCCGCTCTGCCGGCGGCGCCCACCGACGGTTATGTGCACCCTTCGCCGGGTGCGGGGCAGGCCGGCCGATCGGACGACCTCCCGCCCCGGGCCTGTTGGGGAGCGTTCCGGTGCGTGGCAGCCCTTGCAGCGTACTCACACGTGTGTCGTGGCGCGCAAATGGTCGAGTAGAGCGAGGCGCTGTTGGAGCTTGGCTCTGCAGACGACGAGCCATGCGCCGGGTATCCGTCGAGCCGTCATTTGCCCTTCGAAGCCAGGGGCCTGAAAGATCCCGGCGTGCCCCGCCAGCGGCCTCATTGCCGGCAGAGGAGCTGGCACTGCGCCTGGCCGGGAGGCGTCGAGCAAGACACCAGCAAGCAGCGACCACCCATGCCAGCTGTACGAGGTGCTGGCACACGAGATGAATTCCCGGCCGAGCTGCGGATGGGAAGGACGCACCATCGTCAACACACTGCCCCCCTGCACCACAAGCCCACTCAAAGGTGTGGCTTGGAGTCGACAGGCACCAATCGTGGGACGAGCGGGGTCCGGCAAAGATCGGCTCCGCTCGTTCCCTGAAAGTGGAGGACCCGCCGTTACCAGCTGCGTGATGGGCTGCCCATTGCCGCTCAATGGAGTGAAGCTAGTCAGGAGCCTCGCCAGATTCGACTGCAACTGACCCTGTAGACCGTGGATCGTGACCGCAACAGCACGTAGCCCATCGGGCAATCCCGACTCGGCCCGTGTTGGGACCGGTGCGCCGCCAGCAACAGACACAGCCGCCACCTGGCTCGTGGTGAGTGCGTAGCCTTCCGCTTCCGATCCGCTGACACCCCAACCTTGAGCGATAATCGGCAGGTGCCCGCGTCCCTCAGGACAATCCCCACCGGTGGGTCGCACGACGCACCAACCCGTACTGCCGGCATTGATGTCAGGCTCAAGCAGAACCGATTCGTTCTTGACGACCAACGAGGTGTAGAGACGAGCGCTCGACGAGCACGACGAGGCAGCAAATACACATGCCACGGCGACTAGCGCAAGGCCGATACGTCGCGCTAGCCACATTTCGCGGCCCAAACCGGCAGTCCCGTGCGCTTGACCGACGCTCGCTTTACTCATCTCCGCCATCTCCATCTTCGACGCCACCCACTGGGTCTTCAAAATAGCCACCGGGAATCCTTGCAACACACTCAATCAATCGATGATCCAGCCTTTCTCCGGACCACAGGAACATGCCGCCCAATAACACCCGTCCAAACACCCACCCACGATACCACTTGTTTGCTTTACATTTTTCAGCGTCCCCAACAAATGATCCGCTTTTTGAATCCTTATACCTATGTGGTTCGCTGCATTGATAAAATTGGTTCCCTTTTCTGGTAATCATTGCAACCGGCTTCATGCCATGGGCTGGGTGTTGGCGTCCTCATGTCTCGCGACTACCGAGCGGCGCTATGCATTCGGGCTCTCAAGCAAGTGGACACCAGAGAACCGCCAATTCAGCCAGAACGTGGTCTCTACGTCCCAGTACGCCGCGGGAATGATCGCGTCTCCGGCACGAACAGGAAGAGCCTGGACGGCCGCTATCACGGGCAGGGTAAAGTGCACCGCATCAAACCGTTTCGCAATGTCGGCCCAATTTGGCAGAACTCGGTCGCCATCTCGATACGGATACGCACAGACGAACTGGACCCAGTCGCTCGCAGTGACAATCTCAGCGACCCGCACGTTCGGCTCGACGTCCAACGCCCATGTGTAGCAACCCCGGGTTCTGGGCCACGATCCTACGGTTCCTCCTAGGCCAAGTAGAAGCCGCCACATGGATGGCCCCGTTGAGGCACCCGTCGAAGTGTATAGACCGAACTGCGAAGGCTTCACCCTTACCGGCGAGCTCTCGTCAGCTGCTATGAACCGCGCTCTGCTTGGAGCCTCGCCAGTCATTGCCTCAGGACCCTTGGGTGTCCAGTACTGTCTGCGTCGATCCATGGGACCAGCCACGAGACACGGATCGCAGGCGGCGATCTCCTTCAACAAGGCGCAGTCCGCGACAATGGAGTCAGCGACCTCCGGGGAGATAGGTATATCGCGGCCGATCCGCTCTTCCGTAAACGCATCGGTCCAACGGCTCATAACCTCAGCAAAGTGCTCGCGTGGGTCACTGTGCCGTAGGATGAAGGACGCGTCGAGTCCGCTCACTGCCACCTCGGAATCGAGTTGCTTTACGCGTTCACGTGGGTCGCTGTGCTGTAGGATGAGGGATGAGCCGAGTCCGCTCCTTGTCATCCCGTGATCGAGTTCCCTTACGCGTTCACGCACCACACGCTCGGGGTCGTCCCCTCGCCTCACCATACGCTCCTCACCCGCTTCTGATGCTCCATCGCTCGAGATGCTTCATCGTCAGGCAATTCGCACCTACAGTGGGCGATGGTTACGACTTACACTTTACGTATTGGCTTGCTTTAGACCAGCTTTTGAACACCCGCTCGCCCTTGTATCCAGGGGGCGGCTCAAGGTCAACATAGACCCAGCCCGTATACCAGCCCGATATGCAGGGGGTCTGTACCGATTCTTTCCAATATGCCGTCGTACCCACTTCGACGTAGCCTGTTTCCGAAACCTCTTCACCTTCCCAGAACAGCGCGAGGCGCACACGCACATCCAGGACAGGGGCATTACACTCAAACAATATAGTCCAGTTCACAAACCCTGGGGTATGGCTCGACTCATGCGGCAATCCATTCCCTTCGGCGACCCCGCACTCGATGTGGCCCGCGGCGTGGGCACCACCACCCTCATGTTCGAACGGTAGGTAGCCAACGATGGATTCCCCTTCTTCTTCTGGCTGGGGGGCTACGCCTGCTGGCATATCAGCCTCTTCAAGCGCTTCACGTTCTTGGTGTGCAAGTGCGACTTGGTGCGCCCCTGCGGCGCCCGCTGCCTGGGCGACCCAAGGTGCTATGGAGCTGGTGAACGGCGTGCCACCGTTGACGGGGGTTCCCGTTTGAATGCCTTGGGTCTGCAGTGGACGACCGATCTGCGGCACGTAGGTAGAGCCGTCCTGGGTGATCGCTCCCGATGGTAGTTCGCTGGCTAGGGCATCGGAGCCGAGCCATGCGTACTTTGGTGGTTCTCCTTTGCCGCTGGGGACGCCAAACTCGGTGCTGTTGTATTTGCTAAGCAGTTTCGTTTCTGTTTCGCTGAGCGCGGCGGTCGCGACAATGTTGCCCTGCAGGTCGTGAAGCTCGAGTACGACGCTGCCGGGATTGCTTTGGACGGCCGCTAGTTCGCCGCCGATGCCGGGGATGTTGCGTGTCCATTTTTCGCCGGGTTCGCTGGTCCATGCCAGCGCGGAGCCGGGTGCGTCGTAGTGGCTTATGACCTGGGATTCCGTCGTGCCGGTCGCGATCGTTTCGCGCGTGCGGTCTTCGGGGTCGAGCTTGTATTCCAGTTTCTCTCCGCCCTGGGACTGCTGGTAGATCTGGCTGTCTACGTAGTATTTGCTGGTTAGTTCTGATCCCCCGGCGTCAGCGGCAGGCAGGCTGGTGGTATTACCGAAGGGTTCGTAGGCGATGCCCGTATCGGTGAGCTGGTCGGCGGTGCTGTAGGTATGCCATTCGGTGCTGCCGCCTTCGGATGCGCATTTTCCTTCAGAGCCCGGGCTGCGGGTCGTCAGGCTTGTGCGGTTGCTGTCTTCGTCGTAGGTATAGCTACGGGTCGTGCAGCCTTCGCCGGCGGGTTGTTCCTGGACTTCGGTGAGACGTCCCGCATTGTCATATGTGTAGTTGGGCTCTTCGGAGAGCGTGCTGGCCTGCTTGAGCGTTTCGCCGTGGATCGAGGGCACGATCGTGTCGTTGAACCACACGCATTTTTCGGTGCAGTGCGTGAGCTTCTTGTATTCCAAGCCGGTTGCCGTGCCCGCCGGGTCATACGTGTAGTAAGCCGTCATGCCGTTGGGGTAGCTCTCGCTAGTCATCTTGCCTTGCACGTCGTAGCTGGCAGTGAACGTCTGGGCGGCAGAGTCTACCAGTTTGGATAGCGCTCCTGTCGTTTCGCTATAGCTGTAGGCCTGTTCGCTGCCGCCTTTATCAGAACTGTCGCTCACCTTGGTGACGCGCCCATCGACGTCATAGACGTATTTCGCTGTGTTTCCATCCGCGTCGGTATAGCTTTCTAGCTGCCCAAGCGAGTCATAGGCGCTTGTGATCGTCTCGGTCGTTCCGCCGCTCGTGGTGCTCTGCGTTTCAAGCGCCCCGCTTGTTTTACTGTAGGTATCCGTGACCTTGGGTAGTGGTTCGTCGATGCTCGACGTCACTTCGGTGCTCAGCGGCCGCCCGACGCTATCGAACGTCGTTTTCTTCGTCCGTGTGGTGGAGCCGAAGACTTCGGTGGTCGTTTCTGCCTGGTCCCACATGTTGTAGGTGATGGTCGTAACGGGCAGTTCAGGCAGGCCGCCGATACCAGTCTGCGCTACCGGTCTCGTCTGGCACGGCAAGCCGGCCCACTCGATATGTCCGCCGCACGCAGGGTATTCCGAGTTTGCCGCGGAGGTGTAGAAGATCGTCTTGGTCTCCTGCGCACCGGCACTCCCCGCGACCCTCGGCGCCCACTGCTGGACTCGGTTGTTTTGAACGTCCGCGACGTAGACGTTCCCGCTGGCGGTAGGCGTCACGCCCCACGGCGTTTCGAATTGGCCGGTGCCGGCGCCTTTTCCTCCAAACACGGCGAGAAAGACCCCTAGCGGCGTGAACTTCTGGACCCTATCGTTCCCGCTGTCGGCAACAAGGATGTTGCCCCTTGCGTCGACCGCGATCCCTTTTGGTTCTTTGAACTGGCCGTTGCCCGACCCCACGCTGCCAAGCGTCACGAAATGTTCGCTGAAGCTATTGAACCCCTGGATGCGGTTGTTGGCCGTATCGGCGACCCAGATCGATTCTTCCTGGCTGACCGCCAGTCCCCGGGGCAAGTTGAGCTGCCCAACCCCAGCGCCGGCGATACCCGCGTGGCAGGCGCTCGTGCACCGCTCGAATTTGCTTTCCCCGTTGCTTACGCCAAACCCGAAGGCTTCGAGGAATTCACCTTCTTTGCTGAAGATCTCGATCCTGTCATTAGCAGTGTCCGCCACGTAGATCTTGCCAAGCGCCCCCGGTCCGATGGCGATGCCGCGAGGTTCTTTGAATTGTCCGCCCGCGGTGCCTTCCGAGCCAAACTTTGCGACGTATTCGCCTTTGGCGTTGAACTCCTCGATCCTGTTGTTGCCGGTGTCGGCTACCCACAGGTTGCCTTTGCTATCGCCAGCCATCGCGGATGGAGACTCGAGCTGTCCGTTGCCTGTGCCCCAAGACCCAAACTTCGCCTGGTAGACGCCGGCGGCTGAGAATTCCTGTACACGCGAGTTACCCGAGTCCAAAACGTCGATGCTCCCGCTGCTCGTCACTACCTCCGCCTTCGGTTCTTTGAACTGCCCGTTGCCGGAGCCCGTGCTACCAAACTGCGAGGCGAATACCGCTGGCACCGACGCGTCTCCCCCCGACGCCGCCGGCGACTGCGTTTCGATCACATTCCCAGTGCTTTCTTCGTACTTGGTGGTGCTCGTCAGCTTCAAGCCGCCGGGGTCGGTCGTGACCGACGTCGGCTGGCGCAGCTTCCACCCGAGGTTGCTCTGACCGTTATACGCCGTGGAGGTCGTACGCGGATCGTATTCGCCTTTGCCCGAGATCTGAGCGCTGTCGGTTGTCGTGGTGACGAGATCGTACGCTTCGCCTGCCGGAGCACCCTGGTTATAGCTGTAGACGACATGATTGCGTGCCAGCACTTCCAGGCCCGCTTTTTCTCCGGAGACGAGTTTGACCGTGTGTTGCGGGCCTTTTACTTCCCGTAGCTCCCCTTCGCTGTTATATGTGCTTTGCGTGTCAAGATTCTGGGAGGCTTCGATAGATTTTTCTTCCGTGGCTTCTTTTAGTGCCAAGGCACGGTTGTCGGGGCTCAGGCTCCGGTCGACCTCGTTGTCTTCGTTGTATTCCGCCGTCGATATCCCACCCGTAGGCAAGACGACATTGACCGTGCGCGCCTGATCATCCATATAGTAGGTCGTCGCGCGCGTATATTCTTTGGCCGGCCACCCCATCGGCTTATCAGGTGGGAAGATCGCCGTCGCGTACACGGGATCGTCTCGCTGCCCCCACTTTCCCGGTTCGGCTTTGCCTTCGCCGTTGAGCCCCATCTGCTGAGGAGCTTCTGCGCCCTCTAGCGGCACTCCGTACTCGATCGTGCTCACCGCGCTGGCGCCAAGGCTAGGGGCTTTCGCGGGCGGCAGTGGCGGTTCGGACGGCAGTTTGCCCGGCACCCACACCTCGACCCGGTTGTTCCCGGTGTCGACGACATAGATGTTGCCCGAGGGCGCCACGAGAATGCCCATCGGCGCTTTGAGCTTGCCTTCGGTGCTTCCGGAGGAGCCGAACTGGGTCAGGTAGCTTCCCGTCGAGCTCAGCTCCTGAACCCGGTTGTTGCCGCTATCCACGACCCACACGTCACCATGCGTGTCGACCGCGATGCCCTTCGGTTCTTTGAACTGCCCATTGCTGCTACCGACTTTGCCGAACTGCCCTTGATAGAGCCATCCTGTCGTGAAGTACTGCACACGATCGTTTCCCGTATCGAGCACATACCAGTCTTTGTTGACCGGGTTCCATGCCACGTCCGCCGGTTCTTTGAACTTGCCGTTTTCCGTTCCGACGCTACCGACGTGGCCTCTATGTTCTACTTTTGTATAGGCCACTTCGGTCTTTTCGACCTCACTTGCCCCGCGATTTGCTACGTCGAGTTCGGGGAACCAGCTCCCAAAGCTGATACCTCCCAGCGCACCAGCCGTTTCGTCCGCCCCGCTAGAGAAATAGAAGCTGCCATCGTAGAAGCGCTCAATGCGTTTATTGCCCGAGTCGGCAACCAGCACGTTTTCTTTACCATTTTCGCCGTATTCGCTTTCGAATTCGCCGGCTGCGATACCAGTCGGTTCGCTGAACTGGCCATTGCCGCTGCCCGTCGAGCCAAATGCGGCGAGAGATTTACCGGCCAGACTGAACATCTCTACGCGGTTGTCACCCGTATCCGTGACATAGGCTACTTCATGGGAACCCGACGTTTCGAGGTAGGATTTACCCAAGGCTATGTACTCCGGAGATTTGAACTGACCTTCCCCGCTGCCCAGCGACCCAAAGGCGGTCGAATACACCGGCGTCGGGACCGTCGCCGGAACCACAGCGGTAGCGGCGCTCGTCACGATCGCTGACCCACCGGCGTTTGTGGCCGAGACCTGCACCTCGAGCTTGCTGCCTTCATCTTTGCCATAGCGAACGGTATAGCCCGGGTCGGTCGCTCCCGGTATTGGTGAGCATTCGCCTCCGCTGGCATTGCATCGCTCCCACTGGTATGCATACGCGCCCGGGCTATTGCTCCAGAGACCCGTGGAGACAGTCAGTTCGGTGCCCTCCACCGGACTGGATGTCGAAAGTTTCGGTATTTCGGTATTCACTGGAGCTTCACCTCCCCAAGCGCCAGCGGACGCCGGCGCCCGGGTGAGCGCCACGAGGCGCCCGCCGCTGGTATCGCCGGTCGTCGAGCCGTACGAGAAGAACCAGGGCTGCTGCCCTGCAGAGGTCATCGCCGTCACGTGCCCTTCAGGGTCATACCCGTAGATCGTCTTGAGCACCGGCGATACCCGCGGATCCCACTCCGCCCGCAACCGTCCTTGCTGGTCGTATTCGTAGGCCGCAACGGGCTTTGTTTCGACGGCTTTTGTGGAAGGGTTGTACGCCACCGCTGATACTTCCTTGAGACGGTTCTTGTATTCACCCCACTGGCTCTCGCTTTCGCCTTTCGCCGTAGTTTCTGTTCCGTAGGCGAACTTCAGCGCGCGACAGCCCTTTTCTAGTTTTGCGGGTTCGCACGAGGCCGCTGGATGTGGCGCAAGCTCCAGGGTCGGCTCGACGATATTCTTGCCCGCTTCGACTTCAACGGTTTCGTAGGCATCCGTGACCGTATCGGTGGCCACCGGACCCTTGGATACTGTCGGCATCCACGTCCTTGCGCCGGTGGGGAGTGTGAATCCCGTTGTCGTGTCCTTTGCCAGGTCCTTCAGCAGATATTCTTTTTCTTTTGGTTCATATTCGAGCGTCAAGTTAGAATCACCTGCCGGCGCTTCGAACCCACCTTCTTTCTTTGCATTGAAGTACGTCAGGCCTCCTGGGCCGACCACCATCACGCTACCACCGGGCAACACTTCGAGGCTTGCCAGGCTGCCAAGGCTGAGCGTCCACTGTGGTCCAAGCGGGCCTTCTTCGCCCTCTTTCACATTACGCGAGTCGTAATGCCGCGTGACCGCCAGCGACCCCGAGCCGCCGCTCACGCCCACATCGCTTGCTTCGAGCGCAAAGTCGCCCGACTCGGGGTTCACCGAGCCGGGTCCCATGCCCACCGGGCTGGCGTGATAAACACTCAGCACGTATTCCTTGCTCGCGACGTTACCGGCGTGGTCTGTCGCGACCATGGTCAATTTGTATGTTCCAGCGCCAAGTTCGGCACCGTTGATCGACCATTCCCCGGTTGCCGTGCAGGGACCGGGCGAGCAGGCGCCGGAGGGTTTCCCGATTTCCTTGCCGTTGACGCCCAGCGCCAACGACTGGATCCCCGAGCTTAGAACAGATCCTTCGCCGTCGCTCGCTTCCACCTTGACATGCGCCTCGACTTCACCAAGTTCGAATTCTTCTCCTTTGCCGGATAGCCCAGTCAATGTGAGCCCGTGCGGCGAGGTGGCATCCACTTTGATAGTGGCGACACCTTCCCCGTGTTCGGACGACCACGTATTCGGCTCGGCGTCATCGGCTGCGACACGCAGCCGATCTTCGCCATTGGGCAGGGCACTCAGCCCGCTGCTGTGGTAGGTATCGGTTTCGCTCTCATTTTCGGAGCACTGGGTGCCTTTGCAGAATGCTTCTTCGCTCAAATAGCTCCTGCTGTGCAAGGCGCTCCAGCCCGATTTACCTTCGAGTTCCACCTTGGTGGCGGCCACGCCCAGCCCTTTGTCGTTGGCGGTGAATTCAAAGGCCCCGGAATTCGGGCCGAACCAGCGCCCGCTCCCGTAAAAGACATTGGGCGTACCAGCAAGCGTCGCAGTAGAGGTGTTATAGCCAATCGTCGAATGCGTTTCTTTTGGCTGGGCGATATAGGTCGTCGCG
The DNA here is from genome assembly GCA_963756665.1 of uncultured Solirubrobacterales bacterium. Lineage (GTDB taxonomy): Bacteria > Actinomycetota > Thermoleophilia > Solirubrobacterales > Solirubrobacteraceae > Palsa-744. The sequence goes on from CAVWOJ010000001.1 coordinate 1,947,369, forward strand.
CTACCGAGAAAGCCGCCAAACGGGACGTTATACGATTCGCCGCGTTCTTCATAGAATTTGCTCGACTCAGTCGAGATCGTCGCGAACAAGACCCCATTGCCACCTGCTACACCAGCGGCGGAGCATTCCCCATTTGCACATAGTTCAGCGGCCTTTAGATAGGGTGTACCCGACAGAACCTGCGAGTGGCTTTCCGACCCTTCGTGCAGGATTTCAAGCCACGCCCTGAGCGATGGGTAGGTGTTTTCTTTGTGTTCCGCTTCGCCATACTCTGGCCAGAAAGTCACGCCGCCGACTGCGACCTTATAGATTTTGGAGTCGCCATTGGTCGTCATCGCCCAGTACGCCAGATCGTTTTCCGCGTAGCTACCGAGGTGGGATATGTACAGGTTCTGCGATGAGCCTTTGCTCGCCGTCAAGGTATAGCCCGCGCCTGCAGACGGATGCCAATTGCCTAGGGCGAGGCTTTCGCTTGTCGTATTGAAGACTTCGGGGTCCACCGCTATCGGGTATAGGTAGCTACCCGCGTGCTGGTCGACACTTACGCTCAAGATGTCACCCGCAACGGACATCTTCACCGGCACCACCGCACCCGCGGCATCGCGCGCCGAAGGCGTCGCCACAGTCGCGATCGTCGTGCCTTCCTTCAGTACTCGCACGGCGCCCGCAGGCCCTTCCTGAGCCAAGCTCGCGCCCTCCGGCAAGCCAATCTTGTAGTCGAGCTGCTGCGGGCTCTGCACCGAGCGCAGCATTGCGATCGCGTCAAACCCAAACGTGGTCGGCTTCAGCACCGTGTCCGTATCGGTCTGCGTATTCGCGTAGAACGCCACCGACCCCTCGATCGCGCCCTCGCCACCGCCGAGTGCCGCACCAGATCCATCGACCGGCGTCAGCGACACACCCGACTGCCCGAGCTGCGCACCTTCCGCCAGGTGCTTTGGGATCGCGACTTCCACCAAGGGGTTCGCCAGCTTGAACGTACCGCCGGCGTCGCTCAGGCCAAGATCGATCGCGGCCCAACGCCCTTGAGCCGCTGGAAGCGCCATCGGGACCGTCGATTCGACGATCCCATTCTCGCCTTCGCCCAATTCGACCTGCGCCGCGTTCCCATCCACAAACCCGGTCAGGCGCTGACCCACCGGTAGCTGCGGCGGACCGCCCGCGCGATCGTCGATCAGCGCCGGGAACGCTTCTTCGGCGAGCTTGCCGGCTTCTTCGCCGCTGAGACCTTGGTACTGCGTCTCGGATTCTTCGCGCTTTTGGCCCGCTTCCGGACTCGCCTGTGCTGCTTGTTGCGCGGCAACTACGCCTTCCCCACCGATGAGCGCCTGTGCCTGGGGGACCGCGAGCGGGCTTTCCAAGGCCGAGCCTCCGCTTGCTTCAGACGCCGGAGAGGCGTCCCCGGGCGCGACAGTCGGCCCCATAGCCACGCAAGCAGCTAACGCTGCCGTGCACATCGCGATCCTCATACGCACTAGCCCCCTATCGATGCCATTGGAGATTCGGCAGGCCGGCGCCCCCTTCCAGAAGCGCCTAGCCGCAACCGTGGTAAACGCTAACCCAGCGATTGATCAACCGGCAAGCCGTGTTTCCTGTTAAATGAAAAGATCGGTATGTTGGATTCGTGTCGGACTTGTAGGGTTTCCGACCCCGCTCGGACCGTGAATTAGCTCATCCGGACGGCGAAACCCCAGTCGTGCCGAGACGCGATCCGCTGTGGCCACCAAATGCGGGCCAAGCGCACCGACAAGCTCCTCGAGTGCGATCGTTCTCGCCGCCGCGACCATGCCAAGCGCCGCGACCGTCTCCCCGCCACTCGCGCGCACGGGCGCCGCGATCCCTACGACGCCCGGCGCATGCTCTTCGTCCTCTACGCCGATGCCCGTCTTGCGGACGCCGGCAAGCTCACTCCTCAAAGCACGCTTTGAAGTGATCGTCTTCGGCGCCCACGCGCTCAGCACGAGTCCGCCGAGCAGCACCCGCCGCGCCTCGGTCGGATGATCGGCCAGCAGCAGCTTGCCGAGCGCTGTGCAGTAAGCCGGCAGCATCGCACCGACAGCCAGGCCCCGCTCGACCTGAGGCTGGCCCAAACGCACGCCGGCCAGCCACTCCACCAGCAAGACCTCCGACCCATCCAGAACGCCCATACCAACGGCAAACCCCGTCCGCTGGCCAAGCTCCCGCAGATACGGGCCTGCGTGCGCCCGCAGGCCCATGCCGCTCATCGTCGCCAGACCAAGCCGGGTGACCCCCAATGCAAGGCGATACTTGCGCCCGGCGGTCCGCGCCAAGAGCCCAAGCTCCACCAGCGTGATCACATAACGATGAGTCGTGCTGCGACTGATACCCAGCCGATCGGCGATCTCCGCGACGCCCAACACCTTGCGTGCGGGGGTAAAGCACGCCAGGACCCCGAGCCCGCGCTCCAACGATTGGGAGTAGCACGGGTCACGCTGGGGAGAGACCCCCGGTGGCGGTTCTGTGTACGGAGCTTGAAGCGGCCTCAGGCTTACCCGACGACCCGGGCCGAGCGCCCTACCTGGCGCCCGGCCCATCGCCGCCGTTGTTCAGCAGAATGCTAGGTAGCGACGTGGAGCGAGCGCGGGCCACCTCGCCCGAGACAGAAGCCCGGCGGGCGTGCCGCTGTGCGTTCATCTCGCGAGCCTCTGGTAGCCGGTGCGCCTTTCCCTCATCGCACCCCCTATGTTGCCCGCGATCGGCGCCCGCGACTAGAGGCACAGACACTAGTGTCAAGGTCCCTACTTTTGGCCTTGACACCTCGGGATTATTCGTGTATGTGGACGTGCTACGCGGCGTCGTGTCTTGATGATCAGCACGCTGATCCCCGAGAGATTGCCCACTATCCCGATGATGCGCCGGGTGACGACGCTCACCTCGCGTGGGGAGTCCTGCGCGGCGCAGTGAAAGAAGGCGACCATCGCTGCGAGGATCATGATGTGGCGCTCCCCGTCCGGGAGCACCTGGGCATAGCGCAGGGCACTCGCCGCTATCACTTGCAGGCGGCTCACCATCTCCTCAGAGGAGGCGTAGTAGTCGATGAGACTGCGCTGCCCGTCGGCGCTGTCCTCGTCCTGGTCGAGGAGGCTGTCGAGCAGCGTGCTCAGAGCGGCGATCCAGGGGAAGTAGGCGCGCTCGAGCGCCACGGCGTCATCCGGTCGGAGCGCTGGACCGGCGGCCGCGGCAATCAGGGCGAGCACCGGGAGCGGTGAGCCCGCGGCGGCGCCGGTCTCCCACCAGTGCAGGCCAGTGCTGGGCGTGGTTTCCGCGCGTGCCCAGCGAGTGAAGACGTCATGCGAGCCGTCGGTGTCGCCGTGATTGAGGCTCTGGTAGGTGGCGATGCGAGCCGTGGCTGTGCGCGCCGGCGCGGCTACCGCTGCAAAGGAGGGGAGTGCCGTCATTGCTGCGCGGCAGGTGTCGATCAAGGTCTCGAGGTAGCCTGCGTCGCCCCGTCGATCGTTGTGAGCGTAGTAGTCGAGATGGTCGCGGCCAGGCTCGAGCGCTACAAGCAGGGACTGGTTGAGACGCCATCCGTTTGCGACCGGGTCGGTGTCTGCGTGCTCGGAGATCGTGTCGATGTAGTCAAACGCGACTTGGTAGGCCGTGAGCGCCCGTACAACGCTCGCCCGGCGAGCCCCGGCAACGAACGCGGCAAATGCGGCGACACCATCCAGGCTCTCGCGCTTGGCGAGGAGCGCGCCGAGCGCCAACTCCCGCAGCACGGGATCGGGAATCTCGCCGGCGTAGCGCCGCCAGTGCCGAACCTCGCGACGGACGCGTGGAAAGACGGCGAGCCAGTAGCTCCGTGCCGCCCCCGCAAATGCCGCACCACGCGCTGCGCGCTTGCAGACCGATCCCACCATACCCACAGCTTTCCGCAGACACCCGGACTCGCTGGATCATTCTTGAAAGCTGACGCTCGGCGATACCCGTGCGGCTGCAAGCCCGGGCAGCGCAACCACGGCCAGCGCGATCCCTGCGACAAACGCCAGCGGTAGGAGCACCAACGGCCCACCGACCGCGAACGGCGCGGGAAAGTCGGTCGTCAATCTGAGCCAGCGGTCTGCGAGTGCGTGGCCATATACGCCAATGACCGCGCCGTCGACGCACCCGATCGAGAGCACGATCGCGCTCTCGAGCAGCAGCGAGCGCCAGAGCTGCAGATGGTCATAGCCCCAGGTCTTCATCGACGCAAGCCGGCCGCGACGCTGCCAGATGGCGGCGCTGAGCGACGCCGCGATCGCAAGCGCGCCCGTGAGGAGCAGCAACGTCGAGATCTGCCCGAGACTCCTCAAGCCCTGGCGAGCGCTGTCATCGGTCTGCGCTTCACGTTCGCGAAAGGTCTGCACATGCAGCCCGGAGCCGGGGCCGAGCGCGGCCTGCACTGCACGCCTTCCTTGCGCGAGGCTCACACCAGGCTTGAGCGTCACCTCGAGCGCCGCCGCATTCGTCGCTCCCCAATAGCGGCGGTAGTCGCTGGTGTTCAGCGTGATTGCGCCTGGTGGCCATCCCGAGTTCGTCATCAGCGCTGCCACGCCGAGCTGCAGGACGCCTGCTGGCGTGGGCAGGACCAAGCGACCCCCGACGTGTAGATCGTGTTCGTCGGCAAAGCTCTCAGAGACGGCAGCCCAGCCACCGCGCCGGATCAGCTCGTTTGCCCGAGCGAAGCTCCCGTGCACGATCTGGCTGCTTTCGAGCATCGAGGGATCGCGGGATGACCTGGCTCGGACCCATAGTCGGCGGTTGCCGACATCGAGCAGTCCACCCTGGTAGACGCGCACGGCGGCCACCCCCGGGGCACGAGCCACAGTCGCGGCCCCGGAAGCCGCAAAGCTCGTGGTATTGAAGATGTTCTCGTCGGTCGTGACCCAAATGTCGGCTGTCCGCTCGTACTGGCCGATCGCCGTTTCAATGCCACGGGTCAGATCGCTCCGCGCACCCCCGATCGCGAGACTCCCGTAGACGGCGAGCGCCGCAATCGCCGCCAGCGCGATCGAGCGGGTCGCGGTCGCCTCCAGCTCGACTACCGCGTGGGCGAGCATGCCTCGCGAGCGCTCGCTGAGCGGTATCAGCCCTCTGATAACCGCCGTGTAGCCAAGCGGGACCAGGCAGACCGCGGCCAGCGCGAGCAACACGCCACCCACGATCGTCAAGCTCGGCACCACCAGGGCAAGCAGCGTGGCGAAGAGCAGCAGCGCGGCTCCGCCCAGCGCAAACGCCAGCGTCACGCGCCCTGAGATTGCCTGCCCGGCCTCGCCCTGCTCGTGCATGACCGCGTCCAGGGCGCGCCCGGGGCGCAGGTCCAGGGCCGGGCGCAGCGAAGCGAGCAGCGCCGCCAGCAGGCCACACCCGAGCGCGATCAGGATCGTGCCGGCGCTGAGGACCTTCTGGGTGCCGATCGGGAACGCGACCGTCAGGTAGCCGGGCACCTCGCCGAAGAGCGTGTGTGCGAGGAGGTAGCCGAGGACGATCCCCACCGTGGAGCCGACCACGCCGAGCGCAAGCGCCTGTACGGCGAGGATCAAGATGATCTGCGCCGGGTCGTAGCCGAAGGTGCGCAGCTCCGCCACGAAGCGCCTGCGTTCGGGGATCGTCAGCAGCATCGCGTTGAGCGCCAGCAGGAACCCGACGATGCCGGCGATCGCGGCGAACAGGGTCGTGGACTGCTCGTTGGGCTTGGCCGCCGTCGCCAGCACGTGCAGTTCCTCGTTGGCCGGCGAGACGCTCACACGCCCCGCCGCGAGCCGGCGGAGCTCGCCGGCGACACGCCGGTCGGCGCCGGCGCGGGGCTTGATCAGCGCGTTGGTGACCTGCCCCGGTTTTCCGGTCAGCATCTGCGCGACCGGCAGTAGCGCAATCACGATCGGGCTTTCCGCGACCACGCCAATCGTCTGGCTGCCCAGCGCTGCGCGGACTTTGACCGTGTGGATCCTCCCGCCGACGCGTAGCGTGACCCTCGTGCCCGGCTGCCCGCCGACGGTTGCCGCGACACTCGCGGGGAGTCCGACCCCGCCCGAGATCAGCAGCGCGCCCGCGCCGAGGTTACGGGTCGCGCTCGCACCCAGCAGCAGCAGACTCGGAGTGACCCCGACGAGCTGTACCCGCTCGCTGCCGCGCGGACCTTGCACCGTCGCGTCCTCACGCAGCAGCGGCGAGGCGACCTGCACCCCGGGCAGTCGCGCGGCGCGTTCGACGAGCGCTTTGCTGAAGCCCGCTTCCGAGCGCGCCGCGAGCTGGAGACGCGCGGAGCCGACGAGCTGCTGGATCAGCTGGCCGGCGGAGCTGGTGATGCTGGTGTTCGCGACCAGCACGCCGAACACGAGCGCGACGCCCACCGCGATGCCGGCGGCCGCGAGCAGCTCCTGCGCGGGGCGCTGGCGCACCCGCCATGCATACAGCGTCAGGGGCAGACCGGCGCTCAATCCAAGCACTCGCGGTGCGCGGATCCTCGACACACGTAGCCTCATACAAGGGCGCTTTCCAGGTCCGCGTCGAGCCCGTCCGCTAGGCGACCGTCGCGCAGCGTGTAGACACGATCGACGAACTGCTGCGCGCGCGGGTCGTGCGTGACGAGCACCCCCGGCATCCCCCGCTCATGGCAGAGATCGCGCAACAGCTCGAGGATCTCGCGTGTGCGGCGACTGTCGAGATTCCCCGTCGGCTCGTCAGCGAGCAGCAACCGCGGCTCGCCGGCCAACGCGCGGGCGATCGCCACCCGCTGACGCTCTCCCATCGAGAGCTGCGAGGCCTTCTGATCGATCCGCTCGCGCAGGCCGACGCGCTCGAGCCATGGTCTGACCATCTGCCTGGCTTCACGGAGGGTGTAGCCATCGCAAAGCAGCTTCATCGCGGCGTTGTTCAGAGCCGAGGCGCCGGCCAGCAGGTGGAAGGACTGAAAGACGAAGCCGACCTCGCGCCGGCGGTAGCGCGCGCTCTCCTTCGCCGTCAAGTGCGAGATGTCGGCGCCATCGAATAGCACTTCCCCGCCGTCCGGGGCCAGCAGCGCAGCTGCGATCAGTAGCAACGTCGTCTTGCCCGATCCACTCGGTCCATAGAGCGCAACCAGCTCACCGGCCGCGATGCTCAGCGACACTCCGTCTACGGCGCGCACGACCTCGCCGCCCGCCGGGTAGTGCTTGACGACCTCACGCAGCTCGAGCGTCACAACCCTGAGTCGCCCGCTCTGGCCTGCCGCTGGGGAAACGGCACGATCACACCGGGCTTGTCCATCGAGCGCACTTCACTGCGCGAGACCGCCATGATCCGCCGTGCATCGGCGATCGGGTCCAGGTCCTCAGATGCGATCACGACAGCCAGATCGCTACTGCGACCAAGGAAGCGCAGCAGCCCGAACAGCGCATCGCCGTCTGTCGGACTGCGCAGGACGGCGGGCTCGTCCACGATCAGCAGCCGCGGCTCGCGCACGAGCGCCATTGCAAGCCCGACCCGGATGCGCTCCCCCAACGCCAGCCGGCTGGCCCGCACATCGGCCTGCTCTCCGGCGCCGACCTGCTCGAGTGCGCGCCGCGCGCGGCGCCTGGCCTCGTACAGCGGCGTGCCGTCGCCCATGCATGCAGTCGCAACCAGGTCGACGGTCGGGCGATTGAACTGCGCGCGCCACTCCGAGGAGACCAGCGCGACACCGCCAGCGCGCAACAGACACGAGCGCTCCCTACCCGACAGTGTGGTGAGATCGCGCCCATCGAAGCTGACGACTCCAGCATCGGGCGGCTCCACGCCGGCGAGGATCCGTGTCAGCGTCGACTTGCCAGAGCGTCGTGGCCCCCACACGCCGACGTAATCGCCGGCGTCGATCTCGAGCGAGACCCGATCGAGGACGGTCACCTGGCGGCGCCCGTCAAGATAGCTCTTGCTAACCCCGGCTAGCGACAGCAACGGCGCCATGACGCTCGCGACCAGGGCCTAGGACCCGAGGAGGTCGAGAATCCTCCCGCGCGCCCGATCCAACCACGACAGCTGGCACTTGAGCGCCTCGAGGTCGGCTTCGCGCGCCATATGCATCAGCGCCCCCGTCAGGGACCGCTGCGGGGGCAGATCGACCTCGATTTCCTGGCGCATGGCAAAACACTGGCGCTCACATGCATCTACTGCGACAAGCAGCAGCGGCAGGTCTCGCTCGCGCGCGACGACCAGCTTTGCCTGTAGCTCCTTGGGCGCCAGACCCTGCCCGACGCTCCCCATCCACTCCGCCACGGCCACCTCCGCGACAGGCTTGGCGTCGTACATGATCCGCTCGGCACTCGACCCGGAGGAGCGATCTGAGGACGCGAGCCCATCGCGCTCAAACGCCTCCAGCATCCGATAAAGGCTCCTGCGATTGATGTTCCACCCGGGTCCCAGTCTCCGCTCCAAGCGATTCGCCAGGTCATACCCGTACCCCTGCTGCTGCACCAGCAGACATAGCAACGCGCCCTTCAGGGGGGACAACCTCAGCTCATGGCTCGCGGCGGCACCCATGCAATCCCACTCCTCGATCGACCCGAGGTCCGAACCATAGCGAAAACGCGCCCCACTTGTCACGAAAAGCGAACCATTCAAAGGACTAGCATTCCGATCTAGCAGTTGTCTCCCAATCCTCAAGTTCTGCCGGTTTGCCAAACTCGCGTCCTTGCCTACGTGCAAGAGAACCCGCGGCGAGCTGGCGTTGCGACTAGTTGGAGACGTAAGCGCGCCGCTCACTGTGCGGCAATCTGCGCAGTGAGCGGCGCAAAACACCCGGCCACCACGGCCGTGCAAGCCGCGCGTCCGCAATATCGTCTTCAATCTAGAGGAAATCTTCAACCCTGCGGAAGGATGGCAACGAGGATGGGGACGACCACGGAGACATCCGCCACCGCCACCGAGACACCGACGCTCTTCACGCGTAAGGCAACGGGTCTTGTGCGCGAAGGCCGTACGAGTGATGCGCTCTTCTACAACATCATGTGGTCGAGCGTTGCGCTGACGTTCGCCTTCTACTGGCTGCTGCTGGACTCCTACAGCGGCTCGAGCGCGATCCTGGGGGTGCTGTTCGCCGCCGCGCTGGGCCTGCCGGGAGCGTTCCTGTACGCGATGTTTACGCAGGTGATGCCGCGCAGCGGCGGGGACTACGTCTTCAACAGCCGCATCCTGCACCCCGCGATCGGGTTCGCCGCGAACTTCAGCTACTGCATCTGGGTCGCGGTCTCCAGTGGCGTCTACACGACCTACATCGCCAGCTACGGCTTCGGCGCCTTCGCGCGCACGATGGCCGGCTTCACCGGCGCCACCGGATGGCTGAGCTTCGGCCACTGGTTCTCCACCGATTGGGGACTGTTCATCACCGGCACCACGATGCTGCTGATCTCCGCGGCGCTGTTCGTGGTCGGCGGCACGCATCTCTTCTTCCGCGTGCAGGTCTGGTGCTTCGGCCTGTACGTCCTTGGCGCGGTCGGCCTGCCGATCGTCATCGGCGTGCTGCAGAGCCGCGCGGGCTTCCTCCACAACTTCAACGACTACGCCGCCAACCTCGGGACCCCGCACGCGAGTGCCGCGCTCACGGCCTCCGCCGCCAAGGCCGGCTTCGTGCCCGCGAAGTTCAGCCTCGAAGCGTCGCTGCGTTCGACCTCGATCTTCTGGTTCATCTTCGGGTTCATCTACTCGAGCACCTTCTTCGCCGGAGAGATCCGCCAGCAGAAGCGCACCCATCTGAAGTCGATGCCCGGCGCGATCCTGGTCTCGGTGATCGCCCTGCTGCTGATGATCCCGACCTTCACGCACGTCGCGAGCTACTCCTTCAACGGACGGCTCGGGCTCGCCGACCCAGCGGCCTACGGCTTCTCCGCCGGGGCCCCGGCCTACCCTGAGATCATGGGCATTGCCTCCGGCAGCGCCATCTGGAGCGCCATCATCATCCTTGGCTTCACCGCCGGCCTGTTCATCTGGCTGCCGCAGACGATGATGATGGTCAGCCGCAGCATGTTCGCGTGGTCCTTTGACCGCGTCATGCCCGAGCGCCTCTCCTGGGTGGAGCCGCGTTCGCGTTCGCCGCTGATCGCGCTTGCGATCATTTTGGTGATGGTGATCGCGAGCACCGCGATCTACTCCTTCACTACGTGGTTCACGACGCTGACCGTGCTGCTGGGCATCTCCTTTACGATGGTCTTCACCGCAATCGCGGGCATCGTCGTGCCCTTCCGCCAGCGCGCGCTCATCGCCGGCTCGCCCTACGCGCGGCGCGTTGCCGGGATCCCGCTGTTCACGCTCGTCGGCGCGATCTCGCTGGTCGGTTTCCTGGGCGCGATCGCGATCCTGCTGTGGGACCCCGGCTCGGGGACGAGCCTCGCGAAGGACCCCGGCAAGCTCGAGCTCGCCGTGGGCGTCTATACCGTCGGCTTTGCGATCTACTACCTCTCCAAGGCGATCCGCCGGCGCCAGGGGATCGAGCTGGAGCTCGTCTACCACGAGCTGCCGCCGGAGTGAGCGTGAGCCTTTTCGGACGCCGGCGCGCACATGAGAATGGCGCCGCCGACGCAAGCACAGGGCCCACCGCGGCGAGCTCCGACGGCGCATCGACACGCCTCTACTACGCCTCCGACATCCACGGCACGGAGGGTCTGTGGCGGAAGTTCCTGAACGCGGCGGAGGCCTACAGCGCCAGCGTGATCGTGATGGGTGGTGACGTCGCGGGCAAGGTCGTTGTGCCGCTGCTCGTGCGCCCGGAGGGCTACGAGCTCGAGCTCTTCGGCCACCGCGAGTTGCTCCTCGACGGGACGCAGGCCGAGGAGGCCGAACGGCGCATCCGCGCCAACGGCATGTACCCGCATCGCATGAGCGCCGCCGAGGTCGCGCGCGTGGCCGAGCTGCCCGAGGAGCAGCGCGAGGAGTGGTTCGCGCAGGTCATGATGGAGACCTTCGAGCGCTGGCTGGCACTCGCCGACGAGCGTCTGCAGGGCAGCGACGTGCGCTGCTTCCTGATGCCCGGCAACGACGACCCGCCGGGGATCGATGCGGCCGTCGAACGCGCGCGCCGCGTGGAGGCGTGCGACGAGCGCATCGTCGAATTCGGCGGCTACGAGATGGTCTCGCTGGGTTACTCCAACCTGACTCCGTTCCACTCCCCGCGCGAGCTCGACGAGGACGAGCTGTACCGGCGCGTCGAGCAGCTCGCCGCCCAGCTCGACGCGCCGGCGCACTCGATCTTCAACCTGCACGTGCCGCCGTACGACTCGACCCTCGACACCGCCGCTGAGCTCGACGAGCAGCTCACCGTCGTCACGATCGGTTCCGAGCCCAAGCTGATCCCGGTCGGCTCGACAGCGGTGCGCGAGCTGATCGAGCGCTACCAGCCGCTGCTCTCGCTCCACGGCCACGTCCACGAGAGCCCCGGCGCGATGCGCATCGGGCGCACGCTCTGCATCAACCCCGGCAGCGCCTACCACACGGGTCGCATCGCCGGCTGCCTGATTAACCTGAAGGGTGAACGTGCGCGCCATCAGTTCGTCACCGGGTGAGGACATCCAGGATTCGCTGCAGGACGAGGCTCGGCGACTGCTCGCGGCGGCCGACGCGAGCGCGCTGCCGCTGGGGCTGCTCGGCGGCATGGGCATCCGCCTGTTGTTGGGCGAACGCATGGAGCCGCGCCTGCGGCGTGAGATCGGGGACCTCGACTTCATCACCACACGCCGTGCCGGTGCCGCCGTGGAGAGCATGTTGGCCGCCCACGGCTGGGAGCCGCGGCGGCGCTTCAACGCGATCAACGGCGCCCGGCGTCTGCTCTTCGACGAGCCCGGCGGGGCGCGCGACGGGGCGCGCCGCGTCGACGTTTTCGTGGGCAGCTTTCAGATGTGCCACAGGCTGCCCCTGCTCGAGCGCCTGAATGGGCGTGGGGAGATCCTGCCGGCGGCCGAGCTGGCCCTCACTAAGCTGCAGATCGTCGCGCTGAACGCAAAGGATCGGGATGACCTGTATGCGCTGCTACTGGCTTGCGAGGTCGCCGACCAGGATGCCGGAAGCGACGGCGCGCCGGCCATCGATGCGCGCCGGATCGCGGACCTGACAGGCAACGACTGGGGCCTGCACCACACGCTCGAGCTGAACCTCTCACGGCTGCGCGATGGCCTGCTCGAGACGGGTCTGGAGGCGGCTCCGCGAGAGCTTCTGCAGCAGCGCATCGCCGCACTCGGCGATGCACTGGAGCGGGCGCCGAAGTCACGCGCCTGGCGCTTGCGTGCCCGTGTGGGCGAGCGCCGGCGCTGGTTCGAGGAGCCGGAGGAGATCGCGCGCTGAGCGCGGGCCGACCGCTGCTAGCTCAAACGTTTCCGACTAGCCCATTTCCGAGCAGTCCGTGCGCAAGTGCGTAGCTCACCAATTGGGCGCGAGTCACGATCGCAAGCTTGCGCAGGATGCGCGCGCGGTGGGTCTCGATCGTGCGCGGAGATAGGTCCAGTTGGTCGGCCACTTCCACGCTGGTATAGCCGAGCGCGATCCGACGCAGGACTTCAAGCTCGCGCGGGGTGAGCCGCGCCTCGGTTGGCGAGTCGCGCAGCAAGGCGAGGCGCTGGTACACGCTTGGACTGACGTACTGCTCGCCGCGCGCCGCATGGCGCACGGCCTGCTGCAGGTCGACGGTCACCGTCCCCTTGAAGACGAAGCCGATCGCGCCGGCATCCAGTGCACGCCTAGCGAAAACCGGATCCTCGGACATGGCGAGCACGACGACCTTGGTCTCGGGCACCTGTTTGTGTAGCCGCCGCAGCATCTCGATGCTCGAGTCCCCGGGCATGCCCAGATCCAGCACCAGGACGTGGGGCAGAAAACCGTGGACACGCCGTACCACCGAGACCATGTCGTCGGCTTCGGCCACGACCTCGATATCTGCCTCTCGATCGAGAGACAGGCGCAGCTTTTGCCGCGTCGCGTTCTGGTCATCAGTCAGGACGATGCGAATCATGCTCTCCCTGTCGAGCTTGAAATCATCGGCCGCCGATGGAACGCTCACAAGAGACGTTCTAGAGGGCATATGGTCAAACTAGACTTTACTGCGCGTAGATGGTCGCAAGCAAAAGCGCTTTCGCTTGCGACAAACTACTGACGGTCCTGAACGCGGCTGGCGTCCTGCGGCATTGCGCAATCCGGCGGGCGAGCTCCGCGCCGCTGGCCCGGTGCACGCAGCGGCTCAGCTCAGCGCGGCCCCGTGCAGACCGCTGCTCGGACGCTCGCGCTGCTCCCACCATGCGTTCAGGACGCCAAGCGCGCCGCCGATGATCCCCTCCCGGAAGGACGCGGTGTCGTTCAGGTTGGGTAGTGGCTCCGCGGGCACGTCGACCTCGAGGAAGCCGCAGAGTGGATCCCAGCCGTCGCGGGGGTCCCAGACCAGCAGCCGGTCGGCCGGCACGGTGCTCTTGACCTCCTCGTTCCAGCGGTCCATGACCGCGATCAGACCGGTCTCGGTCGAGGTCTCGCCGGCCAGCACACCGGTCGACTCGTCCCAGGTTATGCGCCGCATGAGCGCAACGTAGCGGCGCCACAGCGGGTCCAGCACCGCGCGCGCTTCGCTGACGTGGTGGATCACGGAGTCTCCATGGAAGATCCCCCAGACGGTCTCGCGCATGCTGCGCGCCCATGCCTCCCCGTCGCGCACGCTCAGCAGCACCTTCGCGTCCGGGTAGTGGTCCATCAGCTCGCGGTAGTAGCGCGCCGAAGGCCAGTCGACGGTCGAGGCGGCGGCGCCGAAGATCTGCTCCCACTCGGGGGTACCGTCGGCGGCGCGCTCCCACGATGGCAGGCCGCCCTCGAGGTCGGCGAGCAGGTTGCGCATGTGGTAGCACGGCCCGAACCCGAGCTGCTCCAGGGCGACCATCTGACTTGTGGTCGCCGTCCGCGGCAGTCCTGCGCCGATTACTTGCATGGTTCTCCTTGCCTCGTCTCCCCACGAGCGCCTCGCGGCCTGAGGCGAAGGTCTATCAGGTCTCTTGATTGGCTGCCCGGGCAGCCAGCGTGTAGTCCACTCAGACAAGTCATGCCACTGTCCGGTATTCGTTTTATTCTGATTACCGCGGGAGACGGTCGGCGGCCCAAGAGGGAATATGGGCTGTCGCGCCGCAGCCCGCAGCCAAACGCGCGGCGGTTCCCATGAGTAGGTACGGCAGCACCCCGCGCGCGAGGCGGCGAGGACCCGGAGCTTGTCGACCCCGGGTCCTCGTTTTTTTGCGCGTGGGCAAGCGCGAGGTCGTAGGCTTGGGCGGTGCGTCCCACGACTATTCGCCGGTCCGCGCCCGGCGCGGCGATGCTGAGCGCCGGAAGACGCTGAGATGCCGGCGCCGACGATCGACGAGGTCGTACTCGCCGACGGCCCCGAGCCGTGGCGGAGGCTTGGCTTCTCCGTAGCGGACGGGTGCTGCCTGCTCGGTGGGGTGCAGCTGCGCTTCAGCGCGGACGCAGACGCGCGCGGAATCGTCGGCTGGTCGCTGCGCGACCTTGCGAGCACCGCGCTCGACGGACTTCCGACGACCCACTCGCAGCGTCCGCCGCCTGCGGCCGTCGTCGCGGAGGCCTCGCGCGCACACCCCAACGGTGTGGTGGCAATCGATCACATCGTCGCGATGTCACCCAACCTGGACCGCAGCGTCCAGGCGCTCACGGATGCCGGGCTGCAACTGCGGCGAATCCGTGAGCAACCGACGCCCTCCGGCGCCCCACGCCAGGCGTTCTTCCGTCTCGGGGCCGAGATCCTGGAGCTGATTCAGGAACCGGACGAGGTCCTCGAGCGCGCGGGCAGCGCCGGCGGTGGTGCCCATTTTTGGGGTCTCGCGCTGCGCGCGCGGGATTTGGAGCACACCGTCGGCCTGCTCGGCCCGCAGGCCGGGTCGATCCGTCCGGCGATCCAGCCGGGACGCCAGATCGCCACGCTGCGGCGCTCCGCCGGGGTCACGCTCGCGGTCGCATTGATGAGCGAGCCCGAGCGATCCTGAGCCGGGGAGCGGGTGCAGTCGGCCGCCAGATGAGAGAGCTCATAAACTATGGCTGCGGATGCCCGGCAAGCAATTGACGATCAATCTCCAGCACGTCGTCCACGAGACCATCGACGGTGAGACGATCCTGATCCACCTGGGTACGGGCACGTACTACAGCCTGGACGGCGTTGGCACCGAGGTATGGGAGCTGCTGGGGTATCAAGCGGAGCGCGAAGAGATCGTTTCCCGCATCCGGGAGCGCTACGACGCCGACTCGGCACTCGTCGCCGAGACCGTCCTCGCCCTGCTGGACAGGCTCCTCGAGGAGGAGCTGGTCCTCGAGGGTCCACCGGCGGCCGCGGCAACCCCTGCTCCGGCGCTGGAGGACCCCGATTCAACCGGGTCGTTTGTGGCACCGGTGCTGCACAAGTACACGGACATGCAGGAGTTCATGCTCGTAGACCCACTTCACGACGTCGAGCAAGCCACAGGCTGGCCGCATGTCAAGGCTGGCTGAGGCGACACTGCCGAGGTTCTTCCAGGAAGCCGCCCGGGAGCACTCCGAGGCCGTCGCCCTTGCCGGGGCGACGGATCGCGATTTGCGTTTCGCCGACCGCAGGCTGCGCCTGTGCTTCGCCGGCCGCGAGCTGGCCGACGGGCTGCTCGCGGCGCTGGCGCCCCGTCTGGCGAGCGCCGGCGAGACCGCGGACGTCACGATCAAGCTGTGGGAGGAGCGCACGCTCGGGGTCGAGGCACGTAGGGTCCCGTGGCGGGATGCCGATGTCGGCGCGCGCGGACTGGTGCGTACCGACGACGACCGCGTGGTCGCCGTGCACGAGGCCGGCTCGCACGCGGTGACGCTGTTCGATCGAGCCGGCGGCGGGGTGCTGTACCGCGTGCCGGACGCGCGCTCGCTGCCGTGGTGGGAGCGCGCGGCGCCGCTGCGCCCGGCGCTGTTCTGGGCGCTGAGCGGACCGGACCGCCATCTCGTTCACGCCGGGGCGGTCGGCGATCGGGCCCGGGGCGGGGCGTTGCTTGCGGGGGCCGGGGGCTCCGGTAAGACGACGGTCGCGCTGGCGGCGCTGGCGGCGGGCATGCGCTACGTGTCCGACGACTATCTGCTGCTCCACTGCGCCCCGCGGCCGGTGGCGTGGAACCTGTTCGGCACCGCCAAGCTGGACGACGGTCATCTGATGCGATTTCCCGAGCTCGCCGCCGCCGCCCGCTCCCCACAGCCGGAACCGGAGGAGAAGGCGGTCCTGAATGTCGCCGAGCAGCTCCCGGACGCACTTGCGGAGTCGCTGCCGATCCACGCCGTGATCGTTCCGCGCATCCGCGGGGGGCGCGCCGCGTTGCGCCGCACCAGCGCCGCCGAGGCCCTGCTCGCGCTGGCGCCCAGCACGGCCTTCCAGATGCCCTTCGACGGCGGAGCGGTCGTGCGCTCGCTGGCCGCCGTCGTGCGCGCGGTGCCGTGCTATGCGCTCGATGTCGGCGACCGCCCAGCGGAACTAGCGGCGGCCGTCGACCGGGCGCTCGAGGAGGCGAGCGAGATCCGCGCTCGTGGTGCGAAGGAAAGCGAGGACGGCGCTCGCCGGGAGAGGCCACGCGAGGACAGGGCACGCCGTGGGGAGATAGGCGAGAACCCTGCCCCCGGCGAGGAGACAGGCGAGGACGGCGCTCGCCGTGAGAGGACACGCGAGGACAATGCACGCCGTGAGGAGATAGGCGAGAACCATGCTCCCGGCGAGGAGGCAGGCAAGAATCGTGCGCGCGGTGAGCTGGTGGAGGAAGGCCAGCGATGAGCGCGGCGCTTGTCTCGGTGATCGTCCCGGCTCACAACGCCGAGCGCTACCTGGATGAGGCGCTCGACAGCGCGCTGACCCAAGACCACGGGGCGGTCGAGGTGATCGTGGTCGATGACGGCTCGAGCGACCGTACGGCGGAGATCACCCGGCGACGGGCGGGCGTCGAGCTGGTGCAGCGGGCCCAGGGGGGCCCGGCGGCTGCACGCAACACGGGTCTCGCGGTCGCCGCTGGCGAGTTCTTCACGATCCTCGACGCCGACGACGTATGGCCGACGGACCGCCTCTCGCTGCAACTCGCCGAGCTCGAGTGCCACCCCGAGCAGGGGATCGTGCTCGGTCTCGCCGAGGTCTTTCTCAGCCCGGGCGAACCGCGGCCGGCGCACGATCCGGGGTTCGCCGCGGGGGAGCAGGTCGCGGGTCATGCCGCGACGATGCTCGCGCGCCGCGAGGTCCTGGAGCTGGTCGGCGGCTTCGACGAGTCGCTGCGGGTCAGCGAGGACATCGACTGGTTGGCGCGGGCGAAGGATGCCGGCGTCCGCGCCGGGCGAATCGATCGGACGCTGCTGTACTACCGCATCCATGCTCGCAACACCTCCCGCCAGACGCAGGCGAACCACGCGGCGACGCTGCGCGTGATGCGCGCATCGGTCCACCGTATGCGCGGCGATGCCGATGCCTGAGACCCCCACGCAGCCGCTCGTCTCGACGATCGTGCCGGCGTTCGCCGGCGAGCGTTTCCTCGCGGCGGCGCTGGACAGCGTCGCGGCCCAGACCTACCGGCCGCTCGAGACGATCGTCGTCGACGACTGCTCGCCCGACCGCAGCGCCGCGATCGCTTCCGAGCGCGAGGACGTGCGCGTGATACGCCAGCGGCAGCAGCTCGGCGTGGCGGTCGCGCGCAACACCGGTCTGGCGGCGGCACGGGGCGAGCTGATCGCGTTCCTCGACCAGGACGACGAATGGCTGCCGCGCAAGCTCGAGCGCCAGGTCGAGCTGCTGGCGGCGCATCCGGATGTGGACATCGTGCACACCGCGATGGAGGTCGTGCTGATGCCGGGAACGCCACGACCGCCATGGCTCAAGCCGGAGTGGCTGCTGGCGCCGCAGCCCGCTTTTCTGCCGAGCTCGTGGCTAGTGCGCCGCGCGGCGTTCGAGCGGATCGGGGACTTCGACCCGCGCTATGCGTCGGGCTGTGACTCGGACTGGCTCGTGCGGGCGCGCGACGCCGGTCTGCGCAGCGAGCTGCTTCCCGACCCGCTCATCCGCTGGCGCGTCCACGGCGCGAACGGCTCCTACGACACCGCGACCGTGCGTAGCTCGATGTTCGCGATCCTGCGCCGCAACGTGGCGCGTGACCGTCAGGAGCAAGATGCCGGCTGAGGCGATGGTCGGAGTGATCATTCCGGCGTGGAATGCCGAGCGCTGGATCGCGGAGGCGATCGACAGCGCGCTGGCGCAGCGTCAGCGGCCACTCGACGTGCTCGTCATCGACGATGGCTCGACCGACGCGACGGCATCCGTGGCGGGGCGCTACGGCGATCCGGTGCGGGTCGTGCAACAGGCGAACGCTGGGATCGGCGCGGCTCGCAACCGCGGGGTCGAACTGGCGCGCGGCGAGTGGATCGCGTTCCTCGACGCGGACGACCGCCTCACGAGTGACAGCCTCGATGCGCGGCTGGGAGCGCTAGCGCTCGACACGGGAGCAGCGATCCTGTTCGGAGCGGTCCGCCGCTTCGAACACACCCAGGATGGCGAGCCGGTCGCGCTGGATGCGGCCCGTCCCGCGCATCTTCCCGGCGCGATGCTGGTAGCGCGCAGCGCCCTCGAGCAGGTCGGTCCGTTCGCCGTCGACACGCACGTGGCCGAGGGCCTGGACTGGCTGCTGCGCGCTCGCGAGCGCGGCCTCGCTGAGCTGACGGTCGAGCAGCAGGTCTACTGGCGCCGCGTGCACGGGGCCAACAACTCACTGCGCAACCGCGAGCAGATCGGCGAGTTCGCCTACGCCCTGAAGGCCTCGCTCGACCGCCGCCGCGCGGCTGCCTCACCGTGATCGAGCGACTGGTGCCGGGACCGGCGGGCGCCGAGCCATGGGGAGCGGTCCCCGGGCAGCGCGATGTCTGGCCCACCCCGCAGCAGGAGGCGCTTCTGCGCGCGGCGCTGCTGGCGGACGAGCGTGGTCTCGCGGCGTGGCGCACGGTCCGCCCGCACCTGGAGGTCGCGCGGCTCGATGCCCCGGTGCAGGGGATCCTGCCGCTGTTGCGTGAGAACCTCGCGGCACACGACGTCGAGGATGAGCTGCTGCCGCTGTTCAAGGGTGTCCACCGCTTTACGTGGGCCCGCAACCAGGTCCTGTTGAACCGCATGCTGCCGGTGGTCGCCGAGCTCGAGCGAGCCGGGATCTCGACCCTTCTACTCAAGGGCGCCGCGCTGGTGGTGGACACGCGCCTGGACGCGGGGATGCGCGCGATGAACGACGTCGACGTGCTCGTCCCGACCGGCATGACGGCGGCTGCGATCGACGTCCTGGTATCCGCCGGCTTGCGACCTGTCGGCGACGTCCCGACCTGGTACATCGCGGACTACGCGCCGCGCTTCGTTCCCAGCCACGGGTTTACGGACAGTGACAATCTGCAGCTCGATCTGCACTGGCACGTCCTGCACGCGTCCTGTCAGCCGGATGCCGACGAGGACTTCTGGGCCGCCGCGGTCGCGGTGGAGCTGCTCGGTGTGCGCACACGATCGTTGTGCCCGGCCGACGAGCTGCTGCTCGTGATCCTGCACGGCCTGCGCTGGAACGCGATCCCCACCTACCGCTGGGTCCTCGACGCGGCGTTGCTGGCGCGCGGGGTCTCCGGACCGGTCGACTACGAGCGCCTGCTCGAGCAGGCCCGCCGCCGGCGCGTTCTTGCGCAGCTCGCCGCCGGCCTGAGCTACCTGCGCCGGGTGGTGGATGCCCCGATTCCCGCGGACATCCTGAGGAAGCTGCGCTCGAGCGGGGCGCCGCGGCTCGAGCGCCTGGAGTTCCGGGCGCAGATGACCCAGCCGCAGCGTCGCGGCGCGCTACAGCGCGAGCTGGTCTACCACGGGCAGTACCTCCGCCGCGAGCTGCCCCTCGGCGAGCGCGCGACGCTCGCTCGGCAGATCCGGCTCGGGCGCCGGCGGCTGGGCATCGAGCGCTGGCGCGAGCTGCGCAGTGCGCTCTCAGGTGGGCGACCGGGCCCGGGGCGACCGGCCTCTGAGGTGGCGGCCGCGATCGGGGCCGGCGCTGCGGACCCGGCGGCGAGCCCGATCGCGTTCGGCGAGCCGATCGACCTGCGGCTCCCGGACGTGGCCAGAAGCTACGGGGCGTACGGCCTGTGGCGCCCGGAAGGCGAGGGGTGCTGGATCGCCGGGCGTGAGGCCCGTGTCGTACTACCGCTTCCGCGGCCCGCGAGGACGTCGCTGCTGCTGGAGCTTTGGGCTGAGGGCTTCCTCAGCGCCGATTGCCCGCGGCAGCGTCTGGAGGTGCTCGCGAACGACGTGCCGGTGGCCGAGTTTCAGATCGACTCCAGCAGCTCCCTGCACGGGGAGGTGCTCGTGATCCCCCGTGCGGCTCTCGCGGGCTCCGACCGTGTGGAGCTGACGCTGCGCACGCCCGACGCGACGTCGCCGGCACAGCTTGGCCTGGACGACGACGATCGTAGAGTCAGCGTCCTCCTGCGCCGGCTCGTGCTGCGGGAGCCATACGCCTGCGCGGTGGGCAGCCGCCTGTCCCTCGGCGAGGGCTCCGGCGACGACGAGGCGCTCGCGGGCGGCTGGAGCCACGCGGAGCCTGCCGGGCGCTGGACGCACGGCCACCAGGCGCAGCTCCTGCTGCGCCTTGAAGGACCCCCGGTTCCACTCGACTTGGAGTTCGATGCTGTTCCGCTGCTGGGCGGGGGCCAGCGGACGCTGCAGGTCGAGGTGACGGCCAACCGGCAGCGACTGGCGTCGATCGCCTACGACGAGGAGATGACATACCCGCACCTGACCAGCGTGCCGCTGCCCGCGACGGCGCTCGGCCCGGAAGGCGAGCTGCTGTTGGCGTGGCGCATCCACGATCCGCGCTCCCCGTTTGCTCTGGGGGTCTCCGATGACCGCCGCCCGCTTGGCTTGTTCCTCGAGCGCGCCGCGCTCGTGCCGCACTCGAACGGACGGAGCCGACCACCGAGCTAGGCGCGGCCGACCACCGAGCTAGGCCCTGCCAGCCACCAAGCTAGGCACTGCCAGCCACCAAGCTAGGCACTGCCAGCCGCAAAGCTAGGAGCGGTCAACCGCCGAGCTAGGAGCGGCGCAACGACGGCCTGCTCAAGGGCGCTCACCGGCCAACTCGACGGCCATGCGCCCAAGCAGCTCCGTGACCTGCGGCTCGCGCTCCGCGCCGTGGTCGGCCAGCAGCGCCTGCAGCTCCTCGCGCCGGGCGCTCAGGATCTGATCGGCGGTCGCGCTCCCGGCTGGCGTGAGCCGATCGTCGCGCCCCAGCAGACCGCGCTCGAGGAGCTCCCCCTGCACGTCGGCCACGCGCTCCTCGTCGAGGCCCATCTCACGCGCCAGCTCCCGCGTGGCGGGGATCCCGAGGGTGGCGAAGCGCGAGAGGGCCCAGACCGCGCCGGAGCTCAGGTCGACCCCGGCTCGTTCGGCGACGTGCAGGTTGAATTGGCGGCGCCGATCGCGCCCCACGAGCATCGACAGCGCGCGGTCGATCTCCGCCAGCGAGTCGGCGTCGCACGGCGCGGCCAGCGTGTGCTCGAGACCCTGCGAGGCCGCAGCCGTGGCGCGCAGCGGACGCTCGCGTAGGCGCAGGCTGAGGAGAAACCCGACGCCGGCCACCCCGGCGGCGACCAGGAAGACGGGATGCAGCGCATGCACGTAGGCGTGCTGGTAGAGACTGCGCGCCGCAGCGGGCAGCTGGGCGACCTGGGCGCCGGAGAGGCGCCCCCCATGCGCGACCTGCTTACCGGCCGCGCCCAGCGCGCCGTGCAGGGCGCTGATCAGGCGGCTGGAGAAGATCGCCCCGAAAATGGCTGTGCCCAGCGAGCCGCCGATCCCGCGCGCCAGGGTCACCCCGGAGGTGGCGGCTCCCAGCACGCTGAAGTCCACGGCGTTCTGCACCGCCAGCACCAGCACCTGCATGACCAGGCCGAGGCCGAGCCCCAGAACGAGCAGGTAGCCGTAGACCGCCGTGTTGGAGGTGTCGACGTGGAGCGTGGAGAGCAAGACCAGGCCGACGGTCATCACCGCCGTGCCGAGTACCGGAAAGATCTTGTAGCGGCCAAAGCGTGAGATCAGGCGTCCCGAGGCGATCGAGGTCACCAGTAGTCCGCCCATCAGCGGGATCAGTCGCAGTCCCGAGCCGGTCGGGCTCGCCTCGTAGACCGTCTGGAAGAACAGCGGCAGGAACGTGACCGTGCCGAACAGGGCGAAGCCGACGACCAGCGAGAGCGAGGAGGCCACGCGGAAGACGGCGTCGCGCATCACCGCCAGCGGCAGCACCGGCTCGGGGGCGCGGCGCTCGACGAGGACGAAGGCACCGAGCAGGAGCAGCCCGAGCGCCGCGACCGCGATCGACTGCGAGGAGCCCCACGGCCAGGTCGTGCCACCCAGCGAGGCGACCAGCACGATCGCGCTGAGCGCGGCCGCCAGCGTGGCGGCGCCTAGGTAGTCGATCACCGGGCGGGTGGTGCGAGCAACGGTGGGCAGCGTTGTGCCCAGCACCACTAGGGCGATGAGCCCCACGGGCAGGTTCACGTAGAAGATGGCGCGCCAGGAGACGTGCTCCACGAGGACCCCTCCGAGCACCGGCCCGGCGACGCTGGAGACCCCGAACACGGCCCCGAAGAGACCCTGGTAACGGCCGCGTTCGCGGGGGGAGACGATGTCCCCGACGGTGGCCTGGACCAGCACGATCAGGCCACCGGCGCCCAGTCCCTGCACGGCGCGGAAGGCGATCAGCTCGATCATCGACTGGGAGAGCCCGCACAGGGCCGAGCCGATCAGGAACAGCACCACGGCGCTCTGCAGCACGCGCTTGCGCCCGAGCAGGTCGCCGAGCTTGCCGTACAGCGGGGTGACCGCGGTCTGGGCGAGCAGGTAGGCGCTCGTGACCCAGGAGAGTTTGGTCAGGCCGCCGAGGTCCCCGACGATCGTCGGCAACGCGGTGGCGACGATCGTCGAGTCCAGCGCGGCCAGGAACATGACCAGCATCAGGCCGGTGAAGATCACGCCTACGCGGGGGGCGCGCTCGGTGCGCGGAGGAGCCGAGACCGCGATCGCGCTCAAGCCGCCGGCACCCAGCCGGCGGGAAACGCGCCGGCTGGCACGTCCCCGGGGTACTCCGGAAAGCAGCGCAGGGCGATCCGCTCGCCTGCTCCACCGCTCAGCAGCGGGCGCAGATCCCCGACGGTCAGCAGCACGCGCAGCGTGGCGCCGATCTGCAGGTCGGCGGCGTTCGGCTGCTCGCCACCGATCACACCTCGGGCGGCCAGCTCCTCGACGTGGGCCAGCTTGGCCGGCAGACCGGCGAGATCCTCATGCAGGCAGGCCGCCGAGATGCGGTGGTACTTCCAGGTGGAGTGCACGAAGCGAATCGCGAAGTCCGTGCCGGCGCCGTCGAGTGGACCGGCGCCGCCGAAGGTGCCCATCGCCTCGGGACGGAAGTGCAGCGCACCCCAGGGCATCCGCCGGCCCAGGTCCTGCAGCTCCTCGTCTCCCCAGCGCTCGGCCTCGCGTACCTCATCAGATGGATAGAGCACCGGATCGGGGGCGAGCTGCTCCAAGCGCGCGAGGATCGCGCGCGAGCCGTGCACGGGCTCGCCGTCGACGAGCAGCCCCGGGACGGTGTGGTTGCCCTCGCCGTAGATCGCCTGCATCTGCTCGACGTGCTGGCCTGGGACGAACTCGATGCGCTCATACTCCAGACCCTTCAGGCGCAGGGCCTCGGTCGCGGTCATGCATGGATGCGAGGGCGGCAGGACGTGCAGGACGAGCTCGGGAGCCATGCTGGGCGAAGCCTACCTGTCCCGGAACCGGGTGATCGCTTCGGCCAGCAATTGCGGCTGATCCTCGGGCGTGAAGCTGAAAGCGTCGGGGATCAGCGCGACCTCGCCGCAGGCCAGCTCGGCGGCGTAGCGCTGCGCGTGAGCGAGCGCAAAGACCCTGTCCTCTGGTCCCCAGGCGAAGAGCACCGGACGCTCGAACGCGGCGATCAGGCGCCGGCCGGCGTCGTGCACTGGCTGGGAGGAAGCCGAGCCCATCACCTTGGCGGTGTCGCGCAGGACAGCGCTGTCGGTGATGACGGGGAGTGCGTAGGAGTCAGAGACAAGCTCGTCGACCGGGTGCTTAATCAGCAGTCCGTAGGCCGGTGGCGTGGAGCGGACATCGCGGTCGCGCAGTACTTGCAAGAGCTGGCCGAGCGCCGCGGGATCCCTGGCGATCGCGGGCAGGCCATCGAACGGCGGCGGGGGGAACTCGTCGTAGGGCGTCTCACACGAGTTGAGCACGAGTCGGGCGATCCGCTCCGGGTGCCGGGCGGCGGCGATCTGAGAGTAGGCGCCGCCGGAGTCGTTGCCCACCAGTGTTACGTCGTCAAGCTCGAGCTTTGCGAGCGCCTCGGCGATGAGCTCGCCGCAGCCGATCGGGCTGAGGTCCGCGTCGGCACGCATCGCCACCCGGTGCGATCCAAGCGGTAGATCCAGCGTGAGGCAGCGGAAGCGATCGGCCAGGCGCTCGACCACGTTGCGCCACAGATTGGCGTTGGCGAGCCATCCGTGAGCGAACACAAGCAGCGGGCCGTCACCTCGCTCGAAGTACTGCAGGCGTCCCGCGACAAGCTCGACCTCCTGCGGGGCGCCCAGCAGCGGCGAGCGCCAGGTATGCGGGGGGACCGGGAAGACCGGGGAATGCGGGGAGACCGGGGGGACCGGGAAGACCGGGGAATGCGGAGAGACCGGGGGGACCGGGGAGATCGGGGAGTGCTTCGGTGTCGCGGCTTCCTGTGCGGTCATGGTGGCCCCTCCGTGCTCAAGTGGATGGGCAAGAGCCTAGCATTTTTATGACCGTATAGTCAGTTTTACATGACCTTGAGGTCATGTAGCCTGGAAAGAGTTGACGCCCCGCGATCAGACCGAACCGGTGACCCCGAAGGGCCGGCGAACGCGCCAAGCCCTCCTGGAGGCCGGCGCGGAGGTCGCCGAGCGGCGCGGGCTCGCGGGCCTCAGCGTCGCCGCCGTCACCGCGCAGGCGAGCGTGGCCAAGGGCACCTTCTACGTCTACTTCGCAGATCGCGACACGTTCATCGACGCTTTGCATCAGCGGTTCTACGCCAGCGTCAGCGAGAAGGTCGCCGACGCGGTCCAGGGCATGGCTCCAGGGAGGGAGCTGCTACTGAGGGCCATCGACGCCTACCTGGACGTGTGCCTGGCTAACCGAGCCGTGAAGGCGCTCGTGCTCGAGACGCGCGCCCAGGGTGAGCTCACGACGACGATGGAGCAGCGCGAGGCCCAGTTTGCGCTCCTGGCGCAGCCTAGTCTCGCGGCGATGGGGATCGAGCCGGCCGTGATCGCCGCGCGCCTGTTCGTCGCGATGACCTCCGAGGCGGCGCTAATCGAGCTGGAAGCGGGTCGCAGGGTCCCGGGTGCACGCGAGACCATCCGGGCACTAGCCGAGACCACCCTCTACCTTGATTCAACTAGTTGAGGCCGGCCCTCTATCTGGATTCAAGTGGGGTCGATGAGCGCTGTAAAGACAGGCTCTGGTCAGAGCCAACTGGAGCCGCACGATGCGATCCGCGGAGGGCAGTCTGAACCGCCTTGGCGTACTGGAGGTCTACGTCGAGGTCATACCGGCGTCGGGCGTCGCGGTGAATACCTTCTCCATGACTGCGACACCATGAATCCTGGCTCCTGCGGCGCAGGCGCCAGGCACCGATGAGTCATGTGGCGCCAAGCCGTCTACAGAAGGAAACGATCGATCGGCGAGAAGCCGATCACAACCCGTTGGAGGCACGATGGCAAAGCTACGATTCGAGGTCTCGATGTCGCTGGACGGCTTCACCGCCGGGCCGAACCCAAGCGTGGAGCACCCTCTAGGCATCGGCGGTGGACAGCTTCACGCGTGGGCGTTCAAGCTCGCTGCGTGGCGCGAGCCGCATGGACTCGAGGGCGGCGAGGTCAATGCCAGCAGCGAACTGGTCGAACAGTTCCACCAGAACATCGGCGCGAGCGTGATGGGCCGCAACATGTTCGGTGGTGGTCCGGGGCCCTGGAGCGAGGACCCCTGGGAGGGCTGGTGGGGAGATGACCCGCCCTTCCATACGCCGGTCTTTGTGCTTACGCACCACGCACGCGAGCCCCTGAAGATGCGAGGCGGCACGACCTTCTTTTTTGTCACCGGCGGCGTCGAATCGGCGCTCGAGCAGGCCAAGCAGGCAGCCGGTGGCATGGACGTCTCGCTCGGCGGTGGCGCCGCCGTCGCGCAGCAGTATTTGGCGGCGGGGCTGATCGACGAACTCCAGCTAAACGTGGTTCCAGTCTTTCTCCATGGCGGCACCCGACTCTTTGATCACCTCGCGGGCGCCAACGTCAAGCTGGAGCCTTTGCGGGTCGTGCAGACGCCCGATGTCACCCACCTCAAGTATCGCGTGCTGCATTGAGCTCGTCTCGGCCAGTTCGAGAGCCGACGTAGGATGATGTGACGCAAGCGGCTCGTGGACGGCACAGTCACACTAGTTATCCGCGGCCCGCTCGAAAGCACGGACCTGCCCGGGCTCATCGCGCGCACCCGCGCACTATTGGAGAGCACTAGCTTCGGTGTGCTGCGCTGCGAGGTCACGGGGGTGGCTGCCGACGCGGTCGCGGTGGAGGCACTGGCTCGGCTGGCGCTGGCCGCACGCCGGCGGGGATGCCACGTGCGACTGTGCGAGGCCTCTACGGAGCTCCGCGTGCTCGTTGCGTTCGCTGGTCTCGCCGAGGTGCTGAGCGGGGAAGGCTAGGCGTCGAGCCGGGCAGGAAGGCCGAAGAGCGGGAAGATCGTCTCGGTAGCAAGGAAGAAGGTGAACTCGACGATCTGTCCATCGGCGATCTCGAGCACCTGCAATGCCCATGGGTCGTAGCCGGCGCCGGTCTCGCTCGGCTTGTATTGACCGAACGCCGGTGAGCCATTGGCGGTCACCATCGGGGTCACGCGCGAGCCGCGGCAGCCGGCGCCCTGTCCTACCCACCAGCGCAGGATGTCCCGGCGGCCACTGAGCCACAACTCGTAGGGCGG
This sequence comes from uncultured Solirubrobacterales bacterium, assembly GCA_963756665.1. Lineage (GTDB taxonomy): Bacteria > Actinomycetota > Thermoleophilia > Solirubrobacterales > Solirubrobacteraceae > Palsa-744. The sequence goes on from CAVWOJ010000001.1 coordinate 1,974,406, forward strand.
CATCGACTGAGTTGCGTCCTCGTGGATCAGAGCGGTGAGCGCATCCATATCGTAGCGCTGGAAAGCGTCCACGTAGCGGTCCAGCAGCTCGTTATCGGGCGCGTGCAACGGGCCGCTGGCGACGTCGCCTATAGCGGCGACGTCTATCGCAGCGACGTCTATCGCAGCGACGTCTAGCGTGCCCCGGGCGCGCTGCAGGGCGCTGTTGACGGCGGCGACGCTTGTCTCCAGCAACTCGGCGACCTCGGACGCCTTCCAGTGCAGCACCTCGCAAAGGATCAGGACCGCACGCTGGCGCGGCGGCAGGTGCTGCAGCGCCGCAACAAACGCCAGCCGAATTGTCTCGCGCGACTGCGCCACCGCCGCAGGGTCTCCCTCGGAGGCTAGGAGGCCATCGGGAACCGGCTCGATCCAGGTGATCTCGGGCAGGATCTCCCCGATCGGACCGTCAGGCGAACGCGCCTCGCCAAGATCCATCGGTCGGGCTCGGCGCTGTTTGCTGCCCAGCATGTCCAGGCAGACATTGGTGGCGATCCGGTACAGCCACGACCGCAACGCCGCGCGACCCTCGAAACGGTCGATCGACCGCCAAGCGCGCAACAGCGTTTCCTGGACCGCGTCTTCAGCCTCGAACGGCGAGCCCAGCATCCGGTAGCAGTGCGTAGTCAGCTCACGGCGATGGCGCTCGAGGTCGCCAAAGCCCTGCGTCGCGGCGAGCGTCGAACTCTCCACCGGACCATCCTAAGACATGCGCAGATGAGCTCTGCCACACCGGCGGTCGATACCGTGAGATCCCCGATGACATCAGCGTTCGAACTCCGCGAGCTCACCGCGCAGCCGGCTGTCATCGAGCAAGCCCTAACGGATACCACGGCCTTGGCGGCAACCGGATGCCGCGGGCCTGGCGGCAACGACTGATCGAGATGTAATCTACGGTTCAGGGTCCCGACGGCATTGGCAGCTTGACCATCACCCGGGTGACGATCAATGTGGACGACCCGCTCAGCTGGTAGCGCCCCTTCAGGCCACCGCTGGCTCGGCCGCGACCTCCTCGGGCACCTCGTCATGGCGCAGGCCGCTGTCACGGACCAGTAGCAGCGCGAGCACGGCACCCACAAACGCCAGGCCACTGCCGACAAGGAGAATGATCGAGAAGCCGTGGGTGAAACCCTCGCGCGCAGCGTGGACGATCGATGCGGGTGCGCCGGGTGCGAGGCTGCCGGAGGAGACCGCTTCCGCAAGGCCGCGCGCCCGATGGCTGCTCACGCCCGGTAGAAGATCCTGGATCCGCTGTTGCGAGAGAGCTAGGAATAGAGCACCGAGCCCTGCCGTGCCCGACGCGATCGCGACTTGACGGAAGGTGTCGTTGATGCCCGATGCTACGCCGCTCATCCGCTCAGGCACGGTCGAGAGTGCGACGTTCGCGAGCACGGGATTCACGAGGCCGACGCCGAGACCGCCGACGATAAATCCGGGGAGCAAGACCGTCCACGAGTCGTCCGGCTTGGCGCTACTCATCAGGACCAGGCCAATCCCGGTGATCGCGAGCCCAGCCGCGAGTAGCGCGCGCGGCGGGACCTTCCCCTCCAGCGACGCGGTCCCGCCCGCGACGAAGAACGATCCCACGGTGAATGGCAGGTAGCGCAGACCGGCTTGCAGAGGCGAGAGATGCTCGATCTCCTGCATGTAAAGCGTGATGTAGAGGAACAGCGCGAACATCGAGCCGCTGAGCGCAAACGCGGTGATCTGTGCGCCGGTGAAGGCGGGACTGCGGAAGAGACTCAGAGGGAGCATCGGCTGCGCGACGCGCAACTCGATCGCGACAAAGGCCAGGAACAGCACGATCGCCGTGACGAGCAGGGTGATGATCACGCCAGAGGTCCAGCCGTCGTCATTTCCACGCAGCAGGGCGAGCACGAGCAGCGCATTCGCGGCCGAGAACGTGACGGTGCCGCCCCAGTCCACGCCGCGGGCTGTCTCATCGCGCGATTCCGCGACCTTGAGGACGGTTACGGCAATCGCGGCAATGCCGACGGGGATGTTGAGGAAGAAGATCGACTGCCAGCCGATGGCCTGGGTCAGAGCGCCGCCGACGAGCGGACCCAGCGCAACGGCGACACCGATGGTCGCGCCATAGATCGCGGTGGCGGTCGCGCGCTCAGCACCGCGCCACTCCTGTGCGAGCAGCGCCAGCGAGACCGCGAACATCACAGCGCCGCCGACGCCTTGAAGCGCACGCGAGAGATTCAGCACCGTCGGAGATCCCGCCAGCCCGCAAAGCAGGGAGGCGACGGTGAAGATCCCGACGCCGACGAGGAACACCCGCTTGCGCCCGAGTCGGTCGGCGAGCGATCCCGAGGTGAGGACGAACGCGGCGAGCGTCAGCGCGTAGGCATCAATGACCCACTGGAGGTCGGTAAACGACGAGTGGAGGTCCCTGCGGATGCTTGGCAGAGCGGTGTTGACGACCGTTATGTCGAGGAGCAGCATGAACGTCGCCACGCAGACCGCGATCAATGTCCACCACTTGCGTTCCATCTTGAAATCCTTCCCGAAGCGCTAGTAAAATCGTAAGGTACCCTTGTAGTCAGGTTACCTTACCAAACGCGCATATTGATCACGGACCATGTCTGCCACTGCCACCGACCAGCACCTCGTCGCGCTCCTGGCATCCGTCAAGGAGGATCTGCTGGAGGAGATGTACCGCCGCGTCGCCGCCGCGGGCTACGAAGGCCTGCGGCCATCGCACGGCTGCGTATTCCGCTACCTGGACGTTGACGGCTCCAGGCTCTCGGAGCTAGCGGAGAAGTCCGGGATGACAAAGCAGGCGTTCGGCGAGCACGTCGCCAACGTCGAAGCGCTTGGCTACGTCGTGCGAGTTGCGGATCCCGAGGACGGCCGCGCGAAGCTTGTCTTGCCAACACCGCGGGGTCGCGAGGCGTTGATCATGGGCCGCCAGGTCTTTGCCGACCTCGAGCGCGAGTGGGCAGAGGCGATCGGCGTCGAGCGAGTCGCCGGGCTGCGCGAGACGCTCCAGGAGATCCACACGCTCCAGGCGACGCGCGGACCTTTTCTTTCCTAGCGAGTCCCAGCGAGCGACGGCGGCAGTCAGGCGCGGTGGTCAAGCCGATAGTCGCTCCGCCAATCGAGCACCGGGGACGCCTGGTGGGAATCCGACTCGGCGACGATGCAGCCGACGACGGCGGGCACATACTCAGGTCGGCCGCGCTCGTACGCGCCAGCCACCGCTGCGAACCCCAAGGCGAGGGAGTACAACGCCATTGGGCGCAGCTTAAACGATTACGACATTTCCTATTTCAGGACGCGGTAGCGCAAATGGGTGACGCCATCGGATTCGATGACGCGGGTGCATTCGAGGTCGGGTTGGTGATCCTCGAGGTTAGCGAAAAGACGGATGCCGTCGCTGATGACGATAGGGACGAGGTTTATGTGGATCTCGTCGAGAAGGCCGGCCTTGAGGTACTGCTGAGCGACATCGGCGGCGCCAACGGCGATGGTGCGCTCGCCGGCGACGGCACGGGCCTGCTCGAGGGCGCTCTCGATGCCGTCGGTGACCACGGCTCCGTCGGTGCCAGGACCAACGTGCCTCTCGGGTGGATCGTGCCTGAGCAGGAAGAAGGGGGCGCCCACAGGGTGGTGACCGCCCCAGCCATCAGCGATGTCGAAGGTGCGCCTGCCGGTGATGATCGCCCCACACTCGAACATTTCCTCGACCACAGGGCGGCTTGAAGCGGTCCTCGGGACCAAGCCGCTCGGTGCCGGCGGACCACCAGTCAAACAGCGCGCCTCCACCGTCGCCGAGCGGATTACCGGGACCGTCGTTGCGGCCGGCGATAAATCCGTCCAGTGACATCGTCAGGCCGACCACTACATTGCCCATTTCTGCCTCCAGTCTAGGGTTTCGTCATTGAGACTGGCGGGAATGAGCCAAATCATCGCTGCGAGGCAAAGAGCTGTCGGCCGCGGCCACCGGCTCGGGAGTCAGCGGGGCCTCTGATAGGCAGGGCAAACAGCGAGGTGCCGAGAGGTAGGGTGGGACTGTGAACGCTTTCGTCGCAGCCGGCGCCGGATTCCTGGTGGCGGTGCTGTGGCTCGACCTGATGTTCGACGTGCAGGTCACGACCCAGCGCGAGGGTGTCCTGCCCGAGGCTGTGCTCGCCTCGATCGCAGGCTACTACGCTCGGGTGACCACGGCCGCGCGGCCTATGAACCGGTTGATAGCCGCAGTCATGTTGGCCACGCTCGCCGCCATCATCACCGAGATCGTGCGCAATGACCCCGCGCGCTGGGTGGGATTGGCCTCGCTCGCGCTAGCCGTGTCCGCGATTTCACTCGCCGGCAGTCGGATCGTGCCCAACGCGGTACGTCTCGGCGCGCGCCGGGAGACAGCCGAGCGCCAGAGCGCGCTCGCACGATCCATCTTCCGCGAGCACGTCTTCTGCGCGCTCGCCATGGCCGGGGTACTCGTTATGCAGCTGGGATTTGGCTAGGCTGCCGCGCTTCCGCGCAACCGTGCCTGAGTATGCGTCGTACTCCCGCTGCGTCTCTGGAATCCCGTTGACACCGATGGGGTCCCACTCACGGAGCTGCATCCGAAGGGTCTGGCCTAAGACCTCAGCATCGGGCTCCAGCGCTCGGGGTCGCGCTCAGCCTGCTCTCGCGCCCAGCGGAAGTGGTGGACAGCGGAGCGACGTAGAGGCTCACCGAGCAGCAGACCTAAAAGTGCCCACTTTCGAGCATGTCGCGGAGTCTCGAGCGCGACAGCCAGCAGGCCCGCGAGCACCCACAGGTGAAGCACCCTGTTGTAAGGACCAAGTTGTTCGGTCGTCATGCCCTCCGCTTCGGTCAGATATGGAATGCCGTGGCGCCGCTCCCATGGCCACTCGACGAAGTGCACGATGCCACCTGCCAACCCAGCCGCGTTGTTCAGGGCAATCCACTTCTCGATTTGCTCGTCCTCGGCCATCCATCCTGCTAGCGCCCACGCGGGCAGCCCCCCGGCCCACATCGCGACCGCACCGCCCCTGCCTATGAACGGCTCAAAGACCAAACCGACGCCCGCGCGAACCTCGAAGGCGTGGTGGGCCGCGGTGCCAAGCGCGGTGAGGACAGTGAAGGGCCGACGCGGACGCAAGGTCACTGTGTCATCCAAGTGGCGTCATCGAGCAGTGGCGGATGATTGAGCTCCCCGGGACGCTCGAGCATCTGCGCGGCCACCTCGTCCATGCGCATCACCGTGAGGGCCCCTGTTGCGGCAAGGTGAGCGGTCTCGCCGAGCACGCTGTCGAGCGCTTCCCAGCCAGGATCGCCGGTGAAGGCAACTGAGAACGGATGAAAAAGCAGCGTCAGGTGTCCTCCTTGCTCGGAGTGACTCTTGAGCGCGGCGATCATCTCCTCTCGCATCTCCTCGGGCGTATGGGGGTCGGGCCCATTACCGTAGCGTTCGCGCAGACCTGCGAACTGGGGCAGGTAGGAATAGGCGTCCACTAGCGGCCAGCGGAATGGCAGCACCGCCAGACCCTCGCGCATGCCCTCCCGCTCGCCCGCGGGCGAGACGTAGCTGTAGCCATGCTCTCCGAGCAGCTCGAGCGTGCGTCCAGTCAAGCCGCCTCCGGGCGGTCGAAAGCCGCTCGGCTCAATGCCGATCGAGCGCATCGCGTTAGTGGCACGCTCGAGCAATACGACCTCGGACTCAGCGTCGAGCGCTACCCATTCCTCGTGGCGCCACGCGTGAACCGCGACCTCGTGCCCGGCGGCCACGATCGTGCGCAGCGCCTGCGGGTACATCTCCGCATTCAGACCCTCGACGAAGAACGTCGCCCTCACCCTCCGAGTCGCGAGGAGGTCGAGCAGTCTCGGAAGCACGTCCACGACAGTGAAGTGCTGCCCTTCAGGCACCTCCGCCGGCCACATGCCCAGCTCAAGCTGAGCGGCCTCCCCGAGATTGTCAAACGTCATCGACACGACTGACTCGGGCACGGCCTAATGATAGTTCAGGGCTCTAGCCTGGCGTGATCGAGACCATGCTCGAATGTATCCCCGACCTGCTCCCCACCGTCACGACCGCGGGCCCTGAGCTGCGGGGGCGCGCTAACCGTTCGACCGGGGGGCGCTAGCCGTTGGTCAGTCGCGCCTGAGCTCCCTCGTCCGGCTTAGCCGTCTTCGCGGAGGACGCAGCGGAAGCCGATGTGGCTGGTCGAGGTGTCGATCGCCTCGGGCTGGCGGGCGGCGGGCCGGTAGCGAAGACAGTAGCTCGGCGCGCAGAGGTGCGATCCGCCCTTGATGACGCGGCGGGGAATGCGGGCGCTGGGACGCCGGATGTCATAGCTTGCATCCGGGGTCTCGATGCGCGGGTTCAGTGGCGGCTTGCAGCAGGCGCTTGGGGTCGCCTCTGGGTCCGGCCCGCGGGTCGAGTAGTAGTCGATCGTCCACTCCCAGACGTTCCCCGTGACGTCGTAGAGCCCGAAGCCGTTAGCCGGGAAGAGACCCACTGGCGATGTGCCGCGCCATCCCTTCGCGCCGGTGTTGCGCCAGGGGAACTCGCCCTGCCAGAAGTTCGCCATCAGCTCGCCGCCCGGTCGCTCCTCCTCGCCCCAGGCGAAGACCGCACCAGCGAGTCGACCGCGTGCCGCGTACTCCCACTCGGCCTCGCTTGGCAGCTGCTTGCCAGCCCACTGCGCGTACGCTTGGGCGTCTTCGAAGGCGACCTGGGTGACCGGATGATCGGCTCGCCCGGAGTTGTCGCTGGCCGGTCCCCAGGGGTGTCTCCAGTTCGCGCCGGGCACGTAGGCCCACCAGCGGGACGGGTCGTTCAGCGGCGCTGGTCCGGGCGTGGGATGAAAGACGACCGATCCCTCGCGCAGCAACGAGGGATCGGCGTCGGGATAGCTGGCGGGATCGGGGGGGCGCTCGGCGACGGTGAGGTATCCGGTCTCACCGATGAAGCGGGCGAACTGGGCAACCGTGACCGGTCCGCGGTCGATTGCAAAGCGGCTGACCTCCACATCGCGCACCGGCCCCTCTTCTGGGTAAAAGTCAGCCGAGCCCATCCGGAAGCGACCCGTCGGGATCTGGATCATGTCCTCACGACTCATCCACAGGGATCGTAGAACCTGGCCAGCCAGGGCCCAAGCCGGCGCGTCCCTCGGGAGTGTGGGTTGATCGCCGGCCTGTCGAGCCTTCAACCCGAGCTGTTCTCACCCCGATCGGGTGATGACTGCTCACCCGATACTGACGCAGGCTTGCAGCTGGAGTTTTGCAGTCTCTGCGCCGAACGCTCCTGACGGTGCACGCAACGTTCTGTAGCTGGTCCGTTCATCTCGAGCATCGCAAAAGGAGGGCGAGACATTGTCGCAACCCGTCACCGGGTTCCAGGTCGCGTTAGTCCACTCGATTGCGCTGTTGTCGGCCATACCAGTCCACCAGCCTAGTTGCAGTGTCCATGTTCAGCTCTCTGTAAGGTCGTGGAGAACATATGTTCGCCAGTTGACCGGGACAGATTGCTCCTCAGCCGCCAACAGACATCAACGAACGCACGCTATACGATGCTCCGGCATCGCACGAATTCTTGGTGCATCTAGGATACGCGCGGTCAAGAGACCCACGGGCGACGAAGTCGACGCAAGCAAGGAACCAGCTGATGGCCAGCCAAAACGGAACCAGGGGTCGAGGGCCGCATCCAACCGGTGCGCAGCATTCTAAGACCGATATCTACGAGATCGCCGATCGTCTTTGGGAAACGGCGGATGAGCTGCGCGCCAATTCGCATCTGAAGGCGAGCGAATATTCCGTTCCAGTACTCGGCCTGATCTTCCTGAAGTTCGCCGACAGTCGCTTCACCGAGCTGGAGACCGAGCTCGCGGAGAAGAAGTCGGGGCGTCGGGTGATCGGCAAGGCCGACTATCAGGCCAAGGGGGTCCTCTACCTTCCCACGGAGGCCCGCTTCGCAAACTTGCTGGACCTGAAGGAGGGCGAGAACCTCGGCAAGGCGATCAACGACGCCATGGCCGCGATCGAAACCGAGAACACCGCACTCGCGGGCATCTTGCCTCGCACATACCAGTCGCTGAGCAACGATACGCTCGTCAGCCTCCTGCGGTCGGTCAACTCGATCCTCGGTGACATCGAGGGCGACGCTTTCGGCAAGGTCTACGAGTATTTCCTCGGCAAGTTCGCACTCGTCGAGGGTAAGGGCGGCGAATACTTCACGCCAACGCCGATCGTCAGGCTGATTGTCGAGATCGTCGAGCCCTTCAATGGCAAGATTCTCGATCCTGCATGTGGATCCGGCGGCATGTTCGTCCAGAGCGCCCGCTTTATCGAACAGCATCGCAACGGCAAGACCGGGCCGCTATCGATCTACGGGCAGGAGCGCGTCGACGAGACCCTCAGGTTGTGCAAGATGAACCTCGCTGTTCATGGCCTCGAGGGGCAGATCAGCCAAGCCAACACGTACTACGAAGATCCGTTCAATACCCCCGGCCAGTTCGACTACGTGATGGCCAACCCGCCATTCAACGTGGACAAGGTCGACAAGGCCAAGCTCGAGGGCGACAAGCGTTTCCCGTTTGGTTTGCCGAAAGCGGACAACGCCAACTACGTCTGGATTCAGGCCTTCTACTCCGCATTGAACGACCAGGGACGCGCCGGCTTCGTGATGGCGAACTCCGCCGCCGACGCGGGCGGGTCGGAGCTCCAGATCCGCAAGAGACTGATAGTCGAGAAGGCGGTCGACGTCGTCGTGGCCGTCGCCTCCAACTTCTTCTACACAGTCACACTGCCGGTGACCCTGTGGTTCTTCGACCGCGCCAAGTGCGGCACTCCCCGCGAGGACAAAGTGCTGTTCATCGACGCGCGAAAGATCTTTAACCAGATCGACCGTGCACACCGCGATTGGCTCCCTGAGCAACTTGAGTTCCTCGCCAACATCGCCCGCCTTTACCGCGACGAGGAGATCGACACCGCCGAAGGATCCGAGACACTGCTTTACCAAGCATTTCCCGACGACGGTTACAGCGATGTCCCAGGACTATGCGCCGCTGCGACACTTGAGGAGATCGAGAACCAGGGCTGGAGCCTGAACCCCGGCCGCTACGTGGGTGTGGCCGCCGTTGAGGATGACGGAGTTGACTTCCGCGTGCGGCTTGAGGAGCTCAACGAGGAGCTAGAGAAGCTGAACGTCGAGGCTGCAGAGTTGCAGGAGCGAATCGCGTCAAATCTCGCGGAGATATTGGGTTGATTGCGGATTGGAGTGCCGTGACCATGGCGGATGTCATGGAAGAGTTCTATGACGGCCCGCACGCTACGCCCCCTCCCACTTCGGAAGGTCCCGTTTATCTCGGGATCAAGAACATGACGGAAGACGGGCATCTTGATCTGGGCGATGTCCGCCACATCTCAGAGTCGGACTATCCTGCGTGGACGCGTCGCGTCGAGCCACGTCCCGGAGACCTGGTATTTACGTACGAGGCTTCTCTGCACCGCTACGCGATTATTCCCAACGGCTTTCGCGGAACGCTTGGCAGACGGGTCGCCTTGTTGCGACCGAAGGCAGACCTGGTTGATACTCGTTTCCTTCTTTACTTGTTCGTTGGTCCTGAATGGCGCAACACCGTGCTTAGTCGTCTCAATGTTGGGTCCACAGTGGATCGTTTGCCTCTTACTGATTTCCCGCGGTTCCCACTGCGTATTCCGCCGCTACCAATCCAGCGTAAGATCGCCGCGGTCCTCTCCGCCTATGACGATCTGATCGAGAACAACGAGCGCCGGATCAAGATTCTGGAGGAGATGGCCCAGCGGATCTACCGCGAGTGGTTCGTCGACTTCCACTACCCGGGGCATGAGGACGTGCCACTCGTGGACTCGGAGGTGGGTCCAGTTCCGGAGAACTGGTCGATCGACACGATCGCCAACCACGTCGCAGTGATCCGCGGGCGCTCGTACCGCAGCGTTGACATGGCCGACGCTGGGGGAGTGCCATTTTTCAACCTGAAGTGCATTGCTCGTGATGGCGGCTTCCGGCCCGAGGGTATCAAGCGTTACATCGGTAAGTTCAAGGAAGCCCACAAGGCATCTACCGGCGACATCATAATGGCGGTAACTGACATGACTCAGGAGCGCCGCGTCGTGGCGAGGGCCGCACGCGTTCCAAATTTTGGCGAGGGGTTCGGTGTCTTCTCGATGGACCTCGTCAAGATCGTCCCCAAGGACTTGCCGGACGAGCATGTTCTGGGCATGCTCCGGTACTCGGAGTTTCCGGATCGAGTCAAGGCGCATGCGAATGGAGCGAACGTGCTTCATCTTCATCCTGATCGCATCCGTCAATACCGCTTCGCAGTCCCAGTGCTTTCTGTGGCGCGGCAGTACGCCGATCAGGTGGGCCCGATGCAGCATCTGACAGACAGACTCAAAGCTGCGAGCGGGCGATTGCGCGCAACCCGAGACTTGCTGTTGCCAAGACTCATCTCGGGGGCGATCGACGTCGGTGATCTCGACATTGTGGCGCCGGAGCTTGCCGCGTGACCTCGGGCCGCTACAGCGAGGATGAGCTCGTCGAGCAGCCCGCGATCGCGCTGTTCGAGGATCTCGGCTGGGAGCACATAAACGCCTACCACGAGACGCTCGGCTCCAGTGGAACACTCGGTCGCGACAACAGGTCTGAAGTCTTCCTAACCGGGCGTCTCCGTCAAGCGGTGGAACGCCTCAACCCGGGAATCCCGAACGAGGCTATCGACGACGCGGTCAACGAGATCGCCAAGCCTCGTACCGCCATGCACTATACGCGGGCCAATGCTGAGATTCACGCCCTGCTCCGCGACCGTGTCGAGGTTACTGTCCGTCAGCCCGACGGGACGGCGCTCCCAGAGAAGCTCGCCGTCATCGACTGGGAGCACCCGGAGAACAACGACTTCCTGCTCGTCTCCCAGCTCTGGGTCCACTCAGACCTCTACAAGCGCCGTGCCGACCTGGTCGGGTTCGTCAACGGCATCCCGATCGTGTTCATCGAGCTGAAGGCGTCGCACCGCAACCTCAAGCACGCCTACGACGACAACCTCCGCGACTACCGCGACACGATCCCGAATATTTTTACACCAAATGGCTTTATCGTCCTCTCGAACGGCGCTGACACAAAGGTGGGGACGATCACCTCGAGCTGGGAGTTCTTCTCCGAGTGGAAGAAGATCAATTCGGAGGGCGAGGAGGGCGTCGTCTCGCTGGCGACGGTGATCCGGGGCATGTGCACCAAGGAGCGCGTACTCGACCTGGTCGAGAACTTCGTCGCCTTCCAAGAGCGGCCAGGCGGACTCGTCAAGCTGCTCGCCCGCAACCATCAGTTCCTCGGCGTCAACAACACGCTTGCACGTATGCAGGAGCTCAGACACGCCCCACCCGAGGAGCGCGGAAAGCTCGGCGTGTTCTGGCACACCCAGGGATCCGGCAAGACGCTCTCGATGCTGTTCTTCTCCCAGAAGGTGCTGCGCAAGCAGCCCGGAAACTGGTCGTTTGTGATCGTCACCGACCGCGAGGATCTCGACAAGCAGGCCCACAAGGAGTTCCTCCGGTCCGGAGTCCTCGCCGAGGAGCACGTCCGCGCCGACAGCACCGTCCATCTCCGCCGACTTCTCGGCGAGGACCACCGGTACGTGTTCACTCTGATCCAGAAGTTCCGGACCGAGCAGGGAGAGATCCACCCAATCCTCTCAGACCGCGATGACGTGATCGTGATCACCGACGAGGCACACCGGACACAATACGACATCCTCGCGCTCAACATGCGCAACGCGCTACCCAACGCGAGCTTCCTGGGATTCACCGGCACCCCGCTGATTGCGGGTGAGGAGCGAACGCGCGAGGTTTTTGGGGATTACGTCTCGACCTACAACTTCGCGGCCTCGACCGCCGACCACGCGACCGTCCCGCTCTACTACGAGAACCGCATCCCCCAAGTCGCGATCGAGAACCCCACCTTTGCCGACGACCTCACAGCGATCGTCGAGGAGGCCGACCTCGACGAGACCGAGGAACGCCAGCTCGCCAGAGCTCTCGGCCAGCAATACCAGCTGATTACCCGCGATGACCGGCTCGACGCGGTCGCGAAAGACGTCGTCGAACACTTCCTCGGCCGCGGCTTCCCCGGCAAGGGGCTCGTCGTGTCGATCGACAAGGTCACGGCTGTCCGCACGTTCGAGAAGGTCCGGCAGCACTGGAAACAGCGCCTCGAAGCGAACGAAGCCCGCCTGAAGTCAAGCGGACTGAGCCCGGAAGAGCACGACCTGCTCTCTCAAGAGGTCGCTTTCATGCGCTCAACCGATATGGCCGTCGTCATCTCCCAATCCCAGAACGAGATCGCGGAGATGGCGGCACACGGCATCGACATCAAGCTCTATCGCAAACGCATCGTCGAGGAGAACCTCGAGGACAAGTTCAAGGACCCCCTCGACCCCCTGCGGCTCGTGTTCGTCTGCTCGATGTGGACCACTGGGTTCGATGTCCCCTCGCTCTCCACCGTCTACCTCGACAAGCCGCTGCGCAACCACACGCTGATGCAGACCATCACGCGCGCCAACCGGGTATTCCCCGAAAAGAACAGCGGGCTGATCGTCGCCTACGTCGACGTGTTCCGCAACCTCCAGAAGGCGCTCGCGATCTACGGGACCGGCGGCAAGGCCGACGAGGTTCCGATCGAGGAGAAGGGCGCCCTCGTCGACGCTCTCAAATCCGCGGTCGACGATCTCCGCTCGTTCTGCGCAAGCCGCGAAGTCGACCTCGACCAGCTCGCCAAGCTCAAAGGGTTTGAGCTGGTCGCCGCGGGCAAGCAAACGGTGGAGATGCTGATGGCCGACGACGACGAGCAGATCGCATTCCTCGCACGTGCCGCGCTCGTCAACCGGCTCTACAAGGCGATCCTGCCCGACACCCGTGCTAACGAGTTCAGCCGGCTGCGCGCCGTCGCCAAGTTCCTCGCGGACGGGATCGCCGAGTACACCGAGCGCCCGGACGTCTCCGGCGTGATGGGCCGCGTCGAGCAGCTGCTCGACGACTCCGTAGCCGCCAACGAGTACTTGATCCCCGCCAGCGACGTCAACTCATTGTTCGACCTTGGGACCGTCGACTGGGACGGTCTCGAAGAGGTCTTCAGGCAAGGACGGCCGCGCACCGCCGCGCAACGGCTCCGATCGCTTCTCTCCGCGCGCATCAGCGCGCTCGTCCGACTCAACCCGATGCGCGTCGACCTCGTCGAGCGGTTTGAGCAGCTGGTCGCCGACTACAACGCCGGCAGCGTCAACACCGAGACCTTCTTCAAAGAGCTCCTGGCGTTCAAGCAGGACCTGACGGAAGAGGAGGCCCGAGCGCTCTCCGAGGGGCTTGACGAGGAGCAGCTCGCGATTTTCGACCTGTTGATGCGGCCTGCCCCGGACCTGTCGGAGCCCGAGAAGACGCAGGTCAAGCAGGTTGCCGACGAGCTCCTCTCGACGCTCAAGCGCGGCAAGCTCGTGCTCGACTGGCGCAAGCAGCAGGCCACCCGCGCCGCCGTGCGCGTGACGGTCGAGGAGACGCTCGACCAACTGCCGGAGGCCTTTACGCACCAGATCTACGCGCAGAAGTGCGACGCGGTCTACCAACACGTGTTCGACTCCTACTGGGACGACGGCCATTCCGTCTACGAGCTTGCGGCGTGAGCTCGTATCGTCGGGCCTGATCAACCCGCTCGGCTGCGTTGAGGCACTCCCATGAAATCGCCCGCGCAGGCGATCCGGGGCGTCATCGATGCTGTCGACAGCGTCGACCCACTTCGCGCCGTCGTGCTTCCAGTGCCAGAAGGCCAGGCAATCCGTCGCCGCGTCGCGAAGCTCGCGCATCGGGTACCGATGGACGGTTACGTCGCCTTCGACATCGTAGGCAAGCTCGAAACCGCCGGCACTGTGTCGATGAAAAATGATCACTAACGGCCAAGCGCCGAGGCCCCAACCCTCGAGGCCCCATGATGGTATCGCGGTCCATCCGTGCGTTCGCGCCATCTCGATGCGGTCGTACCCGTCCTCGCCGCGTATCTGGGCGAGCTGCCAGAACGGTTCTGGGGCGACCCCGTATTGCGCGCAGAGCAGCTGCTGTTCCAGGCTCTGGCCGGGGGGATTCGTGGTTTCCTGTAGATGTCCAGCTGTCCAACCCATGATGTTCCTTCCTGCTTTGTCGATGCCGATACAGCGGCGGGCTCGTCCGACTCCGGCATGTCTCAGTGGTGCGTGTCGCCGTCGGGGGAGTCAGGGCGCAGGTCTCGGGCGTAAGCCGCTACTCGATGACGGTCAGGTAGACCGAAGTCCAAAGAGCTCGATGCTTCCTCTTCTTCTTTGAGCGTAGCCTCGGGCTGGGACGGCTCGCTCGATCGCGGGGTTCGCGGCTGATCGATGACGCCCCCTGGAAGCCTCCGCTCTTAGGTCACATTTGGAGCGGCCGGCGACCGCATGGAAGCCAGATTGTTCGTTGCAATACTCGGCCCTAGCGTCATCTGCTGCGGATACTTCGAACCAAACTCGACGTATATGCGGCAGTGAACCATCTTAGGTCGCCTCATCCTGAGCGCGCACAATCTCTACCGCGGGTTTCGTCGAATCGTCCTTGTCCTCTCCTAAGAGACAGTCGGTAAACGAATCGAAACGGGGGCAGCAGCTTGTAGAAGAGCCAGCTGGCGCCTGCAATCCCAAGTGAGAGCAAGACCAGCTCGTAGGTCACGGATCGATTGCCGCCGTGACGCAAACCAGCAGCCATAGCGCGACGAGGTAATCGGCGCGCAGCACCGGGTCCTCGGCATCCAGGCGCACGGCGGCGGCTGTGATCAGATGTGGACGATGCGCGCCGCCTCGGGTGCCGGACTGGAAGTGCCACGCCAGGATGGCCGCCACGCGGTTGTCGTTGCGAAGATCGCTCACCACGAGCCGCCGACCCTTCTGCCCGTCGGCCGAATGCCATGCCTTCAAAGGCTCGCCCTCGACGGGTGGCGGATAGAGACGGGCAGCAGTGGTAGCCAAACGCCAGCGAGCAGCCGATCCGCCGCCAGCGCCCAGTGTTGGCAGCAGGTGATCCAGCTCAATCCGTGTCTCGTGCTCGCCTCGCCGCCGTCCGTGGTGCACCGTCAGAGCGCTCTCCGGACGCCGGATCAGATCGGCTGGCCTATCCGCAGGAATCAAAGCGCGCCGAGCCTACTTGGCACTACCGACACTCCCGTCCAGCGGCTCGCCGAGATCGTGATCGAGCAGGTGGACGTAGGTGTCGAG
This sequence comes from uncultured Solirubrobacterales bacterium, assembly GCA_963756665.1. Taxonomy (GTDB): domain Bacteria; phylum Actinomycetota; class Thermoleophilia; order Solirubrobacterales; family Solirubrobacteraceae; genus Palsa-744. The sequence continues at coordinate 1,989,699 of CAVWOJ010000001.1, forward strand.
CGTGAAGCTCGCCGAATGGTGGCCGAGCCATCGCTGCGCCTGGACGACGTTCCTGCCCTCCTTTCACACGTCGCGGTTGCGGGGATTGGTGTTGATCCCTCTCTATCTATGATCGCGAGCGCGCGAAAACGGCAAAAACTTTCGCCCGCGCTGCCAAGCGGCCCCAGCCCGGACCCGTCGAAGCGCTCCCGACAGATTTCGGACATCACCGTCGGCGGCGAGACAACACCCGTCACCGGCGACGCGATCATCCCGTCTTCGACACACCCCCGGTACTCCAACGGCCCTTTCAGACCAGCTGCTGCTAACGCCAGCGCGCCATACTCTGGACCGGGATCTCGGGCATCGACGCTGACCACGCATAGCAACGAGCCGTCGGAGCAGCCGACCTGCATGCAGCGCTGGTGTAGGGCCGCCTGTCGTCCAGATCGCGAGCACCGGTCTTTGGCTGCAACGTGATCATTCTTGCGACACAAACACCTCCGACTGCTAAAGATGCGAGCTGATTAGCGTAGTTATGCTCGTGCGCGTGACCGATGATCCCATTGTCGCAGCGCTCTCCGAGGTTGCGGCCGTCATGTTTCCGACCGTTTATGCCCCCGATATTCAGGTCGGACCGACGTACCTGCCTAACGTGGAAGTGGTCCGGCAGATCTACGTCGATGAGAATGCGGATGCTGCCTATGCCAGAGCAGTCGACGCCATCGGTCGTGATCCCGCGCTCGCACCCCTTCTAGGAGAGGGCGAGCAACATGGGTCCTGGCTGTCCGGTGCCTTCATCAGCAGCGACGTCGGAAGGAGTTGGCTGATTCAGTCCCATACCTTCCTCCCTGGCACACTCGTACAAAACGCAGCGAGGTTAGTGGTCGCGAGGGGACTTCCGACTGATTCGCTTGAGCCGTTGTTGGGGGAGCTTGGTCCACTTGTACTCAGCTTGCGTCGACTAGTGGCCGGCGAAGCCGACGAGGTACCCGTTCTCATGGCCTTTCACGGAGTCGGCCTTGCGGAGGGCGTGAGGCTTGCGACACCATGGGGGTTGCTACGTCCGCCTTTCCCGTCCGAGCGTGACCAGCGTCCGTTCGGAAGCCTTCCACCTTCAGCAATCTTGGAGACAACACTCCCAGTGCGATGGAAGCTGGGCGAACACGGCGCCTCTATCAGTGGAGAGTTCTCGGCAATGGGAACGCATCCAGACCTACTTGCCCTAACGGCCCTGCTTGCCCTCGGCCGGGGCACACCGTTGCAGTGGCTATGGCGAGCGACGCTCGTGCCACTCCAGGCTCCTGGCAACGAGTACGTAGGCGGGACAACAGATCCACCGTGGGCCGAGCCACCAGTGCCCGCTCACCTCACCGAGGAGCAGGCGGACGGTCTAGTTGCCTGGGCCGAACGAGTAGCGCGCTTCTATCACCCGTCGATAGCGGTAGCCATGCGCAGGACCCTCTCCGCTGTCGCGGAGCGTCGCTCCAGCGCAGAGGACACCCTCATAGACGCCGTCATTGCGTGGGAGAATCTGTTTGGGACCGGGGGCACCTCGGAGATGACGTTTCGCGTTACGACGGCGCTTGCGTTGCTGCTCGATCCCGACCCGGCTTCACGGCCCGCGCTGCGCAAAGAGCTGAGCAAGGTGTACGACCTCCGCAGCAAGGTGGCGCACGGAGGCGAAGTCAAGCCAAAGGATCGGCTTGACGCGAGAAAGGACCGGGCCATCGATGTTGCCATCGAAGCTCTGCGGGCGCTTTTCGAGACGCACCCTTCACTTCTCAGCGAGCCGGAACGCGGGATGCGCTTGATCCTCGGGTTGCCCGGAAAGGACTGATGGCGTCGTCGGGGCGAATCTGGGGTTGGATCAAATGATCCTCCGAACAAAGGGGTGTTTGCACTTCCGTTCACACCCACCCCCTCCGCGTGCTCACGGAGCCGCCCCCAGAAAGCACAAAACCCGCTCAATTGAGCGGGTTTTGTTGAGTAGCGGGGGCGGGATTCGAACCCGCGACCTTCGGGTTATGAGCCCGCTCTCCCAACGCCGACCTGCGTAGTTTCGGGGCGGTTCGACCGGCAGTATCTAGCTTATTTAGACTTATTTCGGCTTGTTTGGTACCCGTAGCGGTACCCATGTCGCGGCCTGGTACCTACGTGGTACCCACGTGATACGATCCCTATCGAACGCCAACAGAAGCGCCCGCGCGGATGGCGGCCGGCGAGCGCTCGGACACCGGCGAACTCCGATGCCAGCTCCGCAGCCCACAGCCAACGTCATCGTCCGCGACCACCGCGGCCAGCCGTTCTTCGAGGCGAAGTTTCGAATCCACGGGCGCCAGGTCAAGCGTCGCATCGGCCCAGCGTGGCTCGAGCACGATCCCGAGACCGGCCGATGGCGCCCGCGCAGGGGTCGCGTGCCCGATGGCGCCTACGACGAGCGAGCCGCGATCGTCGCCGCCGCCCAGATCGTGGCCGCCTATGTTGCCGAAGCGGCCGACCAGACGCGCGTAGAGCAAGAACGCCGGACGCGCGGCGCGACGTTCCGCGAGGTCGCACACGCCTACCTGGCATGGCTCACCGATGTTCGCGGCGCCAAGCCCTCAACGTTGCGCGATCACGCGAGCATGCTTGGCGAGCCTGGCGCTCCGTGCCGGCGCGGCGAGACGACCACGCTGGGGCACATCATGGCAGCGCTCGGAGACCAGCCAGCAGCGAAGATCACAACCCGCGAGGTCGAGGACTTACTAGCAACGATCAGCGCGACGGGCGCAGCTCCGAAGACCGTCAACAAGTACCGCTCGGTGATCTGCGCGGTCTTCAACTACGGGGGCAAGCCCTCCACGTTCGCGCTGTCAGCGAACCCAGCCGCCGCTGCCGACAAGCGCCGCCAACCTGCGCCAGGCGCGCTGGTGTTCTACATACCCGAGGAGGTCGAGGCCATCGCCCGCGCGCTCGCTGCCGGCGCACACCGCGACCCTTCGCGTCCCGCCATCACCGGCGGGGAGCTGGCCGCGCGAAAGGCCGATGATGAGCAGGACGCCGAGCTCGTTCGGGTCGCCGCCTACACGGGGTTGCGTCTAGGAGAGCTGTTGGCGTTGCGTTGGCGGGACGTGGATTTCGCGGGGTCCGCGTTGACGATCGCCCGCGCGATGAGCGCACGGGTCGAGTCCTCTACAAAGTCGGGCCGGGTGCGTCGCGTGCCGCTCGCCGATCAGGCTGCCACTGCCCTCGACCACATGAGCCGCCGCAAGCGGTACACGACACCCGATGACCTCGTGTTCTGCAACGTCTACGGGCGCCACTTCGATGAGTCAGCACTGCGCCGTCGATACCGCCGCGCACAGGCCGCAGCCGACGTTCGGCCACTGCGCTTCCATGATCTGCGCCACACCTTCGGATCGCGGCTCGCCGCTAAGGGCGTCGACGTCGTGACGATCCAGAAGGCAATGGGTCACAGCGCGCTTGCCACGACGAGCCGCTACCTGCACGCGCGGCCGGCATCCGAGCAAGCGCAGACATTCACGGCCGCGTTCACCGCCGATACACCAGCCACAGTATCCGCGTAGGGGTCATGAAGATCAGCGGCAGCGTCGCGCGACTGGCGTAGACGGTTGGCCGTGCCGCTGCTGTAACGAGCAGCTGCGCGCCTCGACCTCCAAACGGCACTCCCCTGAATACGACTAGCGCCCAACACTACGTGAGACGTATACAAGCCTCTTTTTGAAGCAGTCACGCATCTCGATCCCAATATTCATAGGATCGACCGACCAATGTCCAAACACTCGTTGCTCCTGACCGCTGGTTAGCCAGTTCAGCGGGTCGGAGCACCCTCTCCTCCAGTAACGTGGCGCCAGTAGCCTTCGAGTTGTTCCAAGCCCTCGGCCTGAGGAGCCCGGTTCCCGAACGACCCGGGTGTCAGGCCAGCCATCGGAAGCGGACGCCCTTTGGCGCGCTTGACTGCCAGGAGAAAGGGTCGTGAGGAGTCTTCGAAACCTTCCACTTCAGACCAAGGCACAAAATGCGTACGAAGACCGTTGAACACGCGAATGCCAACCGGGGTTGCCACGACGCATGCTCTTATACCTCTCCGCTCAAGCCAAATCAGCTGCAACGTACCCGCACCTGTCGCAACCGCGAACATTAGGACACGCACAAAAGAACTCAAGCTCGGACCCACGACAGCCACCACAGCCAGCAAGGCATACGCGCTCGCACCCACCGCCATTAGCATTCGTACCACAACTCGAGCCCCGCGCCGAACTTCGAATCTAACCACGTCGGGGGCATCTTCATCCACAGGCCGGATAGCCAGCAGCCACCGCCAGCGCACTTGTACCGCCCTTATCATGCCGCAGGGCGGCAACCGTTGCGCGCCGGCTCACTTATCAGTTGGTACGCGTGCACTTACCTTCCTTTTCTTGGATCAGCTTCGATACCGCTGCCTGAACTACACTCCAGTGGGCCGCGCCCGAATTCAGCAGGCGCGCGTTACGCTCAATCACCGACCGGCTTGTCCCTAATAGGTTTCTAGCCTTAGCCCACTCCGTCAGCTCACCCCAGAACTTCGCAGATCCGAAGCTGACGGCGCCCCCGACGAGCGTAAAGACCTCTTCTTTGAGCGCGCTCGCAACAGACTTCTCGCGAAGGGCGGCTTGTGCACCCGTGTCGGCCGAGTTTAGCAGCACGTCAAACAAAGCGGCGGTCGCGCAAAGCTCTGGTTGCGCGACACAGCCCACAATCGCGCCAGCCGTCACAATATAATGCGCAGCTTCCAAGGTATCGCCAAGAATTGATCGCCCGGTCGGATCACCATTCAACAAAGGGTTGTCCCCGGCGTAGGCGAAGACTTCTCGGGTAGCGTCGACTTCAGGATCCACGCTCATGAATTGTCCGGTTGCCGGATCGTACTCGCGAGCCCGTAGGTAGATAAGCCCTGTGTCGACGTTGGTGTATTGGCCGTCATAGCCCATCGGCGTAGTACTTGTTCCTGTACTACCGGTCTTGTTGCCGTAGGCATCGTAGGTGAAGGTGGCTTCTGTTTTGCCGGTTGAGCCGGTGAGCAGGCGTGTTGAGCCTTGCTGGTCGTGGTGTAGATAGAGCATGGTGCTGGTGCTGTTGTTGATTTGCTCGACTGGCAGACTCCCGGGGCCGTAGATATAGTTGTTAACGCCATCGTTAAGTATAAGTGGCAGTTTTTCGGCGAGGTCCCATGCCAGGTAAGTGGTAGTGGCCGATATCGTTTCGGATGTGCGTAGCCCGTCGCCATTATAACCGTAGGCATCTTCGATCGCGGCTACTTCTGTTCCTTTTGGTCGCGTGACGATCAGCAGATTCCCTGCTTGGTCGTATCCATACGTCGTCGCCGGCCCGCTGGCGGGTTCGGTCTTGGTTCGCTCGCCAACTTCATTGAAGGTATATGTAGCAGCAGTGATTTTTTTTAGCGCGCTTTTTTCGAGCTCGTCGGCAGCATTGTAGCTGTAGGTGTGTTCGGTCCCGCCCGTCGTTGGATTATTAGCGGCATCGTATTCGTAGGGAACTCCAGCCCCTTTTGTCACTCGGTTGTTTTTGTCGTAGGTATAGGCCGGTTTTTCTTCTCCCGGTAGCCCTTTACTAGTGGCTTTTTCGACTAGCTCGTCTTTGTTCCGCGCGTAGACGAGAGATGCCAGGGTTTCGGTAGCCTTTTTTACCTTGACTTCGGTCATCGCGTCGGTGTTGTCGTATTTGTAGGTGTCTTCGTTACTTGTACCGCTCGGGAAGGTGGTGGCCGCAAGGTCTGAGTCCGCATCGTAGGTGAATTTGATGGCGTTTTTCGACCAATCGGTGGTACTCTTGAGTCGATCTGCTTTGTCGTATTCGCGTTCGACGATTTTGCCGTTGGGGTAGGTTATCTTTGTCGGCTCGTTGTCCAGGTCGTATTCATAGCTGACGGTATTCCCGCGGCCGTCTTTGGTTTTGGTGAGACGGTCGAGTTGGTCGTATTCATAGGTAGTAGTGCCGGTGCCGTCTTCCATTTTGGTCCGGTCACTCTCCGAGTTGTATCCATACTTTACGCTCGGCGTTTTGCCGTCAGAATAGCTGACTTCGATGAGACGATTGTCTTTATCGTATTTGTAGGTGGCCGCTCGTTTCATGGGGTCAGTCAGCTTCGTAAGGTTTCCGGCCGCATCGTATTCCTTGAGTATCTTACGGCCGAGCGGATCGATCACTTCGGTGACCTGCTCAAGTATGTTGCGGACATATTCGGTCGCGTGTTTGTTACCATCGATTTGCTTCTTGACCTGGCCAGCGCCATCGTATTCAGTTTCGGTGATCGTTTTGTTGGGTTCTTCAACCTTGATCTGCTCGTTGTCTCCGTCGTAAGTGTATGTCGTCTTGTGACCTTCAGGGTCGGTCATAGTTTCGATCTTGCCGTCACCGTTGTAGGTGTATTTCGTTTCGTTGCCGAGCGGGTCGGTAACCTTGATCGGCTGTCCCTGTGCGTCGAGTTCTGTTTTGGTCCTGTATTTTTCTTCTTCACCAGCTTTGACATGACCGCGAGGACTTACCATACCGATTTCTTGTGAGTCTTCGTTATATTCCCAGGTGCGCTTGTCGCCTTCCGGATCTATTTCCGCGGTCTTGTCACCGGCGCTGTCATATTCGTATTTCAATGTGCGTTTCAGCGAGTCGGTCATGCTTTCAACCTGCCCGTGAGACGTATATTTATAGCTCGTAGACTGCGTGGTCGAGCCCGGTGCTGGTCGTTCGATCACTTCAGGGTTGCCATGACTGTCGCGTTTATAGGTCGTGGTCTCTCCGTTGGGCAAAGTTTCGGTTTCGACGTCGTGAGTACTGTCGTAAGTCCATTTGGTTTTGTTGCCTTCGGCATCTTCCTTGAGGGTGCGATTTCCGTGTGAGTCGTACTGATATTTCGTCGTATGCCCATCGGCGTCGGCGACGCTCAGCAGCTCGTCGGCAGCGTTGTATACGCTGGTTTCGGTCGTTGCTTTCGCCGTGCCGTATCCATTGATCAGAGAAGTGCCCATGCCATTACTCGTGAAGTACTGCATCTTAACGTCGCCGGTGACGTGATTGGTCGTCTTGGTGTGGAAGGCTGTGTATTCGTAGCTCGTTGTGCGTTTCATTGGGTCGGTTTGGGCAACAACTTGGTTAAGGCCGTTGTATTCGATGGTCGATTTACCGCCTCGCCCGTCGGTGAATTCAAACATTCTATGCGACCCGTCATATTTGAACCCCCAGCGAAGAGTGACTTCACCGGGCTGAGTCACCGTTGCCAGATTCCCACTTTCATACGTGTATTTGACGACATGTTTCATAGGGTCTTCGGCGCTTTCCACAAGACCTTCGGAGTTATACACTAGTCTGATTTTGCGGCCCGCCGGGTCAGTGATCGTTTCGAGATTTCCGCTCCCGTTGTAGGCAAGCGTTGTCGCATTACCGTTGCGGTCGGTTAGGCTTTCCAAGCGACCCGCGCCACTGAATTTATAGACTGTCTGGTTTTCAAGCGTGAGGGTGTACCCTGTTGACGACGATCCGCTCAGTGTCTCTTGGGTCCATTCCGGGGCCGTGAATGCTTCGCCAGAGCCTTGGACGAAGGTGATGGTGCTTCCGTCGTCCTGAACTAGCCTGGCGGTGTGGTTAGCCGGTTCGCTTACGATATGGTCGCTGAAGGAACTCGACCAACCGTAGCCAAAGATGCCTTTTTCGCCCGCGACTGCGGCCTGCGCGTTGTATGTGCGACTCAGGTCCAAACCGACCCCTCTGCCCCCGATCGAGAAATCGGTTTGCGTTTGCGAGTAGTTACCGGTCTGGCAACCCACCGATTCCTCCTCCCCGCATTGAGCGGGTTCCTGCGGGTTTTCGCTGCCGCCCCATTGTGCTTCCCCTTGGACCAATGGGCGCGTAAAGACAATTTCGCCCCCCGGTTCAATAATGCCGCCATAGTTCCCGGCTTGGACTTCCACATAGGTTTTGGGACCAGCGACCTTTTCAATTAGCCCTTCATTGGTGAGCACGCCAGTGCTTTCCCCAACTTCTCCAGGAGATCCCCATTTTTCGGGACTGATCCCAGTTGCGCATTCTTCGCATGCTTTTTCATCAGTTACCAGGAGGATCCCGCGGTTCTCAAAGAGCGCATGTTCCCCGAGCACGAGCGCACCCGATGTCCAGCTCAACAGGCCATCGTTGACAAACGTGCGTCCAATCAAGTGTAGGTTGGAATCTTCAATAGTCCCGGTGGCTTTTTCTTCGAGTACGGTCTGACCGGAGCCTTCCATATTCCCTTCATCCCACAGAAACGAGCTGCTGATGTCCAAGTTACCGGCGCCAGCCAGCTTCCCACCAGGATGCAAAATCTGAAGCTCGGAGACATGTGACACGCTTGGACCTTTCAGCGTCAGAAGCCCACTCTTTAGTTGCAGGTTGACTTCGCCGCTGCCCTGGACATCCCCAGCGCTGATCGTAGCGCCTGCATCAACGATCGACCCCGCAATACTGATTGCGGACCCCCACGTAAACAAGCCGCCCATGAATTCGATCGCGGTTGCACCGCCACTGGCAGACCACGAGCCCATGGCCGTATGCCCGCTGATCCCGCCGCCCCTGAATTTGAGTTTGCCCGTGTTCGCTTTGACGCTGCCCTGGTTGTCAACCGGCACTTCGATCGTCACTTCCGAGCCTTCAGACTCGATCACCGAGCCGGTGTTCTCAAAGGTGCCCGAGCCGGTGGTGCCTGGATCGATGCCGCTCCCTCGGCATCCGCCACCACACGACGGGCCGTTGTCGTTGGCGTAGAAGGTACCGCTGTTGGAGACCTGTGCGCCTTCTTCGAGGAAGAGCGCGCCGGCCGCCCACGTCAACGTTCCTTCGTTGACCAGCGAGCGCTGCTGCAATAGAGCTGGGGTGCCGACATTGATAGTGGCCGACGCGCCAGACTCGAGCACGGTCGAGCCTGACCCGGACATGACTCCCCCTTCACCGGTCCATTCCATCAGACTGGTCACCTTCAGCGCTCCCGCCCCAGCGAGCGTGCCGGCTGTCAACGATAGGTGGCTGATCGTGCTCGCCGTCGCACCAGCGACGCTCAGTGTGCCAGCCTGAAGACTGACGGGCCCGGCGCTGTCTTTCACGCCTTCGGCGGTAACATTCGCGCCGGTGAGGTCGATCGCGCCCGACCAGTTGCTTCCGTTGATCGTGAACGAACCGCCCGTCAGCGCGACCGACGCCCCCGTGCCGGCTATCCATTGACCAGTTGATGTGGACGATCCGCCTTGGGTGAATGCGAGCTGTCCGCTCTGGGCTTCCGCGGTCCCGCTGCTTTCAAATGGCACCGATACCTGCGTGGTCCCTGCACCCGAGGACTTCTCCACTGTACCAGTGTTGACGAGTTTGCCTAGTTCACCGGGAGCCAACCTGATCGCACCTGTGACTTCCGAGTTGACCTTGAACGTGCCCTTGTTTTCGAGTTTTGCTTCTTCCGAGAGCGAGATATGCCCTGAGACGAGGGTCAAGGTGCCTTCGTTGACAAGCACGCGCTTGGCCAAGTTAGCGTAATCCCCACCAGACACACTGATCGACCCGGATGCACCCGACGCCAGCACCGTCGATCCCGACCCGGACATCGTGCTTTCTGAGCCTTCCGGCCAGGAGAGCGTTTCGGTGACCTTCAGCGTCCCAGCACCAGTCAGCGTGCTGCCGGTCATCGACAAGGCGCCGATCGTGGCGGTGGTGCCTTCGGCCACACTTAGCGTCCCCGAGGCAAGCGTCAATTCGGCCCCCGTGCCTTTGAAGCTATCACCCGTAACGCTCGCGCTCTGAATCCTTATCGCGCCTTCAAGGACACTGCTGTTGCCCAACACCGACGATGAGCTACCGTTGAACGCGATCGGCCCGCTTTTACCGTCGATCGTCCCGAGATTTTCAGCATTGACCCCAAGGCTGACTTCACCAGCACCTTCGGTTTTCCTCACCACACCGTTGTTCACAAAGCGGCCGCCGCCCGACCGTTTTTTCAGCCCGGTGTTGCCACATTCTCCGCACGCTCTTTCGTTGTCGTTCAGGTTGAACGTTCCGTTGTTGTAAAGCGTTGCGCCATTTTCGAGTTCAATCGAACCGGCGGTCAATGTGAGTGTGCCTTCGTTGACCAGTCGCCGTTCGCTCAAAGTAACCGAGTCCGCATAGATGGTCCCAGACGCCGCCGCGCGCAACACCGTCGACCCTGATCCTTCCATCGTGCTTTCCGTCCACGAAAGCGACGAGGACACCCCCAATGTCGCAGCGCCCCTGAGCGTACCCCCACTCGCCGTCAACGCATGGACGGTCGATTCTTCAAGCGCACTAGCCAATTCCAGCGAGCCACGATGCAACACGAGCATCCCTTCGTCCTCAAGCACTGCCGCCGCGTTCGACCCACCCGAGACTTCGACGGTGACGCCCGCACCAACGCAGGCGTCGTCCACCGACGTCGGCACTTTGCCCGTCGACCAGTTGGACGCCGTCTGCCACGATCCCGAGCTCCCACCAGCCCAGGTGTCCGTACACAGCGGTTCAGCCGAGGCTCCAGTCGGCACAAGCACCAAGCTCAAGAGCGTCACAAGCAAGGCGAGACTACCCAGCGCGAGCCTCATCTCGGCCCCCACGAAGCGACCCCGCTCAACCGCGACATCAGCCCGACCGAACCGCATAGCCCCCACGAGGCCCTTCCTCTCTTGCCCAGCACCGATTGACCGCCGAGGTTGTATCAGACGCCGAGGACCGAGCCAAAACGACTGCAACCAACGATTTGAACGATCGGCACCATGACAAGCCGACGTGTCCCGCACGTTGCTCGGGCTATCTGCCCTCACGGCACCCCCGGCTTCGCTGCCCGTCGCGCTCCTTGCATCGAGAACGCTTGCGGTGTCCTGCGAATCGGTGCCCATGTACTCCCTTTCTGTTGTCATGCCAGGTTAGAAATAAGGGCTCGGGGCGGACGGGATAAGCTACTGTCCCGTCCGCCCCGAGCCCGCACCCCTGCGTGTCCGTGAAGCCGTGCCGCTGTATGCCATTCGGCGCAGCAGCGGGGTTGGTGTCGCTCGATCGCCGTTGACCGTGAGGAAGCCTTTGGACTCAAGTCGTAGGATGGCTGCTCGGGCTTCGCTGGCGATGGAGCCGGCGGCAAACCCGGCGAGCAGCAGCGACATAGGCATCCCCCGCTCACATCTGTAGAGACGCACCGCAATCATCCGCTCTAACTCCGGCCGCATAATCAGGCGCGTCTGGCGGCGCTCCGTTGCGGCGGGCGGTTCGCCGGCCAAGCCGAATTGAAGATGTAGGCGTTGTCTGATGCGCTCGGCAGACAGATCGTGCGTCGCTCCGATTTCCCTGAGCGATGCACCGTCAACGATCCGCAGGCGCAGCATCTCAATGTCGAGCCGGCTTGGCGCTGATATTCGCAGTCCGTCGGCCCGCAAAAAGATGTGGTGGTCGTGCAGACGGCAGACCGTCTCGTAGAGGATGCTGCCGGTGATTTCGGGCAGCATGAGTAGCTCGCGGGCCGGGCGGCGCAGCTCGTCGGTGTCCTGAACTCCGGCAGCTTCCCATGCGCTCTCTGTCGTCGGCGCGAGGCCGAGCTCGGAGATCAGCATGGGTAGCCGCCACGATGACGGATGATCTGTTTGGCCTGGCGCGATGGGTGAGGTTGAGGAGGCTGGTGGCGAGCTGGTACGCAGGTGGAGCGACGCCCGGCTCGCCACCAAGCCCCCTGCCTACGCGGCAGCGATGGACACGCAGCGCACTTATGGCTCCCTTCGCCCAGGGTGCAAGGGGACACCCGTTCTGCCAGGGTCAGAAGGGTCTGCCGTTCGGCCGTTTGCCTCAACGACTCGTATAAGACGCAGCGTGTGACCATTGCCGAGTCGACCCTGACGGCCGCCGCGTGCTTTGTGAAGACCGGAATAAGCATAAGCCTATTCCAGGCATTTGACACATACAGACATCGCTTCTGGCAGCGAACGAAGCCGCATTACTTGTTGACGGACGCTGAAGACGGCCATTGTCGGCGCGCTGAGAGCACCCATCGCGTCGATGACGCCGTCGCGGGTGGGCCGCGCATGAGGCAGCAGTGCGGCGGGAGTCGAGAGGTATTGGCCGGTCATCCCCGCAAGGATCAAGGCGTGGCTCCGGCTGCTCGGCAGTTTTTCGGCTTGGTGGGTCGCTTCGTGTGCGATGAAGCGCATCCGCTCGGCGGTGATCCTCGCGGAGTCGTAGTGTCCGACGAGGCTGTGCTGCCCGGTCGCGAGGTCATCGGGCCGGTCGATCAGGCTGTCCAGGAGGGTGTGGAGAGCCCCGATCCAGGGGAAGTATGCACGCTCGATGCTCGCCGCTTCGCTCGGTAGGAGGCGACGGTTGGCGGCGGCTGCGATCAGAGCGAAGACCGCCATTGACGAGCCGCACGCCGCTCCGGTCTCCCACCAACGGAGATCCACGTCGCGGGGCGTCTCCTCTGCCGCCCACGCGGCGAAGGCCGTCGGCCTGTCGATGAGCGTCTGGTAGCGGATGATCCGCTCAACGTTGCGCCGGATCAGCTCGCGCACGTTGCTATAGGACGGCAAGCGGGCAAAGGCCGCGCGGCAGACGTCGACGAGGTCTTTCAGGTAGCCGTTGTCCTGGCGAGCCGGGTAGTCTGCGTAGTAGTCAGGGTGCGGAGCATCGGGCTGCTGTAGCGCGAGCTGTAGCGCGAGGTGGAGCTGCCGGGCATTGACGACGGGGTCACTGTGGGGCTGCTCCATGAGGGTATCGGCGTAGTCGTAGATCGCTTGGAGCGCGATCGAAGCCCGGATGACGCTCACCCTTCTGTGCGGTGGGCTGAATGCGGCGAATGCGGCCGCGCCCTCCAGGTTCCCTCGCTTTGAATGCAGGACGTCCAGCGCAATCGTCCGCAAGATCGGATCGGGGATCTGTGATGCGCGGCGCTGCCAATGTCCAAGCTCGCGACGGGCCAGCGGGTAGACGTGCAGCCAGTAGTGCTCGGCGGCTATGGTGAATCCGCCGGCAAGGCTCGCATGCTTGAGAGTCGACGCCCGCACGCAGATAGCTTTGCGCGGGCGAATTGCTCACCAGAGAGCTTCAATCGTTGAAGCTCGTAGCGGCCGGCACCGATGCCGCCCGATACCCCGGTAGCGCCATCACCGCCAACGCGATCCCGGCGACGAGAAGGAGTGCGACAAGGATCTGGACTGCCTCAACCGAGAACGGCGCGGGAAACCCGGTCGTGACGCGTAGCCAGCGGTTCGCGAGGGCGTGTCCGTAGATCCCGAGCAGTGCGCCGTCAGCCGCGCCGATAGCGAGCACGATCGCGCTCTCAAGCAGTAGGGAGCGCCAGAGCTGCCAGCGGTCAAACCCTTGGGTTTTCAGCGACGCCAGCCGGCTGCGGCGCTCCCACACCGCTGTGCTGAGTGCCGCCGCCAGCGACAGCGCGGCCATCAGCAGCAGGAGCATTGAAATGTCGGAGAGGCTGCGTAGGCCTTCGCGAAGGTTTTTCTCGAACTGAGCGACCCGTTCGGCGGTTGTCTGCACGCGCAGTCCGGGCCTTGAGGTGAGGACTCCTTCGACGGCTAGCTTGCCGGCAAGCGGGCTCACGCCGCGCGCCAGGCTAACCTCCAGCGCCGCGGGATTGTCGGTCTGCCAGTAGCGCCGGTAGTCGGTGGTATTGAGGGTGATCGCTCCCGGTGGCCATCCGACGTTGGTCGTGATCGCGGCGACGCGTAGCGGCGCGAGCCCCGCCGGCACGGGCAGCGTGAAGGTGTCTCCGATGGAGAGGTGGCGTTCGATGGCGAACCCGTTGGATACGGCTGCCCAACCGCTTTGACGCAGACGCTCGGTTGCCTGGTGCAGGTTGCCCTTGAGGAGCTGGCTGGCTTGAAGCATCGCCGGGTCGCCTGGGGATCGCGCGCGAATCCAGAGGCGACGCTTGCCGACATCGAGCAGCCCGCCCTGATAGGCCCGCACCGACCTCACGCCGGGGGCGCGAGCAATCAGGGTGGTGAGGTGGTCTGCGCCGAAGCTCGTGGTTGTGAGGTCGTTGGTGCCGGTTGTGACCCATAGATTGGCGGTATCGAAGAATTCGGTGGTCGCGGTATCTAGGCCGCTGATCAAGTCGGTGCGGGCGCCTTGGATCGCGACACTGCCGTAGATCGCCAGCGCCGCGACGCCGGCCAGCGCTACCGAGCGTGTGACGGTTGCCTCCAGTTCGATGACGGCGATCGAGAGCATCGAGCCGGCCAGGCGCTTGCTGATCGGTTTCACCAGCCGTGTGACCGTGATGAATGCGAGCGGTATGAGTGCGAGCACTGCCACCGCCAGCGCAATCCCGCCGACGATCGTCAAGCGTGGATCGGCGGCGACACCAACCGATGTCGCGAGGACGATCCCGGCGCTGAAGATTCCAAGCCTACGTGCGGTACGAACGCGGATACTCTGCCCGGGATCGCCGGGAGTGTGAAAGACCTCATCGATTGGCTTTTCGGAGCGGAGATCGAGCACGGGTGAGAGTGACGCCGCTAGCGCTGCTGCGATACCACAGCCAACCGCGATCAAGACCGCTGTGAGATGAACGGCTTGGTGTTCACTGATCGGAAAGGCGACCTCCAGGTAGACAGGCGATTGAGCAAAGAACGTGCGCGCGAGCAGCTCGCCAATCGCGACACCTACCAATGAGGCTCCGATTCCGAGAACGAGGGCCTCAAAGATAAGCATGATCGTCATCTGCTTGGAATCGAAGCCCTGGGAGATCATTTCCGCGATCAGCCGGCGGCGCTCAGGAACCGTCAGCAGGACCGCGTTCAAGGCGAGGAGAAAGCCGACCATGAGGCTGATCCAGGCAAACAGCCGCGTGGACTGGCTCGTCGGCCCCGCAGTTTCGTTAAGCAGCCGCAGTTCGTTGTTGGCCGGCTCGACGTCGACCCGTCCGCCCGCGAGACGGCGCAACTCACCCGCGACAAGACTCTCGGCACCGGGACGGGCGCGGATCAAGACCTGAGTTACCCGCCCGGGCTCCCCGGCGAGCGCCTGAGCTTCTGGCAGCAGCGCCACGGCCAGCCCGCTTTCTGCGAGCGCGCCGATTGCGCCGCTGTTGAAGACGGCGCGCGCGATTACACGACGCGCCTGGCCGGCTGCGAGCAGGGTAACGGCGTCGCCGCCCTTCGCGCCGATGGTCTTTCCAACACCCGAGGGCAGCCCAATACCGCCCGTGAGTACGCTCTCGCCGGCGCCGAGATCCTGTGTGGCTGCGCCGCCGAACCCGATCAGCCCGGACGTGACGCCTACGAGTTGGATCGACTGCCGCCCGCGGGGACCGATGATGACCGCGTTGACGCGCAGCAGATAAGCCGCGTCTTGCACGCCACGCAGCGTGGCTGCCTTCTCGGCGAGCTGTTCGCTGAAGCCTTCGGTGGAGCGCGCCGCGAGCTGTAGTTGGGCTGAGCCGTTAACGGCATGGAGGACTTCGCGGGCGGAGCCGGTCGCGCTCGTATTGGCAATGAGCACACCGAAGACGAGCGCGACGCCGACCGCGATGCCGCTGCCGGCGAGCAGCTCTTGCATGCCGTGATCGCGAAGGCGGATGCGGTACAGCCGCACGAGCGAGCTGGCGCGCATCCCCTTGAGCACCGGGTCGAACCTGCGTGTCATTTCGTGGCTATCTCGAGGCCGGCATCCAGGCCGGCGGCGAGGCGACCGTCGCGGAGCGTGTGAACACGATCGACAAACGCGATGGCCTGGGGGTCGTGCGTCACGAGCACAGCCGGGATGCTCCGTTCATGGCAGATGTCCCGCAGCAGTTCGAGCGTTTCCCGGCCACACTTGGAGTCCAAACTGCCGGTCGGCTCGTCGGTCAACAGCAGAGCGGGCTCGTTGACCAGCGCCCGTGCGATCGCGACGCGCTGGCGCTCGCCCATCGACAGCTCCGCCGGCTTGTGATTCAGCCGCTCATCGAGGCCGACCCGATCCAGCCAAGGGCGCGCGGCGCGGTGCGCCTTGTTCATACTCCAGCCATCGGAGAGCAGCTTCAGCGCTGCATTATCAAGCGCCGTACCGCCGGGCATGAGATGGAAGGACTGGAAGACGAAGCCGACCTCGCGCCGGCGATATAGCGCGCGATCATTGGGCGAGAGCCCTGAGACATCGCGCCCGTCGAATCGCACCGTGCCGGCATCGGGCGTCATCAGCCCGGCGGCTAGGAGCAGCAGCGTTGTCTTGCCTGAGCCGCTTGGCCCATAGAGAGCGACGAACTCGCCTGGGGCGACCGTGAGCGAGACACCATCGACCGCCCGGACCATCTCGGTTCCGCTGCGGTAGTGCTTGACCACCTCGTGTAGCTCCAGGCTGGTCACGACGCCGAAGGCTCAGCGCCAGCGCGCCGGAACGGCAGAACCTTCCGCTGCGAATCCGTCGAGCGCACCCGCCCATTGTCGATCGTGAAAATCCTCGGGGCACCCTGGATCGCGATGGCCTCCGTTGAGGCGATGACTACCGTCCGCTCCTCCTCGCGGCCAAGGGTACGCAGCAGCGCGTACAAGGCGCGCGATTCGCTTGGGCTCGCCAGCAGCGCCGGCTCGTCCACAAGCAGCAGTCGCGGCTCGCGGATCAGTGCTCGTGCCAACTCGACGCGGATGCGCTCGCTGAGATTCAGCTCGTGGGTTGTGCGATCCTCGACCTCTGAGGCATCGAGCCGCTTGAGCGTCCGCCGCGCGAGCACTTCGGCGTTGTTGAGACTCATGCCGCAGCAAGTCAGCGGGATCGCGACATGCTCCACCACCGGGCGACTCCGCGTCGGGCGCCAGTCCAGCTTGGCGAGCGCGATCCCGCCTCGCTGCCGTCGGTGCGCCCGCTTGTCCTGGGGCATCTGTGCGATGTCCTCGCCGTCGAAGATGATCATGCCGGCATCCGGTTGTATGACACCTGACGCCAGCTTCAGCACGGTGGACTTGCCTGAGCGGCGACTACCCCACAGGCCAATGTATTCGCCGGCGTCGATCTCGAACGACACATCATCCAGAACCGCGATCGGACGCACACCGTCGGGCACGTTCTTTGAGACGTTCTTGAAGGAGAGCAGGGGCATCCCGACCGACGGTACTTCAGCGCGTGCCGGCGAGGAACTCTTCGATGTCCAAACGTGCTTCGACGATCGACTCCCGTTCGGCGTTGAGCTGCCGCGCCACCGAAGCCCGCGTATGTTCAAGCCAGCGACCCTGCCATGAATCCGCAGCGGGCTCAAGCTCGGCGATGACCTCCAACGTACTGACCACATCCTGTTCGTACTGCTTGAGCATCTCCAGTAGCCGTGGGGCCTCCTCGGGGTGAGAAAAGATCAGCCGCGCGTGGATGTCCGGCCGTATGAGCGTCGAGGACACCGGGGTCTGCATCCACTCATTCCGGGCCTGGTCAGCAGCGGGCGTTGGGTAGTAGACCAGCCGGTCTTTGCGGGGTCGGCTGTTACCGCGCCGCGTCTTGGCCGGCACATCTTCGACGCGCACGTACCCATCTTTCTCAAGCGATTTCAGGACCGGGTAGAGGTGTTTGGCGTAGATGCGCCAGCTCGGCCCGACCCGCCAGGCGAGCCGCGCCGCAATCTCATAGCCATGCCCTGGGCCTTCGAGCACCACGGCCAGCACCACGGCCCGCAGCGGCGAACGCCCACCCAACGCTGGTTTCTTCTTCTCAGCAGACGCCACGTGGCTCAATCTTCTAGAACTTGACGGCTCTCGAAGACAAAACCCTACAGACCTGCCCTCGCGATTGGCAGCCGTGTTTCCGACTCCTCGGAATGGGCACCGGCGGTGCGGTTCAGCTCTCTGCGCCGCACGGGCGGGTGCTGGTAGGAGACAGGCATTGCTCTCGGACGCAACGACGGGATAGCTTATTCAAGCATGTGGGCATATCTCGGATCTAAGGACTCAAGACTCATGCAGCGATTGGTCCTCGCAGGAGCCGTCGTACTCGGAACGGGGCTTGCTTGGATGCAAGCCGAGCAGGCATCGGCGGTGCCCATGGCGAGAGCTACGCGCACGCTGAACGTGACCGACGAAGCGCATCTGCGCCTCACCGGCACGGCCGGCTCGCTGCTCCTTGAGGAAGGCCCCGCCACCGGCGCACTGGCCGGCACCGTCAAGGTACGATTCACGGTCGGAGCGAGCGTGTCGGGCTCCTTTACGATCTACCCGCGCGGAGGGGGTTCGATCACCGGCCAAGGCTCCGCGCGACTACGCTCGACCGGGAGCTATGCGAGCTTCGGCGGGTCGATGTCGGTCAGCCACGGCACCGGGCGCTACTCTCACGCACATGGTCGCGGCGGGTTCTACGGCACCGTCAACCGCCACACCGACGGACTCGTCATCCAGACCACCGGCCGACTCTCGTACTGACGGCCCTCTAGCAAGTCGCCTTTGCCAGCCCTGAGAGAAGCGACTTGACTCCAGACGGCGGTTCGCTGGCGTTGGCAGTGAGCGAACACCCTCGGGTCTTGCGGATCGTCGTGTGTGCGCTTGTGGGTTCGCCCAGATTCTCGAGAGATGTGGTGTAGGGCGCGTACGAAGCCGGGGATCGTGTGTTGGCGGCTCGGCGCGATCATCGGCCCGTAGCTGGGCCCTTAGTCGATGTCGCAGCTCGGGGGTGCGCGAGGGAAGGGTGTTTGTGCGTGGCTGCGACGCATCTGCTCGACGAGGCGGTTGATGCGGTCGGTGTCTGTCCTTCCGTGCTGCGTGGCCGAGAGGCGCCATCAGAGCACGACCTGTCCCTCGTGAGGTGGCCAGCGGAGATTGTCCATTTGGGGTTCCGTTTGAGGTTCCATATAGGGGTCCGTTTGAGGTTCCGTTTAGGGTTCCCCATGGTTCTCGGCCGAACACAGCATTCATGCTGCAAACCGGCGGGTTTTCGGCGTGCGGGCGGGAGCGACATCTATGCGTCTGGCTATTGGTATCGCCAGTTGCCCTGTTGGGCTCGTGTTCGCGGATCGTGTCGTCGCGGTCGTCGTTTGGCTGCTCCCCCGAGCCGGCGCAAGCATCAACACCAGCCTGTCGGCCGGGCAATCTGCTTGCCGCTGGGGCTGGGGTCGCGGTCTACAGCTCGTGATGGTTTACGCGTGGCTGGGAATTCGTTTGGAGGTTTGGCCATCTCAAGGTCATTAACCGTGGATGGCCGGAAAAGCACACCGATCGATCACAGCAGATCATCGCTGGCGCACAGCACAGCGCCCGGAGACGCTCATCACCCATGAGCAGCACGACCAGCACCACTCACCGAGCCGACCAGCAGCACGGATCGCAGCCGCCCCAGTCACCCACCTGACCGCGACCGACGTGATGACGGGGCGAGAGGTCGCCGAACTCCTCCGCGCTCCGGTCTCGACCGTCGAAGATTGGGCTCGTCGCGACATCCTCCCAAGCGTCAAGATCGGTCGACGCAGGCTCTACATTCGCCAGCGCCTCGAAGCCGTCCTCAACGAGAGCCCAAGCCGCTGAGGCACGCAATCGTCGGACAGGCGCCCGCGTGGACGACCTCCCCCACGCGCAAGAGGCGAGCCATGAACCGCAGCTACTGGGGTGGCAGACGGCGTCCAACATCGCCCACCACTGCCACCCACCACACCGCGCCCAGATCGCCATCTCCAGACCATCTGGTACCCACCTAAGGTACCCGCGCCAGCCCGACCTTGCAGGCCACCATCCTACGGAAACACAAGTAGCGGGGGCGGGATTCGAACCCGCGACCTTCGGGTTATGAGACCATCCGGCCGTGTGCGGCTGTTTGCGGCTGATCGGTGTTTGCCCAGCAAATCCGGCATTTCGTCGAGTCGAGCTACTTAGCGTTTGCGGCTGTTTTTGGGCTTTCTCTTGATTTTTTCTTGACCCGACTGGCTACGACGATGCGAGCTTGTCGACGGCCTCGCGCGCCTTGATCGCAGCTGGCTGCAGTCCGGAGTGGTCAAGAAGGTCCTTGTCGCCGGTGATGATTGCCTCCGCTGCCCCCGCTCGTGCGAGCGCGAGCAGGTAGTCGTCGGCGCTGTCGCGCAGGATCGACTCTGGATCGATCGGGTCCGCAAGCATCACGGCGATGCGCTCGAGCGCGCTCATGGCCTGCTCGGCCTCCCGCTGATCGATCCGCGCGCGAAAGTACGGCTCAGCGAGGCTCTCGCGGACCTCGGCCATGAGCAACGGGCAGGCGACCATCTCAACGACGTGCTCATGGACCGCGTCGAGCAGAACGGCGGGCGCCGCATCCGGCTTGCCTATGAGTGCTGAGAGTAGGACGTTGGGGTCGATGACGACGCGCTTCAAGCCGCGGTCTGTCCGGCCGAGCGCAGACGTCGACGCTCGCGCACGACTCGCACTGCTTCGTCTTCGATCTCGTGCTGGTCGACGCCGGCCTCAGCGGTGCGCTGTCGCACCCGCTGGATCGTCTCGAAACCGAGCGTCACCGACGCGAGATCCTCGAGCAGCTCACGATCGCTCTTCCCCGGCGAGCGCTCGCGTAGTCGGGCCAAGAGGTCGCTGTCAATCTGTACCGTCGTGGTCGCCATGATCCAAGGCTACCAGCGGGTGGCGAGACCCAGAGGTCGCGAAGTTCGGCCGAGAGGCAAATTACCTATCTGTGCACGAGCCCCAGCCCTCGATGATTAATCGAAGCAGACCAGCTTAGGCTTCGCCGATGTTTGTCGACGCCCACGTACACCTCAACCGCTACGAGTCGACGGAGACGGTGCTCGTCGGGGCTGGCCGCGCCGGGGTGTGTTGCGTAACGATGACCGAGTCACCGAGCGACTTCGACGCATGGGCACCAGTACTGCGTGGACTCAGCGGCGTGCGCCTGGCACTCGGCGCGCACCCGCTGGTCGCTGAGCATCTCGGCCCCGACGAACTCGATCGCTTCACCGCATTGGCCGCGGAGGTCAGCTTCGTGGGCGAGGTAGGCCTCGATGGCTCCCGGCACGGACGCGCCACGCTCGGAGCGCAGCGGCGCGTGTTCGATCACGTCCTCGCAGTGGCCGGCGAAGGCCGGTGCGTACTCAGCGTGCACTCCCGCGGTGCCGAGGCGGAGGTCATCGATGCACTCGCCGCGGCGGGCGCTACCGCGGCGTTGCACTGGTACTCGGGACCGCTGCGGACGGTAGATCAAGCGCTGGATGCGGGCTTGTACTTCTCTGTGAACTCAGCGATGCTCGGTACGCAGTCTGGCGCCCGGCTGCTGCGTGCGGTGCCCCAGGACCGCATTGTGACCGAGACTGATGGACCGTTCGTTACCGTCGCACGCCGCGTGGCTGCACCGGCAGATGTCCCCGCCCTCGTGACACAGATCGCCAGTGTGTGGAGTCGCGATGCCGACGAGACCGCACAGCGGATCTGGGCGAACATGTGCCAGTTGGCCGGCGGCAGGTCGCAAGGAACGCCGCAGACACTGTTCGTTCATGCGGACGGCTGACGCTGCTACTCGATCATTCAGCGCGGCGCCGCATGGCGGTTAGGCGACGAGCCGGTGCACGACCTGAGCGACCCGGCGCATGGCTGCACGAGCGTGTAAGGAACTAATGACAAACTGGTCGGGTCCGCGCAGGTTCCAGACCTCGACCTCGATGACGCGGCCGTCACCGAGGTCGTCCTCCATCGCCTGCCAGACGGGCGCACCATAGGCAAGCGCACGTCCCGGCGACAGGTCGTTCTTGTCCCACAGCACCACGCGCGGCACGTAGCCACGGGGGTCGAGTAGAACGACGTCGGCGCGGATGCCTAGCGCGTCGGGGGGAAGGTCAATGTCGCGCTCAACACCGTAGGCGAATGCGTGCCGGGTGTCGGCTTTGGTGAGTCCGTCGTAGACGTCGTAGAGATCGCGGATGACACGCGCCCAGCCTTGGGCCTGGGGTGTGCCGTTGGGTCCCCAGTAGTCACTGGCGCGAAAGGCCTGATGCAGGCGGCTCCGGGCGACGGCCGGGCTGTCGCGGTGATGGCGGGTAATTGCTGCCTGGGCAGTGCGGATCGGCGTGATGATCGGGAAGCCGGCATTCGCGGCCGCAGTAGTGGTTAGGGTCGTGTTGGGCTCACGCACGCCCTTGCGGTACATGCCATAGGTCACGCGGGTCATCGCAGGCTCACCGGAACCGGGTGAGCGAAGAGCACGGTGGAGGCCTCGTCGGCCCAGCGGCGGTGAAGGTCGATCGTCTGGGCGAGCGTCAGGGCCGGGGCGCCGTTGATGAGCTCGGGGTACTCGATCTCCAGGCTGACGTCATCGAGTTCGGCGAGGTCCTGCACAAGCGAGATGAAGTGGGTGAGATTGTCGCGGGCCTTTTCGTCGCCGAGCGCCGCGGGGTCGTCGAAAACATCATGGTCGTAGGGAACGTCGGTGACGCTGTGGCGCTCGCATGAAATGCGCCGCAGGAGGCACGGGGCGCAGATGCCACAGTGACGGTGGGTTCGGCCGATCTGCCAGCAGGACACCGTCTGAGCCATATCGGCGCCGTGGCCGAGTGCCACGGCTCGGCCGACGACCTCCGGCTTGGTCAGATTCAGGAGGCGGTTGGTGACCGCTACCGGAGTGGCGAGCGCCGCCGTGGCTAGGGCAGCCATTCGGGCGACGATCGGCGGCGAGGCGGTGTGGGTCGACAGCGAGCCGACACGCGCCGCGGTGAGCGGCACATGGACCGCCATGATGCCGTTCTCGTTGAGCATGACCTCCCGGCTGCCACCAAGGGCCGCGACAAGGGCGGCGACGCCGACGAACATCAGCGTGCGGCTGCGTTGGGAGGACTCGGCGCCGGGGAAGTCGCGCCCAGGGGTCTTCAGGGCGCCGAGCCTGAGACGCGGGATCGACGGGTCGATCCCGCGTACAATCGCCTCGACGGCGTTTTGGGCGTGGTTGACGGCCCCGCTGGCGCTGTGGGAGAGCATCAACGGTTTACGTCCGGCGTCTAGGAGGTCGAGGACTCCGGCGAAGGAGTCCTGGCCGCCGGAGACCAGCGCGATGCAGTCGTGCGCCGGAAAGGGGTTGCTGCTTTGGCGTGGGGGCGGCACAGGGGCGGTCTCGGTCTCGAAGTGCAGGCGCAGCTCGTCGTCGGTGAGGTCGGTCCAGATGCCCTCAAGCTCGACGCGGTAGGTCTCCCAGTAGCCGGGGTCGCGGACGGGCACCCACGCCTGGATCGAGCGACTCCAGTCCACGTCGCCGTGGCCGCGCTCGCAGGCCATGTCGATCGCGAAGAGGTGGCCGAGCAACTCGATCCAGTCCTGCTGACGCGCGTCGAGCTGGGCGGGCAGGCCGGCGACGAGTTCGTCGATACGCAGCGTGAAGTTGCGCTGACCGTGGGCGGTGTCGCGGCTGCGGATCTGGCGGATCGCCGGTATGCCGGGTGTGGCACAGTCGTTGATGACCACCGCATAGCGCCTCATCGCGCGGTCCCCGGCAGCTGACGACCGCGCGCGAACGCATCGGAGATCAGCGGTCGCCAGCCGTCGCGGATCGCGTCCGCGTCGGTGGCTGCCGGCCGGACCTCGCGCCCCACCCGCTCGGCGGCGGCGGCCAGCGACTGTGTCAGCCGTCGCGTCCCGGCGACGCCGAGGCCGCTGTCGCCCTCGGTGAGACGGCCAGCCTCGCGGGCGGTCACGTGCCGGGCGTACTGGCTCAACAGCTCGCCGACGTAGCCCGCAACGAGCTCGCTGGGAGTGCCGCGGGCGGCGGCGAAGCGCTGGGCAGCCTGCTCGGGTGTGGCCTGCGAGAGCGACGTCTCGCCGGAGGCCACGCGTGTTAGAAGGCTGAGAAGGGCGCGCTCAGCCAGCGCGCCAGCCGCCGTGCCGGGCAGGGCCTCACCAGCGGCGCGCGCGTCGGCCACCGCACTCTGCAGCGCGAGCTCTGGACGCTCCGCCGACTGCAGGCGCTCAGCGAGTCCGGCGTGTGCCTCAAGCACAGCAACCGCATAGGCGGCGACCGCGGGCGCACTGAGCTCTTGCTCCCACTCGACTCCGGCGTTGAACAGCTCGGACTGCAAGCGCTCCAGCGGTGCGCCGACCTGCAGCGCCGTAGTGAAGGCCTGCCAGCGTGGGGTGTTGGGCGCGCGAAATGACGCCGAGGTGCCCATCAGTCCTCCAGCACGCTGTCGAGGTGGCCAGCGTTGACGATGCCATGGTCGAAGACCGTGCTCCAGTCCAGCGCTTCGCGTGCGGCAGGAGACAGGTCGCGGCTCTCTATCGACACGGCGGTGCGCGCAAGGTCCTCGGCGCGCAGGTAGACCAGCTGCAGCCCGGTGTCGTTGCGCAGCGCTCTGGCGCGCGCGTGGAAGGGATGGTGACCACCGGTCGCGCCACTGAATGACGAGGACAGCACGACGAGATAGCGCAGCTGTGCGCCGTCGGCCTCCAGTTGCTCGCGCATGGTAGAGACGTAGCCGGTGAAGCGCAGGTAGTGGTCGCTGTCCATCAGATAACCGTCGGCGGTCGCCTTGCAGTCCATCAGCGCGAGCAGACGAGGCGCCGCCGACCATGAAAGGACTGCATCAGGAAGGCGCTGGCCGCGTGCACCCTCGCCGTGGCGGGTGCCTCCGAAGCGCAGCACGCTGGTCATCAGCCGGAAGGCCATGCGCTCGAATAGTGCGTCGGGGACGAGATCACGGCCCGTCAGCTCAGCTGGGAGCTCGTTGAACGCGAGGGTCGGCAGCCAACGCAGTCCAGCCGGGTCAAGCAGGAACGCGTCGCGCTCCAAGTCACGCTGCACAGCTACGCGCTTGTAGGCCGGCGCGGGCCGACGATCGGGCCAAGCGATCGACGTGCAGCGCTCCAGCCGAGCGATCAGCTGGTCGGCATCTACGACCACAATCGTCGTCGGCAGGCACAATTGGCCAACGCTGCCCAGCGCGGCCAGCAGCACGCCCTCTGCTTCGCCGGCAGCCTCGACGGCCTCGGCTAGGCGGTCGACGTCATCTTGGGTCGCGGGGCGAGCGGCGATGCGTACACGTACGCGCCGCGGCCGCCACAGCGGACGCGTCTCAAGGATCAGCTCGTCGTAGGCGACCGGCCGATGCACCTCGACGACGCGGCTGCCCGACTCGGCCAGTAGCACCTGCACAAGCTTGCGCCGGTCGTCGCGTGCGAGCGCGGCAAGCGCCTCGGGGCTGAACCGTCGCTGCGGCTGCGTGGCCCGGCGCCGGGCGGGCATCAAGTGCCTGCGCTCCCCGCGCGAAGACTGTGGGCGGCGTGATAGCCAAGGCTACTACGACGGTCGATGGACAACAGCGTGGAGGCATGAGCGACCGCTATGCCCCGTCGATCTCGGCTGCTTATCGATCGCCTTGCGCGCCTTCGCCCCCCGAGTCGGTAGGCATCGTCTGAGCCTGCCATATCGGCGCTGAATCCTATCTGCCGATATCAAAGGAAGAATCCCGCCTCGCGATAGCCTCGTCCCGTGACGGACGACCGGGACTGGCGCGCATACGAGGAGCAGATCCACACACGGTTACTACGTCTCGGAGCCGATGCGGAGATCGCGTTCGATGCTCGCCTGCCAGGGAAGCTCAGCGGCGTTGAGCGCCAGGTCGACATCTTCATCAGCGGAACGTTCGCCAACATCGGCGCGGCAACGATGGCTGTGGACTGCAAGTGCTTCTCGCGCAAGGTTGACGTCAAGAATGTCGAGATGGCAATCGGGCTCGTCGAGGACGTTGGTGCTGACCTCGGCCTTATCGTCACGACCGAAGGCTTCTCGACAGGCGCCAAGCACCGAGCCAAAGCCGTGCGCGGAATCACGCTCGACGTGGTCCCCTATGAGGACCTTGCGGACTGGGAACCCGATGTCGAGTGGTGCAAGGTCTGCACCGATCCCACGTCCGAGCGCTTCCCAGGCGGGGTCTACATGGCGCCGCTCAACCGCCGCAACCTCCCCGGGAGCAGCGACCTCGCCACCGAGGCAGGTCAATGCGCGCTGTGCGAGTGCGTGCACGTTCGCCTGACGTGCGGGACCGTAAACGCCGCTCACCAAACGGAGCATGGCGAATGGGTCGAATGCCAATGCGGCTGCGGCACCGAATGGCGAGTTGACGTCGAGGTAGATCGAGATGGTATCCCCCTATCGAGCGACGTTGCGGACATGGTGCGATTCCGGGTGCTCTCTGTCTAGTCCAGGAGTCTCCGCCCGGCGGCTGTGGGCGTCTTGGTCGTAGCTGTCTTGTGGGCGGAGCAGTCGCTTCGTGACCGAGCTCGACGACTCGGCGCTGCGCCGCCGCTACACCTCAAGCACTGCAGCGACATGCTCGTCATCGCGATTGCCGACGATGAGCGCGTTAGTCGCTGAGTCCGCTGTCGCTGGCAGCGCTCTCGACATCGGCGTCGACCGTCTCCTTGCTGGCAGTCAGCGCCGTCTCACCAACCGTCGAGGACCACGAAACGTCCGTCGACAATGCGTGGTGCAGCGAGTCAAGCGAGTCCGAGGTCCGCGCTGAGAGGAAATGCTGGGAGGAAGGCCTCGCCGGGCTCTGCCTCGAGCCGCGACTCGCCCTAGTTTCCGTGCTCGACCTAAGACGCGACTGGCTGTCAATCGACCAAAATCTGGCTTGACATGAGAAGACATATGCGGGAGGAATACCGGGAGGGCCTGACGGCGCCCGAGCGCATCCACCGAGGATCCAACCTCGACCTCCAACGACTGCAAGTCCTGCCGATGCCATCACCGACACTCAACCTGAGCGCTTCGATCAGCGGCCACGTATGGCTTTATCGAGGCAAGCGACAAGAGACGTGGTGTGCGAAGTGGCGCGATATGCGGGGGCAGCATGAGAGGCGCCTAGGGCGCAACTGGACGCGCAAAGGCCCCCCGCCGCAGGGCTATCTGCGCAAGCGCGACGCTGAGGCGCTGCTAGAGGAGATCCTCGTCGAAGCGCGCCGCGGTCAACTTCGCCAGCAGGATGCCGGCGTGACATTCGGCGATGTCGCCGAGGACTGGTACGCCAAGGGACCTATGAAGCGCGACTGGTCGGCCTCAACCCGGGTCGATTATCGCTCGGTGCTCGACGCACATCTACTCCCCGCATTTGGCTCGAGGCGCATCGAGGCGATCACCGCGGCTCAGTTCGAGCAGTGGCGCGACGGGCTTGCCAACGATGGGAACCGGACTCGCAAGACCGTGAACAAGATCGCCACGCAGGCCCACGCCGTCTTCGAGCACGCCGTAGACCACTTCGAACTGTCCACGAACGTGGCCTCGAAGGTCAAGCGGCTACGCGAACCAAAGGGCCCCGGACGCCTCGAGTTCTTCTCCCCGCAGGAAGTAGCTCAGCTCGCTGCCTCAGGAGCGAGAGGCGCTCATCGCGACCCGAGTCGCCCAGCCGTCAGCGATCGCGAGAGAAAGCTGCGCGTCCAAGCCGACCAGCAGGACGCAGCGCTCTTCTTGACAGCGGCGCTGGCCGGCCTTCGACGCAGCGAACTGCTCGCGCTGCGATGGGACGACGTCGATTTCGAGCACTCCTTGATCCGTGTCCACGAAGGCTACAGCGCCAATAAGAGCGGGAAGCCAAAGTCGCGCAAGTCGCACATGGTGCCGATGACAGACCGGCTTGCCGACGCACTCGAAGAGCTCAAGCAGCGCGACCATCACACCACTAGACGCGATCTCGTCTTCGCCAGTCGCGATGGGGGACCGCTTGACGGCTCGGCGCTACGCCGCCGGTATCTCGCGGCCCGCGATGCCGCTGGGCTACGGCCCTTACGCTTTCACGACCTGCGCCACACGTTCGCGAGCATCGCGATCAACGTCGCGACTGTCGTCCAAGTCCAGGCGTGGATGGGCCATGCCGACCTGAAATCGACGATGCGCTACCTGCACCACAAGAGCCAAGCCGATGACGCCCGGCTGCTCTCCGCGGCATTCCGGACACCTGAGCCCTAGACCAGAGTTCGCGCCAGACCTCGGCCTGTTGCTGGCGTCGATTCGGCAACCACGGTCGGGTTTGCAACCCGAAGGTCAAAGGTTCCGGCTGGTTGCGGCTGCTTGCGGCTATTCCTGTTAGGGCCCTGGTTAGTCACGACTGAGCACGCTGGGTTAAGCGATTTCGGGAGCAAATCCCGCGAAGAACTTAACCCGCATCACGTGCTCACCACGAAAAAACCCCGCATTTGCGGGGCTTTTTCCATAGCGGGGGCGGGATTCGAACCCGCGACCTTCGGGTTATGAGCCCGACGAGCTACCAGACTGCTCCACCCCGCGGCGGGCCACGTAGTCTAGCAAGGACGGCCCTTGTCTAAACCGCGGAGCGCCAGTCCAGCTCATGCTGACACCGGTCCCGACCGGCCCGGCGCCTGCTGACCGCGGCCGAATCACCCTTCAGAACGCGACCGGCTTTCCGTCCCGGAAGAAACCGCCTGTGGGGCCTTCATCGGGGAGCGTCGCCAGCCACACGATCCCGGCGGCGCCCTCCTCGACGGGCTTTTGGGCACCCATCGGGCCGCCCATGTCCGTCTTGACGAAGCCCGGACAGGCCGAGTTGACAAGCAAGCGCTCTCCCGCCAGCTCCGTCGAGAGGATCCGCGTCAACGCGTTCAATGCCGCCTTGGAGACCCTGTAGCCAGGGGACCATCCGCCCATCTCCGCGACGCCCCCCATTCCGCTCGAGACGTTCACGATCCGCGGGTGCGCGCTCTCTCGCAGCAGAGCCAGCAGCGCAATCGTCAGCCGGTAGGCCCCGAAGAAGTTCGTCTCCAGCGCCCGCTGGATCGCGTCGAAGTCCGGTTCGGTCCCCGCTACGCCAAAGTCGGTGCCGACCCCGGCGTTGTTCACCAGCACATCCAGGCGTCCCGGGGCCTCCTTCACGCGCGCCGCGGCCCGCTCGATACTCTCGGTGTCTGCCACGTCTAGCGTGAGAGCAATGACCTCGCCGCCGGTGCTCCCCGCCACCTCGCGCGCCGCCACCTGCGCCTGCTCGGGGTCGCGCGCGCTCAACAGCACCATGTAGCCGCGCTCCGCGAGCTGACGCGCCACCTCGCGCCCGATCCCCCGGTTGGCGCCTGTGACCAGCGCTACCGCGGCGTCGCTTCCACTCATCGTCTCCTCCTTCGCTCGGGTACCCCAACCTAGCCCAACCGTGGGCTTCCCCAGCCGCTCCCAGGCCCACCGAGCGCCTGCTCCCGTAGAGACGCCCCGCACTCCCCACACCCATCCGGACCAGTCCACTATGCGGCGCGGTCCCCTCCAAATCCCTCCCCCGGCAGCCCGTTTAACATCCCCGTCCATGCGCGTCGCGGTCGTCGACATCGGCACCAACTCCACTCGCCTGCTGATCGCCGACATCGACCCCGATAGCCCCGGCGGTTCCGTGCGCGATCTCCTGCGGCTATCCCGCGTCACCCGGCTCGGAGCCGGCGTTGACTCCAACGGGGGACTCTCGCCAGAGGCCATCGAGCGCACCTGCGCCGTCCTCGCCGACTACCGCGAGCTGATCGACCGGCACGGGTGCCAGGCGAACCTCGCGGTGCTCACCTCCGCCGTCCGGGATGCCTCCAACGGCGCTGACTTCACCGCGCACGTCCGTCGCGACTACCACCTGGACGCCCGTACCCTCTCCGGCGACGAAGAGGCCCAGCTCACCTTCCTCGGGGCGATGAGCGATCGCGATCCCCACCCCGAGCCCACCGTCGTCATCGACATTGGCGGCGGCTCTACCGAGTTTGTCGTCGGCCACGACCGCACCGCCGGCTTCCACGTCTCCCTCCAGGCCGGGGTCGTGCGTATGAGCGAACGCCACATCCATAGCGACCCCCCTGCGCCAGCCGAGCTCCAGAGCCTCGCGCGGGACACTCGCGCCATCTTCCTCGAGGGTCTTCCCCCGGAGGAGCGCGCGCCCGTCACGAGTGGCATCGCCGTAGCCGGCACTGCTACCTCCGCCGCCGCGATCGATCAGGAGCTCGACCCCTACGATCCCGCACGCGTCCACCGCTACCCCCTGCTGTTGGCGACCGTCGAGCTCCTGCTTGCCCGCCTTGCCGACATGAGCGAAGCCCAGCGCCGCGACGTCGTTGGATTGCACCCCGACCGTGCTCCAACGATCGTCGCCGGAATGATCCTGCTCTCCGAGGCCATGCGCGCCTTTGAGCTGGATAGCGTCGAGGTATCCGAGCACGACATCCTGCGTGGCGGCGCGCTACGGCTCGCCGGTCTCGGTTAATACACTACGGCTCGAGGGCTTTTTCTACTGCAAACCGCAGTGGCCCGAGCCTGCGTGCTGCCGGAAATTTTCTGTTCGTCGGGGTTGCGTCGTATTCCGATATGCGATATACTGGAGGCGAGGCAGTGTAAGACCTCGTGTCCTACACTTTCTCAGCCGGTCCATAGACCTGGGCGAATATGTCGAGCAATCGGCACTCCCGCCGCTCAGGTCACCCTACCCCCAAGGCCTTTGAGGTACGTACCCCTGCCTGTCCCTCGAGGCCGACCTGAGGAGGCCGCCCCCTGCCGGGCGGCCTCCTCTTTAAGATCGCATCAACGTCACCCAGCCCCCAACTCGGTGCAGGCTGCGCCCTACTCCGCGCCCCCGGCCTCAGGCCAGATTCGACTTGCGCGGATACGCCACACCGGGATCCGTCAGAACGTTCACCAACGCCGGGCTGCCTGCCGCGAGCGCGCGCTCCAGCGCCGGGCGCAGCTGCTCCACGCGCTCCACCAGCTCCCCGTGGCACCCCAGTGCCTCGACGACCTGGTCGTAGCGGGTGCCCGGCCGCAGCTCCGCGGCCACCGAGTACCCGTACAGGAACTGCATCGGATGCTTCTCCAGGCCCCAAATCCCGTTGTTGCCCATCACTCCCACGACGTTCACCCCGTGCCGCGCCAGGGTGTCGAACTCCATCCCCGCGAACCCGAACGCCCCGTCCCCCAACAGCAACACCACCTGGCGCTGCGGATGGGCCAGCTTCGCCGCCAGCGCATAGCCCGGTCCCGTCCCCAGGCACCCAAACGGGCCGGGATCAAGCCAGCAGCCCGGTTCGAAGCTGTCGATCATCCGGCCCGCATACGAGACGAAGTCGCCCCCGTCCCCGATCACGATCGCGTCACGATCGAGCACCGTCCCAAGCTCCGCGTACAGCCTCATCGGGTGCAACGGCGCGCGCCCATCCTCCAACTCCGCCCGCTCGGTCTCCCGGCGCTCGGTCTCTGCCGCCCTGAGCTCCCCCACCCAGCGCTCGCCCGCCGCGCTCGCGCTGGCCGGCCTGTGCTCGACTGCCGCCGCGCGCAGATCGCACAGAGTCTTACTCAACCCCCCGTAGAGCTCCGCCATCACCTCCCGCGGATGCTTGCGCGTGGGCTCGGCGGTGTCGATCGCCACGATCCGGGTCTCCTCACCGAAGGCCCCCCCGAAGGCCAGCCGGAAATCCATCGGCACACCGATCACCAGCGCGACGTCGGCCTCGCGCAACGCCTGCCCGCGTGTGCGCGCGAAGAACAGCTCGTGGTCCGCCGGCACGCAGCCCCGCGCCAGGCCGTTGAGGAAAACCGGGATTCGCAGTGCCTCCGCCAGCTCGAGCAGGGCGGCCTCTCCCCGCCCCCAGTAGAGATCCGTGCCCGCCATGATCACCGGACGTCGCGCCTCGCGCAGCAGCCTGCCTGCCACTTCAATGGCCTCGCCACTGGCCGCCCCCGAGCGGGGGCGGCCAGCGCTCGACGTCGGAACCCCCGGCGCCGATACCCCTGCACCGGGGCCATCCTCGCGCGCAGCTTCACGCCCGCCCTGCCAATCCGGCGCCTCCATGAACACATAGTCCATCGGCAGATCCACGAATGCCGCACCTCCATGCGGCTCTTCTGCGGCTGCGAACGCCTCCTCCACCAGCTCCGGAATCTCCTCCGGGCTCTGCGCGGTCCGCGCCAGCTTCGTCAGTGGCCGCACGAACGGCACGTGGTCGATCTCCTGCAGCGAGCCCTGGCCCCAGCGCCCGGCCGGCGCTCGCCCACCCAGCACCACCATCGGCGAGTGGTTCGCCTGTGCGCTCGCCATCGCGCTCATGCCGTTCGTCACCCCCGGTCCCGCCGTCAGCGCGCAGACCCCCGGCTCGCGCGTCACCTTCGCCCAGCCCTCCGCCGCGAACGCAGCCGTCTGCTCGTGACGCACGTCGACGATCTCGATCCCCTCCGAGCGGCACCCGTCGTAAACCGAGAACAGGTGCCCCCCTGACAGCGTGAACAGCCGGCTTACCCCATGGGCCCGCAACCGTCGCGCCAGCAGCCGCCCCCCGTGGAACGTCTCGATCTCCTGCCCCGTAGATGAAGAAGCGCCATCCGTCATAGTCCTCGCCCCGCGACTCTACCCGCCGGCGCCGCGGACGGGATGCCCGGGGTGGGACTCGAACCCACAAAGCCCACTAGGGGCTACCGATTTTAAGTCGGCCGCGTATACCGATTCCGCCACCCGGGCCTTGACGCTGAGGGCCAGTCTATGTGAGCGGAGACGTTCCTTTACCCCCCCTTATACGCACTCCCCTATCTTCTTCTCAGGCCCGCAGCCCGCGCCCGTCACCCGCAACTAATCGACTGGCGCGGTGTCTTTAGGGGTAGAGAGTCGAAGCAAGCCGCGATTGGACCCACCGTGGAGGTCTCCGCACTAAAAACCACCGTACCGGTCTCCGCCCTGCGGGGACCCTCGCCGCTGCTGCGTCTGCAGTCCGACGAGCGTCTCATCACGCTCACGCGCCGCGGTCAGCACGCCGCCTTCGAGACCCTCTTCTCGCGCTACCACTCGCGCCTGCTGTCCTTCTGCCGGCACATGCTCGGCTCGCGCGAGGATGCCGAGGACGTCCTGCAGGAGGTCTTCGCCGCCGCGTTCAATGCGGTTCTCGCCGACGAGCGCGCGATCAACGTGCGGCCGTGGCTCTACCGGATCGCCCGCAACCGCTCGCTCAACCACCTCCGTCGCGCCTCTGCCATCGGCGTTGACTCGATGGACATCCACTTCGCCGATCAGGGATTGTCCACCGGCGATCAGGTCATGCGCCGCGAGAGCTTTCGCCAGCTCATGGGTGACGTCCAGCAGCTCCCGGAGACCCAGCGCACCGCTCTGCTGCTACGCGAGATCGACGCCCTCTCCTACGATCAGATCGCGCTCGCGATGGAAACCACGGTGCCCTCCGTAAAGTCTCTGCTGGTGCGCGCCCGCATCTCGCTCGCCGAGGCCGCCGAGGCGCGCAAGCTCAGCTGCGAGGAAGTCCGCTGCGAGCTCGGCGAAGTCGCGGAGGGCCTCATCAAGATCACGCCCCCCGCCCGCCGCCACCTGCGCGACTGCGAACGCTGCCGCACCTTCCGCAAGCACCTCAAGGACAACAACCATGCCCTTGCCGCGATCCTCCCCGTCGGACCGCTACTGCTGCTCAAACGCCTCGTCTTGACCAAGCTCGGCGCCTCAGCCGGCGCCGGACACGTTGCGGGCGCCGGTGGCGCCACCGCGGGAGCCGGTGCCACGGCAGGAGCCGGCGCGACCGCCGGAGCCGCCGCGGGAGCCGGGGCTGCCGGTGGAGCAAGCGCCGCCGGCGGGTTCATCACGGCCGGCGCCGGTGCGATCGCCACGAAGGCCGCCGCGACCATCGCCGCAGCCGCACTCGTCACCGCCGGCGCCGTCGAGGCCGACCACACCGGCCGAGCCGTCCACCGCCACCGACGCACATCGAGCGCAGCCGTCTACTCCGCCGCCCAGCCGGCAACACCGCTCGTCGTGCGCTCCACCCCCCAGCCCCTCACCGCGGGCGCAAGCGCCGTCGCGGGCGCCGTCCTCGCCACTCGCATACGCCACCACCACTCTGCGCACACGCCGAACACCGCCACCAAGCTCGCGGGCACGCGCGCCCACACCATCCCCGTCGCCACTGCCGACCTGCCAGTCAAACCCGCCGCGAGTCCCAAGGCGCCCGCGACGCCGCCGGTGGTCGAGGTAACGACCGAGACCACCCAACTCTCGTCCACCACCACTTCCGATACGACGACCACGCCCGCGGCCCCGGTCGAACCGCCACCCGCTGCGACGACGACCCCGACGAGCCCCGCCCCGGCGCCCGTCACTCCAACGACTCCCGAACCCGCACCCGTGACCGAAGCGCCCGAACCGGTCAATCCGGAAGCAGGTGGGGTTCCGCAGCCAACTGCTCCGGATCCAGAAGAACCCGCCCCAAGTGGCGGCGTCCCAGCGCCCTAGCCCTCACAACCTGCATGTGCGCCGCGCACCCCGCACCTGGCGCACAGCCACACCCGGCGCGCCGCGATCACAAACCTCTCTCTATTCGAGCGCGAAGGACCCCAGCGGGCCCTCCAGCACGCCTTTCGTGCCGACCAACAGCGGGGATGTCACCTGCCGATCACCGGCGACAGCGCTAAGCATCGCGATCTCGACGCCCCTGCGTGCCCCGGGCCGTTCGGGGAGCAGCAGCACGTCCCGTCCGTACATCCGGCGCCCCCGCACGGCGGCGGTGTAGAAGACGTTGTAGACGGCGTACACCGAGACCGAGTCGACCTGTGACCAGCCCTCTCCGCGCAGCCTGAAGCCGTGGTAGCGGCTAGCGAGCCGGTCGATGTACCCGGTCGCGAAGAGCGCGAGCGCCGCGCTCTGCTCCCCGCGGTACGGGGGTAGCACGAGCGGCCCGACCGCGAAGGAATCCTCCAACCTGCCCCGCTGGAAGCGCTGCACCTTGGCGTACCCCCCGGCTTCGGGGCTCGCGCGATACAGGCCGGGATAGCTGAAGCTAAACGGCACCGCGCCGCCATGGGAGAGGATCGGATGCTCAAACTTCGCGATCGCCCCCGCTAGGGCAAGCGCGAGCAGGACGCCCGCGGCCACCACCAGCGCGCGTACCGGCCACGCAACCCGCCGCCAGCGAGGCGCGAGCAGCTCGCCGAGCGTCGGTCCGTACTCGCGCTTGAGGGGCACCGCCGGCATCACCGCAGTCTACGAGGCGCGATCCGGCGTCGTCTCCGTCCGCGGCCTACGAACACGACCCCGCGGGCCGTGCGGCGACCAGCTCAGTCCGAGAGGCCGATGACCTTCAGACGCCGCGCCAGCGCGCGCGCCGCGAACTCGCGGGCGTCGCTGACGCGCGCCCCGAACAGCTCGACGTCCTCTTCGGACTCGTCCATCCACTTCGGGCGCAGAACTCCCTGCGCCGCGGGCCCGACCTCGGCGAGGGTGCGACCGATGGCCTGCTTGTAGCGCTCGTCCTCGCGCGCCATGTCACGCAGGAAGCGCGCCCCGAACGCGACATGGCGATGCTCGTCGCGGGCGACCTTCGTGAAGCCCTCCACGAACGCCGGCAGCGTCCCAACGTTTTCGTTGTAGGAGATGATGAAGTGCTGGCCGGTAAGCGCCAGCATGCCCTCGATCACCATGTGGTAGATCGTGACCGCCTCGACCAGCGCCTCGGTGTCCTGTGGCTCCTGCGCGAGGCGGTCCACGCGGCGGCGCAGCAGCTCGTCGAAGAGCACCTCGAAGTCGGAGTTAAGGTGCTGGCTGGTCTCCGCGAGGCGGCCCTGGAGATCGTCGGCCTGCAGCACCCCGACCTCGGAGTAGAAGCGGTCGAAGAACGCGACATGCCGCGCCT
Source organism: uncultured Solirubrobacterales bacterium (assembly GCA_963756665.1). Taxonomy (GTDB): domain Bacteria; phylum Actinomycetota; class Thermoleophilia; order Solirubrobacterales; family Solirubrobacteraceae; genus Palsa-744. The sequence continues at coordinate 2,025,245 of CAVWOJ010000001.1, forward strand.
CGTCGGCGATCTGGGTGCAGAGGAAGATCCGCATGTCCTCGTCCGGGCAGGCGCGCATCATCGGCCCGAGCTCGGCCGCGACGCGCTGCTCGCCGACGAAGAACGAGCTCAGCCCGTACATCCGCGCGTAGCGCTCCTCCGCGTCAATCCGCTCGTGCCAGTCGATGCGGTCCTGCGTGAAGTCGAGATCCTGCACCGCCCACTGCTGTCGCTCCCACAGCGCGTAAAGCTGGCGATAGTCCAGCAGCTCGGACTGTCCGCGGTCCGCGGCCTCCGAGAGCGCCGGGTCGCTGGTCGCGCGGAAGTCCTCGCGATCGGTCAGGCGCGAGGTGCCCTGAAGCTGTGCGCCGCTATCGGACACCGCGTCAGCCTACACGATCCCTGGCCGCTCGGCCAGACCGCGACCTGCCCACCCGGACTCACTCCCCGACAGAGAACAGCGCCTCCAAATCGTGACGGGAATAGGCCTGGAAGGCGACCAGCGTCTGCGTGCGGACCACTCCCGACAGCGTCGTGATCTGGCCCGTGACGACATCCGCAAGCTGCTCGTGGTCGGGGACCCTCACGATCGCCACGAAGTCCCACTCGCCGGTCACCGAGTACGCCTCCGCGACGCCCTCCGTGTCGGCCAGGGCGCCCCCCAGCGAGGAGAGCGCATCGCGCTCGGCCTCAATCAGGACCACGGCGTGAGTCATCGTCATGGCGTGTGCGTATCCCCGGGAGCCAGCACGACGACCTGCGTCGAGCCCGCCCCCTCGACGTCGGCCTTGAACGCCTGCGCGTCGGTCTCGATCGGCGGGAACGTGTCGTAGTGGCACGGAATCACCTGCGCCGCACCGACCAGTCGTGCGGCCTCGACCGCATCCCAGCGGTCCATCGTGTAGTGGCCTCCGATGCACATCAGGGCGACATCGATCGGCTCGCGTCGACCCACGAGTTGCAGGTCGGAGAAGAGCGCGGTGTCTCCCAGGTGGTAGATGACCTTGCCACCAAAGCCGATGAGCAGGCCGGCGGGCGTGTTCACGGCGCCCTTGGGGGTCGTCGAGGTATGCCACGCCGGCACCAGTCGGACCCAGCCCCAGTCGAGCTTTACGGTCCCGCCGATGTTCGGGTCGTAGACGTTCTGCACGCCCTCACCGGAGAGCTCGTTGGCAAGCTCGACGATCGCCACGACGTCGGCCCCGGTGCGCTTGGCGATCGAGACCGTGTCCCCGAGATGGTCCCCGTGCCCGTGGGTCAGCAGAATCGCGTTCGGGTTCAGGTCCTCAGCGGCGAGGGCCGCCTTGGGGTTGCCGCTGAGAAAGGGGTCGATGAGTACCGATGTATCGCCGTCGCTGAGCTCGAAGCTCGCGTGGCCAAGGAAGCGAATCTGCATTCTTCTACTCTCCAATCTGCCGCTCTTGTTTGCCCTTCTGCAACTCGTGCGCCAGCTCGAACCCTACGGCGACGCCGACGAACATGCCGAGCCTGGTCTGCTCGGCGACGAGCGTCGCGACCGCGCGCACGCGCTCCTCGCCGTCGGGCTCCGCCGCGGCATGGCCTACCTCTGCGTCGTGCGCCGAGCCGAACCAGCCGCCCTCCTGTAGCGCCTGCGCAAGCACGCGCTGCAGCGCCGGCGCCGCATGCGTCACGACCTCCTGGGCGTGACGCAACCGCTCGGGGTCCTGCAGCGCCTCGATCGCGGCGTCTACCTCCGCGGCGGTGTAGGTGCGGTCGGGCAACTCCCGACGCATGATAGGCACGCGCGCTCAAGCCGTCCGCATCTGGCTCAGGCCGTACCCCAGCACGAGCCCGACGAGCCCACCGGTCACGCCCGCCAGCCAACTCGCCTCGAAGCTCGCGAACGGCATCGCGAGCAGGACCGCGGCGATCGTCGCGGTCCCGAGCAGGTCACCGTCGTAGTAGCGCCCGGCACGCGCCGCCAACAGGTCGGGGACGGCCCAGGCCGCAAGCAGACCAAGGGCGCCGGCGTTGGCGCCGATCGCCAGCGGCAGCGGATAGGCGAGGAGTGCGACCAGCGCCCCGCTGGCGCCGGCGCCGAAGAAGACGACCAGTACCGCCGGCGCACCGTGGCGACGCTCCAGCAGCCAACCGAAGATCCCGACGCCGAGCAGCGCCGAGAACGCATAGACGCTTGAGTAGAAGCCGTAGAGATATGTGAACTGGTAGGTGATGAGCTTCCACCAGTCCCCGTGCAGCGGGCCGATGACGGCGAGCCTGCCGAGCGACACGTAGCCGCCGCTCGTCAGCACCCACAGCACGCAGCTCGCGGCGAGCAGCGCGATCGTCGCGTACGGCGGCGACTCGGCGCGTACGCCCGCGATCTCACCGCGCCGCAGCCGGCCGAGCGAGGGCATCGGGATGCGCCGCCTGTGCGAGGTGCCACGCGACTCGCGCTCGCGCGGCAACTTCGGCGCGCGCCGGCGCAGGCGGCTACCGCAGTAGGGGCACTCGGTGATGTAGGGGCTGACCTCCGATCCGCACTGCTTGCACACCACGAACAAATCGGCACCCGAAGACATCGCCGATCCATTCTAGGCCTGCCGCGGCTCCGCCGGAGAGGCCGCGAGCGATAGAGTCCAACCGCATGAGACTCGGCTACGACAACAAGCTCTACATCCTCGCCTTCGATCACCGTGGCTCCTTCCAGAAGAAGTTCTTCGGCATCGAGGGCGACCCCGACCCCGAGCAGACCGCGATGATCGCCGACGCCAAGCACCTGATCTTCGAGGGCATGCTGCAAGCCGTCGCCGGCGACGCCGAGCCGTCCGTGACCGGGGTGCTGGTCGACGAGCAGTTCGGATCGAGCGTGCCCGAGGAAGCCCGGGCCAAGGGCCTACGGCTGGCGATGCCCGTCGAGCGCTCCGGTCAAAGCATGTTCGACTTCCAGTACGGCGACGACTTCGGCGCCCACATCGAGCGCTTCGATCCGGACTTCACGAAGGTGCTCGTCCGCTACAACCCCGAGGGCGAGCCCGCAGGCAACCGGGAGCAGCTGACCAAGCTCAAGCGCCTCTCCGATTGGCTGCACGGGCACGAGCGCAAGTTCCTGTTCGAGCTGCTGGTGCCCGCCGAGCCCTCTCAGCTCGAGTCCGTCGGCGGCGACAGCGAGCGCTACGACGCCGAGCTGCGCCCCGAGCTGATGCGTGGCGCGATCGCCGCGATCCAGGATGCCGGCATCGAGGTCGACGTCTGGAAGATCGAGGGCGTCGACGAGCGCGCGGACTGCGAGATGCTTGTCGCGCAGGCCCGCAGCGGTGGGCGCGACGGCGTGGTCTGTGTCGTTCTCGGCCGCGGCGCCGACGACGCCAAGGTCGACCACTGGCTCGCGCAGGCCGCCCCCGTCGAGGGCTTCGTCGGTTTCGCCATCGGCCGCTCGATCTGGTGGGACCCCCTCAAAGCCTACGTCGATGGCAAGATCGAACGGATCGTCGGAGCGCGCCAGATCGCGGAGAACTACCTGCGTTTCGTCGAGGTCTACGAGCGCGCCGAGGGTAAGGCCCCAGTAACTTGACGGCAGCTCGCCGCGCTAGGCTCTAAAGCATGTCCGCCATGCGCATGAGGCAGAGCGTGGCCGAGATTGAGGAGGCCTTCGCCGAGGAGATCTCGCTCGACCGCCGTCGCCGCGACTCGCTGCGACGCACCGCCGAGCAGCGCGCCCGCAAACGTCACGCCGAGCGCCGTAACAAGCGCGGCTCGATCCGCTTCGCCCTGCTCGCCCTCGCCCTAGTCATGACCGCGGTGATCGTCACCGTCGTCATGTTCCGCACGCTCTACCTGCTGCTCGGCTGAACCTCACCGAGACCTGCCCCGCTCAGGGGCCGCCCTCGCCGAGGTCGCGGATGGCGTCGTCCACATCGGCGCGGACCTCCTCAGTGGGCTTGCCCTCGCCCTGCTGGCGCTGGATCTCCACGTAGATCTCGGTCCGGAATACCGGAACGTCGGAGGGCGCCTGAATCCCGATGCGCACCTTCTCGCCCACGACCGACAACACCGAGACCTCGATGTCGTCCCCGATCATGATGCTCTGGTTGGACTTGCGCGTCAGGACCAGCATGGTGCACCTACCTTTTCACCGGCAGACAATCGGCGCGATTGTGCCAAGACCCCGCCCCACGACCAAGCATAGTCCGGAGACCGGCGAGAAGCTAAGCCCATGCGCGGCCCTCCGCCAGGCTCTTCCGTCGCTACCAGGCGTTGTCCGGGGGCCGCCGAAAAGCGGCCCCGTGCGCAGCCCGACGAGCTGGAAGGCTCTCCCATATATAGAGAACGCCCCCGGGCCGGAGATTCTGCCGCGCGGCCGCATGAATCGCCATTTCGACTCCTCCCGGCCGCCACCCGCGTCCTCCCGAAAGGCCCCATGCGCCGGTATGCGAACTGCCCTGAGCCTGGTCGGGGGCTGCCCCGCGCGCGTACGCTTGGGGCGGCAGTCGCGCGGTCCCGATGACGATGCGCTAGTCTCCCGGACCGTCCATGGCACGAAAGTCCCTGCGTCCTCAGCTGAACCAGATCCGCGCCTGGGTGCGCCAGGGCCGTACCGACGCCTGGGTGGCCCACCAGCTCGAAGTCACGGTCCAGGAGATCGAGCAGTTCAAGCGCCAGAATGACCTCGTCAATGGCGAGGAGTCCGTCGAGGGCGCCGCCGCGACGGACTTCACCGACGAGATCGACCTGCGCGCCGAGGACGACGCACTGATCGCCGCCGAGCTGGAGGCTGCCGCGCTAGAGGCCGAGCGGGCGCGCGCCGAAGCCGAGCGCGTCAAGGCCGAGCGCGCGCAGTCCGATGAGGGCGATGAGGACCAGGATGAGGATGAGCGCCCGTCCCGTCGACGCGGTCGCCGCGGCGGACGCGGCCGGCGCTCCTCTGCCCGCAGCACCGGACCGCTCGAAGGGACCTTCGACCACGGCGAGGAGGGCTACGGTCTGTGGCTCGACCCCGCCATCCAGGACAACCCGATCTACGCCGAGCACTGGGCGGGCCACCGCTCCATCGAGGTCCTCGTCGAGGAGGACCAGATAGTCATTCGCCGCGTCGGCGACGACGACTAGCAGAGCTCGTTAGGACTCGGCCGGCACGCGGCGGCCGCCGGCGTAGTCCACGGCCTCGCGTAGGTAGCGTCCGAAGGCCGCATCGACGACCACGGCTGAGTCCCACGCCCAGGGGTCCTCAGGCGCCGCGATCATCGCGGCTTGCAGGCACCACGAAGTACCCCGGCCATACAGCTCGACCAGCTCCTCTGAGGAGAAGCGCCCGCCGAGACGCCGGCGCAGCTCACCGACGAGCGTGCCGATCACCCGCTCGAGCAAGACGACACGCTCCGGCGAGACCCGCCTCAGGCGTCGCTCCCCCTGCTGCCACTGGTAGATCGCGTTCTCAAAGCCCGACACAGACGCAGCCTAGCCGCAAGCGGCACGCTGCCGAGGATGCCGCACATATCCACCGGCCCCCAGCCGCAAGCAGCAAGCGACTGAGGCGGTCGAGGGTCGAGTGGAGCAAGGACGCAGTGAGCGAAGTGTGCTCAGCACACGAGCGATCAAGGACGCCGCTCCGCGAAGGCCATCGGCCACCTCAGTTGGCAGGCAGGCCGCTGATTACATAGGTCTGCTCGCCCGGGCGCATCATGCCGAGCCTGCGGGCCTCTTCGACGAGGGTGCCGGGGCTCGTCAGGGCGGCGTGCTGGGCCTCCAGCGCGGTGTGCTGGCGCTCCAGCGTGGCGATCTGCGAGCTGTCCTGCCTGGCCTCTTTCCAGGTCGAGAGCAGCGACGTCCCGGCGCTCGCGTACAGGTACAGCAGCGCCGCCAGCACGCACAGCATCGCGACTCGCCCGAGGCGGTCCCAGCGGGGGCGCGCTCGCGCGGTGGAGTCGCGCGGGCGTCGTGGACGGGAGCCGGATGCGGAGGGCACTACGTCCAGCATTCGCGGCGCGGGGTGGACTTCCTGCCCGCCTCCTGTCCGCACCCCGAGCGGGGCACTCCCCAAGCCGGGTGCACCCCGAGCGGGCACTCCCCAAGCCGGGTGCACCCCGAGCGGGCACTCCCCAAGCCGGTGCGCCTCGAACTGGGCGCGCGCCGACCGGGTACGTCAGCCGCGAAAGGCGGAGCGGCCGGGGAACTCGGCGTCGGCGCCGAGCTGCTCCTCGATGCGCAGCAGCTGGTTGTACTTGGCGACGCGGTCCGAGCGCGAGGGTGCGCCGGTCTTGATCTGCCCGCACCCGGTGGCGACCGCGAGGTCGGCGATCGTGACGTCTTCGGTCTCCCCGGAGCGGTGGCTCATGACGGCGGTGTAGCCGGCTTCACGGGCGAGCGCGATCGCGGCGAGGGTCTCGGAGAGGGTCCCGATCTGGTTGACCTTGATCAGGATCGAGTTGGCGACCCCGAGCTCGATCCCGCGTTGCAGGCGCTCGGTGTTGGTGACGAACAGGTCATCCCCGACGAGCTGGACGTGCTTGCCGACGCGCTCGGTGAGCGCGTGCCAGCCCTCCCAGTCCTGCTCGTCCATGCCGTCCTCGATCGAGATGATCGGATAGCGCGCGGCGAGCTCGGCCCAGTAGTCCGACAGTTCCGCGGCGCTCAGCGTGCGGCCCTCGTGCTCGAGCACGTAGGCGCCGTCGCGGTAGAGCTCGCTGGTGGCGGGGTCCAGCGCGATCGCGACGTCGCCGCCCGGCTCATACCCGGCGGCTTGGATGCCGGCCACGAGCATGCGCAGGGCGTCCTCGTTGGAGTCGAGGTCCGGGGCAAAGCCGCCCTCGTCGCCGCCGGCGGTGGAGAGGCCGCGCTCGTGCAACGTGCGCTTGAGCGCGTGGAAGACCTCCACGCCCATGCGCAGGCACTCCGAGAAGCTCGGCGCCCCGCAGGGCACGATCATGAACTCCTGGAAGTCGACCCGGTTGTCGGCGTGCGCCCCGCCGTTGAGGACGTTGAGCATCGGCACCGGCAGTACCCGCGCCGCCTCGCCGCCGAGATAACGCCACAGCGGCAGCCCCTCCTCGGCGGCCTGCGCGTGGGCAGCCGCGAGCGAGACTCCGAGGATCGCGTTGGCGCCGAGCCGCGACTTGCCGGGGGTACCGTCGAGCTCGATCAGAGTCCGGTCGAGCGTGGCCTGGTCGGCGGCATCCAGGCCACGCACCGCCGTCGCGATCTCGCCGTCGACGCCGGCGACGGCGCGTGTGACGCCCTTGCCGTTCCAGCGCTCGCCGCCGTCGCGCAACTCGGTCGCCTCGAACTCGCCGGTGGATGCCCCCGAGGGCACCGCCGCATGCCCGTGCGCGCCGGAGCGCAGTGCGATCTCGACCTCGACCGTCGGATTGCCCCGGCTGTCGAGTATCTGGCGGGCGTGAACTCTGTCGATCTGGCTCATCGGTGCACCACCGTCGCGCGTGCTTGGAGACCCCGGCCGCGCGATAGCTCCTGCCGTGGCGGCAGGCGTCGCAGTTGCGTGACTATCCGGTGCCGGCCGCGCCGGAGGTCGTCGTGGTCGTCGGCGTCTTGGACTCCTTGCAGTCCTGCACCACGTATTCCGAGCGGCATTCCGTTTTTTCCTTCCACTTCTTCTGGAATTCCTTGATGAACTTCGAGAGTGCGCCCTGCTGCCCTTGCGAGGCCAGCTGCTGCTTGACGGTGGCCTTCACCTGCGCAAGGCTCTGCTGGCTCGGGGCGTGGACGGCCTTGACTTCGAAGACGTAGAAGCCGAACGGCGTCTTGACCGGGCCACTCAACGTGCCCTGTTTGGCCACAAAGACGGCTTCGCTGAGAGCCTTCTGCTCCTCGCCCTTGATGACACCGGGTAGTTCGCCGCCGGTGTTCTTGCTCGTCGGGTCGATCGATCTGCTCTTTGCGACGACCGCAAAACTCTTGCCCGATTCAATTTCGCTCTTGGCCTGCTTGGCCGCAGCTTCGGACTTCGTCAGCACAACCCGCAAATCACGCTTTTCGGGCTGACCGTACTGAGACTTGTGTTCGTTGTAGTACTTGGTCACTTCCGCTTCAGAGACGGTTTTGTGGCTCTTTGTGATCTTTTCCTGGATCTTGGTGGAGAGCATGCTGAGCTTCACGCGAAGCAGCAGGTCCGAAACCGACTGTCCCGTGCTCGCCAGGAATTTCTGGAATTCGGCTTCCTTGGGGAACTGCTGCTTCTTGAGCTGGTTGAAGTGCGCGGTGACTTCCTTGTCGGAAACCTTAACGCCCCTTTCTCCGGCCTCACCCAGCACCCAGTCGGAGGAGATCAGGAAGCCCAGCACCTGCTGCTGGAGGGCTTTGTACTGCTGTTCGCACTGCGTCTTGAGCGCCGCCGGTGTCTTCGGCTGCTGGCCTTTGGTGGGCTTCGGTTCGATCGCCTGCAGGTGCGCGATGCAGGCCGTGTAGGCCGGCGGTACCGGGATCACCGGTTTGGCAGCTTTCTGACCCGGTAGTGTCGTCGCGCTCGCGGCGGAGGCCACCCCGATCCAGTGATCGAAGGTCGTCTTGGAGATCGGCTGCCCGTTGACCTGCACCACGGCGTCACTGGGAATGCCGCTACTACCGCATGCCGCCAGCGACCCGACGGAAAATAAAACGGCGCCAAGCGCCGCGATCGATCTTACTGGCTTCAGCACAACGCGGGCACTCTAGCGGAAACGAGCGGTACGCGACGCACCCGGATCCGCGGGGTCTATCCGGTGCTGGCTGCGCCGGTCGCCGTGGTCTTCGGCGTCTTGGACTCCTTGCAGTCCTGGACCACGTATTCCGAGCGGCATTCCGTTTTTTCCTTCCACTTCTTCTGAAATTCTTTGATGAACTTCGAGAGTGCGCCCTGCTGCCCTTGCGAGGCCAGCTGCTGCTTGACGGTGGCCTTCACCTGCGCAAGGCTCTGCTGGCTCGGGGCGTGGACGGCCTTGACTTCGAAGACGTAGAAGCCGAACGGCGTCTTGACCGGGCCACTCAACGTGCCCTGTTTGGCGGCGAAGACGGCTTCGCTGAGAGCCTTCTGCTCCTCGCCTTTGACGACACCGGGTAGTTCGCCGCCGGTGTTCTTGCTCGTCGGGTCGATCGATCTGCTCTTTGCGACGACCGCAAAACTCTTGCCCGATTCAATTTCGCTCTTGGCCTGCTTGGCCGCAGCTTCGGACTTCGTCAGTACGACCCGCAGATCACGCTTTTCGGGCTGACCGTACTGAGACTTGTGTTCGTTGTAGTACTTGGTCACTTCCGCTTCAGAGACGGTTTTGTGGCTTTTTGTGATCTTTTCCTGGATTTTTGTGGAGAGCATGCTCTCCTTCACCCGGATCAGCAGATCCGAGACCGACTGTCCGGTGGTCGCCAGGAATTTTCTGGAATTCGGCTTCCTTGGGGAACTGTTTCTTCTTGAGTTCGTTGAAGTGCTTGGCGACTTCCTTGTCTGAGACCTTGACCCCTAGCTGTTCGGCTTCGCCGAAGATCCAGTCCACGGAGATCAAGAAGCCCAGCACCTGCTGCTGGAGGGCTTTGTACTGCTGCACGCACTCGGCCTTGAGCGCTTCCGGGGTCTTCGGCTTCTGGCCTTTGGTGGGCTTCGGTTCGATCGCCTGCAGGTGCGCGATGCAGGCCGTGTAGGCCGGCGGTTCCGGGATCACCGGTTTGGCAGCTTTCTGACCCGGCAGCGTCGTCGCGCTCGCGGCGGAGGCCACCCCGACCCAGTGCTCAAAGGTCGCCTTGGAGATCGGCTGCCCATTGACCTGCACCACGGCGTCACTGGGAATGCCGCTACCACCGCATGCCACAAGACACCCGGCGGAAAATAAAACGGCGCCAAGCGCCGCGATCGATCTGACTGGCTTCAACACAACGCGGGCACTCTAGCGGAAACGGCTAAGGAGTTCCTTAATTCTTTTATGCGGCTTCGCGCACGACCGCCAGCAGGGTGTCCGCGGCGTGGACGACGGCGGGGAGACGCTCGGGTCCCTCGGGGGGCACGCGCACCGAGACCTGCGAGCGACCCGACTCGTAGAGCGCCTGCGGCAGCTGCTCGCGCAGACGGCGCGCGCGGGCCGAGTCAAGCTCGATGGGCGTCACCGCGAGGCGTTCGCCGTGCAGGCTGACCGTACGCGCACCGGCCTGGCCGAGCTTGATGCGGGCGCGCTGCAGCGCGAGCAGATTGCCGAGCGGCTCGGGCACCGGCCCGAAGCGGTCCTCCAGCTCCTCGCGCAGGCGTTCGACGTCGGCGACCTCCAACGCGCCGGCGATGCGCCGGTGGATCTCGATCTTGGCCTGCTCGTAGGGGACGTAGTCCGGGGGCACGTAGGCGTCGACCTTCACGTCCAGGCGCACCGGCTCTCCCAGCTCCTCCTGGTCGCCGTCCGCGGCCGGGCCGGCGGCGCGCACGGCCTCATCGAGCATCTGCATGTAGAGCTCGAAGCCGAGCGCCGCGACGTGCCCGGACTGCTCGTCGCCGAGCAGGTTGCCGGCGCCGCGGATCTCCAGGTCGCGCATCGCGATCTTGAAGCCGGAGCCGAGCTCGGTGTAGTCAGAGAGCGCGGCCAGGCGCTGCGCGGCGTCGGGGGTGAGCGCGGCGGCGGAGTCGTAGAGCAGGTAGGCGTAGGCGCGCTCGCGGCTGCGCCCGACGCGCCCGCGGATCTGGTAGAGCTGGGCCAAGCCGAAGGCGTCGGCGTGCTCGACGATCAAGGTGTTTGCTTGGGGGATGTCGATGCCGGACTCGATGATCGAGGTGCAGACCAACACCTCGGCGCCGCCTTGTAGGTAGTCCATCATCACGGCCTCCAGCTCGCCCTCGCCCATCTGACCGTGGGCAACCGTGAAGCGCACCCCGGGGCAGAGCGCGCGCAGGCGCTCGGCGGTCTCGTCGATCGACTCGACGCGGTTGTGCAGGAAGAAGGCCTGCCCGCCGCGGTCGTGCTCGCGCATGATGGCCTGCTTGACGAGCTGCTCCTCGTACTCGCCGACGTAGGTCCGCACCGGCCGGCGACCCTCGGGGGGCGTCTCGATCACGGAGATGTCGCGCAGCCCGGCGAGCGACATCTGCAGGGTGCGCGGGATCGGGGTGGCGGACATCGAGATCACGTCGACCTTCAGCTTGAGCTGGCGCAGGAGCTCCTTCTGCTTGACGCCGAAGCGCTGCTCCTCGTCGACGACGAGCAGGCCAAGGTCCTTGGCGCGGACGTCGCGCGAGAGCACGCGGTGGGTGCCGATCAGGATGTCGACGCCGCCCTTGCCGAAGCCCGCGATCGCGGCTTTCTGCTCGGCGGGGGTGCGGAAGCGCGAGACGTGGTCGATCGTGACGGGGTAGTCGGCGAGGCGCTCGGAGAAGGTCCCGAAGTGCTGCTGGGCGAGGATCGTGGTCGGCGCGAGCATCAGCACCTGCTTGCCCTGCGTGGCGGCCTTGAAGGCGGCGCGCAGCGCGACCTCGGTCTTGCCGTAGCCGACGTCGCCGCAGATCAGGCGGTCCATCGGCCGCGGGGACTCCATGTCGGCCTTGACGAGCTCGATCGCCTCGCGCTGGTCGGGCGTCTCGGTGTAGGGGAAGCGCTGCTCCAATTCGCGCTCCCAGTCGCCGTCGGGCTCGAAGGCGTGGCCTTCGCGCCGGCGGCGCTCGGCGTACAGGCTGAGCAGCTCGCCGGCCAGCTCCTGCGCGGCGCGCCGGGCGCGCGTCTTCATCGCGTCCCAGCGCGAGCCGCCGAGCTTGGAGAGCGGCGGGTGCTCGCCGCCGGCGCCGACGTAGCGCGAGATCTTGGCGAGCTGCTCGGTGGGCACGAAGACGCGGTCGTCGCCCTGGTATTCGAGGTACAGGTAGTCGCGCGTGACGTCCGCGACGGTGCGCGTCTCGAAGCCCGCGAAGCGCGCGACGCCGTGATCCTCGTGGACGACGATGTCGCCGGTGCGCAGCTCGGTGAAGGAGCGCAGCGCCCCGCGGCGCGCGGGGCCATCGGCCGGGCCGGCGGCGCGCTCGGCGCGGCGGCGGCGCAGCAGGCGGTGCTCGGGGAAGACCGCGAGCTTCAGCGTCGGTGCGACGAAGCCTTCCCGCAGGGAGGCCGCCGCGAAGCGCAGCGAGGCCTCCAACGGCGCGCCGCTGACGTCGCCGGTGCCCTCCAGCCAGGTGGCTTTCAGGCGCGCGAGGTTGTACGCCGCGCGCTCGCCCTCGCCGCGGCGGGGAAAGGCGACGACGGTGCGGTAGCCGGAGCGCACGAGCTTCTCCAGCTCCGGCTCGGCCTCGGCGAGCGAGCGGGCTGCGGTGTCGGCGGACTGTGCGCGGAACTCCAGCTCCTGGCCGCTCGCCAGCGCGGAGAGCCAGATGCGGGCGCGTTCGCGCAGGACGGGGTGCAGCTCGCGCGGGCTGACGTAGAGGTGGTGAGCGTCGTTGTCGTGGAACGCGGCGCAGACGTCGCTCCAGTGGTCCTCCAGCGCGGGCGCCAGCTCCTCCTCGGCGGCGATCAGCAGCTCGGTGTCGGCGTCCAGCAGATCGAGCAGCGCGCCGAAGCGCTCGACGGGCAGCAGCTCCGCGACGTCGGGCGCAGAGGACTCGCGCTCCTGGCCGGAGCGGTACTCCAGGGCCGCGATCTCGGCCAGCTCGCGGTGCTCGGCGGCCAGCTCGGCGGCGGGCGCGATCTCGACCTCTTCGAGATCCCCGAGCGAGCGCTGCGTGAACGTCGAGAACCAGCGCAGGGACTCGATCTCGATGTCGAACAGCTCGACGCGCACGGCGCGCTCCTCGGTTGCCGGGAAGACGTCGAGGATGCCCCCGCGGACGGCGAACTGGCCGCGCTCCTGCACCTGGTCGACGCGCTCGTAGCCCGCCGCGACGAGCTCCGCGGCGCACTCCTCGAGGTCGAGCAACTCGCCCTTGCGCAGCGTGAACGAGCGCGGCCGCAGGGCGGGGTCGGGCACCTTCTCCGAGAGCGCGACCGCCGAGACGACCACCACCGGCGGCTCGGCGGCGGCCCCAGCTGCCGCTCCCTGGCCGCGACCGCGGCCCGCCACGCCGGCCCCTGGCTTTGCGGCGCTGGTGCCGGTGCCGGCGCTGGCGCCGGCGGGCTTGCCGGTGCGGTCGAGCAGGGCGTCCAGCGCTGCGACCCGCAGGCCCACGAGGTGCGCCGGCGGCACGAGATGGGACTCGTAGGCGACCCCGCGCGAGGGGTAGTAGCGCACGCGCCGCGGGTACAGCCAGGCGCGCAGGTCGCCCGCCAGCTCGCGCGCTGCGCGGTCGTCGCCGACGACGACCAGCGTCGGTCGCGTCCGCCCTGCGACGCCGACCTCGGCGAGACCGGCGATCAGGTATGGGCGCAGCGCGCTGGAGACGAACGCGTTGCCCCCCTCGCGCGCGAGGCGACTCGCGGCGGGGTCGTCCTCGACGAACCCCAGCAGGGCCCGCAGGCTCATCCGGGGCACCTCGCACGGACCCCGACCGGGTCCCGCAGGGACCAATCCCTAGACGTCATCGCTGTGCTCCGGCTCGCGCACCACCCGCTCGACCTCCTCGCGCGCGCGGGCGACCAGCTCGCGCACCTCCTCCGGGGCCTGCCGGAAGCGGCCGAGCACGTGCGCGGAGACGATCTCGGGGTCCGTCGAGTCCGGGCGCCCGACCCCGACGCGGACCCGCCAGAAGTCTCCGCCGCCGAGCTCGCGCTTGAGCGACTTCAGACCGTTGTGACCGGCCAGGCCGCCGCCGAGACGCGCGCGCAGCTCACCGAAGGGGAGGTCGATCTCGTCGTGTATCACCAGGACCCGCTCCAGCGGGAGGCGGTAGGAGCCGCGGGCGGGGCCGACCGCGCGGCCGGCCTCGTTCATGTAGGTCTGCGGCAGCAGCACCGCGACCCGGGCGCCGCCCGGCCCGGCCCGGCCCTCGGCGAGCAGCCCGCCGAAGCGGGCCTTTGCGCGTGGCAGCTCCCAGTGCTCGGCGAGCGCCTGGGCGACCATGAAGCCGACGTTGTGCGGCGTGCGGGCGTACTCGCGGCCGGGGTTGCCCAGCCCCACGATCAGCCAGTCGATGGCCGCGCCACGACCCTCGCCGCTGCCGTCGGGAGCACCGCCACTGCGGGCGCCGGCACGGCCGAAGGGCCGGCGCAGGGGCCGCTACTCCCCGCCGGATGAGTCCCCGGCGCCCTCGGCGCCGTCGGCCTTCTCGGCCTCGCCCACCCGCTCGGTCTCCGCCTCGATCTCGGTGCTCTCCTCGCTCTGCAGCCGCGGCGGCGAGAGCGTCGCCAGCACCGTCTCCTCGGGGTCGTCCAGCAGCGTGACCCCCTCCGGCACTGCTACCGCGGCCAGCGTCAGGGTCTCGCCGATCTGCATCTCCGAGACGTCGTGCGCGATCGCCTCGGGGATCGCGGTCGGCAGCGCCTCGACGTTCAGCTCGCGCGTGGTCTGCTCGAGCACCCCGCCTTCCTTGACGCCAGGCGCGTCGTCCGCGCCCGTCAGCTCTAGCACTACGACGGCGTGGATCTTCCTGTCCAGGCGCACGCGCAGCAGGTCGACGTGCACGGTCTCTCCGCGCACGGGGTGCCGCTGCGCCTCCTTCAGCACTACCGGCGTCGCCTTGGAGCCGTCGACGCTTACGTCCAGGACGGCTCCCGCCCGCGCTAGCGCCAGACGCAGCTCGCGCGCGTCGACGTCGAAGCTCAGCGGCTCGCCGTCGCCGCCGTAGAGGATCCCGGGCACGCGGCCGGAGCGGCGCAGGCGCCTGGTCGCGCGCGAACCGAGCGCTGCGCGCGTGCTCACGTCGAGCTTGGTCTGGGTCGAGTCGGCCATAGGAGGGCTGGGGACTTTAGCAATCCGCGGTGCTCGTGATCGGCGCGCTCACCCGCAGCAGCGCTACCGAGATACCGGTCAGGAAGTTGCCGGCGCGCCGCACCTGCACGCATTGCACGACGGGGAAGTGCCCGCTCACCTTCCACGCGACGCGTGTCTGGCCGGTCGCACCGGCCAGGGAGTGGTTCGTGCTGGACTGCGTCGAGAGGATCTGCACCGGTCCGGGGCGGCGCAGGCGCGCGGCGTTGCTCCTGACGATCGCCACGCACGACGGGCTCGCGGCGCAGCCGGGGAGCTGGGCGAGCATGCCGGGCACGTCGCCGGCCGTCTGTGCCTGCAGCAGGATCAGCTCGTGGTCGCGTTCGACGTTTTCGGCCGCGAAGAACCGCGCGGCGACGCCGCTGATCACGAGGAACAGCACCACCCCCAGCGCGATCAGGACGGCCCGTCTCAGAAGAGCTGGTTCTCGCCGCCGAACACTTCACTGACGGAGTCGTCCGTGAAGATCCGCCGGATCGAGTCCGTTAGCAGCTCCGCGCAGGGCAGCACGCGGATGTTCTCGGGGCGCTCGGAGGCGATCGGGATCGTGTCCGTGACGACGATCTCCTTTAGGCCCGAGGCCGCCAGGTTCTCGAATGCGGCGCCTGAGAAGACCCCGTGCGTGGCTGCCGCGTAGACGCTCTTGGCACCCGCTTCCAGAACGGTCTGCGTTGCCGCGGCCAGGGTGCCGGCGGTGTCGATCATGTCGTCCACGATCACCGCCGTCTTGCCCTTGACGTCGCCGATCACGTAGCCGATCTCGGCGACCTGGTGGGCGGGGCGCTCCTTGTCGAGGATCGCCAGCTCGGCGCCGATCTTCGACGCGAATTTCTTGTTGAGCTTGACGCGACCTGCGTCCGGTGCGACCACCACGAGGTCCGACAGCCCGAGGTCGTCGAAGTACTGGGTCAGCATGAACAGCGCCGTCATGTGGTCGACCGGTTTCTGGAAGAAGCCCTGGATCTGGCCGGCGTGCAGGTCCATCGTCAGCACCCTGTCCGCTCCTGCGGCCTCCAGCATCCGCGCCACCAGGCGCGCGGAGATCGGCTCGCGCGGCGCGGACTTCTTGTCCTGCCGGGAGTACCCGAACCAGGGCGTGACTGCGATCACGCGGTGCGCGGAGGCGCCGACCGCAGCGTCGATCATGAACAGCAGCTCCATCAGCGAATCGTTGGCGGTGACGCCGGTCTGCCGGTTGCTGCAGGTGGACTGCACGATGAACACGTCGGCGCCGCGGATCGACTCCTCGTAGCGGCAGTACACCTCGGTGTTGGAGAACGTCTTCAGCGTCACCGGGCCGAGGTCCATCGAGAGCTTGCCCGCGATGTCTACCGCGAGCTGCGGGTTGGCACGGCCCGCGAACAGCATCAGCCGCTTGTTGTAGTCGATCGGCAGGCTCGTCGCCGCGGACCGGGTGCGCGTATCGATCGCGCTGGTCATCGTTCCTCGGAGTGTAAACGTCCGCGGCGCGGCACCGTGTTCATTGGGATTTTTGGGGATCGTCCACGTGGGTCGGGTCCTCAGCGGGCGTGGGAGCGCGGGGCATCGTGCCCCGCGTCGGCGCGTCCTGCGCCTGCGCGCGCTCGTCGGCGCGTCGCTGGGTGTAGCCCTCGCGGTTTTGCTGGCGTGCGCGCGCCACCCCGAGCGCACCGGGAGGCACGTTCTCGGTGATCACGGACCCGGCCGCCGTATACGCGTCGTCGCCGACCGTCACGGGAGCCACGAAGGCGGTATCGACCCCACCGCGCACCCGCTCGCCGATCGTGGTGCGGTGCTTGGCGTGACCGTCGTAGTTGGCCGTCAGCGTGCCGGCCCCAAGGTTCGAGCCCGCCCCGACGTCGGCGTCCCCGATGTAGGAGAGGTGCGGGATCTTGGCCCCGGCTCCGATGTCGGAGTTCTTGATCTCCACGAACGTCCCCGCCTTGGCGCCCGCGCGCAGCACGGCCCCCGGGCGCAGGTAGGCGAACGGGCCGACGCTCACACGCTCGTGCACCGTGGCGTCCTGCAGCCACGAGACCCGCACGGCGGCGCGCTCGCCGATGTGCGAATCGATCGCGGTCGTGTGCGGGCCCACCGTCGCGCCGGCGCCGACCTGCGTACCGCCGCGCAGCGACGTGCCCGGCTCGATGCGCGCATCCGGGCCGATCCGCACGTCGACGTCGATCCAGGTGCTTTGCGGGTCCACGATCGTCACGCCGGCGAGCATGTGGCGCTCCAGGATCGCGCGCTGCGCCAGCGCCCGGACGTGCGCCAGCGCCACCCCGTCGTTGACCCCGAGCACCAGCCGCGGGTCCTCGACGGCGTGCGCCGCGATGCTCGCTCCGTCGGCCCGCAGCAGGTCCAGCACCTGCGGCAGGTACAGCTCACCCTGCGCGTTCTCGGCGCTCAGCCGCGGCAGGGCCGCGAGCAGCGGCGCGCGGTCGAAGGCGTAGATGCCCGTGTTGACCTCGTCGATCTCGAGCTCCGCGGCGCTCGCGTCGCCCTGGGCCTTGGTCTCCACGACCTTCGCCACGGCGCCGTGCGCGTCGCGCACTACCCGTCCGTAGCCGCGCGGATCGTCGAGCACCGTAGTGGCCATCGTTGCTGCCGCGCCACCGCTCTCATGGGCCCGCACAAGACCCGCGATCGCCTCCGCGCTGACCAGCGGGACGTCCCCGCTCAGGACGACCACGGGCGCGCCGGCATCGGCCGGCGAGCGCTCGAGTACCGCCGCTGCCGCGATCACCGCCCCGCCGGTTCCGTTGGACTGCGGCTGCACGACCAGCTCCACGCCCTCCGGCAGCGCCTCGCGCAGCGCCTGCGCGGGCCCGTCCACCACGACCACGCTGCCGGCCCCGGCGGCCAGCGCCGCGCGCACCGGCCAGAGGACCATCGGCAGTCCGCACAGCTCGTGCAGCACCTTCGGCAGCTCCGAGCGCATGCGCGTTCCCCGGCCCGCGGCCAGGATCACGACCGTCGGCGCGCTCACCGAACCACGATCCTCGGGGCGATCATGGAACCACTATCGGCGCGGTCATCGCGCAAACTGTAGTAGTTGGGGGGCAGGGACTCGAACCCCGATTCTCAGGACCAAAACCTGATGTCCTGCCATTGGACGACCCCCCAGTGGGGTGCTGACGGTCTACGCGCGCCGGGCCGGCGCGTAGCGAGGTTGCCGGAGCGCGCTCACCGAGAGCATTGCCAGAATGCTCCCATCTGAAGCTTTTGCAAGGATGCCTGCACTCTACGCCGCGGAACGACCAGCATCTGGGAGGGGGCTTGGCTTACGCGCATGAGTTCAATCGCTCCTGAGAACATACGTCGAGCTCCGGGCGGGCGCTCGGAGACCTTAATCCTAGCTGCCCTGGCGGCTTTGACGCTCGCTCTCGCCGGCCTGCTCGCCAGCTGCGCCGCGCCCGCCTCCGCGGCCCCCGCGGCGGCGCCCTGCCGCAACGCGCGCCTGCAGCCGACCGGCTCGGACCTCGCGGCTGTCGACGCGGCCACCGTCTGCCTGATCGATCGCGCCCGCAGCGCGGCGCGGCTGCGCCCGTTGCGCCCCAACCGCACCCTGCAGGGAGTCGCGGCCGGCCAGTCGGTCGAAATGGTGCTCGGCGACTACTTCGGCGACGACACCCGCGCGGGCGAAACGCCGCTGCAGCGGATCGTCACGACGCGCTACCTGCGGCACTCGACCGGCGTCTCGACGGCGCAGAACATCGGCTGGGGCACCGGCGCGCACGCCACCCCCGCCGCGATGGTCGCAGCCTGGATGCGGTCTCCCCCGCACCGCCAGATCGTCCTCACCGGCGAATTCCGCGACATCGGAGTCGGCGCCGCGCCGGCCGCGCCGGCCGCGCTCGCCGCGGGACAGGTCGGGGCCACCTACACCGTCGAGTTCGGCGCCCGCCAGCACTAGGGACCTGCCGTGGGGTCCTCAGCTGCGGCGGCCCGACCCGCGCGGCACGCGTCCGCCGCCGGCGCCGGCCTCCGAGGCGGGGCCGCGCGCGGAGGCGATCCCGAGGACGCGCATGGCCTTCAGGCCGAGGCTCAGCTTCTCGCGGCCGTCGCTGGAGCTGACGTCCAGGCCGGAGAGCTCGCGCACGCGCTCCAGGCGGTAGTAGATCGTGTGCCGGTGGGTGAAGAGGCGCTGCGCCGTGCCCGCGACATTGCCGTCTGCGTCCAGAAAGGTCTCGAGGGTCTGCACCAGATCGGTCTCGTACTGCTCGTCGTAGGCCACCAGCGGCTCGACCGTCTCGGCGTAGAAGCGCTGTAGCTCGAGCGGGTTCTCGCTCATCGTCGAGAGCAGCAGGCGGTAGGCGCCGGTCTGCTCGAAGGCCAGCACGCCCTCCTGGCTGCCGCCTTCGGCGGCGGTGCTCCCACCCTCGGCGACGTTGGCGGCCAGCAGCGCTTCGCTGGCCGCGCGCGGCAGGTCCGCGGGGTCCGCGGCGACGCGGCTGCGACCGACCGCGAACGTGTACCCGGAGAGGCCGACTTCCAGCTCGCGCAGCACCGCGTCGGCCGCGCGCGCCGCGAGCGCCTCCTCGCCCCCGGGGACCAGCAGCAGGACTTCTGCGCCGACCCAGCCCTGCGGGGCGTGTACCCCACCCTCGCGCTCGGCGAGCGCCGCGATCGAGCGGCTCGCCGTGGCGCGCGCGCCACGCTCGGCGACGGCGCGCACCCGCGCGCGCCAGCCCTCCTCGGTCGGGGCCTGCGGCCGGGCGCGCGCGACGATCATGCTGGCCCCGTCGCCTACCTCCAGCGAGAGCTCGCGGGCCCGCGCCAGCAGCTCGTCGCGGTCGTTCAGCTCGCGTGCCAGGAGCGCGCGCAGGAAGTCCGCCGCGGCCGTCTCGGCGACGCGGTCGGGCGCCCGCACGCGCTCGACCTCCGAGGCGATCATCGTCACCAGTAGGCGCCGCATCGACGCGCTCGGCTCCGCCCGGGCGCGCATGTGCAGCGAGCCGACGACGGCGTCCGCCACGCGCAGCGGCAGGATGCTCACCCCGTCGGCCTGCGTCAGCAGCGAGCGCTCCTCCGCCGGCGAGCGCGCCGCGACTGCCAGCGTCGCACCCCAGGCGTCCGTCACCGCGAGGCTCGCCTCGAGCGCCTTCGCCGCCGCGCGCACCACCTCGGGCAGTCCGGCGCCCGACTCCACCGCCTCGGTGACCGCGTCAAGGGCGGCGAGCTCGGGCACTGCTCAGACCCAGTAGTAGACGACGGCGAGCCCCGCGAACACACCGATGCCGACGAGCACGGCGAGCACGTACAGCGACAGGATGCTCGCCGCCACGCGCTCCCAGACGCGCGTGTAGGACGACCACGCGGGCGCCAGGATCAGGCCGGCGAACAGCGCCAGGCTGAACACGCCAGCGCAGACCGCGACCAGATCCGTGACGGCTGTCTTGCTCATCCGCGCCAATTGTGACGTATGGGGAGGTCCCCGCGGGGCCGGCTGCCCGCTATGTCCCGTGTGAGCTCTGCACCGCGCCTGCGGGCGCGGTGCGCTCGCGGCTGACGGCCGCGAAGCGCGCACCGACCGACTCCGCCGCGATCGCCGCCGGCGCGCCGGCCGTTCTGCGCTCGGCGAGGAGCCGGCTCGCCGCCGTGCGTGCGCGAGCGGGACCGGCGGGGCCCGCGAAGAGGCCCAAGACGGTCGGCCCCGACCCACTCACCAGTGCGACATCCGCGCCCGCGGCCCGCGCCTGCGCCAGCGCCGCCTCGATTTCGGGGCAGAGCGCGCGCGCCGCCTCCTGCAGGTCGTTGGCCAGCAGCTCCGCGGCCGGGAGCGCCGCACCGTCCGCGAGCTCCCGCGCGAGCGCGCCGTGAAGCTCCTCCAACTCCGTCGCACTGCGTGACGCTCCCATGCGGTCCGCCTGCGCGTACACCGCGGCCGTCGAGAGCCCCGTATTCGCCGGCAACACCAGGATCCCGCATGGGTCCCGCGGCTCGGGCAGGGCCTGCAGTAGCTCGCCCGCGCCGCGCGCCAGCCAGCGCCCCGGGCACACCTGCGCCGGCACGTCGGCCCCCAACCCGCGTGCGAGCTCGAGCAGCAGCGTCCCGTCGCCGCGTCCCGACGCCGCCGCCGCGAGCCGCAGCGCCGCCGCCGCGTCGCCCGAGCCGCCCCCGAGTCCGGCCGCGACCGGCACCCGCTTCTCGATGCGCAGCTCCAGCGGCGCGGCTGCCCACCCGGTGGCTAGCCGGAAACCCGCCAGCGCCGCCGCCGCGATGTTCTGCGCCGGCGAGCCCGGCACCCCCGGGCACACCACCAGGTCGCCTGCCGCGTCGGCACAGGGATCCGGAGCGCTCTTGGTGGGCGCCACCCCAGGAGCACTCCCGGCAGGCGCCACCCCCGGCGCGCCCCCGGCGGGCCCCACCCCCAGCGCGCTCCCGGCGGCCCCCACACCCGGCACGCTCCCGGCGGGCGCCACCCGCAGCGTGAGCTCGTCGGCGAGTGAAATCGACTGCATCACCGTCACCAGCTCGTGCCGGCCATCGTCCCGCGTCGCCCCGAGGAACAGGCCGAGGTTGATCTTCGCCGGAGCGAGCACGCGGAGCGGAAGGCTCATACGCCCAGCGCCTGCGCCAGCGCGCGGAAGTCCGGCGGCGAGAGACGCTCCGCGCGAGCGTCGGCGGGATGGCCGAGTTCCCCGAGGGCCGAGCGGACTGCGTCGCCGTCGTAGGCCGGCGCGCCGCGTGCCGCGCCGGCCAGCGCGAGGGAGCGCGCGAGGGTCTTGCGCCGGTGCGCGAAGGCGTCGCCGACAAGCGCCCGCAGGGCGGGCTCGACGGCGGTTCGCGCGGCGCGGCGGGTCATCACCACCAGCACGGAGTCGACGTTCGGCACGGGCCGGAAGACGGTCCGCGGCACGGCGCGCGCGACGCGCACCTCGCAAGCCAGCTGGGCGAGCACCGACGGCGCGCCGTACACCCGGCCGCCGGGCGCCGCCGCGAGCCGCTCGCCGACCTCGCGCTGGACCATTGCCACCCAGCGACTGACCTGCCCCAGCTCCTCGATCGTGCGCAGCAGCGCGCCGGCCGCGACCCCGTACGGGAGGTTCGCCACGACCTTGCTCGGGGGCGGGCGCATCCCCGCAAGGTCCAGCTTGAGCGCGTCTCCCCAGTGCAGCGTCACGTTCGCCGAGCTTCCGACCGCGTCGAGGAGCGCCTCGCGCAGGCGTCGGTCGAGCTCGACCACGTGCACGTGCCCTACGCGCTCGGCCAGGTACTCCGAGAGCACCCCCAGACCCCCGCCGACCTCCAGCACGACGTCCCCCGCCGTGAGCTCCGCCAGCGAGCCGATGACGCCAAGGATGTTGGAGTCGACCAGGAAGTTCTGCCCCAGCTCGCGATCGGGACGGATCGCGAACTCGCGCATGCGGCGCAGTGAGGGTTGGATTGGCGCTGCGCGCCCGGGTGCCGGGGCATCGCAATCCCCGGATGCCGGGACATCGCGAGCCGGGCCCGTCGCGGGCGTGTCCGGCGCGGGCGTGTCCGTCGCGGGCGTGTCCGGCGGCTGCGTCTCCGCCGGCTGCATGTTCGGCGGCTGCGTCTCCTCCGGCTGCATGTCCGGCGGCTGCATCCCCGGCGGCCCGCCGGCGAAGGGGTCCTGCGCCACGAGACTCCTCACCATCCCAAGACGCGCGCCGCCGTCCGCTCCACCGTGGCGCCCAGCTCGGCGACCGAGACCCCGCGCAGCTCCGCGAGGAAGGCCGCCGTGTGGAGGACGAAAGCCGGTTGATTGGGGTTTCTGCCTGCCTGCCTGCCTGCACCCCGAAGGGGTGTGCCTTTTAGGGTGCGGACCGGCTGCGGGGTCAGGTAGGGAGCGTCGGTCTCGACCAGTAGGCGCTCGTCCGGCACCCGCTGCGCCGCCTGCGCCAGCTCGGTCGCGTTCTTGTACGTCACGTTGCCGGCGAACGAGATCGCATAACCCCGGTCCAGGCACTCCTCCAGCCGCTGGGGCATCGAGAAGCAGTGCATCACCACGCTCACGCCGTCAGCCTCCGCGGCGAGCTGTGCCAGCGTCTCCTCCTCGGCCGCGCGCGTGTGGATCACGAGCGGCTTACCGAGCTCCCGTGCGAGCGCGATCTGCGCCGAGAACGCGCGCTCCTGATCAAGGCGCGGAGCGTAGTCGCGGTAGAAGTCCAGGCCCGTCTCCCCGATCGCCATGCAGCGCTCGTGCGCCGCCAGCGCGCGCAGCTCTGCCGCGTCGGCGTCGTCGAAGCCCGTCGCATTGTTGGGATGCCGCCCGATCGCGGTGTACACCTGCGGGAATGCCTCGGCCGCCGCCAGCGCGCTGCGACACGAGGACCCGTCCATGCCGACGGTGAGGATGCGCTTCACACCTGCCCGCTCCGCCGCGGCCACCAGCTCCGCGTTGGGCGGCTCGCACGAGTCCAGGTGGGTGTGACTGTCAATCACCGGGGTCTATCTGCAAATGCACTCATAGCTTCGGAAAGAGCGGCTCCAGGGCGCCGACCCGGCGCGACTGCCCGGCGCCCGTCCCGAACTGCGCCACCGCCAGGCCACGGTCGCTCGCGCCGAGCACATCCAGCAGCCGCTCCGTGCTCACCGGCAAATATGGATGGAGCAACACGCTCACCACCCGCAACCCCTCCGCGAGCGAAGCGAGAACCCGATCCAAATCCCCGGCCCGCCGCTCGTCTTTGGCCAGCGTCCATGGCGCCTGCTCCTCGACGTAACGATTCAGGCGCCGCACCCGCTGCCAGATCGCTTCCAGCGCCTGCGTCAGCTCTGCGCGGTCGAGCAGCCCGCAGACCTCCTCGGGGAGCCCGTCGAAGTCTCCCGCCAGCTCGCCGTCGAGCGCTACCGCCGGCAGCTCGCCGTCGCGGTAGCGCGCCACCATCGCCAGCGTGCGGCTCGCGAGGTTGCCGTACTCGTTGGCCAGCTCCCCCTCGTAGCGGGCCTCGAAGCCGGCGGTCGAGACCGACCCGTCGCGGCCGAAGGAGACCTCGCGGAAGCAGTAGTAGCGCAGCGCGTCCGAGCCGTAGCGCTCGATGATCGCAAACGGGTCGAGCACGTTGCCCAGCGACTTGCTCATCTTCTTCTCGTCCATCAGCAGGAAGCCGTGTACGAACACGTGCTCCGGCAGCTCCAGGCCCGCGGCCATCAACAGCGCTGGCCAGAAGACCGTATGGAACTTCAGGATGTCCTTGCCGATCATGTGAAACGACGCCGGCCAGAATTGCGCCGTCAGATCTTCGTCCGGGCGCGCGTAGGAGAGCGCCGTCACGTAATTCAGCAGCGCGTCGAACCACACGTAGAAGACGTGCCCCGCATCCCACGGCACCGGCACCCCCCAGGTCAGCTTTGCGCGCGTCAGCGATACGTCCTGCAGGCCCTGCGCGATGAACGAGCGGGCCTCGTTGAAATGGTGAGTCGGCAATACGAAACTCGGCCGCTCAGAGCCCCCGGCGTACAGGCGTTCCAGCGGCTCCTGGAAAGTGGAGAGCGCGAAGAAGTAGTTCTCCTCCTTTTCGGAGATCAGTGGAATCTCGTGAATCGGGCAGGTGTTACCCGGGCCGATCTCGTTGTCGGTCTTGAAGTCCGCGCAGCGCGGGCAGTACCAGCCTTCGTAGAGCCCCTTGTACACGTGCCCGTTGTCGTTGACCCGTGCCAGGATCTCCTGGACCTTCGCGACGTGCTGCGGGTCGGAGGTGCGGATGAAGAAATCGTTGGATATCCCCAGGGCCGGCATCATCGCCTTGAAGCGCTCGGCGTTGCGGTCCGCCAGCTCCTGCGGCGTGACCCCCTCGCGCTCCGCCGCCAGCGCCACCGGCTCCCCGTGCTCGTCGGTCCCCGTCAGCAAGAACACGTCCTCCCCGCGCTGGCGCATGTGCCGCGCCAGGATGTCCGCGCCGATCGTCGTGTACGCATGCCCCAGGTGCGGGGCTGCGTTGACGTAGTAGATCGGGGTCGTCACGTAGAAGGACATCGCCGGCCCCAGGCTACTTGCTCACGCGCCACGATCCAGGCGCCAAGAGCACCGCGCCGTCCGCGACCGGCGCCGGTCCACAGCGGACGCCCGCCGGTGCTCAGGCCTCCTTGAGCAGCTCCCCGTAGAGCTCGTTCGCGCCCACACCGGTGAGCTTCGCTACGGCCGCTGCCGCCGGCCGCGCACGCGCACCGGCGTCCACCAGCTCGCGTAGCGCCGCCAGCGCCGCCTCACGGTCGCCCCGGCCCGGCGGAACCGCTCCGACCACGAGCACCACCTCGCCGCGCGGGGCATGCTCGCCGTAGTGCGCCGCCAGCTCCGCCGCCGTGCCGCGGCGCACCTCCTCGTGCAGCTTGCTCAGCTCGCGGCACACCGCCGCCGGGCGCTCCGGATCGCCCTCCGCCAGCGCAGCCAGGGTCCCCATCAGGCGCCGCGGCGACTCGAACGCCACCAGCGTCTCGCGGTTCTCCAGCAGCGTCCGCCGCAGCTCGGCCGGCCGGCGTGGCAGAAAGCCCACGAAGCACCAGCGCTCGGCGGGCAGTCCCGAGGCCACCAGCGCCGTCATCGCCGCGCTCGGCCCCGGCAGCACCTCGATCGCGACCTGCGCCGCGAGGCTCGCCCGCACCAGCTCGTAGCCCGGGTCCGAGATCAGCGGCGTCCCCGCGTCGGAGACCAGCGCCACCACCGCCCCCGCCCGCATCCGCTCCACCAGTGCCGCCGCGCGGGCGCGCTCGTTGTGCTCGTGATAGCTCAGCAGCTCCGCCGCGATCCCGTGGCGATCCAGCAGCACCCGCGTGTGGCGGGTGTCCTCGCACGCCACCACATCCGCCACCCGCAGGGCCTCCAGCACCCGCAGCGTCACATCCTGGAGGTTGCCGATCGGCGTCGGGCATACGACCAGCCGGCCAACGTGCGCGCCCTCAGCCTTCATTCGGCCAATATAGAGAGCCCGATATGGCCCGTGAGACCGATGACAAGCCGCAGTACACGCGTTACCGCGCCGGGCGCAAGCTGCTGCCGGGTCGCGAGCAGGTCGGCGCCGGCGCCGACCCCAAGCGCTCCGCCGCAGGCGCCAGGGAGCCGCTGCTACGCCCCGGCCAGGGACGCCCCCCGCACCTGCCCCACGGGGGGACAGGGGGCGCAGGGAGCCGCTGGCGGCGGATCACCCCCAAGCGCGCCGCGCTCGGCCTGCTCGCCGCGATCGGCGCATGGCTGCTGCTGTCGCTCGTGCTGTTCCTGCTGAGCTCCCACTTCGAGCGCACCGCACCGCCCGCCGACGTCGCGAGCGTCCTCGACCCCGCCGGCTTTGCGCTTACCTCCGCCAACAACATCCTCGTGCTGGGCTCCGACAAACGCCAGCAGGACAGCAAGGAACCCGGCGCCGACATCTCCGGCCCCAGCCGCTCGGACACGATCATGCTGATCCGCACCGGCGCCGGCGCCGCCGCCCGGCTGTCGATCCCGCGCGACACCGTCGTGGAAATCCCCGGCCACGGGCTCCAGAAGATCAACGCCGCCTACGCCTTCGGCGGCCCCGCGCTATCGATCTCCGTGATCAAGCACTACCTCGGGGTTCCCATCAACCACCTCATCGAGGTCAACTTCGAAAACTTCCCGGCGCTGGTCGACGCGATGGGTGGCATCGACTACACCGGCGGCTGCGTCATCTCCAAGCTCGACGGCGGCTCCGCCAACGGCGGCTTCACGCTGCGCCTGCGCGCCGGCGCCCACCACCTCGACGGCCGCGAAGCGCTCGCGCTCGCCCGCACCCGCGAGAATCTCTGCGCCCCGCAGGAGACCGATCTCAATCGCGAGGCCCACCAGCAGGCGCTGCTCTCCGACATGCAGTCCCGGCTGCTATCCCCCTCGAGCTTCCTGCGCCTGCCGCTGATCTCCTGGAACGCCCCGCCCACAATCATCTCCGACATGAGCGGGCCCGAACTGCTCGCCCTGTTCGGCGCCCTTGCCGTCGGCGGCACGCCCCCCACGCGCCTGCTCCAGCCCTCCGGCTCGATCGCGCTGCCCGACGGGGAGGACGGCCTCACGGTCTCCGAAGCCGAGAAGCGCGCCGCCGCCGCGCGGTTCATGGCCGAATGAGTCTCAGCCCCGAGCGAATCCTGGCTCCGAGCAAGTCTTAGGCCTCCGGCAAGCCCTGGCCCTGGCAAGTCCTCGCTCCGAGCGAGTCTCACACCGGGGTGAGTCCTAGCTCTTGGTGACGACCGGCTTGGACTTCGAGCCGGAGGAGCCATTCGAGGAGCCCTTCTCGCTCTTCGACTTGCCCTCCCCGGAAGCGCCTTTGGCGTCAGCCGAGGAGCTCTTGTCCTTGGCCGAGCCCGACTCCCCGCCACCCGCGCCCGAGCTCTCGCCGCTCGATCCCGAGTCCGAGGACGAGGACGAGCTCTCCGCCGAGGACGCCGCATTCTCACGCTGGCGTTTGCGGGTGCCGTAGTCGGTGTTGTAAAAGCCCTTGCCCTTGAAGTGCAGCGCCGGGGCGTGTAGCACCCGCTGCACCTTGACCCCCGTCTCGGGGTCGTGCGTCAGCGACTCGTCCGCGAACGACTGCATGATCTCGAAGGTGCTCCCGTCCGGGCGGCGGTACTCGTAAATCGGCATTGGCACTCAGATTATAGGAGTGCCAGGACCGTCAGGGCGCCGCGGCCCGCCGACCCCAGGATCACCGTATCCCCCGCTTATCCGACGCAGGCGCATCCTCCAGCCTCCAGGCGAGCAGGCCGGGGCCGTTCGACCGGGAGTCTCTAGTCCGCGAGCAACGCCCGCGCGCAGGTGATGCCGGCCCGCACCGTCGCACCGAAGTCCCGGCCCGGCTCCGCGAGCATCCGCAGCGCGAACCCGTCTCCGAGCGAGAACAGGATCTCCGCGACCGCCTCCGGGTCGGCGTGCAGGCGCAGCACCCCATCCTCCTGCGCAACCGACAACATGCCCGCCACCTGCTCGCGCATGCCACGCATCAGGTTCGCGTACTCCACCGCGATATCCGTATTGCGCCGCGAGAGCGTGAACAACTCGAACAGGAGCGTCACGAAGTCCGGGTCCTCACGGACTATCGCCTGCAGATGCCGGGCCAGCAGGCCGATGAAGTCGTCCGCCGTCTGCGCCCCGGCGAGCTGGGCCTCCAAGCGCTGCAGGCGCAGCTGGCAGTCGCGCCGCACCGCCTCGACCAACAGCTTCTCCTTGGTGCCGAAGTAGTAGTGCAGCAGACCCCGCGAGACCCCCGCCTCGCGGGAGACGCGCTCGAAGGTCGAGCCCGCGGTGCCGTGCTGCGCGACGCTGCGGCGCATCGCCTCCACGATGCGCTGCGCCTTCTCACCCGACGGCGATCTGGCGTCCCTCACTCCCGCAGGAGTCTCCACAACTGAAGCCATCTTCGTAGCGCAGCGCGAGCGGTTCGCGCCTCAGGAGGCCGATGCGCCCACCGAGCTGGGCGCCTCCTGCGCCGGCATCGTCGTCGAGCTGTAGTCGAACTCCTCCTCGGCGCCGAACAGCATGTCGAGCACCTTCGAGCGCAGGCTCTCACTGAGCGCCAGCGCAAGCACGCCCGCCACCAGCACCAGCGCCAACGAGCGGCCTGCGCCGCCACGCCGCCGCTTGCGCCGCGGGGGCTCTTTCAAAGCCTCGCCCGCCGTGCGCAGCGCAACCGCTGCCTCGACGAGCTCGCGCTGCAGCTTGCGATCCTCGAATAGCGCCTTCGTCGCAGGCCTGCCGTTGCTGAGCCGCTCGTACGCGCTGCGCGTCGCCGCATACGCCGCGAGCAGGTTGCCACGCAGCTCCTCGTCCTCGAGAATCCGCTTGATGTACTGGTTTTGCTGCGCCGCGCGCGCCGCAGCCGAAGCCTTGCCGATGCTGTCCTTTGCCGCCATGCCGACCACCGCCTCTGCTGGGAGCTTGTCTTGGAAGAGTCCAATATACCCCTCCCGGCCGTGAGCACCGCGAGCGCCATGAGCACAGGAGCCACACAAAGTCCTGGCTCGCCGCGGGACATGAGAATCTAGGCACGTGCCCACATTCCAAGCGACCGCCGCCGTGCTCGGCGCGCTGCTGATCATCGGCGCCCTCGCCTCCGGACTCGCCCAGCGCTCGTTTCTGTCACTTACTGCGCTGTTCGTGCTCGCCGGTTTTGCCGTCGGCGACGGCGGCCTGCACTGGATCAGCTTTCAGGCTCACTCCGGCTTCGTCGAGGATCTCGCCTTCTCGGCGCTGATCGTGATCCTGTTCCGCGACGGCCTGGAGGTCGACGGCGAGCTACTGCAGAGCGCCTGGCGCCTGCCCCTGCGCAAGCTGGTCCTGGCGATGCCCATCACCGCCGTCATCGTCGCCGCCGCCGCGCACCTGCTGGTCGGCCTGACGTGGACCGAGTCCTTCCTGATCGGCGCCCTGCTCTCCCCGACCGACCCCGTGCTCACCTCGGGCATCGTCACCGACCCGCGCGTCCCGCGTCTCATACGTCATTCCTTGAACCTCGAGTCCGGGCTCAACGACGGCCTCGCGCTGCCCGCCGTGCTCGCCTTCCTCGCCGCGCTCGACGCCAACTCCCAGCACTTCGTCTGGTGGCGTTTCGTGATCCAGGACATCGGCC
Source organism: uncultured Solirubrobacterales bacterium (assembly GCA_963756665.1). Taxonomy (GTDB): domain Bacteria; phylum Actinomycetota; class Thermoleophilia; order Solirubrobacterales; family Solirubrobacteraceae; genus Palsa-744. The sequence continues at coordinate 2,054,512 of CAVWOJ010000001.1, forward strand.
TTGGCTTCCTCTTCGGGCTCGCCTGCGGATGGCTCGCCTCGCTGCTGATGCCCGCCGAGAGGCCCGCGGCAAGCGCGACGAGCACCGCCCGCGCGCATGCGATCCCGGCCCACCAGCGCTCCCTCTACGCCCTCGGGGTCGCCTTCGCCACCTACGGCGTCACCGTTCTCTCGCCCCGCGGCAACGGCTTCATTGCGGTCTTCGTAGCGGCGATCGTGCTGGGCATCCGCCGGCCCGACTTGCGCTTGCACTTCGAGCAGCGCGCCGACGAGATCGTGGAGATTGTCAAGCTCGGGATCTTCCTCGTATTCGGCTCGCTGCTCACGCTGCACGCACTCTTCTCCAGCGGCTGGGCCGCGATCGCGCTGGTGCTCGTCACCTTCCTCCTGGCCCGCCCGCTGGCGGTCTGGGTCGCCCTGGCCGGCACCGGCACCGACCGCGACACGAAGCTGTTCATGGGCTGGTTCGGTCCCAAGGGGGTCGCCACGATGACCTTCGCCCTGCTCGTGCTCGACCAGCACATCCCCAGCGGCGAACGGATCTTCGACCTCGCCGCGCTGGTCGTCTTCTGCTCGATCATCGCCCACGGACTGACTGACACCCCGGGCGTCAAATGGATCGCGCGGCGCTCCTAAGCGTGCAGCGCAGCCTGTTCCTGCGCCGTCGGGAACGCCCACGCGGCGTGCGCACGTCGCTCCTGGCGGAACACGAAGTGCAACTGCTGCGGTGGCTTGAGCTGGGCCGCCGCGGGACGAAACGTAGAGCAGGGCTCCGGGAGGTCGAGCGCGCACAACAGGTTGCGCCGGAAAAAGCATTCATCGCACGTCACCTTGCGGGCGCGCACAGCTCGCCCGCTGCTCTGCTTCTTCGCCAAGGTAGCTCCCCGTCGGTCTCTGTCTGAAAGGCTCGCCCGCGCACATGGTCAAGCGGGCGAACAGCAACGCCAGGGATCAAATCACCCGCCCGCCGTCCCCACAAGGAGCCATCCCGCAAATCGCAGAGAAAACGTTTTCTACCCGGAAAGAGCTGGCGTAGCGTCACTTTCTTGTGAGCACCGGCGAGGGATCTCGCATTTTCCAAGGAACCGTTGCGCCCCTGCTCAGCCCCGTCCCGGTGAGCCAGCAGGCGACCGGTGCCGAGCATGACCGCCGGCCAGCACCTCAGCACCTCAGCACCTCAGCACCTCAGCACCTCAGCACCTCAGCACGGCGAGCATACCGACGCGCAAGCCTCACGAGACCGAGATCGCCCACCTCCGACCGCCAGACCCTGTTTGCGAGACGGCTCACTTGGGATGCGCACGTCATCATTCGCCGCAGATGCGCATCCTTGTGACGGGAGTCAGCGGTTTCGTCGGAGCCATGCTCGCTCCCAGACTGCTCGCCGACGGGCACCACGTGCGCGCCCTCTCACGCGACCCCGCCCACGCCGCGCGAGCGCTCGCCGCCCACACACACGAGAGCTCTCCCGCGCCTGCCGGATGGGAGATGAATTCAGCACACGATCCGGCGCAGGCGATCGATGTGATCCGCGGCGACGTCCTCACAGGTGAAGGACTCACGCAAGCCCTGGACGGCATCGAGGTCGCCTACTACCTGATCCACTCGATGGAGAGTCCGCCCGCGGGCACGTCGCATCAAGACGCCTTCCCCGAGCGCGAGCGCCGGGGCGCCGCGAACTTCGCCACCGCGGCCCGGCGGGCGGGCGTCGAGCGCATCGTCTACCTGGGCGGGCTCGTACCGCACGGACCTACACCCGTATCCCGGCATCTCGCCAGCCGCGAAGTCGTACAGGACATCCTGCTCGAACACGTGCCCGGCTCTGTCGCGCTGCGCTCCGCCATCGTGATCGGTGCACGCTCGCGCTCCTTCCGCCTCCTCGTGCGACTCGTCGAGCGCCTACCCGTACTCGCGCTGCCCCCGTGGCGCAGGTTTCGCACACAGCCGATCGACGCGCGCGACACGCTCGAGTTGCTCGTCGCCGCCGCCCACGTGCCGGCGGTGGCCGGGCACTCACTGGACATCGGCGGTCCGGAGAGGCTCACCTATGAGGAGTTGCTGCGGCGCGTCATCGAGTCGTTGTTGCTGCGCCGGCCGACACTCGCGGTGCGTGTCGGGATGACACCGCTCACCGCCCGCCTCGCCGCCACGCTATCCAACGAGGATCCCGAGTTGATCCTGGCGCTGATGGAGGGCCTGCAAAGCGACCTGCTGCCTTCCGAAGACCACGCCGCCGAACTGCTCGGCGTGCAGTTGCACCCGCTCGACGCCGCGATCGAGTGCGCGCTGCGCGAGTGGGAGGCAATCGAACCACTCGCGGCACGATGAGCGCCGTCGGCGTCAGGACCCACATCGCCGCCAGCCCGGAGCAGGTGTGGGAGACCGTCATGGATCCCCGGCGCCTGGGTGAGTGGGTCACCATTCACCGCAGCCTTCAACGAGCCGATCCCGGCCCTCCACGCGTGGGGTATGAGATGGATCAGCAGATCCACCTGCGCGGCGTCAACCTCACCGTTCACTGGCGTCTCGTCGAGTGCCGGCCGTGCCGGCTCGCGGTGTGGGAGGGACGCGGACCCGCCCGCTCTCGCGCGCGCACCGAATACGAGATCCGCCCCGAGTCCGATGGCACACGCTTTGACTATCGCAACCAATTCCGCGCGCCGCTGGGACCGCTCGGCGCGCTCGCCAACCGCGCCCTGGTAGGCGGCATACCGGAGCGCGAGGCCAGGCGCACACTCGAGCGTCTGGGCGAGCTGCTGGGCGACGGGCGTGCCGGCGATCGTCGGCGACCCCGGTGACTCTCGAGCAAGCGCGACGCGATCGGCTCGCCGGCGAAATGAAAGCGGCAAGCCGGTAGTAGTCAGGTCGTACGCGAACGCGATACTGCAAGGAAATATCACCCGCACCGCGTGACATCCGACTTGCAAGCAGGTACACGACCTACCGTTGTTGTAAGGTAACCCGGTAACCGTATAAAGCGGACCACCTTAACCGAGTGAACAGGATTCAACGTGACCGACTTCCTTGACGAGAAGCGCCAAGAGATCACAGCTCGCCTGAAAGAGCTGAAGCCGCTGGTGGAGGAGTACCAGCGCCTGGAGGCCGCCGCCTCCGCGCTAGAAGGAGTGGGTGGGTCTTCCGCTGGAGCGGGTAGGTCTTCCGCCGCGGCCGCCGCGCCCGCTGCCCCCACAACTCGTAAAACACCCGGGCGTCGCGGGCCTGGCCGTCCCCGCGGCTCCAAAACAAGTACCCCCAAAGCCGCTCCGGCAGCGACCGCGCAGGCAACCCCGGCGGCGCCCGCCAAACGCGGTGGTCCCAGGCGCAAAGCCGGCCGTCGCAAAGGCAGTGGCACACGCGCCGCGCAGGCCCTGTCCTTCGTGCAGGCGCAGCCCGGCATCACCATCCCCGAGCTGGCCGCCCGCATGGGAATCAAGCAGAACTACCTCTACCGCGTGCTGCCCTCGCTGGAAGAGGAAGGCAAGGTCGCCAAGCAGGGCCGCGGCTGGCACCCCAAGTCCTAGTCTCGTCTTCCCTGGCGGCGTCCTTATCCCTTTGGGGCATACCCCATTGTGGGGCACAGGACAGGCAGTCGACTCGCGTGTGCACAGCACGCTACGCGACTTGCCTGCCTGTGTCCCTAAGGGTGTGCCCTACGGACACGTCATTGGCAGTAACGACGACTCGTGGATCAGTGCAACCCCGGCGAGGTCATTGCAGTGACCTCGCCGGCTCTTGCGGCAATCGCCACAATTACAACTGCGGCAAGCTGCGCTCGATGATCGCCTCGAAGTCTGTGCCCGCGGGCAGCGTGCCGTACTCCAGGCCCGCGTCACGATCCAGGCGTGCAGCGCAGAATGCGTCCGCGACGGCGGGCGGGGCGTGACGTACCAGCAGTGAGCCCTGCAGGCCGAGCGCCATCCGCTCGACCACGCGCCGCGCACGGGTCTCGATGTCATCGAGCTGCGCGAACTCCCCACGCAAGCCATCCAGGTGAGCGTCCAAACGCCGGTCGGCTCCGCGGGCCTGCTCGAGCTCGGCGAGGAACACCTCGAGGGTCGCCGGACTACGGGCCAGCGCACGCAGCACGTCGAGGCTGATCACATTGCCGGAGCCCTCCCAGATCGAGGCTAGCGGCGCCTCGCGGTAGAGCCGCGGCATTCCCGACTCCTCGACATAGCCGTTGCCGCCATGGCACTCCAGCGCCTCGAAGGCGTGGTTGGGGGCGCGCTTGCACGTCCAGTACTTACCGACCGCCGTCGCCAGGCGCTTGAAGAGCTGGGCCTCACCATCCTCGCCCTCGACGCCCACTTCGTCATAGGCGCGCGCGAGGCGCATCGCCAGAGCCGTCGCCGCCTCCGACTCCAGACACAGGTCCGCGAGCACGTTGCGCATCAGCGGCTGGTCGATCAGCCGCTTGCCGAACGCGGAGCGGTGCGCGGCGTGGTGGGTGGCACGCGCCACCCCGGCACGCATCCCGGCCGCTGTGCCGATAACGCAATCCAGGCGGGTATGGCCGACCATCTCGATGATCGTCGGCACCCCGCGCCCGGGCTCGCCGACCATCCGCGCCCAGGCGCCATGAAGCTCGATCTCACTGGAGGCGTTGGAGTGGTTGCCCAGCTTGTCCTTTAGGCGCTGGATGTGAAAGGCGTTGCGAGCGCCGTCGGGCAGGACGCGCGGCAACAGGAAGCAGGAGAGGCCGTCGCCGGTCTGCGCCAGGACCAAGAAGATGTCGCTCATCGGCGCTGAGCAGAACCACTTGTGACCGGTGAGCTCGTACTCGGCTCCGGGTCCCCCACCATTCACAGGCCGCGCCACGGTGGTGTTGGCGCGCACGTCCGAGCCGCCCTGCTTCTCGGTCATCGCCATCCCCGCGATCGCCGAGCCCTTCTCCCCGGCGGGAATCGAACGCGGGTCGTAGGTGGTAGCGGTCAGCAGCGGCTCCCACTCCGCCGCCAGCTCCGGCTGCGCGCGCAGCGCCGGTATTGCCGCGAAAGTCATCGTGATCGGGCACGCGAAGCCGGCCTCGGCCTGTATCGCAGTCATGTACAGCGCCGCTCGCACTGCGTGCGCGGCGGGCTCCTGCGAGCGCCACGGCAGCGCGTGCAGCTCCCACTCGACGCCGAGCGCCATCAACTGGTGCCAGGCAGGATGGAACTCGACCTCGTCGAGGCGATTGCCGTAGCGATCGTGGGTAAGCAGCACCGGCTTGTGCTCGTTGGCCAGCGCGCCCCAATGCTGCGGCTCGCCGCCAATCAGCCGGCCAAGTCGCACGGCGCGCTCGCGCGCCCACGAGCCGCCCTCGCGCTCCAGCGCCTCCACCAGCGCGGTATTGGAGGAGAACACGTCCCACCCCTCCAGTGGCGGGACCTGGTTGAGCACCTCGTGGGTCTTCCAGGGCGCCGCATCCTCGCCGGCGGACCCGCGGGCGCTGGACTGTGGGACGGTCGTGGCCATCGCACCGACAGATTAGTGGCTATTCGTGCGGATGTGGGATGGCGCGCAGCGTTCCCTCCGCGGCGTGGCCGACGCCCGCCAGCGAAGCCGGAGCGCAGCGCTCCGCGATAGCATCGCCGCGCGATCGCCGCACTCCCGACCGGAAGGGACCCAGCGCAGGGCTGGGTCGGACCTTCACAGCCGCGCGACCAAGGACTCCACACATGGCCAAGATCGAGGTGAAGAACCCCGTCGTCGAGCTCGACGGCGACGAGATGACACGGATCATCTGGTCGTTCATCAAGGAGCAGTTGATCCTGCCGTACCTCGACGTCGACCTGAAGTACTACGACCTGAGCATCGAGAACCGCGACGCGACCGACGATCGGGTCACCGTCGAGGCGGCCAACGCGATCAAGCGTCACGGCGTCGGCGTCAAGTGCGCGACGATCACACCCGATGAGGCGCGCGTCGCCGAGTTCTCCCTGAAGGAGATGTACCGCTCACCCAACGGGACGATTCGTAACATCCTCGGCGGCGTCATCTTCCGCGAGCCGATCGTGATCGCCAACGTCCCGCGCCTGGTGCCCGGCTGGACCAAGCCGATCGTGATCGGCCGTCACGCCTTCGGCGACCAGTACCGTGCCACCGATCTCGTCGTCCCCGGCGAGGGCAAGCTGACCCTCACCTACACCCCGAAGGACGGCGGCGAGCCGATCGAGCTGGATGTGTATGACTTTCCGGGCGGCGGCATCGCGCTGGCGATGTACAACCTCGACTCCTCGATCCGCGACTTCGCGCGCGCCTCGCTGCGCTATGGCCTCGACCGTGGCTACCCGGTCTACCTGTCAACCAAGAACACCATCCTCAAGCGCTATGACGGGCGCTTCAAGGACCTCTTCCAAGAGATCTACGAGACCGAGTTCAAGACCCAGTTCGAGGCCGCCGGCATCTCCTACGAACACCGCCTGATCGATGACATGGTCGCCGCCGCGATGAAGTGGGAGGGGGGCTATGTGTGGGCCTGCAAGAACTACGACGGCGATGTGCAATCCGACACCGTCGCCCAGGGCTTCGGCTCGCTCGGGTTGATGACGAGCGTGCTGATGAGCGCCGACGGCAACACCGTCGAGGCCGAGGCCGCGCACGGCACCGTGACACGCCACTACCGTCTTCACCAGCAGGGCAAGCCCACCTCGACGAACCCAATCGCCTCGATCTTCGCGTGGACCCGCGGGCTGTCCCATCGCGGGCGGATGGACGAGACGCCCGCGGTCAAGGGCTTTGCCGAGACCCTCGAGCGGGTGTGCGTAGAGACTGTGGAAGACGGGAAGATGACCAAGGATCTCGCCCTGATCGTCGGCCCCGACCAACAGTGGCAGACGACGGAGGACTTCCTCGGCTCGATCGACGAGCGCCTACGACGAGCGATGGCCTGAACCGCCTCCCGCGCAACCAACCACCCGCTCAAATCACGACACCGACCAGGAGATGAACCTGTGAGCAAACCCGTACGAGTCGCCGTCACCGGCGCCGCCGGCCAAATCGGCTACGCGATCCTCTTCCGCATCGCCAGCGGCCAGCTACTGGGGCCGGACACCGAGGTGCAACTGCGCCTGTTGGAGATCCCACAGGCCGTGAAGGCAGCCGCGGGCACCGCGATGGAGCTGGACGACTGTGCCTTCCCACTCCTGGCGGGCATCGAGATCACCGACGACCCCAACGTCGCCTTCGATGGCGTGAACGTCGCGCTGCTGGTCGGCGCGCGCCCCCGCGCCAAGGGCATGGAGCGCAGCGATCTACTAGAGGCCAATGGCGGCATCTTCAAGCCGCAGGGAGCGGCCTTGAACGCACACGCGGATGGTGACGTGAAGGTGCTCGTGGTCGGCAATCCCGCCAACACCAACTGTCTGATCGCTCAGAGCCACGCCCCCGATATTCCGGCGGAGCGCTTCACCGCGATGATGCGCCTCGACCACAACCGCGCGGTCGCGCAGCTCGCCGGCAACGCCGGGGTGCGGGTCACCGACGTCACCAATATGAGCGTTTGGGGCAATCACTCCGCTACGCAGTACCCGGACATCACACACGCCAAGGTGCAGGGTCGTCCTGCCGCGGAGACGATCTCCGATCAGCCGTGGGTGGAGCAGGACTTCATCCCCACCGTCCAGAAACGCGGAGCCGCGATCATCGAGGCGCGCGGCGCCTCCAGCGCCGCCTCAGCCGCCAACGCCGCGGTCGAGCATGTGCATGACTGGGTGAACGGCACGCCGGCCGGAGACTGGGTATCGATGGGCGTCCCCGCCGACGGCTCCTATGGCATCCCCGAGGGCATCTTTGCCGGGCATCCCTGCACGTGTACCGACGGCCGCTGGTCGATCGTCCAGGGACTTGACATCGACGAGCTCTCACGGTCCAGGATCGACGCGAGCGTCAAGGAGCTCCAGGAGGAGCGTCAAGCTGTGCAAGAGCTGGGCTTGATCTAGCCGCTGGCCGCCGAGCATGGTGACCCGGCGCGGGCTTCGGCCCCGCCGGGGCCTACCATTGACGGCGTGATCGTTCGCCGCAACTTCCAGCTCGCGCGCATCTTCGGCATCCGCATCGCCGTGGGGATCAGTTGGTTCCTGGTCCTGTTCCTCTACATATTCCTGTTCACTCCGTACTTCCACGAAGCGCTCGGCGGCTCGCGGACGACCGCCTATCTGGTGACAGTCGCCAGCGTGCTCTCGTTCTTCCTCTCGCTGGTCCTGCACGAGCTCGGCCACGCCTTGGTCGCGCGACGCAACGGGCTGCAGGTCCTGGGCATCGAGCTGTGGGCGCTTGGAGGAATCACCCGCACCGCCGGACCGATGCCTGGTCCGGGAGCCGAGCTGCGAGTTGCCGCCGCCGGACCGCTGGTGACCGTCGCGGTAGTCATCGTCAGCCTCGCCGCCGGCGGGCTACTCGCCACCCACCATCACTTCTTTGAAGTGGCCGTGGGCCAGGGGGGCATTCACACCACCCCGGCGGTCGTCCTGTTGAGCTGGGTAGCCACGCTCAATGTGCTTGTCCTGATCGTCAACCTGATCCCCGCCTTCCCCCTCGACGGCGGGCAGATCGCCCACGCGCTGATCTGGTGGCGCAGCGGCGACCGCAACCGCGCTACACGGGTCACCGGTCGCCTGGGGCAGGGCTTTGCGGTACTGATCGGTGCGGGTGGGCTCACCCTGCTGATCGCCCTGCACGACGAAAGCGGCATCTGGCTCGCGTTTGTCGCCCTGTTCGTTTACCAAGGCGCCAGCGCCGCGGTTGTCCAGGGCTCTCTCGGCCAGCGCATCCAAGGCCTCACGGTGGCCGACGTGATGGACCCTGAGCCGGTCACGATCCCAGCGGCGACCGGCCTGCTCGACGCCCAGGAGCAGTTCTTCCTGCGCTACCGCTGGCCGTGGTTCGCGGTTGTCGACCCTGCCCGCCACTTCCTTGGGGTCGTACGCTCCGAGCGCATCGACACCGAGATCGCGGCCGGCCGGCCGGCGCTGGCGGTCTCGGAGGTGCTCGAGGAGAACCTGCCGATCCGCATCGACGAGGACCAGCCGCTCGAGTCCGTGCTGCGCGCGGAGGGGCTCGGGCGCCTCGGCGCGATGGTCGCCGTGGACAGCGACGGCGTCCTGCGCGGGGTCGTGACCGTTGCGCAGATCCGCCAGGCGCTGCGGCCTGCCGCCGGGATATAGAGTCCCGGTTCATGCCATCACATGACGTCCTCATCATCGGCGCGGGCCTCGCTGGCCAGCGCGCCGCCCTCGCCGCCGCGCAGACGGGCTCCAGCGTCGCGATCATGAGCAAGGTCCATCCGGTGCGCTCGCACTCGGTGGCCGCGGCCGGCGGCATCAACGCCGCGATCAGCGTCGACGACGACTGGCACTCTCATGCCTACGACACCGTCAAGGGCTCGGATTTCCTTGGCGACCAGGACGCGATCGAGATCATGTGCTCGGAGGCGCCTGAGGAGGTTATGCACCTCGAGCACATCGGTGTCACCTTCCACCGCAACGAGCATGGTCAGCTCGACCTGCGCGCATTCGGCGGCGCCTCGATGAAGCGCACCGCGTACGTCGCCGACATCACCGGCCAGGCGATCCTGCACGTGCTCTACGAGCAATTGATGAAGCACCATGAGACCGTCGACCGCTACGAGGAGTGGTTCACGACCTCGCTGCTGCAGGACGACCACGGCCGTTGCTGCGGCGTCGTCGCGCGCGACGTGCGCTCGGGACGCATGGAGGTCTTCCACGCCAAGAACGTGATCCTCGCCTGTGGGGGGGCCGGGCAGGTCTACAGCCCGACGACCAACGCCCTGATCGTGACCGGCGACGGGATCGCCCAGGCCTACCGCATCGGCGCGCCGCTGATGGACATGGAGATGGTGCAGTACCACCCGACGACGCTCGTCGAGAACGGCCTGCTGATCACCGAGGGTGCCCGCGGCGAGGGCGCGGTGCTGCTGAACTCCGAGGGCGAGCGTTTTATGGAGAAGTACGCGCCGAACAAGATGGAGCTCGCCTCACGCGACGTGGTCTCGCGCGCCGAGCAGACCGAGATCCTCGAGGGTCGGGGCGTTGGGCCGGACGGCTCGGGCATCTACCTCGACATCACAAAGGTCCCGCGCAAGCGCACGCTGGAGGCGCTGCGCGAGATTGTCAACATCGGCAAGGACTTCGCCGGTGTGGACATCACGCGCGAGCCGATCATGATCCGTCCCGGCCAGCACTACATCATGGGCGGCGTCAAGACCGACATCCACGGTGCCACCTCGATCGAGGGCCTCTACGCCGCCGGTGAGGTCGCCTGCGTCTCGGTCCACGGCGGCAACCGACTCGGCGCGAACTCGCTGCTGGACACGCTGATCTTCGGCCGCCGTGCCGGCGAGCACGCCGCCGCCCGCGCCGCCACGATGGCGATGCCTAAATCCTCCGATGCGAAGCTGCGCGAGGACGTCGCGGAGATCGACGGGATCGTCGCACGCGATCGCTCCGGCCGGCGGGTCTCGGAGATCAAGCAGGAGCTTGGGACCACAATGAACCAGTACGTCGCCGTCTACCGCGACCAGCAGGGCCTGGAGCAGGCCCACGAGGTCGTCAAGCGCCTGCAGGCCGAGGCACAGAGCGCCTACATCGACGACCGCGGAACCGTCTTCAACCAAGATGTCCTGGGAGCGATTGAGCTGGGCTACATGCTCGACTGCGCCGAGGCGATCGTCGTGGCCGCGATCGAGCGCAAGGAGTCCCGCGGCGCGCAGTTCCGCACCGACTTCCCGGCGCGCGAAGACGAGCAATGGCTGAAGCACATCGACATCTCCTTGAACGGCGACGGTCCTGAGGTGAGCTACTCGCCGGTCACCATCACCCAGTGGCAGCCCGAGGAGCGGAAGTACTGATGGGTCGTCCGAGGAATCCGACCGAGGAGGCGAGCAGCTGATGGCCGAAGCCCACAAGCCGCCGGAGCAGTTCACGCTGCGGATGCGCCGCTATGACCCCGAGTCCGGCGAGGCCCCCTACTGGGACGAGCACACGATCGAGCTCGAGCCGCACCGCTCGGTGCTGGAGGGCATCTTGCAAGCCAAAGCCCGCTTTGACGGCTCGATCGGGATCCGCTGTTCCTGTCGCGCGGCGATCTGCGGGTCCTGCGGGGTGCGCATCAATGGTGAACCGGGCCTGGCCTGCCACACCCACCTCGATCACGCCCGTGCTTCCGCCTCTGATGGGGTGATCGAGATCGAGCCGATGGGCAACATGCCGGTCATCAAGGACCTGATCGTCGACATGGACGCCGTGCACTGGAAAAAGATCCAGCGCGTCACCCCGTGGCTACTCGCCAAGCAGCCTGTGCCCGAGCGCGAGTACGTCGTCCCGCGCGAGAGCATGGTGGACATCACCCAGTCGATGGCCTGCATCCAGTGCGGGGCGTGCGTCTCGGACTGCCTGGCAATGGAGGTCGACCCCGGCTTCGTCGGCCCTGCCGCCTTGGCCAAGGCTTACCGCTTCGTCGGGGACCCCCGCGACGCCGAGCAGCGCGAGCGCCTGGTGGACCTTGCGGAGGACCCGCAGGGGATCTTCGACTGCACGCACTGCTTCAAGTGCGTCGAGGCCTGCCCCAAGGACGTCAACCCGATGGGCCAGATCATGCGCCTGCGCCGCATCGCGATCTCAGACCAGCACATTGTTGATGCCAATAACGGTGAGCGCCATGAGGCGGCACTGACGACGCTCGTGCGCGACTACGGGCTGCTGCACGAGGCCGAACTTCCGCCCCGCTCCTATGGCGGGAACTCGTGGTTCGGGAAATTCCATCCAGCGGCCGGCAAAGAGCTGCTCTCCCTGCTGCCCACGGCAATCAAGGCGATCGCGCGGGGGAAGATCAGCATCAAAACCGCGATGTTCGGCCACAAGATCGCAAGTCAAGACCTGAAGGCGGTCCAGCGTATCTACCAGACCGTCGAGAGCCGCCCGGAGCGCTATGAGCTGAACTTGTACATCTCCGGTGAGGACGAGGATGAGCAGACTCCCCTCGCCGCGGGAGTCTCGGGCGGAGCGGGCGCTGGCAACGAGACGGCCTCGGCCGCGGACCCGAAGGGAGCGTGAACGAATGAAGGTCGCCTACTGGCCCGGCTGCGTCAGCCGCGGCTTCACCCCCGAGCTGCACGGCTCGATGGCGCAAGTCGCACCGCTGCTCGATCTCGAGCTGGTACAGCTCGACCGCGCCAGCTGCACCGGCTGCGGTGTGATCGCCGAGCACAACCAGGAGCTCGCCGACACGTTGAACGCGCGCACCTTTGCGCTCGCCCAGCAGGTCGAGGGGGCCGAGTTGATGATGAACATCTGCTCCACCTGCCAGGGCGCGCAGAGCGAGTGCCAGGAGCGCCTGGACGCCAGTGCGGAGTACCGCGGCCTCGTCAACCAGACCCTCGCGCCTGAGGGACTCTCCTACGAGAAGGGACTCACGAACAAGAACTTCCTGTGGCTGCTCGTGGAGGAGATCGGGCTGGGCGAGCTGCGCTCGCGCGTGAAGCGCCCGCTCACCAACCTCAAGGTCGGACCTTTCTACGGCTGCTACATCGTGCGCCCGCGCAAGCGTCTGCAGATCGACGACGAGCATCCCCGCGACCACTATCTCGAGCAAGTGATCGAGGCGCTCGGCGGCACCGTGATCGAGTACGCCGGGATGCGCAAGTGCTGCGGCTTCCCGATCGTGACGATGAACAAGGAGGCCTCGCTGAAGCAGGCCGGACGCCACCTCGGCGACGCGCTCGACGCCGACGCCGACTGCCTGGTGACGCCCTGCCCGCTGTGCCACCTGAACCTCGATCTGCAGCAGCCCGCGGCCGAAAGCACTGTCGGGCGCGAGCTGAACATGCCGGTCTTGCACCTCCCCCAGCTCGTCGGACTCGCGCTTGGCCTAGAGCCCAAGGAGCTCGGCCTGCAGCGTCACGTGGTGCGGCCCACCGCGGTCATCGACTGGTCGACAGCGGTGGTCGGCGCCGCCGCGTAGGCTGCGCCACGTGAAGATCCTCACCGTCGTCGGCAACCGCCCGCAGTTCATCAAGGCGGCGGCCATCTCCGGGCTCCTGCGCAAGGAGCACGAGGAGCTTCTGGTCCACACCGGCCAGCACTACGACGAGCAGCTCTCGGAGATCTTCTTCGGCGAGCTGGGACTCGCCCGGCCGGAGCGCGAGCTGGGGATCGGGGGTGGCTCGAACACCGCCCAGACGGCGCGCATGCTGGGGGCCCTGGAGCCGCTGCTGGCGGCCGAGCGACCGGCCGCGGTGCTCGTCTACGGGGACACCAACTCGACGCTGGCCGGCGGACTGGCCGCGGCGCAGGCGGGCATCCCGGTGGTGCACGTCGAGGCCGGCATGCGCTCGTTCGACCGGACGATGCCGGAGGAGCTCAACCGCGTGCTGAGCGACCATCTCAGCGAGTTGCTGCTGTGTGCCTCGACGACAGCCGCCGCCAACCTGCGAGCCGAGTCGATCGCCGGACGCGTCGAGGTAGTTGGGGACGTGATGGTGGACGTCGCCCTGAGCCGGCAGCCGGCGGCGCGAGCCGACACACAGACCGTGCGTGCACATGGGGTGCAGGCTGGCTCCTACCTGCTCCTAACCGCGCACCGCGCCGGCAACGTCGACGACCCCGACCGCCTGCGTGCCCTGGTGGAGCTGGTGCGAGCGCTCCCCGGGCCGATCGTCTTCCCCCTGCACCCCCGCACGCGCGCGCGGCTGCGGGCGGCCGGCCTGCTGGCAGCGCTCAGCGAGCTGGATGGCATGCATCTGGCCGAGCCGCTTGGGTATCTCGAGTTCAGCGCGCTGCTCTGCCAGGCGCGCGCGGTCGTGACGGACTCCGGTGGCGTCCAGAAGGAGGCGTACCTTGCCGGGGTGCCCTGTGTGACGCTGCGAGCGAACACCGAGTGGGTCGAGACGGTGCAGAACGGCTGGAACACGCTCGTCGATCTCGACCCGGCCGCGGCGCTCGCGGCGCTCGCGCGTAGACCTCCGCGGGAGCGCCCGGAGCTCTACGGGGACGGCCACGCCGCCGAGCGCTGCGTGCAGGCGATCGGGAGGCTCGGGCTGTGAACGCGGAGAGCGAGCCGATCGACGTCGGGGTGGTAGGCCTTGGCTACTGGGGACCCAATCTGGCCCGCAACTTCGCGGCGATCCCGGGTTGCCGCGTAAAGTGGCTGTGCGATGCCTCCGAGCAGGCGCGGACGCGCTTGGCGCAGGGGTTTCCGGACGCCCGCGTCACCGGTGAGATCGAGCGGCTGCTGGAGGACCCGGAGCTCGATGCGGTGGTGCTCGCGACCCCGGTCCCCACCCATGCGGAGCTCGCCATACGCGTGGCGCAGGCAGGCAAGCACTGCTTCGTGGAGAAGCCCCTGGCCACCTCGGCGGCCGGCGCCGAACGCGCCGTAGCCGCAGCCGGGGAGGCGGGCCGGGCGCTGATGGTGGGCCACCTGCTCGAGTACCACCCCGCGGTGCGCCGCTTGAAGGAGCTGGTAGACGGGGGCGAGCTGGGGCCGCTGTACTACCTGTACGGCAACCGCCTGAACCTCGGCAAGCTGCGAGCCGACGAGAACGCCCTGTGGAGCCTTGGGGCGCACGACGTCTCCGTCGTCCTGCACCTGATCGAGGAAGAGCCCTCGGAGTGCCTCGCGCACGGACGCTCCTACGTGCGCGAGGGGGTCGAGGACGTGGTCTTCTGCTATCTGCGCTTCCCCTCGGGGGTCGTGGCGCACTTGCACCTCTCCTGGCTGGACCCGCACAAGGAGCGGCGCCTGACGGTCGTGGGGGCACGTCGGATGGCGACCTTCGACGACATGCAGCTCGAGGGCAAGCTGACGGTCTACGACAAGGGCTTCGACGAGGACGTGCGCTCCTGGGGCGAGTACATCGCGCGCTCGGGGGAGATCTTCTCTCCGCAGATCTCGAGCGTCGAGCCGCTGCGGGTCGAGTGCGAGCACTTCATCGAGTGCATCCGCACCGGCGCCACGCCGCGCTCGGACGGCCACAGCGGCCTGCGCGTGGTGCGGGTGCTGGAGCAGCTTCAGCGCTCGCTCGACGGCTGAGGCTCTGCGGGCCGGAATCGGCCGGGTTGACTTGCGGCCGGGCAGGATCTGGCGGGCTCTCCACACCGCATGGCGTTCCTGGGCGGTCCTCCCTAACGGTCGAGGGCCCGCACTAAGGCGGGCCCTCGAGCTCATCTTGGCTTATGCCCTGCCTTACTTCTTCTTGTGCTTCTTGTGCTTCTTCTTGTGCTTCTTGGACTTCTTGGCCTTGTGCTTAGCGGCATATGCCTTGGGCGCCCCGGACACCGTGCCAGCCGACACCCCGCCCGACGCCGCACCGCCTGAGGTGGCATCGATCGAGCCGGGGAGCTGGGTCACCAGCGTCTGCTGCTGCCCGCCGGATTTAGCCGCTGCCGCGGCTGCTTTTTCTTCTGCTTCGTGTTTTGCCTTTTCTTCAGCCGCTTCTTTTTCGTGCGTGGCTTTTTCAGTAGCTGCCGCTTCTTCACGGGCTTTCGTGGCCGCCGCTTCTTCTTCTTTGGTCCTTTTTTCAGCGGCTTCTTTTTCTTCGTTGGTTTTTGCTTCAGCTACTTCTTCTTCGTGCTTCACTTTTTCAGCGGCCGCCGCTTCTTCACGGGCTTTCGTGGCCGCCGCTTCTTCTGCTGCTCGTTTTTCGTTGGCAGTGGCCTCTTCTTCTTCGTGCTGTTTCTTTTCGGCGGCTGCTTTTTCTTCTTTGGCTTTCTTTTCTTCGGCTTCTTTTGCTTCTTTTGCTTCCTGGACTTCTTTGGCCTTTTTGCTGCCGGCGTTGGTGGAGAAGTCGAACAGTTTGTCGCGCGTGATGCCCTCGTTGACGTAGTGGGTCGTCACGTCGACTTCCGCTTCGGTGCTGTTCGTCACCTCGATCGCTGCCAGACCCTGCGAATTGGTCGTCTCGCAGAGGTGGTTGCTGCCTTCGTTGGCCGGATCCAGGACGTAGCTCCCGCCCAGTGAGACCACGGCGCCTTTTTCACCCAGCAGCCCTTCCGTGTCGGTCAGATGACCGTCAAACGAGCTGATCCCACTGTCGGCCGTAGCGTTGAAGCACACTTCCTCATCGACGAAGGGATGCCCATCGATATCCTGGGCCTTCGCGACGATGATGCGAATGTTCTGGTCCGCTTCAGTCGCGCCCTTGGGGAACTCGTAGACTTCCTTGAGCCACATGGATTTGACCGTCTTGACCAGCGGTTCTGAGGTAAGTGGCGGATAGTCGACGGGCTCGTACGGGTACACGGCCTCTGCCGTGATCGACGAGTGGCCGATTTCCTTGCCGAAGAGGGATGCGAGGTCGCATCCTTCGTTCGTGTCGGATGTGACACCCAGGTTTTCGAGGTAGAACCCATCTCCTGGTGTGTACGTCACGTAGGCCTCGCCGCGCTCGTCCGTGTAGAACGTTTCACGTGCGTCGCCACTCGGAGTGAAGTAGTCGTCTTCCGGGGTCGCGTCAGTCGACTTGCCAGGGGCCCTTCTGAGGCAGCCCGTGGGATGTGATTCACGCGGTTCGCCGCTGAGCACCGACTGCCAGAACGTGTACGGTTCGGGGTGCATGTTGAGGAATCCCGGGGAAGTCGCCTCCGGGGCTCGGCCCGTCGATACCGGACGCCTCGTTCACGGGGCGGTCGGTCGACGGGATGTACTCCCCGTAATAGGGGTTGTACAGGTTGCCACCTTCTTCGGCGTTGCCGTTGAAGTTGTGGCTGTAGATCAGGGCCTTGCTGGCACCCGAGATCTGACCCACGCCGCCAATGTCGGTTCCATGCCTTCGTTCTTGGCGATCCTCACATCAATACGCAGGGCCGGCATCGGCGCATCGTCAGCGTTGATTCGCCATCGCTGAGCAGCGTCTCGTTCGCCGCCTCCGGGTCGAAGGGCCCGACGGTCGCCGTTTCGCCCGAGGTGTCGTCGCCGAATACACGAGCGGTAGAAGTCGGCTGCAGGGGGTCATTCGTCGCGGAGCCGGCGTTGGGTGTCGTCGCCTTCGCTCGGCGTGCCATGAATGTCCCACAGTCCCGGGTTGGTGCCCGGCGGTTCGGTTTCTTCGGAGGCGCTCGCCAAGATCCCGGCCAGCGTCGCCCAGTCTTCGGGCAACGTGTAGGAAGAGCTTTTCAGCACGTTGGACAGCGGCGATTCTGAGACCACCGGGAAGCTACCCGTGACTTTGATCTGAATCAGGCCCTTGTCGGCGTTGACGGCGCTCTCTGGGTCAAAAGGCGAGGGAACGAATTCGCCGTTGCCTTCAGGGTCGCCGAGATAGTTGAACAGGTTGCCCTGGCCGGTGCCGCTCAGCTGCGACTGGAAGGTTTCGCTTCCCTTGGGCGAGAGACCGGCCTCAGATAGCGTCGGCTGGTTGGCGGTCAGCCAGATCACCAGGAACTGGTGCGAGAAGACGACAGCGTTTGTCTCCTGGTTGCGAATGTCTACCCTGATTCGCGACAGGCCCGGATTGAGCGACTTGTAGTCGGTCGCCACGCAGCCCTCCTGCCCTTCGTCCTCGCCGCCGAGGGCGTGAGCGGGCTCTGAGGAAGTGAAGAAAGCCGACGGCCCCGGATCGAAGATCTGACCGAGGTTGTTACCTGAGTCACCGTCGGGCGCCGGCGCCTGGAACTGATAGCCGGACCAGTCCTCGACCTGATAGTTCGCGAACTGTGGCTCGGAGTTGATGACGGGATCGCACGCAACCAGGCGCACGTGCTCGCCCACCCATGCCACATAGGGGACATTGGCGCTCTGCGGGCCGTCGCCTCCGGGGCCCGGGTTTGGAGCTGCATAGGCGCCGGTAGCAAGCGAGCTCATCGCCAGCACCGCTGCTCCTGTCGCGGGCAACAAGCCAGCGGACAGCTTTCTTCTGAATAGTGATCGCATTTTCATGCGTGCCTCCTCCTTGAGAGGGGAACTAAGTGCTTCCGATTGACATAACGCGTCGACCAACCCACCGGGGGAAGACCGGCCCGAGAACCCTATGTAGGGCGCAAGCACTTCACAATCATCAGGACGGGTGGTTCTTTGCCCCCGGCAAACGGGTAGGTAAAGGGCCACCCCATCGGGTATACCGATCGTGAATCCCCTGCATTACACGTAAAACGCCGCTCGATCCGGCTGGCAGGCACAGACCGAGTGCGGGCGGCAGATCAATTCCGGTGATCGCCCTCACCGGAAGTATTCGACCCCACGGAAGCTATGTCCTGCGTCGGCCTCGCTAGCGCCGAAGCCGCCACGCGCGCTGCCTGTACACGGTTGCGCACACCCAGTCGCGAATAGATCGTGCGCAGATGAAACTTGACTGTGTTCGGAGAGATCATCAGCCGCTCGGCAATCTCCCGATTGCGCATGCCACCGGCGGCAAGCTCCATGACCTCGCGCTCGCGCACGCTCAGCGACTCGACCGGATCCACGTCCTCGGGCCCCATCGGCACCTCCTGCCAGCCGCAAGGCATCACGGCGCGTCCGTCCAAGACGTGCCGGTAGGCGCTCATCAGCTGCTCGACCGAGTCGGACTTCAGCACGACGCCCTCGACACGTGCCTCGATCGCGCCGCGGACGATCAACGGCGTCAGCGCCTCGCACAGGAGCATGATCTTCAGTCGTGGAGCAGCGCGCCGCACGTCGGCCAGTGCGCACGCGCCGGAGCCGGGGTCCTCCGCATCCACGAACACGACCTCGACATCCGCGGAAGCTGGCTCCAGGTCGATCCTCAATGCGCGGGCATTGCGATAGACGCCAAGCACCCGGCTACCGTTCTGCTTGAGCATCCATGCGAGCGCTTCGATCGCAAAGGTCCCGCACTCCCCGACGATCGCCACACATGGACCGCCGCCGGCGCGCGCGGCGCGTGGGCCGGTGCGACGGGCCGCCGGCGAGTCCTCCCTAGCCGACACAGTCGGTCATCTGAGCGTATAGGCGGGCCGCCTCGACACGATTGCGGACGCCGAGCCGAGCGTATAGCGCCCGCACGTGAAACTTGATCGTGTTGGGGCTGAGATCCAGCATGTCCGCGATCTCCTCGTTGCTGTGACCCTGAGCGATCAGGGTCAGGATCTGGCGCAGGCGCGGGCTCACGGCCGGTCGATCGGGATGCACAGGGGCGGCCGCCCGCTGCCAGCCGGCCGGCATGATCGTCCGGCCCGAGGCCATGTATCTGATCGCCTCCCTAATGTCCTCAGCGGAGTAGCTCTTGAGGATGACCCCGCTCACGCGATGCTCCATGGCGCAGTGGATCACCTCGGGGCAGACCTCCCGGCAGAGCATCACGATCTTGGCGCTCGGCCGTAGGCGACTGAGAACGCTCACCGAGCTGCGCCACGCGCCTGTACCCTCATCGCAATCCAGAATCAGGATCTGCGCCGATTCGATCCCATCATCCGCCAGGAAATCGGTGATCGACGCAAAGGCCCCACGGACCTCGATTCCCTCCTGCGCACCCAGCAGGCCGGCGGTGGCGCCCCTGATCAGACGATCGCCGCCGATGAATGCCAGAGCAACCGCCTCAGACAGCTGGACGCGCCCGGCAGATCGCCATTCCGCGGAGCTAGCCGAGTCCCCACTCCTAATTCTGGATCTGGTAATCGTTCAACTCCATCGTGCAGGTTCAGACTAATCGCTTTTCGCGGATCCTGGCGATGGCGGGAGGCGTTGCAACGTACCTTGCGCAGACCCGCGGCAGCAGGTGCCGATCCCGCTCTGTCTTGCCCGACCGCGAGTGCGCTGCGCGACGCACCGCAAGTCGCCACAGGGCCCGCTCCCGCTACCTTTAGGGGCGTGCGACCCACCTTCGACCTGCAGTCCCACTCTCTGCATTCCGACGGAGAATTCGAGCCCGCTGCGGTCGTGCGAGCGGCGGCGGCGGCCGGGGTCGAGCTGCTGGCGCTGACCGACCACGACTCGGTGGCCGGGGTCGAGGAGGCGCTGCAGGCGGGTTCCGAAGTCGGCGTCGAAGTGGTTCCCGCGACCGAGCTCTCCTCGGTCGACGAGGCCTACGAGGAGCTGCACATCCTCGGCTATCTCATCGACCACCGCGATCCTGAACTCGAGGCGACCCTCGAGGATCTGCGTGGAGATCGCGAGCGACGGGTGCTCGCGATGGCCGACCGCCTACGCGATGCGGGCTTCCAGTTCGACGACAGCGAGCTGCGACGTCGCAGCGCCGCCGGCGATCCGCTTGGGCGCCCGCACTTGGCGCAGGCGATCCTCGACCATCCCGCCAACGCCGAGCGCCTAGCGACGGAGGGCATCGCCGGCCTGCGAGAGCTGTTCCCCCTTTACCTAGTGCCGGGCGTGCCGACTTACGTGGCCCGGACGAGGCCGACAGTGCACGAAGCGATTGAGCTGATCCATCGCGCCGGCGGCGTCGCGGTCTGGGCGCACCCGTTCTGGGACGTCCAGGACCCCGACACCGTGCGCGCGATGCTCGCGCGCTTCGCCGCTGCCGGGCTAGACGGCGTGGAGGCCTTCTACCCCACGTACACACAGCCCCAGGTCGAGCTGCTGTGCGCGACCGCAAGCGAGCTGGATCTGCTCACCACCGGCTCCTCGGACTTCCATGGCTCCTCGCACAAGACCTTTGCCGGCTTCCGCGCATTCGAGCTCTACGGGCACTCTCCCAACCTGGGCGCACTGGCCGAGCGAGCTGCTCGCGAGCGCACCTGAGCCTTCTCTGCTCCGCGAGCCTTTCTGCTCCGTGAGCCTTTCTGCTCCGCTTGCCGCACCGTGCAGATCCCACCCGGAATGCCTCGCGCAGGCTGGGCTCTCGCGCCCTGTAGCACGACCTCTCCTCCCTAAGCCATGAAATCTGATCATATTTGTGAGAAATGTGGTAGGCTTGCCAGCCAGAGGTCATGGTCTTCCTACTCGCCTTCACAACCTGGATCGCGCTCGCGGCGCTTGTCCTCGGGCTATGCCTGGCGGCACGGCTCGGAGATCGCGAGTCGGCCGAGCCCGCGCAGGCGGCGCCCCCAGGGCCGCCGCCTGCACACAGGTGGCACGACGCTCGCCAAGCGCAGAGCGATCCTCGCCCCCTCCAGGGATCTGTCAGCCGGCGAGCCCGCGATCGCGGCCGCCATCCGGCCCACGACCCTGACGCACCGGGTGCACCGAGCGCGCAGCCAGCAGCAGCATGACGCGTCCCACGGCTGCCTGAACCGCTTCCTTGCCTGACTGCAATACCAGATCGGGGTGGGCCGGGGGCTCGTAGGGTGATCCGACCCCGGTCAGGCCACACAGCTCGCCCGCTCGCGCTCGCGCGTACAGACCCTTGGGGTCGCGCTCCTGGCAGAGATCGAGAGGAGCGTCCACGAACACCTCGACGAACGGGAGATCCACCTCCGTGTGCAGCGCCGCTGCCACCTCCCGATCGACGGCGTAGGGACTGACGAGGCTGACGAGCGCGATCGACCCCGATTCGGCCAGCAGCCGAGCAACGTGCGCCGTGCGCCGCACATTCTCGGCGCGAGCCTGGGCGTCGAAGCCAAGATCCCCATTGAGACCGTGGCGCAGGTTGTCGCCGTCCAGCACGAAGGCACGAGCACCCTCTTCGACCAGGCGCTCCTCGACGGCGCCCGCGATCGTCGACTTGCCAGCCGCCGGCAGGCCGGTGAACCAAAGCGTCGCCCCAGCGCATCCCAGCGCCTCCCAGCGCCGCTCGCGAGTCAAGGGGGAGCGTTGCCAGCGGACGTTCGGGCTGCACCCCGTCTCGACAGCGCGACCGAGATCTTCGACGGGTGACGGCGGGGTGCGCAGCTGCGGAGAGCTGTAGGCAGAGGTCACAGGCTCAGGAGGTTTGCGAAAAGCTGCAGACAGGTTAGTAAGCCTTAATAATAGGGCCATAAGCCCATGCTTGCCCTTGGCGGCGCCCACGCGCAGCCGCAGGCAAGCGCGAAGCACGGCATCCACCGCAAGACACGGGGCGTTAGACCCGTTAGCAGGAAGATGACCAGAGCGACCATCAGCCCGGCGCTCGCAACAATCGGAGCGCTGGCGGCCTGCGCGGTGCTCGTGTCGCAGTCGCCAGCCGCCACGGCACCAGCCCCGAAACCCCCGTACGCGTACACGGGCTCGGTGGCCGAAGCGACCTCCTTCTCGGCCACCGCCAAAGCGCGCATCAACCCCCACGGCCTGGCCACCGAATACCACTTCGAATACGGCCCGACCACCGCCTATGGCGCTCAGACGCCGCCGGCCCCAGCGGGGGCCGGCACCCAGGAATCGGCAGTCGCGCAGCCGATCGCCGGGCTGGAGGCCTACACCACCTATCACTACCGAGTGGTGGCCACCAATTCCGCCGGGACGACTCTCGGGCAGGACGCGGCCTTCGCGACGAAAAGGATCCCACTCTCGCTGACCCTTGCCGCGACACCGGACCCAACCGTGTTCGGCGCCTCGCTGAGCGTCTCCGGCACGCTCGCCGGCACCGGTGGCCCCGGCGCCGAAGTCATCCTGCAAGGCAGCTCCTTTCCGTACACCCACGGCTTCCATAACCTCACCAGCCCGGAGCCGACTAGCGCCACGGGGGCCTTTTCCTTCCCGATCACGGGCCTGCTGGAGAGCACACAGCTGCGCGCCGCCACAGTCGCAAAACCTGCGATCTTCAGTCCGGTCGTCACCGAGCTCGTGGCGGTGCACGTGACCCTCCACGCGCGCCGGACCCGCCGCCACGGCTACGTGCGCCTCTTTGGCACCGTCACGCCAGCCGCCGCCGGTGCGCAGGTGGCCTTCGAGTGGTTGACCTCCACACACAGCTACGCGACAGTCAGCGGCACCACCACCAAGGGCAGCTCGAGCGGGGTCTCGCGCTTTGCGCGCACGGTGCACCTGCACGCACGCGGCCTCTACCGGGCCCTTGTGCAGATCACGTCCGGAGCCCAGGTCGCGGGCCGCAGCCAGCCATTGCTGATCCGCTAGCGCGGCCCCCGGCCGCTCAAACACGCGTTGCTGATCCGCGCTAGCGCTCAACGCGTTGGCGAGCACTCAACGCGTTGCCGATCCGCGCGGCCACTCAACGCATTGCCGATCCGCGCGAGCGCGGCCCCCCGCTCAACGCAGTCCGCGCGCCGTCATCGCTTCGAGCACACGCTCGACCGCGGTCTCGATGCATTCCTCGCCTGTGCCCACCACCACGTCCGGCTGCACGGGCGGCTCGTAGGGAGCGCTCACACCGGTGAGGCCCTGTAGCTCCCCGGTGCGGGCGCGTGCGTAGAGGCCCTTCGGATCGCGCTCCTCGCAACGCTCCAGGGAGGTGCTGACGAAGACTTCGATGAACGGCAGGTCGTCGGCGGCATGCAGGCCGGACGCCAGCTCGCGATCGGCGGCATACGGACTCACGAGACTGACCAGCGCGACGGCTCCGCACTCCGCGAGCAACCGAGCGACGTGGGCGGTGCGGCGCACGTTCTCCGCGCGCGCACCCTCGTCGAAGCCGAGATCGCCGTTGAGGCCATGACGCAGGTTGTCGCCGTCCAGCAGATACGCAATCCGCCCGGAGCGCACGAGCCGCTCCTCGACGGCGGCTCGCGATCGTCGACTTGCCGGCGCCGGCAGGCCGGTGAACCAAATGGTCGCGCCCTCGCAGCCGAGCGCCTCCCAGCGCTGCCTGCGGGTCATCGTCGGACGCTGCCAGCGGACGTTGGGGCTACGCTCGGTCTTGGCCGGACCCGCCCCCGAGTGGCGTCCTCGAACTCGGCCTCGGTGTCCAGGATCACGCCGGCGGCGACCGTCTCGTTGGTGGCTTCGTCGATCACGATCAGGCTCCCGGTGACGCGGTTGCGCCGGTAGGAGTCGAACACCAGGGGTGAGGTCAGCTCCAGGCGCACGCGTCCAAGGTCGTTAAGAGCGAGCGTGCCGGCACGCTCGTCACGATGCAACGTGTCGACGTCGATCCGATAGCGCACATCCAGGAGCTCACGGCCGCAGTGCGGGTGGTGTGCTTGACCAGGTAGCGCCGCTGGGGATCCAGCGGCTGCTCGGACATCCAGCAGAGCAGGCTCTCGAAGCTGCCCGAGACAGCCGGCTGGTTGTGGGTGCGCGCAATCGTGCTGCCTCTGCTCACGTCGACATCGTCGGCCAGCCTGAGCGCAACCGACATCGGCGGGAAGGCCTCCTGGACGGGGCCGGCGAAGCTGTCGATGCCGGCAACCGTGGTGTGCTGGCCGCCGGGCAGCACGACCACCTCGTCGCCCGGCCGGATGATCCCACCCGCCACCTGGCCGGCATAGGCACGGTAGTCGCTGCCGCCGGCGGCGCGCGGGCGGATGACCCACTGCACCGGGAAGCGCACGTCGATGAGGTTGCGATCGGAGGCGATGTGGACGTGCTCGAGGTGGTAGAGCAGCGGAGGACCCTGGTACCACGGCATCGCCGTGGAGCGCTCGACGACGTTGTCCCCCCGCAGGGCGGAGATCGGGATGAACGTCACGTCCTGGATCTCCAGGCGCGCAGCGAAGCGGTTGAAATCCTCGACGATCTCCGCGAACCGCTCCTCGGCGTAGTCGACCAAGTCCATCTTGTTGATACACACCACAAGATGCGGAATGTTCAGCAGCGATGCGATGAAAGCATGGCGCCTGGACTGCGCGATCACTCCCTTGCGCGCGTCGATCAGCACAATCACGAGGTCGGCGGTGGATGCACCGGTGACCATGTTGCGCGTGTACTGCTCGTGGCCGGGAGTGTCGGCGATGATGAACCTGCGCTGCGCAGTCGCGAAGTAGCGGTAGGCGACGTCGATCGTGATGCCCTGCTCGCGCTCGGCCCGCAGCCCGTCGGTCAGCAGCGAGAGATCGACGAAGTCGTGGCCCATCCGCTGACTGGTCTGCTCGATGTGCTCGAGCTGATCGCTGAAGACCTGCTTGGAGTCGTAGAGCAGCCGTCCGATCAGCGTGCTCTTGCCATCGTCCACGGACCCGGCCGTGGCGAAGCGCAACAGCTCGACCGGGCGCTCGGTCAGGCGCCGGAAGACCTCCTCGGTCTCGTGCGTCGCGCTTGTGGCAGAGTCGGACGCCGCGAGCAGGTCGCCCTGGGCGCCTAGATCGCCGTTACGTGACTGCGTATCGGTGGATGCCATCAGCGGCCCCTGTCGGTTGCTGACATTCCCTGCATAGACTGCCCCCCGGCCTAGAGATCGTGCTTTTCGACGTGCTGCACGCCGCAGCAACGGCCGCCGGCGCACGAGACTTGTGCGGCGAAGCATGAATAATGGACAGCCGGCGCGTTCACGGTAGCGCGCCACCGTGAACGCCGGTGAGCCTGCGCTCGCAAGCGCGCGGCTCCGCGAGACGCCAGAGCGACGGCCTGCCCGGCAAGACCGCTCCTTTGGCGCCGATCAGGGGTTTCTGTATAACCAAGGTCCACCGCGTGGCAGGCGCGCAACGGCCTGGCGCCTATGCGTCCGACCGAGCATTCTCAGGCCCAGGGGCACGAGATCGCTGCGGCGAGCGTCCGCCTGCGGGACACGCTCACGACGATCAAGGAGCCACGATGACCATGCACCCCCGAAAGCTGTCCCTGCTGGCGACGCCTGCGGTCGTGGGGGCAATGGCGATCGCGGTCCCCGCGCTAGCCGGTACCAGAGCGGCGGGCCACGCCGCGAGCGTGCACGGCTGCCGAGCCGTCGTCGTCCTGCGCCACGGGCGGCGCGTGCACGCATGCCTGTTGCGGGGGCCGCAGGGTCCGCGTGGTCTACCGGGTCCCGCGGGGGCGCGAGGAGCGACGGGGGCGAAAGGCGCACGCGGGGCCACCGGCGCGCGGGGTGCCACCGGCGTCCAGGGGCCTGCTGGCCCGCAGGGCCCGACGGGCCCCCAGGGAACCGCACGCGCTTACGCGGTGGTCGACCCCACCTCCGCGTCGGCTGTCAGCCTGATCGCCGCGCAGAGCGCGAACATCAAGAGCGTCAGCGAGGTCAGCGAAGGCGTCTACTGCCTCGTGCCCGCGACCGGCGTCAACCCCGCGACAGAGACGGCGGCGGTCGCGCCGGAGATTAGCTACAGCTCCGGCAAAGGGCCGGGCGTGATCGCGCTCAACGCCCAGAACACCGACTGCCCGACGGGCGACTTCGAGGTAGAGACCTACGCCGCTGCGGGCGCCACGACGGCGACGGGTGGATACGCGTTTACGATCGTCGTCGCGTAACGGCGAGAAGCTCGCGATCGTCTTGCGTGTAACCGCGGAGGGCTAGCGATCGTCGTTGTGTAGCGCCACAGGCCCTCCGCTTCACGCCTTGCCCTGGTTGGAAATAGGGATGAAGGGGCCGCCGGCGCCGTTGACTTTGGGTCGCGGTCGAGTAGGTTGGGATCCGAATGAGGCAGTGGACCCGCAGCACAGGCGGAGGCATACCTGTGCGCGTTGACCGCCGCCCAGGACAACAGGACGCGACTAGGGAGGGTGGCTACATGCTTGGAGTGACCAGCTGCGTGCGCACGGTGGAGCGTGGGCGCATGATCGTGGTGGCGATTGCAGCCATCATCGGACTGTCGGTTCTCGTGCCGACCTCCGCACACGCCAGCGGATGCACAGACTCGTGGACGAACGCCGCGGGCGGGGAATGGTCCACGGGGAGCAACTGGAGCAAAGGGGCACCTCCGAGCGCCGAAGACGAAGCCTGCATCACGGCCGCGGGCACCTATACGGTCACGATGACACAGACGAACACGACGGGCTCGGTGAGCGTTCAGTCCCTGACCGTCGGTGCCAGCTCGGGCACACAGACGCTGACGGTCGGCAGCAGCTGCTCGCTGAACGCGACCCTGGCCACGACCGGGGGCATCAGCAACGGCACACATGGTGTGATCACACTCACCAACGGTGACGGCTGCGGCGAGAGCGTTACCGTTACCGGGCCGATCAGCAACTCCGGCAAGCTCTTCAGCGAACCTGCCAACGGCGGATCGCGCACGCTGCAAGGGAACCTGACCAACAAGGGCACGTTCACGGTCAACACGAACACCGCCTACGACGGCGCGAGCACGTTGCTCAGCAACCAGGGCACGCTCAAAGTCGCGGAAGGCAAGCAGCTCGCGGTCACCGGCGGAGGGTCGGTGACCAACGGCACGGGCGGCAAAATCGCCGCGACGGGCAGCGGCGACCTCTTCCTCAAAGAAGGGACCTTCACCGAGGGTGCGGGCACCACGAGCGGAACGAAGCCCGTGATCGTCGACGACGCCTCGCTGAGCTACGCCGCGGGCGGGGGAGCGGGCCCGATCGCGCTGCAGGGAACGAGCTCGCTGAGCGGCACCTCGGTCGCCGGACAGTCGCTCTCGCTGCAGAGCACCTGCAGCGAGCACGCGGTCGTGACCGCCGCCAGCGGTTTCGCGAACGGCGGGACGATGACGCTGACCAACGGCGACGGCTGCGGCGACAACGTCACGCTCATCATCTCCACCGGCACGCTGACCAACAGCGGCACACTCACCACCGAAACGGCCCACGGCGGCTCCCGCCAGATCCAGGGCAACCTCACGAACACCGGCACGCTGACGATCGGCGCGAACACGAGCTACAACGGCACGAGCACGACGCTCACCAACGAAGGTGCGCTCAGCGTCGCCGAAGCCAAGCAGCTCGCGGTCGCGAAAAACACCTTCGTCAACGGTCCCGGCGGATCGATCTCCGCAGCAGCCGGCGCGAGCGTCTTCGTCTCGGCCGGGACCTTTACGCAGAACGCTGGGACGACCAGCGGCAGCGAACCGGTGATCGTCGATGACAGCACGCTCGACTACACCGGCACCGGCGCAAGCCAGATCGCGCTGCGGGGCACGAGCTCACTAGAGGGCAACCTCGGCAGCGAACAGGCCCTCGCGATCCAAAGCACCTGCAGCGAGCACGCGTCGGTCACCGCCGCCGCGAGCTACACCAACGCCGGCACGATCACCTTCACCAACGGCGACGGCTGCGGCAACAACGTGACGCTGACGACATCCGCTGGCACGCTGACCAACAGCGGCAAGATCGTCACCGAAACGGCCCACGGCGGCTCCCGCCAGATCCAGGGCAACCTCACGAACACCGGCACGCTGACGTTCAACTCCTTCCTGGCCTACAACAGCACAGAAGCGGCGCTCGACAACGAAGGCACACTGGAAATCGCCGAAGCCAAGCAGGTGACCGTCTCCGGCAACGGTACGGTCGTCAACGGCACCGGCGGGGTGATCTCGGTCGGCAAAGGCGCCGATCTCCTGATGGGCTCGGGGACCACCTTCGCGCAGGGCGCAGGCACGACCAGCGGCGGTCAGCCCGTGATCGTCGATGACGGCACGCTCGACTACACCGGCACCGGCGCGAGTCAGATCGCGCTGCGGGGCACGAGCTCACTGGAGGGCAACATCGGCAGCGAACAGGCCCTCGCGATCCAAAGCACCTGCAGCGAGCACGCGTCGGTCACCGCCGCCGTGAGCTACACCAACGCCGGCACGATCACCCTCACCAACGGCGACGGCTGCGGCAACAACGCCGTCCTCACGATCTCCGCGGGCACGCTGACCAACAGCGGCAAGATCGTCACCGAACCGGCCCATGGCGGCGTCCGCCAGATCCAGGGCAACCTCACGAACACCGGCACGATCATTCTCAACGCCAACACCAGCGAGTCCACCCTCGGTGCGACCCTGCTCAATGAGGGAACGATCGACATCGTCGAAAACGTCACGTTCTCTGTCGGCGGCACAGCCACGTTCACCAACGGCGCCGGCGGGACGATCGCAGGCACCGGCAACGGCGACCTGGTGCAGACCGGCGGCACCTTCAACGAGGGCCTCGGCGCGATCGTCGGCAACGAACCGGTGATCCTCGACGACCTCACCCTCGACTACACCGAACATGGCTCCGGCACGATCGCGCTGCGCGGGACGAGCACGCTCGGCAGCGGGAACATCAAGGTCGGCGAGACGCTGCGGATCGAGAGCACCTGCGGTGAGCACGCCACCGTTTCGGCGCCGAGCTTCACCAACAACGGCACGCTCGAACTCACCAACGGGGACGGCTGCGGCAACAATGCGACGCTGAACCTGAGCGGCGGAACACTGACCAACACCAATACGATCAACGTCGACAATCCCCACGGGGGACTGCGCGAGATCGAGGGCAACTTGGTCAACTCACAGTTCCTCGTGCTGATGGCCGGCGAGACGCTGCAGGTCAGCGGCAACTACACGCAGACCTCGCTCGGGAAACTCAAGACGATCATCCTCAGCGCGTCGAGCTTCGGGGCCCTGACGGTCGGCGGCTCGACCGCGCTCGCCGGCAAATTGCTCCTACACGAAGTCCCACCGTTCCACGGAGAACTGGGGCAGACGTTCGCGATCGTCAAAAGCGGCTCGCTGACGGGAGAGTTCGCCGGTGAGAACGAAGGAAAACTCAACGCCAGCGGCCTCTACTACAAGCCGACCTACGCCGCCACCGGCGTGACACTCGCGGTCACACAGGCCACACTGTCGGTCGCGCCGTCCAGCGGGGCCCCCGGCTCCTCAGCGACGGTCAGCGGCAGCGGGTATCTGCCTGGCGACACGCTCGAACTGAAGTTCGCCGACCACAGCGGCGTCAAAACGCTCTACCCGAGCGTAACCGTGAACGGCAGCGGTGAATTCTCAGTGGAAATCACGATCCCTGCAGCCGCCGCCTTGCACCGCGGAGAAGTGAAGATCACTAGCGTCCAAACCGGCGCGAAGATCAGCCAGGGATTCGTAGTCACCTAGAACAGCACATACGAGTCTCACCGTCCCCGAGCCGACCGGGCAAACGCGCGCAAGCGCCAGCCCGATCCGGCCGGGGACGGAGGTGATCGCGGGCAGCCATGGGCTTGACTCCAAGGCACCCATGCTCGGGTGCGGGATATAATCGCGCGACGATGCCCGCCGGACAGCGCCAACTCTCCAGCCGGGCCCAACAAGGCGGACGATGGGACACGCTGCGCTCGCTGGTCCCCTCCGGTCCCGCCGCTAAGGCGTCGGTGCGCAGACTCGCGCAACGACGCAGACGAGCGGGTGTGCAAGCCCCGCCTGACGTCCCCCCCTGCCCATCGGGATGGCGGATCGGCCCGCCGGACTTCATCGGAGTCGGCGTCCAGCGCTGCGGCACGACGCGCTGGTTCGACCTGCTGGCCTCCCATCCCGAGGTCGTCCCGTCGATGGCGGCCAAGGAGCTTCACTACTTCGACCGCTTCTACGCCGGCGGGTTCACCGCGGCGGACGCGCGGAACTATCACCGCTACTTTCCACGGGGCGAGGGCCAGAAGGTCGGCGAGTGGACGCCTCTATACATGAGCGTGCCACTGATCCCCAAACTGATCGCCGAGGCCGCGCCGCAGGCCCGT
This sequence comes from uncultured Solirubrobacterales bacterium, assembly GCA_963756665.1. Lineage (GTDB taxonomy): Bacteria > Actinomycetota > Thermoleophilia > Solirubrobacterales > Solirubrobacteraceae > Palsa-744. The sequence goes on from CAVWOJ010000001.1 coordinate 2,084,806, forward strand.
CTGCTGGTGCTGCTGCGCGATCCGGTCGAGCGCTGCCTCTCCGGCCTCGAGCACGACACGCGCCGCGCACGCGCGCACGGCCTGCCCCTCAGCCAGCTAGCACCGGTGGAGGCGTTTGCTCGCGGGCTCTACCACGCCCAGCTGGAGGGGCTGCTCTCCTACTTCGACCGCTCACAGGTACTGATCCAGCAATACGAGCGCTGTACCAGCGAGCCACTGAGCGAGTGGCGACGCACGGTCGAGTTCCTCGGGTTGAGCACCGAGTTTGTCCCCGACCTCGAGGCCCATCCCAACCGCCAGCCCTCCAAGCCGATTTTCGACGACGACACGCGCGCCGCCTACGCGCGCGCCTACCGTGAGGACGTGACCAAGCTGGCCGCCGCCTTCCCCGAGATCGACCTGCGACTGTGGCCGAACTTCGGCGATCTAGTCGACTGAGCGCAGCGGCTGCAGCTGGTCGGCCTTCCCAGCCCCAACCGCGATGTCCTCCAGGCGGTCCAGGCCGCCGTCCGCGGGCGGCCGCGCGGCCGCCGGCTGACTTGCGAGCGGGTGTGCGACGGACGCGGCAGGCGACGCTTGCCCAGTGCCCGCGCGCCGCTCGCGCCGAGAACGCGCAGCTGCCAGGACCTCGCCGAGGCGGTGGCGGTCGCGCGTATTGACCCCGCCGCACACGATGAACGCCGCCGCAAAGGCCGTGGCGCCCGCGAGCAGACAGACCGGCAGGCCGGCCGTGGAGGGTAGGGCCTGCTCGGTCGCGCGCGCAGCGGCGAAGCCCGCCGCGTAGGCAGCCACTAGCGCAAAGCGCTCGCGCAGGGGCCAGGTGACACGTAGCGGGCGCGCCAGGAAGGAGCGCAGCACGACTCCGCCCAGCACGATCGCGGCCGCATAGCCGGCCAGCAGGGCGATCGCGGGACCAAGGATGCCGATGCTGGGGGTGAGCACGACCAGCAGGACGAGGGTGACAGTCAGTCGGGCGAGCGCCGTCACGCTCGTGCGCCACGGCCGGTCGATGGCCCACAGCGCTTGGGTCTGAGTGACCGTGATCGAGGCCAGCGCCGGGAAGAGGGCCAGTACGATCAACGCCCGGGAGGCACGATCAAAGCCGGGGCCGAAGAGGTCGAGCACCGAGTTGGCCGCGCCGCCGATCGCAGCAGCAATCAGCAACATCCCGATCATTTCGTAGCGGATCGAGTCGATCAAAGCGCGATCGAAGCCGTGGCCATCACCCTGGGTATGGCGTTTGACGAGCGTCGGGTAGAGGACTTCATTGATGCGCATGCTCGCCTGCTGCAGACGCTGCGGAATCGTCAGGGCGCGGCTGTACGCACCCACGGTCGCGACCGGGGCGACCGTGCCGAGCGCCCAGATGCCGGCCTGCATGCTCACCCCTTGGGCGATCTGACCCGGCGTGGCCTTCAGGCCAAAGCGCAACAGCTCCGGCAGTACCTGCATACCGGAGCGGTATTCCGCCCAGTTCAGACGCACCCTGACGAAGCGCCTGGCCGCGAGCGCGCGATGGATCAGCGCCGTGAAGGACGCGCCGATCGTGGCGATCACGAGACCCCAAACGGAGTGCCAGAGGAAGCCGATGGCCATCGCGATCACCAGGAAGCTGAGAATTTCATGCAGGCGCACCCAGAACAGCTGACGACCGGCGACGAAGGCCGAGAAGATCGAGTCGATGTTCCAGCCGGTGTTCGTCACGAGCGTGTAGCCGGCGATGTTCACGAGCACGGGCGCGAGGAGGTCGGGCTGGTGGAGCGGTCCGCGGAAGACGAACCAGCAGACCACCGCGTCCAGCGTCGCCACCACGACGGTCAGGCCCGAGGAGAAGGTGAAGACCGCCGCGAAGAGCTGCGTCACACGCGGATGGCGCGGCGGCAGACCGGTGATCTCCTTGATCAGCGCCTGCTGCTCCTTGATCGTCGAGAGGATCCAGAGCGCCGCCACCGGAGCAAGGACCAACGCGAACTGACCGATGATCCGCACTCCATAGAGGCGCGCGGTGAGAATCGTCGACACGACCCCGACGGTGGCAACCACGAGGAAGCTGAGCGTCCCAAAGAAGAATCCCGCGCGATAGCTCGCGCGACCGTCGGCCGCCTCGGACGTCTGCTGGGACTTGGGGTGATCAGGAGCGGCCATCGGCGCATCACCAACGGGTGGAAGGTGCCGCATCCTTCCGCGCCACCTGCGATCTTACGGCGCTCGTGATGAAAGTTCACGACGAGGACCACCGTTTAGATCCCGTAGATTCGTCAAACGCGCAACCGGTAGAGCAGCCCGCTCGGCTCGGGCCGCCCGCCATCGGGCGCTTGACGCTGAGACCAGATCGGACCTTATTGAGAGACCATGCCGATTCCTTCGCAGCTCACCGAACCCCGTCCCCTCGCACTCGATGAGACCGATCAGCTGATCCAGAGGGTCTTCGAGCCCCCCAGCAGCTTCACGCTGTCCGCGATCGCCCGCCACAAGCTGCTCGTCGTGGTGCTGGCGATCGCCGTCGGGCTCGCGGGTGCCGCTTTCGGGTACACCCGGCAGCGCACCTACACGGCATCGGCGACCTTGCAGATCGGCCAGGTCAACCCAAACTCTCCCGGCTTCTACGGCTACGTACAGTCTGCAGCCGCGCTGGCCACCGCCTTCAGCCGGGCGGTGGAAGCGGGACCTGTGCTGGCCACGGTCCAACACAAGCTCAAGCTGGCGCCGACCGTAGCGGTCGCGAAACTCTCTGCAGAGCCGCTTCCGCAGAGCCCCGCGTTCCGCGTGATCGCCACGGGCCGCACCGAAGCCGCGGCGATCCGGCTCGCGAATGTCGCCGCCGCGGCGCTAATCGAATACGAGAGCAAGAGCAACAGCGCCAATCCACAGGCGTCTTCGCTCTTGCACGAATACGGCAAGGAGACTGTCGGCCTGCAGCGAGCGGCGACGCGCTTCGCTGAACTCAGCCACGCCAAGGCTCCCGCCGAAACCCTCGCACATGCGCAGGCCGCGAGGAACGCGGCGGAGGTCAGGCTCAAGGCGACCGGCCTTGCCTACACGCAGACCGTGGCGAGCCAGTCCCCCCGCGCCGGGCTGGTGTCGCTGCTCGCGGCAGCGATCGACGCCAGCGGGGATCGGAAGTCGAAGATCGAGCTCTACAGCCTCATCGGACTCTTGGTGGGCCTCGTGCTCGGCTGTGTGGCAGCGGTCATGCGTGAGCGGTTCCGCCTCTCCAGGAGAATGCGGACCGAGAGGCAGAACCAACCGGCTTGATGGCCATCCGCGCGGTGTGGCGCCCGCCGTGGTATGCCTGGACGCTGGCCGGTCTGGCGGGGATCGCGCTGATCTACAAGGCCGCTCCCGACCGGCTGCAGGGTCGTGGGGCGCTGCTGACACCGGTGGTCGTGCTCGTGGGCGTGTTGGTGGTGCGCAAGCTGTGGGAGCTTCCGCCCGCTGCGACGATGTGCGCCGCGATCGTGCTCACGATCTTCTCGGGCGCCTGGCGCCTGATGGGACTCGGTGGTCTGCCCCTGGATCGGCTGCTGGCGCTGATCGTGGTCCTCCAGTTCCTCTTGCGCGCTCCCGGCGTGGCGCACTCCCCGCTCCTGCAACTTCGCAACGTCCATCTGCTGCTGGGCCTGACGATCCTCTACGTCGTGGCATCCGCGTTGGTGGCGGGCACGCTGACCAACGAAGCGGGCTTCCTTGGGCTGATCGACGAGACAGGGGTCATGCCCTATGTCCTGTTCCTCGTAGCCCCGGCCGTCTTTGCGACTAGACGTGAGCGCGACCTGCTGCTGGTGACCCTTGTCTGCCTGGGTGCGTACCTGGGGGTCACCGCGATTTTCGAGACGCTGGGACCACACGGCTTGGTGTTCCCGAGCTATATCGCTCACATCGACACGGCGCTAGCCGAATCGCGGGCCGACGGTCCCTTTCAATCCTCTGTGGCGGAGGGGTTCGCGAACTTCGCGTGCGCCGTGGCCGCAGTGATGGCGCTGTCGAAATGGCAAGACCGACGCAAGCGCTACTGCGCGTGCTTCGTGATCGCGGTCTGCATGTTGGGGTGCTTCTTGACACTCGAGCGCGGCGTCTGGATCGCCGCCGCCGCCGCGACCGTGGTGACGGCGCTTGCGAGCCGCACGGGGCGGCGCTGGCTGGCGCCAGGGACCCTGACGTGCGCGGCGGTGATCGGTGGAATCCTGCTGATCTCCCCAGCGGTCGCCAGCAAAGCCTCGACCCGCGTGAGCGATCAGCTGAGCGTATGGGATCGCCAGAACCAGACCTCAGCGGCCATCAGGATGCTCACCGCCAAACCCCTGCTCGGCTTCGGCTGGGACAGCTACACCTCCGACAGTCTCGAATACTTTCGTCAGTCTCCGGAATACCCCCTCACCGGCACCCCGACCATGACCGCCTCGGTCGCGGTCGGCAAACTGCTGCCGCTGCACAACACCTACCTCGCCTACGCGGTCGAACTGGGCTTGCTGGGGGGCCTGCTGTGGCTGGCCTCGCTGGTATGGGGCATCGGCGGGGCAGTCCTCGAACGAGGGTCGCCCGACCTCAACCGCTGGAAGCTGGGCCTGCTCGCGATCGCAGTCTTCTATGCGGTGGTCGCGGGCTTCAACCCCTACCAACAGGCATTTCCGGCGTTGCTGTTGTGGACCTGGGCGGGTATCGCGGTAGGCAGCGCGCCGCTGTCGGTCCAGGCACGGCGGGTGAAGGCGGCATCGCAGACGGACGGCAGCGGCAGGCTGTTACCACTTCTAGGGCAAGGATGATCTAAATGAGCGCATGGACGGCAGGGACGATGATCGAAGCGCGGTCGCTCGCGCGCCGGATGGGACTGACACGGCTGATCCAGCGTCTGCCCGGATCGAGCGGCTATGAGACCAGGGTTAGAGAGACGTTGCGCACAGCGATTCGCGCGGGCGACACGGTCTGGGATATCGGCGCGAATGTCGGTCTCTACACACGCCTGTTCAGCGATTGGGTGGGCGCCAACGGCCAAGTAGTCGCATTCGAGCCGGTTCCCGCCTGCTTCGGCGAGCTACAGGCGAGTCTGGACGAATGCGACAACGTGCAAGCTCTCAACATCGGCTTGAGTGACGTCGAGGCAAAGCTGCCGATGCACCTCTCCGATGACCTAGAAGGCACGCGACACACATTCGCCACACCCCGGGGCTCGGCGGGGCCGGTGATGGAGCTCGCCGTGGCGCCCGGCGATGCGCTGCGCCGAGTCGAGGAGCTGCCGGTGCCAAACGTCTTGAAGATCGACGTCGAGGGCTTCGAGCTGGAGGCGCTGCGCGGACTCGATGCCACCCTCCGCGAGCCCGCCTGTCGCATGGCGCTCTGCGAGGTCCACTTCGGTATCCTCGAGGCACGCGGACAGAAGCACGCGCCCCGGGAAATACAGGATTATCTCAACGCGCGCGGCTTTTTCACGAAGTGGGTGGACGCATCCCACCTGGGCGCATACCGACGAGGGAGCAATGAACCGTAGGAACCGCTCAGAGCGCAATGCTCCGTATGACTCACCGCTGCAGACGCTAGCTCGAGCCCTCAAGCTGAGCGCCGCGCCGTTGTGCGCCTGCGCCCTCCTGGCCGGCTGTGGCGGGGGCTCACAGGCACAGTCGCTTGCCGGCAACGACCCCGGCGCCATCGCGGTCGCCGGGCCCGCCCCGGCGAGCACCGGCAGTCCGTTTCGCTTCTTCTCGGCCTCCAGCTTCTGGAACACCCCCGTGGCAGCCGATGTGCCGCTGGCGCCCAACTCCGCCGAACTGGTGGGCGCTCTGGACGCACAGGTCGCGGCCCTGGAGCAGTCCGGGCGAGGACCCTGGATCAACACCACCGCTTACAGCGTTCCGATCTACGTCGTGGCTGCCAATCAGCCAACCGTGCGCGTGCGACTCGACCGCAACCGCACCGAACGCAGCCTGCAGGCGGCGTGGAATGCCGTCCCGCTGCCGCCCGACGCCCATCCCGCGAGCGGCACCGATGCCCACCTCGTCGTCTGGCAGCCGAGCACCGACAGGCTATGGGAGTTCTGGCGGTTGACGAACAGCAGCGGAGAATGGCACGCATCCTGGGGCGGCGCGATGCGTCACGCCTCCACCAGCTCCGGCGTCTATGGCCCTGCTGCGTGGCCCGGGGCGAAGCCGTGGTGGGGAGCCTCAGCCTCCTCGCTGTCGATCGCTGGCGGCCTGATCACCCTCGAAGATCTGCAGCGAGGTCAGATCAACCATGCCCTGGCGATCTCGATCCCCGATGTGCGCGCCGGTGTCTACGCCTCGCCCGCGCAGCGCGACGACGGCCAGGAAGTCAGCCCCCTCGCGCTTCCCGAGGGGGCACGCCTGCGTCTGGACCCGAGCCTCGACCTCGCGGCTCTGCACCTTCCTCCACCGACCCTCCTGATCGCCGAAGCGGCACAGCGCTACGGGCTCGTCGTCCGTGACCGCTCCCGCGGTGTGGCCTTCTTTGCGCAGGATCCGATCACGACCGCCGCCAACCCGTATGCCGGCCCTACCGGCTACTTCGGAGGCACCTACCCAAACCAGCTGCTGGCCTCCTTTCCGTGGAGCAAGCTGCAGGTTCTCAAGCTGGATCTCCATCCCAACGGGCGCGGCTCGAGGCGCGGTCGGCTCAAGTAGAGCCACCGTCGGCCGCAGCGCAAGGTCCTCGACGGGGGCGAGACGTCAGTGAGCCATTCAAGGCCCGAGGAGCAACTGATCCTGTGGAGCGCCGCGACCTCGGCACGCCGCGAGTCCCGGCGCGAGCACGCCACGCATCTCGCGGCGCGCGTCAATTGGCAGCGGCTCGGCGAGCTGCTTCGCATCAGGCGTCTACTGCCCACGGTCGGCCCCCAGATCGTGGGCTTGGGCGATGTCGATGAGCAGTTCGAGCTAGCGGTGGCGCACGCTCTGGAGTCGGGACGGCGCCAGGGCGTCTTCCTGCGGCTGGTCTCTGATCGTACGATCGGAGCGCTGGCGGACGCCGGAATCCGCGCCACGGCGTTGAAGGGCCCGGTGCTATGCGAAGCCCTCTACGGCGATCTGGGGCGGCGTCCGGCCGGCGACGTGGATCTGCTGGTCGCCCGGGAGCAGCTGGCGGAGGCGGTCGAGGTGGTGCGGGGGATGGGTTACGCGGCGCCCTCGGATCCCCTCACAGATGGCGGCCTGCCGCTGCTGCACTTCGCGCTCGTCCATGGCGAGGGCCGCTTCCCCCCGATCGAGCTTCACTGGCGCATCCACTGGTATGAGCGATACTTCGCCCGCGAGCGTCTGCTCGTCCCCGAAGGCCAGCAGGCAAGCACCTGGCGACCGGCGCCGATCGACGAACTGGCTGCGCTGCTGCTCTTCTATGCACGCGACGGCTTCATCAGCTTGCGTCACGCCGCCGACATCGGCGCTTGGTGGGACGCATTCGGCGATGAGCTGCACGCCGGTGCGCTAGACGAGCAGATCAGCGCCTACCGGGCGCTCAAAACAGTGCTTCTGGCCTCCGCGCGGGTCGCCGAGAAGACGGTGGGCGCACCCTTGACGCAGGCCTTCGGGCACGGCGCGAAACTCGGTGTGCGGGGCGCGGTCGCGGTGCGCCTGGCGGATCCCTATCCGCACTCAAGCGAAGTACAGATCTATGCCGACATGGGGCTGATTGACGGCCTGCTCACACCCTGGGGAGGCATCCGCGACTTCTTCAGGCGCCAACTCGCTCCCACGGACGGCGTGGTCGAGCATGCGCGCGCGCCGCGCAGCCGGCGGGCGGGCTCGGCGATCAGCCACGGCATCGGAACGCTGGGTCGCTACGGGGTCGCGCTGGTTCGCCTGCTGCGCCTGCGGCCGACCGCGCGCTCCGGATAGACGACACGCTCCGGATAGACCTCGCGCTCAGCCAGACCGCACGGCACGACCCGAGCAGGTGTATTTACGCTCGCGGAGCGCACTTTTTGAGGCGCCGGCGCCGTTGATCGCCTGCTGAATGCTGCCGTTCGCGACGCCGACATCTCGATCCAGCTCTCGAGGACGACCCGTGCCTACGCGCTGGGCTCGCTCGGCGTGCCTGGCGCTGGAGGGCGTCCTGGCGCTCTCGACCGGCTACTTGCTGACTCTGCTGGCCGCGGCTCGCGCATCGACCGACCAGGCGCGCGAGGCCTCAGTGTCTCCCCACTCCAGCGACGGACTGCGGTTCGTAGTGCTGGTCCCGGCGCACAACGAGGAGGAGGGGCTCCACACGACTTTGCGCTCGCTCGGGCACTGCAAGTATCCAAGCGGCACCCGCCGCACCGTCGTGATCGCCGACAACTGCACCGATCGCACCGCCGATCGCGCACGCGAGGCGGGCGCCGAGGCCTGGGAGCGCTCGGATCCGACCAGGCGCGGCAAGGGCTTCGCCCTGGCCTGGGCACTGGAGCGCATCGGGGCCGAAGGGGACAGCTGCGACGCCGTTGTGATGCTCGATGCCGACTGCACCGTCTCCCCCAACCTGCTGAGCGCGATCGACGCGCGTATGCGCACCGGAGCCAACGCGGTGCAGGTCAATTACCTGGCCGCCAACCCCGGAGCCTCGCGCGCCTCGGCGCTGCGCTTCGCCGGGCTCGCCTTGATGAATACCGTTCGCTTCCAGGGCAAGCAGCAGCTGGGGCTCTCCTGCGGCCTGGTCGGATCGGGCATGGCGTTCACCCGCGCGCTGCTGGATCGCGAGCCGTGGCTAGCAACCGGTCTGGCGGAGGACGCCGAATATCACATGCGGCTGGTGATGGCCGGTGAGCGCACCGAGTTCGTGCATGACGCCTGGATCAGCTCGGCGATGCCCACCGCCCTGCGCAGCAGCTCCGAGGAAAGGTGGGAACAGGGCAAGCTCCAGCTGATCCGCCACTGGAGTCCCAAGCTCCTCTCGGCGGGCCTGGCGCGGCGGGACATCGTGCGCCTGCATGCCGGGCTCGAGTGCCTGGTGCCGCCCCAGTCACTGATCGCGGCGGGCAGCATCGGATCGGTGCTGGCCGGCCTGCTGCTGGGCTCGCGGCGGCTGGTATCCCTGTCGCTCGGCACGCTCTTCGCGCAGCTCTTCTTCGTGCTGGCAGGTCTACGTCTCGTGCGCGCGCCCGCGCAGGTCTACGGCGCGCTGCTCACCGCGCCCGCCCTGATCCTGAGCAAGACCGTGCTGTATGTGAGACTGCTCAGCGGGCGCGGGCCGACCTCGTGGGTGAGGACCGAGCGCGAGCGGCCCGCATGAGGCTCGCCTACCTCTGCGCCCAGTACCCGGCGGTCTCCCACACCTTCATTCTCAGGGAGGTCGACGCGCTGCGGCGCCGTGGCGTACAGATCGATACGTTCTCGATCAGGCGCGCCGGCGCCGAGCAACTGCTCGCCGAGGCCGACCGCGTCGCCTTCCAAAGCACGTTCGCGATCCGTCCCTGCGGCGTCGGCAGACTGTGCAGCGCGCATCTGAAGCTCGCCTTGCGCGCGCCTGGCGCCTATGCCTCGGCGTTGGCGCTGGCGCTGCGTCTGGCCCCACCCGGCTTGCGCGGGCGCCTGTGGCAGTTCTTCTACTTCGTGCAGGCAGTCGTCCTCTGGAGCGAGTGCCGCGATCGCGAGATCCGCCACATCCATGCCCATCTGGCCAATGTGGCCGCCGACGTGGCGCTGCTGTGCGCTCACATCGGATCGGCGACCGAACCGCGGACGCGATGGTCGTGGAGCTTTACGATGCACGGCCCCACCGAGTTCTTCGACGTCCGCCACTTTCGCCTGCCCGAGAAGCTGCGGGACGCCGCCTTCGTGGTGTGCATCAGCGACTATGCGCGCAGCCAGATGATGGCGCTCGACAGCGTGGAGTCATGGGAGAAGCTACACGTGATCCACGTCGGCCTGCCAGTGGAGCAGTTCGCCCCGCCGGAGGAGCACGACGAGGAGCGCAAGCACGACGAGGAGAGCGATCCGGCGGTTCTGTGCGTCGGTCGGCTCGTGCCGGAGAAGGGCCAGGCGGTCCTCCTGGAGGCCGTTGCGCTGCTGGCCGCGCGGGGGTGCGAGGTCGCGGTCACGCTTGCCGGCGAAGGGCCGGCGCGCGCCGAGCTGGAACGCAGCGCGGCGCGCCTAGGCATCGCTGCCCGCGTGATGTTCGTGGGAGCCGTGGGACAGGAGGAGATCCGCGCGCTGTACGCGAGCGCGACGGTCTTCTGCCTACCGAGCTTTGCGGAGGGGATTCCGGTGGTGCTAATGGAGGCGATGGCGATGAGGCGCCCGGTCGTGAGCACGCCGATCGCCGGCATTCCTGAGCTGATCGAGCACGGTCGCGAGGGCCTGCTCGTGACTCCCGGCCGCGCGGACGAGCTGGCGGACGCGCTCCAGCGGCTGCTGGCGGACGCCCCACTGCGCCGCGAGCTGGGAGCGAACGCCCGGCGCAAGGTGATCGGCGACTTCGACGTCGAGCGCTCAGCTCAGCAGCTGCACGCGCTCTTCGCGCGGAAGCTCGTGCAGCCAAGCAACGCGGCGCAAGGGTGAACATGGCCAGCTCGGTCGACATCCCTGAGCGGATCGCGCTACTCGGCGTGAGCGTGGACAGGCTGACCCGGGAGCGGGTGCTCGCCGAGCTGGATGCCTGGGATTACACGCAGCCACGGATGCTCGCGTACGTCAACGCGCACACGCTCAACCTCGCCGTCGGCGACGATGCGCTGCGTGCGGCCCTGAATCGCAGCGACCTGGTGCTCAACGACGGCATCGGCCTGAGCCTGGCGGCGAGGATGCAGGGCACGCGCTTTCCCGAGAACCTGAATGGCAGCGACTTCACGGTGCGCCTCCTGCGGTTCGCCGCGGCGCGCGGCTGGCACGTCTTCCTGCTCGGCGGCGAGCCGGGCGTCGCGGAGGCCGCCGCGCGCCACCTGAGTGAGGCCGTCGAGGGCCTGACGGTCGCCGGCACCTGTCATGGCTTCACCGGCGAAAGCGACGAGCTGCTCGTCCAGCGCATCAAAGACGCCGGCGCCGCGCTGCTGATCGTCGCCTTCGGCAGCCCACGCCAGGAGGTCTGGCTCGATCACAACCTGTCGGCCACAGGCGCGCACCTAGGCGTCGGGGTGGGCGCGTTCTTGGATTTCAGCGCCGGCAAGGTGCGACGTGCCCCGCGCTGGATGAACGCGCTGGGGATCGAGTGGTGCTTTCGGCTGGTACAGGAGCCCGGGCGGCTCTGGCGTCGCTACGTGATCGGCAACCCACTCTTCCTCCTGCGCGCCTGGCGAGATCGACGCCGTCCCGGTGCGGCGAGGCGACCCTTCTGATGGAGACCGTCGAGCTCACTCCCGCGGTCGCGAGCACCAGGATCGGCTTTGGCTGTGCGGGGCTGATGCGTGAGCCCTCCGGCAAGCTCCGCCAGCGCGTGCTCGCAGCGGCCTTCGAGCAGGGAATCAGGCACTTCGATGTCGCTCGGATGTACGGGCTCGGCGCTGCCGAGGGTGAACTGGGCCGCTTCGCACGGGGACGCCGCGAGCAGATCGTGATCGCGACGAAGTTCGGCATCGAGGCCTCCGCGGCGCCGGGACGACTCGGCCGTCTCCAGAGTCCGGCTCGCGCTCTGCTCGCGCGGTATCCCGCGCTGCGCACATACGTCAAGCGACGCTCGGATGCGTTGCACCAGCCCCACCACTACGACGTCGCCACCGCTCGTGCCAGCCTGGAGCGGAGCCTACGCGAGCTGGGAACTGACTACGTCGACGTGCTGTTCCTGCACGGACCGACACCTGCGGACGTGATCGAGCTGCCAGAGCTCTGCGCCTTTCTGGAGGACGCTCGCCAATCCGGTCACGTGCGCGCCTGGGGAGTGGCAGGGGAGCAGGACTCCTGCCTTCAGATCAAGCGCGCGCTACCCGCCGATACGGTGCTGCAGGTGCGCGAGGACATCCTCTCGCGCACGGCCGCGCTCGCGCACGAGCCGCGCGTGGCGATCACCTTTGGCGTGCTCGCGCACGCCCTCCCGCGGATCACCGCGCATCTGTCCGATTCGCCTGCCAGGCGCGCGCGTTGGTCTGAGCGCCTTGGGGTCGATTGCGCCGATGTGCAAGCGCTCGCCGCGCTGCTGCTGGGCGACGCGCTGGCGGCCAACCGCGGGGGCGTAGTGCTCCTCAGCACGACGCGCCCACCGCGTCTGCAGGGCATCGATGCGCTCGTCTCGCGCTCAGGCGAGCAAGAGCCGCGCCTGGCGGCGCTGCGCGCGCTTGTGAGCGAGGAGCTGCTGGCGGGCACGCCCGCTTAGTAATAAGTCATGCGCATCGATTCCGCGACAATTGCACCGGGAGAGCGCCTGGAGACCGAAGTCGCCGTCGTCGGCGCCGGCCCAGCGGGAATCGTCCTCGCGCTGGAGCTGGCACGTGCCGGGCATCGCGTGCTGCTGCTCGAGAGCGGAGGCGAGTCCTTCGACGCCGCCGCACAGCGACTCGGGGACGCCCACGGTTCCGATCCGTTGCACGTGCCGATGTCGCTGACGACCAGGCGTCAGATCGGTGGGGCCTCCAACCTGTGGGGGGGACGCTGCGTGCCATTCGATCCCGTCGACTTCGAGCCCCGCGAGATCGTCGGCGAAGAGGCAAGGTGGCCGGTCTCCTACCAGGAGATCGAGCCGTTCTTCGGGCGAGCCTGCGCCTGGTGCATATGCGGTGAGGCAGTCTTCGACGCGCGCCGCATCCCGGAGCTCGCCGGTCGCTCGCTCGTGCCGGGGTTCCCCGAGGGCGAGCTCTCCGCCTGCGCGCTGGAGCGCTGGTCGCTTCCGACCAACTTCCGGCGCGAGTATCAGGCACAGCTCGAGCGCTCGCCGACCGTCACCCTGGTCACCGATCTCACCTGCACGGAGGTGGTGTGCGATCCCGACGGCGCGCGCGTGCTGCACCTTCGCGCCCAGGGCCGTGGTGGCAATCAGGTGGAGATCGCCGCCGCCCGCTATGTCCTGGCGTGCGGCGGGCTCGAGACCACCCGCCTGCTGTTCGCGTCCAACCGCCATCACAAAGACGGCCTGGGCAATCACTCCGGCCATCTCGGACGCTGGTACATGGCTCACGTCGAGAGCCGCATCGCGCGGGTCCACTTCAGCACTCCGCCCGCCGCCACGATCTATGGCCATGAGCGCGACCGTGCTGGGGTCTATGTGCGCCGACGGTTGACCTTCGCGCGCGACTTCCTCGAAGAGGAGCGGTTGCCTAACACCGCCATGTGGCTGGTGAACCCGGAAATCAGCGACCCCGCACACGGCAACGGCGTCCTGTCCTTCGCCTACCTGATGCTTGCCTCGCCCTTCGGCCGACGGTTCGTCGCCGAAGGCATCAGGCAAGCGCACGTCAAGGCCAGCGAGCACGTCTCGCTCCGCGCGCACCTGCTCAACCTTATGCGCGACCTGGTACCGGCCACCCGCTTCGCTTTGACGTTCGGCTACCAACGCTACCTGAAGCCGGGCCGCAAGGTCCCCGGATTCTTCGTGCGCAGCGGCGCGAACGTCTACCCGCTGCTGTATCACGGCGAGCATCTCCCGCACCGCCAGAGCCGGGTGCAGCCGACCTCCGAGCGCGACGCGCTGGGCATGCCCCGGCTGCGCACGCACCTGTCGTTCGACGAGGTCGACGTGGGCAGCGTGGTACGCGCGCACAGGCATCTCGACGCCTATCTGCGCGACAGCGGCCTGGGGCGACTGGAGTATCTGTACCAAGACTCCGAGGCGGCTGTGCGCGAGCAGCTCTTTGGTGGCTATCACCAGGCCGGCACGACACGCATGTCCGCCCGGGCTGGCGACGGCGTCGTCGACCGCGATCTTGCCGTGCACGGCTTGCGTGATCTCTCGATCGCGAGCAGCTCCACGTTCGTGACCTCCGGACAGGCCAACTCGACGTTCATGATCATCGCCTTCGCGCTGCGGCTCGCTGACCGCCTGCGGCTCGAGCTGGCGGCTCAGCCGTCCGTCTGATCTTGCCTTGGGGCACTAAGGCCCCGCGGGCCAACGGTCGATGGATGCTAGGAACGCGGTGCAGCGGGTATATGAGGCCTAGAGCCCGAGACCCCGCTCTCCTTCAAGCCAATGTTGATCGTCATCATCACCCTGCTATCGCTGATCTGGCTCTCCGTGGCCGTCACGGTGCTTGCGGTGTGCCACATGGCCGCTGTCAGCGACGAGGGCGTGGAGGGCGAGCGAGCGAGCGCTCAGAGCCCACGCCGGCCGACTACGTGCGGAACTGTGCGCAGCAAGATCTTGAGGTCGCCCCACAGCGACCAGTTGGCCACGTACAGGTAGTCGATCGCGCCCATCTCGCGCAGCGGGACGCGCGCCGGTCCGAGGATCTGCCAGGGACCGGTCATGCCGGGCATCAACTCATGCCGGCGGCGGTACCAGCCCTCGACGTATCGATCCTCATCGAGCACCAGCGGTCGCGGGCCCACCAAGCTCATCTCGCCCTTGATGATGTTGAGCAGCTGCGGAAGCTCGTCCAGCGCGCTCTTGCGCAACAGTCGCCCGACACGGGTGACGCGGGGATCGTCGGCGATCTTGAAGAGCCCTTCCTGCGCCTCGTTGCGATGGCGCAGCGACTCCTTGAGGGCCTCCGCGTTGGGCACCATCGTCCTGAACTTGAGCATGTCGAAGTGCTTGCCGTGGCGGCCGACCCGCTGCTGCCTGAAGAACACAGGACCCCGACTGTCGAGCTTGATCGCGATCACGATCACGATCAGCGCCGGGGCGATCGCGAGCAGGCCGAGCGAGGCGCCGATCAGATCGAACGCGCGCTTGACCGCGGCCGAGGAGCGGGTCAGCTCGAAGCGCCTGACACCCATGATCGTCAGGCCATGAAGATCGTCGAACTCCACCGATGAGCCGACAACCTCCAGCAGACGCGGCAGCACACTGACGCGCACACCCACCGCCTTGAGCGTTCGCACGAGATCGAGCATCTCGCCCGCGTCCACGCTGCCCGGCGCGACGATCGCCCGGTGGATGTCGAGCGATCGAGCGAGGCGGCGAATCTCACTGAGGCGCTGCGCCGAGAACGCGTCGGCCGACCAGGTCGCGACTTCCTCGAGGTCCAGATGCGCGACGAGCTCGGCCTTTACGCCGCTGTGGCCCGCGAGCTTGGCGCGAACGGTCCGTGCCAGGGCCTGGTCGCCGATGAACAGGCAGCGCTCGGCCGGCACCACCCGCAGCGCGAGGGCGCGCGCGGTCGCACGCGCGAGGATCAAGAGGAACGTCAGGACCAGCCACAGCAACAGCGCCTCGCGGCGGTCGAGCGTGCTGCCGCCCACAACCAGGCCACCGGCGAGCCATGCGACCAGCGCGCCAAGCGTGGCTACATGAAAGAGCTTCGGCGCCTCGTCCAGCGTGGTCTTGTGCAACAGCACCTCGTCACGATCGTAGAGGCCGAAGATCTTGGCGCCCACCAGGAGCGCGAGCAGGCCGCACACGCTCACCCAGGTGAGCTGCAGCGAGCGCGAGGAGATCTCGGCCAGCAGCACGAAGGCGCCAACGATCGCCACGATGTCGGCCGCCAGCAGCGAGCGGCGGAACAGCGCGTCACGCGAGAGATTTGCGGCCAACCCTCGCGTCTCGGCGATCTGCGCCTCTGGGCGCGCAGCTGGAGCCTCGCGCCTGACCGCGAGGCCATCGAAATCATTTGTGCTTCCGTTCGCCCCATCCTGCGGCAACCGCAGCCCCGCCTTGCTGCCGATCCCCCCGCTCATGTCGTGTCGTTCGCCTCCTTGGCCCTGTCGCGATGAACTAACTCAGTCGCTTGCGTACGCGCCTGTCCGCGTTGTGTTGCTCATCCTGTCGCCGTCGACGAGGTCTCCAGCGGCTCCCCACCGAGGGCGAGGATGCCCATTCCCAGGCCGCGCTTCGAATCGAGGATCAGGTTGACCGCCTCATTTCGCGAGCGCACCCCGAGCTTTCCAAACGCCGAGGAAAGATGGCTCTTGACCGTGCTTTCCGCGAGGAACAGCCGCTCGGCGATCTGGCCGTTCATGTAGCCCATCACCACGAGCCCGAGAATCTGCTTCTCGCGGGTAGAGAGCGCCGGCGGCTCGATCTGGCGCCAGTGCTGCTGGGGCACACAGATCTGCCCAGCCCGCACAGCGTCCAGACAGACGCTCAGCGTGCTGGTCATCTCGTCCTCGATCACCACACCGGCGACGCCTGCGCTCAGCGCCGCGCGCATCTCCCAGCGTTGGATGGCGGCGCAGACCAGCACGATCGGCGCCTCAGGAGCGGCTCCTCGCAGCAGGGCAATCTGCTGCGCTGCCTCTGTATCCTCGCCGCGATGCAGGATCAGCATCGCGACCTCGCTGAGGTCGCCGTCGCGCAGCCCAGCACTGTCACCGATGGCGGTGAACTCGAGTCCCCGCGCCCGGAGGATCGCGCCGATGCGCTCGCGCGCGCCGGGGGCGGCGATCAGCGCGAGCGCCGCGGCGCCCTCGCTGGAGGGGCGTGCGACCCTCTCGACCGTGCTACTGATTCTGGGCACGGCCGACTAACGGTACGTTCGCCTTCAGACTTGCAGTTCACCCTCGCGATCTCGACACACATAGAGCTGTGGATACGAGGCCTTAAACACAGCAGCCGCCCCACCGGGACGGCTGCTGTAACTACACGAAGCTGCCCGCCTGACGGGCAGCCTTCACACTCTGAGAGTCGTCGCGGCTAGGGAGCTGATTTGCAGCTAGCTGCCGGGTTGCTCGCGCCGACTGTGAATTCTCCAGCTGTCCCTGAAGGATCGAACGCATCGCCGCCGTGGCCGCCCAAGCAAGCTGCCGTTAGCTCCTGCAGGTCGCCGTAGTCAACGACCTTTGGAGTCTCGTAGGCTCCAATGGTTACCTTGTCATCCATGTGAGCGGTTCCTTATCAATCGATCTCCCGGCCCGCGCACCACCGATGACGGGACGGCTGACTACAGGAGGAAGCTTAGGGCACCGGCGGGTTGGGTCAAGGTGGAAAAAGGTACGACGGCTAGGCCGGATGAATCTCGATCCGCGCCGGGCTCGCTGCTCCCGCGAGCGCCGAGAGCTCCTCCAGCGGACGGGTTTGCGCCCGCAGCCAGCACTCCGCGGTGACCAGCCGCCAGACCTGCCACATCCAGGCGAAGGGGCTGCTCCGCAGCAGCTGGTCCGTGTCGAGCAGGGTCCGCCGGACCCGATCCAACTCGACATAGGCGCCGAGCTCGGCCGCGGGGTCGTCCAACAGCCCGCGCATCCCCGCCAGGTCAGGGCCCCGCAGACAATCGACGATCACCGCCTCGAAGCGAGCCTTGCCCGGACGCAGGCGCACGGCGTCAGGTAGCAGCCCCGCCATGCTCGCGCGGAGCACCGGCCGGGTGCGCCAAGGATCGAGCGTGGACCGTGGCGGCAGGCGCAGACCGAACGCCACGAGATCGAGGTCGAGCAGCGGATGACGCGACTCCACACCCGCCAGCGCGGCACGCCGGCGGTGATGCTCGAAGACCCCGCCGGCCTCGATCCCGCGCGCCATCCCATACGCCGCGTGCGCCCACCAGCGCGGCCCGTCCAAGCGCTTCCAGGCGAGGGGGTCATCCGATCCAAGCAGCTCCGCGCGCATGGGGGCGCGCAACCAGGAGGGCGCCGCGCGCGCCTGTGAGCGACGCTGCAGCCTGCTGTGCACGCCGTGCGGGAGGGAGCCGGCGAGCGCCAGCGAGGCGAACATCCCGATCACCTCCCGGCGCGGAGGCCCCCCGCCGGCGCCGGGCAGCCTGTGGGTGAGCGTGAACGCCTCACGTGGGTGGCCGGCGCGCATCCGGTCGGCGAGGAGATAGGGGCGCGCGCCGAACAGCTCGTCGCCGCCATCGCCGCCGAGGATCGTGCCCGCGCCCGCGCGCGCCGCGGCGCGCATCAGGGGAAGCGCCCAGAAGTCTCCCCAGCTGCGCAGCGGGACCTGCCACGCGGCAAGCGATTCCAGCGCGCTCGCCAGCAGGCCTCCGGGCCGCACCTCGGCCCTGAGACCGGACAGCGACAGCGACTCTCTGAGCGTGTCGATCAACTCGGACTCGTCGGCAGCCGGATGTTCGGGAAACGTCGCCGAGCAGGCGAGTATCCGCTCGCCGGCCTGTCCGGCGCAGAGAGCCGCGACGGCGGAGGAGTCCAAACCCCCGCTCATGGTCACGCCGGTGAGGCCGTCCGGATCGATGCGGCGGCGCACAGCGCGCTCCAGCGCTGCGCGCGTCTCCTCGGCAAGCTGGGCCTCGGAGAGCATCAGCGGCTCCTCGAAACGGGGGGACCAGTAGCGCTCCTCGCGGACTCCGCCACGGTCGAGGAGCAGCACCCCGCCGGGAGGCAGACGACTGACGCCGCTGTAGAGCGTGGCCATGTCCGGGCGGCTGCTGACGGCGATCCAGTGAGCGACGCTCGCGTGATCGGGAGCCGGTCGCCGTGGCAGCAGCGCCAGCAGGCAGCGGATCTCGCTGGCAAAGGACAGCCTCCCGTCGTCTTCGTGGAGAAAGCAGGGGCGTGCTCCCAGCTGGTCGCGGGCCAGTAGCCCCTCCCCCCGCTCGTGGTCCCAGATGAGCAGGGTGAAGTCGCCGCGCAGGCGGCCCAGCAGACCCCTCCCCCACCGTCGGTAGCCGGCGCACAGGAGCTCCTCACAAGAGAGAGTGGCCACGCCCGCGGCCGGGACGCCGCGCGCCTCCTCCGTCCTCGACACTTCATACCTCCGGCGCGCCGCCGCGCCCCCCAGCTCGGCACGGATCTGGCTCGCGTTGTCCAGGTGGCCGTCGATGAGACAGGTGAGATCCTCGGCGCCTAGCGCGGGACCGCTGTAGGCCACCCGCAGCGGCGGGCGGTCCAGGATCTGGGCGGGCCGATCGCCGCCGAGCGCGCCTGCCACGCGCGCTGCTTCGGGGAAGCGGGCGCTGGGATCGAAGACACCAGCCAGCCAGCGGCTCACGCGTGCGCACCGAGCCGGCGTTCGACCGCGCTCGCGAGCTGGTCGGCCTGCACTTCGGGACCCGCCAGTACCCGCTCGATCGGATGGCGAGCGGCAAGCGCGCTCACCTCGAACAGCCGCAGCAGCCGCTCGGGCTGGGTGAGCACGGAGTTGAAGGTGTTGGCCAGCAGCAGCTTCGGATCGGCGGCGGGCTCGAAGTGCGGTCGGCTGGGACCGTCGGGTCGGCGTTCGAGGAGGAACAGCGCCCGCAGGGGAACGGGCCCCGCGGCACTGCCCATCGGCACGAGCCGCTCCCGCTCGTTGGTCGCGACGGCCTGGGCGACGGATGGGTCTCCGGCGCTGCTCAGTCGCTGGGCCTCGGCATGATCGACGCCCGCCAGCGGCGTGCCGGGGTGTCCCAGCAGCTGCTCCCCGGAGCACTCGAGCGCCAGCACGTCGTCGGCCAGAAAGCCAGAGCCCCGGCGGCAGAGCTCGACCGCGATCGAGGTCTTGCCCGCGCGCGAGGGCCCGACGAAGGCGACGGCGCCTCCCTTCCAGGTCACGGCGCTGGCATGCAGGACCTCGAGGCCCTGGAGGACCGCGGCGAATGGCAGCACCTGTGCGATCAGCATGCGCTGCCATGCGGCCTCGACTTGGTCTTCGGGCATGCACAGCGCCGAGCGCCCGTCGCGGCTGAGACGGTGCCCGCCGTATGTCGGTCCCCAGATCAGATAGCCGGCCTCGGGATGCGCCTGGATGCGGAAGTTCACCGTGCCATCCGGCAAGCGCTGGTCACAGACCAGCTCCGCCGATTCGGGCCAGATGGGGGCCTGTGCGGGCTCGGTCGCGACCGTGATCTCGAGCGGACGACCGGTCGCCGTGGCGTGCGCATCCTGCAGGAACGACAACTGGACATCGGCGCTCACGTCGAGCCCGAAGACGGTGGCGGCGCTCGCCATTAGAGCTCTACGAGACGCCCGAACGACTCGTCGCCGGGGGCAAGCACGGGCTCGCCCCCGGACTCGACCCAGGCGTGGGCCAGGAAGCTCGGGCCCGAGCGAGCGGCGATGACCAGCTTCGCCGGTATCCCGCGTCTGGCCAGCAAGCGGGTGAGCACGAGCGAACGCGCCAAGCAACGGGTATCGCCAGGCACGAAGCGCAGCGTGCGCGTGACTGCACGTCCCAGGCGACGCGCTTCTGAGACCGTGCCCGTCGCCGGCCCGGGCCACGGTAGGGCGGTCTCAGAGCGCAACGTCGCGACGACGGAGGTGATCGGGGCGCGACGCAACGCCAGACGCGCCTGGAGGTAGGCCGCGACGATCTCGGCGGCCAGCCGCGCGCGCTCGCCGAGCTCCAGCGGTCGTGGGGGCAGCGGGGACGCGGCTCCGCGTGAGAGCTCAGCGCTCGGAGCCGCCATCGAGCTCGACCAGCCCTCGGGCGAGCAGCACGTTGCAGAGCTCGCACATGTCCTGCTCGACGACGGCCGCGGTCTGGTCGTACTCCGCGGCGATCGCGGCGGCTGCATCGCGCACGCAGGCCGCTCGCTCCAACGCCGCGATCATGCTGCCGGCGGTGGGGTTCAGTCCGTGGTACTTGCCGGTCTCGAGGTTCAGGACCACGGTCTCCGCCGGGAAGCTTCGGTAGACCACATGCTGAGGCAGCCTGATCTTCGACGTGGGCTTCAGCGACGCGCTTGACATTGTCTCGGGTGGAATCGGCATCCGCGTGGCCTCCTACTAGTACTCGATGATTGTCCCACGACGCTGACTCGATGCGATCGCGTTCGAGAGAGCAAAGATGGAAAGCGGCAGCAGCACCAACGCGAAGGCCGCGAGCTTCGCGAGCGAGGGCCAGAACGGGGACGTCAAGGCGCTGCCCACGAGCAGATGTCGAAGCACGCTGGTCGCGGGTGTGAAGGGCTGCAGCTTGCTCACCGTCTGCAGCCATTCGGGCAGCACCGTAATCGGGAAGTAGACGCCTCCCGTGAGGGCCATCAGGGCGATCACCCAGCTCGTACCCACGTTGCCCTGCTTGACGAGAATCGTCAGCGCGGCGAACAGCAGGCCGATGGGCAGGAAGGCGAGCAGCGCCAAGAGCATCACGGGCAGCGCCCAGGGAGCCGTTGACCAGTGCAGCTGCAACCCGAAGATGGTGCAGCCAAGCGTAAGCGTGATCCCCGCCATCACGAACGACAGCAGCAGCGGGAACAAGGTCATCGCGAGGACGCTGCGAACTGCCCCGAAGGGCGAGAGCAGTAGCCGGTCGAAGGTTCCCGCGACGAGCTCCTGGCGGACGAGTTCGGGCACCAAGAAGCACGAGTACATGACGCTCACCAGCGCGAGCCCGACGACCACGAATCCGAAGTAGCCGTTGTGGGAGCGGAAGCTACCGATGTGCACTAGCCGCGAGACGTAGTAGAAGAGCGCCAGGCTGAAGACCGCGGTAAGCACCTGGCTGACCAGGCGCGTGCGATAGGAAAGGTAGACGTGCAGGTCGCGGCGCATGATCGCCAAGAATGCGTGGCCAGCCGTCAAGGCTCGGTTCATGCCGCTGTCAGCCTTCCACGTTCGATCGTCCAGCGCGCGTCGAACTCCATGTCGAGGTGCTCGCCGCTGGGCGAGCACCACAGCACCGCGCCCTCGCGCGCGATCAGCAGGTCAAGCGCCCGCGCGAGCAGCACAGAGCCCTCGGTGTCCAGACTTGTGAGCGGCTCGTCCAGGAGCACGATCTCCGGTTTGGGCAGGAAGGCCATCGCGATGCGCAGCCGCTGGCGCTGACCCATCGACATGCGATCGACGCGGCGCTCGGCAAGTTCGAGCATGTCGAAGTCTGCGAGGGCCTCCTCGACGACTTCGCGGAAGCGCGAGCGGGGCACCATGGCGATTCGCGCACAGAGCTCGAGCTGGCGGCGCACCGTCAAGCGCGCATAGAGACCCCGGTCACCGGCAGGCAGGAAGGAGACGAGCTCCTGATAGCGGACGCGGTGCTCCCGCGGCGTGAGACCCCAGGCTTCGACCGTCCCAGCTTCGGGCTCGATCAATCCGGCGGCAACGCGCAGCATCGTCGTCTTGCCGACGCCGTTGCGCCCGCCGATCCAGGTTCTCGTCCCCGGCTCGAGGACGAGGTCGAGCTTGTCGAGCACCAGCGGCAGATCTTGACGCCAGCGCTTGCTGATGCCACGGATCGCCAGCGGGCAGGTGCCTTCGGCGGCAGACCCGGCGTCAGGAGGAATGCGAATCGACTCCGCGGCCGCGTACTCGGTCACCTCCTGGGCGGCAGGCGCGTTTGCGGCAACCGAGCGCGGGGTCATCGCGCTCCCTGCAGGGCCAGCGCGGGCTGTTGAGAGAGCGCGTGCTCGATCAGCTCGGCGAGGTCGGCCGGTCGGTCGGTCGGCTCGCACGTGAGTCGCAGCAGCGCGGTCTCGCTCATCAGATCGGCGTAGCGCGCGAACCTGCGACGCTCGCGTTGGGCGTCGCCCGGCAGGCCGAGCATGTAGGGGGCCAGCGGCAGCGGACTGGGGGGCAGGATCTCGCTCTCCAACGCGAGACCCTCGCGTCGTTCCAACAAACAGACCATGCGCACCCGGCGCGGGCTCCGCACGCTCTGGCGAACTGTCATCCAGCGCTCACCGGCGATCCTGCCCAACGTGGTCCCCAGATCCGCGTCGCTCTGGGCGGGCGGGTCCGCTCCCGCGGGAGGCTCGGCGACATTCATGTGCGGGGTTCCCGGATAGGCCCACACGCCGGCCTCAGGACCGTCGCCAAGCGTCAGCACGTCGTCGGCGAACAGCGGCCAGCCACGTCGCAGCAGCTCTAGCGCCAGCGTCGTCTTGCCGGTGCCGCTCGGCGCCGCGACAGCGACCACGCCCGCCGGCGAGTCCACCGCGCTGGCGTGCAGCGCCTCGTAGCCGCGGATGATCGCGACGTTCGGCAGTACCCTGCCCAACAGCACCTGCTGCCAATGCAGGCCTGCGCTGAGCGGAGCGCATTCCAGGCGTGCGTGGGCAGAGTCCAGCCGAAAGCGGGCGCGCTCGCCGTAGCTGAACAGGACGTCGCGGGCGCTCCCATGATCGATCGTCAGGGTGCAGCCGTCCCCGAGCCTGCCGATCCAGGCCTGGCGAGCCTCCGAACCGCTCCAAGCGGATTCGAGCTCGGCCTGCGTCACGAGCTCGAGCGCCAGGGACGGAAGCCCCTCCGGGCTCCCAGACGGCATGCCTGGCAGCCGCATCGACGTGCTGAGGCCAAGACCGTAAGCAACATGGGTATACATAATCTCGATTAACTCCAGACGCGCTCGAAACCTTTCAGATACGGGCCAGCTGGGCGACCCGTATCCCGTGGCTGCCTCAACCGCGTCGATGCCGGCGCCGATGCACTTTGGCCCTCCGATGCGGCTTGCGGCAACTGTGGTACGCGCGCTTGCCCGAGAGCTTCTGGCCGAGAACCGTGGTCGCGGTGAGCTTGAGCGTGTAGCTGCCGCTCGGCAGTCCGTGCAGCACGATGGGCCGCGTAAGCCGCTGGACGCCGTGGATATCGGCGAGCTTGCGCCGTTTGATCCGGACGACCAGCTCCTTGAGCGGATCGCGCTTGGGGTCTCGCAGTTTGATCACGAGCACTCCGCGCCGGACGCAGAGCTTGGACCTCGGCAGGATGACGGTGCCCGCGAAGCTGATTTTTTCGGCGCCCCCTTCGCTACCGCTCTTTGATGTGCCTGAGACCACTTCGGGCAGCAGGCCTGTCGGTTCGGAGGTCTTGCAGCCGAAGGTCGCGCCGGCGCCGATGCCGCTGGGCGCGATCGTCGGCTGGGAGGCGCTGCCAGGTTCGCTGAAGCAGACCTCCAGCGAGTGGGTGCCCGAAGAGGCCGGCAGGACACGCCATGCGGTCGGCCCGAGCGTCGGATTGCGCACGCAAGTCTGCTGGAAGAGCCATTGATGAAAGCCCCAGTAGGAGCCGTCGGACTGGCGTGTCATACCGGTCCACATCGGTTCACCAACCTGGTGCGGGCATTCGTCGAACGTAGTTGTAGAGACCACGACACCTTCGAACTTGCCACTCGCGAGGCGATGAATCGCGACTTCGCCACCGTTGAATGACCAGATTCGTTCGATTTCTGAGGCCGCCCCCGCCGTAGCAGCGCCCAACCCCATCCAGGCCGTGAGGATCGCGACCAGGAGGCCGAGCGACAAGCCGAGGCGGCGGGTGTAATCGAGCGGGGATTTGCTCCGGCGAGTTGGGCGCAAGTCACCAAACCTTCGCGTCACACCAATGTTCATACGGTTTTGTCCGTCATCTGGACAGCTCATCGTTTCGTCCTTGATTCCTATCTGTTCATTGATTTCGATCACCCATATCTGGATGAACGTTCGCCGGGCGGTTGCCGAGACGCCGATAGTACTGCACCGTTTCCAGTTGCCGTCGAATCATCATCAGCGCATGCCCGTCCACTTCACCGCGTCACTCGCAGTCCGGCCTGGCGTAGAATCGCGCTGCGGCGCCTTGTCATGTAACGCCAGACCCAAATTCGCAACAGGCCGACGAGGCGTTGCGGAGAGGCCGCTATCTGCACCCCCCAGCCCAGCGCCGCGCGCCACTGGCGCGCTTCGCAGGCCCTGCGGAAGTTGTCCCATGCCGCGACGCCCTCCCAGCGACGAATCGGCCTGGTCGAGCCATTTGTGCGCTGACGGTAAGCCTCGGCCGCATCGACGTGGGCCAGCTGCATAGTGCGGGCGTCCTGAAGGGACATCTGCGCTGCGTGCACATGGTAGATCACACCGACCGTGGGGGAGCAGATGCCGGTGCCATGCTCCAACAGCCGCAGCCACATGTCGAAGTCCTCGACTACACCGCGGTGCGGGCGAAACCCGCCGACCTGCAACGCCAGCTCCCGTTTGAAGAGCGAACCGCTGACCGGGATCATGTTCTCGGGAAACACGAGCTGGTCGCCCTTGCGCAGGACGACCGGCTCACGCGACACGGGTCCGCGAAAGCGATCTTCGGCGGGGTCCCTGCCGCAGTTCAGCGATGAACTGGCGGCGAGCACGTGTCCTTGGCGCAGCGCCCAGAGGTGAGCGAGATGGTGTGGCAGCCACTCATCGTCGGAGTCCAGGAGCGCGATCCACGAATGCGAGGCGGCCTGCAGTCCGGTGTTGCGCGCCGCGGAGAGTCCCCGATTCTGGGGATGACGGATCACGGTGGCGTTCAACTCTTCACCGACCGCCGCGGTGTCGTCGTCAGAGCCGTCGTCGACGACTATCACCTCCGCCGGTAGGGCGGGCGCTTGGGACCAGACGCTCGCAAGCGAGCGCCGCAACATGTCGGGTCGGTTATAGACTGGAATTATCACAGATATTGGAAGATGCTCTGGGGCTGCTCCACCCCCCCCTGCAGGGGCCTGAAAGGATGACGCGGACGGATTGGACATGGCCTTGGCGGTCACCCCGCCGATGCCTTCAGCAGCTCGCGGATCGAGTTGGGTCCACCGATTCCCCCCCGCCGAACGCGTGCCCGCACGGGCTCCTTGAGCAGGTCGACCGCCAGCCTTCCGAGATCCGAGGAAAGCGATGTGAGATGTGGCGGCTGCGCATCCAGGGATCGAGCCAGCGTGGACCCGCTGTAGCCCATCGTCGCCAGCCGCTCCTCGCCGAGGAAGCGCAGATACCTGCGCGCCCAGGCGCGCCGGAGCGGATTGGCGAGGGTTTGCTTCCACTTGTCGATCGGCGCAGCATCGATCGTCGAGTAGCGCTTGACGCCAACCGGGTCTCCCATGCGTCCCTGCAGCTTGACCCCGGTAAAGCGCTCCAGCGCCAGCGGATCGAAGTCGATGCCGAGATAGTCCATCACCGAGCGCCACTGATGATCACCGTCCACGAGGAGATCCTCCAGCTTGACCGCGTGGACGCGCTCGCGGTTGGCACGGTAGGCCGCGACCAGCCTGGGGAGCCCGATGAACAGATCCTCGCGGAAGTCGACCGCGTGCCAGCGCCCCTGTTGCCACGTTTCGATGATCGAGGCGAGGATGCTCAGCGGATTGCGCCACAGGAAGACGAACTTGCCCTCCGGGAACAGTCTCATGATGTCCTCCGCGACGAAGTAGTAAGGCGGGGACTTGTCCACGAAGTAACGCGCCTCTTTGCCGGCGGACTTGCTGTACAGGCGCATCACGAAGTCGTGCAGCTCGCGCCGATAGTCCTCGACGCCGGCGGGCAGGGTCTGGCAGAAGTCCTCGATCGCGGCCACCATCAACGGGTGGGTGTACTCGGCGACGACCCCCCGATCTCGGAGCGTGTAGAGGAACGGCAGCAGCACCCACGGCTCCGAGGCGGTGCTCACACCCTCGTGCGCAGCGATCACCCGCTGGACCATGGTCGACCCGCTGCGCGTGATCGAGAAGATAAAGATGGGCTGGATCGCCATCGTCTCGCTACGCTCGCTGCTGCTCGGGCCGCATGAGCTTGGCGATCGCATTCGTCCCACCCAGGGTGTCGCGATTTACGCGGGCACGGATCGGCTCCTTGATGACGTCGGCGAGGAGGGCCTTGAGATCGGAGCCGATCGACGCAAGCCCCGCCGGGCGAGCGCGCAGCTCGCCCAGCAGCTGCGCGCCGTCGTAGCCCATCACTGCCAACCGGTCGTTCCCGAGGTAGCGCAGGTATCTGCGACACCACTCCCGGCGCAGGGGGTTATCGATCGTCCGCGCCCACTTTTCCGTGGGCGCGAGGCTAAGTGCGTCGTACTGCTTGATGCCGGTCGGATCGCCCATGCGTCCTTGCAGGTCGACGTCGATGAAGCGTTGCAGGGCCCCGGGGTCGAACTCGATCCCGAGGTGGCTCATTAGCGGCGCCCAACTGTGCTCGTCCCCGGCGAGGAGGTCCTCGTAGCGCACGGCGTAGGCCCGCGGGCGATTGGCGCTGTAGGCCGCGACGAGTCGGGGGAGGCCCACGAAGAGCTGCTGGCGAAACGCCAGTGGACGCCACTGCCCGCCAAGCCAGGTGTCGACGAGCGAGGCGACGATGCTGAGCGGGTTGCGCCACAGAAAGACGAACTTGCCCTCCGGAAAGAGGTCCATCACGTCCTCGGCGACCAAATGGTAGGGCGGGGACTTGTCGAGGAAGTAGCGCGCATCGCCAGCAGCCTGTTCGTACAGACGCAGGATGTAGTCGTGCAGCTCGCGACGGTAGCCGACTAAACCTTCGGGAAGCTGCTGGCAAAAGTCCTCGATCGCGTCGGGCAGACGTGGATGGGGATACTCGGCCACGATGCCGCTGCGACGGAAGGAATATATGTGCGGCAGCAGCAGCCACGGCTCGGACACCGTCGCTACGCCGTCGTGGGCGGCGACGATGCGCTGAACCAGCGTGGACCCGCTGCGGGGAGCTGAGAAGATGAAGATCGGCTGAATGGCCATCGGCGTCCCCTAGCAACGGGCGCCATCGGGGTGGACTTACGACGCCGTGCGCGAAGATGCGTGTTCCCGCCCAAAGTGCGTTTGCGACGCCGCGAAAGTCCGGGCCGCGACGGACCGTTGGTGGCGCGTGTTGGACATGACCGAGCCCTCCCCCCCACAACCGCGGCCCGCCGCTCAGGAGACCACTCAGCCCGCGGCGCCGGCGGGCTCTGCGAGCGACTATCGGCTTACGCATCTGGGTGCGCTGGAGGCCGAGGCGATTCATGTGATGCGCGAGGTCGCCGCGGAGTTCGAGCGGCCGGTGCTGCTGTTCTCGGGCGGCAAGGACTCGATCGTCCTGCTGCGCCTGGCCGAGAAGGCGTTCCGGCCCGGGCCGTTTCCCTTTCCCTTGATGCACGTCGATACGGGCCACAACTTCCCCGAGGCGATCGAGTTCCGCGACCGTCGCGTCGCGGAACTCGGAGAGCGGCTGATCGTAGCGTCCGTCGAGGACTCGATCCGACAGGGCAGGGCCGAGGACCAGACGGGCCCATACGCCTCGCGCAACGCGCTGCAGACCGTGACGCTGCTCGACGCGATCGCCCAGCACGGGTTCGACGCGGCCTTCGGGGGCGCACGCCGCGACGAGGAGCGCGCGCGCGCAAAGGAGCGCATCCTCTCCTTTCGGGATACGCACGGCCAATGGGAGCCACAGCGTCAGCGTCCCGAGATCTGGAGTCTTTACAACGGTCGCATCGGTCGCGGCGAGCACGTGCGGGTCTTCCCGATCTCCAACTGGACCGAGCTCGACGTCTGGCAGTACATCGCCGAGGAGAAGCTCGAGGTGCCCGCGATCTACTTCGCGCACGAGCGCGAGGTCTTCGAGCGCGACGGGATGCTCTATGCGGTGAGCCCCTATGTCGAGCTACTGGACGGCGAGCGTTCGTTTACCTCCCGGGTGCGCTACCGGACCGTCGGGGACATGACCTGCACGGGCGCCGTGGAGTCGGACGCCGCTACGCTGGCCGAGGTAGTGCTCGAGATCGCCGCGACCGCGGTCACCGAGCGCGGACAGACGCGCGCCGACGACCGCGCCAGCGAGGCCGCGATGGAGGATCGCAAGCGGCGCGGGTACTTCTAGGGCCGGACCAGGGACGGCCCCGCGCCCGCAGTGTGAGTAGCGACGCACCGCGAATGGCGACGCCACGGCGGGCAGCAACGCCCACGGCGAATAGCGACGCGCAGCGGACAGCAACACACAGCGGACAGCTACGCGCGGCGGACAGCAAGGCCACAGCTGGGGCAGCGAGGCCACCGGCAGACGCCACGGCTTAGGCGAAAGGCCTCAGGCGCCGCCGTGCAGCTGCATCTGCAGCAGCTGCAGGTGTTCCCACGGGAAGGCCGCAAGCAGCTGGTTGGGGTATTTCCCTTCGAAGTACCCGCCCGATCCGACAAACGGCTGGGTGCCCGTCGGCGTGGGGTCCTGCGCGTAGAAGGCCACGGTCGCCCCCCTGTCCCTGACGACCATCCCGTAGCGCTGGGCCGCTTCGGCGATCATCAGCGTCAGCCACGGCAGATGCAGAGACGTCAGGTTCAATTGAGGGTCGAGCCGCAGGCGCGCTCCCTCAGGCAGCGAAAGCGGATCGGTCGATTTTCCGTCCGTTCGCTGGGCGGGAGCGGCATAGACGCCTGCGCGCACCTTGGGGACAGTGATGGCCAGCGCGTGATTGATCTGACCCATTTCCAGGTCTTCGAGCGTTATCAACCCACCCGCGATCGACAGCGAGGATGCCGACGCGCCCCACTGCGGCTTTGCGCCCGGCCAGGCTTCGGTGCCATAGACGCCGGGATCGGCCGAGGTGTTCTGCATCGCTCCGCCCCACGAGGCCTGCCACACGCCGCCTTCGTGTACGAGCTTCCAGAACTCCCACAGCCGGTCAGTGCTCGGCTGCCAGACCACCAGGTGCCTGTCGGTTCCGGCCGCGGGCCTCGCCGTCGCCGGCAGCGGCACCGCTTCCCAGGCCGTCTGCAGCGCCGGCATCAGCGGCGAGGAGTCCAGTTGGACCTTGACCGTCGGCTGATCGGCAGGCACCGTGTAGACGGGGACGCTGTAGGCGGTGGTATTGATCCACGGACCGTCCCGGAGCTGCTGCTCGGCGGCGACTTCTGCATCCAGAGCGCCCACGACCGCAACCGAGCTCGCGTCGAGCGGTTCGCTTGCGGGAATCGGCTCGTTCCAGAGGCTGGTGGGCGCGAAGAAGCGAAACGGCTTGGCGGGCTGGGTTTCGCTGGAGCCACTCGATTCGCCGCTGGACCCGAGCCCACCTTCCAGGCCGGGGAGTGAGGAGCCGATGCCAGCTTCGGGAGCGCTCACGGAGCCTTCCGACCTGCCGCCGGCGCCTGCGCCTTCCGGCAGCCCGCCGGCGATACCTTCCGGCGGGCTGCTTGCGCCAGCTCCCGAGCCGCTGGGCACACTCGTCTCAGCGCTGCTGGGGGGGGCTCCGGGAGCGGAATCCGCCACCGCTCGCCCATCGCGCCCTTCGGGCTCAGCGGAGGGCATCTGACCTCCCGGATGCGCGTGCGCGGGCCCGGGATGCGCGGAGGCTTTGAGCGACATCTGAGGTGCGGTCCGCCTGGCGCACCGGACTACGAGCGAGCGGCCCGTGCTCCCAGCGACCGCGCGCCGGCGCCCGCGACGCCGCTTCGTCGGCCGACATGCCGCCCGCTGCGCGGATGCGCGACTGGCGGCGGCGGAGGCGCGCCGCGGCCGTGGACGATGGCTCTCTCTGCGCCCCCCGCCGTAGGCAAACGCCGAGCCCCCGCACAGCGCAATCACGGAGAGGACCCCGACCGTAGATGCAAGCCTTTGTGCACGACTCATAGATTCGCCCTATCGGGCGATCCCCTGGAGCTTGTAAGTTCACTGCGTCACGCTGGACATCTGTTTTGCGTAACGGTCCGTACACGGGTAGTCAGCTGCGCAGGGATCGGAGCCGCGCCTCCGGCGCCTGCGGTCACCAGAGCACAAAGAGGGCCGGGCTGCCTCACAGGCAACCCGGCCCCTTACGGCCTCAGCCGTGTTCCAAGCTAGTGCGGTCGCGCTGGCGACCTACGGTCTAGAACTTGGACTTTTCAGCGCCTTCCCTGGCAATGACCTGCAGTGAAGCCGGCAGCGGCAGGTAGTCGTGTTTTTTGATGAGTTCCTGGCCGCCGTTGTTGGCAAGCACGAACAGCAGGTAGTTGTTGACCGAAGTGGCCTCTTCCAGCGTCGTGCCGGGGTACTTTGAGTATTCGTGGAAGGCGAGGTCGTAGGTCAGACCACAGATCGGGTAGTGCGCCTCTGTCGTCTTCGTAGTCACTTCGTTCCACACAGCCAGCGTGCTGGACGGGGGGAACGGAGTTTCGCCATTGGTGTATTCGGTGTTGAGGCAGTTGGCATTGGCGACTTCCGCGGACTCGTTGTTGCTCGACGGATCGGCGTAGGTCTCTTCTTCCTGTTCCAGGCCGTTGTTCTGGATCGGAACCCAGAAGCGCGGGAAGCCTTTGCCTCCATTGGCCCCCGTGAACTGGCCGCCGCTACGTGCGTCGGCAAGGTTTGCGTAGCCGATGCTGCTCGGTGTTTCAGCCACCAGCTTGACCAGCGCGCCGCCGCCTGTTTCACTCGGGCGGGTGACGGTACCGGGCCATTCGGTGTTCTCCGTGCCTTCGGAGAGGTCACGCCAGCCAAGTTCGCCGACGATGTCTTTTTCGCCGTTGATCAGAGCAAGGTACTTCTTGAAGATCGACGTCGTGCCTGACTGGTCCTTACGCACGATGCGTGTGATCGTCGTATTTTCCGGGCAGGCTTTGCCGGCTTCCACGAGTTTGTCGCCGTCGTCGTGGATTTCGCTCCACTTCGTGATTTCACCGTTCCAGATCTTCTGGAGTGTCACGTTGTCGAACACCAGACGTCCGGGGACGGCGATGCTCGTTCCCGAGCAGCCTTTCGGCAGGCGCACGATGATCGCGACCGAGCCCTGCAGCACCGGGATCGTCTCCAGCGTTTTTTCGGTTGGTTTCGACGAATGCGACTGAATTTCTTCTTTCTGCAGCTGGTTCGGTGGTTCGTCGGTGCCGACAAAGCCATTTGCGCCTTCGAATGCGTGGCCGTTGGTGCCCCATGCTTCCATGCCCGCGCCACTGCCGACCGACGTGTAGCTCACGGTCGGTATGCCTTTCGAGCCCTGCGTGCCGTTGCAGGCCTTCGGGTTGGCCGAGGTGTTGAAGTCGGGATTCCATACCGACTGCTGCGCGAGCTTCTGCAGCGAGGATCCCTTACCCGAGATGTTCGCGCCCGAGCACTGCTGGCCGACAACGCCGGCGTTCGCGGCACCCGGAGCCACGAGGGCGGCCACTGCGGCCGCCGAGATTGCGCACGTCGATATGAGTCGACGTGCGGAGAGAGACGTCATTATGCGAATACCTCCTGGGTTGATTGGCACTTCTCACTGCTGGGGCAGCTGGGAGCATCCACCTGCCTCAGTCAGCTTCCCATCAACCGCTTGCGTCGAGGTTGCCGACCTGTGACATAGACTTTTCACCTACTATGGATTATCAGCTTCTTTACATGCTGGACCTTGAGGCGCAGGAGGACTATCAAGCTGGTGGTGTGCTTCGCGCCGGCGGCATCGTGCGCGGCGATCGTGGCCCGAACGCGTAGCTGGTGCGAGCGCGCGAGCAGCGCGCGTGCCTTTGCCGTCAGACGGAGAGTCAGGGTTTTTTGATCTCCACCAACCACTGTGAACCTTCCAGTGGCGAGGGTGAGGATCGCCGCCTGGGGTCGCTTCGCACGCGACCGTCGGTCACTGGCGCCGCCGCCGACTGCTGCGAGCGTCCTGAGTGTGACCGCACCGATACAGCTCGTGGCACCGGTCGGGCAGGTGATAACGAGCTGCACCGTCCCCGTCGGGCTCGTTAGGAGCGAGGTGCTGACCAGTCCGGCGGCCGGGATGACGGGGGTGGGTGCCGGGGCTTGCGGGCGCGCGGCCGAGGCCACGGCGGGGGGCGCCTGCGGCGGCTGGCCTGGGACTCCAGCGGTCGGCGCGGGCGCGTCGACTTTGACGTTCAGCGTACTCGGTTCGCTGGTCAGCCCAGCGGTGTCGGTGACAGTCAATTGCACCTTGTATTCGCCGACCTGCCCATATTCGTGGGTGGCGGTCGCAGATTCGGTAGTCTCCGTTCCGCCATCCCCGAATACCCAGTGGTAAAGCACGATTCGATTCGATCCCGGCGGGTTTGGATCGAACGAGGCGCTGCCGTCGAACGTCGCGCTTGCACCCGCTTTGCCGACTTGCAGTCCGAAGCCTCCGCCTTCGAGATACACCAGCCGCTGAGTCCCTTCGGCTCCTAGCGTCAGCTCCAGCGGACCTTCCAGTACGGCCGTCGGCGGCGCGGCGGTATCTGTGACCGAGACCGTTGTCTGCCTGACGATTGTCGGCGTAGCGAGATCGTCGGTGTGGATCGTCTCCGTGACCGTCAACTTCCCACCCCGCGCAAATGCATGTGTCACCTTCGTGCGTAGATACTCATCCGCGCTTTCGGTCTGCGTCTCCCCGTCGCCGAAGCTCCATTCGACGCTCAGGGCGTTAGCTTGGGTCAGCGTCGAGGAGAAGGTGACGGGCGTGCCGGGAGCGATCGTTTCGGTGGGGGATAGCGGCTGACCGTTCACCGTCGCGCTCGGACTGGTCGCTTCCGCCGTCGGGCAGCCGCTGCCTCCCGGTCCGAACTCGACCACGTGGGGGGCTCGGAAGGGACTCGCCTTGCCGGGATCGAGCATGAACACGGTCTGCCCGCCGCCGGCAGCCACCAGCGGATAGGCTTCACCACCGAAGCTGATCGTGCACTCTTCGGTGCCCGACTTCTTGGTCTGCCCGCCGGTCCAGCCAAGCTCTGCCCCGCCGCCGGCCGCGAAGGCGAGGGCGCCGGGATAGGAGGCGCCTTCTTCTTCCTCTTCAACGAAGATGTGTGCGCGCGCATAGAGGGTCCCTGCACCGGTTCCGCCTGGCGCTTCGGGCGCATAGGACAGACCGCCGCCGTCGCGCGCGGGTTCGCTGGAGTCGAATTCCACGACCGGGTGTCCCTGGCTTTCCTGCGGGTCGCGGACCGCGAGCGAGAGATAGGGCTTTGGAGGTTCGGTCGAGGCGAAGCTCGAGGGCACCTGCATTATCTGGTTCGTCTCTTCAGTAAGTCCCGTCAGTGGGTCTTCTCTCTCCACCCCCTGGGTGAGCTCTAGGTAGACCGCGCCCGAGGCGGAGACCACGGGCGAGTTCGGTTCGGACGCGGCCGCCAGTACGCCGCCCGTGTCGACGTATTTGGCCCCCAGCGTGCCGTTGGCGTGAATCCGCTCCAGGGCGATACGCAGCTGCGGTTCTTCGCCTTCCTTTGGCGTGTGCAAGGCGACTTCACCCAGGATGATCACGTCGTGCGTCGTCGGATCCACGGTGATTCCCTTGGGTTCGAGTAGCGCCTTTTCGGGTTCATCCGACTGGGCTGCGAGCACTTCCGGACCGGCGAGCACCCCTTCGGCACCGGCGCCGGGCGCCGGTGCCAGGACTTCGCCCGAGGGTTCGGTCGAGAACGCGTAGAGCGTCCCGGCGACCGGCTGGCCGGGCTCGATCACGGTGCTCGCTCCGCGCGTTTCGAGCGCCAGCACGTAGAGGCGCTTTTCTACGGGGTCGACGGCGATCCCCTCGATGCCGTCGTGGTTGGGCGGTTTGAACGAGAGCGTCTGGGCGATGAACCCACCGGCGGCGCTCAACTCCTGAACCCGGTATTCGCGTTTTTTCGGTTCATCGCCGACATACACGGTGTCGGTGGCGGGATCCACACCAAACGCGTGTGTGCCCGAGGTGATTTTGAACTGCCCGTGACCGTTGCCCGCGGCGCCGAAGTGGTGCAGTTCACCGTATGTTTCCGCCGCCGAGCTGGCAACCGGCGCCAGCAGCACGCCGGCCAGCGCCAGCAGCAGGCAGCAATGGATACGTCTGGCTCCGGGCATCGTCGGCCGGTTGCGCACACGCGCTCGCGGCTGCCCGACCGTATCGCCACGCGTGCCCTGGCCGTGTTGCAAAGCGGTGAAGGAGCCGGATCTCCTCGCCGAGCTCACCACCGACGCCGCTCCTGGGCCATTCTGCGCTGCGCGTGGATCGTCGTCAGGGTGGCCGGGGCGACGCGCACCTCGCGCGGGCCCCGGCGGGAACGTCGCCTGATCGAAGCGCCGGCGAACGCAGCGAGGACCACGAGCCCGGCGAGGTAGTCGGGGATCGGCTCGTGTTCGCTGACGTCGTAGGCGACCGCCTGGTTGCTGACCGACTCGATCGCCTCCTCCTCTTCTTTCTCCTGCTCGGCGACCGGCTCGGTCTGGAAGACCGAGGAGGTGGCGGTCACCTGCGAGGTCCCGCTCGGCGGCGCCGGCCGGCCGGCGGCCGGCGGCGGCAGTGGCACGAAGGCCGCCGGCGCAAACAGCGGCGGGCTCGGGGAGCTAAACGGCGCCGGCGGTGTGGGGGTGCGGGCGGGGAGCGGCAGCGGGACCGGAGGCGGCGGCGGCGCGAGCGGCAGGACGGCGGCGGCCGGCGGCGTTCCGCTGGGGGCCGCGGCGGGTGCCGGCGCCGGAGCGGGCGGGGGTGCCGGCAGCACGGCCCTGTGCGCCGGGAGCACCGTCAGGGGCTGCGTGCCGCAGGGCCTGCGCACGCTGCCGGCGCGTACGGTGACCGGCAGCGAGGCCGCCAGGCCGCCGGCTCTGATCGTCACGATCGTGGTGCCCGCGTTATAAGCACAGAAGAGGCCGGAGCTCGAATCGTGGATCGGTTGTTCGTTCGCTCCCAGGAGCACCGCGTGAGGGTCGGGGGAAGCGGTGTTGGGCGTCACGAAGTCACCGATGCTTTCGTTGGAGGAGCTGAAGCTGTACTGCGGCAGGAGCGCCTCCGTGCAGTCGACCCCGATGCAATTGGAGGGGATCGGGATATATGGATCGGTGTCGGGACTGTCGGCCTGATTCTGGGAGCGGTTGCCGGCGCGTGGCCGCCGCGCGAGCGCCTCGAAAAGCGCGCTCTGGCTGCGCCGCAGCAGCGTGCCGTCCTTGGCTTCGAGCGCCAGTTCGCCGATGTTGGGGATCAGACGGGCGCTCACCGGTGCGACGTTGTCCGCTTTGCGCGCGACGGCTTCGACGTCGACTTCCGCCAGCAGGAAGCCGCTCGCGCCGAGGAAGTCGCCGCGGCTCTCGGCCGTGTAGTTGACGTAGCCGAGCGTGCCCGAGCCGAAGGCCGGTGTTCCGCCGATGCGCAGCGGCAGCTCGACGCTCTCTTCGGGGGAGTCGTAGAAGTAGGCGGAGGCCGCTGGAGCTTCATGGTGCGGTCCTCCGCGAGCGCTTCCTCTACGCCCGCCGCGAGGGTGTCTCCGCCAGCTACCTGCGCATTCAGATCGGCGTTGCCGACGACGATCGCGGGCTCGCCCTGTCCGGCTGCCGCGAGGAGCTCTTCCTTCAGCCATGTTGAGCTGCGTGGCGTCGACGTCGGTGCTGTCGTCGAGCACGATCACGCGCACCGCTCCCTTCGCGGTGGCGTAGGGCTGGGCGTAGTAAGCCGACTGGCAGGTCGGCTCCGCAGGCTCCCTGACCGTAGGGATAGGTCGAGAACACCTGCTCGAACGGCCCCAGGCCCGCGGACCCGGACAGGTCGGTGGGTGAGGGCGCGGCAAAGGCGAAGCCCGGGACCGCGTCGAGCAGCTCCGCGTAGCGTTCCGAGCTCGCGCGCGTAGGGGATCGTCAGCGTCGCCGGGCCGGCGGTGGCACCGGTGCTCACCCGCGGGCCGGTGTAGAGGAACGCGCTGCACGCCAGGGATCTGGCGGGCGCGCGTGAGCGCCGAGGAGAGCCACACGTCGGGGCCGATCCGCGCGTTTGAGAAGGTCGCTGCACGGCGCGGCGCACTGGCGCGCCGCCGCCGATCGCGAACGCGGCGAAGGCCGAGCTGGGGGGTCCCGGCACCGGCGCGCTGGCGAGCCCCGGTGCGGCGCGCTCCGTCGGCCGGATAGCGGTCGACGTCGGCGGTGTCGAGGGCGCCGTTGCTGTCGGCGGTGTCGACGAAGCCGCCGACCGCCCACCCTTCGGTGCCGGTCGGATTGATCAGCACTGCGGAGATCGGGTCGGGCTGGTAGGCCGTGTCGTAATCTGCGTAGTTGCCGGGCGGTTCCTGGACGTTGTTCAGTTCGTGCTCCTCGTCGCTCCAGCCGCTCGCGGTCTGGCGCAGGACGTGACCGGCGCCGTAGCCGGCGCTGAGCGGATAGGGCGCGATCAGGTTCGGCGGGAAGCCCGGTGGTGGCGGCGTGAGGTTCGCTTTCGAGCGAGTAGGTGTTCGGCACGCTGCCCGAGGCGATCGCCCGCAGCGCGCCGCCTTCGCGGAACAGCGCAAGCGAGCCCGGCTCGGCACCCGCCGGGTAGCGGCGTCGGGGTCTGCTGCCACGGCGCATCCGGGTCCCGAGCGCTCGATAGACGAGCCCGCCCTGCCCCGAGCCCGATGGCTTCGCCGGCCGTGAACGCCGCGCCGCCGTCGGGCAGGCCCGCGACCGCCCAGGGCACGTTTTGCCCCATCGCCGTCGCAGCGCCTTCGTCGACTTCGCCAGCCGGAGCCGTTGTTGACGAGCAGGCCGCCGACGTAGTGGTTGGTGGAGGGTTCGGGGAGCAGGTGGTAGGCGGCGATCGCCTCCGAGCCGGCGAACGCGACCGAGGTGAACGTCGCCCCGGCGCGACCTGGGCGGGAGCGCTTCCTGGGTCCAGGTCTTGCCGTAGCCCAGCAGCACGCCTTCCTGGCCGACGGCGTAGCCACGTTCGGGGTTGCTCGGGTCGAAGGCGATGCGCGAGCAGGTTGCCGCGGAAGTTGAACGGAGTCGCCGGGTCCGGTTCCCAGAGGCCCGTTTCGGCCCGCCACAGCCACATCTGGCCGAGGTCGCCGACGGCATAGGCGCGATTGGGGGTCGGCCAGGCGACCGCGCGCAGCCGCGGCGTGGCGCGCCTCCCGCCGGGGCCGAGCAGGCTTTCGGGCAGCCAGCCCTTGCCGGGCTCGTAGCGGGCGACCTCGCCCTGGTCGCCGACGGCGAGCGCTTCGCTGGAGAGCGAGCCGATCGGCGCACCGGGCTGGGGGGCGATCGCGATCAGCGCATGGCGAAACGGCGTCGGCCACGGCGTCAGGCGGCTCGCCACCGGATGGAGGGTCAGGTGCACCGGCAGCTCGGCCTGGCCGAGCCAGCCCTCGCGCGGGTTCGAGAACGCCGCGCCGAAGGTGCCGCCGACGTCGTTGGGGGGATTCGATCCGCCGAGCGCGAGCACGCGCGTGAACGAGGTGCCTTCCAGGCGCAGGCTCACCCCTTCGGGGAGTCCCGTGATCACACGTTCGCCAAGGCCTTCGGGGGTCGAGGGGTTGGCCCAGGCGATGCTGCGCGAGGGGCCCGTCGGCAGCGGTTCGGGCAGTTCGTGGGTGCAAGGCGTGCGTCCCGGCGCGGAACCGACCGGGAGCTGGCACCAGCTGGCGATCACGCTGCCGCCGTCGAGCGCCTTCGGGCTTGAAGAACATCGTCGTGGAGGCCGAGACGTCCGTGCGTTCAGTCCGTCGATCCAGACGCCTTCGCTGGTGACGGTGAGGATCTGCGACAGGACGGTCGGCGGCTCGCCGGTGCCGGGCACGGTGAACGGTCCGTGCGTCTTCGGCGACGGGCACCGTGAGCGGTTCGCCGGGCTTCGCCCCCGGCGTCGTGCGCCGGAGCGACCGGCTGCCAGGTCGGGCCTTCCCCGCCAGCCGAGCTCGGCGGCGAAACAGCGCCACCGCGCCCGGGGGGTAGTGTGGAGCTGGAGGCAGCTGGCCCAGCAGCCAAGCGTTCGACGGTGAGCTCGCGCCGATCGCCAGCACGCGGAAGTCTTTTTCGCTGGTCGGCTGGGAATCTCGATCGGCTCGCGCGTCCAGTGGCTGCCATCCCAGTGCAGGACCCCGTCCTCGACTCCGCTGCCTTCTTCGTTGACGGGCACCACCAGCGCGCCCGCGCGGCCACCGGCTTCTTCGAGCGGCGCGATCAGCGGGGCGCGGTGCCGCACCGAACAGCGTCTCGCCCGGCTTGAGCAGGGTCGGTTTCGACTCCCGTCTTTGACTGGTTCCGGTGGGCGGCGGGGGCACCGGCGCGGTCTCCTGGAACGCGCCCCCCGGGTTGCGCACGAGCACGACCTTTTCGATGCCGCTCGAGCCCGACTGTCCCGGCGCTGGGCGACGGCGGGCACGGCACCGACCAGCACGCCGCCGCCGTTGGCGGTCATCTGCCCTGCGAGTGGGCTCGTGTCGGAGAACCGGGCGCTTTGGGCGCGTCGGGCCGAAAGCCGATCAGCGGCTGACCGGCGGTGTCGAGCAGCCCGGGCCCGAGCGACCAGCCGGAACCTTCGGCGTAGCGCACCATCACCCAGCTGGCGACGCCGTTCTGATCATTGGCTTCTCCGATCCCCCATGTCTCGTCCGGCGCCTCCAGCGGTGAGGCGCCGATCATCGTCACCTTGAAGGCCGGCACCGAGGCGTCGGTCTGAGGCGTGGGTTCGCCGCCGAGCGCCCGCCTCGCCGGCACGCGCGCGGTGGCGCCACCCGCTCCCAGCAGACGCCACCGCAACGCCGAGCGCCCGCGCACGCGCATACGAGCGCAGGATCGGCGCAACGCCGGCGCGGCCGGCCCGCGCCCCTGTGACGCCTGCGGCTCATGGCAGCTGCTCCGATCCAGCCGGCCCGCGAGCGTGGCGGGGACGCGAGAGCATCGGTCGCCAGCGTGTTGGTGTCCCGTGCCCGGGCCGAGCGTGCTCGGCCGTTTTCGACGGATACCGTCGGCAGGGGAGCAAGCGCGTGGGTCTGCAGGTCGAGCTTGGTCGGCCAGCGCCGTGGGTCCAGGCGCAGCAGCAGGTGACGGTTGCCCGCCGCCAGCGTGCGCGTCGGCGTGCTCGCCACGACACGCCGCTGCGCTTGGCGAGCAGCCGCACCCGGGCCTTGACCGCGAGATGGAAGCTCAGTTCGAGCGTGTGCGGTGCACGAGCGCGCGTGTGCACGTGCGAGAGCAGCGGCGCGTGACCTGGTCGACCGGCCGCGGTGGGCACGCCGGATTCTTCAGGCCGCGTGGGCGCGGGCGGCTTCGTCGAGCAGGCCCGAGTCGTCGACCGGCGGCGCGTCGGGGGCCACCTGCGGGAGGCCTTCGTCGGGCGGGCGGTAGGTGATCAGGCCCGCAAAGCCGGATCGGCGTCTTCGGGCAGGCTGCGTTCGCTTTCGGGCGCGAGATGGAACAGCCATCCCTGGGTGGTGACCATCCAGCAGTCGTGCGGCGCGGGACAGGCGATCTGCTTCGCCGCGCCCTTGGGGCCGATGCCCGCTTCGGCTTCTTCGCGCGAGCGGCAGCGTCTGCTCGTCTGAGACCGTGCCGTCGGCCGAGATGCGCGCGACGAGCGCGGACGCGAGCGGGCTGGGCTCGGTGGCGTCGCTCTGGGAGTCCAGCGCCACCCACGCGCTTTCGCCGCCGGGCTCGGCGGCGATCGCGTTCACGACGTCGCCCGCGAACGGAGTCCCGCCCGGCGGGTCGTGCGAACGGGACCGAGCACCTGGCTCCAGGCGCCGCCGGCGTAGCGCAGCACCGTGACTTCGGCCGGGCGCCGAGTTCCGGAGGTCCGCGGCCGGCCGCTCCCCACAGCGCTTGTGCGTCGGCGCCGAGGCGCAGGAAGTCGAGCGCTTCGGGAAACTCGCCGGGCGCGTATTCGGGAACGCCGGGGGACAGCGGCACGAACGTCGGCTGCACGCCGGCGGGATTGATGCGATGCAGGACGGATGGGTGTGCGGGGGACTCGGGTTCGGTGAGCTGGTCGTCGGCGCGAGAGGCGCACGCTCTCGTAGAGCTGCCCGCCGAACAGGCGCATGTCCTGCACCGCGTGGCCCTGGGGGTCGGGTTCGGCGCTCAGCGAGCTGCCATTCCAGTGCAGCTGGAACGCGCCGACCTGCGGTTCGGGCAGCGGATCGCCCGCGAACCAGCAGTCCGACGGGCCGATGCAGCCGGCCGCGTGCATCGGCTGGTAGGAGCTCGGCTGGAACGCCGGCGAGGCGTAGGAGTCCACGACCTGACCGCCGGCGAAGTGGCAGAGCGTGTCGTCTTCCAGCGGCGGCGGTTCGCCCGTTGGCGGGTTCGCGGCCTGGCCGGGCCGCCCGTCGGAGATCGTCCAGAACTCGTCCGGTCCCGCCCAGGCGATGCGCCCGTCGGTCGCGCCGCAGACGGTCGCCAGCTCGTGCCAGCCGGCGCCGTCGTAGGTCCACAGTCCCGGTGGGATCGTGCTGCCGTTGCCGGCGGTGATCAGCAGCCCGCGGTTGGGCGCCCAGAACTCGATGTCGCCGACCGCGCCCAGGCCGATCGGGGTCGAGGAGCCCTGCACGCCCGCGGCGGTTGTGGCGGCGGCGGGCTGTTCCAGGCGCCAGGAGGCGCTCCCGTCGTCCGAGGCGAGCCCGGACTGGCGCAGGCGTCGCGCGCGCGACCGTGGCCAGGCAGCAGCAGGCCAGCACAGCAGCGCAGCGCAGCGAGAGCGCCGAAGCGGCGCGGGCGCACGGCGATCGCGCGCGGCGCCGCGGGAGCCCGGCCACGGGCCGCGGATCGGCGGCGACTCGTGGCCGAGGCGAGGCTCATCGGCCACCGCTCCGGTGCCGAGGCGGCTGCCGTGGCTTGCGGCTGCTGGCGCCGCGCGCCGGACGCTCGGTGCGCAGGAAGGTCACCGCGACGCTCTGGCGCAGGCGTCGGGTGGCCGGGCGCGGCGAACTGACGCTCGCCGTCGCCGACAGCCCGCCGCGTGCGCCGGCGAGGGCGCTGTAGGGCTTGGCGAGCTTCAACGTCACGACGTCAGCCCGCCGCGTGCCCGTGTGCGCGTCGCGCGTGGCGACGGTGCGCTCGGCGACCGTCACACGTGGCGACGCGCGCATGAGCCGCCGCGCGCTTGGCGCGCGATCGCGCTTCGTCTTCAGCCTCGATGCGCACCGCGCTCTGCGCGGCGGCGCTGCAGCGCGCCGGCGCCAGGCGCCTGGATCTCGAGCACGACGTTCCGTCGCGACGCGAGAACGCGCTCACGCCCAGGCGCCAGGTCGGTGTAAGCGGCGGATCGGGCGGTGGCGGCGAGACGTACTGCGGTGGTGGGTTGCGTGCTGAAGACCGTCTCGGGATGACGACGAACGCGTCGCTGCCGTCGAACGTCGGGCTGTCGCCACCTGCTGCGGCGTGTTGCCGTCGCCGTAGACGAGGTTCGAGGCGGTCGAGGAGAACGCGAGCGTGTCGCCGTTGTCGGAGAACGAGGGCGAGAGCGCGCCGTCGGTGTCGGGATAGGGATCCTGGCCGGAGACTTCGCTGCCGTGGGGCGCTTCGCTGGCGCCGCCTTCGAAGCCATGGGTGACGCGCGTGAGCGTGTCGTCGGCGAGGTCGACGTCGAACAGTTCGACCATGCCGGGCGTCGCGGCCGGGGCGCTGACATAGGCGGGCGAGCCGAGCGGGAACACGCGTGCGCTGGGTCGTGAACGCGACCTGGCTGCCGTCGGGAGAGATGCCAAGATCGACGATCGGCGCGGTGGTGGCCTGTTCCTGAGCGTTGCCGCTGGCGAGCTCGGTGAGCGGACGCAGCGCTTCGGTGCGCGTGAGCCCTGCGGGCATGTTCGCCACGTACAGATCGCTGGCGACGGTTGAGGCTTCGCCGAAGTCGCGCCCGACCGGCGGCGCGTTGGCCAGGAACGCGACGGTCGAGCCGTCGTCGCTGAGCTGCGGACGTGGGATTGCCCGTGCCGCCGGTCCAGACGCCAAGCGCTTCGGTCCGCGAACGGGCCCTGGCAAGGGTCGGAGAACGACGCCGGCGGCGGCAGGATG
Source organism: uncultured Solirubrobacterales bacterium (assembly GCA_963756665.1). Taxonomy (GTDB): domain Bacteria; phylum Actinomycetota; class Thermoleophilia; order Solirubrobacterales; family Solirubrobacteraceae; genus Palsa-744. Next base: position 2,126,984 of record CAVWOJ010000001.1, read on the forward strand.
GTCTCGCCGCTGGCCGCGCAGGCCGGGGTTGGCGGGGTCCGAGCCGCCGGTGATCCGCCGCGTGGGCGCTTCGGGCCCGTCAGCGATGCGCCGCCACAGCGGCTCGCTGTACTCGGGCGGCAGGGCTTCGCCGGAGAGCATCCGCGCTTGGCGCGAGATGTCCTGGCCCATCCATGCGACCGTCGAGCCGTCGGCGCTGATCGACGCGCCCACGGGCGATTGCAGAGCCGTATGCGGCGGGCGGTCTGAACGGCGGTGGGGGCAGCCTGGGGCGTAGACCGCGCCGTATGTGAGCCCTCCTTCTTCGCCCGAGACCGGTTCCTGCCGTCCGGTCGTCGGATTGACCGCGGGCGCTCCCGGTCGCCGGGTCGCAGCGCGACGCTGACCAGCTGCGTGCTGTCGGTGTCCAGGTCGCGCACCGCCACCTGCAGCGCGGGCGTTTCCGGGCCGTCGAGGTTGGAGACCGCGGTCGTCACGAACACGACCTCGCTCCCGTTGGCGCTCAGCGCCGAGCGCCCGCTCGCCACCGATCCATAGAGCGTTCCTGGATTTCCGCTTCGGTAACGCCTGCTGGCTCTCGTTCGCGACCGGTTCGTAGGTAGAGCGTCAGAGCCGTCGCTCGCGGATCCAGTTGACGCGCCGGAGGCGACGCGCATGAGGCGCCGGCTTCTTCGCAGCCCGCCGCGAGGTTCCATGTCGGGGCGCTCTCCGCACACGTAAACCGGGACGTCCATGTCACGCACATACACGTCGGGTGCTTGTTGGTCGTCCGCGGCGAGCTGCGCCGTCGTCGTGAAGCTCACGTAGCGCCCCTTTCGCTGATCGAGGGGAGCTCGGCGCGGCCCGCGGGCTGGGTCGGCCGCTTCGCCGACCGCCACCGGTTCGATCGCCCCCGTCTGCAAGGTCGCGCCGCCAGACGCCGGTCTCACTCCGCCGAAGGAGCCGTCGAAGGCGACGTAGCGCCCGTTCCCGGAGATCGCCGGGTCGTGGGCGTAGACGGCCTGCTGGCTGGCTGGCCCGACGGCTCTCGGAGACCAGCGAGATCGGGCCGAACACGTCGGCCGCCGCCGGAGCTTGGCAGGCGGCGCGAGCAGTGACCAGCGAGAGCCATGCGCACGGCCGCGGACGCAGGCGCGCGGCGAACAGCGGCCGACGGCGGTGGCGCGGTTCGTCGCCTCATCGCACGCTCACCAGCCGGCGCACGACGCCGCTGTTGCCGAGGCGATCGCGAACGTGGACAACGACCTGATAGATCCCGGCGTGGGCGTAGCGGTGGGTCAGTCGCGCGCGCCGCCCGCGCGCGGTGGCCGTCGCCGAAGTTGACGCTGACCGCGCCGACGTCGACGCCGGAGTAGGGGTCGCTGACGCGCACGCTCACCCCGTAGCCGCCGCGGGCGCGCTTGATCGTCACCGTGGGCGGCGTGCCGTCGACGCGCAGGCTCGCCGGCGGCGGAGAGCGTCGCACTGGCCATCGATGTCGGTCGCGAGCAACTGCACGCGTGCACGCCGCTGCCGAGCCCGCGCGGGCTCAGGCGCAGCGCGAAGGCGCCGGCGGGCGTCGGCCTGCGCTCGCCCGTCGAGCACGACCTGGTAGCTCAGCGGTCCGTTCGCGCTGATGGCCGGTTCCCAGAGACGACGGCCTGCGCGGGCTTGACCCAGCTGTTGGGCGTGCTGAGGACCAGTGCGGCGGGCGGCGCGGTGACCTGTGCGGCGACGATCGCGGCGTTGCCGAGGGGACCCTGCTGAAAGGCGACCAGCCCGTCGCCCAGCCCCGAGCGGCCGACCGCCAGTTCGCCGATTCGCCGCCGGCGCCACCGCTCACCAGAGCGCGTCTGCACGGCGCCGCCGGGGAAGTCCTCGCGCACGGCGACCGCGGGGCTCCCGGCGGGTCGGCGCTCGGCCAGGCCGAGACCCCTCCTCCGGCGGGGTTCATGACGCTCGCCGCGGAGGCGTCGATCCGGCGAACGGCGGTCCCAGCGAGAGGGTGCCGGACAGCCCGCGATCGTCGCCCTCGACGACGCGCGGCGTGCCGTTGCTGTCGTAGAGCAGGCGGAGGTCGCGCTTTTCGTCGATGTCGATGCTCGGCGGCACCGACCGTCGCCGCGAGTCCCGCCGGAGCACCGCGGAGTCGGCGACGCTCGGCGCCGAGGAACTCCGCGCCGCTGGCTTGCGATTCCCCGTCGGGGAGCGTGTTCAGGAAGATGCGCGGTCCGGGCAGTGGCGAGCCGGGGCCGGCGCCCTGGCGGTAGGCCACGACCGCCTGGCCCAGCCGCGAGAGGGCGACGCTGGGCGCGTCGGCGTCGTCCCCGATCGGGGTCCCGGCGAAACTCGTCGGCGCTGACCGGCAGCACATAGTCTGAGCGTGCGCCCGAAGAGGCGCCTGGCCCAGATGCGCGCGACGCCTTCGATGTCGGGCTCCTGCCAGACGACCACGCCGTTGCCGGTCGGGCCGATCGCGATCTGCGGCGCGTTGGGCTGCGTGGGCGGACGCATCGAGACGCCGGGATTGCGGTTGATCGCGCCGAGCGCCGACCAGCGCTCGCCGTCGAAGTGCGCGACGCGCACTTCCTCGACCACGTCGCCGGGGCGCAGCAGCGGGATGCTCGAGATCTGGCCCGGTTCGAAGTCGCACGACCCGGTAGACGACGTCGGCCTGACCGGTCGAGCTCATCGCGAGCGCCGGGCTCGTGCCGGTGCCGTCGCGGATGTCGGGGTCGATGACGATCGCTCGGTCCGAACGTGGAAGAGCCGGGCGCCCAGCGTGGCGCCGAGCAGCTCGTCGACCGGCCGGTTGTGTCTCGGTGGCGAAAGGGCGTCGCCCACACGACCACCAACTCGCCGCCTTCCGCCGCCCCGATACGCGGCCAGCTCGCGGCATAGGGCTCTTCGGTGTCGACTCTGATCGGCGTCTGCCACTGTCCCCCGACATAGCGAGAGACGAACACGTGAGCGACCCCGTCGACCCGCTTGAGATACACGACGCCGCCGGTGCCGTCTTCGGCCATCGCAACACCACCGAACCCCACGATCCCCTCGCTGGGACCGTCGAGCGTCACCGCCGGCTCGATCGCGCCGGCCGCCGGCTGGACGGGAAGCATGACGGCGATCGCGACGAGCGAGCCGGCGAGCAGCCCGCGCGGCAGATGGCGTCCTGGCATCCGCGTGCGCCGCCCTGGAGCTACCAGTCGGTGGCTGGCGGCACCGGGGCCGTCGTGTGGTGGAGTCTCCGCCATGCGCCAGCGTCCGGGGGTTCAGGAGTCGGGCTCTTCGGCGGCGCCCGGGCTCTTGTTGAAGGCGCAGCGGAAGTTCTCCGGATCGGCGACCGGCTCGGCGCCGGCGAAGCCGCCCTTCTGACCGTTGCTGTAGACCGTCACGTACTGCAGCGATTCGGGCAGCGGGTCGGCCGGCACGGGAACCGGGTTTGCCTGACCCTGGCGGGGATTACCCGTCGATCCTTCGCTGACCCCCTCCGAGCCGGCGGCTTCGGATCCGGCTTCGGTCGTGATCAGCGTGGAGGTCATCTCGCGCTGGTCACTCAGCCCGCGGCTGGGGTCTCGCGGGATCGTGGCGGTGAGCGGCGCGTCGTTGATCGTCGACTCGAGCTTGACGCGCGCGGCCGCTCCGAGCAGTTGCGCCGCGCTGGGGAGCCATCCGCCTTCGGCGACGCAGGCTTTGCTGGCCCAGATGTAGTTGTTCTTGCCGGCGTCCGCATTGGTGAGGGGGTAGGGAGAGGTGTCAAGGCACCAGCTACCGAGATCGACCGTCGCGGGCGGACAGGTACCCTGCAGCTTCTGGGCGGTGAGACCGTCCAGCGTGCGGGCGGTCCTGGCCGACTTCACGGTGGGAATCGCCGTCGCCGGGAATTTTCCGTTGCGCCCCAGCAGCAGCACGCCGCCGGGATGGGGGCTGGAACTGACGCGGTGACCGGCGATCGTGGCCACGACGGCTTGCCGGGCGGCGTCGGCCAGGCCGGTCGTGGAGAACACGAGCGCGATCATGGAGAGCACAAACGATGCGCGGCCCCAGCCTCCTGATCCACGTCCTGCGGCATCCGCGCCACGCGCGCCGGAGGACGTCCGGCGCGGGCGCGTGGAGCCCTCGCGTCTGCGCACGAAGCGGGCGAGCCTCACAGGTCGCTCCCCGCGCCACGCGCCGCGCTGTACGCGGGGTCGCGACTTGGCCGGCCGGTCTCGTTGAGCTGTTGGGTCATTGAGTCAAAGTCCCGCGACATCGGAGATACCGCGTGGGGTCGATCCTGGGTAGCGAGAAGCCCCCTAGGGGCTCGGTTCACCGTTCACGGTCCACCGTGGATCACATCGCAGCGCAGGTTGCCAGCGCCTGCGTAGAAAAGCAACGGTCTTCACAGGAACAAAACATCCTCATCGACAGTGGCCGCGGGCAGCGCCCGCCTTTGCGGGCCAGCTCCCAGCCCTTGCCCCGCCGGACGTCAGATGGTAGGTTCGCGAGCGGGGCCTCGGATGGGCGATCGCTCGCCGTGGCTCTGCCATCTAGCGGCACGTCTCGATGCCGGCGGACCGGGGGTGCGTGCGCATCCCCACATCGGCCGCTCCGGGCACCAAGGCCCATATTCCATATTCCTGTATCGTTGAATTAGTCGTGCATTTCGATCTAAAGACAAGCCTCGCAGGGCTTTTACCCCCGGCCGGCGCCGCTGAATGCGACGACTACATTCTCCTCCGCGCGGCTCCCGCAATGACTAGTCTTTTTCCATACCCAACCCACGCAATTCCACGCGCCCCTCTGCGTTGAAGCGAAGTGGAGTTCGAAGCGATCATGGAGTGCGATCCGACCCCCGGCAGATTGCAGTCCGATCGAGCGGACCCCGCCGACGAGCGCAAGCTGACCCTTAACCTCGATGCCTTCGCGTGGAAGGCGCTGACGGAGCAGTCGAACGAGTTGGGGGTATCCGTGGAGGAGCTCGCCAGCTTCTCGGTGCTCTACTACATCGCCGACCTCGACAGCAAGCGCATCGCGCGCCGCATCCCACCCTTCCGGCATCCGCTGGTGGACCAGGGCCAGGGATAAGCGCGCGGGGATCAGCGCCGCGGGGGATCAGCGCCGCGCGACTCAGCCGAGCAGTTCTCAAACGGGATGTAGCCGCGAAACGCCCGTGCTGTAAACGTAAATCGCCTAGACGGCGGCGCGGGGCGCGGCACGTCCGCGGCCGGTAGCGGGACCGATGCCGCGATTGGCAAGCTCGGTGGCAAGCGTTCGACGCCCGCGGTGGTGAAGCCCATGGATCGAGCCCTCGCTGCGCCCCGTCAACTTCGCGATCTCGGTGGGCGAGAAGCCACCGAAGTGACGCAGGATCACGACCTCGCGTTGGGACTGGGGGAGCACGGCGAATGCGTCGCGAAGGTCCTGTGTGCGCCCGTCGAGCAGCCGGTCCCACGGACTTCCGTGGTCGGCCTGCCTGACTTCCTCGACGGGAACGAGGCGCTCGGCGCGGATGTAGTCGACGGCGACGTTGCGCGCGACCCGCACGATCCAAGCGAAGAACGGCACCTCCCGTTCCTCGTATTTGTCGATCGCGCGGACCAGCTTGGCGAAGACGTGCTGGGTGATGTCCTCGGCCTGATGGTGGTCGCGCACGATGCTAAGCACGTAGCCGTAGATGTTGTCGGCGTAACGTGCGTACAGAAAGCCCAGCGCCTCGCGATCGCCGAGCTGGGCACGCTTTATCGCTCGCGTCACCATTCGCGAGTTGGCCTCCTCGCTACGGGCTGCTTGGCCGCTGGATGTGGCGCGGGGAAGCGGCAACTCCACTCTTCGGCGATGCACGGTCTCTGCCGTAGGCACTATCGATACCCCCGTATCGGTTGATTCTTCCGGCTGCCTTCCGCCAGGGAAAGACAAGAAAGCAAAGCTCTGGCTTGTTCCCGAGGAAAGCTATACATCTCTGCTGAAAGCGACGTTAAGAAGCTGTAGAAAATATGGACCCCCAGCCTGCTACAAATGGCCTGCCGGAGTAGCTATCGCCACACCGGCGCGACTCACCTGCCCATCAGTGAGATCGCGACGCCGGATTCAAGGCCCCTGTAGAAGAAACGCAAAAACCGTCGACGCACGCTGCGTCATTCCTGTCAACCCGCTTGCGGCACCTCTCCGTTTGATTTCCCTGCGGCACGACTCAGCAGTCAATTCCCCAATGGCTACTTGAGCGGGACCCTACCACACTGGACGAATGTTTCAAGGCTTCGTGTGGTCCTCACTAAAAAGGTGGACTTTAGGGTGGAGGGCAGGCGCGCAATCCGCATTTATCACTAAAACGATGATATTTACACTGAATTGATATTCAAAGGGTTGGCGCCAGTGGCAGCGGCAGCAGCCCGCCGCTGCGACTGCTGGGCAAACGGCGCCGCGCATCCCATGAGAGCGCGCGGCGCGCCGGGGGCGTCTATGCCGCGCCGCGCGCGCGGAAGGGCTCCTCGGCGCCCACCGTCCCGGGCCCGGAGAGCTCGAAGGCGTCGTGCAGGGCACGCACCGCACGCTCGACGTGCTCGCGCGCGATCACGCAGGAGATCTTGATCGGGGAGGTCGAGATCATCTCGATGTTGATCTGCTCTTGTGCCAGCACGCCGAAGACGCGCGCGGCGACACCCGGGTGCGAGCGCATGCCGGCGCCGACGATCGAGACCTTGCCCATCTCCTCCTGAGCCGCCAGCTCAGTGTAAGCACCGCTCGCCAGCGGCTCTAGCGCGGCGCGTGCGATGCGCAGGTCTTCGCGGGGGACCGTGAAGGAGATCTCCGCGCGCCCGCCGGCCGAGGTCGGCTCGTTCTGCACGATCATGTCGACGTTGACGCTGGCCTCGGCCAGCGCTTGAAAGATGCGCGCCGCCGCGCCCAGCTCATCGGGGACGCCGATCAACGTGACCCTCGCTTCGGAGGTCGAGTGCGTCACGGCTGTGATCAGTGGCTGCTCCATCGTTTCGGTCTCCGCCAGCACTACCGTACCGGGCGTGTCCTCGAAAGAGGAGCGGCAGTGGATCCGTACGCCGTGGTTGCGCGCGTACTCAACCGAGCGCAGCTGCAGCACGCCGGCCCCGGAGGCAGCCATCTCGAGCATCTCCTCGAAGGAGACCGCCGCGAGCTTGCGCGCGTCCGGCACGATCCGTGGATCGGCGCTGAAAATGCCGGCGACGTCGGTGTAGATCTCGCAGACCTCGGCTCCCAACGCGGCCGCGACTGCGACCGCAGTCGTGTCCGACCCACCGCGTCCGAGCGTGGTGACGTCCTGGGTGCTGGTCGAGACACCCTGGAAGCCGGCGACCAGCACGATGTGGTCCTCGCCCAGGGCCGCCCGGATGCGGTCGGCGCGTACGTCGAGGATTCGCGCCTTGGTGTGCGAGGAATCGGTCACGATCCCGGCCTGGGAGCCGGTGAACGAGAGCGCGCGGTGGCCCAGGTCGTGGATCGCCATGGCGCACAGCGCGCACGAGATGCGCTCGCCGGTGGAGAGCAGCATGTCGAGCTCGCGCGCGTCGGGCGCCGCAGAGACCTCCTCGGCCATCGCAAGCAGCTCGTCGGTGGTCTTGCCGCGCGCCGACAGCACGGCCACCACGCGCGCCCCGGCCTCGCGCTTCTCGACGATGCGCCGCGCCGCGCGCTTGATGTGCTCGGCATCGGCGACCGAGGTACCACCGAACTTCATGACCACGATGTTGGACATGCGCGTCAGGATATAGGAAACTAATGTACCGTCTGAGAGTACATTACTGTACTGCTTACCAGTACATTTAACCCTGCCTCCGACCTCAGCGCTCGACTTCGCCGGCGGGCGGCGCGAAGGGGCTGGTGACCCGCAGCCACTCCTCGAAGAAGGGGTCGACCAGGCGCCACACGCCGCCCACATCCTGCACGAGCCCTCGCCGGTAGAGCCGCCGGCAGGCGTCCGGCAGACGCGTGTGACTGGAGAACCCGTAGAGGGCCGCGTCCATCCTGCTGGTGAGGTGCTCGCCGCCTTTGTCGGCCAGCACCGCGAGTGCGCGAAGGTCGTTGGCGGCGGTGTCGTCGCCATCGGCGAGCCCCTGCACGAGCGCCTGGAACTCCTGCGTGTCGGTGCCGCGGATGAGCTCGTCGTAGGACAGCTGGACCACGTCCGAGCGGATCGCAAGCGCGCCGTCGGCTACTCGCCACACGGCCCAAGCAAGCTGCTGCGTGCGCTTGGGATGGGAGCGGGTGAGGTTCAGCAGGTGCGCCAGCGCCTCTTCCTCGGCCGGCTTGCCGGTGATGGTGAACTGGTAGTCGAGGAACTCCAGGAAGTCGGCCGCGGCGATCTGCGGCAGCTCGACCTGATGGGCCTCCCCAAAGAGCGGCTCTTCGCTGTTCTCGACCATCATCCGCAGGGCGTTGCGGATGCTGCCGGTCATCAGCAGCGTGACGTGGTTGGTACCGCTGCTCATCAGCGCGGAGCGGATGATCGACAACGGCCGGTGCGGGCAGTGGCGCAGCATCTGGAACTCGTCGAAGATCACCACGAGGTGCTCGCTGAGACGGGCAAGCGCGGCGAGCTGGGCATGCAGTGCCTCGGCGTCCTGCTCGGGCGTGACCCCGGCGCGGCGGACACTGCCCTTCACGACCCTGATGTCGAAGCCGATCTCGCGCTCCATCACCTGCAGCTGGCGGCGTGCCTCGCGCCGCAGCGCCTTCTGGGGATGCGCCGTGAGCGCGTCGTGCACGCAGGCGCAGAACGCCGGAATGCTCATGGCTCGCTGAAGATCGATGCGCACGACCTCGTGCGCAGGCGCCTGCGATCCGTGTGAGCGCCCCAGCTCCTGCATGAGTTGCGTCGTGAAGGTCGTCTTGCCCGTGTCGCGCGGGCCGAAGAGCACGACGTTGGTCCGTGCCTTCAGCATCAGCGCCATCTCAGATGCGAAGGCGTCCATGCCGACAATCTTCGAGGTGTCGTCGATCGGGCGGCCCCACACGAAGGGATTCAGTGCGGCCACCTCATTAGTGTATAGCTGGACAGTACATCACTGTATGGTCGGGCAGAACAATCCGATCGGGTGGGCGTTTCCGGCGGCATCGATCCCGGCCGCGGAGCCGCGCAAGCGGTGGCGCCCGTCCTCGCCCGCCTACATCGCCCGCCGGACCGCAAAGGCCTTGCCGAGCGCTACTTCGCCCGCCGGCCCGCAGGGCCCCTTGCCGAGCGCTACATCGCCCGCCGGCCCGCAAGGGCCTTGCCGAGCGTGACCTCGTCGGCGTACTCCAGGTCCGCCCCCACCGGCAGCCCACTCGCCAGGCGGGTGACCGTCAGGTGCGGGGCGCGCTCGCGCAGGCCCTCCGCGATGTGCAGCGCCGTCGCCTCGCCCGTCGTCGTCGGGTTCGTCGCGAGCACGACCTCGCGGACCGCCGGCGCCCCGTCGCCGACCTGCTCGGCGCCGCCGGCCTGTGCGCCCGCGCCGGTCAACGTCCCGCCGGACGCCGCGCCGCCCAGCGATCCTCCGCCCGGCGCGATCCGCGCGTAGAGCTCGGCGATCTTGAGGTCCTCGGGGTCGATGCCGTCGATCGGCGAGAGCGCCCCCCCAAGCACGTGGTAGAGGCCGTGGTACTCGTGCGTGCGCTCCATCGGGATCACATCGCTGGGCTCCTCGACGACGCAGATCATGGTGGCGTCGCGCCGCCCGTCGCGGCAAATGCGGCAGCGCGGTTCGTCGGCGAGGTTGAAGCAGACCTCGCACAGCCCGATGCGTTCCTTGACCTCGACGATCGCCTGCGCCAGCGCGTTTGCGTCCTCGCCGGAGGCGCGCAGGATGTGGAACGCCAGCCGCTGCGCGGTGCGGTTGCCGATCCCCGGCAGCTTGGAGAGCTCGGTGACGAGCTTCTGGACCGGGGGCGCGAACGTGCTCACGGGAACCCCACTGCAAACGCGCTCAAGCCGGACCCGCCCAGCTCATACGGACCGTCCAGTTCGGGGTAGCCACGCGGCCCGCCTACAGGCCCGGCAGCCCGAGGCCGCCGAGCGCGCCTAGGTCGAGGCCGCCGGTCGCCCCCCCAAGCCGCTCCGCCGCCAGCGCCTGGGCGGCGCGCAGCGCCTCGTTGACCGCGGCGAGCACCAGGTCGCCGAGCATCTCGACGTCCTCGGGGTCGACCGCCTCCGGCGCGATCCGCACCGCCGTGACCCGCAGGTCCCCCGTCACCTGCACCGTGACCGCGCCGCCGCCGGCGGAGGCCTCGACGGTCTCGTCCTTGAGCGCCTCCTGGGCGGTCTCCATGTCGCGCTGCATCTTCTGGACCTGCTGGAGCATCTGCTGCATGTTGGGCTTTCGCTGCTGTGCCATCGTTGGTCTACTCCCCGCTCGCGGTCTCACTCGCCGGCTCGCTTGCCCCGTTGGCGAGAACCCGCTCCGCGGGTAGCTCCTCGGCGTCGAACTCCTCCTTGAAGCGTGCCACCCATTCCTCCTCCGTGCGCGGCGCCTGCTCCTCGCCGCCCGCCGTCGCCGGAAGATCCTCGCGCAGCTCGTAGGCGACGCGCATGCGCCCATTGCCGGTCAGCTCGCGCAGCGCCTCCGTCACGGTCGCGCGGTGCTCGTGGTCTTCGGCTTTCTTCTTCGGGAACGACGCGGTCGCCGCGAACGCGACGCGCAACTCGCCGTCCTGTACCGCCACCGGCTGCGCATGCGCGAGTACCGCGCTCAGCAGCTTGTTCTTGACGCCGACCAGCTCCAGCACGGCCGGCCACAGCGCTCACCAGCGCGTCGATGTCCTGCGCATCGACCGCCGGCCCGGCGGCTGGGGCGGGGTCCGTCGCGGACGCCAGGGACGACCGCTCCGGTGTCGCGGCGACCTGCGATGCGGCAGGCGCGGCGGCCCGTGTCTCGGCGGGCGCGGCGACCTGCGATGCGGCAGGGTCGGGTAACGCCGGGCTCTGTGGGGGCGGCTCGGACGGTGTGGGTGCCTGCGCGGGTGCGGCGCTCGGCGCGCGCGCCGTGGACTCGCTGGGCGCCGGGCGCGCTTGCGTCCCCGCGGCCGGACCTGAGCTCTCCTCTGGCACCGAAGGCTCCGGTGCCGGGGAGCTCGCGACGGCCGCGGTGGACCGCGCTTGCAACGCAACGCGGGCCGCCCCCGGCGGCCCCCCCTCCACTCCTCCCTCCCGCTGGCCGGCCCCGCGCTCCAGGCGCTCGATGCGGGCCAGCAGCGCGCGCAGCGAGCTGTCGACCTCGGGGCGCGCGGCCTTCACCAGGGCGAGCTCGAGCTGCGTGCGCGGGTCCGCGCCGGCCTTCACCGCCTCCAGGGCCGCACCGAGCTGCTCCAGGACGCGCACGACCGTCCCCTGGTCGATCCGCCCGGCCTGCTCGGCCAGGCGGGCGTCGGCCTCCGCGGTCAGCGCGAGCTCGCGCGGGACCTCGCCCAGCGTGGCCACGACCAGCAGCTCGCGCGCGCGGACCTCCAGATCGGCTGCGAACGCTCCCGCGTCGCGGCCGCGCTCGGCGCAGCGCGCGACCGCCAGCAGCGCCGCCCGCGCGTCCCCGCCCTGGACCGCGTCGAGTGTCTCCTCCAGCAGCTCGACGTCCGTTGCCCCCAGGACAGCGAGCACGTCCGCCAGCGCGATCTCGCGGCCGCTGTAGGTCACTAGCTGCTCGAGGATCCCCAGCGCGTCGCGGAAGCTGCCGGTCGCGGCGCGCGCGACCGCCGCCAGCGCCTCCGGCGGGATCGCGATCGACTCGGCGGCCGCCGCGCGGCGCAGCACGTCCGCGATGTGCTCGACCGTCGGGCGCTGGAAGTCGAAGCGGTGGCAGCGGTCGACGACGGTCGCCGGGACCTTCTGCGCCTCGGTCGTCGCCAGCACGAAGACCGTCCCCGGCGGGGGCTCCTCGAGCGTCTTCAGGAACGCGTTCCAGGCCGCGGTGGAGAGCATGTGCGCCTCGTCCAGGATGTACACCTTGCTGCGCCCGCTGACCGGCGCGAACGCGACGCTCTCGCGCAGCTCGCGGATGTCGTCGACCGAATTGTTCGACGCCGCGTCCATCTCGATCACGTCCAGCGAGCGCGCCTGCGCGATCGCGCGGCACGATTCGCACTCCCCGCACGGATCGACCGTCGGGCCGCGCTCACAGTTCAGGCACGCCGCCAGGATCTTTGCCATCGACGTCTTGCCGGTCCCGCGCGAGCCGACGAACAGGTACGCGTGGTGCACCCGTCCGCGCTGCACCGCGTTGCGCAGCGTGCGCACGACCGGCTCCTGACCGACCACCTCCGCGAACGTCCGCGGGCGGTGGCGCCGGTACAGCGACCGTTGCTCGGGCCGGGACTGCGCCTGGGGCTGGGGCTGGCGCGGTGGCTCGGACTGGGGCTGGTCCGGTGGCTCGGGCTGGGGCCGGGCGGGCTCCACTGGCGATTCTGTCTGGGAATTCGGCACCGCGCCTGAGTCTACCCAGGGCCGCCGCCCCGCCCGAGGGGGTAGCGTGCGCGCCCGTGAGCGTTACCGTCAGGCGCCTCGGCGCCCCACTGGGAATCGTCGCCGGGGCCGTGCTGCTGCGCCTCGTGGGGGGCGTCGGGTTCGCCAACTACGACACCCTCTACGCGCTCGTCTGGGGGCAGCAGCTCAGCCGCGGGGCGACTCCTCAGTACGGGATCCCGATCGCCCCCACGCCGCACCCGCTCGTCGAGGCGCTCGGCGTGGTGCTCGCCCCGCTGGCGCCGCGCGCGATCGAGGACGTCACCGTCGCGCTCGGCTTCCTCGCGCTGTCGGCGTGCGCGTGGGCCGTCTACCGCCTGGGGGCCCTCTGGTTCAACCGCCCCGCCGGGGCGCTCGCGGCGGCGGTCCTGATCACGCGCGTCCCGATCCTCTCCTACGGGGTGCGCGCGTACGTCGACGTCCCCTACCTGCTGCTCGTCCTCGGCGCCCTGATCGTCGAGACCCGCCGCCGCCGCGCCGGGGCGCCGGTGCTCGTGCTGCTCGCCCTCGCCGGGCTGCTGCGGCCGGAGGCGTGGGCCTTCTCCGGGCTCTACTGGCTCTACCTGGCGCTCCCCGCGGTCCGCGGCGTGCGACCGGCGCTCCGCACCCAAGCCCCTACGTCCCGGCCCACGGCCGGCGGTGCGCGCGCGGTAGCTGGGTTTGGGGGGGAGGGGGATGGGTTCGGCCTGCGCACGCCGCGCCAGCTGGCCTGGCTGGCGCTGCTCGCGGCGACCGCGCCGCTGCTGTGGGTGGCAAGCGACTGGCTGATCACCGGGAACGCGCTGTGGTCGCTGACCAACACCCGCCACACCGCCATGACGCTGGGCCGCGAGACCGGGATCGCGAAGGTCCCCCAGTACATCCCGCGGCGCGTCGGCGAGATCCTCGGCGCTCCGGTTCTCGCCGGGGCCGCCGTCGGGGGCGTCCTGGCACTGTGGTGGCTGCCCCGTCGCGCGCGGCTCGGGGCCGCGGTGGGCGTGACGGCGGCGCTGGTGTTCGCCGCCTTCGCCGCCGCCGGCCTCCCGATCGTTACCCGCTACGCCTTCCCGATCGCGGGCATCCTGTGTGTGTTCTACGGCGCCGGCATCTGCGGCTGGATGCTCCTGGCGCGCAGCGATCCCCGCCGGCGCTGGTGGATGCTCGCCGCGGCGCTGCTCCTCGCCGCGCTGGCGCTGTCGGGGCCCTCGCAGTACCGCGTAGCGCACCGCGAACTGCAGAGCCTGGCCCGCCAGCAGCGCATCCAGAACGACCTCGTGGCGCTCGTCGACGACGGCGCGATCACCGCCCACTGCGAGCCGGTCGGGGTACCCAACCACGCGCCGATCCCGCTGCTGGCCCTGTGGCTGAAGAGCGACCCCGGCGAGATCCGCAGCGCCCAGGCGCAGCCGATCACGCACGGCACCTACGTCGAGCCCGCCGACGAGGAAGTCCGGCGCGACTACATCCTCGACCGCAGCGAACGCGCCCATCCCGTCAGCGTCCCGCCGGGCTTCACCGCCGACCGGCGGCCCGCCGGTCGCAGCAGCCGCTCCTGGCTGATCTTCCACCGCTGCCGGTAGCGCCTGTACCAACCTTCAGACTTGCGCCAGACCCTCTAATGGCGTAAGCCTTAAGCTCAATGCCTCGAGTGAGGCGGGAGCGGATCCGGCACGGACCACAGCTATTCCGCAGGGCCGTAAACGCACCACGATTCACACACACGTACAAAGAACTGGGAGAGACAAAGTGAAGAGACCCATCGCACTGGCCGCCCTGGCCGCCAGCAGCCTGCTCCTCGCCGCAGGCGGCACGATCGCCGCCGGCGCCGCGCAGGCATCCTCGACGCTGCCCACGCTCACGCTCGCGCTGAACGGCAGCTCGATCGTCGTCGGCGGGACGCTGCAGTCGGGCGCCGTCAACGTCGTGTCGACCACGACCGTCGAGAAGGAAGGGAGCCCGATTCTCTTCCTCCTGAAGCCCGGCGTGAGCGTCGCCGAAGTTGACGCCTTCCTCGAATCCAAGGAAGCCGGCGACCCCAACACCGCGGACAAGTACGGGACGATCGTGTTCGACGCCGAAGCGCCCCCGGGCACGAGCGAAGTGCAGACCACGCTCGCACCCGGGCAGTACGTCGCGATCGACGCCGGCGAATCGGGCCCCGCCAAACGGCCGCGCACGAGCTTCACCGTGACCGCCGCCGCCGCGCCGGCCGTGCTGCCCACGCCGCAGGCCACGATCCGCTCGATCGAGTTCGGTTTCCGCGGGCCGAGCACCCTGCACGACGGCGAACTCGTTCGCTTCGAAAACGAAGGCTTCCTCGTACACATGGACGTGGCGCTGCAGGTCAAGAACGAGAAGGCCGCCAAGAAGCTGATCAAGCTGATGCTCGCCGGCAAGGAAAAGCAGGGCAACAAGCTCGTCATCGGCGGCGTCGGCTTCGCCGGACCGCACTCCGCGGGCGCCTTCCAGCAGGAGACGATCACCGCCAAGCCCGGCGTGTACGTCGAGGCCTGCTTCATGGAGACCCAGGACGGGCGCGACCACACCCGGCTGGGGATGGAGCGCATCATCCACATCGTCAAGTAGCGCGTCGCCGCGGTATGTGGCCCGCCCAGCACGCGGCGGGCCACATACGGACCGTGCACCCCCCGTCGAGACACCACCACCGATCGCCGATCGCCGCCCGCGACTCCGGATCGGGAACGCCCGCTGCGCCTGCCGGGGATCGCTTAAGGCTGCTTCCTTCCGGACCTGACCTGATTCACAAGCCGACACCGCGCGGGACCCGAACCATCGACGCCCCAAGCGACGGAGCGACCGAAGCGGAACCCCTCGGAGAGGAATTCAGCCCCGCTAGAGCGGATTGCGGGTGCAGGGCACCGCTACCTCCCCGCCTAGCACGGTCCGCCGTCGATCCTAGCGCGCCTACCCGTCCCGGCGCACCGACCGACCGCGCCACAAATGGATCACGTTCCGTTAGGCTGCGCGCGTGATGAAGAATTTTTCCAACCACCTCCCCTCTCGGCCAGGCCACGACCTCGCCTCCCTTCCCTCCCGGCTCGGACTCGGACTCGCCACGTTCGGCGTCGCCGTGCTCGTCGCCGGTTGCGGCTCGAGCAGCTCGACCAGCACGATCACGATCGGCAACGAGTCCGCCGCCGCGAACAAAGTCGTAGAACACACCGTCGTCACGACGACCCCTACCAGCGGACCGCTCTCCAAAGAGCCCACGATCACGCCCCCCAAGAGCCCCGCGCCGACGACGCTCCAGACGAAGGAAATCATCACCGGCACCGGCGCCGAAGCGCAGGCCGGGGATTCGATAACCGTCAACTACGTCGGTGCGCTCTATAGCAACGGTGACGTCTTCGACGCCTCCTGGAAACGCAACGAACCCTTCTCCTTCACGCTCGGCAAGGGACAGGTGATTCCCGGTTGGGACAAAGGCATCGTCGGCATGAAGGTAGGCGGTCGCCGCGAACTGATCATTCCCGCCGAACTCGCGTACGGGAAGGCCGGCTCGCCGCCCAAGATCCCGCCGAACTCGTCGCTGATCTTCATCGTCGACCTGCTCGCCGCATAGCAACGGGCTCGTCAGGCACGCGTCTCGCGGCGGCGCTGCTCTCGCTAGGCGCCGCCGCCGTACTCGCCGGCTGTGGGTCCCACAGCCCACGGTCGGCCGAGCTGCGCCTCGAGCGCACCGATCTCGTCCTGCTCGGGCGCACCCTGCGAGAGCTCGCGGGCCCCGTCCACGGCGAGGTCGCCGCCGCCCGCGGCCTCTGGCCCACGCTGTCCCGCGGGCTCCCCCCCAACGCCACCCCCGCGACCCGACGTGGCATCGTCACCGCCAACGTCCGCGCCGGCGTGCTCGCGCTGCCCCCACTCGTGACTCGCGAAGGCGGACTCACCGGGCCCGCCGCCGGGATCGCTGCGCTGCTCAAGGGCTACACCGTCCTCGTCCAGCGCGGATGGGGATTCATCGCGACCGCCGCCGCGCCGCCGCCGCACACCGGCGGACGGGACGCCATGAGCTTCCTGCACGCCAACTCCGGTCTCTACATCTACTGCATCTACGACGGCCACTACGACCTCTCGCTGATGGGCAAGAAGCTGCTGGACGCCTACCGCACGCTCGGCGGACCCGCCGCCTTCGGGGCCGCGCTCCCACCCGCTCGCCTGCGGGCCCTCGCACAGGCCTACTCGATCCCCGCCACCCGGCTCGAACCGCATCCGCCGCCGAGCCTCCACGTGTAGGGCCGCCACCGGGTCGTGTTCGGGCCTGCGATCGCACAACCGGCCGCCGGCGCAGCGTGCCACCCGGACCAGCTTGGAGATACGCAGGCCGAGGATCGCCAAGCGCAGCGCAGGCCAATAGAATCGGTCCCGTAGGGCACGTAGCTCAGTGGGAGAGCGCTCGCTTCACACGCGAGAGGTCGGTGGTTCGAAACCACCCGTGCCCATTCAAGAAAAGGCCTGCATTAGCCTATATATAGGTTTATGTCCGCAACACAGGCGCCAGATTTAGGCCATGTGGCGATCGGTAGGCCTAACACCCCTTGTGTGGATTTGGCTCCTGCACTGGGGAAGCAAGGCAATAGGGTGTTCGTGTGACGCGCCGTCTCCGCCGTCGCCTCATACCTGCGGGACGAGACGCGAAATGACGTGCAGACCGACAGTTCCTGCCCAGAGCTCACGTGGCACACGGCGATCGTCGGCAGCCGGCGCTTTAATAGCTGCCAGAGCGCAGCGTTGGCACGGCTCGGCTGTGGGCGATTCGGAGGCGTCCGCCGGTCGGTGACGAGCTTGCTTGCAACGCCGGATAGACGCCGCGAGCGGCAAGTACAATTGAGTGCGTGAGCGCCACAGTCGAGCAGGCGACGATCGAGCGTGCCGCGCAGGCTTTGATTGAGGCTGCGGGTGCCCGTGCGAAGGTTCTGCTCTTCGGCTCTCACGCCCGCGGTGAGGCTAACGAGCGCAGCGACTTCGACTTCCTCGTCATCGAGCCCGAGGTCGAGGATCGCTTCGGTGAGATGGCACGCCTCAGCCGGATCCTCGGGCGACTCCTGATCCCAGCCGATGTAGTCGTAGTCAGCGAGCAGTACGCCCGTCGATGGAGCACAGTCAAGGGCACGCTCCTACACGAGGCGCTGCGCGAGGGACGCATCGTTGCCGAATCCTGACGCGCGCAAGCTGGCAACACTCCTCCAACGCAAGGCCGTCGGCGACGAAGCGATCCTCGAGCGACTGCTCGACGATCACGACGTACCAGACGACGCGTTGGGTTTCCACGTCCAGCAAGCCGTCGAGAAGACGCCTGAAGGCCGTCCTCGCTCTAAACGAAGTCCAGTCGATCCTCAACCGGTTAGAGATCTGCTCCGGGCTCCACGCGCTCACCCACCTGCGGTCCTGGCGCATTAGCTTGTTCCGGCCTTCCAACGCGCCGTCGCGGGCCCCGCCACCGTCGTTCGGTCCGGCCGGCGAACGTCCCCGGAGAGCCGCTCCTGCAACAACGGCCCAAAGTTTACCGCCTCTGGACCAGCACAGGAACCCCTTCAGTTGTGTTGTTGTTGTGTTGTGGCCGGGCGGGTTGTTCCGTCCGGCCACAACGTTTGTTTTGGGGTGTGGGTGTTTTTGTTAGTGGGTGTTGACGGCTGTGGTGGAGGCGACGAAGATGTTGTTCTTGAGGATGGCTGTGTTTTCGCCTTTGTTTGATGGTGTTCCGAGTGCGAGGTTGAGGATGGGGTCTAGGAGGATTGAGAATGGTTCGCTGCAGCCTGTGGCTCCGGGTGCGGACCAGTTGTTTTCTACGAGTTCGTTGTTGGTGAGTTCGGCGATCTCGGCTTCTTCTTTGAGTTCGAGTAGCCCGGAGGTGCCGTGGATTGGTGTGAATGGGGAGGGTGGGCTTGTTTCGCCGGTGGTTAGGTTCCAGATGATTGGTGAGGTGTTGGATCCTACGTAGCAGGAGCTGCCGAGGAACGGGTTTTCGAGGTGGACCTTGACGGGTAGCTTCAGCGCGAGTCCTTCTTCGACGAGGAGGTTGAATTCGCTGATTTGTATTTCGCTTGCGGGCTTGGCTAGTTCGAGTGTCGCGTTGACGCCTGTTAGTTCGTTTTCGAATACGAGTTCACATGCTATCCGCTCAAGGAAGTTGCTGATTTCTTTGCAGTTGACTAGTCCGGCGAGGCCGCCGGGTACTGGCTGGGGTGTCTTTGAGAGCGTGATGCCGTTAGTAGCTTCGTAGAATTTTGAGATGTTTTCGCTGTTTGGTTTGCCGTAGCCTCCTTGGAGTGTCACGGGGTTAACGATCGGCGTTGTCTTTTTCCCGAGGATGATTTTCCCGCCGGTCGTCAGCGAGTACAGGCATTTCCTGACTTCGGTGTTTGTCGATGGACAGTAGTTGAATCTCGCGAATTCGCCGCTATGCGCGAGCGCGTTTGCTGATAGGCCGAGCATCGCGAATGCCGTGAGTGCTCCGGCTAGGCAGATCCTTCTGGTCGTATTTCGCATGTGCTGTTGTCCCTTTCTCTTCTTGTCCCTGTTGAGCCATGACCGTGAATGGTCGTGGCTGTGTATGCTTGTTGTGTTGTGGGTTTAGTGGCGTGGGTATGTGAAGACTAGGAATCCCTCGTAGTTAGCGTTGTGCACGGCCTGCGTTCGTTGTGTGACGGCGTTGAACGCGGCTTGGGTGTGTAGGGCGTGTGGGAGGGCGAAGAGGACGTAGACGTACTCTTCGTTTGTGCCTTTTGGCGGGCAGAGGTCGTAGCGTGCTTGGCCGTTGCCGTTGAGTCCGACGACGGCGCCTGCTGGTAGCTTGCCGGCCGGGATGCCATGGAGGGTCGGGCTGAGGCCTGTGACTGCCCAGCTGTAGAGCAGTGTTTTGCCGACGGGTGCTACTTTGATGAGGTCGAGCTGTAGTTCGGCGGTGCCGGGCGGGATGCCTTTCCAGCGCAGCGGCGGGGAGATATTCGCGCCGTCGCAGGTGTAGCGCGATGGGACCTCCCCCGCACCGGGGATCACGGGGCTACTGATTTCAACCTTTTCGACGGTCGGCACGTGGCTCTTCGCGGGTGCTTTGGTCGCGCTCGCCGCCGGGCTGTGTGTGCTAGACGCGGGAGTCGAGGCGCTCGCGGAAGGTTTGGTTGACGCTGTGCTCCCCCCGCAGCCTGTGAGCGCTGCTAGGGCTAGCGCGATGATGCTCGCGGCTAGGGGATGTCGTTGTGGGAGCGCCGGGGGGTGGTCTTTGCATGCGGGGTGTGCTGCAGGGCTGTGGTTGGTCGCGGACCCTGGTGTCTGCATGTGGCGGCTCTCTCCTTATACGTATGTGTGTGCTTATTTGCGCTGGTAGGAGCCGACCAGCAGCCCGGTGTGCTGGGCTGTTTGCTTTGCTTGTGCTCGTAGGGAGGCGGGGTCGAAGCCAGGGTTCGTAGCGAGCCTCTCGGGTAGTGCGTAGACAGCAAAAACATAGGTTTCCTGCTTACCGGGTTCTGGGCAGATCGAATAGCCGTTGTGCCCGTACCCGTTACGCCCAGGGATCGCGCCTTGCGGGAGCTGACCGGCGGGTATCCCGCCGAGCTTGGGGTCAAGGCCAGCGAGCGCCCAGTCGAAGAAGAGCTTGCCATCTACGGGTGTCGCGCTGATCGCGAACACCACTATTTCCGCGGTCCCGGGCGGGACGTTCCTCCAGCGCAGCGCGGGTGACTGGTTAGACCCATCGCATGTGTTCTCGCGAGTGATCACCCCGCCGCTGGGGATCGCTGGGCTTGAGAGCTCGATGTCAGCAACGGGAATCCTCGCTCGCTGCGCAGCCGTTAGTTTGTGCTCTGGTTTAGCGTGCGCGAGCGAAGAGAACGCGGCATGCGCACGTGCCTTCGCGAGCGCACTCCTACCACTATGAGTCGCTTTGGCGCTAGGCGCCGTGGTGCTCTGCGGTTTGCTTGCGGTGCCCGTTGTCGCTGTAGGCGTACTGGCCGTATTCGCCGGAGCCGCGACCGAGGCGGCCGGGGTGCTATTCGATTCCCCGCAGCCCGAGATTGCGCCTGCCAGGAGCATGAGCCACGGCACGCCGCAGGCCAGTATTCTGCGCCGAGGGGCTCTGTGGCTTGTGGGTAGGGAGAGTGGCTGTCTTGGTGTTGGCATTACCATCCCTCCGGGATCCTCGTGCTGGTGGGCTAAAGCTAGGCTGGGTGACCCGCGTCCATGCGGGTCACCCAAGCCGTGGTTACTGTGCTACTGCCTTGGCTACTTGTGGTTCTAGCCTACTTCGATTGCTTGTTCGCGGTGAACTTCGAATCCTTCGGTGGGGAACACGCCGTTCCATTCGATCGAGGTAGCCCCGAATTTCAGCGCGGTACCCGTCGCGGTGAACGTCGTTTTGTTGAATGTCGCTGTCTGCGTGCTGTTTTCGACCAGCCCGCCGGCGCTCCCTTTGACTATCACGGGCAGACCTTCAAACGCGCATAGCGACCCGGCGTAGATAATTTCAACTTCGACATTTTCTACGATCAGATAGTTTTTGCCTGCTTCGCCCGCCCACAGGTGCGTCGGCCATGGCAGTTTCTTCGCGCCGATGCTTTCCACGGTACAGGTTTTTGTTTTAGTGGTGCATTCAAACAACGGGAGTTCCGTTATTTCACCTGTGCCTTTAGCGCCTTTGTCCAGGATTTTCATGTTGTAAAGAAAATGCGCACATTCCGTTGTGACACCTGGGATCGTCATACTGCTACTCAGCGCGGCACCAACTATCGTTTCGGTTTCTTTTTCTTTGAGTTCAACCCCGTTGAACTTCCACGCCGGTGCGGCGCTAGCTGTCGCAGTAGCTACCGAGCTCGCTATGAGCGCAGCTACCGCGGCCAGCACTAGAATGCTCTTTCTTGACTTCATCTTCTAATCGTCTCCTCTAAACGGTAGCTAACTCTAGTGGGCGTTGACAGCCGCTACGCTCGCAACAAAAATGTTGTTTTTGAGAATCGCGGTATTTTCGCCTGATTTCGCGGGCAACCCAAGCATCAAATCAATGACAGGGTCAACCAGGAACGAAAGAACCCCACCACAGCCAGTAGCTGCCGGCGCGGCCCATGCGTTTTCAACGAGTTCGTTACCGGCTAGTTCGGCGATCTCGGCTTCTTCTTTGAGTTCAAGAAGACCCGACGTGCCATGAATCGATTTATTCGGCGCCGACGTAGTCGTTTCGCCCGTCGTCAGGTTCCAAATGATCGGCGAGCTATTCGAACCAACATAACAAGAGCCACCAAGGAACGGATTTTCTAGGCGCACCTTGACCGGCAGCTTCAACGCAAGTCCTTCTTCGACGAGGAGATTAAATTCACTGATCTGGATTTCGCTCGCCGGCTTAGCCAATTCGAGCGTCGCGTACACACTCGTAAGGCTGTTTTCGAAGAAGAATTTCGAGAGTAGTTTCACGAGCAGTGGAGACGATTCGGGCGGCACGATACCCAAAA
Source organism: uncultured Solirubrobacterales bacterium (assembly GCA_963756665.1). Classification (GTDB taxonomy): domain Bacteria; phylum Actinomycetota; class Thermoleophilia; order Solirubrobacterales; family Solirubrobacteraceae; genus Palsa-744. Next base: position 2,148,842 of record CAVWOJ010000001.1, read on the forward strand.
GACCCCCAGGAACCGACTGCGGAGTTTTCGAGAGCGTAATCCCGTTCGTCGCTTCATAGAATTTCGAGATAAGAGTTTCGCTGTTCGGTTTACCGTAGCCACCCTGCAGCGTAACCGGGCTTGAGATCGGCGTCGTCTTTTTACCCAGCACAATCGACCCGCCAGTAGTCAACGAGTACAAGCATTTCCTGACTTCAGTATTCGTCGACGGACAAAAGTTGAATTTAGCGAATTCGCCGCTATGCGCGAGCGCACTCGACGAGAAGCTGAGCGCCGCGAGTACCCCAAAGAGCACCCCCACACACCCTCGCCTAACTACCTTTAGCTGCTTCACCGTATATCCCTTTCTTTCTAGTGACAACAAACAACCCGCAGTTCATGACCAGCAAGCCCCAGGACAACACCAGCCGAGGCCTAGTGCTTCTTCACATGCTTGCCCTTCTTCGGCTTTTTTGAGCCCTTCTTCGCCTTCTTCGCCTTCTTTGCCTTCTTTGCTTTTTTGCAGCCGGTTACGTTGAGCTTCGTCTTTTGGTTGATGACCGCGCCGTTCTGGGCGACAAATTCAGTCGGTAGCGATAGCGCGCCCTTGCAGAGGTTCCCGTTCGCAGCGAGCGCCGAATGGGGGCCCGTGGGGAGCACCAGCTCAAACCTCGTGACGGGGACGTCTGGGACCGCCTTGAACGTAGACGTCGTGATCCCCTTTTTGCTGATGAATGTTGTGCCTTCCAGGTCTACCGTGATGCCTTGGCCTTGTAGGACAACGATCAGTGACGGGAATGCTTCCCCGCCGTGGGAGACGAAGTACGCCGGGCCGATCAGTGGCCCCGAGAGGACCGGGGTAACAGCAGTCGCGTTCCCAACGATCGACCCCGGCGGACAGCCCGCTGGGTTGGCCTGGAACACGGCGGCCCTGCAAGCCTGCTGCAACGTCGAGAGCCTGGAGGGTAGCCGCTTAGGTAGTTCTACCTTTACCCGCGCGATGTTTGCCTGCGAACTGGCCTGGTTATCACCCGGCGCGAGGGTCGGGTAGACGATCTTCGCGTCGAGGCTCGCACCGTTCGCCCGAGAGGTCTTCCCCGAGGAGGAGACTTTGAAATCCGGTTTGAACTTCAAGCTCTGGCAGGAGCCAACCCGGAACGGGCTTGAGATCGCGGCCGTCGCGCCTTCAGTGCTCGTCGCAGTCCCACTAAAGCTCATCGGGCTACAGTTCGTCGGGTTGAACATAAACCCGGGACGGTCGATCACAGCATCGATCGAGCGCAGATCAGCCGGCACGCCCTTGATGATCGTCGGCAACGCGTTAGTCGTGATCGTCAGCTGCGAGGTCCGCGGGTCAACTTCGATCCTGGCCCTCACGATTTCAGTACCCAGGTTAAACGGGCCCGCCACAATCGGCACGACGATCGAGAGCCCATACGGCGCACCGCCATACCCTTCAGTCAAATAGACCGGGGCCGGCGGCTGCCCCGGCTCAGGAATGAATAGCGGGTACGGGCCCGGGCCAGAGCCAACGACGGTATGCCCAATCTGGGAAGCTTCGGTACATTCACCCTTCCCAGCCTGCGGTTCTTTGCACAACGTGACCCTGCTGATCATCCCTAGCAGCCCCTCCGGAGTCTTGAACTGAAGGCTAGAGATCCGCTGCTGCCCATCACCACGCGTCAACAACATCGAGAAATCGGTGTAGCCCCCCGCCTGGTCAGTCGACGAGCCAGCCGTCATCACGGTGCAAACGGCAACGGCCACACACACGGAGAACCATTCGGCCCACTACTGATCGCAAAATCACTCGCGGAAAACGCATCCCCAAACCCACTCCACGGAGCCAAATCACCCGTCGTTTCATACACCCCACACCGCGTCGGCGTACTCAACGCCGCCTGCGCACCACCACTAAACGACAACGAGAATTCCGTGAAAGGCGCATCAGGCGTATTCTCAAACCGTGTCGTCAACCTACCAGTCACAGGATCAAGTTCGACTTTCCCGACAAGCTTCAAGTTCACACCATCACCCGAGGCCGCGACCAGCACTTCTAGCTCCGGCGGGTTGGACTGCAACACATACACGTTGCCCTTCAACGGGTTACGCAACAACGGCGTGATAATTTCATCCGTCCCGACCTTCGATGCCGCCGGGCACGATGGCGGCCCCTCATTCACTTCGCCGTTAGCCGCCAGGCCGAAGCCCTCTTGCGAGGGCTGGCATGCTTGCAACCCGTTTGCTTGCCCCGGGTTAATCGCGACACCTTCAGGCAACACAACCGTCGTATTCCTCAAATTCGATACCGCGAGACCTTCAGAGTTCAACCCCTGCGGAACATGCACGATCGCCGTCAACCCCGCCGGCGTATCGGCATAGCTCGTATCCGGTGCGATTTCGATCGACGGCTGGAAATGCACAAGACGATCACAGCCAGTAAACCCAACCGCGGCACCAGCATTATTATGCGTCACAAAACTCGACTGGAACCTCGCGCTTTCTTCCTGCCACGTCCCAAGCACTTCCAACCCAAACGTCTGCGGGCCCTGACAAGAAGTCGGCAACGTCAACAACGGCCTCGAGCCAGCACCAGTGCCATGTTCACCAGGCACACCCCAAATAGTCGTCGTATTGAACACAATCTGGCGCTGCGCAACAGGATCAACATGCACCGTAATCCCCTCATCCCCACCACTACGCACACCCGCATCCAAGAAAACACTCGTACCATTAAAATTAAACCCAAACTGCGCCGCGATACCCGGCGGCGGCACCAAATCGAAAACCCCGAATTTAAGTCAGCCCCAAACCCGAAACGGACGCCAAGTCTTCACCGACCAAGCTCGCCCCAGGGCATTCTTCACCTTCGAACTGCTGGCGCGTGCACTGCGGAACCGCACCAGGTTCACCAACCAAACCCGGCGGGAAATTCACATTCAACGCCTCCGCCTGGCCACCAGTCGGAGCTTCCTGACCCGTACCGACACCCGCACTATTCGGAGCAAACACAAGCGTAAGCTCATAAGGATGAGACCCCGCCTGCGTCGCAGCCGTACCATCAGCATTCGAAAGCCACCCATCAAAGTTCGCTAGCCCCAAACCAGCCGGCGCAACCCCAAACACCACCGGGACTACCGCGCTCCCAGCTTCCAACGCACCACCACCACTCACCGACACCCTAGCAACAGGCCTAGGTTCACCGGGCTTCGGTTCATTCGACGCATCCGCCGCGACACGCACCGGGATTTCAGCCTGAAGCGGTTCCCCCGGCGCAATCTCGGGCAATTCACACGTAACTACCGTAGTCCCCGTACAACTCCCCGACGCTTCAGCTTCCAGCCCTTCCGGGAGCCTATCGACAAGCTTCGGCCCCATACCTTCAATCGCACCCAGCACCAGTGTTATACACATACAAAAACAACACACCACTACCACCCGGCGGCAAATCCGTCGGCGCGGAACGCCCAAACACCTCCCACCCAGGAGCCGAAACTTCAGCCGACGCCCGCGACACAAACACCGACAACGACAACGACACCAAACAAACAAGCACAGCCACAACCAAACGCCACGAGCCACGCCCTAACCCAAACAACGCCAGCCTACCTACCACCATCGATTGAGGCACCTGGTTAATCATCACTTGCCCCCCCGATCGCGGCTGACCCTCTTCGAACTGACTCTCTTCGCTTTCTTCTTCTTCTTCTTCTTCTTTGCCTTCGCTTTCACGCACTTATTGTGCTTTCGCGTAAAGCCCTTCTTACATTTTTTAGGCTCGACTCCCGGCTTTTTCGTGGACGGCGCGAAGTTACCGACCCCGTTGAACGTCGTACTCGCGGGTGTCGCAAACCCTGGGGCAGCTGCCGGCACACCCTGGCAGCCCGTACCCGAGCACAACGGTGCCGGGACCGACTGCACACCCCCGACCCGCACGTCATAAAGATCAAACGCGTCATTCCCATCCCCAGGAACAAGCTGCGCGCGCGTCACGATAAACACATCATCCCCATTCGCGCTCGCACCAACAAACCACGACGCGGCTTCACTCGTACCACCCGAGAGCAAATACACACACCCACCATTCGCGCCCGCACCAACAGCACAACCACCCGTACCTTCACGCTCCCACTCATACACATCCTGCCTATTATTCGTATCCGCCTGCACAAGCGGCGCGCCACTATCAAAAAACACCCGGTCCCCATCTTCAGACACCGACATAGGAATATACGTATCACTCCAACTAATCGCCAAAAACCCAGCCGCACCAAACTGCGACGACGCCGGCACTTCCCCACTCGAACTACACGAAACACACACAAGCTGATCAGCCGCCGCGCTGAACAGGTACACCTCCTCCAACCCCTCACTCGGATACCCATGCGGAAAACCAACCACCGGCAACTCCTGATTCGACATAAACACCACAGACCCACCACCAGCCGACACCTCAGCCGTACGCTGACCCAAACCAGGCTGCCAATCACCAACTTCAATAAACCCAGGTCTGAACTTCCGCGATCGAACCATACGGTTCCACACGCCCACCATCTTCCGAGGACAACGTCCCAACAAACACCGGCGAACCACCATGCCGCAACAAATACAAATTCGGCTGCCCTTCCACCGGCAACACACCACCCGCACTCCCACCCGACCCCAACACACCTTCAGCCACCACATACACACCTTCACCATCACCACTCACACCAACCACACCCAACACACCAGCACCCGGACCAGTCAACAACTCCCGCGCCCCACCATCAACATCAAACCGATACAACTCCCCACCTTCACTATAAAACGCAAACCGACCATCATCCGCCGACGCCCAATACCGCGCCGCACCCCCCGACACCTGCACAGTACCCACACCACCCTCACGCACATACACAACACCAGACACCAAATCAGTCCAAAACACCCTCGAACCATCCCCAGAAACCACACCACTAAAATCAGGCGAATTATGATCTGGCTTACCGAATGGCGGCGCGCCCAGCGTCGCGTTCCCCACGACTTCCCGTGCCTATCAAGACCGATCAAGCTCGGGGTACCATCAACAGATTCATACAGGTAAGTCCCATTTTCGCCTTTCGCGAGCTCACTCGCCGCATTACTCTTCAATTCTTCCTCAAGCACGCCTTCACCATCAAGCAACGCATCATTCGCCTCAAACGCCAACCGATCAAACGCAGCCGACCCACCCCCAAAAACAGGCACCGCTTCATTTTTACCGGCGCTGAAAATTCTGCTGGTTCCAAATGTGCTCGCTGAGCGGTTAGGTGGAGTCCTCGTAAAGAGCGGATGATAGGGGTCTTCATCAGTCGAGGATGCGCTTTCGCTATTCGTGCGCTTGTATAGAACCGAGTACCCCTCGCCCGGCGCTTCAGGCGAGAGCGGCGGCACCTTGGGTTCCGCCGAGTCGCCCGAGTTGAGGACCCCGGCCGAGAGATCACTCGAGAACCCCTGATAGTAGGTCGCCCTCAACCCCGGCGGCTGAATCACCTCCTGCGTCCAGCCACCCGTCGGACGAGCGCGTCGCAAGATACTGATTACCCAACCCGAAACCACCGGCCCCAAACCCTCCAGTCGTAGGACTCGCCGGGTACGTGACAGCCGTCGCCATCCACCGAGACCTGGAACGGGCACTCTTGTCGGTACCCCTTCACCCAGAGACACGCTATTGGCTATTGTTTCCGGTATGTAGACGCTCGCGTCGTTGTTTTCAGCCGGGGTCACCATTTCATAAGCTCGACCGTCAGGTAGCCCGGCTGTGCTTGCCGGTAGCGTCGTAAACGCCACGACCGCACCTTCAGCTGTTTCCTCACCGGTGTTTTTGACGACCAGCCGGAAATGGTATTCGCTATGAGGCTGCAAGCCCGTCAGCTGCGCGGGTGCCGCGAGAGGGCTAGGGCTCGCTGGAAGACTCGCTTCAGCTGTCCGCTGCGGTTGGCCGGCGCCGCTGGCGTATTCGTAGTAGTAGCTTCCAGCGCTGTTACCCAGGTTCACCTGGGTAGTGACCGACGCACTCGTCGGCGTCACCCTGGAGAAAGAAGACCCGCCTTCTACGCTCGGCGGCACGCTCCCCGTTTCAAACCCGGCAGCCGGACCCGCGCTCGACCCATACTTGTTCGTCGCAACCAAACAGAACGTGTAAGACGTATGCGGCGCAAGACCACTAACTTCACTATGTACCGGCCCACTGGTCCCGGCTTCCGGGATGCTCGTAGCGCCACCCGCACAGCTCGGACCGGTGCTGTACTGGAAGTAGTAGCCGCTCACGCCACCCCCACCGGCGTTCAGCGTCCCTTCGAGCACCGCCGTAGTGCCCATCACCGAGCTCGCCGTCCCGACCGTCGGTTCCGCGGGCGTTTCCCCGGGTTCAAAGACGTCGACCACCGCAGCAGCACTATCGGCGACATACACCTCGCCCGAGGCACTATCCACACCGACGCCCGCCCCGGCACCCGAAAGCGTACCCGCACCAAACACACTGACCAGCGCCCCTGAGGCTTCGTACTCCGAGACTTCGCCACCACCATCAACGTACACATTCCCCGAAGCATCATCGAGGCTCACGCCTCTCGCGCCCGTCGCGCCAACCATCTGCGTCTGCACATAAGAGCTACCAGAGATCGTGTACTGAAACACGCCCCCAGTACTCGCAACATAAAGATCTTCCCCGTTAGCGCTAACCGCCAGCGCCAGTGGTTCATCAAGGCCTTCAACGACACCACCACCGAACGTCAAGGCGCCCGCAGCGTTGATGGGTTCCCCCGCAGCGTTGAACTCGAGCACCTTCCCAGCACCAGGATTGCCCGCGAACTCCGCCACAAACACATCCCCCGCTTCATCGACCGCCACAGCAGTCGGTTCGACCAACCCCTTCAACTCCCCTTTCACATCCAACACAAACCCAGAGCTATACCGATACACCACACCAGCACCCTGCCCCACAACCAACACATCCCCTTCACCCGGCCCCGCAAAATCATCCACAGCAACCTGCCCCACCACCCCACCCGGAACAACCACCCCCGCAACAAACCCACCACCAGCCGTAAACTTTTCAACGACACCCCGCCCCCCATCACTCACATACACATCACCCTTCGAGAGCCCCACCGAATTATCGACAGCCAACCCAGCCGGAGCAACAAACCCTTCCGGCGAACCAAACGACGACCCCAACGAAAAACCCACACCCCCCCACGCCACAGAAACCAAACACAACACACAACCCAACAACACACACAAACCTAACAACACACGCAACCCACAAAAACCACCACTAAAAACCCTCATCCCAACGCCACTCCCTCCCAAGACAACCAACAACAACATCCGAACCCAAACTGGCCGGGCGGGCCACCCACACCAATCAGCGCGAGCAGCCCACCCAGCACAAATGAGCCAGCACAAACCCGGCTTATATTTTTCTAATCTAGTGGAAACTCCAAGTCTGCGCCGTTAGTACTAACAGTAACGCTCTACCACCTTCGATATACGCCTTAGCACCACCTATTTCTAGGCTGTTATTTTCAAAACTGCCCAGGCCTTCGATCGGCTGGTTCAGGATTTCAGTCTGGCCAGTCGGGGCATTAATCGTCACCCCACCAGTAATCGGCTCTTTGCCTTCCAATGCACATACATTTTTTTCTTTGAAGTTTATATTCGCGAATAGAGTTTTGGTCTTAGGTTTAAAGAACACTCTGTCTGCCGGACTTGTGGCCTTTGTGACCGTTGCTTCGATGGGTTCTGTAGGGATTTCCTGCGGATTTTCTAGTAGTTCGCAGCCAGTTGCCGGTTCGACAGTTTTACACCCTTCGAAGATCAGGCTTTTAGCTTTGCCTTTGTTAGTGCCTATTATTTCAGGATTCACTCCACGGAGTATATTGCCGGTGCACGTTAGCTTGACTTTAAGTTTAGGTATATTTAGCACAGCTGCTGTATCGACCTGCGCTGTATTAGCGAGTGCTGCTGTTTTCCCTACACCTAGTTCAGTACCACCAATAAACCAGTTCGCGGATGCTGGTCCTGCTACGACCGCACTGAATACGAGAGTAGCAAAGAGTGCTGCGATGGTTATTTTTGCTCTAGACATCTGATCTCCCTTCGGTTACTGAGCTCGCCCATATGTGGACACTTTGCTATTGGCGCCAAACCAATATCGCCTATGCGACGCCTCTAGCGCTATGCATCCTTTACTTCATGCACCTTCTCCTCTCTCGACTTGACCCCCGCACCGGCATCCTTGGGAAGCAGCAGGGCGTGGGCGCTGCCTCTAGGTATTTATCCGATCGCCGCAATCATGTCAATGAGAGTCGTCGCTGGCGCCGGGAGATGGAGTCAATCGGGGAATCTCCTGGTCGTAGAAAGCCCTGTAAACGAGCGGATTATCTCGGCAAGTCGAACAGTCGATGAGTGAGAGACACCTGGGAGAAAAGTGAGAAACACTGAGGGCAGATCTTTCTGGGGTAGGGTCGGTCGTCAAGCTCTTTGAGTGGCCACTCATACGGCCGGCGCGAGGCCGTGCGCGGGGTCGCGCACGTCAAGCACGGCCACCTCGGTAACCGCCGCCTCCACCAGTTCCCGCAGCCGTGGCGAGTCGAAACTGTGCGAGCGTGGTGCGAACGGGTTCACCGTTACCGCGCATAGGCGGATTGGCGTCAGTACGCCAATCGAAAGCCCCTGCCGCCTGTACCACTCGCACCCGCGGTCGGCAAGGAAGACCTTTGTGCTATCCGCGACGATAAGCTCTAGGTTGCGCCCACACGTCACGAGCAGCAGCTCACGCAGGAACGACTCGCACAACGCCCCCCGCACGACCATCTGACTCACCTCGGGGCTCGCACGAAACAGCTCCGCGATCTCTCGCGCTGTGCCCGTCAACGTAAACCGCGGGGGTAGCACGACCGGCTCCGTCCCAGGCTTTCCGACGAGCAGGCTCTCCGGCCGTGAGGCCGCCAGGGCACGCACCCGCTCGTTCCGGAACTCCGGCAAGCGCACCAGCTCAACGGTCTTGCGGGTCTGCGCGACAACCTGCTCGATCTGCTCGTGTAGCACCGCACCCGTGGACATCACCAGGCCATCGGAGACAGCTGGCGAGGACGCCGCACGGCGATCGATTGCGCCGTCGATCAACACCTGCTCCGCGCCATGCGCAAGCATCGCATCCGCGACCGCGCGCACGTCCTGCGCCGCGCCCGGTCCCGCCACCTCGACCTCCCCCTCCACCCGCAGACGCGCGACCAACACACGACCCAGGGGAGTGCGAACTCCAGTGTCGTGCAGCAACTCGTGCGAGATCGCGCTCGCGCGCAGCAGCGCGTCCGTCGTCGCGACCAGACTGCCCGCGCAGAGCCGCAAACGCGGCTTCTCGATGCGGCGGTCGATCACGTCGCGTGCCTCGCCGTCTCGGCCCACCGAGGTCATACCCACCGTCTGCCCGCGCTGCTTCAGCTCACGTAGAATCGTGCCCAGGGTTTCGGTCTTACCGGTGTTCTTTGCCAGGCCCACCACCGCCACGCGGCGCGCCGGTGCGATCAGCTCAGAGAGCAACATTCGGATTAGCCTAGCCTGACCCGTGTGCGCGATCCGTCCTTGCATCGCCCGCGGGCATGCCTCGGGGCCTCATGCGTGCGGCAGGACGGCAAAACTCGATGGTCACGCAGCGCAGTCGGCCTCGACGATCATCTACCCATGACGGACCACGTGGTTACCAAGACCCGAGACGCGATTGGGAGTCCACTCGCGTAGTTGACCGCCCCAGCCATAGAGCAGGCCGCCCACGGCGAGCCTAGCGACGCCGAGCCAACCAATCACACGGGGCAACTCCGTAGCGTCGATGGGTTCGACTCCTCGCAGCGTTGAACTCGAGCACCCTTTTAGCACACCAATCATTCACCGCACCCGTCCCGACAACCACATCCAACCCAAACCAAGCGGCCAAGCGGCCACCCACACTAAACAGCGAGAGCAGCCCGCCCAGCACACCAAATCAGCCAGCACGGAACTGGCTTACACTAAACAAACACTAGTGGAAACTCCAAAGTTCCTTAGTTGCCAATAACAGTAACTCTCTACCACCTTCAATGTATGCCTTAGCGCCACCTATTTCCAGGCTGTTATTTTCAAAACTGCCCAAACCTTCAATCGGCTGATCCTGCAATTCACTTTGCCCAGTCGGTGCATTGATTGATACCACTCCACTAATCGACTCTTTGCCTTCCAAAGCACATATATTTTTTTCTTTGAATTTAATACTTGTAAATAGAGCTTTGGTCTGTGGCTTTACTAATAGTCTGTCGGCTGGGCTAGCAGCCTTCGTCGCAGTCGCTGTAACGGGTTCAGTCGGGATCCTCTGCGGATTTTCTTCTAGTTCACAACCAATTGCAGGTTCGAGGGTTTTACACCCTTCGAAGATAAGACTTTTGGCTTTTGCAGTATTCGTTGCCACAATTTCAGGGCTTGTCGCATTTAAAAGAGGGCCAAGGCAAGTTAGCTTAATTTTGAGTTTGGGTATATTCAGCACAGCAGCCGTGTCAACCTTGGCCGTAGTCGAAAGGGCCTTGCCGCCAGATAGTGCGGCGCCCCCCACAAACCATTGCGATGCCGCTGACGCTGAGTCCGTTGCTACCACACTGAGTGCGAGAGCAGCAAAGAACGCCACGGCGACTACCTTGACTCTAGACATCTGATCTCCCTTCGATTGGAATCCTCGCCCACGGAGGGCGCTTCGCCGTTGGCTAAACACAATTTCGTCTGTGTGACGCCTCCGGCGCTATCAATCCTTACTTCATCCGCCTTCTCCTCGCTCGACTGACCCCACGTCGGCCCATCTACTGGGAGCGGTAGACGTGGGCGCTGACTCTTACGTATTTATCGGATCACCACGCTTACGTCAATGTGGCCGTCGCCTGGGGCTGGACATAGAGAGCTAAGCGGGAATCCATTGATCGTAGAAACCCCTGTAAATTGGGCGGATTATCGGATTATCTCGACTGACCGAGTAGTCGATGAATGAGAAACGCCATGGTAGAAATGAGAATAACCTCACCCATGAACCTCACGCACGCGGCACAACAGCAAACGCAATCACCGCATAGTGCAACGCCGCCGCGACGATCACCAGCGCATGAAAGACCTCGTGATAGCCAAAAACCCCCGGCACCGGGTTCGGACGCCCACTCGCATAGACAACCGCCCCAGCCGTATAAAGCAAGCCACCAACAGCAAGCCCACCCACCCCCAGCCACCCAATCACCCCAGGCAACTCCCCAAAGACCGCCAGCGAAACCCAGCCCAGCGCAACATAAACCGCAGCGAACAACCACTTAGGAGCATCGATCCAAGCCAGCTTGAACACAACACCCGCACCGGCCCCCACCCAAACGACGACCAGGACAGTGCGCCCCAGCGACGAGGACAGCGCCAGCAACGCCACCGGCGTATACGTCCCCGCGATCAACACGAAGATCATCGAGTGATCCAGCCGCCGCATCCACCGCCGCGCACGCGGACGCCACGTGATGCGGTGATACAGCGCGCTCGTCCCCAGCAGCGCAGAGACCGCGACCGCATAGACCGCAGCCGCCAGGCGCGCACGGCCACCCGTCGCGGCGAGGATCAGCGCCACACCGCACCCGAGCGAGACGAAGAAGGCGTACTGGTGAGAGACCCCGCGCAAGCGCGGCTTCACACCCCCAGATAGCTCCCCACCCACGGCATTCGCCATCATGGCCATGTGTCAGTCTAGGTCGATATGCAAGCCGACAGGTTCACGATCAAATCCCAGGAGGCGCTCGCCGCGACGACGCGGCTGGCCCAGGAGCTGCGCAACCCGCAGGCCACGCCCGCGCACCTGCTGAGTGTGCTGCTCGAGCGCGGCGGCGCCGCCGACGGCGCGACAGGCCCCGACGCCGGCGGCGGGGCGGGCGGTGTAGTGCTCCCGGTGCTCGCGAAGCTCGGCGCCTCGATCCCCGCCCTGCGCGCCGAGGCCAGCCGGGCGCTGGAGGAGCTCCCGCGCCTGAGCGAGGGCTCCGCCGACGATGAGAGCGGGCTGTTCTCGAGCGAGCTACAAGCCGTGCTGCGCGCCGCCGAGCTCCAGGCGCAGCAGCTCTCCGACCGCTACGTCTCCACCGAGCACCTGCTGCTGGCGCTCGCCGCCGAGGAGGGTCGCGCCGGGCAGGCGCTGCGCGCGGTGGGCGCGAGCCACGAGCGCCTGCTGCAGGCCCTGGCGGAGGTGCGGGGGCCGCACCGCGTGACCGACCAGAGCCCCGAGAGCCAGTACCAGGCCCTGGAGCGCTTCGGGCGCGACTTCACGGAACTTGCCGAGCAGGGTGTCCTGGACCCGGTGATCGGCCGCGACGAGGAGATCCGCCGCGTGATCCAGGTGCTCTCGAGGCGCACCAAGAACAACCCCGTGCTGATCGGCGAGCCCGGCGTCGGCAAGACCGCGATCGTCGAGGGCCTCGCGCAGCGGATCGTCTCCGGCGACGTGCCCGAGTCGCTCCGGGACCGGCGCGTGATCGCTCTGGACATCGGCTCGCTGATCGCGGGCGCAAAGTACCGCGGGGAGTTCGAGGACCGCCTCAAGGCCGTGCTCAAGGAGGTCTCCCAGGCGCGCGGCGCGGTGATCCTGTTCCTCGACGAGCTGCACACGATCGTCGGCGCGGGCGCCGGCGAAGGCGCGGTCGACGCGGCGAACCTGCTCAAGCCGATGCTCGCGCGCGGCGAGCTGCGCTGCGTCGGCGCGACGACACTCGACGAGTACCGCAAGCACATCGAGAAGGACGCCGCGCTGGAGCGGCGCTTCCAGCCCGTGATGGTCGGCGAGCCCTCCGTGGCGGACACGATCGCGATCCTGCGCGGCCTCAAGGAGCGCTACGAGGTCCACCACAAAGTACGCATCCAGGACAGCGCCCTGATTGCGGCGGCGACGCTCTCCGCGCGCTACATCGCCGATCGCTTCCTGCCGGACAAGGCGATCGACCTGATCGACGAGGCGGCCTCCGCGCTGCGGATCGAGATCGACTCGCTGCCGACCGAGATCGACGAGGTCGACCGCCGCGTGATGCAGCTCGAGATCGAGCTGACCTCACTGACGCAGGAGACCGACGAGGACTCCGCCACCCGCCGCGAGGCGATCGAGCGCGAGCTGGCCGAGCTGCGCGAGCGCTCCGCCGCGATGACCGCGCAGTGGCAGCGCGAGAAGGCCGCGATCCAGGACGCCAGCGACCTCAAGGCCCGCCTGGAGGAGGCCCGCCAGGAGGCCGAGCGGGCCAAACGCGAGACGAACTTCGAGCGTGCGTCGAAGCTGCTCTACGAAGAGATCCCCGAGTTGGAAAGGCGATTGGCCGCCTTGGAGGGCGGCCCGGATGGGTCGGCCGGCGGCGCGGCCGGGGCCGGCGATCCGAACGCGGCGAGCCTCTCCCCCGAGGGCCCGCAGGCCGGTTCGGACGCAGCCGACGGCTCCCCCGACGGCACCCAACCGGGCGCCGCAGGCGCCAACCCCGACAAACCGGTCTTCCTCAAGGAGGAGGTCGACGCGGACGACGTCGCGGAGGTCGTGGCGCGCTGGACGGGCATCCCCGTGAGCCGCCTGCTGGAGGGCGAAGTGCAGAAGCTGATCCACATGGAGGAGCGCCTGCACGAGCGCGTCATCGGCCAGGACGAGGCGATCGAAGCCGTCGCGACCGCGCTGCGGCGCTCGCGCGCCGGCCTGCAGGACCCCGACCGGCCGATCGGCACGTTCCTCTTCCTGGGGCCCACCGGGGTCGGCAAGACCGAGCTGGCGCGGGCGCTGGCGGAGTTCATGTTCGACTCGCAGGACGCGATGATCCGGATCGACATGTCGGAGTACATGGAGAAGCACACCGTCTCCCGACTGCTCGGCGCCCCCCCGGGCTACATCGGCTACGAGGAGGGCGGGCAGCTCACCGAGGCCGTGCGCCGGCGCCCCTACAGCGTCGTGCTGCTCGACGAGATCGAGAAGGCCCACCCGGACGTCTTCAACGTGCTGCTGCAGGTCATGGACGACGGCCGCCTGACCGACGGCCAGGGACGCACCGTGGACTTCAAGAACACCGTGCTGATCATGACCTCGAACATCGCTGTCGACGCGGCCGACTCCGCGGCGCTCGGCGCCGACGCCCCGAACCCGACCCTCGCGGACACGGCGCGCGCGGACGCCCAGCTGCGCGAAGCGCTGCTGGGGCACTTCAAACCGGAGTTCGTCAACCGCCTCGACGACACCGTGCGCTTCCACGCGCTCACGCGCGCGCAGATCGGTGAGATCGTGGAGCTGCAAGTCGCGCAGGTACTCGCCCGCGTGCGCGAGCGCGGCGTGGAGGTCACGCTGACGCCGGCCGCACGCGAGCTGCTGGCGGAGCTCGGCTACGACCCCGCCTACGGCGCGCGCCCCCTGCGCCGTGTGATCCAGAAGCAGCTCACCGACCGCCTCGCGCTGGCGCTGCTGGAGGGCGAGCTCCACGCCGGCGACACCGTCCAGGTCGAGGCCGGGGAGGGAGGTCTGAGCTTCGAGCGGACACCCTCCTCCGCGGCGGTCCGGTAAAACGACTGTGCGAATCATTCCAACGGCACCACGATCTCGAGGAGGCGACCCCCTCATGCCGACCTACATCATGCTCGCGAACCTGACGCCGGAGGGCGTGCAGACCGTCAAGAACAACCCGCAGCGGATCCATGAGGTGAACCTCGAGGTGGAGCAGCTCGGGGCGAAGGTCACCGCGCAGTGGGCGACGCTCGGCCGCTTCGACTTCTTGAGCATCGTGGAGGCGCCCGACGAGCAGACGATGGCGCGGGTCTCGCTGGAGCTGGGCTCGCGCGGGACGGTGCGCTACGAGACGCTCGCCGCGATCCCCGTGGACGATTTCATCGCATCGCTGCGATGAAGGTCCTGGTCGTCGGCAGCGGCGGGCGCGAGCACGCGATCGTGCGCGCACTCGCGCAGTCCCCCGAAGAACTGGAGCTGCTGTGCGCGCCCGGCAACGCCGGCATCGCCCAGGACGCGCGCCTGCTGGACATCGCGGCCGACGACGTCGACGGGATCGTGGCGGCCGTCGAGCGCGAGGGCATCCACTTCACGATCGTCGGGCCCGAGGCGCCGCTGGTCGCGGGCCTCGTCGACGAGCTCGACCGTCGCGGGCGGCTCGCGTTCGGCCCGACGGCGGCCGCGGCGCGCCTGGAGGGCTCCAAGGCGTTCGCCAAGCAGGCGATGGAGGAGGCCGGCGTGCCGACCGCGCGCTGGCGCCACGCGCGCACGCTGCAGGAGGGCCTGGCGGCCGTCGCGGAGCTGGCCAGCCCCGGGGTCGTCGTAAAGGCCGACGGCCTCGCCGCCGGCAAGGGCGTCACCGTCGCCGACTCGCCCGCGCAGGCCGAGGCCGCGCTGCGCGAGATCTTCGTCGAGGGCCGCTTCGCGACGGGCTCCACGGCAGGCGCGACGGGCCTCACGGCGAGCACGACGGACTCCACGGCGGGCACGACGGGCCTCACGGCGGGCACGACGGACTCCACGGCAGGCGAGACGGACTCCACGGCGGGCGCGACGGGCACCGACAGCGCGCACGCGGCGGACACGGCGGACTCTGCGAGCGCCGTCGTGGAAGAGCGACTGGTCGGTCGTGAGGTCTCGGTGCTCGCGCTCTGCGACGGGCGCTTCGCGCTGCCGCTGGACCCGGCGCGCGACTACAAGCGCGCGCTCGACGGCGACGAGGGCCCGAACACCGGGGGGATGGGCGCGTGCTCGCCGGTCCCGGGCCTGGAAGTCGAGGACGAGTGGCGCATCGGGCAGCTCGTGCACCAGCCGCTCGTGGCCCTCATGAAGGACCGCGGGACCCCCTACCGCGGGGTCCTCTACGCCGGCGTGATGCTGACGGCCGAGGGCCCGCGCGTACTCGAGCTCAACGCGCGCTTCGGCGATCCCGAGACGCAGACGATGCTCCCGCGCCTACAGACCGACCTGCTCGACCTGCTGCTGCGCGCGATGCGCCCCGGCGGGCTGCTGAGCTTCGATCCCGAACGGGAGCCGGAATGGTCCGAGCAGTGGGCGGTGACGGTCGTGCTGGCGAGCGCCGGCTACCCGGCCTCCTCCTCCAGCGGCGATCCGATCGCGGGACTCGAGCTGATCCCCGACGAGATCGAGGTCACGCACGCGGGCACCGCACTGGCGGACGGAAGGCTCGTGACCGCGGGCGGGCGCGTGCTGAACGTCACCGCGCTCGGCAAGAATCCCGATGCCGCCCGCGAGTCAGCGTATGCTGCGGCGCGAATGATCTCCTTCGAGGGCATGCAGATGCGCAGCGACATCGCCGACGGGATCGTGCACGAGCCGCGCGCCGAGGAGCGCTCGATCGAGAGCTGGCTGCGCAAGTGGTGGGGCTACGGCGAGGAGCAGGAGGCCGAGCATGGCTGAGGTCTCCCCGATCGCGACGCCGCTGACCGAGACCGAGGTGCAGGCGCAGCTCGAGCAGCTCGACGTCGACGCCCCGCGCGTCGGGATCGTGATGGGCTCCGAGAGCGACATGGAGGCGATGCAGAAGGCCGCCGCCGAGCTGCAGGCGCGCGACATCATGCACGAGCTGCGCGTGATGTCCGCGCACCGCGAACCGGACGTCGTCTCCGAATACGCGAAGAACGCACAGATGCGCGGCCTGCGCGTGATCATCGCGGGCGCCGGCATCTCCGCCGCACTCCCCGGTGCGGTCGCGGCGCACACCGACCTGCCCGTGATCGGCGTCCCGCTCTCCGGTCGCCTGACGGCCGCCGGCGGCCTCGACGCGATCCTCTCGATCGTGCAGATGCCCCCAGGCGTGCCGGTCGCGTGCGTCGGCCTCGACAACGCCCGCAACGCGGCGATCCTCGCGGCGCAGATCCTGGCCACTTGAGCGCGCGCCGACCGGCCGCGGGACGCGATCGGCCCGGGGCGCATGCCGCTACGGCGAGCGGCCGGCGATAATCGGGAGATGATCGAGCGCTACACACGACCCGAGCTGGGCGCGATCTGGACCGACGCGGCGCGCATGGAGGCCTGGCGGCGCGTAGAGGTCGCGGCCTGCGAGGAGCTGCCGTGGCTGCTGGGCAAGGCCAAGGGGCCGAAGCCGGCGGAGCTAGAGGCGATCCGCGCAGCGAGCTTCACGGTCGCCGCGGTCGACGAGCGCGAGCGGAGCACCGATCACGACGTCGCAGCGTTTGTGGACGTGCTGGGCGCCTGTGCGGGCGACGCGGGCCGCTGGATCCACTACGGCCTGACCTCCTCCGACGTGCTGGACACCGCGCTGGCCCTACAACTGCGCATGGCGGGCGCCGTGATCGTGCCGGGCGCGCAGGCGCTCGTCGCGGCACTGGCCAAGCGCGCGCGCGAGCACACCCACACGCTGTGCATCGGCCGCACGCACGGGGTGCACGCGGAGCCGACCACGTTCGGGGTGAAGCTCGCGGGCTTCGCCTTCGAGGCGCACCGCAACGCCCAGCGCCTGGAGCGCGCCTTCGCGCAGGTCGCCGTCGGGGCGATCTCAGGCGCCGTCGGGACGTACGCCGCGACCAGCCCCGGGTTCGAGGCGCGCGTGCTGGGGCGCCTGGACCTGCAGCGCGAGCCGGTCTCCACACAGGTCGTCGCGCGCGACCGCCACGCCGAGCTGCTGAGCGCGATCGCGATCGCCGGCACCGGGTTGGAGCGCCTGGCGACCGAGGTGCGCCATCTGCAGCGCACCGAGGTCCGCGAGGCGCAGGAGCCCTTCCGCTCCGGCCAGAAGGGCTCGAGCGCGATGCCCCACAAGCGCAACCCGATCAAGAGCGAGCAGCTCACCGGTCTCGCGCGGGTGCTGCGCGGCAACGCCCAGGCCGCGCTCGAGGACGTGGCGCTGTGGCACGAGCGCGACATCTCCCACTCCTCCGTCGAGCGCGTGATCCTGCCGGACTCCACGATCCTGATCGACTACCTCCAGCAGCGCGCGATCGCCCTCGTGGAGGGCATGACCGTCGACGCGGAGCGCATGCGCGCGAACCTCGAGCTGACCCACGGCGCGCTCTTCTCCCAACGCGTCCTGCTGGCGTTGGTCGACACCGGGATGAGTCGCGACGACGCCTACTTCGGCGTCCAGCGCGCCGCCCAGCAGGCGTGGGACACCAGCACCCCGCTGCGCGAGCTGCTCGCCACCGATCCCCTCACCGCGGCGCTCGATCTCGACACGATCTTCGACTACGGGCAGTACGTGCGCTACGCGGCGGAGATCGTCGCGCGGCTGGACGAGATCGCCTGAGCGCTGATCCGCGCCTCGACGAGATCGCCTGAGCGCACCGCTCGCAGCCCAGTTCGAGTGAGCGGGCCCTCCCACTGGCCGATCGACTGAGTGAGCCCTGCCCCCAGGCCGATCGGCGGAGCCGGGCGCCGGCGGTGTGCGGGGCTGGCCCGCGTGCGCGCTGCGCCTATCGGTCCTGCCACTGGGCCGATCCAGATGTGGGAGACATGCGCGCCGAGCCAGCCGCAGAGGCTCTCACGCGACCCCAACCGCGCCGGACACCGCACCAGGCCACTCACCGTCTTCGATCGTGGCTCGCAGGTGTTCCACGGCGATCACAACGGTGCCATTTGGGCCGCGCTACAGCTGCAGCAGCTTGCCTACCTGCCGGTAGATTGCCGACAAATGGACTCCGCCGCGGAACCGATCGAACAGCCGCCGGGTCGCAGGGGACAACTGAAAGTCGAGCTTCTAGCGGCGCTTGGGGCGGCGGTGCTGGCGCTCGCGATCGGAGCCTGGGTCCTGCAGCTGTGGAAGGCAAACCTGCAAGTGCCCTTCGTGATCGGCGGCGACTCGACCTTTCCCCTGCTGGTCGTCAAGGACATCATCACGCACGGCTGGGATCTCACCAACCCGACGCTGGCGGCCCCCTTCGGACAAGAGCTCTACGACTATCCGGCGACGAGCGGCGACAGCCTCTACCTAGTGATCATCAAGGGCATGGGGTTCGCGTTCAGCAACCCCGCGCTGGTGGTGAACCTCTTCTTCCTGCTGGGCTTTCCCGCGACCGCCGTAGTGGCTTATGCGGTACTGCGCAGGCTTGGGATCTCGATCGGCGTCGCGATCGTGTGCGCCGTCCTCTACGCGGTGCTGCCCTTCCGGTTCGGCAGCAGTGAGATTCACCTGTTTCTAACCTCGTATTTCCTGGTTCCCGTGTGCTGTTACCTCGTCCTGGCGGTACTCGACGGGCACGAGCTGTTCGGTCGCGACCGCCGGCGCTCGGGAGCGCGCGCGTACCTGACTTGGCGCTCGGCCGCGATCGTGGCGCTGTGCCTGGCGGTCGGCTCTTCTGATAACTACTTTGCGCTGTTCACCGTCGCCCTGATGGTTCCAGCCGCGATCGTCGCGATCCTGGCGACCCGCCGCCCCCGCCCGTTCCTCTGCGCGCTGGTGGCCGTCTCGATCGTGCTCGGCGCCGTGGTTGCCAACGCGCTCCCGACAATCATCTACGTCGAGCAACACGGTCGCGACAACGTGGCGGGCCACCGCCTGCCGGAAGAAACCGAGACATGGGGCCTTTCGCTGGCGACGCTCGTGCTGCCGATCGAAGGAAATCGGATCCCCCTGCTGGCGAGCCTCGCGCAGCGGTACAGCGCGACAACGCTCGTGCCGGCCAGTGGCCCTGGCTCCGAACCGACGTGGACCAATCTCGGCCTCGTGGGAACGCTGGGACTCCTCTGGCTGATGACCTTGCTCTGCATCCGCTGCGTAGGCGGCCCCAGAGCGCCGACGATCGACCCGCGCGCGCTGCACGCGGCGCTGGCGGCCGGCATGGCGTTCCTGATCGGCACTGTCGGAGGCCTGGCGACGCTGTTCGCGTACATCGTCAATCCACAGCTGCACGCCCCCGCCCGCATCTCGGTCTTCATCGCCTTCTTCGCCCTGGCCGGCGCGGCCCTGGGACTGGATCGCCTGCGCCGCGTGCTCGGCGCCCGCCGCTTCGGTCAAAGCGCCTTCACCGCCATGCTCGCGGTCGTGCTCCTCGGCGGTGTGCTTGCTCAGACCAGCCCCCGGATGGTTCCGCCCTACGAAAGCGCGGCCACGCGCTACAACAGCGAAGGCCGCTTCATCCACGCAATCGAAGCCCAGCTGCCAGGCGACGCGAGCATCTTTCAGATCCCCTACGCGCCGTTCCCCGAAGGCACCGATCCGGGCAAACTGATCCAGTGGGAAGATCTCTTTGGCTCACTGCACTCCAACCGCCTCCGCTGGAGCGGCGGCGCGCTGGAAGGCCGGCAAGCCACCTGGGTGCAGGTCCTGCTGACAAAGCCACTGCCACAGATCCTGGAAGGCGCCGCGGCCGCCGGCTTCGACGGCATCTATATCGAGACCGCCGGCCTCACCGAAGCTGGCACGAGACTCGTGCCCCTGCTGCGCCGCGCGCTCGGCGTGGCGCCCCTCGTGGACTCCGAAGAACGACTGGTCTTCTTCAACATGAGCGCCTACAACAGGCGCTTTCGCGAACGTCACTCGCCCGCGCAGATCGCCAGCCTCGCGGCCGTCACGCTGCATCCATAGATAGAGTCAGGACCATGACCGCGCTCGCCGACCTGCCCCTGCTCGCCAGCGGGAAGGTCCGCGAGCTGTATCGCCTGGACGGCCCGGAAGATGGGCGGTTGCTGATGGTCGCGAGCGACCGGATCTCGACGTACGACGCGGTGCACCCGACCCCGATTCCGGACAAGGGCAGGGTGCTGACGGGCCTGTCGGTCTTCTGGTTCGAGCGGACCAAGGGGATCGTCGCGAACCATCTCCTCTCGGCCACGGAGGGCGTCCCCCCGGAGGTCCGCGGGCAGGCCCTCGCGGTGCGCAAGCTGCAGATGCTGCCAGTGGAGTGCGTCGTGCGCGGCTACATCACGGGCTCGGGCTGGAAGGACTACCTGGCGACGGGCGCGGTCTCCGGGATCGAGCTGCCGGCGGGACTGCGCGAGTCACAGCGACTGCCCGAACCGATCTTCACCCCGAGCACGAAGGCCGACGTCGGTCACGACGAGGCGATCGACTTCGCGCAGGCGGCGGAGCTGGTCGGTGACAGCGCGCTGATGGAGCGCGTGCGCGCGGTGTCGATCGAGCTCTACTCGTTCGCCGCCGAGCACGCCCGCGAGCACGGCGTGATCCTGGCGGACACGAAGTTTGAGCTCGGGCTGGACGGCGACGGCGAGCTGGTCGTCGGCGACGAGGTGCTGACGCCCGACTCCTCGCGCTACTGGCCGGCGGAGGGCTTCGAGGTCGGCCACGGCCAGCCGAGCTTCGACAAGCAGTACGTGCGCGACTGGGCCGCCGACAGCGGCTGGGACAAGCGCCCACCGGCGCCGAGCATCCCGGAGGAGGTAGTCGCCGGCACGCGGGCGCGCTACATCGAGGCCTACGAGCTGATCACGGGCGAGCCGTTCCAGCGGTGGCTGGACAGAACGGCGCCGGGCAAGTGATCCGGGCCCACGCATCGGGGCCTTCGCCGGTCGGCAACGGGGCCCACGCATCAAACCCTTCGCCGTCGGCAACGGGGCCCCACGCATCGGGCCATTTACCGTCGGCTGTGCGGGGACGCTGCGGCGAGGGTCGGTGAGGCACAGTGAGAGCGCGCGTGCTGATCCGCCCGAAGGCGGGCATCCTGGACCCCCAGGGCGAGGCGGTCGAGCGGGCGCTGCCCGCACTGGGCTTCACGGGCGTCGCCGACGTGCGCATCGGCCGCCTGGTCGAGCTCGACGTGGAGGACGCGAGCCAGATGCAGGACATGTGCGAGAAGCTGCTCGCGAACCCGCTGGTGGAGGACTACGAGATCCAGCTCCTCGACGGCGCAGGCGAGTGAGACATACACATGTGCAATGGGATCTCGATGTGGGCCCTGACCCGCGAGGCGATCAACGAGAAGCTCTCACGTGTCCAGCAGACTCGTGCCAAGGCGATCGACAAACTGCTCGCGGCGGAGCCGATGCCCGTCGAGAACTGGCCAGTGATGAAGCAGCAGATGCTCGATGGTCGGTACGGCAGCGTCATCGAGCTATCCGACGGCGACTAACCAGCGGGTGTGTCGCTTCCTCTTCGACACCCGATCTCGAAGCCGTCGCGACACTGCAATGAAGTTCGGCGTCCTCCAGTTCCCGGGCTCGTGCGATGAGATCGACGCCCTCCAGGCCGCACGGCGCGTGGGCGATGCGGAGCTGCTGTGGCACGGCGAGCGCGACCTGAAGGGAGTCGACGCGGTCGTCGTCCCCGGCGGCTTCTCCTACGGCGACTACCTGCGCGCCGGCGCGATCGCGCGCTTCGCGCCGGCGATGGAGGCAGTTGTCGAGTTCGCACGCGCGGGCGGCCTGGTGCTGGGGATCTGCAACGGCTTCCAGGTGCTGTGCGAGGCGCGACTGCTACCCGGGGCGCTGCTCCCGAACGCCAACCGTCGCTTCACGTTCCGACAGGTAGAGCTGGAGGTGGTCGAGCCGGACACCGCCTTCACAAGGGCTCAGCAAACGGCCCCTGGCCTGCCGCGAGTGCCGCTCAGCATCCCCGCGAAGCACTCCTGGGGGCGCTACCACGCCGACGAGCGCACGCTCGACGAGCTGGAAGGCACGGGCCAAGTGGTCCTGCGCTACGCACCGGGAGAGAACTTCAATGGCTCACTGCGCGACATCGCGGGGGTGCGCAACGCGGCGGGCAACGTCTTCGGCCTGATGCCGCACCCCGAGCACGCAGTCGACCCGCTGATGGGCTCGACAGACGGCCTGTGCATCTTCGAGTCGATGCGGGCCACCGTCGAGGGCGCGCATGCCCGATAGCGGCACAGCGTCAGGCGGCCCTGTGCACGGGACCACCGTGGAGACGGACGGCACGAACGTCTCCCCAAGCGCCGGCAGCGCAGGTCTCCCCCTAAGCGCCGGCGGCGCGGGTCTCCCCACCTGTGAGGATGCCGTCGCACTCGGCCTCACGCGCGCGGAGTACGAGCTGATCTGCCTCAAGCAGGGCGCACCGCCGAACCAGGTCGAGCTGGCGATGTACTCGCTGCTGTGGAGCGAGCACTGCGCGTACAAGCACTCTAAGCAGCTGCTGCGCACGCTGCCCACCGAAGGCCCGCACGTCGTGATGGGACCGGGGGAGAACGCCGGGGCGGTAGACGTCGGCGGGGGTTTGGTGTGCGCCTTCAAGGTCGAGTCCCACAATCACCCGAGCGCAGTCGAGCCCTTTCAGGGCGCCGCGACCGGCGTCGGGGGCATCCTGCGCGACATTTTCGCGATCGGGGCGCGTCCGATCGCGGTGCTGGACTCGCTGCGCTTCGGCGAGCCCAGCGGCGAGCGCGCGCGTTACCTGCTCGACGGCGCGGTCTCCGGGATCGGCCACTACGGCAACTCGATCGGGGTGCCGACGGTCGGCGGCGAGGTCTACTTCGAGGGGCCCTACGAGCAGAACTGCCTCGTCAACGCGATGGCGCTCGGGCTCTGCAAGCGCGAGCGGTTGGTGCGCAGCGCCGCCGCCGGGGTCGGCAACGTGCTCATCCTGTTCGGCGCCGCCACCGGCCGCGACGGGATCGGCGGGGCCTCGGTCCTCGCCTCCGCCGAGCTCGGAGACGGCGGGGAGAACAAGCGCCCGACGGTGCAGGTCGGCGACCCGTTCGAGGAGAAGAAGCTGCTGGAGTGCTCACTGGAGCTGCTGGAGCGTGACCTCGTGGTCGCCCTGCAGGATCTCGGGGCCGCGGGCCTGACCTCATCGGCAGCCGAGATGGCCTCCAAGGGCGAGGTCGGCATCGACGTCGACGTCGCTCGCGTGCCGCTGCGCGAGCCCGGGCTGGAGCCGTTCGAGATCATGGTCAGCGAGTCCCAGGAGCGCATGCTGTGCGTCGTGACCCCACAGGACGTCCCGGCGGTGCTCGAGTTGTGCGAGAAGTGGGAGGTCCGCGGGACCGCGATCGGGACCGTGACCGATACGCGCCGGATGCGGGTCCTCGACGGGGAGCGACTGGTCGGGGACATGCCGGTCCGGGCGCTCGTCGACGACTGCCCGCTGTACGACCTCGCGCCCGCCAAGCCGACCGCGCCGGTCTACCCGCCACCGACCGCGACCCTGTCCGCGGGAGTCTCGCTGCGAGAGACGCTGCTGGCGCTGCTGGCCAGCCCGAACATCGCCTCCCGCCGCCCACTGTTCGAGCAGTACGACGCGATCGTGCAGTCCCGCACGGTACGCCGGCCCGAGCAGGCCGACGCCGCCGTGCTCGTCCTTCCCGGCGGATCCGCTACACAGGGATCCTCCCCAGAGGAGTCCAACCCCGGGAGCACCTCGCCCGCGGGGACCGATCCGCCACCGCGGCCGGCGCTGGCGGTGAGCATCGACTGCAACGGTCGCCGCGTCGCCGCGGACCCCTACCAGGGGACGATCGAGGCGGTGCTCGAGTGCGCCGCCAACCTCGCATGCGTCGGGGCGCAGCCGCTCGGGACTACCAACAACCTCAACTTCGGGAACCCCGAGAAGCCACACATCGCATGGCAGCTGACCGAATCCGTGCGCGGTCTCGGCGAGGCCTGCCGGGCCGTGCAGGCGCCGATCGTGGGCGGCAACGTCAGCCTCTACAACGAGGGCGCCAGCGCCGGGCCGATCTACCCGACGCCGGTGATCGGGATGGTCGGCCAGCTACCGGACGCCGCGCGCGCCGGGCGTCTCGGGTTCGCGCGCGCGGGCGATGCCGTCGCGCTCGTCGGCTGGGGCGAGGACGCTCCCTCACTTGACGCCAGCGAGCTCGCCAAGCTGCGCGGCGAGCCGCTGCCCGACGGGCTGCCCGCCGCCGACCTCCAGAGGGCAATCGCGACACAGACCGCCATCCGCGCGGCTGTCCGCGCCGGATCGCTGTCGAGCGCCCACGACGTCGCCGAGGGCGGGCTCGCGGTCGCGCTAGCGGAGTGCTGCCTGGCAGGAGGACTAGGGGCGAGGATCGCGTTGGAGGCGGCGATCGAGGACCGCGAGCATCACGCGACCCTCTTCGGTGAGGCCCCGGGGGGGTTCCTCGTCAGTGGCCCGGAGAGCGCGCTCGGCGAGCTCGCCAGGCACACGACGGTGCGGCTCCTAGGCAGGGTCGGCGGCGAGTCGCTGCGGATCGAGCTGGGTGCGGAGCCCACCGAGCGCGTGGAGCCTGCCGCACACCTGGAGTTGACGCTCGCCGAGCTCGCCGAGGCCCACCAGGCACTCGCGGCACTCTTTCCATGAACCTACCGCGCCGGCCGAAGCCTAACGAGCGCCTACATCCCCCTGCCAGAGATCTCACATCCACGCAGATGGGCTTTGGATTTCGACGGGCCGGCGCCCTGCTAGCGTGTGATCGTGATGCGTGACGGACCACGCGACGAGTGCGGGGTATTTGGGCTGTACGCACCCGGGCACGACGTTTCGCGTCTGTCCTACTTCGCGCTGTACGCGCTCCAGCACCGCGGCCAAGAGTCGGCCGGGATCGCGGCCGCGGACCGCGACGGACAGATCGTCACGCGTCGCGAGCTCGGGCTCGTCAGCCAGGTATTCACCGAGAACGATCTGCGCACGCTCGCTGGCGACCTCGCGATCGGACACGTGCGCTATTCGACCACGGGCTCCAACGCTTGGGAGAACTCACAGCCGGTGCAGCGCTCGGAGGGCACGCGCGGCTCCCACCGCGAGCTCGCCCTGGCACACAACGGCAACCTGATCAACGCACTGGAGCTGCACAACGAGCTGCTCGAGCGCGGGGTCACGTTCAGCTCGACCTCGGACTCCGAGATCGTGGCGGCAATGATCGCGACCCATCCCGCCGAGCGGATCGAGGACGCGATCGCCGAAGTGCTCCCGCGCCTGCGCGGGGCCTTCTCGATCGTCGCGATGACCAAGGACCGCGTGCTCGCCTTCCGCGACCCGCACGGACTGCGCCCGCTGTCACTGGGGGTGCTTCCCCCGCTCGGCGGCGAGGAGGACCAGGTGCGCTACTGCGTCTCCAGCGAGTCCTGCGCGTTCGACATCATCGGCGCCAAGTACCTCCGCGAAGTGGAGCCCGGCGAGCTGGTCACTCTCGGCGCGGACGGCGTGCAGAGCCGTCAAGTGCTTACCGGCCAGCGACGGGCCTTCTGCGTATTCGAGTACATCTACTTCGCGCGGCCCGACTCGCGCATGAACGACCAGGTGCTGCAGGTCGCGCGCGGTCGCATGGGCGAGACCCTGTGGCGCGAGGCCCCCGTCGAGGCCGACCTCGTGATCGCGGTGCCCGACTCCGGCAACGCCGCCGCCCGCGGGCTGGCGCGCGCCAGCGGCATCCCCCAGGACGACGGCTTCGTCAAGAACCGCTACGTCGCACGCACCTTCATCCAGCCCGGCCAGGAGCTACGCAAGCACGGGCTGCGCCTGAAGTTCAACCCACTGCCCGAGATCATCGCCGGCAAGCGCCTGGTGGTAGTCGACGATTCGATCGTGCGCGGCAACACCACCCGCCAGATCGTGCAGATGCTGCGCGACGCCGGCGCGCGCGAGGTGCACATGCGGATCTCCGCCCCGCCGATCAAGCACCCCTGCCACTACGGGATCGACATGTCCACCCGCGAGGAGATGATCGCCCACGGCCGCACCGCCGCCGAGGTCGCCGCCGAGCTGGGCTGCGACTCGCTGCACTACCTCTCGCTGGAGGGTGTCTACAAGGCGATCGGCGGCACCCGCGCCACCCACTGCGACGCCTGCTTCAGCGGCGAGTACCCGCTGGACGGCACCGGCGAGGCGAACGGCAAGTACGCCCTCGAGACGCCCGCCACGCCGGCGGGGCCATCGCTGCCGCTCGTGCGCGCCTGAGGATCCGCACCGCCCCTACGCGGGCTGCCCCGCTCAGCCGCGTGCTGTAGCGGAGAACGAGGCGGTGCCGTCGCAGCCTTTGACCAGCAGCCAGTGGGAGTGAGCCGTGCCGGTCAGCCGCGCGCCCGCGAACTTGCCCTTGATCGCCAGGGTGGCGACCTGCTTGCCGTGGATGACCCTGTAGGCGATCGTCCCCTTGAAGGCGCCCTTGCCGGAGATCGCCAGCGGCTTGCGCACCTCTTCGATGCCACCGGCGCCGCCCTGGCAGAACGCCGGTGGGATCGCCTCGCTCACAACCACGTGCTTGGCGTTGGCCGCAACCGTGAAGCTGATCGCCTGCCCGCCCTTGATGGTCCCCGCGTATGTAGCACCCGCGACCGGGCCCGCGGACTTGCCAAAGGCGACGGCGGCGGTCGCCAACAGCGCGACCGATCCCAGCGACAAGGCGCGCGCAAGGCGCCGGCGGGGAAGGGTGGGCGTAGTCATCGATCTCTCCTTGTGCCGGGTACGATTCCGCATCAACTCTAACGCCCGAGATCCCCTGCCGGTCGCCGTGCTCGTCTCCGGCGCAGGCACAAACCTGCAGGCCCTGCTGGACACCGTCCACGGGCGCGAGGCGCAGATCGTCGCCGTCGCCGCCAACCTCGCCGGCGCGCCCGCGCTCGAACGCGCCGCCGCGCAGGGCGTGCCGACGGCAGTATTCGAGCGCTCCGCCCACCCCGACCGTCCCGCGCGCGACATCGCGATGGCGGACTGGCTGGGGGAGCGCGGCGCCCGGCTGGTGGTGCTCGCCGGCTACATGGAGCTGATCGCCGAGCCCTTCCTCGAGCGCTTCCCGGGCGCCGTGATCAACGTTCACCCCTCGCTGCTGCCCGCCTTCCCCGGACTGCGCGCGGTCGAGCAGGCACTCGACTACGGGGTGAAGGTCTTCGGCGTGACCGTCCACTTCGTCGACGCCGGGGTCGACAGCGGCCCCGTGATCCTGCAGGACTCAATCCAGCTTCCGCATGCGCGCGACACCCACGAGGTGCTCCAGGCGCTGCGGCCGCTGGAGCACACGCTGCTGCCGGAGGCCGTGCGCCTGTTCGCCCGCGGCGCCCTGAGCCGCGACCCGCAGAACGCACGGAGGGTGAGGGTGAGCAGCTGAGGGATCTCCGCGTCGGGTGCGACCCGGCGGATAGGCTCTAGTCGTGAGATCTGAAACCGCCCCCGGGACCTCGCAAGCCGCCCCCGCCGCCGGTTTGCAGCGCACCGCGCCGGGCGCAGTGCGGGTGCGCCGGGCGCTGCTGTCGGTCTCCGAGAAGTCCGGGATCGTCGGCTTCGCCCGCGGCCTGAGCGAGCTCGGCGTCGAGCTCGTCTCCACCGGCGGCACCGCCCGCGAGCTCGCCGGCGCCTGCCTGCCGGTGCGCGCGATCGAGGACTTCACCGGCTTTCCCGAGATGATGGACGGGCGCGTCAAGACCCTGCACCCACGCCTGTACGCCGGCCTGCTCGCGCTGCGCGACAACGACGAGCACCTGCGCGCCGCCGCCGAGCACGCGATCGAGCCGGTCGACCTCGTCTGCGTCAACCTCTACCCCTTCGAGCGCACCGTCGCGCGCGGCGACGCCACGCCCGCGGAAGCGATCGAGAACATCGACATCGGCGGGCCCACCATGATCCGCGCCGCCGCCAAGAACCAGGCCTTCGCCGCCGTCGTCGTCGATCCCTGCGACTACGAGCCCGTGCTCGCCGAGCTGCGCAAGGCCGACGGACGGCTCTCGCTCGCCACCCGCGAGCGACTCGCCGCCGCCGCCTTCGCCTGCACCGCCCGCTACGACGCCGCGATCGCCGGCTGGTTCGCCGCACACGCCGGGGGGAGCCCGGAAGCGGGAGCGACAGGGATCGACCCCGCGGCCCCAGCGGGCTTCCCGGCCCGACGAACCGACATCTACGTCAAGCAGCGCGAGCTGCGCTACGGCGAGAACCCCCACCAGCGCGGCGCCTACTACGCGCAGGACGGCGCCCCCACGCATTTGCTTGCCGGGGTGCGCCAGCTGCACGGCAAGGAGCTCTCCTTCAACAACCTGCTGGACCTCAGCTCCGCCCGCGAGCTCGCCGAGGAGTTCGCCGAGCCCGCCTGCGCGATCGTCAAGCACAACAACCCCTGCGGCTGCGCCCTCGGTGAGAGCGGCCAGATCGCCTACGAACGCGCCTTCGCCTGCGACCCCCAGAGCGCCTACGGCGGAGTCATCGCCCTCAACCGCCCGGTCGACCGCGCCTGCGCCGAGGCGCTCAGCGGACAGTTCATCGAGGTCCTGCTCGCCCCCGGCTTCGACCCCGACGCGCTCGAGGTGCTCCAAGCCAAGAAGAACGTGCGTCTCTTGGAGCTGGCCGAAAACGCGCACGCCAGCGGCAATGGCCCCCCCACCCGGCACGCCCCCCCTCCCTCAAAACGGTCCCTCGAAGCCAAGCCCGTGATCGGCGGCCTGCTCGTGCAGGACCGCGACGCCGTGACCGAGACCCGCGCGCAGATGCGCGTGCTCAGCGCCGCCGCCCCCAGCGAGCAGCAGTGGGAGGACATGCTGTTCGCCTGGCGCATCTGCCGGCACGTGCGCTCCAATGCGATCGTGATCGCCGCCGGTCACGCCACGATCGGCATCGGCGCCGGGCAGATGAGCCGCGTCGACGCCGTGCGCATCGCCGTCGAGAAGGCCCGTGAAGCCCAGCCCGCGCTGCTCGCCGGTGCCGCGCTCGCCTCCGACGCCTACTTCCCCTTCCCCGACGGCCCCCAGCTCGCGATCGACGCCGGCGTCGGCGCGATCATCCAGCCCGCCGGCTCCATGCGCGACGAGCTGGTCATCGCCGCCGTCGACGAGGCCGGGATCGCGATGATCGCTACTGACGTGCGGCACTTTCGGCACTAGCACCACGGGCCCGGCGAAACGCCCTGCGTAAGCCGCTCAGGCCGCTAGCAGCGCTGGTTCGATCTGCGCCGCCGCAACACGGTCCGGAGGGACAGCCTAATCGCCGCTTGGGAGGTCTTTCGTTTTTCGCTTTGCGATATATCGTGTTACTATCGTGATGTAAACCGATAGGAGTTAGATATATGCATGCCCATGCGATACACACAACAAGCGAAGGACACTGCCACCGTGGCAGCGAGACATACGACCTCGCCTTTCTCTGGCGCGCGATGAGCGGGCGCGGAGGCGGGCCCGGCGAGGGGCCCGGACGCCACGGCGGCCACCGCCACCGCGGTGGGCCCGGCCCATTCGGCGGCTTCGGCGGATTCCCCTTCGGCGGAGCCGGCCCCGGCAGCTTCGGGCCGGGTGGGGGTCCGTGGCGCAGCGGTCGCAAGGCCCGACGCGGAGACATCCGCACCGCCGCCCTGCTGCTGCTGGCCGAGGAGCCCCGCAACGGCTACCAGATCATGCAGGAGGTCGAGGAGCGCAGCGACGGTGCCTGGCGCCCCAGCCCCGGCTCCGTCTACCCCGCGCTAGCCCAGCTCGAGGACGAGGGTCTGATCCGCTCGGAGGAGCTCGACGGGCGCAAGGCCTACCGGCTCACCGTCGAGGGCCTCGCCCAAGTCGAAGAGCGCGGCGCCGATCGGCCCGCCCCGTGGGAGCAGATGAGCGGCGAGACACCCCCGAAGGCAGTCGAGCTCGGCAAGATCATGCGCGAGGTCGCCTTCGCCTTCATGCAGGTTCTGCGCACCGGCAGCGAGGAGCAGCAGGAGCAGGCACGCGAGGTGCTCGCAACGGCGCGCCGCGAGCTCTACCGCATCCTGGGGGACGGTGGTGAGCCCGAGAGTCGCTGAGGCCCGCGCTACGGTGTCTTCGGCCCCCGAGACCGAGGGGTCGAAGGCGCCACCGCGATGAGCTCTTTCAGCCCAGACATCGACCACGTCTCCACCAACGGCGCCCGCCGCGAGATCGACATGACCGCCGGCGCCCAGACCGAGCCGGCCGTCTCCGTCAAAGGCCTCGCCAAGCGCTACGGCGAGATCGACGCCGTGCGCGGCATCGACTTCGAGGTCGCCCGCTCGGAGGTCTTCGGCTTCCTCGGCCCCAATGGCGCCGGCAAGTCCACCACGATCAGCATGCTCTGCACGCTGGTCAAACCGACCGGCGGCTCCGCGCTCGTTGCCGGGCATGACGTCGTCTCCGAACGCGACGCCGTGCGCCGCAACATCGGACTCGTCTTCCAGGACACCACGCTCGACGGCTACCTCACCGCTGAGCAGAACCTGCGCCTGCACGCCGAGCTCTACGGCGTCCCCCGTGAGGTCGTCGCGCCGCGCCTGCAGCAAGTCATGGAGATGGTCGGGCTCTGGGAGCGCCGCAAGAGCCTCGTCCTCACCTTCTCCGGCGGCATGAAGCGGCGCCTGGAGATCGCTCGCGGCCTGCTGCACTCCCCGCGGGTCCTGTTCCTCGACGAGCCCACCGTCGGCCTCGACCCCCAGACCCGCAGCTCGATCTGGGGCTACATCGCCGAGCTCAAGGAGCGCGAGGACATCACGATCTTTCTCACCACCCACTACATGGACGAGGCCGAGTACTGCGACCGCATCGCGATCATGGACCAGGGACGCATCATCGTCCTGGACAGCCCCGCCGCGCTGAAGGCCAGCGTCGGCACCGACCGCATCCAGATCCAGACCCCCGACAACGACGCCGCGATCGCCGTCCTGCGCGAGCGCTTCGGGCTCGAGGCCACCGTGGCCGAGGGCGCCGTCACCTTCGGCGTCTCCGAGGGCGAGCAGTTCGTCCCGCGCCTGTTCGCCGAGCTCGGACTGCCGATCCATGCCGTCTCCGTCTCACGACCATCCCTGGACGACGTCTTCATGTCCTACACCGGAACGACGATCCGCGACGCCGAGGCGACCTCCACCGATCACATGCGCAACGTCGCCCGCATGATGGCCCGCTGATGAGCACCAAGACCGCCACCACACCGCAAGCGGCCGCCGACACCGTCGGGAGAAGGAACCGCTGATGGCCACCGAGACCGTACACGCGCCCGCATCGACCGGCCGCTCCCCGCACCAGATCGCCCAGGTCCGCGTGCCGACGCGCAGCTGGACCGGCGAGCTGCGCGCGATCCGCGTCGTCTGGCGCCGCGAGCTGATCCGCTTCAGCCGCGACCGCCTGCGGATCGTCACCTCGCTCATACAGCCCTTCCTGTTCCTGTTCGTGCTCGGCACCGGGCTCTCCTCGCTCGTCTCCGCCAGCACCGACGGCGTCAACTTCAAAACCTTCATCTACCCCGGCGTGCTCTGCATGGCCGTCATGTTCACCGCCATGTTCTCCGCCGCCTCGATCGTCTGGGACCGCGAGTTCGGCTTCCTGCGCGAGATGATGGTCGCCCCCGTCCGCCGCAGCTCGATCGTGCTCGGCAAGTGCTTCGGCGGCGCCACCGTCGCCGCCTTCCAGGGCGTCATCGTGATCGCCATCGCCGGCCTCGTCGAAGTCCCCTACAACATCGGCCTGATCCTCGAGATCTTCGCACTGCAACTACTGCTCGCCTTCGCGATCACCGCCTTCGGCATGATGGCCGCCGCCCGCATCACCCAGATGCAGTCCTTCATGGCGCTCATGCAGATGGCGATCATGCCCATGTTCTTCATCTCCGGCGCCATGTTCTCCGTCGCCAACCTGCCCCAGTGGCTCGCGATCCTCAACCGCATCGACCCCCTCACCTACGCCGTCGACCCGATGCGCCGCGCGATCTTCGCCCATATCGACGTCAGCGAAACCACCCGCAACGCGCTCGCCCCCGGCGTCACCTGGTGGGGCTGGCACGTGCCCACGCTGGTCGAGGCCGGGGTGATCGCTGCGCTGGGGCTCGTGATGCTGTTCATCGCGATCTGGGAGTTCAGCCGGGCGGAGTAGGACCTGCGGCCGCGTCAGGTTGTGCGGCTTGTTTCCAACGCGAAGACCAATTTTCCGCCGGTGGAATAACCGTATTTACAGGCGGCTCAGCCCGGAAGGCAGGTGGCCGCCGGCATGCCTATCCTAGTATTTAAATTATTAGAAATATGCGAATATACTTACTGCCGGGCAGGGATGCACCTCGAAGACTAAGGAGATCGAGTCATCATGCCAAACCCCAAGATGATCATCGCGGCGCTCAGCGTGACAGTAGCGTTCAGTGCCGTGGCCGCAAGCTCCGCTCCGGCAGCCGAATGGTTCGTAGGCGGTAAAAGCCTAGTAACCGGCCAGGTGGCAATAGCCCCTACGGCAGCCGTGACTGAAGCGGTCAAATTTCGTATACCAAAACTCAATCTCACGGTAACCTGCACCGGTATATTATTGCTACGTGAAGGCGTCTTACGCGGTCCAAACAGCTTCTTCTTAGGAGAACACGGTTGGAGCGAATGCACCACGACAGAACCTACAGTTTGTTCACTCGTCTCCAACAAGATCACCACCAATCCGCTCAAAGGGAGTGTCACTACAAGTACCAGCCCTCAAGATAGGGTGACTTTTACGCCCCAGACCAAATCAATCATTGCTGTGGTGGCCTTTACGGAAGGCTCGGGCTGTGCGCTGGAAGGCGAAGAGCCGGTCAGGGGTTCATTTACACAAAAGCTGCCGACGGGTCAGACCGAATCTGAATCTCAGGTGTTCGAAGGGCTCGGCTCGATCGAAAACAATAGCCTGGAAGTAGGTAGCTTCAAGGTGTACATCGAAAAAGGCAAATCGCTGGTCAAACAGGCGTCGGGTTCCAAATGGAGCTTCCACTAACGATATGAAGATCGGTCCGGCGCCTGCTTCCGGCGCCGTTGGCCAACGTGCATGGGTTGCCCGCCCGAGCTGTGCGGGCAACCTGCACGCGTAGCGCCACGTCGGGCCCCAGAGCCACACAGTCGAGTCATGGACGTTGGCCTCACGCCTCCCTGACGACGCGTGCGCCGCGCGCCGGCACGAGCGTGATGTGATGGTTGCGCACCTTTTCCTCGCGCGGGTCCTCCGCCCGCAACGTCGAGCGCTCCAGGATCGTGCGCAGCGCCACCCGCATCTCGAAGCTCGCGAACGCCGCCCCCAGACAGCGCCGCCGGCCGCCGCCAAACGGGATCCACGTGTAGGTCGAGCCCTGCTCCTCATCCAGGAAGCGCTCCGGACGGAAGCGCTCCGGTTCCGGGAAGATCTCCGGGTCTTCGTGCATCAGCGTCACCGCCGGGATCAGCGTCACCCCCGCCGGCAGCTGCCAGCCACCAAGCTGCACCGGCGCCTTGAGCTGGCGCAGCACCGCCGGGATCACCGGGCGCACGCGCAGCGTCTCCTTCACCACCGCGTCGAGGTAGCGCTCATCGCCCTCACCCGCCCGCGCAAGCACCGTCGGGTTGCGCAGCAGGCGCTCCAACGCCCAGGCCAGCCCCGTCGTCGTCGTCTCGTGGCCCGCCAGCAGCAGCGTCATGATCTGGTCGCGCAGCTCGCCGTCGTCGACCTCGCCCGCCCGCACCAGCGCCGAGAGCACGTCCTCGCGCTCCGCCAGCCGCGGGTCCTCGCGCCGCGCCGCGATCTCCTCCAGCAATAGCCGGTTGGCCTCCGCCACCAGCGCGCGGTGCCGGCGCCAGTGGCCGATGTGTTTCAGACCCGGAACTACCCACATCAGCATGATCGTCGGGTCGATCTCGACGGTTCGCGGCAGCACCTCGCGCAGCGCCTGCGTGCGGGCCGGGTCGCTAACGCCGATCACCGCCTCCAGGATCACCTCCAACGTGATCGCGCGCATCCGCCGGTGCAGGGCGAACGGGCGCCCCAGTGGCCAGCTCGCGACCTCCGTCGCGACGATCCGCTCGATCGTCTCACCGTAACGCCGCACCGCCTCACCGTGGAACGGCGGCAGCAGACGCTTGCGCGCCTGCAGGTGCTCGTCCTCGTCGAGCACCAGCACCGAGCGCTCGCCCAGCACCGGCGCCAGCAGCGAGTTGCCCTCGCCCGCGTGAAAGACCGCCGCGTCGCCCGTGAAGATCTGCTTGACCAGCTCCGCGTCGTTGATCACGACCGCCGTCCCCCACGGCAACGCCCGGACCGTGAACATCGGGCCGTAGCGCCGCCGGCCCCACTTGAAGAACGGGATCGTCTGCTGCCACGCCAGATAGCTCTGCGCTAGCAGCGGCAGCCGCGGGCCCGGCGGGAGCGCCACACGTGTACGCCGGCGGGTTCGCGTCACGGGCACAGATACGCTAGCCATAGATCTATGTTACACGATTTGATGTCACGTTGTTTGATGTGCCCTTGTTCGATGGTATGCTCGCCAGGTGGCTACCAAGACATCGCCAACCAGGAACCGTCCGGCCCCCCAGCCACCAAGGAATGGGGGTGTAGGCACCGCGGCCGACTCGATCCTCACGATCGAGCAGCTCTCCGCCGAGAGCGGCATGACCGTGCGCAACATCCGCGCCCACCGCGCCCGCGGGTTGCTGCCCGCGCCGGAGGTACGCGAGCGCATCGGCTACTACGGTCCCGAGCACCTCGCCCGCCTGCAACTGATCCAGGGGATGCAGGCCGAAGGCTTCAACCTACGCGCCATCCAGCGGCTGCTCGACGAGACCCACGGGCGCCCCGAACAGCTCCTGAGCCTCAAGCAGGCCGTGAGCGTGCCATTCGAGAGCGAGCAGCCGCGCGTCTTCACCCTGCAAGAGCTGCAGCAGAGCTTCGGCGAGCAGGCCGACCCCCAGACGCTCGCGCGGGCCCAGAAGATCGGCCTACTGGTGGCGCTCGGCGAGGACCGCTACGAGGTGCCCATGCCCTCACTGCTGGAAGCCGCCGAAGAGGTCATCGCGCGCGGCGTGCCGCTCACCCACGCGCTCACCGTCGTCTCCAAGCTGCAGAGCCAGTGCCGCACCGTCGCGCGCGAGTTCGTGCGCCTCTTCCTCGAGGACCTGTGGAAGCCGTTCGCCGCCGCCGGCTACCCCGAGGAGCGCTGGTCGGAGATGATCGAGTCGATCGAGCGCCTGCGCCCACTCTCCTCACAAGCGCTGCTCGCTACCCACCAGCTCACGATGACCCGCGAGGTCGAGGCCGCCTTCGGCCGCGAGCTCGAGCGGCTCACCGGGCGCCGGCGATAGGCGCTACCAGGCGCCCCCTCACTCCCGCGCCGAGCCCGGCCCACCGGCCGCGCCCGCTCAGACACTACGGTGTGAGCGTGCGCGTCCGTGTCTTGCGTCCCGACCATCCCGAGGTCTCGGAGGTCATCGCCTCCGACCACTGCGTACTGCGCTTCCGCAAGCGCCGCCCGATTCGCACCGCCGGCTTAGATGCCGTCAGCGACGCCCTCCGCCAAGCATTCGAGGAAGCCGACCTGACGCGCTGGGCGCCCGCCTGGGTCGACACCGACAGGCACACTCAGATGTGGGCGCTCGTGGACGACCTCG
Organism: uncultured Solirubrobacterales bacterium; assembly: GCA_963756665.1. Lineage (GTDB taxonomy): Bacteria > Actinomycetota > Thermoleophilia > Solirubrobacterales > Solirubrobacteraceae > Palsa-744. Next base: position 2,185,013 of record CAVWOJ010000001.1, read on the forward strand.
CCTTCCCGCTGACCCCCACCGGACAGCCCGGGAGCTGGCTCGCCACGACGTGCCTGGTGCGCGAGCGCTCCTAGCGCCAAGCAGGGCCGGCGCGGTCGGCTGAGCCGGCGCTCCATCGGTAGGCTCCGAGCCGTGGCCGACCCCGACGTGCACAGCGCCTACCGCCAGGCCGGCGTCGACTACTCCGTGCTCGACGCCGGCAAGCGCAGCGCGCTGAGCGAAGCGCTGGCGACATCGCGCTGGCTCGCTACCGCAGGCGGCCGCGCGCTCGACGAGTCCCGCGGCGAGCCGGCCTTCGTGCTGCGCTTCGCCGGCAGCACGCTCGCGTTCGTGCTGGAGACCCTTGGCACCAAGTCGATGCTCGCCCGCGAATACCACGAGCTGCTCGCCCCCGGCGAGCCGGGCGACACCGATGCGTCTGCGCACGCAAGCGGCCCGAACGGCGCGAGCCACTTCGGCGACATCGCCTACGACACCGTCGCCGCGATCCTCAACGATCTCGTGTGCGTCGGCGCCTTGCCGCTCGTCGTCAACGCCTACTTCGCCACCGGCTCGAGTGCCTGGTACGAGCACGCCGGGCGCGCCGGCGCGCTGCTGGAGGGCTGGCGCCGGGCCTGTGACGACGCGCAGTGCGCCTGGGGTGGCGGAGAGTCACCCGCGCTCACCGGCCTGCTCGGGCGCGAGGACATCGAGCTCGCCGGCAGCGCCCTCGGCTTCGTGCCGCCCCCTGGGGAGCCCCTGCTCGGCGCCGACCTCGCTCCGGGCGACGAGATCGTGCTCGTGCCCTCCAGCGGCCTGCACGCCAACGGGGCCTCGCTCGCGCGGCAAGTCGCCGGCCAGCTCCCCCAGGGACTGCTGACCCCGCTGCCCGGCGTGGACGGCGAGGAGCACTTCGGCGCGGCGCTACTCCGTCCGAGCTTCCTCTACGTCGAGCTGGTCCGGCGCCTGCTCGGCGACTCGCAGGCACAACTCACCTACCTGAGCCACATCACCGGACATGGCCTGCTCAAGCTGATGCGCCCGCGGCGCGAGCTGACCTACAGGATCCACGCGCTGCCCCCCGTGCCGCCCGTGCTGCGATTCCTGGCCGATCGGGCCGAGCTGGACGCAGCCGCCGCCTACAGCACGCTCAACATGGGCGCCGGATTCGCCGTCTACTGCCGCCCCGGACACGGCGCCCACGTCGTGCGGATCGCCCGCGAGCTCGGCCTCCAAGCGCTCCTCGCCGGGGTGGTACAGGAGGGGCCGCGCCAGGTGATCCTCGAGCCCGTGGAGGTCACCTTCTCCAGCGATCAGCTCGCACTGGGTCCCGAGTTGCAGCCGGACCCGCCCGACCCGGCCTCACCATGACCCCCAGCCCGCCACGGCCGCCTGCCCCAGGGCGAGACCGCCGTCGTTGGCGGGCACCTGCCGATGGATGTAGACGTCGAAGCCCTCCTCACACAGCGCCTCGTGGCAGCCGCGCAGCAGGTATTCGCTCTGGAAGACCGCTCCACTGAGCACCGCCTGCGAGAGGCCGGTGCGCTCGCGGATCGCGGCGCAGGTGCCGCGGGCCATGTCGATCACGGTCCGGTGAAAGCGCAGGCTGAGCTCGGCGGCGGTGACGTGGCGACGCGAGGCCTCGCGGGCCAGCTCGCGCACCATCGGCGTGGGGTCGATCCGCCACGGCCACTCCTCCGTGCCACACAGCTCCCACTGAAACGGTCTTGCGCTCGCGCCCGGCTCGATCAGCTGCTCGAGCTCGATCGCCCCCTGCGCTTCGTAGCGGCAGCGCTCGCGCACCCCAATCAAAGCGGCGACCCCGTCGAACAGCCGCCCCATGCTCGACGTCAGCGGCGAGCCCACACCGCGCTCGAGCATCCGCTCGAGCACCTGCAATTCCGCCGGCGCACGGTCCACCACGACGGGCAGGTCGACCCCAGCCAATGAGCCGCCATGGGCATCGTGGAGCAGCGACAGCGCCACGCGGTAGGGCTCCTCGAGCGCCCTGTCGCCACCCGGCAGACGGAAGTAGCGCAGGTGCGCAGCGCGCTCGAAGCCGACGTAGTCGCCCACCAGGAACTCACCGCCCCAGATGTTGCCGTCGGTCCCATACCCGGCGCCATCGAAGATCACCCCGATCGCGGGCTCCGTCAGTCCGTGCTCACACATGCACGCTGCCATATGCGCATGGTGGTGCTGGACCGCGACCGTCGGCAGCGCCCGCTGCGCGAGCGCGAAGCGCGTGCTCAGATAGTCGGGGTGCATGTCGTGCGCGATCACCGCCGGCGTGACCTCCAGCAACCTCGACAGGTGCTCGATCGCGTGCTCGAAGGAACGCAGTGTGGCCTCGTCCTTGACGTCCCCGATGTGGTGGCTGAGAAATAGCTCGGCACCCCGCGAGAGACAGATCGCGCTCTTCGACTCTCCCCCTACCGCGAGCAGCGCGGGCAGCTCAAACGGCGCGCGCACCGGCTTCGGAGCCTGGCCGCGAGCACGGCGGATCGGGGTCCGCTCGCTGCGAGCAGGCCGACCGCCGAGTCGCACGGAGCCCACGATCGAGTCCTCGACACGGGTGAAGATCTCGCGCTGGCCGATCAGGAAGGCGTCGGCGATCGATCGCAGGCGCTCGAGCGCTTCCTCGTCGCGGAACGCGATCGGCTCGTCGGAGACGTTGCCGCTGGTCGCCACCAGCCCGTCGAAGCCACCCTGGAAGAGCAGGTGGTGCAACGGCGTGTAGGCGAGCACCGCTCCGTAACGGCGGTTGCCCGGCGCGATCCCAGCCGCTAGCCCGCAGTCGCCTGCGCGCTTGCGCACCGGCACGATCGGCCGCTCCACGCCCTCCAGGAGCTCGGCCTCGTGCTCCTCGACCTGCGCATAGCCGCGCACCGCCTCCAGCGTGGGTGACATCACGGCGAACGGCCTCTCCTCGCGCTGCTTGCGACGGCGCAGCTCGGCGACGGCGTGCTCGTTGCGAGCGTCGACGAACAGGTGGTAGCCGCCGATGCCCTTGACCGCGACGATCGCGCCTTCGCGCAACAGTTCGACGGTCATCGCGATCGGGTCCGGTAGCCCTGCGGGGAGACCGCCGCAACCGGCGGGTCCCCGTTCGGGCCGGTAGTAGGTCTCCGGCGGGCGCTCTCCCGGACCCACCAGTGCGACCCGCGGGCCGCACTCCCAGCAGGCGATCGGCTGCGCATGGAAGCGCCGGTCGCCGCCATCGTGGTACTCACGCTCACAGCGCTCACACATCGGGAAGGCCGCCATCGTGGTCAACTCGCGTTCGTAAGGGGCCCCCTGGACGATCGAGTAGCGGGGGCCGCAGTTGGCGCAGTTGACGAACGGGTAGCGGTAGCGGCGATCGGCAGGGTCGAGCAGCTCGCGCAGGCAGTCCGCGCAGACGCAGGTGTCGGGCGTGAGCAGCATCTGGGCTCGCACCCCCCGGACGCTTCCGGGGATCTGCTGGCTGCGCGTCTCGAGCATCGCCTCAGGAGAGCCGCGGCAACTCGTCGCCGTGGGGCAGCTCGACCGCGAGCTCGTCCCCATCGAGGTGCACCATCGTGACGGCGCTGCCGGCGCGCTCGCGCACGGCGCCGACGACCTGCGCGGCCTGTCCCTGCGGCTGCCAGTGAATCAGCTCGAGGATCTCGTCGGCGGCGGCACCGTCAACGAACATGCAGATGCTGCCCTCGCTGGCGAGGTACAGCGGGTCGACCCCGAGCATCTCCGCGGCCATCCTGGCCTCGCGCTGAATCGGCAAGCGGCGCTCCTCGACCTGGATCGAGACACCGGCGCCCTCGGCGAGCTCGTTGAGGACGGCCCCGAGTCCTCCACGCGTGATAGCCCGCATGCAATGAATCTCTGAGGCGTACTCCTCCAGCACATTCCAAACGAATCCGTCGAGCGGGGCGCAATCGCTGGGCACGCGCCCCTCGAAGTCGAGACCCTCCCGGAGAGAGAGGATGTGGATGCCGTGGTTGCCGAGCCAGCCCGTCACGATCACGGCGTCCCCACAGCGCACGTGCGCCATGCCGAGATCGAGCTCCTGTGCGAATTCGCCGACGCCGGCGGTATTGATGAAGAGCTTGTCGACCTCTCCGCTGCGCACGACCTTGGTGTCGCCGGCCACCACCTCGACGCACGCCTCGGCCGCGGCCTCGCGCACCGAGTCAAGCACCCGCGCGAGCTCGGCGATCGGGAGGCCCTGCTCGAGCACCAGCGAGAGCGTGAGATAGCGCGGTACCGCCCCGCTGACCGCGAGGTCGTTGACGGTCCCGCAGACCGCAAGCCTGCCGATATCGCCGTTGCCGAAGAAAATCGGGTCGAGCACAAACGAGTCGGTCGTCAAGGCGATCCGGTTGACGTCGAGCTCGAGCAGAGCGCTGTCCTCCATCCGGCCGGCCTGTACCGCTCCGAGACGCGGAGCGATCAACTCGGCGATCAGCGCCTGGCTCATCCCGCCGCCGGCACCGTGATCGAGCTGGATCCTCTCGCCGGTCATGCGACCGGCACAGCGTTGAACTTGGTCAGGACCGCGCAGCTCCTCATATCTCCCTCATCTCCTGGTTCTTACCCATCGCCTGGCAGGACATCGAGCAAACGTCAACATATCGGACTGATTTTGTTGTTTCTAGGCCTCTGGACCGTTATCCAGTAGCGCCGGGATGATGAGCTGTTTTCGCACGGATGCAACCCCCGCGGGCTGACCTTTCGGGCAGATCGCCCCCCACTCCCCCTGACAGCAGGTTGCCCTCGCCCATGAGCGTCCGACCGGAGGGCGTCCAGTAGCGAGAATTTGTTTTTCACTTGGGGGGCGGCGACCATGAGCCAGGGCCCAATCGAGGCGCACTGGCAGACCGGTGGGAGGAGCGCTGACGCGAGCGGTTGCGCGGCAAGTCTGAAGCGCCCGGGTACTCGCGCGCGACCGAGACGCCACGCTCGTGGCGCCCTCTCCCGTCCATCTCGAAGCGGACTCTCGACCGCAGATCACGAGCTCTCAGCGCGACTGGCGACCCCGGGAGAGACGCCTGGAATTGACTAGTTAACGCTCGTTCTTCGAGTGAAAAAGTGAACCAGTGCCCCTCCTCTCGCAGGAAGGGCACTGAAGGCTGCCTCCCCGCAGATAGAGTCGTATTCAAACCTAGTACAAGAACCTCATTACCAATGTGTCCCCGCTCGCTCACCTCGCGTAGCGTCGCCGCACAGCCTCCTATACGATCCGCCCGCGATGTCGCGAACCCTGATCGCTGAGCTGCCCACGAAGGTCGGAGAGACCGTGCGCCTGCGCGGCTGGGTCAACGCGCTGCGCGACCAGAAGCGCATGCAGTTCCTGATCCTGCGCGACGAAACCGGCCTGGCGCAGGTGATCCTGGAGAAGCCCGACCCACCGACCGAGCTCAACACGAAGATCTCGGAGCTGACGGACGAGTCGGCAGTGACACTGACCGGCACGGTGGTCGCCGACGAGCGGGTGCGCCTGGGCGGGGTCGAGGTGCGCCTGGAGAGCCTGGAGGTGGAGTCCCCGGCAGAGCCCGAACTGCCGGTTACGCCGGAGTCGGCGCTGGACAAGCGCATCGACTGGCGCTATCTGGACCTGCGCCGCCCGGACCGGCGGCTGATCTTCGACGTCCAGACCACGATCGAGTACGCGATGCGCGAGCACTGGCGCAGTGAGGGCTTCGTCGAGCTGCATACGCCGAAGTTCATGGGCTCGGCGAGCGAGTCCGGAGCGGAGCTCTTCAAGGTGGAGTACTTCGAGCGCACCGCGTACCTGGCGCAGTCGCCGCAGTTCTACAAGCAGATGGCGATGGCGGCGGGGTTCGGGAAGGTCTTCGAGATCGGCCCCGTGTTCCGCGCCAATCCCTCCTTCACCTCGCGCCACGACACGGAGTTCACGAGCGTGGACGTCGAGATCTCCTGGATCGACTCCCACGAGGACGTGATGACCTTCGAGGAGACGTGGCTGGCGCACGTCTTTGCGGTCGTCGCAGCCGAGCACGGGGAGGCGATCCGCGAGACCTTCGGCGTCGAGGTCGCGCCGCCGACGCTGCCCTTCCCACGCGTGAGCCTCGAGCAGGCCAAGGAGCTGCTGCGGGCGCATGGACACGATCACGTCCCCGGTCCCGACGACGACCTCGACCCGCCGAGCGAGCGGGCGCTCTCGGCGATCATCAAGGAGCAGCACGGCCACGAGTTCGTGTTCGTCACCGACTACCCGACGGCGGTGCGGCCCTTCTACCACATGCGCTACCCCGACCGGCCGGGATTGACCAAGAGCTTCGACCTGCTCTGGCGAGGCATCGAGATCACGACCGGCGCCCAGCGCGAGCACCGCCTGCAGACGCTGCTGGAGCAGGCGCGCGATAAGCGGGTGGAGACCGAGCCGATCCAGTACTACCTGGACTTCTTCCGCTACGGGGCACCGCCGCACGGGGGCTTCGGCTTCGGCTTGACCCGCCTGCTGATGCAGATGCTGGGCCAGGAGAACGTGCGCGAGGTCACCTTTCTGTACCGCGGCCCGAACCGCCTGGAGCCCTAGCGCGATGGGTCGCGGCTCGATCAGGCGTGCAACGACACTCGCGCTGGCGCCACTGCTCGCGACCGGCATCGCGGCTTGCGGTAGCACGGTCTCGACGGGAAGCTACAAGGGCGAAAGTCAAAAGGTGGCGCAGCGGATCTCCGACTTTCAGAGCGACGCGGCTGCGGGCGAAGCGCAGAAGCTGTGCGGCAAAGACCTTGCGAGCGCGGTGCAGGCACGGCTGCGGGCCGCGGGCGGCAACTGCGTCCAGGCGCTGAAAAACCAGCTCGGGGCGATCGATGCCTACGAACTGACGGTCAAGTCGATCGCGGTCCACGGCGCGAGTGCGACGGCGAGCGTGAAGAGCACCTGGTCGGGCAAGCCGCGCACGAGCACCATGCGGCTCGTGAAGGAAGGCGGCAGCTGGAAGATCACCGCGCTGCAGTAGCGGACGATCGCCGCGCCGCAGGAGACGACGGGACCAAGGACGCGAGCCGCCACCCGGCACGCGCGGGCCGCGATCGCATGGAGCAAAGGAGCGTGCGACCGCGGCCCGTGGGCATCCCCTTCCCTCAAGCTATGCCGCCAGCAGCGCCTCCTCGCACATGCAGTGCGCGCAGGCATCCAGGTCGTAGAGCACGACATCTACGGGCGCGTGATTGGAAGGACGGTAACCCCTGCGGTAGGTGTGGTTGACCTCGCACTCGGAGACGTATGGCGCGAGCCCCTGGCTGGCGAGGATCAGATCGATGCGCAGCCCGTAGTCGCGCCCGTAGTGACCCTCGCGCTGGTCCCAGCAGGTGTAGCCGTGTTCCTGGGGGTGCAGCCGGCGGTAGATGTCGACGAGCTCGCCCTCGTCCAGGATCGCGCGCAGGTCGGCGCGCTCGGCGACGCCGGTCTGGTAGGAGCCATCGAACCAGGAGGGCTCATAGATGTCCTGGTCGGTGGGGGCGACGTTGAAGTCACCGGCGATCAGCAGCGGATGGGAGTGCTCGTCGTAGGCCTGGCGCGCGACGGCCTCCAGGAAGGCGAGCTTGCCACTGTCGTCGGCTTCGGCGCGGCCCGAGCCAGCGGGCACGTAGACCGAGCCGATCGTGATCCCCTCGGTCGTGACCTCCAACCAGCGGCCCTCGGCGATCTCGCGATGGTGGTCGAGCTCGGAATTGCGATCTGTGACGCGGTGGTCGTCGCGCACGAGAATCGCGACACCGCCGGCCTTGTGCGCCCCGGCGCTGTGGCGTGACTGGTACCCCATCTCACGTAGCCGTTCGTGGGGGAAGCGACCCGCCGGGCAGCGGGTCTCCTGCAGGCAGACGACGTCCGGTCGCTCGCAGGTGAGCAACTCGATCAGACGCGGCCAGCGCGCCCGTACCCCGTTGACGTTCCAGCTGACCACTCGCATCTCTTCGATCATCGTTATCGCTCCCGCTCCCTCTACAGATCAGACTCACGAAAAAACGTCTGCTTACAAAACTCTCCCTTACACAACTCGAAGATAGACCGGACAGAGGGAGACGACCAGGTGCGCGATGGACGATCTCGTCGCCTGCCTTTAGACGTTTTGGCGCGTCTCTATTTCTGATCACCAATGACAGGCCCTGGTACTTTGCTTGACAGCAAGCCTGGCGCGCAGCTACCGGCTGATGGCCTGCAATCAGCTCTGCGCGCCCCTGCGCGCGGCGGGCGCGGCTGTGCCGTCCGCTGCCGTCTCTACCTTCAGGCGCATGTTCGTCAATGAGCTGACAGACGGCATGGATCTCGACCAGGTGCTGCTCGTGCGCCAGCTCGAGCGCCGCGCGCGTCGCGACGGCGGCGAGTACCTGCGCCTGCAGCTGGGAGACCGCACGGGAGCGGTCGCCGCGATGGTCTGGGAGGGCTTTGAGGAGACCGAGGCGCTTGCGCGTCCGGGGCAGCCGGTCCGGGTGCGCGGGCGCTACGCGCTACACCCGCGCTTCGGGCCACAGATCAACTTGCGCGAGATCCTCCCGGCCGAGCCGGGGAGTTTCGCCCAGAAGGACCTGCTCGACGGCCCGCTGCGCGAGGCCGGGCAGATGGAGAGCGACGTGCGCGAGCTGATCGCGACGATCCAGGAGCCCCACCTGCGGGCGCTGCTGGAGCAGGTGTTGGGCGAGCGTGCACGGCTGTGGGCGGAGTTCCGCGTGGCGCCGGCGGCTAAGTACTACCACCAGGCCTACCGGCACGGGCTGCTCGAGCACTGTCTGGGAGTGGCACAGGCGGTCAGCGCGATCTCTGCGACCTTTCCCGGGATCGACCGCGACGTGGCAGTCACCGGGGCGCTCCTGCACGACATCGGCAAGCTCGAGGCCTACACGGAGGATCCGGGCAGCATCGATCTCACCGACAGAGGTCGCCTGCACGGCGAGATCGCGCTCGGCTACTACCGCGTGCGGCGCACGATCGAGGAGATCGAGGGCTTCCCGGAGCGCCTGGAGTGGGCGATCTCACACATCATCCTCTCCCATCACGGCTCGCTGGAGCACGGCAGCCCGGTGGTGCCGTGCACGCGTGAGGCCACGCTGGTGCACATGATCGACAACCTGGGCGGGCGCCTGGGGAGCTTCGACCGCCTGGAGAAGGAGCTCGCCCCGGGCCGCCGCTGGTCGGCGCTCGACCGCGCGATCGGCGCGGCGGCATTCTTCCCGGAGGAGCGCGAGGCGCAGCCGGAAGTGCTCGAGGCGGCGTAGGCAGCGAGCGGCGGGCCGCCGTGGCGGGCCGCCCGCAGTCGGTAGACGGCCAAGCGATCTCCGCAAATAGCGGCGCGCGGGGCCGGCCGCGATTGGCCTCTCGCCGCGTGGTTCTATCTTTGGGGAACCCGATGGCCAAGGACACCGAGAAGCTGATCCGCCAGCTGTCGCTGATCTCCTATCTGATGGCGGAGCGCCGGCCGGTGACGGCACTGGAGATCCGGCGCGACGTGGAGGGCTACAGCGCGATGAACGAGGACGCGTTCGCGCGGCGCTTCTACGCGGACCGAGCGGAGCTCGAATCGCTGGGGATCCAGCTGACGGTGGACCGGCCGGCGGACGCGGCGGCCGAGCAGGAGAGCTACTCGCTGCGCTCGGAGAGCTTCCACCTACCGGCGATCGAGTTCTCAGATCAGGAGCTCGCGGCGCTACAGACGGCGCTGCTGCTGCTCGACGGCAAGTTCGCCTATGCGGAGCCGCTGCGACTGGCGCTGCAGCAGATCACCTGGGGACGCCCCAGCCCACTGCGGGCGCCGGAGCAGCGCTCGGTGGCGCTCGCGATCACGGCATCGGCGGGCGGACATGAGCTCTCGGCGCGCCTGGCGAAGGTCGAGACGGCGATCTTCCGCCAGAAGACGATCACCTTCGACTACTACACGATGGAGCGCGATGAGGTCGGATCCAGACGTGTAGATCCCTATCACCTGCTGTTCCAGGGCGGCGAGTTCTACCTGCTGGGCAATGCGCACGAGCGCGGGGCGATCCGCGTCTTCCGCCTCTCGCGCATCCGCGGCAAAGTGGCCTATGCGACCAAGGCGGAGCACGACTTCAGGCGCCCAGCGGACTTCGACCCGCGGGCGTACGCAAATCGCGCCGAGTGGCAGCTCGGGGAGGGCGGCGGGGTCGCGGAGATCCTCCTCTCGGAGCGGATCGCGTGGCAGATCGAGCGACACTTCGGCCGCTACGGCGAGATCGGCCCGGCGGGCAAGGAGCACGAGCAGGAGGATCGCGTCTTTCGGACCCCGTACGCAAACACGCGCATGATCGTCTCGTGGGTGCTTGGGCTCGGCGAGCACGCGCGGCTGCTGGGCCCCCCGGAGCTGGTGGATGAGCTGGCGCGACGCCTGGCGCTGCTGGAGGAGCGCCACGCCGAGAGCCCGCTGAGCGACGGAGTCGACGTGAGCGAGGAGGAGACCGGGGCGCGGCCAGCGGGGCGCGAGCTCACCCAGACACGAGCTACGAAGACGAGCCGGCGGCGTGGCCGCTCGGAGCCCAGCGGACGGGAGGGAGAGGACGAGCAAGGGGAGGAGCCGCGCCGCGTGGAAGCGGCGATCCGCCCGGAGCGCTTCGCACGCTTGGTGACGCTCGCGAGCATCCTGATCCAGGCGGGCCGCGCCGGGAGAGGCGCGCATGCCAAGGAGCCCGGTCAGTCGGGCGGGCTCGGTCGCGTGTCGATGGCGGACGTGCAGGAGCGCCTACAGCTCAGCGAGGAGGAGTTGCGCGAGGACATCGACGTGTTGAACGTGGTGAACTTCGGCGGCGGCTCCTACGTGCTGTACGCGGAGATCCTGGAGGAGAGCGGCGAGATCGAGGTCGACCCGGAGCCCTACAGCGACAACTTCGACCGGCCGGCGCGGCTGCTGCCGGTCGAGGCGAAGGCGCTGATCGCGGCGATCGACCTGATCGGGGAGCACATCCCGGAGGGCTCGCTGACCTCGGCGCGCGAGAAGATCGTGGCGGCGCTCGGGGTCGATCCGATGGAGCAGGGCCTGCAGGTCGCGCACGGTCGCAGCGACGACCCGGACGTGGCACGGCAGATCTCGCGGGCGATCACGGAGCACCGGCTGATCGAGCTGAACTACTACAAGGAGAACGAGGACGAGTTCTCGCTGCGACGTGTTGAGCCCTACGCACTGGTCAACGGGCGGGAGGGCTGGTATGTGGCCTCGTTCGACCCGGAGAAGGCGGAGATGCGCCACTTCCGCCTGGACCGCATCAGGCGCGCGGAGGTGACGGAGGAGCGATTCGAGCCGCGCGCCGAGGTCGATCCGGCGGCGGAAGTGGACGGCTGGATGCGCACCGGCGAGGTGCGGTCCTCGCGTACCGCGCGCGTGTGGATATCCCCGGAGCGGGCGCGGTGGGCGCGCGAGAGCCGGCGGGTGGTGCGGGAGAGCTCCGACGGCTCGGTGGTGGTCGAGCTCAGCTTCGCCGGTGTGCAATGGCTCGTACGCGAGGTGCTCAAGGAAGCTGGTGACGCGGCGGTACTCGAGCCGGAAGACGCGCGCGAGGCGGTGCTCGCGGCGGCGGCGCGCCTGCACGCGACGCCGGCGGGAGTCAGCTGAGCTTGAGCCGCCGCGAACAGATCAAGATGAGCGCGGCAGAGGCGACTGCATTCCTCGCGCAGGAGCGCACCGTGGTGTGCGCGACGATCGGCCCGCGGGGGTGGCCGCACCTGATGCCGCTGTGGTACGTGCTGCGCGCGCCGGCATCGGCTGGCGAGGGTCGGGTGCCAAGAGCCGGCGAGGGTCGGTTGCCGAGCGGAGTAGGAGCGTCCGTGGATCGACCCGGCCCGGAGCTGTGGTCGTGGACGTATGCGGCGTCTCAGAAGGTGCGCAACCTGGAGCGCGACCCGCGAGTGACGCTGCAGGTGGAGACAGGGGAGCTCTACCAGGAGCTGCGCGGGGTGATGCTCGAATGCGAGGTCTCGATCTACCGCGATTTGGAAACGGTCAAAGCGCTGGGCCACGAGATTTTCGCGCGCTACGCCACGCCGCGCGGGACTCCGCCGGCGGCGGAGCTGCCGGCGGAGGTGGGCGCAATGGTCGACCAACAGGCGGGTAAGCGGGTCGCCCTGCAGTTCGTGGATCTGCGGCGGTCGACGTGGGACCACCGCAAGCTCGCAGGGGTCTACTAAAGCCGGGCTTGCCCAGCGCCAGCGTTTCGCCGCCAGCGGTTTGCCACAAGCAGTCCGCGACGAGTCCTTGACGACCAGCGGTGTGCCACTCGTCGTTCACGACAAGCGGTTTGCCACTAGTCTCCCGCGCGTGGAGCCGCTGAAGGGACTGATCCTCTCGGGGGGCAAGGGCACGCGCCTGCGCCCGATCACGCACACAAGCGCCAAGCAGCTCGTTCCGGTGGCGAACAAGCCCGTGCTGTTCTACGGGATCGAAGCGATGGCGCAGGCCGGAATCGAGGAGGTGGGGATCATCATCGCGCCCGACACGGGCCCGGAGATCGAAGCCGCGGCGGGCGACGGATCGCGCTTCGGGGTGCGAATCTCCTACCTGGTGCAGGACGAGCCGCTGGGCTTGGCGCACGCGGTGCTGACCGCGGAGCCGTTCCTCGGCGCAAGCGGGTTCGTGATGTACCTGGGGGACAACCTGCTGCAGGGTGGGATCGCCGATCTGGTGGCGGCGTTCCGCAAACACGAACCGGACGCCCTGATCCTGTTGACGCCGGTGGCGGACCCGGAGAACTACGGGGTGGCGGAGCTGGCGGCGCCCGCCGCGGGAGCTGGACCGGCGGGGACGAGCCGCGTGGTGCGGCTGGTGGAGAAGCCGGCGCAGCCGGCGACGGACCTGGCGCTGGTGGGGGTCTACATGTTCACCGCGAAGATCCACGAGGCGGCGCGCGCGATCGCACCCTCGGCGCGGGGCGAGCTCGAGATCACGGACGCGATCCAACATCTCGTCGACGGCGGCCTGCGGGTGGAGCCACACATCGTCCGCGGCTGGTGGAAGGACACGGGGCGCCTGGAGGACATGCTGGAGGCGAACCGCCTGATCCTGGACAACATCGTCGCGCGCGTCGAGGGCGAGCTGATCGACTCGCGGGTCGACGGGCGCGTCGTGGTCGAGCGGGGCGCGCGCCTGGAGCGCACGACGGTGCGCGGCCCGGCGGTGATCGGGGCGGGCGCGAGACTGTGTGACTGCTACGTGGGCCCGTACACCGCGATCGGGGAGGATTGTGCGATCACCGGGGCGGAGGTAGAGCATTCGATCCTGCTGGCGGGCTCATCGGTGTGCGACCTGGATGGACGCATGGAGTCCTCGCTGCTGGGGCGCAACGTGACGGTGCGTCGCAGCGACCGCCAGCCACGGGCCTACCGTTTCATGGTCGGCGACAATTCGGACATATCGATCTTATGAGGATTTTGATCGCCGGCTCCGCCGGCATGCTGGGTGGCGATGTGCGGCGCGCGGGCGAGCGCGCGGGCTTGGAGCTGGCGCCGATGGACCTTCCGGAGCTCGACATCGTCGATGCCGAGAGCGTCGCGGGGGCATTTAGGCGCGTCCAACCCGACGCTGTCATCAACTGCGCGGCGTGGACCGATGTCGACGGCGCCGAGAGCAACCCCCAGGGGGCGCACGCGGTCAACGCGCAGGGCGCCGGGAACCTCGCGCGGGCAGCCGCGGCGCGGGAGCTGCCACTGGTGCATGTCTCGACCGACTACGTATTCGACGGGCAGGCCCCACACGATGCGGAGGGCCAGCCGCGACCCTACGTGGAGTCGGACCCGACGGCCCCGATATCGGTATACGGGCAGAGCAAGCTCGCGGGAGAGCTGCAGGTGCTGGCGGCCTCCCCGCGCCACGTGGTCGTGCGCTCGGCGTGGCTGTTCGGAGTGGACGGGCGCAACTTCGCGGACACGATGCTGCGCCTAGCCGAGAGCGCCGCCGCCGAAGGCGGGCAGGAGGCTGTGCGGGTGGTCGACGACCAGATCGGCTGCCCGACCTGGGCAGGCCACCTGGCGCCGGCGCTGTTAGGGCTGCTGGAGCGCGAAGTGGGGGGGCTGGTGCATCTGGCGGGCGCGGGCGCGGTCTCCTGGAATGGCTTTGCACGCGAGATCTTCCGCCAGGCTGAGCGCCCCTGTCGCGTGGAGGCGATTACGACGGAGCAGATGCCGCGCCCGGCGCCGCGCCCGGGATGGTCGGTGATGGCCTCCGAGCGCGAGGACGTGCTGCCGATGCCCGACTGGCGGGACGGGCTCGCGGGATATCTAGCAGCGCGAGCTGGGATGATGCGCTCATGAGCGCGTATGGTCGCGCCTTGCGCGCTCATGAGAGGGCGAGTGCTGGGATGATGCGCTCATGAGACTTTTGATCTGTGGTGGCGCGGGTTTCATCGGCTCGCACTTCGCCCGGGTGCGGGTGCGGGAGCATGGGGATGAGGTGGTCGTGCTCGACAAGCTGACGTACGCGGGTCGTGAGGAGAATCTCAAGGATCTCGCGGACGAGGCCAGCTTTACGTTCATGCACGGCGCGATCGAGGATCCGGAGGCGGTCGCGCGGGCGCTCGACCAGTCCCAGGACCGCCAGTGGACGCCGGACGCAATCGTGAACTTCGCGGCCGAGACGCATGTGGACCGCTCGATCGCGGAGCCAGACGCGTTCGTGCGGACGCACGCGCTGGGGACGTACGTGCTGCTCGAGGCGGCCCGGGAGCGGAACCTGCGCTACGTGCAGGTCTCCACCGACGAGGTCTACGGGTCGATCGAGGTCGGGACGTTCACGGAGTCCTCGCCGCTGCGACCCTCCTCGCCGTACTCGGCGACGAAGACAGGGGCGGACCTGCTGGTCCAGAGCTACTTCCACACGTACGGTCTCCAGGCGACGATCTGCCGGGGATCGAACAACTACGGCCCCTTCCAGTATCCGGAGAAGCTGATCCCGCTGATGGTGCTGAACGCGCTGCACGGGGATGCCCTGCCGGTGTACGGAGATGGCCGGCAGGTGCGCAACTGGATCCACGCTACCGACTTCGCACGCGCGATCGGCTGCGTGTTGGAGCGGGGCACGCCGGGCGAGGTCTACAACGCGGGCGGCCCGGACGAGCTGCCGAACATCGACGTGGTCAAGCGCATCCTCGAGCTGAGCGATGCGGAGGAGTCGTTGATCGAGCACATCAGCGACCGCCCCGGCCACGACCGTCGCTACTCGCTCTCATCCGCAAAGGTGCGGGCGCTCGGCTGGGAGCCGCAGATGCGCTTCGCGGAGGGCCTGGAGCAGACGGTGGCCTGGTACCGCGAGAACCCATGGTGGTGGGAGCCGATCAGATCCGGTGAGTACCGGACCTACTACGAACGCCAGTACGGCCGCGCGCTCAGCTGAGCGCAGCGTCCACATGGGCCGGCTCCACTAACGCAAAACCGGCCCATGGGATGGCGACCTGTGCGGCTACTCTCGCTCGTCGTCGCGCCGGTAGCCCAGACGCGCGGAGATGCGGTCGGCCGTGGAGACCAGGTGCGGCCCAAGGTGGTCGACGAGCTCCTCGAGGGAGATCATCGAGCTGTGGGCCGCCATGTTGACCGCGGCCACTACCTCACGCGACTCCGAGCGCACCGGCGCGGAGATCGAGTGCAGACCCGAGGCCAGCTCCTGGTCGTTGACCGCGAAGCTCTCCTCGCGTACGTGCTCGAGCTCGTCACGCAGGCCTTTCTTGCTGGTGATCGTGTTGGGCCCGCGCTTGGAGAGCTTCATCTCCGAGAGCAGATTGCGCTGCTCGTGCTCGGGCAGATAGGCGAGCAGCAGCTTGCCCATCGCGGTGCAGTACGCCGGCAGCCGCGAGCCGGGAGCGAGCCCGAAGTCGATCTTGCTCTGCCCGCGGCGGAAGCTGCGGGCGCGATCGACATAGAGGATGTCGGTCCCGTCCAGGACGGCCAGGTTGACTGTGTAGGAAGTGCGCTGACGCAGCTCCTCCAGGTATGGCCGCGAGTGCTCACGCAGCCCGGTGGAGTTGAGCGCCGACATCCCGAGGTCGGTCACCCGCAATCCCAGCCGGTACTTGCGCGAGGCGCCCTGCTCTAGATAGCCGAGCGCCACGAGCGTGATGACATAGCGGTGAGTGGTGCTGCGGCTCATACCGAGATCGTCTGCGATGTCGGCGATACCGAGAATCGGACGCTCTGGGGTGAAACACCCGAGAATCGCCAGGCCGCGCTCGAGCGACTGCGAGTAGCGCGGTTCGCGCAGGCTGGGAACGGAGCGAATCCATTCCCCGTCGGCGTTGAGTCTGTCAGTATGTGTGCTTGTTCTTGGCATTTTACCGTGGACCCCTGTCCTTAGTCCCGAGTATTCTGACCCCCACGGGGGAATCGTGTCTGAACACCGATCATACTTCGAAGTTCGGATGTTCTCAATCATAAACACGGGCTTGGTCAAAGTGCTGGTGTGGTTTTCGCCTGGCTCGCGGGCGATCTCGACGCTCGCGCCACGCTCGGCGCGACCGGTGAGCGACCCCCGTGAGATTCCCGGTCCATCGCTGATTCCGCCCCAGCCGGTGGGACGGGGGACGACCCGGGCAGCCTCGCCGACAGCGGCTGGCTCCTCGCATACGCCGGCCTCCTCGGACATGCGGGAGTCCTCGCACACCCAGGAATTCACAGTCGCCTGAGACGCGCGGGGCGCTATCCGAGCAGCGCTTTGAGGAGCCGTTTGGCGAGCTGCAGGTCCCCGGTGACTTGTAGCGCCGCGTAGTTACGCCGCGGACCCAGAGCGTCGACCCAATCGAATGGTTCACCGGACATGCGCGTCGCCGGCCTGACACCAGGTGCGATTGGCTTCAGTCGCCCACCGTCGATCTCGAAGACGTGCCGGTCGCGCCCTCTGCGCCCCTCGACGACCAGTTCGAGCGGACCACCCGAGAGCCGCTCGTCGGCGAGCATCTCGGGCAGCATGCGAAATATCTCGCCGATCGCGATGTGTTCGCGCGGCTGGGGTCGGGTCCAGAGGTTGCGAATGCCCCAGCGGGCGAGCTGGACCACGAGCGGGCGTAGCTCTTCGCCGGCCAGCGTGAGCTGGTATTCGACGCGTGGAGGAAGCTCGCGATAGCGCTGGCGCGAGACGAGTCCGAGATCGACCATCTGTTGCAGGTGGCGATTGAGGACACCGGCGCTGATGCCGGGCAAACGGGCACGCAGTTCGGCCAGGCGCGGTGGTCCGTCGGCGAGCGCTTGGAGGATCAGCAGCGTCCACTGGTCGCCGATCGCGAGCACAGCGCGTGCGAGCGGCGTCCACTGGTGGTGTTCACGTGGCAGCAGCGGAGCCCGAGCACTGCCGAATTCACCCTCGTGGACGAAGGTGGCATGTGTGAAGCGCTCGATCCACGGCGGGTACTGCTGGGTGTCCTCGTGAGCAGAGGATCGGTGCTGGCCATCCCCATCTGCGGCGGCTCGGGGCACAGCGCAAGACTAGAGGAAAAGTCAATCTAATGGAAGCGTCAGAAACAACGCTAGCCGCCGACGGCCATGGCAAGGGCTGCGTCAGTAAAATCCCCCTGTTAATCGGAAGCTGCGGATCGACTGCTCGGCGCTTCCGGCTGGCGGCTGGGACAGATCGGCGCGAGCGCGCATTCGGCGCAGGCCGGCGTGCGGGCATGGCAGGTGCGGCGCCCGTGGCGCAAGAGATTGACATGCAGCTCGAGCTCCTCGCCCGGCGGCGTGAGCGCGAGCAGCTGGTCGTGCAGCACCTCGAAGGGAGCGCCGGGGCGCAACAGCCGTAGACGTGTGGCGACCCGCGAGACGTGTGTGTCGACAGGGACGTCGTGGAGCCCGTAGGCGAACAGCAGCACACACGCGGCGGTCTTACGACCTACCCCGGGGAGGCTCGTAAGGTAATCGCGGGCCTCCCCGATCGGCGCGTCGGGCAGCCAATCGAGGGTGAGCTCCTGCGGCGTCCGTGCGCGCGCCGCCCCACCACGGGCGCTTGGGTAGCCATCATCCCCGACCCTGCGCAGGATGCGCTGGATGCGCTCGGACTTGACCTTGGAGATGCCACCGGGCCGGATCGCCTCCTCGACGACAGCGAGGGGAGCATCGCGGACGGCTTCCCAGGTAGGCAGGCGGGCACGCAGGCGCAGGTAGGCGACGTCGCGGTTGCGGTCGTTCGTGCTCTGCGAGAGCACCGTCAGGATCAGCTCGGCGAGCGGGTCGCCGTGGGGCGCCATGCGCGGGACCCCGTAGACGGCGCGCAGGCGGTCGCGAACGGCGCGCACGCGGCGACGGGTGGGCGGGGTCCACACGACCGATGGCATCGCGCCACGGTAAGGCATGCGGCCCGCTCCGGTATATGCTCGGCACGGTGCCGGAGATCAGCGAGCACAACGCTCGGATCGGCGAACTGCCGGTCTTCTGGCGCAGCGCGCCGACGCGCGCCGACGGCCACGGCGAGGAGGAGCCGCTCAACGGCGAGCGTAAGCCGCCGGTGCTCTACCTGCACGGCGCTCCCACAAGCTCCGACGACTGGCTACCGTTCCTCGCCCGTAGCGGGGGTCTGGCGCCGGACCTGCCCGGCTTCGGGCGCTCCGGCAAGCCGGGGCACTTCCAGTACACGATCGCGGGCTACGAGCGGTTCATCGAGCAGTACCTGGACCTGGTCGAGGTCGAGCGGGTGCGACTGGTGGTGCACGACTGGGGCGCGGTGGGACTGGCCTTCGCACAGCGCCACCCGGAGCGAATCGAGCGGCTGGTAGTGATGAACGCGGTGCCGCTGCTGCCGGGCTACAGCTGGCATCGGGTGGCACGGGCTTGGCGGACACCACTGCTGGGAGAGCTGGTGATGGGCTCCACGACACGCTGGACGCTGCGGCGCGCCACGCGCGAGGCAAACGCAACGCCGGGGCCGCTGCCGGAGGCGTGGCTCGACACGGTGCTCGACCACTTCGACCAGGGCACCCAGCGGGCGATCCTGCGCCTGTATCGCAGCGCGCCGAGCGAGGCGCTGGCGCGCGCGGGCAGCGAGCTCGGGCGCATTCAGGCGCCGGCACTGGTGGTGTGGGGCGCGCGCGACCCGTACATCCCGGTGCGCTTCGCGGGCGAGTATGCGCGGGCGCTAGGGGACGCGCAGCTGCTCGAGCTCCCGGACGCCGGGCATTGGTGGTGGCTGGACCGTCCCGACGCGATCGATCGCGTGATCGGCTTCCTCGACAGCCCGTGACGGCGCGCCTGCGGAAACCGTGGGCGCTCGCGCTCGCGGTGGCGATTCCACTGGCGCTGGCGTACCTGATCGCAAGCCCGCCGAGCGGGGATCTGGCGACGGCGACATACAGGGCGAACCTGTTCGGGCGAGTCGGATTTACGCTGTGGGACGGTGGGTGGTACGGCGGGCACTACCTCCCTGGCTACTCGCTGCTTTCACCGGCGCTCGGGACACTGGTGGGCGAGCGCCTGCTGCTGGTGCTCAGTGTCGTCGCGGCGGCGGGCCTGTTCGGGCTGCTGGTGGAGCGTCTGTTCGGCGCGGCCGGCGCGCGTGTCGCGGCGGCATCGTTCGCGCTGGGGATCTGCGTGGAGCTGCTCTCGGGACGAGTCGCCTATGACCTCGGGCTGGCGGTCGGTCTGCTGGCGCTGGTGGCGCTGCAGCGGGGACACCCACGGGGGGCGCTGGGACTGGCGCTGTTGACCAGCCTCGCAAGCCCAGTCGCGGGGGCGTTCCTGGCGCTCGTCGGGCTCGCGCTCGCACTGGCGGGCACTCGCGCGGAGGCCAATGCACGCAGCGAGGACAGCCGCGTATGCGACGAGCGAGTGGGCGGGGGTGGCCAGCGGGCAAGCAGAGGTGGAGGAAGCGGCGCTCGGTTGACTGAGCCGGACTGGTGGGGCGTTGGCATCGCGGCGGCCGCACTGGCGCCGATCGTGGCTTTGACGGTCGCCTTCCCGGAAGGGGGCTGGGAGCCCTTTGCGCCATCGGTGTTCTGGCCGGGGCTCGCGGGCGTGGTGGCGATCGCGCTGCTGCTCGGGCGGATGGCGGGCGGGTTGCGCACCCGCACCGCGACCGCCCTGATCTGGGGGGCGTGGCTGTACGCGGCGGCGCTGATCGGAGCGTTCGCGCTGCGGACCCCGGTGGGCAGCAACGCCGCGCGCCTGGGGCAGCTCGTGGCGACCCCGTTGGTCGCCGGGGCGCTGTGGGAGCGACGCCGGCTGGCACTGGCGCTGCTAGCGCCGGTGTTGCTGTACTGGCAGCTCGAGACCCCGCTGAACGACTTCTCGGCGCTGGCGGGCGATCCGTCGGTGAAGCCGTCGTACTACGCGCCACTGGTGGCACAGCTGCGCAGGCTGGCCGATGGGTCGCCGCTGCGCGTGGAGGTGCCGCAGACGGGCGCACACTGGGAGTCGGTGTACATGCCCGAGCAAGGGCCGATCGTGTTGGCGCGCGGCTGGGAGCGCCAGCTCGACACGCGCTACGGAGCGCTCTTCTACCGATCGCGGCTGACCCCGACGGCCTACCGGGCGTGGCTCGCCGAAAATGCTGTCGCTTACGTGGCGCTGCCGGATGTGCGCCTGGATTTCTCGGGGGCGGCGGAGGGACGACTGGTCGCGCGCGGCCTGCCCTACCTGCGCGAAGTGTGGCGCTCGGCGCACTGGCGGCTGTTCGCCGTGCGGGCCCCGACGCCACTGGCACAGCGGCCGGCGACCATGACCGGGATGGGGCCGGACTCATTCACACTGAGAGCTCCCGGGCCAGGAAGCTTCGAGGTGCGGGTGCGCTTCACCCCGTACTGGGCGCTGCTGAGCGGAGCGGGTTGCGTAGCCGCGGGGCCGCGGGGATGGACGGTTGTGCGGGCGAGCAGGCCGGGCACGATCCGCGTGGGCATCGACTTCTCGCTGGCGCGCATGCTCGATCACGGACCACGCTGCCGCATATAGGCGGCAGCGTCAGACTCCTAGGCGGCGGTGTCAGACTCCTGCGACAGGCCGCAGGGGCATGGTCTAGGCTACCGATCCATGGTCGCTCGGCTCAGCCTCCTGCAGGCACGGATACTGCCGCAGGGCTGGCTGGACGTGCTGCGACAGGTGGCGCTCTTCGGGGCGGCTTACCTGGGCTACGGGCTGGTACGGGGCCTTGTGTCGGGCAGCGCGACGGCGGCGTTCGACCATGCGCGCGAGGTGATCCAGGCCGAGCGGACGTTGCACCTGTTCGTGGAGCCGTCGATTCAAGCGTGGGCGTCGAGCAGCCACGTGCTGATGGACGTCTCGAGCTGGCTGTACGTGAACGCGCAGACGACGGTGACGGTGGGAGCGCTGATCTACCTGTACCTGTGTCACAACCGGTCTTTCTACTTCGTGCGCAACGTGCTGATGATCTCGATGGCGATCGCGCTGGTCGCCTACGCGGTGTTCCCAACGGCGCCGCCGCGGTTCATGCCGGAGTGGGGCTTCGTGGACTCGGTGTCGGACTTCACCGGTGTACACGTCTCGCACACGAGCGCGACGATGAGCGCGCTGTTCAACCCGTACGCGGCGGTGCCCTCGATGCACGTGGCATTCGCGTTGAGCATCGGTTGGCCACTGGCGCGACTCGTGCGCTGGCGCGCGCTGCGAGTGCTGTGGTTCCTGTACCCCTTCCTGGTGGCATTTGTGATCGTGGCGACGGCGAACCACTTCATCGTGGACGCGCTGCTCGGGGCCCTGACGGCGGCGGTCTCGGCGTACGGCGCGCGCTGGCTGGCGCGCGCGCGGCCGGCGGTGTGGCGCTTCTCGCCGGCGCGGGCGAGCGCGAGCGGGTAGTAGGCGCCCGACGCTGGCATGCCTCCCAGACACGCACCTCCAACGCGACCGGCAAGACGCTCCCAGCGACGCGGCGCCCTTGGGGCGCGGCGCCGTGACGGCCGGGTGGCGCTGCGGGCGGCGCAGCGGCGCGAGCTGGTACGCGACCGCCTGATCGAGTCGCGCCTGACGCCGAACGCGATCTCGATGACGGGACTGGCGCTAAACGTGGTGGCGGCGGTGCTGGTGTGGGAAAGGCTGTTCGTGCTCGGAGGGTTGGCGTTCATCGTGGGCTCGGTGATGGACACGTTGGACGGGCGGTACTCGCGGATGTCGGGCAAGGGCACGCCGTTCGGGGCCTTCCTGGACTCCACGCTGGATCGCATCGAGGAGGGGATCGTGCTGACGGCGGTGGCGGGCTACTTCGCGCTGACCGGAAATCGCGTGGCCGCGGCGGCGGTCGTCGTGGCGGTGCTGGCGTCGCTGATGGTGTCCTATACCCGAGCACGAGCGGAGGCGCTGGGCGTGGAGTGCAAGGTGGGGATCGCGACGCGCCCGGTGCGAGTCGTGATCCTGTCGATCGGCCTGCTGTTTGCCACCCTGCACGGCTTCGAACTGCTGGAGCCGGCGGTATATGTGCTGGCTGGGCTCAGCGTCATCACCGTGGGACAACGGATCTGGCACGTGCGCAACGAGCTGTCGAGCTCGGTGTGACCGCAGACGGCGGGCGGGGTAGTCTCCCGGGATGACATCGACCAACAACAGCAGCGGCAACGGTGCGGCGTCCACAAACGGCGCGGCGCGCTACCAGTCAGACAAGGTGCGGGTGGCGATCATCGGCGTGGGAAACTGTGCATCGGCTTTCGTACAGGGTGTGCGCTACTACGCGGAGGCCAATCCGCAGGAGCGGGTTCCAGGCCTGATGCACGTGGACCTGGGGGGCTACCACGTGCGCGACATCGAGTTCACGGCGGCCTTCGACATCGACCGGACGAAGGTCGGCAAAGACCTCGGGCAGGCGATCTGGGCAGGCCAGAACAACACGATCAAGTTCGCGAAGGGGGGGCGGGCGGTCCCCAGCAAGCTCGGGGTGCCGGTACACCGCGGGATGACGCACGACGGCCTCGGCAAGTACCTGAAAGAGAAGATCGTCAAGGCGCCGGGCGAGACGGCGGACATCGTGCGGATCCTGCGCGAGACGCACACCGACGTGGTGGTCTCCTACCTCCCGGTGGGCTCCGAGCAGGCCACGAAGTGGTACGTCGAGCAGGTGCTGGAGGCGGGCTGTGGCTTCGTGAACTGCATCCCCGTGTTCATCGCACGCGAGGACTACTGGGATCGGCGCTTCAAGAAGGCGGGACTGCCGATCGTGGGCGACGACATCAAGTCGCAGGTGGGAGCGACGATCGTGCACCGCACGCTGGCGCGGCTGTTCGCGGACCGCGGCGTGAAGATGCTGCGAACCTCGCAGTTGAACGTGGGCGGCAACATGGACTTCTACAACATGCTCGAGCGCGAGCGGCTGGAGTCCAAGAAGATCTCCAAGACCAACGCGGTCACGTCGATCATGGACGAGCCGCTGCCGGCCCAAGACGTCTACATCGGCCCATCGGACTACGTGCCGTGGCTGACCGACCGCAAGTGGGCGCACATCCGGGTCGAGGGCCAGGCCTTTGGCGATGTGCCGCTGAATATGGAGCTGAAGCTCGAGGTGTGGGACTCGCCGAACTCGGCGGGCATCGTGATCGATGCGGTGCGCTGCTGCAAGCTGGCGCTGAACCACGGTGTCGGCGGCCAGCTGGACGGTCCGTCCTCCTACCTGATGAAGTCGCCGCACAACCAGCGCCCGGACAACGACGCGCGGGTGGAGACGGAGCGCTTCATCGCCAAGTACGCAGGCTCGCCCACCCGACCGCCGGGTAGGCCTGCTAAGCCCGCGAAGGTGCGGGCGAGCGCGGCGCAGGCGGCGCCCCGCGCCAAGCGCGCGACAGCGGGGACCGGCAGAGCGAAGTGACCCCCGTCCACCCGCCGCCTCGAGGCTGCGGCGGGTGGATGACTCGATACGCGAGATAATGGCTGCCGATGGCGGCCAGGTTCTCGATCGCCCACGTGACTCCCTACCCGTGGGAGGCGCAGGAGGACGAGGTCAACACGTACGTGCGGGGTGCCGCACAGGAGCTCTCGCGGCGCGGGCACAGCGTGCTGATCCTGGCGCCCTCGCGCTCGCAGGAGCGGGTGCGCGCCTCGCGCCGCGCACTGCGGGCGGCGCGCGAGCGACCCGCGAGCCTGCTGGAGGGCACCGCCGACGGCACGCCTGGTGTGATCGCGGTCGGCGAGGTGCTCGACGTGCAGGTGCCCATGCGCCCCCACGATCCCGCCCGCTCCAGGCCGCCGCGGGCGTTGCCGATCGACGTGGCGCGCACGATCGAGGAGCTGCTGAGCGGACTGGAGCTGGACTTCGTGCACGTGCACGAGCCGTTCGCGCCAAGCGCGTCGAATGCGGGGCTGCGCCACTCGCGGGCGCTGAACGTGGGCTCCTTCCATGCGCCGACCGAGCGGGTGCTCTCCACGCTGCTCGGTAGGCGCTTCGTGGCGACGTTCTTCGGGCGCCTCGATGCGCGGACGGCCAGCTTCGCGGCGACGGCGGAGCTGATGGAGCGCCACTTCCCGGCTGAGTACCGGCTGCTGTCCCCGGCACAGGGGCCGCACGGGCACCCAGACACGGGGAGCCAGACCGATGCCGGCCAGCGCCAGGCGAGCGCCGGCGCGGACCGCACATGGGCCGACGTGACCGACGAGCTGGAGCGACTCTATGCGGAGCTGGCGGCGCGCCGGCGCGACCCGCGGGGGAATGCGACGCTGCGGCGGCGCCTGGCGGGCAGGGCGCTGATCGACGTGGACATGCACATGCACACCGACCACTCGCACGACTGCGCGACCCCGGTGGAGGTGCTGCTGGCGACAGCGCGCGAGCAGAGCCTGGGCGCGATCGTGGTAACCGACCACAACGAGGTCTCAGGGGCGCTGGAGGCACGTGAGCGGGCGCAGGCGGCCGGAGTGAAGGTCGTGGTCGGGGAGGAGGTAAAGACGGCGTCACAGGGCGAGGTGATCGGGCTGTTCCTCCAGGAGCGGATCCCGCGGGGCTTGACCATGGCGGAGACGGTCGCGGAGATCAGACGCCAGGGCGGCCTGGTGTACGTGCCGCACCCCTTCGACCGGCTACACGCGGTCCCCGACTATGAGCACCTGCTACCGGTCCTGGACGACGTGGACGCGATCGAGGTCTTCAACCCGCGGGTGGCGATCGGCGCGTTCAACGAGGAGGCGGCGCGCTTCGCGGCCAAGTACAGGATCGCGGCGGGGGCGGGCTCGGATGCGCACGTGGCGCAGGGCCTCGGCTCGGTGCGCGTGCGGATGCGGGACTTCGAGGGCCCGCAGGAGTTCCTGCAGTCGCTGCGGGACGCCGAGATCGTGACACGGCCCACGAGCCTGCTGTACGTGCAGGCGCTGAAGTTCCTGCAGACGCGGGCGACCCCGCCTTCGGCCAAGCGCGCGCGGCGGGCGCGACAGGTGCGCCGGGTGACCGGCGAGGGGGGTCAAAGTCGATGAGCGCGACCCTTCGGCGATGGCGCCGAGAGCGCAAGTAGCGATGCAGCGCCAAGGACAAGTCGGCAAGTCGTCAAAACCATCGGCGTCCATGCCGACGACCGATGACGAGATTCGCGAGAAGTACTTGGAGCGTGCGATCCGCGAGCTGAACACGCTGACACGCGAGCTGCAGGCCTGCCCGCACTGCCCCCGCGGGAACCTGATGCCGGTGCTCGGCTCGGGCCATCCCCAGGCGGACGTCATGCTGCTCAAGCACGCTCCGATGCCCTCGGAGATCGAGGAGGGCGTGGCGTTCTATGGACGCGCCGGAGGAGCGCTAATGAAGTCGCTCAAGCGCCTGCAGATCGATCCGCTGGCGGTGTACGGGACGCTCTGCGTGAAGTGCCCGCTGAGCGATGCCTCGCTGGCGGAGGAGGCGTGCATTGCGCGGGTGGCCGAAGAGATCGCGATCGTGGCTCCGAAGATCGTCGTCGCGATGGGCGTGGAGGCCCTGGAAGCACTCAACGAGCTCGACATCCCGCTGGCACAAACGCTGGAGCCCCGCGTGGGCGAGGTGCAGGAGCTGACGCCGACGATCGACGCCCTGTACGTCCCGAACATCGACGAGTCGCTGGACGAGCGCGACTCCAAGCGCGAGTTCTGGGAGGCCTTCAGGGCGCTGGGCGAGTGGTGGGCGGCACAGCCGCCGTACTGAGGGCGCTCGCCTTAGGTCCTAAGCACAAGCTTGCCGAGCTTGCCGCCGGCGGCGAAGCGCTCGTAGGCTTCGGCGGCGGCTTGCAGAGGAAGCGTGGCGGCGATCGGGACATGTAGGCGCCCGTCGTCGAACAGCGGCAGCACCTCGTGCTCGAGCCGGCGCGCGGCGAGCGCTTTCTCCTCCAACGGACGGGCGCGCAGCGTGGAGCCGTGGATGCTGGCGCGCTTGCCCATCAACGCGAGCAGGTTCAGCTCGGACTTGACACCGGCGGAGACGCCGATCACGACGATGCGCCCACCGGTGGCGAGCGCGTTCAGGTTCTCGGGCAGGTTGGGGGCGCCGACGAGCTCGAGGATCACGTCGAAGGGACCATGCTCGCCGAAGCCCTCCGGCGCGATGACCTCGGCGCCGAGCGCGGCGACCTGCGAGCGCAGCTCCTCGCGGCGGACGGTCGCGGTGACGCGGGCGCCGGCGGCGCGCGCGAGTTGGATCGCGGCGGTGCCCACCCCGCCGGCGCCACCATGGACGAGCAGGTGCTCGCCGGGGCGCAGCGCGGCCTGGGTGAAGATGGCATCGTGAGCGGTCGTGAAGACCTCCGGCAGGCCACCGGCCGCGGGCCAGTCGAGCGTAGGGGGAATCGTCATCAGCTGGCGCTCCTGAACGACCGCGAGCTCGGCCTGCCCGCCTCCGCCCACGATCGCCATCACACGATCCCCGACGGCGAAGCGCGCGGCGCCGGGGCCGAGCGCGGCGACCTCGCCGGCGAGCTCCATGCCGGGGATGTCCTGCGGCGAGCCGGGCGGCGCGGGGTAGAGGCCGCGACGCTGCATCATGTCGCCGCCGTTGAGCCCGGCGGCGTGCACGCGCACAAGTACCTCCCCGGCCCCCGCGACGGGATCAGGGTGCTCCTCGAGCACTATCTCCTGCTCGCGGATCGTGACGGCGCGCATCGCGTGCGAAGCCTATCCGGCGCCTGGCTTGGTGGTGGCCGGCGGAGCGCCGATCCCGGTCGCTGCCTGGGTGGAGGCCGGTAGAGCGCCAGTCCCGGTCGCTGCCTGGGAGGAGGCCGGTAGAGCGCCAGTCCCGGTCGCTGCCTGGGTGGAGGCCAGTAGAGCGCCAGTCCCGGTCGCTGCCTCGATAGCGACCGGAACACCGGTACCACCGCCAGTCCGTTCGAGCAGCGCCACGCACTCCACATGATGGGTCTGCGGGAACATGTCGACGGGCCGCACGCGGCGCAGCACCCAGCCGGCCTCGACGAGCTGGGCGGCGTTGGGTGCGAGGGTGGTGGGATTGCAGGAGATGTAGACGATCCGCTTGGGGGCGCACTCGATGATGCGGCGCACCACTTTCTGGGAGAGCCCGGCGCGCGGGGGGTCGACGACGATTACGTCGGGACGCCCGGTGCGAGCGAGGAGCTCGGGCAGCGCGAGGCGAGTGTCGCCGGCGAAGAAACGTGCGCGCTGGATCTCGTTGCGACGGGCACCGGCGATCGCGTCGGCGACGGCCTGCTCGACGAGCTCGATCCCCCACAACTCGCCGGCACGAGGGGCGAGCGTGAGCGCGATAGCGCCGATCCCGCAGTAGAGGTCGTAGACGCGCTCCCAGCCCTCCAGCGCGGCGTACTCGACCGCGATGCCGTAGAGGACCTCGGCCATCTCAGTATTGGTCTGAAAGAAGGCCGCGGGCGAGATGCGCAGATCGAGCTCGCCCAGGCGCTCGGGCAGTTCGGACTCGCCCCAGATGAGCTCGGTCTCCCCGCCGGCGGTGGTCTCGGCGAGCTGGCTCGAGCGCGTCCACAGAACCCCCGAGAGGCGCTCCCCGAGCTCTGCGGCGAGCGCGGCGGCGAGCTCCGGGATCTCGTCGAGCGTGCCGTCGGTGGTGACCAGCCGGATCTGCAGAGAAGGCCCACTGCGACGACCTTCGCGCACGACGAGGTTGCGCAGGAGGGCGCGACCATCGGGGCCGGGGTCGGTATTGCGGATGCCGCGCTCCCAGGCGCGCAGCCCTTGCTCGCGGCACCAGCGCAGCGCGATGCGGCGCGCCTCGTTGCCGAGCTCGGAGGCCAGCAGGCAGTCCTCGATCGGGACTACCCGATTCCAGCCCGCGGGGGCGTGGAAGCCGCACTGCAGCTCGCCGTCCGCGGCGCCCGACCCCGCCTCCGCCTCACCACTGTCGCCCCCCCCGTCCCCGGCGCCGGCATTGCCGAAGGAATACTCGAGCTTGTTGCGGTAGCGCCAAGCTTCCAGCGCGGGAACGATCGGTTCGAGCTCGAAGCCATCCAGCCCGCCGATCCGGCGCAGGGCGTCACCGACCTGAGCGTGCTTGATCTGCAGCTGGCGCTCATAGGGCAGCACCTGCCAGGGCACCCCGGGGTGGTCGGCCCGCGGCGGGATCCGCTCGGGACCGGGGTGCAGCAGCTCGACGGTGCGGGCGTGAGCGTAGTTGCGCTTGCGCTTGTAGACGACGGCGCGCACACGGTCACCAGGAACGGCGCCGGCGACGAACACGACATAACCGCTCTCACCGAGACGGGCTACCCCCTCGCCGCCGTAGGCGAGCGAATCGACGGTGAGCTCGAGCTCCTGGCCGCGCTCGGGCCGGGCCGGGCCGGTGGGCAGCGGGGATACGGCGGCGGACTCGCCGCCGGCGGTGCTCACGCGACCACAGATCCGTCGAGCGGCGCCGCCAGCGGGCCGTCCGACGCGCCGAGGAGCAGCTCCAGCAGGGCCTTCTGGGCGTGACGGCGATTCTCAGCCTGGTCCCAGATGCGCTGGCGGGAGCCGTAGAGGACCTCCGCCGTGATCTCTTCGCCGGGATGGGCGGGCAGGCAGTGCAGGGCGACCGCGCCCGGGGCGGCCAGGTCGAGCAGGGCGTCGTCGATGCGATAGGGCTCGAGCGCGCGCCGCCGCGCGGCGGCGGTCCTCTCCTCGTCGTTCATGCTGACCCAGACATCGGTGTAAACGGCATGCGCACCGGCGACGGCAGCGCGGGGATCCTCATGGAGACTGATCCGCCCGCGCTCCTCGACAGTGAGCGAGAGCTCCTGCTCGTCGAGGGTGAGCTCGTATGGGGCGGGAGAGGCGATCGCGACGTGGGCGCCCGCACGGGCGCCCAGCACGGCTAGCGAGCGGGCGACGTTGTTGCCGTCCCCGACGTAGGCGAGACGCAGACCGGCGATCGCGCCAAAGGTCTCGCTCACGGTCATCAGATCGGCGAGGGCCTGACAGGGGTGGTGCAGGGTTGTGAGCATGTTGATGATGGGGATGGTGGAGTGAGCGGCAAGCTCTTCGAGCATCGCATCGGGACCAGTGCGGACGCCAAGGGCCGCGACATGTCGGGAGAAGATCAGGGCGGTATCGCGCAGGGACTCGCCGCGGGCGAGCTGTAGGTCGGCGGGGCGCAGCACGAGCGGGTGGCCACCGAGCTCGTGGATGCCTGCCTCGAAGGAGAGCCTGGTGCGGGTGGAGGGGTGCTCGAAGATGAGCGCGACGCTGCGCCCTGCCAACGCTTGGGAGGCAAGCGGCATGGCCTTCAGCTCGACTGCGCGCGCCAGCAGCGCGTGCAACTCGGCGGCGCTCAGCTCGGCCCCGGTCAGGTAGTGGCGCGGCGTCATCGGAGCGGTTGCAAGCTGGGCTCGCGGAATACGGGGGTGGGGCGCGTCATCAGACGGCCAGTCTAGGCTAGGCTAGGGCAATGCAAGCGAGCGGCGCCAATCTGCGCACGATGATCGCGAGCCGGATGCCGGCGCGAGTGCTGCCAGCGATGGCTGTCTGCGCCGCGCTTTCGCTAGCCGCCGGCTGCGGATCCAGCAATTCGAGCAGCTCCAACAGTTCGAGCACCCCTACGACTGCCAAGACCGCTGCCGGCGGGCTCAAATACAACACGACCCCGAAGTACGCGGCGCCGTCGCAGACGGCGCCGGTGCAGAGCGGCCTCGTGCCAATCGCCTACCGCAACATCGCGATCAACCCGGACACGATCAAGGTCAAGGTGGGCAGCACGATCAAGTGGACGAACTACGACCCGGTCGAACACAACGTGACTAGCAAGAGCGGACCGATCCATTTCGCCTCCAAGAACTTCGGCGAAGGCGGCACCGTCGAATTCAAGATGACGAAGCCCGGGGTCATCCACTACCAGTGCACGATCCACCCGGCGACGATGAACGGGACGATCGAAGTCGTCAAATAACCCGGTCCGGTCGGCGTACCGGCCACGTCGGCTTTCGTACCGGCCACGTCGGCTTTAGATGAAGAGCTCGGCCCGCCCCTCCTCAGGGGTGGAGGCAGTGGCGTAGAGACGGCGAGGGATGCGTCCGGCGGTCCGGGCGAGACGCCCAGCGTCGACGGCTGCCCGCATGGCGCTGGCCATGCGCACCGGGTCTTGGGCGCGGGCGATGGCGCTGGCGGCCATGACGGCATCGCAGCCGAGCTCCATGGCTAGGGCGGCGTCGGAGGCCGTGCCGATGCCGGCGTCGAGTACGACGGGCACATCGACGGCTTCCCGGATGAGGGCGATGTTGTAGGGGTTGCGGATGCCCATCCCGCTGCCGATCGGCGACCCCAGCGGCATTACCGCTGCACAGCCGATGTCCTGCAGGCGCCGCGCGAGCACGGGATCGTCGGTGGTGTAGGGCAGCACGGTGAAGCCCTCGTCCACGAGCTCCTCGGCGGCGCGCAGCAGCTCGGGCGCGTCGGGCAGGAGCGTGTCCTCGTCACCGATCACCTCGAGCTTGATCCAGTCGGTGGCGAAGGCCTCCCGCGCGAGCCTGGCGGTGAGTACGGCGTCGCGCGCAGTGTGGCAGCCGGCGGTGTTGGGCAGGAGCTGAACACCCGCGTCGGCGAGCACGTCGACCAGCGATGCGGGCGCCCCGTCCGCCGGGCCGAGCTGAGCGGCTCCCCCGGTCCCGTCCACCGCGACGCGCCTCAGGGCGACGGTCACGAGCTCGCTGCCGCTGGCCTGGATCGCGGCGGCCATCAGCTCCAGCGAGGGGAACCCCCCGGTGCCGAGCAGCAGGCGCGAGCGCAAGGCGCGCCCGGCGATGAGGAGCCGGTCGCGGGACTCCTCATCGCCAGGCGGGGCGGGTGGCGGACCGGCGATGGGCCCAGCGTGTCGCACCGGAGGGGGGGCGGCCGAGTCCTGGGATTTAGATCTGGTGGCACTCATCGCCGTGGATCATCATCCTCCCTGCATCGCGGTCAGCACCTCGACGCGGGCGTCCGCGGGGAGCGCAAAGGTTTTCCAGGTCGCGCGGGACACGACCTCGCCGTCAACGGCGACCGCGACGCCGTGCGCGTCTACCGAGAGGCCGAGCCGCGCGAGCGCGCCCGCGACCGTCTCGCCGGCCCGCAAGTCTGAGCTCTCACCGTTGAGGAGGATCACGCCGGAGCACCTATCAATGTCTCGGCAACGAGCTCGGCCGTGACCGGTGTGAGCAGGATGCCGTTGCGATGGTGCCCGGTCGCCCAGACGAGCCCATCGATAGCGCCGGGGCCGATCAGCGGGACGTTGTCGGGAGTGGAGGGCCGGAACCCCACGGAGAGCTCCTCGATCTGCAGCTCGAGGATCCCCGGCACGAGCTCGCGGGCGTCGCGCAGCAGCTCGTAGACGCCGCCGGCGGTGGGCCTTGCCTCGAAGCCGCGCTCCTCGACGGTTGCCCCGAGCACGTAGCGCCCGTCGCCACGGGGCACGAGATAGCCGCCCTCGAAGCGCAGGACCCGCTGCAGCAGACCGGGCCCGTTGGGGTCGCGTAGCCGCAGGACCTGCCCCTTGACGGGCCGCACGGGCGCCTGCGCCTGCGCCGGCAAGCCACGAATCCCGGAGGTCCAGGCGCCGGCGGCAAGCACGACCCGGGCGGCACTCACCCGCTCGCCGTCGGCGAGCACGACCCCGACTACAGGTCCATCCGGACCATCCAACTCGACCCGCGCTACCGGGGCGTGCTCACGCAATCGCACGCCGGCGAGCTCGCACGCACCCTGCAGCGCAGCGAGCACACGCCGCGGATCGACACTGTGATCGTCGGGCGCCTCGAGAGCGAGCCGCACCGTCGGGGCGAGCGCGGGCTCGAGCTCGCGCGCGGCGCTCGGGCGCAGGCGCCTCGCGCTGAGCCCTAGTGACTCACGGAAGGCGAACTGCCGCTCCAGCTCGCGCGCCTCGTCCTCGTCGCGCGCAACCACCAGCGTCCCACCCCGGCGCAACCCGACCGCGATTCCCGCGGCCTGCTCGAGCTCAGCCGCGAAGTCCGGCCACAACTGGGCCGAGCGCAGGCCAAGCTCGAGCACGCGCCGCCCGGCATCGCCGAACTCGACCTCGGAGACCGGAGCCAGCATCCCTGCCGCGACCACGGAAGCGCACTCACCGCCCACCGCTCCGCGCTCGAGCAGGACAACCGACAGCCCGCGAAGGCGGGCGCGCCAAGCGACCGCGAGGCCAATGACGCCGCCGCCGACGACGGCGAGGTCGGGTGCTGGAGCGTTTGCGGACACGAGCTTGATGCTAGCCCGCGCAGATGCCTTCTCCGCCCTCATACGTTAGCGGATACGCTAACATTGGTCGAAATGAGAGGCGTGCGAGCAGCCAGCCGATTGATCGGGGCCATTCGTCAGGAAAGTGGCTTCAGCCAGGCAGAGCTTGCGCGGCGGGCAGGTCTGACGCGGTCGGTTGTCAACGCCTATGAGCGTGGACACCGACAACCGGGCGTTGACGCGCTCGCACGAATCGCCGCCGCCGCCGGCATGCAGTTGCAGGTGGCGCCCACGCCGATCGCAGTTGACCCGCTACGCGCTGGGCGCATTCTCGAACAGGTACTGGACCTTGCAGAGGCACTTCCGGCGCGGCGACGTGGCGAGCTCGCGTATCCACCACTGAGCCGGATTGTCCTATGAGCGTCCTCGCCGAACGGTTGCTCGCGGTTCATGACGCGCTTTGCGACGCCGATCTTCCCCATGCCTTCGGCGGTGCGATCGCGCTCGCCTACTGCACCGAGGAGCCACGCGGCACACGCGACCTGGACGTCAACGTATTCGTCGCACCGAGTAGGGCAGCCGAAGTGCTTGCGGCCCTTCCCCAGGGAACCGCTGTGGACGCTGGCGACGTGCGAGCGGCGAGGCGCGATGGTCAGGTCCGGGTCTGGTGGGAGGACACCCCAATCGACCTCTTCCTCAACGTCCACCGGTTTCACACCGAGGCAGCGACCAGCGTGCGACAGGTCCCATTCAGCGGTCGCGACATTCCCGTGCTCGGCTGCACCGCGCTGGTCGTATTCAAGGCACTCCTCGACCGAACCAAGGACTGGGCGGACATCGAGGCGATGGCAGACGCCGGCGCAGCGAACATCGGCGAGGCCAGCGCATGGGTGACCCAGATCCTCGGGCCGGAAGACCCGATCGCCACGCGGCTCCCAAAGCTAAGCGGCTGACGCACGAAGGAGGGCCCGTCGTCGGAGTGCACCAACAGCCATCGTGAGCTTAGAGAAGGCCCGCGCCGCGCCTGCGAGACTTGAGCCGATGCCAGCACACTCCTCCGACATCAGCTCCGAGCGCGGTGTGCGCCCGGCTTGAGCCGATGCCCGCACACTCCGACGTCGGCTCCGAGCGCCGCGCGCGCCTGGCCGCGGCAAGGCTGTACCTGGTGTGCGACTCGGCCCCGGGCGGGCGCCCGCTGGCAGAGGTCCTGCGTGGGGCGATCGCTGGGGGAGTTGACGTCGTGCAGCTACGGGACAAGTCTCTAAACGACGATGAGCTAGTGACAGTCGCCAGCTCGGCGCGGGCCCTGTGTGCACGGCTTGGCGCGCTGTTCATCGTCAACGACCGGCCCGATATCGCGCTAGCGGCACGCGCAGACGGGGTGCACGTCGGTCAAGAGGACATGCCAGTGGAGCAGGTGCGCGAGCTGGTTGGTCAGAATTTGCTGATCGGGCTTTCCACGCACACGCCGGCGGAGATCGACGCAGTCACAAGGCTCGAGCAGATCGCTGATGCGGCGACGCGCTCGAGCTCAATTAGAGACAGCGCAGGCCGAGTTGACTACATCGGCGTGGGCCCAGTGCACGCAACCCCTACCAAGCCTGGCCGCCCTGCGGTAGGCCTAGAGTTGGTGTGCTATGCCGCGGCGCAAGCGCGGGTGCCGTTCTTTGCGATCGGCAGTATCCATGCGCATAATGCCGCAGCCGTGGCTGGGGCTGGAGCGCAGCGGCTGGCGGTGGTCCGAGCGATCGCCGAGGCCGCGGATCCTAAACGCGCAGCGCAAGTCCTGAGGGCGACACTCGATCCCGCAAACGGAGGCGCTTGCGTTTAACCCACACGAATGCGTAGCGTTGTGTTTGCAGCACCCTAGGCCCGAAGTCGTCAGCGCGGCTTTGAGGATATCTTCTGAGTCCGACTGGCTTCTATACCGCTGGCAAGCGGATCAAGTCATACACAGATCCGTCGCCGCCAGGGGACCTCTTGGCAAACAGCACAATAGAGGCAAACGACCGAGGCGTTAGGCAAATCGACAGCAATCGCTCGCTTCCTGGGGCGAAGCTCGAAAGCAAAGGGAGCCTGTTATGTCTAAACGATCTGCCATATTTGCAATATTCCTAGTGACTCTCGCGTTCGCCACAGTCGACTCGAGCTCAGCGTCGGCCGGATGGTTTGTGGGAGGCACCGAACTCAAAGGATCGGCGGCACTCGCCACTACAGCCCAAATCCAGACAGCAAGCATTCTGACTATACCCAAACTAAAAGGCGAAATCACCTGCGAACAGGCCATGGCCCTAGCTGCCGCAGCAATTCTTGCCGGGCAGCCCGAGATAGCCGCACTTCTGATTTTTCTTTTCTGCACCAGTCCAGCACAAGGATGTCCACTCAATCCAGCAACAGCAACAATCTCAACCCAACCCCTCGTAGCAAGCGTGACAAAGGGCCCAAAAGCTCCGGAAGATTGGGTCAATATACGCCCAAGGACGAAAAGCCTGCTTGCCACTATTCCTTACGCTGAAAAAACCACTTGCGCGTTTGAAGGAAACGAGCCAGTCTCGGGCAGCCTAACTCTAAGAATGCCGACGGGACAGTCAGAAGAAACGGCGCAGGCAATCGAAGGTATGGGCAGCTTCGAAAATAACAGCCTGGAAGTAGCTGGTAGTAAGGCCTACCTAGGTGGCGGCAAGATCCTGCTCAAGCTGGCCTCCGGGTCAAAATGGAGCTTTCATTGAAATAGCCCACTGACAATTCGAGCCTGAGCCTGCATTAAGACACCCGCTATGCTGGGACCCAAGCATGAGGCGGTCCAGTGGTGCAAGCATGAGGCGGTCCAGCGGTGTCTACTAGTCCCGGCGACCGAGCAGAGCGTGGCCGCCGGGACGAGCAGGCCCGCGCAGAGCTCACACCCCTCGCCGAGAACGAGCGTCCACGAGCGCTCCTGATCGCGGTAGCCGTCGCGCTCATCCTCGCGCTCGGTATCGCGGTGAGCGTCGCAAGCGTTCACGACCTACGCCGCCACGGCGGCTCGGTCCCGGGCGGCCTCTTCCTGGCCTTCGTGCTGGTCGCGCTCGCCTGGGGGATGTACCAGCGGCGCTACTGGGCCGTGCTCGGCTTCGAGGGACTGCTGGCCTTCCAGATCCTCGTGACCTCGCTCGCCCTGGTCGTAGCCTCGACGATCGTGGCGGCCGCGCTCTGCCTGCTCAGCATCGGGCTCGGCGGCTGGCTGTTCTGGAAGCTCGTGCGCGTGATGGGCAGGATCCAGGCCGGCGCGCAGCGACCGCCCAGCACGGCTACGGGCGTGGCGGAACGCGAGGAGCCGCTGCGATAGGCTCGGCCCCAGAATGGCTGAGTCCTCCTACGACTGCATCGTGATCGGCGCCGGCCCGGGCGGCTACGTAGCGGCGATCCGAGCAGCCCAGCTCGGCAGGAAGACGGCGGTGATCGAGCAGGACAAGCTCGGTGGACGCTGTCTGAACTACGCCTGCATCCCAGCCAAGGCGGTGCTACGCTCGGCCGACCTGCTGAGCGAGATCCGCGAGGCGGGCGAGTACGGGCTCGTGGTGGGCGGCGTCGAGGTCGACTACCCAGCGGTGCAGGCACGGCGCGCAAAGGTCGTCGAGACGCTGACCAGTGGCGTCGGCGGCCTCTTCAAGAAGAACGGGATCGACGTGATCACTGGCCGAGCCGCGCTCGCGCCGGCCGCCGGTGGTAACACGAGCGTCAACGGCGGCAACGGCGGCAGCGTCAAGGTGCGTGTCGGCGAGGAGGAGCTCGAAGCCGCCACGGCGATCCTCGCTACGGGCTCGGTCGGGCGCTCGATCCCTGGCGTGGAACTCGGAGGGCGCGTGCTCGGCACCGAGCAGGCCTGGGCGTTGGCCGAGCTGCCGGCGCGACTCGCCGTCGTCGGCTGCGGCGCCTCCGGCGCCGAGATCGCCTCGGGCTTCGCGCGCCTGGGCAGCGAGGTGCTGCTGTTCGAGGTCTTCGACCGCGCACTCCCGACCGAGGACGCCGATATCTCGCGCCTGGTCGAGCGTGGCCTGAAGCGCCAGGGCATCAAGGTCTTCACGAGCACCGCAATCGAAGGCGTGCAGGCCGGCGAGTCGGAGGTGAGCCTCACCTACGGCGAGGAGTCCACGACGGTCGACTACCTCGTGATCGCAGCCGGCCGCGGCGCCGACGTGGAGGCGCTCGGCCTGGCCGAGGCCGGCGTGGAGCTCGGCGAGCGCGGCCTCGTAAAGGTCGACGGCGCGCTGCGCACGACCGCGCCCGGCGTCTACGCGATCGGCGATCTCGTGCCGGGCCCGGCACTCGCGCACAAGGCCTCCGACGAGGGGATCATCGCGGTCGAGGACTCCGCCGGACTGCCCACCCACCCCCTCTCCTACATCGACATCCCGCGCGCCACGTTCTGCACCCCCAACGTCGGCTCGTTCGGGCTGACCGAGGAGCAGGCCCGTGAGCAAGGCCACGACGTCGTCGTCGGCAAGGTCCCCTACGGGGCGGTCGGGGGCGGGATCGTCTACGGCGACCGCAGCGGACTGGTCAAGCTGGTCGGTGAGTCCAAGTACGGCGAGCTGCTGGGCGGGCACATCGTCGGCAGCCGCGCGACGGAGCTGATCCAGGAGCTAGTCAACGTGCGCGCCCTGGAGGGCGGCTTCGCCGAGGTGGCGCGCATCGTCCACGGCCATCCGACCCTCTCGGAGGCCGTGATGGAGGCCGGGCGCGCCGCCGACGGCTGGCTGATTCACGGCTGAGCCGCAAGCAGGCGAGATCGGCCTCCAGACGAGTGCGAGGACTACGCTCTGCCCTATGGACGCAGCCTTCTACTTCGACCTCGCGAGCCCCGCAACGTACCTAGCGGCCGAGCGCATTCTGCAAGTGCTGAGCGGGCCACTGGAGTGGCAGCCGGTACTAGCCGATGAGCTGCCCGGCGCCGCCACCGGTTCCGGAGGGGGATTCCGCTGCGAGACCGAGATCGAAGTCTTCCGCGAGGAGATCGAGCGCACCGCGCGCGGGCTGGGCCTGCAACCGCTGCGCTGGCCAGATCCGTTCCCTTTCGACAGCTCGCTAGCGATGCGCGCCGCGACATACGCAAAGGGCATCGGCCGCGTAGTGCCCTTCGCGCAGGCGGCCTTCCGTCAAGCGTTCGCCGGCGGGCACAACCTCGAGCGGACCGACTTCGTGCTGATCGCGGCAGCGGCCTGCGAGATGCACCCACAGGCGGTCCTGCGCGGAGCAGAGTTGCGCACGGTGCGCGAGCAGCTCGCCGCGAGCACGGCAGAAGCGGCCCGGGCCGGCGTGAGCGAGCTGCCCGCGGTGCGGATCGGGGCGCGCGTGTTCAGCGGCACCCGCGCGCTCGAGGAAGCAGCTGTGTATCTGGGTGATACGACAGACGTGGGGACGCGGTGAGGGCCAACCGCGCATACCGGCTGATCGTCAGGCGCCGCGGCTGGGCACCGGCGCTGTTCGCAGACCCCAGTCGCGTCGACCACATCGAGGTGGTCGAAGTCGAAGGCGGCGAGGTCGTGCTGTTCTGGGACTGCCCGCCGCACCAGGCCGCAAAGCGCGCGCGGGCACTGCGTGCGGACCTGGCCCAGCTCGAGGCGGAGGAGTTCATCTCGCGCTGGGCTACCGTGGAGCACGGATGAGCACTGCCCTGCCCGATCACGAGACGGCACGCGAGTGGCTCGAGACGATGACGCTGATCCGCCGCTTCGAGGAGCGCGCCGGCGAGATGTACGCGCGCGCAAAGGTCGGCGGCTTCCTGCATCTGTCGATCGGCGAGGAGGCGACGATCGTAGGCAGCGCGCGCGCGCTGCGCGCAACCGACTACCTGATCTCGACCTACCGCTCACACGGACACGCGCTCGTGCGCGGGACGCCGCCGGAGAACGTGATGGCCGAGCTCTTCGGGCGCGTCGACGGCTGCTCCGGAGGCCGCGGCGGCTCGATGCACATGTTCGATCTCAAGCGCCGCTTCATGGGCGGCTACGGGATCGTCGGCGGCAACCTGCCGATCGCTGCCGGCATCGGACTCGCGAGCGACTACCTGGGCAACGACGACGTCACGCTCTGCGTGTTCGGCGACGGAGCATCCAATCAGGGCACCTTTGGGGAGACCCTCAACCTAGCCGCGCTGTGGAAGCTGCCGGTGGTGTTCATGGTCACCAACAACCAGTTCGGGATGGGCACCGCGCTGGGGCGCCACTCGGCGGTGACGGACCTGCGGCGCAAGGGCGAGAGCCTCGGCGTCCCCGGGGTGCGCTGCGACGGGATGGACGTGCTCGACACGCACGCCGTCGTCGCGGAGGCGCTGCACCAGGTGCGCGAGCAGCGCCGCCCCGTGCTCGTCGAGGCAGTGACATACCGCTTCCGCGGGCACTCGATGGCCGACCCCGAGGAGTACCGGACCAAGGAGGAGGTCGCACAGTGGCGCGAGCGCGACCCGATCCCCGCGTTCGGCGAGCTGCTGGAGCACGCGGGCGCGATCGACGCGCAGGCACGCGCAGCGATCGACGAGCGCGCCCGCGCACAGGTCGACGCGGCGGTGGCCTTCGCGGACGCCTCGCCCTTCCCGCCACCGGAGTCCCTCTACGACGACGTCTATGTGCTCGGCGACCAGGTGCAGGGCTGGTACTCCGTGCGAACCTCCGAGCCGCAGGACGGCAGCCCACAGGCTTTCCACCCGCAGGGCAGCGAGTCGCCGCCGCACGGGTCGCAGTCCCCCTCGACAGGCCAGGGCGGCGCGGCCGTCGATGAGATCTCCCAGCAGATCACGACCGCTTTGCAGGCCGGCGAGGACGCCTGATGGCCGAGCTGCGCTACCGCGAGGCGTTGAACGCGGCCCTGCGCGAGGAGCTCGCACGCGACGAGCGGGTGATCCTGATGGGCGAGGACATCGGCGTCTTCGGCGGCGCGTTCAAGGTGACGGCCGGGCTGCTGGAGGAGTTCGGCGAGCGGCGCGTGCGCGACACCCCGATCTCGGAGAACACGATCGTGGGGATGGGCGTGGGCGCCGCGATGGTCGGGCTGCGCCCGGTCGTGGAGCTGATGACGATCAACTTCGCGCTGCTGGCGTTCGACCAGATCGTCAACCACGCGGCGCACATCCACTACATGTTCGGCGGGCAGGTCCGCGTGCCGCTCGTGGTGCGCATGCCGCAGGGCGCGGGCCACCAGCTCGGGCCGACGCACTCGCACTGCCTGGAGGCGATCTTCATGCACGTGCCGGGCCTGCTCGTCGCAGCCCCCTCGACGCCCGCCGACGCGAAGGGCTTGCTGAAGGCGGCAATCCGCGACGACAACCCCGTAATCTTCATCGAGCACGAGTCGCTCTACGGCCAGCGCGGCGAGGTGCCCGACGGGGACCACCTGCTCGGCTTCGGCCGCGCCGCCGTGCGCCGCGAGGGCAGCGACGTGACGATCGTCGGCATCTCGCGCATGGCGCTCACAGCCGAGCGCGCCGCCCAGCGACTCGCGCAGGAGCACGGCGTGCAAGCCGAGGTGATCGACCCACGAACGCTGCGCCCGCTCGACCTCGACACGATCCTGCGCTCGGTCACGAAGACCAACCGCTGCGTCGTCGTCGAGGAGGGCTGGCCGCACGGCGGCGTCGGCGCGAACCTGAGCGCGCTCATCTCGGAGCAGGCCTTCGACGACCTCGACGCGCCAGTGCGGCGCGTGACCGGCGCCGACGTGCCGATGCCCTACTCCAAGCCACTGGAGGACATCGCCTACCCGCACGAGCCGCAGGTAGTGAGCGCCGCGCTCGAGGTTCTGGGTCAGGCGCCCGCCGGCTCCGGGGAGCGGGATGGTGTGAGCGGCCACCACGCAGGCGCTCCGGCCGAGGCCTCGAAAGGGAGCTGATGGCCGAGATCGTGATGCCGCGCCTGTCGGACACGATGGAAGAGGGCACGATCCTGCGCTGGCTCAAGCACGACGGCGAGCACGTGCAGCGGGGCGAGGAGCTCGTGGAGATCGAGACCGACAAGGCGGCGATGATCTACGAGTCCGACGAGGAAGGCGTCCTGCGGATCGTGGCAGCCGCGGGCGACACGCTCCCGGTCGGCGCGACGATCGCGCATGTAGGCGAGACGGCGGATCCCGGCGGAGCGCCGTCCGCGCAGACCACGGCAGCTACCGGCGGAGCACCGCCCGCAGAGACGACGGCAGACCACGGCGGAGCGCCACCCGCAGAGACCACGGCAGACCGCGGCGGAGCGCCACCCGCGGAGACGACTGCAGCTCCCGGTGGAGCGCCACCCGTAGAGCCCGGCCGGACCGCACCGGCGCGCGTCCCAGCAGGGCAGACGCCGCCGGATTCTGCTCACGTGGAGACCGCGCAAGCGCCCGGCCCCCAGCCGGGTGCGACCGAGCCGCCCTCGGCCGCACCGTCCTCAGGGGAGGCACGAGACAGTGAGCGTGTGAAGGCCTCGCCGGTCGCCAGACGGGTCGCGCGCGAGCGCGGCCTCGACCTGCACGGGATGGCCGGCAGCGGGCCGGGAGGGCGGATCGTCAAGGGGGACGTCGAGGCCGCAGCAGCCGGAGGGCCGGCCCCGCCAGCGCAATCCGCTTCCCCCGCCCCACCGCAAACCTCGGCGATCCCGTCGACGACGCCCCCCTCGACGCCGGCTCCCGCAACCGCACCGCCGCCCTCGGTGCCCGCACCGACGCTTGCCGAGCGCGTAGCGACGGCGAAGGGCGAGACGACCGTAGTCGAGCTGACGCGCACGCAGCAGACGATCGCACGGCGGATGGCGGAGTCCAAGGCGACGATCCCCGACTTCGCGCTGCAGATGGAGATCGACATGGAGGCCTGCGTCGCGCTGCGCGCCGAGCTCAAGCGCCTCTCCCCGGAGGAGGCGCCCACGTACAACGACATGATCGTCAAGGCCTGCGCGCTCGCGCTGCGCGAGCATCCCCGGGCGAACGGCGGCTACCGCGACGGCAAGCTACTGCTGCACTCGCGCGTGAACGTCGGAATCGCAGTCGCGACCGACGACGCGCTCGTGGTCCCGACGGTCTTCGACGCCGACCTCAAGTCGCTCGGCGAGATCGCGCGCGAGACGCGCGCCCTGGCCGAGCGCGTGCGTGCCGGCACAATCACCCCCCCAGAGCTTGGCGGCGGCACCTTCACGGTCTCCAACCTCGGGATGTACGGGGTGCGGAGCTTCACCGCGATCGTCAACCCGCCGCAGGCAGGGATCCTCTCCGTCGGCTCGCTCGCTCCGCGTGCGGTCGTATCGACGGAAGGCTCCGCTCGATCAGGGGCTCCCCGGACAGAAGGCCCAGGCGAGCAGCGAGGTGAGATCGTCGCGCGCCACACGTTGGCGGTGACGCTCGCCTGCGACCACCGCATCCTCTACGGCGCCGACGCAGCCCGTTTCCTAGCCCGCATCCGGGAGCTGCTGGAGGAGCCCGCGGCGCTGTCGTTGTAAGCACACGCCTAGCATCACGCTCCGCTGTCGTGATTGCTACCATGACATTATGAAGCAGCTCACCCTGCGTGTAGATGATCGCCTCGCCGACTTCCTCAAGCAGACCGCCGCGGCGCGGAACGAGAGCGTCAACACCTATGCCCAAGCGGTCCTTACTGCCGCGGTAGATCCCGAGCTCGCCGGAGATGAGGCCGCACAACTGCGTGAGCGTCTGAGCAGGGCGGGCCTGTTGGCGGTCATACCGCGCGCTCCGTACCCCCCACCAGACGAGGCTGCGCTTGCAAGGGCGCGCAGCAACGCCGGTCGTGGACGACCGCTCGCTTCATTCGTCATAGAGGACAGAAACTGAGCGCCTTCGCCGACTCGTCAGCACTCGTCAAGCTCTACGCCGACGAGGACGGGCATGAGCCGATCCGGCAGCTGCGCCCACCGCTTGTCGTATCGGCACTCGCGCGTGTCGAGGTCGCCGCCGCGATTTGGCGAAAGCATCGTATCGGCGATCTCGACCTGGACGACTCGCTAATCCTGATTCGAGCGTTTACGGCCGACTACGCCGGCACACCGAACAACGCCTCACGCTTCCTTCCCCTCACGGTTACCGATCCCATTTTGGAACACGCGGCCGTACTTACGGGAATCCACGGGCTACGCGCCTACGACGCCGTCCAGCTCGCTTCCGCACTCTCCGCGCGCACAGTCGACGAGCGCTGCACGACGTTCGCAACGTTCGACCACGAGCTTGTGCACGCCGCCCTCTCCGAGGGCTTCACGTCGCTCCCGGCCGAGACAACGCGGCCACGCACGCCGCCGCCACGCAAATCTACATTGGCCCCCTAAAGCCGATAGAAACCGCCGCTCAACTGGGTGCTGGCCGAACTACCATGCGCGACTCTCTTCAAAGTGTTTTTTACTAATCAGAACCATTTTGCTAGATCAAAAGCTGGAGTTTACAACGCTTTGCTGGATCTTATCCCGAATACCAGGTGTAGTAAAGAGCGGACATTAGAGAGGTCGATTGACATATCGTCAATAGTGAGTAATGCTGTACGCAGCCTACCAGCTGGTGAGCAAAGGCCAGCATGATGCGATAACAGAAAGCATCACAAGTGAGCGCGCGCCAATGTGCGGAAACAGAGGGCCTACGTTCCTTGAGCCAGGCTTCGCTGCCGTGAACGCAAGAAGAGAAAAGAGATCAATCGCGTGCTACCTCGGATCAAAACAATACTAGCCACACTCCCTATGATCGTCGCGCTGTGTGCCGTCGACTCCGCATCGGCGTCGGCAAACTGGTTTATAGACGGCAATGAACTAGGCGCAGGACAAACTGCCGCGCTTTCGACTACAGCCAAAGTAGATGCAGACACCGTATTCAATTTTTCTAAACTAAAACTTAAAATCATCTGTACCGGTAGCCTTTTCCGCGGGACGAGCTTGGAAATAGCTGGCGGCAACACAGGCAAGGCTGCAAGTCTGATCTTCGAAGGATGCTCAACAACCGAACCCGCAACTGGGTGTGAAATAGAAAATCAACCTGCATCGATAGTCACCAATCCCATTCTAGCGACAGCGAGACAAGGCCCGTCGAAAACGTCAGCAGACAGAATAACGTTTGCGCCGCAGGTCGGAGCCAAGTTCGCAGAAATTTCGCTTGGCCTGCTCGACAAATGTGGTCTGTCGTCTTTGACGATAAAGGGAACCATGACGATAAACGCGCCGACCGGCCAACATGAAGAAACGCTACAGGCGATTGAAGGCCTCGGTTCTATCGAAAACCATAGCCTTGAATCGGAAGGCAGTAAAGTCTACCTAGAAGGTGGCAAGGCATTACTCAAACTCGCATCGGGATCGAAATGGAGCTTTCACTAACGATGAGAAAGTGGGGAATAATCCCGTAGCCTGCGTGGATGAGTGGACCCAGCAGCATCCGCCCATCCATCTTCAGCCCCTTTCCCAAACCCTGGCGCTAGCATAGGACGCCTTATATGACTCTCGCTGACCGAACCTCCCGAGAGCTGTGGGTGTGCCACCTCGGCACCGTTCCCTACCGCGACGCGCTCACCCTGCAGGAGCGGATCAGAGCGCGTCGCCAGGCCGGCGAGCTGCCCGACACGCTGCTGCTGCTCGAGCACCCGCCCGTCTACACCCGCGGGCGGCGCTCGCGGACAGACGAGCTGACGCTCGGCGAGGACTTCTACCGCGCCCGCGGGATCGAGATCGTCCCGACCGACCGCGGCGGGCGCGTCACCTACCACGGCCCCGGGCAGCTCGTCGGCTACCCGATCATGGGCGCGCCCGACGTGCTCGTCCATCTGCGCAGGATCGAGGACGCGATCGTCGCCGCGCTCGCCGAGACGGGGATCGCCGCGCGCTCGCGCCCACAGGACGGGCCCGACTACACCGGCGTCTGGGTCCAAGACCGCAAGCTCGCCTCGCTCGGTGTGCACGTCTCACGCGGGATCTCCACCCACGGGTTCGCCGTCAA
Organism: uncultured Solirubrobacterales bacterium; assembly: GCA_963756665.1. GTDB lineage: Bacteria > Actinomycetota > Thermoleophilia > Solirubrobacterales > Solirubrobacteraceae > Palsa-744. The sequence continues at coordinate 2,229,378 of CAVWOJ010000001.1, forward strand.
CGTCGAGAACGACCTGCAGCCCTTCTCGTGGGTCGTCGCCTGCGGGCTGCCCGACGTCACCATGACCTCGGTCGCCCGCGAGCTGGGCCCCCTCCTTACCATGGAAGTGGCCTGCTTCCGGCGGCGCATCGCTCACCACTTCTGCCAGACCCTCGGCCGCCGCCAGCGGCTCGTCTCCCCCCAGCGACTCGGGATCGAGGCGCCCCTCGCGGCGATGCCCCCGTCGAAGTCACCGCCCCAGACGCGGGGCACGACGCCCCGCGCCCACCGCCCGGTGGGCCCGCTCGCACACGCGGACGATCCCTCAACATCCACCGACCCGTCGACAACGCACCTCGTAGCTGCCCACCCACCGGTGCCCGCATGACCGACCTCAGCCCACCGGCTACCCGCTCGCGCTCGAACCCCGGCGGCATGGACGTCCTGGAGGTGCTCGGCCCAGCGGTCCGCCCACTGCGCGAGCGCAAGCCGCCGTGGTTGAAGGTGCCCGCACCCGGGGGCGAGCGCTACCGCGCGCTGACCGCACTGATCAGAGAGGAGAACCTGCACACCGTCTGCCAGGAGGCCGCCTGCCCGAACGTCGGCGAGTGCTGGGAGCGCGGCACCGCGACGTTCATGATCCTCGGCGACACCTGCACCCGGCGCTGCGGCTTCTGCAACGTCAAGACCGGCAAGCCCACCTGGAACGATCCGCTGGAGGCCGCCCGCGTCGCGCGCTCGATCGCGCGCATGGGCCTGCGCCACGCAGTCGTCACCTCCGTGGACCGCGACGACCTGCCCGACAAGGGCGCATCCGCGTTCGTCGGCGTCATCCGCCAGGTCCGCCGCCAGGCGCCCGCCTGTCAGATCGAGGTCCTCACGCCCGACTTCCAGGGGCAGGAGATGCCGCTCGCCAAGGTCATCGCCGAGCGCCCCGACGTCTTCAACCACAACGTCGAGGTCGTGCCCCGCCTGTACCCCGTCGCGCGCCGCGGCTCGAGCTTTGCGCGCTCCTGCCGTGTGCTCGCCCTCGCCAAGGAGCTCGGCGGCAACGAGGTCGTCACCAAGTCCGGGCTGATGGTCGGACTTGGTGAGACCCACGACGAGCTCGTCGAGACCTTCGCCGCGCTGCGCCAGCGCGGCGTGCAGGTACTCACCGTCGGACAGTACCTGCGCCCCTCCGCGCGCCACCTGCCAGTCGTGCGCTACTGGCACCCCGACGAGTTCGCCGCGCTGCAGCGCGCCGCCTACGGGCTCGGCTTCGAGCACGTCGCCGCCGGCCCGCTCGTGCGCTCCTCCTACCACGCCGACCAGCACGTCCCGCAGCGTCTGGATGGCACAGGCCCGCTGGCTCACGGGTAGTCTGATGCGACTTTGGCGCGCCTGCTCATCCTGCTTGTCGCGGCGCTGTTCATCGTCGGGTTCGCCTTCCTGACGCTCAGCGCCATCGCCGCGCAGGGGTTTACGCTGGGTAGCGCCATCTCGATCTTCGTGGTCGCCCTGATGGGGATCGGGATCCTCGGCGCTCTGCTGAACCCCCCACGTCGATGAGCAGCTCCCCCTTCATGCCCCCCAGTCGCCGGCGCTCGCGCGAGGCCGCGCGGCGCCGCCGGCGGCGCCGGCGGGTGCTGGCAGGGATGGCGCTGCTGCCACTGATCGTGGTGGCCGCAGCGGTCCTGATGCTGACGCGGCCATGGAGCACGCACACCGCCGCAGCCGCCTCCCGTGCGACCGCCGCGCACGCCCCGGGCCAGGCCGCCCCTCACCCCGCCCCGCGGCTCTCCGCCGCCGGCCTGCCGCTTGGCCGCCCGCCGCTCGCACTGAGCCTCACCGATCCCGCGGGCGACCCGCTGCATTTGGGCTTCCACGAACCGCCCCGCGCCGGCCTGCTGATCGACCTCGACAACGGCCGCGTCCTGTGGCAGCGCGACCCGCTCGCGCGTCTACGGATCGCGAGCCTCACGAAGATGATGACCGCACTGCTGACCGTGCGCTCCGCCCCCTCCGACACGCCGGTGCTGATCACCAAGCAGGCCGAGGAGACCAGCGGCTCGAAGGTCGGCGTGCTCCCGCTCGGACATCACGTCCGCCTAGAGTCGCTGCTCTACGGGCTGCTGCTGCCCTCCGGCAACGACGCCGCCGTCGCGCTCGCCCAGCACGTCGCCGGGACCGTGCACCGCTTCGTCGCCGAGATGAACGCCGAAGCCGCGCGACTCGGGCTGGGCTGCACCCACTACTCCTCGCCCTCCGGCTACTACAACACCCACAACTACTCCTGCGCCGCCGATCTCGCCGAGCTCGCGCACGTCGACCTCCAGCAGCCCCGCATCGCACACGTCACGCGGACCTACACCGCCGTCCTGCCGTTCCCGATCAAGGGCGGCAAGCTCTACCTCTACAACAACAACCCGCTGCTGATCTACCGCTACCCCGGCGTGACCGGGATGAAGACCGGCTACACCGTCGAAGCCGGCCGCTGCCTCGTCGCCACCGCCGAGCGCCACGGCGTGCGCCTCGGCGTCGTGCTGCTGCACTCGCCCGCCCCCGGCACCCAGGCCCGCGACCTGCTCGACGACGCCTTCCGCCACGTCTACCACCAGCGCCCCGTGACCGAACCGTCAATGCCCGCCGACGCCTAGCCGCGACCGCGACGATCTACCGCATCGGCGGCGCCGACGCGGTACCGTATGCGTAGCGATTGACTGGTCAGTCAACCAAGGAGGAGACCGTGGATCTCGACGACTCACCCGAGCAGGCCGCCTACCGCGAACAGGTGCGCGCGTGGCTCGAGCAGAACAAGGCCCAAGCGCCGGTCCTGCAGGGGCCCGGGGCGCTCGAGGACGAGACCGAGATCGTCGCCGCGCGGCGCGCCTGGCAGGGCCGCCTCGCCGAGGGCGGGCTCGCCGGCGTGACCTGGCCCAAGGAGTACGGCGGCCAAGGCCTTGGCCCGCTCGAGCAGGTCATCTGCGGTCAGGAGATCGCCCGCATCGGGGTACCCGGGATCCTCGACGCAATCGGCGTCGGCATGCTCGGCCCCACGATCATCGCGCACGGCAGCGAGGAGCAGAAGAGCCGCTACCTCGGAGCCATGCTGCACGGCGACGAGGTCTGGTGCCAGCTCTTCTCCGAGCCCGCCGCCGGCTCCGACCTCGCCGCCGTGCAGATGCGCGCCCGCCAGCAGGACGACGGCAGCTGGCGGCTCTCCGGGCAGAAGGTCTGGACCACCAACGCCCAGTTCGCCGCCTACGGGCTGATCCTCGCGCGCACCGACGCCGACGTCCCCAAGCACAAGGGCTTGACGATGTTCATCCTGCCGATGGACGCCGAGGGCGTCACCGTCCGCGGCCTGCGCCAGATCTCCGGCGAGGCCGAGTTCAACGAGGTCTTCCTCGACGACGTCGCGCTCGACGCCGACGCCGTCGTCGGCGGGGTCGGAAACGGCTGGGGCACCGCGCTGACGACCCTGATGTTCGAGCGCGTCACGATCGGACTCGGCGGCGAGGGCCTCGGCTACAACTCCGCGCGCTTCGCCAAGGCCATCGCCTCCGACGAGCACGCCCGCCGCGACCCCGAGGTGCGCCGCCAGCTCGGCGAGATCGCCTCCGAACTGCTGGCAGTGCGCTTCACCGGCTACCGCACCCTCAGTGCTTTGCAGCGCGGACAGGTCCCCGGCCCCGAGGCCGGCCTCGCGAAGGTCACGATCGTCAACGGCGCGATCAAGTCCGGTGACCTGATCGCCGACGTGCTCGGCCCCGACGCCCTCGACGAGGCCAGCGAGTGGGCCTACATGATCTCCTTCCTGCCCGGCCTGAAGTCCGCCGGCGGCACCGAAGAGATCCTGCGCAACATGATCGGCGAGCGCGTCCTCGGGCTGCCCCCCGAGCCGCGCCTCGACAAGGGCATCCCATTCTCCGAGCTACGAGCCAAGGAGGCAGCGAGCGCATGAACCTCGATCTCTCAGACGAGCAGGTCCTCCTGCGCGAGGCTGCCCGCGGAACCCTCTCGCGCTTCAAGAACCTCGAGGCCGCCCGCGCCGCGCTCGACAGCGGGGACGCTCCCCCCGACCTGTGGCCCACGGCCACCGAGGCCGGCTGGCCCGGCCTGCTGGTCAGCGAGGCCCACGGCGGCGCTGGCCTGGACGCCTTCGACGCGATGCTCGTGCTCAGCGAGTGCGGGCGCGTGCTCGCCGCGATCCCGCTGCTCGGGCACCTACCAGCCACCGCGATCCTCGACTCCTCCCCCGCCGGCGCCGGGCTGCTGGGAGCGCTGGCCAGCGGCGAGCAGCGAGCCGCGTACCTCCCAGCGCGGCCCCCGGACGACCTGCAGGGCGAGTGGACCGTCGACCCCGCCGGCGGGATGGAGCGCGCACCGGTCCCGATCATCCAGGGCACCGGCAGCGAGGCACGCGTCACCGGCCTGCTCGCGTTCGTGCCCGACGCGCCCGACGCCGACGTCCTGGTGGGCGTCGCGCTGCTGGCGGGCAAGCCGGTCGGCTTTGCCGTGGAGGCCGCCGCAGCAGGCGTCAGCGTCGACTCGGTACGCCGCTATGACGCGACCCGCGCACTCGGCCACGTCGCGCTGACGGACGCCCCGGCGCGCATCCTGGACGCCTCCGAAGAGACCCTCGCAGGCGCGTGGCACCTGGCCCAGGCGCTGATCGCCGCCGAGTCCCTCGGCGCCGTCGAGACCGCCCTGGAGACCTCCGTCGCCTACGCCAAGGAGCGCTTCACCTTCGGTCGCGCGATCGGCTCCTACCAAGCCGTCAAGCACTCCCTCACCGAGGTCCTGCGCCAGCTCGAGAACGGCCGCTCGCTGCTCTACTACGCCGGCTGGTCGCGCCACGGCGCGCCCGCCGAGTTCCCGCTGGCAGCCGGCGCCGCGCGCTCGGTCGCCGGGCGTGCGCTCGACCAGGCCGCGCGCACGATGATCTCCGTGCACGGCGGGATCGGCGCGACCTGGGAGCACGACGCGCCGCTGTACTTCCGCCGCGCCCAGCTCTCGCGTCGACTGCTCGGCGGCACCGCCCTCGCCAGCGACCAGGTCGCCTGCCAGCTGATCACCCAGGCCTGATCGGGACACCCCAGAGCCCTCATCACACTCAGCCGGAGCGAGAGCCGCAGGTCCAGGCGTTCTCAGCCCGACTAGGCTCCGAACCGCGAAGCGATGTCGTAGGGATACACGTACATGCGTATCGGCCCAAAGGAGTAAGCCGCGAGCGGCCGCCCGAGGCCTGCCGGCAGGGAGGTGAGGGCAAATGGGGTCCTATCCACCAATAGGAAACTGTGCCGCCGCTTGGGCACATACCAGGAAGGGACGGTCTCCTGGGGGAAGATGCAGATATTTGCACCGCCCGGGTTCGGGCATTCGTCCACGGGTCGTACCGCGACACGTTCATTCGAGCTCCACGTCAAGCTCGATGCATCCCAATAACCCGCATACCCCGCTGTCACTTTGTTGACTCGGGCAAGCCTCACGATCACCGGCTCATAGTGGGCGAGCGGCACGAGACTCCCGACTTCGACCGTAGTCAACCCCACCAGGCTCGCGGCAAAGAAAATCGACGCACCGACGGGAATCAGCCACCGCGCAAGGAAGGATGAGCGCACGAACAGCGGGACGACCGCCGCCACCGAGAAAATGACTGTCGCGTAAAATGAGATGTGAGTGGAATCGAGAAATTCGCTGAGCAGGAAAGCGCCGCAAGCCGCCAGCGCAGAGCTGACCCAGTAGGTGATATGCAGTGAGGTAGCTAGCTGCTCGGGGGTCACCGCAGGAGCGGCGCGCCGCCCACGCAATATGAGGCTACTCGCCGCGCGTGCACCGACGAAGAGCAGCGTCAACAGCGCCGCGATCATGACGATGTCGCAGGCCACACCGAGCTGGACGTGCAGCGGGCCGGTTGCACCAGCGCTACCGAGGTAGCCGTTGAAAAGTTCCTTGAGACCTTCGTACAGGATCCGCGCGTGCAGAGACAGCGTGGAGAGTGGCGCCAACCCCAGCGCCAGCGGATTCGTCCTGTAGCCCAGCGAGGACATGAGAGCCGACGTGAGCTTGGCGGCCGGCAGCGCCACCAGCGCGGTCGTGAGCGCCGAGAGAGCCACACGTCTAGAGCGCCGATCCGACCGCAGGCAGGCCAAGAGGGCCGTCAGCGCAAACGGGACAAGCCCCGTCACTACGAGCAGAACATCCGATGCGATACATGCGCCAAGTGCAACGGCCGCGAGCAGCGGCACCGCAAAGACAGTTACGCGTCCTCGCCCATCTCCCCGGGTCAACCAGATCAGATAAGCCCCCAACAGCGCGGTACAGGGGTAGACCGTGTTGTGAGCAACGGCCGCCATGAATACGCTCAGCACCACCGGCGAGGCGACGATCACTATGAGCACCGCAAGGACGGCCGCGCGGCGGCTTGCGACCTGCGCCACCGACCACCCAATTATCAGCGCCGAGGCAATGAACAGTATCGTCGGCGCTATCTCCCACAACTCGCGGTGCAGGGGCAGCCACGCCGTGAGCAGCCCAAACAAAAGCGGCACGTACAACGTATACGGCCCAAGTACTGTATGCCCACCCGTTCCGGTTTTGGCCACCGTTGCGGGCACAGTGAAACCAGAGGCATAATCGCTGTTCCATCCGAGCACCCAGATGTTGTGCGGAATCCGCGCCACGAATATGCTCAAATAGAGTGCCGCGATAGTGCACGGGACCAGCCAGACCAGCGCCGCCGGATTCCCGATTTTTGCAAAGAGGCCCGGCTTGGCCGTCAAGTGGCTTACCGTGCCATCCGCGGCACCGGTTTCACTCGTAGTCGAGAGCGGTCGCAAGGGCCTACAGGGTAAGTCACTTTAAGCTATTAGTCCAAATAATCAGACCATTGTTTTTGACTTCCCCGCCAGCTAGTGCCGGCGGCGCGCGTGTCGCGCCCGGGCGAGCGTCGCAGCGGTGAGGCTTTCCAGCACCGGCGCCCCGTAGGCTCCCCCGACCGCCGCAACCAGCCCATGCTCAAGCCCACAGTTGATGCAGAAGCCATGCTGGGACCAGCCGATCGCACGAGCGAGCACCTGATCGGCGTAGGCAACGCCCGTGGCGTCGTGGCCGTAGTAGTCGTAGGCCGCCCACCAAGCCGAGTCATCGAGGACAGCCCCAGCCCCATCAGAGGACAGCAGCCAAGCCGCAGCCATGATCGAGTCGTAGTCGTCGTAGATCGAAGGGTGGCGCGCCGTCCGGTGGTCATAGGCAGCAGGACGCCTCCCGTAGACGTAGGCGCCACGGACCAGCTGCCACGTACTGACCGGACCGTTGGTGACGTTGAACTGCATCGGCCCCCCGCAACAGTGAGCGAAGTTCAGCCCGTGATAGGTGCTGGGAGCCGTCGAGAAAGCGGACTCCTGATCGTGGATCGAGGCCAGTAGCAACCAGTTGACGCCAAAGACACGCTGCGCCTCGGCATAGATCGGATAGAAGCCGGCCTCCCACGCAGCCGGCACGTGGACAGCGGACCCTTCCGTGAGATCCGTCGCCACGTGCGCTTGGCGAGCCACCGCCGGGTCCGCAACGACGGGTCCCGCCGAAGCGACAGTCCGAGCCACCCCGGCGCCGTGCGCAGCGCCAACGGCGTACGGCCCAGCCGCAGCAGCTCCGCGGCCCGCGAGCGCCGCCCGTGAGGAGGCGCTCGCAGCGGTGGGCGTACGCGCCACGGCAAGCACCGCAGGCGGCTGCCGGCCGATCCCGGCACGGCCGGAGGAGTCGAAGGCGCCGCCGAGCACCGCCGCGAGGACGCCGATCCCGAGCAGCAGCAGCGCGATCGCGGTCAGCCAGGCACGCCGTTCGGAGGGCGCCGTCGGTACTCGGTCATCGTCCGCCAAGGTCTACCTGACGGTAGCGGTGGAACCTTAAGCGCACGTCACCGTCGGCGGCCGGGTATACCTAGAGCCATGACCCACGGGACCGCCTAGAGCGATGGCCGACACCTCAGATCGGGGGTCCACTGGCGCGCCGCGCTCCCCACCGTCCACCGCGGGGAGCGCGCCAGCGTCCGCCCACACCCCTTCACCGACGACAGCTCCGGAGTACAGCGGGCCCCTGCTAGTGGAGCGCTATCGCAAAGCCGACGGCCGCCGGCTGACTCTGTACAGGCGCGTGGTGGAGGATGGGTGAGCTGCGCTTCAACGAGCTGCGCGGCGAGCAGGTCGACTATGCGATCCACCGCCAGGAGCGGATGTTCCTGCCGGCCGCGGCCGACTGCCCGCTGTGCCCCACCCCGCCCGGGGGGCCCCCGACCGAGATTCCCTTCGAGGCCTTCGAGATCGCAGTCTTTGAGAACCGCTTCCCGGCCTTCGAGGCGCCGCGGGGGGCAGCGGAGGTAGTGGTGTACACCGACCGCCACGACGGCTCCTTTGCGACGCTCCCACCGGAGCGCGCGGAGGCGCTGATGTGGGTGTGGCGCGAGCGCTACGCCGAGCTGGGGGCCCGGGAGGACGTCGACTACGTACTGATCTTCGAGAACCGCGGGGTCGAGGTCGGGGTTACGCTCCACCACCCGCACGGGCAGATCTACGGCTACCCGTTCCTGCCACCCGTGCCAGCCGCCGAGAGCGCGGCCGACGAGCGGCTGGGAGGCTGCGCCCCCTGCGAGCTGCTGCGCCGCGAGCTCCAGGACGGCCGACGGGTCCTCTACGAGAACCAGGACGTCGTGGTGTACGTCCCCTACGCCGCACGCTGGTCCTACGAGGCCCACGTCGTGCTGCGTACGCATCGCGCAAGCCTGCCGGAGTGCACCGCCGCCGAGCTGCAGTCCCTGGCGGCCGCACTGCAGGCGCTGACGCGCGGCTACGACGCCCTGTTCCAGCGGCCGTTCCCGTATGTGATGGCCGTGCACCAGGCGCCCACCAGCGCCGACCTGCCGGGCGCCGGCCACGTGCACGTAGAGTTCTTCCCACCGCTGCGCACCGCCGACAAGCTCAAGTACCTGGCGGGCTCCGAGCAGGGCGGGGGAACATTCGTCGTCGACACGCTCCCCGAGAGCTCGGCGCAGGCGCTGCGCGAGGCGATCGTCCGTGCCGCGTGAGGTGCGCGCGTTCGCCCCCGGGCGCGTGAACCTGATCGGCGAGCACACCGACTACAACGGCGGCCTCGCCCTACCGTTCGCGATCGCCCAGGGCGTCACCGTGCAGGCCCGGGCGCATACCGTGCAGGGCCTCAGCGGCGAGCTGGATCGCGGTCCCCGGGCGCGCATCCGGATTCACGCGCTTGACCTAGACCAGCGTGACGAGTTCGAGCTCTCCGACCCGCCGCGCAGCGATGGCTGGCGAGCGTTTGCGCGCGGCATGGCAGCCGAGTTGCGGGCCGTCGGCATCTCGATCCCAGGCGCCGAGCTCCAGATCCGCAGCGATGTCCCACAGGGCGCCGGGCTCTCATCCTCGGCCGCGCTGGAGGTCAGCTTGGGGCTGGCGCTACTCGCCCTGGCGGGCGCCGAGCTCGAGCGGCGCGCGCTGGCGCAGCTGTGCTCACGCGTGGAGAACGAGTGGGTAGGCGCCCGCACAGGCCTGCTCGACCAGCTGGCTTCACTGTTCGGAGCAGCCGACACGGCGCTGTGCATCGACTTCTCGAGCCTCGAGGTCGAGCGCGTGCCGCTCGTCCTGGACCGCGGGTGGCGACTGGCGACGATCGACTCCGGCGAGCACCGCGCGCTGGCGGCCTCCGGCTACAACGAGCGGCGCGCGGAGTGCGCACGAGCGTGCCAACTGCTCGGGGTCGACACGCTGCGCCAGGCGCGCGCGCAGGACATCGAGCGCTTGCCCGACACACTGGCACGCCGCGGACGGCACGTGCTCAGCGAGAACGCGCGCGTGCTGGGGACTGTCGTTGCCCTGCAGAGCAGCGACCTGGCGCGAGTAGGAGAGTCACTGAACGCCTCCCACGCCAGTCTGCGCGATCAGTTCGAGTGCTCGACCCCAGCAGTGGAGGCCACCGTCGAGCGCCTGCGACAGGCCGGCGCCGTCGGCGCACGGATGATCGGCGGGGGCTTCGGCGGCCACGTCCTCGGGCTCTTTCCCCCAGACGCCTCCCCGCCTACAGGCGCGCGCGAAGTACGCCCCTCGCCCGGCGCCCGTCTGCTTGCCGCGTGAGACCTCAGGGAGAGATCTCTCGGCGTCTTCAATGACGAACCTCCGGCGCCCCCGCGGGCGCCGGACGAACAGACCTCAGGCCGCCACCAGCGCCCCCTGCTTCTCGTGCAGGGAGGCGATCAGCTCGTCGAAGGCAGCCGAGAATTTCTCGACCCCCTCGCGCTCGAGCGTATCGGTGACGTCGTCGTAGTCCACGCCCGCGCCGGCGAGCTGCTCAAAGAGCTTGCGGGCGTCGGCGACCGAGCTTGCCAAGCGTGGTTCGGGACGGCCGTGATCCTGGTAGGCAGCGATCGTCTCCTCGGGCATCGTGTTGACGGTGTCGGGACCGATCAGCTCGTCGATGTAGAGCGTGTCCGGATAGGCCGGGTCCTTGGTCGAGGTGGAGGCCCACAGGACACGCTGAGGCGTAGCGCCCTTGCCGGCCAGATACTCCCAGCGGGAGCCCTCGAAGACCTCGCGGTAGTGCTGATACGCGAGCCGCGCGTTGGCGATCGCGAGCCGACCCTTGAGGTCGTCGTGGCCGCCGAGCTCATCCAGGCGTCGGTCGGCCTCGGTGTCGATCCGCGAGACGAAGAAGCTCGCGACCGAAGCTACCTCACGGGGATCCCCGCCGGCGGCGACGAGGCGCTCGATGCCGCGCACGTAGGACTCCGCGACCTCGGCGTAGCGGCGCAGCGAGAAGATCAGCGTGACGTTGATCGAGTGGCCCTTGGCGATCACGTCCTCGATCGCGGCGAGGCCGGGCTTGGTGGCCGGGATCTTGACCATCAGGTTGGCACGGTCGATGGTCTCGTGCAGGCGCAGCGCTTCCCGGCAGGTCGCGAGCGTGTCGTACGCGAGGCCGGGATCGACCTCCAGCGAGACATATCCGTCGCGCCCGAGCCCGCTGTCCCAGATCGGGCGAAACAGGTCGCAGGCGTCCTTGATGTCACGCTCGGCGAGCCGCCAAAAGGCCTCGCGCGCGTCGAGGCCCGTAGCGCTCAGCTCACGCAGCTGCTCGTCGTAGGCGCTGCCCGCGCTCATCGCCTTCTGGAAGATCGACGGGTTCGAGGTCGCACCCACGACGGCGTCCGCATCGAGCAGTTGCTGGAGGTGCCCCCCACGAATCGATTCGCGCGAGAGGAAGTCGACCCACACGCTCTGCCCGAGCGCGGAGAGCCGGTGCAGTGGAGAGAGGTTGTGCGGCGGCATCTGGGGATCTCCTTGAAAGTCGCTTGGTTGGAGCCTACGCTCGGATTCGGGCCCTTCGGTTAGAGGCTACCCGCGGATGCGGCTCCTATAGCAGCGCCCCGGCGCGGGCGGCGATGTTCGCAGCGGTAAAGCCCAGCTCCTCCAGCACACGGGTACCGGGCGCGGAGGCCCCAAAGCGATCGATCCCGAGCACGTCCCCGTGGCTGCCGACCCACTTCCACCAGCTCATCGTCGCCCCCGGCTCGACCGCCAAGCGGGCGGTGACCGTGGGCGGCAACACGGTGTCGCGGTACTCCTGGGACTGCGCTTCGAAGAGCTCCATGCACGGCATCGACACCACCCGCGCCTCCGTCCCCTGCGCGGCTAGCTCGCGAGCGGCCTCCAGCGTCGGAGCGACCTCGGCACCGGTGGCGATCAAGATCAGCCGCGGGCTCGGCGCGGAGTCCCACAGCACATAGCCCCCCCGCTCCACGTCCGTCGCGGGGCCAAGCTGCCCCTCGGCGCGGTCGAGCGTCGGGATGCCCTGGCGGGAGAGCAGCAGCGCCACCGGACCGTCCTCGCGCTCCAGCGCGACCCGCCAGGCCTGGACCGTCTCGTTGGCATCGGCGGGGCGCATCACCCATAGGCGGGGGATGGCGCGCAAGGCGGCATAGTGCTCGACCGGCTGGTGGGTGGGGCCGTCCTCGCCCAGGCCGACGGAGTCGTGCGTCCAGACCCAGACCACGGGTAGCCCCATCAGCGCGGAGAGGCGCACGGAGGGACGCATGTAGTCGGAGAAGATCAGGAACGTGGAGCCGTAGGGCTTGACGATCCCGCCGTGCGCGGCCGCCCCGTTGACGATCGCTCCCATCGCATGCTCGCGGATGCCGAAGGGAACGTTGCGCCCAGCATGCACCTTGGAGAACTCGCCCGCGCCCTCGAAGACGGTCTTGGTCGACTCGACCAGGTCCGCCGCTCCGCCGAACATGGTGGGGGCGTATGCGGAGAAGGCCGCCATCGTCTTCTGGCCGGCGGCCCGCGTAGCGAGCTTCTCACCGGCCTGGAAGCTCGGCAGCGCCTCACGCCAGCCATCGGCCAGGCGCCCGGCCCAAGCGCGATCCCAATCCTCAGCCAGCTCAGGGCGCTGCTCGCGCCAGGCATCAAAGCGCACCCGCCACTCGCGCTCAGTGCTCGTGCCCGCGTCGACGAGGCTCATGTGCTCGTAGACCCGGTCGTCCACCCAGAACTTGCGCTCGGGGTCGAAGCCCATCGCCTGCTTGGCGGCGCGGACCTCCTCCTCGCCCAGCGGGGCGCCGTGCGCAGCGGCAGTATCGACCGCATTGGGGGCCGGATAGGCGATGTGCGAGCGGATCGCGATGAACGACGGCCGCTCGGTTTCCGCACGGGCCGCGACCAGGGCCGCCTCCAGGGCCTCTGTGTCCTCAGAGTCCGCGACGCGTTGCACGTGCCAGCCGTCGGCCTCCAGGCGGGCGAGGTGATTCTCGCCGTCGAAGGAGATCGAGGTGGTGCCATCGATCGTGATCCGGTTGTCGTCGTAGCAGACGGTCAGCTTGCCCAGCGCGAAGTGCCCCGCGATCGAGGCCGCCTCTTGGCTGATGCCCTCCATCAGGTCACCGTCGGAGCAGATCGCGTAGATGTGGTGGTCGACGATCTGCTGGCCAGGGCGGTTGTAGCGCTCGGCCAGGAAGCGCTCGGCCATCGCCATCCCGACCGCGTTGCCGAAGCCCTGGCCCAGCGGCCCGGTGGTCACCTCGATCCCGGGGGTGTGACCGCGCTCGGGGTGGCCCGGGGTGCGCGAGCCCCACTGGCGGAACTGCTCGAGATCCTCGAGGCTCAGCTCGTAGCCGGTGAGATGCAACAGCGAGTACTGCAGCACGCAGGCGTGCCCCGCGCTCAGCACGAAGCGGTCGCGGTCGGGCCACGCCGGGTCACGGGGGTTCGCCCGCAGGCAACGCTTGAACAGGACGTAGGCGAGCGGCGCCAGCGCCATCGCCGTGCCGGGGTGCCCGGAGTTGGCTTGCTGCACCGCGTCCATCGCCAGGCCGCGGATCGTGTCGATCGAGAGTGCGCGCAACCGCTCGTGCTCGCCCTGCCCGCCCCCCGCCACGGAGGACCCTCCGGAAGCGGCACCGCGCTCCTGCAGCCCCGCTGCAGCTGTCCGGGAACCGCTCGGTTCGTGCTTCACGGCCATCCGCTCCGATCCTAGCGGCACCGGCTGCGCACGGTCGCGGCCGTCTCCGATCCCAGCAGGATCACGCCTCCCAGCAGCGCCTCCGGCGGACCGTGTCCCGCGGTCCACCGCTGACGGCGCTACCGATCGCCCTTCAGCGCGGCGGCCGCCGGCGCGTAGCCGGCAGCGTCCGGATTGGATGCGCACGGCCGAGCGCGCACCAGCATCTGGACGGGCGCACTCGCACCAGCCAGTGCAGGTCGTGCCGGCAGTGCGAGCGGCGGTACGGCCACCGGGCGTGCAAAGCCCGGAGCATGCGCCGCTCCTCGCAGACGGACACTCTCATGATGATCTGACCTCCCTACCCCTGCGGTTGGCCGGATGGGCCAACACGCAACTTCCCCGTGGTCCGCAACGTCCCAGCTAATAGTACGCCGCCTACAGAACTGCCCCCGCAGTAAAGCGTCCGCGGAGTCTGCCATCCGCCTCCTCCCCTGCCCTGCCGTCGCATTTGCCTTGAGATCTATCACTAGGCTCCCTATTGCTTTACGCCCACTGGCCGAGCTCGCCTCAGTTTTTGGCGAACTGCCCTTGGGGTTCTCCCGCTACGCACATATAAATCATGTTTTACTCATCCTGTCAACATCAACTGAGAAAGTCGAGCGTCGTCAACACGACGATCAGGCACATTGGCATGCCCAACTCGGTCAACTAAGGTAAACCAGTGCCAGAGGGACAGCGGGAGACAGGCAGAGATCGCAAGGCGGGACGCACTCGCCCCAAGAGCGTCGACGGCCGCGGACGGAGCACAGCACGCAACGGGACGGAGAGCTCCGGCGGCGAGGACGGCCAAAAGGGGCTACCCAGAGGTCCGCAGGCGCTACCGCGCGCGCAGGTGGCGGCCCACCAGCGCGAACGACTGGTGGAGGCGATGGTGCAAGCGGTCAACGAACGCGGCGTCGTCGCGACCACGATCTCCGATCTCGTGGCTCGAGCCGGCATCTCGCGGCGCACCTTCTACGAGCACTTCGAGAACAAGGAGGACTGCCTACTAGCGACCTACGACGCGGTCGTCGAGAGCGAAGTCCAGCGACTGCTCGGGGTATACGCCTCTACCGAAGGCTGGCTGGAGCAGCTCGAGGCGATGATCCGCGCACTGTTCGAGGCGATCGCCGACCGTCCCGACGCGGCGCGCCTGATCTGCGTCGAGATGGGAGCCTCCGGCGCGGTCGGCGTCGAGCGCTGGGCGGACGGGGCGGCCCGCTTCGAGCGCTTCATCAGCCGGGGATTCGAGCAGGCCCCAGGCACCGGCACGATTCCCGATCCGGTGGCACGCGCGATCGTCGGCGCGCTGCGCAAGATCATCTACTCGCGCGTGCGCGCTGAGCGCTCGAGCAAGTCGCTGAAGATCGAGCTGATGCGGGTCCTACCGGACCTGATGACGTGGATCGCGGACTACTACCCGACGCCCGCCGGAATGCCCCGCCGGCCGCCGACCCGCAAACCGCGCAGGCTCGAGGGCGGCCGTGCCCCCGGCAGCTTCTCGCCACCCGCGCCCTGGGGCGCACGGGGCCTGCCGCGCGGCGAGCACAACCTTCCGCGCGGCTTCGTCGTCTTCAACCAGCGCGAGCGGATCTTCGACGCGATCGCGCGCCTGACGGCAAGCGGCGGCTACCAGGCGCTGAGCCTGGAGGACATCGCGGCCGCGGCTGCAGTCTCCCTGCAGACCTTCTACAGCCACTTCGAGAACAAGGAGGAGGCCTTCCTCGCAACCTACGAGGTCGGTCACTCCAGGGCCAAAGCGGCGGTCGACCGGGCGCTCGCGCACCAGACCAACTGGATCGGGGGAGTGCGCGCGGGAGTGCAGGCACTACTCGAGTTTCTCGCCTCCGAGCCGGCCCTCGCGCACCTGGCCTGCGTCGACATCCTGATCGCCTACCCGCACGTCGCCGGCCGGGTAGAGGAGGCCAACGCGGCCTACGCGCAACTGCTCGACATGGATATCGGCGAAGGGGCGCCCTCACGCCCGTCCTCGCCGATCGTAAACGAGGTGATCGTGGGCGGGGTCTTCGAGCTGCTCCACGACTACATCCTGCGCGGCCATACACGCAGGCTCCCGGAGCTGACCGACCACGTCAGCTACATCGCCCTCACCCCGTTCATCGGCAACGAGGCCGCCGCCCGCGCTGTCGCCAAGCGGTAGCCGCTA
Source organism: uncultured Solirubrobacterales bacterium (assembly GCA_963756665.1). Lineage (GTDB taxonomy): Bacteria > Actinomycetota > Thermoleophilia > Solirubrobacterales > Solirubrobacteraceae > Palsa-744. Next base: position 2,245,054 of record CAVWOJ010000001.1, read on the forward strand.
CGCGGCGACGCGCAAGTGCCGGTAGGGCGCGCCGCGCAGGTCACGCACGAGCGCATCGAGGACACCCTCCTCGTCCTCCTCGCGCCCGTCGGTGACGGCGCCGATCACCGAGCGCTTACGCTCGAGCAGCGTCGCGATGGTCTCGTCGATCGTGCCGGCGGCGAGCAGGTAGGAGGCGTTGACGGCATCCTGCTGGCCGATGCGGTGGCAGCGGTCCTCGGCCTGGTCGTGCTTGGCGGGCGTCCAGTCGAGCTCGAGGAACGCGACGTTCGAGGAACGCGTCAGCGTGAGGCCCTGGCCGGCGACCTCGATCGAGCAGATGATCAACTGGTTCTCGGCGCTGTCGGGCTCCTGGAACGCGCGCAGCGAGGCGTCGCGAGCCCCATGGCCGTCCTCTCCGAGGATGTGCAGCGCATCGGGAAAGCGCTCGAGCACGGCGCGCTGAATCTCGCGGTGGCGAGCGAACACGACCAGGCGCTCACCCGAGCTGCGGAAGTCGTGGATCCAGGCGAGCGCCGCGTGCAGCTTGCCGCGCGCCGCCAGCAACTTGAGCGCGTTCAGGCGCACGAGGCGCTCGGCGCGTAGCGCCGCGGCGACTTTGGCGTCGAGCTCGCGCAGATCGAGCGGTTGGCTCTGCAGCCACGCGACGACGTCGCGCTCGGCAAGGCGGTACTCGGCCTCGTTGTCGAGCTCGACGGGCACGACGGCGCGCGTCTTCGGCGGAAGCTGCGGTAGCACGTCAGCCTTCAGGCGGCGCACGAAGCAGCGCGAGCGCAGATGCCAGTGCAGACGCAGGTGCGCGTCAGGGCCGCGGAAGCGCCTACCGAACTGCACGCCGGAGCCGAAGTCGCCGAGCCGTCCGAGGATCCGCAGCTGCGCGATCAACTCGGGCGGGCGGTTCATGACAGGCGTTCCGGTGAGCGCGAGGACGAGACCATCGCGGGGCACGGCGACAGCGAGTCGCTGCGCGGCCTGGGTGCGCTTGGCAGCAGCGTTCTTGCAGTAGTGGGACTCGTCGAGCACGAGCGCGCGCGGCGCCAGGGCCCGCAGCTCCTCCAGCCGCGCCGCCAGGATGTCGTAGTTGACAACGGTGATGTCGGCGGCCGGAGTATCGTCGTTCGCGCCGGTCCCGGCGAGCGCGCGAGCACTGCGAGCAGGAAGCCAGCGCTCGAGCTCGCGCAGCCAGTTGAGCTTGAGGCTCGCGGGACACACCACGACGGCCGGGTAGGCGCGATCCGCCTCCAGCGCAGCGAGCGCCTCGATCGTCTTACCCAGGCCCTGCTCGTCGGCGAGGAAGGCGCGCCGCTGAGCGAGCAGGTAGCTGACCCCGGCACGCTGGAAGGGCTTGAGCTCGCCCCCAAGACCGGCGATCTCAAGCGGCGCGTCGGTCGCGGCGGAGAGCTCGACGAGGCCGGCCGCGCGCGCGTGCTGCTCGCGGACCTCCTGCAGCAGCGCGAGCGCCTCGGGGGCGACCCAGGCTCCGTGCGCCTGGAGGAAGTCGTCGAGCTCGGGCACGCAGAACGGGTCAGCGCGGATCGCGGGTAGCCGCGCGTACTCGTGGCGGGCGCCCCGGCGGGGCTTACCGGGCAGCGCGCCCCGGAGCGCGGCGAACGCGTCGACCTGCGCGGGGTCGTGGCCGGGCGCGAGCACGAACGTCGGATCCTCGTGGACCGGCGAGAGCTCGAGCACCGCGGGCGGCGCCGGGCGGCCGTCCCGGAGCGCGGCGATGCAGCGCTTGGCGGCGGGACTGCTCCAGCCGCGCAGCTGGCCGTCCATCAGCTGCCAGTGCTCGAGCGTGAGCGGGACGCTCGCGCCACCGGGCGCGCTCACAGCGTGCTCGCGCAGCGCCGGCGGCAGCCGCGCGATGTCGCCCAACAGGAGGAAGACGGGCGCCTCGCTGGGGCCGGCGACCTCGATGGTTCCACGCCACTCGGTGGAGCGCCGCAGCCACTCGGTGACCTGGGGCTGGACACTCGCTGGCTCGAGCTGGTCGACCAGCTCAGCGATCTGCGTCGCGTCGGGCTCGACCGCGGCGAGCGCGAACGTGCCGGCGGGACCATCCAGCGCGCGCAGGCCGGCACGGCCGGCGAGCACGCGGGCGAGCGGAACATGCACGGTGGCAAGCAAGATCCAATGCCCTCCGCGGCGGTCGCGGCGCAATTCCACGTCGTGCACGGCGCAAGGAGCACGGGGGGCAAGCGCATCGCGGCGGGACTCGCGGCCCTCATCCCCATTGAGCGAGTGCAGCGCGCGGCGAGCCACCTCGGTGAGACGCAGGCACGCGCCCCCTGCCTCCAGCCCCTCTACGAGCCGTACGGCTCGGTCGTCCAGCGGGATCAGCGCGCGAGCGATCACCGGGAGGCTATAGCCGTCGGGGTGCTCCAGCAGCGCCGCGACGAGCGCAGGCGCGGTATCGGTCGCAAAGCTCAACCACCACTCCCCATCGGGCCGTGCCAGGTCGAGCAGGCACTCGTCCCGCCGACGTCTGGAGCGGCGGCGGGCAAGCGTGCGAGCGAGCTCGCCGCTGACCTCCGGCTCGCCCGGGAGGCTCGCGAGCAGTCGCGCGAGCGCCTCCGAGCACTCGGGATCGAGCGGCAGGCACCAGGCCCGCGCCACGGGATCCCAGCGCCGTCCCGGGATCGCGCGCAGGAGCTGACGCAGACCCTCGTCGTAGGGAAAGCGCAAAACGGCCTCGCCAGAGGCGACCGAAGCGTGGAAGTAGGAAGACACGAGCTACGCACGATAGGCCGCGACGTGGATGAAGCTCCGCTCCCTCCCAATCCCGCTCTGGGCAGCGCAATGCGCTCATCGCGGGTGATCCGTCCGTCACATAGCGCAGGATGCCGGGCTCTTTGACGCCGCTCGCCCCGACATCCGCTCCGACCTCTCTACGCGCGTGGCAGCACCGGGCGCTCGAGCGACTCGCCGACTGGCAGTCCGGCCCGTTCCTGGTCTCGGCGGCGCCAGGCGCCGGCAAGACGCGCCCGGCGCTCGAGCTCGCCAGCCGGCTGCTCGCGCAGCGAGCGGTGGCGCGCGTGGCGGTGCTGTGCCCGACGACACCGCTGACGCGCCAGTGGGCGGCGGCGGGCGCGGCGCTAGGGGTGCAGCTCGAGCCCGACGCCGCGAGCGCGCGCCCACCGCGCGACTTCGACGGTGTGGCCGTCACGTACGCGCGTGTTGCGAGCGACCCCCGCGCGTGGGCGGCGGAGGTCACGCGCGAGACGCTCGTGGTCGTCGACGAGGCGCACCACTTGGGCGAGGAGCTCGCGTGGGGCACCGCCTTCCAGCAGGCATTCAAGGCGGCACCGCGCTGGCTGCTGCTCTCGGGCACGCCGTTCCGCTCGGATGCGACGCCGATCCCGGGGGTCAGCTACGACTCCGAGGGGCTGGCGCAGCCGGATGTCTCCTACACCTACGCGGAGGCCGTGGCCGACGGGATCTGTCGCCCGGTGGCGTTCGTGACGTTCGACGGAACGCTCTCGTGGCGCAGCGGGGACGACGTGATCGAGTCCTCCTTCGAGACGGTGCTCACCGCGCGCGAGGCCAGCCGCCGCTACCGCACCGCCATCTCGACGGAGCTGCCGGACGGGCTGCCGCGGATCCTGCGCGAGGCCGACGCCAAGCTGCGCGCGCTGCGAGCGGAGGGCCAGCGCGACGCGGGTGGCCTGGTCGTAGCCGCCGACGCGACGCACGCGCGCAGGATCGCGAAGCTGCTCGCCGAAGCGACCGGCAAGGCGCCGGTGATCGTACTGCACACGGAGACGCGCGCAGCGCGCAAGCTGGCGGAGTTCAGGGGCTCGCGCGAGCCGTGGATCGTGGCGGTCAACATGGTCTCCGAGGGCGTCGACATCCCGCGCCTGCGGGTGGGGGTGTATGCGACGGCGGCCAAGACGCCGCTGATCTTCCGGCAGATCGTGGGGCGCTTCGTGCGCACGATCCCGACCGATCGGAGATCGGCCAGCCCGCCGGAGCCGAGCTGGGTGTACCTACCGGCAGACCCGGTGCTGCGCAGACACGCAGCCGAGGTCGAGACCGAGCTGCGCCAGGCGCTGCACGAGCGCGAGCCAGAGGAGGGTTTCGACGAGCCGCGCGAGCGGCGCGCGAGCGAGCCCTCGCCGGCGATGGAGTTCGTCCCGCTGAATGCGGAGTTCGCACCGCAGATGACGCTGTTCGGCCCGGCGTCGCCGAGCGCGGCGGCCGGCGTCGCCGAGCGGCCGGCGCGCGCAGCCGAGCCAACCCCACCGGCGACATTCGAGCGGCGCGAGAGCCTGCGCGCGGAACGCAGCCGCCTGGTCGCCGATCTACAACGACTAGGCGGTGGCAGCCACCGCGAGATCAACGCCTGGGTCAACCGCGCAGTCGGCGTCAAGCGCGTGGAGAGCGCCAGCATCGAGCAGCTCGAGCGCTCGATCAAGGCGCTCGTCAAGGAGCTGATGCGGCGCAGCCGGGCCTAGGGATAGCGGTCCCGCGACCACGCGCTAGTCTGGCTGCAGGGGCTTGCCCGCGATGCACAGACCCGAGGAGGCCGATGGCCATGTCCGAGCAGCAAGCAGAGCACTCGACCGCAGCAGGGCAGCAGCCGAGCTGGACCTTCGAGCCGGGACACACGGAGGCGGGCTTCCGCGCGCGGCACATGATGGTGACCTGGGTGAGTGGCCTGTTCAAGGACGTGCACGGCAAGCTCCACCTGGACTGGGAGCGCCCGCTGGAGGCAACCTTTGCGGGGGAGATCGACGCGACCAAGCTGTGGACAGGGGAGCCGGACCGCGACGCGCATCTGCGCAGCGCTGACTTCTTCGACGTCGAGAGCCACCCCAAAATCGTCTTTGCCGGCAGGTTCGTCGAGCGCACCGGCGACATCGACTTCAAGGCGCAGGCGGACCTCACGATCCGCGGGACGACGCGTGCGGTGGCCATGGACGTGACCTACCTGGGTCGCTGGAAGACCCCATTCTGGGTGGGCGACGAGAACAAGGGGCTGCTGACCAGGATCGGCTTCGAAGCGAAGACCCGGATCAACCGTCACGACTTCGGGGTGTCCTGGCAGGACGCGATTCCGGGGGGAGGCGTGGTTGTCAGCAACGAGATCGACGTGACGCTCGACATCGAGGCGATCCTCGATGCGGACCTGCGGGCGACGGGCGCCATCGAGTACTACCGCGCGGAGAACCCGCGGTAGCTGAGGCTAGATTCCGGCTGAGCGGGCCGTGAACCCACCACCGCCGCTGGCTCAGGCCACGGTCGCGGGAGACTCCCCCGCCACGGGTTGGGCACCCGTGGGTTGTGTGAGACTGCCGCCATGCAGGTGAGTCGACCGAGGGTCGCGGTTGTGGGCCACGTCGAGTGGGTGCAGTTCGCACGCGTGCCACACGTTCCGCGCGCCGGCGAGGTGATGCACGCGCGCGATCCCTTCGAGGAGCCCGCCGGGGGCGGCGCCGTCGCGGCTGTGCAGCTTGCGCGCCTGGCGGGGGAGGCGATGCTCTTGAGCGCCCTGGGCGAGGACGACATCGCCCGCCGGTCGGTAGCGCGCCTGCACGAGCTCGATGTCGATGTGCACGTGGCCCCGCGTACCGCGCACACCAGGCGAGCGGTGACCCTCGTGGACGAGGTGGGCGAGCGCACGATCACCACCTTCGGACCCCGGTTGGAGCCGACAGGGAACGACTCAGAGCTGCCGTGGAGCGCATTGGCGGGCATGGACGCTGTCTACTTCACCGCCGGCGACCTGGGCGCTCTCCGTGCCGCGCGCGCGGCACGGGTGCTCGTGGCCAGCCCCCGCGCGGTGGACGCACTCGGCCACGGCGTCCCGCTGGATGCCCTCGTGCTGAGCAAAGAGGACGCGGTCGAGCGCCGCGAGGCGGCTCATGCGCAGGAAGAGGCCGAGCTGGTCGTGTTCACCAACGGCGCACACGGAGGCTCCTACCGCAAGCGCTCCGGCGAATCGGGGACCTGGGCGCCGGCCCCACTGCCGGCCCCCCCGGTTGACTCATATGGCTGTGGGGATTCCTTCGCCGCGGGCCTTACCTATGGCCTGGGCGCGGGCCTTACGGTGACGGACACGTTGGCCCTTGCCGCCCGCTGTGGCGCCGTGTGCCTCACCGGCCGAGGGCCCTATGAGCAGCAGCTGCGGCTTCATTCCCCGTTGCTCCCACCAAGTCGATAGGCGACCAGCTCCGTGCTCTGACCCGAGGCCAGCGGGGTGCCGGCAGGCGCGATCAGCGTGTCGCCGTTGATCGCTACGCCCGTGTTGGTGCCGGCCGGGAGCTGCTTTTCCCAGACGGGCTTGCCACTGTTGGCGTCGAGTGCGTACAGCTTCCCTTCGAAGGTGGTTGTGAACACGAGGTCGTTGACCGCGGTGGCGGCCCCGAAGGCCGCGGATGAGAGCTTGCGATCCCACTTGACCGTGCCCGTCGCCACGTCGAGCGCGACCAGTTCGCCGGTCAGGGGTCCGGATTCCTGATTTTCGGTCTGCGTGGTGAACGTGATGGAGTGGTTTACGACCGGCACGAACACGGTCGACCCGTTTGTGGCCATCGGCGCGATCACGCCGCCCAGCAGGCCTGGGGAAACTGTCTCGGGCATGTGCAGCCTGGAGTATTCGTGTCTCAGTGCATGCAGGGGATCGAGGTCGTGACCGTTGTGGATTCCTACTGAGCGCTTCCACAGGAGCTTGCCGGTCGAGCTGTCAAGGGCCACCACGAAGCCGGACTTGCCGGCCGCGATTACCGCTTGGCGCCCGCCGACGTGCGCGAGGATCGGGGGGTCTTGGAGATCCCAGTCGTAGAGGTCGTGCGGAGTCAGTTGGTAAAACCACTGCAACTTGCCGGTGGTCGCGTTGAGCTTGACGATCGAGTCCGTGTACAGGTCCGGGCCGGGCCTGCTCGATCCCCACGGATGCTGGGTCGTTCCCGGGAACGGCGCTGGATTGGCGACGCCTACGTACATGAATCCCTGATCGTCGAACGCCGGCGTGTACCACAGCCCGCCCCCTGAGTTGATGCCGGTGTTCTTGGCCGACCACAGGTTCTCGGGCACGGTGTTGAAGTGCCACAGCCTCCTGCCGGTCGCGCCTGCCAACGCCCACATGATGCCGACCCCGCCGCCGCCGTAGAACTGGCTGTTGTTGCCCGGCACTGTCGAGACGTAGACGATGCCATCGTGATAGCCGGGAGCCATGTCGATGCCCTCATGGGCGTTACGCACGAGCGTCACCGACCAGATCTGCGCACCCGTCTTTTGATCCAGCGCAAACGCCGCGGTCGCGGTCGCACCGTACACGCGCCCTCCCTCGACAACTAGGCCGTTGGGACCCTGATCGGGCGATTCATAAGACTTCGTCCACAGGACCTTGCCGGTCTTCAGAGTGATCGCCTGCACGTTGGAGGCCAGGTCCTGCGAGTAGATCACTCCATTGCTGATGATCGGCGAGGACGCGTAGCTCCCGTACTGGCTCCTTGCGGTGAGCGGCAGCGTCCAGGCGGTCGCGAGCTTGGAGACCGTCGCGCCGTCGATCGGCCCGCCGACGTGGCGGGTGTTGGACGTGTCGAAGTTCGGGTAGCCCGAGCCGGTGAGCGACGGACTTTCCGGCGCGGACGAGGCGCCTAGTGAAACCACCGCGATGCCCACGACCACCGCGAGGGCGAGGGCGCCCGCGGCGAGCCACCTGGTCTTCGGAACCCGTTTGGGAGAACCTGGAGTGTCGCGCTGTTGGCTCGCACGCGCCGCGCTGCTCGACTGGGCGCGGCTCGCATCCGGACGCACCTGACGTGAGCCCGGGGGCACTAGACGACCTCCGTTAGCGGTGCGCGGCTTATGTGTCCCGGCTCGTCGATGGCGAGCAAGAGCGGCTGGAGCACCCGATTGGCGAGAAGTCCGAGGCAGCCCAGGTTCGCGAAGCCGGGACCTTGACTCAGGGCGGCAAGTCCCGGTATGTGCAGCCTTGGACGCATGCCTTCCAGCTCGAGGAACCGTCCGATCGGAACCTCCGCGTCAGAGGACATGTCCCAGAGCCGGCCGACGTGGCGCTCGATCTCGGCGCGCACGGCGACGGGGAAGAGCCCGCGTAGCTGCTCCAGCAGATCGAATCCGGTGCAATTGACCACATAGTCGTGCCGGGCGCCGACGGCGCCCTCGGCCGAGACGTAATCGATCAATACTCCGCGGTCCGAGCCCGCCGATGCGATCTTCGCCACGCGACCGATGACGAACTGACAGCTGTCGTCGTGGGCGAGCGTCGAGAGGGTATGTGGATCGAAGACCCCTCGATCGCAGTGCTTGACGAAGTCGCGACGCGACTGGAGATCCAGCGAGCTCCAGTCGACGTCGTCGGGGTTGGAGAAGACGCGGTTCTCCAGGAAGCTCTCGCCGCGGCTCATCGGCAAACTGGCGGTGTAGATCGTGAGTTGAGCGTTGGGTCTGAAGGCGCGTAGGAAGGCGACGCAGCTGAGTGCGCTCTCGCCTGCGCCGACGATCCCGATATCGGAGTCCTGGTCGAATGGGATGCGTGAGAACTCGTTGCGCCTACTGTCACAGTGGAAGATCCTCGGCGCGGCATCGGGATCGTGAGGAAGCAGCCGGTGGACGCCTGGACCGGTGAGCGCTAGCGCATCACAGCTGTACCGTCGCGGACCGGGAGACCCTGCGACGTCGACTACCCACCGGTCCGTCTGCGCGTCGAGCGAGATCTGCGTGACGCGAGCGCGTACGAGGGTGACCCCTTCGGTCGCACGAGACAAGACCCATGCGAGGTAGCGACCATACTCGCGGTGCTGCACGGCAGGCGAGCCCGCGTTTACCCAGCGAGCGTATCCGCGCTTGCCGATGAGGTACTGCTGCCAGGAGAAGGACATGACGGCTCGATCGATCGCGTCACCCGTCTCACCGAATGTCTCGAAGCTCTGATAAGGGAACCCGACATCCTTGATCGGGGTGATGGCCAGCGGCTCCTCGCCCGAGGTCATCCCATTCCGGCCCGACCACGATGCCGCGGGTTCAGTCGCCTCGATGATCGTCAGCGCTACCGGGCCCAGACCGAGACCGTTGAGAGCGTGGACCTTGGTCGCGATCGCGGCGGCCTTGGCCCCGGCGCCGACAATGATCAGGTCGGCCTCAGCCGGCATGGCGTCCTCCCGGGATGACGAGTCGCTCGCAGACACGATCGGCGGCTACGTCCCGGCTACTCCGCCGACGCACTCGTCGGCTTGCGTGAGCTTGGGCGGACTGGCCTTGGCAGGCAGTCGGCGAACGACGACCGCTAGCGCCTGTTGGTCGGGAACGAAGGCGATGGAGCTCCTGGCCACCCGCTCGGAGCGCGGCTCGGCGGGGCGCAACTCCACCTGGCTGAGCACGGTCCGTAGCACCTGCTTCATCTCCAGAAGCGCAAAGCTTGCGGCAAGACAGCGGCGCACGCCTCCGCCAAATGGAATCCACGTGTACGTGCCGGCCGCCTGCCCCAGAAAGCGCTCAGGCATGAAGCTGGAAGGCTGCGGATAGACCTCCTTACGGCGGTGCATCAAATAGACGCAGGGAGCGACCGTAGCGCCCGCGGGGACGGTATAGCCGCCCAGTCGCGTCGGCTCGGCTAGCCGCCGCACGACGATCGGCACCGGCGGACACAGGCGCAGGGTCTCCTTCAGGACGGCCTCCATGTAGAGATCACCCTCACTCGAGCGCACCTCCTCGCGCAATCGCGCCAGCTTGTCCGGGTGACGCAACAAGCGCTCAAACGCCCACGCCAGCGAGGTCGAGGTCGGCCCGTCGACCAGCAGCGTGATCAATTCGTCGCGCAACTCCTGGTCGCTCAAGGGCGAGCCGTCCTCGTTGTGAGCCTGCTCAAGCATTGAGACGATGTCCTCGCGCCCCCCGGCGTCCCGCTCCGCGCGACGCCGGCGCACCTCCTCGAGCACGGCTGCCTCGACCGAGCCCATCATCGTTCGGAACGTGGGGTTGCGCACCATCGAGCGGGGGCCGACAGCTGCCAGCAGAGTCAATCGCCGTGGAGCGTTCATCCACTCCGTCAGGCTCCGCAGCCGCTCGCGCAGGTGCTTCAGGTGATCGGTGTCGAGCGCCCCAAAGACGGCGCGCATGATCACCGTCAGCGTGATTTCCTGCATGCGCGGCCATAGCGCGAGCGGCTCGCCAAGCGGCCAGTTTCTGACCTCGCGGCGTGTGACTTCGGCCGTCATCTCACCGTACTGCTCCATCCGCTTGCCGTGAAATGAGGGGAGCATGCGCTTGCGATGGGCCATGTGCTCGGGCTCTTCCAAGAGCATCACCGAACGCGACCCCAAAATCGGTCCTAGGAGGCTGTTCGCTTCGCCCACGCCCAGCAGGCCGGGATCTGCGGTGAACACCAGTTTTACATCCTCGGGATCACACAGAAAGACCCACGTGCCTCCATGGCGGATGCGCAGCGTAAAGATGTCACCGTAACGCTCCCGGCAGCGCTCCATGAAAGGCAGCGGACGCTCTGCCCAGCCCACCGCTTGCAGGGCGCTGGGCATCAGCGGGCCGGGGGTAGTCCTGAGCGCAGCCCGGCAACTGACAGCGTCAGTCGTTTGCCGCTCATGTTTCTCTCTCCACCATCCTTTTTATGTTTCTTTCTCCACTGTCACGCGCATGTTTCCCTCTTTACTATGCAGCTAATGTTTCCCTCTTCAGTGGTTTCCGCTTGGCAAAGCCATTTTGGGCGATCTGTCACCCCCGCTGAGCCCCGATCCCCCGAATCTCGCCCTTCAAAAGGCCCACTGGAATTATGGTAGCTGGTATGGTCCCACGGACGGATTCGGCTGCTCAAAACCGCCCCCAGGGGTACCGGCGAAGATGCGAGTCGGGCGTTCGACTTGGCAGGCACCAGTACCTTAATCGGTGAAAGGGACGGCCTTAAACGCCGCAGATCCGGGTTCGAGCCCCGGCTGGTGCATTGGCTATGAAGGTTCCACAGGACCCATCCCTTTCTGCCTGCACATGACCGCCAACATCTTTGATTATTTCGAGAGCATTCCGACGCGCAGTGGTGGGAGTGCCCGCTGGGCAGCACGGGCGCCACGGCGTCCACATAAGCGCTTCGACCTGAAACTTGTGCCACGGTTGCCGGCATGGCAAGAGGACGTCGATTCGCTCGAGGCGCTCGAGCGAATCGAGCGCGAGCCATGGGTGGACGTCGTGATGCGCAACCGAGACGGAGTCACGCTGCGTCTCGACAGTCACTGGGTCGAAGCGGCTGGCGCCGCCCTGGAGGCCGGGGGCAGCGCCGAGGCGACGCTCGCCGACCTCGCCCACGGGCAGCGCTTCTCGGTTCAGTTCTGGGATGCGAACGCGACCAAGGCGCTGCACGTTGGTCACCTCCGCAATCTCGCTATTGGGAACGCGCTTGCCGCCGCGCTCGCACAGGCGGGCGCACAGGTCGAGCGCCGCAGCCTGATCTCCGACGCGGGCCGCAGCATGGGCGAGGCGATGGCCGGTGTGATGAACAGCGGGCGACACGCGCACGCGTGGCTGGATGGCGACGAAAAGAGCGATCACTTTGTCGGCGTCTGCTACGCCGACTACGTAGCGGCCGGTGAGTCGTTTGCGGGCCGCGAGATCGAGTACCCCGAGGACTCCCTGACACGGGAGTTGACCCTGCGCAACGACGCCGCGGACGAGCTGCTCAAACGTGTCCTGAACGGTGAACGCGCAGCGCTCGAGCTCTGGTACAAGACACGGGCCTGGGTCATCTCGGGTCAGCGCAAGACGCTCGCGCGACTCGGGGTGGCCTTCGACAGGGTCTTCTTCGAGTCGGACTTCCTCGCCGAGGCGGCCGAGTTGACCGCGGCCGGCTTGCGCGATGGTCGGCTGCGCCGGCGCGAGGACGGTGTCGTCATCTACGCGACGGGACTCGACGACCTGGAGGAGTTCCCGCTCGTCCGCGCGGATGGGCTACCCACCCAGCACATGCGCGCGCTGGCGTACTGGATGGCGGCGCCCGATCTCGAGCAGATGACGTCGATGCAGGTCTGCGGAACGGAGTGGGTCTCGCACGTCACCTGCAGACGCAAGCTCATGGATGAGCTGGTACCCGCGGGCAATGGAAGCCCGGGTGGGCGCAACGGGCGAGCCCCGATCCATCCGACGCACGACATCTTCAACGGCATGGTCGCCAGACAGAAGCGGGCGATGGCTTCGAGCGAGGGCGCGCTGCTGATCGACGAGCTCACCGAATCGCTGGATGCTCAGATCGATGCCGACCCCGGGCGGCGCGAGGTGCGCCGCGGGCATCCCTCCCCCGAACGGGTCACGGCCCAGATCGCACTCGGATACTTCCTGCCCTACCCGGTCGCCCCGCGCATCGACTTCGACCCCGCGAAGCTGCTGGGCGACGGGGAGAGCCTGGGCTGGGACCTGGCACGCGCGCGAGCGCATCGTGGCCACGTCGCGGCCTCCAACGGCGGCAGGCCCGCGGACGATCTCGAGTACCGCTTCGCCGTCGTCCAGTCGGAGCTATACCGACGCTACCTACGGCTGGCGGTGCAGCGGCTCGACGTCCGTCCCCTGGCGCACTACCTCAAGCATCTCGCGCGCTGGCACCTAGAGGGCGATCGCGGCGAGCACGTCGAGCGCATCGTCCAGACGCTGCTCGAACGCAGCGCGCGCGGGCTGGGCCTGGAGGCGACACGGTGAGCACACTGCTGGTCGACAACTACGACTCCTATACATACAACGTCTTCCATCTGCTCGCGGCCGTCTCTGGGGAGGAGCCGATCGTGGTCCACAACGACATGGTCTCCTGGCGGGCGCTCTCGCGCTGGGACTTCGACGCCGTCGTCCTCTCGCCGGGTCCGGGGCGTCCCGAACGCTGGCACGACTTCGGCGTCTGCTCGGACATCCTGCGTAGCAGCGAGATCCCGGTGCTCGGTATCTGCCTCGGCCATCAAGGCCTCGGGCGGGTGCTCAGCGGGATGGTCGCGACGGCGCCGAAAGCGATGCACGGGCGCTTGAGCCGGGTCGAGCACGTCGGCAACGGTCTCTTCGCGGGCATCCCGCAGGACTTCTCCGTCGTGCGCTACCACTCGCTCGCGGTGAGTGGTCCACTCGGACCCGAAGGCCGCGTGACGGCCTGGACCGGCGATGGAGTCGTGATGGGCATCGAACATCGCCACCGCCCGATGTGGGGAGTGCAATTTCACCCCGAGTCGATTGCCACCGAGCACGGCCTGGCGCTGGTCGAGAACTTCTATGAGCTGGCACGCCAGCACAGGCCTCCACGCTCGCGGCCGGCGCGCAAGCCGGTGGCACCTCCCCGACGCCACCGCGCGCACGGGACGGAGGCCTCGCACGTCGAGCTGAGAGTGCGATCGATCGCCGGCGAGCCCTCGACAGAGCTGCTGTTCGAGCGGCTGTTCGGCGCCGCCGAGCACGCGTTCTGGCTGGACAGCGCCGACGCGCCGACGCCACTGGCGCAGTGCTCCTACCTCGGCACGAGCGCCGGCGCCAAGCGCTGCGTGCTCGAGTACGACGTCGGCGAGGGAGCCGTGACGATGCACCGCGCCGGCGCGAGCACGGTGGAGTACGGGTCGGTCTTCGACGTGCTCGATCGCGAGCTCTCCAACCATGCGATCGAGCCGCCTGCGCAGCTGGCACGCGGCCTGCTCGGCGGTTTCGTCGGCTACCTCGGCTACGAGTGCAAGGCCGACTGCGGGTCACCCGGCGTACACAGCTCGGATCTCCCGGACGCCATGCTGATGCTCGCCAACCGCGTCGTTGCCGTCGATCACACCCGCCACGTCACCCATCTGCTCGCGCTCTGTGACGGGGACGCGGCGGACGCCGAGCGCTGGCTGGAAGAGGCCGAGCTGGTCGTACAGGCGACGCTCGCCGCCACACCCGCTGTCGCGCCACAGCCGGCGTCCGGCCTGGTGGGCGCGGATCGGCGCGGTCCCCCGGTGATGTTCCAGTGCGGACGCGGACGCGAGCAGTACCTGACCGACATCGCCCGCTGTCAGGCGGAGCTCGCGGCGGGCGAGTCCTATGAGATCTGCCTCACCGACCAGATCTCGACCACGGCTCAGCCAGAGCCCCTCGCCCTGTACCGCCTGCTGCGGCGCCGCAACCCGGCCCCGTTTGCCGCTTACCTCAAATTCGGTGAGCTGGCGGTGCTTAGCTCCTCCCCCGAGCGCTTCCTCGCCGTCGACCGCGACCGGCGTGTCGAGGCACGACCGATCAAGGGGACCGCACCGCGTGCGGCCGACCCCGTGCGAGACGCGCAGTTGCGCGCCGAGCTGGTGGAGGACGAGAAGACCTACGCCGAGCACCTGATGATCGTCGACCTCCTGCGCAACGACCTCGGACGTGTCTGCGAGGTCGACAGCGTCCGGGTTCCGGAGCTGATGGTCGTGGAGCCCTATGCGACGGTGCACCAGCTCGTCTCGACGATCACCGGCCTGCTGGAGCGCGAGCGCACGCCGGTGGACTGCGTGCGCGCATGCTTCCCCGGCGGCTCGATGACCGGAGCGCCGAAGCTGCGCACGATGGACATCATCGACGACATCGAGCGGGTCGCGCGCGGTGTCTACTCGGGCGCGCTCGGCTACTTCGGGCTCGACGGCAGCGTCGACCTCAGCATCGTGATTCGCACGATCGTCCTGCGGCCAGGCGCCACCACGATCGGCGCCGGCGGGGCGATCGTGATGCAGTCGGACCCCGAGCAAGAGTTCGACGAGATCCTGCTCAAGGCGCGCGCGCCGATGGCGGCGATCGCACAGGCCGTAACGGGCAGCTCGGCGCCCGACGCATGGACTGTCGAGCTCGAGCCCTCCATCGGGATGGCTAAGGCGGCGTGAGCGATGCGCGGCCAAGCCTCGACCGAGCCTGAGGCGGCGCCCCGCTGGGACCAAGCGCCAGACTGGCGCGTGCGCATGGCGACTCATGCCGATGCGCCGGCGATCGCGGCGGCCGTGCGCGAGCTGCTACTCGAGCTCGGCGGCGCGCCCGCTGCGACGCCCGCGATCGAGGCCGCCGCACTGGCACTGCTCGAGGATCGTCGCTCCGGGGCCCTGCTCGTGGCAGAGGCTGACGGCGCGATCGTCGGCGTGCTCGGCGCGAGCTGGCAGTACGCGCTCCACATCCCGGGTCGCTACGGACTGATCCAGGAGCTGTGGGTGCACCGCTCCTGGCGGGGAAGGGCGATCGGGAGAGATCTCCTGACGGCGGTCTTCGAGCTGGCGCGCGGGTTACGGATCGCGCGGATCGAGGTCGGCCTGCCGCAAGAGCGCTTTGCGGGCATCCGGGCCACGGAGGCCTTCTACCGCGACAGCGGCTTCACTGCGCTCGGTGCACGGATGCGGCGGGTGTTGTCGTGAGCGAGGCCGCGCAGCTGCTGATGATCGAGCAGCGGCACGGGCGCAGCGGCGCCGTGCCTTGGATTCTCGATGTGCGCGGGCGCAGGACCCGCGGCTACGACGACGGGCGGCGGCTGTCGGAGGTACAGGCCGGGCTCCTGCGCCACCGCGGCGTGAGCGCCCACACGGCCGACGCGAGCAGCGAGGAGGTCGAGCGGGTCCTGCGCCGCCTACACGAGCCGGACTACCTGGAGGCGCTCGAGCATGTGCGCGGCCATGACCCGGTGCTGATGCCGGAGCTGGCGCAACCCGGCCTCGAGCCCGACACACCCGTCTGCGCCGATGCCGTCGCGACCGCCCGCGAGGGCGTGGGTACCGCAATCACAGCCGCCCGGCGGATCGTGGCGGGCGCGCGCTTCAGCTACGCGCTGTGCCGCCCGCCCGGCCATCACGCCGGGCCCGGATGGCTCGGTGGCTACTGCTATCTCAACAACGCCGCGGTGGCCGCCCAGACACTGCACGAAGGCGGAATCGGGCAGGTGGCGATCCTCGACCTCGACCTGCACTACCCCAACGGCACCTCCGCGCTGCTGGAGCGCATGACGGAGACCAGCCTGCACTCGCTGCACGGCTCGACGGGCGCGAACCTCCCCTGGCGGCGGGTGCGCGCGCGGACCGAGCGCGAGCACCTCGTCGCGTTCAGAAGCGCCCCACAGCCAAAGACCTACCTCGCGGCGGTCGCGGCGGCCACTCGTACATTGGCTCGGTCCGCGGACGCGATCGTGCTCTCCCTCGGGTATGACACCGTCGCGGGTGACCCGCACGGCGCCTGGAGCTTTCAGGCCTCGATCTTCGAGCAGATCGGCCGTCTGCTCGCCGACTCGGAGCTGCCCGTATGCGTCGTCCAGGAGGGTGGCTACGCGTTGCAGTCCCTCGCACAGTGCAGCCATGCCTTTGCCACGGGCCTGCTGAACGGTGGGAGTGCGGCATGAGCGCACGGGAGCCCGAGACGAGCGCGCCGGAGCAGGTCGGGACGATCGGGCTGGAGCCCTTCCGCCGTCGCCTCGACGAGCTCGACGACCAGATCGCGCGCCTGCTCGGCGAGCGCTTCGAGGTCTGCCGCGAGGTCGCGTTCTACAAGCGCGCGCACGAAATCCCGATGATGCAGCCGGAGCGCGTGGTCGAGGTACGGGCGCGCTACCTCGCGCGTGGCGGTGAGGTCGACCTCCCCCCGGACTTCACCGCCGATCTCTTCGAGCTGTTGATCGGCGCTACCTGCAAGATGGAGGACGAGCTCATCGGGACACAATCCGCGACGTTGGAGGGACCGGCGCGGTGACACGCCCGACGTTCATCACGCTCGGGCCGTCGGGCACGTGCCACGAGAACGCGCTGCTGCGCTATCTGGAGTTCCAGGGGCTCACCGATGTCGAGATCGTCCTCGTCGAAGACCTGCTGGGAGCGATCGAGCAGGTGCGCAACGCGCCGGACACCTTCCTTGTCCAGTGCAGCGCCCACCTGCAGGTCCACCTCGTCACGGAGCGCTTCTACGAGGAGGTCTTCGTCGTCGACACGTTCCTGTATCCCACCAAGGAGCTGGCGCTGCTCGTGCGCACGGATGTCCGTGAGCCGCGCAGCCTCGGGATCGTCTCGGCAACCAAGGGGTATACCGACCTCGCGCGGTGGCCCACCCTGATTGACGAGCCCTCCAAGCCAGTGGTGGCCCGGAACCTGCTTGCACGCAGGTACGACGCGGGGCTCACCCATCTTCACTACGCGCACGAACATCCCGCGGAGCTGCGCGTCGAGGAGTGCTACGGGGCGGTGGACACGACCTGGGTTGTGTACGGGAGGCAGAAGCGATTTCGCGGCGCGGTCATTGGGAACCGTGTCCCGTGGTTGTACAGGGGGGAGGGGGAGCCGCTTTTATGCATGATCTACGCCTATCTCGGATGAAACCGAGGCCGCGTAGGCGGCTGGCTTAGAGTCGGCCGCCTACGGATTGGCCCCATTGGCACACTGCAGTCAAATTGACTCTCTCAGTAGAACTCGTGACTACATATATCGGAGCTAACGCTGCCGACTATTTTAGTTTGACCGTCGCGTTGCCTGTTACATAGAACTTGCTGCCCTCACCTTCCAAGCTGTTGTTTTCGATCGAGCCCTGGCCAATCACTTCCTGTTCCACTAGTTCACTTTGAAGCGTTGGAGCCTTTACCACGAAACTACCGTTAATCGGTGTTTTACCTTCAAGGCCGCATTCTCTTCCGACAATGAAAAAACTTGCCACGAGGAGTTTTGTCTGCGGCTTGATTATGAGTTTGTCTTCTGGCGATTTACTACCCTGCATCAGTTTTGCTTCAACAGCCTCTGTCGGTATCGACGTTTCCGAGATTTCACACCCTGCCGGGGGCTTAATCGTTTCGCAGCCTTCAAAAAATAGAGCCGCGGCCTTACCGGTGGTTGTCGCGACTATTTCGGATTTTTCACTAGTTAGACCTGTGCATCTGATCTTGAACTGAGAGGAAAGCCATGATAGCACAAGCGATTCTTCGACTTTGGCCGTCGCGGCAAGCGCCTTAGTTCCCGGCAGTTTCGTGCCTTCGACAAACCACGCTTTGCTGTGGAACGACCAAGTCGATGTCGGCCATTCCCATCCACCGCCAAAGCTCGCTTTGGAAGTCAATTCAACTTCCATTTCCCCCTGTATGCTTGCGGTGCTCCCCGAGAATTTCAGTCCCAGTTCTTTTTCGCTTTCTTCGCTTGGTGGTCGCCACACAGCTGCCACTGGGGTCGCTGGGAACACCCATTTTGCTGTTTTGGCTTCTTCGTTTGCGGGACTTGCCTGTGCTCCAAAACTACCTTCCAGATCGTAGGTTCCCATAAACACGCAGGTTTCCGCTGGCAATTTTTTGATTGCTACTTCCGCTATCAGGGACCTACCTTCCGTAAGTTCCTTTGGCGCGAAGACCACAATGGTTTTGGAGGCTCCAGACGTTTTTTTCCCTTCCAGCCAGAGTCCCCCTGCCTGTTTGACTGATTTTATGCCGCCCACTTCACAGCTTGCTTGTTCTTTGAATGTTTCGCCTTCCTTGGCAAAAAGCTTGCATTCCGCGATTTCCAGAAAGCCGTAGACCTTGCCGGCATTCCCTTTCGAGGAGCCTTCTATGCCTCCTTCTCCCACCGCAGCCTTTTTACACCTTATTTCTATTTTAGTGCCTCCAATAATCCCGTGCAGGACGGTTTCTTTGCCCGCTGGATTTTTAATCGAAGCGGATTTCGTTTCTCCAGCAGCCAAGCCTTTCCCTGCGACTTTCCAAAAGGGCGCTTCGACAGCCAAAGCGGCCGGAGAAGCGACCACTGTGGCAGCAATCGGTGCTACCAGACTCCAAAGCAAGATCTTTACTCCAGATGACATGGCAATCCATCCTCTCTCGCGTAGTCCAGCGAAGAAAGCGGCCATTCGACTATCGCGCCTGAATCAGGCCATGTCAAATTATTTGTCCAAGCCGGACAGTCGGAAGATAGGTAGCTGTAAACCCTAGCCCGTAATCCTCAGTATTAGCCGTATGTCCGCCATCGGACCAGCGGCGCGAATGAGAAACGCAATGACCGACCTGCCCGGCTCAGGGCACGAGCACGAGCTTCCGGTGCGAGCCGGCAGCGAGCCGCTCCCAGGCCTCGCCCACCTGCTCGAGGCGCAGCGGATCGGAGTCGACGCGCAGATCGCCGCGGGCGGCGGCCTCGGATAGCTGCCGGTAGGCGTCGCGCTTGACCTCGGGGGGCGCGGCGAAGTTGGTGTGCCCCATGATCACGAGCAGCTTCCCGCGAATCGCGGCTGAGGGCAGCGTGGCGTCCGCGGCGGCGCCGGCACCGAGTTGCACGATCCGTGCGCCGAAGCTGGCGGCGTTGATCGCAGCCACCAATGGCTCGCCCCATAGCGGGTCCACTACGACATCGATCCGGCCCTCAGCGGCCTCGGCGAGGGCGGCCGGGAGGTCCTCGGGCTCCCCCAGGCGCACGGCGGCATCGGCGCCGAGTGCGAGACAGCGCTCAAGGCCCTCCTGCGAGCGCGCGGCGGCCACGACGCGGGCCGCGCCGAGCAGCTTGGCGGCCTGCACGGCGATCTGCCCGAGCACGCCGCTGGCGGCCAGCACCAGGACGTGCTCGCCGGCCTTGAGCTGGGCGCGCCAGGTGAGCGCGAGCCACGCGGCCAGGCCGGAGATCCCGAGTGCGACGGCGACGGCGTCGGGGACTCCGTCGGGCACGGGATAGGTCGAGCGGGGGTCGATCAGGGCGCGCTCGGCCATCGAGCCAAACGGGGCGATCGGGGCGTCGAAGTAAACGCGCGCGCCGTCCAGTATGCCGATGCCCTCGCGCCCGGCGACCGATGGCAGCGGCGGTTGCCCGGCGTAGAAGCGTCCGGCACAGATCGCGACGTCCACTGGGTTGACACCGGCGGCCAGCACCTCTATGACGGCCTGCTCGGGGCCGGCGACGGGCTCCTGGAACTCACCGGCGCGCGGAACGCCGTACTCGTGCAGAACGGCAGCCCTCATCTAGTCGACTCCTCTATTGCGCGACATATACATGCATCCGGCGGCAGGCGTGGGCCTGAAGGGCTGGGCATCCGCTCACTGTAGTGGCCAGCGGCCTCAGGAATCGATCATCCAGCGGCGGGCTGACTAGGGGCCCCGGACTCGACCCCCGCTTGGGTTTCCTTGAGGAACTCGCGGATGTGCGCGGTTAGCTTGGCGGGCTGGTCCTGCGGGATCAGGGTGTAGGAGTCGGAGATCTCGACGAGGCGTCCTTGTGGCAGCAGGTCGGCCAGCTGGCGGCCGTGCTCGTGAGGCATGATGCGATCCTCGCGCGCCCACGCGATCAGCGTGGGCCCCTCAAATGCGCGCAGGGCATCGGTGGCGGCCAGCAGGTCGCGGCGACCTTGGGAGGAGCCGAGCACGTACTTACGGAGATCGCGACGAATCTCGCGCTGGGCGAGCGCAGGTCCGAACCAGCGGTCCATCACCTCGCGTGGCACGGGTCGTTTGCTCAGTGGTCCGTAGGTCAACGGCAGCCGCCGCAGGCGGTCAAAGCGAAACGGCATCATCGTGGCCGCGATGCCGCCGGGGACGCGCGCGATGTAGGGCAGCATCCGCGCGGTGCCTTTGGGTGGCACGTTGTCGAAGGCCTCGCACGCGCAGAGCACGAGCCGCGCGATCCGCTGCTCATGCGGACCGCCGATCAGCAGCTGTGCGCCGCCCCAGTCGTTCATCGCCAGCGTCGTTTCGCGGAGGTCGAGGCGCTCGAGCAGCTCACCGACGAGCTCGGCGATGCCGCGCATCGAGAGATCGGCGTCGGGGCGCATCGGGTAGCGGTGCGCCCCGAGTGGCAGCGTGGGCAGCACGCAGCGGTAGTCCGAACGCAAGTCCTCGGTGACATGGCGCCACAGCGAGCCGTCCATCATCAGACCGTGCAGCAGGACGACCACGGGACCGTCGCCGCCGGTGTCCTGGTACTCGATCCTCCCCGCTGCGAGCTCCAACTCGGGCATCACACGCTCCTAACCGCAACCGTTGACTTGATAGATCGCTCTAGTAGGCTGGGAGCGTATCATCCGCGCGGCGACCGGCGAGCGAGGAGGCAATCGAGATGGCGGGCACCAAGGAGCGGATCATGGACTCGAGCGCCGAGCTGTTCCGCCGCCAGGGATACACGGGCACGGGCGTGAAGCAGATCGTGTCGATGGCCAACGCGCCGTTTGGCTCGCTCTACCACTTCTTCCCGGGCGGCAAGGAGCAGCTGGGGCAGGAGGTCATCCGCTGGTCGGGGGGGCTCTACATCGAGCTGTTCGCGGGCATCGCCTTGCAGGCGCCAGACGTCCCCACGGCCGTAGCCGATTTTTTCGCCGGCGCGGCGGAGACGCTGCGTGAGACCGACTACGCGGACGCCTGCCCGATCGCGACGGTGGCGCTGGAGGTCGCCAGCACGAACGAGCCGCTACGCGAAGCGACGGCCGAGGTCTTCGAGAGCTGGATCGCGGCGGCGACGGAGTACTTCGCTGCAGCGCAGATCCCGCGCGACGTGGCACGGGGGCTGGCGCTCTCGATGCTCTCCCTGCTCGAGGGCGCGTTCCTGTTCAGCCGCGCGCTGCGCAGCACCGAGCCGATGGAGATCGCTGGCGCGAGCGCCGTCGCCGCCGTCCGCGCGGCGACGGCCGGCTAGCTGTGAGCGAAACGCACGGGGCCCGGGCAAGAGGCCACGCGGGGCATAGCTCAGACGAGCACCTCGGCCTCGGGCTCGGGCGCGGTTGGGTCGGCCTCCTCCTGTACCCCTGCGCGTAGACCGGTGAAGGCCACAACCGCCGCGGCCGCCATGATCGCCGCCATCACGTAGAGCACGGAGCGGGTGGCGTACGCGAAGTCGAGCCGCACGAAGTGCGGGATCGCGGCGATGCTCCCGCCGCCTCCGCGGGACTGGGAGATGCTGGCTGCCGCGGCGTGGGCGCGTCCGCTGGGCAGGCCTTTGGCAATCAGCGACGTGGTGATCCGGGAGCGCATCTGGGAGACGAGGATCGTGCCGAGGATCGCGAGTCCCAGGCTGGCGGCGTAGTTGCGGACCGTCTGGGTGATGCCGCTGGCCTCGCCGTAGGAGAGCCGGGAGGCACGATTGACGGCGTCGGTGCTGGCCGGCCCGAGCATCATCCCCATGCCGGCGCCGGCGAGGATGATGAACCACTGCTGGGAGCTGAAGCTGAGTCCGGTGACCTTCCCGGCCCACAGCCAGAATCCCACGGCACTGATGGCACAGCCGAGCACGACGGGGCGCTTGGCCCCGATCCGGTCGAGCATCCGCCCGCCGATCTGCGCAGCGATCACAAAGCCGATGAAGAAGTACAGGATGTAGAGACCGGCCTCGGAGGGGGTCTTCCCGAGCGCGATCTGTGCGTACTCGGAGGCGAAGAAGAACACCGGGATGAACGTCAGCATGGCGATCGCGAGCACTACGTTCTCGACCAGGAACGGGCGGATGCGGAAGATGTGCACTTCGATGAGCGGCGACGCGGTGCGCAGCTCGACGAAGTAGAAGACCACCAGCAGCGCGGCCCCGACGAGGATGCAGGCCCAGGTGCCGGGGCTGCTCCACCCCCAGATCGAGGACTGCTGGAACCCGAACACGCTGAGGGCCACGCCGGAGGCGATCAGGGCCAGGCCCCGGTAGTCCATGCGCGCCGGCCGGTGCACGGTGCTCGGCTTGGAGATTACGATCAGGATCAAGGCGATGACGGCGACGGGGATGTTCACCCAGAAGATCGCCCGCCAGGTCCACTGTGTGAGATAGCCACCGAGAATCGGGCCGACCGCCGTCAGGCCACCGGCGATGCCAAAGAAGATCGCCAGAGCGCGCCCGCGTTCGCGCAAGGCAAAGGTCTGCACCACGATCGCCAAGGCGGCGGGAAACATGATCGCCCCGCCCGCGCCCTGGATCACGCGGAACGTGACGATCCACGCCTCGGCCAAGCTCCCCTTCGGGGTGAGTCCGCACAGCGCCGAGGACCCGGCGAAGATGATGACGCCGAGTGTCACCATCTTGCGGTGGCCGGCGGTGTCGGCCAGCCGCCCACCGAAGGCGAACAGCGCCGCCAGCGACAGCAGGTAGGCGTTGATCGCCCACTGCACCCCGGTGCTGGTCAGCCCGAGCTCCTTCTGGATTTCGGGCGCGGCGATCGACACGATCGTCTGATCGATGAAGGTCATCGCGACGGCGAAGATCATCGCCGCCAGGATCAGGTTCCGCGATCCTCCGCCGGTGGCGTCGCTGGCTGTCATGGCTCCTCCCGAGCGGTATGGGTTTGCAGTCCGTAGTGCACGGTCGCTAGCTCGCCGCCTCGGTGGCCAGCGTCTCCAGCAGGCTCGCCATCTGCTCCAGCGTCGCCTGGTGGGAAGCGACGTCGTAGGCGCTGCTCAGCTCACGCGGGTCGCGGTAGCCGAGCAGCACCGCTTCCCCGTCTCGCCATACCAACATCCGCAGGGGCAGCTCGATCCCGATCTGCCTGTCGCTCTGCATCAGTGGTGTGCCGGCCTGAGGGGTTCCGAACAGCACGACCTCCTCGTCTGGGAGTTCGAGGCCAGCCGCGCGCGCGGCAGCGGCGTGGTCGATGCGAGCGAACACCGTGAGCCCGCGTCGCTCGATCGCGTCGAGCAGGGACCTTGTCGTCTCGACGTAGCTGGACGTGCTCCGCTTGGCGATCAAGGTCGGCATCGCAGGCATCGTCGAGAATAGCGAGGGGACTCGCCGGTCGTTTAGTTGGGTCGCGTCCGCGCGGGCGGTCTCGGCGGCTGCGCCCGGGGGGGCGAGGCCTCCTGCCTCGCCTCGCCCGCGACGGTCGGTGAGACTCGCAGCACCCGCGCAGTCGTCGAGCGGCTAGTCATCGGTCTTGAACAGGTCCTCCAGGCGCTCCAGGGTAATGGGCGTGCCCATTGCGATGACAACGTCTCCGGGCAGCAGCAGGGTGTCGGCGGGTGGCTGCGGCTGGAAAACGGCCTCGCGACGGAGGCCGACGATCATGGCGCCGCCACGGATATCACCGATGCTCTGGCGCGCCCCGTCGCACCCGTCGCGGACCACGATCTCCTCCATGCGGTACTCGGCGTCGACGTCGACGACCCCGCTCAGCTGGGGATGTAGAGCCAGTCGTGCCATCTCGGTGCCGCTCGCCTTGTAGGGGGAGATCACCCTGTCGGCGCCGGCTCGCTTGAGCTTCTTCTCGGAATCCTCGGCCGCGGCGCGCGCGACGATCGCGATGTCGGCGCGCAGCTCCCGCGCGGTGAGCGTGATGAAGATGTTCTCGGCGTCCGAATCCGCGCACGCAATGATCGAGCGCGCATGTGCGATCCCGGCGCGAGCGAGCACTGCATCGTCGGCTGCGTCGCCCGCGATGAAGTGCTCGCCCAGGCCCTGGGCGAGTCCGCGGTTCTCGGTGCTGGCGTCCACGACAACGTAGGTTGCGCGCGCAGCGCGCAGGTCGCGCGCCACCTGGCGTCCTACACGGCCGAAGCCGCAGATGATGTGGTGGCCGGTCAGCGAGTCGATCATCCTCTGTGTGCGCCGGGCGGCCAACAGGTCGCCGAGGTGCCCCGCCACGAAGAGCTCGGTCATCGTGGCGAGGGCGTAGAAGAGCGTACCGACGCCCAGCACGATCAGTCCCACGTGAATGATCTGCCCCGCCGTCGTGTGAGGCTGGGGAAAGCCGCCGACTGTGGCTACCGTGTCGAGCGCCCAGCGGAAGGCGTACCAAGCGCCGACGTCTTCGGCGAGGACCAATCCGAGCGTGCCGAGGGCCAGCAGTCCCACGAGCATCGCGCCCAACAAGGCAAGGCGCCGCACGAAGCTTCTTAGCTGACCGTTCGGAGCCACGGCTGGGTTCATACCAGGGAGCGATGCACACCACCACCCGCCTGGGCTCTTGGGCAGCTCGGGGCTTGACCTGGAGTGTCTGCGCAACGTGCGAGATCGCGCCCCGGCGCATGTCAGATCGCAGGAGGCGCTCGCGCGTATGCGCTGGTCGCCTACCGCGGCCGTTTGGCGCTGCCGGCCGGACCACGCGCCGTGACCGCCACGGCGAGCACGGAGGCCGAGCCTCCGAGGCGCGACTTGAAGCTGAACTTCCCGCGTATATGCAGGACCCGTCCGGCGCGCAGGACGCGACGGGCCTTAGCGTCGGGTCGCACCTCGATCTCGACGGCGCCCGCATGGACCTGCCGCGCACCGCTGGCGAGCGCTGCCAGCGCCGGCAGGCAGCGACCACCGTGCCTGATCTCCCCGTGCTTGCACTTGCGCCGATGCCCGCCGAGCCGTGCCGCCGCGGCCTGAGCGTTCTCAAAGAAGAGCTGCCAGCGCAAGCTCCCGGCGCTCTGCACCTGGAAGAAGAAATCGAGCCTGCCGCGGCGTCGATCGAAGCGGACTTTGAGGAGCTTGATCTGACTGTGCGAGCCCGCCGGCACGGCAAGCGCGTTGCTGGTCGCACTCGCTGTGGCGCCGGCGCCAGCGGTGATCGCGCATTCGGTTTCACCACCCCAGGTCTGGTTCGCGAACACTTCGCTGAAGCCGCCGGTGTATTCCGCGCAGACCGTAACCCCGGCGATCCCGGCCTCTGTCGCGCTGGTGACCCTGCCCGTGATCTGTCCACCGAGCGGGAGTTCGGCGTCGACCCCGCCTGTCGTGCTCCCGGCGCTCACGACGACCAGTGTCGCCTCCCCGCGTGAGGACTTGCCGTCGAAGTACTCTCCCAGGTAGTCGGAGTTGACACTTTCCCATTCCGTGCCGAACTGAACCTGGTAGGAGCCGCTGGAGAGTCCGGCGATCGTGTACTGCCCCGCAGCGTCGGTCGAGGTGCATTGGCCGGATTCGAAACCAGATACTGGCGCCGCGCAGACGAAGACCCCTTCGAGCGGTGTGTGCGTCGAGGCGCTCGTCACCGTTCCGCTGACCTGTCCGCCGGTCTGCAGTTCGGCGTCGGTCCCCGCGGTGGTGCTTCCCGCCGCCACTGTGACTGCGGCTGCCTGGGATGGAAGGGAGGCGCCATCGTAGAACTGTGTGACGTAGTTGCCACCGCCATTGCGTGCAAATGAGGAAAACTGCACCGTATAAGCGCCCGCGCTCAACCCTGTGATCGTGTACCGGCCAGTCGCGTCCGTCAGTGCGCAGCCCATTGTGTGCAGTTCCCCGCGCGAGCTGGCGCACACTTCGATGCGGCCCAATGCCGCTTTGCCGACGGCACTCGTTACGGTGCCTACGATCTGACCGGTGGACATTTCGACGTCGATCCCGGATGTGACGCTGCCGGCGGCAACAGCCACCTGATTTGCTTCGCCGCGCGTCGCCTTGCCGTCGTAGTACCCGGTCCAGCTCCAGCCGCCGCGCAGACCGGAGTCATAGGTGTACCAGATGCTATATGACCCGGTGGGGAGACCCGAAAGCGTGTATTCGCCTGCGGCGTTCGTCTTGGTGCAGGCTTCCTGGCGTCCTTCGGTTTCAGCGCAGGCGCCCACTGCGGCAACCCCGGCGTGCGTGGCTGCATCCCTGACCGTTCCGACAATCGCTCCGCCGGTGGGCATCGCCGCGTCGATCCCTGAGGTAATGGCGCCGGCGGTGACCGAGACCCGGTTTGCTTCGCTCGGCGCGAGCTCTTGATGAAAGTAGGTGGTCAGATAGTTGCCGACTTCCCCGCCGGCGCGAAATGTCACTTTGTACAGTCCGGTCGGCAGCCCGATGATCGTGTATCCCCCCGCTTCGACGCTCGCGGTGACGCGACACGAGAGCGAGTGCCCCCGGTCGACCGCCTGCGCGAGGTAGGTGCTCCCCGTCTGGCCGGCGATCGGACTGCCGTCGCGCAGCCATACGTAGCCGAAGCCGCTCGGTGCGCCCCCCCAGGCGCCGGTGGAGCAGCTGAGCGTCTGTCCGACCGCCGGGGTGCCGCTGACCGTCGGAGACGCCACATTCACCGGTGGACCGGCCACCGGAGTGCCTTCGCCGCGGGCGAGCGTCGGCGTCATCGCCGTCACGCACGTCACGAGCAGGAGAAGGCCGCTCGGGGAGCTAATCGGGCGTGGCATGCGCACGCGTACCTCCGCACAGCGACGTCTCCTCGCAGAATGCAGAGGCAGCGCCATAGCCGCGACAACCTACCAGCTTCGTTGCGACCTTTGACACAATCCGACTGGAAATCGCGAGGTTTCAGTAAATGTTGTTGCTCTACGCCGGACAGGCCGGCGCGCGCGAGCAGAGCGAACGCGAGGCGACGATGTCCGGGTGAGGCTTTCGGAATCGTGTCAGTGGTGTTTGCCGGCGAGCTGTGAGAGGCGGCGGTCGTAGCTCAGCAACTCGCCGTTCTCTGCTTGTGCGGTAGCGAGGACGATTGCATCTGGAAGGCGCAGGCGCTTGTGGCTGGCGCGAAGCTCGGCCGCCCGCTCCGCGATGGTCTCGGTGAGCGGCACGACCGTGACGCCCATGGCAGCGACCGCTTGACGCGCCTCGGACAGGCGCGCAGCACGTGCAAACGCCACCAACGTCTCGCTGTAGGCACTCGCCGGTAGGAGCAGGCGCCGTCCCGCCCGATCGGCGGCCTCGACATCGTCAATCGAGCGGTTGTGATGAGCGTCTGCGGTATCCAGAAGGCCAATCAGGACACTCGCGTCGAGGATCAGCGCTGCCACTCGTCGCGGAGCCGATCGAGTTCGCCGTCCTTGTAGATGCCAGTCGCAATACCGGCATGACGTCGGACCCGGGAGCCCCTGGTCGCGAGGATGATCTCGCCCTCACGCACCGGGCGCACGGTGATCTCATCGCCCGCGCGTAGACCCGCCGCGCGCATCGCCTCGACCGGGATCGTCACTTGATTCTTGGAGGAAACCCTTGGCATTGCCTTTACTTTAGCACTTCAATCGTAAAGGTTGGTTGGGCGCTTTTGGCGCTATCTACGTTCGGCCAGGTAGCTCGGCGGTGCGCAGGCGGCTGGCTACGGGCTGAGGTCTCTTACGATTGCGCCGCTGGGCGGATCTCGGATATTCGGCCCCGCGGCCGGGCAACCACGTCCTTAACGTTGAGGCGCGGGGCACTGCACCGCTGGACGACCCGCGCGGTTCGCCGAAGCGAACGTATCCGCGGACTTGCCGGTCCGTCGAGCGGTGCGTTAGCGGTGCGCCTCGACGGACATCGCCACGCCCGATCGGTGTGCCAGCTCGAGGTCGGCGATCACCGCTGGAAGCAAGCCAGCGTCAGCGCTCGCCGGTCGACGGGTAGGGCTCGCTCGCGCCAAGCGCCTGATCTCCATGCACACGACGGCCTGCTGGTGGCGCAGCTGCCGCGGATCAAGACCCTGCTCAGCAAAGGTGGCCCTCGGATCAATCACGAAAATCCCCTCTCCTCGGACTCGAAGACAGACGGGGAGGCTCAGCAGCGCGACTGCCATGATCCCCACGAACAGCGCGATACCGGCGAGGGGACTGAAGCGATACCCAACCAATACCGACACGCCGTCCACGACGGCGATCGCCACGGTGAGACGGAACCTTCGGGCCCAGATCGGGTCAGCAGTCGCATTGCTTTCCTCCCACCCTGCCCTTTCCTTTCCCGTTTCCCACGCCAACTAACCAGCTACCGAAGGAGCGCGGGGCCCAAACGGCGCTGGTGCCGCCCACGGGCGCAAAGAGCCGGTACGGCTGACGCTTATGGTTCGGACGCCTTGACTAACTCCCCTCTAGCGAGGCCTCGACCGTGACAACGATCCCCTCGGTGCGCATGCCCAGCCTCTCCATGCACTGGGTCATCGCCGCTTGCGCCACCACCTCCAGATGTGTCTCCTCGACGCCCGCTACGCGTCCCGACATTCGGCAGGTAATCCCGCTCAGCATCGCGTCCGTGAGGTCGTCGGCCTCACCTGAGAGTGTCAGCGTTACGTAACTAACAAGCTCGCGAGCCTGGGTGCCTTCCTGAACGAGCTGCTCGGCAACCAGCCAAGTGAAGACACTGCCGATCGCGCCGGCGAGCAGCTCGCCTGGCAATGTCGCCAGCGGATCCGTGGTATCGGGATCCACGTGAAGCGATAGCAACGGCGCAATCGAATGGCTTCCGACGGTGAGGCGCGGCGCGCTATCCGGAGGATGACCCAACCATCTGATCGCGGCCTCTCGTTTCAGTGCTGTCATGGACCCTCCTCAGCGCTCCGGCGCGATCAGAACAGGGCGACCGGCGTGCGCGAGTACCACGTGCGAGACGCTGCCGAGCAGCGCAGAGGCGACCGCGCCGAGTCCACGCCTACCGCACACGATCAGCCGCGCGTCGAGCGCGTCGGCGATCTCGATGATCATGCGTCCCGCGCCTTCGGTGGCCTCCTCGACGCGAGAGCTGGCGTCATAGCCGTGGCCACGCGCACGCTCCACGCCCTCCTCAGCCGCATTGCTGGCCAACTGCGCCTGTCCCGCGTCGACGCGCTCCTCGTCGCTCAAGTAGCTGCCGCCGAAGCCCCCGGCCCGCGCCAACAGCACCGCCGCGGGCTGCCAGACCGTCAGTACGACCGCAGACGCCGGATGGGCGAGGAGCTCCGCCGCCGCGGCCATCGCCGCCCGCGACCCCTCCGACCCGTCGTAGCAGAACAACACCGGTCCAGGCATGGAGTCTCCTCAGAATAATCGTCCACACGTGCACAGCCTCGACATCCTAGGCGCTACAGCCAGGCAGAGCGAGGCGTGCACCGTTGCTCTCGAGCGAGGCGATGGCGAGAGGCGGACTTGAACCGCCGACACCTCGATTTTCAGGCGTACCGCGATACACCCAAAAACCAGCCTATTTGCAGGGCTTTTGTGCCGTCCAACTCCGCCACAATACCGTTTTTTTCGGTGGTTTACCGGGGTCGTGGTCCAAAACTCCGAGGCCCATTCTACGCACAGTCCCTTCGGGGTCGGAAGCACTCAGTCGGATACCGCTCCCGCGTCTAGGTGTCTCCTTCAGGTGGGCTGCGGCGAGAGCCGCACCGGCAGCGTCTTCATCTGGTTGGCGAACGCCGATTCGAGGTATGTCGGGGTATCGAGGATCTCAATCTCGGGAAAGCGGGCGAGGGTCTCCTCGAAGAGGATCCGCAGCTCCAGACGCGCGAGCGCCGTACCGAGGCAGTAGTGCCGACCGCCGGCACCGAACGCCTGGTGCTCGGGGTTGCGCCTGACGTCGAAGCGCTCGGCATCCTCGAAGCGGGACTCGTCGCGGTTGGAGGACGGGTACCACATCACGAGCTTCTCCCCCTCGCGGATGCTCTGGCCGTGCAGCTCGGTGTCGCGAGCGGCGGTGCGGGCGAAGTGAGTGAACGCGGGAAACATGCGCAGCGACTCCTCGACCACGCCCGGTATCAGCGACGGGTCCTCCACGACCTCACGCAGCTGGTCACGGCTTTCCATCAGCGCACGCATCCCGCTGCAATACGTCGCCTTGGTGCTGTCATTACCGGCCGCCATCAACAGCAGGAAACCCATCACGATCTCGTGATCCTCGAGTCGCTCGCCGTCGAGCTCGGCATGCACCAGCACGCTCGTCAGATCCTCAGTCGGTGCGACGCGACGTTCGGCGATCAGCCGGCCGCAGCGCTCGAATACTTCGGGCACCTCGTTCTCCATCACGCTGTTGGCGCCATCCGGCGTGGCATCCGGGTCACCAGCCCCAACGATCGCGTTCATCAGCGTGGCCCACACTGCATCATCCTCGGGGGTGAGGCCCATGAAGCTGCCGATCACACGCGCCACCACAGGCTGGGCGACATCGTTGACGAGATCGCAGCTCTCCCGACCGGCGAGCCGGTCGAGTACTTCGGTGGCGATCGCGCGAATCGCGTGCTCGTGCTCGGCGATCCGCTTGGGCGTGAAGCCGCGCTGGAAGAGCGCCTTCAGACGGTCGTGCTTTGGGGGGTCCATGCCGATGAACATCGCCTGTTGCATCTCCAGCGACAGCCCCGTTTTCTTGGTGGCGGTGAAGCCCCCGATTTCTGAGGAGAACGTCTGCCAGTCGCGGCTGACCTCATGCACATCCT
This sequence comes from uncultured Solirubrobacterales bacterium, assembly GCA_963756665.1. Classification (GTDB taxonomy): domain Bacteria; phylum Actinomycetota; class Thermoleophilia; order Solirubrobacterales; family Solirubrobacteraceae; genus Palsa-744. Next base: position 2,275,942 of record CAVWOJ010000001.1, read on the forward strand.
CAGCGGTGGTCACCGACCAGAAGCCGTCCTCGCCGGGGTACTCGGTGATCCCGTCCGACCAGTGCACCGGGCACTCCGAGCGCAGCCGCCGGAACAGCTCGTGCGGCGGCCCCTCCCGGAAGTTCGACCGATCGCCGACGCGCGCGTTCTGCAGATCGCTTTCGAGGGGTGCCGGTTTGTTTCTCTCGACTGATGCCATTTGCGACCTCCTATGAAGTAGCAACCATGTTGGCTGCCGTGCGGTGTGCGAGCGACACGATCAGCTTCTGGTGGGTGCGGTTGTGTGAGACTGCCCCGAAGTCATCGGTAGTCAGTATGGACGCTTTGGGGCTGGGCTTCGTGCCTCGGCACGAAGGAGTCGATCGAGCGCACTCAGATAACGACGGAAGGTGGGTCGCTGAGGCCCAATGAGGAGCCACGAGCCGGCGCGGCGTGGAGTTACGCTTCGAGAGGTCCGGGAAGGCGGGGCAGGCCATCATCGGGAATTGGCTCCCAAACGGCGGCGCTGGCAACATGCAGGCGACCCATCGGCCGTACCCCGGGGTCGCCATCGAAGGATCCCATGCGAACGTTGATGAACTCCGGGCGCTCCGGGTGCTGTCCGAACAGCGCTGAGCCGCAGGTGCCGCAGAACGCCTTGTCGGCTCCGTCACCTGCGTTCCAGCGCCGGACGTGATCCTCGCCACTGACGATTCGAAAAGTCCCGGAGTTGGCGATAGCCGAAGGCGAGGCGGCGGTGCCCGTTCGTCGTTGACAGCGAGTGCAGTGGCAGTATCCTGCGCGGAGCGGCGTCTCGGTGAGCTCAAAGCGCACCGCGCCACAGTTACAGCCGCCGGTTAGAGGCAGAGACGACTCAGGCACAGAGCCGATCATAGCGCCATCGAACTGCAGCGGTTGGACGCCGTTCGCCGAGCCGGATTCGGCCCAAGCGAGGACGGTCGTAGCCCTTCAGCAAGGGCCTTCTCTAACCGACTCTAAAAACTCTAAAGCTCTCTAAAGGGATGGGTATGCTGCTCGGACTCGCGAAGTTATACGGAGTTTATCGTGATCGAGTAAACCTCTGACTCGGCAAAGCGGGCGTAGTGGAATCTACCCGGACCACGCCCGGATGCGTGGCGTCAGGAGCGTGCTCTTTCTGGGTTGCCATGTCTCAGAAGGCGACAATGTGTACGCGCTCGGCTCGGCCGATCAGGTCGGGGTGGCGGTGCATGTGTACGACGTCGTAGAGATCGCGCGGGCGACAGCGAGTAGCGAGCGCGCGCGTCTTCTCAGCTAGCAACTCCGTCGGTGATTAGCACAAGACGCCGACCCCGGGGAGTGGCTGGTCGCTGTATGAGTGCGCAATTATGCGGCGGTGCGGCCGTTCGACGAGCACCTCATCGCTGGTCAGATCGAACTTAAGCTTCGGGAGAGTCCCCCGCGGGGCGTTCGGTCCGCGGTAGGCGATCCGCGCCTGTGTGGTGGGCTGGCCGCGTAGGTTGCGTCGCCGCGCGAATGTGCGCTGGTCGATCTCCAACTCGATGCCCGTTTCGCGCACGAGCCAGTCCGAGACTCTCTTGAAGATCTCGATCATCTCGTCGGGCTCCTCCGGGCCGCCGTCGACGACGGTGAAGTCAAGATCCTCAGAGAATCGGTAGGTCTCGTAGTAGCACTTGCGCAGGCAGGTACCGCCCTTGAAGATCCAGGTGTCGGCAAGCGCGGACTCTGCAGAGATCGCGGCAAGCACCCAGCCGAGCACGTAGTCCTTCTCGATCACGCCGACGTCGAGTTGCCACTCGCCACGGAGTCGCATCAGCTCCTGCTTGGCGATCACGACGGCTCCTGCGGCTCGAGCACCACGTTGGCGCGCAGCCGCCATGCCGGCACGCGCGGCCCCATACGGGGCCCGTCGGGGTCAAGCAGCGAGATGCCGCTGGAGAGCTCCGCGCGGCACGCCGCGATCAGCTCGGGGGCGCCCCAGCCCTGCGACTCCAGCAGGAAACCCAGGCGCTTAAGCACAGCGCGGTTGCCGAGCCGCAGCGCGTACTCCACCAGGCGCTCACCCTCGTGCTCATCCAGATACGCCCGCAGGATCTCTGCGGCGTGGCGGATACCACCGCCGATTCGCGGTGCGTCGAGGATCTCCACTACCGTCCGTACGGGGTCGGCGAACAGCATCCGCACCTCCTCCTGCCACGCTGTCTCCAAGCCCCACTCGAGCGTGTCCTCTGCTACGTGCATTAGTAGGTACTCGGCGTCCAGCAGGCTCGCCGTCGCGGCGCGCACACGCTGTGCGGTCTTCACGATCGTGGTGCGGAACACCTGCTCGGTCAGACCCCAGTGGCGCGCTGCCGTGAACCCGCTGAAGTAGCACGGCGACCACACCGCGCTCGCCAACACCAACGTGTCCTGTGACCAGCTTCGCGGAGGAGCCTCGACTGGCACGGCGATATACAGGCCCCGCCGCACCCTACGCAGCCACCCCTGTTCCGCCCAATGCGCGAGCTTTCGCGCCGCGACCCTCGCGTCCACACCTAGCACGCGTGCGGCGATCTCTGGAGAGACAAACCTGCGATCGACAAGCACCGCCGACAATTCGGCACGTCCAGCGCCTGAGATTCCACGACCATCTTGCGTCATCAGAAAGCCAATAGTTCATTCGACATCGGATCTAGCGGCTACATGATAACCAAAGACCGATATCATTGCACCAGAAATTTCATCCTGAAAGGAACTACCGGCCCACCACTATCGACAGCATGGTCTGTCCCTCAGCGATCCACTTAGGTCACAAGGGGTCCCACCTCTACATAGCGGTCGAACCGCGGCCAGCGCTCGTCGTCCCCGCGCACCACGATGGAATTGGTCCAGACCCACTGGCTCTGCCGGACCCAGATGCCGTCGGCCACCTGAGTCAGCATCGATTCATTCCGTGAGATATCCGCCCCGGCGCAAGAGGATGATGGCCCGCGAACAGGGACCACAGCCGACAGAGTCGAGGAGTCCCGAAGATCGGCTCTTCACCCCGCCCGCCGGTAGCGGATGTGCGTGGCGAGCGGAGAGTGGAGCACCTCGACCGGCTCGAACCCGAGGGACTCGACTCCGTCGAACAGTCGCTCGCCAGACCCGAGCAGGACGGGGACCACGTCGAGCGTGAGTTCGTCGATCACTCCGGCGGCGAGCGCCTGACGGACGGTCGAGGCGCCGCCCGCGATGTCGATGCCAGCCTCGCCGGCCGTCTCACGCGCCTGCGCGTAGGCGGCCTCGAAGCCCTGGGTGACGAAGTGGAAACTCGTGCCGCCCTCCATCTCGATCGGCTCGCGGGCGTGGTGGGTGAGCACGAAGACCGGCGCGTGGTAGGGCGGCTCGGAGCCCCACCATCCATCCCACTCCTCATCCCACTCGCCGCGGATCGGCCCGAACATGTTGCGGCCCATGACGTAGGCCCCGCGCGGTCGCATGAGCCAGCCCTCTGCCGTCGCGTCGGCGTCGTTCGCGCGCTCGTCGCCGAGATGCCAGCTATGGACCTCCCTGCCGCGCTTCCCAAGCGGATTCTCCCGGCTCTGGTCCGGCCCAGCGATGAAACCGTCGAGCGAGATCGACATGTGGCAGGTGGTGTCCAGCATCGGCGTCCTCCTAGTAATTGCGATGTGCAAGCGTCGGCACGCAACCCGCGAATGTCAGTCTGATCCACCGTCGCTGCCCCGCCTGCCACCCGACGCTCGAGACGCTCAACACCAACCCGCGCGGGGCCTTGACTTTTTGTCCATGTCAGATGATTGATTCCGCGGGTTTTCTAGGCACAGTAGTTGACTGCCTGCTCGAAGGCTCTCGGTGCTAGCCGTTGAGCGTGTCGGTGGCCCTCGCGGCGCTCGAGAGGATCGTTTGGGCGACCAGTCGCGGGTCATCGAGCATCGGAATGTGCCCGACGTCATCGAGCACGATGAAGTCCGCTCCCGGAATCAGCTCGCACGCGCGCGAGCGGTAGGCCTCCAGGGGGAAGATGCGATCCTCGGCTGACCACGCCATGGTGATCGGGCATGGCACTGGGTCCAGAGAGGTTTGCCGTGCGTCGCTTTCGAACAGATCGCCGCTGATCTGACAGCCGATCACATCGTCGATGAGCGACCGGAACTCGGCTGGGCTGACTCGCTCCCCGTGCAGAGCGCTGTTGCGCAAGGCAAAGCGCCTGATGTGCCTGGAGCGAGCAACCAGCGGAACGATTCTGCGTGAGCGCTGGATGTCACGTACCGCCCTCTTGAGAGTCGCCCGGACGCGCTGCGCGTCGGTTTCACTGCCCCACGCGCCCGCCGGAGAGAGCGCACAGACCGTGAGTGCCCGTCCGCGACGGGCAAGCTCGAGCGCCGCCCAGCCTCCCAGAGAGTTGCCTGCCAGATGCGCCTCGGCGATCCCCAACTCGTCCAGCAGTCGCTCGAGATCGTCCACGAGATGCTCGATGCTCGCCGGTCTACGCCTGGCGAGCTGACCGCCATTGTGTCCCAACATGGTCGGGACGATCACATCATGCTGGCCTGAGAGCAGCCCCACAACATTGCCCCAAATACGCTCGCTGCAGAGAATGCCATGCAGCAGAACGAGTGGCTCACCTGACCCCTGATGCAGCACTCGCGGAGCGTACTAGACCGAGGCAGCTCCGGACGGATACTAGTCATACGGAGCACTCGGGAGCCCCGATCCGGCGATGGCGAGAGACGGACTTGAACCGCCGACACCTCGATTTTCAGTCGAGTGCTCTACCAGCTGAGCTATCTCGCCGCAGCCTCCGATCCTAGCGTTTCCGGGCCATCGAATGAGCGCTGCGAACCTGATCGGAGGCCATCGCTTGGCCAGACAGATGGCGGAGAGTTCGAGACATGGGGCGCTGATCTTGTGGAGGTGCGGGTGATCTGATCCGGTTTCTCGGCGCTGGTGATCTGTCCTGGATTTGGAGCTGGTGGGCGGACATGAGCGCGAGAAGATACGAGTCTTCAGCTTGTGCTCGGTGACGGCCTGCAGCTTCTGGGCGATCTGCCAGCGGACGGCGAGCACCGGGATGGTGACGAACACGACGGCTCCGTCATCGTCAACCGCACGTCGTAGTGCACCGACCAGCATCATTGAGGCGACCCTGAGGTTCAGGCGCCGCACCGGCTGCCCAGACTCGCGCTCCCAACAGTGATCAGCCGCTGCAGCCGATTCACCGTCTTTGGGCGCTCGGGTGGTGTGCTCATGCTCGTCCGCTGACGCCTTCGAGCCCGAGCTCCCGCATCAGCGTCTCGTGCTCCCGGGCGCTCAGCAGCCCGCGAGCACGACCGTGGCGGGCGGCCTGCTCGAGCAGATCGCGCCCGAGATGCTCCTGGGCGCATTGGCGCAGGGCGCGGGCGAGCTTGACGACGGGGATTCCCTCGATCGCGGCGACCTCAGCCGAGTCGAGGTCTTCGCGATGGATCACACACGCCCTGGGGATCGCTCGCTGCGGGCGGTGTCCGTGTGGCACGGTGATATGGATCTTGGCGGGGTTCACGTCGCTGACATCCCACAGATCCAACGCTGTGTCGTGCGTGAGCACACCCTGTACGCCCTGGGGCCACAACGCCGCCGCCATATAGGCCTGCATCGCTCCACCAGGCACGAACGGCACCCGGTAGACGCCTCTACTCACCCGCTCCAGCTGCCCTCGCCCAGCCAACTTGGCGAGCGTCTTGGGCTCGTAGCCGACCTCCCGTGCGTCATCGATCGTGACCAGCCCGAACTGGTCTGCCGCGGTCTCCGCCAGCTCACTAAAACGCCTGGTAGGCATCCGCTCACTATACCCCAAAACGTCTACTTTCAAGCAGGGGTAAGGCCTCGGACGCGGCTCACGTGGCCCGCACTACACACGGTTGCCCACCGCATGAGCACTATAAGATCGATCCACGAATACGGTTGCCGAGCGGCGCGTCAACGCCCCGGGCCCGGACAACAGGAAGCCGGTCCCGATGCACAAGTACCGTAGCCACCGCTTGCCCTCTTCAAGCAGGCAGCGATAGCGTCTCCACCCTCGACGCGACTGAGACGCGACCCAGGAGCCCAAGCCGGCCCCCGCTCTTACCCGGCCTGTGCGCCCTCCGCGGCCCGGAACTCCTCGACCAGCGCGCCATACGTGCGCCGCAGCCCCTCCCCAATCGGCACCTCGGCCCGCCACCCAAGCTCGCGCGCGGCCCGCGAGGCATCGAGGCGGCTGTGCTGGAGCTCGCCGGGGCGCAGGTCCTCGAGCTGCGGCTCGATCTCGACTCCGGCGGCGGCCTGCAGCTCGTCCCACACGGTCCGCACGTCGGTCTCGACGCCGGTCGCGACGTTGTAGGTCCCGCGATGTCCGGAGGCGGCGAGCAGGGCACGGACGACGTCCTCGACGTAGACGTAGTCACGCGTGGGGGCCCCGTGGCCGTACAGCTTGGGGGCTTTGCCAACGTGCAGGTGGTGGCTAAAGATCGCGACGACGCCGGCCTCGCCATGGGGGCTCTGGCGGGGCCCGTAGACGTTTCCGAGACGGCAGACGGCGTGGGGAATACCGCCGGCGAGCGACCAGGTGTTGACGTACGCCTCGGCGGCCCACTTCGAGGCGCCGTAGGGCGAGAGCGGGGCGGGGATGCGCTCCTCGGGGGTCGGCATCGGGGCGTCGTCGCCGTACAGGGCCCCCCCGGTGGAGGTAAACACAACCGGCACATCCAGGCGCGCGGCGACGTCGAGGACATTGAGGGTGCCCTGCACGTTCACAGCACAGTCACGCAGGGGGTCCTCGACGGAGGCGACGACGCTCGCCTGAGCGGCGAGGTGGAAGATCGCATGCGGGCGGGCGCGCTCGATCGCGTCCTGCAGCTCGCCGCGGTCGACGATGTCAAGCGCCTGCAGGTCGGCGCCCGGGGCGACGTTGCTGGCCAGACCGGAGGAGAGATCGTCGATGACGGACACCTCGCGGCCCTCCACGAGCAGCGCTTCGACGAGGTGCGAACCGATGAACCCGGCTCCGCCGGTGACGAGCGCGCGATTGGACATCGAGCGGAAATCTAGCCGAGGGCGTGTTCGCGCGCGGCGAGCAGCTCTTCGACGGCGGGAACCGCAAGGTCTATGCGCTCGAGGACGCGCACGCCGGGGTGCGGCTGCTGGAGCTCGCCCGGCGCGGCGCCGTCGGCGGCGCCGCCGAGCAGCACGGGGATATCGGGGTGACTCTCGCGCAGCTCATCGACGAGTGGGTCGAGTGTTGGCGTGGCGGAGGCCGCGGTGGCGCCGATCACGATCAGGTCGGGGTCGTGGTCGGCAACCGCAGCGGCGAGCCGCGCGGGCGAGAGCTCGGTGTCCAGCGTCGTCTGATAGCCGGCGGCGGCGAGTTGGTCGTGGACCATCTGTAGCCCGAGCGTGTGCTGACCGGCCTCCGAGCGCTCGCCCTCGACGCCGGCGAGCAGGACACGCTCGCGACCGGGATCGGTACCGCCGAGCATGTAGCGGTAGAGCGTCGCGAGAATCCGGCGGGTGATGCCGGTCGCGAGGTGCTCGGTCTCGATGTCGATCTCGCCGGCCTGCCATAGCTCGCCGATGCGCCGCAACGCGGGGGCGATGACCTCGCTGTGCAGGGTCGCGGCGGGGATCTCATCCTCGATCGCCTGCGCGACGATCCCCTCGGCGGTCTCGGCGTCTCCGCGCTCGAGCGCTTTGGAGTAGGTCTCCAGGACGTCCTCGAGGAGGTCCTCCGGGTTGGCCTTGAGATTGGCGCGGGCGTCGGGACCTGAGTTTGAGAGGACATCGAGGAAGGTGTCGAGTAGCACGGGGTCGAAGTGGCGGGCGCGCTGCTCGCGCATCATCTCGACGGCGCGCTCCACGGGGAACGCCGGCCGGTAGACACGATCGCTGGTGAGGGCGTCAAAGACGTCGGTGATCGCGACGATGCGGCCCTCGATCGGGATCTCCTCACCGACAAGGCCACGTGGGTAGCCGCTGCCATCCCACTTCTCGTGGTGGCTCAACGCGATCGTGGCGGCCATGTCGAGGATCGAGGAGGAGGAGCCGCGCAGTAGCCGATGGCCCTCCTCGGCGTGGGTCTCGACGATCGCACGCTCCTCGGGGGTCAGCGATCCGGGCTTCAGCAGGATCGCATCGGGGATCGCGACCTTCCCGACGTCGTGCAGAGGAGCCGCGTAGCTCATCAGCTCGCAGCGTTCGGGCTCGATGCCGACCTGCTCGGCGAGCAGTGTCGAGAAGCGCCCAATGCGCTCGATGTGCGCGCCGGTGTCCTCATCCCTGAACTCGACCGCCATCGACAGGCGGCGAACGGTCTCGGCCTGCGCGATCTCGAGCTCGGTGAGCGCGCGGCGCAACTCGCTGGAGCGGTCGTCGATCTGGCACCGCAGCGCCCGGCGGCTTGACTCTCCGGCACGCCAGCCAAACAGGGCGGCGAGTGCGGCGAGTACCAGGACGCAGATGGCCGCGAGAGCATCGCTGCGCACAGCGACCGCGGCGACCGCGGCGACTACCAGGACGGCGGCTAGCGACGTCCATGCAAGCCGCGCGCGCAGGCGGCCGCCAATCTGGTCTTCTACGGTGGGTGGCTTCCCCACGGGTTCGAGCTTACTCCACCATTCGAGCTTTCCCACTTGATTGCGACTCCTTGCCCTTCATAATCGGCGCGGGTGGGGCTTGGCTTGAGCGAACAGGTGGCCGCTGGGCCGACTGCCGACTCTACCCGGGCATCCGCGTCCCCGGGTATCGTGGTCGGCTTCGTGCGCCTTCGACTTCCTACGCTGGCAGGCTCGCTGCTAGTACTCGTGCTCGGACTAACGATGGCGATCGGCTGTGGCAGCTCGTCGAGCAGCGGCAGCGGCACCGCCTCCAAGACGCCGGCCGAGATCGTGGCTGCAGCCAAGACGGCCGCGGACGACGCTAGCTCCGTCCACGTCGCGGGCTCGATCGTAAACGCGGGCGCATCGATCGGACTCGACATGGAATTGCTGACGGGCAAGGGCGGGCGCGGGCGCCTCTCGGAGAATGGGCTGAGCTTCGAATTGGTCGAGGTGGGCGGGTACGTCTACATCACCGGCAGCCCGGCCTTCTACCGCCACTTCGCCGGGCCGGCCGCGGCGCAGTTGCTCCAGGGGAAGTGGCTGAAGGCGCCCGCGGCGAGTGGGAACTTCGCATCGCTCGGCTCGCTGACGAACCTGCGCAAGCTACTGGACTCGACGCTTAGCAGCCACGGGTCACTGTCGAAGAGCGGCACGAGCACGATCGAAGGCCAGCAGGTGATCGCGATCGACGACCTCACACGAGGCGGAACCCTCTACGTCGCCGCGGCGGGCACGCCGTACCCGATCGAGATCAAGAAGGGCGGCACCGGCGGCGGCAAGGTCGTCTTCAACCGCTGGAACGCGCCGGTCAAGCTGGTGGCACCGGCGAATGCGGTTGACCTGGGACAATTGGAGTCCGGCCACTAGCTGGCTACAGACTCAGCGCGACGTACTTCGTCTCAAGGTACTCGCCGATCCCCTCGAAGCCGCCCTCGCGCCCGAACCCGGACTCCTTGACCCCGCCGAAAGGGGCGGCGGCGTTGGAGACGATGCCCTGGTTGAGGCCGACCATGCCGGTCTCCAGGCCCTCGGCGACGCGGAAGGCGCGGGCGAGATCACGGGTATAGAGGTAGGCGACAAGTCCGTACTCGGTGCGATTGGCGGCATCCAGGGCCTCCTGCTCGGAGGCGAAGGTGGCGATCGGGGCGACGGGGCCAAAGATCTCCTCGTCCATCAGCCGCGCGTCGGCAGGGACTGAATCGAGGACGGTCGGTTCGAAGAAGTAACCGGGGCCGGGCAGCGACTCGCCGCCGGTGAGGACGCGCGCGCCGCGCGCGCGGGCCTCCGCGACCAGCTCCTGGACCTTGGTGCGCTGGCGCTCATCGATGAGCGGCCCGACGTCGCTGCCAGGCTCGGTGCCGCGCCCGACCTTCAGCGCAGCCATGCGCGTAGCGAGCCGCTTGGCGAACTCGGCGGCGACGGACTCGGCGACATGGAAGCGGTTGGCGGAGGTGCAGGCCTCGCCGACGTTGCGCATCTTGGCGGTGAGGGCGCCCTCGACGGCGGCGTCGAGATCGGCGTCCTCGAAGACGAGGAAGGGGGCGTTGCCGCCGAGCTCCATCGAGACGCGCAGGACGCGCTCGGCGGACTGCGCGATCAGCTCCCGTCCGACCTCGGTGGAGCCGGTGAAGGAGAGCTTGCGGGTGCGGCGGTCGCGCAGCAGCGGCTCGATCACCTCTCCGGAGTGGCGCGCGGTGATCGTGTTGAGCACCCCCCCGGGGAGCCCGGCCTGCTCGAGGATGCCGGTAAGGGCGAGCATCGAGAGGGGCGTCTGCTGGGCCGGCTTGACAACGACGGTACAGCCAGCGGCGAGCGCGGGGGCGAGCTTGCGGGTGCCCATCGCCATCGGGAAGTTCCACGGGGTAACGAAGACGCAGGGGCCGACGGGCTGGCGCATCGTGAGGATGCGCCCCTTGCCGGTGGTGTTGGTCATGTAGCGGCCGTGAATGCGAACGGCCTCCTCGGAGAACCAGCGGAAGAACTCGGCGGCGTAGGCGATCTCGGCCTTGGACTCTGCCAGCGCCTTGCCCATCTCCAGCGTCATCAGCAAGGCCAGCTCGTCGCTGCGGGCGGTGAGCTGCTCGTAGGCGCGGCGCAAGATCTCGCCCCGCTCGCGCGGTGGGTACGCGGCCCACGTGGCCTGGCGCTCGGCGGCGGCTGTCAGCGCGTCTAGCGCGTCGCTGGGCTGAGCGTCGGCGACCTCGACTAGGGACTCGCCGGTGGAGGGATCCTCGACGGGGAGCGTGCCGCCCGCGGAGGCCGGGCGCCACTCCCCGCCGATGTAGAGGCCGGTGGGGACCCGCTCGAGTACGGCCCGCTCGTCGTTCGTAAGAGTCATATGCGCGACTCGCTCCCTGGGTGAGGTGTTGGGGATGGATTGTTGCGTTCGAAGCTCATGCCGGAGCCGGGTTCGGTCGATCCAAGGCCCATGCGAGCCCTCGCCCGCAGACCGGCACCCATGCGCGGAGCGCTGCGACGCGGGCGACGGTCGAGGCTGGGCGGCATCAGCCCAAGCTACCACCGGCCGATCCGCCTCTCGACCGCGCGGCCGGTGCGGCACGGCTGGAGCACATTGACGGCGCTACGGATGGCTGTCCCGTGGCTGGCGGCGATCGTGCTCGGGGTTCCCGCGGCAAGAGCGGCGGCGACCCCGACGCTTGTGGTCCAAGGCGCGGGGTACGGGCATGGCGTCGGCATGAGCCAGGAGGGGGCGTTGGGATACGCGCAGCACGGATACGGCTACGCGTCGATCCTGGCGCACTACTACACGGGCACGGCGCTCGGAAGCGTGCCGGTAAACACGACGGTGCGGATCCTCCTGAACGGGAAGGTCCACAAGCTGCCACTGGAAACCTACGTGCAGGGGGTGGTCGGAGCCGAGATGCCGGCGAGCTGGCCGCTGGCGGCGCTCGAGGCACAGGCGGTCGCGAGTCGCACGTACGCGATCACCGACCACGCGGGCGGGTCGCGCTTCGACGTGTACGCGGACACGCGCTCGCAGCTCTTCCTGGGCAGGAAGGCCCAGACCGCGCAGACGGATGCGGCGGTCGCGGCGACGGCGGGGCAGGTGGTGACGTACGCCGGCCAACCAGCGATCACGTACTTCTTTGCAAGCTCGGGAGGCGCAACTGAGAGCGTCCAGAACGGGTTCCCGGGCGCGGCGCCGGAGCCGTGGCTGCAGGGGGTGCCGGACCCGTTCGACCAGGGACCGCAGCACAGCTGGAGCGTCAGCATGAGCTTTGCGGTGGTGGCGGCGCGCCTGCGGGGCCTCGTCCGGGGCAGGTTCCGCGGGATCGAGGTGCTGCGCAGAGGCTATTCGCCGCGAATCCTCACGGCCTACGTGCTGGGCTCGGCGGGGCACACGCAGGTCGGCGGCCCAGAACTGGCGAGCCGCCTCGGCCTGGACGACACCTGGGCTTACTTCAGCGTGCGTACCGCACGCGGTCTGCAATCCGAGCCGGACCTGAGCGGCCACTCCGCGCTGCCGTCCGTCTCGGAGGCCCCCGCCCCGGCGTTCCCCCCAGTGGCGACCCCCACCCAGGCGAGCTCTGCGACCACCCAGGAAGTGGGCGTTCAGGGCGGCGCCGGCAGTCCGGCCGGACCCGTCGGCGGCACGCAGGCCGGCTGAGCGCAACCTTCTCGACGTGCCGCCGCGACTGCTCGCGCGGCTGGCCCGCGGCTCGCACGGGCGCCCCGGGCTCGCACTAGGCGCCCCATCGGCGTGCCACATGGCCCCGCGAGACCTTAGGCTGAGGGTATCGACGCTCCGCTGCTGATCGCCGACGTGCCGTGGCTGCTGTACCGCGCGTTCTTCTCGCTGCCGGGCTCGATCGTTGACGGTGAGGACCGGCCGGTGAACGCGCTGCTGGGGACCGTCAATGCGCTACTCACGGCGATCGAGGCGCGCCCGCCACGTGCAGTGGTGGCGTGCTTCGGTGCCGAGCAGGCGGCGTATCGGGTGGAGTCATACCCGCCCTACCACGCGCACCGCGATCCGATGCCGGATGAGTTGGCGCAGCAGTGGGAGCGCGCCCCGGAGCTGCTGGCGAGCCTCGGCTGGACGGTGAGCGCAAGCGAGGACCTAGAGGCGGACGACGTGATGTTCTCCTTCGCGCGCGTGGAGACCGCGGCCGGCGGGCGGTCGCTGTTGCTGACAGGCGACCGCGATCTCTTTCAGGCGGTCGGGCGGGAGGTGGCGATCCTCGAGCTGCGCAAGGATGGCGAGCCGCTCGAGATCGGCGTGGAGCAGGTGCGCGAGCGTTACGGGATCGGGCCGGAGCTGGTGACGGACTTCATCGCGCTGCGCGGTGACCCCTCGGACGGCCTGCCGGGCGCGCCGGGCATCGGCGCGAAGACGGCTCGCGATCTGCTGGTGCGCCACGGCTCGCTGGAGGCCGCGCTGGCCGCGGTGCGGAGCTCCGTCACCTCGGAGCGTCCACGGATCGCGGCGGCGCTGCGCGAGCACGCGGAGCAGTTGGAGATCTTCAAGCAAATCGCGACGCTGGTGCCGATCGACGTGCAGCGCCCGGCGAGTCGTCCTACTGACTTCGCGGCCGGCGCAGCAGCAGCCGAGAAGCACGGCATGAAGCGTCTAGCTAAGCGGCTGGAGGGGATGGCTTAGACATAAACGCAAGCGTGGGAAGGGACCTCGATACCTGACGGAAACATTATTTCCGTACGACACCTCACGACCACAGTACGTTACCTCGTTTGGTTCTTGAGCCTTCTCGGATCATAGTAAGTTCTCCCATCCATAGAAGGAGTTCTGTTATCCGGAGAGGCACGCAGGGCGCGTATAGCGCTCGCAGTGGGACTCGTGCTCCTCGGGATCGCCATCGTCGCGCGGCTGACGGATTCACCACTGGTCGTCGCGGGCACGAATTCTATTGCAAACACAGGATCCGTTACGCTCATCAAGGATCAGCGGACCGTCTGCCAGGTAAACCAGCTGATACCGGCAGGCACAACAGCGATACGTCCTTGGGTAAGCGCGAACTTGGGTCCCAAAGTAACGCTCTCGGTGACATCGGGGTCACGAGTCGTAGCTCGTGGCTCAGAGAGCGCTGGGTGGACCGGAAACCTGACCACCATCACCATTCAGCGGGTCCCTCGCGGAATCTCCCACGCGGGTGTCTGCCTAACGCTCGGGACTCCAGTGGAAACCGTCGCCTTGCTTGGTTCGTTCGTAGCAAATCGAGGAGTTAAGGAAGGCCGGATGAGAATCGAATACCTGCGGCCGGGTCACCGGTCGTGGTGGGCTCTCGCATCCTCGGTAGCTCGACGCATGAGCCTCGGTCGCATGCCAAGCGACGCCTGGATCGCCTTCACCCCATTGATCCTGATGACTGCTGTTGTCGTCCTAACCTCACGGTTGACGCTCGGGCAGCTTGGATCCCTCGCAGGGCAAGCGACGGTGCTTAGCCGGGTTCCGCGAGCCGCATGGACCTGTGCGGGCATTGCCTGTCTGAGCGCGGCGAGCTGGTCAATAATCACCCCTCCTTTCCAGGCGCCGGACGAGCCGGCCCACTTTGCCTACGCGCAACAACTCGCCGAGACCGGAACGTTGCCCACGTCGAGCGAAGCGGTCTCCCCAGAGGAGAACGTGGCCTTGGATGACCTTAACCACTACGCGATTATGTTCGAGCCAGCTAACGGCACGATCTCCTCCACCGCGGCACAGCAGCGCCTGGAACACGACCTCTCCGTGCCGCTATCCAGGCGCGGGGAAGGAGCCGGCGTGGCGGCTTCCGAGCCACCCCTCTACTACGCGTTGCAGACAATTCCATACCTCCTAGCCGCAAAGGGCAGCCTGCTGGAGCGCCTGGCACTGATGAGGCTGCTGAGCGCCCTCATGGCGGGCCTCTCTGCCCTTTTCACCTTCTTGTTCATACGAGAGGCCCTCCCGCGAGCCCCATGGGCTTGGACAGTCGGAGGACTAGGTGTGGCGCTTTTTCCCCTGCTGGGGTTCATGTCGAGCGTCGTAAATCCCGATTCGATGCTCTGCGCGGTGTCGGCCGCGCTCTTTTACTGCCTCGCGCGAGCATTCCGACGAACGCTGACACCACGACTGGCAATCGCGATCGCTGCGGTGACGGCAGTCGGCTTGCTGACCAAGCTCAACTTCATCGGGCTGGTGCCCGGCGTGATCCTAGCCTTGATCGTCCTTACACGGCGTGCCGCGCGGAGCGATGGACGTTCAGCTTGGCGGCTCCCAGTGATAGTGATCGCGATCGGCGGCTGCCCGGTGTATCTGTATCTCCTGATCAGCGTGTTCTCGTCCCACCTGGCATCGGGACCGACGTTCGCCGACATCGGCGCCAACAGATCCAAGCCGGTATTGGACGAGCTTGCGTTCATATGGCAGTTCTACTTCCCGCGACTACCAGGGATGAGCCAGAACTTCCCGGGCATCTTCACCACCCGCGTAATCTGGTTCGATCGGTCAGTAGGACTGTATGGCTGGCTAGATACATATTTCCCTCCATGGGTCTATAACCTCGCGTTGATTCCAGCCGGGCTGATCGCGTCACTCTGCGTCTGTGCGCTCGTCAGCGCCCGTATCTCACTGCGCAACCGTCTCTCGGAGCTGGTCGTCTACGCCGTCCTGGGGATGGGCGTACTGGCGCTCGTCGGCGTCAACTCCTACATGTCCTTCCCGGGCCGTGCCGGAGCATATTCAGAGCCGCGTTACCTGCTGCCGATGGCAGCACTCTTCGGGGCCGCGCTGGCGCTGGCCGCGCGCGGGGCCGGGCGACGCTGGGGACCGGCCGCGGGCGCGCTGATCGTGGTCTTGATCCTCGGCCACGACATCTTCAGCCAGCTACTCACCATCTCCCGCTACTACAGCTAAACCCGGCCGCATCCCCTACGGCGTGAACTTGACAGTGATGACGTCGCCGTCGTGCATGACGTAGTCGCGCCCCTCCAGGCGCAGCGTCCCGCGCTCGCGCGCGCGGCCGTAGCCACCGGCGTCCAGCAGCTCCTGCCAGCCGATGACTTCGGCCCGGACGAAGCCCTTCTGGATGTCGGAGTGAATCTCACCGCCGGCGTGCCAGGCGGTGAGACCGTCGCGCAGGTGCCAGGACTGGGCCGGCTTGCCCTCGCCGGCGGTGAAGAAGGCGATCAGGTGCAGCAGCTCGAAGGCGCCGCGGACCACGCGCTGCAAGCCGGACTCGCTGACGCCCAGCTCGGCGCGCATCGGCGCGGCGTCCTCGTCGTCGAGCTCGGCGAGCTCGGACTCGATGCGCGCGGAGACCGCGACGACACCGGCGCCCTGGGCGGCGGCGTGGGCGGCGATCGCGGCGGGCACCTCGTCGGCGCCCTCGTCGACGTTGGCGACGAACAGCACGGGCTTGGCCGTCAACGACCCGAGATCGCGAGCGGCGTTCGGAGCATCAGCGGGCAGCGGCACGCTGCGGGCAGGGCGACCGGCCTGCAGCGCGCCGATCACTTCCTGCAGCCAGGCCTCTTCGGCGATCGCGGTGCGGTCGCCGCCGCGAGCGGTCCTGACGACACGTTCGAGGCGTCGTTCGGCCTGCTCGAGGTCGGCTAGCGCGAGCTCGGTCTCGATCGTCTCGATGTCGCGCTGCGGATCGACGTCGCCCTCGGGGTGTACGACCCCGGCGTCACCGTGCGCGCGGACGACGTGCACGATCGCGTCGGTCTCGCGGATGTTCGCGAGGAAGCGGTTGCCAAGACCCTCTCCCTTGTGGGCGCCGGCGACAAGGCCGGCGATGTCGTGAAAATCGACCGTGTCGTAGACCAGCTCCGAGGCCCCAACGGTCTCGGCAACCTGATCGAGGCGCCGATCGACGACGGGCACGACGGCGACGTTGGGCTCGATCGTGGTGAAGGGATAGTTGGCGGCCTCGACCCCGGCCTTGGTGAGCGCGTTGAAGAGCGAGGACTTGCCGGCGTTGGGCAGCCCGACGATGCCGATGCGAGTGCTCACGCGGCGACCGCCGCAATCGCCGTCCCGAGCAGCGCCCCGCCGAGCACGTCGGACGGGTAGTGCACCCCCAGATAGAGGCGCGAAAGCGAGAGCGCACCCGCCAGCGCATACAGCGGAGCCGCCGGCAGCCCCATCCCTGAGTAGCGCCGCGCCCCAGCGAACGAGGTCGCGGCATGGGCGCTGGGGAAGCTGAGCTGCGTCGGCGTCCCCGTCAGCGGCGGCAATCCGGGAAGCTGTGGACGCCGGCGACGGACAAGCAACTTGAGCGCAGTATTCGCACCATAGGTCCCCGCAACCACCACAGTCCCACGCCACCAGCCCCGCCGCCGCCCAGGACCACCAAGCGCCGCCCCCGCCAGGCCGAGCGCAATCCACACCCCCCCATGCTCCCCAAGCCGCGAGAACCCGGCAACGGCCCGCTCGCTGCGAGGGCCGTGACCACGGGTACGCGCTAGGCGCAGGATTTGCTCGTCCAACTAGCCAAAGCCTACGCGCTGGTCATCTTCCTCGGAGCGCACGTACACGACCTGCGCGAGGTCGAGGCGCACAGGCCCGTCCTCGGTCTGCAGCTCGTGCCAGCCACCACCTCCGAGCGCCTTGTGGAGCGCCTCGAGCTGTTCGTCGCTGACGCGCAGCGCGAGCACCTGGCCGCCTTGGAAGCCGACGCTGACGCGGCGTGAGACGGTCACCGGTGGCCCCCCGCGGCGGGCTCGACGAGCTCGGTGAGCACGCGCCCGGTGCCCTTGGGCTCGAGGAAGGCGACGCGGGTGCCGCCGATGCCGGCGCGTGGCTGCTTGTCGATCAGCGGCAGGCCGGCCTGCGCGATCGCGGCGAGGGCGGCGTCGATGTCGGACACCTGGTAGGCGACGTGGTGCAGCCCGGGTCCGCGCTTGGCGAGGAACTTGCCGACGGGGGTGTCCGGTGCGAGTGGCGCGAGCAGCTCGACGTGGTTCTCGCCGATGTCGAGCAGCACGGCCTCGACGCCTTGCTCCTGCACGACTTCGCGGTGGGCGACGTCGAGCTGGAAGCCATCGCGCCACAGCTCCAGGGCCGGCTCGATCTCGGCGACGGCGATCCCTACATGGTCGATGCGGTCGAACACTCCGGGGAGTCTATATATGCCCTGGCTCGCGACCGCCGGTCGGTCCATCCAGCGGGGTCGCAGCGACGACGCGCAGGCCGACGCCGGGGGTGCGCTCTAGGCGCGGTATCCCGGCCATCACACGGTCGATCGCGTCGCGGTCGAGGACCTCGTGCTCGAGCAGCTCGCGGGCGAGCTCGTCGAGCTGGCGGCGGTGACCGACGATTAGCTTCAGCGCGGCGCGGCGGGACTCTTCGATCAGATCCTGGCGCTCCTCGTCGCGGATGCGCAGGGTCGTCTCGGAGAGGCGGACGTCGCCTTCGGGGGAGCGTCCGATGTGGGCGTTGCCCATCGCGAAGTCGTGGACCATCGAGTGGGAGATGTCGGCGACGCGCTTGAGGTCATCAGAGGCGCCGGTGGTGATCGCGCCGAACACGACCTGCTCGGCGACGCGCCCGCCGAGCAGCACGGTCATGTAGTCGAGCAGCTCCTCGCGGGTCTTCAGGTAGCGGTCCTCGGCGGGCAGGTTGAGCGTGTAGCCGAGCGCGCGCCCGCGGGGGACGATCGAGATGCGGTGCACGCGATCGACGGACGGCAGCAGCTCGCCGCAGAGCGCGTGCCCGGCCTCGTGGTGTGCGACGACGCGCTTCTCGTGCGCGTTGAGTACGCGGTGGGATTGCACGCCGGCGATGACACGCTCCAGCGCGCCGTCGAAGTCGGCGGCGCTGATGCGGTCGCCGTGGCGGCGGGCGGCGAAGATCGCGGCCTCGTTGCAGATGTTGGCGAGGTCGGCGCCGGTGAGGCCGCTGGTCTGTTGAGCGATCAAGCCGAGGTCGACGTCCTGGACGGGCTTGTTGCGGGTGTGCACGGCGAGGATCCCCTGGCGGCCCTTGACGTCGGGCGGGGCGACGAACACCTGGCGGTCGAAGCGCCCGGGGCGCAGCAGCGCGGGGTCGAGCTTCTCCAGCAGGTTGGATGCGGCGATCACGACGAGCCGCCCGCGCGAGGCGAAGCCGTCCATCTCGACGAGCAGCTGGTTGAGCGTCTGGTCCTTCTCGCCGGAGATGTCCGAGCCGCGGCGCCCACCGACGGCGTCGAGCTCGTCGATGAAGATGATCGCGGGCTCGTGGTCGCGGGCGATCGCGAACAGCTTGCGGATGCGCGCGGCGCCGAGGCCGGCGAACATCTCGACGAAGGCAGCGGCCGACTGCGCGAAGAACTGCGCGCCGGACTCGTGCGCGACGGCCTTGGCGAGCAGCGTCTTGCCGGTTCCGGGGGGACCGTGCAGCAGGATCCCCTTGGGGACTTCGGCCCCAAGCTTGCGGAACTGCTCGGGGTCGCGCAGGAACTCGACGATCTCCTGTAGCTCGGCCTTGGCCTCGTCGACGCCGGAGATGTCGTCCCAGGCGACGGACTGGTCGGAGGCGGGCTTGATCTGCTGCGGCTTGACCCGCGGCATGACCTTCAGCATGCGCCACATCAGGAAAAGGAGCACCCCGAAGAACAGGATCATCACGACGCTGGACCACTGATAGGCCCAGTTCTGGATTTCCTGCACGATCGCTGAGACCGAGGCCTCAATCATGGGCGCACCGCCGCCCGTGTCGCCATCCGTGGCTCCATTCTCACATTATGCGGCTTGACAGCTTGCTTTTGCTCACCCAAGGACAGAACGCGCGAGATCCCTGAAGAATTCCGTGGCGAACGTGAGGTCGCGGATGTCGATGCGCTCGTCGGGGGCATGGATCAGCGGCGAGGTCTCAAACAGCGACTGGTGGCGCTGGGGAAAGAAGCCGTAGGCGATGCACTCGGGAAACGCGGCGCGAAAGTGGCGCGAGTCGGTGAAGCCGGGCAGGATCACCGGCACGACCTCAGCCCCGGGGTCGCGCGCAGAGACCCAGCCGGCGATGGCGTCCATCAGGGGGGAGTCGACGGGGGAGCGGTTGCCGACGACGCGCTCGGTGAACTCGATGCGGAAGTCCGGGTCCTCAGCTGACCCCGCGCCGTCGGGGGCGCCATCCGGCTCTGGCTGGGTGGTGTGGGTGGGTTCCAATACCTCCGCGATACCGCGGCGGACCTCCTCCTCGCCGAGACCGGGGGGCACGCGGCAGTCGACTTTTAGCTCGGCGCGGCTGGGGATCACGTTGATCTTCTCGGAGGCCTTGATGCGAGTCGGGGTGAAGGTCACGCCGAGCATCGGCTCGAACATGGTCGCCAGGCGCGGGTCGACGGCGAGCAGGTTGGCGACGGCCCCCGCTGGGTCCTCGGGGTCCTCGCCGAGCCCGCGCAGGAAGGCGGCGGGCTCGGGGGTCAGCGCGTAGGAGGGCTGGCGCGCGCCGAGACGCTGCAGCAGCGGACCCATCTTCAAAAGCGCGTTCTCGCCGATCCTCGGCATCGAGGCGTGGCCTGCCACCCCGTCGGTGCTGAGCGTGAAGCGGAACACGCCCTTCTCGGCGCAGCAGACCCCGTAGAGACGCCGACCGCGGTACTCGAAGACGGCGCCCCCGCCCTCGTTGACGAGCAGGTCGCAGCGGACCTTCTCGGGGTGGGTCTTGGTGATCCATTCGGCGCCGAGCTCGCCGCCGGTCTCCTCATCGACGACGGTCACGATCAGCAGCTCACCGTGCGCGGGCCGCCAGCCGGAGCGCGCGAGCGAGATGGCGGCGGCGACCTCGGCGGCGACCTGGGACTTCATGTCGAGCGCGCCGCGTCCCCAGACGCAGCCCGCGGCGAGCTCCCCGGACCAGGGGTCGTGGCGCCACTCGGAGGGCTCGGCGAGCACGGTGTCGACGTGGCCGAGGTAGCAGAGCGTGGGGCCCGCCTCTGCGCCGCGCAGCCGCGCGATCAGGTTGGGGCGCCCGGGCTCGGCCCCCAGTAGCTCGCACTCGAAGCCGGCGGCGGAGAGCAGTGCGCCGAGGTACTCCTGCGCGGGGCGCTCGTTGCCGGGCGGGTTGACGGTGTCGAAGGCGATCAGCCGCTGGAGCAGTCCCTGTGCGTCAGCGGCCAAGTCGGCGTTGCTCACTCGGGGATCGTACGCCGATCGTCGGGAATCCTGGGCACAGCCGCGAGCAGTTCGCGCGTGTAGGGATGCTGGGGGGCACGGTAGAGCTCCGCCGTGGGGCCGGTCTCGACGATCTGGCCGCGATACATGACGGCGACGCGAGCGCACATGTAGCGCACGACCGACAGGTCGTGGGAGATGAACAGCAGCGCGAGGCCGAGCTCGCGCTGGAGCTCGCGCAGCAGGTTGAGGATCTGAGCCTGGATCGAGACGTCCAGGGCGGATACGGGCTCGTCGGCGATCAGCAGCTGGGGGCGCAGCGCGAGTGCACGCGCAACGCCGATCCGCTGGCGCTGCCCGCCGGAGAACTCGTGTGGGTAGCGGTTGTAGTGCTCGGGGTTGAGGCCGACGGTATCCATCAGCTCCTGCACGCGGCGCCGGCGCGCGGCGCGGTCGGACTCGAGGCCATGGATGGCGAGTGGCTCGCCGACGATCGAACCGACGGTCTTGCGGGGATTTAGTGAGGAGTAGGGGTCCTGGAAGATCATCTGCAGGTCGCGGCGCACGGTGCGCAGCGGCTCGCCGCGTAGAGCCGTGATGTCGCGGCCGGCGAAGCGGATCTCGCCGCTGGTGGCGTCCAGCAGGCGCATGATCAGGCGCGCGGTGGTGCTCTTGCCGCAGCCGGTCTCCCCGACGAGCCCAAGCGTCTCACCAGGCGCGAGCACGAGGTCGATGCCGTCGACGGCCTTGACGGCCCCGAGCTGGCGCTGCACGAGAACCCCGCGGGTGAGCGGGAAGTGCTTGACGAGTCCGCGCACCTCCAGCAGCGGCTCAGCCATGTGTCTCACTGTCCAGCCCGACGACGTCACTGTCCAGCCCGACGACGTCACTGTCCAGCCCGACGACGTCACTGTCCAGCCCGACGACGGAGCGCGCCTGCTCGGGGGATTCGCCGGCGCGCAGCTGCGACCACAGCCGGTTGCGCGACTCGTGATCGAGCAGGCAGGCGGCGGTGTGCTGGGGCTCGCCGGGGACCGGCTGCAGCGAAGGGTCGATGCGGGCGTGATCGGGGAGGGCGTAGGGGCAGCGGGGATGGAAGTGGCAGCCGGAGGGGCGGCTGATCAGGCTCGGCGGGCGACCGGCGATCGGGACGAGCTCACCGTCGGAGCCCTCCAGGCGCGGGATCGAGCGCAGCAGCCCCCATGTATAGGGGTGCTGGGGCGAGGTGAAGACCTGCTCGGCGGAGCCGCGCTCGACGATCCGCCCGGCGTACATGACGGCGATCTCGTCGGCGATCTCGGCGACGACGCCGAGGTCGTGGGTGACGAGCACGATCGCCATCCCCAGCTCACGCTGTAGGCGGCGCAGCAGCGCCAGGATCTGGGCTTGGACGGTGACGTCGAGCGCGGTGGTGGGCTCGTCGGCGATCAACAGCTTGGGCTCGTTGGCGAGTGCCATCGCGATCATCACGCGCTGGCGCTGTCCACCGGAGAGCTCGTGTGGGTAGGCATCCAGGGGTCGGTGCTGGCCGATCTTCGATCGGTCGGGGATGCCGACCAGGTCGAGCAGCTCCGCGGCGCGCTCACGGGCCGCGGTCTTGGCGACGTGGCGGTGGGCGCGAATCGCCTCGATGAGTTGCCACCCAACACGGTGAAAGGGGTGTAGGGAGGACAGCGGATCTTGGAAAATCATTGCGAGCTCGTTGCCGCGCAGCGTGCGCATCCGGTCGGCGCTGAGTGCAGGCAGGTCGTGTCCGTCGAACCAAATGTGCCCCGCTACGCGGGCGTCCTTCGCGATTAAGCCCATGGTGGTGAGCGCGGAGACGGTCTTGCCGGATCCGGACTCCCCGACGATCCCGAGCGTGCGCCCGCGCGCGAGCTCGTAGCTGATCCCGTCGACGGCGTGCACGACGCCATCCTCCGTCGGGAACTCGACGCGCAGGTCCTCGACGTGCAGCAGCGGTGGTGCACTCGGTGCGGCGTCCAGCCGGCTTTCGGGTGACGGATCCTGGGGGGGGCCATCCAGGTGACCTTGATTGGGACTGATGTCGCTCATTTGAAGCGCACCCGGGGATCGAGAAACGCGTAGGAGATGTCGACGAGCAGGTTTGCGAGGACGATGAACAGCGCGGCGAGCAGCACGGTGCCCTGGACGATCGGAAAGTCGGAGTGGAGGATGGCGTCGTAGTTGAGCCGCCCGACACCGGGGATGTCGAAGACGACTTCGACCAGCAGCGCGCCGCCGAGCAGCGTGCCGATGTCGAGACCGAGGACGGTGACGATCGGGGTGATCGCGCTGCGTACGCCGTGGCGCAGGACGACGCGGCGCTCGGTGAGGCCCTTGGCGCGCGCGGTGCGGATGTGGTCCTCGCCGAGCACCTCGAGCAGGCTGCCGCGCAGCAGGCGTGCGTAGACGGCGGCGAAGGTAGCGGCGAGCACGAGCCAGGGCAGGATCAGCGAGGTGAGCCATTGGGCGGGGTCGGCGCGCAGGCCGACGTAGCTGCCGGCGCCGGGAAAGATCGGGAACTTGCCGATGTCGGAGGCGAACAGGAAGAGCGCGATCAGCCCGAGCCAGTATTCGGGGGCGGAGATGAAGAGCAGCGCGGTTCCCATCGCGGAGCGGTCGAGCAGCGTGCGGCGGCGGACGGCGGAGATGATCCCGACGGAGATACCGACGGCCAGCCAGATGACGATGGCGCCGGCGGCGAGTGAGATCGTGGCGGGTAGGCGGTCGGCGATCAGGCTCTTGACGGAGGCGCTGCTGTAGAAGCTGTAGCCGAGGTCGAAGTGCAGGACGACACCCTTCATGTAGTCGTAGAACTGCGTGTAGATCGGCTTGTCGAGGCCGAGCTCGTGGCGGATGTAGGCGATCGTTTTCGGGGTCGCGCTGCGTCCTGCGCGCAGCCGCGCGGGGTCGCCGGAGGGCAGGATGTCGAACAGCACGAAGGTGAGCGCGGAGACGATGAACATCAGCACGATGCCCCACAGGAGCCGGCGGATGATGTAGCGGGTCATCGCGTGCGGTCACCCCGGGACGCGCGGCACGCGAGAGGCCCGTGCGACGCTCGACGTCCTACTCGCTCCCGCGGCGCTCATCTGCGGCTCACTTCAGCGAGGTGAAGTCGTAGTCCCAGGCCCCGCTGTTCCAGAGCTGGTCGACGCCGGCTACGCCTTTGCCCTCGATGTTCGCCTGGTTGACGTAGACCTCGGGCGCGGCGACGGCTTGTTCGACGAGCTGCTCGTCGATCTTGGCCCAGGCTTCGGCGCGCGCCGGTTCGCCGACGACCAGTTCGGCTTTCTCCATGGCCGCGTTGATCTTGGGGTCGTTGACCTGGCTCCAGTTGGAGTTACCCTGGGCTTCGATCGCGGGCCCGTAGAAGGGCACGTAGAGCACGGTCTGGGGGTCGGCGAAGTCGCGTACCCAGCCGGCGTTGGGGCAGACGTCGATCTCCTGGGCGGGAACGGTGCAGTACTTCGCGTACATCGCCGATTTGTCGACGAGACTGAGGTGTGTTTTGAAGCCCAGGTTCTGCAGCGCCTGGTTGGTGATCTGGGCCATCCCTTCTTCGGGTTCACCGGTCGCGCCCACGACCTGGAGGGTCTTACCGCCGGTGTACTTCCCGCTGGGGTAGCCGGCGAGCTTCATGTACTTCGTGGCGACGGCCATGTCGCCTTCGGGGTGTTCGTTGTAGTCGACCTTGGGCCCAGCGGCGCCCCCGGCCTGTTCGTAGCCGGCAACGCCGGGGTAGAGGAAGTGCGTCATCGGCTGGGCGACGAGTAGCCCGCCGCGGACCTTGGCGAGTGCGTCGCGGTTCAGGGCGGCCCAGACGGCCTTGCGCAGGTTGATGTTGGTGAACGGTCCGTGGGCGTTGTTCAGCGAGGCGTAGTAGGTGCCGGAGCCGGGCGTGAAGGTGATCTGCTGGGGGTAATGCTCGTAGGCTTCCTTGACGATCGACTGGGCGGGGGAGTCGTTCTGGACGACGTCCTGGCCCTTGAGCACCTGCTGTCCGATCACGCTGGGTTCGCCGCCGATGTTGATGTCGATCTGGTCGAGGTAGGCGGGCCGGAAGTCGCTGTGCGGGTTCCAGCGGGGGTTGCGCACGAGCGTGGCGGACTTGCCGGGCTGGTAGCCGATGCCGAGGAACTTGCCGCGGCTGTCGGACTTCAGCATGTAGGGGCCGGTGGCGACTAGATATTCGGTGCCGTAGGTAGTAGGGCTGTGGGCGTCGAGTGGCCGGGCGAATTCGGGTGGGACGGGGGCGGATAGTGGCAGGCTGAGCGCACCGTAGAGCAGTGCGGCGGTGGGCCTGGTCAGGTGAAAGACGATCGTGCTCCTGCTCGGCGTTTCGATCCCCACGATCGGCCCGCCGTTGGCCTTTTCGGCGCCGACGATGTCCCCGAAGTAGGGCTGGAAGTAGGGGTTGGCGACGTTGGGGTTGGCGCCGCGCTCGATCGCGTAGGCGACGTCTGAGGAGGTCACTTCGCGATTCACGGGGGGGCCAAAGTAGATGTGCGGCCTGATGTTCACCGTCACGGTCTTGCCGCCGTTGGAGATGACGGGCGCGGCGGCGGCGACGTCGGGCTGGAGCTTGTTTGCGCTGTTGGGCGGATAGGAGTAGAGGGGACGCTCGACGGCGTAGAGGATCGTGTAGTCCTGGCCGCCGTAGGACTCGCCGGGATCGAAGTGTTCGAAGTCCTCGTGGTCGTAGACGGTGAGCACGCCGCCGCGATGCTTGCCGTAGAGCTGCTGGCTGCTCGGCGACTCGCCGGCCTTGAGCGGGATGCTGGTGGTGGCGGAGTCACTGCTGCTGGATCCGCAGGCGCCAAGCGCGACGGCGATCAGCCCAGCGCTCACAAAGGCCGCCAGCGGACCGCGCCAAGCGGCCGCGGCGCGGCTTCTCCACGAGCTCCGCGCGGAACCTGTCGGGCTGTTGCGTTTTGACATCGTTTGACCTCTCCTCGTGTGAGCGCTTCGATAGGACCCGTCGGGTCCATCGGCCAGGAACCGATGGACTTTCGATGCGCGCCCCGATGACGCGTTGCGGTGAAACAAGCTCATGCGTTGGTGGCTCGCGGGTTGAGAGCGTCCTGGAGACCGTCGCCGAGCAGGTTGAAGGCGAGCACGGTGAGCAGCAGGGCGAGCCCCGGGAAGACCATGTACCACCAGGCGGTGTTGAAGATCGGGGTGGCGTCGGCGAGCATCTGCCCCCAGCTGGCGGCGGGTGCGCGGACGCCGACACCGAGGAACGAGAGGGCGGCCTCGAGCAGGATGTTCTGCGGGATCAGGAGGCTCGCGTAGACGATCAGCGGCGCCAGCAGGTTGGGGAGGATCTCGCGGAGCAGGATGCGAGTGTTGGAGGCGCCGAGCGAGCGGGCGGCTTGCACGAACTCGCGCTCGCGCAGCGAGAGCACCTGGCCGCGGACGATGCGGGCGATGTAGGTCCAGTTGACGAGCGCGACGATCGCGACGATCGTGGCGACGCCGGGCTGGATCAGCCCTTTCGCGCAGCCGCGCACGCCGCAGGCGGCGCCGAGACCGAGGCCAAGCAGCAGGACGGGAAAGGAGAGCACGACGTCGACGGTGCGCGAGAGCAGCGTGTCGACCCACCCGCGGTAGAAGCCGGCGAGCAGGCCGACGGCGGTGCCGATCAGCGTTGCGATCGCGGTGCCAAGGATGCCGACCTCGAGTGAGACGCGAGCGCCGTAGACGACGCGCGCGAAGACGTCGCGGCCGAGCTGATCGACCCCAAAGGGATGTGCGGCGCTGGGACCGAGCGGGCTGCCGAAGGCGTCGGTGGCGTTTGCGTTCTGGACATTTGGGCCGGGGACGCCGGCGAGCTTGACGACCAGCGGGGCGGCGATCGCGACAAGCAACAGGAGGGCGATGAAGACGAGCGCGACGAGCGCGAAGCGATCGCTGCGAAAGCGCCGCCAGAAGAGCTGGCGCGGTGTGCGCGCGGCGTAGGAAAGCCCGCCGACGCCGCCGATGTCGAGCAGGTCGACGCGGCCCTCGCCTTGGATGAGGATGTCGGCGGCGCCGGTGGTCATCGCGGCGATCCCTCCCGGCCGGGGGAGGATGTGTTCGTAATGTGTGCCACCAAAACCTGTTGTTCGACACTCTCTACTCGGCAACCTCCCGCTTAGATCTTTAGATGGACACCCTGTTCGAGCCGGAAGTCCCGGGCGAAACCTCCTCGCGGGGCGCCGAAAGCGCCGTCGCGGGCGCCGATCGGGAGGGGCGCGGGGGCGCGGGTGAGGGGCGCCGGGGCGCGGGGGCGGCCCGCGACGGCCATGCCACGCGGCCGCTGGCGGCACGGGTGCGCCCGCGCGAGCTAGGAGAGCTGGTGGGCCAGACGCACCTGCTGGGGGACTCCTCGGCGCTGCGCACGGCGATCGAGCAGGGTCATCCGCACTCGATGATCCTGTACGGCCCGCCGGGCTCGGGCAAGACGACGCTGGCGCGGATGGTGGCGGAGCGCTCGCAGGCGGTCTTCGAGGAGTTGAGCGCGGTGCAGACCGGCCGCGCGGAGGTGCGCGCGGTGCTGGAGCGTGCCGCGCACCGCCAGGCGACGAGCGGCAGGCAGACGGTCTTCTTCCTGGATGAGATCCACCGCTTCAACAAGGCCCAGCAGGACGCGCTGCTGCCAGCGGTGGAGGAGGGCCTGGTGACGCTGATCGGCGCGACGACGGAGAACCCGGCGTTCGAGGTCAACGGGGCGTTGCTCTCGCGGATGCGGGTCTACGCGCTGAGCGCGCTCTCGGCGCAGGAGGTCGGCACGGTGCTGCGCCGGGCGCTGGACTCACCGGAGCTGGAGGCGACGGCAGCGGTCGAGCCGACGGCGCTGGAGTTCCTGGCGGCGCGTACCGAAGGCGATGCGCGGGCGGCGCTGAACGCCCTGGAGCTGGCGCTCGAGACGGCGGTGGAGCTGGGCGAGACCACGGTCGGGATCGAGCGCGCGGAGGACGCGCTGCAGCGCCGGGCGGTGCTCTACGACCGTGGCGGGGACCGTCACTACGACTACATCTCGGCGTGGATCAAGGCGACGCGCGGCTCGGACCCGGACGCGTCGCTGTACTACCTGGCGGCGATGCTGGAGGGCGGCGAGGACCCGCGGTTCATCGTGCGGCGGATGGTGATCCTGGCGTCGGAGGACATCGGCAACGCCGATCCGGCGGCGCTGGGAGTCGCGGTGGCGGCGGCGCAGGCGGTCGAGCACGTGGGGCTGCCGGAGGGGCGCTATGCGCTGGCGCAAGCCGCCATCTACCTGTCGCTGGCGCCGAAGTCCAACGCGGCGGGCCGGGCGCTGGGAGCGGCCGCCAGGCACGTGCGCGACCACGGCGCGGCGCCGGTCCCGGGCTGGCTGCGCTCCGGTCCGCTGGCCGACCTGCGCTCGGTGGGCCAGGCGGCGGGCGACTACGACTACCCGCACGATCGTCCGGGGCACCTCTCTCCGCAGGAGCTGCTGCCGGAGGCGGTGGCGGGGGCGCGCTTCTACGAACCGGACGAAGCCGAGGCGGAGCTGGCGCGGAGACTGGAGCTGATCCGCAAGGCCCGCGGCCGGTGATGTTTGGATGGGACCCCTTTGGGGGGTCCGGTGGTGGGCCGTTGCGTACCGCCGGCGAGCACCGACCGGGTGGGTCTTGGGCAGGCAGAGCCGAAGCCGCCGCCGCGGGGGGCCATAATCGCCCAGACATGAGCTCGGCCTCCCCTACTCCTCCCCCATCCCCTGCGGCCTCCTCCGCGGGGTCGGCGCCGGCGACCGAGCTCCGCGCGCGCAACCCGGCGACGGGGGCACTGCTGGGCAGCGTGGGCACGACGGCGCCGGGTGAGGTGGAGCGCGTGGTGGAAGCGGCGCGCAAGGTGCAGCCGCTGTGGGCGCTCCTGCGGGTGACCGACCGGGCACGCTACATGCGGCGGGTGGCGCAGGGGGTGATCGACGAGTTCGACGAGCTGCTGGAGACGATCGCCCGCGAGCAGGGGCGCCCGCGGGCGGAGGTGGCGAGCATGGAGCTGCTGGCGGCGATCGACGCGCTGATCTGGATCGCGGACGAGGGCGCGCGGGTGCTGGGCTCCAGGCGGGTCGGCATCCACCGTTCGATGGCGCTGTCCAAGCGCGCGCGGGTGGCGTATGAGCCCTATGGCGTGGTCGGGGTGATCGGCGCGGGCAGCGCGCCGTTCGCGCAGCCGCTGGGCCAGATCGCGGGGGCGCTGCTGGCGGGCAACGGGGTGGTGTTCAAGCCGGCGCGACGGGCCTCGCTGGCGGGCGAGCGGATCATGCGCGTGCTGGCGCGGGCGGGCCTCCCGGAGGGCCTGGTGCGGATCATGCACGGCGGCACGCAGGTCGGCGTGGCGCTGGCGCGCGCGCCGGTCGACAAGGTGCTGTTCACGGGCTCGCCGGCAGTCGGGCGGGCGGTGGCGCGGGCGTGCGTGTCACAGGAGAAGGAGGTGACGGTCGAGCTGGGGGGCAAGGACGCGATGCTGGTGCTCGCCGATGCGCACGTCCCGCGTGCGGTCCGCGGGGCGCTGTGGGCGGGCTGCGCGGGTGCGGGACAGGCACGGGGATCGGTGGAGCGGGTGTACGTGGAGCGGGAGGTCTACGAGCGCTTCCTCACGCGCCTGGTGAATGGGGCGCGAGCGCTGGGCGTGGGGGACCCGGAGCGCCCGGGCGTGCAGATGGGGCCACTGGCCTCGCGCCGGCGCCTGGAGCACCTGCGGGAGCTGGTCGAGGAGGCGGTGACTCAGGGCGCGCGGCTGCACTGCGGCGGCCCGCTGGAGCAGCCCCCGGAGGGGTGCGCACAGAACGCCGCGTTCTACGCGCCGGCGGTGCTGAGCGGGGTGACGCACGCGATGCGGGTGATGCGCGAGCCGCTGGACGGGCCGGTGCTGGCGGTGATGCGCGTCGATTCGACCGATCGCGCGATCGAGCTGGCCAACGACTGCGACTACGGCCTGGGGGCGTCGGTGTGGACCGCGGACCGCCACCGCGGGCAGCGGATCGCGCGGGAGCTGCACGCGGGCATGGTGTGGCTCAACGACCACCTCCCCGCGCCGGCGCTCGCGCGTGGCCCGTGGGGCGCAGCGGCGGGCGGCGGCCTGGGCCGGACGCTGGGCGAGACCGGACTGCGGGGGTGCGCGCAGGAGAAGCTGATCACGTGGGACCCCTCGGGGGCGCGCGGCCTGTGGTGGCCTCCCTACGACGAGCTGCTGGTGGGCGCGGCGCACACGGTGGCGCGGCTGCGCTCGGCGCGGGACTCCGACCGCGAGCGCGCGTGGCGTCACGGCGTGGGCTCGCTGGCGCGCGTGAGCGCGCGGGCGCTGCGCCGCCCCTGAGCGCCTAACCTCGCCGTCCCCGAGCGCCTAACCTATTGGACATGCCCGCCCAGGCCTATGCCGGCAAGGAGTGCGTATGCCAGCTGCGCAGAGGGATCTGCGACCAGTCGTGCGTGCGCGGGATGCTGGAGACCCCGTTCTACATCGCGTGCCTGAAACTGAGCGGCCGCCGCTGCGTGGTGGTGGGGGGCGGCGAGATCGGCCTGGAGAAGGTCGAGGGCCTGCTGGCGTGCGACGGCGAGGTGACGCTGATCGCACCGCGGGCGCGGCCGGCGCTGGCGGAGCTGGCGCGGGAGGGCTCGATCCGCTGGGAGCAGCGCGAGTACGCCGGCCCGGCCGACCTGGAGGGCGTCTTCATGGCGATCGCGGCGACGGACGACACGGAGGCGAACATCCGCGTCTGGGAGGACGCGGAGCGGCGGGCGATGCTGGTCAACGTGGTGGACGTGCCGCCGCTGTGCAACTTCATCCTGCCGGCGATCGTGCGCACGGGGGCGCTGGCGATCGCGATCTCGACGGCGGGCGCCTCGCCGGCGCTGGCCAAGCGCATGAAGCGCGAGATCGCGGACCAGTTCGGGACGGAGTACGCGCGCCTGGCGGAGCTGCTGAACGACGTGCGCGGCTGGGCGAAGGGCACGCTGCCGACCTACGGCGAGCGCAAGGCGTTCTTCGAGGGGATCGTCAACGGCGATCCCGACCCGATCGAGCTGCTGCGGCGCGGAGCCGCCCCGGAGGGCGCCCCCCCATCCGCGGGGCAGGCGGGCGAGGCGGCGGTGCGCGAGCTGATCGAGCGAGCGCAGCGGGAGCACGCGTTGCTCGCGAGCGCCTGAGCGGGTGACGCCAGCGCTCGAGCTGGAGGGCCTGACCCGCCACTACGGCGAACGCACGGCGCTGGGCGGGGTGTCGCTGACGCTCGAGACGGGGCAGACGCTGGTGGTGCTGGGCTCGAACGGAGCAGGCAAGACGACGCTGCTGCGGATGCTGGCGACACTGCTGCGCCCGCACGCCGGCGCGGTGCGGGTGCTGGGGAGCAGCCTGCCGGAAGCGGCCTGGGCGGTACGCGGGCGGATCGGGCTGCTGGGCCACGAGCCGCTGCTCTACCGGGAGCTGAGCGCCCGCGAGAACCTCTGCTTCCACGCGCGCCTGCACGGTGTGGGTGAGAGGCGCGTGGACGAGCTGCTGGAGGCCGTCGGCATGGCGGGGCGCACGCGGGAGCCGCTGCGCACGCTCTCACGCGGAATGACCCAGCGTGTGGCGATCGCGCGAGCGGTGCTGCACGACCCGGAGCTGCTGCTGCTGGACGAGCCGCGCGCGAACCTCGACCCGGCGGGGGCGGGGCTGGTGGAGCCCCTGATCGGGGCGGCCTCGGGACGGACGCGCGTGCTGTGCAGTCACGACCCGGCGGCGGACCTGGCGGGGGCAGACCTGGTGCTCGGCCTGCGCGGCGGCCACCCAGCGCTGCTGGCGAGCCCGGCGGAGCTCGATGAGGCGGCCGTCGCGGAGCTCTACCGGTGAGCGCCGCGGCTCGCGAGACTGCCGTCCCCGCGTATGCGGCAGGTGACCAAGGCCGCCCCGCGCAGGTGGCAGACGACCACAGCCACCCCTCGACGAGCGAGGGACCCGACAGCGCGCGGACCGAGGCGACAGGCGGGCACGGCCGGGGCGCGGCCCCCACGGGGCAGGGCTTTGCGCACACGGGTCCAGGCCTTGGGCGCACGGGACAGGGCATAGCGCACACGGATCCGGGCCTTGGGCGCACGGTTCCAGGCCTTGAGCGCAAGGGCCCGGGCTTTGCGCGGACCGTGGCGGCGCTGTTGCGTAAGGAGCTGCTGGTCGAGCTGCGCACGCTGGAGTCGGTGCCCGGGATGTCGCTGTTCGCGGTGACGGTCTTCGTGGTCTTCCACTTCGCGCTGAACAAGAACGGGGTCAGCGGCGACGAGGCGGCGGGAATCCTGTGGGTGACGCTGCTGCTGGCCGCGGTGCTGGGGATCAACCGGCTGTTCGTGGCGGACGCCGAGGAGGGCGGCTTCGACGGGTTCCTGCTGGCGCCGGTGGACCGTAGCGCGCTGCTGGCAGCGAAGGCGCTGGCGCTGCTGGCCTACCTGGTGGTGCTCGAGCTGGTGGCGGTGCCGGCGTTCGCACTGCTGTTGCTGGAACCGTCGCTGGGGGGAGCCCTGCCGGGGCTGCCGGCGGTGCTGTTGCTGGGGGACGTCGGGGTAGCGGTGATTGGAACGCTGGTGGCGGCGCTGGCGGTGCGTACCCGCGCGCGCGACCTGCTGGGGCCGCTGCTGGCGCTGCCGCTGCTCGTGCCGGTGGTGATCGGCGGGGCGCGCGCGAGCGCGCCGCTGCTCACGCTCTCCCACCCCACGGGGCCACCGCTGCGCTGGCTTGTGACGCTTGCGCTCTATGATCTGGTGTTCGGGCTGATCGCCTACGCCGTCTTCGACTTCCTCCTGGAGGACTAGTGTCCCTGACAGAGAGATCCCGCCGCCAGGGCTTGCGCCCGCTCGCAATCGCGACGGTCGCCGTGATGGGCGCCGCGCTCGGCATGGTCTTCTTCTACGCCCCACTGGAAGCCGAACAGGGCTTCCTGCAGAAGATCTTCTACGTGCACGTGCCGCTCGCGATCGTCGCGCTGTGTGGCTTCGTGATCGGCGGCCTGATGGCGATCCAGCATCTGCGCACGCGCGATCCGCGCTGGGACATGCGCTCCTACGTGACGATCCACATGAGCCTGATCTTCGCGGTCGGCACGCTGATCACAGGATCGATCTGGGCGAAGGGCTCGTGGGGGCACTGGTGGGTGTGGAGCGAGCCGACGCTGGTGTCGTTCCTGATCGTGTTCCTGCTGTACGCCACCTACCAGCCGCTGCGCTTTGCGATCGAGGACCCCGAGCGCCAGGCGCGCTACGCGTCGGTGTTCGCGATCACCGCGGGGGCGTTCGTGCCGATGAACTTCATCGCGGTGCGGCTCTCGACCGCCTACCTGCACCCGCGCGTGCTGGGCAGCACCTCGAACCTGCCGCCGCAGATGGCGCTCACGTTCCTCGTCTCGCTGCTGGGGATCGCGCTGCTGTTCGCGACGCTGTGCAACTACGAGCTGACCGCGAAGCGCACCCGCGCGCAGTTGCGCGCGCTACGCCGGCGACTGACCGAGACCGCAGAGGACTCGAGCGTGCGGGCGACGCGGCGCACGCGCAGCGCGGCGCCGACGCACCACGAGGTGCACGCGTGATGGGTGCCTTCGTGCTGGGCGAGCTGCCGGCGCTGCCGCTGCACGAGGCGGGCAAGTACGTGGCGGGGGCGTACGTCGTCCTGTTCGTCCTGGTACTGGTCTACGTCGCGATCATGGCGATCCGCCTGGGCCGCGTCGAACGCGAGCTGGGCGAGCTCCTAGAGCTCTCTCAGCGGCCCGGCGTGGAGCAACCCGGCGGCGAGCAACTCGGCGTGGAGCGGCCCGATTTGGAGCGGCCCGGTGTGGAGCATTCAGGCATCGAGTCGACACCCGCGCCCGAGGCGCTCGATGTGGGCCGGCCGCGGTCCACTCCAGTCGGAGCCCCGTCGGAGTGAGCGCGCACCTGCGAGCCGGGCTAGTCGCCCGAGGCGGAGCGGCAGCCCGCAGCGGAGCAGCGGCCCTAGCCGGAGCAGCGCGCAGCGGAGCAGTGGCGTGAGCGAGCTGCTGGCGCTGGGTATCTCGCACAAGACGGCGCCGGTCGCGCTGCGCGAGCGCCTGGCGTTCACTGAGCCCGAAGCGGTCGCGCTGGCGGAGCGGCTGACGGCGACGGCGGAGGTGCGCGAGGCGGTTGTGATCTCGACGTGCAACCGCACCGAGGTCTACCTCGTCGTGGGTGACCCGGTGCTGGCCGAGGCGGACGCGCTGGGGATGCTGGCGCGCGACGCGGACATCCGGCCGACGGAGCTGGCGGAGGCGATCTACTCGCCGCGCAACTGCGACGCGGCGCGCCAGCTCTACCGCGTGACCGCGGGCCTGGAGTCGATGATCGTGGGCGAGGCCGAGATCCAGGGCCAGGTCAAGCGCGCGTTCGAGGCGGCGCTGCAGGCCGGGCACACGGGCGCGCTCAGCAACCGGCTCTTCAGCGCGGCGCTGACGACGGGTAAACGGGTGCGCTCGGAGACCGCGATCGGCGCGAGCCGCGTGAGCGTCCCGTCGGTGGCCGTCGGTCTGGCGCGCGACGTGCTGGGCGACCTGCGCGAGCGCCACGTCGTGATTCTGGGCGCGGGCGAGACGAGCGAGTTGACCGCGCAGGCGCTGGCCGATCGCGGCGCGGGGACGATCTTCGTGGCCAACCGCCACGCCGACCGCGCACTCAGCCTGGCGCAGCGCTTCGGCGGCTCGGTCGTCGGGCTGGACGGCCTGCCGGAGCAGCTCGGACGCGCGGACATCGTGGTCTCCTCGACATCCTCGCCGCACCCGATCGTCGGCCACGAGGAGCTCGAGCTGGTGGTCGGCCAGCGCGAGGGGCGACCGCTGCTGCTGATCGACATCGCGGTCCCGCGCGACATCGAGCCGCGCTGCGGCGATCTGGAGGGAGTGACGCTGTACGACATCGACGACCTGCAGGAGGTCGTCGCGCGCAACCTGAACACCCGCGTGGAGGAGATCCCGCGGGCGGAGGAGATCGTGGAGGAGGAGATCCGACGCTTTGCGCGCTGGCTCGGTCAGCTCGAGGTGCTGCCGACGGTGAGCGCGCTGCGCGAGCACGGCAGCGCGATCGTCGAGCAGGTCCTGGCCGAGAACGAGGGGCGCTGGGAGGCGGCTTCGCCGCGCGACCTCGTCCGCATCGAGGCGGTCGCGCGCGCGGTCGCGAACCGTCTGCTGCACGAGCCGACGATCCGCCTGCGCAGCCTCGCGGAGGCCCGCAGCCACTCGAGCCTGCAGGTCGTACGCGAGCTCTTCGGGCTGCGCGAAGACGCCCCCGGGGAGGACATCGAGGCGGAGCTCGCAGAGGTCCACGACCTCGATCGATCGCGGATCGACCGGCGCCGGCGCAACAGCTGATGCGGCTCGGGACGCGGGGCAGCGCGCTCGCGCTCGCGCAAGCGCGGCTCGTCTCCGAGCTGCTCGGGGGCGCGGAGCTGGTCCCGCTCACGACGAGCGGCGACAGCGAAGTCGCGACCACACTCGACGGAGATGGCGCACAGGGTGGCGGGGAGGACGCGCAGAGCGCTGGAGCACAGCGCGACGGGAAGGCGACGGACAAGTCCCGCTGGGTCGACGCGATCGAGGAAGCGCTGCTGGCCGGCGAGATCGACCTCGCGGTGCACTCCGCCAAGGACGTGCCGGGCGCGCTGGCCGACGGACTGTCGCTGCTGGGCGCACCGGCGCGCGGCGCCGGCCGAGGACGTCCTGTGCGGGGCACGCGAGCTGGAGGCGCTGCCCGCGGGCGCCAAGGTTGCCACCGGCAGCGTGCGGCGGTTGGCCCAGCTGCGCGCGCTGCGCGAGGACCTTGAGATCGTGCCGCTCGCAGGCAACGTCGATACGCGCCTGCGGCGGTTGGAGGACGGGGAGCTGCACGCGATCGTGCTCGCCCGCGCCGGGCTGGCGCGACTCGGCCGCGAGGACGAGATCGGCGCGGTGCTCGACCTCGAGCGGTTTGTGCCCGCCCCCGGACAGGGCGTGCTCGCCCTGGAGGGACGGACCGGGGACGAGCGCGCGCGTCAGGCCGTCGCGGCGATCACGGACGCGGACGCGTTCGCGTGTCTCACAGCCGAGCGGGCCGTGGCGCACGCGCTGGACGCGACCTGCCACACGCCGCTGGGCGCCCATGCCGTGCCCGCCGGCGGCGGGCGGCTACACCTGCGCGTGTGGGTTGGGTTGCCCGACGGTTCGGCCTGGACGAGCGACGAGCTGCTCGGTGACTTCCACGACCCGCAGGCGCTCGGGCTCCAGGTGGCGGAGCGGTTGCAGGCGGCCGGAGCCGCGGATCTGCTGCGCCGCGCGGAGGAGATGGCCGTTGAGCACGCGTGAGCCGGATCCGTCCGCGTCCGCCAATGCGCGTAAGCCCGAGCCGCCTGCGCCCTCCAGTCCGAGTGAGCCGGGTCCGCCCGCGTCCTCGAGCGCGAGTGAGCCCGAGCCGGCTGGGCCCTCAGGCGGGCGGCGGGCGGGCGGCGCTCCCGGGACGGTCCACCTGGTCGGGGCCGGTCCGGGCGATCCCGGCCTGCTGACGGCCCGGGCGCTGGAGCTGATCGCGACGGCGGACGTCATCCTGCACGACCGCCTGATCCCGGCGGCGGCGCTCGACGGGGCGCGCGCGGACGCGGAGCTGCTGTTCGTGGGCAAGCAGGGCGGTGGGGAGTCGGTGCCCCAGGAGCAGACCGAGACGCTGATGGTGCAGCGCGCCCGGGCCGGGAAGCCGGTACTAAGGCTGAAGGGCGGCGACCCCTTCGTCTTCGGGCGCGGAGGCGAGGAGGCGCTCACGCTGCGCGCGGCGGGCATCCCCTTCGAGATCGTGCCCGGTGTCACCGCAGGCGTGGCCGCGGCGGCCTACGCGGGCATCCCCGTCACCCAGCGGGGCCTCGCCAGCGCGGTGGCGCTCGTCACCGGGCACGAGGACCCCGAGAAGGACGAGACCGCGATCGACTGGCCCGCGCTGGCCGCGTTCCCGGGCACGCTTGTGTTCTACATGGGCGTCCGCCAGCTGCCACGCATCGCGTCGTCGCTGATCGCCGCGGGGCGCGCCGCGTCGGAGCCGGCGGCGGTCGTGGAACGCGGCACGCTCCCCGGCCAGCGCACCGTGACGGGCACGCTGGGCACGATCGCCGAGCGAGCCCAGCAAGAGGATGTGCGCCCCCCCTCGATCACCGTCGTGGGCGAGGTGACGCGGCTGGCCGAGCGCCTGGAGTGGCTGCCCCCGGGCCCGCTCGCCGGTTACACCGTGGCGGTCACGCGGGCGCGCGCCCAGACCAGCGGGCTGGCGCGGCGGCTGCAAGCGCTGGGCGCCACCGTCGTGCAGGCGCCCGTGATTCGCATCCGCCCGCTCCCCGGCCCGCCACCGAACCTCGCGCCCTACGATCTCCTCTGCCTCTCGAGCCCCAACGCGGTGAGTGCCCTGTTCGAGCGCCTGGCCGCGGGGGGTCGGGACGCGCGCGCACTCGCCGGGGCACACGTCGCGGCGATCGGGCCCGGCACCGCGCGGGCGCTGGCCGAGCACGGGATCGTCGCGGACATCGTGCCCGCGCGCGCGGTCGCAGAGGGGCTTGTCGAGGCGCTCGCGGAGCTTCCGGTGGAGCGCGCCCTGGTGGCGCGGGCGCGCGAGGCACGCGACGTACTGCCCGAAGCGCTGCGCGCGCGCGGCGCGCAGGTGGATGTGCTGGCGCTCTACGAGACGCTCGCCGAGGCGCCATCCCCCCAGGTCCTGCGCACGGCGCGGGAGGCGGACTACATCACCTTCACCTCCTCCTCGACCGTGCGCTTCTTCCTCGACGCACTGCGCGCAACTGACGCCGGCGTGGACCACGGGGCCACGCGAAGCGCCGTCCCTCCCCCCACGGCAGGGCGCGCGGGCCTGTCGCCTGCCACGCGCATCGTCTCGATCGGGCCGGTGACCAGTGAGACGTTGCGCGAACTGGGCCTAGAGCCACACGTCGAGGCCCAGCCGCACGACGTCGACGGGGTTATTCAGGCGCTGCTCGCCGACGCGCTGGCCCGCGAGCTTCCCTAGCAATGTCCTCCCCGGCGATCGCCTTCCTGTCCGCCCCGACGATCGCCTTCCTGTCCGACTACGGCCACCTCGACGAGTTCGTCGGGGTGTGCCACGGGGTGATCGTGCGACGCTGCCCCACAGCGCGCGTGATCGACGTGACACATGCGATCCCCCGCCACGACGTGCGGGCCGGCGCGCTGGCGCTGCGGAGCACGCTCGCCTACATTCCCGCGCGAGTGTGGCTCGCGGTTGTCGACCCCGAGGTGGGCGCCGTGGGAGTGCACGCGCGACGCGCCGTGGCGCTGCGTACCGTCGCGGGCTGTCTACTGGTGGGGCCCGACAACGGGCTGCTCGCGCCGGCCGCCGAGCGACTCGGGGGCGTCCTCGAGGCCATCGACATCGGCCGCTCCCCCGCGCGCCTGGAGCCGGTTTCGGCCACCTTCCATGGCCGCGACATCTTTGCGCCCGTCGCCGCCGCGCTGGCCGCAGGCGAGCCGCTCGCGGGCATCGGTGAGCCGCTCGCGGTCGATGAGCTGCGCGGACTCGAGCTGCCCGTGGCGCAAGCCCTCAACGGGGCGCTGCGCGCCCACGTCCTGCGCATCGACCATTTCGGGAACCTGATGCTCGACGCTTCCCACGAGCAGTTGGCCGCGCTGGGCCTGCGGCTGGGAGGGGCGCTCTCGGTGGAAATCTCGGGAGGCGCCCATCGGGGGCGATACGCCTCGACATTCGCCGACGTACCCGCAGGCGAGCTGCTGCTTTACGAGGACGGTGAGCGTATGGCGGCGCTTGCCGTCAACCGCGGCTCGGCCGCCGCCATGCTTGGAGTTGAGCGCGACGGCGAGCTACTCGTGCGGCCGGCGTGAGTAGCCTCGGTGCGTCCGGCATGAGTAGCCTCGGCCGGCCGCGCGTGCATCTGCGCCGAACCGGCTCCACCAATGACCGTGCCCGCGCCCTGGCGCTCGCCGGGGCGCCCCATGGAACGCTTGTCACCGCCGCCGCGCAGACGGCCGGGCGCGGGCGTCAGGGCCGGCGCTGGAGCGCGCCGCCGGGTAGCTCCCTGCTGATGTCGCTAGTCCTGCGACAGGGACACGTCTCCCACGCCACCCTGCCGCTCGCCGCCGCGGTCGCGGTCTGCGACGTCGCGGGCCCCGACGCCTGCGTCAAGTGGCCCAACGACATCGTCGTGCAGCGCCCGCCGGGGCTCGCGAAGCTCGCTGGCATCCTCGTCGAGGGTCGCCCCCAGCAAGGCTGGGCCGTACTCGGCATCGGCCTCAACGTCGCCGTGCGCCTCGAGGATCTGCCCCCCGATGTGCGCCTCACCGCCGCGACCCTTGGCCATGGGCGCGATGCAATCGAGCCGCTGCTCGCCGCGCTGCTCGCCGCGCTGGAGCGCCGCCTCGGCGGCCCCCCCGCTGAGACCCTCGACGCCTGGCGTAACCGCGACGCCCTGTGCGGCCGTGAGATCGCCTGGTCGAGCGGTCGTGGGCGCGCCGCGGGGATCGACAGCGCCGGGCGACTACTCGTCCGGCTTCCCACCGGGGGGCACGCCGCGCTTGCCGCCGGCGAGGTCCATCTGGAAGATCCCCCCACAGCGCCGTAGGAACCCTGCACCCAAGGCACACGTCCAGCTTGGGGCGATCCACCAAGGCCCAGCCAACGGCACGCGTCGAATCTCCGGACGATCCACCAAGGCCCAGCCAACGGCACGCGTCAAATCTCCGGACGATCCACCAAGGCCCAGCCAACGGCACGCGTCGAATCTCCGGACGATCTACGAAGGCCCCAATGGCGCGCGTCAACCTTGGACCGTCAACGGGACCCCCGCAAGGCCTCGCGACTCCTAACTCTCCGTGTCGGCTCCACCCGTCGGGGCCTTGCTGGCCGTCGCCTTGCTGGCTGCGCCCTTCCCGGCCGCGGCCTTGGTCGCCATGGCCTTGTCGACCGCAGCCTTCGTCGCCGCGGCTTTTCTCGCCGTGGCTTCGTTGCCCGTGGCCTTCCTCGCGGTGGCCTTCGTCGCGGTGGCGCTCCTCGCCATGGCTTCGTTGGCTATCGCCTCCGTCGCAGTGGCCTTCCTCGCCGCCGCCTTGGTCGTGGGCGCCTTCCGCGGCGAGGTCTTTGTTCCGGTGGGCTTCCTCGGCGCGGATTTACGCGTCGCGGGCTTCCTGTTCGGAGTCCCAGACGCGGAAGTCTTCTTCGCTGGCCTGCTCACCTCGGGAACCTGTGCTTTGGCCGGCTGCACCTCGACAGCTTGTGCTTCGACGGGCCGCACCTCAACAGCCCGCGCATCGACGGGGCGCACCGCGGCGACCTGAGCTTCGACGGGCCGTACCACGGCCGCCTGAGCTTCGACGGCCCGCACCGCGGCGGCCTGCGCTTTGACGGCCTGCACCGCGGCGGCTTTCCGTTCGTCTGCCCTCGCCTCGCCGGCCTGCGCGGCGGACTGCGGCGCGGCGACCTTTGACGCACCGGACTTCGACGCGACCACGCCGGGGGCAGCAGCGCCCCGCGGCCCCTTGCGCCGGCGCTTGTTGTTGCGCGTCCGCCGTTTGGGGAAGTTGCGCAACAGCTCCCGCGCCAGCGCCGGCGGCTTGCGGGCCATCCGCGTGCGCGCCCCGCGTAGCGCCTCCTCGGCCTCCGGGGTGTGCGCCAGCGCCGCCGCCAGCAGCGCCGCCGCCAGGCGGCGGTCCTGCTTGCGCGAGGCGTGGATCAGACGGCGCGCATTGCGCGCATGCGCTCCGCCAGATGAGTTGACCAACAGGCCCAGCAGGCGCTTGGTCTCCGGCCAGCGCTGCACCGCGTACTCCTCGTGCAGCTCACGCGTGTACTCGGCCAGCCGCCAGATCCAGGCGCTCGCCTGGTCGCGGCGGCCGATGCGCCGCTCGACCAGCGCGCGCAGCATGATCTTCGATGCCTCCCGGCGCTCCTCGCGCGGCCATGACCCGACCACGTCGATGGCGGTGTCAAACGCATCCGCGTCGCGACCCGCCGCGATGTCCGCGAGCGCCCGCAGGCGCAACTGCGGGCTCGGGTTGCGCTGCACCGCCGTGATCAGATAGCGGCTCTTGAGCTCGCCGGTGCGGTCAAAGTGCAGCATCGCCCGCGCCCGGCGCCAGCCGTTGGGGGTCACGCGCGCGCCCGCCAGCGCAGCCCACACGTGCTGCTCGCCGTAGTCCAAGTGCTCGACCGCGATCCGCCACAGCTCGCGCTCGAAGACCGCGAAGCGCCGCTCCTCCTCCGCGCAGACCGGCAGCACGCGGCGCTCGACGCGCATCCGCCGGCCGCGGCCGCGACGCACCGGGCCGACCACGATCGCCCCCCCGCGATACACGTCGCGATCGAGCAGCGAATGCAGCGTCACCACGGGGTCGTCGTGCTTGGTCGCGGGGTGCACGAAGTCGACGACCAGCCCCGCCTCCTTGCCGGGATGGCGACGGGTCACGCGCCCCACGCGCTGCTGGTAGATGCGCTTAGAGGCCGTCGGTGCGAGGTGCACGCAGACCGTCGCACGCGGGCTGTTCCAGCCCTCGGCGAGCAGCTGCGCGTTGATCAGCACGTCGATGTCGCCGCGCTCGTAGCGCGCCAGGACCGTCGCGAGCTCGCGCTTGGGGGTCTCCCCGGAGACCGCCTGCGCCTTGATGCCCTTCCGCGCGGAAGGCCTCCGCCAGGTTGTAGGCGTGGCGCACCCCCGCCGCGTAGACCACGCCGGGCACACCGTTGAAGCGCGTCTTGTAGAGGTTCGCCATCGCCAGGTTGAACGGCTGCTGGTCGAGCAGCTCCGCCAGCTGCTCCTGGTCGAACTCCGTGTCCACTTCGCCGCGGCGCAGCGGCACCTTGGCGATCGTGCGCACCCCCGCGCCGGGTGAGATGCGCACGCAGCGCAGCGGCGAGATCACGCCGCGACGGGCCGCCTGCGCGAGATCGAAGCGCGAGGTCTGCGTCGGGAACAGGTCCGTCACGTGACGCGCGATCAGCGCGCCCGTGGCAGTCATGCCGATGAAGATCGGACCCGTCCACTGGCGGATCGAGCCGCTGGTCTTCTCGCCCAGGGCCGTGTGAGCCTCGTCGCAGATGACGATCGTGTAGGCGCTCGAGATGCGCCCCGCGTTGCGCACGAACCACTGGTAGGTCTCAACCGACACGGGACCCTTAGTGGAGTCCTCCCCCACGTACAGCGGGCGGCTGATGCGTTTTGAGTAGCCCCGCTGGCGCAGCTCCCCAAGGAACTGGTCGACGAGGTTGCGCCGGTGCGTGAGGATCAGGACGCCGCCCGTCTGCGACCCCTCCACGAAGCCGAGCGCCGCCACGGTCTTGCCGGCGCCGGTAGCGTGCTCGAACCAGAAGCGCTTGGCCGCGTTGGGGTCCTCCGGCTGGTCCGGAAGCGTCTCCTCCTCGTCCTCTTCGACCCAGTCCCGAGGCTCCTCGGCCTCCTCGGCATCCGCCTCGTCCTCCGCGTCGGCCTCATCCTCCCCCGGGAGCGGCTCGAGCTCGTCCTCGATGTCACCCAGATCCTCCCCATCGTCGTCCTCCTCTCCCACAGCGGCCGGTGCTCGACCGAGCCCCTCCCCCCCGTCCTCACCTTCGTCGTCCTCGTCCTCCAACGCGTCGAGCTCCTCCTCCACGTCTCCCTCGTCAGGATCGTCCTCCCGCGCCCGCGTGCGCCGCGGCCCCATTCATCGACGAAGCTGGCGCGGTGTCTCCATCGGGGCCGAGAATCGCCGCCGACGCCAGCAGCTCCGGGGAGGCCGCCGCCGCCGCGCGGCCGTTGCCGTTGCCCGCGCTGCGTTCGGCCTCCGCCAGCAGCGCCGTGAGCGTGCCCGAGAGGGCATCCACCTGGTGGGCCGAGAGCAGCGTGCCGTCGCGCAGCCGCGGCTCCTCCTCGGAGAGCACCCGTTCCAGGCCGAGCAGCAGCGAGAACTCACGCCGCCAGGCCGTGGACGGGTACTTGGCCTGCTGCTCGAGCTCCTCCAGCGCCG
This sequence comes from uncultured Solirubrobacterales bacterium, assembly GCA_963756665.1. Taxonomy (GTDB): domain Bacteria; phylum Actinomycetota; class Thermoleophilia; order Solirubrobacterales; family Solirubrobacteraceae; genus Palsa-744. The sequence goes on from CAVWOJ010000001.1 coordinate 2,318,518, forward strand.
CATCGAGCGCACGGCGTCGAGCGCAGCGCGGTGCCAGCACGACCGCCGCGTCCTCGCCGTCGTGCAGGAAGCGCTCGCGCACGAGCTTCTCCGCACGCGCGATATCCGCGGAGCTTGGAATGGACGCGGCCGCGAGGGCCACTTGGGTGGACTCGGCCATAGAGGCTCTTGGACTTCGAGATGGAGCCGCCGCAGAAGAGATCTCGGCGTGGCTCGGAGGGGCACCGACTCCGTGCCGGCGCACCCCGGGTACATCAAGGCAACCCGGCCCCGATGTGCCTTCAGGATATACCACAGCGGGGCGGCGTTGAAGGGGCGCGCCATCTGGCACCCTTTATCGCCATGCCCCGCAGGCGCCTCCCGAGCCCCGTCTCGCCATGATCGGCAGGCGCCCCCTGGCCGCTATCGGCGGGCTCGCGCTGGCGGCGCTGCTCGCGGTCGGGCTCATCCAGCTGGCGGGGCAGCCGCGTCCGCACACCCCGGCGGTCAAGCTCACGGCCGCGCAGATGCGGGCGCAGCTGGCGGGCTCGCCGCAGCCGCTGGCCGCGCTGCACGCCCAGGCAGACGAGCTGCTGGGTGGAGGGGGCGCCGCGCTGCACGCGCGCCTCGCGGCACTGCACGGCTGGCCGATCGTGATCAACAAGTGGGCGTCATGGTGTGAACCGTGCCGGGAAGAGTTCGGCGTCTTCCAGCGGGTCTCGCTGGAGCTCGGCCGCCGCGTGGCCTTCATCGGCATCGACTCCGGCGAGGGCACGCGCGCCGATCCGCTGCGGTTCCTACGCTCACTACCGCTGAGCTACCCGAGCTACTACGACGCCAGCGGCCGCCTTGGCGCGGAAGCCACGGATTCCACATCCACACCTGTGACTGTCTTCTACAACCGCAGCGGTGGCAAGTACATCCGCCAGGGCGTCTACCCGAGCGCGGCCAAGCTGCGACGCGACATCGAACGCTACGCCCTGAACGCGTGAGCCACGGCTCATCACATCCGCAGCGCGCCGGCCGCGACGCGCCACACTTCCGCTGCCGACCCCTGCGCGGAGCCACCTGAGCCTTGCCCGAGATACGCGTCGACCCGCTCAGCGGGCACAAGACGATCGTCGCCGGCGAGCGCTCCCGGCGACCCGGGGGCGAGCCCGGGTGCACCCCCGCCGAGCCGATCGATCCCGCGCGCGACCCGTTCGCGGAGGGCCACGAGGACCGCACCCCGCCCGAGCTCTACGCGCTGCGCCCCGGCGGCGGACCGGCCGACTCTCCCGGCTGGACGGTGCGGGTCGTGCCCAACCTGTACCCCGCGCTCACCGCCGCCGAACCCGCAGGCGACCCGCACGCCGGCGGAACGCCGGCAATCCCAACCGATCCCGCCCCGAGCTCCGCGGCCGCCACCATCTCTGCCCCACCAGCGGCCGCTTCGGTGCCACCGCGCCAGGCGCGGCCCGAGCTGTTCACGGCGCTCGCCGCGAGCGGGGCCCACGAGGTGATCGTCAACGGCCCCCAGTCGGTGCTCTCGCTCGCGGACCTCGCCGTCGAGCAGGTCGCCGCCGCGATGGACGTCTGGCGCGAGCGCATGCGTGTCCACGCCCAGAGTGCCTACGTGCAGCTGATCGTCAACGAGCGCCGCGAGGCCGGCGCGTCGCTGCCGCACACCCACGCGCAGCTGTACGCCCTCGACTTCGTGCCCGCCGACGTCGCGCGCGAGCGCGAGCGCTTCGGGGCCCACGCGACCCGCACGATGGGCCACAACCTGCTTGAGGACCTGGTAGCCGAAGAGGTCCGGCTGCGTGAGCGGATCGTCGCGATCGACGAGGAGGCCGTGCTGATGGCCCCCTACGGCTCGCGCGGACCCTTCCAGCTGATGCTGGCGCCACGCCGCCCGCGGGCGCGCTTCGAGGAGGAGGGGCCGACCGGGGCGGCACTCCTGCACGACGGGCTGCGCCGGCTCGCGCGCCACCTCGGCTGCAGCCCGCCGCTGAACCTGTGGGTGCGCACCGCGCCGCGCGGAGCCGAGCACTTCTGCTGGCGGATCGACGTGCTGCCGCGCCTCACCCACCTCGCGGGCCTCGAGCTCTCAACCGGGGTGAACCTCAACATCGTCGCCCCCGAGGACGCCGCGGCGCGCCTGCGCGAGGCCTGAGCTCACGTTAGGCTGCCCGCGATGGCCCCAGCCAAGCGCCTCGTCCCGCAGTTCGCCGCCGAGCCCCCACAGGAAGGGCTGCCCTACGGCCGCTGGGCCGAGCGCCTGGGTCAGCAGCTGCTGGCAGCGTGCCTCGAGTTGGCCGAGACACAGGATGACGACCTAGGAGCCCCCGGGGAGATCCTCTGGTACCCCGATCGCAGCTGGCACGGACACACCTACGTGCCCGCCACCTCGACCACATCCGAGGGCCACGAGTTGTTTGGCTACGTGCGCTTCGTCTCCGTCGGCGAGGACGGCGGCGAGCCGGACGCCCTCACCGCGCACGTCGACTTCACCGACCAGACCGCCGCGACCAACCCCCAATGGACGCTAGATCTCTGCGACGAGGTCATCGGCCGCTGGCGCGGATCCGGCGGAGACGTCGCCGCGATGACGCTCGTCTGGGGGCGCCCGCTGGTGGGAGGCGGCAGCGTCGCGACCGCCGAGCTGGACCGGCTCGCGGTCGACCAGTGCGAGCTGATCGAGAACCGCTTCACGCTGATCGCCCCCGACGACTACCGCCAGGACCTGCTCGAGATCAAGCTCTGGAGCCCGCGAGGCAAGGAGCTCGCGCGGGAGTCGCTATACGAAGGCCAGGAGGGCGACGAGAGCCAGCGGGAGAGCGAAGACGGGGGCCCGCAAGAAGACGACGGCACCCGGGAAGTGGACGCAGCCGAGTAAGGCGCCGTCCGGGGCGCATCGGCCAACGGTTGGGCGGCGGCGCTCCGACCTTCAGCTTGGCCACGAATTGCCGAAGAACGGTTTATGCCGCCTGGGCGGAAGCATCTCAGCCTGACCGCTCAGGTCGCGCTGTTAAGCCTGATCCCGATCGTCGCACTCGGGTTCGTCTTGGCGCGGGTGCTCGAGTCACGGATCGTGACCCGCACGCTGGCCGACGCCGGCGAGTCCGCGCAGCTAGTCGCGCATCTGGGAATCCAACCCCGGCTCACGCCGAGCGAGCTGCGCGACGGGTTGAGCGCACAGGACGTCCGCGCGCTCGACGAGCAGTTGCGCGCGCGCTCGGTGCGCAGAGACCTCGCCCGGATCAAGATCTGGAACAGCCGCGGACGGATCGTGTACTCCGACGATCACGCGCTGATCGGGCGCAACCCCGGTGCGAGCGACGACCTGCGCGATGCCCTCGCCGGCGACCCCCACCCGGCCGAGGTCGTCACGCCCAGCCGCCACGACGAGACCGCCAGCGAGGTCGGCCTCGGCCGGCTCGTCGAGGTGTACGTCCCGCTGCGCTTCGTCTCCTCCGGCCCGCCGGCCGGGGTGTTCGAGATCTATCTGAGCTACCGACCGATCGCGGCCGAGATCGGCAGCGACGATCGCATGATCGCGCTGCTCGTGTTCCTCGGCCTCGCGCTGCTGTGGGCGATCCTCTTCCGGATCGTCGCATCCGCCTCCCGCCGGCTGCACCGGCAGGCACAAGAGAACGACCGCCTGGCGCGCTACGACCAGCTCACCGGCCTACCCAACCGCACACTGTTCCACGAGCGCGTCGCGCAGGCCCTCGGCCACGGCGCCCCGGTCGGTCGGGCCGTGGCAGTGCTACTGCTCGACATCGACGCCTTCAAGCAGATCAACGACACGCTCGGGCACCGCACCGGCGACGGGGTGCTGTGCGAGGTCGCACGGCGCCTGCAAGCCCGGCTGCCAACGGAGGCCGTGCTCGCCCGTCTGGGCAATGACGAGTACGCGATCCTGCAGCCGCTGCGCGAAAGCCTCGATGAGGCACTCGCCACGGCCGCGCAGGCGCAGGCCGCGATGGAGGCCCCGGTGACCGTCGACGGCGTCGCCCTGAACGTCGAGCTCAGCATCGGCATCGCACTCGTGCCCGACCACGCCGAGGACGCCGACGCGCTCCTACAACGCGCCGACATGGCGCTCGACCTGGCGCGCGAGCGGCGCGGCCGGATCGAGGTCTACTCCTCGGAGCACGACCAGTCCGGCGCCGCGCGCCTCGCGCTGCTCGGCGAAGTACGCCCGGCGCTCGAGCGCGGCGAGTTCGTGCTCTTCTACCAGCCGCAACTCGACCTCACGAGCGGCCGCGTCAGCAGCGTGGAGGCACTACTGCGCTGGCGCCACCCCCAGCGCGGGATGATCCCGCCGCTGCAGTTCATCTCGCTGATCGAGCAGACAGCGCTCGTGGGGCCCGTCACGCTGCACGTCATCGACCTGGCCCTACGCCAGTTGGCCGCGTGGCGCGCCGCCGGCCTCGAGCTGGGAATCTCCGTGAACCTCTCCGCGCGCAACCTGCACGACCCCGAGCTAGCCGCGCAGATCGAGACGCTCCTGCGCCGCCATGCCGTGCCGGCCGCCGCGCTCACCGTCGAGGTGACCGAGAGCGCCACGATGGCCGACCCCGACACCGCGTTCGGCGTGCTGGAGACCCTGCGCGCGCTGGGCGTCGGGGTCTCGATCGACGACTTCGGCAGCGGCCACGCCTCGATCGCCTATCTCGCGCGGCTGCCCGTCAGCGAGCTCAAGATCGACCGCTCGTTCGTCTCATGCATGTGCGAGAGCCCCCGCGACGAAGCGATCGTGCGCACCACGATCGATCTCGCCCGGCGCCTCGAGTTGCACGTCGTCGCGGAGGGCATCGAGACCACCGCGGTCTGCGAGCGCCTCGCCGCAATGGGCTGCGACACCGGGCAGGGCTACCTGATCTCGCGGCCCGCGCCCGCCGAGGAGCTCACCGTGTGGCTACAGCAACGCGTGGCCGGAAGCCCGGTCACGGCCGGCTCGAGGACCTGAGCGCTCCCCGCTCCGATCGCGCCTGCTCCCCCAGCGCACGCCTCAAAGTCTCGTCGAAGGAGATCGGCGCTATTCCGAAGGGCTCGGCGCCGGAGCGGTCCGTGACGATCGTCTCCGTCGTCAGACCCTCGACCAGAGGACGCGCAACGTTCGTGTCGACCGGGGTCACCAAGCCCAGCCACAGGGCCGACAGCCACGGCGTGATGAACGGCATCGGTAGCTTCGGTCGCGGGCGGGCGCCCATCACGATCGCCATGCGGTCGAGCATCGCACCGTAGGAGAGGACGTCGGGGCCGCCGATCTGCACCTCCCGGCCCGCGGACTCCGTGATCTCGGGTGCGCGACGCAGATACTCGATCACGTCCTCGACACCGATCGGCTGGGTCGCCGTCTTCAGCCACGCCGGGGCGATCATCACCGGCAGGCGTTTCACCAGATAGCGCAGCGTGCGGTAAGACTCGCTCTCCGCGCCGACCACCATCGCGGCCCGGAAGTAGGTGAGCGCAGGACCCTCGGCGGCGAGTATCCGAGCGGTCTCGTGCCGGCTCTGCAAATGCTTGGAGACGCTCTCGTCCCCCAAGCCGCCGAGATACACGATTCGCCGCACCCCTTCGCGGCTAGCCATCCGCGCAAAGTTGCGCGCGCCCTCGCGCTCGCGCTGCTCGAAGCCGTGACCGCCGGCCATCGCATGAATCAGGAAGTACGCCACGTCGATGCCCTCCCCGACGCCCTCCAGGCTCGGCGCGTCGGTCACGTCGCCCTGCCGAATCTCGTAGCCCGCGCGCCGCGGACGCCCGGCTCGTGCCGGATCGCGAACCAGGCATCTGACCTGCGCGCCCGATTGTGCCAGCGAGTCCGCGAGGCGACCGCCGATGAATCCCGTGGCTCCGGTGACAAGCGCGCGCAACGCGATCCGCCAAGATTACACTCGCCGGAATCTGGCGAGCGCGCGTGAATCGTGATGTCTCAAGCCTTGGCGGGCTCCGCCAACGACGACTCGGCGAGCACCCCGCCTCCCAGTTCGTCGGCGATTCGCTGCGCGCTGGCGTTCGCCCATGCCGTCGTGCTGATCAGCCCGAGCACCAGCACCGCCGCCCCGCAGCCGGTGACTATCCACCAACCGGCGTGGCTGGCTTGGACGAAGCCGGGCCCGACCGCGCCCACCCCGGCTGCCGCCACCGCGCCCACAAGCGCCACCCCCAGGGTCTGTCCGACCTGGCGTGAAGTCGAGGCCACCGCGGCCGCCACGCCGGCCTGCGCGGGAGGCATGCCGAGCACCGCCGTGTTGGTGATCGGCGGGTTCACCATCCCGAAGCCGATCCCGAAGATGAAATAAGCAGGTAGCAGCGACGTGAGCGACGTGCTCGCACCCAGCCCCGTCAGCAACCCTCCGCCCAACATAATCCCGAGCCCTCCGACGAGCAGCCCCGTACGCGGTCCACGACGAGCGACCACGCGACCCGAGAGCGGCGAGAAGACGATCGTCATCGCCGCGATCGGCAGCGTATAGAGACCGGCCGTCAGCGCCGACAGGCCACGGACCTCCTGCAGGTAGAGCGTGTTGAGGAACAGGAACCCCCCCAGCGCCGCAAACGAACAGATCGCGATCACGCTCGCGCCCGCGAAGGGGACGCTGCGGAAGAAGCGCAGTTCCAGCAACGGCTCCCGGCGCCTACCCTCATACGCGAGCAGCGCAAACAGAGCGGCAGCGGCAAGCGCGAACAGGCCGATGCTCTGGTCCGAGAGCCAGCCCGCCGAAGGTGCCTCGATGATCGCGTACGTCAGCGACGCCAGCAGGACGATCACCAGCACCTGCCCGACCGGATCCACGCGGCGCGGATGCGGAGCACGCGATTCGGGGACGAAGCGCATCGTCAGCACCAGCGCGATCAGGCCGACCGGGATGTTGATCCAGAAGATCGAACGCCAGCCCGCCGACTGCACGAGCGCCCCGCCCACGACCGGACCCAGCGCCAGGCTGATGCCGACCGTCGCACCCCACAGGCCGATCGCCTGCGCCCGCTCGCGCGCATCCGTGAAGACGTTGCGGATGATCGACATCGCCACCGGGTTGAGCATCGACCCCCCAACCGCCTGCAGCATGCGAAAGGCGATCAGCCAGCCCAGGCTCGGCGCCGCGCTGCAGAGCAGCGACGCGAGCGTGAACAGCACCAGCCCGGTCTGAAAGACACGCCGCCGGCCGAGCCTGTCCCCCATCGACCCCGACAGCATCAGCAGGCTCGCGAGCACCAGCGTGTAGGCGTCCACCGTCCACTGCAGGCCCGCGACGGTCGTATGCAGCTCGCGCCCGATCGACGGCAGCGCGACGTTCACGATCGTGTTGTCCAAACCGACGATCAGCAGACTCATGCAGCAGATCGCGAGGATCAGCTGGCGCCGTTTGCGCGAGGGCTCCGGGCCGGGGTCGGCGCCGGGGCGCGCGTCGCTTTTATTCATGTGCCTGGCCCGCTCTTCACGGCTCAAGCAATAGCAAGCTATGCAAACGGTCGCACACACGATCGGTCGGTCGCGGGTTCGGCGACGTTCCAGGTCTCGGCCGCCGAAAAATCGTCCGGAGCTTCACAACCCGCAAGCTCAGGAACAAGCCCGCTCTACGGGGTTCTCATATCACGCCTCCACCCAAGCGGCCTGTGGGCGTCCCTCACGCTCGGCGTACGCACGACATCGGCCTGCGCTAGCACGCTCTTCGACTCCTCCTCGCCGGTCGCCCAAGAACTCGAGAGGATTATGCTGCACACGGCCTTCAGGGCAACCGCAAGCTAGCGGATCCCGCAGGCCCGTCCTGGGCATTGACCAGATGATTACCCCAAATGCCCCCGCCAGGAGTCGAACCTGGATCCACCGCTTAGGAGGCGGTTGTCTTATCCATTGGACTACGAGGGCCTGACCCAGCCGGGTCTCAGCGAAGGCTACCGGCGCCCGCGCCCGAGGCGCAGGTCTCCCCGCTAGGGGCCCCGGGGAGACCGGGCCCCTAGCCGGCCGGCTCCGGCCGGTCCTCCGCGGCCAGCCGCTCGAGCTCCGCGCCGGTGAGGCGGTGTGTGATCCACTCCCCCAGCGTCCGCGCCCCGAGGCCGCGGTAGAAGTTCAGGGCGGGCTCGTTCCAATCCAGGGCGGCCCATTCAAGTCGCTCCCCGCCCCGCTCGCGCATGCGGGCCGCGACCGCTGCGAGCAGCGCGCGGCCGATGCCCCCACGGCGCTGGGCCGGGCGCACGAAGAGATCCTCAAGCCACACCCCGGTGCTCGCCAGGAACGTCGAGAAGGTCGGGAAGAACATCGCATAGCCAATCGCCGCCCCGGAGTCGTGCTGCTCGGCGATCAGCCCCTCCACGGCTGGGTGGGGGCCGAACAGCGCCGCGTGCAACTGCTGCTCGGTCGCGCGCAGCTCATGCGTGAGCTGCTCGTAGTCGGCTAGTTCGGCGAACATCTGGAGCAGGACCGGCACGTCGCCCGGGCGTGCCTCCCGGATGAGCACCGGGGAGAGCGCGGGCTCAGCGGCCGCGGGGGACTCGGGGCGGGCCGAGGGATCGGGGAGACCCGAGCCCGTCAACGATCCGGGCGCTCGGGGTAGACGTCGTCGATCGTGGTCAAGGCGATGTAGGGAGCGTCGGCGCCAAGCGCCGACTGGATCGCCTCCCCGCCGCCGGCCAAGCGGTCGAGCACGCTCGCCACGCCCGCCACGATCAGGCCCTCGCTGCGCACGCGCTCGACCGCCTCGATCGTGGAGCCACCAGTGGTGACCACATCCTCGACGATCAGGCAGCGCTCGCCTGGAGCCGGCTCGGGACCCTCGATCCAGCGCTGCAGACCGTGCGCCTTGCGCTCTTTGCGCACGATGAACGCCCGCTCGGGGAAGCCGGCGGCGAGCGCCGCGCACGCCACCGGGATCGCGCTCACCGGCACCCCGCCAACCGCACTCGCGGCGCAGGTGCGGGCCGCGTCGGCAATCAACACACCGAGCGCGGCGAACGTGCCGGGCAGCAGGATCGCACGCTTGGCGTCCACGTAGTAGTCGGCGGTGCGACCGCTCGTGAGCGTCACCTCGCCGATCACCAGCGCATGCTCGCGGAGATCCTCCAGCAGGCGCCCACGGGCCGTGGCAAGGTCGTTAGTAGATTCGGCCAAGCTGTCCACGGCTGGATCTAATCTAGCTCCATAGCGATCGTTTTGACATCCCGGGCAGCTCCGGGCCACGGCGCAAGTGTGCCTGGATGACCAGGCCGCGCGGTTAACGGCGTGCTGCTCCCTTTCGCAACCCTGCTGCGCTGGGCCTCACGGATCATGTGTCTGATCGTGATCGTCTCCTTCGCGATCTTCACCCTCGAACAGACCAGCAAAGCCTCGAGCCATCAGCAGAACGAGGTGACCGGGACCGCCACCGGGGCTCCCTCACCGCATCACACCGAACATTCACACAAGGGTTCCGTGCACACCGCGATCGACGAAGTCGCGGGCAAGCTCACTTCGCCGTTCTCGGGGATCACCGCGGGCTCCACCAGCCAGTGGGAGACCCGTGGCGTAGGCGCCGTAATGGCACTGCTCGTCTACGGCCTCGGTCTGGGCTACCTTGCGCGGATGATGCGCATCGGGGTTTAGCGGCTCAGTAGTACACGTCAACCGGGGTCCCCACCCGTACCCACGCGTAGATCGCGGGCGCGTCTGGGATCGGGACTCGCAGGCAGCCATGACTGGCGGCATAGGTGGGCACTTCGGGGTACCCATGGATGGCGTAGCCGCGAATGAAGTAGTTGGAGTCCACCATCCCCTCTGAGTTGACGCCGGGCGTCTTGAGATAGACCTGGAAGCGACCCAACACCGTGGGTGTCGAGGGCTTGCCGGAGCTGATCGTGTAGATGCGGTGCACACGGCCCCCCCGTTCGATCTCGGCGAGCACCTGCCTGGCGAGATCGGCCTCCACATGCCTGCCGTCGCGGAGATAGCGCACGTGGAAGCGCCCGGCGCCCTTGCGCAGCAGCTGGAAGACCCTGGTGTCCGTGGACGGCACCCGCGCCAGCCCGGTCAACTTGCGATAGGCGATCACCGCCCGACCGGTCCCTTCGTCGAAGACGCTATTCAGCGGCACCGCATAGTGCAGGGCGCTCAACTTCGACTGCAACAGCCACACACCCGGCCCGTGCGCGCCCTGGCTCATGTTGGCGTCGATGAAGCGCACGCTCCTCGCCTGGGCCGTGAACGCGGACATCTGCGGCGAGGTCACGTGCACGGCGCTTGCGGCGACCACGCCGGGCCTGGGACTCGCATAGCCGAGGCGGAAGCGGCCCGTCCCGTTGCTTGCGGGCAGCACGCCAACCGTGTGCGTCGCGACCGTGCGCCCGTCCCGCTCGAAGCGGACCACCACCTGCTGGTCCGCGACGAACGGCTTTACGACGCCGCTGACGACCAGTCGTTCGCCGGTGAGCAGGAATGTCGGGCGGCCACGCGCACCCTGGGTCGCGATCGTCATCTGTCCAGCGACTGGGACGCCCGGCGTTGGAGCCGGCACAGGAGTGGAGATCATGACAAGCGATGCTACGCGGTCAGGACGACAACAGGCGGCGTCGCGAGGATCGGCGGCGCGGTGATCACGCCCGCGCGCTTGAGCGCCGCTGCGAGCAGCGCGATGAGCGCGAGCGCCCCCGCCATCAACACCGGTATCTGCCACCCCCAGCTCTCGAGCGCCCCGAAGGCCAGCGAGTTGTTCAGGGAGTGCGCCGCGATACACGGATAGAGCGAGCCGGTGCGACGGTAGAGCAGGCACAGCCCGAACCCGAGCACGGCCAGCGGCACGAGGTCGACAACCGGCGCCGAGCCCGCATGGATCCCCCCGAAGACCAGGCCCGTGATGATCGCCGCCGGCCATAGCCCATGCCAGTTGCACAGCGCCGAGAAGACGAAGCCCCGAAACAGGAACTCCTCGCAGATCGGCGCAACCACGCAGGTCAGCACCGCGCTGAGCAGCAGCAGCGCCGGGCCTTCGTTCGCGCCGAGCTGTTCGAGCAATTTCTCCTTCGTGTGCACGTCCAGGATCTCCGCCCAGATCGCGCTGAAGATGACGAACCCGATCAGTAGCGCCACGATCAGCAGCCCCGTCGAGCGCCAGTGCAGACGGGGGGGTCGCAGGCCGAACTGCCATGCGCTTACGGTGCGCCCGCCGATCTGGGCACAGAGCACCGCCGCCCCCACAAACGCCGCGTCCTGCACCACGGTGTCCAGGAGCTCGAGCCACCCCGGGAGGCGGGAGGAGGTGATGCTGACTCCGAACAGCGCCGCCGGGATGTCCACCACCAGGCCCGCTACCGCCGCGAGCAGCAGTCCTCCCACCAACGCCAACGGGGCCGTCCACCACGGCCAGTCGTTTGCTGGGGGGGCCGGTTCCACTACCACGAGCTTAGGCCAGCAGGTCGGTTAGAGACGCGATCACCGTGACGCCCGTAGGCGCCTCCATGGGCTCGGCGTCTACGCGGCGCAGCAGCACCGGTAGGACTCCGGCGGCGCGCGCACCCAGCACGTCGTGCGCGATCGAGTCACCCACGTGCACGGCCTGTCGCGCCGGGACACCGGCCAGCGCGAGCGCGGCGTCGAAGATCGCGCGGCCCGGCTTTGGTCGGCCGACCGCGGCCGAGGTGAGCACCCCATCGAGCAGGCCCGCAAGACCGGTAGCGCTCAGCACCGTGGGCAGCGATACATCCCAGTTGCTCACCGCCACGAGCGTCAAGCCACGCGCTCGCAGTCCCGCGAGTGCCGCGGGCGCGTCCGGGTAGGCGCTGAAGCGCAGTGACCCCAACATCGCCGTGGTTAGCTGCGCGATCGACAACGCCTCACCGACCGTCCCGGTCAGCTCGCCCCGCAGCACCCCGGCGCACCGTCGCCGCAGGTCTTCGAGCGTGCGGGCGTCGCGCCCCTCGTGGTGGTGGGCCCGGTAGTAGGCCATCTCCGCGCGGAACGCCCGCTCGGCGTCGTCCTGGGCGAGTCGCAGGCCGTACTCCACGCGCAGCCGCCGCACGAGCGTCGGCCACGGGGGCTCGAGCGCGAGGAGCGTCCCCATGCCGTCCAGGAGGACGGCCCGCACGCCTGCGTGCATCGCGGCGACCCGGATAGGCGCTACGCCACCCAATGCCAGGTCGCGAACTGCTCCGCGAAGAACGCCAGCAGCAGCGCCGAGGCCAGCAGGACCGGCACCCGCGCGCGCGGGTGCTCTGCGAGCCAGGCGCCCAGCCACATCGAGAGCGGGAACAGCACCACCAGGAAACGCGGCAGCGACATCAACGGCTGGGCCGCGACTGGGTAGGACAGCGGTAGCGCGAGCGCCGCCAGCACGTACGCCCCGTACGCCAGCGGCAGGCGGCGCAGCACCCCCACGATCGCCGGGATCGCGGCCGCCAGGAACGCGAACAGCATCACGTTGTGTCCCGCGCTCACGAACGGATCTCCCCCGGCCAGTTCGAAGTACACGTGCCGGCGCTGGAAGGACAGCAGCTGGCGCGCGCCGTCGAACGCCGCGCGCGCCGCGTCCCACACGCCGACGTAGGGCCCGGCGAAGTGCCGGTTCCACACTTCCTGCGCATGGAACGGCTCCAACGCGCTGCCGCCGGCCAGCGCGAGATAGGTCGCGTATGCGACCACTCCCACCGGCAGCGCGAGCAGCCACAGCGCGTCGCCGCGCACCCTGTAGCGGACCCCCCCGATCCGCCAGCGGCCGGGCGGGAAGTCGGGCTCGCGATCCTCCCGCGGCCCATACAGGTAGAGCATCACCACCGGCAGCGCCAGCACCAGCCCTGCGCTGCGCGTCGCGCCGGCCAGCGCCCCCAGCACCCCGACCCACGCCCAGCGGCCCTGGCGGGCGCACCAGAAGACTCCCACCGACAGCGCGAGATACAGCGACTCCGAGTACACCGCCGAGAAGTAGAAGGCCATCGGCGCCAGCGCCGTCACGAGCACCGCCAGTCGCGCTGCGTCCCTGCCACGGACAGCTAGCACGGGCCCATCTACGCCCGCTCCTCGCATCGACAGCTCACCGCGGGGGCCAAGCAGGCGCCCCAGCTCGAGCGCCGTCAAGCGGTGGATCCCATACAGCGCCAGCGCGAGCGCCCCCAGCGAAAGCAGTACCCCGGCCAGCACCGGCGGCACACTGAGCTCCGAGATCCCCCTCACACCGAGCGGGTAGAGCGGGAAGAAGGCCGACCGCGAGGCCGTAAAGACGCCTAGCTCCGGGTGGTACCCGTAGTGGGCGATCACCAGATACCACGCCGCGTCCCAGCGTGCCGCGGGGGCGACCAGCAGGTCACCGAGCCACCCGAAGCCGCTCGTCACGTGTGGTGGATTGAAGGCGTTGCGCACCGCGACCTGGCCGACCGTCGCCATCGCCCCCACGCCTGCGGCCCACACCAGCAGCCGCGAGACCCACAGCGCCCGCCACGTGTCTTGCACGGCCGCCATCCGCGCCGGATCGAGCGATCGGGAGCGCACGGCCCGCAGGGCCGGGTCGAGCAGCGATCGTTGCGCCGCCGGTGGAGGGCCCTTGCGGTCCGCGCGTGGCGGCGCGGGCGCAAGTTCGCCCGGCTTTACGATCGTCATCTCGGCGGTGTCGGGTGTCATCTCTCTGCACCGCGCCCCGCTCGCGCCGTCCCCAAGCTGGGACGGCGCGGGGCGCGAAATGGCAGGAAATCACACTTGCAGGCGATACTCTTCAGCAGGCCTCCCCGCGTCCGTTCCCAGCAGGCGGCCAAATCCGGCCAACCAAGGGGACCGGGAGCTCTCAAGGTCGATGTCTCGACAAGCACGACAGCGGCGCCGGCGGCGCAACCAAGGTGGGTTCTCCCGCATTATGGCCGTCGGCCTCGGCGTGCTCGCCACCACGATGCTGCTGGGGATCGGCGGGGTCGTCGCATATGTGTTGTCCGTCGCGCAGTCGGCGCCGACGGTAGACTCGCTGCCCACGATCGTCAACGGCGCCTCTTCGCAGGTCTACGCCGCCAACGGAACCCGCCTCGGGTTCATCCAGTCCGACATGCTGCGCTCACCGGTGGGCTGGAGCGAGATCCCCAAGTACCTCAAGAACGCGACGATCGCGATCGAGGACCAGCGCTTCTACAAGGACGACGGCGTCGATCCCACCGGCATCTTTCGCGCCGCCGTCAAGGACCTCGTGCACGGCGAGGTCCTGCAGGGGGGCTCCACGATCACGATGCAGCTGATGCGCAACATCTACCTCGGAGGCGATCAGCGCACGCTCCGCCAGAAGATCATCGAGGCCAAGCTCGCCCTCGAATACGACGAACGCCACAGCAAGCCCGCGATCCTCACCAGCTACCTCAACAGCGTTCCCTACGGAACCGTGGGGGGACAGACCGCCGTCGGGGTCCAGGCCGCTTCGCGAGTCTTCTTTGACAAACCCGCCTCCCAGCTCGACCTCGAGCAGGCCGCGCTGCTCGCGGGACTGCCGCAGGCGCCCTCTGAATACAACCCGTTTCTGTACCCGCGGGTCGCGCGTCAGCGGCGCAACGAGGTGCTCGGCAAGATGGCCGAACTGCACTACATCACCCCGGCGCAGGCGACCGCCGCCGAGCGTGCGCCGCTGGAACTCAAACACGGCTACTTCTACTCCGAAAAACGCGAAGGCTTCTTCTTCGAATACGTCCGCCAGCAGTTGATCGATCGCTACGGCAGACGGACTGTGGAGCAGGGGGGGCTGAAGGTCTACACGACGCTGGACCTGCACATGCAGGAACTCGCGCACAACGCGATCGCCGAAGTGCTCGACGAGACCGACGATCCGGCGTCCGCAATCGTCACGATCAACCCCCACAACGGCTACATCGAGACGATGGCCGAGTCCGAGAGTTACGAGCAATCCCAGTACAACCTGGCCTCCGAAGGCCACCGCCAGCCGGGCTCGACCTTCAAGGCGATCGATCTCGCCGACGCACTCTCGCGCGGGGTCGACCCGAACAGCACCTACTACCTCTCTCACACCCTCTACAAAGGCTGGCTGGCGGGCTGGCCCGAAGATGAAGTGCACACCTTCGAGGGCACCTCCCTGAACAAGTCGATCAATCTTGTGCAGGCGACGCTCGCCTCGGACAACACGGTCTACGCGCAGCTCGCCGCGGATCTCGGGGAGCCGACGATCACCGAAATGGCCTACAAGCTAGGCGTCAAAACCCACCTGAGCAGCTATCCGGCCGAGGCGCTGGGCGGGCTCACGCTGGGGGTGACCCCACTGGAAATGGCCGACGTCTACGCGACGCTCGCCGACGGCGGCTTGCGCAACACGCCGATCGCGATCACCAAGGTCGTCTTCCCCGACGGCCACGTCGACTCGAGCTGGGGCCGGCCGCACCGCGTGAAGGTCCTCAGCGATGGGGTCACGGCGGAGGAGACCGACATCCTCCACCAGAACGTCCTCGGGGGGACGGCGACGCGCTCGGCGATCGACTGCCCGACCGCAGCCAAGACCGGTACGACCAGCGAACTCTTGGACGCCTGGCTCGACGGCTACAACCCCGAATATGCGACGGTCGTCTGGATGGGCTACCCCAACAAACGCGTCTCGATGACCGACGTCCACGGCGAGCCCCAGCAAGGCGGCTACCTGCCCGCCGAAATCTGGCACGACTACATGTCCGGCGTGGTCGGCACCCACTGCGTGGAATTCCCGACGCCGACCGAACCGATCAGCTACCAGCCCTTCTTCGGGAAATTCGCCAGCACCGGGCGGGCCGCGGCGCCGCAACCCGAAGGCGAAACTAGCCCACCGAGCGAACCCACAAGCGCGGGCAAGACCAACCGCGGCCGCCACACCGGCGCACGGACGCCCGGGGGCGCCCCGGCGGCCGGGGCCGAACCGGGCGCCGCGGTCAATGGCGCCGCTCCCGAACCGGCGGGCGCGGGCAAAGCAGCGCCGGCCGAACCCACGGGAGCGCCGCACAGGACCGCGTCCGAAACTGGCGGCAGCGGGGGCGGCGCGAAGACCGGTGGAACGGCCCCACCCGGCTGACACTGGTAGTTTGAGGATCGGAAACTAGACGCCTAGGGTTGCCGCGCCGGTGCGGCAACCCAGATGGGATGCTTACCAGTGGCAAAGGAAGACAAGGTCGAATTCGAGGGCGAGGTGATCGAGGCGCTGCCCAACGCGATGTTCCGGGTGAAGCTCGACAACGATCACGTCGTGCTCGGACACGTGGCCGGCAAGATGCGCCGCTTCAGGATCCGCATCCTCCCCGGGGACCGTGTGCGCTGCGAGCTCTCGCCCTACGACCTGGACCGCGCGCGGATCGTCTACAGGCATCGCTGAGCGCTCCCTGATCGATGCCATCGCGCGGGAGCTGGACCCCGCCCGCCCCGCCACGACCGGCGGGGGCCGTGTGCTGCGCGGCATCGGCGACGACGCGGCGGTGGTGCGCGCGCGGCCGGTGTGCGCCACCTCAGTCGACACGATGGTCGACGGGGTCCACTTCCGCCTGCGCGACGGCTGGGTTACACCGGCCCAGATCGGTGCCCGGGCGCTCGCCGGCGCACTCTCGGACCTGGCCGCGATGGGCGCCGACCCGGGCGAGGCCTATCTGGCGCTCGGCCTCCCGCCAGACTTCGCCGAGGAGCAGGCGCTCGAGCTCGTGCGCGGCGCGCGAGCACTCGCCCGCGACACCGGCACCACGATCGTCGGTGGGGACGTGGTCGCGGCGCCCGTCCTGACAGTGTCGATCACGGTGGTCGGCTGGGCCGAGCACGAGCGGGAGCTGGTGGGCCGCGACGGAGCGCTGGTGGGAGATCTCGTCGGTGTGACCGGCCGGCTCGGCGGCGCCGGCGCCGGCCTGGCGGTGCTGGAGGGACGTGCCCGCAGCGGCGCGCACGCGGAGGCCGCGCTCGCCCGTGTCCGGGCGCCCGACCCCCGCCTCGCGGAGGGGCGCGCGCTGGCGCGCGCCGGCGCGCGGGCGATGATCGACCTATCCGACGGCCTGGCCACGGACGCCGGTCATGTCGGCCGCGCGAGCGGGGTGCGCCTGGAGATCGATCTCACCGCGCTGCCGCTCGAGCAGGGTGTCGCGGAGATCGCCGCCGAGCTCGGGCTAGCGCCGTGGGCGCTTGCGGCCGGCGGCGGCGAGGACTACGAGCTGTGCGTATGCCTGGCTGCCCCCGACCGGGAACGCGCCGAGCACGCGCTGCGCGAGGCCCACGGAGTCGAGCTCACATGGATCGGGCGCGTCGCGCAGGCCAGGCCGTCCGCCACAGCCGGCGTGGCGCTGCTCGAGCATGGCGAGGAGCGGCTGCTGGAGGGCTTCGAGCATCGCTGGTGAGGGCTCACCGCGCGTGACTCGCTGCGCGTCGGCGCCGACACGCCGGGAGACGAATCATGCGCACAGGGCGCAGGGCTAAGTGCGCACCGCGGCACCGACCGGTGCTGCGGTGCTCAGGCGGGCGTACACCAGGATGCGTTTGGCGGCGCTGAACAGCGGCGTGCAGGCCGAGAGCACGAGCCGGCTGTAGCCGACCTCGGCGATCGCGGCGCGGACGTCGGTCGGTGCGACGATGCGGTGCCCGGTGACGGTGTAAAGGAAGTGCGCGTATGGCATGTCGAGCTGGATGTGGTCGCCTGTGCGCAGTTCGTTGACGTGGCGGAAGGGCGCCAGCCAGGTGGTGCGGTGACCGGCGATCGCGGTGGTCCCGCCGGCGCCGGGGAAGCGGGTTTGCGGATAGACCCCGGGGCCCTTCTCGAGTTCGGCCGTGCCGGTGCCCGCGACGACGACGAAGTTCGCTCCGATGCGCGGGATGCGGATGCTGCCGACTGGACTGCCCGGCGCCGCGTGGCGCTGCAGCTTGCGCGCCAGGAACGCGATGCGGCGCTCGTCGGAGAGCCGCGCCAACCGCAGCCGTTCGGCCGGGCTGGGCTGGGCCTGTTCGATCCCGCGCAGCGTCCCCCTGAGGTGTTCCTGCTCGAATTTCGCGTACAGCGCGGAGAGTGGCTCCTGCCAGACGAGCGTCACCGCACCGTCGAGCAAGGCGAGCGCGCCCCCGACGATCAGCAGGATCGAGAGCGCCCGCAGCCCGCGGCGCGCGCGCGCCGAACGGCGGCGGCCACGGGGCGCGCGCCCGGAAGGAGGTCTGGTGGTGAAGAGGGTGTCGGACACGATCGATCTCGCGCAGCCGTCGAGACCGGGCTCAGCGTCGCAGAGCGGACTCGGTCCCGCCGAGCGATCCCGGACCAGCGTAGGACACCGGCCCGCGGATCGGGGTGGACTCGCGCTCGTCGTCGATCCCGTCGCCGGGTCCCCCGGGGCCGCGGAGGCCGTCGCGTGGAGGGGCGAGCGCGACCAGCAGGGCGGCGACTAGGCAGCCTGCCGCCACGCTCCAGAGCACGGCGCCGGCGATCCCGACCCGCCCGCCTGCGAGCAGCAGCACGGCGGTGTGCGCCACTCCACCCGGCCCGAGGGCTAGCCGGTGCGCATAGAACGCGATCAACAGCGCGAGTGGCGCCGCGCCGAGGGCGACGAGCGCGAGTGGCCATAGCGCGCGCGCGCCGCCCGGCCTGTCGGGCACGCCGAGCAGTAGCCACAGGTGCAGGGCGGGCACCAGCAGCAGCGCGGTGAACGGGTCGATCGCCCAGACCACGACGGCGAGCGCGCCTAGTACGAGCACCAGCGCAAGACCGGCGCCGTCGGCGCTCGGACGAAGCGCCAGCGCCAAGCGGCGCATCAGTACAGGCCATGCCAGCCAGGCGAGCGCCAATACGAGCACGACCGCGAGTACCGCCTCGAGCGCGGACCCGTCGAGGGGCAGCGCGCCGGGTGGCACCGGTGGGTATGGAGCGGGGAACGCGCCGAGCCACCCCAATGCGATCGCGAAGAGCGCACACGCCAGGAACGGGAGCCCGCAGGCCGCCACCCACAGCATCCACCTCGCAAGCGACCGGTCCGGGGGCTGCCGCCGCCGGCGCACGCGGGCGAGCCCGTCGCCGGCGGCGAGCAGCGGCGGCAGCAGCAGCGCCGCGACGAGCAGCCGTACGGCCCACTCGGGCAGCAGCTTGCGTTGAATCGGCAGAGATGTCTCGGGCGCGGCCGCTGCACCGGAGGTGTTGACTTCGGGGCCGGCGTCGAGCGCGTACACCGCGGAGAGCACGGCGCGCCCGAGCCCTTCCATGCGCGCGGCGCTGAGCGGGGCGTTGGCCGGTGGCGGCAGTTCGCCGCCGGCCTGGACGAGTACGGCGGGCAGTCCGCGTGCGCCCAAAGGCGCCTGTTCACCTGCTGGGAGGGGGAAGCTGAGCTGCGCCAGGCGGTCGAGCAGCGACGGAGCGCGGGGAGCGAGCTCCGGCCTGCTGAGAGACCGCCTGGGAGACCGTGCGTTGCAGCAGCTCGGGAGCGGAGCCGGGAGTGTCGGAGAAGGAAGCGAGGAATGGCGGATAGGCAAGCGGCGCGGCGAAATCGCCGAGCACGATCGCCGCGTCGATCGGACCGCCTGCCCACGAGGCGGCGTGTGCAGCGAAATCGCTTGCGCCGGCGTTGCCGCCCGAGCCGCCGCTAGTGGACACGAGCACGATCGTGCGCTGGGTCTCACTGGCCGCGAACACGCGTGCGAGCTCGAGTAGCACGGCGGTCGCGGAGAGCTCGGCGCGCGCGGGCACGGAGCCGGCGTCGCGGTGGGCAAGGATCGCGATCGACGGCTCTCCTGTCGTGCCGGGGCGCCGGGCGAGCGACAGTCGTGAGCGTGCGTCGGCCTTCGATCGTTTGGGCCTGCAGGCTGCTGGTAGCGACCGAGAACCCCCCTCCCGCGGCGCCCCCGAGTCCGCGCAGTTCGGCGGCGATGGAGGCAGCCAGCTCGCGATCTCCGGGACTGCCGGGGCGGCGGTCGGGAAAGCGCGCGGCGAGGCCCTGGAGCTGGGCGAAGGCATGTGCGCCGTCGAAGGCGTCGGGCGCCAGATTGGAGGTGAGCGGCGGGCGGACGGTCGGACAGCGAGAACCCTGCGATCGCCAGGGCGAACAGCAGCGGCAGAAAGGCCGCGCGATAGATGCGTCCGTTGAGCACGCTCGGAGAGACCATAATCGCTACGGCACATGGGTCAACGCGCCTCGCGCATACTGCTGGTCGACGACGAGCAGGCGATCCTCACGCTGCTCTCCTATCCGCTGCGCAAGGACGGCTACGAGGTCGTGCAGGCCGCCGATGGAAGCGAGGCGCTGAGCCGCTTCGCGGAGAGTCGCTTCGACCTGGTGGTGCTCGACGTGATGATGCCCAAGCTCGACGGGCTGGAGGTCTGCCGGCGGCTGCGCGCGCACAGCTCGGTGCCGATCATCATGCTGACGGCCAAGGCGGAGGAGATCGACAAGGTGCTCGGCCTGGAGCTCGGCGCCGACGACTACATCACCAAGCCGTTCTCGATGCGCGAGTTCCGCAGCCGCGTCAAAGCGGCGCTGCGGCGCGCCGGGATGGGCGCGCCGGGCGCCGGCACGGGAGCGCCCGGGCAGGCCGACGAGCAGCCGCTGCAGGTCGGCGAGCTGGCGATCGACTTCGCCAAGCGCTCGGTGCGGCTGCGCGGCGAGCACGTGCAGACGACCTTCGTGGAGTTCGAGATCCTCAGCGCGCTGGCGCTGAGCCCGGGCCGGGTGTTCACGCGCGACGTGCTGCTGGCGCGCATCTGGGGCGACTCGGCCTACCGCGACCCGCGCACGATCGACGTGCACATCCGCCACCTGCGCGAGAAGGTCGAGCGCGACGCGAAGGAGCCGGAGTACCTGTTCACGGTGCGCGGCGTCGGCTACCGCTTCCGCGACGACGAGCGATGAGCGTCCGGCGCCTGGAGCGCCCGCGCGGCCTGCGGTCGATCAAGAACCGCCTGGCGCTGCTGTTCTTCTCGATCACCTTTGCGGCGCTGGCGGTCGTGTACGTGTACGTGACGCCGTCGCTGGGCACAAGCCTGCGCACGCAGAAGCTGCGGGCGCTGGCGGATCGCGGCCCAGGCCTACTCGCGGCGGCTGGAGGGCTCGGTCGTGCCGGGCAACCGACCGGCGGGGCATGACGCGCGCGGTGCACCACGCGGCGCAGCTCTCCAACGACCGGGTGACGCTGCTCGGGTCGGGCGCGGCGCGGGAGGGCGCTGCAGACGTTCTACATCGACGACTCCTCGGCGGAGACACCGGGCGAGCGCGGCGGCAGCCTGAGCGTGCCGATCGCGAACCGCGTCGCGCGCGAGCGCAAGCTGCTGACGGCGCACCGAGACGAGCACCGACGGGCCGGTGGGCGAGGCCGCGAAGCCGCTGTTCTACCACGGACAGGTGGTGGGGGTGGCGGTCTTCTCGGGGACGCTCAACGACGTCGAGCGCAGCGTGGCCGCAGATCCGCAGAACGGATCCTGATCGCGGGCGCGATCGCGCTGGCGCTCTCGCTGCCGGCGGGCTATCTGCTGGCGCGCGCGATCAGCCTGCGGGTGGGGCGCCTGGAGGAGGCCGCGTGGCGGGTCGCGGAGGGCGACTTCAGCGGCGCGCTTTCGCG
This sequence comes from uncultured Solirubrobacterales bacterium, assembly GCA_963756665.1. Lineage (GTDB taxonomy): Bacteria > Actinomycetota > Thermoleophilia > Solirubrobacterales > Solirubrobacteraceae > Palsa-744. The sequence continues at coordinate 2,339,951 of CAVWOJ010000001.1, forward strand.
GTGGACTCGGGCGACGAGCTCGGGCAGCTGGCGCGGGCGCTGGACTCGATGCAGCGCCAGCTCGCGGAGCTCGACAGCGCGCGCGAACGGTTCATCGCGACGGCCTCGCACGAGCTGCGCACGCCGATCTTCTCGATCGGGGGCTTCCTGGAGCTGATCCAGGACGAGGAGCTCGACGAGGAGACGCGCCGCCAGTTCCTGGGCCAGGTGCGCACGCAGGTGGAGCGACTGGGCCAGCTGGCGACGGGGCTGCTCGACCTCTCGCGCCTGGAGGCGGGGGCGCTGGAGCTGCGCTCGGAGGAGGTCGACCTCGCGGAGATCGTGCAGATGGTCAGCGCCGAGTTCATCCCGGCGCTGGCCCAGCACGACTCCGAGCTGCGCCAGCGCGCTGGCGCATGAGCCGCTGGTGGTGGTATGCGACCCGGAACGGGTGGCGCAGATCCTGCGCATCCTGATCGACAACGCGATCGCGCACACGCCGCCGGGGACCGGCATCATCGTGCTCGATCGCGGCCGCGGAACGGGAGACACGCCTGGCGGTGCGTGATTTCGGCCCGGGGATCGCCGCGTCGGCGCGGGAGCGGGTATTCGAGCCCTTCTACACCTCCGCCGACGGCCAGGGCTCGGGGCTGGGTCTGGCGATCGCGCACGAGCTCGCCGAGCGCATGGGCGGCGAGCTGACGGTCGAATCGACCCCCGGGCGGACGGTGTTCACGCTGACGCTGCCCAAGTAAGAGCGCTCTCCGCGTCGGCCTCAGGTATCGTGCGCGCGTGCTCCAGCCCGTCGCCGTAGGAAGCAAGACACTCGCGGACTACACGCATATCTGCGGACGGGACCTGATCGACGAAATCAGGGAGCTCGCGGAGCCGCTGAAGGGCAGCCGCGTCGCGCACATCTCGGCGACGGCGTTCGGGGGCGGGGTCTCGGAGATCCTGTACACGCTGGTGCCGCTGATGCGCGACGTCGGCCTGGAGTGCGAGTGGCAGGTGATCTACGGGCGCGAGGAGTTCTTCAACGCGACGAAGCTGATGCACAACGCGCTGCAGGGCGCGCCCGCAGGATCTCGACGAGGAGCAGTGGGAGACCTGGCGGCGCTACAACGAGATGAACGCGCGCGAGCTCTCCGGGGATTGGGACGTGTGCCTGGTACACGACCCGCAGCCGGCAGCGCTGCAGAAACTGGTGCCGGAGAAGGCGAAGGGGTGGGTGTGGCGCTGCCACATCGACCTCTCGACCCCGAACCCTGAGACGATCGCGCAGCTGCTGCCGTACATCGAGGACTATCCGCAGTCGCTGTTTCACATGGCCGACTACGTGCCGCCGGGGATGAACGGCCACGTCAACATCGTGCCGCCGGCGATCGACCCGTTGACGCCGAAGAACATGGCGCTCTCGCCCGAAGACGGGGCGTACGTGTGCGGGCAGTTCGGGATCGACGTGGACCGGCCGCTGATGTGCCAGGTCTCGCGCTTCGATCCGTGGAAGGATCCGCTGGGAGTGATCGACTCCTACCGGATCGTCAAGGAGCGGATGCCGGACGTGCAGCTCGCGCTGGTGGGGTCGATGGCGAGCGATGACCCAGAGGGCTGGGACTTCTTCAACGCCACGATCGCGCACGCCGACGGGGACCCGGACGTGCACATCCTCAACAACTTCAACAACGTCGGCGCGATCGAGGTCAACGCGTTCCAGTCCCACGCGGACGTGCTGATCCAGAAGTCCACGCGCGAGGGCTTCGGCCTGACGGTCTCGGAGGCGATCTGGAAGGCGCGGCCGTTCATCGGGGGCAACGTGGGCGGGATCCCGCTGCAGGTCGAGGACGGGGTCACGGGCTACCTGGTCTCGAGCGCCGAGCAGTGCGCGGAGCGGACCATGGAGATCCTGGCGGACCCGGGCCTGGGCAAGTCACTGGGCAGGCGGGGCAAGGAGCACGTGCGCACGCACTTCCTGACGCCGCGCTACCTGCGCGACTATTTGCGCATCTTCAACGAGCTGCGGCAGTCATGAGCAGCGCACCGGCACTGCGGGCTCCGCTGGTGCTGGTGTCCAACCGGGGTCCGGTGACCTTCGGTCCAGGCGGAGAGGTGCAGCGTGGCTCGGGCGGCCTGGTGACGGCGCTCACGGGGCTGGCGTCGCACCGCGAGGCGGTGTGGATCGCCTCGGCGATGAGCGAGCAGGACGTGGAGGTCTCACAAGAGCACGGCGGGCGAGCGTTCCCGGTGCGCTCGCCGGCGGGCGGGGAGTACCAGGTGCGCCTGGTGGCCAGCGACCCGGAGGCGTATGACCGCTTCTACAACGTCTTCGCGAACCCGATGCTGTGGTTCATCCAGCACTACCTGTGGGACCTCTCCAACGCCCCGGACATCCGCCGTCACGAGATCGAGGCGTTCGAGTTCGGCTACAACGTCGTCAACGAGGATCTGGCGCGAGCGGTGGTCGAGGAGCTCGAGGATGCCGCGGAGCCGGTGGTGATGGTCCACGACTACCACCTGTACACGCTGCCGGATCTGGTGCGCAGGGCGCGTCCGGATGCGTTCCTGCACCACTTCATCCACATCCCGTGGACGCAGTCGGACGCGTGGCGGGTGCTGCCCTCGCGGATCCGCGAGGAGATCTTCACGGGCCTGCTGGCGAACGACATCATCGGCTTCCACACGCGCTCCTACCGGCGCAACTTCCTGCAGTGCTGCCGCGACCTGATGGATCTGGAGGTGGACTTCGAACGGGGGGTGGTGTACTTCGGCGAGCGCGAGGTGTGGGTGCGGGCCTACCCCCTGCCGATCGACCACCGCGCTACCAAGCGGATCGCGGGAGGGGAGCGGGTGCGGGAGTTAGAGCGGGAGCTGCTGGCGCGCCGCCGGGACTTCCTGATCCTGCGGGTGGACCGGGCGGACCTCTCCAAGAACGTGCTGCGCGGCTTCTCGGCGTTCGACCTGTTCCTGGAGCAGCACCCGGAGTTCTCCGAGCGGATCACGTTCATGGCGCAGCTGATGCCTTCGCGGACGGACGTGCCGCAGTACGCGGAGTACCTGGAGCGGATCGAGGCGCTGGTGGCGGTCGTCAACCACCGCCATGGGACGCCGGACTGGATGCCGATCCAGCTGAAGCTGCGCGACGACCTGGAGGAGGCGATGGCGGCGTACCGGCACTACGACGTGCTGCTGGTCAACGCGATGTTCGACGGCATGAACCTCGTCGCGAAGGAGGGGCCGATCGTCAACGAGCGCGAGGGGGTCTCGATCCTCTCGGAGAACACGGGCGCCCACGAGGAGCTGGGGGAGTTCGCGCTGTCGGTCAACCCGTTCGACATCCAAGAGCTCGCGGACTCGATCTATGCGGCGCTGACGATGGCGCCCGCCGAGCGCCGCCGCCGAGCGGAGGGGCTGATGCAGATCGTGACCTCGCGCGACCCGGGAGATTGGATCGATGAGCAACTAGCGGACATTCGCGCGAAGGGTCGCAGGGGTCACGCTGGGAGCTGATTTTTAGGAGGACCCCCTCGAGGGGGTCCCGCGTGGTTTGGCATGTTGGGCACAGTCGCCAGGTGGCAGCTCGACTCACGCTGTTATCATCCGCCGCCGCGGGCCCGAGGCGCGCGTACTCATGACGCTGCCTGCACCTACATACGATCTCGTGCTGATGCTCGAAACCGAAGCGGATGCGGACGTGCGCGCGAAGATCCTCGCGGACGCAAGCGAGGCAATCGCGTCCCAGGGCGAGCTGCTGCGCCACGACGTCTGGGGAGATCGCGCGCTGACCTATCCGATCGAGCACAAAACCACGGCGGAGTACCACCTGCTGCAGTTCCATGCGAGCACGCCGGAGCTGCTGCGCGGCCTCGACCGCTCCTTGCGCATCGCCGATGCCGTCGTGCGCTTCCGGATCGTCAAGTTGAAGCCCGGCACCCCGGCGGCTCCTGACATGTCGGTCGCGGCGCCGGCGGGCAGACCCGCTGACGCTGAGGCTGAGGTCGAGGCCGTCGTCGAGACGGCCTGATCGCCGGTCCGGCCGTCAACGACCCCAACCGATCGCGGCCGTCCGCGTGCGCCGGACGGGCTCCTTTGAGATCGGGCGTGGCACTTCAACGCTGGGGGTATCCCCGGTCTTATGGCTGAGCGCGAGCGTAATAGACTCGGAGTCGTGAACACGGTGAACAGCAGCAACGGGCCGACGAGCAGGACCGACGTGCTGCGCGCGTCGCCGCCGATGTTCGAGTCGCGGATGCTGGACTTCTTCTCGCGCGTGCACCCTGCGGTGCCGGTGCTGATCTTCGTGCCGGTGATCGTCGTGATGGCCATCTGGAGCCTCGCGGACGTGAGCGTCGCGGGCACGATCGCACTGGCGGCCGGCGGCTATGCGCTGTGGACGCTGTTTGAGTACTGGCTGCACCGCATCGTCTTCCACTTCGAGCCGCAGGCGGGAGTCGGCGCGCGGCTGCACTGGATCATCCACGGGATCCACCACGAGCACCCCAACGACCCGCTGCGGCTGGTGATGCCACCGGCGGTCAGTGTGCCGCTGGCGGCGCTGGTGTTTGCTGTGCTCTACCTGATCTTCGGGGCACGCTACGCCCCGGGTCTGGGAATGGGCTTCTTCACGGGCTATCTCGTCTACGACATGATCCACTACTACCTGCACCACTTCGCCCCCCAGGGTCGCCTGGGGCGGATGCTGCGCGAGCGTCATATGCGCCACCACTTCCAGGACGACACGCGCGGCTTCGGGATCAGCGCGCCTTACTGGGACGAGATCTTCCGCACCTCCTCGCGCAGCCACGGCGCCGACCCATCGAGCCAGGCCAGAGCGGGCGGGGACTGAGCGCGGCGATGCGCCTTGGGAACGGGTAGCGAGGCGCGGAACCTCGCAACGAGCGGGGTGAGCGTGTGCGGGCGAAAGTCGCGCCCGCAGCCGGGGCTAGACTCGGGCTCGAACCAAAAAAGTCACGATGAGAGTCCCACCGCGGGGACGCCACGTTCTAGACAGCGGAAAGGAATTGCGAGATGGCCGCCACCAACATCAACCGGGTCGTGCTGACCGGAAACCTGACCAGAGACCCAGAGCTGCGCTCACTGCCGAGCGGCACCTCGGTCTGCGAGCTGCGGATCGCCTGCAACACGCGCCGTAAGGACGGGAGCTCGGGTGAATGGGTCGACAAGCCCAACTACTTCAACGTCACGGTGTGGGGCGCGCAGGGCGAGAACGCGGCGCGCTTCCTCTCCAAGGGTCGCCCCGTCGCGGTCGACGGACGCCTGGAGTGGCGCGAGTGGGAGACCCAGGACGGGGCAAAGCGCCAGGCAATCGATATCATTGCCGACTCGGTGCAGTTCTTGGGCTCGCGCGACGAACCCTCCGGTGGAGGTGGATTCGCGGGTAACGGGGCCTCTCAGGGTGGCGACGTCCCGGTCGACGAGCGGGATTTCCAGCCCGCGCCGGTCGGTGCCGGAGCAGCAGGCGACGACGACATTCCGTTCTAGTAGCCAAGAGGGTGGCGCAGTCGGCCGGAGGCCGGCGAGCCGGGCCCTCTATATTTCAGTCAGACGTACGACCACCATCACAGTGAGGTAGACAGCAGTGGCAAAGGCACGGCGCAGCAAGCCGACCCGTCGGCGAGAGAAGCGGACCGGGACCAGTGGCGGTCGGCGCAAGCCTTGCCAGCACTGTCGCGACAAGGTCGAGCAGGTCGACTACAAGGACGTGGTCTCGCTGCGCAAGTTCATCTCCGAGAAGGGCAAGATCCGTTCGCGGCGGATCACGGGCGCGTGTCGCCGCCATCAGGGCCAGATCGCCCGCGCGGTCAAGCGTGCCCGGGAGCTGGCGCTGCTGCCTTACGTGAACGAGGGCGGCCGCGACGACAGCCCACGCCGCGAGCGTGGCGATCGCGACCGGGGACGGTAACTGTCGCGATGCCCGAGGCAATCCTCCTAAAGGACGTCGAGGCGCTCGGCGAGCAGGGCAAGGTCGTGGATGTCTCCAAGGGTTACCTGCGCAACTACCTGCTCCCGCGCAAGCTCGCCCAGCCGGCGACGCGGGCCGCGGTCGAGGCGGTTCGTCGCCGCCAGGAGGCCGCCGAGCGGGCCGAGCGTGAATACGTCGACCGGGCGCAGGAGAACGCTGGCCTGCTGAACAAGACGGTGCTCACGATCCACCAGCAGGCGGGCGCCGACGGGCGGCTGTTCGGGTCTGTGACACCCCAGGACGTAGCCGACGCGATCCGCGAGGCGCGGGGGCTGCGGCTAGAGAAACAGAACGTGCACCTGCCCGAGGCGATCAAGAACGTCGGGACGTACATGATCGTCGTCGATGTCGTCGAGGGCGTCACGGCGACGGTCAAGACGATGGTCGTCGCCAAGAAATAAGGCCGTACGGCCGGCTTGGCGCCCGACGGCGACTTCCGGGCAGGCAAGGCGATGAGTGAGCGATCCGCGATATCGTTGCGGGGCGTCGTCAAGCGCTTCGGCACGATCACGGCCGTCGACGGCCTGCACCTCGAGGTTCCGACGGGGGTGTGCTTCGGCCTGCTCGGCCCCAACGGGGCGGGGAAGTCGACGACGATGCGGATGCTCACGGCGCAGGCGCTCGCCGACGCGGGTGAGATCACGGTCCTGGGCTACACGCTGCCCGACGAATCCAAGCAGGCGCGGATCGAGATGGGCGTGGTGCCCCAGCAGGACAACCTCGACGTGGAGCTGACCTGCCGCCAGGTGCTGGCGGTGTTCTCGCGGCTGTACCGCGTGCCTCGTCTCGAGCGCGCGGCGGCGATCGAGCGGGCGCTGGAGCTAGCCAACCTCCAGGGACGGGCGGACACACGGGTGGTCGAGCTCTCGGGTGGGATGCGTCGGCGGCTGCTTGTTGCCCGCGGCCTGATCCACAGCCCCCGCTTGGTGCTGCTGGACGAGCCGACGGTGGGACTCGATCCCCAGGTTCGCCAGGAGCTGTGGTCGCTGATCGATCGCCTGCGTACCGAGGGGGTCACCGTGCTGATGTCCACGCACTACATCGAGGAGGCCGAGCGACTGGCGGACATGGTGGCGGTGATGTCGAAGGGACGGATCGTGGCCGAAGGCTCGCCGGCGGAGCTGGTGCGAGCGCACGCGGGCGAGCGGGTACTCGAGGTCTACGGCCCACCGGAGCGGCTGGCGGAGATCGATGAGCTCGCCCGCAGACATGGCTGGGCCAGCCGCCGCAGCGGACCGGCGATTGCGATCATGCGGGCGGAGACGTTGGACGGCGAGGCACCCGAGGGCGTGCTGCGACCGGCGAGCTTGGAGGACGCGTTCGTGGCCTTGACGGGACAGCAGATCGAATGAGCACGCCGGCGAGCACCAGCCGACGCCCCCTGCGCCGCCTGGAACCGGCGGCACTCGCGGGCGTGATGAGTCGCGACATCTCGCTGTTCGGGCGCTACTGGAAGGCGACGACGTTCTCCTCGATCGTGCAGCCCACGATCTACCTGCTGGCCTTTGGCCTGGGGATCGGCTCGCTGGTCTCGAAGGTGGGACACGTCAACTACGTCCAGTACGTGGGCACCGGCGTGGTGGCGACCGCGGTGCTGTTCTCATCGGCGTTCCCGGGCATGTTCAACACGTTCGTGCGCTGGCAGTTCCAGCGCACCTACGACGCGATGCTGGCGGCCCCGGTGGACGTCGAGGAGCTGATCACCGCGGAGGTGCTGTGGATCTCGTTGCGGGCGGGGATCTACGGGATGGCTCCGATCCTGGTGGCGATCGCGTTCGGCCTGGAACCTACGTGGGGGATGCTGCTGGTGCCCCCGATCGGCTTCCTGACGGGCTTCGGGTTCGCGTCCTTTGGGGTGGCGATCGCGGCGGTGGCGAAAACGATCGACAACTTCAACTACGTGACGAGCGCGGTACTGACTCCGCTGTTCCTGGTAGCGGGGACCTTCTTCCCCGTGTCCTCGCTGCCTCCCGGAGTCCGCACGATCGCCCAGTTCAACCCCCTGTTCCACTGTGTGCAGCTGGTTCGCGATGCGTGTTTCGACCGCCTGGGGTTGGTCGATCTGTACCACACCGCGGTGCTGGTGGTATTTGCGCTCGTCATGTGGCGCCTGGCTGTGTCGCAGCTCGGTCGACGGCTGATCGACTGAGCGGCCTCTCCCCCGGCGCGGCTTGCAGTCCGCGCCGTGGGCAGGTTGCTGTGACACGCTCCTCGCCGCACCTTATGCGAACATATGTTCGTGCACCTGATTTCCTCCGACTTAGCGACTTGGCCCTCCGGGCGCGGACGTCCTCCGATCTAGACTCGGCCAGGCGATGAGCGCAATCTCACCAACCAACGGTCAGGCCAGCCAGCGCACCCCGGGCGCCGGATCGCCGTCCGCTCCCGGAGCGATCGCGCCACCGCACAACCTCGAGGCGGAGCAGTCGGTGCTCGGCGCGATCCTGCTCTCGGATCGTTCGCTGTATGCGCTGGTGATCGAAGAGGGGTTGCGCCCCGATGACTTCTACCGCTTGCGCCATGGGCTGATCTACGAGGCGATGCTGGCGCTCTACAACGAGAGCGAGCCGGTGGACGTGCTGACCGTCACCGACCGTCTGCGCCAGCTCGGCAAGCTCGAGGAGGTGGGCGGCCCGGCCGTGGTCGACGAGCTCACGGGAGTCGTGCCGGCCGCGGGCCACGCCCGTCGCTATGCGCAGATCGTGCGCGAGAACGCGCTGCTGCGGCGGCTGCTGAGCAGCACGTATGAGATCCAGGCAAGCGTGCTCGGCCACGACGCGCCGCCGCGGGAGCTGGTCGAGCAGGCCGAGAAGGCGATGCTGGAGGTCGCCCGCGACGATCGCCAGCAGGACTTCCGCGCGATCGAGGAAGTCCTGCACGAGGAGCTCGACAAGCTCCACCGCCTCTCGATCGAAGGAACGGCCCTGACCGGCACCCCCTCGGGGTTCAAGGACCTCGACGAGATCACGGGGGGCTTCCAGCCCGGGAACCTGATCATCATCGCGGCGCGTCCGGCGATGGGCAAGAGCGCGCTGGTCTGCAACATCGCGGAGAACGCCGCGGTCGAGCACAAGCGCCCGGTGGCGCTGTTCTCGCTGGAGATGGCGGAGGCCGAGCTGGCCCAGCGCTTCGTGGCCTCCCAGGCACGGATCAAGGGGGAGGAGCTGCGCAAGGGTCGCGTCGCGGAGCAGCGCTGGCCGAAGATCCTCGCCGCCAGCCAGCGGCTGGCGGCGGCGCCGCTGTGGGTGGACGACTCCAGCGACGTCGGGATGCTCGAGATCCGGGCGAAGGCGCGACGCCTGCACAGCCAGTGCGAGGGCGGCCTGGGCCTGATCATCATCGACTACTTGCAGTTGATGCGCACCGACAGCCGCTACGACAGCCGCGTGACGGCGGTGGGCGAGCTGAGCCGGGGACTAAAGATCCTGGCGCGCGAGCTGGGCGTACCGGTGATCGCGCTCTCGCAGCTGAGCCGTGCGGTCGAGACACGCCCGGACAAGAAGCCCCAGCTCTCGGACCTGCGTGAGAGTGGAAACCTCGAGCAGGACTCGGACCTCGTGATGTTCATCTACCGCGATGAGTACTACGACGAGGACTCCGAGCGTCCTGGCGAGGCCGATCTGCTGATCGCCAAGCACCGCAATGGAGCGGTCGGCAAAGTGACGCTGACGTTCCAGAAGGAGTACCCGAAGTTCATGAACTACGCGGGCGAGCGCTACGCGCAGTGAGCGCCGTCCCGCGGGGGGGCGAGCCGCTCGACCGGATAGGCCCCCGCCACTCGGCATAAGCGGCGGCCTCCGTAAACTCCGTAGGCAGATATGCCAGGCATAGTCATCGTTGGCGCCCAGTGGGGCGATGAGGGCAAGGGCAAGATCGTCGACCTGCTCGCGGAGCACAGCGACGCAGTCGTGCGCTTCCAGGGCGGCAACAACGCCGGGCACACGATCGTGCGCGGCGGCGAGGAGTGGAAGCTGCACCTGATTCCCTCCGGAATCCTCTATCCGGGCAAGCTGTGCGTGATCGGTAACGGCGTCGTGATCGACCCGAAGGTGCTGATCGAGGAGCTCGATGCGCTGCGCGCGCGGCGCATCGACGTGAGCGGACTGCGGATCTCGGCCAATGCGCACCTGATCATGCCCTACCACCTGCTGCTCGACTCCGCCGGGGAGGCCAAGCTGGGGCGCCTGCAGATCGGGACGACGCGCCGGGGCATCGGCCCCTGCTACGCCGACAAGGCGGCGCGGCTGGGAATCCGCGTGCAGGATCTACTCGACGAGAAGATCCTGAAGAAGAAGATCGTGGCCGCGATGGAGCCCAAGCGTCTGTCGCTGCGCCCGTTCGAGCGTGATCCGACGCTCGACCTGCGCACGATGACCGAGGAGTACCTCACTTACGGGCATCGCCTGGAGCAGCACATCGCGGACACCGCGAAGCTCATGTGGGAGCTGCTGGACAGCGGACGGCGCGTCATCTTCGAGGGAGCACAGGCGACGATGCTCGACATCGACCACGGCACCTATCCATTTGTGACCTCGTCCAATCCGATCGCGGGCGCGGCGTGCATCGGCGCGGGCGTGGGGCCAAAAGACATCGACGAGATCTGGGGAATCGCAAAGGCCTACGCGACGCGCGTCGGAGCGGGCCCGTTCCCGACGGAGCTGCACGAAGCGATGGGCGAACAGCTACGCACGCGGGGCGGGGAGTTCGGCACGACCACCGGGCGCGCGCGGCGCACCGGCTGGCTCGACATCGTCGCGCTGCGTTACGCGGCACGCTTGAACTCGCTCTCGGCGCTGGCGATCACCAAGCTCGACGTGCTCTCGGGCATCGATCGGATCAAGGTGTGCACAAGCTACCGCGGCGCCGAGGGCGCGGAGTTCGACAGCTTCCCCTACCACCAGACCGTGCTGCACCATACGACGGCGCAGTACACCGAGCTCGGCGGCTGGAGCGAGGACATTGGCGAGTGCCGGAGCTTTGCCGATCTCCCGCGCGCGGCGCGCGAGTACCTCGACTTCATCTCCGAGCACAGCGGCGTGCCCGTGACGCTCGTCGGGGTGGGGCCGGGCCGCGACCAGGTGCTTTGGACGGACGCGGGGCGCGAGACGATCGCATCGCGCAACGGTAGCTCCCCGGGCTAGAGGAGCGCGGGGCTCGCGATCGCGCAGGCGCACGGTAGCTCCCCGGGCTAGAGGAGCGCGGCGGGCTCGCGATCGAGCAGGCGCACGACGGCGTCGACGACCAGCGGGTCGAACTGCGTGCCGGCGTTGCGGGTGAGCTCGGCGAGCGCCTCATGGAGAGGCATCGCGCGGCGGTAGGAGCGGTTCGTGGTCATCGCGTTGAATGCGTCGCACGTAGAGATGATGCGTGCCTCAAGGGGGATGATCGCGCCGCGCAGGCCGTCTGGGTAGCCGCCGCCGTCCCAGCGCTCGTGCGAGGAGCGCACGATCTCGCCGACCTCGCGCATGAAACCACCGACCCGCTCGAGCATCTTCTGACCCTCGATGGTGTGGGTCTTGATGATCTCCCACTCGCGCTCGTCGAGCTTGCCGGGCTTGTTGATGATCTCCTTGGGAACCGCGATCTTGCCGACGTCGTGGAGCAGGGCCCCGAACTCGACGTTGCGGCGCTGGAGGGAGTCGAGGCCGAGCTCGCTGGCGACGTCGAGCGCGAGTAGTACGACGCCCTTGCAATGCTCGCCGGTATAGGTGTCGTCGGCCTCAACCACATCGCCGAGCACGAGCGCGGTTCCGCGGTAGGCGTCGCCGAGCTCGATGAGCTGCTCCAGGCGTGCTCGCCGTTCCTTGGAGAAGAGCCGCAGGATCCCGAAGAGGGGAGCAATCAGGAGCACCGCCCAGTGGTGACCGACAGCTGCCAGCGCGACAGCCAGCCCAAGTGGGGCGAGCGCGAGATCGATCAGGTAGACCTCGCGCACCTCGCCCGCCAGCTCGCGGATCGGGATGCCGCCGCACAGCCGCTCCCTGATCGTGCTGGCGAGGAAGTCGCCGGCGAACTGCGCGAGTAGGGCGAGCAGCAACACGCCCGGCACGGCATCGGGCCCGGGTTCGCCGGCAAGCAGCAGCACGAGCGTCGGACCGAGCGCGAACCAGCTGTTGGCGGGCACCGACAGCAGCCGGCTCGGCGAGACGCGCCGCCTGAGCACGGCCGGCAGCATGCCGAGCACCAGCGCCAGCACCACGAGCAACGGCACCAGCGCAACCGGCACGGCAAATAGCAGCGGCACAAAAACGACCTGCGTGGGGACGGTAAAGCCGGAGCCGACATCGATCCGGATGTGCCCGGCCACCGCGAGGCTCAGCACGTACAGAGCCGCGAGCGGCAGCGAGAGCGAACGCCCGCCTGAGCCCGTGAGCGCGAGCGCGAGCGCGGCGCACATGAAGCTACCGCCGACGACCAGTTCGCCACGGCGCTCGGCCAGCCCCATCCGCTCGCCCTGCCGCAGGAACGAGGTCCGTGCTCGCTCGGACTCGATGCTGGTGTATGCCGACACTGCGTTACCCCCGTCTGTCCCGACACACGGTCTACACCAGGCGTGTATCGCCACCCGCTCGCCAGCTCTTGAGCGGGCACCTCGAAGAGCCAGCAACGTCGTACCCACTCATTTGACTAGCTCGAATTTACATCCACTAGGTGCTCCAAATCTGGTGACTGGAACTTCTGTATAGCTCGTGTTCATACATGCGTCTAAATGCTCTGGATCGCGGCTTGCTTGCGCCTCATCATGACGACAGTCTTGGCACAGCAAGCAAACTGAAAAAGGCAAACTCGCTGTGAGGCGGGGACGCAAAGCCAGAGGTCTCCAGGGGGAGACGGCTCAGCTGCCGGTAGATCCACGGAGGCTCTTGTGTTCTCGTACCTGTCTGGATTCCCGCACGTGCAGCAGTGGCGACCCCTTCCTGCGCCGAAGAGAGTCGGCGCGCTGCTGCTCTTTGCGACACTCGCATTGCTCTGCTTGCCCGCGGTGTCGGCGCAGGCGGCGCTGGTAAGCACCGGAGCGTGCGACGAAGCTGCCCTGACCCAGCCGTTTTCCCGGTGGGGCGATACGAGCACCTACGAGCTCGTATCGCAGGGGGACTTCGAGAGCTCACCCTCGCAGTGGACATTGAGCGGCGGCGCCGCTCGGACAAGTGGCAGCGAGACCTACGGAGCGACGGGGACAGTGGGCAAGTACTCGCTGGCGCTGCCCACGGGCGCCTCGGCGCAGTCGCCGTACACGTGCGCGAACGCGAGCTATCCCACCTTTCGGTTCTTTGCGCGCAACGGGGGCGTGCTTTCGACGGTCGCGGTCGCGGTCCTCTACAAGACGCCGCTGGGGACCATCGCGCTGCCACTGGGCGTGGTCGCGCTGAGCGGCTCGTGGCAGCCGTCGCTGCCGATGCTGACGGGCTCGGTCGTAGCCGGGCTGCTCTCAGGTGGCACGGCGCAGTTGTCGCTGCGCTTCACGGCGCTGACGGGCTCCTCAGAGATCGACGACGTCTTCATCGATCCTCGCATGCGCTGAAATCCTCCGCCTTGGCACGCCGCTGGCGTCCCGAGGCGCGAGCGCCAGGATGGGGACCGGCCGGCTCGGGGGTGTCGGCCGGCCTCCCATTCAGGTGGATGGATTGGGGTTTAGTTTGACAGTGTGCTAGTAGACTAGTACACTGTTTCAATGAGCAAGCATCCCACTGCGCTGGAGCGACGTCCACGCCGGCGCGAGGGGCTGCGATGCCCGGTGCGCTAGAGCCCGCCCGCTCGGCGGTGGGTAGCGCCACCGAGCGGGCGTTCCTTCCCGCGAGGAATTTCCTCGAGGAAGTGGGCGACATGATGCTGCTCACCGGCAGGACGATTTCCAGCACGCTGCGTCCCCCGCACCCCTACGGCGGGGAGTTCGTGTCGCAGTTCCTGTTCACGCTGCGCCTGTGCTGGCTACCGCTGCTGATCTCCACGGTGGCCATCTGCTACGGGGCGCCGGGGTTGCAGGCCGCGAACTTCCTGACGATCTTTGGCGCGCTCGACCGTCTCGGCGGGTTCTTCGTGCTCGCGGCGGTGCGTCCTAGTCGCTGCTGGCGCTGCCGGAAGTGTGCTGACGATGCTCGCGCGCTACGCCGCGATCCCGTCGCAAGTCCGGCACCACGACCGGCGGGTCGAAGACATTGATCAGGACATGGACATATTTGCCGCAGACGAGGCATCCCGGTTGATGGACTTGGTTTTCCGCATCCGGTTTCCCAACCAAGAACCTCCGAAGGCGGCGAAGCCGGTCATCGCCTATGAGTGCGCCCAGGCCATCGGAGCCTCGATGCAGCTCTACCGCGACTGGGAGAAGACTCGACTACGGGAATACAGGGAGATCACAGCATCAGAGGGCTGGGCACATCGGGCGTGGCGCAGACTTCATCCACGACGACGAGAAGTAGCGGAGCTTTCTACACCTGCGCAAGCAGCCAAGCTGCTTGACCTTTGGCCCAGTCTTGTGCCTCATGCCCACAAAGTGGGAGAGGACTTCGATCCACGCGTGCGCTCGATCAGCTATATGACGACGCTTCTGGATGAGTACCTGTCTGACTTTCGCGCAACGGAATAGCTCTGGTGGCTTGCACCAGTAGACCCGCTACGCCGCGAGGCAAAGCACGGACCCGCACTGACCGGGAATGCGCCATTCCGGCAGCCGAGCAAGAGGCGCACTCCCAGGGGACCAGAGCCAAGCGGATCCTTGAGCCGCCGGATAAGCCTGGGCGTTCAGGTCGTCACGCGCTGGGAGGTTCGAGGTCAGCGCGCTGCTGCGTGCTGAGCGGCCCGCCGTTGCTTTGCTCAAGCGCTGCGATCTCCTCCTCGATCGCCGTGAGGCCAAGGTCGTATGCGAGAGCACGCGCGCGGTCACGTCGCGTGGTCTGCGGATCGGCGATCTGGGCACGTGCAACGCGCAGCTCCTCACGGCGTGCATAGGCTCGCAGCAAGTCGTGCGCAATCGACGGCGCGCTCGCCGGCGTCTTGACCGTCGGCTGGGGCGCGCCGAGCCGCCCGACCTGCTGGAGGTACGCGCGGTCCTTGGCGCGGTCGGCGGTGCGCTTGGAGTGCTCCACGTCGGCGAGGCTGGCAACCGCCACCGTGATCGTCGTGGCGGCGACTCGGCGCTCAGCGGCGCCGGCAATCAACTGCGTGTAGCCCTCGGGGAAGCCACTGGGCGCGAGCGTCAGGTCGAGCTTGCCATGAGCGGTGCGCAGGTTCCACACGGTGGCCTGTGCGAGCACACTCGCCGTGAAGTAGTCCGGCGGGAGCGACACGGCCTTCTCGGGATGCGCCGGATCGACCTCCAGACTGCATTCCAGGCGGTTGAGCACGTCGGCAAGCCGCGCGAGGTTCTGCTCCGCCCGGTCGGGCGTAACGTCGATGTCCTCGGTCTCGTAGCGCTGTCCGTGACTCTGCAGCGCCGCGCCGCCGATGACCACGAACCGCACGTCCCCCTCGCGCAGTGCGCGAAGCAGCGTCTCACGCCCGCGATCTATTGGGTCTGCTTGGCCAGCCATTCATCAGCGCGAGCGCGGCGCTCGGGCAGGCTCGGGGGCTCGTCCGCCGTGGGGCTCAGACCGCGTGCGATGAGCTGCAGCGTCGCATCGAGGGCGAGCGCGAACCGCTGGCTGTACGGCGCGGGATCGGTTAGCGCGATGCGCAACAGATCAACGAGCCCCGCGACCTCCACTGCGCTCCCGCCGACCGTGACCTCGATCGCGGCGCGTGTCAGGTCGGCAAAGCCATAGGTGCCGGGGGGCGCGTCAAGCAGACGGACTCGATCGGGTGCCGCCGACGCGGCTAGGACCGTCTCCGTAGCCAGTGCTCGATCCTCGGGGTGCACCACGAGATCAAGCGTCCCCTCATCGCTGAGGATCAACGGCCAGCCGTGCAGCGCCCCGGCGACCTCCCCCACCACAACCGCCCGCGGGCCAACGGCCCCAACAAGCTGGAGCGCCGCGACGCGGTCGAAGCGGTCGCGGCTCAGGTGTCTGACCCGCTCCGCCGGCTCGCGCGCAAGCTGCTCGTGGATCAGAGCCGTCCACGAGCCCTCGTCCGCCGTGGCGAGCCCGAGCGTCAGATCGAGCTCGCACGCCGCCACCACCTCCTGCACCGTCTCGAACTTGGGCTCGGTCGCGCCGCTCTCCCACCGCGCGACGGTCACCTGCGAGGTGCCCAGGCGCCCACCAAGCTCCTGCTGAGTGAGGCCCGCGCGGCGGCGGGCAACCACAATGATGTCGCGTGCGCGCACTCTACTAGCATAACAGAACTGTTATAGACGCTAGATTGGCCAGGCACGCATCGGCGCTGAGAGACGCGTTCTACGGCGCTGTTTGGTACCCACACGTGGTACCCACGGCCGAAATGACCTCATGTCCGGACCGCTCAAGCCGTACAAAAACCAGCCGATTTGCAGGCATTTTGTGTAAATGGGCCGTGCAGGAATCGAACCTGCAACCTTGGGCTTAAGAGGCCCCTGCTCTGCCGGTTGAGCTAACGGCCCGGGATAACGCCCACCGGGGCGGGGCGTCCATGAGAGGAGCGTATTCTAGCCCACGATCAGAACACGACGGTGCGCCCACCGTCGGCGATCACGCGGTCGTCTAAGTGCAGCGATACGGCTCGCGCAAGCACCACCCGCTCGATGTCGCGGCCGACGCGCTCCAGCTCCGCGACGCTCTGGCGGTGGTCCACGCGCTCCACGCCCTGCTCGATGATCGGTCCCCCGTCCAGCTCGGCGGTGACGTAGTGGGCGGTGGCGCCGATCAGCTTGACGCCGTGCTCGCGCGCCTGGCGGTAGGGCTCGGCGCCCGGGAACGCCGGCAGGAAGGAGTGGTGGATGTTGATGACCGGGGCCCCCAGCCGCGCCAGGAAATCGCCGCTGAGGATCTGCATGTAGCGCGCCAGCACGACCACGTCGGCGGCGCCGTGCAGCAGCTCCAGCATCCGCTCCTCGCCCTGCGCCCTGCGCTCGCGCTCGAAGGGCACGTGGTAGAAGGGCACCTCGGCCGCGCTCACCGCTGGCTCCAGGTCGGGGTGGTTGGAGATCACCACGACGACCTCCGCCCCGAGCTCGCCGCGCCGCGAGCGCCACAGCAGGTCGACCAGACAGTGGTCGTGGCGCGAGACCAGGATCGCCAGACGCCGGCGCTGGCCCCAGAAGCGCAACTCCCAGTCCATCTGGAAGCGCTCAGCTACTTCGCTTGCAAAGCGCTCCTGCAGTTGCTCGCGCGCCGACGGAGACTCCAGGATGTCGCCGAGAAAGAACTCGGTGCGCAGGAAGAAGCGGCCCCCGGTCGGATCCGAGGAGTACTGGTGCGAAGAGACGATGTTCGCGCCCAGCTCGAACAGAAAGCCCGAGACGGCCGCGACGATCCCCGGTCTGTCCGGGCAACCAATCAGCAGGCGCGCCGTGTAGCGCGGCGTGTCCTGCTGGATCCCTGCCGCCATCCCGCCGACCGGCCTTATTTCTTGGCGGAAGAGGTGTGCGCCGGGGTGGTGGTCGCGGGAGCCGCCGTGAGCGTTCCGCCACCAGAGGATTTGAGGACCGTCTTTTTGCCGCCCACCGTCGCGGTGTACGTGCCGCCGGCTCCCGGCGAGACACTGGTGCTAGCGCTGGCGCTGGCGGAGGCGGCGGCGCTAGCGCTGGCGCTCGGGTTCAGCTTGATCGACGCGAGATAGGCCTTGACCCGCTTGCGTTCGCTCGCCGGCGCCAGGCTCACGGCCTTTGCGGCGGCGAGGTCGCCCTGGCCGGTGTCGTGGGCCTTGTAGGAGTACTGCGCCAGGGCCGCATAGAGCGCCGCACTTGGGGGTTTGGAGGGAATCACGATCTGCAGCGCCGCCACCTCGTTGGCGGCCTGGTTGAGTCCTTCTTCCCCGTACACGGTCAGCATCCGCTGCGCCAGCGTGACGCTTGGATTGTGCGGCTGTAGGGTCAGATAGGTGCTCCACGAGTGGGACACCTTCGAGAGCAGTTCCTTGCCCTTGCTGGTGAACTGCCCGGTGCTCTGATCGTAGAATTCGCCCTCACTGGCCTGGTGCAGCTGGGCTTCGGCGAGCGCCGCCCACCTCGTCGGGCTGTTGGGTTCCCGTTTTACGCCCTTCTGCGCCGTGGCCACCCTGGCCGCAAAGCTCGCGCCGCTCGTGCCATTGTTTTCGGTGAGCGCATTGATCAGGCCGCCACCGCCACCACCCACCCCAACACCAAAGCCCACGAACCCGAGCAGGAAGATCACGGCCAGGCCCAGGTAGATGACCTGTACGGTGCGACGGCGGCCACGGCCTCTGAGGTCGAAGAGCATCAGTCGGACAGCTTTCTATCGATGTGGTCGATTATCGCGCTCACGCTGGGGTCGGTGTCCTCGTTTGCGCTCGCGGCCGGCGCCGGCGGGTCACCGGGGCTGCTGGGGACCGGAGCTTGGGGGCTTGCGGCTCCCCCGTCGGAGGACGGCGGGTCCTGCGGCGGATCTCCCGCCGCTGCCGCCCGCGCCCTCTCCCGCGCAGCGTCTCGTCGTGCCACGAACGATGCCATCAGGATACTCGCCTCGTAGAGCACATAGAGGGGAACCGTCTCCAGCAGCAGCGTGATCGCGTCGCCCGGCAGGAAGGCGGCCACCGCCGCGCACGCCACGATCGCAAAGCGCCTGCCGTGGCGCAACTGGCTGGGCGTGACAAGACCCGCGCGGGTAGCTCCCACGATCACGACCGGGACCTGGAAGACCAGCCCCATCGCCAGTATCACCGTGGCGGCAAACTGGTAGTACTGGCTGGCCTGCACCAGCACGTTGAACTCGCTGCTGTTGAAGTTCTGCAGGAAGCGCACCGCAGCCGGCATCACGACGAAGTAGCCGAACAGCGCCCCCGCCGCGAACAGGAACGGGATCGCGACCACCAACGGGCGCACCGCGCGTCTCTCATTCGGACTTAGCGCCGGTAGCACGAACCCGTACAGCTCGAACAGGATCACGGGCAGCGAGAGGATCAACGCAAAGACGAAGGTGACCGTCAGCGTCGTGGTAAAGGGCTCGCCGATCCCCAGTGTCACCGGCTTGTTGCCCTGCGGGGTCGACGGGATCTTGGCGACGTCGGCCCGCAGCCGCGGGATCGTGGCAGCGAGCTGCGCACGGGTCGCCGCCGGTAGGCCACTTGCGGGGGCGCTGAGAGCGCGCGCGAGCGCCTCCGTGCTCTGCGCGACTTTGATGATCCCCTGCTGCGCGAGCGCCGTCTGGCCCAGGGGCCCTTCGCCTCGCTCGATCTGCCCCTGTGTCTGCTTGTCGAGCGGGCGGTTGATCAGGTGCAGCAGGGCGTGGTTCTGCCAAAAGCAGACACCAAAGGCAATCACGAGCGCGATCGCGCTGAAGATCAAACGCGCGCGCAGCTCGTCGAGGTGATCGACGAGGCTCAGACGATCCTCGTGGCCGATCGTGCGAATCGCGGTGGCCATGCGCTTCTCGAAGCTATCACCGTCTCGCCTGGGCCCCCGCCCTTCCTCGACGCCCGCAGGCCGCAGGCGCAACCGGCGCCGGCGGCCATCTACGGAGCAACGCATGCCGAGCAGCGCGCGGCGTGCTCTACCCGCACGCCGGCCCAGGGAACCACACCCCTGCAGCGGATCATGCGGCCAGGCGCCTACGCAAACCTCGGTATTCCTGGACACACGCTAAAGACGACCGCACGGCGAGTCGATGACTCCGGCGAGGAATCAGATGCACTCCGACAAGAGCCATCACCGCGCCCGTCACCACGTACGCCTGCCCAGCGGCAAGCAGATCGAGGTCGTCTATCTCGACAACCCGTTGCCCCCCTCCCTGGATGGCTCCCGCAGCCAGCCCCGGGCCGAGCCGACAGCAGAGCCGCTGTACATCTGCTTCTACTGCGCCGGCGAGCTCGTCCACCCGGTGGACTGGTCGGAGGCCGGCGCCAGCCAGTGGCGGATCCTGCTGCGCTGCCCCGAGTGCGAGGCCACCCGCGAGGGGGTCTTCGAGCAGGCTGCCGTCGAGCGCCTCGACGATGAGCTCGATCGCGCGACCGGGGCGCTGCTGAGCGACTTGCAGCGCGTCACGCACGCCAACATGGCCGAGGAGATCGACCTGTTCGTGCGCGCGCTCGACGCCGACCTGATCGTGCCCTCGGACTTCTAGGCGCAGCTCATGCCCGCCAACTAGGGCACTCGCCTAGCGGTAGCGCGTCGGGGGCGCTTGTCTAGCGGTAGCGCTCCACGACCGCGTCGGCAACTAGGTCCAGCAGCGCCGCGCGCCCATCGGGTAGCAGGCTCGGGAGGGCCGCCTTCGCCTCCGCGACTAAGGCCAGCGCCCGCTCTCGTGCCTCCTGCAAAGCGCCGGTGGCCGCAATCCGATCGCACAGCTCGGCGGCCTGCTCGGGGCCTTGCAGCGATGCCAGATCGACCGCCGCAAGCTGGGTGTCGCGCTCCCGCGCGAGGATCAACGGCAGCGTGACCGTGCCGTCCAGCAGGTCCGCACCGCGCGTCTTGCCGGTGCGCTCCACCGACCCGGAGACGTCGAGCACGTCGTCTAGAAGCTGAAACGCCAGCCCGATGCGCCGCGCGAACGCGCCCAGGCCGTCGGCAAGCGCCGCGGCCGCGGCCCGATCGGCGGCGCCGTCGCTTGCGATCAGCGCTCCCAGGCGGCAGGCGGCCTCGAACAGAGCCGCCGTCTTCAGCTCGCAGCGGTGCAGATAGCGCTCGACGGCGACGCGCGCCGCGTAGGCGTCCTCACGTTGCAGCAGCTCGCCCGCAGCCAGCGCCGAGCTGGCATCCGAGAGGGCACGCAGCTGTGCGAGATCGTCGTTGCGCGCCAGCTCCGCGAAAGCCCGCGAGAACAGCAGATCGCCGGTGGCGATCGCCGTATGCCGACCGGCACCCGCGACCACCGTGGGGTGCCCGCGCCGTAGCTGCGCGCCGTCGATCACGTCGTCGTGGACGAGCGTCGCGGAGTGCACCAGCTCGACCGCGACGGCGGCGCGGACCAGGCGCTGCTCGCCCAGCGCCATATCCGGCGGAGTCCCAGCCACAGGCTCGCCCACCCCCGGGCCGCCCCCCGCTTCGCAGGCGAGCACGACCAGCAACGGGCGCAGGCGCTTGCCTCCGGCCGCCACCGTCGCGGCGGCGTGGGCAGCGAGTGGCACACCGGCCTGCGCAGTCACCCGCTCCAGGTGCTGCTCGGTGCGCCGCATCCGCTCGCGCAACGCCGCGCCACCGCGGTGCATGATCGCCGCGACCGCATCCTCGTCCTCCGCTGCGCGCCGTTGCGCCGTGCCGCCCACCGTGCTCATCATGCGCCATTCGGCGCCACGGTGCCGGCATGGATGGCCACTATGCCGCCCGCCGTCAGCAGACACCGGACCTCGCCGATTCCCGCCCGCCGCATCTCCCCGGCGAGAATCTCGGGCCCCGGGAAGCGTTTGACCGAACTGGGCAGGTAGGCGTAGGCGTCGGCGATCCCCACCTCGCGCTCGGCCGAGCGCAGCGATGGCACGACGCGCGCGGCGAGCGCCGCGACCGCACCCGTGAGCGTGCCCAGCAGTGGCACGACGCGATCGAACCACAGCTCGTAGAAGAGCGCCAGCGGCTGGCGCGTCGGTGAGGTGAACTCCAGCACGACCACCCGGCCACCCGGGCGCACGACGCGCGCCATCTCCTCGAGGCCGCGGGCGAGATCGGAGAAGTTGCGCGCCCCAAAGCCCACCGTAGCGGCGTCGAAGGAATTCTCCGCATACGGTAGTTCGAGTGCATCGCCCCACTCGAACCGCGGCGTCACGCCAGCCGACCGAGCCCCGTGAGCCCGCTTCCCGGACTTCCCGCCCTTCCCGGACTTCCCGGCCTTCCCGGACTTCCCGGCCTTCCCGGCCTTCCCGGCCTTGACGGCCTTGGCGCGCGCGTGTGTGAGCATGCCCTCCGAGAAGTCGCTGCCCACGACCTCACCGCCGGGCGCCACGCGCCGCGCCAGCTCCAGCGCGAGATCGCCGGTGCCGGTCGCGACGTCCAGCACGCGACTGCCCGGACCAACACCCGCCAGGTCGGCGGCGCGGCTGCGCCAGTGATGGTGCAGGCCGGCCGTCATCGCTCCGTTCAGCGCGTCGTAGACCCAGGCGATGCCATCGAACATGCTCCGCACCTGGGCCGCCTCCAATTCTCCGGCGCCGGCACCTTGCTGAGCCATCGGGATCCCTACTTCAGCTGCGAAAGGAAGTCGACGGCCGCGTTGAACTTCTGCGGCGGCAGGTGCCTGAACGACGGCATCGGCGCCGTCGGGTTGACCAGCGTGCGCGCGATCCCCTGACGCGGGATGCGCGAGCCGACATGGGTCAGTTCGGGTCCCGGCCCGTTGTTGCCGTTCTCGCCGAGTTTGTGGCACGCCAGGCAGCCCGACTGCGCGACCACCGCCCGGCCCGCTTCGAACTCCGCGAGCGTCTGCCCGCCGGCTTGGCGCACCGCCGCCGGCGTCGGCATTTCGACCGCAGTCGGCGCCCCGGTACTGGCGCCCTCCCAGGTCAAGAAGGCCATCGCCCCGATCACGAAGATCGCAGTCAAAGTCGCGATCGGCCGGCGCTCGGGCCGGCGCTCAGGGCTGCGGTCATAGAACGGCAGCAGGAACAGCAAGATCATGCACAGCGTCGGGATCCCGATCGTCGCGAGCGGCACCAGGCTGGGCGGCTTGATCACCCGCAGGAGCTCGAACAGGAAGAAGAAGTACCACTCCGGACGCGGCACGTAGGTAGTCGTCGTGGGGTTGGCCTTGGAGCCCAGCTCGGCGCCAAGCACCAGTGACATCGTGATGATGCACGCCATCACAACGCACGCCATGATCGAGTCCTTGGCGACCGCGTAGGGGAAGAACGGTTTCCCTTTCGCCTTCAGGATCGAGTACTCGCGGAGATATTCCTCCTTCTGACGCTGATTCACGGTGCTCTCACGCCTCCGATTTGCGCAGCTCGGGGTCTTGCTCGGCTTTGCTCCACGGCGGAGCCGTCGTGCCGAGCCTGGCCACCAGATAGAGGTGGGCGCCGATCAGCGCCGCGATCAGGCCGGGCACGAGCAGCATATGGATCGCGTAGAAGCGCGAGAGCGTGGTCGCCCCGAATTCCGGTCCGCCGCGCAGGAAGTCGCTCAGATAGGGCCCCAGCAGCGGGCCCGTGCCGTTGATGTTGACACCCACGATCGTCGCCCAATAGGCGCGCTGGTCGAATGGCAGCAGATAGCCCGTAAACGACATCACCATCGTGAGGATCAGCAGTACCACCCCGATCACCCAGTTCAGCTCGCGCGGGTACTTGTAGGCGCCGAAGAAGAACGTGCGGCCCATGTGCAGGAAGACGAGCACCACCATCACCGTCGAGCCCCACTTGTGCATGCCGCGCACGAACTGCCCGAGGAACACCTCGTTGGTGACGTAGCGCACCGATTCGTACGCCCCGCCGGAAGCGTCGGGACGGTAGTACATCGCGAGGAACACCCCCGTCACCGCCTGGTTGAGGAAGGCGAACATCGTGGCCGAGCCGAGCGTGTAGAACCAGTTGGTGCCCTTCGGCACCTTGCGGAACATCATCCAACGCGCGCCGCCGCTCAGCGAGGTGCGCTCGTCGACCCAATCGACGACCGAGATGCCCGCGTGCGCCGCGTGCTCGTGCGGACGAACCGCGCCGTTGCCGTCGCCCGGACGCGGCGGCGGCGCCTGTAGCGGCCCGGGAATCGGGGGCGCGGGGAGCTTGGGCAGCTTAGGCACCGCGTCCTACCTGCGGATCGAGGGTCTGGACGGATATGCGTACTGCCCGATACCGTCGAGCGGCTCGCCCGGGTCGCGCGGCGAGAAGCGGCGCAGCTCGCTGTTGACGCTGAAGCGGGAGCCGATCTGCACGTAGCCGTCGACCACGCGGGTGTAGAAGCGGTCCAGCGGGCGCACCGGCGGACCCCCGACGGGTCGGCCGAGCAGGTCGTAGACGCCACCGTGGCAGGGACAGATGAAGCGCTCCGCGGCGTCAACCCAACGCACCGGGCAGCCGAGGTGCGCGCAGCGCGAAGTGATCGCAATGTAGGGCATGTCACGGTCATAGGGGTCCGTGTCGAGCACCGGGTTTTTGCGGCGCAAGTACACCGTCGTCTTGCCCGCCTCGCCGATGCCCGGGGTCAACGTGATCACGACCGGGATGTAGTTGTTGTCCGGGAATAGGTCCGTCGGACCCGCCGTTTCCCAGCGGTGCGGGGTGCTTTTGAAGATCGGCCCGATCGCGAAGCCCAGAGCAGGCAGCGCAAAGGAGGCGGCCGCCACCGCGCCAGCGCCCTGTGCGGTGACGTTCATGAACCGCCGCCGCGTGACCGTCTCGCCCTCGAAGGCGCCCGGCATCCGGCGGTCAGCGGTGTACTTCGAGGCGTGCTTGTCGTGCTTGCTGGGCAAGGGCATCAAACAATAACGCCTGCGGCTCAGCGCCGGTCGGGCTCCGCCGCGGCGCACATCGCCGCCAGCGCACCGGGCTCGCCCGCGCGGGCGAGCGCCTTGGCCTGCCGGTGCGGCTCACTAGACCCCCAGCCGACCGCGCGCGCGCCGGCCAGCCAAATCGCACGGGCGAGATCCCCCCGGTCCGCTCCGTGGGCGAGGGCCGTAAGGGTGATCACGTCCGCGAGCTCCGATACCGCTGGCAGATCGCCAAGCGCGACCAGCCGGGCCAGGCCGAGCGCATAGAGCTGGTCGCCCGCCAGCAGCCCCAGGTCGGCCTCCGGCGGATGCAGCAGACGGGGAGCGCCGTAGTGCAACAGGTAACCCTCGTAAATAGCTTCCAGCAGCAGCTCGTACTCCGCAGCGCGCGCCCGGGCCCGCGGACCGGCCGCGGCAAGCTGCGCCGGGCCCGAGCCATTCGGGGCCGGGTGAGCCTCCTCACCGCCCGCGAGCAGGCTCGCCAGCAGGCCACCCTGCTCGCTCAACAGCGCTCCCAGACGCTCCAGCGCGCCGCTCACGGAAGCTCTCTAAACGCCGCCTCGGCAGCCGCGACGGTGCGTTCGACATGCTCGGGGGAGTGAGCCAGCGAAGGAAACCACGCCTCGAACTGCGACGGTGGCGGATAGACCCCGCGCGAGAGCAGCCCCCGGCACCAGGCCGCGTGCGCCTCCAGGTCACATGCCTCGACGTCCCCCAGACCGTGGATCGGGTGCTCGCCGAAGAAGACCGTGAGCAGGCCCGGCAGGCTCACCACCTGGACGGGATAGCCCCGCGCACCGGCCGCCTCCCGCAGCCCAGCCGCTAGCTGCTCCGTGATCGCCCCCAGGCGCACGTAGGCCGCTTCGTCGAGCAGCTTGAGCGTCGCGAGTCCCGCGGCCACCGCGAGCGGATTGCCCGAGAGCGTGCCCGCTTGGTAGACCTCGCCAGCCGGCGCAAGCAGCTCCAGCAGCTCCGCGCGACCCCCGACCGCGGCGGCGGGCAGGCCCCCACCGATGACCTTGCCCATCACGACCAGGTCGCCATGTACACCCGTCAGCTCCTGCGCGCCGCCGCGAGCGACGCGGAAGCCGCTGATCACCTCGTCGAGCACGAGCAGCGCCCCGCTGGCGTCGGCCTGCTCGCGCAGCAGCTCCAGGAAGCCCGCCTGGGGCGGCACGAGACCCATGTTGGCCGGGACCGGCTCGGCGATGATCGCTGCCGGCGCCTGCCGGCGCACCGCCTCGACCAGCGCCTGCGGATCGTTCCAGGGCACCACCACGGTGTCCGCCGCCACCCCCGCCGCCACACCGGGGCTCGCCGGGATCGCCTGCGTCGCCAGCCCGGAGCCCGATTGTGCGAGCAGCCCGTCGACGTGGCCGTGGTAGGCGCCCGCGAACTTGAGGACCCGGTCGCGCCCCGTCGCCGCGCGGGCGATGCGCAGCGCCGTCATCGTCGCCTCCGTCCCAGAGGAGGTCATTCGCAGCATATCCACCGCGGGCATCCTGCGCGCTACCTCTTCCGCCAGCTCGATCTCGCCCGGCGTGGGCGCTCCGAAGCTCATCCCCCGCTCCGCCGCGGCGAGCACCGCGGCGAGCACGCCGGGATGGGCGTGGCCGTGGATCAGGGGACCCCACGAGCAGACGTAGTCGACGTAGCGGTTGCCGTCCACGTCGATGAGCTCCGCACCGAGCGCCCGGTCGACGAAGATCGGCTCGCGCCCAATCGCGCGCATCGCGCGTACGGGCGAGTTCACGCCACCGGGGAGCAGCTTCGCCGCGCGCCGGTAGAGCTCGGCCGAGCGGGTGTCCGTGAGCGAAGCCATCACCGGCCCCAGCTCAGACGTGTTGGTCTTCCCACCGCTTGTAGTCGTCGGTGAAGTACAGGAGGCGGATCTTCTTGAACTCCGTCGAGGAGTAGAGCGTGGCACGCCCGTGGATTCCGGTCTGCTCGGCGATCGCGTCGAGGATCGCGTCGCACTCGTCCTTGGAGCGGCCGTGAGCCATCGTAAAGACCGAGTAGGGCCAGTCCTCGTAGGTCGGGCGCTGATAGCAGTGAGAAATCCCGCGGAAGGCAGCCATCCGCGGCCCGAGCTCGCCGATCCGCTCAGCGGGGACCTCCCAGACGCCCATGCCGTTTGCCGAGAAGCCGGCGCGGCGGTGGTAGAGGATCGCCGCCACGCGGCGCAGCAGCCCACGCTCCTGCATCCCGCGCAGGTGCTCCAGCAGCGCACCGACCTCCATACCGAGCCGCGCCGCCGCCGGGACATAGGGTTCGGAGACCACCGGCATGTCGCCCTGCGTCGCGCGGATCACCGCGATGTCGAGCTCGTCGTAGGCCACCGCCTCCAGCAGGACCTCCTGTTGCTCGGCGCCCTCGCTGGCAAGCGCCTTGGTGTCGCCCTCCATCTCCAGGTCCATCCTGATCTTGAAGAGCTTGAGCGTCGGCAGCTGGCGGATCGACTCCGCCCCGATCAGCTCGCCCAGTACCTCCAGGGTGCCTTCCAGGCCGAGCCGCGAATCGGGCTCGGTGGCAAGCGTGAACCACATGTTGAAGTCGTGGTTGCGCAAGTAGTTGTGCGAGACGCCCGGATGGGCGTTGACGATCGTAGCCGCCCGCCAGGGGTGCTCCGGGTCGACCTTGGCCGCCACCAGCATCGAGGAGTACCCCAGCGCACGCGTGTCGTAGATCGGGGTCACCTGGCGGATGATGCGCTGCTCCAGCAGCTGAGCGATCCGCTCCAGCACCTGCTCCTCGGGGATCCCCGCCGCGCGTGCCACCGCCGCGTAGGGCCGGGCCTCGATCGGGAAGCTGCCCTGCATCAGGTTGAGCAGCCGGCGATCGAGCTCGTCGAGCGCCACCGCCGCGCCGTCCCGGCGGCTGCGGGTCTTGGGCACCGCGGCACCCGCACGATCCACGGCGGGCATCGTCGGCGCGGCGCCGGGCGTCGGCGCGGCGCTTGGGGTCTCTGCGGTGGTCAGCTCTGCTCGTTCAGCCATCGGGCCGCGTCCTTCGCGTGGTAGGTGATGATGACGTCCGCGCCCGCGCGGCGCAGCGAGGTCAGGATCTCAAGCACCGTCGAGCGCTCCTCCAGGTACCCGGCCGCGGCCCCCGCCTTGACCATCGCGTACTCCCCACTGACGTTGTACGCCGCTATCGGCAGGCCCGTTCCGCGCCTGAGGGCAGCGATCAGATCGCCGTAGGCGAGCGCCGGCTTGACCATCACCATGTCCGCGCCCTCCCCCACGTCGAGTAACGCCTCGCGCAACGCCTCGCGGCCGTTGGCGGGATCCAGCTGGTAGGCGCGGCGATCCCCAAACGCCGGCGTCGACCCGGCGGCCTCCCGGAAGGGGCCGTAGAACGCGGAGGCGAACTTCGCCGAGTAGGCGAGGATCGGGGTGCCGGTGAAACCCTCGCCGTCGAGCTCCGCCCTGATCGCGCCCACGCGTCCGTCCATCATGTCCGAGGGAGCCACGATGTCGGCGCCCGCGCGGGCGTGGCTGACCGCGGTGCGTGCAAGCAACTCCAGGGAGGCGTCGTTCTCGACGACCCCGTCCCTGTCCAACACGCCGCAGTGGCCGTGCTCGGTGTACTCACACAGACACACATCGGTGATCACCAGCAGCTCCGGCAACTCCCGCTTGAGCGCCTGCACGCAGCGCTGCACGACGCCCTCCTCATCCCACGCCGCGGAGCCTTCGGCATCCTTCTCGGCGGGGATGCCGAACAGCAGCACCGCCGCGATCCCGAGCTCCGCCGCCGCGCGGGCCTCGGCCACCGCCTCCGCACACACAAGCCGCTCCACCCCCGGCATCGTCGCGATCGGCTCGCGTGCAGCCACGGCCGAGCGCTCATCGCTCACGAACAGCGGCAGCACGAGCTGCCCGGCGCGCAGCTCGGTCTCGCGCACGAGGCCGCGTAGCGCGGCCGATGCGCGCAACCTGCGCAGGCGCGTCTCGGGGAAGGCCATCACCTTCGAGGATAGAGACCCCGGTGAGCGCCTACTCCACGCGCCGGAGTCCCAAGCGCGCCAGCACACCGAAGAGGGCCGTGAGCGCCAGCAGGTGCGCCAGCGAGATCACGAGCCCCGGGGAGGACCGGTTGACGGCAGCGTCCAGCGCCTGCAGCGCCGCCTTGTAAGGGAAGACGAGCGAGATCACCCTGATCGCGTCATAGAGCCCGCCGGCCACCGCGCCGGCGGGGACAAGCGCGAGGAAGGCCAGCGGCAGCGACAGCAGGAAGGCCAGCAGCGACGCCGCGCGCACCTCGCGCGCGAGCGCACCGATCGCGATGCCCAGCGCGCCAAACGCCAGCGCGCCGGTGGCGAGCGCGACCAGCCACAGCCCGACACGGCTCCACTCCAGCCCCACGAACGCCCCGATCCCGGCGAGCATCGCGAAGGCCAGCACCGACGCGCAGCCCGCCGCGAGCACTAGCTTCTCGGCGAGCAGCAGCTCGCGCGAGATCAGCGCCCCGCCTGTCCCGCCGGCCCCATCCGCGGCGCCTGCCCCGCGTGCGCGGCCCGTGCCGCGCACGAGTCGCGAGAGCGTGTGCTCTTCACGCTCCAGGGCGATCCCCCCGGCGGCGAGCAGCACGCAGACGAACATCAGCGAGATGCTGACCGCGACGACCACGGCGTACGCGTCGAGCGGGGTGCGGCGTCCGTGCAGCAGCGTGCTGCGCACCTGGATCGGCTGGCTGACCGTGCCCAGCACCTGCTTGCTGACCCCGAGGTTCTGGGCTGCGAATTCGGCGAATTCGGCGACGTGGCCAAGCGCCGTGCGGTCGGGGCCAGCCGGTTGACGGAGCAGAACCCTGCGCAGGATGACGGGGATGCGCGTCAGCCCGGGCAGGTTCTGGGGGGCGCCGGGTACTGCCGAGGCGCCGCCCCGCACCAGCGAGCCGATAACGCTCGCCGCGAGCTGCCTGATCTGATCGGAGAGTTCGAGGTTGGCGCGCGAGAGCGCCGCTTCGATCGTGGAGTGAACAAAGCTCTGCTCGAGCGCTTCGCCGTTGTAGATGACTTCGACCTGCCCCTGGCTCGTGACCGACGAGAGCCGCGTCGCGATATTCGCGGGGATCACGACCGCCGCAAGCACGCGTCCGGACTTGACGGCCGCGACAGCCTGCGCGCGCGTGGCGACCGGCACCGGCTGCACCTGGCTGAAGAGCCCGCTGTAGTAGTGAGCCACGTCCAGGCGCGTGCCCCCCAGTTCGACAGTCGCCCCGGGCGGGGAGAGGTTGAGGATCGCGACCTTCGGCTTGGATGGCGCGCGCGAGATCGCAAGCCCGATCAGCAGGGCGACCGCGATCGGATAGACCACCAGCACCCCCACCAGCAGCCGCGAGCGCGCGAGGATCAGCAGATCCTTCCTCAGCATCCACCTCACGGGCGTGCGGGGCGCCTTTCGCGGCTCCGATCGCGGGGCGCTCGTCCGCCGCTCCTGCAGAGCGTCATCTCAATGCCCCCGCTCGCGCAGAAACGCCACGAAGGCCCCTTCGAAGTCGGGCCCGGGCGCGCCCGTGGCGGCGTCGGTCCCCGCGGCCCGGCCGGCGTCGGTTCCCGCGGCACGGCCGGCGTCGGTTCCCGCGGCACGGCCGGAATCGGCGGCGACGCGTGCAAACTCGACCGGTGAGCCGCCGAACAGCAGCTCGCCGTCGGCCAGGACGATCACTCGGTGCGCATAGCGCTCGGCCTCGGCGACGTTGTGCGTGGAGAACACAACGCAGCGCCCACGCTCGGAGAGGCCAAGGATGAAGCGCCACAGGCGCTCGCGCTGGCGCGGATCCAGCGAGGAGGACGGCTCGTCGAGCACCAGCACCGAGGGGTCCGCGAGCAGGCCAAGGGCGATGTTGACGCGCTGGCGGTTACCCCCAGAGAGGCGGTCGATGCGCTCCTCAGCACGCTCCTGCAGGCCTGTCTGCACGAGCATCGCCCGCACCACCCCGCGCGGGTCGGGGACCCGCTCCAGGCGCGCAAACAGATCGAGGTTCTCGACGACCGACAGCCGCGAGTAGACCGCGGGCTGCTGGGGCACCCAGCCGACCCGGCTCACACCCTCGGGACCGCTCACGGAGCCCGCGCTCGGTGACTGGATGCCCGCGAGGATCGAGAGCAACGTGGTCTTGCCCGCGCCGTTGGGGCCGATGACCGCGATCAGCTCCCCCGCGTGGGCATCCAGATCGACGCCGCGCAGGGCCTCCCGCCCGCCGTAGCGCTTGGCGACGCCGCGCACCGTCAGCAGCGGCGCGGCCTGCTCGCCGCTCACAGCATCCCGCCCTGGGAGCGATCCCAGGGCTCGAGCGCCAGATGGCGCTCGAGGTACACGAAGGTCTCACGCAGGATCGACAGGATCGGGAGCGCAATGAGCGCACCGACGAGCCCATAGAGCTGCAGGCCCAGCAACAGCGCGAAGATCACGAGCAGCGGGTTGATCCGCAGGGTATGCCCGAAGATCTGCGGCGCGACCACGTGACCCTCGACCTGCTGCAGTCCGACGAACAGCAGTGTCACCCACAGCGCAGTGATGGGATCGGTGAACAGCGCGACCAGCACCGCCGGCAGCGCCCCCAAGATCGGGCCGATGTAGGGGATCAGCTCCATCAGCCCATAGAAGACCGCGAACACGACCGCATAGCGGCTGCCGTCGGGAAAGATCCCGAGCACCCCGAAGATGTACAGCGCGAGACCCGCCGTGGACCCCATGACGACGCTGAACAGCAGCTGACCGCCCATGTAGCGCGCGACCGCGCTCTGGACGAGCGCGGGGTAGTCGTCGGCGCGGGTGCCATCCCCATCGGGCATGAACCTGCGCACCAATCTCCCGATGCGCTGCCCGTAGAGCAGCATGTACACCGAGAGCACGAACACCAGCAGCACGTCGAAACCGGCGCTGACCACTTCCGTGAGCAGCCCGCCGCCGAAGGAGACGATCTTGCTGGAGCTCTTGGCCAGTTTGTCCTGGACCGTCTGCAACGCGGTCTTGCCCTGCTTGATGAACGTCACGTGGATGCCCTGATGGTTGAGCGAGCGCTGGAAGTCTTCGATCGTCCGATTGGCTTCATTACTGAGCCGCGGCAGGTTGTGTGAGAACGTCTGCACCTGGTTGGAGATAGGGTTGGCCAGCAGAAAGCCGATCCCGGTCAGCGTCAGGAAGAATGCAAGGTACACCGCGAGCACCGCCAAGCCGCGAGGCAGACGCGGGCGCTGGAGGAACGCGACAGCCGGGTTGAGGATCAGCGCGATGACCGCAGCCACCACGAATATCACCAGCACTTTGCCCGCCGCGCGCGCGAGCGCCCACAGCGCGAGCAGCGCGATCGGCAGCATCACGAGCTGCACCCAGCGAGGCACTACCGCCCGCGGCGGCTGCGGTGCGCCGCACCCGGACTCCCCCGTCAGCTCCCGCTCCTGCTCGCGCGGAGGAGCCGCCTCGGACGCCTGCTGCTCCCCGACGCTCACGTGCCTCCCGTCATGGGGAGAGTATGGCTGAGGCGCAGGCGGGCAGGCGACCGGACGGGACGCCGACCGACGGGCCTTCTGCCCCAGCCGCAGCGGTCCTGTTCGTGGGCGATCTGGTGGGCAGCATCGGGCGACGCACATTGCTCGAGTGCCTGCCGATCCTACGCGAGCGCTACGCGCCAACGTTCGTCGTCGTCAACGGTGAGAACGTCGCCGGTGGACTAGGCATCACGCCGAAGGCCGCCGACCAGCTGCTGGCGGCGGGCGTCGATGCGATCACGCTCGGCAACCACGCCTACCACCGCCGTGAGATCTATCCCTATCTCGACGCCCAGCCGCGGATCGTGCGTCCGGCGAACTACCTGCGCGGCCAGCCCGGGCGGGGAGCTTGCGTCGTGACCTCGGCCAACGGGCTACGCCTCGGGGTGATCAACCTGAGTGGCAGCCTCTATCTGCGCACGGGCCGCTCGGCCTTCATCGAGGTCGAGGTAGCGCTGAAGGAGCTGGGAGAGGTGGACCAGATCCTGGTGGACATGCACGCCGAGGCGACGAGTGAGAAGGTCGCGCTGGGTTGGCACCTGGATGGGCGCGTGAGTGCAGTGGTGGGGACACACACGCACATCCCGACCGCCGACGCGCGTGTGCTGCCGGGTGGCACGGCGTACATCACCGACGTCGGCATGACAGGACCGCGCGGCGGTGTGATCGGTGTCAAGCGCGAGCAGGCCGTGGAGTCGCTCGTGACGCAGATGCCGGTCCGCTTCGAGACCTCCGAGGAGGACCCCTGGCTGAACGGGGTCCTGATCCGCTGCTCTAAGCGACTGCGAGCGGACTCGATCGAGCAGGTTCTGATGCCGCGCCCGGCGCCTGCGGCAACGGCGTAGGCTCGCCACTACGCGCCAGCAGCGCGATCATCACGAGCGGAAAGAACCACGGGATATAGAGGTAGAACCAGTGTTCGATCCCGAGCTGCAGCGCGATCAGGATCGCGCCAGCGCCAGCAGCGAGGCCGGCAAGGCCAGGCCGGCGAGGGACGACGGCCAGCGCCAACGCGAGCGCCACGGCAACGCCCTCGACGCCATGCTGCAAGCCGTGTAGCCCTCCGTAGAGGCCCCAGATCGAGAAGGGCGAGCCGCGATTGGCCTGGTAGGCGATGGTGCGCTCGTAGATCTCGTGCAGCGAGTCGTGCGCGAGGGCCGGGATCGAGACCAGCATCGCGGTCGCCGCGAAGGCGGTTAGGAACAGCGCAAGTGAGCGAACGCGGCGCCGGGGCGAAAGCTCGCGCAGGCCATCGCTCGCTAGCAGCGGCGCGAGCGCCAGCGGTGCGAACTTGGTGAGACCCGCGAGTGCCGCAAAGAAGCCGCGCGCGGCCGCGTGGCGTGCCCCGGACAGCAATGCCGCTAGCACGAGGACGGCGACGATCATGTCGTTGCTGTTGCTCTCCAGCGCGTAGAGGGTAAAGGGGAAAGCGACCCACGCATAGGCCAGCGCAACCCCGAGCGTGGGACCGCGGGCGCGTAGACCGAGCAGGAATAGCAAGCCGACGGCGAGCAGATCGAAGACGATCGCCGTGGCGTGCGCCGCCGGCAGGTCGTCCCAGCTGCCGCTCCAGCCGAAGATCCGCTCGAAGGGCACGTAGGCCTCGTAGTTGACCGGCCCATAGGTGTCGCCGTGTTCGTT
Source organism: uncultured Solirubrobacterales bacterium (assembly GCA_963756665.1). Lineage (GTDB taxonomy): Bacteria > Actinomycetota > Thermoleophilia > Solirubrobacterales > Solirubrobacteraceae > Palsa-744. The sequence goes on from CAVWOJ010000001.1 coordinate 2,373,486, forward strand.
GTCCGACGGATAGCTTCCGTACAGCGGCTTGCCGTCTGCAATTCGGTGCGCCCCGATCACTCCGGCGTAGCCCACGTCGATCACGTTCGAGTCCGTGACGTTCAGGCCAATGCGAAAGCCAAGCAGGAAGACGACGCCCACCGCCAGCCAGGGGGTGGGGATCCACAGGCGGGGCGCCGGCGCCCCGCCTGTGCGCAAGCCGACGAGCGCGAGCATGCGCACGAGCAGGTAGATGAGCGGCGGATAGGTGAGCGGGACCGAGGCGTAGATGTTTCCGTGGTTGAAGAACGCCAGCGATACCGAGAACGAGAGCAGCGCCAGCAGGTCCAGGTGCAGCAACGAGAACGGCCGGCGCCAATCGACGAAGGGCAGTAGGAAGAGCAGGCACAGCGGCAGCCAGATATAGAGCGCGTTGACGTGCCGGCCGAAGGCGCCTGGGTATCCGCGAGCCATCGTCCACGCCACCTGGAAGCCGGTCCACTGTTCGAGCACTTCGCCGTCCGAGTCGGCGATGATGACCTGGCCGATTTCCTTGCCGGCGCGGGAGAAGTAGCTGACCTGCCAGCGCCCCGGGCCTTTTAGGTAAGCGCCGCCGTAGGAGCCGCGATGCCTGGCGCGTTCGCCACGCATCTTCGGCAGCCGGTTCGCTATTTCCAGAACCCGGTCGGAGGACAGGCGGCGACCGGCCGGCGGGACGATCGACGGGGAGACCGGAACCGGGGCTTCAGGGTCGCTCGCGGATTCCGTGACCGCAGTCGTGCCAGCGGTCTTCCCCGCGGTCGTGCCGCCCGGCACGCCGGCAGGCAGCCGCGCGAGGGCGCCGGACGTGGCCCCCGCAAGCGGCTTCCCCAGCGCAGCGGTCGGCGTCAAAGCGGCCGCGGGCGGGGGGAAGTAGGTGACTGCGAGCACCACCACGGCGAGGCTCGCGGCTGACGCCGAAGCGAGGCGGAGGGACATCGGGGTGAGCGTACCGCTGTAGCGGCTCGCACATAGCCGTCTGGATATCGGCGATGGCGCACCTCGCCCCCGGAGGTACGTCATCCATGACGATCAGCTTTGGAGATGCAAAGCAAGTCTTTCCGACTGCACCACCTCGAGCCCAGCGCCCGCTACTCGCTAGCTCCCGCGCTGGATCCCGCCGGCCCATGCGCAGGCACCTTGAAGTGGCCCAGGATCAGCGGTGCGACGTCGCGGATCGCCCACTGCTCCCGCCCGTGGAGATCGGGTCCGGTGGGCCGGCCTGCGTCCCCCGCCCCGACGCCGCCGCCCGCAGCGCCGGCCTGCACGCGGTCCGGGTCCAGGCCGCAGAGGATCAGTGCGCCAAGCGAGTCTTCACCGCGCAGCGAGCCGTGACTGCCCCCGCCAACGTGCGCTTGGCCGCCCCAGTCAAGGAACTCGTAGCCGGCAGCAGCGGACAGCAGCACCTCACCCGAGGTCGGACACACGAGGGCCGACCACGTGCGCGCGAGGGCGTCCGGATAATCAGGAGCCTCCAGCAGACCATTTCGCACGCAACCCGCGAGCGCAGCGAGCTCCCCCTCCAAATTCCAGGATCCCCCACGCGCATCACGGACAGCGCCGCCCGGGGAGAAACGCAGCTCCCCGACAGACGGTCGTGCAATCACCCCCTCCAGCGGCTCGCCGTGGGCGTCCCGTTCGAGCCACATGACGAGCTCCACACCATCGAGCTGCAGCGCTCTGCGGACTACGTCGGAGCGCAGAGCCCGGCGGCGGTGTTCGCCGAGCAGATAGACCATCGCAGCACGCTGCGACGGGCAGACGGCGATTCGTGAGCTCGCCGAGCCACCGCCCCGACCGATCCCGCCGGCCCTCCCCCCGGGCTTCAGGACCTCGAGCTCGGCGAGGGCGTGCGGAAGGTCGATGGTGCGCTCCACCAGGGCCTGGGAGTGGTCGGCCATCACGATCACCGCGTGCCGCTCCAGGAACTCGTCCACCCCACCCGCGGCGTCCATGACGCGGGCCAGCTGGCGGTCGGCGAGCGCCAGCGACTGGACCTGCCCCTCGGGACCGTGCTTGTGCGAGTGCCAGTCGTTGTCCGGCAGCGAGAGCAGCATGAAGTCGAAGAGGTCGCGCTCGACCATGTAGGCCCCCACGCAGCCGGAGTGCTGGTCGCGCACGCCGGGCATCCCCAGCGTCGAATGGCAGCCCGTGCGACGGCTCGCGAAGATGTCGGCGTAGAAGAGCTCGCGCGGCCCCATCACCGGATGGCGCATCAACGTGCTCGAGGCGATGCGCGCGAGCGCACCCTCGCGCTGGGGCTCGTGGCGGTGGCGCCCCCGGTAGATGAGGTAGGTAGTGCCGGCCGTGCGCACCCCGGCGTCGTCGAGGGACTCGAAGACCGTCAGCGGCTCGGCCGCCAGGTGGGCGCGGTTCATGTTGTAGACCGTGTCGGTGAGCTGCCGCGCGATTCCGAAACGCTGGGCGGCCCGGAAGCTAGAGCCGTACTCGACGTAGCGCGCCTCCTCGCGGTGATACCAGTTCATCGCGGGAATGCGATGGCGCTCCTGGCCGGCGCCGGTCGTGATCGACGCGGCGCACACCGGTGTGACGGAGGGAAACGCCGCGACGCAATCGGAGACGTAGCGCCCGCGTCGCATCAGCTCGCCAAGCACCGGCGCCGCGCCCTCCGCGACGGCGCGCTCGAGCATCGCGGGGGCCATCGCGTCGACCACGCAGAGCACCAGCTTCGCGGGAGGCAAGTCTCAGCGTCCCAGGATGCGCAGCCCGGCATACTTCTCGCCCTCCCGCCGACGCCCGGCGAGCAGCAGCCAGGCGAAGGGGAGCAGCGCAAGGTAGCCGAGAGGATGCAGCAGCGCGACCAGCGCCGCCAGCAGGAGCGCGGCAGCGTCGACGTACAGAGTGACCGCCTCGCGGGCGCCGCGGTCCGGTAGGCGAGCCCGGGTGCGAGCCAACAGCGGCCGCACCGCAGCCTGCACCAGGACCGCCGCCGCCAGGCCCCCGAGCAGCCCGGGCCAGGCGGCGTCGCCGTGCTCGCCGAGCGTGCCGGCGAACAGCAGCGCGCCGACCCCGATGCCGAGACCGGCGAGCGCCGCGCCGAGCGGCCCCGCTTCCACGCGCGCTACCCCGAGGCGCAGCTGCAACCCCCAGGCCAGGACAAACGCCACGGTGACCGCGAGCAGCCACCAGCCGGCCTGCAGGAACTCGTAGTCGCTGTGCGCAAAGCTCACGCCAAGTGCGCCGCTGGAGGCAAGCGCGCCGGCGAGCAGCGCCGGCAGGAAGGGACGCAGCCCCGCGGCGAGCGCGAGGCCGAGACCGAGGCCGATGTAGAAGACGAGGCCGTTCATAGGAGGCGTACGCTACGGTGCGAGGCGCCATGACGATAGACGACGGAGGCCCCAGGGCTCGTCCGGCAGCACACGAGCTGGCCCGCTACGAACGGCTGTTTGCGGCACGCACGCGCGGGATGCGCTCCTCCGCCATGCGCGAGATGATGGCGCTGACCGAACGACCGGATGTGATCTCACTCGCAGGTGGGCTACCGGACACCTCGACCTTTCCGCCCGAGCTCTACGCACAGCTGATGGCACACGTCGCGGCGGAGTCGACGGCGCGCGCGCTGCAGTATGGACCGACCGAAGGCATGTCAGCTGCGATGGACTGCATCATGGAGGTGATGGCCGCCGAGGGGACGCCGGTCGACCACGAGGATCTAATCGTCACGACCGGTGGCCAGCAGGTGATCGACCTGGTCTGCAAGACGCTCATCGACCCCGGTGATGTGATCGTCGCGGAGGCGCCGACCTACCCCGGAGCGGTGCCGACCTTCAGCGCCTACCAGGCCGAGGTCGTGCAGATCGAGATGGACGACGAGGGCATGCCGATCGACGAGCTAGAGAACGTGCTCGACCGCCTGCAAGCCGAAGACCGGCGGCCCAAGTTCATCTACACGATCCCGAACTTCCAGAACCCCGGCGGGGTGACGATGTCGATGGGACGCCGGCGACGGCTCGTGCAGGTAGCGCGCGAACGGGAGCTGCTGATCCTCGAGGACAACCCCTACGGCCTCTTGCGCTACGAGGGGGAGCCGCTGCCAACCCTGTACTCCCTCGACGCCGCCAACGCCGGCAAGGACGGCGCGTCGGACTTCGTGATCTACCTGGGCACATTCTCGAAGATCCTCTCCCCGGACTACGCCTGGGCTGGGCGGTCGCACCGCGGCCGGTGCTGGCCAAGCTGAACCTCGGGAAACAGGGCGCCGACCTGTGCAGCTCCCCGGTGACGCAGCTGTTCGTCGCCGCCTACTTCCAGGAGCGCGACTGGCGCGAGTATCTCGAGCAGCTCAAGCAGCTCTACCGACGCCGCCGCGACGTGATGCTCGAGGCGCTGCAGGAGCACTTCGGCGATTACGCCCGCTGGACGCGCCCCCAGGGTGGGCTGTTCATCTGGGTGACGCTGAACGCACAGGTCGACACGACCGACCTGCTTGCAGACGCCCGTAAGAACGAGGCTGTGGCGTTCGTGCCCGGGCGCGCCGCGTACATGGACGGACGCAGCGGCTCCACCTCGATGCGCCTGAACTTCGCCGGGGTGCCCGACGAGGACATTCGCGAGGGCGTGCAGCGGATCGGCCGGGTCGTGCGTGAGCAGGTCGCGCTGTTCGGGACGCTTGCCGACACCCCCACCCCCGCAGACACCCCGAGCGGGGCGGTCGAGCACCGGGCCGCCAGCGCAGATCCCAAGCTGGCGGACATCGTGGAGCTGCCGCAGCATCCCGAGCGGGGAGCGGCCCGCCGACGCCGCAATCGATGAGCCCACCGCACGCAGCCCGGGTCGTCGCGGTCTTGAAGGGCGGACGCTCGTTCGAGCGCGAGGTCTCACTGCGCTCGGGCGCCCAGGTGCAGGACGCGCTGCAGCGACTCGGACACGAGGTACTCGGGATCGACGCCGGGCCCGAGCTCGTCGAGCAGCTGCGCGCGCGCAAGCCCGACGCGGCGTTCGTCGCCCTGCATGGCCGCGACGGTGAGGACGGCACCGTCCAGGGGCTGCTAGAAGCCATCGACCTCCCCTACACCGGGTCGGGACCGGCGGCGTGCATGCGCGGCACCGACAAGGTCCTCGCCAAGCACCTGATGCGCGAGGCCGGCATCCCCACACCCGACTTCTGCTCTCTGCGCGAGACCTCGATCAAAGAGCTCGGCGGGGCCGCCGCGCTGCCGGCCATCGAGGGTCGGCTCGGGTTCCCGCTGGTCGTCAAGCCCGCGAGCCAGGGGTCCGCCCTGGGGGTGAAGTTCGCGCGCGCCAGCGAGGAGCTGCCGGGCGCGCTCGTCAGCGCCTTCTCCTACGACCGCAAGGTCCTGATCGAGCGCTACATCAAGGGTCGCGACCTGGCCGTCTCGGTACTGGACGGCCAGGCGCCCGGCGCCGAGCCCGTCGCACTGCCGATCGTCGAGGCGATCCCACGCGAGGAGAACTTCTACAACTACGAGTCCCGCTACGAGATCGGGATGACCACGTTCGTGTGTCCAGCCGAGCTGCCCGCGCAGACAGCCGGCCGCGCACAGGCGCTCGCGCTGGAGGTCTACAAGCTGCTCGGCTGCCACGGCGTTGCCCGCGTCGACCTGATGCTCGACGAGCAGAGCGGCGAGCTCTACGTGCTGGAGACCAACATCGTCCCCGGACTCACCGAGACCAGCCTGCTCCCCCAGGCCGCCGATGCCGCCGGGATCGACTTCGACGCGCTGGTCGCAAGAGTCCTCGCCAGCGCGTGGACCCGTTGACCCCCGCAATCAATCACTCGCCCCCAAGCCAGCGTCCTAGGAGTCGCCGGCCGCGAAATCCTCCGGGGATACTTGGTCTAGGAACTCCTTGAACTGCTCGACGACGTCCTCGGACTCCTCCTCGTTTTGCTCGAATTCGATCGCCGACTCGGCGATGACCTCCTCCGCGGCGAAGATCGGAGCGCCCGAGCGCACGGCCAGCGCAATCGCGTCGCTGGGACGGGAATCGATCTCAAGCTCGCGCCCATTGACGCTGAGGGTGATCGAGGCGAAGAAGGTGTTCTCACGCAGTTCGGTGACGGCCACCTGGGTGCAGCGGACCTCCAATTCGCCCAGCATGTCGCACAGCAGGTCATGGGTCATCGGCCGCGGTGTGCTGGCGCCCTGCAGCTTCATCAGGATCGACGCTGCCTCCGGGTGGCCGATCCAGATCGGCAGAAACTTGCTGCCCTCGACCGTCTTGAGCAGCACGATCGGCTGCTTGCCGACCATGTCAAAACTGACGCCGTAGATGACCATCTCCTGCACGGAAAGTCCTCCGCAGTGGGGAATCCAGAGTATAGGTACCCGCTACAGCCGCGTTGACCCGCGACCGCCGCAGCCGGGGTCCCTCAGCCGCCGGCTCGAAAGCTCCAGAGCTTGTTGCCGAGAAAGTTGAGCGGCATCGAGGCAGCGACAGCGAGCGCCTGGGCCGGGACCTTGGCGAAACCTGCCCCCTCGACGAGCGCCAGCAGCAGCAGAAAGCTGAAACCGAACGCCACGAGACTGACGACGAAAAAGCGAAGCGCCTGGAAGTGCACGCGGCCCCCGCGCGCATCGAATGTCCAGCGGCGATTGAGGACGAAGTTGTTCGAGACGGCGACAATCCAGGCGAGCACGGCCGAGACCTGATAGTCGATCCGGAGCACGTGCACACACAGCGCGTAGACCGCGAGGTTGACCACGAAGCCGGTGCCACCGACGAGCGCGAAACGCACGAGTTGCAGCCAGTTCGCGGGCTTGCGCATTCCGTGCAGGATGCGCATGTGCGGCCGGGCTTCCCCGGCCGCGGGGACAGCTGGGCGGTGCATCCCCACGGCGGTGGCTTCATCCTGCATCCGCCCAGGGTAGCTGAGCGCTCCCCGGGGAGCGAGGGTCGGTGATGCGGGGGCCCGTGCGGAGGAGAGTGCGCGGGCCCGCGCGGAGTGGCCCGCAGGGACCGGGACGTAGCGGTCCGCGTGCCCGCTAGCCTTGTGGCAGTGGCTTCGCAGCGGAGAGAGAGCATGGGCGTGCGCGGCCAGCGGCTGGGACTGTCGCGCTACTCCCTGGCCGGCGCGCTTCTGGGCGTGGCGCTGGTCCTCCTCGCGGGAGTACTCGTGGTAACGCTCGGCGGCTCCCGGCACGCGGCCGTCCAGACGCACGCGAGCGCCACGGGGACGAGTCCGCACGGAGCGGCAAGCGTCGCGAGCGGGGCCACGGTCAAAGGCCCGGCCAGCGGCGCCTCCGGAGGCGCCGCACGGCCTGGAGGAACGGTCGCCGGTGCGGTCGCACACGTCGGCCAGGCACGGGCCAATGGCGCCAGGGCCGGCGCAGGCGTGGCGGTGACCGGGGCAGCGGGCGGTGAGGTAGCAGCGAGCGCCGTGACCGAGGCCCCCGACCCCGAAGAAGCCAAGAGCTTTCCAGCACCGGCATCCGTGCATCACTCGCTGGCAACCAAGCCGAGCACGGCGGCCGGCGAAGTCGTCGCTCCAGGCGCGCCGTCGAACTCCGAAGTGCGCGCCGAGCTCAAACAGATGCACTCCGTCGAACGCGCCGCGCGCAAGCGCGAAACGGCGACGATGTCAACCGTACCCGGCGGCGATTCGATCGGCGGCAGCGGCCAGCTTCCGATCCCGCAGGGGATTCCGGAAGTCATCCAGCGAGTAATCGCCGGGGCGAACGCGATCACGGACTTCCCCTATGTGTTCGGCGGTGGGCACGCCTCGTTCGTGTCGAATTCCTACGACTGCTCCGGATCGGTCAGCTATGCGCTGGCCGCCGGCGGCCTGCTGAGCGCGCCGGAGACCTCCGGGTCGCTGGAGAGCTGGGGGGCGCCCGGCCCGGGCAAGTGGATCACGGTTTACGCAAACGCCGGGCACACCTACATGTACGTGAACATCGGCGGGCGCTGGATGCGCTACGACACGGTCGGGCGCAGCGGCGTGTACGCGTCGCGCTGGCAGCCCGAAATCCGCTCCAATGCGGGCTTCGTGGCGCGCCACTGGCCCGGACTGTGATCAGCGGTGCAGGACCACGGTGCTGATGACCGTGGTGAATGTGGGGCTCTTGGAGGAAGCGTTGCGCACGATCAGGCGCAAGGTGAGCTTGAGTTTGTGAACACGGCGCAAATGCTTGGCGGTGCGCTTGCTGAACTTGATCCGCACCGAGCTGTGGCCACCCTTGGTCGTAACCAGCAACGCCTGGCCGATGACCAGCGACTTGGGGGAGCCCGCCGGCAAGTCGCTCGCGACACGCCCGCTGATTCCCAGGCTGTGCGCCGTCGCGGCGCCGAGCAGGACTTCAAAGCGGCCGGCGACCTGCTCGTTGACGGTGTAGTGAACGACCAGTCCACTACGCGCGACCTGCTTGAGGGAGCTCGACACCGCGGCCGCGGTCGCTACCGGGCCGGGGACGACGGCGGAGTGACCGCCCGCGCCGGGCGCCGCAGTCAGGGGGGCCGAGCCCGCGCTGGCGCCACCCGGGCCGCTACCACCCGAGCTGCCGCCACCTGAACCGCCGCTGGACGGAGGAGCGGGGCCCACCACGGTGACGGGGTGGGTGACGCTGGCGCTGTTGCCGCCTGTATCGGTAGCGGTCAGCGTCACCTGATAGGTGCCACCATATTGGTAGGAGTGAAATGTGCTGGCCGCGCAGGGGGCCCGCCAGGGCCCTTCACAGATCGAAGTCGGCGGATTGGCGGGCGGCGTTCCGGGCGCATAGCCGGTGACTTCGGTAGAGCCATCGCCAAAGTTCCACTTGTAGAGGGCGTAGGTGGGTTCGGGCGCCCCCAACGCAGAGTACTGCGTGCCCCAATCCAGGGATATGTCGGACTCCATCCCGTCGAAGCCCACGATTTCCCCTGCGTTGACGGGGTTGGGAGCAGTGAACTGAGGCACGAGCTCGATCCCCGGGATACAGGGAATGGCAGGATAGGGAAGCTTCAGCGCCGCCAGGCTGAAGGCGTCGTTGAGGTAGTAGACCCCTTCCCCCAGCGTTTGATTTGAGAGGGTGCCGGCGGCCGTGTTTTCATTGGCCGTGACACTGCCGCCCAACGGGCTTGCCGACGCAAAGAAGTCACGACACTCATCGGTGGCCTCGTTGCCTGCCGGATCCTGCCAGCCGTTCAGGAGGGGATCGGTGACCGTGTTCTGCTGCTCGATCGATATCTGGTTGATGATCAGGTCGGCAAGCCCGGTGTCAGGGAAGCCGTCGGGACCGACGCCCGTGGGCTGGTTAGGCTCCTCCTGATGGGGGCCTTCGAGTTTTTCGGCCTCTCTGATCTTTGCCTGTTCTTCGAGGGTCTTTTCGTTGATTTCCTGTTCCTGCTTGGCCGTTTTTTCCTTCTTTTTCTCCAGCTGCTCGATCGGTTCGCTGGCCGGGTCGTAGCCACCGTCCTGGCAGTCGTAGGCAGGCGTTCGGTCGGGCCCGCCGAGGTCGCCGTCGCCGATACCACCGGCCGTCCACGGAATCGCGGCGTAGAGCACCGTGCTCGCGTCACCGTTCGGCGCTTTATCCGGGTTGATGTCGGAGTGGTAGCTGCAGAAGCTGTTTTCATAGCTTCCCTGCGAGGAGTATTCGTAGTCCGAGCAGTGTCCGGTGGGGCCCCCTTCACTAAGACAGACCGTGACGCCGGGAGGGGTGAGCAGATAGAAGATGCTGCCCATGCCCTTCGGCAACGAGTGCTTGGCGATGAAGCTCTCCAGCTGCGCCTGGAGCTGCTGATTGGTGAGACAGGTGATCTGATCCGGCACACCGCTCGGATAGCTTTTGCCTTCCAGTGGCTGGGGGTCTGTGCAGGTAGGCGCCGGATACGGTTCGGTGTCGGTGTAGGCGGTCTTGAAGGTGGAGCGGTAGAAAGCGTGTTCGTTGGCCTTGTCGGTGTATTGGGAGTCGACCGCGAAGACGCTCGCGAACGAACCGCTGCTGGCCCCCGCACCCTGCACGAAGCGATCGATCAGTTCCTGCCAGTCCCCGTGATAATGGTCGGTCGGGTCCCAGTAGATCACGTAGATACTGCTCGCAGGCACCACAGCATTGCCTGCTGCATTGGCGAACTGCGCCGGTTCGGTGTGGTTGAGCGGATCCAGCGGTTCTGCCACCCCGTAGAACAGGTCGGTGTTGCGCGGCTGCACACCGGCGTCGACGCCTTCGGCTTCGGCCACGATCGCACCGGCAGGCGCAGCGATCGAGCCGAGTGCGAGCAGCGCAAACACGAGCAGCGCCCCGCAGGCGCTCGCCAGCCGGCGAGCGGGAGCGGACATCGAGCGGAAGCGATGAGCGGACGTCACGAGACCCTCATCGGCAGCGATTCCAGCTTGCCTTAGCCCTACTTTGACGTCGTACTACTTCGTGGCGCTCGGGCGGCGGTCTACCCCTCGCGGGCGAAGAGCGCCGCCTGGCCCTGCCCGACCCCGACGCAGAGCGTGGCGAGCCCGAGGCGCGCTTCGCGTCGGCGCAGCTCGTGCACCAGGCTGACGACCAGCCGGGCGCCGCTCATCCCGAGCGGATGACCGATCGCGATCGCGCCGCCGTTGACGTTGACGCGCGCGGGGTCGAGCCCCAGCTCGCGGATGACAGCGATGCTCTGCGAGGCAAAGGCCTCGTTCAGCTCCACGAGATCCAGCTCCGCGACGGCGATCCCCGTGCGGGTGAGCAGCTTGCGCACCGCCGGGATCGGCCCGACGCCCATCACGCGCGGGTCAACGCCGGCGGCCGCCGACCCCACGAAGCGCACGAGCGGCTGCACCCCGAGCCGCTCGGCAGCCCCGGCAGAGGCGATCACGAGCGCGGCCGCCCCATCGTTGATGCCGCTGGAGTTGCCCGCGGTCACCGTGCCCCCCTCGCGGAACACCGTGCGGAGCTTGGCCAGCGCCTCGGGCGTGGACTGCGGGCGCGGATGCTCGTCGCGCTCGCACTCCCCGACCGGCACGAGCTCCTCGGCGAAGCGCCCCGCGGCATCGGCGGCCTCCCAGCGGCGCTGGCTCTCGAGCGCAAAGGCGTCCTGGTCGGCGCGGCTGACACCCCAGCGCTCGGCGACATTCTCGCCCGTCTCCCCCATGCTCTCCAGCGGGAAGAGCTCGGCCATCCGTGCGTTGGGGAAGCGCCAGCCGAGCGTCGTGTCGTACAGCGTGCGATCGCCTCGCGCGAAGGGCTTAGCGTCCTTGCCGAGCACCAGCGGGGCGCGGCTCATCGATTCGACCCCGCCGGCCAGCGCCAGCTCGATCTCGCCGGCACGGATCGCCTGGCAGGCGCAGACCACGGCCGATAGGCCCGAGGCGCACAAGCGGTTGACGGTCACCCCCGGGATCTCCTGGGGCAGTCCGGCGAGCAGCAGCGCCATCCGCGCCACGTTGCGGTTGTCCTCGCCGGCCTGATTGGCGCAGCCGAGGTACACCTCCTCGATCTCACCCGGATCGAGGCCCGGCAGGCGCTCCACGGCGGCGCGCAGCGCGATCGCGGCGAGATCGTCGGGGCGGATGTGGGCGAGCGCCCCGCCGTAGCGGCCCACGGGGGTGCGCACCGCGGCGAGAATCACCGGGTCGGAGTGCGTCGCCGAGTCAGGGTGCGATGGCATGGTGCTCAGTCGTGCTCCACGGTTGCTTGCCACGGATTGGCGCCAGCCAGACTATCGACATTCGCCTGGCCGCCGGGCGCCGCGGGAGAGCCACTTCGAGCTCAGCGAGCCCCACCGTCGCGCAGCGACTCGCGCCCCGGCGCCAGGCGCTCAGCACCTGCACAGGCAAGCGGCTCGCCCACCAGGATCCAGTCCGCCACCAGCTCACCGATCACCGGCGAGAGCTGAATCCCCGAGCCACCGGCTCCCGCAGCGAGGATCACCGTCGGGCAGCCCGGGACAGGGCCGACCTGCGGTAGTCCGTCGGGACTGACCGGGTAGAGCCCGGCCCACCCGTGCGCGAGGCGGGCCGCCGCAAGCGAGGGCAGGCGGGCCGCCAGACGCGTGGCTAGGGCTTCCAGGAACTCGGGGTCCGCGGCGCGTGCGTAGCTGTCGGGATCGTCGACTCCCGCCAGCGCCTCCTCACTGTGCAATCCCGCGATCATCTGCCCGGGGCGCTCATGACGAAAGTACAGGCCGTGGCGCCGGATCCGGGGGTGTAGTCCATGACCGAGGGCATCGTGTAGGCAAGCACCCGTGGCAGGTGCACCACGACGGCCTGGTGGCGCTGAGGGGAGAGCGCCAGCGGCAGGCCGAACAGGTCCGCCACCCGCGCGGCCCAGGGCCCGGTGGCGTTGACGACGTAGTCGCTGCGCAGCTCACCGGCACTCGTCCTCAGCAGCCAGCCGCCGGCGGCTGGCTTCGCGTCGAGCAGCTCATGCCCGCCCAGTACCTGCGCGCCGCTGGCGGTGGCGAGCTCCGCGAGCAGCCCGCAGTAGAGATGCCCATCGACAAACCCGTCCCGCGGCCCGAAGAGACCGCCGGCGAGATCCTCGACGGCCATGTCAGGCACGAGTCGCTCGATCCCGGAGCGGTCGAGCACCTGCGCGTCGGGCACCCCGAGTGAGCGCTGCACGCGGACGCTCTCCGCGAATGCCGCAAGCGCAGCGGATGAGTGGGCGAGCCGCAGATAGCCATTGCGCACCACCCGCAGGCCGTGCGCACGCTCGAGCTCGTCGAAGAGCGCCATCGCGCGCACACGCAACTCGATGTCCAGCCGCTTGACGTACTGGGTCTCCACGATGCCGACCGACAGCCCAGAGGAGCCGCTCGCGACGTGGCGAGCCTCGAGCACCACGACCTTCCCGGCGCCGCGCCTGGTGAGCGCAAGCGCACTCGCCAGGCCCACAGCGCCGGCGCCGAGAACGCACACCGACGGTCCGCTCACACGACCTGCCTCAACTCGCCCGCGCGTGCTCGAATGCGCTCAGCGCGTGCTCGATGACGGCATCGTCCATCGGAGTGGAGACGCACATGAGCCCCCCGCAGGCGATCAGGACCCCGGCGTGGTACAGGCGCCACCACAGCTCGACGGGATCGGGGACATGGACCTTCAGCAGCGAGCCGCGGCCGGTCACCACGTAGCCGAGCTCGGCGAGACCCGCTCGCAGTCGCTGGCCGAGATCATCGATGCGTGCGATCGCAGCCGCGTCGAGCGCGTCGAGCGCAGCCATACCGGCGCGCAGCGAGACCGGGTTCGCGGAGAACGTGCCGCCGTGCGCGACAGCTTCGGGGCCGCCCGGATCGAACACGTCCATCAGCTCCGCGCGGCCGCCGATCGCCCCGATCGGGAGGCCGCCGCCGATCAGCTTGCCGAGCACGACCAGGTCGCCCTCTATCCCATAGAGCGCCTGCATCCCGGCGACGGCGACCCGGAAGGTTATGACCTCGTCGAGGATCAGCGCGATGCCGCGGCGGGCGGTCTGCTCGCGCACGAGCGCCACAAACGCCGGCTCGGCGGGCCGCAGACCGGCGCGGTTGGGCATCAGGTCGAGCAGCACGCACGCCAGACGCTCGCCGTGCTCCTCCAGCGCGGCGAGCAACGCCTGCTCGTCGCCGACCGGCAGCGTCAGGACATCCTGCTGAGCGGCGGCAGGCACGCCGCGCTCGCCGGGCTGCGTAACGGCGTCCCAGCTGCCGTGGTAGCAGCCCGCGAAGCGCAGCAGCCCTTCACGTCCGGTGGCGGCGCGGGCGGCGCGCACGGCCATCATCACCGCTTCTGTCCCAGAGCCGGCGAAGCGCCAGCGCTCCGCCCAGGGCATCCGCGCCGCCAGGCGTTCGGCGAGCTCGACCTCGGCGGCGTTCGGCAACCCAAAGGCCGAGCCTTCGGCGAGCGCCGCGGCGGCAGCGCGCACGGCGGGTGGGAAGGCGTGGCCGTGGACGAGCGAGGCGTAGTTGCCCTGCAAATCGATCAGCTCATGCCCGTCGACGTCAAGCAGGCGCCAGCCCGATCCCCGCAGCGCATAGGGCGGGTGGGGGGGAACGAACACGGTGCTACGCGAATTACCGCCCGGCAGGCAGCGCCGAGCGCGCTCGTAGAGCTTCTCCCCGGCCGGCGTGTCCGCCGTGATCTGCGCCTTGTCCCTCGCCACTTGAACCCAGGGCTCAATGTAGCCATGTACAGGCGTGCAATCTGGGATGATCGCCGCGTGCACGCCGCCGAGCTTTCCTGGCCGGCATTTCGCGAGCGCCTGCAGGCGGGCGCGCCGCTGGTGCTCACGGTGGGCGCCTTCGAGCAACACGGGCCGCACCTGCCGCTGGCGACGGACTCGATCATCGTGGAGCGCATCGGCCAGGAGGTCGGCGCGCGCATCGGCGGCCTGGTGCTGCCGACACTGCCCTTCGGCGCCCCCTCACGCCCGCGCTCGGGCGGCGGTGACGGCTTCCCCGTGCCGGCGCTAACGCTGCAGGCGCTGTTGGCGAGCATCACGGCGCTCGCGCAGGGCGCGCTGCGGGCCGGGACGCGGTCGCTGATCACGATCTCATGGCACATGGAGAATGCGGCGGTCCTGTGGGATGCCCTGCGGAGCCCGCTGGAGCAGGCCGACGGCGCGCGCGCGCTGCTGTTCGAAGCCCCGTGGGACTATCTCGGCGAGGAGCTGACGGAGGCCCTGTTCCCTGAGGGGCCGGCGCTGTGGCCCGAGGACCACGCCGGTCGGCTGGAGACCGCGGTGATGCGCCATCTCGCGCCCGAGCTCGTGGGCGAGCCGCCGGCGCCGGTCCCGTTCAGACCGCGCAAAGGCTACGACGTGTTGCCGACTCCGCCGGACGCGGTCCCCGCGACGGGCGTGGTGCTGGACGCGCGCGCGGTCGACGCGCAACTCGGGGAGCGCTGCCTCGCGGCGATGGTGGACGGCATCGTGACCGCGATCACAGGCGAGCTATGAGCTGCTCGCCGCGGGCCCGGGTGGGTCCGCTTCGGTCACAGCGCCCGTAGGGCCCGGACCCTCGATCTCCTCGGGCTGCTCGTACCAGCGCACGCGGTCTCCAACTCTGCTGCGGGCGCGCCAGCGCAGCGACTTGGGCGCCTGCTCGACGGCTCGCTCGACGGCCTGCAGGCGGGTAGCGATGCGAGTGCGATCGGCCGCTTGGAGGATAGTCTCCGGGAGCAGCCGCAGGCAGGCCGAGAGGTTCGCGCTCAGCGTCCTCCACCAGCCCCAATCGCGGGCGCACAGGCGGGCGATGTAGTCGGCGTCGATCGCATCTGAGCGCAGGCCCGTGTCTGGCGCCCGGGCAGGCCCTGCCTGCCCGCCGGTGAGGACCTCGTGGTTCCACAGCAGGCAGTAGAGGTCGAGCCGGTCCTTCGCCGTGAGCTCGACTATCTGACCCTTGCTGAGCAGCAGGTCGGTCGGCGAGAGCGTGAGCGGGTCGTGCTCCAGACGCCCCCGCAGGGGCACGACGTGGCACATCTCCAGATCGCCTACGAACACGTCTACCTTCAATGACCCCTCACCCCCGTCGAGGAAGATCAGCCGCCGGTGGCCGTGCAGGGCGTTGAATCGCTCCGAGAGGGCGACCAGGCCAGCGCCCACCAGCGCCTCGCCCGCGCGCCGGCCAGCCCCTTCCTCTACAGCCAGGTCCAAGTCATTGCACCGGCGCAGCAGCACGCCCGGCGTCGGCGGCGTGGCGCGCAGGGCGACCGCAGCCCCGCCCAGCACCCGCAGGCGCACCCCCTGCTTGGCGCCATGGGCCACAAGCTCGCGCGCTCGCTCTATCGAGAAGCCTGCAGGTGAGGCGCCCGTGGCCGGCATCTAGCCGGTCGTGAACTGGAAGGAGGGACGCTCGACGTCGAGCGTGACGATCACGCCTTTCAGTGCACCAGTGGCGTATTCGCTGCCGGGGTTCAGCGCGAGCGTCCGCCCGAGTCGCGTCGCGCCCCGCGACTCGTGGATGTGACCGTGCAGCGCCAGGAAAGGCTGGAACTCCTCCAGGACCTCGCGCACAGCGGTGGAGCCGGCGTCGAAGTACTGCACCTCGCCGCCGACACGCACAACCGCAGGCGGATCGCTCCTGGCATCGAGCAGCGGACAGCGGTCGAGACCGGTGCCGATCGGGGGGACGTGCAGGTTGAAGATGGTGCGGCGGGGATCGGGCGCCTGCTCGGCGAGCCCACGGATGCGATCCAGCAAATCCTCCTCGGAGAGCTCACGCGGGGTCTTCCAGGGGGTGGGATTGCTGTAGCCGAGACTGAGAATCGAGATCCCCTCACCGAGATCCACGACGGCGCCCTCGCAGAAGACCAACGGCGAGCCGGCTGCGCGGCGCAGCGGCTCCAACACCTCCACCGGGTCGTCGTTGCCCCCGGTCACGTAGCAGCGAGTGCCCTGCTCGACCAAGCGCTCCTCGGCGAGCTGCGCCCACTGCAGCAGGCGCTCGCGCGCCGCGGCAGCGAGGGCTGCGTGCAGCTCGGCCGGATCGGCCGCCAGGCGCTCGGCGCGCGCACGCGATACGCGCACCGCGTAGTTACCTTCGTCGGCGACGCGCCTGGCGAAGGCCTCGATTTCCGCCGCTTGCGCCAGCAGCGGAGCGTCCCGGGCCAGGCCTGCGCGCACACCCGTCCCGTCGGAGCTCTCCACCAGCGGCACGAGCGCCTTGCCCATCACGTCGCCGCCGAGCACGAGCAGGTCCACCTCGTAGACGCGCGCCGCGGCGAGGAACTTGCGAAAGCACGCCTCGGAGGCATGCAGGTCGGTCGCGAAGAACAGGCGGCGCGCATCCCGTCTGCGGGTCCCACGCCAGAGCGACTTCCTCACTCTACGGGCAGCTCCTTCATGACCGATCCGAGCTTGACGCCCTGCGCCCGCCGGACCCACCACGAGACGCCGTAGAGGAGCACCGCGACGGCGACAGCGACGATCATCGCGTAGACCTCTTCGCGGTTATTCGCCCAGCTCGTGCCCGAGCTGGGATCGGCAAGCAGCACATAGGTCATGACCCCGAGACCGAGCATCCCGGCGAGGCCAGCGATGCTGAGCAGAGGGATGCCCAGCACCTTCACGGCGCCGGGGGATCCCTCGAACAGATCGCGCCGCAGAAATGGGAAGCAGACCGCTGCGCAGCAGGCTATGAAGAAGGTGATCGTGAAGCCCAGCAGCGCCGTGATCACCGAGAAGAACGAGGTGAACGAATACAGGGCCAGCAGCACGATCGCGATCGCAGTGGTCACGAGCGTCGCGTTCACAGGATTGCCGCGACCGTCGACGCGGCCCAGCCACTCGGGCATGATGCCATCGAAGGACCAGGCGAGCATGCTGCGGGTGACGAGAATCGTCAGCGCGGGCACGTACTGCCACAGCCAGGCGCCGAAGCCGATCGCCAGGAGGATCCCCAAGAGCGGGCCCGTCCACGTCCCGAGCAGCTCGACGAAGTAGGGAGTGGATTCAAAGCCGTACTTGATCGGTTCGGTGTTACCGAGCGCTGCCAGGAAGTCCGTCCCGAATGCGGACAGGGCGATCTGCAGAGTGACGATAATCACGACGAATGTGACGGCGAAGGGGATGATGATCCCGATCACGTGCGAGCGCAGGCCCGTGCGGTGCTCGCCGGCCCAGAAGGCGGACATCAACAGGAACGAGGAGACGTAGTAGGGCCAGGTAGAGGCGAGCAGCGACTGATGGAAGCTGAAGGCGCCGTGGGGACCGCCTGCGGCCAGGATCGTCGCGTAGGGATGGAGGGTGTGCGGGGAGAAGGCGCGCACATAGTGGTTGAAGGCGTGCACGAACGCGCCGTGGGACATCACCGCCATCGCCACGACGGTCACCAGCAGGGTGACCCCACAGAAGTAGAACACCCAGCGCTGGAAGTGGAAGTAGCGCCGCAGCCCGCGCCTGCTCGTGAGCAGCACGGGATAGATCAGCACCGCCATCAATACGAGCCCGGAGATCATCCGACCCCAGTGGGTGTTGAACCAGTTGCCCCAAGTCTGCAGGTGGTAGTCGCCGGTCCAGTAGCCCAGCTCGCGGAAGACCGTGGCGATCGACAACTGCCCGATAAAGGCTCCCGCCGTGCCGATGTAGAAGGCCAGCCAGAACATGAAGCTGGCATTGGCGGCAAACCCTACAAGCGGCGAGAACGTACGGCTGATGAATACGTAGTCACCGCCCGAGCGTGGCATCGTCGCTGCGAACAGGGCGTAAACGACGTTCAGGCCGATGCAGCAGACAAACGCGATCGTGGTCGCCAGCAGGACGTTGGAGCCCGGATAGAAGGCGACTCCAAAGAGCAGTATCCAGCCGAGCACAGGACCGAGCGTGGTGCCCAGAACGTTGAACAGGGCCCCGTCGGACGGCTTGCCCTCCCGCACCAGGCCCGATGCCTGGCGGTGATAGATCGCATCTGTAGCCGTAGCCATCTCCTGCACCCCTCCCCCGGGTTCTCAGCTTTTATGGCGAAGGTCGTTCAGCTCCAACCGGAGCCGCCCCTGAACCCTCACACTTCCTCTCCGAGTCTAGGTCCTGGGGCTTCGAGCCGTCAAGCCCAACGACTCGATTGGTCGAACCGTCCCAAGGCGATTTGGGGCACTCCCGACTAACGGAAGACGGCGTTGAGGGCCTCGCGGTCGAAGGCGGGGCGCGCGTCGAGCACCCGTTGGCCAATGACTGCGAGGATCGCGTGCGCGGCGTAGCGGGCCGTGCGACCTCCGCCGACGTCGTACTGGGGAATCATCTCGCACACGTCGAACGCGCCCAGCAGCTCGTGCTCGGCGACGACACCGAGACCCTCCAGGACCTCGCCGGCGGTAAGACCGTCTACGACGATGCTGTGCGTGCCGGGAGCGTAGGCGCCGTCGGTGGCATCGATGTCGAAAGTCACGTAGACATGCTCGACTCCCTCGGAGGCGATCTCTAGGGCCTCACGGATCGTTCGCTGGACGCCGCGGCGGCGGATCGAGGGCACCGTGTAGGCCGCAAAGCCACGCTCACGGCAGAGCTCGAGCTGCTCTGGCTCGAGGATGTTGGTCCCGTTCAGTCCCCACCAGACCATCTTGCCGACGGCCTCGTGCTCGCTGATGCGCCGCGCGAAGGTTCCGTGGTTGTAGCGGCCCATGTCCTTGAATTCATCCCAGAGGTCGAAATGGCCGTCGATGTTGAGGAACCCGACCTTCGCGCCAGGCCGGCGCGCCTGGATGCCGCGCGCAAAGCCCAGGAAGGAGGGGTAGGGCACGAAGTGATCGCCACCGAGCACCACCGGCATCGCGCCGCGCTGCACGATCTCCGCGACGGGGGCTGCGATCGCCTCGATCTGAGCTTGGACATCCCCCTGGTGCAGGCGCACATCGCCAACGTCGAACAGGCGCGGGCGCTCGGGTACCGTCCACACCTGGCCGCTGGTGACGTCTACGTAGCCGGTGGGCGCGGGCTGCAAGCCGTAGTAGCCGGCGAGATACAGCGAGGCCTCGCGGATTGCGCGGGGCGCGTAGCGCTGGCCGTTGCGCCCGAGCGTCCAGGAGTCGAGCGGAACGCCGAGCACCGCGACGGAGCCTTCCGGCAACTCCTGCGGCGGGCAGTCGGGAGCGCGATAGAAGGTCGTCGGCCCTGCGTACCAGTGAACGGTGTCTCGCTGTGGCGACATGGTCCTTACCTGCTCATCAGATCGGTGGGAACGTCGTTGAGGACCTCTGGATCGCCCGCGGTGACGAGCACGTTGTTGCCAAACATCATCGTGGCTCCGTCGGCGTAGGAGAGACCGGGCTCCATCGTGATCACCATGCCGGGCTCGAGCACGTGCTCGTCGCCGCGCATCAGACTCAGGCCGCCAATCCAGATCGGCGGGTAGGCGATCTCCATGCTGAAACCGAAGCGCCCCCAGGTGTTCTGCTCGTAGCCGCTCTGCAGCGAGGCCACGAGCTCCACGATCTCACGCACGCTGGTACCGGGGCGCAGCGCGTCGGTTGCGCGATCCAGGGCATCCTTGACAACCGCGTACAGCTCGCGCAACTGCACCGAAGGCTCGCCGAGCACAACGGTGCGCGAGATGTTGCAGTGGTAGCGGCGCACGACGCCGCTGACCTCCATGTAGACCGTATCGCCGGGCCGCAGAACCTTGCCGATCGGCGTCCCGTGCAGCGTGCCGCGTGCGTCGACCAGGAAGGGGTAGGCGGGAAACTCACCGCCGGCCGCGGAGACAGCGTGCTGGATGGCAGCCATCACGTCGCGGTCGCTGACGCCGGGACGGATGGCCTCGATCCCGGCGCTGACGCCGATATCGGCGACGCGCGCGGCGCGGCGCAGGTACTCGATCTCGGCGGGGCTCTTGACCAGGCGCAGATCGTCGAGCGCCGCGGTGACGTCGACGACCTCGGCGCTGGCGCAGGCGGCGCGCAGCTCGAAGGCATAGCGCGGTCGCAGGTGATAGCTCATCAGGTTCAGGCCGATGCGCGAGGCGCCGAGCAGGCCGCGCTCGCGCAGCACCTCGACGGTGCGCGCAACCTGGTCTTCGTGCGTCCACACGACACGCACGTCCGGCACCCAACAGGTTTCCTCGCAGAGAGCCAGCTCCGCCTTGTTGCAGATCAGCGTCAGCGGCTCCGCGGCGGCGGGGACGATCAGTGACTGGTGGTAGAAGACGCTGGTGGGGTCGTAGCCGGAGAGCCAGTTGTAGTGCTCGGGCTGGTTGAGGACCAGCAGCTCCACGTCGTTCTCGTGCATCCACCGACGGGTCCTGGCCAGGCGCTGGCTGTACTCCTCCAGCGAAACGGCCATGCGCGGCGCAGCGCGCATCAACTGACCACCGTGCGGCTCTGCTCGCGCATGAACTGCGGCAGGTAGTGGGGCCCGAGCCCCCCCTTGCCGGTCGTGCCGCTGGACTTCCAGCCACAGAAGGATTGGGTACGGGGCCATGCGCCAGTGGTGGCCCCGGCGCGACGGTTGACGTACAGCACACCGGCCTCGGCCTCGTCGAGGAACAGCTCTATCTCCTGCTCGTCCTCGCTAAAGATGCCCGCGGTGAGACCGTAGTCGGTGGCGTTGGCCTCGGCCATGGCTAGCTCGAGCGTGGCGACCCGGGTTACGGTCAAGAACGGGAGAAACAGCTCGCGGCGCGTGAGTGGATGGCCGCGTGGGAGGCCCTGGACGACGGTGGGCTCGACGAACCAGCCATCCGCTCGGGGCAGGCCCCCTCCTGTGAGGAGATCCCCGTCCCGGCGAGCTTCCTGCGCGCTCTCGCGGAAACGCCGCTGGGCCCGCTCGTTGACGACCGGCCCAAGGAACGACTCGCGCTCGCAAGGGTCACCGACGGGGAGCGTCGCGGTGAACGCACGCAGCCGCTCGATCAGCTCGTCGTGCACGTCCGCCAGCACGACCGCCCGTGAGCAGGCGCTGCACTTCTGCCCGGACAGACCAAAAGCCGCGCGGGCAAGACCCTCGGCGGCGCTATCCAGGTCGGCGCTGGGAGTCACAATGGCGGCGTTCTTGCCTCCCATCTCGGTGAGGGCGGGGCGCGCATATGGACCCTCGGTGAGGCGGCGAGCGATCTGGCGCCCAACCTCCGCGGAGCCCGTGAAGGCGATCCCGTCGACCGGGGAACCGACCAGCGCACGACCAGTGTCCGGGCCGCCATGGACGAGGTTGAAGACGCCGTCGGGGAGCTCGCCGGCGAGCATCGCCTCGGCGAGCAGAGCGCCGGTCCAGGGGGCCTCCTCGGAGGGCTTGACGACCACGGTGTTGCCGGCAATCAGCGCAGCCGCTGTCATCCCGACCGTGAGGGCGAGCGGAAAGTTGAAGGGAGCGATCACCCCGAACGTGCCGTAGGGCCGGAGCGTCTCGGTGCCGTGCTCGGCGACGGTGAAGCTTTGCAGCGGCTGCGACGAACCCGTCGTGGCGCTCCATCTCCTCCGAGTAGGTCTCGATCAACTCGATCGCCTCCTGAACCTCGACGATCGCCTCCACGCGGCTCTTGCCGGTCTCCAGGCTTATCACCGCAGCGAGCTCGAGGTGCTGCTCGGAGATCGCCTGGGCGATCGCTGCCAGCCGGGTCAGGCGCTCGCGGTAGGGCGTCCGGCGCCACACCCGGCGGGCGCCGCGGGCAGCTTCAACGGCCAGCATGACCGTCTCAGGCTCGGCACCGTAGGCGCGGCTGGCAACACGCTCGATCCGAGCGGGATCGACCCGCTCAAAGTCCTGCCCCACGCGATGGGCACGGCCGTCGATCATGTGCGGCCAGGGAGCGTGCTCGGCATCGCGGGCTCTCCGCAGGCGTCGCTCGAACTCCATGTGGGCAGCGGAGTCGACGCCACCGCTCGTATAGGTCAAACGCACGGCCATTCGCAGTCCCCGTGGTTACGCTAGCGCACACGGAGGGGCCCGTCGTAAAGTTCAGCTATAGGAACCAGTGCATTACCGGTCCGCCGGTCGCCGGATACATCAAGCTCGCCCGCAGGTGACCGACAGACGTGGCGTGATGCCCATTGAAACCGACGACCACGTGCTGCGCGCGCGCCGGACCGCGGCGTCCACGCGCGCGGTCCTGGGCCTTACAGGAATCGCCCTGACGCTTGCTCAGCCTGGCCTGATGCCCCATCCTGCGCTGGTTGTGGTGGGCTTTGCCACGATCGCAGCCAGTGCGACAGTGCAACTCGCGGCGCCGGGCCTATCGTGGCTGAAGATCGAGGAGTCGCTCGCCGGTGTGGCGGCGGTCCTGATCGTCGGTCTGGGGGATCAGCGCGTGACGGTTCTGAGCGTCCTGTGGCTGGCGGCAGTGGCCAGCGGCGTCATGGCTCGTGGTGGACGCGTGCATTGGATCGGGCGTACCGTCGTGCTCGGAGCGCTGGCGCTTCCGGTGATCCTCCAGGGCCATCTCAGCGCCGATCAGGCTGCGCTGGCGGCGGCGGCCGTCGGCCTGCTGTTGACGAGTGGGCGACTCACTCGCGAGCTGAACCACCTGCTGTGGCGGGCACGCTGGGACGCCGACCACGACGATCTGACCGGCCTGCTCTCGCGCGCGGCGTTTCGCGCGGCGCTCGAAGATGCCACCAACGGTGCAGTGCGCTCGGCGCCGGTGTCGCTGCTGCTGATCGATCTAGACGGCTTCGGCATGATCAACAAGACCGTGGGGCACGCCGCCGGTGACACGCTGCTGGCCTCCTTTGGCGAGCGCCTGCGGGCAACGGTCGACTCGGCCGACGTGGTGGGGCGGCTCGGGGGTGACGAGTTCGCGGTGATCCTCGCTGGTTCAGATGCCCTGCCCTTAGCCACCCGGCTGCTAGTGGCGCTACCGCAGGACGGAGAGGATTTTCGTGGGATCTCGGCGTGTATCGGTGTGGCACAGGCACCGCGCGACGGGAGCGACGCCGAAGCCTGCTGCGGGCAGGAGACATCGCTCTGCGTGTCGCCAAGCGGAGTGCGACGGGCGGGCAGATATCGACCTATGTAGGTCAGTCGCTCAGTGGACACGGCGAGCAGAGCGCGCGCGGCGCGCTGAGCCGTCTGATCGAGGGCGAGGGCCTCTCGATGGCGGTGCAGCCGATCGTCGATCTGCGCACGGGATCGATCCACGCCTATGAGGCGCTGGCGCGGCTGGGCGCGGCCGGCGCCGGCAGCCCGCTGCAATGGTTCTCGCTCGCGGATGAGTTCGGCGAACGTGACGCGCTCGAGCGGGCCTGTCTGCGCTCGGCACTCGAGCTATTCGCCGCGCGGCCAGCGGGGATGCGCATATCGGTCAACCTCTCGGCGCCGGTCCTGCTCGATCGCCGGACGCTGCGCATCCTGGATCGACCGGCAGACCTGTCAGGCCTGATCATCGAGGTCACCGAGGAGGCGCTGGTGCAGAGCGATGCTCAACTCCGCGCGGCGATGGATCCATTGCGAGCGCGCGGCGCACGGCTGGCGGTTGACGACGTCGGCGCCGGCTACTCGGGGCTGCGCCAGCTCACCACCGTGCATCCCAGCTACCTAAAGCTGGACCGCTCGCTGGTCAGCGGCATCGACGAGGACAGTGAGCGCGCGGCACTGGTGAGCGCGCTTGTCGGCTACGCCGAGCGCGTCGGCAGCCTGCTCGTGGCCGAGGGCATCGAGACTTACTCCGAGCTACAAACGCTGCTCGAGCTCGGCGCCCCGCTCGCGCAGGGTTTTTACCTGGGACGCCCCGCGCCCCCGTGGCCGACGATCCTGAACAACATGCCGGCGCGGGCATCCACGAGCGGCCTCCCAGCGAGCGGGCATACCCGCGCTTCGCTACAGCCGGCCTGCTGATAGCCAGCAGTATCGCCGCCCAGAGCGATCCGCTCGCAACGGTTGTGACTATGCTCTGCACCTTACGCGGGCTCTGCCACGCTCCGCTTTAGCGGGCAGTGAGCGGGGTGCCTTTCTCGACCGATAAGGACGACGACCATGATCCTCGCAACCAGCTATCCGTTTCTCGAAGTCTTCTGGACGATGCTCATCTTCTTTGGGTTCGTTGTATGGCTCTGGATCCTATTCACAGTGCTGGCCGACATCTTCCGTCGCCATGACATCTCAGGCTGGGCCAAGGTCTTGTGGATCGTCTTCATCGTCGTGCTCCCGTACCTCGGCGTCTTCGTCTACCTGATCGCCGAGCACAAGGGGATGACTGAGCGTGCCCTCAAGCAGCAGCAAGCGGCGCAGGCGCAGGTAGACCAGTACGTTCAATCAGTTGCGGGCAAGAGCGATCCGGCGGAGCAGATCGCCAAGGCCAAGGGCCTGCTCGACAGCGGCACGATCACGCAGGCCGAGTTCGACCAGATCAAGCAGAAGGCACTCGCTACCGCGTAGCGCAAGCGCCGGTGGCGGTCTAGACGATCGCCACCGGGCTACCCGACAGCCAGACCTCGCCGGCCGTCACCGCAGAGGGGGCGGCCATGCCGGCATGCTGGGTCATCGAGAACGGAGTGCACCAGAGGGCCGACAACAGTGCCGTCGAAGGCTTGATCGCATTCGTGACCGACGATATCGGCCCTCTGCCGAGTGCGTTGCGAGCGGCCACTGTAAAGCGGTATCTGGTCCCGTTCTGCAGGCCCCCAATCGCGGCGCTCGTACCGGAGACCGTCCTGGGCTTCAACCGCCGCGAGCCGGCGTACGGCGTGACGGTATAAGTCGTGATCGGACTGCCGTCGTTCGGTGGCGCGGTCCAAGTGACCGTTGCACTCCCGTTTGCCGCAGACGCCAGCACGTGCGCCGGAGCTGCAGCGGGCGCAGCCGGCGGTTCGCTGGCAGGGGCAGGCTTGAGGACGATCGTCGCCATCAGCCAGTCCGTCGAGGCGCCGGTCTGCACGCTTGCGCTGGGAGTCGCGCCGGTGGCGCCGGTCAATGCATCCTCGGCGACGAGCTCCATGTCGGCCGTTGGCGAGAGGTCCACCCGCCCGTTGAAGCCCATCCGGGCCATCAGGGTGTCGCCAAAGCCAGAGTCCGCGTAGAAGCCGACGACCAGCTCGTTCGGGCCCGTCGTGGGCGCGGTCGCCGGGGTGGAGACCACGGCCGCTGCTTTCGTCGTACCTGTGGCCTGTGCCGTCTGATCGAGGACAGCTTTCCCCGCTGCCGCAGAGAGCCCCGAGTATTCGAGCGCGGCGACTCCGACATCAGCGGTCGAGGTCGGCGTCGCAGTGATTTTCGGGCTTGTCCCGCCGCCGGCAACCACCGGCGCCGTCCACACGCTCATCTCAGTGCCATCAGGGGCCTTGAAGTGCAGCAGCTCCGTGAAGGTGTCGCCGGCCGAATCCTGCACGCTCGAGGCCGTCGCGCTGGCGCTGCTCCAGACGCCAACCTCGACGACCAGTCGATTCCCCGGCACTGGAGGCTTCTCCCTGGGGGTCACGGCGAGGCTGGCAACGTTGTGCCCATGTCCGGACACTTGCTGCACGAACGCCGGTGAGGTTGTGGCGGTCGGTGTCACCGCGTTTGAAGCCGGCGACGCCGGGCCCGTGCCGATCGCGTTAGTTGCGGTCACTGTGAAGGTATAGGTAGTGCCATTCGTCAGACCGGAGATGGTGACACTCGTCGCCGGCGGGGAGCCAGCGACCGTCGTCGCCGGCTGCGCCACAGTGCCGATATACGGAGTGACCGTGTAACTCGTGATCGGACTCCCATTCGCCGCGGGCGCAGTCCATGACACCGTCGCACTCGCATTGCCTGGAGTCGCGGTAAGGGCCGTCGGCGCAGACGGCCCGGTGGGACCCGACGGCGTGACCGAATTCGAGGCCGCCGACGGCGGGCCCGTGCCAACGGCGTTAGTTGCGGTCACTGTGAAGGTGTAGGTAGTGCCATTTGTCAGACCGGAGATGGTGACACTCGTCGCCGGCGGGGAGCCAGCGACCGTCGTCGCCGGCTGCGCCACAGTGCCGATATACGGAGTGACCGTGTAACTAGTGATCGGGCTCGTTCCCGGTGACGGAGCGGTCCATGTCACTGTCGCGCTGCCCTGTGCCGCAGTCGCCGTAACCGCGGTCGGCGCAGCCGGGGCCGACGGTGCCGCGCTGAGGCTGAGCGGCGCGGAAACGGAGGGCACGCCTTTCTTGTTGACGATGAACAGCATGTAGTTGCCGTACGGCGCGAGGGCAGAGTTAGCTGGGGTCTGCACAGTCAGTGAACCGGAACCCGCAGTAAACGACAGCGGCACGAAGTGCTGCGCCATGTCTATCTGATGGGTGTCCGTGCCAAGGGAAACAAGGTTGACCGCTCCGATCGAGGCGGCATCCGGCGTCGAGACAGTAATGCTCGCGTTATACGTAGAGGCGGCGGGCGCCGCGGCAATCGTCGGCCGCGGCCCATTGAACAGATAGGGAGGCGAGTAGATCTGGGCCGAGAACTCACCGGGGTCGCCGAGTCCATTCGGGTGCCCACCGCCAGCCACCAACACCGTCCCATCCGGCATCAGTACCGCCGAGGAGTGGTAGTTGCGCGCTGCCGCGATCGGCGCCGCCGGGGACCACGTTTCGGTCGCCGGATTCCAGATTTCTGTCGGCAGTACGCCGCTCGTAATGATGTCCTGATCACTGGTCGGCTCTCCGCCAACCGCGAGTACCGTCCCGTCGGCGAGCATCGTCAACGTGTGGTAAACGCGCGAGTAGTGCATAGGGGCAATCTGCTGCCACTTTGGCGTCGCGGCCGTCAGATCGATGATCGACGTTCCGGACGTGGCGTTGGTGGTGCTCGTGACGCTCGGCGCACCGCCACTGTAAAGGATCTTCCCAGGGCGGTACATGACGGACGAGCCGTTGGTGATCCCGCTCGCTCCGCCGGTAGGAGTCCAGGTCTGGTTTGCAACGTTGAGCTCGTAGGAGAGATCCTCAGATGGGCCAATGGTGAATACATTCCCGTTCGGCGCCAGATAAGAGAATGGGTACTCCTCCTCATGGATTTGGGATGTGGACACTTTCGAGAGCAGTGTCCAGGTGTTGGCCGTCGGGTCATAGACCTCGGGCGTATTGGCCCAAGTGTTGGGGTCCGTCGAGTTGCCGCTGATCGCCACATAGTCACCGTTTGCGAGCTCCGTGACATCCGGATACCAACGCGGATCGTGCATGTTGGCGGCCTGTGACCAGGTTCCGGTCGACGGGTTGAAGATCGACGTGCCGACAATCCCGAGCTTCCCGGTAGTGAGCTCACCGTAGCCGCCGACGGTCATCACGTCTCCATTGGGAAGCTGCGCCATGCCGGAGCAGAAGATGCTGTCCGGCGCAGTGGTCGATGTAAAGGCCTGGGTGATTGGATTCCAAACAGAGGTGGGCTCAGGCTGCTGCCAGCCGTCAAATGCGAGGATGTGCCCAGTCGAGAGCAGGAAGAGATGGACGGCCACAAAGGGCCAGTTCATCAGTGACGCCCATTCGCCGCCGGGCACCGTCGTCGGTGTCACGGAGTTCGACGCCGACGAGGCAGGTCCGGTGCCAATTGCGTTCGTGGCGGTGACGGTGAATGTGTATGAGGTCCCGTTTGTCAAACCGCTGACAGTGGCCGTCGTCGCGGGCGGCGAGCCCGTCACAGTGATCGGCGTCTGCGCCGTCGAGCCGATGTACGGAGTGACTGTGTAACTCGTGAGCGGACTGTTGCCGTTTGACGGCGGCGTCCAGCTCACAGTCGCGGTGGCGTTCCCCGCTGTCGCGTTAACGGCGGTCGGCGCAGCCGGTACGGTCGGCGGACCCGAGACACCGGCCTGAAGGACAACCGTCGAGGTCAGCCATGTCGTAGAGGCGCCCGTGCCAAAGGTAGGGTTTGGAGTCGTGCCGGCGCCGGCAACGGCGTCCTGTGCGAGCAGCTCGACGTTGCCGTCCGGCGACACGTTGGCACGCGTCGCG
This sequence comes from uncultured Solirubrobacterales bacterium, assembly GCA_963756665.1. GTDB lineage: Bacteria > Actinomycetota > Thermoleophilia > Solirubrobacterales > Solirubrobacteraceae > Palsa-744. Next base: position 2,401,678 of record CAVWOJ010000001.1, read on the forward strand.
TAGCCCGAACCGCCGGCGAGCGTATCGCCGAAGCCAGAGTCGAGGTAGAACCCGATCGCGAGCTCATTTGCGCCCGTGGTGGGCTGGGTCGCGCCTGACGAGACGGTCCCCGCTGCTCCGGTCGTTCCGGTGTTGAACGTCGAGCGATCGACGACACTCGTGCCCGCGGCAGTCGAGACGCCAGCGTACTCCAGTGCCACAACGCCCACATCGGCTTTGCTCGATGGTTTCACCGTGATCGTCGGACGCGTCCCTCCACCGGCGGTGACCGGAGCCGTCCAGATGCTCATCTCGGTCTTGTCGGCGGCTTTGAAGTGCAGCAACTCGACGTAGCTGTTACCTGCGGAGTCGGTCACGGCAGTGGCTGTCGGCGACGATTCGCTCCATACCCCGACCTCGACCACCAGTCGGTCGCCAGCGGTCACGTTCGCCCCAGGTGTGACGGCCAGGCTCGTTGCGGAGCTCACGTGCCCCGTCGCTGACTGCACGAACGTCGGCAGCGCGGTCGTAGCGCCAGCGATATCAGCTCCGTTGCCGGAGCAATACGCCACCATCACAAACAGCGTCGAGAGGGCCATGCGCCGGCCCAGCCGCCCAACTCTCAATGTCATCGGTCTCCCCTAGTCAAACCTGCGCACACACAGCCGTGGCTAATCAACGCGCCGGCGCGTTGCGATTTTGCGTGACGGAGAGAGGCCGCAGCTGGACACGACCCAGCGGCCTCTTGGCTACTCTGGTCGGCAAGGTACTCGGGCGTGCCGATGCGGCTTGCGAGTGGGCGATCCTGGATTCGAACCAGGGACCTCTTCCTTATCAGAGAAGCGCTCTAACCAACTGAGCTAATCGCCCGTGCGCGTCGATTCTAGCGCCCGCTGATTTGCGCGCGCTGGCGCTCCCCAGCACCGCCGGGGCCTGTTCTCGAAGCGACATCGGCGGTGGAACTAGGCCGGAGCACGTGTGCCCAAGCGCCCCGCCAAGCGCAGTGCTTCCTCCTGCGAAGCAAAGGAAAGCTCAACCCGGTAGCCACCATCGGGGAGTGGGCGTGCCTTGACCTCCGCGCCCAGCGCCTCTCCGAGCGCCATCTCGATCTCGCCGGCCGCCGCCTCTTGGTCGGGATGCACACGGCCGGCGCGGACACCGCGGCTCTTGACGCTGGGGCGAGCGTCCTTCAACTGCTCGTTACTGCGCCGCGCGCGGTCTTCAACGGTGCGCACCGACCATCCCTCAGCAGCGGCGCTGCGCGCAAGGCTCCGGCGGGTCGCGTGGTCCTTGGCCAGCAGCAGCGCGCGGCCGTGGCCCTCGCTGAAGATGCCCTGCTCGAGCAACTCAAGCGCCTCATCCGGCAGGTCGAGTAGGCGCATCAGGTTGGAGACCGCTACCCGGCCCCGGCCCACCCGGCGACCAACCTCCTCCCGTGTGAGGCCGAGCTCCTCGACGAGCGCAGCGCAAGCCCGGGCCTCCTCGACGGGATTGAGGTCCTCGCGCGCCATGTTCTCGATCAGCGCCACCTCGAGCGCCTCCGCGTCACCGCGCGGGCGTACGAGCGCCGGAATCCGGTCGAGGCCGGCGATCCGTGCCGCGCGCCAGCGACGCTCACCGGCGATCAGCTCATAGGTCCCATCGGGCTTCGGCCTCACCAAAACCGGCTGCAGCACCCCTCGGTCCCCCAGCGAGCCCGCGAGCGCGTTCAGTGACTCCTCGTCGAAGCGACGCCGGGGTTGCTTGGGATTGGGCGTGATCGACGCCACCGGCACCTCGCGCAGCTCCTCCCGCCCCTCCGTGGGCGGCGATACCGACAGAATCGCATCGAGGCCACGGCCCATGCCGCGCTTGGGGCTAGCCACGGGCAGCCACTTCTTTCGCCAACTCGAAATACGCGGCAGCTCCTGCACTATGGGGGTCGTGGTGGGTCACAGGCAAGCCATAGCTTGGCGCCTCGCCGACACGCACGTTGCGTGGGATCACCGTCTCGAACACCAGCTCCCGGAAGTGCTCACGCACCTCTCGCTCCACGTCGCGTCCCAAGCGGGTGCGATTGTCGTGCATCGTCAGCAACATGCCTGCCACCGTCAAGCCCGGGTTTAGCTCGCGACGCACCAGCTCAAGCGTCTCAAGCAGACCCGCCAGGCCCTCTAGCGCGAAGTACTCGGTCTGCACCGGCACTATCACGCGATCCGCTGCCACTAGCGCACAGACCGCCAGCGGGCCCAGCGACGGCGGGCAGTCCAGCAGGACGTACTCAAAGTGAGTCCTGATCGGCTCAAGACTTTCTCGCAAAAGACCCTCGAACCCCTCCAAACGGGGCAACTCCACATTGGCCCCAGCCAACCCCGGGCCCGCCGGCAGCAGCCGCAGGGTGGGGATAGTGGTACCCACCAGCGCTCCCCGCACAGAGCTTGCACCCGTCAGGACCTCGTAGAGCCCCGGCGCCAGTGTGCGCGGGTGGCCAAGACCCACCGTCGCGTTCGACTGCGGATCGACGTCCACCAGTAGCGTCTCGTAGCCGGCCTCGGCGATGCACGCGGCCACGTTGACCGCAGTCGTCGTCTTGCCCACCCCGCCCTTCTGATTGGCGATCGCGTAAACCGTGCCCATGGAGGAGGAAGCTAGCAACCGAGCGGGCGCTTGCGAGCGACCCCCGTACGGCGGGGGAAACGAGCCGGCGTCGGCGCGACCTTCAGATACAGATGCAGATGGTGCTCGCGAGCACCCTCGTATGGGTCCATGCGCTGAGCCGCGAGTAGTTCTAGGCCTAGCTGCGACGCTGCGGTCGCGGCCGCAGCCTCATCCTCGGCGTCACGCCGGCCGCGCCAATCAATCAGCGTACCCCCCAAACGCAGTAGCGGCGCTGCATACTCCAAAACCACCGGAGGCGCGGCCAAAGCCCTCACTACGACCACGTCATTGGCGCCGATGCCCTCGCTCCACTCCTCGGCGCGGGCGCGTATAACCCGTGCGTTGTCGATTCCCGCCGCCTGGCAGATACCTTCGATGAAAACGCACTTACGGCGCTGGCTCTCGATCAGGCGGACCTCACTGGCTGGGAGCGCCACCGCCAATGGAAGACCCGGAAAGCCCGCTCCCGCGCCAAGGTCAGCGATTGTGCCGGCCGAGCGAACCACCTCGAGCTCCAGCGCCACGAGCGAGTCGGCCAAGTGCGCCTGCACCGCCCGCCGCGGATCTCGCACCGCCGTGGGCGGCGCATCGGCAGTAGCCAGACGCTTCAAGATCATGAGGAGCTGGTCCTGTTCGCGTGCGGCCAACCCGTAGCGTCCACACAATGACCGCAGCTCCGCTGACACTGCGCCAGACCAGCTAGATGTTTTCACGTGAAACACTCCCGCCGCCGTAAGGCATCGGGCCAGCGGAGACCGCTATCGCTCAGACGGCGAGACCACGAGGTAGCGCTCGGGCTCCTCGCCCTCGCTATGGGTCTGGACATCTCCACGTTCGCGTAGATACTCGTGCACCACGCGACGCTCGGAGGCCGGCATCGGGTCAAGCTCTATCGGTTGGCCCGAGCGCAGGGCCTCATCCGCAGCGCCGTCGGCATCCTCATGCAGCGCTTGGGCACGGCGCTCGCGATACCCATCAGCATCGACCACAACCCGCGCGGTCGACTGGCCCCCCGGGAACACGATCCTTTGTGCCAGGTGTTGCACGGCGTCGATCGTCTGCCCGCGTCGGCCAATCAACAGACCGACGTCCTCACCCTCGATGCTGCCCCTGAGGATGTCCTCCTCTTGCGCCACGACCACCTCACACTCTAGACCGAGGCCATCCGTCACCTCCTTGAGCAACTCCGCGAGCAACTCCGCGGGGTCCTCATCGTGGTATCCGTCGCTGGCGGGGTGCTCGTTGCTCATCGCCGGCGCCCCGAGCGTTTCTTCTTCTTACGGGGTGGCGGGGGAGGCACACTCGAGCCGCCGCCGACACCCGCCAGCGCTGGTTCCCCCCTCGCCCCCTTGGATCCGCCCGTACTCCCGTTCGTTGAGGCTCCATCACTCACAGGGCTGGCTCCTTTGCCTGGGAGCGCGGCCGGGGGGGCGCCGATGCTCCGCCGGACAAAGTACTGCTGTGCCATCGTCCACAAGTTGGTTGTGATCCAGTACACCAAGAGGCCTGCCGGGAACTTGAAGATGAACAGCACAAAGACGAAAGGCAACGCCAGCATCATCCCTTTCGAGCCGGCAGGGGCCGTGGCCGACATCATCAGCGTCGAGGCAAGCTGCGAGCCCACGTAGAGCACGATCAGCACCACGAGGGCTACACCCGCGGCCTGCACCGTGATGTCGGGGATGAATAGAAACTTGGCCGAGTGGGGAGCCACCTGGTTGCAACCGATCGCCTGGAGCTTCGCCGCCGGGATCTGGCTAGTGCTCGACACATGGAAGTGCTGCTTGAGCTGTTCCCCACAGATGTCGATCTTGAGGTTCTCGCGAAGGGCGTAGAAGAGCGAAATGAACACCGGGAGCTGCAACAGCAGCGGCAGACATGCGCCGAACGGGTTGACCCCGTTCTCCTTGTAGAACTTCATGACCTCCTCGTTCTGGCGCTGCTTGTCCTCCTTGTACTTCGCTTGGATCTCCTTCAGCTTCGGCGCCAGCATCTGCATCTTCTGCATCGATCGCAACTGCCGGAGGGTCAGCGGCACCATCAACGCACGCACGATCACCGTCAGACCTACGATCGCAAGACCCCAACTGCCGCCCACGATGTGGTCGTGGACGAACACCAAGACCGACTCGAACAGAGTGATTAGAGGCGAGAACGCTTCTTGGATGATGTTCGCAAAGATCAGCATTTACATCGAGGACTGCCGTCGATTTGTTTGCCCGCCTCAGGGTCGAGTGTGAGCCGAGTGGGCGACTCTGAACACTCCCTGGGCCTCCACCGGGTCATACCCGCCATGACTCCACGGGTTGCACCTGAGCAGGCGCCACCCAGCGAGCACAACGCCCCTCAGTATGCCGTACTCCCGGATCGCCTGTACGGCATACTGCGAGCACGTTGGCTCATACTTGCAATGGCGCGGGAGCCCAGGTGCAAGCAGGCGCTGATACGCCACGATCGGTGCTGTAGCCAGTGCTCTTGCTAGGCCAGCCACACGGCCGGCTGGGCGAGTCCTGGAGCCCGAGTTCATCCCGCTAGCCCTTGCCCAGCCGAGCGCTCGCCGCCCGCCAATCTCAAGCCCGCGCGGTCGACCAGCTCGACGAGAGCCGCGTCCACCCCGGCCAAGCCCTCGCGCTCGGCTAGCTCCCGCGCCTCCGGGCGCGCCACCACAACCAGGTCCTGGCCACCGTCGAGCTCGCCCGCGAGACGCTCAAACGCCTCGCGCAAGAGCCGCTTGACCCGATTGCGCTCAACCGCCCCGCCGACCTTCCGCGACACAGATAGTCCCAGCCGAGGGCGCTCAACGCTCGAGTTCGGGAAGCTGTAGAGAACCAGATGGCGGTTGGCTGAGGAGCGACCATGTCGATATACACGCTCGAACTCAGCGCTGCGGGAGAGACGCTTGCGTCCAGGGCCACCGCGACGAGCAGCGTGGGGCTTCATCGCGCCAGGATCACGTCGAGAGGCGCTTGCGCCCCTTGTCACGGCGGCGCTTGAGGATCAGTCGGCCGCTGCGTGTGGCCATTCGGGCGCGAAACCCGTGCGTACGGGCGCGCTTGCGCTTCTTGGGCTGGTAAGTGCGCTTCATGCGTCTCTCTCGATCGTATATGGAGGCCGTCACACGGCCTCCAGGGGCAGCTACAACAGCCCCGGGCGCCATCCAGTATAGCCCTCTGCGCCCTTCCGGAATTTTCTCGCCAATTGCGAGACGGCCGGCGGGCGGCGGCCTGGCTTTGGGTATATTCGCCGGGCCGGGCCCTCCGCGGGCCCCCCATCTAACGGTCCCTCGAACCTGCCTTCCTAAGGAGTTGCTGAACGCTGCCGTGAGCGCCGAGCTGGATCAAATCTGGGCCCGTGTGCAGGCCAAGCTCGTAGTAGCCGTCGACGAGCCCACCTACCGAATCTGGCTGGAGCCGCTGCGGCCGAGAGATCTCACGGACGCTGGTCTCACAGTCGAAGCCTCTCCACAATCTTGTGCGTGGATTCGCGAGCGCTTTGGGCGGCTTTTGCAGACGTCGGTCGCCGCTGCGATCGGGGCGAGCGTATGCGTAGCAGTAGTCGAGCGCGACGACAGCACGGCGATAGAGCCCTCAAGCCGACCGTCACACGCGGCGATTGCGGCACGGACATCATCCGGACCGCTCGGCAACCCGCGGTACACCTTCGACCAATTCGTCATCGGAGACTCCAACAGGCTTGCTCACGCAGCCGCGCTGACGGTCGCCGAGCTGCCCGGCCAGGCCTACAACCCGCTGTTCATCTGTGGACCTCCAGGGGTCGGCAAGACACACCTCATGCACTCGATCGCAAGCTTGATCACCAGCCATGACCCAGGGCTCCTATTGAGGACCGCTACCGGTGAGTCATTTACAAACGAGTTCCGGCTCGCCCTCGGTGGAGGGCAGATGGATGGCTTCAAGGCGCGCTTTCGCCACGCCGACGTACTGCTGATCGACGACGTTCAGTTCCTCGAGCGCAAGGCGAAGACCGAGGAGGAGTTCTTCCACACCTTCAACGCCCTACACGAAGCCGGAGCCCAGATCGTGCTCACATCGGATCGGCCCCCACGCGATCTGCAAGCGCTCGAAGATCGCCTGCGGGAGCGCTTCGAGGCGGGGTTGGTAGCAGACGTCGGTCCCCCGGACTTCAACACGAGGCTCACGATCCTCCGTAAGCGTGCCGCGCAAGACGGAATCCATCTAGCCGACGAGCGGGTGCTCGAGACAATCGCCCGGCGCGTCGTTGTCAACGTGCGTGCCCTCGAGGGCGCCCTGATCAGGGCAGTCGCCTACAGCTCACTGACCGGCAGACCCCTATCGACAGAGCTAACGGAGGAGGTGCTCGCAGGGCTATACCCACGTGTCCCACGCCGTGCCTGCTCGGTCGCAGAGATCCAAGCCGTCGCTTGCGAGCACTTCGGACTGACTAGCGATGAGTTGCTGTCCAGCTCCCGAACCACACGTATAGCTTGGCCGCGACAAGTCGCTATGTATCTGGCGCGCGAGCTGACGGATGAGTCCCTGCCCGTCATCGGCAGGCACTTTGGGGGACGCGACCACACCACGGTCCTGCATGCCTGGCGGCGCACTACTCAGCGTCTTGCCACTGACTCGGGCTCCAGGCAGGCTGTGGACAACTTGCGTTCCCAGCTCGAACGCCTCGACTCCTGACCGGCCGACTTGAAAGACTTCAACACCTTGTCCACAGCCAAAGGCTCCAAAGAGCTTGCCAATGCTTGAAGCCCACAACCCCACAGCCCCTACTACTACACCCATTCTTTCTATAAAGGTGTTGGTGCCATGAAGCTCTCCCTTTCCACAGCCGAGCTTCTCTCCCAGCTCCAAACCGTCACACGGGTGGCCTCCACGCGCAGCGCCGTCCAGGCCCTTTCGGGCGTGATGATCTCAGCCACCCACTCCAGTGCAGAGCTACTCGCCACAGACATGGAGGTTGGTCTTCGAGTTCAACTACAAGCTGAGATCTCGATGCCGGGAAAAGCCGTCTTGCCGGGACGTTTGCTGCTGGATGTCTCTAGGGCTCTACCCGCCGAGGTCGTTACGCTCGAGTTACGCCCGGCCGAGCAGGACGTTGAGCTGATCTCGGGAGGGGCGGTCTTCCATCTCCGTACGCTGCGCACCGAGGACTTCCCGTCGCTCCCGGATCCCTCTGCGGACACGCGTCTTACGCTGCCCGCGGCGGCGTTCATCGAGACGGTCGAGCGCGTCGCCCGCTCTGCCTCTAAAGACGAGACCCGGCCCGTCTTGACTGGCATCCTGATCTCAGCGACCGCTAAGGAGCTACGGATGGTGGCGACCGATTCCTACCGTCTGAGCGTCAAGCAAACGACACTCGAGGAGCCCCTCTCAGGCGATCTCGAGGCCAACGTTCCGGCGCGCGCACTACAGGAGCTGGCGCGTATTGCCCAACAATCCCAGAGCACGGAGCTAGCCGCAAGTGTCGGACAGAACCAAGTCGTCTTCGAGCTCGACGGCGTTGTTCTGTCCTCTCGCCTTATCGATGGTCAGTTCCCCAACTACCGCCAACTGATCCCGGAGTCTGTCGAGCACGAGCTGCGTCTCTCCACAGTGGAGCTGACCGACGTAGTGCGCCGCATAAGCCTCCTCGCGCAGAAGAACACACCGCTGCGGCTCGCCTTCCGCGAGGGCGAGCTGACGGTTTCGGCTCAGACCCCGGATGTCGGTGAGGCCAGCGAGACGATCCCCGTTCCATTCCGCGGAGAGGCGTTCGAGATCGGCTTCAATCCAGAGTTCCTGCGCGACGGGCTGGAGAGCATCGACACCGACGAGCTTCTGATGAAGCTGATCAGCCCTCTGCGCCCCGGCCTGATCGAGTCTCCACAGGACGGTGACTTCGTCTATCTGGTCATGCCGATCCGCCTCAACACCTGACCCCATGGCTAGCGCATCGGGGTGCTCTCGATCGCTGGTTTGTGTGGCGCGACACGCGGGAATTGTCGGTCGTCCACCCCTCGACCAACTTGGTGATGACGCTCCGACCGGCATGTCTGGGATACCGCCATGCGCGTCGTGAGCGTGACGCTCCGTGACTTTCGCAGCTACGCCCGCGCAGAGGCCCGCCTAGGGGCGGGCCTCACGATCGTGCACGGCCCCAATGGAGCGGGCAAGTCGAACCTGCTCGAGGCGATTTTCTTCGGTTGCACCGGGCACTCATTGCGTGCGCGCAACGACCGCGAGCTCCTGCGCTTCGGGACGGAAGCTGCACGTGTGGTTGTCGCCGTCGCCGAGGGCCTCGAGCAACACGAGCTGAGCGTCGGCTACGGCCTCCTTGGCGAGAACGAGACACCGGTCAAGCGCATGCGCGCCGACGGGGCCGTCGTGGAGCGCCTGCTCGATGTCGAGGCCCGACCGCTGCTCGGCGTCTTCCTACCCGACCGCCTGGAGCTTGTAAAGGGGCCGCCAGCGCCACGCCGCGCTCATCTAGATCGCCTCGTGGCGGCCATCTGGCCGCTGCGCACCGCTACTCGACGCTCATATTCACGCGCCCTAGCTCAACGCAACGCGTTGCTTGTCGGCATTCGCAACGGCCGCGCTTCGCGCTCGACGCTCCCGACGTGGGATCGCGAGCTGGCTCGCCACGCAATCGCCCTGCGGGATGACCGAGCGGCTGCCGTCGGACTGTTGGAGGAGCCATTTGCGCTCCGCGGATCACAGCTCGGCCTGGCCGGGGAGCTCGAGCTGCGCTACCGCCCACGCTCGCGCGCTACCGACGTGGAGCAGTTTCTAGAGGAGCTGCAAGAGCGCCTCGAGCCCGACCTCGAGCGCGGCTTTGGGGCCCACGGTCCGCATCGCGATGAGCTGCTCTTCCTGCGCGACGGACGCGAGCTGCGCACCTACGGCTCACAGGGAGAGCAGCGCCTGGCCCTGCTGGCCCTGTTGTTGGCTGAGCGCGCGGTGCTTGCGCGTGAGCGCGGCCGCACACCGCTGCTACTCCTGGACGATGTGATGAGCGAGCTCGATCACCAGCGCCGAGAGCTGCTCACCCGCGAGCTCGGCGATGGCGGGCAAAGCGTGATCGCCACCACCGACCTCGCGCACATCCCAGACGCCTGCGACGCCCGCGTCACGCGCCTGCGTGTCTCACCCGGCGCGATCCTGCAAGAGGCTCTGGCAGCATGAGCCGCTCGGTACCGGCCGGGTTGCTGGGCACATTGCTGCCCGTGGAGCCCTGCGTGTGAACCGCCCTGCTCCACGCTCGCTCTCCGTGGCTCTGGGGGGGCTCGCCGCGACACTCTCCCCCGCGAGCACTCTGGCCCGCGTGCAGGGGGTGTGGGAGCTCGTCGCGGGGCCTGCCGTGGCAGCTGCCGCCACGCCTACCGCCGAGCGCGACGGGGTCCTCACGATCACCTGCTCGGCGGCCGTGTGGGCACAAGAGCTCGACCTGATGGCGCCCGCGTTGCTCGAGCGCCTCAACGGAGCCCTCGAGGCCGAGCTTTTGCACAAGCTTCGCTGCCGCACCGGATGACCGCTTTACCGCTTGTTTGCAGGGGTTTGAGGCGTGCTGTGAGCGGCTGACAGGGGGTCATTGTGCTATTGTTCGACAGACACGGTATGTGCCCCGGTCCACGGTCTTCAGCGCCTGGAATTCCGGGGCTTTCTCACGTCATGGAGTGGAGGACCATTGGCCGCAAGTAGCGATAGCACGGATGGACGCAGTGAGCCGCAGCTCGGCGCCTCCGATCCATCTGTGGGCTCTGGCGCCAGCTACGACGCTCAAGACATCACGGTCCTCGAGGGGCTCGAGGCTGTCCGCAAGCGTCCCGGCATGTACATCGGCTCCACCGGAGTTATGGGCCTGCACCACCTCGTCTACGAGGTCGTGGACAACTCTGTCGATGAGGCGCTCGCCGGCTACTGCACCGAGGTCGCCGTCACGATCCATCCCGACAGCTCCGTGACCGTCGTTGATAATGGCCGCGGCATCCCGGTTGCGCTGATGGAGAAGGAGGGCCGCCCCGCGATCGAGGTGGTGCTCACCGTCCTTCACTCTGGCGGCAAGTTCGGCGACGGTGGCGGCTACAAGGTCTCCGGTGGGTTGCACGGCGTCGGCGTATCGGTCGTCAACGCTCTCTCCGAGCGACTGCTCGTGCAGATTCGACGCGATGGCTATCTCTGGTCCCAGGAGTACGCGCGCGGCGCTCCGCAGATCGACCTCCAGAGGGGTGAAGCCCTGTCTCAGGGCGCTCCCACTGGCACCACCGTCACATTCTTGCCCGACGCTGACATCTTCGAGTCGCTCGACTTCGACTTTCACACCCTGGAGGAGCGCCTGCGGGAGACCGCTTTCCTCACCCGCGGACTAAAGATCTCGATCGTCGACGAGCGCGGGGAGGGTCACTCCGCCGAGTTCCAGTATGAGGGTGGGATCGAGGACTTCGTCGCCTACATGAACGAGAACAAGGAGACAGTTCATCGCAAGGTGGTGTTCTTCGCCGGCGAGAGCGAGGAAGGCGCCGCGGAGGTGGCGCTGCAGTGGAACTCCTCCTATCAGGAGTCGATCCACTCCTTTGCCAACAACATCAATACACGCGAGGGTGGCAGCCATATGTCCGGCTTTCGCTCGGCGCTGACGCGCACGCTGAACAAGTACGCCCGCGATCACAGCCTGCTCAAGGAGAAAGAGGACAACCTCTCCGGCGAGGACGTCCGTGAGGGGCTCACCGCCGTGATCTCCGTCAAGCTGCGGGACCCCCAGTTCGAGGGTCAGACCAAGACCAAGCTTGGCAACCCCGGCATGGCCGGCTTCGTCGAGTCGGTCGTCAACAGCGGACTGGGCGAGTTCCTGGAGGAGAATCCGAGCGAGGCACGGGCCGTGATCATGAAGTCGGTGCAAGCCCAGCGTGCCCGTGAGGCCGCCCGCAAGGCTCGCGACCTGACACGGCGCAAGTCGGCGCTCGAGAACTCCACGCTGCCCGGGAAGCTCGCCGACTGCTCGGTCAAGGATCCATCGCTCGCCGAGCTGTTCGTGGTCGAGGGCGACTCGGCTGGCGGCTCTGCCAAGCAGGGCCGCGACCGCAATACACAGGCCGTGCTGCCGCTGCGCGGCAAGATCCTCAATGTCGAGAAGAGCCGCATCGACAAGGTCCTCCAGAACACGGAGATCCAAGCGCTCATCACGGCGATCGGCACCGGCGTGCGCGACGAGTTCAACCTCGAGAACGCCCGATACCACAAGCTGATCATCATGACCGACGCCGATGTCGACGGAGCTCACATCCGCACGCTGGTGCTCACGCTGTTGTTCCGCGAGATGCAGGAGCTGATCGAGGCTGGTTACGTGTATATCGCCAAGCCGCCCCTCTACAAGCTTAAGCAGGGCGCCCGCGAGCGCTACATCGAGAAGGACTCCGAGCTGGAGGATATCTTGCTCTCGGACAAGTGGGAGAAGCTGGAGGTCTTTGACCGCCACGGCACACAGTTCAAGCTGACCGAGACCCGCTGGCAGCGCTTCGCCCGCCTGCTCAAGCAGTACGAGGGCTGGGCCTCATCGCTGCGCGCCTCGCAAGGGCACGACATGGTTCAGTTCCTCGAGGAGTCCACGCTGCTTGGCGAGCAGGCGATGAGCGCCGAGGCGGCCATCGAGTTGCTCTCCCGTGCGAGCTCCGACGGCGAGACGCACGCCACCGAGCTGGTCGAGGTCGATCCACTCGAGCTGAGCGTCAAGGCGATCGAGACGCGCACCGGTTTCGCCCGCACCCATCACATCAAGCGCAGTCTGTTCGACTCGCAGGAGTACCGGCAGCTGTCCGCCGTGCATAAGCAGTTGATCGAGCTAGCGGGCACCCCGGCCTTCGACGTGCGACTCGGTGACGTGCGCGAGGACGCGCCCTCCTTCGAGGCGCTGCGCATCGCCGTTATGAACGTCGCGCAGAAGGGCACTAAGCTCCAACGCTTCAAGGGTCTCGGCGAGATGAACGCCGACCAGCTCGGGGAAACCACGATGGCCCCGGCGACGCGTACCCTGGCCCAGGTCACGCTCGAGGACGCGGCCAGCGCCGACCGGATCTTCTCGATGCTGATGGGCGATCAGGTCGAGCCGCGGCGAGCCTTCATCGAGGACAATGCAAGAGCAGTGGTGAACCTTGACGTCTGAGGGGGTGGAGAATGGCCTCTGCTGACGTGCTCGCCGGTGGAAATGTGGAGCCGCGGGCGCTCGAGGAGGAGATGCGCACCGCGTACCTCGACTACGCGATGTCGGTGATCGTCGGGCGCGCGCTACCCGACGTACGCGACGGGCTCAAGCCGGTACACCGGCGCGTGCTCTACGCGATGAACGAGCTCGGCCTCGGGCCTACCCGGTCCTACGCTAAGTGCGCCAAGATCGTCGGGGAGGTGATGGGCAACTATCACCCGCACGGAGACTCCGCGATCTACGACGCGCTGGTGCGCATGGCCCAGGACTTCTCGATGCGCAACGAGCTCGTCGACGGTCAGGGCAACTTCGGTTCCGTCGACGACGACCCCGCTGCCGCGATGCGCTACACGGAGGCCCGCCTCGCCCGCATCGCCACCGAGATGCTGCGCGACCTCGACATGGACACCGTCGACTTCGCGCCCAACTACGACGGCTCTCGCCAAGAACCGCTGGTGTTGCCGGCGCGTTTCCCCAACCTACTCGTCAACGGCTCCTCCGGGATCGCGGTGGGAATGGCCACCAACATTCCCCCTCACAACCTGCGCGAGGTCATCGGCGCGACGATCGCCTACATCGATGATCGCGACATCGACATCGATGGTCTCATGCAGCACGTCAAGGGCCCCGACTTCCCGACCGGCGGGATCATCCTCGGACACGCCGGCATCCGCTCCGCGTACGAGACCGGCCGCGGCCGTGTGCGGGTCCAGGCGCGTGCCCACATCGAGCCGCTCAAGCAGGGCAAGGAGGCGATCGTCGTCACCCAGCTGCCCTTCATGGTCAAGAAGGGCGGCGAGGGCGGGCTGATCCAGAAGATCGCAGACCTCGTCCACGACAAGCGCATCCCCGAGATCTCCGATCTGCGCGACGAGTCCGACAAGCGCGGCATGCGCCTGGTGATCGAGCTCAAGCGTGACGCCATCCCCAAGGTGGTCCTCAACAAGCTCTACAAGCACACCTCGATGCAGTCCACGTTCGGCGTGAACATGGTGGCGCTCGTCGACAACGTGCCGCGCACGCTGAACCTGCTCGAAGTGATCAAGAGCTATGTCGCTCACCAGCGCGAGGTGATTGTCCGCCGCACCAAGCACGAGCTGGCCGAGAAGGAGGCCCGCGCCCACATCCTCGAGGGCCTGTTGATCGCGCTGGAGCATCTCGACGCGATCATCGAGCTGATCCGCGCCTCGCGCGACCGCGACTCGGCGCGCGAGCAACTCGTCGCGCGCTTCGAGCTCAGCCACATCCAAGCCACCGCGATCCTCGACCTGCGCCTCTCCCAGCTCACGGCGCTGGAGGCCGACGGGATCAGGCAAGAGCACGCCGACGTTACCGAGCGCATCGCCGAGCTGCGCGCGATCCTTGGCGATGAGAGCCGCGTGCTGTCCGTTATCAAGGAGGAGCTCTCAGAGATCTCCGAGCGCTTTGGCGACGAGCGGCGCACCGAGATCACCCACTCCGAGGACGAGATCGACATCGAGGATCTGATCGCCGACCAGCAGATGGTGATCACGATCACCCACACCGGCTACATCAAGTCGCTGCCGTTGGCCACCTACCGCCAGCAGCATCGCGGCGGGCGCGGCATCACCGGGATGGACATGAAGGACGGCGACTTCATCGAGCACCTGTTCATCTGCTCGACGCACGACTACCTGCTGTTCATCACCAACCGCGGCAAGATCTATCGCTCCAAGGTGTACGAGCTGCCGGAGGCCCAACGCACAGCCAAGGGCCGCGCCCTGGTAAACATCCTTCCGCTCCGCGAGGGCGAGCGCGTGCAGTCGGTGCTCTCCACGCGCGACTTCTCCGAGGGCAAGTACCTGATCTTCGCCACCCGCAAGGGCATGGTCAAGAAGACCGAATTCCTGGCGTACAACACCCCCATCAAGGCCGATGGGATCATCGCCATCAAGATCAACGACGACGACGAGCTCGTGGCTGTGCGGCGCACCAGTGGTGACGATGACATCCTGGTTGTCTCCCACGACGGCAACGCCGTGCGCTTCCACGAGTCCGACGTGCGCTCGATGGGTCGCGACACCGCCGGAGTGCGTGGCATGAACGTCTCCCAGAAGGGCAATTCGGTTTTGGCGATGGACGTGGCGCGCGACGACCAGGACCTGCTGGTGGTCACCGAGAACGGTTACGGCAAGCGCACGAACGTCTCCGAGTACCGCAAGACCAAGCGCGGCGCGATGGGGGTCAAGACGATCATGCTCACCGACCGCAAGGGTGGCCTCGCCGGCGCATTGGTCGTCCGTGAGCACGAGGAGCTCGTCTTCATCTCCAGCGGTGGCATGGTGCAGCGAACATCGGTAAAGGGCATCAATCGCTACGGGCGTGCCTCGCAGGGAGTGCGTCTCATGAATCTCAAGGACGAGGACATCGTCAGCGCCGTCGCGCTGATCGTGGACGACGAAAGTGGGGCAGCTGCCGAGGCGCTGCCTGCCGAGGACGCGCCGGGCGAGATTTAGCCCTTGCCGAACGTCACCTCCGTCCGCTACCCTGACCGGACCAGAGAAAGGAGGTGGTCCGTACGTTATCTGACAGTTCTTGCGGGACCCTGGAGGTGACCGGCCGCTAGGTCGGACCCCCCGTAGCGGGGGGCAGGTACCCCATTCGGGGCACAGGCAGGCTGGACCGCTTAGCGGAATCCAACCCGGGACACCCCGAGGCCGCCGCCGGTTTGGTCCCTCCGGCAGCGCAGGCAGTCTCGGCAATCCAGTCCAAGTAAAAGACAGAGAAGCCAAACAGTGCGAGGGGCGTCGCGGATCGTGGCGCCCCTCGTGCTGTCAAGCCGCTTGAGGCAGATACTGCCGCCAGGCCGCCGGGATCGTGGGGCTGGCCACATGGATGAAGACCTCGGCGCGCGGTACGCGCGGTACGCGCCGGGGGTGCATACCGGCCTGGCGCGGTAGACGATCGCCCTTGCGCCTGTTGCAGGGCGCGCAGGACGCCACGATGTTGTCCCAGCTCGAGGCGCCCCCCTTCGAGCGCGGGATGACATGGTCGACCGTCAGGCTGGCGCGCGAGCCGCAGTACTGGCAAGTCCATCCATCCCGGGCGAACACCGCGCGCCGGGTGATCTTGCGCTGGTGGACGTCGTGCGGCACACGCACGTAGGCGACCAACCGGATCACGGTTGGCCGCGCAAGCGTAGTGCTCTCGGAGTGCAGCTCCCAGCGCCCGCGCTCCAGCAGTTCCGCCTTCTCCTTCAACAGCAGCACCACCGCGCGCCGCACCGTGCAAACGTTGATCGGCTCGTATGTCGCGTTCAGAACAAGCACCCGGCCACTATCAGGCCCGCGTCGCCGGTGCTCGGTTGGCGACACGGACCGTCCTGAAGCTGGTGGAACGGTGGCATCCATCTCCGTGGGCCGCAGTGTAGCGGCGAAATGGACTGCTGGTGGCCGCTTCAGAGAGTCCCAAGAGCATCGGCAAGCGGGGCCGTGACCGGCCCTGTGCCGAGCGTGTAGGCCTACCGAGCGCCTCCTCAGGCTGCTCGATAGGAGCCCAGTACGCGCACCTGCTCGCACATTGCGCGCAGCCCGCCGAGGGCCTGTGCCACTGAGGCATCATGCACGCGGCCTTGGAGATCGACGAAGAACATGTAGTGCCCCAGGGCCTCCCGCCGTGGGCGCGACTCGATCTTCGTCAAGTTGATCGATCGGCTCGCGAACTCGTCTAGGCAGCGCACCAGCCAGCCTGGGCTATCGGCTCCGGGTCCCCAGAAGACCACCGATGTCTTCCACCCTCTGCCATCCACCGGCGTCCGCAGCGGCGGCAATAGATCGGCATCTAGAGCTCCCCCGAGGATGCCCCGAGCTTCCTCGACGTGTGCCAGCCATACGAAGCGTGTCACGTTGTCATCTCGGTCCTGAACTCCCTCGCGCAGGACAGTTCCCCCATAGATATCGGCCGCCAGGCGCGTGCCGAGTGCGGCCTGACCAGACACGCCCGACGTGCTCACGAGTCGCACCGCCTCGGCCGTCGAACTTGCCGGTAGGACCCGCGCATGTGCGAGCTCCCCGCGCAGGAAACGGGCGCACTGGCCGGGGACCTGAGGATGGGAGAGCACCGTGTCGATCTCATCCAGCGCGAGTGCCTCGGCGGCGATCAGCGAGTGCCTGACGGCGACCAGCGATTCCCCCACGATCTCCAGGTCGCCGTGCTCGTCCGCCAGCAGGTCCAGCGTGACTGTCACCGACCCGTCGAGCGAGTTCTCGATCGGCACGACCGCCCATCGCACCGCACCGCGACGGACGGCGAGTACCGTGTCATAGAGCGTCGCAATTGCCACCGGCGCCAGTGCGCCCGCGAGCGCGCTCGAGCGCACAGCCTCCTCGCTGAACGTACCCGCCGGCCCGAGGTAACCGACCTGTGGCAGCGCTCTCTCCTCTTTGGGCAAACCGGTTGCCCGCTCGCGTCCGCCGGACGGCATGGCTCAGGTCGAAGGCCCGTTGGGGGCGCTATCAGCGCTCGGCGACAGCGCGACGCGCACCGCCTCTGCCTCCTCCGGGGATAGCTCCAGCTCGCTGCGGCCGTCTCGCACCTGCTTGGCGTACAAGCGCGCCTGGTCGCGATGATGGATGCACGAAAGCACGATCCCCGAGTACGTCCCATCAAGCAGCGCGATCGACATCGACTGTTGCCCGGAGAGCTCGTTGTAGGCGTCGTAGCGCACCAACGAGCGGTGCGCGATCGTTCCGCGCAGCTCAAACTCGGTCTGCGCTAGCCGCGCATCCAGACGCTCGGCAACGTCACCCACATACTGGCGCAGCTCCTCGAAAGCCTCCTGCAGCGCCACGGCATGTGCCACCACATCGCGCTGCTCCTCGCCCAGCACCACACGCTGTCCCGAACGTAGGCGGCGCATACCGAGCAGCAGCGCCGCGCACCCCAGTAGCGCCAGCAGCGCCACGGCGGCCGCAGCGATCGCGATGATCCCCTGGGTGTCGGTCAGGGAGGTGGCGGCCACGGAGGACAAGCTATCGCGTGGAGGGGAGCGACCTTGCCGATTGAGCCCGGCGGTAGGGCCTACTGGCCAAAGACGGCGAGGTAGGTGCCCTTGTTGTTTTCGGCGTTAGTCTCGCCAGGGACCGGCTGGACGTAGACCGTGATCCGCGCCGCCGCACCCTGTGGGACGCCTTCGACTGGGATGTCGACATTCGCGGTCGCGCCCGGTTCGGTCTTGTCGATCACATGCGAGGCCTTGTACTGCTTGTCGCCGGCGGCCACCGAGACTTCGACCTTGACGCCGGTCTCGGGGTTACTCCCCGAGTCTTCGACCTTCACGGTGAACGTGGGGTTGGCCCCCCCACTGATGTGGTTCAGCGCCGGTGACGGTTCGAGGACGGTGGAGCCCACGCTCACTCCGATGAGTGCCGAGCCGTGGGTTCCCGGCGCGATCTGGCTGCTCTGCGCAGAGCCAGTGGGCTGACCGGTTAGGCGCGCGCTGACCGTGCTCGGTTCGAGCCAGCCAAGGTTGGGCAGGAACTGGGTGCCGGCAGTGCTCTCTCCGTGGATGCCGCCGTCCGCGAGCGCCTGCTGGATCAGGGGCGCGACACGCTGGGACCAGAGCACGTCGGAGGTCAAGAACATCTCCATGGCTCCCGCTATGTAGGTGCTTGCCTGCTTGCCCTGTCCTCCCAGCGCGGTGCGCACGAGATTCGCGATCTTCGCCAGCCCTTCCGCGCGCAGATCGAACGCGAGCAGCAGATTGCGCTGAGCGGATTGGACTTCGCCGGGCACGCTCATGCCCTTGGCGTGCGCCTCCTGATTCTGTGCCAGCAGACGGAGTTGGTTGACCTGCTCCTCCACGTCGAGCGGGGATTTGCCAGATGCGCCGGCGAGCGTTTCGAACAGCGGTCGCGAGACCTGCTGGTCGGATTCCTGTACGAGCTGGCCCGCGTCGCCGTTGTATTCCTTCAGCGCTGATTCTTTGCCGCTCTTCAAGCAACCGTTCACGACCAGCGCGATCACGATCAGCAGCACGACGCCGGCGCCTGCGGCGATGCGCCGGCGCACCATCGTCGTGTGGTGGTCGTGTTCCGGTCCGGTGCGCTGAGGGCTCCGCGGACGTGGCTGCGCGCGCGTGCGTGAGGTGGCGCCCGCCGGCCGCGGCGCCCCTCCCTCGTCATCGTCGAAGAACGACAAAGCCAGGTGCTCCTCTCTCGTGTCCATGCAACTTCTCGGTCACGGCAGCTTTTCCTGCCCGCCGTGGGCAGGGAGCAGGAGCGCTGGTGGCGAACGCAGAGCTCGGTGGACCATCGCAACACCCTAGTGGCGCCTGCGCGCGAAGACCGCGCGCTCGCGCTCGGGCGCTACCGCCTGCGCGAGCGGCTCGGCGCGGGCGGCTTCGGAGTCGTATGGCGAGCCGAGGACGAGTTGCTGCACCGCGAGGTCGCGGTTAAGCAGATCTCGCTGCCGACTGAGGAAGACCGCGAGCGCGCGACACGCGAGGCGCTCGCGACAGCACGTCTAGCCCACCCGGCGATCGTGGCGCTGTACGAGGCCTGCTCGGATGAGCGCGACTTCTACCTGATCTCCGAGCTGGTGCACGGTGAGACGTTGGCTGCGTCGATCGCTGAGGACGCGCTCACCGATGAGGAGCTGCTCGAAGTTGGGATCGTCCTCTGCGACGCGCTGGCCCACGCTCACGCCCGGGGCGTTATCCACCGCGACGTCAAGCCCCAGAACGTGCTGCTGCCGGATTGCTCGGAGGGGCACGACGCGGCGCCACGGCCGGCGATCGCAAAGCTCACTGACTTCGGCGGCGCGCACCTCGCTGGCGAGGATGCCCTGACACGCACCGGCGACGTGCTCGGCACGCTGGCCTACATGGCGCCTGAGCAGAGCGAGGGCCGCGAGGCGGGCCCCGCGGCGGATCTCTACTCGCTGGCACTGGTCATCTATGAGGGGCTCAGTGGGATCAACCCCGTGCGGGGTCCCACACCGGCCGCCACTGTGCGCCGCATCGGCCGCCCACTGCCACCGTTGGAGCGCTATCGCAGCGACCTGCCGCGGCCGCTCACCCGCGCGCTCGACACGGCGCTCTCCCCGGAGCCGCGGGCACGGCGCACGCTGGCCGAGCTGCGCGACGTCCTCGAGGAGGCGCTCGAGGACGGTCTGAGACGCCCTCGCTTTGGCCTCCGGGACAGACGCGACGGGAATGCGGCGAGTGCGGCGCGCCAAACCGCCGTAGCCGCGCCGCGGCCGCTTGACCCGGAGATCGAGGCGACCTCCATAGACACATCGACCGGCTGGCTCACGCTGCCGCGCCTCGGCTGGTTGACTGCCGCGCTCGCCATTTGCGCTTGGCAAGTCGGGGTGGGCCGATCCGGGGTTACGTTGCTGGTGCTCGGTGCCGTCCTGCCACTCATGTTGCTGATTCGTCGTCCCGGCCCCGGCTGGCTGGCGGCCGGGCTGGCGCCGCTGCTTGGCCTAGTCGGCCTCGCGGGCGCATTCCCCGCGATCGCGGGGCAGGCCGCGAACTGGCGCGCGCGCGCGCTCCTGGGCGCCCTGGGCTACTGGTGGTTGCGCCTTGCCGAGCCGCTGCTGGACGGCTCAGGCCGGCGTCTGTGGCTCGGCCCGCCTGCCGGCGGCAGTTCCCCCTCTGCTTGGGAGAGCTCACTGGAGGCCGCCGCGACCCATGCCTTGGTTCCCATCCTTGCGCTCGGCTTGCTGCTCGGCGCCGTCCTGTGGGCGGCCGCTGCGGCGGTGCTGCCGTGGATCGTGCGCGGCCGCAGCGCGATGCGCGATGCGCTGGCGGCTACCGCCTGGGCTGTCGCGCTCGCAGCGGCGACGCCGCTGCTCGTCGTTGGCCTTCCTGGCCGAGCGCCGATCGGTAGTGCCGGCGAGCCGACCCCGAGGGGCGTCATCTCAGGCGCGGCGCTCGGCGCGGTGCTTGCCATCGGCGCTCGCGCGTTGCGTGGGCGGGTGGGCGAACGGGTGGGCTAAGCCAATCACTTAGCATGGCTACAGGGCGCCGCATGATCCGGCCGGGGCCCTCCGCCGATGAATCCCCTGCGAACTCTCGAGACCACGCTCGCCTCGCTGGTCGAGGGCGCTTTCGGGCGCGTCTTTCGCTCCGAGGTGCGCCCGATGGAACTGGCGCGCAAGCTCGCGCGCGAAATGGACGAGCATCGCACGACCTCCGTCTCACGGGTTTATGCGCCAAACGAGTACGCCGTATGGCTCTCCCCAGAGGATCGCGCGCGTTACGAGGGCGTCGAGGACGACCTGATCGACGAGCTGTGCGCCTACCTGCTCGAGCACGCTCGCGGCGAGCAGTTGACGCTGGTCTCGCACCCGACGATCGTCTTCCACACCGACGAGCAACTCTCGCTCGGCGAGTTTGGCATCCAGGCACGGTTGGTACGCCTCGAGGAGCGCGAGAGCGAGCACGACGCCAGCGAGGATCAGCCGGATGATTGGGGGCCCACCAACTCCGCTGTGCCCGCGCCGGCTCATGCTCCACAGCCGGCTGGCGTTGGCGGCTCGCCCGACGAGCACGGACAAACGATGATCTACAGCACCTCACGTCGCCTGCGCGAGCCCTTGGCGGAGCGCGCGGGTGCCGCACGCAGACCACCGGCCCGGGTACTACTGGTAGTCGCGGGCCGGCGCCTGCTGGTGGCGCCCGGCGGCGCGGTGATCGGGCGCAGCCGCGACTGCGACGTCGTGCTCGACGACGCTGGCGTCTCCCGGCGGCACGCCGAGCTGCGCCCGGCGCCGGAGGGGTGGACGATCGAGGACCTGGGTTCGACAAACGGCGTGCGTCTCAACGATGAGGAGATCCACAGCGCCCGCCGGCTGCGCCCGGGCGACCACATCGAGATCGGCTCGACCAAGATCGTGTTCGAACTACGATGAACACGCTTCAACCTGTCTCGGTTGCGCTCAAGTTCGGCTTCCTGGCCGTGCTCTACCTGTTTCTGCTGTGGGTCTCGCGCAGCGCGCTGAGGGATCTGCGCGGACGCGGTGGGTCTGCGTGGAGCCCCACCGGGGCAAGCGATGCGAATGGGGCGCATGCAACCGACGCGACTGGCTTGCACTCGGCCTCCACGGTAGGGCGCGTCGACCTCACCCGCCGGGCCCCGCGGCTGGTAGTGGAGCGTGCGCCCGGGCACGATCCCGGCATGATCTATGACCTCGACGGCAATCTCGTGCTCGGCCGCGGTGACCGCGCGGAGATCCGCCTGGAGGACCCCTTTGCCTCCTCCAACCACGCCCGTATCTACGAGCAGGCGGGCGCCCTTGTGCTGGAGGATCTGGGTTCCACCAACGGCACCTACCTCAACGAGGAGCTGCTCGACACGCCCCGCCCGCTGCATCCCGGCGATCATCTGCGGATCGGTGACAGCGAGTTCGTCTTTGAGGTCGATCGTTGATGCTGCGCGTCGCGGAGCACTACACGGGCACCGACACAGGCCTGCAGCGCCGCGCCAACGAGGACTCGCTTTTGGTGCGCTCGCCGCTGTTCGTCGTCGCGGACGGCATGGGCGGCGCGCAGGCGGGTGAGGTTGCCTCGCGGCTCGCCGTCGAATCCTTCCACGATGGCCTCGGGGACCCAGCCAATCCGGAGGAGCGCCTCGCGGCGAACGCGCTTGCGGCGAACGCGCGTATCCACGAGCTCTCCCAGAACAACGCCGAGCACGCCGGCATGGGCACGACGCTGACCGCGGTGTACGTGGGTGAGGAGGAGGTTGCGATCGCGCACGTCGGGGACAGCCGTGCGTACTGCCTGCGCGCGGGCGAGTTGCTGCGGCTCACCGACGATCACTCGCTGGTGGACGAGCTGATCCGTGAGGGCCGCCTGACCCCTGAGGAAGCCGAGGAGCACCCGCAGCGTTCGATCATCACACGCGCACTGGGACCGGAGGAGACCGTGGAGGTCGATACGCGTTCGTTCCGCGCACGCGCCGAGGACGTCTACTTGCTATGTAGCGACGGCCTGACCTCGATGGTCCCCGAAGCGCGACTGGCTGCCATCCTGCGCGCCAACCCCGGCCTGCACGACGCCGGCGAGGCGCTGATCGCGGAGGCCAACCGGGCGGGGGGGCGCGACAACATCACCGTCATCCTGCTGCGCTTGGAGGAAGTCGGGGCGGGGCCTGCGGATCCGCCTAACGGTGACCAATACGCAACGCTCACGGGCGTGCCTGTTGCGGAAGCCCACGGTATGGGCCAGCCAGCCAGTGCCGAGGACGAGCTGGAGGGCGCTGCGCCGGTCCTCACCCGTCGGCCGTTGTCCGCCCTGCGCTCGCCGCCCGTCGCCGCTCGCCGTCCGCGCCGCCCTTCCCCACAGACGACAACCGGGCGGCGCAGGCGCTTGCGCCGAGCGCTGCCCTCGCTGGTCGTGCTGGCCGTCCTCGGCCTGCTGCTGGCGGGTGCCTACATAGCGGCGCAGTCGGTGTACTTCATCGGGACGGACAGCCGTGGTCTGGTAAGCATGTTTCAAGGCTTCCCCTACGAGCTCCCGGGCGGGATCAAGCTCTACAACAGCTACTACGTCTCCGGGGTGAGCGCCTCCGCGCTGAGTGCGCAGCGGCGCAGCACGCTGCTCGACCATACGCTTCGCTCCGAAGCCGATGCGGGCTCGCTGCTACGCAGCCTGGAACTGGAACAGTTGAGCGAATGACCGGCAACTGGACGCGGACTGCGGAAGTCCCACCGGCGGGGCCCGGACGCCGATGAACCGCCCGATCGTGCGCCTCTACGGGCTGGTGATCCTGCTGTTCGCGCTGCTCGTGGGCTTCACGTCGCGCTGGACGATCTTCCAGGCCTCCGCACTGCGCGAAAACCCGCTCAACCATCGCAAACTGCTGGAGCAGGAGCGGATCGACCGGGGGAGCATCCTGGCGGCCGACGGGACCGTGCTCGCCCGCAGCGTGCGGGGGCCGGAAGCGACCTATGAACGGACCTATCCCCGCGGCGGGGAGTTCGCCCACGCGATCGGGTACTCCTACGTGGGGACCCTGGGGCGTGCCGGAATTGAGCTATATCGCAATGCGGCGCTCGACGGTCAGGCGCAGAGCGACCTGCAGACGATCCTGAACCAGTTGCAGGGGCGCAGCGACCGCGGCGACGATGTCGTCACGACGCTCGACCCGCGCGCCCAGCGGGTGGCGATCGCGGCATTGGGCAGCCACCAAGGGGCGGTGGTGGCGCTCGACCCACGGACGGGGGCGGTGCGGGTGATGGCCTCGGTGCCGAGCTTTGACACCAATTCGCTGCGCTCCCCGGCCGCTTACGCAAAGCTGAGGAGCGACCCCGAAGACCCACTGGTAAACCGCGCGACGCAGTTCGGCTACGCACCGGGCTCGACCTTCAAGGTCGTGACGGCGACGGCGGCGATCGACTCGGGCAAGTTCACGCCCTCCTCGACGCTGAGCGGTCGCAACGGCATCCTGATCTCGGGCGTCCCCCTGAACAACGACGAAGATGAGAGCCTTGGTGAGCTGACGCTCACCGAAGCGCTCGCCAAATCCGTCAACACGGTCTGGGCACAGGTGGCCGAACGGGTCGGCAAGCCGACGCTGGCGCGCTACATGGATCGCTTTGGCTTCGATACCGAGCCGCAGCTCGACTACCCATCGGGCCAGATGACCCCTAGCGGCGAGTACCGGGGGGAACGGCTGCTGCGTCCGACGAGCCCAGCTGTGGACGTCGGACGCATGGGCATCGGCCAGGACAAACTCCGGGTCACGCCGCTGCAGATGGCCGAGGTAGCGGCGGCCGTGGCAAACAAGGGGCGGCTGATGGTGCCACACTTGACGAGCAAGATCGTGGACCCCGAAGGGCGTACTGTGCAGCGCATCACGCCCCGCGTACAAGCGGTCGTCATGAAACCCTCGACCGCGGCGGCGGTCACGTCGATGATGGAAGCCGTGGTCAACGAGGGCACGGGCACCGCGGCACAGATCCCGGGCGTGCAAGTGGCCGGCAAGACCGGCACGGCGGAGACGCAAATCGGGACCGCGATCAACAACGTGTGGTTCATAGCCTTCGCGCCGGCGGCGAATCCGACGGCCGCGGTCGCGGTGACGCTCAAGGGAGTGCCCGGCCAGGGCGCATCGTTCGCGGCTCCGGTCGCCAAGCAAGTGCTGGAAGCGTTGCTGGCGTGATCGCTTCCGGGACAGTCATCGACGGGCGCTACGAGGTGCTCTCGCGGATCGGCACGGGCGGCATGGCCGACGTGTACCTCGCACGCGACCAGCTGCTGGGGCGCCAGGTGGCGGTCAAGCTGCTGCACCACCGCTTCGCCGAGGATCAGGAGTTCGTCGAGCGCTTCCGGCGCGAGGCATCGAGCGCTGCGGGCCTCTCGCACCCGAACGTCGTGGCGATCTTCGACCGTGGGGAGTGGGACGGTACGTACTACATCGCGATGGAGTACCTACCGGGCCGCTCGCTGAAGACTGTGGTGCGCGAGCAGGGCCCGCTGGACCCGCTGAGCGCGATCGACATAGTCGCGCAGATCCTGCACGCGGCGCGCTTCGCGCACGGACGCGGAGTCATCCACCGCGACCTAAAGCCCCACAACGTGATCCTCGACGAAGAGGGGCGAGCGAAGGTCACCGATTTCGGGATCGCGCGGGCCGGCGCCTCGGACATGACGCTGACGGGCTCGATCATGGGCACGGCGCAGTACCTCTCGCCGGAGCAGGCGCAAGGCCAGGCTGTGAGTGCGGCGTCGGACCTGTACGCGGTCGGGATCGTGTTGTACGAGCTGCTCACCGGGGCGGTGCCCTTCGACGGGGAGACGGCAGTGACGATCGCGCTCAAGCAGGTATCGGCGACTCCGCCACCGCCGAGTGCGCTGAACCCGGCGGTGGTGCCGGAGCTCGACGCGGTGGTGCTGCGCGCGCTCGCGAAGGATCCCGCGGAGCGCTTCGCGGATGCTGAGGAGTTTCTCGCGGCGCTCGAGTACGTGCGCCGGATGCTCTCCGGCGAAGCTGGGTACGCGCTGGGCAACGGTCCGGTGGCGCCGGCGACGGCGGCACTGCTGCTCCCGGCCGCCGGTGGCCCGGAGTCGCCCCAGGACGACGATGCCGCGCGTCGTCGTCGCCGCCGGTGGTGGATCGCGGGGGCGGTGCTGCTCGCGCTGCTCGCGGCCGCGGCGCTTGTCCTGCTGCTGCAGCCGTCCAAGCAGCAGGTGACTGTGCCGGATGTCACCGGCCAGACACAGGCCGCAGCCACAGCCCGGCTGGCGGCGGCCGGGCTCACGGCGGTGCCGTCGTCCTCGGCGAACACGGCGGTTGCGGCGGGCATCGTGTTCGGCGAGACCCCGCCGCATGGCAGCGTGGTGTCCAAGGGCTCGCGCGTGACGCTCCTCGTCTCCAGCGGGCCGGGCAGCGCGCCGCTGCCGGACGTAAAGGGCTTGACGAGCGCGCAGGCCGCGCAGCGGCTCACAAAGGCCGGTTTCAAGCCAACGACCGAAAGTCGGTCGAGCGCGACGGTGACGGCGGGCAAGGTGATCTCGACCGAACCCTCGGCTGGCGTGGAAGCGCAGGCGGGCACGGCGGTCACCGTGATCGTCTCCAGCGGCCCGGCGCAGCTGCACGTCCCGGACGTGACGGGTCAGAGCGAAGCGGAAGCGCGCGCGTCGTTGCGCGCGGCCGGCCTGGAACCGGGAACGGTCACCAAGCGCGAAGCGGCGGGCACCGAAGCGGGCACGGTGCTCTCGCAGTCGCCGGCGGCGGGCAGCTCGGTGCGCAGCGGTCAGCCGGTGAACCTGGTGGTGGCGCAGTCCCCCCAGGAAGTGACGGTGCCGCGCGTGGTCGGCAGGAGGGAAGAACTGGCCGAAGGAGAGCTCGTCGGCGCCGGCTTCAAGCCGAAGACGGCGAAACGCACGGTTGCCAAACCCGAAGAAGCGGGGATCGTGCTGCAGCAGAGCCCGGCGGGAGGCGGCAAGGCCAAGCGCGGCGCCACCGTGACGATCACGGTGGGCAGGCTGGGAGCGCAGACGACGCCGAGCACGACCACGACTCCGCCGAGCACGACGCCGAGCACCACGACTACCCCTGCGGCTCCCGCGGGCGCCGCCATACCATGACCGCCGCCGCTCCGCTGACGGTGACACTGCTCGCCGGTGGGCGCTCCTCCGAGCACGAGGTCTCGCTGGCATCGGCAGGCGCGGTGCGCGCCGGCCTCGAGCAGGCAGGTCACGAGGTGCGCTGGGTACAGGTCGAGCGCGACGGGATGTGGTGCTGTGAGGGGGAGCCGTTGAGCCTCCGGCCGGGCGCCGGCCTGCTTGGGACGGACGTCGTGTTTCCGGTGCTGCATGGGCCTTTTGGAGAGGACGGCACGGTGCAGGGGGTCCTGGAGACGCTCGATGTGGCGTACGTGGGTGCGGGGGTGGCGGCCTCGGCGCTGTGCATGGACAAGGTCCTCTTCAAGGAGTTGATGACCGCTGCCGGGATGCCGCAGGTCGACTACGTGGGGGTGCGGGAGGAGCGCTGGAGCCGTGCGTCCGGGGCGGTGCTGGCGGAGCTAGTGGAGCTTGGGCTGCCCGTATTTGTCAAGCCGGCGCATCTGGGCTCCTCGATGGGAATTGTCAAGGTCACCGAGGCCGAGCAGCTGAGCGCGGCGTTGGAGCAGGCGTTCGTGCACGATCCGCTGGTGATCGTGGAGGCGATGGCGCGCGGGATGGAGGTCGAGTGCGCGGTGCTCGGCCTGCCCCGCTCCGAGTGGATGGCGGAGGTGGGGCGCGGCAATGGCGCGCAGGCCGCGACGCTCCCGGCGCTGGCCTCGGAGGCGGGGGAGATCGTCTTCGCGGGCGAGTGGTACGACTACGAGGCGAAGTACTCGGCGGGGGGGATGGAGCTCGTGGTGCCGGCACGCATATCCTCGACCGTGAGCGCGCGGGTGCGGGAGCTGGCGTTGGAGGCGTTTGCGTACACCGGTTGCGAGGGCCTGGCGCGGGTGGACTTCTTCGTGGAGGACGGACTGGTGTTGGTGAACGAGCTGAACACGATGCCGGGTTTCACCCCGACCAGCGTGTACGCACGGCTGATAGAGGCCTCGGGAGTCCCCTATCCGGAACTCGTCGATCGCCTCTGCCGGCTCGCGCTGGAGCGCCACGAGCGCCAGCGGGCGCACAGCTACTGAACAGCGAGCAGCAGCTCGAGGAGCACACGCGGATCGCGGCGGATGCGAGGGAGGGCGTCACCGCCGGACCGTTTTGAGAGGTCCAAATGGGAGGGGTCGCTCAGCTTGCTCAGACGGCCCTCCTCGAGCAGGCGCTCGTCGACCGCCCCGAGACGGCCCTCGAAGGTCGTGTAGACGGGGGTACCGAGCGCGACGGCCTCGCGGTTCATGGTGCCGCCTGCGGAGATCACGAGGTCGGCCAGCGCGATCAGTGACTGAGCGTCGATGGCGTGCTCTGGCACGATGAAGCCCGGCACGGCACGCAGCGCCTCGCGCTGGGCGCGGGTCCGGGGCAGCAACACCGACTGAACACCCTCGCGGCTGGGGTCGGCGGCCGCCCGCAGGCGCTCCAAGACCTCCGCAAATAGGTCGTTGCCGAAGCGGTGGTAGAGCGCTACCTCAGGCGGGGTGCGTACTACAACGATCGGCCGGCCGGGGTCGAGCGCCAGCTCCGTGAGGATCGCGGGATCGGGCTCGAAGTCGGCGAGGTAGTACTCCTCCTTCAGGCCGGCATAGGGATGCAGCTTGTGGTGTGCGCCGTAGGGCCGCAGACGCTCTGGGGGGATCGCGTCGGGAACGACGACGACGCGGGCCAGCCGGCAGTTGATGTGATGCTGGACCGCGGCCCACTCGTAGTCGAACATCGTGGCGCTGGGGATCCGTAGCACGGCGGCCGCGACAGAGACATCGTTGGAGCCATGGCCAAGCGCGATGTCGAAGCGCCCCTCGCCAGAGCTGCGCGCGTCGGCGTGCGCCCAGCGCGCAAGCGCGGCGGACCGCGACGCGAGCCCCCCGGCCTTCGCGGCTAGACGCTCGCCGCGGTGGCGCCCAATGGCCGTATGGGGGATCTGCAAGCGCCGCAGCAGCCCCAAGGTCTGGGCGAAATCACGGGCGGTAATGCGCACCTCGTGGCCGTCCGCGCGCAGCAACTCGATGACGGGTCGCATGACGAGCACGTGGGGACTGTTTGTGAGGTCGATCCAGACACGCATCGCGCGGACGATATCTTTGGCGCGATGCTGATCCTCGCTTCGGTCACGGAATCGGTAGTTACGCTCACCTGGCACTTCGTCCGCGATGCCGGGCTTCCGGCGGTGTTCGTGCTGATGGCGGTCGGCTCGGCCTGCATCCCGATTCCCTCCGAGGTGGTGATGTTGTTCGCGGGCTTCGCGGTTGCGGATCCGGGGAGCTCGGGCGCGCACCATCATCTGTCGCTGATCGGCGTGATGCTGGCAGGCCTGCTCGGAACGCTCGTCGGCTCGTGGATTGCCTACGGAGTCGGGCGTGGGGGGCGCTTGGAGCTGCTGGAACGCCACGGGCATCTGCTCCATATGGGCCCAGCGCAGATCGAGCGTGCGGACCGCTGGTTTCAACGCTATGGGGACCCGGCGGTCCTGTTCGGGCGCATGGTCCCGCTCGTGCGCGCGTTCGTATCGCTGCCGGCCGGCGTGGCGCGCATGCCGATCGTGCGCTTCACGGTGCTGACCACGATCGGCTCGATCCCGTGGGTCGTGGCGCTGGCGCTTGCGGGCCACGCGGTCGGTGGCGACTGGACAAGCGTGCGCAAGGGTTTCGAGTACGTCGATTACGTGATCCTCGCGCTGGTGCTCGCGGGCATCGCCTACGCGATCGTCCGCTGGCGTGGGCGTCGCGGCGTGGCGCCGGAGGCGATCGAGGAGAGCGTCGAGCCGGCACCGGCCGAGCAGCGCTAACGGCCCGGCTACTGCGCGATGCGGCCAAGGCTTTACCTGCGCGACGCGCTACTCCTCGGCGTAGTGCAGGGCCCGACGGAGTTGCTGCCGGTCTCTTCCTCGGCGCACATAGCGCTGATCCCCCGGCTCCTGGGCTGGTCCAGCGCGGAGCATGACCCGGAGCTGCACAACTCGCTCGAGGTAGCGCTGCACGCGGGCGCTGCCGCGGCGTTACTGATCGCGGGTCGCGCCGAGCTGGCGCGACCGAACGACCGCGGGTCGACGAGCGAGTCGGGTGGACGGCAACTCGCGACCGCGGCGCTCGCGCTCGCGCCGCCGGCGATCGTGGGCTATCTGCTTGAGCAGCGACCGGCACGCCGTCCCAGCACACCGCGGGGGATTGCGGCGGGCCTTGCCCTCGGCGGGGTCGCGATGGCGCTCGCCGACGCGCGGCCACAGACGCGTGTGCTCGCCGATACAGGCCTGTGTGATGGCCTGGTCCTGGGTCTCGCACAGGCGGTTGCGCTCCTGCCGGGGGTCTCGCGTAGTGGGGCGACGCTGACCGTGACACGCATGCGGGGCTTTGCGCGGGAGGATGCCGGGGTCCTCTCCTGGCGGGCGGGGTTGCCGGTGATCCTCGGAGCGGCGGCGCTCAAGGGGCGTCGCCTGGTAGGGCGGGGCGCGCCGGCGCTCGCTGCGCCGGCGCTGACGGTGGGTGCCGGCGCGGCCTTCGTGTCGACATTGGCGAGCGCGCTGCTGAGCCGCGGCCGGCGTGGGCGGCGGCTGTTGCCGTTTGCTCTCTATCGCCTGGCGTTGGCGCTGCTCGCCTGGTCGGCCGGCTGACCCCCCGGCAATGCATGGCTCCCGGTGCCCGACGGTGCCACCTGGCATGCACGCGGCTCGGGAGCCTCGTCCCCGTCGGCGCACGCGATCCGCAAACCGCCTCCTCAACGCGCACAATAGGAGCCGATGAACAGCACGCTGCTCGGCTCCGCGCTCGGCGGGCGCTATCGCCTGGACGCTCAGATCGGACGGGGCGGGATGTCCACGGTCTACCGGGCCTTCGATACCGTGCTCGAGCGCCCCGTCGCGATCAAGCTGATGCACCGCGAGATCGCCTCGGACTCCGACCAGCTCGAGCGCTTCCGCCGCGAGGCGCGCGCGGTGGCACAGCTCAGTCACCCGTACATCGTCACCGTGATCGACGCCGGCGAGGAGCCGCATCCGGAGGGTGGTGGCACGCCTTACATCGTCTTCGAGTACGTCGACGGGGAGACGCTGAAGGCATTGATTCGCCGCGCGGGTCCACTCGACATTACGGAGGCGATTGCCTACGCGATCGAGATCGCGCGTGCCCTCGGGGAGGCCCACGAGCACTACATCGTGCATCGCGACGTCAAGCCCCAGAACGTGCTGTTGAGCGCCGATGGGAATGCCAAGATCACAGACTTCGGAATCGCGCGCACGCTCACCGAGCAGGGACTCACGCTGGACGGGCGCGTGCTTGGCACCACCGACTATGTCTCCCCCGAGCAGGCTCTCGGGCAGTCGGTGACCGGGCAGTCGGACATCTACTCGCTCGGTGTCGTCCTCTACGAGATGCTCACTGGTGTGGTCCCGTTCACGGGCGACACGCCGGTTGCGGTTGCCATGCGCCACGTCCGTGAGGAGGTCCCCGATGTGCAGCTCGCGCGCCCGGAGGTCTCCGCGGCGACGGCCGCGGTCGTCGATCGCGCTACCGCGAAGGATCTTGCGCGGCGCTACCCCGACATCCCGACGCTCCTCGCTGATCTCGAGGAGGTGCTCGCCATCGAGGCATCCCGCGCCGGGCAGGCCACCGGAGAGGTGACGACCGTGCTGCGCAGCCTCCCCGCCCCGGCTCGCCGCAGGTTGCCCTGGCGGATGCGCCACCCGGTCCGCTGGCTGGTCTCGCTCGCACTGCTCGGGGGGCTCGTCGCGCTGGTGCTCGTGCTGCTTGCTGGCCACACCCAGCGTGGCACCGGCGTTGCCCCCGACGTCGACGCTAAACCCGGCCTGTCGCCCGTCTCGCTGGCCGCGGGCGCCGCGCACGACTACAACCCCTTTGGCACCGAACCCGAACACCCACGACAGGTGGCGAACGTCCTCGACGGCGATCCCAACACGGTCTGGAGCACCGAGCACTACCTGAACAGCACCCTCGGTCGGAAGCCCGGTACGGGGATCTACATCGATGCCGCCCCGGGTCTGCGGGCGCGGGCACTCGAGGTCCAGACCCCGACCCCTGGCTTTGCCGCGGCCGTCTATGCGGCCGATCACTTCGATAGCGGCCTTCCCTATGGATCCCCGGAGGGCCTCTCCGAACGTGGCTGGACGCAACTCGCCGCGCCCCAGACGATCGATGGGCAGAGCACGATCCACTTCAACAGCGGTGGTACTCGCTACCGCTACTACCTACTCTGGATAACCACCCTGCCGCCCGGCGGCGAAACTGCCGCGATCTCGGAGCTCACCGTCTTCAAGTAGGCCTGCGGGGCCCGCCATCTCTTTCCTGGCGGACCCTTACAATCCCCGTAATGCACCGACGTATCCGCTCGGTGACCCTCGTACCCTTCCATCGGCACGTACTGCCCCAGATCGCCGTGGACGGGGCGCTGGTCGCGCTCGCGTACTACCTCGCCTTCCATCTGCGCTTCGACGCGGGCCTCAGTCATCGCTACGCGCTGCTGCTGGAACGCACGATCTGGTGGGTGACGGCGGGGGGTGTGCTGGTGCTGGTGCTGGCGCGCGTCTACCTGCGCAGCTGGAGCTACTCCGGCCAGCGTGACTACTGGGCGATCCTCAGAGGAGTAGCGGCGATCACGCTACTTACGGTGGTCGGCGTGGCGGTGCTGCGGCCGGTGCAGATTCCCCACCACGGCACGATCGCGCTCGATCTGCCTAACGGGGTGATCGCGTTGTTCTTCCTACTGCTGCTCGTGCTGCTGGTGGGCATGCGGGTGTTGGCTCGCGCGGTCCACGAACGCCGCTTGCCGGGGGTCTTTCGTGGGGTGCGCGAGGGTGAGCGCGGTGTCCTGATCGTCGGTGCCGGTGACGGTGGTCGGCTGGTGGTGCGTGAGATCGTGCGCAACCGTGAGCTGGGACTCGCGCCGGTGGGCTTCATCGACGACGATCCCCGCAAGCGTGGCCTGCGCATCGACGGGGTAAAGGTGCTGGGCGGCACCGAGCGCCGATCTGCCGCGCATCCTCGAGGACTCCGAGCCCGACGAGGTGATCATCGCGATCCCTTCGGCCCCCGGCTCGACGCGTGCGCGGGTGGTGCGGGAGTGCCGCACGCGCGGGATCCCGGTGCGCACGCTGCCGACGGTGTTCGAGCTACTGCAAACCCGCGGCGCCGGCACGATCGCCAGGCAGGTGCGCGAGGTACGCGTCGAGGACGTGCTCGGCCGTGAGCCGGTGTTAATGGAGCTCGACCAGGTGGGCGCGTATCTGGCGCAGGAGACGGTGCTCGTGACCGGCGCCGGCGGTTCGATCGGGGCGGAGCTGTGTCGCCAGATCGCGCACGTGGGGCCGTGCCGGATCGTGCTGCTCGACCACGCCGAGGACAACCTCTTTGCGATCCAGCGCGAGCTTGAGGACGAGCGCCACGTGCCCCCGGCGACGCTCGCCGCCGTGCTGGCCGACTGCAAGGAGGGGGAGCGCATGCGGGAGGTCATCGCCGAGCACCGCCCCACGGTGGTGTTTCACGCGGCGGCTTACAAGCACGTCGGGCTGATGGAGTCCAATCCGGTTGAGGCGGTGCGCAACAACGCGATCGCGACGCGTATCGTGGCGGACGTCTGCGGCGAGCTGGGGGTGCGCCGCTTCGTACTGGTCTCCACCGACAAGGCCGTCGCCCCGGCGACGGTCATGGGGGCGTCGAAGGCGCTCGCGGAGTTCGCGCTGGAGGGTGCGGCGGCGCGCTTCCCTGCCACCGGCTACAAGGCGGTGCGCTTCGGCAACGTGCTCGGCTCCTCTGGCAGCGTGGTCCCGATCTTCCGCCGTCAGATCGCGCGCGGCGGGCCGGTCACCGTCACCGACGAGCGCATGACGCGTTACTTCATGACGATTCCCGAGGCGGTCCAGCTGATCATCCGCGCCGGTTCGCTGTCGTCTCGACCGGAGCCGACGGAGCGCGGACCGAACGGTACGTTCTCGCCCGCTGGCGCGGGCGACGGGATGCAGGGCCCGCGGGCGCCGGTCGCTGAGGTGCTCGTGCTGGACATGGGCGAGCCGGTACGCATCGTCGAGCTCGCGCGCGCGATGATCGAGCTCTCGGGCCTAGACCCCGACCGCGACATCGAGATCGAGGTGGTCGGGGCTCGCGCCGGGGAGAAGCTGCACGAGGAGCTCTTCAACAGCTACGAGCGCCGTCGCCCGACCTCTGCTGAGAAGATCATGCTCGCCGCGCGCGAGCCGCTCGCCCCCGACATCGTTGCGGGGATGTTCGACGAGATCAACCTGCTCGTGCTCGAGGGCGACGCGGCCGGTCTCGCTGCGAAGGTGGCCGGTCTGAATGCGAAGGTGCGCAGCGACCTCGAGGGCGCGCCGGCTGCGGGCGAGGCGGACCGGGAGCTGACTACCGCGCCTGTCGCGCCTGTCCCGCTCGTACACTCTGCCGACGCATGACCGCTCCGCTGCTAGCGCTCTCGCTTTCGAACACGCTGCTCAAGGTCGGCGCGCTCGCGGCCTTTGCGGGTCTGGTGGGAATCGCGGTCCTCTCGCTGCTGGTCTTCTCGCAGGCGCGGGAGCTCAAACGTCTACGCGAGTGGGCCGGACGAGCGCCGGAGCGCGCCGCGGAGCTCGAGCAGCGCGTAAGCATGGATGCGGCGGCGCGTGTGCAGCGCGTCGTCCAGCCGCGGGCGGGCGGAGGTCCCATTCCTCGCGCCACGCCGGTGGTCGCTCGCGCGGCGACGGGCGCCGGTCCGGCAACCCGTGTGGCTAGCGGTGCGGCGCCGGCTGAGGGATTGGCGCCGTCTACCGTCGCGGCCTCCGGCGGTGCCCCTGTGCCCGTCGCCGGCCAGTCCGGGCTGCCGCTTCCCGGCCAACCTGCCCCGGGCCAGTCGGCTCCCGTGTCCGCTGAGCAACCCGCTGCGGCGCCCTTGCCGGGCCAGCCGGCGTTTGTGCCGACACCGCAGCCCGCGCCGGTGGCTGCCGGCCAGCAGGTTACGGGAGCCTCGCAGCAGGGTCCCGGGACGTCGTCAGTCGCCGGTGAGACTCAAGGTAGTGGAGCTATGCCGCAATCGGCAATGGGCTCCGGCGCGACGGTCGAGCCGGCGGTCTTGGGCGCTTCGCTACCGCCTGCGCCTGCTGGAGGGGTGGGCGCCGCGCCCGCGACGCAGGACACGCAGCTGCACGGCGAGGCAACGAGCGGACTCGCTCCGGCGGCGGGTGCATCTGCGGAGCAGGCGGCCAAGGCCGCGACCGGGCTCACGGAGACAGAGTCAGCGCCTGTCGGCGGTATCCCCACGCCGGCAACGGTTGCGGCACGCGCGACTACGCCTGCCACGCGGCCGCCGGCTCCTGCTCCTGCTGCTCCTGCACGGTCGGCGACCCCACCACCGCCACGCTCGGCGAGGCCTGCGGCGCCGGAGTCTCCGCGTGCCGGCACGGCACAGGGTGCACGCGGTGTGCCCAACCTGCCTCCCGGCGGCGGCGTGGGCGCCCGTGCAGGCCGTGCGCAGGGGCCGCCCTTCCTGCAGGAGGAGCGCTCGCCCGGGCGCACGACGGCGCTGATCGTGGGTGGAGTGGTTTTCGGGGTGGCAGTGCTGGTGGGGGTGCTGCTCTCACTCGGGGGGAGCACACACAAAGGCCAGGCGACGAGCGCGGTGTCGCACTCGGTCGCTACGGGAGGGCACGCACCCTCGCACCACGCGCACGCCACCGTCGTGGTGGCGAGCCCGGCAGAAACGCACGTGGTGGTCCTCAACGGCACGGAAACGAACGGGCTTGCGCACCGCCTGGCGGCGAACCTGCAGCAGAGCGGCTATACGCAGTCCACGGCGCTGGACGCGCACCCAGCGGGGCGCTCGACCTCAGTGGTCGAGTACACGGGCGGCCACCACACCGAAGCGCTGCACGTGGCGCAGACACTGGGGATCACGCAGGTCTCGCCGCTTGAAGGCGCGATCGTGCCACTGGTGGGCTCGGCGACGGTGGTGGTGGTCGCGGGTGCCGACCAGGCGGCGCTGGCCGGCGGTGAAGCGGCCGGCGGCGCGGCGCAGTGAGGCTTCCTTGACGAGCGCCGAGCCGCCGACGGCGAGCTTTCTGGACATCCCGGAGCGCACGGTCAAGCCGCGCGAGCGGGGCTTGACCCATGTGCTGGACAGGGGCCTATCGCTGGCGGAGGTGGAGGGCCTGATGGAGACCGCCGGAGCGAGCGTGGACATCGTCAAGCTCGGTTGGGGCACGGCGCTGGTGAGCGCGAACCTGGGTCCGAAGCTGGAGCGCTATCGAGCGCACGGGGTGCCGGTCATGCTGGGCGGCACGCTGACCGAGCTGGCGGTGCGCCAGGGGCGGGTGGAGGGCATGGTGGCGTGGCTGCACGAGCTCGGCCTGCGCCACGTGGAGGTCTCCGACGGCACGATCGAGCTGCAGCCGGCGGTCAAGTGCGAGCTGATCGAGCGCCTGGCGCGGGAGTTCACGGTGCTCTCGGAGGTGGGCAGCAAGGATGCGCATACGATCATGGCGCCGTACGTGTGGATCGAGCGCATCCAGGGCGAGCTGCAGGCGGGCGCGTGGAAGGTGATCGCGGAGGCGCGGGAGTCGGGCACGGCAGGCATCTACCGGGCCGACGGAGAGGTCCGCAGCGGCCTGATCGATGAGATCGCGCACGCGGTGGATTGCGACCGGATGGTCTTCGAGGCGCCGCGCAAGGAGCAGCAGGTGTGGCTGCTGGAGTTCTTCGGGGGCGAGTGCAACCTCGGCAACATCGCGCCGGACGACGTGCTTTCGCTGGAGACGCTGCGGTTGGGGCTGCGCTCGGACACGGTCGAGCGCTTCGCGCTGGGCGGCGGGGATTGAGGGAGGTCGACCCCGCTGGGCGATCTCCGATCGGCAGCTCCGTCGCGGCGGGCGCCGCGGCGGACGGCTCACACAGCGCGGCTCAGAGGCAGAGCACCGAGCGGCTGGCGGGGGCGGTCTTTGCGGTGCTGGTGCTGGCGAGCTTCGCGGCGTTCGTCGTGACGCAGCGGCTGAAGCACACCCCCACGGTGGTGCAGAGCTTTGAGCGGACGACGGCCTTCTACCCGACCCGTTTGGCGGCGGCGGGCTGCCATGGGCGGGTGCCGAGAGAACTGGTGCTCGCTAGCAAGCACATCGAGTACGTGTCGTTCAAGCTGGCGCAGGCCGACGCGGTGACGGTTGAGATCGTCGATGGGGCGGGCGATGAAGTGGCGAGGATCGTGCGGAACCTGCCGGTGGAACGCTACAAACAGGTCTCGCTGTGCTGGAACGGGCACCGTGGGCTGCGCCAGCGTGGCCGGCTGGCGCCGCCCGGCGAATACCGCGTGCGAGTGAGCCTGCGCCGCCAGGGCCTTACGAGGTACTCCCCCGATGGCTTTGTCCTGCGGTCGGGTCGGCCATGAGCCTGCTGGTGCTGGCGACGGCCCACGGCCTCGGCGAGGCGGCGGAGAAGCTCGGCGTGATCGCGGTCGCGCTGCTCACCGCGGTGGTCGTACTGAGCGGCCCGTCGGCCGCGGCCGAGTCCGGCGAGCCGCGGCGGCTCGGGGGCCGGGTCTCGGAGAGGAAGCGGGCGGCGGTGCTGCTGGCGGTGCTGGTGTTGACGCCGGTGCTGCTGGCGACCGATATCTGGCACACGACTCAGCTCGAGCATCTGCGCGCGCACTCGGCGGAGGCGGTGGCGGTGATTGTGCTCGGGCTTGCCGCGGTGCTGGCGCTGGCGCTGCTGGTGCACAGGCGCCCGCAGGCATTCCCGGTGCTGGCGGTGGCGGCGCTGCCGTTCCGGCTGCCGATCTCGACGGGGGGGAGCACGTCGAATTTGTTGATCCCGCTGTACCTGGTGGTGGGCGCGGGCTCGCTGGCGTATCTCGTGCCGCGCCTGCTCGGCCCCCGTGCATCCGCTCCCGCAGCCGCGGGGCATCCCTCCGTTGCCTTCGACACCGATCGGGGCCTGCGGGGCTGGCTCGCGTGGGCCGGGACCCCCCGGGGCCTGGAATGGCTGCTGATGGCGTCGGTGGCGCTGTATGGGCTGCAGGCCGCCTACTCCGGGGACTTCTCAAAGGCGCTGGAGAACATGGTCTTCTTCTACGTGCCGTTCGCGCTGCTGTTCGCGCTGCTGCGCGAGGTGCGCTGGACGCGGGAGCTGCTGCTGGTGTGCCTGGCGATAGCAGTCGCGCTGGCGGTGGTGTTCGCGGGAATTGGCTTTGTGGAGTACTACCGCAAGCACCTGTTCCTCAATCCGAAGGTGGTGGCGGCGAACCAGTACGACAACTTCTTTCGGGTGAACTCGCTGTTCTTCGACCCGAACATCTACGGGCGCTTCCTGGCGCTGACGATGCTGGGGACGATGACGGGGGTTCTCTGGAGCGCGCGCCGCCGCGAAGTGCTGCTCGGTGGCGCGGTGCTGCTGTGGCTGCTGGCGGGCCTAGTGACGAGCTTCTCGCAGTCGAGCATCGCGGCGCTGCTGTTGGGCTTGGCGGTGCTGGCGGCGTGGCGCTGGGACGTGCGCGGGACGCTCTACGTAACGGGTGCGCTGGTGGCGATCGCGCTGGTGGTGGTGCTGGCGGCGCCGCCCAGCCTGCATCTGGGACTGAGTGGCAAAGGCGGCTCGGCGAGCAATGCGACGAGCGGGCGCACGAAGCTGGTCGAGGGCGGCCTGCGGCTGTTTGCGGACCGGCCGCTGCAGGGTTTCGGGCCGGGTTCGTTCGCACAGGAGTACCGCAGTCACGAACACGTGGACGGCAGCAGCGCGACATCGGCGTCGCACACGATCCCGATTACGGTCGCGGCGGAGCAGGGGATCGTGGGACTGCTGCTCTACGTGGCGCTGCTCGTATCGGCGTTTATGGTGCTGTTCGCAGACGCGCGGCGCTCGCCGCCCAGACCGAAGCCGGGAGACGCTCGCCTGCGACCGAAGCCGGGGGACACTCGCGTATCCCCGTTTCGGCCAGGATCCCCGTTTCGGCCAGCGGTGGCGGCGTGCTTCGCGGCGCTGGTGCTGCACACGTTCACCTACGCGGACTTCCTGGAGGATCCGCTGACGTGGACGCTGCTGGGGATCGGGGTTGCGCTTGCCTACGCGGCCCATGGCGAGGCCACGCCGGCCGATCCGTCCCAGGCGCGTACCACCGACGCGCTGCTCCAGCCACCCGCTGCTGGCCGCGCCGCCTAGCCCCGTGACCGTCTAGCTTCCAGGCGGTGCGGGACTACCTGAAGCGGCTCCTCACTACGGGCGCCGCCTACCAGGCGGCGGACATCGTGGCGAAGTGCATCGCGGTGATCCTGCTGCCGCTGTACACCCGCCATGTGCCGCGCCCGGCCTACGGGACGTACAACGCGCTGCTGACGGCGGTGATCCTGTCGAGCATCGTGCTGCGCCTGGGGGTAGGGGAGGCGTTCGTGCGCTTCTACTTCACCGATCACGACGTGCAGCGGCGGGCGCGGATCGCGCGCACGGCGACGGCGACGGTGGCGTGGAGCACGACGCTCGCGGCGCTGCTGGCGGTGGCGTTCGCGGGGGGGCTCTCGCGGCTGCTGCTGGGCAGCGACGATCCGCAGCTGATGGACTGCGCGATCCTGGGGCTGTGGGCGTTCACGAACCTGGAAATGGCCTACGCGCAGCTGCGCGTGGACGAGCGCTCGCGTGCCTACCTGCTGGCGTCGATGTGCAACGTGGGGCTGACGGTGACGTTCACAGTGGCCCTGGTGGTCTTCGCCGACCAGCAGGCGCGGGGCCTGCTGCTGGGGAACTTCGGCGCGTCGGCGCTGGTGGTGCTCGGCCTGTGGGCAGTGCTGCTGCGCGCGCGGCGCTTCTCGCTGCTGGTAAATCCACGCGATCTGAGCGCGATGCTGCGCTTCGGGCTGCCGACGGTGCCGGCGGACGCGAGCGTCTATGCGCTGCAGGTGGTGGACCGCTTCTACCTCCTGCGCGTGTACTCCAAAGATGCGGCGGGCCTGTACTCGCTCGCGCTGCAGCTCGCGACGGTTGTGTTCGTGGCGGTGCGCGGCTTTCAGTACGCGTGGCCGCCGTTGGCGTACTCGGTGCAGAGTGACCGGGAGGCCTCGCGGCTGTACTCGCTGGTCACCACCTACTACGCGCTGGCGACGGGCATCGTGGTCTGCGGCGTGGCGCTGCTCGGTCGTTGGCTGGTGCGGCTGCTGGCGGCCCCGGAATACTTCGGCGCGTACAAAGCGCTGCCGTGGCTGGCGCTGGGCTGGGCGCTGTACGGGC
The DNA here is from genome assembly GCA_963756665.1 of uncultured Solirubrobacterales bacterium. Taxonomy (GTDB): domain Bacteria; phylum Actinomycetota; class Thermoleophilia; order Solirubrobacterales; family Solirubrobacteraceae; genus Palsa-744. The sequence goes on from CAVWOJ010000001.1 coordinate 2,441,734, forward strand.
TGTACCCGGTGCTGATGGTGCTGGCGGGACGCGCGGGTGTGACCACGCGCAACTTCCCGGCGGCGGCGGCGGGCCTTGTGGTCAACGTGGCGCTGCTGCTGTGGCTCGTGCCTGCGGGTGGCCTGAACCTCGGCATCGCCGGGGCGGGGCTGGCGCTGTGCGGGGCGTACGTGGCGATGCTGGCGGTGCTGTACGTGCTGACGCGCTCGCTCTTCCATGTGGGCTTCGAGTGGGGCCGGCTGGGGCTGCTGTGTGGAATCTTCACCGGCGTGGCGGTCTCGGGGGAGCTGCTGCTGCCGACGACCGGTCTTGAGGGCCTCGTGTTGCGGGCGCTGTGGCTGGCGCTGGCGCCGGCGCTGCTGGTGCTCACGCGCTTCTTCAGTGCCCGCGAGCTCGCGGGCGCCCGCGAGCTGTTCGATGTGGCTCGCAACCGTCGAGCCGGGCGCTCCCCCAGCGACAGAGCCTGAGAGCGGTGGTGAAGTGGGGAGTGGCGCCGTTGCGGTGTCGGTTGCGCTCGCTCTCCGCTCTCCGTAGGACTTGACAAGTGCCTCGCGCTGTGGTTATAGTCGTCTTGTCTGGTTCTCCATGTTGGCCGACCGGGCGTTTTGGACATAGGGTCTGGTTGGGGTGTTTGCCTTCTGGGTTGACTTCCAGCGCTGACAGAAGTGCCATTTTCGGGAGAGGGACTTGGTCCCGTTAGATTTGAGGGAGTTTTTCGGCGTGAGTTCATTTAGGACATACGTGGCGATGATGGTTGCGGCTCCGTTTGGGCCTGAACCTAGATGTGTCAGCAGCGCTGACACATCTCTCTCTCTCTCTCTCTCTCTTACCGCCCTGCGGTAGGTCTCCCCGCCGGTCCTTAGCCCGCGGCCCCAGGCTCCCCCTCGGGGGAGGGGGTAGCGATGGCCGTGGGGCTCTGACAGATGCCGCTCCGACCCCCGGCACACGGGGGAGTGCGCCCGCCGCATGTGAGCTCATGTGCGGGCTTAGAGGCCCGACCGGGGACGGCATGTCCGCCCTCGGTTCCCACCACTGCGGGGGCGGCGTGGTCGACCCCGGTCGTCATTCAAGAGGGGAGTTGTGCTGATGCGTGGTGTCCTCACCGTTTTGGCTCGTAGCGACGTGCGTGGGGGAGCGCCGGCCGGCAGGCTGGGCATGGCGCTGGCTTGCGCAGCGCTTGTGATCGTCGCCGGCCTCGTACTCCCTGGCGCCCGTGCGCTGGCGGTGGCCTCGCCGATCGTCGAAAGCGAGTCGGTCTCGAACGTTGCGTCCACCAGCGCGACGCTGGATGCCCAGATCAACCCTGGGGGGGCGGATACGACCTACCGCTTCGAATATGGCACAGCGGCGGGCTCCTATACCGCGAGCGCGCCCGTCCCCGATGCAGACGCGGGCGCCGGCGTAGAAGCCCAGGCTGTGAGTGTTCACGTGCAAGGACTCCAGGCGGGCATGCTCTACCACTACCGGGTTCTAGCCACCAACGCCCTCGAAGTCGTCGACGGCTCAGACCGCACATTCACCACGCAGCCGGCGACCAGCGTGTCGGGGCTGCCGGACGACCGCCAGTACGAACTTGTTTCGCCGCCTAGCAAGCTCGGCGCCGAAGCGCTCGGAATCGCCACCCATGGCGCGGGGAATGCGATGGTCGAGTCCTCCGAAGATGGCGGCGCGATCACCTATGGGATGAAGTTCCCACCAGAAGCCGAAGCGCCGGCCAATACGCTGCTGAATAACCAACTGATCTCCACCCGCGGGGCCGCAGGCTGGTCGACGCAAAACATAACGACGCCCGTCGTTGAAACCTCTGGACTTCAGAATAGTAGCGAATTCAAGGCATTTACACCCGATCTAACGCGCTCCAGCTTCATGCGAACGAAGGAACCCGGGACCATTCAAAGCCTGTCTCCCGAAGCGCCTGAAGGAATCCGAATACTTCCCTTCTTGCGCAGCGAAAGTGGGGCATACACACCACTGGTCACGAGAAGCTCACTCAACCTGACCGGAGACCGAGTGAATTTTGTCGCCGCGACGCCCGATCTAAGCCACGTCATAATCATGGCGGATCTGACGCTCCTGGAAGGAGTGCCTCCGATTCCAGTAAACGACGAAAACTATAACACTTACGAGTGGACCGCCGGTCGGCTTCAGCTTGTGAACATATTGCCCAACGGCGAAGAAGCAGCGCCGGACGCTGGCTACACCGCCTTCGGTGGGGACGGTGGCTTCAACGTCAGACACGCGATCTCGGACGACGGCTCCCACGTCATCTGGTCTTATGACGGGGGCGTCTACGAGCGGGACATGGTCACCGAAAAGACGGTGCTCGTCAAAGGGGGAGGTGAATTCCAGACGGCCAGCAGCGATGGCTCAAAAGTCTTTACGTCAAATGCCAATGGCGATCTCTATGCGTTCGACGCCGTCACCGGCAGTGTGACCGACCTCACTGGACCCGGAGCTGAAGTGACGGGTGTGCTCGGCGGGAGCGAAGATGGCTCCTATGTGTATTTCGTCGCCCAAGGCGCTCTGAGCGCCGCCGCGACCGCGGGGTCCCCCAACCTCTACATGGCCCACTATGACGGAGCTCACTGGACGCCGCCCGTGTTCGTCGCCACGCTTTCGAACAGCGACTCTCATTATTGGGAAATACACGAAAAGACTCAGTTCCTCGCAAGGCTGACCGCTGAGGTCTCCCCCAACGGCCGGTATGTGGCCTTCATGACAGAAGGCGATCCGACCGGTTACGACAACATCGACGCAAACAGCGGTCAGCGCGATGCGGAGGCCTATCTGTATGACGCGGTCACGGGACATCTAAGCTGCGCATCGTGCAATCCCTACGGCGCCAGGCCGACCGGAGAATTCGACGAAGGCATCTCGATGGATCCGACGGAAGCGTGGAAAGACCATTGGGTCGCCGCCGGGCTGCCGGGCTGGACACCGTCTGCTGAACAGGGACAGACGACCCACCAGTCGCGCTACGTCTCGAATGAAGGGCGGCTGTTCTTCGACAGCGCTGAAGCGCTGGTCCCACAGGACACGAACGGCCGGGAGGACGTATACGAGTTTGAGCAGGCTGGGACCGGAAGTTGCAGCGAGGCAGCCGGTTGCGTCGCGCTGATATCCAGTGGCGCTGGCAGCGGGGACTCGTCGTTTGTCGACGCGAGCGCAAGCGGAGACGATGTCTTCTTCAGGACGCAGGAGCGTCTGGTGTCACAGGATGTGGACGACGCATTCGACATCTACGACGCCCACGTCTGCTCGGCAGTGGCGCCCTGTCCCGTCAAGGTGGTCTCCCCCCCGCCGTGTGTCAGCAGCGACGAGTGCAAGGCGGCGCCCTCGCCCCAGCCGCCGATCTTTGGAGCTCCTCCAAGCGCGACGTTCGTCGGCAGCGGGAACGTTGTGCAATCGACCGCAGCGCGGTCCGTGAAGGCCAAGCAGCCGATCACGAAGCGTGAGGGCGGCAAGGAGAAAGGCAAGCGTCAGCGGCGCGGCAAGAAGAGAGGCGCGCCCAGGGTGCGCCACACGAAGGCCGCCAAGAGCAAGAGGAGGGCCAAGTGATGCGCAGATCTTTTTGGAAGCCGCGTGGGGCCGCCTGGAAAGGCGCGAACCGTCTGCCGGGCATGGGCTGGCTGGCGCTCGGTTTGACGACTGCCCTTGTGGTACTTGCCGCCGCAAGCGCCGTGCAGGCTAGCGCGTCCGAGACGGCGTGGTGGAAGATCACCTCCAGCGCCTCACCGACGAACTTAGCCCCCGGTGGCGAAGGCATACTCTTCGTGGAAGTGTCGAACCTTGGCGATGCGACGGCCAACGGCGGAGCGAGCCCGATCGTCATCGCGGACAAGCTGCCCGTGGGGCTGACTGCTACGGAGATATCGGGCAACGAAGGCCTTGCGTGCGAACTCGCGTCCTTGCGTTGCACTACTACCGGCGGTATTGAGCCATATGGGAACCTTGAATCGGAACATCTGCTCGTGACGATCGCAGTCAAGGTCGACAAGAACGCGCCCTCCGGCGGTGAAAACCTGGCTAGCGTCTCCGGCGGCGGGGCCCCGAGCAGGTCGTTCTCCCAGCCGATCGTGGTAAGCGGCACACCGGCGGGTTTCGGGGCCGAAACCTATGAACTGACGCCGAGCAACGAGAACGGGTCGCCTGATACCCAGGCGGGGTCTCACCCGTTCGAGTTGACGACTACGTTCAATTTCAACACAGAAATCGATAACGGTGGCTCATTCCCTGGCCCCACCCCAGTGGGCCTGGGCAAGGACCTGCATTTCGAGCTGCCCCCGGGTTTGGTCGGCAACCCGCAGGTCATCCCGCAGTGCACGATAAAGCAATTCTCGGTGAGCGAACACTATGCCAACTACTGCCCGGCCGACACTGCAATTGGCGTCGCGGAAGTCATCGTGGGACTCGGCGGGCGCACGATCTACAGTGTTCCTGTATTCAACCTTCCGCCGTCCGCGGGGGAGCCCGCTCGGTTTGGGTTCAAAGTAGCGTTTGTCGATGTCTTTCTCGACACGTCCCTGCGTACAGGCGGGGACTATGGTGTGACCGTCGACGTCAGGAACATCTCGCAGGCTGTGGCGTTCTACGGCTCGCGTGTGACGTTCTGGGGGGTCCCCGGGGATCCGCGTCACGATCAATCTCGCGGGTGGAGCTGTCTGAGCGCCGAAGTTGGCGGCGAAGTGGGGCTGCCGCCGTGCGGGACGCCCGAACAACTCTCCCAGACGGCTTTCCTGACGTTGCCGACCTCGTGCGAAGGGCTGCTCGAATCCAAGGTGCTCGCCGATTCGTGGGAGCAGCCCAAACAGAGCGTCAGCGGCCAGGCCGTTTTGCGCGACGGCGCGGGTCGTGGGCTGAGCCTCGACGGCTGCAACCGGTTGAACTTCGATCCGACGATCAGCGTGGCGCCGGACGGGCAGGCCGCGAGCACGCCGACGGGTCTGTCGATCGGGTTTCATATCCCTCAGCAGGAGACGCTCAACCCCGAAGGGCTCGCGCAGGCGCATCTGCGGAACACGACGGTGGCGCTGCCGGTGGGCGTGCAGCTCAGCCCGGCGGCGGCGGACGGCCTGCTTGCGTGTCCGCTGGAAGCAGTCGGATTGCAGAACGCGGCCCAGGCCGCGTGTCCGGAAGCGTCGAAGGTCGGCGTCGTGGAAATCAAATCGCCCCTGCTCCCGAATGCGATCACAGGCGCCGTGTATCTCGCGGCGCAGGACGAAAACCCATTCGGGAGCCTGGTCGCGCTCTACATCGTCGCGCAGGACCCGGTGTCGGGGGTGCTCGTGAAGCTCGCGGGGAGGGTCACGCCAGATCCCATCACCGGCCAGCTGGTCGCGACGTTCGAAAATACCCCGGAGGTCCCCTTCGAAGACCTCAGGTTGAGCTTCTTCGGCAGCGCCCGCGCGCCACTGACCACGCCGCCGCTGTGCGGGACCTACACGACTGAAACGTCGCTCGCGCCGTGGTCGGGCAACGCGCCGGCGACACCGTCCTCGACGTTTGAAATCGACTCAGGCCCGAACGGCGCACCGTGCGCCAGCCCGCAGCTGTTCACTCCGGGATTCGAGGCCGGCACGACGAACATCCAGGCCGGCGCGTTTACCCAGTTCGAGCTGACGATGAGTCGTCCGGACGCCGACCAGGCCCTCAGCCGCGTGGAAATGCAGATGCCGCCCGGCTTGCTGGGAACGCTCTCGACGGTAAAGCTGTGTCCCGAACCGCAGGCCTCGCAGGGGACTTGTGGCGAAGACAGCCTGATCGGACACACGATCGTCTCGGCCGGTCTGGGCAACGATCCCTACACGGTGACCGGCGGGAAGGTCTTCATTACCGGTCCGTACAAGGGCGCGCCGTTCGGCCTGTCGATCGTCAATCCCGCGAAGGCCGGTCCGTTCGACCTCGGGACAGTCATCGTTCGCGCGCAGATACGCGTGGATCCCCATGACGCGCACCTGACGGTCGTAAGCGACCCGTTGCCGACGATCCTTGAGGGTATCCCCCTGCAGCTCCAGCACGTGCAGGTCGCCGTGGAACGCCCGGGGGGCTTTACCTTCAACGCGACCAACTGCAACCCGATGCAGATCACAGGGACGCTGAGCAGCACCGAGGGTGTCGCTGCGAGCGTGGGTACGCGCTACCAGGTCACCAACTGCGCGACGCTGGCGTTCCACCCCAAGTTCGCAGTCTCGACATTGGGCAAAGTCTCGCGAGCCAACGGGGCGAGCCTGCACGTGAAGCTGACCTACCCGACGGGGCCGTATGACGCGAACATCGCCAAGGTCAAAGTCGAACTGCCCAAGCGCCTGCCGTCGCGGCTGACGACTTTGCAGAAGGCCTGTCTGGCGGCGACGTTCGAAGCCAACCCCGCGGCGTGCCCGGCGGCCTCGCTGGTCGGCCGGGCGACTGCGACCACGCCGGTCCTGCCGGTGCCGTTGACGGGCCCTGCCTACTTCGTCTCGCACGGTGGGGAAGCGTTCCCGAGCCTGGTGGTCGTCCTGCAGGGCTACGGCGTGACCGTCGACCTGGTCGGCTCGACGTTCATCAGCAAGAAGGGCATCACCAGCTCAACCTTCAAGACAGTGCCGGACGTGCCCGTGGGGAGCTTCGAACTGACGCTTCCCCAAGGTCCCTACTCGGCGCTGGCGGCGAACGGGGATCTCTGCAAGTCGAGCCTCACGATGCCCACCGAATTCATCGCGCAGAACGGTGAGGAGATCCACCAGAGCAACAAGATCAAGGTCACTGGATGCCCCCGGGCTCACCGCGCCGCCCACAGGAAGGCGAAGGGCAAGGGGAGCGCCCCGGGTCGCCACCGGAATGCAAGGGGCAAGCGCCGGCGGGGGAAGTAGAGGAGCAGTGGCGGTGGTCCCGCGCGCTGGCGGCACTACGGGCAATGGCCGGGCGACGGCAAGGAGGGGCGCGCCGGTGGCGCCCAGGGATCGAGGTCGGGCTGCGCCCAAGCGCCCACACGGGACTGGCAATGGTGGGGTGCGGGTTAGCGAGATCCAACGCGCGCGCATTCTCACGGCGATGAGTGAGCTTGTGTGTGAACGTGGCACCGCCGAGGTGAGTGTCGCGCAGGTGGTTGCCCGCTCGGGCGTCTCGCGGCGCACCTTCTACGAGCTGTTCGTGGATCGCGAGGACTGCTTCCTGGCCGCGCTCGATCGCGCGATCGAGCTGGCTGGCGAATGTGTGACTCCGGCTTACGAGGGCCACGATCGTTGGCGATCGCGGATCAGAGCCGGTCTCGCGGCACTGCTCGAGTTCCTGGATGGCGAGCCTGAGATGGGTGTCCTGTGCGTCGTCGGCGCGCTCGGCGCCGGGCCCAAGGCGCTTGAGCGGCGCGCTCGGGCCATTGGTGTGCTGGTTGATGCCGTGCATGAGGGGCGCTTTGAGGCACGGTCCCGGCGGCCCGAGCGCCTAATGGCCGAGGGCGTGGTCGGCGCGGTGCTGCCCTCATCCATACGCGCCTGCTGGAGCCGCGTCCCCGGCCCTTGGCTGGCCTGTTGAATCCGTTGATGGGCATTGTCGTGCTGCCCTACCTTGGCGGCGGCGCCTGCGAGCGGGAGCTTGCGCGGCCAGCGCCGCAGGCTCGCAAGCACACGACATCCCAGCGGGATCCACTGCGAGACCTCGATATGCGCTTGACCTATCGCACGGTGCGTGTACTGCTGGCGATATCCGCGAATCCCGATGCCAGCAACCGCCAGGTCGCGACGGCTGCAGGCATCTCCGACCAGGGGCAGATCTCAAAGCTCCTCACCCGACTGCAGAGCCTCGGGCTGATCCAAAATGGCGGCGGAGACCATGCCAAAGGCGAGCCCAACGCGTGGACTCTCACCGCCAAAGGGCAAGAGGTCCGGATGGTTATCCACACGCAGTCGACGTCGGTCTGAGGACCCAGCGCGGTGCCGGCTACGGGTCCGTGCGGATGCGGTTGTACCTCGCGGCGGCCTCGCGCAGCCCCTCACCTCGCTCGGGGTGCAGCGTCGCGGTGACATGCCGCCAGTACCGCGCCGAGGAATGGCCGGGTAGCGCCAGTGCCCCCAGCGCACGCACGGCATAGGCCCACGCTGTCAGCCAGCGCACGGTGTGAGCCGCGGCCGGCGAGTGGTGCTTGCGCATGTAGAGATCGCGGTTGCGCGCCATTTCGACGATCCGCCGCTCGGGAACGGCATCGGTGGCGAGCTGCTCGTGGTGGATGGCGACGGCGCCCGGCACCCACAGGCTGCGCCAGCCGGCGTCACGCAGGCGCCGGGCGAAGTCGACCTCGTCGGAGTACACGAAGAAGGCGGGGTCGAGGTAGTCGACCTGTGCGGCGGCCTCGCGCCGGACCAGCAGTGCGGCGGACTGGCACCAGTCGACCTCGCGGGTTCGCGTCCCGCGGCTCTGGACGACCAGCCGGCGGTGCATGAAGAGCGCGCCGGCGAGCGCCGTGAGCGGCGTGGGAAAGCGCCATGCCGAGGCCTGGGGGCCGCCATCGGGCCGCCGCAGGGCGGCGCCGGCGCAAGCAGCATCGGGTCGGGCCTCGAGTGCGCGGTGCAGCGCGAGCACGGCGCCAGGCTGCAACTCGGAGTCCTCGTTGAGCAGCAGCGCGTAGCGCCCGCCGGCGCGGCGCAGCAACTCGGCGTCGTTGAGGCCCTTGCCGCGCCGTTCGCCGATCGCGATCAGCTCGTCAACGGTCGGGTGCGCACGCGCGGCCTGCGCGGAGCCGTCGCGCGAGCCGTTGTCGAGCACAAGTACCTCACATGCGAATGGCAGCGTGGCGCGCTCGCGTGCGATGGCGTCGAGGCCGCGCAGCAGCAGCTCACGCTGGGATGTGTTGACGACGCAGAGGGAAAGCTCGACAGCCGGCCGGGGGCCTGCGCTCTCGCCACCCTTGCCCGGCGGATCGGGGACTTTGGTGCTCCTCACGCGCCCATTGTCCACGCAGCGAGCGCGGAGCGGCATATCGTCTGCGCCGATGCGCATCCACATCGTCGACCCTTCGGCTTACACGCCCCCATACGACGCCGCCCTCTGCGGGGCCCTCGCAGAGGGCGGGGCGGACGTCGAGGTCGAGCTCATCACGAGCCGCTTCGCCTACGGTGCGCTCCCGCCGCCGCGGGGCTACGTGCGCCGGGAGCGCTTCTACCGCCTGGCCCACCGGGGCGCCGCTGGCGGACCGCGTGGACGGGCGCGACTCGCGCTGAAGGCGGCCGAGCACCTGCCGGACATGCTCTGCTATCGCCGCGCGGCGCGCACGGCCGACATCGTGCACTTCCAGTGGCTGACGATGCAGCCGCTCGACGTGCACCTGCTTCCGCGCCGCCGGCCCACCGTGGCGGGTCAGCGCCCGCGGTTGGTGCTGACCGCCCACGACGTGCTGCCGCGCGAGCCGCGGCCGGGGCAGCTCGCGGCGCAGCGGCGGCTGTACGCGCGGATGGACGCGGTGGTCGTGCACTCCGAGCACGGCCGGCGGCGATTGACCGACGAGCTGGGCCTGGCGCCGGAGCGGGTTCACGTGATCCCGCACGGCGTGCTGCGACCCTGGGAGGGCGAGGCTGAGAGTCCGCTGCCCGCGGAGTTCCAGGAGGCCGCGGGGCCGGTGGCGTTGTTCTTCGGCCTGCTGCGCCCGTACAAGGGGCTGGATGTCCTGCTGGAGGCGTGGCGGGCGACCGCTGATGAGGCGGCAAGAGGAGCGCAAGGCGCCGAGCTGTGGATCGTGGGCATGCCCCGCATGGACCTCGCCCCGCTGCGTGCGGCCGCGCGTGCCGCGGAACGAGCAGGCGCCGGCCGCGTGCGGTTCCTGCCGCGGTTCGTCTCGGCGGCGCAGACCGATGCCTTCATGCGCCGTGCGAGCCTGGTGGTGGCGCCCTACCGCGAGATCGACCAGTCCGGTGTGGTGTTCACGGCGCTGGGCGCCGGGGCGCCGTTGTTGCTGAGTGACGCCGGCGGCTTCCCCGAGGTCGCGGCGAGCGGTGCGGCTCGCACCGTGCCCGCCGGCGACCCCCGCGCTCTGGGGGGCGTGCTGGCCGAGCTGCTGGGTAGTCCGGTCGCCCGCGAGCAGATGGCAGAGCGAGCGCGCGATGTCGCCGCGAGCCGGTACTCGTGGAGTGCGATCGCGGATGCGCATCTGGCGCTCTACGAGCAGCTGCTCGCGCGGTGAGGATGTCCCGCTAAGCGAGAATGCGCGGGCGCACGATGGCTCACACCCTCCTCGAGATCCTGTTTTGGCTGACGGTCGGTCTGATCGTGTGGACGCAGCTCGGCTACGCCCTTGCGCTGGCTGTCGTCGGCCGGGTAGCGGCTCCGCGCCGCCCGGCGCCGGAGACGCCCGACAAGCTCCCGACTGTCTCGCTGATCGTGGCGGCTCACGACGAGCAGGCCTCGATCGCGGCGAAGGTGGCCAATGCGCTCGCGCTGGACTACCCGGGCGGGCAGTTGGAGGTGATCGTTGCGTGTGACGGCTGCGCGGATGCGACGGCTGCCCAGGCGCGGGCCGCGGGCGCCGACGTCGTGCTGGAGCTTCCGCGCGGCGGCAAGATCCGTGCGCAGGACGCGGCGGTCGAGCGCTCGCGCGGGGAGCTCGTGGCGTTCTCCGACGCGAACGCGTTGTGGGAGCCGGGCGCGTTGCGTGCGCTGGTCGGGGCCTTTGCGCAGGAGCGCGTGGGCTACGCCTGTGGGCAGGTCCGCTTCGTGCAGGGAGCGAGCGGGTCGCAGGCCACCAACCAGGAGGGCCTGTACTGGCGCTACGAGCTGGCCGTGCGCGCGCTGGAGTCCCGCCTATCCTCGATCACGGCCGGCAACGGCGCGATCTACGCCACCCGGCGAGATACCTACCTTGTCGTCGACCCGATCATGGGGCACGATCTGACATTCCCGTTCAACATGGTCAAGCGCGGTCACCGCGCGGTGTACGTGGGGGAGGCGCGTGCGAGCGAGCGGATGGTGCCCTCGATCGAGGGCGAGCTTGCACGCAAGCGGCGCATGATGAGCCACACCTGGCCGATCGTGCTGCACGGCGGGCTGCTCTCGCCGCGCGGCTACACGCCGGGCTACGCGCTGATGATCCTCTCGCACCGCGTGCTGCGCTACGCGACGCCGTTCCTGCACGCGCTGGCGCTGCTCACGAACGTCGTGCTGGTCGCGCTCGACGCCGGGGACGGCGGGTCCAACGCCCTGTATGCCGTCACCCTCGCGTTGCAGCTGGCGCTGCTCGGGGCCGCCGGGCTCGGCGGTGCCGTGCGCGCCCGCCCGCTGCTGGTCGCGCGCTACTACGTCCTGACCACGGCCTCGCTGGCTCTGGGGCTGTGGGATTGGCTGCGCCACGGCACGAGCGCAAGCTGGGAAGCCGCGGAAGGGACGCGGTGAGAGTCGCGGGCCCGCCGGCTCGGCCATATGACTACCGCCCATCCACGTACGATCGGCTTGTGGTTGAGGTCGAGTGCTTCTGATGTCTTCTCCCTGTGTAATCCACCAATGACCCGACGCCTCATCGACATTGCCGTCTCCGCGGCGCTGCTGGCGCTCACGTCGCCGCTGCTAGCGGCCGCGATGGTGGCGGTTCGCCTGGAGTCGGGCGGTCCGGCCCTCTACCGGCAGCGGCGCATCGGCCGTGGCGGGCAGCCGTTTGACATGCTGAAGCTGCGGACGATGGTGGACGGCGCGGAGCACATCGGGGCGGGTCTCGCGATCGACGAGCACGACGCCCGCATCACGCGCGTGGGGGGCCTCCTGCGGCGCACGTCGCTGGACGAGCTGCCAAACCTGCTGAACGTGCTGCGGGGGGAGATGTCGCTGATCGGTCCACGCCCGACGGTGCCGGTGCAGGTGCAGCAGTACACCCCGCGCCAGCGCGGACGGCTCGCGATTCGGCCGGGGATCACCGGCTGGGCACAGGTCAACGGCCGCGCGTCGCTGCCGTGGAGTGAGCGGATCGAGCTGGACCTCTACTACATCGAGCACCGCTCACCGGCGCTCGACGCCCGCATCCTGTTGCGTACGCCGGCCCTGGTGCTGGGCGGAACGGGCCTCTACAAGGGCCAGACCGGGGGCTGGACGGAGTGAGCGCGCCCGAAGATCGGCCGGGGAGCCCCGCGATCCTGCTGACGGGGGTGGGCAAGCGCTACGACATCGTGGCGAGCTTCGCGGCGCTGACGAAGACCGTGGCGGCCGACCCGAACCCGCTCGCGCCGGCGCAGTATGCGGCGCAGGTGCGCGTCGCGGTCCCGCCGATCGTGGACCCCGGCTACGTGCCGGCGCTGGTGGAGCTGTGTGCTCGGCACGGAGTGGGGGCGGTGATACCGCTGACGGACCTCGACATCGAGGTGCTCGCGCAGGCGCGGGTGGAGGGACACCTACCGGCGCTGGTGCCCTCGCCGGAGGTGGCGCGCGCGACGTACGACAAGTACGAGGCGCATCTGCTGCTCTCGCGCCTGGGACTGCCCTCGCCCCCGACGGTCCTGCCGGGTCAGGAGCCGGACTCCTACCCGGTGATGGTCAAGCCGCGCCGGGGTTCGGGGGCGCGCTCGATCCATCTGGCACACGACGCGGCGGAGATGGACTTCTTCGTGCGCTACGTTGCCGAGTCGCGGCCGGGCTACGAGGGCGAGCCGGTGATGGTGCAGCGCGCGATGCGCGGCCCGGAGCTATCGATCGACTGCCTCGGGGACCTGCAGGGCCGCTGCCTAAACGCGATTCCGCGCACGATGCTCGAGTCGCGTGGCGGGGAGTCGATCAAGGGCGCGGTCATCCGCGACACGGAGCTGATCGAGCTGGGACGGCGCACGATGGAGGCGCTACAGGTGCACGGTCCGGCGACGATCCAAGTCTTCCGCGACCCCGAGATCGGTCTTGGGATCACCGATGTGAACACGCGCTTCGGCGGGGCCTTCCCTGCCCCCGCATATGCGGCGCTGCCAGGACGCAGCTACCCCGAGCTGATCGTGCGCCTCGCGGCCGGCGAGAGCGTCGCGCCGCACGTCGGGGAGTTCCGCGAGGGCCGCACGTTCACGCGCTACTACTGGCAGCTCGAGCTCGACGAGCAACTGCGCCCGAGCGGCCGCGAGATCGTTCCCGGAGGTCCTCCAACGCCCCGTATCTGAGCGCCTGTTCTCCCACCGAGGGGGCTTCCCGGCAGCGCCATGGCGCGTCAGGGACGGTGTCTGACTGTGTGCCTGCGCTGCAACTGGACACCCCTGGGTAGAATTGACCTGCAGTGAACACGTTGCTGGCTGATCCTCCGGCTGCACCCGCTTCAGAGCAGCCTCCTGCGGCCGATCGCGAAGGCGGCCAGACGGCGACTCCTCACAGCGGGGATTCCCCCGAGTCCAAGCCGCCCGGGCGGACGTGCAGCAACTGTGCTGCTCCGGTCCAGGATGACCAGCAGTGGTGCCTGCAGTGCGGCGCCGGCCAGCCGGGGAGTCTCGGCGAGCGCCCCAACTGGCGCCCGTTGACGACGCTGGCCCTGGCGGCGGCGCTGCTAACTGGGGCGGCAGCTGCGGCCGGCGCTGCCGCGCTCAGCTCGCACAAGGCCCAGTCACCTCACGCACTGCTCGTGGTGGCGCAGGCGCCCACGACGAGTGTGCCCAGCGCCGCGGCCCCGCCGACCACGACGCCGACAGCTCCAGGCGCCGCGACGACACCGACTGTCCCGCCGGCCAAAGCGCCCCACGGTGGCACGGGAAGCAGCCCGCTGTTCCCCTCGACGGGCAAACCACCAAAGATCCCCCTGACGGCCCCGACTCCGAAATCGTCGGGCACAGGCGGTGGCGCAGGCGCAGAATCGGGTGGCGGCTCGCAAACCAAGCCCTCGGAAACCACCTCCTCGACGCCGACTCCCAAGTCCGAACCCAAGAGCGGCACGGAAACCAAGGCCGAACAGCCCAGCGCGATCCTGCCCGACACGGACGCGGCGAGCACCTACAACCCGTACGCCTATGACGAAGCCGGTTTCGGCGATCCCGCGCTGGCGATCGATGGCGAACCACTCACAGCGTGGACGGGCCAGGTGCAGCCGAGCTCCGCGCCGCGTATGGCGGAGGGTCTCTTGATCGACCTCAAAACCCCAACCAAGCTTGGCGCCGTAAAGCTGTTGACGCTGACACCGGGGATGGCGGTGCAGCTCTACGGCGCCAACGGGCACAAGGCGCCATCCGCGATCACCGAACCAGGCTGGACTCAGCTCAGCGCGACACACGTCCTGAAGAAGCGGACGACTCACCTGAAGCTGCGCGCCGGCGCGCCGGCGTTCCGCTTTCTGGTCGTCTGGGTCGTGAAGGCACCCGCCTCCGCGATCGGCACGGCGCAGGCGCCGGGACACGTCGACCTCAACGAGGTCGAACTGTTCCCGCCCGCCTCGTAGCGGACTTTCCCCGCTTGCTCCATACCTTGTCGAGGAAGGCCGCGATCTCGCCTGTCAGGCGCTCGGGACGCAGGCGCAGCTCGACCAGTGAGTCGGCCTCCAGCAGGCGGCTGTTAGGGAGCTCTTCGGCGAGCATCCCGGCGTCGGAGAATGGGTGCACCGGGTCGCGCCGGTGCCCGATCACGAGCGCCGGCGTCAGGAATGTGTGGCGCTCGCTGCGGTGCGGGGCGATCCGCCCGAAGAACAGGCCCTGCAGCAGCGCGGCGCCGGGTCCCGGTTCCTGGCGGACGGTGTCGAGCAGCACGTTGCCGTAGTGCGGCAGCAGCCCGCGTGGGATTGCGCGCGTGCCGCGCGCCACGAGCTTCATCACGGGCTCCCCGAAGGTCAGCGCCAGCAGGATCGGCGTGAAGGTAAGCGCGCTTGCGAGCAGCGCGTTGTCCAGCACCGGCATCTCGATCACCATTCCTCGCAGCCGCTGCGGCGTGGCCGAGGCGATCTCCAGCGCCGTGTTGGCCCCCAGCGAGGTCCCCATCACGACGGCCTGCTCGAGCTCCAGATGATCCATCAGGCCCACGACCTGCTCGGAGAAGGAGCGCATCGAGTAGCGCCACATGTCACGCGGTCGGTCGGACTTTCCGTGGCCGAGCAGGTCGACCGTCACGACGCGGTTGCCGAGCGCCGCGAGATCCTGCGCCAGCGGACGGTTCATTTCCTGAGAGAGCAGCAGCCCGTGCACGATGATCAGCGGTCGCCCCACCGCCGGGGCGGAGCGCGCAGTGCGCCCTCGCCGTCCCGCCGGGGTTACGGCGGCCGGGCCGCCGCCGTACTCGGTGTACGCGATGCGCTGGCCCTCGTGCAGGAAGTGCGCCACGCTGCCAGGGTACCTCTCTTACGGGTACGCCTAGCTGGGGGCGGGCGTTGCGAGCGCCTGTGCCAGGGAGTGGGACCCCTGATCGGCGACGGCGAGCCCGA
Source organism: uncultured Solirubrobacterales bacterium (assembly GCA_963756665.1). Classification (GTDB taxonomy): domain Bacteria; phylum Actinomycetota; class Thermoleophilia; order Solirubrobacterales; family Solirubrobacteraceae; genus Palsa-744. The sequence continues at coordinate 2,457,053 of CAVWOJ010000001.1, forward strand.
CCTCCAGCGCGGCGCGTGCCTCCTCGCCGATTGGCTGCTCCAGCAGCAGCTCGGCCCTGTCGCGGACGATGGCGGCGGCACGTTCGGGCAGCTTGCCCTGAGCGATCGCCAGCAGCAGCTCCGGGACGAGCACCAGGAGGTCCTCGGGCTCGGCGCGCTGGAGCAGCTGGAGCATCGTCTGCTCGGCGGCGTCAGGCGTATCGCCCCACCACGCCTCCTCCGGCTCTAGCCACCGGAGTACCGCGGCGAGGATCATCTTGTCGAAGTACGACGCGAGCAGGGCGCGCAACTCGAACACCGGCAGCTCTGGCACGGCGTTGCGCCGCGCCTGTTGACGTGCGCGCTCCATTGAGGCGCCGACACCGACAAAGGTGGAGATGCTCCGCAGGCTCTCACCGTAGAGCGAGTGCGGTGAAAGCTCCGCGTCCGCTTTCGCGCCCCAGAACATCGGCACGCTCTCCTCGCCGCTGTCGCCCGACACAAACGCCTTGCGCTGGTTGAGGAAAGTGGTGGCATGCTCGTCCAGCGTGTCGCCGTTGACGCCTCCGAGCACGTCATCCTCCTCCTGTAGCGGCGAGCGGTCGGGCAGCAGGCTCAACCACACCTCGAACAGCCGGTGGGCGTACGCGTTGCGCAGCGTCTTCCAGCTGCGCTGCTGTGTTGGGCGGGCGTGTACGACGAGCGCCGCCAGCTCGAAGTGCTCATCGCGGCGCGCGCGTTGCACGCCGGTGAGCGCCTTTGTGATCGAGCCGCCGGTGACGAGCCCGAGCGCCAGCACCAAGATGTCATCGGCGTCCTGGACCTGTTTGTCGAGCTGGGTGCGCCAATGGCCCTTACGGGGGAACGTCACTAGCTCTGCCCCCTCGCGTGCCAGCAACGGGGAGATCATTTCCCACAGCTCGTTGTATCCGTCCATCTTGCGCTCGTGCTCGGGCACGAGCACGAGGCTCGCATTGCCGCTCAGCGGGCGTCTGGCCGACCACTTCTCGCGTGCGACAAGCTCCTGCTGGTCGTCGAGCATCTGAGCTATGCGAGCCACGACCGCCTCGCGGTAGGCGCTCGACTTGAGCAGCTCTGCGTGGCGGAAGTGGATCGGCATCTTGGTCGGCGATGGGCGGAACTCGGCGACTTCGCCGTCTGGCTCCTCCTCCAAGCCGATTGCGTCCGCCGCGGAGCAGAGCTCCCAGAAGCGGCGATTCGCGCGCGCGTCGGTCGTGTCTGGCATGAGCTGGCGCAGCTGGCTCGTGAGCATGCCGTCGAAGCTCACCGGGTTGATCGGGACGAGCCGTGCCGAGGCCGGGCTCATGCACGCGGCACAGGCGCCGGCGTTGGAGTGCTGCTCGCCGAGCAGGATGCCGTCGCCGATCCAGACGTCGACGTGGTCGAGCGCGTAGCGCTCACGACTGACGAGGATCTCAAGCGCCCACTCGGCGACAGCTCCCGCGGAGGCCAGGAGCGCGTCGTGCAGACGGCCCGCGAGGCGACCGGAGGAGCTAACCGACATCACAGCGAGCAGGCTCCCTCGCTCGCTGTGTGCATCGTTGACCGCCTGGCGCACGGCGAGGCTCGTCGATGGATAGCGCTCGAGTACGGAGACCGGCCCCTCGCTCAGGCCCGCCGCGCGCATCGTTACACGCAGCGCCTCAAGGACGCCGACGAGGCCGACGGCATCACAGACGATGCCGAGTTCGTCCGTCAGATGGCGGTTGAGCCACGAGGCGATGACCTGTGCGTCGCGCGGCTGGCGGATCGCGTCGCCGAGCTTGACGAACGTCGCCGTGTGATCGCCGGACGGAAGGCGAAAGTGATAGTCAAGCGGCTGCCAGACCGCGTTGCCCCACTCCAGCAGAGCACGTAGCTCGACTTCGCGTGCGCGCCTGAGTAGCGCGGCGTTGTCCCCGGCCGGGATGTCGGCGCTCTCGACGTGTGGGGGAGCGCCGACTGGGTGATGGACCAGGCCAACCCTGCAGTTCAGGTCGAGCCGCTCGGCGATCCGCTGGACTGCATCGAGTGTCGGCGCCCAGGGGGCGGGCCGCTTGCCTTCGTACACCGGCTCGGCGCGCACCAGCAGCGTCCCGACGCGGCGCAGGACCTCGTGCGGGACCTCACGCAGCTCGCCGATATCCTGGCGCTCCAGGTCGACGAAGACGAGCGCATTGGGCGCGTCCGCATTTCCGTCAAAGCGGGTCCCACGTGGCCCGAAGCGGATATATGCATCGCCCTGCATCGCCCAGCGTCTAGCGGCCCAGCGGCAGCATCGCCACGACAGCGGTGCCGCACGCGTCGAATTCCCGAGTCGCCCGCCGCAGCTCGCCGTCCGGTCCCGCGGCGACGCGTACAGCCCTCGATCGCAGCATCAGCTGTGCCTCGGATCGCTTGCACACCTCGAGCACCTGCGGAAGACCGATGCCGCGTGCGCGACCGCGTGGCTTGACGTCGCCCAGCACCAGCCGTTCGATCAGCTCATCGTCCTCGAGCTCGCCTTCGGCCACGTCGAGCTTGGAGCGCACGGTAGCGGCAATGCCCGGCCCCGTGTCCTGCACGGTCAGGAGCAGTAGCGCCACGTTCTGCGCGTCGCGGCGAACCTCCATCTTCACGAGTGATTTGACCGCGGCACCCTCCCGCCTGGTGGCATGACCGCGCACGTTCTGGATCAGCTCATCGATCAGCGTCCGGACGCCGTCGAGCAGGTCGTCGCGATCGGCGGGCGAGGTATGCATCTCTTCCAGCAGACGCCCGAGCCACAGTGCCACGAGACGGAAGACCTGCTCAGAGCCGGCCGCACGGTGGGAGCGATGCGGGTTGACGAAGATGGCGTGGTGCGGCCCGTAGAGTCCAGCCTCGGCGCCGCTACGCACGGCGCCGTTGCCGTTGCCGTTTCTGGGTCGATGCCCGTTGCCGTTGCCGTTGCCGTTCCCGTTCGATGTTGTCACCAACGGCGCCCGCAGGCTCTCCGGCGACTCGCCGAGCAGACTCACCCAGGCACTGCGCGTACCCATCGTCCAGCTCCGTCGCCAGGGCGCGCTGGTAAGGCGCGACTGTTCGGATGCCGGTGCGATCCGCGCCGTGCCTTCGCGATTGGCGAGCGCGAATGGCAGCCCCGAGCGGATCACGGTTTCGAGTGCATCGGGGATGTCGGGCAGGCGTACGTTGAGTTTTGCGGAGGCGAGCAGCCCGAGTAGGCCGTTGACGAGCAGCGCCTCGTCGGCCGGATCGCGGTCATGCATCAGACCGGCGTCGAGCCAGTCCAGCAGGATCGTTGCCGTTGGGTCGTTTGCAAACTCTCCGTAGACGCGCAGCAGGTAGCGCTCGATCTCCGTCTCGTCGCCACAGCCAGGTTCTCGGTTCGCTGTCAGGGTCTGCCTCGTCTTATGCCGGGTCTTGTCCGCGGAGTCGAACATAGTAGAGCCAGCCCCTCGGACGGACCTTAGGCCATCGAACATACGCCGTCGCAGGGGTTAGACTCGGCTCCCAAATGGTGGCGAGCTTCCAGCCGCGCTGCGTCGATCGCCGTCAGCGCCCCATCTTGCGCCCCACCCGCAGGGTCGCATGAGCGAGCACTTCGGCGATCGACTCGTCGATCGCATCGAGCTCACCCGCAGCTACCTCACCGTGGGACTCGATCCGGACCTGCGCCAGCTCCCCGCCGAGCTGCTCGACGGGGTTCACGACCTCTCCGGCGCCGCGCAAGCGGCGCTGCGCTTCTGTCGCGCGATCGTCGATGGCGTCGCCGACATCGTCCCGGTCGTCAAGCCGCAGTCGGCGTTCTTCGAGCAGTTTGGGTCGGCTGGGCTGAGCGCGTTGGAGGAGCTCGTCGCCTATGCCCACGATGCCGACCTGCTGGTGCTCGAGGACGCTAAGCGCGGGGACATCGGATCCACAATGGCCGCGTATGCGACGGCGCTCCTCGGCCGGCTGCGGATCGCTGAGCGAGAGATCCCGGTCCAAGACGTCGACGCGGTGACAGTCAACTCCTATCTCGGCCCGCAGGCGCTCGAGCCGATGGTCGAGGTGGCCGACCGCTGGGGCAAGGGCCTGTTCGTACTCGTACGTACGAGCAACCCTGGCTCTGCTGAGGTGCAGCTGCTTGCGACGGACGATGGGCCGGTGTTCGAGCGCGTGGCCCGCTTCGTCGATCGACTGGCGCGCGAGCGCATCGGCGCGCGTGGCTATTCGAGCGTCGGCGCGGTGGCAGGGCTCACGTATCCGGCCGATGCGCGCAAGCTGCGGGCGCTGATGCCGCACTCGCCCCTGCTCGTTCCTGGCCTCGGTGCGCAGGGCGGCTCCGCGGCGGACTTCCCGGTATTCCTCAACCCCGACGGCTTAGGAGCGATCGTTGCCGCCTCGCGTGCGGTCGCCGCCGGCTGGCGGGAGGTCGCCGACGGGTCGGCAGTCGAGACACGCGTGCGTACCGGGGCGCGTGCCGCGGCGAAGCGCCTGATGGTGGATCTGGGCGCGGCACTCGAGCAGGCGGACCGCTGGCGCTGGTAGCGCGAGCATGCGTTCCCTCCCCAGAGAGCCGGCACAGCAAGAGCCTGGCTGGGTCCTGCTGGCAGGTGCAGCCGGGGGCATGGGGCGTGCGATCGCCGCGCGCCTCATCGGAGCAGGGATCACGGTCGTGGGCTTGGACCGGGCCGCCGCGCCGGGTGCCATGGAGCTGCTGCGATGCGATCTCGCCGACGACGCGCAGCGGAAGCGCGTCATCGGCGAGGCGATCGGGCGCCGGGGGCCGCCGGGGGCGGTCGTGTGGGCGGCCGGCACGTACCTCCGTCGCCCACTGGCGGAGTACGACCGCACGACGTTTGAGGAGGTGGTGGCGGACAACTTCACTGCGGCCTTCTTCCTCCTCCAGCAGGTGCTGCCGGTGTTGCGCGCGGCGGGTGGCGGACGGATCGTCCTGATCGGCAGCCAGGCGGCAGCGACGGGCGGTACGGACGCCTGCTATGCGGCTGCCAAGGCGGCGCTCGTGGGCCTGGCGAAGAGCATCGCACGAGAGTACGCGGCGGACCGGATCACATGCAACGTGGTCAGCCCGGGCCCCGCCGACACGCCGATGGCGGCGGCGATGGGTGACCGTCGCACGTACTACGAGCAGGCGATACCCGTCGGCCGTCTCGTCGCGCCCGACGAGGTGGCCGGGGTCGTGGAGTTCCTTCTGCGCGATGCCGGCGAGGCGTTGACCGGAGCCACGATCGACGTCGATGGTGGGCTCGTCCGCCGATGACTGCGGCGCGCATCCTCGACGTTGGTCCGACGGTGCCGCTGCACAACGACCACGGGACCTTCCAAATCACGAGCTTCCGCATCGAGGATGCCGGTACGGTGGCAGCTCATGTGGCACTCGTGGCCGGTCCGCTGCACGATGGCGATCCGCTGCGCATCGCTTCGGCCTGCCTGACTAGCGAGACCTTTGGCTGTGACCGCTGTCGTTGCCGCCACCAGATGCAGGAGACGATGCGCCGCTTCGCTGAGGAAGGGCGTGGGCTGCTCACCTACCATCCACCCGAGGAGGGGCGTGGGGCAGGGCTGTACGACAAGATCCGGTCCTTCGCTGTTATGGACCGGCGGGGCTGTGCCAGCGAGGACGCGTTCGTAGCGCTCGGTCTTACGGCGGACGGTCGGACGTTCGCGAGCGCGATTGCGATCGTGCGGCACTTCGGGCTGCGCAGCGTGACGCTGCTGACCGACTCGCCCGCGAAGGTCCGCGCGTTGCGCGAGGCTGGAATCGCGGTGCGCGTCGAGCCGGCCCCGAGCACGTAGAGGCCCCGTCTCGCCTTCACACATGCCCGGGCGATTGCCGTGGATCGCCCGGGCCGTGTGCCCTCTTCCCCTTGGGATTTCCTGCTCTCCCAGGTGCAGCAGGTCATCCGCTCATTGAAACCCACCGCGCTCGCAAAAGGTGCGCTAGCGTGCTGGCCGGAGCCGGGTCCTCGACGCGGCGACTGCGAGAACCCACAGGAGGGACACAGCATGGCCAAGCAGCCCCGTATCCTCGCCGGCCAGGCGGCCGCGATCACAGGCGCCGCGCGCGGCATCGGTCGTGCCACGGCGCAGGCATTCCTGCGCCAGGGGATGAAGGTAGCGATCGGCGACGTCGATCTCGCCGCGGCCGAGCAGACCGCGGCGGAGCTGGGCGATCGCACGGTCGCGATCGGACTGGACGTGACCGACCGCGAGTCCTTTGCGCGCTTCTTGGACGAGTCCGAACGGCAGCTAGGTCCACTGGACGTGGTGGTCAACAACGCCGGGATCATGCCGCTAGGGCGGTTCGTCGACGAGGATGACTTGACGACCCAGCGGATGGTCGATATCAACCTCCACGGCGTGCTTTTTGGGATGAAGCTCGCGCTCGCTCGCATGCTTCCACGCGACCGGGGCCACATCGTCAACATCGCCTCGCAGGCAGGGAAGTTCGGAACGCCTGGGGGGGCGACCTACTCGGCGACCAAGCACGCCGTCGTCGGCCTCACCGAGGCGGTGCGCGGCGAGCTGCGACTGATGGGCGCCAACATCGATCTCAGCTACGTGATGCCGTACGTCGTCAACACCGAGCTCGGATCGGGAACCGCCTCGGCACGTGGCCTGCACACGCTCGAGCCCTCCGAGGTGGCCGACGCGATCGTCGAGGCGCTCCAGCACGGGATCGTCGAAGTGTGGGTGCCGAAATCAACCAAGCGCACCTACCAGCTTGGGACACTGCTGCCGCGCTCGATCGCCGAGGGCGTCGGGCGGGCGATGAAAGCCGACCGCGTCCTGGCTGACGCGGACATCGCAGCGCGCCGCGACTACGAGCTGCGCGCAGCGCACTCCGAGCCTGCGCTCACAGCGGCATCGGAGCTGCCACAGATCACCGCGGGCTCGGCGGACTCTGAGCAGACGAGCTGAGCCAGTTGGCGATCAGGCCCCCGATCTCGGGGCCTTTGTCCTCCTGCAGGAAGTGTCCCGCGTCCACGATCGTTCGCGGCGTCTCCCGGCCGATCGACGCGGCGAAACGCTCCCCGACGGCGAGCGGCAGGATTGGGTCGGAGTCCCCCCACAACATCAGCGTCGGGCGCCGGTCCTCGCGCAGCGCGTCGAGCACGCGCCGGCCCTCGGCCGCGCCAGGGGCGTCGGGCGCTTGGGGAATCAGCAGCGGGAAGGCGCGCGCGCCGGCCTTGGACGCGGCGCTCGGGAACGGCGCTTCGTAGGCGGCGACCACGGCGTCGCCCGGGTCGGCCTTGCAGCCGCCGCGCACGAGGAAGCCGACGGGCAGGTCCTCGGTGGCGCTCACGAAGTCGCGGAACGCGAGCCAGGCGTCGGACATCCGCTGGCTACCGGTGAAGAGGCCGGTGTCGAGGACCACGAGTCGCTCGATGCGCTCGGGGTGCTCGACTGCGAGGTGCAGCCCGATCGGTCCGCCCCAATCATGCACGACGATCGTTGCGCCACGTAGATCGAGGTCCTCGAGCAGTCTCCCCGCGAGTGCGACGTGGCGCTCGTAGGAGTACCAGCCGATGTCGGTCGGCTTGTCCGAGCGTCCGAAGCCAACCAGATCGGGGGCGATGCAACGAAAGCCGGCGTCGCGCACGGGCGGGATCACGTTGCGCCACAGGAACGACCAGGTGGGCTCACCATGCATGAACAGCACCGGTGGTCCGTGACCCTCGTCGAGGTGCGCTAGGCGCAAGCCTTCGACCTCGCGGTAGTTAGGCGCGAAGGGGAAGTCCGGCAGGCCCGCAAAGGCCTCCTCGGGCGTGCGCACGAAGTCGCTCATCGGCTGATCCTACCCCCGCGGAGGATTGCCACCGAGGCGGCCCATGCGTTAGGCTCGGCTCGATGCATGGCGCGTTCCTCCAGGTGGTGCCCATTCTCGGGGCGGCGAAGAGCAAAGTCCCGTTCTACATCGTCGGCGGCCTGCTGATTTGCTGGGCGCTGTTCCTCTCGATGGGTCTCGGGATGCGTAAACCGGACTTCCCGGGCAGCGTGGCGGTCGAGCGCACAGTGATCGGGATCACGGCGGTCCTTGTGCTCGCGACGGTGACAATGGCAGTCGCCACCTCCGGCGGCCCGGGCTGAGTAGCGAGTAGCGAGGCCGGAACATTGGCGACCGTGCGATGAAGCTCTATGTCTGCTACGGCACGTTCACGGCAGCGCCGCGCCCGGGCGGGCATCCCTGTGGCAACGCCTACCGCGCGCTCAAGGACGCCGGCTACGAGCCCGAGGTGATCAGGTCCTACGGTCTCGGCATCCTCCCGGGCCTCTTCAACCGCACCGGTGGGCGCCGCAAGGTACAGGAACTGACCGGCAATCGCATGGTCCCGACGCTCGTGCTCGACGACGGCGGCGTGGTCGACTCGGCGGCCGGGATAATCGCTTGGGCGCAGGCGAATCCTGCACAGACCAACGCCGCGTAACTCGCGCTCTGGTCGGTAGACATAGCTCGGGCTGATCCGGTGCGGTGAAGCCCGAAGGCACATCCTCCGTGGGCGAGGCGCTCTCACCCTCGCTGCTGCTCCAATTGAGTGACTAGTAAACGGCTCTGGCGGGAATTCAAGGAGTGGGACCCCGCTCCTCGCGCCGGTCCGTCATGAGCGAAGGAGGAGGATGTGAGATGTCTGAGACCGATCTAGCCCTCGAGGCGGTGGAGCGGTTGCAGCACGCCGACCCCGCAGTCGGCGAGCGGCATCCGGGCTTTGACCGGCGCGCTTTCCTGCGGCGCACGGCGCTGACGGGCGTCGCGGCCGGCTCGGCGAGCACGATCCTGGCGGCGTGCGGCGGGGGCGGCACCAGCACGAGCAGCGCCTCCGGGGGCGGCAGTTCCGCGGAAGTGTTCGGTTCGCACCCCAACTACAAATTCGTGATCGTCAACCACGTCACGACCAACCCGTTCTTCGTCCCCACGCAGTACGGCGCCGCTGATGCCTGCAAGCTGCTCGGCTGCTCCTACCAGTGGACGGGCTCGGAAAGCAGCAACGTCAGCCAGATGGTCAACGCGGTCAACACCGCGGTCACGGGCGGCGCGGACGGGATCGCGGTCGCGCTGATTGACCTGTCGGCCTTCAACGCGCCCGTCGAAGCCGCGCTGAAGGCGGGTATCCCGGTCGTCGCCTACAACGCCGACTCGCCCACCAACAAGCGGCTCTCCTACATCGGTCAGGACCTAAAAAAGGCCGGCGAAGAGATGGGCGAACGGATCGTCACGGACGTCGGCTCGGGTGATGTCGCGCTGTTCATCGCCACGCCCGGCTCGGCCAACCTGCAACCGCGCATCGCGGGGGCGATCCGGGCAGTCAGGGCCTCCGGCAAGCCGATCACACTGCACGAAGTCGCAACCGGCGCCGCGGTGCCGGGCGAGCTCTCGACGATCGACGCCTACTGGGTCGGCCACCAGAACACAAAGGGGATGTACGCGGTCGACGGCGGCTCCACCGAAAGCCTTGCGAAAGTGATGCAGAAGTACGGGCTGGCCGCCAAGGGCATCAAGGCCGGCGGCTTCGACTTGACTGAACAGACCCAGAAGCTGCTGCAAGAAGGCAACATCGAATTCACGATCGACCAGCAGCCCTACCTGCAGGGGTTCCTGCCGGTCCTGCAGCTGTTCATGTGGCACGTTTCCGGGACGCTGACCGGCCCCGCGGAAACCGACACGGGCCTGAAGTTCCTCAGTAAAGAAACCGTCGCTCCATACGTCGAATCCAAATCTCGCTACGAGGGGACCACCTCGACGGTCAAAGTGATCACGATCAAGGCCGGCACGGTCGCCTGAAGCCGTGACCGGTGTAGCGGGAGGGCCGGTCTCGCAGCAGCCGGCCGAGCAGGGACAGGACCCGGCGCCTGCGCGCCGGGTCCCACTGCCGCAGCGCGACGGGCTGCTCGAACGGGTGCTTGCGCTGCGCGAGGGCAGCATCATTGTCGTCACGCTCGTCGTCGCGATCTACTTCGCGCTGAACACGAGCAGCTTCTTCACGACGGCGAACTTCAAGACGCTGCTGCCGTACTTCGCCCCGTTCGCGATCCTCGGTGCGGGTGAGGTCTTCGTGATGATCCTCGGCGAGATCGACCTCTCGATCGGCGCCATGTACCTGTTTGCGCCCTATCTCTTCTACAAGTTCAACACGAGCGTCGGCCTGCCACTCGTGCCGTCTGTGCTCGTCGCGCTGATCGTGTGCATGGCGGTCGGCGCGGTCAACGGCTTCTTCGTCGCGATCGTCGGGATCAGCTCATTCGTGACCACACTCGGCACGCTGTTCACGTTCGAGGGGCTCACGCTGATCATCTCCCACGGTGAACCGAAGACGACGCCTGGCACGCAAGTGCATCAGACCACCCGCAGCGTCTCGCACGTGGTCAATGGCCATCACATCACGCTGACCGAAACCATTAATCACATCGGCACATTCGCGAAAGTCTTCGGCGGCGGGGTCTACTCGGAGCTGATCTGGGCGGTCGTGATCGTGATCGTGTTGCAGGTCGTGTTGACGTTCACGCGCTGGGGTCTGTACACCGTCTCGATCGGCTCGAACAAGCTCGGCGCTGCCGAGGCTGGCGTGCGGGTGAGACTCGTGACGGTCCGCAACTTCGTGCTCTGCGCGACGACGGGCGGGCTCGTCGGGATCCTCGAGGCCGTGCGCTCCGGCACGGTCCAGCCGGATACCGCCGGGGGCAACGAAATCCTGTTCCTGGGGATCGCCGCGGCGGTGATCGGCGGCACGCTGCTCGCGGGTGGCTCGGGCACCGTCGTCGGCGCGCTGATCGGGGCGCTGTTCCTCGGCATCCTCCACGACGGCCTCACACTGCAGGGCATCAACGCGAACTACCTGCTGTTCTATACCGGCCTCGCGATCATCCTCGCGATGTCGATCAACGTCTACGTGCAGCGCACCAGGAGAGGGGCCCGTGGCTGACGCGGCGATACCGGAGACGGCGGTCGTCGGGCCCACCGCGGCCTCCGACGACGTGCTGCGGGTCGAACACATCGCCAAGCGCTTCGGCCCGGTGACGGCCCTGCGCGACGTCAACCTGCACCTGCGCAAGGGCGAGGTGCTGGGCCTGCTCGGCGACAACGGTGCGGGCAAGTCGACGCTGATCAAGATCCTCTGCGGATTTCAGAAGCAGGACGCCGGTGAGATGTTCCTGCACGGCCAGCCCTACCGTCCCAAAAGCGTCGACGATGCGCGCGCGAAAGGCATCGAGACCGTCTACCAGGACCTCGCGCTGATCGACGAACTGTCGGTCTACCACAACATGTTCCTGCGCCGCGAGCGCGTCCACCGGCCCCTGCCGTTCCTCGCCAACGCGGAGATGAAGCGCGAGACGCGCAAGGCGCTCGATGAGATCGGCATCAACATCCCCCGGATCGACGTCGCCGTCGCGCGCCTCTCCGGCGGGCAGCGCCAGGCGATCGCGGTCGCGCGCACCGTGAACTCTGACGCGGACATCCTGCTGCTCGACGAGCCGCTGGCGGCGATGGGTGCGAAGGAGGGCGCGATGATCCTCGACCTCGTCGCGCGTCTGAAGCAGGAGGGTCGGGTCTCGATCGTCATGATCCTTCACAACTACGTGCACGTGCTGGAGGCCTGCGACCGCGTGAGCATGATTCAGGACGGCGCGATCGCGCTGGACAAGCCGACGGCGGAGACATCCGTGGAGGAGCTCACGGAGATCGTCGTCGAGGAGTACCGCCGCGCCCGTCTCGCCGACCAGGCCACCTGATTACGATAATCGGATGTGGTCCGCACCGGTGCTTCTCGCAGGCTGTGCCGCGGCGCTCTCACCCGCGCCGCCGCTGATGGTGTTCCCAAGCTCCCAGCCGCAGGTTCGCAGCGGGCCGGGAGCCTTGCTGTGGACTGCCCCGGGCGGCTGCGGCAAAGACGCCACTGGCGCTCCGGTGACGTTCGCGGCACGGCTCGGGTCGAGCGGCCTCCCCGGTCCGGGTCGTGCATTGAGCGGCGGCGGTGGCGGTGTCGCGGGGGTGGCGACGGCAGCGGGGACGACACTGGGGCAGGTCGTCGTCGCCGGGGGCCGGCAGGGCGAACCGGAGGAGGCCGGCGGGACGGTCGCGGGTGGGATGGCGCCAGCGCGAGGGCCTGGGGCCGGAGCGTCGGCGGCCACAGACGAAGGGGCGCTCGTCGAGGGCAAGATCGCGGGTGCGTTTCCCGCGGCGCAGGCGCTTGGGGGGCCCTCGGCGCCGGTGGCGGCAGCGAGCGGATACCTCGGCGATACCGCGGTTCTCTCGACGGTCCCGGGCCGTTCGCTCGGCCCGCGTCGCGCCTCCGGCCCGCGTCGCGCCTCCGGCCCGCGTCGCGCCACCGGCGCACGCGAGAGAGCCGTTAAACGCCACGCGCAGTGGGAGCTGGCGGTGCGCCTCCAGCGTCACTACAGCGACTCCCTCGCGCCGCCGCGGCTGCTGCCGGTAGGTGCGGCCCGGCCCAGCGCGGTAGCGGTGGCGATGGACTACCGCAGCGATCTGCTCGTGGTGTGGGCCAGCGGCGGGTCGATCTACGCGCGCGAGATCAGGGCGGCTGGCGCCGTGGAACCTGCGCGCAGGCTCGCGAGTGGCGCCGGCGCGCCGGAACTGCGGGCGCTGATCAGCGACGATGGCCGCGCGATCGTCGCGTGGCGCGAGCAGGACACCGCGCGGGGGGTGCAGTCCACCAGCATCGACGTGAGCATCTCGACTCCCGCTCTGAGCTTCCAGCATCCGCAGGTGGTGGAACGGTTCGGCGACCTGCGCGGGCTCGTCCCGCCACCGGGCTCGCTGCGCCTGACGCGCCTCTCCAGCGAGGCGGTGATGATGGCGTGGACCGGGATGAGCGCCGGTCGCTACGTCGTCCGCGCCTCACCGGTCTCGCTGCGGCGCGGTGTATGGGCGCCGGTCACGGTCTCGGCACGGCCGGTCTCGGCGACGGTGTCGACGCGTGGCACGGAGGCGCTGCTGGCGGACATCGTTCCGGGCCCACGGGCGGAGGCGCTGGCGCTATGGACGACGGCTCCGCGCCTGCGTGGCGGCGGGCTCGACCCGCGCCGCCGGGCGATCGTGGCGGCGTGGGGCCACTACGGGGGACACGGAGAAGCGCTGTTCGATGCACCCGAAGTGGTCGCGGCGGCGGGTCCCAATGGGACGCCGGGGGTGGCCTTCGACCCCCAGAGCGACGGGGCGCTGGCGGCCTGGGTGAGGCTTGCAGGCAAACCGCGGATCCTCTACGCGCTGCGTTCCCCGGGGGCCCCCGCGCCGGCGACGCCCGTGGCTTACACGGTGGCGGCGCCGTCGAACCTGGTGTTGCGGGCGTTGCCGTGGCGGCGCGGCTACGCGAGCATCGAAAGCAGCGCCATGCGGATCGGCACGCCGTTGGCGGCCTGGCGGAAGTAGGCGGCCTGCGGCAGGCCGTCGACGTCGGTGGCGATCTCGTGGATGCGCGGGAGCGGGTCGAGTAGCAGCTCGATCCGCGAGCGGTCGATGGCGGCCGCGGTGAGGCAGTAGCGCTCGCGGTAGGCCGCCGCGGTGGCCGGGTCCTCGATGCGCTCGACTTGAAAGCGGTTGACGTAGACGACCTGGCGGTCCAACAACAGCTCGAGCTCGGTGCTCTGCTCGACGGCGAGCCCGCGCGCGCGTAACTCGGCTAGCGCCCCGTCGGTGAGCCACAGCTCGCGCGGGCCGACGAGCAGGACGTCGTTGCCGGGATAGTGGCTGAGCCCGCGGCAGAGGGAGTGGATCGAGCGGGAGTGGCGCGGGTCGAAGCCCATCCCGACGCGCAGCGAGTCCAGGCGCCCGAGCTCGTGGCGGATCGTGTACATGTCGATCAGCGCCTGGGTGGGATGCTCGTTGGGTCCGTCGCCGCCGTTGATCAGCGGCACCGCGCTGACATCGGCGGCACGCTGGGCGACCCCGGCGTCCTCGTGGCGCAGGACGATCAGGTCGGCGTAGCTGCCGACGACACGGATGGTGTCCTCGATCGACTCGCCCTTGGAGAGCGACGAGGACTCGACCCCGCGGTGCTCGATCACAGCGGCACCCAGGCGTGCGGCGGCGGCGTGAAAGCTGAGGATCGTGCGGGAGCTGGGCTCGAAGAACAGCAGCGCGATCACGCGCCCGGCGAGGCTCGACAGGCGCGTGGGGAGCCGCAGCGCGGCGGCCATGTCGTCGGCGGTCTCGAAAATCTCGCGCGCGAGCACGTCGTCGACCTGGTCGATCGAGATCAGGTGACGGGGCATCGCGGGCAATATATGCGCCTAGAGGAGCGCGGGCGTGCCGGCCTCCAGCGCGAGCAGCCGGCGCTTGCGATCCAGTCCGCCGCCGTAGCCGGTGAGCGAGCCGCTGGCGCCGATCACGCGGTGGCAAGGGATCACGATCGCGATCGGGTTGCGGTTGTTGGCGCCGCCGACGGCGCGTGCGGCGCCTGGCTGACCGACGGCGTGCGCGATCTCGCCGTAGGAGGCGGTTGCGCCGTAGGGGATCTCGCACAGGGCGCCCCACACCTGCCGCTGGAAGTGGGTCCCACTGGGAGCGAGATCAAGCTCGAAGCATCTGAGCTCTCCGGCGAAGTAGGCGTCCAGCTGGCGGCGCAGCTCGAGGAAGGCCTCCTCATCTCGGATCCAGTCGGGTGGCGGTACGGGCGTACGCAGACCATCCGGGAAGTGCAGGCGGGTCAGCCGTCCGGCCGGGTCGATCGTGACAAGCAGCTCACCGACGGGGCTCTCGATCGAGGTAAAGCGGGTCGCCCGCTCCGCGCCGGGAGCGCGCTTACCGGCGCGGCCCGCGGCGGGGACCTGTGTGTTGGTAGAGGACATGTGGTTTGGAACTGTGTTTGGAGGGGTGGGGTCGGCTGGTGGGGAGGCGAGGCTGTAAGAGATCATGACAGTCACTGTGCCACGCCCACGGGGACGGGCCTAGCGGAAATCGGCCATGGTCGTGCTGATCGCCGTCACTGTCCGAAAACCGCTAGTCGATCGCTGCATACTGAGTGCATGACCAACGCGCACGAGACCTCGACGCACGACGGCCCAGGAGAGTTCGAGGTTCGCTACCGCGTGCTGGGGAGCCGCGACCGCCGCTTCGATGGCTGCTTCTTCGTCGCAGTTACCTCGACCGGCATCTACTGCCGGCCGAGCTGCCCCGCGATCGTGCCTCGGCGCGAGAACGTGCGCTTCTACCCAACCGCGGCGGCGGCGCAGGGCGCTGGCTTCAGGGCCTGCCTGCGCTGTCACCCGCACGCGGTTCCGGGCTCGCCGGAGTGGAACCGTCGCGGCGACGTCGCGGCGCGCTCGATGGCACTGATCACAGATGGTGTCGTCGACCGCGAAGGCGTCGCGGGACTCGCGCGCCGGGTGGCCTACAGCGAGCGTCACCTGACGCGTCAGCTGACGGCGGAGCTGGGTGCGGGCCCGCTGGCGCTGGCGCGCGCGCAGCGCGCACAGACGGCGCGCATGCTGATCCAGACCAGCGGCCTGCGCCTCGTCGACGTTGCGTATGCCGCGGGCTTCTCGAGCGTGCGGCAGTTCAACGACACGATTCGCACGACCTACGGGCGTACCCCGACGGAATTGCGCCGCACGGTCGCGGTGGAGCCCCGACAGGGGCGGAACCCATCCCCCCCAACACTGGCCGACGGCGGTCCAGGGGCGTTGACCGTGCGCCTCTCCTACCGCGATCCACTCGACTGGGAGCGCCTGCTGGGCTTCTTTGCGGCCCGTGCCGTCACCGGCGTCGAGGAGGTCAGGGGAGCGGTCTACAGGCGTACCCTGCGTCTCCCCCACGGCCACGGCACGGCCGCATTGACAGTCGTGCAGGCGAGGCGCGAGCAGCGCCACATCGAGTGCACCCTGCGCCTCGCCGACCTGCGTGACCTGACCGCGGCGGTCCAGCGCTGCCGGCGCCTGCTCGACCTCGACGCCGACCCGGCGGCGCCGGCAGAGCAGCTCGCAACGGATCCGTTGCTCGCGCCGCTCGTCCGCGCCGCGCCGGGACTGCGTGTACCGGGGACCGTCGACGGTGCCGAGCTCGCGGTGCGTGCGATCCTCGGCCAACAGGTCTCGGTCGCCGCGGCGCGCACCGCTGCCGGGCGCCTGACCCAGGCCCTCGGCGAGCCGCTGCCGGTGGCGGACGGGGGGCTCACGCACCTCTTCCCTGCACCCGCCGCGATCGCCGCGGCCGACCCGGCGCTGCTGCCTGGGCCCGGCCGCCGGCGTGCGACGTTGCGTGTCCTGATGGGCCTGATCGCGGATGGGGAGCTTGCGATAGATCCCGGCAGCGACCGCGCGGAGGTAGCCGCGCGGCTGCTTGCGGTCCCGGGGATCGGGCCGTGGACGGAGCAGTACATCGCGATGCGCGGCCTGTGCGACCCCGACGCGTTCCTGCCTTCGGACCTCGGCGTGCGCCGCGCACTCGAACGGCTGAACGGCCTCACTCTGGGCCTGCGGAGCGGGAGTCACGCGGCGGAGGCCGCGCGACTTGCGGAGCACTGGCGGCCATGGCGGGCGTACGCGCTGCAACATCTCTGGGGCTCGCTCGCCGCTGCGGATCCCGTATCTTCCCGCCGATGAAGCGCGCGACGGCTGTCATCGCGGGGTATCGCGTCGCGCTTGCCGGACTCGCGCTGGCGGCGATCACGTACGAGCTCGTCACGGGCCTGGGCGAGCCGCACTGGAGCACGGCGGACTACTTCAGTTACTTCACGGAGCTCAGCAACTTGTTCGCGGCCGCGATCTTCCTTGCCGGTGGCCTGCGCCCCGGGGCTCGGCGCTCGGCGACGTTTGAGCTGCTACGCGGAGCGTCGGTGCTCTACATGCTGACGACCGGCATCGTCTACGCCGTGCTGCTGTCCGGTCAGCACGACTCGATCCCCTGGGTCAACGCCGTCCTACACCGGGTGATGCCGGTCGCGGTGGCGCTCGACTGGCTGATCGACCCACCGTCCTCGCCGCTGGCGCTGCGGCGCGCGGTGCTCTGGTGGATGGTGTTCCCACTGTTCTACATCGCCTACACGCTCGTGCGCGGGCCGCTCGCGCACTGGTACCCGTACTTCTTCGTGGACCCCGGACACCCCGGGGGCTACGCCCGCGTCGCGGCAAACTGCATCGCGATCGCGCTCGGTCAGGTGGCGATGGCGCTGGCGATCGTCTCCGTCGGTCGGGTACGAGCTACGCGGCGCTCGTCGGTCTCGACGCTGCGGGCGCGGTGACGTAGGACTACCTGTGCACCCCGCGAGGGGCTGATCGTGATGCTCCGCCGGCGCGCCACCTCGGGCTTCGCCCCGACGGGAGCGAGCTCGCAGCGCCCAAGCACCGCTCGCAGCACGACCTTCATCTCCAGCAGCGCAAAGCTCGCGCCGAGACAGCGGCGCCGGCCGCCGCCGAAGGGCAGCCAGGTGTAGGTGCTAGGCGCCCGCCCGCCCGCGCGCTCGAGAAAGCGCTCGGGACGGAAGGCGTAGGGATCGGGGTAGATGTCGGGGTCGTGGTGCACCAGGTGCGCGTTGACGATCAGCACGATCCCCGGCGGATAGCTGACACCGCCGATCTCGATCGGCTGCTTGACGAGGCGGGGCTCCGCGTTGGGCAGCACCGGGCGGCGGCGCATGACCTCGTGGATCGTGGCCGTCAGGTAAGCGTCGTCCTCGCCGGCGTCGAGCTCGGCGGCCAAGCGCCTGCACACGGCCGGCTCGCGGGAGAGGTGCATAAACGCCCATGCGAGCTGCGAGGCCGTCGTCTCGTGGCCGGCGACCAGCGCGGTCATCAGCTCGTCGCGCAGCTCCACAGGGCTCATCGGAGAGCCGTCCTCGTGCTCGGCCCCCAGCAGCAGCGCCAGCACGTCCGCGCCCCCGGCTTCCTCGCCGCGGCGCTCGTCGATCAGCTCGAGGATCAGAGCATCCGCCTGTGCCATCAGCGCGCCGAGACGGCCCAGCGGCCCGCGGCCGGCCAGCAACCTCTCCGCCAGTCCCGGGGGGACGGGGATCAGCGACAGGGGGCTCTCGCCGAACTTGAGGATGCTCGTCAGGAGGTCGCGCAGCGCGTCCAGTCGCGCGCCGCGCTCGAGTCCGAACACAGCGCGCAGGACTATCTCCAATGTCAGCCGCTGCAGGCGGGGGTGCAGCTCGATCGGCTCCCCGCGCGGCCAGTCCGCCAGCTCGCGCTCGGTGAGCTCCTGCATCAGCCCACCCAGGTCCTGCATGCGCTCGCCGTGAAAGGCCGGCAGCATCAGCTTGCGCTGCTCCAGGTGGGGCTCCTCGTCGAGCAGGATCACCGAGTTGCGGCCCACCACCGGTTCCAGGATCCGCGCGCCCTCGCCGGGGTGCAGGACGTCCGGTGGCGCCATGAGCACTTCCCTGATCTCGTCGGGATCGGAGAGCACGACGAACGGTGGCTGGCCCAGCAGGCGCACCGTGTAGCGCTTGCCGTAGCGCGCGCGGTGGCGGTCCACGAAGGCGGTGGGGCGGCTCCAGGAGCCGAGCGACTGCAGCACGGCCGGCATTCGCGGCCCGGGGGGAAGCTGGGTCTTCATCGCGACTGCTCCTCACGCTAGAGTGTCGATACGTATGAGTATATCTACTCACAGGTATATTTCAATGGCTTGGTATCGCTGCGTCTGTCGGTCGTACCAGGAGGCATATCCCGGGCGCCGCTGGGGACGCCGGCGAGGCGCCGGGAGCAGCCGCTGATGCCGCGCGGCGAGTTCGATCGCAGCGCGCGCCGGGCACAGACGCGGGCGCGGTTGCTGGAGGCCGCGGCACAGGTCTACGCGCGACGCGGCTTCGCGGGAGCAACACTCGAAGAGGTCGCGTCCGAGGCGGGCTTTACCAAGGGCGCGGTGTACGGGCACTTCGGTAGCAAGGAGAACTTGCTGCTGGCGCTAGTCGAGGAGTACCTCGCGGGGCAGGTCTCCGAGCAGATGGCGCTCTTCGACCGCGACCGCGCGACCTGGGAGCGACCGCTCGCGGGTAGCGACCGCTGGATGGATCGTCTGCAGGAAAACCCCGACCGCTTTCGCCTGTTCGTCGAGCTGTGGGCACACGCCCAGCGCGACGAGCGCCTGCGCCTGCGCCTCGCAGGCGGGCTAGCCGCGCTGCGCGCGACCTTCGCGCGCTTCGCCGCCGACAGCTCCGCCGACGCCGGCTTCGAGTCGCCCGCGGGCGTGCCCGAGCAGTTCGCCAACATCATGCTCGGCCTCGGCCTCGGCCTCTCGATGCTGAAACTCACCGAACCCAAGGTCGTCCCGGGGGAGCTCCTGGGGACGACGCTCTCGGTGCTGATCCGGGCGACCGAGTCCAGCGCGCAGGCCCAGCAGGCGTTTGTCGAGCTCGTCCGCGACGGAGAGGTCCCGCAAGCCCGTGCGAAGCGATCGAGTGACGAACCACCTGGCTGAAAACCCGCTCATTCACGGGAATCCTTAGCAGTGGACGGAGGCCGACGACAGTCGAACCAGGAGGGCGGCGGTTCGACCTTCGGATGGGCGATGGAGCTAGGGGGACTCGAACCCCCGACCTCCTGGGTGCGATCCAGGCGCTCTCCCAACTGAGCTATAGCCCCGCGTGGAACACGGTGACGGGCCAGCCAAGTGTAGTGGTCGGACGGCCCGCGGCGGCATCTCGGCTCAGGTGACGAGCGGGCGCAATCTAGGAGTCGGCTACCGATCCCAATCCCGCGCGGGTCCTCGCGGTGCAGACGGTCGTGTGTCCGGTGGCCGCAGTGGCTGCTGGAGAAGGCGTTGGATGGGGAAGGTATGGTTTGGAGGCGCAATGGGATTGCTCGATGACGCCATCCGTGAGCACCTTGAGCTCAAGCGCCTACGCGGCGCCGACCCAGGTGAGGTAGCTCGCGAGGAGCGGGCAGCGCTCAATCCGGTGACCTCCGACGAGGGCTCGGAGCCCACGGAACGCCTGGCCGATGACGACGGATCCGAGCCCTCCGGGGATCACGATCACGCCGACGCAGTTGACCCGCCCGAGCCGCCGCCGGAGCACCCGATCCAGGAGACCGCGGAGATCGACATGCGGACCGTCCTCGAGGCCATTGACTCCGACGAGGACACACCCCGCCCTCGACCCGAAGGTTGAGCTCTCGCGCAACGAGCGCCGTGTTACTCCCGCAAGGAGCAACCCCTCGACCTCGCCGCCGGCACAGGGCGGCGCCGCCCGATCCGCGTGATGCCGGGAAGGACATGCGGCTTGACTGGTCGCCCCGTGCGCGACTGTGACTCCGGCCCGAGGGCTCCCCGCCGAAGGTTCCTTGCCCTAGACTCGGGTCAGTCTGGGGCCATAGCTCAGCTGGGAGAGCGCCTGCTTTGCAAGCAGGAGGTCACCGGTTCGATCCCGGTTGGCTCCATACGCAGGATGCCTGTGTTCAAGCGGGATTCGACACAGCCGGCTACGCGCCAACGCTTGCTCCAAGTGCCGGATGGAAGCGTTGTGGAAGCGCTTCGCTCCGCGCGCACCGATTCGTCTCACTCAGGATGTCTCGGGCGTCGCCGCCAGGCGGCGGCGCCGAGCGCCGGCTGTGGTGCCGCTGGCTTGACCTCTCACCGAACGCAGAAGCGGCGGTGAGACACGAGCCGAAGCCCTACGTCTCGCCGCCGCCGAAGTCAGTCCTAGCCCGGATGACTTTGCCATCGTACCCGCCGAGGCGGGCGAAGCGGGGGCCATCGACCAGGCCCAGGGCAAGCGAGCCAAAGCGCGCGGGCAGCGTGCGCAGGTGGGTTTCGGCGCTCCTCGATTTTGACCCGTCCGTGTCGCCGCAAGGCGAGGCCCGCGGGGACGAAGCGGTAGCGAAAGCGCCGCGCTGGATAAAGCACGACCGAGGCCAGTCAGAGTCCCCGCAACGTCGAACACGAACCGCTCCCGTCCAGACGGCAGCAGCTCGCCGACGATCGCGCCCCCCGAACAGGGGGCCGGTCTGTCCCCACACCCACAGCCCGAGCCATCCGGCAGGGATCAATAGGGCCTCACTGAACGATGGGCAACGCTCAGCGATCTGAGAGTGGCGGTTCGCTTGAGCTGACCGCAAACGCGACGCGACAAAGTGGCGCTGCCCCACAGGCGAGTGCAAGCCCGCGTCCATCTGGGTCAAAGCCGACCGTCTGCATCCCCTGGTCCCGCGCGAGACACTGCGCTGGAAAGCTCTCTACCGTCGCCGTACGTCCTTGAGCGCCAGTTCGTCAGGTTCAAGAACGAATGGGCATCGCACGACTCAGGGTACTCACGAAGATCCTACCGTCCTGGCGCAGTTGTCAAGCGCCCTGAGGCACTCCCGCGATACCGTCGCGCTCGCCGCATGATGATCGGACTCGACCTTAGCCCCTGTGAAGCGAAGCTCGCACGCGCTCGTGAGAACGCGGACACCTTGAAGCGAGAGGCACTGGCGAGGATCAAGCAGGAGGCCGCGCAGGCGGTTCGGTTTTCCGAGGTTGATCCACAGACCGGCTGGTGCTCGATCTCCCTTGTTCCGCAGAAGGTCCAGGAGCCCCGCCTCAGTGCGATCTTCGGGGACGTCATACACAACCTGCGGTGCGCGCTCGACTACGTTGTGACGGCGCTCGTGGACACAAGCAACGTAACACTCACCACCTCCCACCAGTTCCCGATCTTCAAAGACCCCGCGCTCTATGCCAGCAAAGTCGGCACCAAGACGCAGGCACTACCTAATGGCTCCTTGCGAGGGATCAAGGACGGCCTGACGATCGTTGAGGGCTGGCAACCCTACAACACCCATGTAGACCCGCGAACAGACCCCCTTTGGGGTATCCACCGCTTCTCGAACGCAGACAAGCATCGGCAGCCCGCGATCTTTGGTCTCGTACCAAGTGGCAGCTTTCAGGTCCGCTTCAACGGCTACCAAGTCGAGAGGGACATGGTGGTGGAGGTAGTCGATTGGACGCCTGACAAGGAGATTCCAGTGGGGCGCATCCGGTTCGACCCGCCCCGAGCAGAAAATCTGCGCGCAGAAGGCAACGTCCGTCTCGATGTTCTCTTCGTTACTCCACCCTGGCTTGGTGACCCCGAGTTGAGTATTCCGCTCGCAGCTATCCCTGGCATTGTTCACCATGTGGCGCAACTACTCGACACGTTCCGCCAGCTCTAGCTCCCGCGTACGCACTAGCGTTCCCGTCATGTTCGCTCCAGTCCAAGCGCCCGTCTGGCCCGAGCCTTCGCCGCCCGCTGACAGCTATCGCACCTCTCTCGCTCGTCTCATGGAATATGAGAGACGGGGCTGCCTGTGGCGTGTGTTTGCTGGTGGGACCTGGCTCGTTTCGATCCCGACTCTCGCTATTGGCGGTTTCGTTGGGGGTACCTATCTCGCGGGCGACTTGCATCACCCCTCACAGGTCGCACTCGGGGCAGTTGTGGCGCTCGTCCCAGGCCAGATTGCAGCCCACATTTGGCGTCGTCGTCCTTGGGACCGCCTGCTCGTAGACCGGATCTCGACTTACGAGCAGATCGACGGCCCACAAGACCTCAACGCGATGATTCGCCTCGCCGACTTCACATCGGCCTGCCACGCGCTAAGACGGTCCAAGCTGAACCCAGCCGGCGCCACACGTGTCCCGTCGTTGCCAGACGCGCCAGACCTCAACCTGAAACTGATCGTGGGACGATCGGCACGGTGGCATCCGGCCGACTCGCCGGAGACATACGTTCAGGTGCGCGAGTGCCTTCGAGCGGCCGGGATCAGGGCGCGCGTGGCCGGTGAGGATGTCAACCGGACTGATGGCAGCGCCTAATAGCGACTTGGGCCACATTCAGCCCCAGTGCGGCAGAGTCGATTCCCGGCTATCTGTGGAGCGCTTCAGAGCGCCTACAACTCAGATGCTGCGCGGCGCGACAGCTCCGATCGGGTCGAGCGTCGGGTCGCTAGCCAGGGCACGCGCAAGGGTCTCGATAGTGATTTCTGCGCCCAATGCAAACGTGCTGAGGTTGTCCCACGGGTCGAATATGCGCCGAAACTCAGAGGTGCGCTCCAACGCCACGTCTCGCCATGCCGTCCAGGTGCCATGATCGACGCCGCGCAATGTGGCTTCGCCGTGAGTAACTGACAGGAAGGTCTTGCACCAGCGTTCGCCCATTCTCACCAGACCGCCGGGCGCCATCAGGTCGAAGGAGCGACCCTCGCCGACCCAGCCCGGCTCGACACGCTCCGCGTAGCGCAGCAAGCCTGTCAACATCGAGGCTGTGCGCCAGTAGTTGTGAGCTGTCCGGCGGTATGGCCTCAGCGGGAGTCGCTGTCCGCATCCGCACATGCACGTAGCCATCATGGGCCACGATATCGTTGAGTGGTCTTCGCCACGTCTTCGCAATGACTGCGGGCAGGTGTGCAAGGGCCTTCTACAGCCGTTCGCACGCGCCTCTCGCTCCAAGATTAGGCCCACACGAGGAACGGGCAAGAGCCGTCACCTCAGAGGATCTGACGCGCCTACGACTCGTCCTTAGCCTCGGTCTCCGACTCCTCAAGCAGGGTGATGATCCGCTCCCGCGTCGCCAGCGGCACGTCCACAGGTTGCCGGCCGCCAAGCAGCTGCTCGGATACGCGCCCGGTGTGGTGGTGCTCGGGCTGTGGGGTCTGGTGCCGACCGAACTCGGCGGGCGCGAGGCGTTCGAGTATCCACGCCGCTGCGCGCCAGTCACCCTTCGACCCCTCGCGGCCCGCGAGCTGGATCTCCGCTGCGAGCCGCACTTGGACAGTCGCGCGCGTGCGCGTAACCCTGTCCAGAAATGCGACGTGCTCGCTCGTCTCGGCGGTGATCCCGGCGGCTTGTTCCTTCTCTGCGCGGTCGAGCCATGCGTGTGCGGTGGAGCGCCCGATGCCGGCGTAGGCGGCGGCCTGAGCTATCCCGACCCCGGAGGCGAGTCCTTGCATGAAGCGATCCTGTAGCTCAGGGTTCAGACTGCTCTTACGGCCTGTCTTCCCGGCGTGTGAGCTGCACACATCGCGACCGTGCATCGGCGCGTTGCGGCACGGGTCGCCGTTGCGCTTACGCGCCGAACACCGGCGCTCCCCGGCCGGCGCGCTCACGGGGTCTCCCGTCGAGGCGGATTGCACGTCACGCGGGCATCGTGGCGCACGTGCCCGACGGGACGCGCTGCTTAGGTGCGTGGCATCCCAGCGAGCAGATCACCGGCGGGGATGCCGAGCGCCTTGGCGAGCCTGACGATCGTCAACAGGCCGGGGTTGCGCCGGCCGCGCTCGATGCGGTTGACCTCCGTGGGATGGAAGTCGGCGCGATGGCCGAGTGCTTCCTGGGTCAGTCCCGCGTGTTCTCGTGCTGAGCGCAGGTTGGCGCCGAAAGTTGCGCGTGGGTCATCGGGAGAGGACGCGGGCATGGTCCGCACCCTTGACTGACCTGACCGATACCTCAATAGGGAATGTGTCAGGATATGTTTCGTCTGCTGCTCTGAAGCACCTCCTATGCGTCCACGCCGACCCTCGCTCGCAACCGTCCTCTCAGCCCTCGCGCTGTTCTTCGCGCTCGGCGGGACCGCTGTCGCCGCCCGGCACTACCTCATCACCAGTTCAGCTCAGATCAAGCCGAGCGTCCTACACCAGCTCCACGGCAGCAGCGGACCCCAGGGTGCGCCAGGCCCGCAAGGACCGGCTGGATCGCAAGGACCCGCAGGCCCGGCAGGCTCACAGGGACCACCAGGAGCATCCACGACCGCACTCTGGGCACAGGTCACGAGCACCGGTGCGCTGAGCGCGAACGGCGGCGTGACCGGCATCCTCAGCTCCTACCCCGAAGCCGGCACCGTCCGCGTGATGGTCACGTTCAACCGCGACGTAAGCCAATGCGCGCACCTCGCCACACTCTCGACCGCCGCTTACGGATACAACGAACCCGGCCAAGTATCCGTCTCAGCTTCCGGCAATCGTGACCCCAACTCGATCGAAGTATTCACCTACAACGCCACCGGCGCGAGCCAGTACCGATCGTTCAGCGTTGCGGTGTTCTGCTGAGCAGGCCAGCGAGCGTCGAGTATGGGCAGCGTTACGCCGATATCCCAGCGCTGTACGCACTTGCCGCCGGCCGCGCGTGGCCTCGGGCCAGTGCGATGCCCGTCCTGCGGCTGGGTCGAGGACGGCGTGCCGCTCACCGCTCAGCAAGTCCTCGCCAGCCATCCCGAGCTACGCGCCCAGGTGGAGGCGACCCAAACGGGGCGCGATCGGTCGACCGCCGCGAGCGCGACTCCAACGGCCGGACGGCGGCTCGTCGTAGTCGGCGAATTGATCCGCCGGCTCGCCTCGATCCGCGTGGTTCTCGTGGCGCTGTTCGGCGGTCTGCTCGTGGCGATCCCGCTGAGCCTGATCGCTAGTCCGCTCGGCTATGCATTCTTCCCGGTCTTCCTCCTGCTCTGGCTGGGAACCGCCCTCAACCGTGACTACGCCCTCTACTGCCCCCACTGTCGAAAGCGCGTGAAGATGGGCGCCGAGGTCTGCCACCACTGCGGCCGAGCTGTCCGATGAAACGCCGTCCAAGTCGCCTCATCGGCGACACGAAAGGATCAAGCCCATGCTGAAGCGCGTCGTCATCTCCGTCATCGTGACCGCCGGGGTTGGCGCCGCCGGATGCGGCTCAGCCGTCGTGAAGACGGTCACGGAACGATCGGTGACGCCCGCCGCCACGACCCGGACACAGGTACGGACGGTCTATCGGACGCCCACCGCTTGCCTAGAACTCGCCCATAGTGGGAGCCAACTCACG
This sequence comes from uncultured Solirubrobacterales bacterium, assembly GCA_963756665.1. GTDB lineage: Bacteria > Actinomycetota > Thermoleophilia > Solirubrobacterales > Solirubrobacteraceae > Palsa-744. The sequence goes on from CAVWOJ010000001.1 coordinate 2,482,710, forward strand.
TCGATCTTCGGCGTCCTGTTCAAGCGGATGGCCCCTCTACCGGAACTCGTCAAGGAAGCCGCCGCGGCTGGCCTAGCCCAGAATGACGCAAAGATACTTAGCATCGGCGCCAAGACTCGGGCCATAAATGCCGACATCGAAAGAGCCGCGAAAGAAGTGCATGACCTCGATACGTCGCTGCGAGAGGCCCCGGGTTCGTGCTCGTGAGGCGGCTGCAACGCGCCTCCTCGTCAGAGTCTGAGCACCGAAGCTCGATGTTCACGCTTGTCGGGCCGCCCGCCAGCCCTGCGCAAGGCGGCGCAGCTCAACCTCACCGACCACGATGTCACTCGTTGTTGGGTTCAGCGCCTCGATCGAGGCTTGCGCTTCTAGGACCTTGGCTAGTCGCTCGGCTGCAAGGTCCTCGGTGTGGCTGCTCCGAATCGCGTTGTCTGGATCGCCGCGCATCGCGCCCGCGACGACCTGGGGAATCTCTTGGGCGACGACGCCGGCCCGTTCTGCCTTGTACCTCAACGGCTCACGCATCGCCATGAAGTCGGCTTCGGCCCGGTCGCGCCGCCGAGCAGCGCTTGCAAGCCGCCGTGCGTCTCCGCTGGTCGGAATGGGCGATGGCGTCGCTCCTAGTCGCTGCTGTAACTCGACCCAGCGCTGCGACCAATCGCTTCCAGTCGTCGGCGACAAGCCGAGTCCGTAGAGCGCCGACACCACGCTCGATGCACTCCTCAGCGTGTGTCCGAGCTGACGGTTGGCGACGATCAACGCACCCGCGCCAGCATCGCGCAGCACCAAGAATCGCCTCCGCGCCAGAGCTTCGCGGTCCCGCTTACGTCCCGGTACTGGGCGATCGAAGCGGGCCATCGCGTCAACGGCGGCGTCCACCAAGCGTGTGGCCGAGGCGATCTCCAGCGTACCTACAGCTCGCGCAACAGAGATGGCACAGCGCCAGCCGTGATCGGCAAGCGCCTCATCCGGTGAGCGCGTGCCCGCCGCGCGACCACAATTCCGTTCTGAGCCGTGCGCAAGGCTTTGGCGCATGTCAACCACCACCAGAAGCATCGCCACCGGTGCGGACGAGGCAGCGCGCCTCCGTGCTCGACAGATCACCCTAAACCTCACCCAACGCCAGCTCGCGGCTTCCGCCGGGTGTTCGCTGACATCACTCTCGAATATCGAGGCCGGGTGCGTGCCCACTCGGTCACAGGCGATCGAGCGAATCCGTCGCACTCTCGATGCCCTCGAAGCTGCGAGTAGAGAATCGGAGGCAAAATGAGCGCGGCCGACGGGGACCTCACCCGCGCTCTGCTCGCCGACCCCGCCGCCGGAATACTCCTCAATGCCCTGGCCGACCGGATCGCTGATCGCCTCGCGCACAGGCTCACCGCCGAGTGTGACGACTCAGACCGATGGCTCACGACACGGGAGGCTGCGCAGCACTTGGGGATGCACCACGACAACCTCCGCAAGCTCGCCGCGGCTCGCGCGATCCCGAGCGAGCAACGGGCGCCCGGCTGCATTCGTCACTTCCGCCTGTCCGAGCTGGACCGATGGCGCGAGTCTGGCGCTCCTCGGCGCCCGAGCGTCAGTGCGATGGCTTCCACGCAGCTTCCACGCAGCCGACAGGCAGCATGAACACAGAGGATTCTCGATCGCCCCTTGCTCTACGAACAGGGGGTCGATCGAGTAGTCGTTGCGATCAACTCTGATCAGCGGCTGCTGGGGAACTCTCGTCACCCAGCGGCGATCCGTATCGACCCTCACCACCCCGAGTGGCCGCTGCTGACGCTCCTTGGCGAGCCGCTCGGCCGGGATACCGCGGATTGTGCGGTGCGCCCGGCCGTTCACCTTCTCAGCCCACCGGTCGAGCTGGTCCTGGAAGTCCAGGTAGTTCGCGAAGAACCGGCGCGGCTCGAAGTTCGAGCGAAGGAACCTATGCTGACGCTCCAACTGCCCCTTCGCCTGAGCATCCCCAGCGTCCAGAACGATCCAGCCGACCTCCATCTGGCCGCAGAAGGACAGGAACGCCTCGCTAGGCTTTCCCCTGCCAGCGATCGCTGACTCGCGGTCCCAGACCAGCTTCTCCGGGCGTACCCCCAGCCGCGAGATCGAGCGCGCGAGCCCAGCGAGGATGTCCGGTGCCTCCTTGCTGAACACCAAAGTGCCAGCGAACGCCCGCGACCAACACGACTGCGTCGTGACGACCCACCCACGACGGGTCTGCCCATAGCCAACCGGGACATGCGCGCTCGGCTCCCACAAATCGCACTGGACCAGCTCCGCTGGGCGATAGATCGTCCGCTGGAACGTGCGCTTCACCAGAAACCGCGGTCTGACCTCCCGCACATACCCGTCAAAGATCGTCTTGCCGCCCCCATAGCCGATCTCCACGGCAAGCTCCCGCAGCCGCTGTGAAGGGACCTTCGGATCGGCTTGCAGCTGCGCACAGATCCAGTCCTTAAACGGATCCAAAATCGACTCTGCCCGCGCCCGTGAATACCGCGGGGGCGCCTCCGCCATCAACAGCCTCGAAACCGTATCCCGCGCCAACCCAGTCCGCCGACCGATCTCCCTCGCCGAAAGGCCCTCGACCCGCTTCATCCGCCTGACCTCAGCCCACTGCTCCACGCCGACCACCCGCTTCCTCCCGTCCGATCCAATGAGATCAAACGAGCGTCACGACCCAGCCGGACACCCCGACCGCCACGCCAAATGGCCTAGTTTTCGAGCGGCGCAGATGGCCTAGTTTTCACCCGGCGCCCACAACTAGGCGACCGATCTCGATGAGACCGCGACGCGCAAAGGTCAAGTGGTGGGGGTCGATTCGTTTTAGTGGTGGGGCTCCGACGACATTGCTCGCATACCAGTTGGAGTGGGCGAGAAGTGCCTCGACCTCGGGCCAGACGACGGCGCCTCCCGAGGACTCAAGCAGCGCGACAATCGCACGGGCCGCGTGCTCGCGCCACTTTGGCACGGAGGTGGTTTCGCGTCCGGAGGCCAAATTACGTTTCGGGCCGACCCGGGCGCCAGGACATAGGAGTTTTCTCTCCTCTCGCGCTCCGACTCGCCAGGGGTGCGGTTCGAGACGATCGCGCTCGGTTGCCGAAGGCGGACATGTTCCTGATCCTAGCCTTTGGTATTGCACGCTTCCGGAGGTGTCCTCATCGACCCCCGGATGGAAGCGCCGTGGAAGCGGCAGTCGCCCCGATTATGCCCACAGCGACCCACGTAGCGGCACTGAAATGTGGCCTATGTGGTTAGGCCCCACGATCCGACCCTCGGACGCCCGCGTTCGCGCGCTATTTGCAAGCAGGAGGTCACCGGTTCGATCCCGGTTGGCTCCATAAAGTGCCTGCAAACGTGGCCTTTTTGGTAAGTGTTCAGTTCCCTGGTGGGTTCAGGTGAGCAGCGGGGCGGGGTCCCCGCGGGCGTGGGCGCTGATGGCCTCGGTGAGGTAGACAGATAGCGAGCGTTGTTGTAGGCGGCAGGTTGTGTGTGCCGAGAGGAGCCTGGCGGTGCGCAGCTCTCCCGCTTCGGACTGGCTGCCGAGGGAGAGCTTGCGGTAGATGACCGCGCTTCTGAGGGCGCGCTCGGCGTGGTTGTTGGTCGGCTCCACGCCGGGATGCTTGGCAAACGTCCATAGCGCCGGCCATGCCTTTAGGAGGTTGCGGGCCATCCCGCGGCAGTGGCGGTTCCGTGCACGTTTAGTGGCGTAGCCCCGGATGACCGGCTTGTATTCGCGCTGCAGCCGCCGGATCGTGAGCTTCAGATCGCGGCGATCTGCGGTGTGCTCGTAGACCTCCCACGCCCAGAAGGCTCGGTCGCACAGCTCAAGGCCCTGTTCGCCGAACGCTTTCTCCGCGCCCAGGCCCTCGGTGTGGGCGGCGAAGTCGCGCTTCAGATGGGCCCAGCACAGCTGACGACGCGCCAAGGGGAGATGTGAGTAGGCCCACCAGCGGTCCGAGGTGACGATCGCCTCGGTGTCCGCCAAGAGCATCTTGGCGTGATCCTCGTGACGGCCGGCGGCGACGTGCAGGTAGGCGTGGCGGTTGTCGAAGATGCCCCACAGCGCACGGCGCTGCCCGGCGGTCCGCCAGCCGGTCTCGTCCATGTTCAGTGCACGAGCCGAGCGCAGGCGCTCGAGCAGATCGGCGTGGGGCTCTGCCAGGGCCTCGCCGGTGCGAGTGAGGATCGCCTCGACCGTGCCGGTCGAGATCCGCGAGGAGAACAGCTGCTCTGAGAGCTCGACCACATCCCGTCGGGAGATGCGGTTGCGCACCGAGAGCGTCGCGATCGCAGCCTGAAGGCGCGGGCCGAACGCGCTACGGGAGACCTCGGGTGGCAGCTCGCCCCGCATCGCCCCGCCGCAGCCGGGGCAGCGCACTCGCTGGGCGCGGTGCTCTGTGACCTTGACCGAAATGACAGGCAGCTCCTCGACCTGGCAGCGCACCGGCTCACCGACCAGCACACGCTCGTCCTCTGCAAAAGCATGCCCGCACGAGCAGCGCTCGGGCCAGTGCTCGATCACCTCATCGACCGCCCACGCCGGCAACAGCGGCCGTCCCTTGCCCTCATGGCCGGGCTGCGCGCCCCGGGGGCGATCAGAGGAGTCCTTGCTGCGCCGCGGTGGAGCGCTCGGCCCATCTGCGCTCGGCGGCTGGGAGCTGTTCTTCGAGCTGCGGTTCAGCCGACGCTCGAGCTTCGCGATCCGCTCATCCTGACGCGCAACATGGCTCTCGAGCTGCTCGATCCGGCGATCCATCGCCAACAGGACCACAACGACGGTCTCCCGTCCAGCGTCATAGATCGCCTCCGCCTCGGCGCGCTCCACACCCCGATATTCGACGCAGCACAGTTATGTCCCCCAACCCAACTGAACGCTTACCCTTTTTGATGTGACGCGCTGGGGCGTCGGATGTGCACAGACGGTTCTGCCAGTCTCCTGCCCATTGCAAGAAGCCAGTAAGTACGGGCCTCTTTCAACCGCGAGCCACGCTTCCTTCGGAACAGGCGCTCTCATAGTTGATATACGAGCGTTCCACCGATGAAGTGCCTGCAATTCGGCTCAATGGGATCTTGCACGTGCTGCACACTGGTATCGCCTGGGAGGATTTGCCGCGCGAGTACGGCTACGGCTCAGGGGTCACCTGTTGGCGGCGGCTGCGGACATGGCAGAAGGCCGGTGTGTGGGATGCGCTGCACCAAAAGCTGCTGGTGAAGCTAAACGCCGCGGGAAAGATCGACTGGTCACGCGCCGCGGTTGACGCCAGCCATATCCGTGCTCTTTTGGGGGGCTCCTGACGGGGCCATCCCCGGTAGATCGTGCCCGCACAGGCTCAAAGCACCATCTGCTGGCTGATGCGAGTGGCATCCCGCTCGCGGTCGCGCTGACCGGAGGCAACCGCCACGATGTCACCCAGCTCATACCGCTGATCGAGGATCTGCACTCAAGGCCGGTCGCTGGCAAGCGCGGCCGGCCACGCCAGAAACCCGATCGTGTTCTCGCTGATCGTGGCTATGACTTCGAGAAGCACCGCCGGCTCCTGCGGGCTCTCGGGATCACTCCCGTCATCGCCCGCCGCGGAACAGCCAACGGCTCCGGCCTCGGCCGCCAGCGCTGGGTCGTCGAGCGCGGCTTCGCCCACCTACACAACTTCCGCAGACTCAGAATCCGCTACGAGCGCGACCCCGACATGCACACCGCATTCCTCACACTCGCATGCAGCATCCTCTGCTGGCGACGCCTACAACCATTTTGAAAGACCTTCTAAGGGCTTCGCGCTCGATCTCACCGTCCGCTTCAACAGCGACGGTGTTCCGTTCCTGCAGGACCACAACGGTGATCTCGGCACGATGCCGTTCCACAACGTGGACGAGTTCACCGAGTGGCTCGCGTACAAGATCAAGCAGAACTACGACGAGCACTATCGCTCGGCGGCTGCTTAGCCGCGCTGGCTCGTTGCGCCTTGAGTCGCTTGATATCGATCACCCGGCCGAGGTGCGAGCCGAGCTAGATGTTCTCGCAGAGCAACTCCGGTCCGGCGGCTGGAACGTCGAGGTCGCCGGACCCGGAGAGCCGACTCTATCTCGCTTCCGCGAGAGCGCCGAGGGCGCATTCGTGGACGTGCTCAACCTTGTGTTGGATGAGGCCGAGCGGCACGCGTTGGACGTCGTGCCCGTCGCAAAGCCTCAACCCGCGCTTTACGGGTTAGCTTTCGCCCGCCAGCGTACCGCTTCCCACCGCCCAATCAGCCACTACTAGAGGGCCAGTGGTCGGGGCGTAAACTCACGAGATCGTGGATGCCCTGACCGTTGCGTTAAAGCTAGCTCCTTTTGCGAAGAAGGCAATTCAGTTCGTCGTCGAGAAGGACACGCTAACTCGCTTGCGTGCTCTTATTGAAGCTGATCTCAGGCGGGCTCATGAGATTTCGCCTGCGGCCCGAGATGCGATTGCCGATCTCTGGGCCAGTCAACGAGTCGATCCTGAGTTAAACGGGCAGCTAGCAGCATGGCTAGCTACAGGAGATGACTGGTTCGTGACGCTCGCTGGTCGTCGGTTCGAAGACCTGCTGTCTAAAGATAACGGCGGCACAGTAGCCGATACCCCGACGGCGGTAGCCGTCATGAAAGAGTCAGCGTGTGTCCACATCGGTGACGCGCAGGCGACGGATCGTCAGGCGATTCATGCCGAGGCGGACTTTACTCGGCGGCGCCTCACGGCTGTAAGTGAGGATTTGCGAGCCCACGTGACTAGCGAGCTAGATCGCGTGATGTCAAGTCTGAGCGCCGTGAACCATACGGACGTTGGTGAGCCCGGTATGCGCCGGGTACGCTATAGAGTACCCCATGCATCCCAATACTTCAGTGGGCGAGACGGTGAGCTTGCTTTGCTCGAGCATGCGCTCTCCGACACAGATCGAGTGGCCCTGACTCAGGGTCTCGTAGGATTGGGAGGAGTCGGTAAGAGCCAACTTGCCGCTCAGTATCTTCAGTGCCACCTTGCCCAGTATGACGTTGTCGCATGGGTGGGAGCGGAGGACGGCGGCGTGGCGGATCTCACGGAGTTGGCTACAGCCCTTGGGCTGCCAGCGCGTGACCGCACGCCTGCCGAATGTGCCGATCTCGCCGTGAACTGGTTGGCCACCTGCCGAGAGCGATGGCTGCTTGTGCTAGATGACGTGGCCTCGCCGGAGCAGCTACGCACGTGCTGTCCTGCTACTGGCAACGGACAAGTTCTCATCACTTCGCGTCACCGCGGCGTCGGCGAGTTTGCGCCATTGTTGACCGTGGAGGTGTTTGATGAGGAGCGCGGTGAGGATTATCTTGTTCGCCGCAGTGGAAAAGCGCATGAACGGGAGCCGGCACGCAGGTTGAGTCAAGCGCTCGGCGGACTCCCACTCGCCCTCGCACATGCAGGAGCTTACTGCTCCAGCGGAACCTCATTTGACGCCTATCTCAGCATGCTTGGTGAGCTGCCAAGCCAAGAGATGTTCGAAACACACCCAGAGGCGTCCTACAGAAAAACGGTGGCATGCACATGGCAAGCGTCGATAGCTGCGGCGTCAGCGAGGGCCCCGCTAGCCGTCGACGTGCTTGGCATGGCGGCATATCTTGCGCCAGACAAGATTCCCACCGCGCTCATTTGGGTGCTCGTGGGGTCGCCCACGGACGCACGTGCAGCAAAGCAGTTGTCTGAGGCCGTGTCAGCTCTCAGCGATCTATCACTGATCGATGTCGAGCGTGACGGTAGCTACGTTGCCGTTCATCGGCTGCTGCAAAAGGTGATTCGTGATGACCCCGGCATTCACTCCACCCGAACCGGCGCTCAGGACGCGTTGGAAGCCCTAAGCGCGGCCTTTCCAACCTCGCCATATCATCCAGACTCCTGGGTGCGTTGCGAGCAGCTACTACCGCATATTGAAGCCTTGGTCACTGCGAAGTCTCCAAAGATAGACTCAACACAAATGGTTGAGCTGTTGAACTTGGGCGGACTTTATCTTGACAGTGTGACCGCGCATGATCGTGCCATCGAGCTCTTTGAAACTGCGCTTGCGCTTGCGCGGGCGGCGCCCGGCACGTCCAAATCAGCGATACTGTTGGTGCGCCAGCACCTCGCGGGGGCGTACCATCATGCTGGCGACTTCTCACGTGCGATCGCGCTTGCTGAGGGCACGGTAGAGGAGGTAGCGCCCGCGTTCGGACAGGACCATCGCAATGTGTTGGCGGCGCGGAGCAACCTTGCCGCATACTACGCGTCTGCTGGTCGCTCAGCCGAGGCCGTGGCTCTATCTGAGGTGGTGCTTCGAGATGCAGAGCGACTTATGCCGGGCGACGCAGCCGCCAAGGCCGCTATGCGCATCAACATCGCCAGTCTATATCGCGATATGGGACGTGGAGACCAGGCAATAGCCCTGCTGGAGCAGACAGTGGCAGACCTCAAGAGTACCAGTGGTCATGACGATCCGGTCACTATGAGCGCCCGTCATAGCCTTGCGTCAGTCTACTCTGCGACGGCGCAAACTGATGAGGCGGTAGCGCTGTGCGAGGAGATTCTTGCTGATCGCGAACGCGTTCTCGGGGTTGATCACGGAGATACCATTATTTCGCGGAACAACCTAGCGGTTGCTTATTCGGGAGCACAACGCTATGCGGAGGCTATTCAACTTCAGAAGCAGGTTCTCACCGACCGTGAACGCATTCTTGGTGTCGACCATCCGCTTACGCTAGCGGCGCGCACGAATCTCGCGGGCTCTTACCACACCACTGGCCGGACGAGCGAGGCCATAGATATCGAGCTTCAAGTGATCGACGACTGTGAACGCATCCTGGGTCCCGAGCATCCCCAGACTCTGAGCGCTCGGAGTGACCTTGGTGCCACGTATCGTCTGGCAGGGGAACTCGCAAGATCTGCTGAAATTCTCGAGCAGGTTCTTGTGGAGCAAGAACAAAATCTCCCGTTCGCAAACATCTCCGCGATCGGTAGCGCGATCACGCTCGCAGAGACGTACGTAGCCATGGAAAGGGCTGACGATGCGACTGCGCTGCTTCAGAGGTATCTCACTTATTCGGAGCGCGTACTTGGCACCGATCACACGTACACAGGATTGCTTCAGAGTCTCTTAAAGGCTGTTCGAACGGGCGCGTGGCCCCGTTCAGACTTCCGCGCCGACTAAAGTGGTCGCGCATAAGTACGATAGACGCGAGCGATATATAGCGCGCGTACCCACCCTCTCGGGACGCATCGATGCTCGCCGCGGTCATCACATAAGTGACGACCGTGAGCGGGCCAACCGGCCACCGAATATGCACAGCGCACAGCGGCGGCACCGCCGTGCATGTTGTCTGTACTGGAGGGAGAGCGAAACAGCGTGAGGCCGCTCAAGGTGGTCCTGCGTCGCGCTTTGGATTGTGATTTGACTACGGTTGGCCCGCTGCCAAGGGGCGCGGCGCGGTAGGCGAGTTGGTCCGAGCCGAAGGAAGGCCGGGGGCTGCCGCTCAGGCGGCACTGTGAGTCAGCGAACTCGTTGGCGTACCTGGCGGCTAACGGTCATTGAGACCGAGAGGCATTCCTCTGCTCAAAAGGTCAATGAGAACCTTTTCCCACCTCACCCCAACCCATCCGCGGCTGACGCGCAAAGACGTCCTCGACGGCCGCGATGTCGCGGAGCTGCTGCATCTGCCGATCTCGACCGTCCTTGAATATGCCCGGCGCGGACTACTTCCCGGGCACAAGCTTGGCCGTCGCTGGATCTTCCTGCGCGATGAACGAGGCAACGGCGCGGAGCCGGCCGCGGGCAGCATGAGCGCCCCTCTCGCGAGTGCGCTCGTCGCCGACCGACGGACGCAATCCCCATCGGTCCCTCTCCCCGGCTGTGGCGTCCGGCCGTGGCGGGTCTTAGGCTCTTGTGATGGCCAAGTCTGTTGCCGACCTTCTGTCCGAGCGCGAGGGAACTCGTCTGGACTTCAAGCAAGACCTGTCGAGCATGAAGCGGGTCTTGGAGACCGTCTGTTCGTTTCTGAACACGGCCGGCGGGACTCTCGTCGTAGGCATCGAGGATCAGACGAGAGCTGTCCTCGGGCTCGACGACGTGGAGAAGCAGGAGGAGAAGCTGGCAAACGCCGTGGCGAGCTCGATTGAGCCGCATCCCACGGTGCAGGTGGAGATCGTGACCCACGAGAGGCGCGACCTGCTCCTCCTGCGTACCGCCTATGCCGCTGGGCCCTTCTTCATCAAGGACAAGGGCAAGGAGAAGGGCACGTTCGTCCGCATCGGCAGCAACTCGCTCCCCGCGAGTCCAGAGAAGGTCGCCGAGCTTGAAAGGGCACGGCGAATAGGTGCCTGGGACCAGGAGCCGATGCCGGGACTGACGCGCGACGACCTTGACCGGCAGGCGATCAAGCGGTGGCTGGACGTGGTCGGAGAGCGTCCGGCGGACGCCAAGTTGCGAGGTCTCGGTGTCCTGGCGACGTACGGTGGCCAGCTGGTCCCCACCCGCGCCGGGATCATCCTGTTCGGACGGGAGCAGGCCATCCATTTCCCTGACGCACAGATCAGGTGCGTCGTGTTTCGAGGAGTCGATAAGAGCCGACCTGTTGTCAGGGGTGAGGACAACGACATGACGGTGCTCGACGGGATCGAGGAGACGATGAGATTCATCGAGCGCAACACCGACACGATCGTGCAGATCACAGGCCGCACCCGCCGCGACGAACTGGACCTCTACCCAAACGTCGCCGTCCGTGAGGTTCTGAACAACGCGGTCGCTCATACGGACTACGCGGTGGAAGGTGCCTCGATCTTCGTAGCTCTCTTCTCCGACCGCCTAGAGATATCGAGTCCGGGGACCTGGCCTCCGGGCTTCTCCCGCGAGGATTTCGAATCGGGTGTGAGCCTTCGCCGGAACAAGGCCATCTCGCGAGTGCTGATGCGGCTGGGTGTCATCGAGGGCTACGGGAGCGGATACGACCGTGTGATCGCCGCCTGCCGCGATGCGGGCTACCCCGAGCCCGAGTGGATCGAGAACGGACCACAGATCAAGGTCGTCCTCCGGCCGTATCCAAGCAGCGACATGTCTGCTCGTCCGGTGAGCACCAGTCCACGTACGGGGCAGCGGTCAAATATGCCACTCACGATGGAGGACCGGCACGCTGCTGTTCTAGCCGCGATTGACGAGCTTGAGCGACCGAATACGGCTGACATCCAGCTACAGACCGGCGTCTCGACACGGAGCCTGGGACGCGACCTGCGTCGCCTTCGAGAAGAGGGCGTCATCGAGTTTGTCGGTGCTCCGCAGACCGGCTTTTACCGTCGCACGTAAAGGCACTCTGCCACACTCTGCCACACTCTGCCACACTCTGCCACCATGTATAAATGGAGCCAACTGTGGCGGTGGAGCATCCTGGCGGTCAGCGGTCAGCCGCGGTCTTTGTCTGCTCGCTGGAGTGGGTGCGCAGTCTTGTCTGCTCCTATCGCGCCTTACCTCCTCGCGGAGACAGTTCACGACAATCACCCGCGATGCGTTGTCAGATGCCAAAGTGCGAGCCTTCTGCTTGACCAACGCTCAGCCTTCGAGCCTCCGAGCAATCGGCCTGGTTCGTCGACAACATCGGGCGCATCCTGCGCCAAGCCGAGAAGCCCGGCCCTACATCTACTGCGACGCGATGCAGGCCGCCCGCGGCGGAAACCAGGAGACCGCACGATGGATAGCGTGGGCTCGCGCCTGCGCCAGCCGACTCGACCCACATGCCCACCTACGCAGAGTCGAAGCTTGCGCCTGAGCACTACGGATTTCCGATCTTCTACGAACTCCTTCCACTGGATGCGGCCTAGAAGGTGTCTCAAAACCCCGGTTGATGGCTCGGGCTATGTTGCCGGGCGGTTGTGATCTTTATCGGTAACCGTGCAAGCAGGTGTACTTCCGGGCAGCCGGTTCCGGTTGTCCGCGACTAGTCGGTAGACCTTTGCCGCCATCCACGAGATCCCCGGCAGCAGGATCATGTGGCCGATGATCTTCCCGATCCGTCCGGCGGTGTTCAGCGTCGCGGCGATCGCCTCGTGTCCCGAGCGGACCGTGCCGTCGATCTGAACCCACTGCACGGCATCGGTCGCCTGCTCCTCGGTTATTCTTAGCTTCGCCACATCGGTGGACTGCCACGCGACGATCTCTGCATTCGGCCCGATCCTCTCTAGGACGCGCACACACCTCTTACAGAACTCGCAGTCCCCGTCGTAGAGGAGTACCGGACGCTCTCGATGGCTCACGTGCACATTCGCGTCTCGCGCTATGGCCTGCTTTTCGATGTGGCGAGCCATGTCAGTCCCACGATTCGCTGAGCAGTCGATCGACCGCGAGTTGCAGCACCTGCGACCGAGTCTTGTCACCGTGCTGCGCTGCGATGAAGTAGCTGCCGATGAACAACGAGAAGACCAGCATGCAGCGGGCCTCGACATCGTTCTCATCCACGCAGAACTGCCCGAACAGTGAGCGCATATACCCCATGCGTCGGTTGTCGACCCGGCGCACTCGCTCGGCGACGTCACTGTCGCGACGTGACCAGTCCCGAAGTGCCAGCTCTACCGCAATTCCATTGGGCGACGAGGCCAGTTCGGAGGCCAACTCGAAGAGCTGCTGCAACTTGGCTCGCGGGTCAGTCGGCTGGCTCTCGACGCTTGCGATGACGTCCTCGACCACGGCCTTCTCCCAGGTGTCGAGCATCTCCTCGAGTAGCGCCTGGCGATCCGCGAAGTGCCAGTAGAAGCCACCCTTGGACACCCCCAGGCACGCGGCCAGCGCCTCGACCCGCACGGCATCTGGGCCTCCTGCCGCCAGGGCCCGCAGCGCCGCGTCGACCCATGCGCCGCGTGGAGTCCGGACATTGGCCACCGACATATCTATACGGCACCGTCTTGACAGATGCAAGCGACCCGCCTAATCTCCATACGAGAGCGTATGGATCGAGGATCAGCATGAGGCTTCCGAACGCAGCACACGAATCTGGCCCCTGGCGTATCCGCGCGATCGTGCCAGACTTCACTCTGGAGGATGTCTGGACCCTTCCCGCCGTAAACGGTGGCGTCGAGGACTTCCAAATGGCGATCGAGATGGCGGTTTCCTTCGATCCGGCTAACGCGGAGTCCCTCCCAACTCGCGTCCTGTGGGGTGTCCGCGATCGCCTCGGCAGTTGGTTCGGCCTCGGCAGGATCTCGGCCCCGATCGACAGCGGTTGGGATGGTGCCACGGGCAAACTGCCGATTCCGGGTAAGAACGAAACTTCACTGACCGATCGACTGCCAGACGATCTGCGCGATACGGCGGCGGATCTGCATTTTGACTCCCTGCCTTTCGTGCCCCTCTATCGCACCGACTTCGAGTTTGCCGCGGAGCTGTCGAACCAGACCGTGCACGGCGTGATGCACCTGTCTTGGGTCGATCAGGGCGAAGGCTGCTACCAAGGACAGATGGCCGTCTACGTCAAGCCGCGCGGTCCGCTCGGAAAGGGATACATGGCGCTCATCAAGCCGTTCCGATATTGGATTGTTTACCCAGCGCTCATGCAACAGATCGAACGAGCGTGGAATACACGCCTCAATCGGCCGCGTTCTACATAACGCATCAGGGCCATCAGTGCGATGCAGAGCGAGTAAGCGGCGGCTCACCCCGAGCTCCTAAGATCAGCAACCTCAACGAGGGCCCGCCGCAAAGCCTCAACCCGCGCTCGATGGTTTAGTCTTCGCCCGCCAGCGTCCATGTAGTCGTAGTCAATGCGAACCGCTGGTATGCGGAATGTTGGTTCGATGTGGTCGCGGCCCTCTACGCGGATTTGGTCGATCAGCGTGTGGAGCGCGGTCTTGGCGTCTGTGGGGGTGCTTGCGTTGAGCGCGGCACGTAGGGTGCTGCGGAGACTGTCGAGGTCAGCGGGTGTAGCGCGTTCGGGTTGCTCGTCATTCTCGTGCGCGGCGAGTTCAGCTGCTCGTGCTTCGAGCGCCTTCGCTTCCTCGGAGAGCGCGGCGATGCGTGGGGCGCAGGTGTCCTCGGGCACCGTGCCGGCCTCGGGTGCGAGCCGATCGGCAAGCCCGCCATGACCGATCAACCCCCGGTCTGCTCAAGATGGCGACCCAGGCCACCGGAGGGAAGGACCTGGGCCGCTGCTACCAAGGAAACCCGGTCAGGCGCTGACATGGCAAGCTGTGGCACGGCCAATTAGGTTCAGCCGCCCGGAGTCGCGCAACGGCACTTGTACGATGCACGACGACTCTCGTTCAGCTTACTCATATCCGCCGCTTGCTAAGAATCGCCCCAAAATGGTACAGTCGCGATGGAGGCACCACTAACTTCGCCGGAGGGACCAATGTCTAATGGAAAGCCTGTGGTTGTTCGGGCCGCCGAGCAACCACTCTACAACGGGGCAGATGGCGTCAATGCCAACGTACTGATCGACGTAGAGACGACTGCCACCCGCAACCTCGCACTCGGGCATATCTCGTTTGGTGCGGGAAAGAGCGTCCCACCACACACCCGTGATGTCGAGGAGTTCATCTATGTCGTAGAGGGCACAACCATCATCCTAGCGTGTGGTGAAGAGTACATCCTCCACGCTGGCGACGCTATCTACATTCCTCCTGGGGTCGAGCACCAACACACAAACCAAGATGAGTCCGTGACTCTGAAGCAGATCTACATCTTTACCCCTCCAGGGCCCGAGAAAGGCGTCCGCGACTGGCCGACAGTTTCCAAGTGAACAAATGGCAACTCTCGGGGAGCAAATTACGGCGACGCGCACTCATCGCTTTGTTGGCCGCACAAAAGAGCTAGCGCTAGCTACTCAATTCATTACGCGTTCCGATCAGTCCGCTGCACTTCTCAGCTTTTGGGGACAAGCCGGCATGGGAAAGTCCTCGCTCCTAGCGAAGATCGAATCTCTCTCAGTTGAAGGTGACTTCATCTCCGTAAGCATCGACTTTCGACGTCAGGCTACACCTGTTCTGCTGCTTCGCTCCCTGCACGAACAGCTTCCGTATAGCGACGCGTCTGACGCAGCTGACGCGCGGTTCCGGAGAGACCTCCAGGAACTAGAGCAGATCAACGCTCGTCTTATGCACGCGCTATCGCTCATGGAGGGACCTGACGATGCAAGCGACGTAGCTTCCACGCTGGGCGAGGCAGCGGGGCGTACGGTTGGCGAGTTGGTGTCGCAGGAAACAGGACTCCCGATGCTCGCCGTTCTTGGTGCGGCGGGAGGAAACGCGCTGGGTGCTCAGTTCAGTCGCTGGCACCTTCGAAAGCTCGCATCTGCGGCAGACGTTTCGTCAGACGAGCTCGCACTAATTACTAACAGTACGTTTCGACTCACGACGACGCTGCTTGAGTCATTCGCACTCCGCGTTGCCGCAGGCGGTAAGTTCGTACTCCTCCTTGATCACCACGAATACGTCACACCATTCGCCGACAACTGGCTCCGCGAAGAGTTCATACCGGGGCTTCCCACAGCAGTACGACCAGTCGTGTTTCGTCGTCGCCCACTCACCGATCTGCGCCGCTGGGAGGATTTCAGCTTAAACATAATTGATCACGAGCTAAAACCGTTTGACGATCATGAAGCGATCGAGTTCTGGCGCACCCGAGGTGTCAGTGACCAAGTCAAGGGACTTGCGCTCCATGAGGCCGTGAAGGGGCATCCCTATAAGGGAGATATTCTAGGGGCGCTCGTGCGCCGTCGCGGCATTGCCACCCTAGATGTCGACGAGATCCGTGAGCTCGGGTCACATCCTGACCTAGAGGAGCGCCTAATCGAAAGATATCTCGACGAGGTAGAGACACCTGACGAACAGCAGCTTCTCCACACGTGTGCCGTTCCCCGCTGGTTCGACCGCGACCTGCTGGTCGCCATCGCTCCCGATATGGCACCCCTTTACGACAGATTGTCGGACGTGTCTTTCGTCGAGGGTCATAGCGATGGCGGGCTAGCACTCCACAGTCTTGCACGGGAGGCAATCCTGAAGCGTGAGACGGCAGCGAACCCTCTGATGGTCGGAAACCTTCATCGACGCATCGCCGATCACCTCGCACTCCGTCGCCAAAAAGCGAAACGTTTTGGTGTCGAATACCTGGGTGACGAGGTCTATCATCGGCTCGCGCACAGTGAGCCTGACGGTCTCGACTTTGCTCTCGCGCTCGTTCGGGAGGCACGACTCGCCGGGCTGCATGCGATCGAAGACAACATCTACGCGGAGATCGCCCGTTTCGTTTTCGCATCCGCGCGCGGGACGAGTTGGTGTAAATTCGCGTCCGCTCACGGAGCGATGCGACGTGGCGACTGGAACGAGGCAGCGGACCTCGTTGAGCGGCTGAATGCTGCGAACTGGCCAGACGAGGAGCTAGTCGTAAGAGTGACTGAGCTGCGTCTAGAGCTGCTTACGGGGCGCGGTAGCTACGACGACGCCTATCAACTCGAGTCCGACGCGCTCCAGCACGTCCGAGTGGCTGAAATTGACCGGCCAGTACCTGCACTTGCTTACGACATCGCGGAACTCGAAGCGCGACACATCGAAACCTGCGCGATCCTTTCGCGATTCGACGACGCATTCTCTGCATTCGAGCTGGCCCTGGAATCCGATAGGCAAGACACGCCGACCGCGGCGCGCTTGCTCCTCGCCGGGGCAGCTGCATGTCGCTTGAGAGGAGACGTCATCCGCGGCCTGTCTCTCGCCCGTGATGCTGTCGGGGTGAGCCGAGCTGTCAGCGACCCGCGTGCTCTGTGCTTCGCGCTCATCCAACAAAGTCGACTTGAAACTCACGACGGTCAGTGGACACGTGCGGAAGCACTGCTAGACGAGGCTCAAGACCTCGAGCAGGAAGCACCCGACCAATACAACCGAGCCAATGTCATCCTGTTTCGCGCCAACATCCTACGAAAGCGCGGTTTGCATCAAGAGGCATTGGCAGAGTATGAAGCGAGTCTCGTGCTTCATCTTTCGATGCGATCTGACCGAGAGATAGCGCCACTATACGGCAGTCTCGGTCTAGTTGATTTAGCTCTAGGTAATAATGCGCGTGCAAAAACCCACCTGGACAATAGCCTCGCCATGAAGACGCGCCAGTCCTATCATCGTGGTGTTGGTATCACTCATAACTACCTTGGCTTCTATTCACTATCGCTAGGCGACACCAGACAAGCCAGGGAGCATTTCTCAGACGGTAAGGCCATCGGAATGCAGTATGATCTCGATTATCTCAAGCGTTGGTCGGAACTCGGGCTCACGCGATGCGCGGTCCGCCTCGGTGAAGCACCCGATAGCACGCCTCTCGTTGCGTCGCGCGATGGGATTCCAGTCGGCTTCGGAAGCGATATCGCTGATGCACAGCTCCTCTACGATCTCGTTCGGGCAACAGCCTATCCAGCGGACATCAGCGAGCCGATATCCATCGCGATCATGCGACTTCTTGAGTATCACCCAAATTGGGCGTATGACATCGTCGAACAACTGCTTGTCGATGTACAGCGCTCACCTACTGCCGCGTCAGTCCTACCTACGCTCGTTAATAGCCTCGCAGTAGTCGCGAACACTGCGGAGTGCGTGGCAGTCGAGGAGCAGGGTCGTAATCGCGAGAAAGTCTCGCCAGGACTAGCTCGTTTGTCTGATCGCATTCCGTCAACATAGCGTCAACATAGGAGGTTGTTAGAGATGCTTGGAATCAAGTCGCCAGCCGAGGCTTACTACGACGAAGCGTGGGCGGTCAAGCTCGCTCGTCCCGAGTATTCTACTATGGACAGACGCTGGCGGAGTCGCTGGAAGTTCGTGGTGCAACGCGTGGAGCGAGGCTCTTCCGTCCTGGACATCGGCTGTGGTGACGGTGTGCTCGGAGCGATGCTAATCGCGGAGCGTTCATGCACCGTAACTGGTGTCGACGTATCAACATATGCTATAGAACAGGCGGGGAAGCGAGGTGTCACTGGTCAGCGTGTGGACATCGACACGGAGTCTCTACCCTATGCTGACGACAGCTTCGACGCAGTGATCGCGTCCTGTGTGCTTGAGCATATTGGTCGCCCGGAGCATGTGATATGCGAAGCGTGGCGAGTGCTGCGGGATGGCGGCAAATTCTATGTCAGCTTGCCAAACCCAATGACTTGGAAGATTCGTCTTGCATTTCTCATGGGGAGATTCCATTCAGATTTCCTACACTCGTTGCCTGGAGAGGGTATCCACTACCGATTCTGGCCGGTGCGCGACGGTCTTGAGAGTATGCTCTCAGATCTAGACGTGCGCTTCTCAATTGACGAGAAGTCCGTCGAGCTCAAGAATCCTCGCAAGGGATCTCGCGCGAAGCGCCGCTTGAAGAGGGCTCTAATCAGATTGGCCCCAGCCGTTTTCGGCGAGTATGTGCACTTTGCCCTGCGTAAGGAAGCGACGACACAGAAGAGCGCAGACCACAATACCGTGGTAGTCCCAAAACTCGACTAGCACCTGTGAACAAAGGAGGAAATATGACGAAAACGCCCGCAAACGGTGGCAAGCGATGGACGCAGGCACAAGTCACACAGCTAAAGAGGGAAATCAAAGAAAATACTCCAACCAGGGTCATGGGACTCCATCAACATCGGAGCCCGGAGGCGGTCCAGTCGAAAGCCAATGCGCTGGGACTTTCGACTAAGCCCGCCAACCAACGCCCTTATGGGACACAGAAGAAGCCCAGCCGCTAACAATGGCGATGCGTGCCGCTAAGAAGGCGGATATTCTTGCACAGATCGACAGCCTACTTACTGAGGTTGTGCGTGCACGGAGCGCATCGCCTCATGACGACTTGTCTGGCGGCCTCAGAGATGAGGAGATGCAGAGCATTGCCACGCGACTGATGGCAGGTATCGCTCGACTTGCGCCGCCGAACAGCGTGTATGTGCAGCAGGCGGCAACAGTCACCGGACATCGCGGGCATGTAGTGGTAGATTTGAGCGGCATTCTTCAGGCGCTACGAGCCGACGTGCAGGCGGACTACATTGAGTCACTGACAGAGCTGATCCATGCCGATGTCTTCGCTGACTTCTTGGAGATGGCGAGCAACCTTCAAGAGAAGGGATATAAAGACGCCGCCGCCGTCATCACGGGAAGCGTCCTCGAGGAGCACCTCCTGAAGCTTGCCGGGCGCAGCGGTATCGAGGTCGATAAGACCGATGGCTCACCGAAGAAGGCCGACACGCTAAACAGTGAGTTGGCAGCGGCTGAAGTTTACAACAAGCTCCAGCAGAAGAGCATTACGGCATGGCTCGATCTTCGCAATAAGGCTGCACATGGCAAGTACGGTGAGTACGATCATGCGCAGGTTGCTGGACTGATCCGTGATGTGCGCGATTTCTTGCTTCGGTTCCCTGCCTAGGGTCCAAACCGGGTCGGAGCCTTCTTGAGCAAAACCTCGACCCTGGTCGAACTCGGCTATGACGTCTCGCGGATCGCCTCCGCTGCCTTCCGCCGGGTTTGGCGAGCGACTGGCTCCATCAGATGATCGAGGAGAGGCCCCAGGTTCGGTCGTTGTACCCGAGACTGCGTCAAGCAGGACTCGAACCTCGCTTCTGAGTTGTCTGCTCAACGAGTGCCGGCCGCAAAGCCTCAACCCGCGCTCGATGGTTTAGTCTTCGCCCGCCAGCGTCCATCTGCCGTAGTCAAACGCAAACCGCTGGCTCTCAAGATCTCGCAGCGTGCGTAGTCGCCAGCCTCGTCGCCTCGGTCACAAACGGATGATGCTGCTCGTATATGCCTTTAGATGAGCGCGGAGTCAAGCAACGAGGAGTTGCTGGTCAATGGCGGTGCTCAGGGGTTTGGGCTCCTGTATGAGCGCTGCTACCCGCTAATCCGGGGCTATCTGCGCCGGCGGGTCGGCTCGCGCCCCGAGCTCGTGCTTGATCTTGTCGCCGAGACATTTGCGCGCGCCCTGGAGTGCCGCGAGCAGTTCGATCCGCGGCGAGGCTTGGCCATCGGGTGGCTGCTGGGAATCGCTCATAACCTGCTGCTCGACGCGGTTCGACGCGGTCGCGTCGCCGATGAGTCACGCGGTCGCCTCGGCATGGAGCGCATCATCGTCGAGGATGCGCAGCTCGAGCTCATCGAGCGCGACAGCGAGTCAGATCTCCAACGCGCTCTGTGGGGGCTGCCGGTGGAGCAGCGACAGGCGCTCGAAGGACGGGTCCTGGAGGAGGAGTCCTACGCAGCGATAGCGATGCGGATCGGATGCTCGGAGCAGGTGGTTCGCAAGCGCGTGTCGCGCGGCCTGGCTGTCCTGAGACGAGGCATAAAGGAGAACGCATGACAGACCCCTATAGGTTCCTTGGCGAGACGCTGACCGCCGCCGCCCTGAGGCAGGAGATCAACGCCCGCACGACGTCGAGCATGCGCGCGTGGCTATCACGCCGGCTAAACGCAGCGGCGATGGCCGTGGCGCTCGTTCTGGCCGGTGGGGCCATCGCTGCTGCGGCAACCGGCCTACTGACCGGCAGCCCCGTGCCGGAGCCAGAGGGTAGAGCAAGCCCGGACGCTGGCACCGGTATCCCCTCTGCAGGTGGGTCGCAGCTGCTCCCGCTGCGCGCGGCCGACCCCGAAGGCGGCCTGCCGTGGGGCATGCGGCTCGTTCACACGACGCGCGGGGAGGTCTGCGTGCAGATCGGTCGCATCCATGACGGTCAGCTTGGCCAGCTGGGTGTCGACGGCGCATTCCACGACGACGGTCGCTTCCATCCACTCTCACCGGACATTCTCCCCAACTTCACCAACGGCTACGCCAACATCAGCTGCATCCTGCCAGGGCAGACATTGATAGGCGTCTCGCCGACCCAAGACCGCAGCGCGGAATGGATGGTGGAGCCCAGGAAGGCCAAGCCGACGGCACAAGATCTGCGATCGATCTCATACGGGCTGCTCGGCCCGCGTGCCGTGAGCATCGCCTATCGGACGAGGACAGGCACGCAGACCCGTCCAGTCAGCCCGGGAACCGGCGCTTACATGATCGTCCAGCCCGTCGGCCGAGTCGTCCCCCCAATCACGCTGGGTGGGGTCATCACTGGCTGGATCTCCGGACACGAGGTGAGTGTCTATGCCCCCGGCGTGAAATCCTTTGGCGTGGTGAGCACGATCACCTATCGCTTTGGCTCCCTGGTCTGCTCTGTCGGCAGGGTCGCGCCGGGAGCCAAACGCTGTCCCACGCCCCCGCCCCCGCCCGGGAGCGCCTATCAACCGACCCGCAGCTTGAACGAGCCGGTGCATGTCACCGTGGTGCCACAGTCACACACGAGCTGTAGCGCTGCCTTCCTGCTCGATCCGTGCTACCGGGCCGAGGTCGAGTTCAAGGCCCCCTACGCGGTCACGAGCGCGGCCAGCGAATACGAGGTCGCGGTCGAATCGACCTGCCATAACGCCCGGCCCAGCAGCTGGGCGGTAATTCACAACATCGAGCGTGACGAAACGGTGCGAACCTTGTCCGCCGGGTACTTCAACTGCATCGCGGCCGATGAATTCGAGGTCCGCTATATCAATCGCGGCCTGGGAGGACAGTCGGCTGGCGCACCCCACGAATCTGTAATCGTTGGCGCCGGCATCCTGGGGAAGGTCTCGGGAGCCGTTGCTATCCCTATGATCCGCCGTGCCGAGCCCGCTCGTCGAACGAGAAAGGGCCGCCCGGGACACATACAGAGTGGTTCGCGTTGACTGTGTTGGCTCCATCCGGAAACCCGCTGCGTGTCGGCAGGTTTCCAGGAGGTTCACCGATGTAGGATGACGCGATGCTGAAACTAAATCGCTCCATCCCGCAAGCGACCGTTGTGCCCGTCCTCATCTATCCGGACGTGCGTGCGGCGGTTGACTGGTTGGGCGCGGCGTTTGGATTCGTCGAGCGTGTACGGATCGGCGAGAATCACCGCGCGCAGCTGAGCTTCGGCGACGGCGCGGTGATAGTCGGCGATGTGCGTCACGAGCGTCAGCCACCACGGCCAGGCGAGGTCACGCACTCGGTGATGGTGCGCGTGGCTGACGCGCACACTCACTGCGAGCGTGCCCGCGAGCATGGGGCTCGCATCGTCATGGAGCCCACCGACTTCGAGTACGGCGAGCGGCAATACTCCGCTGAGGATCTCGCTGGCCACCAGTGGACGTTCTCACAGACACTCGCCGATGTCGCCCCTGAGGAGTGGGGCGGCACATCGGTCACAATTGGCTGACGGCGCACCCTTGCTTCAGCGGCCATCGTTCCCCGACTCCAATTGACGTTGCGGAAAGCCAGCAGATGGGACCAGCCCTGACGCTGTACAGTCGACCCACACGTCTTGGCAACGACCGCGCGAGCTGCGCGGAAAGGATCGGATCGGATGTCAATTGGGATCTACTTCGCAAATAGCAAATTCTCCCGGGACAAGTACGACGAAGCGATCAGCCAGCTTGAGGCGGCTGGCGCGGGCGCACCCGAGGGACGCTCCTACCACGTCGCCCTGGAGACAAACGGTGAGATCAATGTTTTCGACGTCTGGGAGTCGCAGGCGGCATTCGATGCGTTCGGGGCGACCCTCATGCCGATCTTGACCGGGCTTGGCGTCGATCCAGGCACGCCGATGGTGGCCCAGGTGTACAACGTGATTGAGGGCTGAACCGGGTACCGTCTGGTCCCAACTCAGCCGGTCAGCAACGTCCATGCAGCAACGCCACTGTCGCAGAGCGGCCCCGAGCCCCGAGCGGAACAGACGATGACCGACGGCCCGGCAATCGAAGTGCGCGGACTGATGAAGAGCTTTGGCGAGGTGCGCGCGCTCGATGGGCTCGACCTGACCGCCCGGCAGGGCCAAGTGGTGGGGCTGCTCGGACCGAACGGAGCAGGCAAGACCACCCTGGTTCGCGTGCTGGCGACGCTGCTGAAGCCGGACGCCGGCACCGCGCACGTTCTGGGCTTCGACGTGCAGCGCGAGGCCGCCGCGCTGCGCGAGCAGATCGGGCTGGCGGGCCAGTATGCGGCCGTAGACGAAAACCTGACCGGCCTGGAGAACCTGACGATGGTCGGTCGGCTGTACGGGGCCAGCCGCTCCTCAGCCAGGGCCCGGGGTCGGGAGCTGCTCGACCGCTTTGACTTGGTTGAAGCGGCAGCCCGCCCGACCAAGACCTACTCGGGTGGGATGCGCCGCCGCCTCGATCTCGCTGCGGCGCTTGTGGCCAGGCCGCCGGTGCTGTTCCTCGACGAGCCGACCACCGGGCTTGACCCGCGCAGTCGCCTGAGCTTGTGGGCGATGATCGAAAGGCTGGTCGCCGAAGGTACCACCGCCCTTCTGACCACGCAGTACTTGGACGAGGCAGACCGCCTGGCCGACACGATCGCGGTCATCGATCACGGCCGTCTGATTGCCGAGGGCACCTCTGACGAGCTCAAGGATCACCTCGGCGGCGAGCGCCTGGAGATCCGTCTCGAGGAGGGCGCCGATCCCGAGGTCGCGGTGCGGGCGCTCGCCCCGATGTCGGACGAGATCCCAACCGTCGAGGCGGGCCTCGTCAGAGTGAGCGTGCGCGAGCGCGACGGCGCCATCATGGAGGCGGTCCATCGGCTCAGCGGGGCCGAGGTCGGCGTGGACGATCTCGCGCTGCGACGCCCGACGCTCGATGACGTGTTCCTTGCGCTGACCGGCCACGCCGCCGAAGAAGTCGCCGCAGGGCAAGCGCAGGAGCGGGCCGCATGAGACGTCTCGTCACCGACACGCTGATCATCGCCGAGCGGAACCTGATCCGGCTACCGCGTGCGCCGGAACTGCTGATCGCATTCACGGTGCAGCCGATCATGTTCGTGCTGCTTTTTCGCTACGTGTTCGGCGGCGCCATCAGCACCCCGGGCTACAGCTATGTCGACTTCCTGCTGCCTGGGATCATTGTCCAGAACACCGCCTTCGGCGGCTTCGCCACGGCTCTAGGTCTCAACGAGGATGTGCGCAAGGGACTGATCGACCGCTTCCGCTCGCTGCCGATGTCCCGCGCCGCGGTACTTGGTGGGCGCACGCTCTCAGACGTAGCTACCAACGCACTGTCGCTCACGATCCTGCTGGTCACGGGCGTGCTCATCGGCTTCACCTTCCACACCAGCTTGCTTCAGGCGGCCGAGGGCGTCGGGCTGCTCTTGCTCTTCGGCTACGCCTTCTCCTGGGTTCTCGCCTTCGTCGGCCTGCTCGTCTCCTCTCCGGAAACCGTCAACTCGGTCGGCTTCATCGTGGTCTTCCCGCTGACCTTCATCTCCTCGGCGTTTGTGCCGGTAGCGTCGATGCCCGCAGGCCTGCGCGACTTCGCGGAAGTCAACCCGTTCACGGTCGTCGTGGATGCCATGCGCCACCTCTGGCTCGGCGCGCCGGCGCACGACAGCGTCTGGGGCGCGGTCGCATGGTCGTTGGCGATCCTCGCTATGTTCGCGCCGCTGGCCGTGGCGCGCTACCGGCGGGCGGCGGGAGGATAGGAGCGGCGCAGGAGAGCTTGGTCTCATGCCGCTATGCGGGGAGGCCAGAAGCATGCCTGGGCACTGGACATTTCGTCGCGCGGGTTCCCCGTGGCTTGCTGGACGCTCCTGTGGCGGTCGGGCGCAGATCCCGAGACACTGGGCGCCCGCAGTGATGTTGCCGGTGATCGATAGTTCGCCGTGGCGCATGGCATTGGTCGGCACGCGGCATTTGTCGGGCTCCGCGCACGTGTACGGAGCGTTGGTTAGGGCACCCTAACTCCGTGTGGTAGTCTCGCCGCAGCAATCCCGATCGGCTGGATCGGATATCGATTCGAGACCATCTCGCCTCAGGCGAGAACGACAGAGGAGACTGACAGACAATGCGCAACATCAAGCTCTCGATCGCCGGCTCGGCGGCCATGGCGGGGGCGCTCTTGCTCGCCGCGTGCGGCGGGTCTTCGACCGGCACCGCCGGTGTTTCGAGCAGCGCATCCGTCCCTGGCTCGCTGGCTGGTCAGTCGATCACCCTCTACAACGGCCAGCACGAACAGACCACCGCACGGCTCGTCAGCGCCTTCGAGCGGCGCACCGGGGTTAAGGTAAACGTGCGCTCCGATGACGAGGTTGCGCTCGGCAACCAGATCGTCCAGGAGGGATCGAGCTCTCCGGCGGACGTCTTCTACACGGAGAACACTCCGGTGCTCGAACACCTGCGCGAGGAAGGTCTGCTCGGCCGCATCGATCCCTCCACTCTGGCAGTCATCCCAGCTCGCTACAACTCGACACGGGGGAACTGGGTCGGGGTCTCGGCACGCGTGTCGGTGCTCGTCTACAACACCCGCCAGATCTCGCCCGCGAGTCTGCCGAGCTCGATCTTGGCGCTCGCCCAGCCGCAGTGGAAAGGCAAGCTTGGGATCGCTCCATCGGAGACCGACTTCCAGCCGCTGATCACGTCGATCACCAAGCTCGACGGCGCGGGCGCTGCCGAAAAATGGCTCGCCGGCATCAAGGCCAACAGCAAGATCTACCCCGACAACGAGACAGTTGTGGCTCAGGTCAACAATGGTGAGAGCACAGTCGGACTGATCAATCACTATTACTGGTACCGCTTGCGTGACGAGGTCGGGGAGGCCGGCCTGCACTCAGCGCTTCACTACTACGCTCCTCGCGACCCCGGCGATCTATTGAACGTGTCGGGTGCGGCAGTGCTGAAGTCGAGCTCGCACCAGGCTGCCGCCCAGGCCTTCGTAGCGTTCCTGGTGAGCAAAGAAGGACAGGAAGTGATTGCCCGTAGCCACAGCTACGAGTACCCGCTGCGCCCAGGTGTGAGGCCAGCCCCCTCGCTGCGTCCGTTCGACCAGCTTCAGCCAGCGCCGGTTGCCCTCTCTGAACTAGGCGACGGCAGCGCGCCGCTAGCACTCGAGCAGAAGCTGGAACTGCTGTGATGCAGACCCCGACTCCAGTAGCGATCCCGATCTGAGCCCCGGCCGTAGTCGATGCACAGCCGATGAGCACGCTCACGTCTCCCCAGCCAGATGCGGAGGGCAGATGGGTCGGGATCTGGTCACGGCGGCGTCGCTGGCCGATGGTGACGGTCCTCGGTGCGTCAATTGCGGGCGCCCTCGTCTTGCTGCCGCTCGTGTTCCTCGTGATCCAGGCGCGGGGGCCGGGGTGGAACGTGGCGTCGCGTCTGCTGTTCCGTCACAACACCGCCGTGCTGCTGTGGAACACGTTGCGCCTGGTGACTGCGTGTACGGCGCTGTGTGCAGTGATTGGAGTGGCCGCGGCATGGTGCGTCGAGCGCACGACGATCCCGGCGCGCCGCCTGTGGGCGGTCCTGCTGGTACTGCCGCTGGGCGTCCCCGACTTCGTGGTCGGCTTCGGCTGGGTCTCGCTGGAGCCCGGCCTGCAGGGCTATCTGGCTGCCGTGATGATCATGACGCTGTCGCTCTATCCGCTCGTCTACCTGCCCGCGGTCGCCGGCTTGGCCGGCGTGGACCCAGCGCTCGAGGAGGTCGCGCGCAGCCTCGGGCTGGGGCCCTGGAGGGTCTTCTGGAAGGTGACGCTGCGCCAGATGCTGCCCGCGGTGCTCGGTGGCTGCCTGCTGGTCACGCTGGGCCTGCTGGCCGAGTACGGGGCTTTCGAGATCGTTCAGTACCAGACCTTCACGGTGGCGATCTTCACTGAGTTCAAGCTCGGGTTCGACACGGCGGCGGCTTGCGCGCTCTCGCTAGTGCTGGTGGCGCTCGGAGTTGCAGCGCTCGCCGGCGAGCTGACCCTGGTTGGTCGCGGGCGACGGACGCGCAGCGGGGCGGGCGCGCGCCGGGCCGGTGCGCGGGTGAGGCTGGGGCGCGCGACGATCCCGGCGCTGGGGGGTCTGCTCGCGCTGTGCGGACTGGCGCTCGGGGTGCCGGTCGGCTCGCTGGTGTATTGGCTGATCCGCGGCGGATCGACGACGTTGCCATCAGCGTCGATTCTCACCGATGCGGCGCACACGGCGGAGTTCAGCGCGGGCGCCGCGGCTCTCGCGACGGCTCTTGCGATCCCGGTGACGGCTGCGGCGATGCGTCATCGCAACAGGCTCACGGTGCTGATCGAGCGACTGGCCCTCCTACCGCAGGCGCTTCCCGGGCTAGTCGTGGCGCTCGGGCTCGTGTCGTTCTCGGTGCGCTATGCGCTGCCCCTGTACGAGAGCGCACTGGAGCTGATCGTGGCCTACGCGATCCTGTTCCTGCCACTCGCGGTGGTGGGGGTACGGGCGGCGTTGGCGCATGCCCCCCCGCGCCTGGAGGAGGTAGGCCGCTCGCTCGGTCGCCGTCCGGCATCGGTCTGGCTGCGCGTGACCCTGCCGCTGATCGCGCCGGGACTCGGTGTGGCGTTCTCGCTCGTCTTCATCTCCTCCTGCACCGAGCTCACCGCGACGTTGCTGCTGAGACCCACCGGGGTGGATACCCTCGCAACTCAGTTCTGGGTCTACACGAGCGACTTCTCCTATGGCGCAGCTGCGCCCTATGCCGGGTTGATGGTGCTCATATCGGCGTTGCCGGTGTACCTGCTCAGCCGGCGCATGGCGGCGCTGGCACGGATGGGTCGCGTGTGAGCCCGGCGAGCGACCTGACGGTGCTCGACCTGTGGAAGGGCTACTCGCGGGGGGAGCCGGTGCTGCGCGGCGTAAACCTGAGCGTTCCCGCCGGCTCGCTCAGCGCCGTGCTGGGGCTGTCGGGCTGCGGCAAGACGACGCTTCTGCGGGCGATTGCCGGCTTCGAGCGGGCCCAGCGCGGGCGCATCCAGCTCGGGGCGCGGACACTGGACGACGGCCATAGCTACGTGCCACCGGAGCGCCGGGGAATCGGTTACGTGCCACAGGAGGGCGCCTTGTTTCCCAACCTCAGTGTTCAGGCCAACGTCGCCTTCGGTCTGTCGCGAGCCGAACGGCGCACGAATGTCGTGCAGGAGTTGCTGGAGATGGTCGGGCTGCTGGCGCTCGCGCGGCGCTTCCCGCACCAGCTCTCGGGCGGTGAGCAGCAGCGGGTGGCGCTCGCGCGAGCGCTCGCGCGTCAGCCGGAGGTGCTGCTCTTGGATGAGCCTTTCTCCTCTTTGGATGCTTCCCTGCGAGCCACGGTGCGCGAGGAAGTAAGCGCGCTGCTGCGCAGACAGGGCGCGACGACGGTGCTCGTGACACACGATCAGGAGGAGGCACTGTCATTGGCCGACTCGGTCGCGGTGTTGCGCGACGGAGTCATCGTCCAGCAGGGGACTCCGGCGGAGCTCTACAGCAGGCCCCTCGACGCGCGCCTGGCCAGCTTCCTCGGTGCGGCCAACCTACTGGAGGCGACATTCGACGATGGCTGGGCGTACACGGCGCTCGGTCAACTCCAACTGCACCCAGATCGAGGGAGGACGTCGGGCCACACGCGGGGGGTCGTGATGGTGCGCGCGGAGCAGTTGCGGGTGAGTCCGAGCGGCGAGTCCACCGAGGGTCTACCCGGCACAGTTGAGCGCTGTCGCTACTACGGGCACGACGCCCTACTACACATCCGCTCCGAGGAGCCGGGTGCAGCGGCGCTGATCGCCCGAGTACACGGCGAGCAAGCGCTGGCGGCCGGCACGGCGGTGCTGGTCACCGCACGCGGTCCCGTCAGCGCGGTCGGGCCAGAGCTCAGTCGCCCGCTGAGCGCCGGCGTCGGTAAAGAGCTGTGAGCTCCTCGCGCATCGCGGGAGTTAGATCCTAGGTTTGCAGGCGACCGGCGAATCGGATCGTGATACGCATCTGCCCGAGATACTCCGTCGCTGGCCTGCGTCCCGTAGATGGCCTGTGCTGACCGAGCGCAATCGCCGCGTCGCGAGGTGGACGTCAAGTCTCGACTAGCAATGTGACGGGCCCATTGTTGACCGACTCGACGGCCATCTGCGCGCCGAACACGCCGCGCTGTGCGCCGGCCCTGATGCAGAAGCGCTCGTACAGCGGCTCGGCGTGCTCAGGCCGGGCGGCTGCGACGAAACTGGGCCGGTTGCCCCGGCGGACGTCGCCGTACAGCGTGAACTGGCTCACACACAAGATCTCCCGCTCGCCCAGCGCCTCGTTCATGCGTCCCTCTGCGTCCTCGAACACGCGCAGCGCACGGATCTTGTCCGCCAGCCGGTCCGCGGTGGCGGGGTCGTCCGCGTGTGCGATCCCCAGCAGCACGAGTAGACCCGGTCCGATCGCGGCGACGAATTGATCGTCGACGCGCACCGCGGCTCGGCTGACTCTCTGTACGAGTGCTCGCATCCTGTGTCCTCCCGGCAGTTGTAACGCTTTTCTTGACAACCGAGTGCCGGGGAGGGAGGATGCGCGCTCCGCTAACTGCAACCGAGAGGGGCCATGGCGGGTGACTGGAGCGCTCTATGGACTGGCTCAGTTCTGCATCCGACGTCGGTTCGTCGTTCTTGGGGTCTGGCTCACCGCGACGGTAGCGCTGGTCGTGGTGTCGCACCGGCTAGGCGAAAAAACAAATGACAATTTGTCGCTGCCCGGCACCGACAGTCAACAGGCGTCGGACGCGCTCGCGAGGTCATTCCCCGACCAGGCGAACGGCGCGAGTCCAATCGTCCTGCACGCCTCGAGCGGAAAGCTGACCGACACCAAGTACGCAGGCGCAGTCGATCAGGCGGCCGCTGACGTAGCGAAGGCTCCAAATGTCGCTTCGGTGATCAACCCGCTCACACCGCAGGGCGCCACAGCGCTGAGTAAGGACAAGACGACCGGGTACCTGTCGGTGACGCTGGCGGTCAGTCCCGGCGAGCTCTCCACCGAACAGGTGCAGACGATCATCGACGGCGCCAACCCCGCTAAGGCGGCGGGTCTGGAGGTCGAGACCGGGGGCCAGCTGGGTCAGAAGGTCTCCAAGCCATCCACCGAGTCAAGCGAGCTGATCGGGATTCTTGCGGCGATGGTGATCCTGACTTTCACTTTCGGGACCGTCGTGTCGATGCTGCTGCCGATCTTGAACGCCATTTTGGCGTTGCTCTCGACGCTGGCGATCATCCGCATGCTCGGCCACGTCATCTCGGTGCCAACGGTGGCGCCGACGCTGGCCACGATGATCGGGTTGGGCGTCGGAATCGACTACGCGCTGTTCATCGTGACGCGACATTTTCGTGGGCTGAGGGACGGGCTCGAGCTAGACGAGTCCATCGCCCGCGCCGCCGCGACCTCCGGTGGGGCGGTGCTCTTCGCCGGTAGCACGGTGACGATTGCCCTCGTCTCGCTCGCCGTGGCCGGGATTCCCCTGGTCACCACGATGGGCCTGATGGCGGGCATCGCAGTGGTCGTCGCCGTGCTTGCCGCGCTCACGCTGCTACCGGCCGGGCTCGCGGTGACCGGGGCGCACATCGACTCCCTGCGCGTACGCGCCATGCATCCAGAGGCTCACACGCGGGAGGGACCGTGGGCCAGGTGGGCCAACAACATCGCCAAGCACCCGCTGCTCGGGGGTCTAGCAGCGCTCGCGATCCTCCTGCCCCTGACAATCCCGCTGCTGTCGCTGACCCTGGGGCAGCAGGACGTCGCCGCGCTACCCACTTCGACCACCGCGCGGCGCGCCTACGACCTGATCTCCAAGAGCTTCGGGCCGGGCGTCAACGGCCCGCTGATCGTCGCGGTCTCACTGGGGTCGCCGGCAAAGGCCGCTGCCCCCGGGCGCTCGCAGACCTCCGCGAGTGCCTCGGGCTCGGGCAGTGGCTCGCCGGCCGGCTCGGGGAGCGGCTCCCAGGGTGACCCGCGTGCCAGCGACCCGCGCCTACAGAAGCTGCAGCAGGACATCTCTGCCACGAGCGGCGTCGCGGCGGTCACAGCGCTTCAGATCGACAAGCCCGGAACCACTGCCTATTTCAACGCGATCGCCGATACCGGGCCCGCGGAGACCGCTACGGCAGATCTCGTCGGCCAGTTGCGCTCGAGCGTGATTCCCAACGCCGAGCAGGGCACGAACATGCATGCCGACATCGGCGGCAGTACCGCCGGTTACGTCGACCTGGCCGCGCAGATCTCCAGCAAGCTGCCGCTCCAGATTTTGGTGGTGATCGCGCTCAGCTTCGTGCTGCTGATCCTGGCGTTCCGCACGGTGGTGATTCCCCCGCAGGCGGCCGTCATGAACTTGCTCTCGATCGGCGCCTCCTATGGCGTGCTCACCGCGATCTTCCAATACGGCTGGTTGAGCGATGTCATCGGTCTGAGCGGCCCAGTCCCGATCGTCTCCTACGTGCCGTTGTTCATGTTCGCGATCCTGTTCGGCCTGTCGATGGATTACGAGGTGTTCCTCGTCAGCCAAATCGAGGAGCATGTCCACGCCGGCGAGGACAACCGCAGCTCGGTGGTCTCCGGGCTGGTCACGAGCGCGCGCGTAATCACAGCCGCGGCCCTGATCATGGTGTTCGTGTTCGGCAGCTTTGTGCTCAACGGGGATCCAACGATCAAGCAGTTCGGTGTTGGCCTGGCGGTTGCCGTTGCGCTCGACGCGACCGTTGTACGCTGCCTGCTGGTGCCCGCGCTCATGCTCCTGATGGGCAACTCCAACTGGTGGATGCCACGCTGGCTGGATCGGGTCGTCCCGCACCTGAGCATCGAGGGCGCCGAGTTCTTCCAGGTCGACCGCGACCTACCGCCGGCCGAAGCCGAGCCGCTACCGGCGGGCGCGTCGCCCGGGCCACAGCCATGACGCGCGAGCCTAGAGCGATTCATCCCGCCCGGGTGATGTGCGGCCACCCGCCGCAGCGCGAGGAATTGAAGGGTGTAAGCACGGGCCGCATGGCTGGGGGGATTCAGCGCACCGCGACAGTCCGACCTGCGCGCCAACTCATCGCCACGATCACGACCGCGACCGAAAGGGACGGGCAGATATGAGCACAGCGGCACGAGCTCCCAAGTCCAAGGACAGCGCGCCACAGAGCGCCGCCGCGCCTTCGCCGTTCCCGCCGATCGCTGACTACGCCTTTCTCTCGGACTGTCACACAGGTGCGCTGGTCGCGCCCGACGGCGCGATCGACTGGCTCTGCGTACCCCGCTTCGACGCTCCGAGCGTGTTCGGCACCCTGCTCGACCGCGGCGCCGGCGCCTTCCGCTTCGCGCCGTTCGGCATCAACGTGCCCGCTGCGCGCATCTACGAGCCCGGCACCAACACGTTGCTCACCACCTGGATCACACCCACCGGCTGGGTGCTTGTGCGCGATGCGCTCACGATCGGACCGCGCCGCGGCGAGGACCTCGTCACGCCGCATACCCGCCCTCCCACCGATGAGGATGCCGAGCACCTGCTGGTGCGTGTCGCGCTGTGCCTGGAGGGCGAAGTCGAGGTTGAGCTGACGTGCGAACCGGTCTTCGACTACGGGCGCGTACCCGCCCAGTGGGTCGTCTCGGAGGACGGCTGCCGAGCCGACGCGAGCGGCGCGGATGTGACTATCAGGCTGCAGACCGATATGGCCGTCGGCGTCGAGGGCGACTGGGTCAGGGCCAGACATGTGCTCAAGCAGGGCGAGCAGATCTACTGCGCGCTCTCCTGGGCCGAGCAGCTCGCCGCGCCGCAGGATCTCGATGATGCCAACGCGCGGCTTGCCACCACCGCCCGCTACTGGCGCAACTGGCTGGGACGCGCGCGCCTGCCCGATCACCGCTGGCGCGAGTCGATCCAGCGTTCGGCCCTGGCGATCAAGGGCCTCACGTACATGCCCACCGGCGCCACCGTCGCCGCCCTGACCACCTCGCTGCCGGAGACGCCCGGGGGCGAGCGCAACTGGGACTACCGCTACACCTGGCTGCGCGACTCGACCTTCACGCTACAGGCGTTGCACTACCTAAACCTCGACTGGGAGGCCGAGGAGTTCATGCAATTCATCGCCGATCTCGAGCCCAACGCCGACGGTGCGCTGCAGATCATGTACGGGATCGACGGCCGCCGCGACCTGACAGAGTCCACGCGCGAGGACCTCTCTGGTTACGCGGGCGCGCACCCGGTACGGATCGGCAACGGCGCCTTCGACCAGCGCCAGAACGACGTCTTTGGGGCGGCGCTGGACTCAATCCTGCTGCATACCCGTCGCAGCGAACGTCTGCCGCGGCGGCTGTGGCCGATCGTGCAGGCTCAGGCCAAATGCGCCGAAGCCGTCTGGCAGGAGCCCGACCAGGGCATCTGGGAGGCGCGCGGCAAGCCCCAGCACTACGTCTCCTCCAAGCTCATGTGTTGGGTCGCGATGGATCGCGCGGCGAAGCTGGCCACCATGCGGGGCGACGCCGAGCTCCAGGCCACCTGGCACGCGAGCGCCGAGGGAATCAAGGCCGACATCCTCAGCCATGGACTCAACGACAAGGGGGTCCTCCGTCAGCACTACGACACGGATGCCCTCGACGCCTCCACGCTGCTGGCCGCGTTGTTCGGCTTCCTGCCCCCTGGCGACGAGCGCCTGCGCGCCAGCGTGCTGGCGATCGCCGACGACCTGACCGAGGAGGGCTTCGTCCTGCGCTACCGCACCGAGGAGACCGACGATGGCCTCTCCGGCAAGGAGGGCAGCTTCCTGATCTGCTCTTTCTGGCTGGTCTCCGCGCTGGCGATCGTCGGCGAGGAGCAGCGCGCCCGCGACCTGATGGAACGGCTGCTGCGGGTCGCCTCGCCGCTCGGGCTGTACGCCGAGGAGTTCGACACGAGTACCGGCCGGCACCTGGGCAACTTCCCCCAGGCCTTCTCCCACCTCGCCCTGATCGAGGCCGCCTCGCGCATCATCCTCGCCGAGCGCCTGGCAGAGATCTCCTAGTGGAGGCCTACGACGTGATCGTCATCGGCAGCGGCGCCGGCGGGGGTACGCTGACGCGGCACCTGGCGCCCTCGGGCAAGCGCATCCTGCTGCTCGAGCGCGGGGACTGGCTGCCGCGCGAGCCGCACAACTGGTCCGCCGCCGATGTGTTCGTCGAGAACCGCTACGTCTCGCCGGAGGTCTGGTACGACGCGGACGGCAAGCCCTTCCAGCCGCAGGTGCACTACTTCGTGGGTGGCGCCACCAAGCTCTACGGGGCCGCGCTGTACCGGATGCGCGCCGAGGACTTCGGCGAGCTGCGCCACCACGGCGGGATCTCACCCGCGTGGCCGATTCCCTACGAGGCGATGGAGCCCTACTACACCATGGCCGAGCAGCTCTACCAGGTGCACGGGACACGCGGCGAGGACCCGACCGAACCGCCGGCGAGCGCGCCCTACCCGTTCCCGGCGGTCTCGCACGAGCCGCGCATCGAGCAGCTCGCTGAGGCATTCACCGCTGCCGGTCTGCATCCCTTCCACGCGCCTTGTGGCGTGCTGCTCGCCGAGCACAACATGCCCTACAGCCCTTGCGTGCGCTGCTCTACCTGCGACGGCTTCCCGTGTCTCGTGCACGCCAAGTCCGACGCCGAGGTGCTGGGTGTGCGCCCGGCGCTGGAGCACCCCAACGTCACTTTGCTCACGAACGCGACCGCGGTGTCACTGAACACCAACGCGGCCGGAACCACGGTCACCGAGGTCGTGGTCGAGCGTGGCGGCGTCCGGGAGATCTACTCCGCTGACATCGTCGTCGTCTCCTGCGGTGCGGCGAACACCGCCAAGCTGCTGCTCGGCTCGGCCACCGACAAGCACCCGAAGGGCCTCGCCAACGGCTCCGACCAGGTCGGGCGCAACTACATGTTCCACAACAGCCAGGCGGTGCTGGCGATCTCAAAGGAGCCCAACCCCACGGTCTTCCAGAAGACGCTGGGCGTCAACGACTACTACTTCGCCAGCGACGCGTGGGAGTTCCCGATGGGCAACATCCAGATGGTCGGCAAGTCGGTGCCGGATATGTACCGCGGCGAGAAGCCACTGATCACCAAACTGGCTCCCTTTGGTCTCTCATTGAAGGAGGTCGCCGAGCACGCCGTCGACTTCTGGCTCTCCACCGAGGACCTCCCGCAGCCAGAGAACCGCGTGAGTGTGGACCGTGAAGGCAAGCTGACGCTGAGCTATCACCCCAGCAACGACCACGCCCGGAACCGGCTGCTCGAGCAGTTGCGCTCGCTGCTAGGGCACCTGGGCATGCACGAGCACCATCTGATCCCGCGCTGGGCCTACCTCGAGAACAAGATCCCCGTCGCAGGCGTGGCCCACCAGGCAGGCACTTGCCGGTTCGGCTTGGACTCCGCGTCTTCGGTCCTGAACAGCGATTGCCGCGCGCACGAGCTCGACAACCTCTACGCGGTCGACACGAGTTGTTTCCCGAGCATCGCCGCGGTCAATCCGGCGCTCACGGCGATGGCCAACGCGCTACGGGTCGGGGACCACCTGCTGGAACGCTTGGGCAGGCAGCGGACCTCACGGGAACCATCGCGTGCCGGCTGAGGGGGCAGGCGCCCACCCTCGCCGCGTCGTGATCATCGGCGCGGGGTTCGGTGGCTTGACGGCCGCGCACGAGCTGCGCCACGCCGACGTGGAGGTCACGGTGGTCGACCGGATGCACCACCACCTCTTTCAGCCCCTGCTCTACCAGGTGGCGTGCGGCGGTCTCGCCGAGGGCGAGTGCGCCATCCCGATCCGCGCGGCGCTCAAGCGCAGCGCCAATACGACGGTCCTGATGGCCGAGGCCACCGGCCTCGATGTCGAGCGCCGACAGCTCGTCCTCGATCGCGGCGAGCGGCTGGACTACGACAGCCTGATCGTGGCGTGCGGGGCACGCACCTCCTACTTCGGCAACGACGAGTGGCGTGAGGTCTCCTGCGGGCTGAAGACGTTGGCCGACGCCGTCGACCTGCGCAATCGGATCTATGGCGCGTTCGA
Source organism: uncultured Solirubrobacterales bacterium (assembly GCA_963756665.1). Classification (GTDB taxonomy): domain Bacteria; phylum Actinomycetota; class Thermoleophilia; order Solirubrobacterales; family Solirubrobacteraceae; genus Palsa-744. The sequence goes on from CAVWOJ010000001.1 coordinate 2,518,453, forward strand.
GGAGGCCGAGCGCGCGGAGGATCAGGCCAGCTGCGAGGAGTGGATGACGTTCGTCGTCATCGGCGGTGGGCCGACCGGTGTGGAGCTCGCCGGGGAGCTTGGGATCATTGCTAGACATCAGCTTAAGCGCGACTTCGCGCGGATCGCGCCCCGCAACGCGCGGGTGATCCTGCTCGACGCCGGCGAGCGCGTGACCGCGGCGTTTAGTGAGAAGCTCTCGCGCAAGGTCGCGCAGGAGCTGGCCGCGCTTGGGGTTACGGTCCGCGAGCGTGCTCGCGTCACCGCGATCGACGCCCGGGGGGTGACGATCCAGGTGGGGGAAGGGCAGGAGCGGATCGCCGCCCGGACCGTGATCTGGGCCGCCGGCGTGCAGGCCGCGGGTTTTGCGGGAACACTCGCCCAGGCGACGGGTGCGAGCGCCGACCGCGCGGGACGCGTGCAGGTCGAACCCGACCTGACGGTGCCCGGCCACCCCGAGATCTCGGCGATCGGCGACACGACCACCCTGGTCGCAGGCCCCGGCGAGCGGCCGCTGCCGGGCCTGGCGACGGTCGCGATCCAGCAAGCGCGCCACGTGGCCCGCGCGATCCACGGCGGTGCGCCCGGCGCCAGTACGCCGTTTCGCTACTTCGACAAGGGTGCGCTGGCGGTCGTCGGCAGGGGCAAGGCGGTGTGCGAAATCCGGGGCCACAGGCTCTCTGGACGGCTGGCGTTCTTCACCTACCTGACTGTGCACATGTATTACCTCACTGGCGGCGGTCCGGGCCACCGCCTGAAGGTGCTGATCGACTGGGTCAGCGCCCGCGTCGGCGATCCCCAGAACCAGGTGATCGAGGGCCAGCTTGCGAGCGTCGAGCGCCCGCCGGCGAGCGCGCAGGCCGAGTCGTGATCGCGCCTGCGCTCGCCAGCACGACCGTGGACCTGGCGCGCGCACAGTTCGCGAGCACCTCGATCTACCACTTCCTGTTCGTGCCGCTGTCGCTCGGCCTCGCCCCGATCGTCGCGACGATGCAGACGCTCTGGCGGCGCAGCGGCGACGAGCAGTGGCTGCGACTGACGCGTTTCTTCGGGACGCTGCTACTGATCAACTTCGCGATCGGCGTCGCGACCGGCTTGGTTCAGGAGTTCCAGTTCGGGATGAATTGGTCGCTCTACTCAAAGTTCGTCGGTGACGTCTTTGGTGCGCCGCTGGCGATCGAGGGTCTCGCGGCATTCTTCATGGAGTCGGTCTTCCTCGGGCTGTGGATCTTCGGCTGGGACCATCTCCCGCCGCGCGTGCACCTCGCGACGATCTGGGCGGCGGCGCTCGGGACGTGGCTCTCGGCGTACTTCATCCTGGTTGCGAACTCATGGATGCAGCACCCCGTGGGCTACCGCATGAGCCACGGCCACGCCGAACTGACGAACGTCGGAGCGCTGTTGACCAACAACTTCGCGGTGCACGCCTTCGAGCACACGATCCTCGTGGGGTTGACGACCGGCGCGATGGTCGTTCTGGGCGTCGCCTGCTGGCACCTGCTGCGCGGGCGCAACGTCGAGCTGTTCCGCAGGGCAGCGGCACTCGCGCTGATCGTGGCGGTACCTGTGACGTTCCTGAACCTCACGGTCGGCAGTCGCTTCGGCATCATCACCGAGACAGACCAGCCGATGAAGATCGCCGCGGCTGAGGCGCTCTGGAATAGCGAAAAGCCAGCCAGCTTCTCGCTCTTTCAGATCGGGGGCTTCTCGGCCCAACATCCCGAGCCGACGTTCGCACTAGAAATCCCGGCCATGCTCTCGTTCCTGGCGACGGGCTCGTTCAAGGCCGAAGTCCCCGGTCTGAACCAGCTCCAGGCTAAATATGTCCAGCGCTACGGGCCGGGCAAGTACACGCCACCGGTCGAGGCGGTCTACTGGAGCATGCGCGTGATGGCTTACCTCGGTGCGCTGATGTTCCTGATCGCCGCGATCGGCGCGTGGCTCTATCGGCGGGGCAAGCTCGTTGGGAGCCGCTGGTTCCTGCGCACGGCGATCGCCGCGATCGCGTTTCCGTTCCTCGCTGCGACCGCCGGCTGGGTGCTGACGGAGGTCGGTCGCCAGCCGTGGATCGTGCAGGGACTGCTGCAGACCGCGAAGGCCAACTCGCCAAACGTCGACAGCACGATGCTCACGGTGAGTCTCGGCGTCTTCTTGCTGCTCTACGCGGTCCTGGGAGTCGTCGACTTCGTCCTCATGCGCCGCTACGCCCGCCTGGATCCGCCGGAGGTACGGGCTCGGGTCGAGCTGCCGGCGCCGGCGATCGGCTACTGAGCGGGTCGCACTAGCTCTGCCGAGATCGGGCTCGCGTCCTGGGTCGCGTCCCGCTCGCGGCGCACGAGTCGCTGGACCCCGGCGGTGCAGACCGCGAGGCTGACCACGGCGGCGAGCACGATCGCGGTCGCGTTGGCGCTCGAGAGGACGTGCTCCGCAAGCCCGAGCGAGGCGACGGCGGCCGGCACCCCGAGCTGCGCACTTGCCGCGAGCCCGCTGGACACGGGCCGGCGGGTGATGGCGCTCGCGAGCAGGTGGATCAGGACGTTCAGCCCGGCTAGCGCCCCGGCGAGGGCGAGCATCGCGGGGTGGCGAACGAGTCCTGTGAGGTCGAGCTGGGCGCCAAGGACCACGAAGTACAGAGGTATGAAGAACCCATCCGCGACGCCGCGCATCTGCGTAGAGAGCCGCTTGGGCCCACCGATCGCGGCGACCATCAGCCCGGCCCCGAACCCGGCGATTAGGACGCTCGTGCCGCTGCGCTTGGCGACCCACGCCAGCAGGAACAGCACCAGCAGCGAGAGGCGCAGATCCAGGGCCCAATGGCGCTGCTTGGAGAGGCGGCGTGCCGTGTGCACCCACGCGCGTCCACGTGTGGCGCGGGCGAGGCCGAAGATCAGCAGAACACCCGCGGCGACCAGCGCGCCGCCGAGCGCCGCATGGCCGGTGCGGCCTGGCTGCAGCACGATCGGAACGGCGAGGATCGTGAGGACGTCGGCGATCGTGACCTGGGCCATCACGACCAGCGCCTCATGCCCGACGACGTCGGCCTCCTGCAACGACGGCAGCAGTACGGCGGCCGACCCCGAGGCGAGTACGACTGCGTAGATCGCGGCATGACCGGTGCCGGCGAGCGCCGCGGCGGCGAGCCCGGCAAACGGCGCGAGCAACGCGACGATCGCGGCGAGCAGCGCCCCGCTACGCAGCGACGCGCCGAGCCGACGGTCGCGCAGCGGTAGGTGCATCCCGACGGTCAGCATCAGCATCGCAAAGCCGACTTCGCCGAGGAAGGAAATCGTGGAATTGGCTGGATCGACGAGACCCAGGACGGTCGGGCCGACGATCACGCCGGCGAGGATCTCGCCGATCACGACCGGGACGAACCGGTTCCCGTCGAGTGCCAGCAGCGGGCCGCCGAGCCCGGCCAAGACGATTACGAGCAGCGTTCCGAAGCTCACAGCGAGGTCAGCCTACGACCTGCGCCGCCCAAGGGCCGCCCGAGGAAAGACCCTCCCGCCCAGCGGTGGCTCGCGGGGCGGGAGGGATCGTGCGTCTAGCTACGCTGGCGGCCGTGCGTGCGCCCACCACGGACGTGGCGCTTGTGGTGATGCCGACCGTGGCCACGACGACGTCGCTTGTGGTGGTGACGGCGGCCGCGCTTCACCGGGACCGCCGGGTGGTTACTTGGTGGCGTGAGCGGCGCGATCGTCACGGTGCCTGCGACCGTCGAGACGTTGCCGAGCACGTCGGTGGTGATGGCGCTCACCTGATAGTTGCCGGGGGAGGTGTAGGTATGAGTTGGGTTGGTACCGCTTGCACCTGTCCCGTCGCCGAAGGTAAATCCCTCGGAGAGGACCGGGCTCCAGACGTCGAGTGGCGCCAGGAAGAACTGCAGTGGCTGGCCAACGATTCCCTCGGTAGGGAGCGTCAGACCCCGCGGCTGGGGACCGGCCCCGTCGTAGCCGGCGGCTTCCACGAGGTAGTTGGAGCCGCTGAAGCGCGACCAGACGGCGATCGCGTTGCCCTGCGCGTCGACGCCGACCGCTGGAGCGCTTTCCTGAGCGCCCGTCGCGGAGATGGTCCTAGCCGGCGCGAAGCTTCCGCCCGCGGGCCGCACGACGGCTTGGGCGGTGTAGCTCATGCCGTCGAAGGTCTGCCAGCTGGCGATCGTCCCGCTCAGGCCGTCGCCGGCAATGCGCGGCTCGTAAGCTTCCTGTCCGCCGGGGTCGAGCGTGCTCGGCGCGGAGAACGCCCCCGCGGTCCCGGGTGTGCGGGCGCTCGCGTCGACACGCAGGTCGCTGCCGTCGGACTGCTGCCAGACGACGACCCCCTCGCCATCGCCGTCGAAGGCGACCTGGGGTGCCTGCGCGGGCAGGGAGGTCGACGCTGAGACGGTTTGGACTGAGGCAAACGCTCCATCGGCGGGCCGGAAGGCGGCCTGCACGGTGCTTGCGGGAGGCCCGTCGAAGCGCCAAACGGCGAGCGCATCCCCGCCAGCGTCGAACGCTACCTGAGGCGTGTCCGCGTTGTAGCCGGGCGGTGATAGGAACTGTGCTGCTCCGAAGCCGGTGCCCGCGGGTCGCACGGCGTCCTCGATACGGATATTCGAGCCATCCCAGCCATCCCAGACCGCAAGCGCGTCGCCGTGGGTGTCGAGTGCGACCTGTGGGACACTGGCGCTCGTCGTGAGTCCCGTCAGGTCGGTAGGTGCTCCAAAGACTCCGCCGGGCGCGGCCGCGGCGGCCTGGATCTCCGATTTCCCACCCACGGAGAGGCTCCACACCACGATGGCGTCGCCCGTAGCATCCATCGCCACGCGCGGTTCACTGGCTTCGGAGCCCGCTTCGGAGAGCGTTTGGGGGTCGCCGAACTGGCCGTTGGCCGGCCGGTAGGCCGCCTGTACCCGCTCAACGGATCCTTCGTGGTGAAGCCATACGGCGATCGCGTTGCCCTGCACATCGGTCGCGATATCCGGGTGCGCGGAGTCTGCGCCGGGATCCGACAGCGTTTGGGGCGCGCTGAAGACGCCGCCCGCGGGCCGGGCGGCGGCGAGGATGGCGTCAGAGGACCCCGCCCCCTGCCAGACGACGACGGCATCGCCCCCGGGGTCGAATGCGACCTGCTGTGCGCGCGTGTCCTGTCCCGGCGGGGAGACCGTCTGTGCGGCGAGCCACTGCGGTGCTGCGTGTGCAGGTGCGGCTGCGATCAGTGTCGCCGCGGCCGTGAGCAGTCCAAGCCGGCGGCACAGGGCGCCACAGCGAACGTAGTCGTGAGGTTGTTTGTGAATGCCGTTGAGAGCCATCTTGCGAGCCTCCTGTGAAGTGCCCGCGTCGGCGGGCGTCGGTTGCATTTCTGGATGGGCAACCGACGACTGCGCGAGGAATTACGCGCCCGCAAGAAAAATTTGCTGGACCTCTGGTGATGTCCACGGGCGGCCCTCCCGTGGAAGGAAAGGCGCGTAGGGAATCAGCCCGGGGCCACGGCCCTTGGGAGCCGCCCGAGCAGGCCCAGCGGTTCGGTGGAGCGCTTAGGGACCAGCCCGGGGCCAGAGCCCTTGGGAGCCGCCCGGCGGCTCGGTGGAGCGCCTACGGGATCAGCCCGGGACCAGGGCCCGTCGACCCGCCCGGCGGTTCGGTGGGGCTGTTGCCGCTGGGTGTTTCCCCAGGGCTGCTGGTCGTATCGGTCGACCCGCCCGCCGGCGCGCTGCTCGTGGGTGTGCTTTGGGCGGGTGCCGGTGTGGTGCTCGGCGGTGGTGCGGGGGCAGTAGTTGCGACCGGCTGGGCCGGCTGGGATGGCGTGCTCACGGACACCGGACGCCGGGGGGACGGTTTGCTGGGCCGGTGGCGCCTGTCGCGGCGAACGGTGCGCACGCGCACGGCAGGGGGGCTCAGGGTAGCTACGGCGCCGTCGCCGATCGCCGGCGTTCTCGCAATCGGGCGCTGCAGTCGCGGACCGTGCTCCTTGGGTGGTGCCACCGACGCCCCGAGCTCGTGGTGCGGCGTGGGGGCGGTGACGGTTGTCTGTGAGTCTGTGTCCTGCGCGCTCGAGGACGACTTGCGCCCGTCTTGCGCGATATCGCTCGCGGCGAGGAACACGATGCCGACGCATAGGGCGAGCATCAGCAGCGCTCCGACGAGTAGTCGACGCCGCACACCGGGTTGCGTAGCGTCCTGCCAGGCGTGAGCCAGCAAGCCCGCGGGGGCTGCCGATCCGGTGGTTGATGACTTGCCATGCGCACCGCCGGCTGGTGTCTGCGGATCGCCGAGATCCACCGTCCCCGGCCTGCCAGGCGCGGCGGTCTCTGCGGCGCCGGGGGGCGAAGTCCCGGCGCTGCTCGTCGCGGGGCCGGACAGCCCGGCGAGGTGACTCCAGTCGGCGCCGACGAATTCGGCGGCGCGCGCGATTGTGGCGTGTCGTAGCCACGCGAGCGGTACGAGCAGGCCAAGCGCACGGTAGGAGACGCCGGCCTCTTCCATCGCGGCGCGGCCGAGCCGGCAGTGCTCGCAGCCGGAGAGGTGGGTGTGCATCCAGTCGAGCCCGCCGGGGCCGTGGTCCTGACGATCCTGGACGGCGGCCAGCTGTGCCAGGGCGTGGGCGCAGTCGGGGGTACGAGTGCCGACGGAGGCCAGCGCGCCGCCGCGCAGCTGCTCGCGGAGCCCGATCCGGGCGCGCGAGATGAGCTGGGCGACGGCGTTGCGGTTGAGGCCCATGAGCTCGCCAATCTCGTCGTAGGAGAGCAGCTCGACCTCGCGCAGTGCGAGCACCTCGCGTTGGCGGGCGGGCAGCGTGGCATTGGCGGCGCGGACCTCCTCGCGGGCGGCATCCAGCAGGGCGAAGCGCTCGGGGTCGCGGTCCACGTCGTCGGGCTCCGTGCCGCGGGGCTCGAGCTGCTCGGCGACGGGTTCGACTGTGCGCCGCGCGCGGATCATGTCGTAACAGACGTTGCGCGCGGTGGTGAGGGTGTAGGCGACGAAGTTGAGCTCGCGACCCTCCATCGCGGGCAGGCGCGCGAGCATGCGAACGAACGTCTCCTGGGTAGCTTCGACGGCGTCGTGGGGACCGTGGAGCATCCGCATGCAGAAGCCGTAGACGCGCTGCTCGTGGCGGTCGTACAGCTCGGCGAAGGCAAGACCGTCGCCGGCGATCGCGAGTCTCGCCAGCTCGGTGTCTTGCAGGGCCTTGCGCGAATTTGCGACCGATGTGGCCATGGCTTACCGCTGCGAGCGATTCTTCCAGAACGCATGTGCTGACGCCAGCCCCCGGTGGTGGGATGCGGTGGGCTCCTGACGAGATGCCGGCGAGTGGATGACGCCCATCGTTAGGACAACGGACGAGCTGGCGGTGTGTTACGCGGGCAGCGGCCCGGGGATTCTATACAATAATGATTGGTCTTATGAAGTTTCTACAGATCTGACGCCGCGACGTAACGCGGCTATGCCAGACTGAGACCATGGCGACTGCGATGAGCACCTCACGACCACCACGCGACACCGATGGCGTGCCGATGTGTTCTCGTGCCCCGACCCGTCAACCGATCAGTTGGCGCCAGACCCCGGGGAGCTCGCGATTGCCGGGTCGCGACAGTCCTCCAGCCTGACACCACGCTACGCAGTCAGCAGAGGCGCACACCGGCAGAGCGGCGCGAATTTGAAACCGACCAGTACGGACTGAAAGGAAACGAACGATGACTCTTCAGCTCGGCGACCTTGCCCCTGATTTCGAGGCGGACACTAGCGAGGGCAGGATCCACTTCTACGACTGGCTGGGGGACTCGTGGGCGGTGCTGTTCTCCCACCCCAAGGACTTCACGCCGGTCTGCACGACCGAGCTCGGCTACATGGCGAAGATCAAGCCCGAGTTCGACCGCCGCGGCGTAAAGATCATCGGCCTCTCGGTCGACCAGAGCACCAAGCACGATCAGTGGGCCAAGGACATCGAGGAGACCCAGGGCTACGCGCCCAACTACCCGATCATCGGGGACGGCGACTTCAACGTCTCAAAGCTCTACGAGATGCTGCCGGCGAGCACCGAGGGAGACTCCGACACGCGGACCCCGGCCGACAACCAGACCGTTCGCAACGTCTTCGTGATCGGCCCCGACAAGAAGATCAAGCTGATCCTCGTCTACCCGATGACGACGGGGCGCAACTTCGACGAGGTCCTGCGCGTGGTCGACTCGTTGCAGCTCACGGCGAGCAAGAAGGTCGCGACACCCGTCAACTGGCAGCCCGGAGAGGACGTCATCATCGCCGGGTCGGTCTCCGACGAGGAGGCCAAAGCGACCTACCCCGACGGGTGGAAGACGCCCAAGCCCTACATCCGGATCGTGCCCCAGCCCAAGTGAGCGTTCGAATCGTGCCCCAGCCCAAGTAAGCCGCGCCAGCTGCGGGGATGCTCTTCCATAGCGCCGATCCAGGGGCGACGTCGGAGCCCGGATCGCTTCCTCGAGGAACCCCATGCAGCCGGTGGCTCGGCAAGCCCGACGGCGAGCAGTCGAGGCGGTCGCGGGATCTGACCGCGTTTTGAGGCAACTCTTACGTTGCCCTGACGCCGGATGTGGCACCCTTCCGCTCTTGACACTCGCGGGCGCGACGGGGCGCGTCTATGGGCTGACCACACTCGTACATGCGTCGCAACGGACTCATCATCCTAGGAATCGCCGCACTCGCATGGGGGGCGCTGGCGATCGCGCTGGGCTCACCTAGCCTGAGACTGCTGGCGGGCTCGAACGCGTCCAACGGCGTCTCGCCCCCGTGCCTGCCGGATACGCTCGAGCACACCGCCAGGCTGCCGGGCACCGACGTCGACGTCTCACCCGGACCGGCGACGGATACCGCCAACCCCGACACCCAGATCAGCTTCTTGGGCGTAGCGGCCACGGAGATCCGCATGGTGTCCGTGGTGGGTGGGCGCAGCGGCCCTCACCCCGGTCGCCTCCGCGGCTACTCGCAGGGTGACGGCGCGAGCTTCGCGCCCGAGGATCCATTCGAAGCCGGCGAGACCGTCACCGTGCGCGCCGTGATCGGCGCTGCCCGATCATCGACGATCGGCGATGGCGGCAAGCGGATCGGCTTTAGCTTTCGCGTCGATACCCCCTATCCGACGAGCACCGTCGCGGAGTTCCACAACCCGCCGGCGGCGCCTGCCGACTACCAGAGCTTCTACACCCTGCCCGGCGTCCAGGCCCCGATCATGACCGTCACCGTGCCGGATCACGACCCCGCGGCCGGCGACATCCTCACGACCAACGGGCCCGGTCCGGGTCAGTACGGGCCGCTGATCTACACGCCGCAGGGCCGGCTCGTCTGGTTTTACAAGCTGTCGAGCGGCGAAACGGCGGAGGACCTAAACGAGCAGGCATATCGAGGTCAGCGCGACCTGACGTGGTGGAAGGGGCGCGTGCTCTCGCTGGGCTTTGGCCAGGGCGAAGACATCGTCATGAACTCCCACTACCAGAGGGTTGCAAGGATCGCCGGCGGCAACGGCCTGGAGGCGGACCTGCACGACTTCCAGATCGCGCCCCACGAAATCGCCTACATCACGGCGTACAACCCGATCCGCTGCGACCTCACGCCGGTGAGGGGAGCACGGGGCGGCGCGATCGTGGACACCGCGATTCAGGAGATCGACATGAGGACCGGTCTCGTGCGCTGGGAATGGCACAGTCTCGACCACGTCGGCGCTGCGGAGTCCGAAGTCGAAACGCCGACCGAGACGACGCCCTGGGATTACTTCCACCTCAACTCGATCGACCCCGAGCCAGGTGGCGACATCCTCATCTCGGCGCGCAGCACCTGGGCCGGCTATCAGCTCGAAGGCGGTACCGGCAAGATCCTCTGGCGCCTGGGCGGTACCAAGAGCTCCTTCAGGATGGGGCCGGGCACCAAAACGGCGTGGCAACACGACGGCCGGGTCCTCCCGGACGGGGAAGTCACCTTCTTCGACGACGGCGCGAACCCGCCGATCCACCGCCAATCACGCGCGGTGCGGATCACGCTCGACCTCAAGGCGCGAGCGGCGCACCTAGCCTCCGCCTATACACACGCCAGCCCGCCGCTGCTCGCCGCAAGCCAGGGCAACATGCAGACACTGGCGGACGGGAACGCCGTCGTGGGCTACGGTGGAGTGCCCGCGATCAGCGAGTACGCCAAGGACGGCTCACTGCTCTTCGACGCCCATCAGCCGTTCGACATGTCCTTCTACCGGGCCTTCCGCTTCCCCTGGAGCGGGCGCCCCCTGAGCCCGCCGGCGGTCCTCTCCAGCCTGAACAACACGGGCGAAGAGACGATCGTGCACGCGAGCTGGAACGGCGCGACCGAGGTGTCCCGGTGGCGCGTGCTCGCAGGGAAGCGCCCCAGATCGCTGACGGCGCAGGCCACGATCGCCTCCAGTGGCTTCGAGAGCTCTACTACCTTGCCTGAGAAGTACGCCTACGTGGCGGTGCAGGCGCTCGACTCATCCGGCCACGTGCTCGCCACCTCGCAGGCGGTGCGGGTGATCAGCTACGCCGCTTCGCTCCCGAGCGGCCGGTCGGAATGAGGGTGGTCATCGATCAGCCGCTGGGCGCACCGTCCGCTAAGCGCGTGACGCGGCCGGTCAGTAGGCCGGCTTTGAGGAGTGCTTGTGTGTGGTCGGCGTGCTCGTCGACTTCGAGGAGGAGCTCCCCCCTTTACCGCCGCACCCCGCCACTGCAAAGGTGGTCGCTAGGACGGCCAGTAGCGTTAGCATGGCGGTTAGTGGCGTTCTTTTCATGGGCCGGGCTCCAATCGTCGCTCGATGGCTCGGGCGCTCACCCTACCAGGCGCTCGCGGCGTCAATCGCGGTTGCCTGACAGAAGAAGAGGGGCCCGGCTTGGCGGCCTGCGACCGGCCGCGCCAACCAAATCTGAAGACAGAGGGGCCTGGCTCGCTGGTCTCCGACCAGCTGCGCCACCCGCTTGGCCGTCATGAGCGTCGAGACGGCAGCGGGCCCGAGGGTGAGCGAGACACCTCCGGCCGAGAGCGAGCGGCGCCCGCGTCTGGGATGGCTGCTGGCCGTCTGCTGCGTGGCCCAGTTCATGGTCATCCTCGACCTCAGCATCGTCAACGTAGCGCTGCCCTCGATCCAGTCGGCGCTCGAATTCTCCGCGCCCGAACTGCAGTGGATCGTCGACGCGTACGCGATCACGTTCGCCGGCTTCCTGATGCTCGGGGGGCGTGCGGCCGACCACTTCGGGCAGCGCCGGACGTTCGTCGTGGCGCTCGTCCTGTTCGCCCTCACCTCGCTGGTCGGCGGTCTTGCGACGAGCCGGGGAATGCTCGTCGGCGCCCGCGCGGCGCAGGGTTTCGGCGGTGCCCTGATGGCGGCGTGCTCGCTGGCAATCATCACCTCCTCCTTTGCCCCGGGACCGAAGCTCCATCGCGCGATCGGCATCTGGGCGGCGATGAACGGCGCCGGCGGCGCCGCCGGCGTGCTGTTCGGGGGGATCATCACCCAGGAGCTCAGCTGGCGCTGGATCCTCTTGATCAACCCCCCGATCGCGATCGTCGCTGCATTGGTGGCCTACGCGGTGGTAGCCGAGCGCGTACGCGCCCACAAGGGCAGCTTCGACCTCGCCGGCGCCGTGACTTTGACGGTCGGCCAGATGGTGTTGGTCTACGGAGTCGTGGAAGCCGGCCTCGCCGGCTGGGACTCGCTGGCCGCACTCGGCCCGATCGTCGCTGGCGCAGCCCTGCTTGTGGTGTTCGGCGTGATCGAGACGCGCTTTGCGTCCGCGCCGTTGATTCCCTTCAAGGAGCTGACCAAGCCGCTGCGCAACGCCAACAACATCGTCCTGCTGTTCAGCGCCGCGCTCTTCCCGATGTGGTTCGTGAGCTCGCTCTACCTGCAGCAGGTCCTGGGCCTCTCGCCGTTGCACACGGGCCTCATCTTCCTGCCGATGACGTTGACGATCATGCTGGTTGCCTCGCGGACCGGCAGGCTTGTGAGCCACTTCGGCGTGCGCCCGGTGCTTGGCGGCGGGCTGATCATGCTGACTGGCGGTCTGCTGCTGCTGACCCGAGTCGGGCCCAGCGGCAGCGGGGTCGTGTACGTGATGATCCCCGGACTGCTCACCGCGGCGGGGATCGCGATGTCGATCGTCCCCTCGACGATCGCCGCGACGCAGAGCGCCAAGGAGGGGCAGGCCGGGCTCGCCTCGGGCCTCGTGAACACCTCGCGCCAGGTGGGTGGCGGGCTTGGCCTCGCTGTCCTGATCACTCTCGCGACTCAGTACACCACGCACTTGATCGGCACCGGCGACGGGGTTCGGCAGGCCCTGACCGGCGGCTTTCGGCTCGCCTACTTGATCGGCGCCGGCCTGGCCGCCGCGGCGGCGGTGCTCACGTTCACCACGCTTCCGGGGCCCGCCGCCTCGCTGCGAGGAGCGGTGCGCCGCCTGGCGATCGTGGTCGGCGTCGTGGTCGCGGCTTTCGTCGCGCTCGTCTTCGCGTTCGCAGGCTCCCATGGCGCCCCGATCGGGGCGTACAAACTGCAGGGCGCCTACAGCTTCCTCTCCGCGCCCGCGCTTCACCCCCCAATGGTGCGCGCCACCCAGCCGACAGCCACCGGCAAGCTGGCACCCGGCTACATCTTCACCGCCGACTTCTACGACTTGAGCGAACCGCCCATGATCGGGCAGAGCGGACCTCTGATCCTTGACCGCCGCATGCAGCCCGTGTGGTTTCACCCGGTGCCCGAAAGCGTCGTCGCCGCCAACCTGAGCCTGCAGACCTATGAAGGCAAGCCGGCGTTGGCCTGGTGGCAGGGCTTCGTTACGAACACCGGCGCGACCGAGACCGGCGAGGACGTCGTGGTCAACCAGCACTACCAGCCGGTCGCGACGCTGAAGGCCACGGGCGGCTGGGTTCTCACCCTCCACGAGTTCGCGATCACCGGGGAAGACGCATGGGTGACGGTGAACAAGAACATCCCCAAGGACCTCTCCAGGTACGGTGGCGCTTACAACGGCGCGCTGATCGACTCGGCCGTTCAGGAGTACAACCTCAGGACAGGCAAGCTGCTGCACAGCTGGGACGCGCTCGACCACATTCCGTTGAGCGATTCCTACGCCACGCTGCCGACCAACGGCTTCCCCTGGGATGCCTACCACGTCAACTCGGTTCAGCTGATCGGCAATGGAGACTTCCTGGTCTCGATGCGCAACACCTGGGCCGCCTACCTGGTGAACATCAAGACCGGCAGGATCGAGTGGACTCTCGGGGGCAGGCACTCGAGCTTCAAGTTCGGCCCGGGCGCCGCCTTCCAGTGGCAGCACGACGTGCGGCTGCAGAGTGGCTCGACGGTCACGATGTACGACGATCACTGCTGCCAGATCACCGGTGGCGGCACCTACGTCCATCCGACCGCACCGTCCAGGGGTCTCGAACTGAAGCTCGACCAGCAGGCGCGCACGGCGAAGCTCGTGGCGCAGTACCCCCGTGCGCAAGACTTCGACAGCGACTACATGGGAAGCGCGCAGCCACTATCGAACGGCAACGAGTTCGTCGGGTGGGGCTCGGAACCGTTCTTCTCGGAGTACAGCCGCTCGGGCAAGCTGCTCCTGGACGGCGAATTCCCCTGGCCCGACATCAGCTATCGGGCTGCCCTCGAGCAGTGGGTCGGCCTGCCGCTCACCCCGCCCGTGGGCGCCGCTCGCCAGACGGAAGGCAAGACCACGGTGTACGCCAGCTGGAACGGCGCCACCCGGGTCGTGTCCTGGAGGGTCCTGGCCGGTCCCAGCGCCGACCAGCTGACCGTCGTGGCAACCCACGCAAAGTCCGGGTTCGAGACGGCGATTCCGGTGCCACCGGGCTACAAGAGCTTCAAGCTCCAGGCGCTCAGCGCCGGCGGCCAGGTGCTCGCGGCGTCCCGTCCATTCGTACCCGGCTCGTAGCGGCTCTGTTGCGCCTTTTGCGATAGCCCGCTCAGGCCAGTACCTCCATGGGCTGCCGCATGGTTGTCGATGAGGCCCGAAGGCGATGGGCCATCGAGAGGGGAATGCGGCAGGTGGGGTCCCAAAGAAACGGTCAAGAACAGGTCGAGGCTTTGGTGCGCCTGCTGTTGGAGCCGGTGGAGCGACGGCAGCGACAGAAGCTGCTCGCACTACTGGATGCATGAAGCTATGGTCGCATCCCGCTCAGCCGGGACGTAAGGCGAAAGGCCCGGCGTCGAGCGACCGAGGCCATCCGCAAACGGAACGTAGCGGGTTTGAGCCTGCTCGGATGGGCGAAACTTGGCAGTGCGCAAACCACGCACTGATGGCGGCGCCGGCGGTCGGGATCGCCTGACGCGGAGTAGCACCTGGCGAGCCGACGTAACCGGGACGAAACGAAACCCCGGCGGTTTGGCCTGTCCCCCGAGGGGGACTGCACAGGGACCGTTCCGGGGTCTTCGCGTCTATGGTAGCGCGCACGATCGCCGATGACCAGCCCTCGTCCACAGCTCTCGCCGTCGGACCTCGAGCGTCTCTTTAGCGCCGAGCGGCTGAGCACCTATATCGCCCACTGCGAAGGGGACTTCGCGGCCGCGGTCGAGATGTACCGCTGGAACTCGGCGATCACCGCGGCGTTCTGGGAGCCCATCGGCCATCTGGAGGTCGCGCTGCGCAACACCCTCGATGATCGACTCGCCGCGCGTCACCATCGTCTCGGCCGGCCGGGGTCCTGGCTGGACGATCCCGCGCAGGAACTGAGCAGCCGCGCGCGTCTGGACATCGCGGGCGCCCGTGACCGTGTGAGGCAAAAGGGGCAAGCGAGCAAGCGACGGGCAGACAATCAGCGAGCTGAGACTTCGGATTCTGGCGCTTCCTCATCACCAAGAAGCTCACAGGACTATGGCCCGACCTCGCCAGCGGCTTCCCGCACGCGCCCGACCGCCAGCTCGGCACCGTCGAGAGTCCGCTCGCGCGGCTACATGTCTTCCGCAACCGTCTCGCTCACCACCAGCGCGTCTGGAGCCACGCTCCCGAGGAACGCTACGAATACCTCCTCACCCTCGCCGGATACATCGACCCCGCTCTCCCGGCCTGGATAGCTGCCACCAGCAAAGTCCCGCAGACACTCAGCGGCAAACCGTAACGACATGCATATCAACGCGAACTGCCCCGCTCGACGGAATGGGGTGGGGGTAGGCGCGGACTTCTGGCCTGGCCTCGACTCGCTGCTCCCTGATGCCTGCTCCTAGCGATGGCGGTGCAACAAACGCCTGCCCACCGTCTCAGCCGGGCGGTGTCAATGGCACGCCCCCGAGCAGGACGGCGGGCGAGACCTCCAGCGCATCTGCCAGCCGAAGGAGCGTCGTGACACGAGGATCACGCAGTCCGCGCTCGATCCGAGAGACCTCGGTCGCGTGGATACCAGACCGATGGCTGACCTCTTCTTGCGTGAGGTGTCGCCGCTTTCGCTCGGGAGACGTTCTCCGCAAAGACATCGAGGGGAGGCACCCTGAGTGGACCCGGTTTCGTGGACAGGTTGATCTGGCCCAGCTACCACGTGATGTGGTCGAGAGGATTAACCCATAATTGAGAGAGGCAAGCATGTTTGGCAACAGAAAGCCCCGGTGAAGCGGTGGCTCGCAATAGTCGGCGTCTTGGCTGCGTGTACCGCTGGAGTGATTACCGCGGTCCCCGCATTTGCTACTAATGAATATTTCGAATGCAACCCCTGTGAAACCGATAACGGTCCCAACAACTACATCAAGGAGGTCACCGGAATCGATCCTACTGGTCAGGGAGCGTGTGTGACCGCCTGGCGTAAAAACAGCGACGGCTCATACACCCGCATGGACGAAACCTGTGTTGGAGGCGGAGAAACTGGTTGGGCCTGTTCCAGCAGTGAAGTGTACGGGCATGGAGAGGTTAAAGGCGGTGGACCGAGCGACTATCTTCGTGGCCGGCAGGACAATTTTCCCAACTGCGGTGAATAGCAGGACGATCCGTGACTAGTGAGAAGAAAATGCGTTCGGGAGCGCATCTTGTGGCTAGTATGGTGATTGCCACGTTCGTGGTCGTCGCGACGTGTGCCGCGATGCTCGCAATCACCGGGACATCCGCGGTGAGAGGCACACCAGGCGGTAGCTTCTCGGTGTTTATGCGCCGCGCAGCGCGTGCCGCTGATACGAGATCGGCCCCGCCTGGCGCGGTCCTCGCCACCATCAGCGGTGCCAATAGCATCTACGCTTGGCATCGCTCGGCTGCTGAAGATTGTGTTGTCGACATACGGGTTGGCGATAAGCGCAGCGGTATCTGCGCAAAGGACGCGTATGCGGTCGCGAATGGCGTGGTTGGGATCTTCCGGCAAGGTGCAGGAGCTCTTTCGCCGAACTCGCTCGCCAATCTGCGCGTCGCAGCCCTGGTTCCCGACGGAGTCAACAACATCGTCTTCACGGATCGCGACGGATCGCGGTATGCGGTCGGCGTGGTCAACAACGTTGCGGAGCGCGAAGACCTCAATATCGCCTCCGTGCATTACACGTTTGCTAGCGGCAGGACCAAGACGATCAACGTGGCGTCGATCATCGATGCTGCGGCAAGTCGGCCGGGCTCTCCCGGATCAAGTAGCTAGCTCATAGATAAAACCTGGCCTTGGGCCGCCTCCGTGTGGCCCAAGGCTGTATTTGTGCGGTAAGTGAAACCGACCAGGGCAGCTCGACTTCGCAAGAAAGACGATCGGGGATCGGTTTCCTGAGGATTGCCAAATTACAGCCATCCGTAGCACCGCTAGAGGGAAGATCGTCGATCAGGCGCTCGAGAATCGAGTCCGGACGTGCCGTACGTGTGCCGGGCGCATATCCCGCGAGAGGGTCCGACTGGCAACGGTTTCTGACGGAAGCTTGTGCGCGATCTACAGTGGCCTGCATGAGTAGCGAGGAAAAGTCCGCCCCGAGGATCAGCCAGCCGGGGCTGTGGATCGGCCACTACACGAGCGCGGCGACGGCGTTCGAGCACATCGTCCCGGCGAACAAGCTGCGCATGAGCCCGTACCACTTGATGCGTGATCCGGCCGAGAACAAGGACTTGCTTCCCGCGACAGCGTTCTTCCGGAGGCCGGACGTCGATCACGAGAAGGCGTGGTACGAAGCTCTCGGGCTGATCAAGCAGGAACGGGATCGTATGCGGCTGCTGAGCACGACCCATGACGTTACGGACTACTCGGAGTCACGCGAGACGTTTGGTTGCTGTTGGGCACGGCCTCGTGTTTGGGAGCAGTACGCGGATGCCCACCGTGGCGTGTGCCTTGTCTTTTCCCGTGAGGCGTTTACGAACGCACTTACTCGTGACCTTGGTGCAAACGTCGAGTTTGGCGAGGTCGAGTACACGCCGGTTGGGATCGCGGATAGCGCAGCCAACCACATCATTGACGACCGCCTCTTTAAGACGGCCACACGAGAGCAAGCCGTTCTCGACTACCTGAGCAAGGAGCGCCGCGACCTCTTTTTCCTAAAGTCTGATGACTGGGCTACCGAGTACGAGTTCCGAGTCTTGCTAACGAGTACCGACGACGAGTACGCCTTCGCCGACTACGGCGAAAGCTTGCAGGCAGTGGTCCTCGGCGAGCAATTCCCAGACTGGCAGATTGCCGGAGCGAAGAAGATTTGTACTAACGCTAGCGTCGAGCTGAGAAAGATGATCTGGTTTAAGGGACGGCCGATGACTGTCTTAGCCTAGCTCGTCACGACTTCTCTAGGATGGACGCGCTTTCTGAGGCGCTGCTGCTACTTGAGAAGGCTCAGGTGGCCTACGGCCAGGCCACGCCCACGGTTCGGCGGTTGCTGAACTAGGCTCTCTTTGAGGGACTTTTGATCCGGGACGAGGACGACCTGGAGGCCAACCCGACCCCGTGGGGCAGCGGAGGTGCGGCGGCTAGCTCGGGCCTCCCAGGGCCACCAGCCGGCCCCGTGCACCCAGGAGGGCGGCCGGAACGGCCACGGCCCCCTTTCGGGGGCCGTGGGTTTCCATAAGGCAAACTTGGTGCGCCGTGCGGGACTCGAACCCGCCCCACCGGATTAAAGCCCGGCGCTCTGCCCGATGAGCTAACGGCGCGCGAGTGGAGCAGTCTGGCACATATACGCGCGGCCGTCTGAGTCTCGACGCGCGTCAGCGCTCGGGCGACTCATCGGCGGCGATGCGCAGCATCTCCTCGATGCTGGTCAGCTTCACGCGTGGGCGCCCCGCGGGCTCGCCGAGCTCGCGCTCGTGGCGGTCGATCTCCGACCAGCCGGCGTAGGTGACGAGCTCGGGCTGGCGCGCGCGCAGCGTCGCGTCGAGCTCGACCGGGTCCGGCGCGGGCGGCTCATGTAGGCGACCGGCGGCGAGGTCCTCGAAGATCGCGTCGACGGTCTCCTGGGCGTCCTTCTTGTTGGTCCCGATGACCCCGGTCGGGCCACGCTTGATCCAGCCCACGGTGTACTCGCCGGGCAGCGGCCCCTCCGCACCGAGCACGCGCCCGCCGTCGTTGCGGATCACACCGCGCGGCTCGTCGAAGGGAACGCCCGGAAGCGCCATGCCGCGGTACCCGATTGCGCGCAGCACAAGGCCGGCGGGAATCGTCTCCAGATCCTCCGTCGCCTGCGCCCGCAGCCGCCCGTCGGGGCCGGGCACGAGCTCGTTGCGCGCGAGCGTCACCGCCGTGACCCGGCCGTCCTCGCCGGCGTGGACCTCGACCGGGGAGAGCAGGAAGCGCAAAACGATCCGTCGGCGTCCGGACGCGAAATCGCCGCGCTGGGCGTAGCCGCGCAGGAGCTCGACGTTCTGCTTCGCGGTCGCGCTCGCGTAGGGCTCCGGGATCTCCAGGGCGCGCTCGAGCTCCGCGCCGTCGACGATCACGTCGGCCTCAGCCAGCTCGCCGAGCTCGCGTAGCTCGGGGTTCGTAAAGGCCGCCTGCGCGGGACCGCGGCGTCCGACGACGACGACCTCGCGGACGGCGCTGCGCGCGAGCGCCGCCAGTGCATGGTCGGCAGTGTCGGTGACCGCGAGCTCGGCCTGGGAGAGCGTCAGCATGCGCGCTACGTCAAGCGCGACGTTGCCGTTTCCGATCACGACGGCCCGCTCGCAGCTCAGGTCGAAATCGAGGTCGGGGTGGTCCGGATGGCCGTTGTACCAGCCCACGAGCTCCGTCGCGGGCCAGCTTCCCGGCAGTTTCTCCCCGGGGATCCCCAGCGGCCGGTCGGTCGGCGCGCCGGTGGCGTAGACGAGGGCATGGTAGTGCTCCAGCAGCTCCTCGCGACTGACGTGGCGACCGAGCTCGACGTTGCCGAAGTAGCGAAAGCGCGGATGCCCGGCCGTCTTCTCGTAGATCCGCGTCACGGACTTGATCTTGGGGTGGTCCGGGGCGACCCCCGAGCGCACCAGGCCCCACGGGGTCGGCAGGCGCTCGAGCATGTCGACCTCGATGCGCCCCGCCGAGTCCTTCAGCAGGTGCCCCGCGGCGTAGAAGCCCGCCGGGCCAGCTCCGATCACGGCGATACGGACAGGGGCCTCATCGGTCATGACGGGAGTTCACTGGATGCCGAGGGTTGCCGGTGGGGAGGGTTTGGAGGGGCGTGCGCAGTGTCGTCATCGGGGCGGGTGGGGCCGGATCGCCGGCCCCGCGCCCAGGATCCTGACCGGGCGCATGCGGCTTGGGGAGAGTTGCAGTGGGCGCGGCCCGACTCGAACGGGCGACCCCCTCGGTGTAAACGAGGTGCTCTGGCCAGCTGAGCTACGCGCCCCCGGAACCCTAAAGGCTAGCGGCCCGCGCACGACGCGCACGTGTCCCGCCCACCGCCGGTGACGCATCCGCTCCCCGCGCCCCGTGCTCCGTGCCCCGTGCATCTGCTCCCCGCGCCCCGTGCTTCCGCTCCCGCTCCCCCGTGCTTCCGTGCCCCGTGCTTCCGCGGAACGCGCCCCGTGCATCTGCTTCCGCTCCCCGTGCTTCCGCGGAACGCGCCCCGTGCTTCCCGCCGGGCGTTGGCGGAAACGGGCCGACCCCGCGGCGCCCCCTCAAAGGGGCGCTCCCCAAATAGATGGTGTGCTGCGAAGCTATGCACATGCGTATCCCCGGCGGCAGGGCCATCCGGATCGCGCTCGGCACGGTGGGAGGGATCGTGGCGGTGCTGGTCCTTGCCCAGCTCCTGCTGCCCGGGCTCGCCGCCAGGATCGCGCGCGATCAGCTCGGAAAGTACGGCACCGTACGCAGCGTCAGCCTGCGCGCATTCCCCGCGATCGAGCTGCTGTGGGGCCACGCGCAGTCCGCCAGCGTGCGCGCCGGAGACCTGCACATCAGCGCCTCCCAGTTCGATGGACTGCTGCCCAGGATGAGCGGAATAGACAGGATCGATATGACCGCCGAAAGCTTCCAGATGGGGCCCTTGAAGCTGCGCCACGTGAGCACCCAGAAGCGCGGCCAGGAGCTCTACACACGGGGCACCATCGAGCAGTCCGACCTGCGGCGCGCGCTGCCCGCGGGCGTCGAAGTGCACTTCGTGGAAGGCGCAGGCGGAACCGTCGAGGTGCGCGTCGGCGGGAGCCTCTTCGGGATCGGCGCCTCCGTGCTGGCGATCCTCAGCGCCCAGGAAGGCAAGCTCGTGGCCAAGCCCCAGGGGTTTCCCTTCGCCGGCCTCACGCGGATCACGCTCTTCTCCGATCCGCATCTGTTCGTGCAGGCCGTGAGCCTGAGAGCCCAGCCCGGGCCCGCCGGGGACTCGAGCTACGTGTTGACGCTCCGCGCCAAGCTGCGCTGAGACGCCGGGGCGCGCTCGCGCTCGCGCACGCGCACCGGCAGGCCCTCGCGCGGGCTGATCGTCGGCATCTGACGGATCGAGAGCTCGAAGCCCTCCGGCAGCTCCAACGCAAAGCGGCTCAGGATCAGCGTCGCGATCGTGCGCACCTCCAGCTGCCCGAAACGCATCCCGATGCACGTCCGCGAGCCTCCGCCGAAGGGGACGTACGCGCCCTTCGGGATCGCCGCCCGCGCATCCGGGGCGAAACGCTCCGGGCGGAAGCATCCCGGTTCGGCGAAGACGTCCGGCAGGTGGTGCGAGGCCCACGAGCAGTAGTTCACGTACGCATTGCCCGGGACCATGCGGCCCTCGAACTCGAACGGCTCCAGCGAGCGTCGCGGGCCGATCCACGCCGGCGGGTACATCCGCAGCGTCTCGTCCAGCACCAGCTCCAGCTCCGCCAGCTCCCCGCTCATCAGCTGCGCCGCCGTCGGCCGCGTGCCGCGCAGCTGCTCGTCCTGCTCCGCCACCAGCCGCGCCACGATCTCCGGATTGCGGGCCAGCTCGTAGAACATGAACGACACCGTCGACGTCGTCGTATCGTGACCCGCGAACAGCAGCGTCATCACCTCGTCGCGCACGTGGCGGTCGCTCAGCGACGCCCCGTCCTCGTCGTGCGCGTCCAGCAGCAGGCTCAGCACGTCCTCGCCGCGCTCCCCCGTCGCACGCCGCCGCGCGATCTCGCCGTAGATCACGCGGTCCAAGCGGTTCGAGGCCTCCTGCAGGCGCGCCCACGGCGTCAACGGCCCGCGCAGGAAGCGCGAGGTGTACTCCGTCGCGTAGAACGACAGCGCCCGCTCGAACAGGCCCGCCGCGTCCGTGCCCCGCGCCGGCTCCCGATCCGGGTCCAGGCCGAACAGCGCCCGCATCGCGATCCGCATCGCCAGCCCCCGCGTCCAGTGGTAGAGATCCACCTGCCCACCCGGCGCCAGCTCCTCGAGCGCCCGCTCCGTCTCCTCGATCATCACGTCGATCGACGCCGCGATCCGCTCGCGGTGGAACGCCGGCAGCATGATCTGCCGCGAGCGCCGGTGGAACTCCCCGTCGATCGTCAGCAGCCCGTCCCCCAGCAGCCCGATCAGGTCCCGGAAGTGCGATTCCCGCCAGACGAAGTTCGACGCGTGCGAGACCGTCATGTAGTGGTTCGCCGCCGGGCCCAGCATGAAGACCACGTTCCCATGCAACACCCGCACCGTGAACACCGGCCCGTAGCGCTCGTAGCACTCCAGCAGCAGCTCCAGCGGCTCGCTCGCAAAGCGCCGCGTCCGCGCCATGCTGAAGCGCGTCTCCCCCGGCGGGTACGGGACCTCGCTCGCGCGTTCCGCGCGCACGTCCTTCAGCATCACCGCGAACGGGTTGAACGGGCGCAGCGGTGGCGGGCCAGTCAAGGGCATCGGCGTAGCCTACCTAAAAGCTGGCTGCCTAGCCAGGATGTATTGGGGTGCGCCTTTCCGCGGCCCATGCCCCCGCTTGGCATACTGTCCCTAGCACGTGGAACCGCGGTCGAGCAACCCTCCCCGCGTCCCTCTACGTGGGGGCGTAGCTCAGTTGGTTAGAGCGCCGGCCTGTCACGCCGGAGGCCGCGGGTTCGAGTCCCGTCGCTCCCGTCGAGAAAAGTCCTGGAAATCGGCTTGTTTTGAATCGGTGGTGGGACTTTCTTCGGTTGGGCACTAGAGCCCCAAATCGCGATTTGTGCCCGTTTGTGCCCGATCGGCTGTGGTTCTGTCCGGTCGGGTGCCGTGGGCGAGGCCTCGCGCGTCGTGCAGGAGTCGCTCCTGCCAGCGGTTTGAGAGGTGGGCTGCCCGCGATGCCCGAGGGTGTGCCACGCCGGCGGCAGCCGCCAAGTCGCAGGAGATCGCGGGCCTACTGGGACCGAGCGACCGCCTACGCCAACTGCCGAGCGCTGGCGCGTCTGCGTGTGATCCCTTGGCTATCCATCCTCGCCGCCCCACGCTACCCGGCCGCTCGCCGGTCTTCCAAGGCGGAGCTTCCAGTGTCTGGTTTCTCTTGGCTAGCCGTCCAGGGTTCGCTGCCGAGCAGCCCTGCCATCTGGGTACGGGGGCGCTGGCCGGTCACGTCCGTGTAGACGCGCAGCGTCATGCGCGGGTCGGTGTGGCCCATCTGCGCAGCTGTGATCGCGGGGTGCTCGCCGAGTTCGGCGCGGAGCGCCGCGTAGGTGCGGCGCAGAGCGTGGAAGGTGATGCCGGCGGGAATCGGTGCCTGTCCGCTTGCCTGGAGGGCCTCGTTGGCGCGCTTGACGCCGGTGTGCAGGACGCGGGTACGGACGCTGTTGCGCTCGCGCGGGCGCTCGCGGCGGCGGCCGGGGAACATGAAGTCCTCGGGTTGGCTCCAGCGCGACGCCAGCTTGTGCTCGCGCAGGAGCGCCACCAGCTCCGGCTCCAGATGCACGAGGCGCAGACCCGCCTCGGTCTTTGACACCGGTACTCGCAAGGTCGCGGCGGTGAGGTCCACGTCGCGCCAACGCAGGTTGACAAGCTCCGAGACGCGCAGGCCCCCCGCCATGATGGCGGTGGCGAGCAGCGCTCGGTAGCGCCCCGCGTGCTGAAGGAGAACCTGCACCTGGTGGCCCTGCATCCGGCTGCGGACCGGCGGGCGCTCCTTGAGCTTTGCGACTCGGCCCTTCACGGGATTGTGCGAGATCAGCTCGTAGCGGACCGCGACGTCGAGGATCTGCCCGAGGCGCGTGAGCGTCTTGTTGATCGTGCGGTTGCTCAACGGCCGCTCGACGAGACCCTGCTCCCGTTCGCGGACCTTCGCCGACTTGTAGCGGTCGGTTTCCTGGGCGGTGATCTGCGAGAGCCTGTGGTCCTTGAAGAACGGCAGCAGATGGTGGGTCAATGCGAGCTCGTAGTCCTCGATCGTCCGCGGCGCCAGCTCGTGACGCAGGCCATCGAGCCATTGTGAGGCGAATTCGTGGAAGGTTGGGTCCGCTGGAGTGGTGGGTGTGGGCTGGGGTGGTTGCCAGGTGCCGCGGCGGATGTCAGCGAGGGTGTTTTGTAGCTCTGTTTCTGCTTGGCGTTGGGTGTAGCCCTCCCAGGAGTAGCCGAGGGTGAGGTAGTGGCGTTGCCCATAGGCGCGTACGCGTGCGGCGTAGGTGGTGCCGCACTTGCCTTTGCGTTGGACGACTTGCCCTGTTGATTGGCGTCCCATTGGCTTATCGGCTCCTTCGGGTGTGGGTGAGGCGCGCGAGGATTCCGCGCGCGCAAGGTGCGTGGATCGGCAGCAACGCCACCGCTGGCGCAGGCCGGCGGCGCGGCTTTCCGGGGCGGCTGGTCTCTTCGGGTCGGTGGGCTGGCGCGGGTGCCTGCGTGCTGTATTCGCGTAGGGCTTGTGTGACGGTTTGGGTGTTGAAGCGCAGGCGGCTCTTCGGCCCGGTGCCGAGGCGGATCGCGCCGAGCTCGTCGGCGTGTTCGTAGACCCATGTGCGGGTCACGCCGAGCTGCCGCGCGAGCTGTGTCGCGTCGAGCAGCCGCATCGGCGGAGACTCGGCTGCGGCGCGGTCCTCAGCGCCCTGCCCCGTGGTGTTTTGGCGTAGGAGCTGCGCGACGCGCTGGGCGATTCGCTCGACGGCGTCGGGCGTGAGCTCGGCTGCGGCGCGGCGTGCGCGGGCGACGCGCCCGTCGTAGCGCGGTGGGGCGGTGTGCGGCCGTGGTGGACGGTGGGTAAGTGGGGGCATCGGGTTCTCCTCGCTATGTGGTTTGTGGGGCGCGCCGGGCTCGTGTCGGCTGGTCCCGGTGGGAGGCTCCAAGGGGACGTTTTGGCCGATCGTCTTCGGCAGGATTTTTCCTGCCGAAGTGATCGCTGCTTTCAGCGGAGGGGGTGGGTTCTGTCAAGGGTGGGCCGTCAGGCCCCGCCGTAGGCGGCCCCGCAGGGGCACCCTTGACAGGTTCCTCCCCCGGAGCTACCAGCCGGAGGATCGGAATTGCGCCTCCTTGGCCGCAGGCGGGAACGGCTGGCCTCATGGAAGGTCTCACGGGCAGCACGGTTCTTTACGCGCTGTGCGCGAGCGCCCCGCTCGTGCCGGTCGTGCTGGGGGCGTGCTGGTTGTGGTTGCGGAGCTGGTCGATGCGGTGCTCCGTCGGGGGGTGGGTGTGGTCGGTGAGCCAGATGAACGGGATTGGGTGGTCGTGGATCAGGCGTGGATTTCCAGGAAGTCCGCGAGCTCGTCCGCCTGGCCGAGCATCGCGGCGTAGTGGTCGGCGGTGTGCTCGCGCTCGCGCCAGTAGCGCCCCCAGACGGGCCGCAGGAGGTAGATGCCCGCCCCGCCACGCATCAGGAAGATCAGCGCCCGGGTGAACCACACGGTCGCGTAGAGCGCGGCCGCGGCGAGCGCGAGCCTGCCGTCGTGGAACTCCAGGTGGGTCTCGCGCCGCTCGTGCTCGTCGCGCTCGCGGGGGTCTTTCTCGTAGGCGGGCGGGTGGATCACAAGGCGGTTCAGCGCCGCCGTGATGCGTCCATCGGGGGTCGCGATGTGCCCGATCTCGTGCGCGAGGACCGCAGGGAGATGGGGGCTCTCCAGCAGGCCGCGGGAGAGCATCAGCGTGCTCCCGATGACCGCCGCGTCGGGCTCGTGGGTATCGAGCACGAACCACGACCCCGGCCGGGGTAGCGGCCCCGGCGCGTTGGCTTGCAGTAGTTCGAGCGCGTCGTTGTAGGCGTGCTGCTCGCGGCTTGAGGGTGCGCGCCCTCCGGTCCGCTGGCGCCACCACCACCCTGAACCGCCCGGATGCACGAGCGCAAGCAGCGACCAGATCGTCGGCGCGAGCACAAGCAGCGTCATGTTCTGCCCGTCGGTGATCGCGGTCGAGTGTCCAGTCGCGGCAAGCGCGACCGACACAGCGACCGGCATTACGAGCAGGCGTAGCGCGATCACCGGTGTTTCGAGGGTGAGCGTGAGGGTGTAGAGCAGCAGCGAGCCCGCGGAGTACTCCTGGCGTAGTCGCACCAGAGAGATCACCTTCCTTGGCTTTCGATCGTCGGGGTTTAGAACGGCAGGTCCTGCACCCCCTTCTCCGACCGACCCGCTGCGGGCGGGACAACACCTGGCGCGCTCGCCTTTGTGACTTCAGGAGCCGACGCGGCGTGGCCTGGCTGTGGGTGCTCGTTCGGCGTACTCTGCGTGTGCGCCGGCGCGTCCTCGGCAGGCCTCGCTGGGGGCGTCTGCGCGACCACGGCGCCGTCCGCAGACGCGGCTTCTGGCGCCGAGGCCTCGGCCGGCTGCGGGAGCGGCGCAGTCAGCTGTGGTGCTTGCTCGATCTGGGCCTTCATCGCGGCGCCGCGGCTGATGATGTACGCCGCACCCGGCGGCAGGGAGCGGACCTTGTTGGGGTCCACCTTGTACTGGTGCTTGATGCGTGCCGAGCCTTCCCCTGTCGCGCCGTCCTGCGCGTAGTGGGTGGAGTACTCGATGACTTGGCGGGTGCCTGCGAGGGTGATGATGTCCTCGGGGGTATTCACGCGGTGGCAGATCACGGTCTCTACCGACCCGAGGATCCGTGCGGCTTCGGTCTCATCGCCCATGCCCGCGACGACTTGCGGCGCGAGGATCAAGCTCGTGTTGAATCCCCGCGCCTGCTCGACCCGGCCAGCCATCCCGGCGCCTGCGGCGAGGGCGGAGAACTCGTCGACGACCAGCACACAGAACTGCTCGCGTGGCTTGCGGCTGGTGAAGTAGTGCGCGAAATCCTCGAACAAGAACCTCGCGAGACCCTGGGTCTCCTCGCGTAGGCGCAGACTGTCGAGCAGCAGATAGGCGGCAGGGGTGTCCTCCCACGCCCACGCGCCGTCCAGCGCGCCGCGTGTCTGCCCGAAGAACGCCTCATAGCGCAAACGCACCTGGCCGATCTGCGTGTCCGTGAGCGCCCCCGCCGCACTGGAGCCCGGGTGCGCCGCGCGCAGCGCCGCCGGCGTCATCCGCGCAAGCACCTGCTCCGTGGAGCGTGGCGGGCCGTCGGGGTGCTCGCATACCAGCCGCAGCGTCGTCTTCGCGACATCCCGATACCACGAGGCGGGGCCGTCGGGTGCGTAGTCGACGATCCCCATCAGCCGCCCATGAATCTCATGCGCCTCACCCCGCCACCCGTCGAAGGGCTCGGCGGGGAACACGCGCGTGGCGCGGCCGGCGTCGGCCATCAACGCTGTGAACCGGCGGGCGGTGTCGCGGTCGCCCTTGCCGTCCAGGTAGAACACCGGCGCCTCCGAGCGCTTCGCGACCGTCCACGCGAGGCGCAGCACCGTCTCGGTCTTCCCCGACCCCGTCGCACCACACACCAGCACATGCCGACACAAACGCCCCGGGGAGAGCAGCACCATCCGCCCGACGGTTGGTAGCGCCCGCTCACCTCCCAGACGCCTCGCGAACACAAACCCCCACTCCCCGTCCCCCGTGCCGCTCAGGCCACCCGCGTCGAGTGACCCCGGCGGCTGCTCGCGCGACACGGGCGCTCGCCGCCACGGCCGGCCGCGCACATCCCGGCCCCCAACGCCGGTGGCGGGCACGCTCACTCTCCCGGGCTGGAAGGCGCGCCGCCCACGGGACCGCGGGGAGCGTCGGCGGCGCGGTCGGGGACTGCGCGCACACCGAGCGTCGGCCATGCCCCGCCAGCGGCCAGCGCGGAGAGCTGCCGGTGCGGTGCTGGCGCGCAGAAATACAGCACGAGATCAAACCGCGCTGTGAGCTCCTGCACGATCGCGCGGACCCAACGCTCGGACTTGACCGTCAACTCCACCTCCACCGCAACGCGCTGCCCCTCGGTCACGACGACCGCATCAGCGAGGTGCTCACCCGGCTCGCGCTCACGCGCGAGCGCACGCTCGCACACCCATACCGACGCGGGCGAGCGCGCCTGGACGTGCAGCCGCACATCGTTTACCGCCCTCGTGTGCTGCAGCAGGCCGAGCTTTGGCTGCCACACCTTGAACTCACAGCCACACGCCCGCAACCCCGCCCTTGTCGGCGTGACCCACACCG
The DNA here is from genome assembly GCA_963756665.1 of uncultured Solirubrobacterales bacterium. GTDB lineage: Bacteria > Actinomycetota > Thermoleophilia > Solirubrobacterales > Solirubrobacteraceae > Palsa-744. The sequence continues at coordinate 2,546,228 of CAVWOJ010000001.1, forward strand.
GCTCACCCACCAGCAGCCGGTACGTGCTCACCAAGCCCGCGTCGCGCAGCCTCGCGATCACGCGCTGCACCGACCGCGGCCCGCAACCCAACAGCATCTCGAGCTGATCCGCCCGGCCGGCGTACTGCTCCCCCAGCCAGCCCAGCAGCATCAGGTCACGCGGGTGCAACAACGCCCGCGGAGTTTGCGCCCGCGCGCCACGCACACCGTGGCGCGCCACATCACGGCCAGAGGCAATGCGCGAAGCAGCGGGCCGCACGAGGCGATGGCGGGGCACCAGAACACTCATCGCCCACTGACGCCCTTGCCCTTCGAGTCCGCGCCAGCCTGCTCGCGGACATGCCAGCCATCCGCGCGGCTCACGAACCTTGTGCGCTTGCCGCGATACAAGTGCGAGGACACGCGCGCCAACGGCACGCCGAGCGCCTCCGCGATCTCCCCCGCACGCGAACCTGGATGCTCCACCAGATAAGCCGCGACGTCCTGCCACGTGATCTGCGCCGCAGGCAGGTCCTCGCCGAGTAGCGCCGCACGGGCGGCCACCAAACGCTCCCGGTCAGCTACGAGCTGCTCATAGCGCGCAAGCTCGCCATCCAGCGCGGCGAGCTGCTCGTCGATCTCAGCCACCACGCCGCGCGAAGCTACGCCGAGCTCGCCACGCGCACGCTCAGCCACAGCAGACACCAAAGACGAAAACAGCACCAAGCAAGCTCACGGCACGACATGCTACATGCCTGTCATATGCCTGTCAAGCAACACAACACACACAACGGGTTTGGGGCGGAGGCCGACGAGCCCAGCGAAGTCGGCCGCAGCCCCACGCGCAGACACCACCCCACCATGCAGCACACCATGCTTCTTCTTTCTTATTTCTTCTTTTTCTCCCCTCTTTCGGAACAACTCCCCTTCATCCACCGATCAACCACTCCCTGGTCCACCACCACCCTGGTCCCGGTCCCCCCACCACACCATCCATTACCCCACCAACAGGGTCCCGGTCCTTGACCACCCGAACTCGAAGTTGAGGGCGGGTGGTCAAGGACGCCAAGCGCAGCGAAGGCGAGGGACCCGTATCGCTACAAACCGCTTGCCCTGTCGGCGCCGGTGGGAGACTGACCCCTCTTCGCCGGTTGAGATTTGACCCCCTCGGGTGGTGGCGGAGGCGTCCGGGGTGTTGGTGAGCCTGGCTCGATCGTGTTGTCGAGACCGGGAGAAGGAGCGTGCTGGACGTGGAGCAGTGGGCCGAGCTGCGCAGGGAGCACTTCGTTCGCGGGGTCTCGATCAAGGAGTTGATGCGCCGCACGGGTTTGGCGCGCAACACGATCCGCTCGGCGCTGCGATCGGAGGCGCCGCCGGGGTTTCGTTGTCCTGAGCGGCCGTCGAAGCTCGACCCGTTCAAGGAAGAGATCCACGAGCTGCTGCGCGGCGAGCCAGCGCTGCCCGGTGTCAGGGTCCGGGAACTGATCGAGCCGCTCGGGTTCGATGGCGGCAAGTCGATCGTTGATGACTATCTGCGGGAGGTGCGCCCGCTGTTTAAGCGCACCCGCACGCACCAGCGGACCGTCTATCGGCCGGGGGAGATCTGCCAGTGGGATCTGTGGGAGACCTCTAGGCCGGTGCCAGTCGGTCACGGTCAGGCCCGCCGGGCGTGGGTCGTCGTGTGCTGTCTCGGCTATTCCGCGTGACTGCGCCCGGCCCCAGTGGAAGTCCTCGTCGCTTGCGCCCGCGGTGAGCGCGTCGCTGCAGAGTCGTTCCATGTCGTCGTAACGCTGCAGCCGCTGCGCGAGCTCGACGGCCTGGCGGAAGGCGCTCTCGCGTTCTGCGGGCAGCAGCGGTCCACTGCCGCCGGCAAGATCGCTGAGTTCTCTCAGTGCCTCCACCTCGCGCCCAGTAGCCCGTAGCAGTTGCGCATGCTGCAACCTGGTTTCGGGGGTGCGACGCGTCTGCAGGAGCGCCTCGGAGCGCCGCAGCGCGGTATCGAAATCGCCGGCGAGCGCCGCGGCGTCTACGAGTGCGGCCAGCGCCAGTGGGCTCGCGGCCAGCGGTCGTAGCAGCGCCTCGGCCTGCTCGAACTCCCTGTGCGCGAGGTGCGCCCGGGCATGCATGATTGTCGACAGAGGCTCATCACGCTCGGCGAGGATCTCGCCCGCGCGCTCGGACCAGTCGGCTGGCTCGCGCAATGCGAGGCACGCGACCGTACGTGTCAGCGCAGCCTCGACGCGCACCTCCGCATCCTCGGAGCTCAGCAGCTCATCAAGCGTCGCCAGCGCGCCCTCTCGCTTCTCCGCGGCGGGCGAGTCGACGCCGACGGATGCTTCGATCAGGCGCGAGCGGTCACTCGCGGGACCCTTGCTGGCGAGCTCTAGCGCAAGCTCGGCTCGGCCGCACATCAACGCTCGCTGGGCGAGGTCGATGCGGGCCTCGCTCGCCCGCTCCCGCTCCGTGGCCTCGTCGAGCAGCTCACTTGCGCGTGTCAGCTGCTTCGCCAGCAGATGAGCATCGGCGGCACGGGCGAGCATCACCGCCGGCTGGACGTGATGGCCGAGCCGACGAAGCTCCTCGCGAAGGGCAAGGAACTCTCCCGACGCGTCGTGCAGCTCTTGGAGGTCGACGGTTTCACCTTGCACGGTCGCGCGATGACCGCGCTGCAATCGCCAGATCGCGCGTAGCTCTCTGACCTGGGGCTCGGTCTTGTCCACTCGCTCCGCCTCCAGCAGAGCCTCGTCGGCCTTCTCGAGGTCTTCCTCGATGAGGTGCGCCTGTGCCCTGGCGGCAGCAAGCCCGAGTCGGTCGGCGTCGGTGACGGCCTGGACGTTCTGAAGCCGTGTCAACGTCTCAACCGGTGAGAGATCGCCATGCTGAATCTCGGCGATAGCGAGCGCCGGGTGCGAGACGTCCGCGATCGTACGGGCCTGGTCGAGGTGGGCGCGTGCACGCTTTGGCTTGCCGGCGTGGAATGCAGCGTTTGCCGCTCGGACCCACTGCCTCGCCGCGTCCTCGCTGTCATCCTCTGCGGCCGATAGGAACAGCTGCTCAGCCGCCGCGCACTCGTTCTCGCTCATCAGCAGCCGGCCCATATGCACGAGGACATCCACGCCGCGCTCGCGCAGCCGGGGCAGCTGGTCGCGTGCCCAGCTTGCGAGGGCAGACCGCCCGCCCCCGGCCAGCGCGGCGCCGGCCTCCTCGCCGATCCTCCGATCTGCGCCGCCTAGGTCCTTCAAGACCCTCGGCGTCTGCGAAGAGAAGGCCTCCTCGCCGGTGATCAGCGCGAACGCGCCGCGACCGCCCCCCGCCGAGCGGATCTCCCCGATGATCCGCCGCTCGCTTTCCTCGATCACCACGGCGCCCGTGTCGATCCGCTCACCGATCTCGCCGAGCATCTCGCTCGCGGCGAGCTGCTCTTGGTAGATCACACCAAGCGCCCCCGTCTCGTCGCGCTTTGCGGGGATCACATTCGCGCGTAGGGCGACCATGAACGCTTCGAGCACGGCGCTGTCATCGACATCGTCGTGGAAGCGCAGCAGCTCGCTCGCGCGCTGCTTAAGCGCTGGCAGCGCAGAGCTGTCGCCGTCGAGCAGGGCCTTCAAGCCGCCACAGATCGTCGGGTCGACCCGCAGCCCACGCGCCACCCCCAGCACTTCTTTCTTGTGCGCGGCCGGGATGCGATGGTCGCTTTGCAGCGCTCCCGGAAGGGCGTTGAAGAGATTTCGAACCTCATCACGGCGCCTCAGCTTGCGCTGCTCGTTGTACGCGAGCGGCAGGATTTTCGATGCGCTCGACGCGCCTGTGAGTATCGGGTCCACGGGTAGATCAGAATTTGATGAGCTCGAAAGTGGATATAGCGCACCATGCGGAGGCGCCGATCGGCACGCGGCTTCCTCCAGGCGCGCGGGCAGTAACTTCCTCGCCGGCTGTGGCGTCTGGGTCGGACGCAGGTGGGACCGACGCTATCTGTGTTTTGGGATGTGAGCGGCGCGCAGCTGCCGGTCTGGCTGCGCTATGCCAGTCCCTTACAGCAGGCGTGCGTGTTGCTCGACGCGTTCCAGCACGCGCGTGAAGCTTGGCCAGCTGCCCGTTGTTTGGGCGGGCAGGAGCGCGGCGGCGTCGTTGTAACGCTGCTCGAGCCAGGCGTGTAACGGTTCGTCGCGTGGCGAGGCGAAGGCTGGGCTGTGCGCGTAGCCTTCGTCCGGGCGCGCGCTCCATCCGCCGTACTGCGCGGCGGAGATAGAACCCATCTCATCCACAATGCGGCGGAACCGCGCGCGGTCTGCGAGCGCGTCGCGGGTCGCGGCATGGTCGAGCAGGCGGTACACGTCGTAGTAGTGGCGGCCGCAGCGCTCATCGCCGGACGCGTCGCGTTCGTAGCGAGTCGCGGCGTGATGCAGCAGCGAGAGCTTCTCCAACAGGGTCCGCACAGGTTTGAGCGCGCGTACCCGGAAAGGCGCCGTATCCTCGTACTCTTCGGGATCGAGGTCCAGCGGCGCGCAGAGCATCGGCGTCAGGCTCACCATCTCCGAAGGCCAATCTCCCTCGGCGAAGCCGGTCTCGAGCAGCACCCCTCGATCCTCCACCGGGACCGTGACCGCCGCGCGCACCACGCGCGGATAGCGCAGCACATCCGCGCGGTGCGCGCGCCTGCCGCGTCCCGGCGCGCGCGCCGCCAGCCAGTCGAGCTCGAGGGCGCGCGCGACCTCGGCCGTCATCTCGCCAAGCAGCTGCTCGCGGCTTTTCGCCGAGTCGCCGCTGGCGGGCTGGACGAGTACATCGACGTCTTCGGAGAAGCGCTCGATCAGCCCGTAGCCCTTCGAGAGGCTCGTCCCGCCCTTCAACAGGAACGCGCCCGGGTACCGCTTGTGCAGTGCGCGCAGCACCTGCGTCACCCAGTAGTCCTTCTCCACGAACAGCGGCGCGAGCCCCAGGCTCTGTGCGGCGCCCTGAACCGCGCCTTCGAAGTCGCCGGCGCTTTCGCGCAGGCGACTCACGCCGCGCCGCCCAGCACTCGTAGCGCGCGCTCGCGCGTGCGCCGGTCGCGCGCCGCCGGGACCCGCTCTGCCTGCTGCTCGTAGCCGGCTCGCCTCAGGACCGCGCGCAGGCGCTCCCGCACCGCGGGGGGCTCCGTGGCGCTCGCCCGCACCAGGCGCTCCACGCGGATTCCCTCGCCGGCGAGCAGCTCCGTAAAGCGTGCGAGCGCCGTCTCACCGTCGGTCTCCACATAGCGCTCCCAGCCCTCCAGCGCCTCCAGGAACGTCGCCTCGAGATCGTTCAGGCGCGCCTCGCGGCGGCCCGAACGTGCCGCGCGGCTGAGGACCCGCACGCCGCGCAGGCCCGCCGGGGGCCGGCCCGTTACCGCCAGGGCCTCGACCGGCGAGACCTGCGTCGAGAGACCCAGCAGGTTCGTCGCGTACCAGCCCGTCGCGCCCACCGCCTCCCGCGATCCCAAGAGGTCGCGCAGCGCCAGTGCCGGGGAGACGCCGGTCATGCCGAAACGGCTCTTGCGTCCCCGCCAGTACATCCCGCGCCGTACACGCACCAGCTCGCCGCGCGCCACAAGCCGGCGCAGCTCGCTGTTGGCAGCCGCCGGCGAGCCCGCGAACTCCTCCACCCGCCACAGTCGCTCATCGGAGCGCAGCACACGAGCGCGCACCTTGCGCGCGGTGCTCGATTTGTGCTGTATAGCGGGCATGAATGTGATTGTAATACGATACGAGAAATCGTCAAGACTAGGGTCGGATCTGATTGGGCACAAGCGCCGATTTGTGCCCAAAGCCGCTGAATAAGGCCGCAAAACACGGGTTTTGGACGGTAGGCAGTTGTCGAGCGCAATGGCCATATTTGGCTTAGATAAAGTGGATTCTTGTGTGTTTGCGCCGTTCGCTCTCGCTCCTGTCACGCCGGAGGCCGCGGGTTCGAGTCCCGTCGCTCCCGTGGAAAGCCCTGCAAATAGCGATTTGTAGGGTCGAACCGCGTTTGTGACCTCATGCTGGCAGGGCTTTTGAGCCCGGACGCTCTTCGATGCCTTGAGGAGGAGCGGCCCCGTTGCTTGTCGTCCGAAGCAGGACCGCGAGCGGCGCCGACGACGCGCTTGGATCCATGCGGAAGCAGTGCTCTTGACAAAGTCGCGAATCTCGATAGAATTTATGCACAATGTTGGTTCTCGCTTACATCCCCCGGCAGGACGGCGACGTTCGGCAGTGTGCAGTGACCGGCGTCTCCTCGGCGGATGGCCGCGTGCTCGAACGTTGCTGTCGTCCATAACGTCTCTCCCCCTCGTCAGTGCACCTGAGTACCGACCACGCGGCGGCCCAGTTCGTCGAGCGGGTCGCCTGGGCGATCAGCGACGCGGAGGACGTCGACGGCGAGCAGCCCGGTCATCGCGGGCGAGCCGGGCGACGGCGGCGAGGAAGTGGCTCCGCCACGCGCTCTCGCAGCCAAGTCCGCATGCGCGTCTAAAGCAGCGCGCCAGCAAATAGCGATCTGGAGGGTCGCCGCGTTTGTGGCCTCACGGCGGCAGGGCTCTATATCCGACAGGGTGAGCTGGTTCTGACTTGCTCTCGGCCGACGACAAGCGCCCCCGGGAAGCCGGCTAGAGCGGCGGCACCTGGTTATTGACCTGCGGCCCGTGGTACAGGTGGTCGTGGTCCTTGCAGGCGGCCGGGAAGGTGAACTGGACGCTGTCGCTGCGCACGCCGTTGTAGCTTGCGAACAGGGTCACGCGGCCCAGGGTGCCGACCTTGCACTGCGGGTCGGTGCTGTTCTGCACGCGGACGATGATCTTCATGATGTTCCCAGGCACACCCCACATCACCGCGTAATGCGAGTGGTAGACCAAGTGGTGCTCGACCGTCATGATGATCAGACGGTCGGGCTGGTGGCGGACACGGTCGACCTGGCAGAGGATCCCGGAGACGGTGTTGGCGGCCAAGTTGATGTCACCGTGGCCGCGGGCGTAGCTGCCGGTGGCCCCCGTGATCGGCGCCCCCGTGTGGAAGCCCCATGGCGGAATCCCGCCGACGATCGGGATCTGGGCGCAGTACTGGAGCGGGTAGCCGGTGGCGGAGTCGGCCATGCCGATGAGCGCCAGTAGCGGCGTCAGCACCAAAACTGCGAGACCAATACGCCGCGTGACGTGGTTCCTCCCCATCTCGGAGCCGGACTATAGCCTTTGCAGCCAGGGTCCCAACCGGTCGGAGAGACCCGATGTGCTCTAGACCCGAATCTCAATCTCCCGGGCGACAAAACCCGGGCGCCCGCGACGACAACGTGCGGCGAGTACGCCGGAGCCGATCCCGAGCCCTACGCCGGCCGCGACGTCGCTCGGGTAGTGAACGCCGGTGTAAACGCGCGAGTAAGCAACGGCGCTCGCCAGCGGAACAAGTACCGGCGCGAGCCCCGGCAGCTCAGTGCAGGCGCCGGTGGCGAACGCGAACGCCGCGGCGCTGTGACCCGACGGAAACGACGTCGATCGCGGCATCCGGACGAGCGCTGGCCGCGAGCTCGAGAGCGGACGCCGCCGCCGCACGAGCAGCTTGGCCGGCCCGTTCGCGACGGCCGCCGCGATTGCGATCGCGATGACACCCCGTCCGGCGGCCTCCCGCCCTTGCCGACCCCCGAACACCGCGAGTGCGCCCGCGAGGAGAAGCCACAGCCGGGAGTAGTTCGCCGCCCGCGTAATCGCGACGAGGGAGCGGTCCAGCGCCGGTGAGCGCCCACGGAACGAGCGCCTCATCAGCCAGCGGTCCAAGTATTGCACGTGACCCCATATCGTCACCGACCCGTAGCCTCCCGTACACAGCACACCACGAACGCAGTCCAACCCGTGCCGAAGAGCACGCCGGCCGCGACGTCCCCCGGGTAGTGGACGCCCAGATAGACGCGCGACGCGGCCACCCCCAGGACGAGCATGAGCGCAAACGCGACCGCCACGCTGCTCACCAGCGGCGGCGTCCCCGCCGCTCGCAGCACCAATACCAGCGAGAACCAGAATGCGCTCGCCTGCGTCGCATGGCCCGACGGGAAGCTCGCACCGGTCACCGCCTGCAGGTGCGTGACGGGCGGGCGCGATCGGGACACGAGGAGCTTGACCAAGTCTGAGAGCAGGATTGCGCCGCCGAGGCCGAGCGCGACGACGAGCGCCTCTCGGCGCAGGCCCGCCCAGCCGAGCGCAACGCAGCAGATCAGGGCGAGCGGCACCAAGACGAACGCGCTGCCGGCCCACGTGAGCACCTTCGCCACGTCTGTCAGGGCCGCCGAGCGCTGAGCGGCGACGTTGCGTACCTCATCCAGGTCGGCCGACCCCACGATCGACGGCCAGAGCTCCCCGACTGCCCAACCCACGAGTACGAAGGCAGCAAAGCCGAGTACCAAGCGTGCGGCGGTGCTCCTCACCGGCCGGCGGCCACCCGCACGAGCGTGGCGAGGTTGGCCGTTGTGAGTGCCACCGCGCGGGCCCCCGGTGCCAGTCCGGCGCCGCGGGGCAGCCGCACACGCAGCGCCCCGGGCAGCGACTCGAAGCGCAGCGGCGGGTCGAGCACCAGCGCCTCGCCGTCGAGGCCGACCTCCACGGGCTCGCCCGAGCGGACCTCGAACTCCCGCGCCGACCACGACAGCAGGCCCGGGAAGCGCCACGCCTGTCCAGCCAGCTCGAGCGCTACGAGCCTCGCCACCTCCGCGCCCCGCACCCGGGCGGCCACGATGCCGAGCATGCCGGAGTCGATCCGCTCGCGTGTGCCGGCGCCGGCCAGGTGCGTCAGCTCATAGGGGTTGTTCGACACGAGCACGAGTGCCGCGTCGTCGCAGCTACTTCCGTCCGCCGCCGCGAACTCGAGGTCGATCGGTTCGGCGTCGCGGCCGAGTAGGTCGGGGAGCATGCGCGTCCATGTCTCAAGCTTGGCGTCGCGGTAGACCTCAGATTGGACGACCTTCGCGTAAACACCGAGCGACGCGTTGTTGACGAACACGTGGTCGTTCACTCGCGCGAGGTCGATGCGCCGCTCAACGCCATCGGTAAACGCGTCCAGCGCCCCGACGACGTCGTCGCGGTCGAGGCCGAGATCGAGCGCGAAGTGGTTTCGTGTCCCCGCCGGAATACAGACATGGGCGACGTCGCACCGGGCGGCAACCGTCGCCACAAGCGCCTGCGACCCATCGCCTCCGGCCATCCCGATGACCTGCGCACCGCGCGCGACAGCGCCCTCGGCGAGCTCGCGCAGATCATCGCCAGGCTCAAGGACGATCGGCTCGATACCTCGCCGCCGAGCTTGAGCCGCGAGGTCGAAGCGCTCGGCCTTTCCGCCGCCCGACTTCAGGTTGATGATCAGCGCAGCCGAGCCGGCAGCGCCCACGGACACGACGGCGGCGGCCGCCGTCGAGACCGCCACCTCCCCGGCCCGCCCCAGTGCGTAGCGCGCGGCCAACCCGAACAGCCCGAGCAAGAACAACAGCGCGATCAGCACCAGCAGCCCTTGCCAGTGAGTCGCCAGCACCACTACCAGACCAGCTCCGGCGAGCACCGCAACCACCGCGCCGACAGCGCGCCGCGCGCCGCGCTCGGTCAAGGCGAACCAGGTAGCGGCGTTTGCGACCAGCACGAGCACGACCGCCAGCACGGCGACAGCGACATCACCCGCCAGCGCGATCGCGGCCACCGCGGCCATTGCGATCGGCGCGAGGAGCGCCACGACCGCAGCGATGCGTCGTAGCCGCGAGGGCCGCACGGCCAAGCCTCCCCGGGGCGTCACCGAGGTCTCCTGCATAGTGGCTATGTTCTCAGACCCCGACGCCGTATCAGCGCGGGAGTCTCATTCTGGTGATGTGCAGTGCGTCGAGGAAGCGCACTCGTTCGGCGAGCGTGCTTCCGTAGCGCACGAGTAGCCAGGCGTTGCCTTCGCGACGGGCGAGCGCCGGGGGTTCGAGTGTCGACTCGATGAACGTGGCCGCGTGTGAGTGTTCGCGTCGCAGCCTGTCGGCCCCGGTGAGTTCCCAGCGACGGTAGATGGCGTGGACCTGCACGATGCCGGGATGTCCCGGGAGCGGGGTGACGTTCCATAGCGGGGCGGGCGAACGCCCGGGTGCCTGGGCGTTCAGCAGGAGCGCGGCTTGGAGGCTGGCGCCGTCGTGGCGGTACCAAACCTCGAGGCACGTCAGGAAAGCCGTTCCGGTGACGGCGGTGTCCGGGGCGATCCTCATGGCCACTTCGCCCCATGCCACGCTCACGCCGCTCAGGTTGCTCGCCAGCGCGCAGCTCGCGTTGCCGGGTGGCGCCGCCGGCTGCTGCCAGTAGCTGCTCGGGAGCTGGAAGATGCCGCTGGGGCGCTGCAGGATCGGGCGTCCCTGGCGGTCGAGTGCCGTGAGCGTGATCGCGACCACATGCGGATGCCCCTGCTCGAATTCTTGTGCGCTTTCCGGGGGCACGATCTGCCCGATCGACCCCGGGGGTCTGTAGAAGACGACGGCTCGATCGCCGTCGGGCAGCCCCGGGAGATAGATAGGTTTGAAGGTCCCGGTGTCCTTGACGCGGACCGCGGTGACGCCGGGGCGGGTGAGGATGTAGTCGATCTCGCCCTGCGGGCCGACCTTGCCTTCGCCGCCGTGAGTCAGTTCGGAGCCGTAGAGCGGCCGGCCGGGCCCCGCGTAGGAGGTCGGGCAGCCTCCTGCACCTTCGGCTGCCACGCACATCCCCACGTTTCCGGCGTGCAGCGAAGGAGTGACTCTCACCACGAACGGCTGTCCGTTGACGTAGGGACGGCCGCGCACGAACGCGAGCTGCGGCCGCGGGAGGCGCAATGCCGTGCGCCCCGCGTGCCCGGTCGCGCCTTTACCCGTCGCGCCGAGCAGCAGTCCGGCGCCGAGTGCCACTGCGGCCAGGAGAACCGCCGAGATCGCGCCTCTGCGCCGGTGCTGGCGCCGGCGGGCCTCTTCGATGACACCGTCGTCGATCTCGACCCCATGGGCGGGCGTCGCGGACGGCTGCTTGACCGGGGGCGGGGCTGTCGTAGGCAACGGCGGTGCTCCTTCCGAAGTAGTGGAGATGATGCTACTATAATTAGCACAATGCTGGAGAGCATCGACCACTCGAACCCAGCCCCCCTGCACGATCAGGTGGCAGCGCAGATCCGCCGTGCGATCGCCGATGGTGAGGCAAAACCCGGAGAGCGTTTGCCTCCCGCCCGCGATCTCGCGGCGGTGATGGGAGTCAACGCGAACACGGTCCTACGCGCGCTACGCGCCCTGCGCGAGGAAGGCCTTCTGGAGTTTCGTCGCGGGCTCGGCGTGCGCGTCAGCGGCACGCCTCAACGCGGCGCTGTAATCGCACGGGCTCGCGAGCTCGTCGGGTTCGCTCGCCAGCAGGGCTACCAGCCTGATGAGCTCATCGCGATCATTCAGAGCATCCGCTGAGCAAAAGCGCCAGATGCAATCGTCCTTGCCACTACACAAGAAGAGGGCGGCGAGCTGTTGAGCTACGATCCTCGCCGCTCGCCGCTCGCCGCTCGCCGCTCGCCAGCAAACACCGCTGACGCGGAGAGCGGCCCGGCTCAAAAGCGGAGAGCGGTCCGGCTCAAAACCGCTCCCAGCGAACCACCTCCTCGACCGACTTGCGGCGCACGGGGCCGAACCGCCCGAGCGGGTAGCCCACGGGGATCACCGCGAACGTCTGCACGCCTGCCGGGATGTCGAGCACGTCCTTGAATTGGCGCTCGGATGTGAGGTGCAGCGTCGTGAGTGTCGCCCCCAGCCCGAGCGCGCGGGCGCTGAGCAAGACGTTCTGCACGGCCGGGTACACGCTCGCTGCCGCGGCCATCGCGCCGGCCCTGCGCGCGGCGGCGATCGTCGTCGTCGCGTCGCGCACCCCGAGCGCCGCGAGCGCCTTGACCAAGCCACGCCAGTTGCCGCGCGAGCGCGCGATCGGAGACTGTGTGCGGTAGCACGCCACCAGCAGCGCCGGAATCTCCGCGAAGTGCTCACCCTGGTACTCGGTCGCGCGCCGCAAGCGGGCGTACTGCTCCTCGTCCATCGTCTCCGAGCTACTGCCTCCAGCGCTCGCCCAGTACAGGCGCAGGCACTTCGCCCAGATCGGTGCAAGGGCGGCGAGCTGGGCGCGGTCGGTCACGATCAGCCACGTGTGGGCTTGGGCGTTGCTCGCGCTCGGCGCCCACGTCGCGGCTTGCACCAGCTCTTCCAACAGCTCCCGTGGTACGGGGTCGGGCTTTAGTCTGCGCATCGCCCGCATCGTCGACATCACATCCCAGAGGCCCGCATCGATCCCGAACGCCAGCTCCGCCGTCGGCGTGTCCATGGGCTCGCCGGTCATGTCAGGGTCGGTGCGAGCACGGCCGCGAGAGCCGTAAGCTCTTCGCCGTTCGGCGCCTGCTCGGGGTCGAGTAGCCATTGGATCAGCAGGCCGTCGAACACCGCCAGCACCAGCGAGGCCACCGAGCGTGTGCCTGGGCTGTTTGCGGTGTCGGTGGGTAGCAGTCCGATCACGAGCTCCCGGCCGCGCTCGTAAGCACCTAGTAGCCCGTCGCGGATCTCCGTGGAATGCTCGGCCTGGGCTAGCGCCTCGACGAACGCCCGCACCAGCGGGCGGTTGTGCTCGAACGTGCTCGGCAGCGCGCCCGCGATGGCGACCAGCGGCTGGGTCTCCTCGGCAGCGCTCCCAGCGGCGTGCGCCAGCTCCGCGAACCAGCGCTCAAAGCCGGTCAGCAGCGCCATGTTGAGCAGACGCTCGGTTGAGCCGTAGTGGTAGCCGATCGCACCCAGGTTCGTTCCCGCCGCCGCGACGATGTCGCGGGCGGTCGTGCGCGCGAAACCGCGCTCCTGCAGGCAGCGCAGCGCTCCCTCCAGCAGGGCCTCGCGGTTGGTCGGCGTCGCGGTCGCACTGGCTGTCCTCGGCGGTTGGGACATATGTCTGGTACAAACGTACCATACGTTGGCCACTGACGATCCGAGGAGCCTCACATGAGCCGAGCAACTTCACCCATGGAGAGCGCACGATGCCCGAGGTAGAGCTCTCCGCGGGGACGATCGACTACGAGGACACCGGCGGCGACGGTCCGATCGTCGTGCTGGTGCATGGGCTGTTGATGGACGGGCGGCAGTGGCGCAAGGTCCGCGCGGAGCTGGGTGCCGGGTACCGTTTCGTCATGCCGACGCTGCCGATGGGTGCCCACCGCCGGGCGATGCGCCACGACGCCGACCTCTCCTTGCGTGGGATGGTGAGGATCCTCGCCGAGTTCCTGGAGCGGCTCGAGCTGCGCGAGGTGACGCTCTGCTTCAACGACTGGTGCGGAGCCCCCGTGATGATCGCCGAGGGTCTCGCCGACCGTGTCGGCAAGCTCGTGCTCGTCTCCTGCGAGTCCTTCGAGAACTATCCCCCCGGCCTGGCGGGGCACGCGGCGTGGCTCGCCGCCAAAATCCCCGGCGGCGTCCCGCTCATGCGGCGCACGCTGTTGCAGCCCCAGCTGCGCAAGCTGCCGCTCATCTTCGGCCAGATGACAAAGCACGGCGTCCCCGACGAGCTGATGCGCGATTGGATGGCGCCGCTGAGGGAGCCGGCGATCAGCCGCGACTACCGCAAGTACGCCGGCGACGCGATGAGCGGTCGCCGCGATCTAATCGCCGCGACCCCTTCGCTGGCCTCCTTCGAGCACCCGGTGCTCGTCGTCTGGGACACCGAGGGGCCGATGATGCCCAACGCCCACGGGCCACGCCTGGCGGCGGCGTTTCCCAACAGTCGCCTGGTGGAGCTGGCCGACTGCTACACGCTGATCCCCGAGGATCAGCCCCGCTTGCTGGCGCTGCACATGCGCGAGTTCCTCGAGGGTGACATCCACAGCCAGTCCTGAGACCGGTGGCGCGCGGGGGCGGAGGCCCCCGTGGTTGGGTGTTGACATCTGGTGACCATTGTGCCTATGATGGGGTTGTCATGGCGCTCGATGTGTGGGCGTGGAAGTTCATAGGGTCTGGTTGGGGTCTTCCTTAGTTCTGTGGCTGACGTCAGCGCGCTAGCAGGGTGTGTAGGAGTTGGAGAGGGGCCGGGTCGGTTTTCAATGAGGGAGCGTCTTAGCGTGGTTTCTGGAGGGAGATACGTGGTGGGGATGTGCGCGGCCTGTGAGGCGGCAGTGTCTAGATGCATCAGCAGCTTGCTGATGCATTCTCTCTCTCTCTCTCTCTCTTCGCGCTCTCGGCTAGCCGCTAGTCGCAGCTGCCCGGCGCTGCGGCGTCACCTGATCCTCCCGCTCGGGGAGGTTGGAGGCTCGGCGTGTCGGTCTGCGCGACCGGCGCTTGCGTACGGGGTGCGTTGTGCCTAAGCGGGCGCCCGCCGCTCCGACCGGACGCTCTGCCGCGCGGGGCCTGCGTCCGTTTGCCCGCGGTCAGCGGTTGCCTGGCAGAGCGCCGTCACGTGGAAGGGCGGCGCAGGGGCAGCTAGTGGAGATCCAGCGCTCGCGTCTGCTGGTGGGTGCAGTTGGTGCGATCGAGGAGTATGGGTATGCGGGTACCACCGTGGCGCAGATCACGGCTCGTGCGCGTGTCTCGCGACGCACGTTCTATGAGTTGTTCGATAGCCGCGACGAGTGTCTGAGGGCGCTCGTCGAAGACGTTCTCGCGACGATCGAGAGCGAGATCGCCGCAGCGGGCCTGGATGGCCTTCGCTGGCGTGAGCAGGTTCGCGGTGGACTGTGGGTGATTCTCTCTTTCTTCGATCGTGAGCCGGCGCTTGCGCGGGTGTGCGTCGTGCAGGCCCTGCGGGGCGGCCCGGAGGTCCTCGAGCGTCGCGGGGAGATCCTCGAGCGTCTAGCTGATGTGATCGATAGGGGCCGTGCTGAAAGCTCGCGGGGGGGGGGCGAATGCACTCTGTTGACGGCGGAGGGCCTCGTTGGTGGCGCCTGCGGCATCCTTCACGCGCGCCTGTCGCGCGGTGAGCATAGGCCCCTGATCGATCTGTTGGGTGAGCTGATGGGCATGATCGTTCTGCCCTACCTGGGGCCCGCTGCGGCACGCCGGGAGCAGACCCGGCCGCCGATCGGGCAGGGGCCCGTGGTGCCGTGCAAGCCGCCTGTCTTCGCGGCGGCGCATAGTGACCCGTTGCAGGGTCTGCCGATGCGTTTGACTTACCGCACCGCGAGGGTCCTGGGGTGTATCGCTGAGCAGCCGGGTGTGAGCAATCGCGCGGTCGCAGATCGCGCGGGTGTCTCCGACCAGGGGCAGATATCGAAGCTCCTTGCGCGCCTGGAGCGTTTGGGCCTGGTAGCGAACACGGGTGATGGGCGCGTCAAGGGTGAGCCCAACTCGTGGACGCTGACGCCCCTGGGTACAGAGGTCGCGCAGCGACTGAGCCCAAAGTCCCACAACGGAGCCAACCGAGGGGTCGTCCCCTCTCGTACTGAGGAGGCGGTTCGATGAGTACTCGTAGATCGATCATGGTGGTCTCGGTCGCCTTCGCGGTCTTTGTGTTGGGGGTGACGTCCGCATGGGCTGGCACCGAACACGTGTATCTGGGTCATTCCTTTGGCCCCAGTGGTATCGGCGCCGGCTCGTTCGCGGATATCCAGGGTGTCGCGGTGGATGACGCCACGGGGGATGTGTATGTGTATGACTCCGGTGCGCTTGGGGGGGCGGTCTACAAGTTCGACGCGGCCGGTGAACCGGCGTCGTTTGCGGCGCTGGGGGTCGATGTGATCGAAGGCGCCGGAGGTGGTAACCAGGCCGAAAACCAGATCGCTGTCGATAACTCCACAGGCCCCGCGAAGGGAGACATCTATGTCGCCAACGGCGAAGGCGGCCAGGTCCGCATCTACAGCTCGGCCGGCGCGTTTCTCGGGGAAGTCAACCCCGCGCTGGCCAGCCCGCAGAGCGGGGGAGAGCCATGTGGCGTGAGCGTCGATATGGCCGGGAACGTGTATGTGGGCTATTTCAGTGGGCACGTCGACAAGTACACGCCGATCGACGCAAACCCGGAAAACGACGTCTTTGACTCCCAGCTTGAAGGCATCTATGGGATCTGCAACATCGCAGCAGATGCCAGCGGCGCGCTCTATGCCGATGACTCCAACGAAGGGGGCAATAGTCCCGTCACGAAGTACGAAGCTGCGCAGTTCGGGTCGCTGGCGCCGGCGGTCGGGACGCCGCTCGCCTCCGGCAGGACGCTCACAGTCGACCTGTCCAATGACGACGTCTATGTCGATCAGGGCGGCGAAATCGCCCAGTACGACTCCTCAGGGGCGCTGCTCGACACGTTCGGCGCGCTCAGCGGCTCCTCGGGTGTCGCGGTCAACGGGTCTAGCGGCAGCTCCGCGAGTGGCGATGTCTACGTAGCCGAGAATGCCGCCGAACGACGCATCGAGATCTTCCTAGCGCCAGTCGCGCCGGCCATTGGGAGCGAGTCGGCTGTGGAAGTCTCATCGACGAGCGCGACCGTGCGGGCGCAGGTCAACCCCGACGGTGCCGAGACGACCTACCACTTCGAATACGGGACCAGCAGCTCCTATGGTGCGAGCGCACCGGTTCCCGACGGGGATCTCGGCGCGGACGGCGCCCCCCAGGTCGCTAGTCAGGCGATCACGGGCCTTTCCCCGGAAACGACCTACCACTACCGGATCGTCGCTGCCAACCACGTCGAAACTGCCTTTGGCCTCGACCAGACATTCACAACGCAGGCCGCGAACAGCCCGCCGGTGCTGCCCGATGGCCGCCAGTACGAGATGGTCTCCCCCCGAACAAGCTGGGGGCGCTGATCGGTGGGTATGAAAGCTATAGCGGAGGTGGGCTTGTCCAGGCCGCCGCGAATGGCAGCAAGATCACCTACCTCGCCTACTCGCCGTTTGCCAACCCCAAGGGCAACGCCAACGGCAGCCAGATCCTCTCTACCGTCGACGCCGACGGTAGGTGGTCCTCGCAGGACATCTCGACTCCGCACGTGTCCTCGACCGGCCTGCCGCTCGGGACCGGCACCGAATACAAGGCATTCTCCCAGGAGCTAAACACCGGGATCCTGCTCCAGGACGGCGGCACGCCACTAGCCCCTTCGGTCCCAGCAAATACCCGCTATCTCTATCTGAGCGACACCGGCACCGGCAGCTACCAGCCGTTGGCGTCCCACCCGGAAGCGGCCGGTGGCTTCGAGGCGGCCGACCCAGATTTCAGTGATGTCGTCTTCGAAAGCGCAGAAGCTCTGACACCTGGGGCGATCTCCTATTCGCGGGGCTCGATACCCCTTGGTACAAATAATTTGTATGAGTGGTCAAGCGGTCGGTTGCAGCAGGTGAACGTGTTGCCCGACGGGACGACCGCCCCTGGCGAGATGGGTAGCCAGTTCGATGCGTTCAATGATGCTCCTGAAACTCTGCACGCTGTCTCGATGGATGGGTCGCGCATTATCTGGCAAACGGCTCCGAGCGATTCGATCTATGAGCGTGACATGGAAAATAAGACAACAACCTCAATACCTGGGGGTACCTTCGTTACGGCTAGTCTCGATGGCTCCAAGGTCTTCAGCTACCATTCGACCAACGGGACTGGCGATCTATTCGAATACGATGTCGCCACCGGCGTTAGTGCCGATCTTGAAAGTGGGGGGCCGAGTAGCAATGGCTCTTACGTCTCTTTGATACCCGGAGGCCTGCAGGTGTTGCACTACTCCGATTCGCAGGGGCCGGGCGCGTATGTCCTACCACACTTGGAAGCCGGTGGTTCGCGTAGGTTCGCGGGTCCGTCCAGGGTTTCGCCCGATGGCCGGTTCGTGGTGTTCATGTCCTCAGAAAAACTGACTGGATATGACAACACGGATGCGCTCAGCGGCCTGTCTGACCAGGAGGTCTATGAGTATGACTCGGTGACTGCGCGGTTGACGTGTGTGTCGTGCGATCCGAGCGGCGGCGAGCCGGTTGGGAGCTCGAGCATCCCAGGCGCGACCGACTTCGCGGGTGGCGCCGGTGATTATTTCTCGCGGGTGCTCTCGCCTGATGGGCGGGTGTTCTTCGATAGCAATGATGCCTTGGTTCCACACGACTCGAATGGTGTGCAGGATGTGTATGAGTTCGAGCCGGGGGGTGCTGGTAGCTGCCAGATGACTGGTGGGTGTGTGTCGTTGATCTCGAGTGGTACGAGTGGCGAAGCGTCGACGTTCCTCGACGCGAGTGCGGACGGCAGCGATGTGTTCTTTTTGACTACTGACCAGCTCGTCTCGGCAGACTATGACCACAGCGTCGATGTGTATGACGCGCATATGTGTAGCGCGGGGGCGCCGTGCCCGCCGGTCGCGCCGGCTGTGCCGCCGGCGTGTGCGAGTAGCGATGCGTGTAAGGCTGGCCCGACGCCGCAGCCGCAGACGTTTGGGCCGCCCGCAAGCGCCACGTTCTCCGGCGCGGAAAACCCCACAGCACCGGCTGCTGCGCCACTCGCGAAGAAGGCCGTGAAGCGGCATAAGAAGGTCAAGCGGCGTCCGAAGAGACCAAGGCGCTCTGGGAAGGGCCACAGCACAAAGCGCTCCGGGAAGCGCAACGGCAAGGGGAGAAAGTAACTATGCGTAAGCGATTGACGTCTTTTCTTGTGCCGTTCCTGGCGGTGAGCTGTGCGCTTGGTGTGTCCTCGGTGGCGGCGTCTGCGCAGGGCCCGGTATGGACGGTCTCCTCGGTCGCCGCGCCGAAGGTCCTTCCGCGTGGCGATAGCTCGGGTACCGCGCAGATCATCGTTACGGCGGTGAACACCGGCGCCGTGGCGAGCGATGGCAGCAAGATCACGGTCGCTGACGCGGTGCCGGCGGGGTTGAGCGTCACGGCGATCAAGGGCACCGTCGGCACGTTCTATGACTTCGCCGATAATCTTTCGTTCAATACGGAAATGACGTGTACGCTCGCCTCGGAGAGCTGCACCACCTCGGAAGCGATCCCGTCGTATGATGCGATCCAGGTATTCGTGAGTGTGGATGTCGCGAGCGATGCGCCCGAAGCTGTTGTGAATGAGGCGAGTGTCTCTGGGGGAGGTGCCACGGGTGTGTCGTCTGCGCGGACGCTTGCGGTGGGTAGCACGCCGGCGGGGTTCGGGATCGATAGCTTCGATCTGGCGGCGAGCAACGAGGATGGCTCGCCCGATACGCAGGCCGGCTCGCATCCTTACCAGTTGACGACGACGCTTGAGCTCAACCAGTCGCTCGGCCCGATTCCATTCTTGGGCGGTTCGGTGAAAACCGGCACGTTTGGACCAATCCCTGAGCAGCAGGCGAAGGATCTCCAGTTTGAATTGCCGCCGGGGTTGATCGGTAACCCGTCGGTGATTCCGCAGTGTACCGCCCAGCAGTTCGTGTCGATTGTTGGTGCTGGGAATGAGTGTCCGGCGGATACGGCGATTGGGGTGGCTGTGACGACGATCTCAGCCGGGTCTAACCAGGTGTTCTCATCGCCGATATTCAATCTGGTGCCGGATGTTGGTGAGCCGGCGCGGTTTGGGTTTACGACGTTCACGATCCCGGTGTATCTCGATACGTCTGTGCGTAGCGGCGGGGACTACGGTGTGACGGTCACGGTGAGTAATATTCCTCAGCAGGCTGGGTTTGATCGCTCGCAGGTCAGTTTTTGGGGTGTTCCGGGTGACCCCAGCCATGACGCGGTGCGTGGCTGGCAGTGCCTGGATGAGGGCGGCGCGCTGCTCGACGGCGGCCTGACGCCGCACTGCCCTGCTTCGGTGCCGGGTGCTAATGCGGGCGCGCCGTTCTTGACGTTGCCGACGTCGTGTACGGGGCCGCCGGTGATGAAGCTGGGCGCTGACTCCTGGCAGGACCCTGGGGCCTTCACATCGGCAAGCAGCGCGCTGCACGACCAGGCTGGCACCCCGACTGGTTTGACGGGCTGTAACCACCTCGATTTTCGTCCGCGGATCAGTGTCTCACCCGACGGGCAGGCGGGGAGCACCCCGACAGGGCTGGGGGTCGATGTGCATGTCCCTCAGGAAGAGAGCTTGGCGGCCTCTGCGCTGGGGGAGTCGGAGGTCAAGAACACGACGGTGACGTTGCCCGCGGGTGTCGCGTTGAGCCCCGGTGCAGCAGACGGCCTCTCGTCGTGCACGAGCGCGGGGATCGCGTTGGATGATGGCAGCGAACCGACGTGCCCGGATTCCTCGAAGGTCGCGACCGTCGAAATCAAAACGCCGCTGCTACCCAACCCGCTAGTCGGCGAGGCGTATTTGGGGGCGCAGGACGAAAACCCGTTCGGGAGCCTCGTCGCGCTCTACATCGTCGCAAAGGACCCCGTATCCGGTGTCCTTGTGAAGATCGCGGGGCAGGTCGTCCCGGACCCCGTCACGGGCCAGCTCGTCTCGACGTTCTCGGACACGCCGCAGCTGCCCTTTGAAGATTTGAAGCTCGACTTCTTCGGGTCCGCACGCGCGCCGCTCTCAACACCACCGTTGTGTGGCGCGTATACGACGCAGGCGTCGATCGAACCGTGGTCGGGGCAGCAAGCAGCGACGCCGTCCTCGACGTTTGCGATCACCTCCGGTCCGAACGGCACGCCGTGTGCTGATCCGCAGCCATTCGCGCCGTCGTTCACGGCGGGTACGACGAGTAACCAGGCGGGCGGCTTTAGCCCGTTTACGTTGACGATGACGCGCCCCGACCAAGACCAGACATTGAGCGGGCTACAGATCCACATGCCACCCGGCTTGCTGGGGACCCTCTCGACCGTCAAGCTGTGCGGCGAACCGCAGGCCGCGCAAGGCACGTGTGGCGCGGAGAGCCTGATCGGGCATACCGTTGTCAGCGCTGGGCTGGGTGGGGACCCCTACACCGTGACCGGGGGGAGGGTCTACATCACGACCGGCTACAAGGGCGCACCGTATGGCCTGTCGATCGTGAACCCCGCGGTCGCGGGCCCGTTTGACCTAGGGACCGTGATCGTGCGCGCCGCGATCAACGTCGACCCCTCCACAGCCGCGTTGACGATCACCTCCGACCCGCTACCGACGATCATCGACGGCATCCCCTTGCAGCTCCAGCACGTCAACGTCACGATCGACCGGCCCGACTTCACGTTCAACCCAACGAGCTGCAACAAGCTAGAGATCAACGCGACGCTCTCAAGTAGCCAAGGGCAGAGCGCCGCAGTCGGCTCCCCGTTCCAGGTCACCAACTGCGCAGCACTCGCATTCAAGCCCCACCTCGTCGCCTCGACCTCCGCCCACACCTCGAGGGCTAACGGTGCGAGCCTCGACGTCAAGCTCAGCTACCCCGCGGGGCCCTATGACGCGAATATCGCGCAGGTCAAAGTCGAACTCCCCAAGCAGCTGCCCTCCCGTCTCTCGACGCTACAGAAGGCGTGTCTCGCGAAAACATTCGAAGCGAACCCCGCGCTGTGTCCCGCGGCTTCGCAGATCGGGATCGTGAAGGCCAGCACCCCCGTCCTGCCCGTCCCCCTAAGCGGCCCCGCGTACTTCGTCTCCCACGGCGGCGAAGCATTCCCCAGCCTGATCGTCGTCCTCCAGGGCTACGGTGTCCGCGTCGACTTGGTCGGCTCGACGTTCATCAGCAAGCAAGGGATCACGAGCAGCACATTCAAAACGATCCCCGACGTTCCCGTCGGCACATTCGAGCTCTACCTACCAGAGGGCAAGTACTCCGCGCTCGCCGCCAACGGCAACCTCTGCAAAACCACCCTCACGATGCCGACCACCTTCCAAGCACAAAACGGCGCCAGCACCCACCAAACAACCAAGATCAACATCACCGGCTGCCCAAAAACCAAAAAAGCCAAAGCCAAGAAAGCAAGCAAAGCCCGAGAAGCCAGCCACCACCACACACGCACCGGGAGGAGTAACTGATGGGTACTACAAGGCGGACTCTCGGAGCCCTAGTCGCTCTCAGTATGCTCGGCGCTCTAACACTCTCGGTCGTACCCGCGTCAGCGGCAATCACGCACAAGTACTCTGGTAGCTCATTTGGGCCCACAGGCCCCGGCTCAGTCTTCTCCGAACCGCAGAACGTCGCGGTCGACCAGGCCACTGGTGATGTCTACGTAGTCGACGTTGGCACCGATTCGGTATACAAGTTCGACTCCGCCGGTGATCCCGTTAGCTTCTCAGCATCGGGACTGCCCTACGTGAGCGGCAACCAGTTGACCGGAACACCAACTGAACCATTCTCGTTCCCATCTGCATCTGTGCTTCAGGGCAGCGCGGCGACGCAGGTGGCCGTGGACAGCTCTGGCGGGCCTACCAACGGCGACATCTATGTCACCAGCTTCACCAACTCCTCGCCTCACGGAGGAGGGATCGAAATCTTTGGCTCGGACGGCACGTGGCTCGGCTCGATAGGCGAACATTTTAGCTGTGGAGTGACAGTGGCGCCCAACGGCGACGTGTACGCCGCGACCTTGACCGGGTTTGGTCTTATCGGGGCCGGTAAGTTCGTCCCGCACGCCAATCCTGTGACGGGTGACGATCTAGTGGCAGTCGACGGATCTGGCGCTATCTACGGTCCCTGCAATCTGGCTGTGGATTCTAGCGGAGATGTCTACATTCATAGTTTTAGGTTGGAAGACATAACGCGAGTCTCGGATGCGCAGTTCGCCGAATCCAACGGAGGAGCCGTGGTCGCGTACAGCGACGGGGGTTTCGGAGTGGATCCTGTCAGCAACGATGTCTATATAGATGAAGGGTCGATGGTCAGTGAGCTGGACACGGCCGGTGTGCAGGTCGGTAGCTTCTCGACGTTTGGAGATGGCTCACTCGGACTGGCTGCGACGGGCTCGGCCGCGGCCACCGGGAAGGACCAGCTGTACCTCTCCGATCCGGTCAACAAAGAGGTCGATATTTACGAGCCCGAGGTCGTACCGGATGTAAGCGTCACCCCGTTCTCCGGGCTGCAGGGCACCAGCGTGACGCTGAACGGCGCAGTGGGGACTGCCGGTGGCCCTGACGCGAGCGCCATCCAGTTCGAGTACGGCACCAGCACCGCCTATGGCGCCAGCGCCGCGGCGTCACCCGCGTCCTGTACGACATCCTCCGCTACCTGTGCAGTCACCGGCGCTCTGACCGGGCTCGTACCGAACACCCTCTACCACTACCGGCTGGATGCCTCCAACGCCAACGGGCAAAGCCGGGGTCCCGACGGCACATTCACGACACCCGCAGTCCAACCGACAACCAGCAACGAGACCACCACCACAATCGGCGCCAGCCACACCGGCATGCTGCTCTCCGCGGCGATCAACCCCGAGAACGCGCCGACGTTCTACCACTTCATCTACGGCCCGACGAGCAGCTACGGGTCGACCGGCCCCGAACTGGAAGCCGGCCCGGGCTTCGGCGACGAGAGCCTCAGCGAGCCGATCGAAGGGTTGCAGCCAGGCACGACCTACCACTACGCGGTAGTAGCGACCAACAAGGCGGGAACCATCACCGGCCCCGACGAGACGTTCACGACCACTGCGCCAGTACCGCCGGCGCTCACGACGGGCGGCGTGAGCGAAGTTACGCAGAGCACCGCGAAGCTCTCCGGCACAGTCGACACGGAGGGTGAGCACTCGAGCGGCTACGGCTTCGACCTCGGGATCGACGCCAACTACTCCCAGGCATACCTCGTCGGCTCCGCCGAAGCAGGCCTCACCGGCCCGCAGACGATCACCCAAACCGTCGAAGGCCTCCAACCGGGCACGACCTACCACTACCGGCTGTTCGCGACCAACACCGACGGCACCACGCACAGCGCCGACGCGACCTTCACGACCGCCGGCCCCCCCAACCCCTCAACCGTCCTGGACGTCCTCACGGTCCCCGCCGCGACACCCCTGATCGCGACACCCACGCTCTCCTTCCCAGCCGAAGCAAACGGACCCACGACAACCACGAGGGGCCTGACGAGCACACAGAAGCTCGCCGCCGCGCTCAAGGCATGCAAACGCCAGCCCAAGCAACAGCGGGCCAAGTGCCAGGCACGCGCCAGAAAGAGATACGCGCCCACCAAGAAGCGGAAGAAGAGATAGGGCCGGGGCCACTGCGCTTCCGGTGCCGGCACCGGATGGCGCCGGTGCTGGTGATGGCGCCGGTGATGGTGCTGGTGCCGTAGGGCAATCGCTCGTCTGGCGTGACCGCGCGTAGGGACCCGCCAGCGACTCACCCTCGACGATGCAGAAGCCATGGCCCCGAGCGGCTAACCTTGCAGTATGTGTCGCAACATCAGGACCCTCCACAACTTCGAGCCGCCCGCGAGCGAGGATGAGGTGCGTGCCGCTGCCTTGCAGTACGTGCGCAAGATCAGCGGCTTCACCAAGCCCTCACAGGCGAATGCGGAGGCTTTCGAGCATGCAGTGGACGAGGTCACCGCGGTCTCGGCCCGCCTGCTGAGCGAGCTGGTCACCTCGGCCCCCGCGAAGGACCGCGAGGTCGACGCGGCCAAGCGCCGGGCACGCAGCGCACAGCGTTTCGCCGCGTAGCCCGTCGTAGGGTGGCGCCGTTGCGGGGATCGACCTCCGCGACCCCGCCCGTATATTTGGCCCCATGCCGCCCTCGACCCCACTGGACATGATGCTTCTCCCTGGGGCCCGTGCGCTGCTGGCGGCGCACGCCCGTGAGCTACCGCAGCGCGACGACCTGTGCGGCGCGTTCTGCGGCGCGCTCGCACTGCGCGCCGCCGGAATCGAGGACTGCGGCGGGGAGCCGGTCGATCAGGACGCCGTCGCGCTGGCTGCCGGGAGCATCGTCTCCGCGCTCGCAGATCCCGGCAACCTGCCACTTGGCGAGGGCAGCCGCCGCGACTACCGGCTGGCGCTGCCCTCGATCGATGACCCCGCGGTGTCCGGCACGACCGCGACCGGTCTGGTCGACGCCATCGCCCAAGTCTCCGGCGGCCGGCTGGTGGGCATTCCCTACACCGGCCCGTGGACACCGCGCACGCTCGCTGGCCTGTTCGAGGCCGCTGCCGCGCTCGAGCGCCCGGTCACGCTCGTCGTCAACTTCGCCACCCGCCATCTCTGGGGCGGGCACCCGCGCGCCAGTCAACTGCTCGGCTACCTGCTCGACGGGGACGCGGACGGGCCGCCTGCCGATTGGGACGTCGGGCACTTCGCCTGCCTGATCGGCCGTCTCCGCGGCCCGGGCGGCACTCTGTACGGGGTGGCCGACACCTACCCCTCGCTCGGGACCGGGGGCGTGCACCTGCAGCCGCAGGAGCAGCTTGCCGCCGCCATCGAGCGCCGGGACATGCCGGCCGGGGGCGTGATCGCCGTCGCCTTCGCCGAGGATGCGCCGGCGGTACGCGCCGGCGCCCGCGCACATGGCTTGATCGAGGGGACTTGGGAGAACGGAACAGTCATGCAAGAGCGAGGTTGAGGTGAGCGCGGCCGAGCTGGTTGCGCTGGTCTGCTGCGACCTCGGCGCGATCGTGCGCGGCAGGTCGGTGCTGGCCTCAGAGCTCGACGAGCACCTCGCCGCCGGCGTGGGTTGGGTGCCCGCCAACCACTCGCTCACGCCGTTTGGGCCGCTGGCCGATTCCACCCCGTTCGACTCGACCGGCGACCTGCGGCTGCTGCCGGACCCCGACACCCACGTCCGCGTCGAGGCCCACGCTCACGGCAGCGCCTTGGAGCTGGTGCTCTGCGACATCGTCGAGACCGACGGCCGGCCCTGGGAGTGCTGTCCGCGGCGCTTTCTGCGCGACGCCCTGGAGGAGCTGGAGGGCGAGCACGGCGTCCGCCTGACGGCGAGCTTCGAGCACGAGTTCCAGCTCCAGATCGACGCGCCGCCGGCAGCTCCGTTCTCGCTGGAGGAGCAGCGCCGCGTCGATCCTTTCGGCGCCGAGGTCATGGGCGCGCTGCTCGCCGCCGGCGCGCAGCCCGAGCGCTTCCTGGCGGAGTTCGCGGCGCACCAGTTCGAGATTCCCGTGCAGGCCGCCGCCGGAGTCGCGGCGGCGGATCGCAGCGTCGTGCTCAAAGAGGTAGTGCGCGAGGTCGCCCGCCGGCGTGAGCTGCGCGCGAGCTTCGCGCCACTGCTGGACCCGGCCGGGCCGGGTAACGGGGCGCACATCCATCTCAGCCTGCTCGACGCCTCCGGGCAGCCGCTGCTGTACGACGCGGCGCGTCCCGCGTGCCTGAGTGAGCTAGGCGAGCGCTTCGCGGCCGGGATCCTGCTCCACGCGGGGGCGTTGAGTGCGTTGACCGCCCCGAGCCCCGCCTCGGCCGCGCGTCTTGGTCCCCACCGCTGGAGCGCCGGGGCGGTCAGCCTGGGAGAGCGCAACCGCGAGACGCTGCTGCGCATCCCGCCCCTCCTCACGCTCGCCGGTGGCGATCCGGCGCGTCAGCTGCGCCTCGAGTACCGCGGCGCGGATGGGACCGCAAATCCCTATCTGGCACTCGGCGCCATCGTCCGGGCGGGGCTCGACGGGGTGCGCGCGCGGCTGCCGGCGCCGCGCATCCTCGACCGCGACCCCGCGCGGCTGCACCCTGCCGCGGCACAGCAGTACGGAGTCGGTGCGCTGCCGGCATCGCTCGAGGACGCGCTGCAGGCGCTCGCCGCCGACGACACCGCGCGCGCGTGGATGACGCCGCAGCTGTACGACGCCTACGTGGGCGTCAAGCGCGCCGAGCTCGCGGCGGTCGCGGGGCTGGACGTAAGCGAGGTGTGCCGGCGCTATGCAGCGATCTACTGACGTCTTGGCGCGACTGCTCGACGGCATCGAGCGCGAGCTTCCGCTCGCTGTCGCGCTGCGCCATCGGCTGCACGGGCAGCCGGAGCTGGCGCACGCCGAGGAGCAGACGGCGGCGGCCGTCGCGCGCGAGCTGCCGGTCGCGTGCGCCACGGTCGCCGGAACCGGTCGGATCGCCAGGATCGGGCCCACCGGAGGCGCCGCCGTGGCGGTGCGCGCAGAGCTCGACGGCCTGCCGGTGCAGGAGCGCACCGGCGCTCCCTTCAGCGCGGTTGGCGCCGCGATGCACGCCTGCGGGCACGACGTCCACATGGCGGCGCTCGTCGCGCTGAGCCGCGCCGCGCACGCGCTCGGAGAGCAGCTACCCGCTCCGCTGCTGGCGATCTTCCAGCCGAGCGAGGAGGCCTATCCCTCCGGCGCCGAGCAACTTGCGCGCGACGCACTCGCGCAGCTCGCGCCCGCAGCGATCGTTGCGGCGCACGTGCATCCCGAGCTGCGCTGGGGCACCGTCGCACTGGATCCCGGTGTGGTCAATGCGTCATGCGATGCCGTCGAGATCACCGTCGAGGGCGAGCCCTCGCACGGGGCCTACCCACACCACGGGCGCGATCCGATCCTCGCACTCGCACAGATCGTGGTCGCGCTCCACGCCCAGGTGGCGCGACGGATCGATCCCGTCAACCCCGCCGTGCTGACCGTCGGGGTGCTCGAGGGCGGGAGCGCGGAGAACGTGATCCCCCCGCGAGCGCGCGCACGCGCCGCCCTGCGCGCTCACCGGCCAGCGGATCGCCTGGCCCTGCGGCAACTGGTCGAGGAGGTCGTAGCCGGGGTCGCGGCGGCCCACGGCTGCCGCGGCAGCATCGAGCTGGTGCCCGGCGAGCCGGCGCTCGAGAACGACCCGGGCATCGTCACGCGCGCCCGCCAGCTGCTCGGCAGCGCCGGCCTGACGCCGGCGCCCGAATGGCGCTCGTGCGGATCCGACGACTTCGCCTTCTTCGGCGCGCTGGCGCCGATCGCGATGGCCTTCGTAGGACTCGACGGCGCTGAGGGCTTCAAGGCCCGGCCGCTGCACCATCCCGAGCTGCTACCACCCGACGGCGCGGTCGGGGCGCTCGCCCGGGTACAGGCCGTCCTCTACGTCGCTGCGGCCGAACCGCTCGACGATGTCGCCGCGCTACTGTGAGCGCGTGCTCGACGAGGCCTCGACAGCGACGTGGAAGGGGACGCGCGTGCTCGTCACCGGCGCCCAGGGCTTCATCGGCTCCTGGCTCGCCGAGCGGCTGCTCGAGGAGGGCGCGGAGGTCTTGGTTCTGGACCGGCCCTCCGCCGAGCTCTCGCGCTTTCGCCTGCTCGGGCTGCACGATCGCTGCACCTCCGTAAAGGCCGACCTTCTGGATGCGGAATCGCTGCAGGTCGCGATCGAGGAGGCCTGTGTCCAGGCCGTCTTTCACCTCGCCGCGACGGCGATCGTGGGATCGGCGACGACCTCGCCCCTGCGGACCTACGAGGTCAACGTCCGCGGGACCTGGAACCTGCTAGAGGCCTGCCGCGTCGCCGGTGAACCGCCGCAGAGGGTCGTGGTGGCCTCCACCGACAAGGCCTACGGGGCGCACGAGGAGCTGCCCTACCGGGAGGACCACGCGTTGCAGCCACGCTACCCCTACGACGCCTCGAAGGCGTGTGCCGACATCATCGCGCGCTCGTACGCCCATACGTTCGGACTGCCCGTCGCCGTTACGCGGTTCGGCAACATCTTCGGTGGAGGGGATGTCAACTTCTCCCGCCTGATCCCGGGCGTCGTCAAGGCGCTGCTCGCGGGTGAGCGGCCCGTGATTCGGTCCAGTGGGCTGATGGAACGCGACTTTCTGTACGCCGAGGATGCAGCCGCGGCCTATCTGGCGGTGGCCGGCTCGCTCGATCGTCCCGAGCTGCGGGGCAACGCCTGGAACGCGAGCATCGGACGCCCGGTGGCCGTCCTCGAGATCGTCAGGCGGCTGATCGAGATCGCCGGCCTGGACGTCGAGCCGGACATCCAGGGACACGGAACCCCCCACGGTGAGCTCACTCGTCAATGGCTGGACTCCAGCGCCATCGCCAAGCAGCTCGGCTGGAGCCCGGCGTGGGATCTCGAGCGTGGCCTGGAGGCGACCTATCGATGGTACGCGGAGGTCTTCCAGCGCAGCTCGTCGTCCAGCCGTCCTGCCGCCACCAACTCCTTGATGCGGGCGATCCGCATGAACCTGGACCCCTTGAAGTCCGCGATGCTCAGGCCGTTCTCGCGGTAGGCCACGAGCATCTCCTCCGCGCTTGAGCGCACGGTCCACCTGGGGCGCAGCTCGGGGAACGCCTGTCGCAGCTTGGCGAAGCTCACGCGGTAGCTGCGCTTGTCCGGACCGGCGCCCTCCGCGAACGCGATCCGCGACCCCGGGACGACCTCCTCGACGATCTGCGCGATGTCGCGAATCTGGTAGTTCTCCTCGTCCGCGCCGATGTTGAAGGCCTCACCGTGGACCTGCTCGCGCGGCGCCTGCAGCAGGCACAGAAACGCGCGCGCGATGTCCTCGATGTGCACCAGCGGGCGCCACGGCGTACCGTCGCTCTGCATCAGGACCTCACCGGTGGCGAACGCGAAGGCGGTGAGGTTGTTGACGACCAGATCGCCCCGGTGGCGGGGGGACAGGCCGTGGGCGGTGGCGTTGCGCAGGAACGTCGGGCTGAACGAGTCGTCGGCGAGTGTGCCGATCTCCTGCTCGGCAAGGACCTTCGACTCCCCGTATGCAGTCACGGGGTTGAAGCTCGCCGTCTCGTCGAGCCAGTCCCGGTCGGCGGCGCCGTAGAGGCTGCACGAGGATGAGAACAGGTAGCGCTCCACCCCCGCCTGCTTGGCTGCCTGGGCCAGTGAAACGGACGCGCGGTGGTTGACCGCGTAGGTGCAGTCGGGATTGAGGTCGCCCACAGGATCGTTCGAGAGGGCGGCGAGGTGCATGACCGCGTCGAAGCCATCGAGGTCGCAGGCGCTCACGTCGCGGACGTCCTTGCGAATCACCGGCACGGCCGGCGCACGGTCAGTGCCGAAGTCGCACCCCTCATACAGGTATGTATCGAGGCCGACCGCCTCGTGCCCGGCGTCGGTCAGCAGCGGAACCAGGATGGACCCGATGTAGCCGTGGTGACCGGTGACGAGGACGCGCATGAAGTCAAAGCGCAGGTCCGGACGTGCGGAGCGTGCACACCCGGGAAGCGGCGAGCAGTCTAACCCAGCTCCGAGCCCAGCGACAGCGACTCCTCCGCGCGATCGGCGATCATCGCGGCGATCGCGAGCGACGACGTAGCCCCCGGGGAAGGGGCATTGCGCACGTGCAGCGCGCGCTCGGTCTCCGAGAAGACGAAGTCGTCGACCAGCCGTCCGTCGCGACCGAGCGCCTGCGCACGGATGCCGGCAAACGCCGGCATCACGTCACTCGCGCGGAGATCGGGCACATACTGCGCTGCCGCACGCGTAAAGGCCCGGCGCGAGCTGGCGTAGCGAAGCTCCGTGAGCCCCGTGCGCCACCAGCGCCGGGCCATGCGCCACGTGCCCGGCCACGCGAGCGTCGCGGCGAGGTCTTCGCGGCGCAGCTCGTGCAGGCGATAGGCCGTCCGTGAGGGGGCAAGCAGAGCCGTCGGTCCCACCAGGACGTTGCCGTCGATGTGCCGGGTGAGGTGGACGCCGAGGAACGGCAGCTCGGGGTCGGGGACCGGGTAGATCAGCGAGCGCACCAGCTCCCGGCGCTCGGGACGCAGGCGCAGGTAGGCGCCGCGAAACGGCACGATGCGGGGATCGGCAGGCGCGCCGGCCGCGACCGCGAGCCGGTCGGACCACAGCCCGGCGCAGAAGACCGCCCGCCGCGCCCGCAGCTCGCCCCGGGAGTGCGAGAGGACGATCCGGCGGTTCGCGACCGCGATCGCCTCGACCGCGCAGGACGTCGCCACGACCCCGCCCGACGCCGTCACGTCCTCGCCGTAGGCCCCAGCCACGGCCGGGAAGTCCACGATGCCCGTAGCGGGTGAGTGCAGGGCGGCGACGCCGCAGGCGTGCGGCTCGAGCTCGCCGATCTCACCGGCGGTGAGGCGTCGCAGCCCGAGGACTCCGTTCGCGCGGCCGCGGCGCTCGAGCTCGTCGAGTCCGGGGAGCTGGGAGTGCTTCAGGGCCACGATCAGCTTGCCGCAGCGCTGCACCGCGATGCCCTTCGCTTCGCAGTACTCGTACAGGCGGCGCGCGCCCTCCACGCACAGCCGGGCCTTCAGCGATCCCGGCGTGTAGTAGATCCCGGCGTGCACCACCCCGGAGTTGTGCCCGGTCTGGTGTGCGGCCGGGCGGGGCTCCCGCTCGAGCACCACCAAGGAGAGCTTGGGATGGCGGCGCCGCAGCTCCCGGGCGACCCCCAGGCCCAGGATGCCGGCGCCGATCACGGCCAGATCGCACTCGCCTGAGGGGTCTGTGGCGGTCGGGGACGGCATCCAGCGGACACCCTAGAAGGTCGCGGGGCACGAGTCTGGGGCACGGGTCTGGGGGCACGGTCTGCTCGCGCTGACAACGCGCGCGGGCACGCCCTCAGCGTGCAACGGTCGCGCCGGCCGGCTCAGCGCAGGTCGGCCGGCGTCTTGCGCGTGCAACGGGTCGCGCCGGCCGGCTCAGCGCAGGTCGGCCGGCGTCTTGCGCGTGCAACGGGTCGCGCCGGCCGGCTCAGCGCAGGTCGGCCGACGTCTTGCCGAGCAGCAGCCGCGCCACGATCAGCAGCTGGATCTGCTGCGTGCCCTCGAAGATGTCGAGGATCTTGGCGTCGCGGGCCCACTTCTCCAGCAGACCGCCCTCGCCGTAGCCGAGGCTGCCGCACAACTCGACGCAGCCGAGCGCGACCTCGACGCAGGTGCGCCCAGCCTTCGCCTTCGCCATCGAGGCCTGCAGCGAGTTGGGTCTGCCGTTGTCGGCCATCCAGGCGGCCTGCAGCGTCAGCAGGCGCGCCGCCTCGTAGTCGGCCTCCATCCCCTGCAGGCGCGCCGCCGCCGCGTGCTGGGTGAGGGCGGGCGCCGCATAGTCGATCTCCACGCCCGCCTGCTCGAGCCATTCGCGGGTCTCCTCCAGGCACGCCCGCGTTAGGCCGACCGCCATCCCGGCGACCAGCGGACGCGTGTTGTCGAAGGTCTGCATCGCTCCGCCGAAGCCCTGCTTGGCGTCGACCTCCGCACTGCCCAGCATGTCCTCCTTCGGTACCCGGCAGTCCTCCAGGCGGAAGGCCGCGGTGTCGGAGGCGCGGATCCCCAGCTTGTGCTCGAGCCGGTCGAGCTTCAGGCCAGGGTTCTCGCGTTCGACGACGAACGACTTGATTGCGGCGCGGCCCTTGGAGCGATCCAGCGTGGCCCACACCACGACCAGATCCGCGCGCTCGCCCGAGGTGACGTAGATCTTCTCGCCGTTGAGCACGTACTCGTCGCCGTCCAAGACCGCGGTCGTGCGGATCGACGCCGAGTCCGAGCCGGCCTCTGGCTCGGTGATCGCCATCGCCGCCCAGCGACCCTCGAAGCGGGCCAGCTGCTCCTCGCTGGCGACCGATGCGATCGCAGAGTTGCCGAGCCCCTGGCGCGGCATCGAGAGCAGCAGGCCGACGTCGCCCCAGCACAGCTCCATGATCCCCAGCACCGTGGAGAGGTTCGTGCCGTTGCGGTTGGTCGCGTCCCTGTCCGAGCTGGCGTCGCGCCGTATGCCGGCGGCGCCGGCACCGCCACTCTCGCTGCCCGCGTTCATGCCATCGATCAGCGAGGCCAGCATGTCGAGCTCCTTGGGGTACTCGTGCTCGGCCAGGTCGTACTTGCGCGAGATCGGACGGAAGATCTCGGTTGCCACCTGGTGCGCCTGGCTGACCAGCGGGGCGAACTTTCTCGGTATCTCCAGATTGATCATCTTCAAAGCCCTCGTTCTCGCGGATGTGCTTGGGATAGATGCAGGCGACCACACGGGACCCCGGAGGGGTCCAATCCAAAAATCTCAGACGAGCAGCGCGCCCTCCATCACGCCTACCGCCCGCAGGTCCCGGTACCAGCGCTCCACCGGATGCTCCTTGACGTAGCCGTGCCCGCCGAGCAGCTGCACCCCTTCGGAGCCGATCCGCGCGCCCTGCTCGGCGCACAGTCGCCGGGCCAGCGCGGCCTCGCGCGCGAACTCGGCGCCGTGGTCGGCGCGACTGGCGGCCCGGTAGGTGAGCAGTCGCATGCCCTCCAGCTCGATGCCGATCCCGGCCACCCCGAAGGCGACGGCCTGCCGGTTGGAGATCGGCTCGCCGAAGGCGGTGCGCTCGTTGACATAGGGGATCACGTAATCGAGCGTCGCCTGGGCGGCGCCCACAGCCAGCGCGCACCACGCGACTCGCGCGCGCTGCACGCACTCGCGGTAGATCTCCCCGCTCCCCTCGCCCAGCAGCGCCGTCGCCGGCACACGAACGTCCTCCAGCAGCACCCGGCCGGTCGCCGCGGCGCGCAGGCCCATCGCGGGCTCCGGCTCGACGAACAGGCCCTTCGTGGAGGACTCGAGCAGGAACAGCGCCGGCCCGAGACCATCGGCCTGGGCGGCGATCACGAACAGCTCGGCCGCGGCGGCGCGCGGCACGAGCGACTTGACGCCGCTCAGGACCCAATCCCCTTCCTGGCGGCGGGCCTTGGCAGTGAGCTTCAGCGGATTGAAGAGCGGGCGCGGCTCCAGCAGCGCCAGCGCGGCGGCGGGCACGTTCTCGGAGGTGAAGGCCGGCAGGTACGTGGACTGCTGCTCGGCGTCCCCCCACAGCCCGAGCGCGGTCGCGACGGCCCCCGGGGCGAGCGCCGCGAGGGCGATGCCGGTATCGCCGTGGGCCAGCGCCTCCGCGACGAGCACGCCCGTGACGGAGGACTGCTCGGCCATCACGCCGCCGAGCTGCTCGGGCACGCCGAGCATGCTCACGCCGAGCTCGCTCGCCTGCGCCAGCAGCTCGGCGGGCGTCGCGCAGGCGTTGTCGGCCGCCAGCGCCGCCGGGCGCAGCTGCTCGCCGGCGAAGGCCGCGACCGCCTCGCGCAGCATCCGCTGCTCGTCGTCGAGGGAGATGTCGAACAGTTCGCTGGTGCGGGCCGGCGCCTGGCGCGCCGGGCGGGCGAGCTTGCTCGCGGCGCTGAACGTCCGGCTGGCCGCGCCGACGGTGCGAAAGCCGCCGCGCGTGCCCTGGAACAGCGCCCGCTCGAGGGGCTTGCGCAGGCGCGTGCGGTCCAGCAGCTCCGAGCCCGCCAGCCGGTTCAACGTGCGCAGGCCGAGACCCATGCTGCGCTCGGAGTTGCTGGGCCCGCGATCTGAGGTGCTCATAGTGTCTGCCTGTCTCTCCTCGATTGTGTGGGTGGGGGTCCGGTGAGCGGCTCGATGTGACCGCTCAGATGCCTGGTCCCGCGCTCGGCGTCCTGTGCCGTGAAGCGAATCCTCGTGCCCTCCTCGACGCTGCCGAAGCCGACCTGGGCTGGCAGCAGAATCGGCCGGCGGAAGCTGACGTCCACGCTGAAGCCGGGCGGCAGGCGCTGCTCGAGCGCGGCCAGGCAGCGCGCCTTCGTCCACATCCCATGGGCGATCGCGCGCGGGAAACCGAACAGCTTCGCGCTCAGGGCGTGCAGGTGGATCGGATTGCTGTCTCCCGAGACCGCCGCATAGCGCCGGCCAAGGTCGCCGGGCAGGCGCCACACGGCGCTGCGCGGCGGTGGCTCGGGCTCCGCGATCCGGTCGGCGGTGGCTCCGTCGTCATCGCCGGGCTCCGCGATCCGGTCGGCGGTGGCTCCGTCGCCATTGCCGGGCTCCGCGATCCGGCCGGCGGAGCCTGTCTGCGCGCCGTCGGCTCCACCGCCGCGGCGCAGCATCGTGCTGGTGTCCTCCCAGACCAGCTCCTCGCCGATCCGGGCCTCCGAGACGAGCGCGAACGTACGGCCACGGGGATGGGCCCGCAGGGGCGTGGTTTTGACGCTCAACTCCAGCGTCTCGGAGAGCTGGATCGGGCGGTGCTGGACGATGCGGTTGGCGACGTGGACCAGGCCGACGGCGCCGAACGGAAAGCGCCGGTCGGCCATCAGCGCGAGCTGCAGCGGGAAGGCCAGCACGTGGGGGTAGGTGGCCGGCAGCTCGTTGCGCAGCGAGAACCCGCAGACGTGGGCGTAGGCCGCCAGCCGGTCGGGATCGGCCCGCGCCTGCGCCAGCGTCAGCTCCAGGTCGGGCAGCTCGCCGCCGCCGCCACCGACGAACGGCAGCCGCGAGGCGCCCGGCAGCAGTGGCGCGAGCGCACGGGCATACAGCGGCAGGACGCGCGGCGGGCTGCTCAACGCGCGGGTCGTCATCACGCCCCCAACAGGTTCTGGCCGCAGACCCGGATGACGTTGCCGTTGACGCCCTGCGAGGCGGGCTGCGCGAACCAGGCGATCGTCTCGGCCACGTCGAGCGGCAGGCCGCCTTGGGCGAGGCTACTCATGCGCCTGCCGGCTTCGCGGATCGCGATCGGCATCTTGGCGGTCATCTGCGTCTCGATGAAGCCCGGGGCGACCGCATTGATCGTCAGCTCGCGTGCGGCGAGCTGCGGGGCGAGCGCCTGCACCATCCCGATCACACCGGCCTTCGAAGTCGCGTAGTTGGTCTGGCCCGAGTTGCCCGCGATGCCGCTCATCGAGGAGACGCAGACGATGCGCCCGCCCGCCCGCAGGTGCTCGCCGTCGAGCAACGCGTCGTCGATGCGCTC
This sequence comes from uncultured Solirubrobacterales bacterium, assembly GCA_963756665.1. Lineage (GTDB taxonomy): Bacteria > Actinomycetota > Thermoleophilia > Solirubrobacterales > Solirubrobacteraceae > Palsa-744. The sequence continues at coordinate 2,581,619 of CAVWOJ010000001.1, forward strand.
CTGGCTTGAGAGGTTGATCTCCAGCAGCCCGGTCCAGCGCTCGGCGGGCATCTTGGCCAGCGTGCGGTCGCGCGTGACGCCGGCGTTGTGCACGACCACGTCCAGGCCGTCCGCGAAGCGCTCCGCGATCGTCGCCGGGGCCTCCGCGGCGGTGACGTCGAGCTCCACGGCCGCGCCGCCCAAGCGTTCGGTCACGGCCCGCAGCTCGCCGGCGAGGGCCGGCACGTCGAGTCCGACGACGTGCGCCCCGTCGCGGGCCAGGGTCGCCGCGATCGCCGCGCCGATCCCGCGCGCCGCGCCGGTCACCAGCGCGGTCCGCCCGGCGAGCGGGCGCTCCCAGTCGACCTGCGGCGCGGGCTTGGCCGTGTCCACACGCACCACCTGGCCGGAGACATACGCCGCGCGCGGCGAGAGCAGGAAGCGCAACGTGGAGGCCAGACCCTGCTCGGCGCCGGGGGCCACCAGCACGAGCTGCACCGTGGCGCCGCGACCGCCGAGCTCCTTGCCCAGCGAGCGTGTAAAGCCCTCCAGCGCGCGCTGCGCCGTGGCGGCGCGCGGGGTGGCGCAGTCCGCGGGTGGGGTGCCGAGCACGATCACCCGGCCGCAGCGCTCGATCCGTCGCACGGTGGGGTGGAAGAAGGCCTGCAGCGCCACCAGCTCGGTCGAGTCCGCGATGCCGGTGGCGTCGAGCACCAGCGCCTTAAAGCGCTGCTCGCCAGGGGCATCGGGGTTGAAGAGTGCGGCGTCCAGGCCCGCTTGGGCCACGGCCGAGCGCGCGGGCTCCTGCAGGCTCGTGGCCACCTCCGCGCCGGCCTCCGCCAGCACCGCGGCGAGCGCGCCCGCCAGCCGACCGCCGGGCGCGGCGCCGAGCAGCACGCGCCCACGGATGACGGGGTCCCCGGGACGGTGACGCTCGAGCGTCACCGGGCGCGGGAGGCCGACCCGGCGGGCGATGAAGCTTCCGACCGGCGCGTTGACGAGCTGGGCGTAGCGGTCGCTCATCGGCGGTGCTCCAGTCGCCGCGGTCTCAGTTGGGCGCGCGCCGGGAGCGCTTTCATGCCTCGAGCACCGCCACCACGCCCTGGCCCGCGGCGGCGCAGATGCTGATCACGCCGCGCCCCGCACCGCGCTCGTGCAGCGCCTTGGCAAGCGTGGCGACGATCCGCCCGCCGGTGGCCGCAAAGGGATGACCGGCGGCCAGCGAGCCACCGTTGACGTTCAGCCGCTCACGGTCGATCGACCCCAGCGGCTGCTCGCGCTGCAGGCGCTCGCGGCAGAAGACCGGGTCTTCCCAGGCCTTCAGCGTGCACAGCACCTGGGCCGCGAAGGCTTCGTGGATCTCGTAGAAGTCGAAGTCTCCGAGCGCCAGCCCGGAGCGGTCGAGCATCCGTGGCAGCGCATAGGCAGGGGCCATCAGTAGGCCTTCGCGCTTATTGACGTGGTCCACGGCCGCCGTCTGCGCCTCGGTCAGCCACGCCAGCACGGGCAGTCCGCGCTCGCGTGCCCACTCCTCACTGGCCAGCAGCACGGTCGAGGCGCCGTCGCTCAGCGGCGTGGAGTTGCCGGCGGTCATCGTGCCTTGCGCGCCGCCGAACACTGGCTTCAGCTTCGCGAGCCGCTCGGGCGTGGAGTCCGGCCGCAAATTTTGATCGCGCTCCAGACCCAGGTAGGGGCTCACCAGATCCGCGAAGAAGCCGCGCTCGTAGGCGGCAGCCATGCGCTGGTGGCTGAGCGCCGCCAGCTCGTCCTGCTCGGCGCGCGCGACGCCCCATTCGCTGGCCATGATCGCGCAGTGCTCGCCCATCGACAGGCCGGTGCGGGGCTCGGCGTTGCGCGGGATGTCCGGCACGATCTGGCCGGGACGCAGGCGTGCGAGCAGCCGCAGGCGCGCGGCCGTCGACTTCGTGCGGTTGAGGTCGAGCAGCAGCTCGCGCAGGTCCTCGTTGATCGCGAGCGGCGCGTCGGAGGTGGTGTCCACTCCCCCGGCAATCCCGGCGTCGATCTGCCCGAGGGCGATCTTGTTGGCGACGAGCACGACCGCCTCCAGGCCCGTGCCGCAGGCCTGCTGGACATCGTAGGCCGGGGTCTCGGGCGCGAGGCGCGTGCTGAGCACCGCTTCGCGCGTCAGGTCGCGGTCGCGCGAGTGCTTGAGCACGGCGCCGGCGGCGACCTCGCCGAGCCGCTCGCCGGCGAGATGGAAGCGCTCGATCAGCCCGTCGAGCGCGGCGGTCAGCATGTCGTGATTGGAGGCGTGCGCGTAGGCGGAGTCCGAGCGCGCGAACGGGATGCGGTTGCCGCCGAGGACGGCGACGCGGCGGACGTCGCGCGTCATGCGCCGCTGCCCTCGCTTGGCGCTTGAGGCTCGCTCTCGCTTGCGGTCCGCTGCCGACGTTTGCCACCCGGATTGTGCGGGGCGCACCTGCCGGCTGCGAGCTTGCGCTCGGCCTCGACACGCGCGTGCAGGCCCGGCTCGACGGTCGTGATCAGCAGCTCGGCGGCCTCGCGCGCCGTGAGCGACTCGGTGCGCAGCCACCAGCGCACCAGCGCCTCGGCGGCGCCGAGCAGCGCGGTCGACAACGCGTCGACTTCGACGCGGTAGGCGGGCGCGAGCTGTGCCAGTAGCGACTGTGCGACGAGGTCGGTGATGCGCGTGCGGTACTCGCCGACGCGCCGGGCGACGCCGCCCTCGACCGGGAGCGTCTCGTCGAACAGGACCCGCCAGGCGCTGCGGTCGCGGTCGACGAACTCGAAGAACGCGTGCAGGCCCGAGCGCAGCGCCTGCTCGGGCGTCGTGGTCTGCGCGATCGCGCCCACGACCGCGGCGAGCAGGGCCTCCCCGGCCGGTTCCATGCAGGCCAGGTAGAGGCGCTCCTTGTTGCCGAAGTAGTTGTAGAGCAGCGGCTTGGTCACGCCGACCGCGGCCGCGACCTCATCCATCGTCACGGTGCCGTAGCCGCGTGCGGCGAACAGGGTGCGCGCGGCGGCGAGCGTCTGTTCCATGCGCACCTCACGCGAAAGGCGCGTGCGGGTCAAGGTCGTCGCAGGAGGCATCGAAAACCGATCTTACTCATATATAAATTTCTATGTCGGTAGCTTTGCAACGTGGCTCTCTTCGTGGGCGCCGCGGCGCGCCGCTGCTACGGTCTGTCCCACGGGTGGCAGTCCGCTGCCCGTGGGGTTCTTGTCTTTGTTGGCGCTCTGAGGCGCGGATGGGGCCAGTCGAATCTCCATCCGCATTAGCGGCCACAGGGCCGCCAGAAGGAGCATCAACATGAAGCACGCAACATTCGCCGACCTCGGCGTGTCCGGGGTCGTCGCCGGCGAGCTCGCGCGCCGCGAGATCACCGAGCCGTTCGCCGTTCAAGACATGGTCATCCCCGACGGCATCGCCGGCCACGACCTGCTGGTCCAGTCGCCGACGGGCTCGGGCAAGACGCTGGCCTTCGGGATACCGCTGGTCGAACGCCTGCACGGCACCGACGTGCGACCGTCCGCCCTGGTCCTGGCGCCGACGCGCGAGCTCGCGATCCAGATCGTCGACGACCTGCGCCCGATCGCACACACACGCGCGCTCTCGATCGCGGCGGTCTACGGCGGCGCGGGGATCGTCAAGCAGGCGCAGATCGCCTCGCGGGCGCACATCCTGGTCGCGACGCCGGGACGGCTACTCGACCTGATCGAGCGCCGGGACGTGTCGCTGGACCGTACGCGGCTGCTGGTTCTCGACGAGGCGGACCGCATGCTCGACATGGGCTTTCGCCCGGTCGTCGACCGGATCGTGAAGATGACCCGCGCGGATCGCCAGACACTGCTGTTCTCGGCCACGCTGGGAGGCGAGGTCGGACGCATCGCGGCTAAGTACACGCGCAACCCCCGCCGCCACGAGCACGCGCCGACGCCGGCTCGCGAGGGGCGCGTCGAGCATCGCTTCGTGTCGGTCTCGCACGAGCGCAAGACGGCGCACCTGGTGGCCGAGCTGAACGAGCCCGAGCGCGGTCTGACGCTGGTCTTCGTGCGCACCAAGCGCGGCGCTGACCGGCTCGTCAAAAAGCTGGCGGCGAGCAGCGTGCAGGCGGTTGCGATGCACGGCGACAAGTCCCAGGCCCAGCGCGAGCGCGCACTGGCGCGCTTCGAGTCCGGCCAGGTCAACACGCTGGTAGCCACCGACGTGGCGGCCCGCGGGATCGACGTCGCGGGCATCACGCACGTGATCAACTACGACATCCCGGCGACGCGCGAGGACTACGTGCACCGCGTCGGGCGCACCGCACGCGCGGGCGCCAGCGGCACCGGGGTCACGTTCGTCGCGGACGACCAGGCGCACGAGCTGGTGAGCATGGTGCGCGATCTCGGGTTGCACCGGGCGCTGGAGCTCGGGGGATTCCCGAGCGATGCCACGCGGGGTCGCGGCGAGCGTCCGGCGGCGTCCGCCCGCGGACGCAGTCGCCGGCGCCCCGGACGTGCCCCACGGAGCGTCTCCGGCCGATCGAGGTGACGCCTGCTCGCGCCGCCGTGGCGCAGAGGCCCGGTCGGCGCGGTCGCCATGCTCGGGTTATCCCCCGGATCGCTTGGGGGGAGAGCCGCAGCCTTCCGGTGGCCGGCCTCAGCGACGGCGGGATCCCGCTCCGTCAAGCTTTGCTGAGATGAGCTCCTTGGACTCGGCCCCCGTGCTCGACGCCGCGCCGCCGACGCAAGAGCGCTCCCCCGCGGGCGCCTGCGATGTGGCGACCCCCGCGACGGGTTCGATCGCCATCCCCGAAACGGGCTCGCTCGATGGCCCGTCGCCGGAGGAGATCCAGGTGCCTGTGCTGCTGCAGCTCGACCGGGTCATCACGGGGCTGATCACGGTTGTGCCGCTGGCGCTGGTGGGTCTTGCCGCGTGGCAGCTGTGGAACCGTCAGCTGCACTGGCGGGACGTCGTGATCTTCGTGGTGATGTACGTGCCCGTCGGGCTGGGTGTGACGGTCGGCTTTCACCGCCTGCTGACCCACCGCAGCTTCAAGACTTACCCGTGGATGCGGGGGCTGCTGGCGATCCTCGGCACGATGTCGGTTGAGGGGCCGGTGATCTCGTGGGTGGCGGACCACCGCAAGCACCACGCCTACTCCGACCGCCTCGGCGACCCGCACAGCCCCCACGTCGATCACGGGGGCGGCTGGCGGGGAGCGCTGCGCGGCCTTGCGCACGCGCACGTGGGGTGGCTGTTCGACCATGCCCAGCGCGGCGCGCGCGAGCGCTATGCGCCGGACCTGCTGGCGGACCCGGTCGTGAGCTTTGTGGACAAGACCTTCGTGCTGTGGTCGCTGGTCGGCCTCGCGATCCCGTTTGGGCTCGGGGTGCTGATCGGCGGAACCGTAGGCGCGGGCCTGGAGGCGATGCTGTGGGGCGGGGCGGTGCGCATCTTCGTGCTGCACCACGTGACCTACAGCATCAACTCGCTCTGCCACTTCTTCGGGCGCCGGCGCTTTGCGACGGGCGACGAGTCGCACAACCTCTTCTGGCTGGCGCCGTTCTCGTTCGGCGAGGCGTGGCACAACAATCACCACGCGTTTCCGACCTCGGCCTTTCACGGCATGGCGCGCAGCGAGGTCGATCTCTCCGGGCTGACGATCTCGGCGCTGGAGCGCGTCGGTCTGGCCTGGGACGTGCAGCGGATCAGCCCGGAGCGGCGGGCGACCAAGGCGCTCGCGGGGTAGAACTTTCACGCTGCCGGTCGCGCCGTGCGACCATGCGGTGATGAGCGAGCGCGCTCAAGCTGTAGCGCCGCTGCCGGCTGTGCCGGGATCCCCACCCCGGCGCTGGATGCCGGCGTTGGCCGCCGGCCTGTCCATCGGTGAGTACTTCCGCTCGCTGGGACGCCGCTTTGCGGCCCTGGCGGCCGTCCTGCTGGTTGCGATCTGGGCGTTGAGCGGACAGGGGTACTTCTGGCCGGCGTGGGCGTGGCTGGGGCTGGCGGTGCCGGTGCTGCTGAATGCGGGCGCCGCCTGGGCGTGGCGGCATCCGGCGGGCGCGGAGCGCCGGGTGGCGTGCGTGTGGGCGCTGATCGGCGTGGCGGCGACGATCCTGATGCTGACGTGGCTGCTGACGTGGCTGCTGGCGGGGGTCCACGAGTTCTGGCCGGCATGGGCGCTGCTGGGGCTCGCCACGGCGGGCAGCGCGTACTCGCTGATCGCGCTGCACGACCGGGTCTTGGTTGCCCGGGGTAGGCGCGCACTGCGGGCGCGGATCGACCTGCTGACGCGCACGCGCCGCCAGGCGGTCGACGCGCAAGCGGCGGAGCTGCGGCGGATCGAGCGCGACCTGCACGACGGCGCGCAGGCGCGGCTGGTCGCGCTGACGCTGCAGCTCGGCCGGGCGGAGCTGCGCCTGGAGGACCGGCCGGAGGCGCGGCGGCTGGTCCACGACGCTCAGCGCGAGGCCCACTACGCGATTGCGGAGCTGCGCGACCTCGCGCGCGGCATCGTCCCGCCGCTGCTCGCCGACCGCGGCCTGCTGGCGGCGGTGCAATCGCTGGCGGCGCGCTACGGGCTCGGAACGGCGATCCGCTCCGATACGCAGCGGTGCCTGGCCCCGGCGGTGGAGAGCGCGGCGTACTTCGTGATCGCGGAGGCCTTGACCAACACTGCCAAGCACGCCGGCGCGCAGCGCAGCTGGATCAGCCTCAGCGACGGGCGCCGGGCGCTGGTCGTGGTGGTGGGCGACGATGGCTGCGGCGGAGCGGACCCCGGCGGCTCAGGGCTCGCCGGCCTGCGTGCCCGCGTGGAGGCGCTCGACGGAACGCTGCGCCTGCAGAGTCCCCGTGGCAGTGGGACGGTGGTGGAGGTCAGCCTTCCGTGCGGGTAGTGATCGCGGAGGACCTCGCGCTGCTGCGCGAGGGGCTCGTGGCGCTGCTGCGCGAGAACGGGATCGAGGTCGTCGCGCAGGTGCAGGACGGCCCGGGCCTGCTGCGGGCGATCGCGGGACACGCGCCGGACCTGGCGATCGTCGACGTGCGCCTGCCCCCGACGTTCAGCGACGAGGGTCTGCGGGCGGCGATCGAGGCGCGCCGCCGGCAGCCGGCGCTGGGCGTGCTGGTGCTCTCGCAGTACGTCGAGACTGCGTACGCGAGCGAGCTGATCGGCGAGAACACGGCGGGGATCGGCTACCTGCTCAAGGAGCGCATCGGCGACGTGCGGGCGTTCCTCGACGCGCTGGCGCGCGTCGCCGCGGGCGGCACGGTGCTCGACCGTCAGGTCGTGACCCAGCTGCTGGTCCCGCACGACGGGTCCCAGGACGCCCTGGGGAATCTGACCCCGCGCGAGCGCGAGGTGCTCGAGCTGATGGCCGAAGGACGCTCGAACACGGCGATCGCGGAGAGCCTCGTGGTGACCCCGGGAGCGGTCGAGAAGCACATCACGAACATCTTCGCCAAGCTCGAGCTGCCGGCTTGCCACGACGACCATCGGCGCGTGCTGGCGGTGCTCGCGTACTTGCGCGTCGCGCGGTAGCTCGGGCGGTGGCAGCGTCGGCGGTGGCGCGTCGGGCGGCGGCGCGTCAGGCAGTGGCGCGCGCGGCGAGGATCGCGGCGAGGCGGGCGCGATGGCGGGTGGCGCCGCCGAGCAGCGCGGCGTCGAGCTGGGCGCGCTTGTAGAGCCAGTGGACGTCGGCCTCCCAGGTGAAGCCGATGCCGCCATGGGCCTGGATCGCACTCGCGGTGACCTCGCGCGCGGCCTGCGCGGCGCTGGCCTTGGCGATCGCGGCGGCCTCTCCCAGCGCCGCTGGGTCGGCGTCGGCGGCCCACGCGGCGTAGGCGGTGGCGGAGCGGGCGCGCTCGGTGTCGAGCAGCATCTGGGCGCAGCGGTGCGAGACGGCCTGGTAGGCGCCGACGGGGACACCGAACTGGCGGCGCTCGGAGACGTAGGCGACTGTCATCCGTAGCGCGCGCTCGCAGACGCCGACGAGCTCGGAGGCGACCGCGACGAGTGCACGATCGAGCGCGGCGGGGACCGCGCCGGGCAGCGCCTCGGCGGCGCCGGCCGGGACGCCGACGCGGGCGGCGGAGCGAGTGGGATCGATCGTGGCGATCGGGGTGATCTCGGCCTGCTGGGCGCTGAGCACGCGTGCGGCCGGCTCCGGCCGGCCGGCTTCCTCGACGAGCACGAGGACATCGGCGTCGGCGCCACCGATCGTGAGCTCGGCGACGTCATCCTGCGCGACGCCGACGGCGCCACGGGCCTCACCGCGCGCGAGTGCCCCCAGCCAGCGCTCGCGCTGCTCGGCGGAGCCGGCGTGCTCGATCAGGGTGGCGGCGAGCACGCTCGGCAGGAAGGGCACGGGCGCGAGCGTGCGGCCGAGCTCCTCGCAGAGGATGGCGAGCTCGACGGCGCCGAGACCCTGCCCGCCGTAGCGCTCGGCGATCGCGATGCCGGGCCAGCCGAGCTCGCTGAGCTCACGCCAGAGACGATCGTCGCTGCGGCCGGATTCGGCGTGCTCGCGGACGCGCTCGGGGCGGGCGCGCTCGGCGAGCAGCTCGCGCGCGGTGCGCTGGATCTCGCGCTGCTCGTCGGAGAGTCCGAAGTCCACGTCCTTAGCTCCGTCGGCCCCGGTGTGTACGTCCGCCTGCGGCCCGTGACCCGCGCACGCTCGATCGCGTGGCGTTCATGCCGCGGCGGGCTTCAGCCGCGGCAGCCCGAGGACACGCTCGGCGACGATGTTCTTGAGGATTTCGGTGGTGCCGCCCTCGATCGAGTTGCCGCGGGCGCGCAGCAGCTCGTAGCTCCAGCCGGTGCCGGCGGTGAGCGCCTGGGGTCCGACGATGTCGGCGGCGAGCTGGGTGAGGCGCTGGTTGGTCTCCGACCAGAGCCACTTCACGAGTGAGCCCTCGGGCCCGGGCTGGCCGTAGCGCTCGGTGTCGGTAAGGCCCTTCCAGGCCAGCAGGCGGATCGACTCGCAGCGCATGTGCAGGTCGGCGAGGGCGTCGGCGTACAGCGGATCGTCGAGCAGCCCAGCGGCGGCGGCGCGGGCGATCAGGTCGTCGAGCAGCTGGCGCAGGCGGATCTGCAGCGTGAAGCCGAGCCCGGCGCGCTCATTCATGAGCGTGGTGAGCGCGACCTTCCAGCCGTTGCCGACGCCGCCGAGCACGCCCGAGTCGGGGATCCGGGCCTCCTCGATGAACAGCTCGTTGAACTCGGCCTCGCCGGTGATCTGGCGCAGGGGGCGGACCTGCACGGCGTCCTGCTCCATGTCCATCAGGAAGTAGGTCAGCCCCTTGTGCTTGGGGGCGTCGCCGTCGCTGCGCGCCACGAGCATGCACCACTTCGAGTACTGGGCGCCGCTGGTCCAGACCTTCTGCCCGCTCACGACCCATTCGTCACCGTCCTTGACGGCGCGTGTCTTCAGCGCGGCGAGGTCGGAGCCGGCGTCGGGCTCGGAGAATCCCTGGCACCAGATCTCCTCGCCGGAGAGGATCGGCGCCAGCCAGCGCTCCTTCTGCGCGGGCGTCCCCCAGACCATCACGGTCGGACCGCCGAGCAGCAGGCCGAGGACGTTCGCGGCGAGCGGGACCCGGGCGCGGCCGATCTCCTCGAAGTAGATCGCCGATTCGGTCAGGGTGGCGCCGCGGCCGCCGTACTCGACGGGCCAGTGCGGGGCGGCCCAGCCGCCGTCGTAGAGCCGCCGCTGCCAGTCGCGCCGCCAGGCGTAGTGGGCGTCTTCGCCGGCGTCCTGCGCGGGCTCGGGCGCGGGCGGATGCTGCGCGAGCCAGTGGCGCAGCTCCTCGCGGAAGGCGCTCTCGCGTGCGTTGAACGTCAGGTCCATGCTTGCCAGCTCGGCTTTGTGGCGGTCGGCTTGGGGAGGCGCACGGGAGCATTCTCTCGCATCCGGCGCGGCTTATCGTTTGGGTCGCATCCGCGTAGGCGCAGATGGCTGCGAGGGCGGTGGGCGCGGGGCGTCGTGCCCCGCGCCTGAGCCGTGCGATCGGAGCGCGTCAGTGCCGCGTGCGGCTGGCGGCTTGCAGGGTGACGGTGTAGGTCTTCGTGGTCGAGGAGTGGCCCGTCGCCCGGGTGGTGATCTTGATCGCGACGCGCAGCGACTTGTGATTGGCGAGCGCGGCGGCGGCGCTCTTGGAGAGCTTGAGCCTCACCAGCTTCTTCGCGTACGGGGAGATCGTGAACGAGGCGTTGGCGAACAGCGCGGTCTTCCCCTTGCCGGTGGCGCTTGCGGCCTTGCCGGCGCTCGCCGCTGCCAGCGCGACGTCACCGGAGATCGCGTACTGGTTGGAGTTCGAGAGCTCCAGCGAGACGAGCCCGGAGCTGTTTACGGCGAGCGTCTTGGTACTTGGCTTGGCGGGCGCCGGGCCGGGCGCGTTGGTGGGGCCCTGCTTGGCGCCGCCGGTCCCCGGGGTTTGATTCTGACCGGAGCCTGCGGCGGCTTCTTTGCTGGCTTTTTCTTCGCGTTCTTTTGCTTCCTGCCTTGTCTTTGCTTCCTGCTGTTCTTTTGCTTCCTGGCGTTCCTTGGCTTCCTGCTGTTCTTTGGCCTGCTGTTTTTCCTGGGCTTCCCGTTCCCGTTTTTCCGCTGCTTCTTTTTCCTTGATCGGCCGTTCTTCTGCTTCTTTGGCTTCGCGTTCTTTGGTTTCTTTTTCAGCTTTTTCTCTAGCTTCTCTGGCGCGTTCGACGGCTTCCTGTTCTTCTTTTTCGATCTGTGCCAGCGAGCGTATGCGTGTGGCTCTGATGGTGCCGGTCGGTTTTTCGGTGCTATGACCGGTGGTGTAGACGCCGGAGCCCGATACTTCGTTTTTGGCCGCTTCGATCGTGCCGGCTTGCACCGTGAAGGTGTATTCGCCGAACGGGGTGTTGGGCAGGACGATTTTCAGCGAGAGGCTGCTGCCGGAGACGGTGCCGGAGACGGTGCCGTTGAACCCTTCCAAGGCGATCGTGCCCGAGTATTCGCCGCTGACGGGTTCCATGCTCCTCAGCATCATGGTTCCGGAGGCTTTCTGGCCGCAGCTGCAGGTGAGGGCGTAGTCCCATTCCCCGCGCATGTCGTATGTCGCGGCGCCCGCGGCGCCCGCCATGCCTAGAAGTCCTAGGCACGCCAGCAGCAGGCTCGCGCAGGCGAGCCTGAGCGAGCGGACGTGTCTCGCGGTCCAGCGCTTGCTGCGTCCCTGCTTTGCCCCTCCGACGGCGGCTGCCCCGCCGTCGGCGCCCGGCGACCGGTGCGCGCGAGGGGTCTGCTGCGCCTCGCGCCGCTCACCCATACCCATGAACCTCCTGCCGATGTTCGTGCTTGGCGTTGGCGGGATTAGACCCTTACCGACGCAAAGGAACCGATTCTTACGTCAAAACGATACCGGTGGCCATACGTGAAGACAACCCGGTTTTTTCACGCGTGAGTAATCTTTGCCTGGCGGATCGATCCTCGCCTGGCGGATCGGCGAGTTGGCCGGGAGGGCGCGCGCGGATGCGTCTCACGCAAGCCCGGCGAGCGTGCGGGCGCGCAGGAGGAGGGTGTCGATCATCGGCTCGGTGAGCTTGCCGGTGAACGTGTTCTGCTGGCTGGGATGAAAGCAGCCGAGCAGCGTGAACGGCTCGCCGGCGTGCTCGGCGCCGTGACCGAAGCGGGGGCGCGGACGGGGGAGCGGGGCAGGTGGATCGCCGAGCGCGGCGCGCAGGCGCACGGCCGCGTCCCAGGCGAACGCTCCGAGGCACAGCGCTACACGGATGTTGGGCAGGAGCGCGAGCTCACGCACGCTCCAAGGCAGGCAGGTGTCGCGCTCGGAGGGCTGGGGGCGGTTGGCCGGGGGGGCGCAGCGCACCGCCGCGGTGATCCACGCGTCACGGACGCGCAGGCCGTCCTCACGGTGGGTCGAGGTCGGCTGGTTGGCGAAGCCCGTGCGCCACATCGCGGCGAACAGGAAGTCGCCGGAGCGGTCGCCGGTAAAGATCCGCCCGGTGCGGTTGCCCCCGTGCGCGGCTGGCGCTAGACCCAGCACCAAGATCCGCGCCGCGGGGTCCCCAAAGCCAGCCACGGGGTGCGCCGCATAGTGCTCCTCGGCGAATGCGGCGCGGCGCTCGCGTGCGACCTGCTCACGCCACTGCACGAGTCGGGGGCAGCGTCGGCAGCCTTCGATTTCGTGGGCCAGGGCGGCCAGGCTTGCCGACTGGCGGTTGTGCCTCCGCCCGCGGGCGCTGGGGCTCATGCTCAGGGCTTGATCGCGGGCGAGGTGCCGAGCACCGCGCCGGAGGCGCTCAGCGCCTGCACCTGGACGTAAGCCTCTGCCGCCGGCGTGGTGATCGCGGTCTCGAAGCCGCCGCGGGCGGCCGTTGCGACGGCCGCGAGCTGGTGCGTCGAGCGTCCGCCGAGCACCCGCCAGCTGGCGACCGCGGTGGCCCCATTCCAGCTCGCGTAGACCGTCACGGGACCCGTGTGGCTCGCGCTTGCGGCGATTGCGGGCGCCCCGCCGGGGGTGCCGTTCCATTCGAAACGGTAGGCCCGGTAGGACTCGTCGGCGTTGGGCATCCTGGCGTCGAACAGGAGCTGCCCGGTGGAGCTGAATTCAGAGAACCACGGTTCGGCGCCCCAGCCCAGGAAGAGGTCGCCGTTCGCCAACGACTGGACGTTGCCCTGGCTGCCGGCTTTTAGCGCGCTTGGGTGCTCGTACTCGGCGATGAGCGTCTCGGTCCCGGTCTGCTGATTGAGCGCTACGAGGATTCCGCGCGACTGAGGGTGCACGGTTGGCACCCCGCCGTTGTCGAAGACGCTGATCAGGCCGTCCGGCAGCACGGTCGCGTCGTGCTGGTAGGCGGTCAGCGTGCCGGAGCCCATCTTGATGGTGCTGTGCTTGCCACCCGCGCGCGCCTGGATCTGACCGGTCTGCCCGTTGAGCTCGTACAGCGTCCAGGTGTTGCGCGCCGAGAGCAGCAGGCTGCCGCTGGGCTGGAGGTCGACGGAGTTGCCGTGGAAGTAGTCGAAGGGCCACTCCGTGGTGCTGCCCACCGCCGAGGAGTAGGAGTCGGCGAGCGCGACGTGGTCGAGGCTCGTCCATTCGCGCCGCACGAGCCGCGTGCGCAGGTCGACTTCCTGGAAGAGGCTGTCGGTGACCGCTCCGTCCTGCGGTCCCCCGACGCTGGCGAGGTCGCAGTGGATTGGGTTGAAGACCGTCATCAGCGCGGTGTCGTTGGCGGCGTCGATGTGGAAGTCGTGGAGGTCCGCTTTGTAGCCGTTCCCGGCGCCCACACGCGTGATCTGGTGGTAGGCACTGTTGGCGATCACCTCTTCGCCCTGGCCGAACCCCTGCGGCGGAATGTAGCCCTGCCACCACGTGAGGACTGGCTTGCCTTCGTACTGCTGGACCTGCAGGTTGGTCGCCTCGGTCCCTAGTGGAAGCGGGTCGAACCATACGAGCTGGCCGGTGCTGTCGAAGATCATCGGGCCGTCCTGGCCGGGGCCGGAGTAGGGCGCGGCGAACACATATCCGGGGGCCTGCAGGGTGCTCTTGGCGGTGATCTGGATCGCCGGTGGCTGCAGGTTGGGCTGCGAGTGGAAGTGCTGGACCTCGCTGGTGGTTCCCGTGGGCTGTTTACCGGGATGCGCGTAGGGGAGCGGGTCGGGCACCGAGATCGTGAAGTGGAAGGCGAACGGCTCCGAGCCCCTGCTCGCGCGCAGCATCCCGTGTACCGTCACCGTCTCCCCCGGCTGGAACGGATGGGAGGGCACGAAGCTCGCGCCGTCGCCCTGGGAGTAGGCCAGCAGGCGTCCGGAATGCCCACCCGTGCTCGACCCGCTCACGCTGACCTTGGAGAGCTGCGCGGCGGGAACCCCGAGCAGGCTGATCTGGGTGCGGGGGGAAGCGTCGAGCGAGTCCGGCAGCGGTGAGACCGCGAGGCTGGTTCCCGGCAGCACGGCGCTGCGGTTCACCGCGGAGGGAACGCAGCGCGTGGCCGTCGGACCGGTGAAGGCCGCCTCCTCGGCGACGATCCGCTGGCTGCCGAAGGTGAGTGTGCCGGTGCTCGTGAGCAGCACCAGCGTCCCACCGAGCAGCAGCGTTCGGCGCAGCCGCCCATGGGGTGCGCCTGTTGGGCGCCGGCGTGCCCGTCGGACATGGCGGATGGGCGTCCAGGCCCCGTCGGCTTGAGGCCCGTGGCGCTCCGCGGGCGCCGTCGCGGGCGCCCGCGACTGATCCGCCGCGCGGCTGCGTGGATGGCGTTCGTCGCTCACGATATGGTTGCCGGGCGCTGCCGGTGGCTCATCGACTCTCCAATTGTGACCTGCCGTCGATCGCAGAATCCTAGCTTCAAGACAAGACTCCCACCCGCGAGTTTCGGTGCTCGACAGTCGAAGCCTGCAATCGCGCACCCTGGGGGCGAAGCGGCCACCGCTGTGTTAGGCGATGTTACGATCCGATTTCAAGAGGACAATAAGAAGACTCGGCGCCGGCAGTCCGCGCCGCAAAGACCGCGATCGGGAAAGCAGATGAAAAGCAACGGCCTAGTCGTCTTCGTCCAGCGCTCGATCCCGGGGGAACGCGCCGTGCGACTGGCGCTGGCGCCGCTCGCGGCGGCGGCCGTCGCGGTGGCCCTCGGCTCCTGCGGGGGCGCCACCCCCGCGACCTCTGTGGCGCTCGGCGATCCGGCGGCGCTCGCCGCGGCGGCTGCCAACGCGGTCACGGTCTCCCCACTGCCGGGTGCCGGGGACGCCTCGCCCGACACGCAGATCAGCTTCCTCGGCGGCGCCGGCACGCAGGTGTCCGACGTGCGGGTCGTGGGCTCGCGCAGTGGCGCCCACAGCGGTCGTCTGGAGGCGTACTCGACGGGGACCGGGGCAAGCTTCCTGCCGGCCAAGCCGTTTACCTCCGGGGAGCGCGTGACGGTGCGCGCGACGGCCGGCGTCGGCGGCTCCGGCCAGGCGGTCAGCACGACTTTCACGATCGCCCACCAGGCGCCCGTCAGCCAGAAAGAGTTCCCGGTCAACGCCGGCGATCCCCACGCCGTGCAGCACTACCGCTCGGCGCCTGCGCTCACTCCCTCGACGGTGTCGATCACGACACCCGCAAAGCCCGGCGCGGCGGGCGGGGATCTGTTCCTCGCGCCCTACCAGGGCGCCGGCTCACCGGGCCCGATGATCGCCGAACAGGACGGCGCTCTGGTCTGGTTTCACTCGCTGCCGCCGGGGTACGAGGCGAGCAACTTCCAGGTGCAGACCTACCAGGGCCAGCCGGCCCTGACTTGGTGGCAGGGGCGCATCCTGCAGGTCGGCTTCGGCGTGGGCGAAGACGTGATCTACAACAGCTCCTACCGGCAGATCGCCACGGTCAGGGCCGGCAACGGCTATCACGCCGACCTGCACGAGATCCTGCTGACGCCGCAGGGTACGGCGTGGATCGACACCTTCGACCCGATTCACATGAATCTCGCCTCGGCGCACGGCTCCGCACACGGCATCCTCACGGACTCCGTGATCGAGGAGATCGACATCAAGACCGGTCTCGTGATGTGGGAGTGGCACGCGCTGGGGCACATTCCGCTCAAGGATTCGCTGAACCACATCTCCGCGGGGGAATATCCGTGGGACTACGTTCACATCAACTCGATCTCGCCCGGCGGTTCGGGCGATGTCTTGCTCTCCGCGCGCAACACCTGGACGCTGTACGACGTCAACATGCACACGGGCGGCTTCAACTGGCTGTTCGGAGACGGGCACCGCAGCAGCCTCAAGCTTGGCCCCGGCGTGCGCTTCTACTGGCAGCACGACGCCGAGCTGCAGCCCGGCGGGCTGATCTCGGTGTTCGACAACGGCTCGGACCCGCCCAAGCAGAAGGAATCGAGTGGGCTGCTACTGGCGCCCGATCTCGCGACGCGCACGGTCACGCTCGTCAAGCGCTTTGCCAACCCGACCAAGACACTGCTTGCCTCCAGTCAGGGCAACACCTTCAGCCTGCCCGGCGGCGACTGGCTGCTCGGCTACGGGGGCCTGCCCAACTTCACTGAGTTCGACGCCTCCGGGCATATGTTGCTCGATGGCACGCTCGGCAAGAGCGTGCAGGATTTTCGCACTTACCTATCTCCGTGGAGTGCCCAGCCCACGGCCGCGCCCGCGATCGCGGTGCAGGCGGCAACGGGCGGCGCGACCATCGAGGCGAGCTGGAACGGCGCCACCGACGTCGCCTCCTGGCAGGTGCTTGGCGGCAGCTCCCCGGAAAGCCTCGCGCCGGTGCTCACGGTACCGCGCCAAGGCTTTGAGACGACGATTCACATGAATGGCGCCGGACCCGATGTAGCGGTGCGCGCACTCGGGGCATCCGGGCAGACCCTCGGCACCTCGGCCGCGGTGCCGATTCCCTGAATTAAGTTCGCGGCGAGCCAGTGAGCTGGCGGTTGCCGAACGGGCTCAGCGGACCGCTTTCGCGTTCCACGCGCCGCAGGCGGGCCGCTGTCGCGCCGCGCGCGGCTTTGGTGGCGGTCAGGAAGTAGTTCTCGAAGCCGTCCTTGTGGACTGTCCGTAGGGGCTTCGGTAGCGGGCCCCGCAACTCCTCGCGCAGCGCCCGCTCGAGTGTCGCGTGCAGCGCCGGCTCCAGGTGGCTGTGGCCCGCGCTGTTGTGCAGCTCTAGGCGCCCTCTGCGGGAGCGGTAGTCGTAGAGCTCGTACTCCTGTCCCCGCGGCTCCTGCTCGATCCCGTCGGGGCGCCAGTTGGAGTACGTCACGTACTTGGCGTTCGCCGTCCGCAGGGCCACCACGTGCAGCGGGGCGTTCGCGGCGTAGGCCTCGGCTGCGAACTCCGTGACGATCTCGTCGGTCGCGTGCAGTACGTACCGTCGCCCGGGCGCCGTCGGGTCCGCGAGGATATCCGCGAGGTCCGCGCGATCGGCTAGGTGCTTGTAGTGCGGGTCCTTGCGCCAGGCATTGGACCCGCTCGCGATGCTCAGCAGCAACGGCGCGACGTCCACGCTCGAGCTGAGCTGCGTCCGCGGCCGCCCCCGGGCCGCTGTCAGCGCCCCGCGCGGATCCTTCACGATCAGCGGCACCCGGATCGCCTCCTCGTAGGCCCCCCCGCCCTTGCCGCGCAGGCCGTGCGAGGCGCCGTACTCGCCGTGGTCGGAGGTGAACACCACGACCGTGTTGGCAGCCACCTCCGGGCGGCTCTCGAGCGTGCGCAAGATGCGCCCGACGTTGCGGTCGACCGCGTGCTGCAGCTTGATGTACAGGTCCAGGAATGGAAGCCACGCGGGCCGCACCTCCGGGCCCGCCAGCGGCACCGCCCCGAATGACGCTGCCGCGGTCTGCTGCAGCGAGCGCTGCAGCAGTGGCTTGCGGTGCGCTTCCAGCATTTCCGGCGTCTCGAAGTTCGGTGGCAGCGCATGCACGCGCGCCGGTGCGCTCGCCTCCGCCGGGACGCGGTCGCTCCAGTGCCACCACCAGGCGATGTCGTGCGGGTTTACGAAGGACACCGTCGTGCACCACGGCTCTTCGCCGCCGGCTTCGGCGAACCATTCCTCGAACTGGTCGGAGACCTGCGGGTCTATCCGCCAGCCCTGCCCGGGTCCCCCGTCGGGCGAGGGGAAGGTGCCGCCCGAGAACCCGTAGGGCTCGAGCGCCCCTGCGTTTTGGATCACGCTCCAATGGTTGTCCCCGTGGGTTAGGTGCCACTTGCCGAACCACCAGCTCTCATAGCCGTGTCCACGCAGTAGCTTGCCCCAGGTCGGAAAGCCCGGGTTCAAAGTGCTTCCGCCCGTGATCATGCAGCCCGTCTGATGGGTGTAGAGACCCGTCAGCAGGGCCGAGCGCGCCGGCGTGCAGTCGTTGGAGGCGGTGTAGTGGCGTTCGAAGGAGACTCCCTCGCGGCGCAGGCGCGAGATGTTCGGCAGCAGCCGCTCCATCGCCGGCCCCGCTGTGAACCACTGCGGGGCGCGTAGCTGGTCGACCAGGATCACCAGGATGTTCGGGCCTCTGCCCGTTGGTCTGCGCGCCGGTCCGGCAAGCGGTTCCGGCGGCCCCGCGGCCTGCCGCTCTGCGCCGCCGGGCGCGGGGCGGGTGGCGCTCGGGTGGCGCGGAGCGCTCGCAGTGTCCGCGTCGTTCTTTGCGAGCCCCGCGATCGCCGCGCCCCCGCCCGTAAGCAGGCCGCCGGCAAGCAGGCCGCCCTTCAGAAATGTGCGCCTGTCGATGCGTCGTTCGGTCATGGTCGTGGGGGACCCGCGGGGTCCCTGGCAAGGTACGCCAAGCCGTGCGTACTTCGCGCGTACGTCGTGTTAAGACAAGTTTGTGATCGAGAGCGATTCACTGGTTCGAATTTGGGTCGATTGGGGTCCCTGGCCGACCTCTGAAAAGGCAAGTTTGCCAAAAATGTTTCTGACTGCGAATAGCCAGTAAGTGCCAATGGTTGCGAGGTTTGGCGATCGATAGTAGGTCCGTCTGTTTGTGTCCGTTCATTGGGATGATTCAGGAACACCGCACACACGGGTCTGCTTTTCAAATACGATCTATGTGATGCCACCGTCCCGTAGCGGCGACCTGTCCGCCAGTATGGCGATCCTCGGCCTGGTGATCCAGGAGGCCGATACCGCCGCGGGCGTAGGGGCGCGGCTGGTCGATCGCTTCCCCCGTGCGCGCTGGTCGCGGTCGGTCGCGCACAACGATCTGCCAAGTCTCGCGCGGCAGGGTCTCGTGCGCATGGTCGAGCCCGGCGCGAAACCCTCGCTGGACCGCTACGAGGCCACGCCGGAGGGCGTCGATCAGTTCCGCGGATGGCTGCGCGCGTCCTCGATGGCGCCCCCGATGCTCCGCGACGCGCTCTCCGCGAGGCTGGCGTTCTCCGACGAGGAGGACCTGCCGGGTTTGCTGCAGGCCATCCATGAGGAGGAGCGAGTCTGCATGGCCGAGTTCGAGGCCGCGCAGATGCGCCTCAACGCTGCGCGGCGGCTAGGGCAGCTAGGCCCGGCGAATGGCACGGAATGGGCCGGCCGAGTGCAGAGCGCCGTGATGACCGACGAGGCGATGATGTGGGGCCAGCGGGCCAAGCGGCTGCAATGCCTGCGCCAGGAGCTCGAAGAGCCCGACGACGACGAGCAGGAGATCCCCGGTGGCCGCTATGGCTGAGCTGCTGTCGCTGCGGGGTGTCGGTAAGGGCTACCGGCGCGGGGGGCGGTGGCTGCGAGTGCTGGTGGATGTCTCGCTGGAGGTCGACAGCGGCGAGCTGGTCGCGGTCGTCGGATCGCGTGGCGAGGGTAAGACGAGCCTGCTGAAGATCGCGGCGGGCTTGGAGTTGCCGGACGCAGGCGAGGTGTGTCTGGGAAAAGTGGATCTGGCGCGCTGCTCCGACGAGGAGCGCTCGCGCCAACTGGGAGCCGAGATCGCCTGGGTTCACCGTGAAGGGACCGGGGTGAAGTTTGAGGTTGTCGACTACGTGGGACTGCCGCTGGCGATGGGCCGTGGGCGCGGGCGGCGCGGTGCAGAGGGTCTCGCGATGGAAGCGCTCGAGCGGGTCGGCGCTGCCGACTGCGCGCACCAGCGCTGGGAGGAGCTCTCGAACTGGGAGCGTGTGCTGGTCGGGTTCGCCCGCGGGGTGGTCGGCAAGCCGCGGCTGATGGTCGTGGACGACATGATCGACGGCCTCGGGATGCGCAAGACACGGGAGGCAGGCGAGCTCTTGCGCTCGCTGATGGGGGAGCTGGGGTGCGGGGTGCTCATGAGCGCATCCGATCTGGAGGTCGCGCTGGCGGCCGATCGGGTGTGGTCCTTCGAGCGGGGCAGGCTGAAGTTGCTGTCAGATCAAACTCGTACCCACGCTGACGTCATCGACTTCCCTGGCGGTGCGCGCCAGAGTCGAGCTTCGCGTGGGGCGAGCTCGTAGGTGCTCGAGCTTCGCGACCTGGTCAAGCAATATCGCGTCGGAGACGGCGAGCCGATCCGCGCGGTCGACGGCGTCTCGATGGCGGTAGCGGCGGGTGAGTTCGTCGCGCTCTACGGCCCCAGCGGCTCGGGCAAGACCACGCTGCTGGAGTTGATCGCCGGCCTGCAACGTCCCGACGGAGGCACCGTCGTCCTCGATGGCCGCGACATCTTCGCGCTCTCGCGCCAGGAGAGCGACGAGTACCGCCTGCGGCAGCTGGGCATCATCGGCCAGCCCCACAACCTGATCCCCGGTGCACGCGCCATCGAGAACGCCTCGCTGAAGCTGTGGCTCTCCAACAAGCGCGACGCCAGGAGCACGATCGAACCGCTGCTCGAGCGTCTCGGCCTCGGGGAACGGCTGCTGCACCGCACCGAGCAGCTCTCGATGGGCGAGCGCCAGCGCGTACTGATCGCGATGGCGCTCGCAACCGACCCCAAGCTGGTGCTCGCGGACGAGCCGACCGGGACGCTCGACACGCAGCGCACCCGCGAGGTGCTCGGCCTGCTGCGCGAGCTCTGCCGCGAGCGCGCCGCGGCGGTCGTGCTTGCCACCCACGATCCGCAGGCGGCCGCCTTCGCCGACCAGGTACACGAACTGCGCGACGGGCGCCTGTGCGAGTACCGGCCCGATCACGGGCTCGAGCCCGCCGGGTCGCTGCAGCCGGGATCCTGAGGATCGCGGGATGAGCCTTTCGGACATCCTCTTTCTCTATCGGGCCCGGCTGCGTGCGAGAACCGTGCTGGTGCAGGAGTGCTTCGCGATCCTCGGGATCGCGGTTGGCATCGCCCTGCTGTTTGCCTCCCAGGTTGCGAGCACCAGCCTCGCGCGCTCGGTCGCCGAGCTCTCCGGCCAGATCGTCGGCAACACCCAGTTCCAGCTCGACGCGCGCGGACCCGACGGCTTCGACGAACGACTGTTGCGGGAGGTGCGAGGCCTGCCTGGGGTGAAGGTCGCGCTGCCGGTGCTCGAGCAGCAGGCGAACGTGATCGGGCCTTCCGGAGAGCGCTCCGTCGATCTGATCGGGACGGACCCGCGCTTCGCGCACTTCGCCGGGACGTTGCTGCGACGCTTCTCCGCGACGCAGATCGCGTCGCAGCGGGCGATCGCGCTGCCGGCGCCGCTCGCGCAAGCCATCGGCGCGGGCCCGCTACAGACGGTCAAGCTGCAAGCCGGCGCGAACGTCGTGACCACCCTGCTCGGAGCCACGCTCGGGGAAGCCGACATCGGCGGACTGGTCCACAGTCCCGTCGCGCTCGCCCCGGTCAGTTACGCGCAGCAGATCACCGGCATGCAGGGTCGGATCACGCGGATCTTCGTCCAGGGGCAGCCCGGCCGCGAGCGCGAAGTGCAAGCGGCGCTCAGCAGGATCGCGGCGAGCGCCGGCGTGAACCTCGAGCTCGCCAGCTTCGACTCGAAGCTGTTCGCGGTCGCGTCGGCTCCCGAGAACCAGGGCGAGACGCTGTTCTCGGCGGTCAGCGCGCTCGTCGGCTTCATGTTCGCGCTCAACGCGATGCTGATCACGGTGCCCTCGCGGCGCAAATTGATCGATGACATCAGGCCCCAGGGCGCCACTCGCTGGATGACCGTCCAGATTCTGCTGTTCGATGCGGCTGTGCTGGGTGTCGTCGCATGCGTGCTCGGCCTCGCACTCGGGGAGCTGTTGTCGCTCGTGGTCTTCCACGCCACCCCCGGCTACCTCTCGTTCGCGTTTCCCGTCGGCAACGAGCGGATCGTCACATGGCAGAGCGTCGCGCTCTCGATCGGCGCCGGGCTCGCGGCAGCGGTCCTGGGGGTGCTCTGGCCGCTGCGCGACATCATCGTGCGGCCGCTGCAGACAGGGCAGGGCGCCGCTGGCTCATCGCGCCGCTGGGTCGCCGCCCGCCTGGGCGTGGGGCTCTGCTCGCTCGGGCTGACGATCCTGATCCTGCTCGCCGATCCGCGCGCCGCGAGCCTCGGGGACCTCTCCTTGATCGTCGCGCTGGTGTGCCTGCTGCCGTTTCTGTTCGATGCGCTCGTCACCCTCTTCGAGTCGTTGCAGCGTCCCTTCAACGGGGCCTCGCCGATCCTCGCTGTCACCGAGCTGCGGACCCCGCCAACCCGTGTCCGCTCGCTTGCGATCGCAGCGACCGCGGCGATCGCGGTGTTCGGGACCGTCGCGGTCCAGGGCTCGCAGCGGAACCTGCAGCAAGGTCTCGATACATCCGCGCGCGGCATCGACTCCAGCGCCGACGTGTGGGTTACGCCAAAGGGAGAAGCGAACGCGTTTGCGACCACTCCATTCAAGCGGGAAAGCTCCCGTGTGCTTGCCCGGCTACCGGGTGTCCGCGCCGTCGGGGTGTACCGTGGCAGCTTCCTGGATTGGGGAGATCGCCGGCTCTGGGTGCTCGCGCCGCCAGACAGCAGCAGCCAGCCGATCCCCCCCGGCGAGCTCCTCAGCGGCGACCTCGCGCTAGCCGGCGCCCGTATTCGCGCCGGGCGCTGGGCCGTGCTCTCGCAGGCGCTGGCCTCCGAACACCACCTCCACGTCGGCCAGGCGTTCACACTGCCCGCGCCACTGCCGATGAGCTTCCGGGTCGCTGCGCTGAGCACCAATCTCGGCTGGCCGCCAGGCGCCATCATCATCAGCTCCGACGCCTATGCGCGTGCCTGGGCAAGCAGCGCTCCCAGCGCCTATGAGATCCAGGCTGCGCCGGGCGTCACGCCGGCAGCGGTGCGCGACGTCGTCCGGCGCGCGCTGGGGTCGCGGGGCGGCCTCGCTGTCGAAACCTCCGCCGAACGCGAGCGTCTGCACTACGCGCTCGCCACTCAGGGACTCGGGCGGCTCACTGAGATCAGGCTGCTGGTGCTGATCGCCGCGGTGCTCGCCGTCGCGGGCGCGTTGGGATCGATGATCTGGCAGCGTCGCGATCTTGTCGCATTTATCAAGTGCGAGGGCTACCGCAGAGGGGTTCTGTGGCGGTGGCTGTGTTGCGAGAGCGCGCTGCTGATTGCGGCTGGCAGCGCGATTGGAGCCGTCTTCGGACTGTGCGGTCAACTGGTCGTCAGCCACGCGCTCGCGAGCGCCACCGGCTTTCCGATCTCGCTCGACATTGAAGCGCTCGCCGCGCTTTCCAGCTTCGCGCTGGTCAGCGTCGTCGCCGTGGCGATAGTGGCCTTGCCTGGATACCTCGTCGTGCGTGTGCCTCCGAGGACCGTTAGCCCAGCGTATTGAAACGCTGGCGGCAGGCGCCTGCCACGACAGTCCCGACCCGGCGTCGCTCTCAGCCAGGCAACTCGGGGTGCTCGCGCGGGTCACGACCCGCGAGCTCCTGCAGGGATTGCCGGCGGTCGCGCGCGAGGTAAGCGCCTGGCGGACGCTCGCGTTTGCGATCCCCGATGCGCGGATTCGTCAGGACGCGTTGAGCGCGCTGGCGCGCAAGCGGGGGCATACCGATGGCGCCGCCCTCTTCTGGACGCTCCCCGCCAGCCGCAGCCCGAGTCTGCTGCGGCTGCTCGTCGCCTACGAGATCATGTGGGACTTTCTCGACAGCGTCAACGAGCGTGGCGCTGCGGCCGGCCAGCGCAACGGCCGGCAACTGCACCTGGCCCTGGTCGAGGCGCTCGATCCGAGCCTGCCGATCTCCGACTACTACCGCTACCACCCGTGGCGCGAGGACGGCGGCTACTTACGAGCGCTCGTCGATGTCTGCCGCGAAAGCTGCGGGCGGTTGCCCTCCTACGAGCGCATCCGTCCACTGGTCGTCCTGGAGGCGAAGCGCGCGCAGGTGCTGGCCATCAACCACGACCTCGATCCCGCCTGCCGCGATGCGACGCTGCGAGCCTGGGCCGCCGAGGAGTTCCCCGGCGGGCACGAGGCGTCTTGGTTCGAGTTGACCGGCGCTGCAAGCGCCTCGCTGACGGTGCACGTCCTGCTCGCCCTCGGCGCCGAAGCGCCATCCGCCGAGTTGGATCTCGCGCGAACCCAAAACGCCTACTTCCCGTGGATCTCGGCTGCGACGACGATGCTCGACAGCTACGTCGACCAACTAGAAGACGCCGCCAACGGGGACCACAGCTACATCGCTCACTACCAATCCCCGGAGCTGGTCGTCCAGCGCATCGGCCAGCTCCTGCAGCGCAGCTTCCGCGAGGCCCGGGCGCTGGAGAACGCAGAGCACCACCTCCTGATCGTCGCCTGCATGGTCGCGATGTACCTCTCGAAGGACAGCGCGCGCAGCCATCCGCTGCACGCAGAGACCAAGCGCCTCGCTAGCGCCGGCGGTTCGCTCACCCGCTTCCTGCTTCCCATTCTGCGGCTGTGGCGGATTGTCTACGCCCAGCGCTCAACCTAGAGATCGCACGAGGAGGTCACACAATGCCATTCACCGATCCGGCTCCACTGATCGCACGCATCAAACGCGAGCTCCCACCGACTGCGCCGCTGCCTGCAGCGCTCCAGACAGTGGCCTGCCGGCTGTGGCCGCTGGACTACTTGGAGCGCTGCCGCGCACGCTATGGAAGCCGCTTCACCGTCTACCCGATCGACATGCCCCCGCTGGTATTCCTCTCAGATCCGCAGGACATCAAAGCGCTGCTCGCCGCACCTCCGGCTGTGCTGTACCCGGGCACCGGCGGAGCCGTGGTCGCTCCGCTGTTCGGCGAGAGCTCATTCGTGTTGCGCGAGGAAGCCGAGCACAGGTGCGGACGCAACTCGGTACTGCCCGCGTTTCGCCGCGGGGCGCTGCAGAAGCACGCCGAGATGGTCGGCGAGCTGGCCGAACGCCAGGCCGCGTCGTGGCCCCTCGAGACGGCCTTCCCGATTCAGCCATCGCTCGGAGCGCTGACGCTGAGGATCATCCTGCGAGCCGTCTTCAGTGACGAGAGCCGTAGGCTCGAGGAGCTGCACGCTCGCATGTTGGAGATGCTCTCGGTGATGGCAAGCCCGATCCTGCAGGAGCCGCGTCTACGGCACCTGCCGGTCTGGCATGGGACATGGAAGCGCCTGATGGGCCAGCGCGATGAGGTCGACAGGCTCGTCTTTGCGCTCATCCGCGCCCGTCGCCGGGCCATCGGCGAACGCACGGACATGCTCGAGCTGCTGCTCGGGGCACGGAATCCCGACGGCTCGCCAATGTCCGACCGGCAGGTGCGCGACAACCTCGTCTCGGTGTTGATTGCCGGGCACGAGACCACCGCCGCGGAGCTGGCATGGGCATTCCAGCTGTTGGCGCACAACCCGAGCGTGCAGGACCGGCTGGTGGAGGAGCTCGCCTGCGGTGCCGGCACGGACTACCTCGCGGCGACGGTTCACGAGGTCCTGCGACACCGACCCGTCTTTCTGTTCGCCGCCCCGCGCGCAGTCGCGCAGCCGATCGAGATCGGCGGCTGGACCTACCCTCCGCCGGTCCAGCTGCTCGCGTGCATCTACCTCATGCACCATGACCCCGCGCTCTATCCGGATCCGCACGAGTTCCGCCCCGAGCGCTTTCTGGACGCGCCACCGGCGCCACGGACGTGGCTGCCGTGGGGGGGCGGTCGCCGGCGCTGCATCGGCCAGCACCTCGCCACGCTGGAGATGGAGACAGTGCTACGCGTGGCGCTGGCCACGCGGCGCGTGCTGCCTGCCAGCCCGCGCATCGAGCGTGCGCGCTGGCGTACCGTACTGGTAGCGCCCCACGCAGGATCGCGAGTCATCCTCAGTGGGCGCCGGCCGGGAGCGCGGCAGCGGCGGGCACGCCGGCTGCTGGGCGCTACCGTGTAAGCGTCGCTGTTCCGATGGTGTCTGGGAGCGTGACCCAGGCGTCGATTCTGTTCCCATCGGAACATTTCTGTTCCGATGGGAACGTTTCTGTTTCAATTTGGAACGTATTTGGGGTAATGCGGCAGCCTACGCGTCAATATCGCCTAGGAATGGCCCATCGAAACGCAAGCCGGGCAGGCCAGACCGGTGGTGAGGACAAGCACCGCCCGCAGACGCGCGCGGCCAAGCAGCCCCCGGCCGGTGGAGAGATCTCCGCTGCGACCCGGGTCGCCCCCAGTCGCAGGCGCCCTGCTTGCGGCCCCGACGGGGAGCCCGCAGGGGGAATCGAAGATGGCGGTGGGCAACCGCGCCGCACCGGCAGCCGCAAGGGCGCGCTCGATCTGCTGCCGCTTGACATCCTGATCGTCCAGCAGTGGACAAAGACCTTGAAGGGGCCTTACGACTGGGGGGATTGGCCGCTTGCGCGCTACAAGCTCGGCACGGGGGTGTTGCACGCCGCCGAGCGGTACGCGAGCACTTCGGCCAGGTGCGCCAGCCCCGCGGCCGACCAGCTCGCGTGGGTATGCGCGATGGTCGCCTGCGGACGCGCCCCGCGGCTGCGCAGCCTCGACCCGCAGCCGCTGCTCGGCAGCTCGGGCGAGCAGCAGGTCGTACGCTCCGACGGGTCCCGGGGCTGGCGCTGCAACGTCGAGCGCGACACCCCCGACGGCCCGCAATTGCACTACTGGATCCATCCTTCCGGCTTGGTCGAGTTCGACACTGTCGCTGCTCACGACGAGCCATGCCCCGCGTAAATCACGACGAGCCATGCCCCGCGTAAAGCCTGACCTGACGATGCCCGACGGAGAGTGGGCGCTCTCGACCTCGATGCTGAAAGAACCGCGCTTCTCCCAATCCCTGGAGCGTGGTCTTGCGATCCTCTGCTGCTTCGACCCGGAGCACCCGGTGCTCGGGATCGTCGATATCGCGCAAGAGCTAGGGATGAGCCGCAGCAC
The DNA here is from genome assembly GCA_963756665.1 of uncultured Solirubrobacterales bacterium. GTDB lineage: Bacteria > Actinomycetota > Thermoleophilia > Solirubrobacterales > Solirubrobacteraceae > Palsa-744. Next base: position 2,608,214 of record CAVWOJ010000001.1, read on the forward strand.
GACCCATCGCTACGTGATCACGCTCGCCGCGCTTGGGTATCTGGAGCAGGGTCCGGGCCGCAAGTACCGCCTGGGGCTGCGTGTCACCGGCCTCGGACTGTCAGCGATGAGCGGAACGGGCCTGCGTGAGCACGCCAGCGCCGATTTGAAGGAGCTCTGCCAGCGCACCGGGTTCACGGTCAGCCTCGTCGTCCTCGACGGCCCAGAGATTCTGCTGCTCGAGCGCCTGCGTGGCACCCGCCGCGCCCTGCACCACGCCGACCCCGGCATCACCACCGGCTCGCGGCTGCCCGCCTACTGCACCGCCGCCGGCAAGCTGCTGCTCGCTTACCTGCCGGAGCGGGCCCAGCGTGAGCTGATCGGCGAGCTGCAACTGGAGAAGCAGGGACCGAACACGATCAAGTCCAAGAGCGCCTTGCGCAGGGAGCTTGCGCAAATCCGCGAGGACGGGCTGGCTGTGGACGACCAAGAGCTAGCCGAGGGGCTCTACGCGATCGCCGCACCGCTGCGATCGGACACCGGGGACACGGTGGCCGCGGTGGGCATGACCGCGCACAGTAGAACGATCCTGCTCGAGGATCTCATCGACGCGCTCGGTCCGCACCTGATCTCGACCGCCGACCGGGTCTCCGCGCGGCTCGGCTACCGCCGCGCCGACGAGCTGCACAGCACGGCCGGCGCCGTGCCGTCCCCGCACGGCGGACGCTAGACGCCGTCCCTGCACGGCGGACAGCTAAGTGCGCGCGCCATCTCTGCACGGCGGACGCTAGTGCGCCACCCCCGTACGGCGGACGCTAGACGCCAGGTCCCATCTGGGTCTTAGAGGCTGGGCCCCGCGGGTCTCAGAACACCGGCGTCTCGGTGTAATCCCCGAAGACGCGCTGCAACGACTCGATGATCTCGCCCTCGGAGGCGTTCGCGCGCGCGCACTCCAGCAGCGGCTCCATCAGATTGTGTCGCTCGTTCCCCGCGGCCTCGCGCAGATCCGCGAGCGTGCGCTCCACCGCGCCGCCGTCGCGCCGCGCGCGCGCGGACTGCAGGCGGTCGAGCTGCTTGCGTTCCAGCGCCGGGTCCACGCGCAGCGTCGGGATCGGCTCTTCGTCCTGCTGGGTGTAGCGGTTGACGCCGACCACGACCCGCTCCCCGCCGTCGATCTCCTGCTGTAGCTCGAAGGCCGCGTCGGCGATCTCGCGTTGGGGGTAGTTGCGCTTGACGGCCTCCACCATCCCCCCGAGCTGCTCGATCTTCTCGAAGTACTCGTAGCAGCGGCGCTCCATCTCGTCGGTCAGGGACTCGAGAAAGAAGCTGCCTCCCAGCGGGTCCACGGTGTTGGCCACGCCGGTCTCGTGGGCGATCACCTGCTGGGTGCGCAACGCGACCCGCACCGCGGCCTCCGTCGGCAGCGCCAGCGCCTCGTCGTAGCTGTTGGTGTGCAGCGACTGCGCGCCCCCCAGCACCGCCGCCAGCGCCTCGATCGTCGTGCGCACGATGTTGTTCAGTGGCTGCTGCGCCGTCAGGCTGACCCCGGCCGTCTGCGCATGGAAGCGCATCAGCCACGAGCGCGGGCTTTTGGCGCCGAACGTCTCGCGCAGCTCTCGCGCCCAAATCCGGCGGGCCGCCCGGTACTTGGCGATCTCCTCAAAGAGGTCGATCTGCGCGTTGAAGAAGAACGACAGCCGCGGTGCGAACTCGTCCACGTCCAGTCCCCGCTCGACCGCCTGGCGCACGTAGGTGAGGCCGTCCATGAGCGTGAATGCCAGCTCCTGCTGGGCCGTCGAGCCCGCCTCGCGGATGTGGTAGCCCGAGATCGAGATCGGGTGCCAGCGGGGCATCCGGCGCGTGCACCACTCGATCATGTCGCCGCACAGGCGCATCGCCGGGTCGATCGGAAAGCACCACTCCTTCTGCGCGATGTACTCCTTGAGGATGTCCGCCTGGATCGTGCCCGACAGGTGCTCCGGAGCAGTCGGATTGGCGGGGTCGGACTCCGCTGCGGCCACGTAGAAGGCCAACATGATCGCTGCCGGCGCGTTGATCGTCATCGACACCGAGACCGCTCCCAGGTCGATCCCCGCGAACAGCGTCCGCATGTCCTCCAGCGTGTCTACCGCGACGCCCTCGCGACCGACCTCGCCGAGGCTGCGCGCGTGGTCGGAGTCGTGGCCCATCAGCGACGGCATGTCAAACGCGGTCGAGAGGCCCGTCTGCCCGTGCTCGAGCAGGTAGTGGAAGCGCTCGTTGGTCTCCTCGCTCGTGCCGAACCCGGCGAACTGGCGCATCGTCCACAGCCGCCCGCGGTACATCGACTCGTACACCCCGCGCGTGAACGGGTACTGCCCCGGACGACCGATCGGATCCTCCGGACCGCCGATCCCCGCGGGCAGGTCCACCTCGGTGTAGAGCTCTCGGATCGGCTCTCCCGATAGCGTGCGCGGTTCGGGCGTCCCGGTCTGCGGTGCAGATGTGGCGCCCTCTGGCATGCCTGCAAGATACCGATCGCTTCTGAAGGCCCTGGTGCCCGTGGCCGTGCTCGCCCTCTGCGGGTGCGGCTCGGCGTCCAGCGCGCGCACCGCGCCCGCGCTCCCAGGCGCGCTGCCCCGCATGACGCGGGCGACGCTGATCCTCGACTTCACTCCCAACGCGGTGCACGCCGGCATCTACCGTGCGCTGGCCGCCGGGTACTACCGGCGGGAGAACATCGACCTCCAGATCGTGCAGCCGGGCGCCACCGTCGAACCGCTCAGCCTGGTCGCCGCGGGCCGCGCGCAGTTCGGGCTCGCCGACGGCAGCGACGTCGCCACCGAGATCGCTCACGGTGGCCATGACGAGGCGGTCATGGCGATCGTGCAGCAGCCGCTCGGAGGCCTGATTGCGCTCGCCTCCGAGCATCTGCGCACCCCGGCGCAACTGCAGGGCGCCACCGTCGGGATCACCGGCGTGCCCTCTGATCGCGCGGTGCTCGATACCGAGGTGCGCCACGCCGGCGGGGACCCCGCGAAGGTGCACGTCGTGACCGTTGGTTTCAACGGCGCGCAGGGGCTGCTCGCGGGCCGCCTCGCGGCGTTCACGGGGTTCATCCCCGACGACGGCGTGCAGCTCCAGGTCGGTGGTCATCCGATTACGCCCTTCTGGCTCGCTGGCGAGGGCGGACCGGCCTATCCGGGCCTGGTCGCCTTCACGACCCGCGGACTCGCCGCCACGGACCCCGAGCTCGTACGCGACTTCGTCGCCGCCACGGTGCGCGGCTACGAAGACACGCTGCACGATCCCGCGCGCAGCCTCGCCGATCTGCTGCGCCAGAACCCCTCACTGTCGCGTGCGCTGACGAGCGCCTCGCTCAACGCTTATCTGCCGCTGTTCGGCGACGACGGCGCGGTGCCATTCGGCACGCTCCAGCCCGACCACCTTGCGCAGCTCTCGAGCTGGATGGTGCGCAATCGTCTGCTCGACGCGCCGTTCGCATTCGCGCGCTACGGGACCGACGCGTTCCTGCCTGACGGCTCCGCGACCCCGCGGTAGCCCGGCGAGCTCAGGGGCGGAGCTTCGTATAAAGAATATTTCTTTATGTCCTTGACAAGGGCGTACGGAGGTGTATTTTGTCAAGTGTGATGCGTGGCATGCCACATGCGATGCGTCCGGGGTAGGAAGGCAGCAAGGGATAGAGGGATAGAGAGGCAGGAGCTCTAGTTATGGAGCGAGATAGTCGCAGGGTCACCGACGCGCAGCCTGCTCCCGGCCAGCGCGGCGGCAGGGATAGCGAGGGGCATGACAGCAAGGCCACCGATCGGTGGGCTAGCAGCGGTAGGGAGGCGCAGGGGTACTCCCAGCGGGAGATCAACGGCTTGACGGATCGCTTTCAGATCAAGCCGATGGGCGACGAGCCCTTGGTCGTGGACCACGCCCAGGGGCTCAAGGTCTGGGACGCGGATGGCAGGGAGTACCTGGACGCGATCTCTGGAGAGTGGGTGGTCAACCTCGGCTTCCGCAACCCGGAGATCGCCGATGCGGTGATCGAGCAGCTCGGGCGCAGCGAGTGGACCGCGCCGATGTACAACTCCCTGCCCCGCGCGCTGCTCGCCCAGAAGGTCGCCGAGCTCGCCCCCGGGGGGCTCGAGAAAGTGCTGTTTGGGGTCACCGGCTCCGACGCGGTGGAGGGCGCCATGCACCTCGCGATGCGCTCGACCGGCGCCGATGAGTTCGTCTCCCTGTTTCAGGCCTACCACGGCAAGACCTTCGCGACGATCGCGCTCTCCTACACACACCCGGGGATGTACGAGGGGTGCAAGGAGGGGCTCTCGCGCTACCTGACCCGGCAGCTGCGGGTCCCCAACTTCAACTGCTATCGCTGCCCCTTCGGCCTGCAGTACCCCTCCTGCGAGCTGTTCTGCGCGCGCTTCGTCGAGCAGATGATCGTCGAGGGCTCCGAGGGTGCCGTCGCCGGGGTGATCGTCGAGCCCTACCAGGCCAACGGCGGGATGGTGCCGGCCCCCGAGGGCTACTTCGACGTGCTGCGCGAGATCTGCGATCGCCAGGGCTGCGCGCTGATCGTCGACGAGGTACAGACCGCCTGGGCCCGCTGCGGCGAGCTGTTCGCAATCGAGCACTACGGGGTCGAGCCCGACATGATCGTGCTCGGCAAGGCCTTCGGCGGCGGCTTTCCGATGTCGGCGGTAGTGGTCAACGAGCGGTTCGCCCAGCTCGCTCCCTGGGAGTACGGGTTCACCGAGATCGGGCACCCCGTCGCCGCCGCGGCCAGCCTGCGAATGATCGAGGTGATGCAGCGCGAGGACCTGCCCGGCAACGCCCGGCGCATGGGCGAGCTGTTCGGTGAACATCTCGGCGAGCTCTACGAGCGCCACCCGCTGATCGGCGACGTGCGCGTGCTCGGCCTGATGATCGGCGTCGAGCTAGTCCGCGACCGCGCCACCAAGGAGCATGCCTTCGAGGAGGCCGATTGGGTGCTGCGCCGGGCGCTGGAGCGCGGCCTGATCCTCGGCCGCACCGGCCCCACCTTCCCGCCACCGCGCGGCAACGTGCTCAAGCTCAAGCCGGCCGTCACGATCGGGGCCGCCGAAGTGCAGGAGATCTGCGCGATCCTCGACGAGACGCTCGCCGAGTGCGAAAGGCACTTCGGGTGACGCGATGCGATTGCTCGTCACAGGCGCCAGCGGGTTGATCGGATCGAACCTCGCCGCCGCCGCTGCGCAGCAGAGCTGGGAGGTGCTCGGCACCTGGTGTGAGACACCGGTGCGCCTGCCCGGCGCGCGCACTGCCCGGCTGGACGTGAGCGACCGCCACGCGTGTGTCGCGCTCGCCGAGGACTTCGAACCGGACGTGCTCGTGCACGCTGCCGCCAGCGTCGCGCTCGGCCGCCTGGAGCGCGAGCCCCGCCTCGCCCAGCTCAACCAGCTCGGGGCTGAGCACAGCCTCGCTGCCGCGCGCTCGGTGCGGGCCCACTACGTGCTCGTCTCCTCCGATTGGGTCTTCAGCGGCCACCGCCCCGTGGGGCAGTGCTGGGACGAGCACGACCCGACCGAGCCCGTCAACGCCTACGGGCGCTCGAAGCTCGCCGCTGAGCTGGCCGTCCGAAGCTCCAGCGGAAGCTGGCTGATTACCCGCCCCGCGAACGTCTACGGCGTCAACCTCTCGATCCCCACCGCGCCGCGCGGCGCCTGGCACGCCAACGGCGTGCCAGGTCGCGCTCCGGACCTGCCCGCTCCAGGCCTACCCGCTCACCCGCCCGTGAGCGCCGCGGACGCGCATGCCCGCCACGTATGGGAGCGCTCGAGCCTCGCGCTGCGCTGGGTCGCCCAGCTGCGCGCCGGGCGGCCCCTGCCGGCGCCCGCCGACATCCACCAGTCACCGACCTACGCCTGGGACTACGCCCAGCGCGTCTGTGAGCTGATCGCCCAGGAGTGCGAGGGCATCTACAACACCGCCGGCCCCGACCCCCTGACGCGGCGGGACTACCTGCGCGTGCTGGCACGCGCCTTCGACTGCGACCCCGGGCTCGTGCTCGAGGGCACCACCGCCGCATTCCTGGAGGCCTGCGGCGAGGACGTCCAGCTGAGGCTGCCTGCCAACACCGTCCTCTGCGACGAGCAGGCCAGCTTCGTGCTCGGCCGCCCGGCGGTCGACCCGCTGGCCGGTCACCGGCTGATGCGCGAGCAACTGCACCGCGTGCTCGGCGGTGCGGGGGGCGATCCAGCTGCGCTGGCGGCGAGGGCAGCGGCACTCACACCCGCGATCAAGGAGACCCGACGATGAAGCTGTTCCTACTCTATCGACTGCGCGAGGGCATCACTCCCGAGCGCTACCGCGAGTGGTCGCTGACGCGCGACCAGCCCACGCTGAAGGGCTGCGAGGGCATCGCCGAGTACCGGGTGTTCAGCGTCGAGGACCCCGACGGCAACACCGCTTACACCGTCGTCGAGCATGTCGACGTCGCCGACTGGGAGACCTGGAAGCAGGTCACGAGCAGCGGCCCGATGGTCGCGGTCGGCGAGGACTTCCAGGAGCTGGTCGACACCGGCTCCGTCATCACCCTGCGGGGAGAGGAGATTCACTGATGTCTGTCACGCCGGCGTCCACCGGGATGCCAACCACACCGCGCCCGCTGGGCGACGAGGAAGACCTGGTCAGGTTCGGCTACCCCCAGCGGCTGCGGCGCACGATGTCCTCGTTCACCTCCTTCTGCCTGGCTTTCTCGATGATCACGATCACCGGCTCGATCGTGGGCCTGTTCCAGCCGGTGCTGCTGCAAGTGGGGGCCGTCTCGACCTGGTTCTGGCTGCTCGGCCTCGTGGGCGTGCTGCCGGTGCTCGCGGTCTTCATGCACATGGCTGCCCGCATCCCGGTGACCGGCTACGCCTACCAGTGGGCGAGCCGCATCACGAGCCCCTACTACGGCTGGGTCGTCGCGGTCTTCGGGATCATCACCTTCACGACCGGCGCCGTCTCGATCGGGGTGCTGCTCGGATCCGTCTACGCCCCCGAATTCGGGCTGGAAGCTACCCCGCAGAACGCGGCCTACCTGGCCGCCGGAGCGCTCTCGCTCGGCTTCATCGTGAACATCGTCGGCATCCGCCTCGCCAGTCGCATGAACAACGGCTTCGCGATGGCCGAGATCGTCGGCACCACCGCAATCACAGTGCTGCTCGTGGTTGGTGTCGTGCTGTTCTTCAAAGAGACCCAGGGGCTGGGTGTGATCGTCAACAACAACGGCGCCGGCGGCGTCAACGGCGCGCCGACACCGACCGTCAACTACATCCTCGCCTCGCTGTTGCCGATCCTCTCACTGCTCGGCTGGGAGGCCTCCGCCGATCTTGCCGAGGAGACCAAGAACCCGCGTAAGGTCGCCCCCCGCGCGATGCTGCGCGCGGTGATCGTCTCGGGGCTCGCCGGCTTCGTCGTGATGTGGATCTTCGTAGCCGCCATCAAGGGCCCGATCCCGGCCGCGCTGGAACGCACCAACACGATCTTCTGGGTCGTCGACGTCCACCTCGGGTCGTTCGTCGGCTTCCTCTTCAAGATCATCGCCTTCGGCTCGATGATGGGCTGCATCATCGCCAACATCGCGGTCGCCACGCGCCTGATCTTCTCGGTCTCACGCGACCGGATGCTGCCGTTCTCCGGCCAGCTGGCGCGCGTCAGCGACCGCTTCCGTACGCCGATCGTCGCGATCGTCGTGCTGTGGGTCGTGTGCCTGATCATCAACCTCGCCGGCGCCGGCAAAATCTTCCGGATCATCTCGATGGCGGCCGTGGCCTACTACTTCACCTACGGCAGCACGATTCTCGGGGTGCTCTGGGGGCACTTCAAGCAGCGAATCCCCGATGCGCCCGCTGACCACTTCGGGCTCGGACGCTGGCTGGTCCCCGTGTCGGTGCTGGGCGTCGCCTGGTGCCTGGCCGTGATCCTCGCCTACCTGCTGCCGACCGTCAACCACTACGTCGCCGGCTACTTCGCAGTCGCGCTGGGCATCGGTGCGCTGTTTACGATCTACGCCTGGTGGGCGGTACACACCGGCCGTGCGTCCGTGCCCGAGCAGCGCCCGCCCGGCATGGCTTCGGTGTCGGGGACCGTCGCTGAGGAGCTCCACGAGCTCAGGGGACTCGATGACTGAGTCCGGGAACGTCGGCGCGGTGAGCCGGGACGCGGTCGCACCTCGTGGGGGCGCGGCCGCGCCGGGCAGAGCCGCGAGCAGGGGGCAGGCCGGCGCGATGGGGGAGGCGGAGGGGCTCGTGCACAACGAGTCCGCCGCACAGACGGCGGCGGAGGGACCCATCCCCCCCGTCGCCGCCCCCGTTGGCATCGGGATCGTCGGCCTCGGCGAGATCGGCCAGGTGCACCTGCACGGCTTCCAGCGCGATCCCGAGCTGGCGCGCGTGCTCGCCGTCACCGACCTCGACCCGGCGCTGCGCCGGGCCTCCGCGGCGGCCACCGGGGCGCAGGAGCGCGCCACGCTCGCGGAGCTGCTCGCCGACGAGCGCCTCGACGCGGTCAGCGTGTGCGTACCACACAACCTGCACCGCGCGGTCGCGCTCGCCGCGATCGCGGCCGGCAAGCACGTGCTGCTAGAGAAGCCGATGGCGCTCACCGTCGCCGAGTGCGACGAGATCATCGCCGCCGCCGAGCGGGCCCATGTGAGCGTCGGCGTCTCGCACAACCAGCTCTTTTACCCACCCCACGTGCGTGCGCGCAGCCTGCTGGAGAGCGGAGCCCTGGGTCGGCCGCTGCTGCTGCGCATGCGCCTCGGCATCGGCGGCAAGCTTGGAGGCTGGCGCTCGGACCCGATCGCCACCGGCGGCGGCCTGCTGTTCGATGCCGGCGTGCACCGCTTCTACCTGGCCCGCGCCTTCTGCGGGGAGGTATGCGAGCTAGCCGCGATCGCCGACGCTCCCCCCAGCCGCGGCGAGGAGCTGGCGGTCGTGACGATGCGCTTTCGGTCCGGCGCCCTGGGTGTGATCGAGGCCAACTACCACTGCCCGCCCGGGGCCTTCGACGATGCGATCGAGCTCTGCGCCAGCGCCGGGATGCTCTACCTCTCCGGCTGCGAGGCCGACTTCGAAGGCTTCCGCACCGGGCCCGCCCTGCGCCGCTACGACGGCGCCTGGCATGACGAGCACGTCGCGCCCGGGAGCTGGGAGGACTCCGTCCACGCGAGCGTCCAGGCCTTCGCCCGCGCGCTCGTCCAGGGGGCACCGCCGCCGGTCGACGGCCGTGAGGGCCGGGCCGTGGTGGAGCTGATCCAGCGGGTCTACGCGCTCACGAGCGCCACGACGGGTGCGAGTGCCGCGACGGATACGAGCACGGGTAAGGGTGCCCCGACGGGTACGGGCGCCACGGTGGATGCGAGTGTCACGACGGGTGCGAGTGCCACGGTGGATACGAGCGCCACGACGGATGAGCCGATCACGGACGCGCGGCGATGAGCGACGTCGCCTTCGAGGAGCTGCCACTGCCGATCGCGGGTGGGCTCTCTCCCATCGGCCACCAGCGCGGGCTCAGCGCGCAGGCGCGCGAGGAGCTGCGCAACGCGATCGTCGAGGGGCGCCTGCCCGCCGGCTCGCTGACCTCCGTGCGCGCTCTCTCCGAGGCCCTGGGAATCTCGCGCACGCCTGTGCGCGAGGCGCTCGTGGACCTCGCCAAGGAGGGGCTGGTCACGTTCGAGCGCAGCCGCGGCGTGCGCGTCAACGACAGCAAGGGCCACGACATCCTGGAGATCTTCCAGTTGCGGCGCATGGTCGAGATCCCCGCGATGCGCGAGGCCGTGCTGCGCTTCACGGTCAGGGATGTCCGTGCGCTGAGCCGCGAGCTCGCCGCGATGCGCGCCAACCTCGACGACGAGCGCACCTTCATGCACCACGACCGCGCCTTCCACCGCGTGCCATTGGAGGTCCTCGGCAACGCTCGCCTGATCGCGATCGTCGAGTCCCTGCGCGACCAGACGCGCGTGCGCGGGCTCTCGACCGTTGGGCGCACCCGCGACCTGCACGCGATCGTCGCCGAGCACCAAGCGATCTATGTGGCCGCCCACGACGGGCGCGCCGCGCAGGCCGCCCAGGCGATGGAGCGCCACCTCCTGATCACCGAGGAGCTGCTGCGCGCACAGGCCGGCGCCGACCACCACGAAAGGAGCACATCGCATGAGCCTTAAGACCGGTGGCGAGCTGATCGCCGACTACCTGATCGAGCAGGGCGTGCCCTACGTCTGCGGCATCCCCGGCCACGGCGACATGGGCATCTTCGACGCCTTCAAGGACCGCGCCGAGCAGATCACGGTGCTGCAGGCCCGCCACGAGCAGTCCGCGGGGCACATCGCCGACGCCTACTACCGCGCCTGCGGGCGGCCGCTGGCGACGATCACCTCGATCGGCCCCGGCTCGGCGAACCTGACGATGGCGCTGGCGACCGCCTACGTCGACTCGCAGGCCGTGATCGCGATCACCGGCGGGGTGCAGAGCTACATGGACGGCACCGGCGTGCTGCAGGAGCTCGAGCGCCAACACGACGCCGACTTCCCGAGCGTGCTGCGCCCGGTCGTCAAGCGCGGCTTCGCAGTGCACCGCGTCGACCAGCTCCCGCGGGCCCTGCACCGCGCCTTCAACGTCGCGCTGGGTGGACGCCCGGGCCCGGTCCACATCGACGTCCCGATCGACGTGCAGGCGCTTGCCGGCGAGGGCCATCGCCTCGACGCCGGCAACCACCGCGCCACCCACCCGGAGGCACACCCCGACCCCGACGGCATCGAGCAGATCGCGGCGGCGCTGGTGTCCTGCGCGCGTCCGGTGATCCTGGCCGGCGGCGGCTGCATCCAGGCCGGCGCGCACGCGCAGCTGCGGCGCGTCGCCGAACTGCTCCAGGCCCCGGTGCTCGCGACGATGATGGGCAAGGGAGTGTTCCCCGAGGACCATCCGCTGGCGGCCGAGCACACCGGCGCCAACGGCACGATCTGCGGCAACCACTTCTCGCGCGAGGCCGACGTGATCCTCGCGATCGGGACCCGCTTCGCCGAGCAGACCGCGAGCTCCTACGAGCACGGCGCGTCGTTCTCGGTGCCCCCGACCCGCATCCTGCAGATCGACGTCGACCCGCGCGAGATCGGCAAGAACTACCCGGTCGAGGTCGGTGTCGTAGCCGACGCCCGCACCGCCCTGGCGGCGCTCGCCGACGCCCTGGAGGAGCGCCGCGAGCAGATCCCGGATCGCCGCGAGTACATCCTCGAGTCGGCCTCCTGGAAGGGCCGCTGGCGCGCGCTGATCCGCGAGCGCTGGGATCCCGGGGTGCTCTCGATGTCCCAGGCGATTCACACGCTGCGCAAGGCGCTGCCGCGCGAGGCGATCGTGATCGCCTCCGCCGGCCACCCCCAGATCCAGATGTTCCAGGAGTTCGTCTCCTACGAGCCTCGCACCTGGATCACCCCGGGTGGCTACTCGACGATGGGCTTCACCGTGCCCGCCGCGATCGGCGCGAAGCTCGCGGCGCCCGACGTGCCGGTCGTCGGGGTCGCCGGCGACGGCGACTTTCTGATGAGCATCCAGGAGCTCGCGCTCGCCGTGCAGGAGGGCATCTCGGTCGTCTACCTGGTGCTCAACAACATCGGCTGGACCTCGATCCGCGACTTCCAGCGCGGCATGTTCGGCGCCGGGCGCGACTTTGCCGTCGAGTTCCGCAGCCGCCGCGACGGCGAGCTCGTCACCCCCGACTTCGCCGCGATCGCCACCGCCTTCGGCGCCAGCGCCTTCAAGGTCACCGAGCTCGAGCAGCTGGCCCCCGCGCTCGACGCCGCCCTGCGCACGGAAGGGCCGGTCGTGATCGAGGCGCTGCTCGCCCGCGACCCGCGCAGCACAGAGGGCATCAACGTCGGCCATTGGGACCTGCCCAAGCCGGCCTACCTGGTCGAGCAGGCGGCGCAGTGAGCGCCGCGGCGATCGTCTGCCGCAACCCCGCCGACACCCGCGAGGTGGTCGCGACCTATGCGCCCCACAGCACGGGCGACGTGGCGGCCGCCTGCGCCCGCGCACACAGGGCCCAACCACGCTGGGGCGGTCTGCCCGGACCGCGCCGGGGGAGCTGCTGCACCGCGCCGCCGATCTCCTCCGGCGGCGCGGTCGGCAGCTCGCGGAGCAGATCGTCGCGGAGGAGGGCAAGCTGCGCGCGGACGCCGCCGGTGAGGTGCAGCGTGCCGCCGCCGTACTGCACTTTCACGCCGGCGAGGCCGAGCGCCTCGGCGGAGCGCTCGCGGACGCCGCGCAGGACGCCACGCTCGCATACACGCGCCGCCGCGCACTGGGGGTGGTGGGGTTGATCACCCCCTGGAACTTCCCGATCGCGATCCCCGCCTGGAAGCTCGCCCCGGCGCTCGCCGCGGGCAATACCGTCGTGATCAAGCCGTCCTCCTCCGCCCCCGGCGCGGTGCTCGCGCTGGTCGAGGTCCTGCACGAGGCCGGAGTGCCCGTCGACGCCGTCCAGGTCGTGCTGGGTGGGGCCGTCGTCGGCCTCGCGCTGGCCGACGACCCGCACCTGCGGGCGCTGTCCTTCACCGGCTCCACCGCAGTCGGGGAGGATCTCGGCCGACGCCTGGGCGCCGGCCGCGTCCGTTTCCAGGGCGAGCTCGGCGGCAACAACCCGCTGGTCGTGCTGGCCGATGCCGACCCCCTGCGCGCCGTCGAGCTCGCCTGCCAGGGCGCCTTCGCCGCGGCCGGCCAGAAGTGCACCGCGACCCGCCGCCTGATCGTCGAGCAGCCCGCCTACGAGACCGTGCTCGCGGCCTTCGCGCGTCGCGCCCGCGAGCTGGTGCTCGGTGCGGGAGCTGGCGAGGGAGTAGACGTGCCACCGCTGATCGACTTCCCCGCCGCCGAGGCGGTGCTCGACGCCGTCGCGCAGGCCCGCAAGCTTGGCGCCGCGGTGCTCAGTGGCGGCGCCCGCCCCGACGGCGAGTTGCGCCACGGCAGCTTCGTTGCGCCGACCGTACTCGCCGACGTGCGCCCCGGGATGCGCGTGATCGACGAGGAGGTCTTCGGCCCCGTCTGCGCCGTGCAGAGCGCTCGCGATCTCGACGACGCGATCGAGCTCGCCAACGCCGTTCCGTACGGTCTCTCCGCGTCGATCTGCACCAACGACCTCGCGCGCGCCTTCCGCTTCATCGAACGCAGCGAGGCCGGGATGGTGCACGTCAACCGTCCGACCCCCGGCGGCGACCCACACATGCCCTTCGGGGGCCTGAAGGCCTCCTCCGCGTCGGGCTGGCGCGAGCAGGGCACCGAGGCCGTGCGCTTCTTCACCGAGCAGCAGACCGTCTACGTGCACCACGGCGCCGAGGTCACCGCCCCCGAGGACGAGCGTCGGGCTCCTGCGAACACGGGTGCCGAAGGGCCCCCGGCATGAGCGCCGCACCCGGCGCCGCGCGCGCCGCGACCTCGATGGTGGATCGCCCGATCGGATACGTCGCGGCCGACATGGGTGGGCGCTCGCCGGCGGAGATCGTCCCGCTGCTCGCCGGCGCGGGCTACGAAGCGGTGGACTGGACGATGGAGCAGTACGACCCGCTGCTCGAAGCACCGGGGCGCCTAAAGGAGATCGTCGGCGACGCCCACGCGGCGGGCCTCGCCGTGCCCCAGTTGATGGTCCACCAGGACCACGTCACGCTCGACCAGGAGCTCTGGGAGCGCCGCGTGCGCCGCGCCGAGTGCGCGGTGCTCGCCTGCGCGCACGCCGAGATCGACTCGATCGGGGTCCTGAGCGGCCCGAACCCGTGGGAGGCCGGCGCGGCGCGCATCGGCGTCGAGCTCTCCGAGGCGCATGCCTGGGAGCTCGCGCTACGCGCGCTGGAGCGCGTGCTGGACCGCGCCGAAGAGGAGGGCGTGCGGGTCGCCCTGGAGCCCTGCTGGGGCACGCTCGCGCACGGGCGCTACCGCGCCGAGCATCTGCTCGCGGCGCTCGACTGCGCGGCGCTGGCAGTCAACTTCGACCCCAGTCATCTCGTGCTCAGCGGCGACGACATTCCCGGCGCGGTGCGCGCGTGGGGGGGCCGGATCGCGCACGTGCACCTCAAGGACGCCGTTGGGCGCAGCGGCCCCGGCGCGGGCGGTCTCGGTGCCGGCGGCGCCGGCTCGAGTGCCGTCGAGGGCGATGACTTCGCGTTCCTGCTGCCCGGCGAGGGCGCGGTTCCGTGGCCGGCACTGTTTGACGCGCTGGACGCGATCGGGTACACCGGGGCGATGAGCGTCGAGAACGAGGCCCACCGGCTGCTCGCCGGACCCCTGCAGGGCGACCTCGCGCGCAGCGCGGCGCTGGCGCGAGAATTGGTTGCAGGGCTGCTCGCCGGGCCCGCCGGCGCGCCCGGCGCCGCGACGGTCGAGGCGGCGTAGCCGAATGCTCGGTGAGGCGCCCCACTCCGCTCGCGGCCCGATCGCGACGGTGTGAGCGGTGTACGGGAGCGGCGACACCGCGGCGCTGCAGGCCGAGCTCGCGCGGCTGCTGGGACCCGAGCACGTGCTCCGCGGCGACGGGCCCGCGGTCTCGCAGTACGGCCACGACGCGACCAGCGCGCGCGGGCTGCGCGGCCACGCCGACCTCGTCGTGCGGCCCGGCACCGCCGCGGAGGTCGCGGCGGTGCTCGCACTTTGCTACGAGCGCGAGGCGCCGCTGATCCCGCGCGGCGGCGGCACCGGCTTGGCCGGCGGCGCGGTGCCGCTGGAGGGCGGAGTCGTCTGCTCGCTCGAGCGCCTGCGCGCGATCCGCGCGCTGGAGCCGGCGCTGTGGCGGATGCACGTCGAGGCCGGCGTCAGCACCCGCCACGTCCAGCGCCTCGCGCGCGAGAACGGGCTCTGCTTCCCACCCGACCCGGGCGCCTCCGAGCAGTCGCAGATCGGCGGCAACGTCGCGACCAACGCCGGCGGGCCGCACGCCTTCAAGTACGGGGTCACCGGCAACTGGGTCACGGGCCTGGAGGTCGCGATCCCGCCGGGCGAGCTGATCGAGATCGGCGGCCCATACCGCAAGGACGTCGGCGGCTACGACCTCAAGAGCTTGCTGGTCGGCTCGGAGGGCACGCTCGGGATCATCACCGCCGTGCGCCTGCTGCTGATGCCGGCGCCGGAGGCCGCGCTGCCACTGATCGCCTTCCAGGGCACGCGCGCCGAGGGCTGCGCCGCGATCCTCGACGTGCTCGCCGCCGGCGTGCAGCCGGCGGCGCTCGACTTCATCGACGGCGCCGCGCTGCGGATGGCGGGCGCCACCTATCCGGGCGAGCTGCCCGCGGGCGCCGAGTTCGCGCTGCTGGCCGAGGTCGACGGTACGCGCGAGCAGGCGCGCGCGGCGCACGCCGAGCTCGCCGCGGTGTTGGGTCCCACCGCGATCGAGCTGCGCCGGCCCGACCGCGCGGCGCTGTGGCAGTGGCGCGACCGTGTCAGCGGCGCGGTCGGCGCGGCGCTCGGGGGCAAGGTCAGCGAGGACGTCGTCGTGCCCGTCGAGCGACTGGCCGAGGCGCTCGCAGTACTTCGAGGAGATCGCGGCCCGTCACGGACTGCGCTGCTGCGCGTGGGGCCACGGGGCCGACGGCAACGTCCACGCCAACCTACTCGTTGACCCCCGCTCCGCGGAGGATCTGGCCGCGGCGAGCGCCGCCGTCGAGGAGCTCTTTGCGCTCGCCGTCGAGCTCGGCGGCGCGATCAGCGGCGAGCACGGGGTCGGCTGGCTCAAGCGCGGGCAGCTCGCCCGCCAGTGGCCCGCGCGGGCGCTCCAACTGCACGAACAGGTCAAGCTTGCCTTCGACCCGAAGGGGCTGTTGAACCCCGGCAAGAAGCTGGCGCAGGCACCCCGGTACGTAGCTCAGTCGCTCCCGGCCGCTCCCGGCACCACGGACGCGTAAGCGTCCACCCTCCACTCACAACGGCCGCCAGCCCCACTCCGGCAGCGGCATCTCGTGCAGGCAAGCGGTCTTTCCGGGGCCCCGCGCGCTACTCTTGCGCGCTCGTGCTTTGCCCATACAACCGAAAGGAAGTTAGTTCATGAACAAGACTCAGCTGGTCGAGGCGGTCTCCGCCGACAGCGGTCTCTCCAAAGCCGACGCCTCGCGTGCGATCGAGTCGTTTGTGGGCACGGTCGGCAAGACGCTCAAGAAAGGCGACGAGGTCGTGATCACCGGCTTCGGCAAGTTCTCGGTCGTCAAACGCGCCGCGCGTCAGGGCGTCAACCCGCGCACCGGTGAGAAAGTCAAGATCAAAGCCTCCAAGGCCCCCAAGTTCACCCCGGGAGCGGGTCTCAAGCAGACCGTTCATCCCAAGAAATAGCTTTGCCACATACGGTTCGAAGACGGCTGGGGCGGGTAGTCCTCCTGCACAGGCCGGCGCCAATGCGTCGGCCGAGACCGTAAAGGAGGACTCTGATGGTTGCTCTGGTCGCACTCGTGCTGATACTGGCCATCTTCGGTGGCCTGGGTTTTGCCGTGCACATTCTCTGGTTGGTGTTGATCGCGGCGATCCTGTTGTGGCTGATTGGGTTCTTCGTGGGAGGGATCGAGGGCGGAGGACGCCGCTGGTACGGGCGCTAACGCGCCGAGGGAGCGAGGCAGGAGGCCCCGAGGGGAGGGCGGCACGGACGCCGCGTGCTGATAGTTTCGTGGCGCAATGACGCTCGTCGACGAGCTGGAGCTGCCCCGCTTCGACTACACCGACCCCGCGCTGCGCGGCGCGCGCTTCCACGCCGCCATGCGCGAGCTGCGCGCACAGGGTTGGCTCGCGGCGGGGCCCTTCGGGTACATGGTGCTCGACCGCGAGGCCGGCGAGCGGTTCCTGCGCACCCGCGCCGCGATCTTCCCGGGGCTGAAGATCGCCGAGATCTTCGAGGTCCGCGAGGGGCCGCTGTACGAGGAGATGCGGCGCAACATCCTGCACATCAACGGCCCCGACCACACGCGCCTGCGCAGCCTCGTCAACCCCGCGCTCTCCCCCGCGCGGTCGAGCGCTACCGGCCCGTCATGCGCGAGTTCCTGGGCGCTCTGTTCGAGCGCGCCGCCGCGTCGGGGGGCCGTGCCGGCGGGAGCGTCGAGTGCGAGTTCGTCGAGACCTTCGCCAAGCCCTACCCCTCGCAGGCGATCGCGCACGTCATGGGCGTGCCCCTGGATGACGCGCCGCGCCTGCACCACTGGTCGAACTGGATCCAGCGCCAGTTCGACGCCGTCTCGATGGTGCAGGAGCGCCCCGGCATCGAAGCCGCCGTCGCCGAGTTCTACGAGTACGCCTGGGCGCTGCTGCGCGCGCGTCGCGAGCAGCCCGGCGAGGACCTGATCTCCGCGCTGATCGCCGCCACCGCCCACGACGACGCCGGCCAGCAGATCGAGCGGCTATCCGACGTCGAGTGCGTCAACCTCGTGCTGAACGTCCTCGTCGGCGGCGTCGACACCACGCAGAGCCAGCTCGCCCACGCGCTGCGCCTGTTCGCCGAGCATCCCGAGCAGTGGGCGCTGCTCGCGCAACGCCCCGAGCTGGTCCCGCGCGCCGTCGAGGAGGTCCTGCGCTTCGAGCCGATCACGCCCTTCACCGCCCGCATCGTCGTCGAGGAGCTGACCTTCCGCGACGTCACCTTCCCCGCCGGGACGATCGTGATGGTCTGCGCCTTCACCGGCAACCGCGACCTCGGCGAGGACGCCGGCGACGCCGAGCGTGACGATGATCCGCAGGGTCCCGATCGCTTCGACATCACCGCCGAGCGGGGCCGCGCACGAGCGCTGACGTTCGGGGCCGGCGTGCACTACTGCCTCGGCGCGAACCTCGCCCGCGTCGAGCTCGAGGAGGCCCTGGCCTACCTCGCGCCGCGCATGCCCGACCTGCAGCTCGCCGGCGAGCCCGTCTACGAGGGCATCACCGGCATCTACGGCCTCGCCGAGCTGCCGCTGCGCTTCGGGGCATAAGGCCGCTGCCGCTGCCGCTGCGCTGCCGCTGCTGCACCGCCGCCATCGCACCACCGCCGCTGCACCCGCTGAAGTCCTCGCTGGATATCTGTCCAATCCGTTCCAGCATCTCGCATCGTCCCGCGAGGCGCGTCGAAGAATTGCAGGGGGGGTCATAGGCGACTTCGGAGCGACATATCGATGGGCGGCCCGCACCGGCCCCGATCGAGGTCGCGCGGACGCGCGGTCACCACACGAGCGACAAGGAGGACAGCAGCATGTGCAAGCAGGCACACATCGCAGCAGCCGCGCGGATCGCGCTCGCCACCGGGACCACGCTGGCCGTTGTCGCCGCGCTGGCCGTCGCCGCGCACGCCGGGGAGTATCACGTCTACTCCTGCCGCACCCCCGCCGGGCAGGCCGCACCGACTGATGGGTGGAGCGAACCGGGGCATTCGGGGGAGGACGTTACGTCGGACACGTGCCAGGAAGCGGGAGGGGGGTTGATTGCTGGGATGGATGCTCATGTCTCCCATCCAGCAGAGACCGACAAAGCTACCTGGGCTTTTGAAGCTCACCCCAACGAGACGATCTCAGCGGCCACACTGTGGCGTGCCGGCGAAACGGTGGCTTTAGCTAATCCAGAAACCGCCTATACGTTCTGGCTAGCGGGTATTGCGGATATGGGCTCAAAGACGGAAGTCTTCGAAGAATGTGGGCCAAAAAAATGTCCCCACGAAGGCATTTTCACGGAACCCCTTGCGTCAGAAAATCGTGTGGTGGTGCCAGATAGTGCTCTGGGGAGCAGATATCTCTATCTGAATGTGTCATGTGGCTCGTTGGTAGCTTCCTGCGCAGCCACTGAAAGCGGAAAAAGCGGCTATGCCGCGACGATCGAGCTGTTCGCTGCCGACCTCGTCCTCTCGCAGGCTGAAAGCCCCACGGTCTCCGCGGTCGGGGGTGGCCTTGCCGAAGCCACGACCGTAAGCGGTAGGAGCGACCTGGCGTTCGAGGCGACCGACGCGGGCTCGGGCGTCTACAAGGTGGTCTTCCGGGTGGACGGCCAGGTTCTCAGCACAGTCATCCCCGAAGAAGCTGGGGGGCGCTGCCGCGATGTCGGCGGGACCACTGACGGCCTTCCCGCCTTCCTCTATACCCAGCCGTGTCCGGCCGCGCTGAGCGTCGACCTGCCGTTCGATACGACGGGACTCGCGAACGGCATGCACCACCTGCTCGTAAGCGTGCTCGACGCCGCGGGCAATGCCGCGCCGGTGCTCGATCGTGAGATCACGGTTGACAACGCCACGGCCCCCGGTGGCGGGACTAACAGCGGTGGGTCCAACAGCGGGGGGTCAAACGGCGCCGGGTCCGGAGGCGCTGGCTCTGGTGGGCCCGCCGGAGTCGAACCGGCCCATCCGAGCGCCGTCGCGCTGGGAGCGGCCAACGGCAACGATTCCTCCGGGCAAGCGACCCTCACGGCGGCTTGGAGGGGCCACGCGGGCGCGCGCCTGAGCGGGGCCTACGGAGCGGCGCGCACCATCGAAGGGCAATTGACCGCGCCGGGCGGCGCCGGGATCGCGGACGCGCAGATCGAAGTCGACGAGCTGCCCGCTTACGCCGGCGCGAAGGCCCGGGCGCTGCCCACACCGCGCACGGGCGCCACTGGGCGCTGGAGTCTTGCACTGCCGCGCGGGATCTCCTCGAGTGAGCTGCGCCTCGCCTACCGCGGCCATCTGGGGGACCCGACGCCGACAGCGACGCGCACGCTGAGCCTGGTTGTACGCGCCGGTGTCAGCCTGAGCATCGTGCCGCACGTCGCGCGCGCGGACGGCGCGATCCGCTTCGGCGGGCGGCTGCTCGGCGGCCCGGTCCCGGTCGGCGGCAAGCAGCTCGTACTCGAGGCCCGCTCCCCCGGCGGACACTGGGTCGAGTTTCACGTGATCCGCGGCAGCGCCAGCGCCAGCGGGCGCTTTCGCTTCTCCTATCGCTTCCGTCTGCCCGGGCCCGTGCGCTACCAGTTCAGGGTGCTCTGCGAAGCCGAGGCCGACTACCCCTTCGCCGCAGGAAGCTCAAATGTGGTGCGGGTTTACGAGCGCTGAGCCAGCCGGTAGTAGTCTCGCTCGTAGGGAAGCGAGAGCATCTGGTCGCTAACGACCTATCGATCGAGGAGGGTTGTGCAATGGCGGAAGGATTGATTCTGGAGTTCGATGGTCTCGACCGCGACACATACAACGCCGTGAATGGGCACTTGGGAATCAACCCGGACAGTGGCGAGGGCGACTGGCCGGCAGGCATGCTGTTCCATGCCGGCGGCGCAAAGCCAGGAGGCTGGGTCGTTTTCGAGGTGTGGGAGTCCAAGGAGGCTCAGGCGGCGTTTATGAACGGGCGGCTGGGACGCGCCCTGCAGGAGGGCGGCGTTACCGGGCCTCCCACTCGGGTGGAGTGGTTGGGTTTAGCCGCGTATCGTAATCTCGCGGGCTGAGGTCACCCTGCCTTGTCGCGCTCCTTCCTTCGAAAGGGAGCAGGAGCGCGGAAGGCGTGGAGGGTAGCGAGAAAAATCGACACTTCGGAGCGCGCTTCTCGTCGAGGGGTGCCGCCCGGTGCCTACGTCAGCGCTGGCGACGCGTTCACCCAGCGTCGATCCGTGGCGTTCTCGATTGGGAGCGTCTGGAGCTGCCCGGACGCGGTTGATGTGCGAGTGTGATCAAACAGTGGCATTCCGTGCGCCGCCCGCAACCGCAGCCTGGCAGCACCGGGACGCTCGCTCCGGCTTCGAGGTCGTCTACTTTCACCCGCTCGCGGACGGCTGGCATATCGAGGGCTGCACGACTGCCATTGAGAGTCACCAGACCTGGGTGGTCGACTACACAATCCATCTGGATCAAAGCTGGAGGACACAAAGCGCGCGCATTTCCGGGCGGTCGGCCTCCGGATCCCATGCGAGCGTCCTAGAGCTGGAAGGCGAAGGGCGCTGGCTGGTCGACGGTAAGACGGCACCGCAGCTAGACGGCTGCCTCGACGTCGATCTGGAGTCCTCCGCGATGACCAATGCCATCCCCGTCAATCGGATGCGTCTGCCGGTCGGCGGCCAAGCAAGCTGCCCCGCCGCGTACATCCGTGCTCATGATCTCGCCATTGAACGGCTGGAGCAGACCTACGTGCGCATCCCCGACGTGGCATCCCACCAGCGCTATGACTACTCCGCTCCTGCCTTCGAGTTCGCGTGTCGCCTTGTCTACGACGACTCGGGCCTCGTCCTCGACTACCCCGGGATCGCTGTTCGCGCAGGGCCCTAGCTGGCCGTTCGGAGTTGGGTGTACGCGGCCGGCCAGGTTGGCGCTCGAATCTGGGCAATCCGAGCGCGTGCTGGTTGTAGCCTTCTCCTAGTGGCGCCAGATCTCGAGCACGCGACGCGCGTAGACGGAGACGACGGCAGCTATGTCGCGCGTCTGTCGAGCGACTGGGAGATCTGGGGCCCCAACGGCGGCTACCTGGCGGCTATCGCGTTGCGCGCCGCGGGCATGGCGGCTCAGATCCAGCAACCGAGGAGCTTCTATTGCCACTTCCTCAGTTCCCCCGCATTCGACGCGGTCCAACTCGACGTGCGCGTCCTCAAGGCAGGCCGCCGCGCCGAATCGCTCGCAGTCGAGATGACCCAGGACGGCAAGCCGATCCTCCAAGCGCTGGTCAAGACCGCTGCCGACGGCCCCGGGTACAGTCACCAGCACCTCCAGGCACCCGACGTCCCGCCCCCGGCGGCCCTCGAGACCTACCGGCGACTAGGACCCGCTCCGCAACGCCCCGCCTTCAGCTTCTGGAATAACGTCGAGCGGCGACCCGTCGAGGAGAGCACGACGGAGCAGCCATCAGCGCCGGTTCTCCGCGAGTGGGCGCGCTTTCAACCGACGGCGTGCTTCGAGGACCCATTTGTCGACGCGGCTCGCGCGTTGATCCTGCTCGACACCTTCGGCTTCCCAGCCGCCTACCAGCAGTACCGCAGCTGGGAGTACCTAGCACCGAACCTCGACACAAGCGCATGGTTTCACCATTTCAATCCGCGCTGCGAGTGGTTGCTGATCGACCACGAGTGCATCATCGCCGATCACGGTCTGATGGCCGTCAGCGGCAGGGTCTGGGACACCGATGGGAGCTTGCTTGCGACCGGGTCCGCGCAGTTGTGCTGCATTCCCAACCCAGATGACAAGCAACAGTAGGGAGGTGGCGGCCCGGCGATCCGGCCGGTCCGCCACCATGCGATGAGGATGGACTCCCCAACGTCTCCCGCCGCGAGCGGAGAACATACCCACGTGAGCCCGATCCTCCCCACCCGCGTGGGGATCAACGCCGTGTTCCTCGAGCCGCGCATGGGCGGCCTGGACACCTACCTGCGCGCGCTCGTTCCCGAGCTCGTGCGGCTAGCGCCCCAGGTTCGCTTCAGCGTCTTCTGCAGTCCCGGCGGACACGAATACCTGGAGGGCGAGGAGTGGCGCGAGCAGGTCGAGCTGGTGACCCATCCGCTGCTAGGCCGCCGCGGACTGAAGGCCGCCGGCGAGCTCACCGTACTCGGCGCGATCGCGGGGCGGCGCGTGGAGCTGCTGCACAGTGTCGCCATGACCGCGCCGTTGCGCACCCGCGCCGTCAACGTCGTCACGCTGGCCGACGTCACGTGGATCATCGCCCCCGACGCCGGCGAGGCTGCAACCACCAGGCTCTGGCGTGTCGTTGTGCCCCCCGTCGCGCGGCGGGCCGATCGCTTGATCGCGCTCTCCGAGGCCGGCGCCGAGCACATCGTCGAGTACCTGCGCGTGCCCCGCGAGCGCATCGACATCGTGCCGCTCGCCGCCGGCGTGAGCGCGCGCGCGCTGCCCACGGCGGCGGCCGAGCTGCGTGACCGCCTCGAGCTCGGAGAAGGTCCGGTGATCCTGACCGTCTCGGCCAAGAAGGTGCACAAGAACCTCGAGCGCCTGATTCGCGCAATGGTGGCCGTCGTCGAGCGCTGGCCCGACGCGAAGCTGGTCATGCCCGGCAACCCGACCCCACACGAGCGCGACCTGCGCGAGCTCGCTACCGGACTGGGGATCGCAGCGAATGTCGCCTTTCCCCCTTATGTCGATGCCCCCGACCTCGAGGGTCTCTACGCGCTGGCGGGCTGCTTTGTGTTCGCCTCGATCAACGAGGGCTTCGGCATCCCGATCCTGGAGGCCATGGGTCGCGGCGTCCCCGTCGCCTGCTCATCGGTCTCCTCGCTGCCCGAGGTAGCTGGAGACGCCGCGCGCTACTTCGATCCCCTCGACGTGCCCGACATCGCTGACGCCCTGATCGAGCTGCTCGCCGACCGCGAGCTGGCTGCGCGGCTGGTCGATCTCGGGCGCCGCCGCGAGGCACAGTTCACGTGGGAGGCGACCGCCCAGGGAACGCTGGCCAGCTACGCGCGAGCGTGGGCATACGCTCGCGGGCCAGCCAAAGCGCCTCCAGGCCGGCCGTAGTGTCCTCGCATTCCCAAGACCCCGAGACGGCGCTCGCAACCGACGCGGCGGCCATCCCTCCCGACTTGTTGGACACTCCTGCCGCCGGCGGGATGGTCATTCGGGGAACCGCCTTGCGGCTCGGCAGCTATATCGGGATCATCGCGCTGTCGGTGATCTCCGCCGCGCTGCTCACCCGGCATCTCGGTCGAGTCCGCTTTGGCGAGTACACCACCGTGATCTCGCTCGTCGGTGTGATCTCTGCCGTGACCGATGCCGGTATGTCGACGCTGGGCACCCGCGAGTACTCGGTGCGCTCCGGCGCCGATCGCGAAGAGCTGATGCGCGACCTGCTCGGCCTGCGCGTGGTGCTCACGCTTGTGGGCGTACTGTTGGCGACTGCGTTTGCCATCGTCGCGGGGTACGCGCCCGCGCTGCTCGCGGGCACCGTGCTCGCCTCGCTTTCGATCGTCGCGCTGGTCTTCCAGCACACGCTCTCGATCCCGCTCACGACGGGCTTGCGACTCGGCTATCTCTCGGGCCTCGAACTGGGCCGCCAGGCCGTGACGGTCGTGCTCTTCGTCCTCCTGATCCTGTTGGGCGCCGGTGTGCTGCCGCTGCTGGCCGTCGCCCTGGTGGTCAACCTGATGCTGCTTGCGCCGACCGCGGCGCTGGTGCGCGGTGAGATCTCCACGCGCATGTCCTTCCGCCCCCGGGGATGGATCAGGCTGTTGCGTCTAACCGTCGCCTTCTCGCTGGCATCGGCGGCGAACACCCTCTACCTCTTTGCGGCCCAGATCCTCACCAGCCTGGTGGCCACCAGCGATCAGAGTGGGCTGTTCGCGGCCTCGTTTCGTGTCTTCATCGTGCTTGCTGCCGTGCCCGGGATGCTGGTAGCCGTAGCGTTCCCGGTGCTCTCGCGCGCCGCGCGCGACGATCGCGCCCGGCTTGGCTACGCCCTCCAGCAGACATTCGATGCGTCGCTGATCATCGGGGCCGCTGCCGCGATTGCAGTTGTCGCCGGCGCCCGCTTCATCATCGCGGTCGTCGCGGGGCCGCAGTTTGCAGCGGCGGCCGGGGCACTGCGAATCGAGGGAGCTGTGCTGCTTGCGTCCTTCGTGCTCGCCGGCTGGGGCTTTGGCCTCCTCGCTCTGCACCGCCACCGCGCCATGCTGCTAGCCAACCTTTGCGCACTGGGAGTGAGCGTCGTGCTGACGCTGATCCTGGCGCAGGCGCATGGAGCGCGCGGTGCCGCGCTGGCGTCGGTATGCGGGGAGACGACCCTAGCCGTCCTCTACCTGGCCGGGCTGATTTACGGAAGCCCCGAGCTGCGCCCCAAGTTGAATGTGGCGGCCAAGGTTGCCGTCGCGGGCGCCCCGGCGATTGCGGTAGCGCTCGTTCCAGGCCTGTCGGCGCTGCTCCAGCCGCTTGCCGCGCTGGCGGTGTTCGCCGGGCTGATTATGGCTCTGAAGGCCATACCCAAGGAGATCTACGAGTTGATTCCTCCAGGGCTGCGACGACGCTCCTGATCAGGTCCTCCAGCCCCAGACGATGCCCGTTCCATCCGGGGCACCGTGCATGGGACAGGTCTGATACCCGGCATCCCCAAGCGCCCGCCGTGCGTCGTCTTCGGGCCTTGCCGAAGGCGCTCCGTGGGGGTGGTACTCGAGCATCACGACCGGGACCTCGATCCTGGGCAGGCGCGAATCGGACAGAATGGGCCACTCGGCTCCCTCGATGTCGATCTTGAGCAGGTCGACGCCGTCGAGCAGCGAGAAGCAGTCGAGCCCGGGGACCTCGACCGTGCCCTGCTCGCCCTCCTCGCCGATGCGCCCCGTGGTCGCGCGGCCGACCGTGAACGCGACCGGCTCACCGGTGCAGGTCGCCGCGGCCTGCACAAGCTCCCATGAGTCGCCTAGATGGTTGAGCGCTATCTGCTCAAGGTGCTTGGTCGCGTTCTCCGGGTCAGGCTCGACCGCCGTCAGGCGCTCGACGCGAAAGCGGCCGTGTAGCCAGAGTCCCCACAATCCGATATTGGCTCCCAGGTCGACCGCGCGCAGGGGCCGACCGAGCTGCTCGAGCTTTGCCACGACGGCGCCCGGTGGCTCGTAGACGTCCTGGTAGAAGGCCTGGTCGAGCGTGAGCACATCCGGTGTGCCGTGTGCGATGAGCACGCGCAGACCGCTTGCCCGGATCCGGTAGACGTGCTCCGAACTGGCGCCGCGCAGCTCGCGGAGGGTGAAGCGAGCCGACTCCCTGACCAGCCGGCCACGAAGCCCGGCCGAAACGCACGGTTCGACACGCGGATGGTGCAGGACGCGATCCAGGATGCCCGTCATCGGTCCTGAGCCTATACAGCCAAGAGGTTTGATCCGCAGCCCTTCGGTAGTCTCCGCGCGCGTGCGCGCCAAATCCGATCGCCCCCTGCGGGTGGGACTGAACTTCATCTTCGTGCAGGCCGGCGCCGGTGGCGCCGGCCGCTACGCGCGGGAGTTGCCGGGGGCGCTGCTGGCCGTCGAGCCCGATGCGGAGATCCATGTGTTCGTCTCGCGAGACGTGCCGCGCGATCTCTTCGAAGAGTCGTGGGCGCAGTCGGTGCGCTGGGTGCGCTGCCCCGTCAGCATGCAGAGCGAACGCGCCCATCTCGTCTTCGAGTTCGGGGCCCTGCCACTGCTGGCGGCGGCCCGCCGGCTCGACGTCTTGCACAGCCTCGCCAATATCGGGCCAGCGATCGCCCCGGGGCTGGCCAGCGTCGTCTCGCTGCTGGATGTCATCTGGATGCGTCCGCCACGGGATTGGGGTGGCAGCCTGGAGGGACAGCGCTCGCTGCGACGTATCGTCGAGCACGACATGCGCCACGCCGATCGCGTGTTCGCAATCTCACAGGCAGGCGCGCAGGAGATCGTGCGCTCGCTGCACGTCTCCTCGGATCGCATCCATGTCACGCCGCTCGGCGTCAGGGCGCCGACAGTGGTTCCGGAGAGCGAGGACACCGTCCGCGCGGAGCTGGCGCTCGGCGATGCCCGCGTCGTGCTGTGCGTTGCCCAGAAGCACCCGTACAAGAACCTGCACCGGCTCGTGCGTGCGGTCCCCGAACTTGACGACGACGTGATCCTGGTGCTGCCAGGGTTCCCGACCCAGCACGAGCGCGAGCTCCGGACGCTTGCGCAGGACCTGGGAGTCGCGGAGCGCGTGCGGCTGCCCGACTGGCTCTCGGATGGCTCGCTCGCTGGCCTGTACGCGCTGAGCAGCGCGTTCGTGCTGCCCTCGCTGGTCGAGGGCTTCGGGCTGCCGGTGCTGGAGGCGATGCTGCGCGACGTGCCCGTCGCCTGCTCGGACAGCTCATCGCTGCCCGAGGTCGCCGGCGACGCCGCTCTGCTGTTCGATCCCGAGCGCCAGGAGGCGGTCACCGGCGCGATTCGCCGGCTCCTGGAGGATCGAGCCCTCGCCGAGCGCCTGGTTGTGCGCGGGCGTGAGCGTGCGGCGAGCTTCACATGGGAACGCACCGGAGTCGCGAGCCTCGCGGGCTACCGGCAGGCGATTGCCGACCGCGCAGCGCGTCAGCGGTTCAGGTCATTGCGCCGGTAGAGGACATCCAGGGGCGAGAGCAGCGTGTGCTCCGCATACAGGTCACCAAGCACCGCGCCGATCTCAACACGGCCGGCCTGCAGATCGTGCATCTCGACCAGGATCCACCGGGGGGCATGGCGCGCGAGATCCAGGCCGCGCAGGGCCTGCGCCTCATAGCCCTCGACGTCGAGCGAGAGGAGCTCCACTTCGGTAACGCCCGCCTCGTCGAGCAGGCCGCTGAGGGTACGCGCCGGTACCCGCTCGGTCCGACGGTCCCTCCAGCCGAGGACGAGCCCGCCCCGCACCCACTCGGCGTCCTCGCCGTGGAGGCCGCGGATGGTCGTAAACAGATCACCGAACTCCATCTCGACGTCAGGCGCTCCATGAGCGGCCTCCACCAACGCGCACTGGAATAGACGGGAGTTGGGACGGTTGCGGCGAGCCTCGGCGGCCATCTCGCGCATCGGCTCCACAAGGATCCCCCGCCATCCGCGGAAGCGTTCTAGGTAGTAGGTGTTGGATTGGGTGTAGCCGTCGTGTCCGCCGGCTTCCACGAAGAAGCCGTCGTCCAGGTCGATGATCGCATCCAGCTTGCTGTCCATGTCGTGGAGCGCTGGCCGCGAGTAACGCGCCGAGCCGAGACGCTCGAAGCCGCGCCGCGTGCCGCGGGTGAGCGCACAGCGAAGGCGGATCGCCGTCTCACGCAGGCCGACGGCGCCCAGGACACGCGTCACCCAGCGCGTAATCGTGAACTGGATGCGAAGCCGCAGCGGCAGGCCGTCTGGCATCGGCTGACTCTATCTATCGGCCGCCGTGTCTTTCGGTGGTGCGGGCCGCCGCGTCTTTTGGCGGTACGTCGCGGGCGCCTGCGCCACCTCTTCCCGCTAGCCTGCTCCGTCGTGTCTCGCGTCCTGATCGTCCGCGGCCATCAGGCCACGCCGTGGGAGCTGCGGCCCTGGCAGGAGCTGCCGAAACGCTTCGAGGTCGCATTCCTGCTGACCGGATCCAACCGGTTCGCCACGCCGGAGGGCCTGGCGCCGGTCCGTGTCCGCGCGCTGCGCGATCTCCTGCCAGATGGGGTGCTCGGCGACGCCGGTGCGGCGCTGCTCGGCGACCGTTACCTGGGGGTCGCCAGCAGCTTTTCCTCCGCCGACATCGTGCACGCGGAGGAGCTCTCCTACTGGTTTGCCGCCGAGGCCGCCAGGCGCAAGCCACAGCACGGTTTTCGCCTCGTGCAGACCGTCTGGGAGACCCTCCCGCACATGGACGCCTACCGCAACCGCCACGCCCGGCGCTACCGCGAGCTGGTGCTGGCGCAGACCGACCTCTTCCTGCCGGCCACCGAGCGTGCCGCCCTCGCGCTGCGTCTGGAGGGCGTTGAGGATGCGCGGATCCGCGTCTGCCCTCCCGGGATCGATCTCGACCGCTTCGTCGTACCCTCGCGCGACTCTGCGCCGGCCGAGCATACGATCGTCTCGCCGGGGCGGCTGGTGTGGGAGAAGGGGCATCACGACGTGCTGCGCGCGCTTGCGGCCCTACACCGAGGTCTCGTGACTCTGCCCGGCGCGTCCGGCGGTGAGCTGCCGCGTCCGCGTCTGCTGATCGTGGGCGCCGGCCCCGAAGAGCAACGCCTGCGCGAGCACGCCTCCGAGCTGGGCTTGGGTCACGCGGTCGAGTTCCGCGCCGTGCCCTACGCGGAGATGCCAGCCGTGTTCGCGACCGCCAGCGCGATGGTGCTCGCCAGCCAGTCCTCCGCCGGCGCCGCCTACCATCCGCTCGACATTCCCCATGCCTTCTGGGAGGAGCAGTTCGGGTTCGTCCTCGCCGAGGCGATGGCCGCCGGGCTAGCGATCGTCACGACCACCAACGGCGCTATCCCCGAGGTCGTGGCGGGCGCCGCGGTCGATCTGGTGGCACCGGGGGACTGGATGGGGATCGCCAGGGCACTGGCCGCCGGTCCGCTCAGCCGACCCCCAGGTACACGGGTGCCCTACCCGGCCGACGTGACACAACGGTATTCGACGCACGCCGCCGCGGAGCGCCTCGCCGACGCCTACGACCAGGTCCTGGCGTCGTGAGACCGCCGCCTTTGTGCGCTCTCCCGGCGCGCGTCCGAGGGCCGGGCGGGACGCTAGGGTACGGCTGGTGGACGGTGCGCAAAGTCTCCTCCGGCGGCTGACCGACCCTCACCAGTTCGATCTCATGCCGAGCGGTCCCGGCGCGATTCTCGACATCGGCTGTGGATCCTCGAAGACGCCCGGCGCCGTTGGGCTCGACATCTCATCCGACACCGATGCGGACATCGTGCACGATCTCGACGCGTTTCCCTATCCGATCGACGACGCGAGCTTCGATCAGATCTTGCTGCAGGACGTGATCGAGCATGTCGCCGAGCCGATCAAGGTCTTCGAGGAGCTGCACCGCATCGCCCGTCCGGGCGCCCATATCCAGCTGCGGACCCCGCACTTCTCATCGGTCCTTGCCTATGGCGACCCCACGCACCGCCACTACTTCTCGACGCTCGCGATCCGCTCCCTGGCCGAGCCGCGTTTTGCGCATTACACCGACGTCCGCTTTCGCATCCTGGACGTCGGTCTGGACATGTGGCTGCCCTTTCGGGCGACCGGGCTGAGCCGGCTCGCGAACCGCTTCCCGGAGGTCTACGAGAAGTACTTCGCCTTCAGCTTCCCGACGATGAACATACGAGCCGAGTTCGAAGCGCTCAAGACTGCGTGACGTAGCTCTCGGCGTACTCGCTCGGGTGTGCCTCTGCGGCCGAGCTCTGCAGGACCGCGACGACGCTCTGGGCAAAGCGCCCCCAGGAGAACCCCGCCGCTCGCTCCTGCGCCCGCCGACCGAGCTCCACGCGGCCAGCCTCGTCGTTTAGCACGCGCTCTAACTGGGCCGCGATGCTCTCGACGTCGTGGGGATCCGCATATGCGACCGCGTCGCCTCCGACCTCTGGCAGTGACGACAGGCTCGAGGTGAGCACCGCCGCGCCGGCTGCCATCGCCTCGAGCACCGGCAGCCCGAAGCCCTCGCCGAGCGACGGGTAACAGAACACCGCGCAGCGGCGATAGAGCTCGGCGAGGACGGCATCGGAGACATAGCCGAGTCGAACGGCCTGTCCGTTCAGCGAGTCCAGGGCCTTGAGCGTCGCCCCGGTCTCCCACCCCAAAGCGCCGACCACGACCAGCGGATGCCGGCGGCGCAGTCCCTCAGGCAGCTGGCGGTACGCCTCCACCAGGCGTGGCAGGTTCTTACGCGGCTCGAGTGTGCCGGCCGCGAGCACGAACCCCGGCGCCGGCAGTGTCGCGGCCTCAACGGGGTCGAGCTCGTCGGCGAGTGCCGGCGCCACCCCGAGCGGTGCCACGATGGTGCGGGCCTGCGCCCCCGGGCATTGCAGTGCCAATGCGTCGGCAGTGGCTTGCGAGATCGCGATCAGCGCCGCGGAGCGGCGCACTGCCGGTGCGAGCGTAAGATGCTCGATGATCCGCGAGCGGCGATTGGGTCGCATCGAGCGATCGAAGACCACCAGGTCATAGACGATCGGGACGCAGGGGACGCGCAGGAAGCGGGTGGTGAGATAGGAGTTGGAGGACAGGAAGACATCGCACTCGCGGTTCGCGCGCTGCGCAGCGCGTACGTGCCACCACGGGTCACGTGCCTCGATCGAATGCCAGGTGAAGCGCTCGTCGAGCGCCTGCTCTACCCAGGGTTGGCGGGCATAGAGCAGGTATCGCACGTCGTCGTCGCGCTCCGCTAAGGCGCGCAGCAGCTCGCGCACGACCCGCCCGCGTCCAGCGGGCACCTCGCTCGCGGCGCGCGCGTCGATACCGATCCTCAGCGCGTGAGGTGAAGGCCGGTCAGCCGGCAGCGGCCCAGGAGGCCGAGGGTCGACGAGCGTGGACCCGCGCGGCATGAGAGCGTTTGGAGCGTTCAAGATCGATTCCCAGGATCGGTGTGCTTACCCATAAGGTTAGGGCGCTTGGCCATGAATGTCGCCATCAACCTCATTTACCTCGTGCCCGACGAGACCGGGGGCATGGAGACCGCCGCCCGCGAGCTGATCCCGGCGCTGCTCGCGCTCGCCCCCGGGGTGCGGTTCACGGCATTCGTAAATCGCGAGGCGGCCGCCGCCGGCGACGGTCCCTGGGGGGAGCTGCTGCCTGCTGTGACGGTGCCGGTCAACGCTCGCCGCCGCGAGCAGTGGGTGCTGGGTGAGCAGGCGTTGCTGCCGCCGCTGGCGGCGCGGGCGCGCATGGATCTCGTGCACAGCCTCGCGAGCACCGCGCCCGCCTGGGGTCCCTTCCGGCGGGTCGTGACCATTCACGATCTGATCTATGCGCGCTTTCCCGAGGCCCACTCCGGCCTGCGCGACCGCGGGATGGGGGTATTGGTGCCGCTCGCGGCGCGCCGCTCCCAACGCATCATCGCGGTTTCCCGTAGTACGCAGAAGGATCTGATCGAGCTGCTGGGTACTCCGCTGGAGCGCATCGACGTGGTGCCCATGGGTCTGGGGGCGGTACAGCGGGCCCAGCCGCTCGGGGAGGCTCAGACGCGTGCGCGCTTCGATCTGGGCGCGCGCCGCGTAGTTCTCGGCCTGTCGGCCAAGCGCCCCCATAAGAACCTGATCGCGTTGATCGGCGCGCTTGCGCGCATCCCCGTCGAGCGTCGGCCGCTACTGATGCTGCCGGGCTATGCGACGTGGCACGAGACCGAGCTGCGCGAGCGCGCGGCGCGCCTCGGGGTGGTGCAGGACGTGCGTTTCGAGGGGTGGCTGGAGGCCGAGGAGCTCGAGGGCCTGTGGGCGCTCGCGGACGCATTTGTCTTCCCCTCTCTGTACGAGGGGTTTGGGTTGCCGGTGTTGGAGGCGATGGCGCGCGGGGTGCCGGTCGCCTGCGCGGACGCCTCCTCGCTGCCAGAGGTCGCCGGTGACGCGGCTCTGCTATTCGACCCCTACGACGAGGGCGAGATCGCACGGGCGCTCGAAGGTCTCCTGGGCGACTCGGCACTGGCTGCGAGCCTGCGGGCCAAGGGCCTGGAGCGCGTGCGCCAATTCACCTGGGAGCGGACCGCGCGCCTGACGCTTGACAGCTATGCCCGTGCGTGCGGGCTGCCGGGGGCCCCGGCGTCGTGGACTGACTCGTAGTCACCCGAGAGCGTGTCAGTAGGTGTCGTGATGCGCCGCCCCTAGGACTTGACAAGTACCTCGCGGTGTGGTTATAGTCGTCTTGTCTCGGTTCTCTGCTTTGGCTGACCGGGTGTTGTGAACATAGCTCCGGTTGGGGTCCGCCCTCCTTGTGGTCGACCTTCCATGCTGGCAAGGCGAGTAGTAGTTCTTGGGAGAGGAATCGGATCGTCGATGAGGGAGTTGTTTTACACGTGAGCTTGAGAGTGACAGACGTGCCAGGGATGCCTGTGTCCAGCGATGGGGCAGTAACTAGATGCACCAGCAACTTGCTGATGCATCTCTCTCTCTCTCTCTCTCTCTTGGTCTCAGCAGCTAGCTGCTGAGAGTCCTCGCCCGGCGCGCTTGCGCCGGCATGCTTATCCCCGGTGGCGGGGAGGATGTAGTGACGCCGCCGGGTTCTCCTGCGCATTAGGCGCAGCTAGTTCTTCTGCCGCCATGCGCCGAGGGTGTGTGGCGGTCTCGTGCTGCCCGGATTCGGGCGGGTCTTGGGTGGCGTCCTTACAGGAGGGGATGATTCGATGAGTGCTCGTAGGCTCGTGCTGGCCGGTGTGGTGTCGTTGTGCGCGATGACCGGTGGGATGGTGTTCTCCGTCGTGTCGGTGCTCGCGGCTAGTAGGTATGAGCTCTCCTCTTCGTTTGGCTCTTTCGCCACCCCGGCCGGTGTGGGTGTGGACGGTCATTCGGGCAATGTGTACGTGGCCGACGCCGAAAGTCTTGCGGTGGGTCGATTCACGGCATCGGGGGCGGCAGGCTCTCCGGCGCAGCTGACGGGAAAGGCTTTCGGGCAGCCCGCTGGGGTGGCGGTCGACAACTCCGGCGGAATCACCGAGGGCGACGTGTATGTCGCGGATCTGACGGGCGGGGTGCTCGACAAGTTCAATGCCGCCGGGGACTATGTCTCGCAGATCACAGGGTTGAGCTCGCCGGCGGGCGTCGCAGTCGACAGCGCGGGCGAAGTGTATGTCGCGGAACTGGAAAGTGGGCAGGTGCAGAAGTTCAACGTCCTAGGGGAACCCAGTCCCGCAAACCCGATCGTCACGGGCCTGAGTGCTCCGCGGGGGCTCGCCGTCGATAGCGAAGGCAACATCTACGCGGCGACTGCGACCGGCACCGTCGAGCTCAACGCGGCGGGGCAGTGCGTGCTCGAAGGGTGCGCCGCGCTCGACGGCACAGGGCAGGCGAGTGTCGCAGTAGATTCCGCCAACGACGTATTTGCCGACGAGGGCGCCGCGGTCGCGCTGTACAGCTCGGCGGGAGCGCTGCTGGAACGCTTTGGCTCGGGAACGCTGTCAAGCGGCGCGGCGATCGGTGTGGATGCGACCGGTGTGTATGTCGCGGATAGCGCCACGAAAGTCGCGGACCTCTTCATCCAGGCCACGGTGCCCGACGTGACAACCGCAGCAGCGCTCGCGCAGGGCGCGGGCGAGAAGCTCACAGGGGTCGTCAATCCGGACAGCATCAATGTCGATTCTTGTCAATTCGAATATGGCACGAATATCGCTTACGGGCAGAGCGTCCCGTGCTCTGAGCTGCCCGGTGCGGGTGGCGCGCCGGTTGAAGTCACCGCGAACATCGCAGGCCTGCAGCCGGGCACGCTCTACCACTACCGGCTGGTCGCCACGAACGCCAACGGGACGAACGAAAGTCTCGACGGGACCTTCACCTCGCCCTCCGTCGCGCCGACGGTGGAAAGCGAGGGGGTCGCCAACGTCGCGTCCACCAGTGCGACGTTCGAAGGGCAGATCAACCCAGGCGGTGCGGATACCACCTACCGCTTCGAATACGGGACCGACGCTTCCTATGGCGCAAGCTTGCCGGTCCCGGAGGGGAGCATTGCGGCAGGGGCCAGCGGGATAGCGGTCACCGCGCACCTTCAGGGCCTGCAGCCGGGGACGGTCTACCACTACCGTCTGGTCGCGACCAACTCGATTGCGCCGGCGGAAGGAGTCGACGAAACGTTCACGACGCAGCCCGGCGGCAGCCCGTTTCAGCTGCCGGACGGCCGTCAGTACGAACTGGTGTCCCCAGCGGACAAGGACGGCACCGAGGTATACCAGAGCTTCGGCGGGGGCGGCGCGTCGCAAGCATCGGAAGACGGGACCAAGGTCACCTACATCACAGGGGAACCGCCGGTGCTGAATGCGCCTGGTAACGCGCTTGGCACCCAGGTGCTCTCCGAACGTCACACCGATGGCTGGAGCTCTGCTGACATCGCGACGCCCCACGATGCCCCATCGGGTGTATCTGTGGATGAAGGTGTGGAGTACAAGGCGTTTTCGTCTGATCTCTCGCTGGGACTTGTGGCGCCGCTGGGCACGACGCCGCTGGGCGGCGAACCACCGACCGCGTGGAGTACCCCGTATTTACGTGACAATACGAGTGGTGCCTTCCAACCGTTGTTGACGGAGGGAGACATACTGAATGATCCGAAAGTGAGAGGAGGTGGAATAGATGGGAAATTGATCGCTGAGTTCGAAGCTGCTTCGCCGGACTTTGCTCATGTTGTGTTTATCTCTCAGGCAGCTCTGACATTCAACGCCATCCCGACCGGTGCGAGCCCTGAAAGTTTCGCTGAAGGAAATCTCTACGAGTACGGTGGTGGTGGATTGCAGCTCGTAAATGTGCTCCCGGACGGTCAGCCAACGGTGGGCGAAGCTGTGCTCGGCAGCTCAAAATATAGTGCCCGGGGCGCTGTCTCGGATGATGGTTCTCACATTGTGTGGAGCTACGACGAAGCGCTTTATTTGAGGGATATGGAGTCAGGGGAAACGGTCCAGATAGACGCTTCTCAGGGTGTATCCAAAAGTGGTAAAGGTGAATTGGCGATCGCTAACAGCGATGGCTCGAGGATATTCTTTAAGGACAATGAAAACCACAGACTGGTTCCCGGCGCAAGCTCCGTTGGAAGCGATCTGTATGTGTATGAAGATCATTTAGTCGCAGGCAAGTTGACGGGTACGTTGACTGATTTGACCGAAAGCACCAGTCTCGAAGGGGCGGATGTTAAGTCAGTTCTCGGTATCAATGAAGATGGCTCGGACGTGTACTTTGTCGCTGAGGGCGTGCTCGCGCCCGGCGACAAAGGTGGCGATACGTCTCTATACGAGACGCATAAAGAAGGATCGGCATGGTCAAAACCAAAGCTGATCGCAAGGAACATCGGCGGCTTTGAAGAACAGTCCTTGGCGTACCTTACTGCGCGCGTCTCACCAAACGGCCGGTATGTCACGTTTGTGTCCGGGGAAAATCTGACTTCCTACGACAGCCATGACGTTGCAGAGATATACCTGTATGACGGGATGTCTGGGAAGCTCGTTTGCGCGTCATGTAATTCGACCGGAGCGCGGCCCACGGGCTCCTCGAGGCTTCCGGCCTGGGATGAATACAGCCTCAACCGGTACGTTTACCAGCCGCGCTATCTTTCGAATGAAGGTCGCGTGTTCTTCGATAGCACGGAAGCGCTCGTCCCGCAGGATGTCAATGGCCTGGAAGACGTGTACGAGTATGAGCCGGCCGGCGTAGGGACAACTTGTGATACCGAGCCGGGGTGCTTGTCGCTCATTTCCGGAGGGGCGGGCAGCGAAGCCTCGTCGTTCGTCGACGCAAGCGTGAGTGGAGACGATGTGTTTTTCATAACGAAGGACCAGCTTGTCGCCCAGGATTTCGACCATCTGCATGACCTATATGACGCGCACGTCTGTGCAAGCGCCGAGCCTTGTGCGGCGCCCGCGGCTGCTGCTTCGCCGCCGTGCAACTCCGGTGACGGCTGCAAGGCTGCGCCAACGCCGCAGCCCGCGGTGTTCGGGGCGCCCGCGAGCGCGACGTTCTCCGGCGCGGGAAATGTCATGCCGACAGGCCCGACAGCGGTGGCCGTAAAAGCTAAAGGGAAGGCGAAGGGCAGCAGATCGAGGCGGAAGGCCGCGCGTGGGAAGTCGAAAAAGCGCACCAAGCAGCGCAAGCGACGCAGAGCCAGGAAATCTGGGCTCCACGAGAGCTTGTCTCGACGGACCACTCGATCGGCGGGGAGATGAGAGCGATGATGAGCAAGCTGATGAGCATCAGGATCGCGGTAGGGACTACGTGTGTGGTCGCCGGGTTACTGCTCGGCGCGGCCCCGGCCTTGGCGGTGCCGATCTGGCAGATTGCTGCACAGGTCGCACCGACTCACATACCACCAGGCGGAGAAGGAACGTTGGAGTTCTCGCTGACCAATCTTGGCTATACGACGGCGGAAGGCGCGGTCAGCCCAATGACGTTCACCGATGTGCTGCCAGCCGGACTGACGGCCACCGAAATCTCTGGCGAAGAAGATGGCAATGGGGAAGGAATGCCCTGCGTGCTCTCGCCGGCTTTGAGCTGCTCGTTTGACGGGCCTGTTCCACCGTATGGGGTATGGCGCGTGAGAATCCACGTGCTCGCAGATCAGCAGGCCTCCGGGTCTGTGGTCGACCGAGCGAGCCTCTCCGGTGGTGGCGCGCGTAGCGTATCGATCAGCGAACCTGTGACGATCAGCTCAACACCCGCTGGATTCGGTGTTGAAAAACTTGAAATGGTGGCGTATAACCGGGATGGATCTGTCGATACGCAAGCCGGATCGCATCCGTTTGAGTTGACGACGACGTTTACCCTGAACGACGGGCCTTTTGTCGTTGCACCCGGTCGTTTGCCGCCTGGAGAGGCAGAGCCCGTCAAGCAGGCGAAGGATTTGCATTTCAAGCTGCCGACGGGGCTGGTCGGTAACGTCACGATCATCCCGCAGTGCAGCGAAGAGCAGTTCAGGACGCCTGTGGACCAGATCGCCGCGGGCTGTCCAAGCAGCACGGCGATCGGTGTCTCTACCGTGACACTGGAGGACTACTTCCAGCACGAGTACATCATTCAGGTACCGCTGTTCAACCTGGTCCCCGCGCCAGGTGAGCCAGCGCGGTTCGGCTTTGAGGTCGGCGGTGTGTGGGTGTATCTGGAGACCTCGGTGCGCACCGGGGGAGACTACGGGGTGACCGTGAATGTGAACAACATCACCCAGAGCATTGCGTTTGAGGGCAGTCAGGTGACAATCTGGGGGGTCCCAGCCGACAGCGCTCACAATGAATCTCGTGGCGATGGCTGTCTGCCTGATGTCTTCGCTGGCAACGGTCTCGGTCCATGCGAAGGGTCGGTGCAACTTCCCTCGACGCCGTTCCTGACATTGCCGACATCGTGCGGCGAGCCCTGGAAGGCCTCAGTGCTCGCGGACTCGTGGGAAGCGCCATCGAATCTGCTGAGCGGCGAATACTCGCTGCACGACGAAAATGGCGCGCCGGTCGGCCTGGACGGATGCAATCGCCTGAGATTTGAACCCTCGATCAACGTTGCGCCCGACGGTCAGGCCGGCAGCACACCCACGGGCCTGACGGTCGGTGTACACGTGCCGCAGGAATCGACGCTGACTCCGACCGGCCTCGCGGAGGCGGACGTAAAGGACACGACCGTGGCGCTGCCCGCGGGCGTGCAGTTGAGTCCCTCGGCGGCCGACGGTCTGCTTGCCTGTTCGAGCGAGGAGATCGGGTTCGAAGGCGTGGACCCGCAGAGTGGGCTGGATCTGTTCTCCCCCGCGGTTCCCTCCTGTCCGGAAGCGTCGAAGGTCGCGACGGTCAGCATCAAGTCCCCGTTGCTGCCGAACGAACTGAAGGGCGCGGTGTATCTGGCGGCTCAGAACGCAAATCCGTTTGGCAGTCTCGTCGCGCTGTACATCGTCGCGCAGGACCCCCTTTCGGGCGTCCTGGTGAAGCTCCCAGGTGAGGTGAAGCTCGACGAACACACCGGGCAGATCGTCACGACGTTCCAGAACACCCCGCAGCTGCCCTTCGAAGACCTCCACCTCGAATTCTTCGGGGGCTCCCGGGCGCCACTCAGCACCCCGCCGTTGTGCGGGAGCTATACGACGAAGGCGTCGATCGCGCCGTGGTCGGGCAACCCCCCGGCCGAACCGTCTTCCAGGTTTGAAATCACTTCTGCCGCCAACGGCGCGCCGTGCTCGAACCCGCAACCGTTCACCCCCGGGTTCGAGGCAGGCTCGCTGAACTTGCAGGCAGCGGCATTCACGCCATTCACGCTCACGATGAGCCGTCCCGACGTCGACCAGACGCTCAGCCGTGTGGAAATGCAGATGCCTCCCGGGCTGCTGGGCACCCTCTCGACGGTCAAGCTCTGTCCCGAACCGCAGGCCCAGGCCGGGACGTGCGGCGAAGAAAGCCTGATCGGTCACACGATCGTCAGTGCGGGGCTGGGTGGCGACCCCTACACCGTCACCGGCGGAAAGGTGTTCATCACCGGCCCGTACAAGGGCGCCCCCTACGGCCTGTCGATCGTGAACCCGGCAAAGGCCGGTCCCTTCGATCTCGGGACCGTCATCGTCCGTGCGACGATCGAAGTCGATCCGCATACCGCTGCGTTGAGTATCAAGAGCGATCCGCTGCCGACGATCCTCGACGGGATCCCACTGCAGATTCAGCACGTCAATGTGACGGTGGAACACCCCGGAGGGTTCACGTTCAACCCCTCGAACTGCGGCAAGCTGCAGATCACCGGCACGCTTTCGAGCACCGAAGGCGCCGCCGCGTCGGTCTCCACCCCGTTCCAGGTCACCAACTGCGCGACGCTCGCGTTCAAGCCGACGTTCTCGGTCTCCACATCGGGGAAGACCTCCAGGGCGAACGGCGCGAGCCTGCACGTCAAGCTGGCCTACACCCCGGGCCCCTTCGACGCGAACATCGCCCGCGTCAAAGTCGAGCTGCCCAAGCAGCTGCCCTCCAGGCTCTCGACGTTGCAGAAGGCGTGCGCCGCCGCCGTGTTTGAAGCCAATCCTGCGAACTGCCCACCGGCCTCCCTGATCGGTAGCGCACGGGCTAGGACCCCGGTCCTGCCGGTCCCGCTGACGGGCCCCGCGTACTTCGTCTCCCACGGTGGCGAAGCGTTCCCGAGCCTGATCGTCGTGCTACAGGGCTACGGCGTCACGGTCGATCTGGTCGGCTCGACGTTCATCTCCAAGCAGGGCATCACCAGCTCGACGTTCAAGACAGTGCCGGATGTCCCGGTCGGCAGCTTTGAACTGACGCTCCCCGAGGGCAAGTACTCGGCGCTGGCTGCGAACAACGACCTTTGCAAGGACAAGCTCGCGATGCCCACCGAATTCGCGGGGCAGAACGGTGCACTGCTCAAGCAGAGCACGAAGATCCAGGTCACCGGCTGCCCCAAGGCCAAGCGCAAGGGCAGAGCCAAGAAGACCAAGGGCAGGGGCCACCACGCCAAGGCCGGCGGGAAGGCGAAGGGTAAGTCGAAGCGAGGGAAGTAGAGAGGCGGTATCGAGTGATGGGATCCCCACTCTCCGGCAACAGGTTCCCCGCGAGCCGCTTAGCTGTCCAGGGGGCTCGGGCGGCGTCCCCCAATGGCGGTGTGCGAGTTGGTGAGATCCAGCGCGTCCGGATTCTGGGGGCGCTGACGGAGCTCGTGCACGAACGTGGCGCCGGAGGAGTGAGCGTCGCGCATGTCGTGGAGCGCTCCGGTGTCTCGCGTCGCACGTTCTACGAGCTCTTCGATGACCGCGAGGACTGTTTCCTCGCAGCATTCGACCGCGCGATCACCACCGCCGCGGAGAGCGTCGTTCCGGCTTATGAGATCGACGGACGCTGGCGTGAGCGCATCAGGGCCGCCCTCGCCGCGGTGCTCGTGTTCCTCGACGAGGAGCCCGAGATGGGAGGACTGTGTGTCGTTGGCGCGCTCGCCGCTGGCCCTCGAGCACTCGAGCGCCGCGGCCGGGTCATCAAGGCAATGGTCGAGGTAGTACACGAAGGACGCCTGGAAGCCCGCTCGGAACGGCGCGTGCAGCGGCTCGTCGCCGAAGGTGTCGTCGGCGCGATTCTCGGTCTCATCCACGCACGCCTCCTGGAGCAGCGCCCCAAGCCATTGATCGGCTTGCTGAGCCCAATGATGGGCATCGTCGTGCTGCCCTACCTCGGCGCCGCCGCCGCCGAGCGCGAGCTGGCCAGGCCGACGCCCCGGACACGCAGAGCCTCACGCCAGCGTGAAGACCCGCTGCGCAACCTGCACATGCGCCTCACCTATCGCACGGTACGGGTACTGCTCGCGATCGCCGCAAGCCCCGCTGCGAGCAACCGCCAGGTTGCGGCAGCCGCCGGCATCGCCGACCAAGGCCAGATCTCAAAGCTCCTCTCCCGCCTCCAAGCGCTCGAGCTAGTCCACAACACCGGTGGAGACCACACCAAGGGTGAGCCGAACGCCTGGACCCTCACACCCAAAGGACAAATCGTCACCCAGGCCATCCAAACCCAAACACTCGGTAGGAGCGGGTAGGACAACGATTCGGCAGCGACGGCGGCGGACACGCCCGCGCGCTTGATGCTCCAGAGCTATTGATTCCAGAGCTACTGATGCGCGCTGGGGTTGCTCGGTGCGCCGCCGTTATGAGTAGTGGGCGAGCTCACGGTAGACGTGGCGTGCTTGTCACCGTCTGGGTCGCTCGCGGACACCTCGCCGGCGCGCGCGTAGCTCTCAAGCACGGTTTTCAGCGAGCTCTCCAGCGAGAGTCGCTGCGCGTTCTCGGCAAACCAGCGGGCGGTGCGCTCGCGCATCGCCATGCCCGCCTCGTGCACGCGCACGATCGCCGCCGCGATCGCCTGCGGATCGTCATCGGGGGCTACGAACCCGTTGACCCCCTCCTCTACAAGCTCGACGGCGGCGTTGTCCTCGCCGGCGACCACGACGCTCGGGACCGCGTGGGCCGAGGCCTCGACGACGACCATCCCGTACCCCTCGCGGCGCGAGGTCGAGAGCATGCACAGCGCGCGCGCCAGCGCGGCGTCGAGCACGGCCGTGTCGACGAACCCGGGTGCGACAGCGATCTCCTGGAGGCCGTGCTCCGCGATCGCCTG
This sequence comes from uncultured Solirubrobacterales bacterium, assembly GCA_963756665.1. Taxonomy (GTDB): domain Bacteria; phylum Actinomycetota; class Thermoleophilia; order Solirubrobacterales; family Solirubrobacteraceae; genus Palsa-744. Next base: position 2,649,266 of record CAVWOJ010000001.1, read on the forward strand.
CACCAACGCCGCGTGCTCCGGGCCGCCGCCGTAGAAGGCGCCGCGCAAGCCGTCGATGCGCGCCGCCGCCACCGCGAACGCCGCCACCGCGAGCGGCGCGCGCTTCTCGGGGATCAGGCGTCCCGCGAAGACCACCAGCTGCTCGCCGGTCTGCGCCACGGGTGTCTCCAGCGAGCCCGCGTACTCGCCCTCGAGGACGGTCGGCGTGCTGCGTAGCCCTTCGGCCTGGAGCCGCCGCGCGTGCAGCCGCGAGAAGCAGAATGCCCGCTGGGGGACACGCGCGCACAGCCGCTGCACCGTCTGCCCGACGACCCCGCCCACCGGCCCAAGGTACTCGCGCCAGTAGGCGGCGCTCCAGACCTCATGCCAGTCGACGACCAGCCTGAAGCGTCCCAGGGGCCGCACGAGCGCGGCGGCGAGCAGCGAGAAGTAGGGAAAGGAGCAGGTGTGGAGCACCTCGTAGCGGCGCCCGCGGCGCAGCAGATGCCACAGCACCCCCAGCCCGAAGACCAGCGGCGGAAGGATCCGCCGCCGCCCGCTCTCGGTATAGAGGGCCATACGCGGCCCGGCCGTAGCGACGTGCACCCGGGGGTCGAGGTCGAGCTTCGCTCCCGGCTCCCACTGGCGCAGCGTGAGGTATGTCACCTCGTGTCCCTCCGCCGCCAGGCGCTCGGCGAGGTTGCGGTACCAGCGCTCGGCGCCCCCCACGGTGTACGGGAAGAGGCAGTCGTATACCAGGCAGATACGCATCGGGACTGGAGCGTTGCACAGCCTCCGATAGCATTCCTGTTCGGTTGCGCGCCACTTTCCGCCCCCCCGCGCGTTATAACCGCATGACTCGGCTCGCCGCGTGCTGGCGCGAGAGCCGATTTTCCTGATGAGCACACTCGAGCAGATAAGGCCCCCGATCCCGGCGGATGCCGCGGAGCCTTCGGCGCTGCTCGTCTCCGTCGTGATCCCGTGCCTGAACGAGGCGCAGAACATCGAGCAGTGCGTGCGCGCGGCACGCGCGGCGCTCGATGGCATGGAGGGCTCCGGCGAGGTGGTGGTGGCCGACAACGGCTCCGAGGACGGCTCCGCCGAGCTGGCGGAGCGCGCCGGCGCGCGGGTCGTGCACGAACGCCGGCGTGGCTACGGCAGCGCCTACCTGGCCGGCTTCGCGGCCTCGCGCGGCCGCTACATCGTGATGGTCGACGCCGACCTGACCTACGACTTCGGCGAGATCCCGCGCTTCGTGGCCGAGCTCGAGGCTGGCGCGGAGATGGTGATTGGCGACCGCATGGACAACATCCAGCCCGGGGCGATGCCCTGGCTGCACCGCTACGTCGGCAACCCGCTGCTCACGGGCCTGCTGAACCTGCTCTTCAGCACCGGCGTCAAGGACGCACACTGCGGGATGCGCGCGGTGCGCCGTGATGTGCTCGAGCGCCTGGATCTGCGCACGACCGGTATGGAGTTCGCCTCGGAGATGGTGATCCGCGCCTCCAAGGAGCACCTGCGGATCGCGGAGTTCCCGATCGAATACCACCCGCGCGGCGGGGAGAGCAAGCTTTCGAGCTTCCGTGACGGCTGGCGCCACCTGCGCTTCCTGTTGGTGCACAGCCCGACCCACCTGTTCATCCTGCCGGGCGCCCTGATGGCGGGCCTTGGGTTCCTGATCATGTGCCTGGTGGAGGCTGGCCTCACGTTCTTCGGCCGCGCGTGGGGGCTGCACGCGCTGATCGGTGGCTCGCTGCTGATGGTCGTCGGCACGCAGGTGCTCGCGCTGGGACTGTGCGCGCACGCGTACGGCACGTACTTCATGGGGGAGCGCGACCCCTGGTTCGATCGGATGCGCGAGCGCTTCGGCCTGGAGCAGGGCCTCTTGCTAGGAGGGCTGTTCGTGCTCGTCGGAGTAGCGATGGGCGGCCTCATCCTCGGTAATTGGATCTCCGATGGCTTCGGGCGCCTGGCCTACGAACAGCTCGCCGTGTTCGCCGCGTCGCTGATCGTGGTTGGGATCCAGATCTTCTTCTCGTCGTTCCTGCTTTCGATTCTCGGTTTGCGGCGCGGTTGACACGCTAGATGCCGTCCACCAGCCTGTGGGAAAACATGGCTGGGCTGGTCGTCCTGCCCGTGGTGGTGTGGCTCACCACCGTCGGGCTCGGTCTGCTTGCCGAGCGGGCGGCGCGGGTGCGGCTGCCCAATGCCCTGCTGGTGCCGCTTGGCTACTGCATCGCGGTGGTCCTCTGCCTTGGCGTGTACACCACCGGCGCCGGCAACCCGGTGCTGTTGCCGGTTCTGTGCGTGCTGGTCCTAGCGGGCTTCGTGCTGGCCCGCAAGGACCTCCCGGGTCGATTGAACGCAGGCTGGCCGCTGCTGGCGGGCCTGGCCGCGTACCTGCTGTTCGATCTCAGCGTCATCGCCACCGGGCACTGGACGTTCACCGGCTATCGCCTGCAGGACGACATCGCCTACGAGTTGGTGCTCGCCCGTCACATGCAGGTGTACGGAACCAGCGTCGGGCATCTGCTGCCCAGCACGGCGACCTCTTTCATCACGTCGTTCCTCTCGACCGGCTATCCACTCGGAACGCAGGCATATCTGGCTGCGCTCGGCGGGCTCGTGCACAGCGACCTCGCGTCGATCTGGCAGGGCTACCTGAGCTCGCTGGCGGGGGTCGGCGCGATCGCTGCCGCCACGATCTCCGGTCGCACCATGGATCGGCGGGTGGGGGCGCTGGTCGGTTTCCTGGCGATCGCGGCGGCGCTGACCTACCAGTACGCCATGCAGGGCAGCATCAAGGAGATCGGCGTGGCTGTCGCCGTGCTCTGCGCGCTGGCGCTGGTCCGCTTTGCGATCCTCGAGCTGCAAGGCGCAGGTGCGGCGGTGATCGTGGCGATCCCGATGGCCGCGATCCTCGCGACCTACAACGCCGCAGGCCTTCCGTATGCGGCGGCGATCGCGGGGTCGGCGCTGGTGGCCACGATCCTCATCCACCGCCGGCTGCCTTCGCGGGCATGGATCCCTCCGGCCCTGGTGGGCGGGGTCGTGTTCGTGATTCTGGCGTTGCCGGCGCTGAAGACGCTGCTCACCTTCCTGCGGGTCTCGACGGCGCTCTACACCGGTCCGCACGCCGCCTCGCTACCGCTCGGCCAGCTCCTGCGCCCGCTACCGCTGAGCGAGGTCGTGGGGGTCTGGCTGGCCGGGGACTACCGCGTCGCTGTCGCCCCGGGCACGTCGGGGAGCCTCGAGCTGGTAGCGACGATCCTGATTCTTGCCTTGCTTGTGCTGGGGGCGATCCATGCGCTGCGGCGGCGCGAGCCGGGTCCGCTGATGGGCGTGGTCACGATGGGGCTCGTGCTGCTGATCGTCTACCCCCGCGCGATTCCCTATGCGCAGGCCAAGCTGCTGGCGATTGCGAGCCCGATCGTCGTGCTGGGCGCTGCCCAGGGACTCGCGGCGATGCGTCGTCGGCGTCTGCTGCCGGTCGCGGTGCTAATCGGCGGGGCGCTGGGCGCGGGAGTGATCCTCTCCGACGCGCTCGCCTACCACCACGATCCGGTCGCGCCAACCAGCCGTCTGCTTGCCATGCGCGCGGCGGGCCGTCACATGGGTGACAGGGACCTTGTGCTTGTGAGCGAGTTCGAAGAGTTCGCGAAGTACTTCGCCCAGCCGGCGCGCGTGAACGTCGGCACCGAGTATCCGACGCCATACAACCTCGTGCTGCGCACACCCGGGGGCATATACGACCAGTCGTTCGATCTCGACCAGGTGATCCTCCCGTTTGTCGAGGCCTTCCCCTACATCCTGCAACGCCGCTCGCCCGGGGCCAGCAGGCCGCCCGCGAACTACCGCCTGATCTACGCAAATGACTTCTACGAAGTGTGGCGGCGGACGTCGACCCCGCGCGTGCTGGCGCATCTGCCGCTCCAGCAGCAGTACTCCGCCGCCGCCGCCGTCGGCTGCCCGGAGCTGCGCGCGATGGTTCGTCATGCCCCGGCCGGCAGCCGCCTGGAGGTTGCGCAGAGCCCGCCCAGCATCGGCTACGACGTGCTGCACGCGACGGTGCTCTCACCCGGCTGGATATCCGACCCCAACCCGTATACCGGCGACGCAGTTACGCCCCTCACCCCGGGGGCTGCCGGCAAGGTCGTCTACGTGCCGCGCGGGGGCACTTACCGTGTGTGGGTGCAGGGCAGCTTTCCCCGGCCCATCCGGGTAACGCTCGACGGTCGGACGATCGGGTCGGTCGCGGGCCAGAACACCCCCGACGAGTGGCTGGAAGGTGGATCTGTGCATGTGCGTGCGGGGCACCATCAGCTCGATCTCTTCCGCGCAGGTGGTGACCTGGCGCCCGGTGACGGCGGGACCGGCGCGGCCGACGGCAAGGGCGAGATCGGCTATGTGGCACTCGTGGCCGAACGGCCAGAGGGTCTGGTCACGCTCCCGGTGGACGCCTGGAGAGGGCTGTGCGGAAAGCAGGCGGACTGGGTAGAGCTCGTCGCTCCCGCGTAGCGGCCGGCCCAAGCTGCGGTTGGCCGCTATACCGTCAGGACTGCGGCCGCTTCGCGCGCCCGCAGGGCATTGCGCAGGGCGCGCTCGACCTGCTCCGCGGCGTGGTCCCAGGAGCGGCCGGCCACGAACGCCACGCCGGTCTGGGAGCGGCGCTCCCAGAGCTCGTGATCTGCCAGCAGGCGCTCGATGTGCTCGGCGATGGCGGTCGTGTCGAAGGGACTGAGCTCGACCGGTCCATCCTTGCCGAATACCGATTCGGCGCTCGCTCCCTGTAGGTCCACGCAGGGCAGTCCGCAGGCGAGCATCTCCTGCGGTATCAATGAGTAGTTGGTCATCGACAGGCACAATCCCACCGTCGCCTGCGAGAAGAGCCACGAAAGCTGCCCGGGATTGGCGACTCCCAGGTGCTCGTAGGGAAAGGGGGCCGGCAGCGGGAAGCGCTCCCCGAACATGACGACTCGCAATCCCGGCCGCCGCCGGTAGAGCTCGTGCAGCGCCATCACCCCGAGCGCCACGGCACGCCTGGGAGTGGTCGAGCGGCAGTAGAAGACCACCGTGTCGCGCTGGCGGGATACCGGGCGCGGGTGGTAGACGGTGTGATCGACGCCGTAGTCGAAGACCTCCGCGGTGCCGCCGTAGCGCTCCACATAGAGCTCTCGCAGCCACGGGCTGCCGCAGATGCCGTACAGGCCGAGGCGGTAGGTCTCTGCTGCCCAGACGGCCTCTACTGAGGCCGAGTAGAACTCTGGCTCGTGGTCGTTGACCAGATAGGCCCGGGCGCGCACGTTCGGTAGTGCAAGCGCGGGATAGACAGTCTGCCAGCCGGTTGCGACGACGACGTCCGCTCCATACCAGTCGCGGAAATCCTTGTAGACGGGCGCTTGCACGGGAGCGAAGTGCTCACGAATGCTCGCACGTACAAACGCAGGCCACTCATGCAGGCGCTGACCAAAGGGGTCATCGACCCACACCGAGCAGGTGTGCCCGGCGCGCTCGAGCCGTTGCATCAACTTGAAGATGATGTTGTGCCCGCCGCTGCCCTCCGAGAAGGACGGGATCACGAAGGCCAGATGTAGCCGCTCGCGCTCGGCCATGCCCGGGATCGATTCCGAAAGCGGCGCCGGCCCGTCGCGCAAGATGCGGGCGATCGGCTCGTACTCGTGCGCCGCGATCCGCGCGGGTTGGGAGGAGGTCACGATCGGGGCACCCTCTCCAGCGGTGTGGTTCGCGGCTGCATCGCCCTCGCTCCCAGCTGGCGCCGAGCCGTTGGCGCTCTGAGCATGTGCAGCCTCGCCAGCTTGGGGGGCGTAGTCGCTGCCCTCGAAGGAGAGGCGCCTGCGCAATTCGCGTGGCAGGGAATCGGCGCGCGAGCCCAAGGCGGAGAAGAGCTTGCGCCCGGTGTGGTGCGTGGTCGAGCGTGCCGTCCAGCGCAGGCGTCGGGGTGTGCGATAGCCCTGCTCGCGCATCCAGCGCACGTCGCCACCAACGAGCGCACGCACGTCGCGCGCGGTCGAGCGCACGCCGATCTGCTCGACGTGCCCGATCGAGTCGCGCAGTCCGCGGTACTCGTCGAAGTAGCGACGCATGAACTCAAGCGCCCCGTAGTCATGCGCGTGCAACACCGCCGCGCCGGGGTGGTAGACCTTGCTCCATCCGGCTGCGAGGAGGTCGGCGCCAAAGGCCTGGTCCTCCGAGTAGGGAAGCTCACGGAAACGCAACTCTTCCCAGCAGGGCCGCGTGTAGCAGGCGTTGACGTTCGAGAGGAACGTGGGGTCTCCTTGGCGCTGCACGACGGGAGTGCCGTCGGGTGCGAACGTCGCAAAGAACTCGCTCAGCTCGCGGGCGATCATCGGGCTGGTGTCGGCGCGCGGCAGGTGCGGGCCGTAGGCCGCTCCGACGCGCTCATCGAGGGCGAACGCCGCGCGATAGGCCGCGAGCCAGCCCGGGCAGGGGGTGGCGTCCTGAGTGAGGAAGCAGATCAGCTCTCCGGAAGTGTGCTCGGCGCCGAGGTTGCGAGTGCGTCCATGGCCGAACTCGGTGGGTTCGATCTCCAGTAGCTCCGCCCGCGCGGCGCGCACGATCTCGCGCGAGCGGTCGCTTGAGCCGGAGTCGATCACGAGCACCTCGTCGACTCCCTCACGCGTGAGGGCATCGAGCAGCTCCTCCAAGTAGCGCTCCCCGTCCTTGACCGGAACGACTACCGATATGCGGGTCGCGCGCGGGTCCCTGCTCATGGGAGCGGCGACTCCCGTTTCACGGGCGGGCCGCGCGCATGATTCGCCTGATGAGGCGCGCGGCGCCGCGCATGGCGCGCAACCCGCCGCGCAGCTCGGCGGCGCCGCGGCGCCGCATGAGTGCGTTCAGATCGAGGTGCCAGCGGTCCAGCCAGTAGGCGCGCTCCTGCCACTCGGCGACGGCGTCGTTGGCGTGCGCTTGTACCTCGACGAGCTCGGACTCGAGCGCCGCAAGGCGCGTGCGCAGGCGCTCGACCTCCTGCTGGAGCTGCTGCTCGGTGGTCGGATTCTCGATGGTTTGGCTCACAGGTTCTCCGCGATGCGCACGGCTGCACGGTTGAAGACCAGGAATCCTGCCACGAATACCGCTAGCACGATGCCAAGGGGCGCCAACAGCGCTGCCCAGCTTCCGAGTGCTTCACCGGCGCTGGGTGTGGCGTGTGTGACAAACGCGTGACGGAACTGTTGAAAGGTCACGGCCAGCGGATTGAGCATGTAGAGGTGCAGGAGGGTGGGGCTCAGCTTGTCCTTGATCGTGTTGATCGAGATGATGACGGGCGATGCGTAGAGGAGGATCTGGCAGGTCACTTCCCAGATCGGCTGGATATCGCGAAAGTGCACGAACAGTGCCGAGAGCAGCATCGAGACTCCCGCTGCGAACACGACGAGCGTCCCGATGATCAGTGGCAGCTCGAGCCAGCTCAGCATCGGTCGTACGCCGGCGCCCAGGGCGAAGATCGTGACCACGATCAAGTTCAGTCCCAGGTTGAACAGCGCGAGCAGCACGATCGAGAGCGGAATCACCATGCGCGGGAAATGAATCTTGCGGACGAGGTTCTCGCGATCGACGACGCTGCGCACCGAGCCCCCGGTAGCTTCGGTGAAGAAGGTGAACAGCACGATCGACCCCAGCAGCTGGGCGCCATAGAAATTTTCGCCTGCCCCCGTGTTCTGGTTGACGTGGGCGACCTTGGTAAAGAACACCCAGAGCACCCCAAAGAACAGCAGCGGTCGCATCAGCGTCCACACGTAGCCGAGCGCCGAGCCAAAGAAGCGCATCTTGAACTCGGTGCGGGCGAGCGTAAAAGTCAACGCCCAGAAGCGGCGCACGTCGCCACCCATGGCCGATGGGCCGTGCGTTTGGCGGCCCGATGCGTAGCGTCCGCGCGGTGACAGGCGCAGGCTCTCGCTGACACTCATGGGTGGCGCTCGCCGTGGCCTACTGAGGCCAGCTCGATCCGCTCGACGCTCATAGCCGCTCGATCTTCACGTCGACGGGCAGCTCGAGAATGCCGCCGGTCGTCGCTCCGTGGATCATCACGGAGGCCATGTCCTCGACGATCGCGAGGGCATCGGCGCCTGTGCCCTCACGGGCGATGGAGGGGGTCAGCGTGTAGCGGCTCGCCGTCAGCCAGTTGGGCAGGGCGAACCGCGCGAGCAGTGTCTCGCCGGCGTGGAAAGAGCCGCTGCAGGCCCCGTGCTGGTCGCTGCGCGCCACGACGATCGTGTGCCCGAGTTCGTTGCGCAGGGTCGCCGCGAAGACCGGATCGAGCAGGTCCTCGGCGAGGCGCACCTCGAAGCACATGCTGAGGGCCTCCTCGCGGCTGGCGCTCGTCACCCGCTCACCGGTGGAGCTCTCGAACCAGGCCTCGGTGATCGCGCTGCCGCTGCCCGCGGGTCGGTCCGCGGCGGGGGCCTCGTGCGGAAGCTGGCCGAAGTTGAGCTTGTGGTAGGCACGTGCAATCGTGGCGGGCGCGCCGAGCTGGACCATGTGTCCGCGCTCCATCAGCATCGCGCGGTCACAGAAGCGTTCGACGGAGAACATGTCGTGGGAGACGAACACGATCGTCTTGCCCTCACGCTTGAGGCGGAAGAACTCCTCGAAGCACTTCTGCTGAAAGGCCGCGTCGCCGACGGCGAGCACCTCGTCGATCAGAAAGATGTCGGCGTCGACCTCGATCGCGGTCGCGAAGGCGAGCCGGACCAGCATCCCGGAGGAGTAGTTCTTGAGCTTGAGGTCGACGAACTCCTCGAGCTCGGCGAAGGCAAGCACGTGGTCGAAGCGCTCGCGCGCCTGGCGGCGCGAGATGCCGAGCATGATCGCGTTGATGATCACGTTGTCGCGCGCGGTCAGGTCGGGGTTGAAACCGACCCCGAGCTCGATGAAGGGCGATAGCCGTCCCGTGATCGTGATGCGTCCCCGATCGACGCCGTAGATGCCGGCGATGCACTTCAGCAACGTGCTCTTGCCGCTGCCGTTGCGCCCGACGATCCCAAAGAACTCGCCCTCGGAGATCTCCAGGGAGATCTCCCGCACGGCGCGCAGCTCGTCGTATTCGGTGCTGCGCAGCGGGTGCAGCGCGCGCTCCTTGAGCGTCGAGTACTGCTGACGTGGCAGCCGGAAGGTCTTGCTGACGGCGTCGATCGATACCGCCGCGGGAGCGGCCGGCTGGGCGGTGAGCGGCTCGGGTGTCGGTTGCAGGGTGGCGGTCGACAAGCTCCGTGAACGCTAGCAACCACGGCCCCGGCCTCGACCCGGTGGCCAAGGGCGCCATGGGACACCGGGCAGGCGCTCCGTGAGGAGTGCCCGGGTCCCGTCGCCAACTGGGATCGTTGGCGACGGTGGTGAGTAACTGCGCCGGAGTCCCGCAGGTCGGGCCGCGGTTGCCCCCAATAGAATCATCGCCGTGAACGCCTGCACAATCGTGAGCCGGCGCCAATTGGCGTGGGCGCGCGTCCTTGTCTCGACGTATCGCGAGCACCATCCCGACCCCGACGTCAAGTTCACAGTGCTGTTGCTCGACGGGGTGAGCGGCGCCGATGTGGTGCCGGGAGCGCATGTGCGCCAGCTCGACGAGCTACTCGGGCCGGCGGGCGGGCTGGCTGTGGCCGGTAACCCCGTTGGCGCGCTCGACGCGGCCTTGCTCCCGCAGTTGTTGCGCGCCCTGCTGCAGGAGGACTCTGCGCCGTTGGCCTATCTGGCCCCGGGACTGCGGGTGCTCGGCCCGCTGGTCGAGTTGGAGCGGCTGCTCGAGCAACACGCGCTCGTACTGGTCGCACGGGCGGCGGCCGAGCGATCGCTGGAGGTGACCGCCTTTGCCGGTCAGCGGGGCGGAGGTGCGCTGAGCCGCCATCTGCTCGCCGTCAAAGACGGCGAGGGAGTGGCTCGCGTGTTGGAGTCATGGCCGCGCTGGTTTCGGGATGACGAGCATGCCGTGGAAGCATGGTTCGACGGTCTGCCCGCGATCGCCGACGGCGCCGTAGTGCTGCGCGAGCCGGGTTATGGGCTGGACCCATGGACGCTTGCCGCATGGCAGGCGGGGGGCAGCGGCCAAGTCTCGGGAGCGGACCCCAAGCACTCGGCGGGCCGGGCAGATGTGCTGGAGGTCGCCGGTCGTCCGGCGCGCGTCTTTGACTTCGGCGCCATGGACCCGCTGGAGCCGCGCAGGCTTTGTGACTCCAAGGACACCGTCGAGCTCAGCTCGACACCCGCACTTGCGGGTCTCTGCGAGTTGCAGGCACGCGAGCTGCTGGATGCGGGCTACCTCGAGGACACCAAACGCACGGAGCGTCTCGGGGCTCTGGGTGATGGAGTCCGCATGACGGACACGCTGCGCAGGCTACTGATGGAGGCCGTCGAGAAGGACGAGCTCACGTGCCCGCCCCTGACCGATGCCGGTCGTCGAGCGTTCTACGCGTACCTGAACGAGCCCGCCGCGCGTGGCGGCGCGGCGGGCCTCACGCGTCTGCATCTGTCGATCTGGGATCACCGGCTCGATCTGCAAGCCGCCTATCCCCACCTGGATGGCCCCGATGGAGCCGACTACGCGGCCTGGCTGTGCGTGCACGGACCCAACGATGAGGGTCTCCCCACGCTGCTGCTGCCACCGGTCCCTCCGCAGATAGATCGTGACGCCGTGGTCGTCCCGCACCAGCGCGAACCGCTCTGGGGAGTGAACGTCGCCGGCTTCTTTACCTCCGAGCTCGGTCTGGGGGAGGCTGCGCGTCTGCTGATCGCCGGTCTCGACGCGTGCGGCGTGCCGGCGCTGCCAGTGCAGGCGCAGCTGGTGCCACCGTGTCGCCAGGGCGCCGAATTTACCTACGCCGACCCAGACGCGGCGGCCTACCCGGTCAACATCGTTTGCATCAACGGCGACACGATCGCGCCGTTCGCACGCGAGGTCGGAGGGTCGTTCTTCGAGGGCCGCCACACGATCGCCCTGTGGTGGTGGGAGGTCGGTGAATTCCCTGCCGGCTGGGAGGCCGCGTTCGAGCACATCGACGAGGTATGGGTCGCCTCGCGCCACATCTATGACGCGATCGCACCCGCCTCGCCGGTGCCGGTGGTGCAGGTGACGATGCCTGTGATCATGCCGCGGGTGGCTCCGCGCAGGCGCGCCGAGCTGGGACTCCCGGAGGACGGTTACCTCTTCCTGTTCGTGCACGACTACCACTCGACGGCCGCGCGCAAGAATCCGGTGGGCCTGATCGAAGCGTTCAAGCGCGCCTTCGTGCCCGGAGCCGGGGCCAAGCTGGTGGTGAAGTCGATCAATGCGGAGAACGTGCCCCACGAGCACGACCGGGTGCTGCTCGCCGCGGGTGAGCATCCGGACATCGCCCTGATCGACAGCTACGTATCGGCTGCGGAGAAGAACGCGATGATCGCGGCGTGCGACTGCTATGTCTCGCTGCACCGCTCCGAGGGCTTCGGGCTGACGGCGGCCGAGGCGATGCTGCTCGCGAAGCCCGTGATCGCCACGCGCTACGGGGGCACGCTGGAGTTCATGAACGACGCAAACGCCTATCTAGTCGATTGGCAGCCAGTCGCGGTCGGCGAGGGCGCTCACCCGTACCCGGCGCGTGGAATCTGGGCCGATCCCGATCTAGACCAGGCCGCGGCGCTGATGCGGGAGGTATTCGCCGATCCCGAGCGGGCTCGCGAACGTGGCGAGGCCGGCAGGCTCCATATGCGCGAGCACCATGCGCCCCGGATCGCGGGCGCATCGATGCGGGCGCGGTTGCGCACGATCCACGAGCGGCGTGTGGAAGCTGGTGAGCGCTCGCTGAACGTGGCCCAGCTACCGGCGCTCGAGCTGAAGGACCTCCACGAGCTGGTCATCACGACCCCCGAGCTCGAAGGATCTGAGCAGGACTCGTCGATAAAGCGCGCGATGCTGCGCCGTGGCGCGGTACTCACGCGCCCGGTATTCATCAACCAACGCGCCATCAATCTGGTCCTCATCGACAAGCTAGCGGGCGTCGATGCGCGCTTGCACGAGGTCGCGGATTCCCTCCAGCATCACCAGGAGGCGCGCTTCGCGGAGCTGCTCGCGATGGTGCGCAAGCTGCGCGCCGAGCTGGGCGATGCACGCACCCAATCGACAGCGCTCGAGCGCATCGAGTCCGGCTCCCGCCTCGATGCGCTCGAGGATCTCGGTCGCGAGCTCGAGCAGCACCTGGCCGAGCATCGCGCCACGCCCTACGTAAATGAGGAGCGCGGCTTCGAGGTATGGTCGGACCCGCTGGCGGGATCGGTGGTCGGCTATCGGGGAGGCGCCGCCGACCCTGGCGAGGGACGGGCGTACTGCGACTTCGAGGCTACCTTCCGGGGCGCAGAGGACCGTGTGCGCGAGATCCAGCGCGCCTACCTGCCGCTACTGGCGGGACGCGGGCCGGTGCTCGACATCGGCTGCGGGCGGGGCGAGCTGTTGGATCTGCTGCGCGATGCGGGTGTCGCGGCCGGCGGGGTGGACCGCGACGCCGGCATGGTCGAGCGCGCTCGCGCAAAGGGCCACGAGGTCGCGCTCGGCGACGGCAATCAGTATCTGCAAGGACTCGAGCCTGGCTCGCTCGGCGCGATCGTCGCGCTGGAGGTCTTCGAGCACCTGCCATACGAGTCGCTGCTGGAACTGCTGGCGCTTGCCCGCTCACATCTGCGCGAGGATGGCCTGTTGCTCTTTGAGACAGTCAATCCACATGCAGTCCACGCAATGAAGGCCTTCTGGGTCGACCCAACTCACCAGCATCCGATCTTCCCAGAGGTGGCGCTCGAGCTGTGTCGACTGTCGGGGTTTGCGCAGGCGTTCTGGTTTCACCCGACGGGGTTGGGCGAGTTCGACACTGATCGCAACAGCCAGCCTGTCTACGCCGTGGCGGCGACGCCGAGTCATACCTGAGATGGCTGCTTCCGGCGCCGAGGCGCTCGAGCGGCAGTCGCCGGGCGAGCCGCAGCTGGCGCGTTCGGCGCGACCGCGCCAAGTCCGGCGCGCCCTTGCCCGGCTGCCGACGTGGGTGCGTGCGCTCGCCTTCTACCTGGGCATGGCTCTCCTGACGATCGGCTGGCACGCCATCGCGCATCCCCGAACCGTGTGCGCGTGTGTCGGGACCGGGGACCCCGCTGCGTACATGTGGTCGATGTCGTGGTGGCCGCACGCGCTGGCTCACGGACTCAACCCGTTTGTCACGCACTACCTATGGTCCCCCACAGGTGTGAACCTGGCTCAGGCGGCGATGATCCCGACGGCTGCATTTGTGATGGCTCCGGTCACCGCGTTGTTCGGTCCGATCTTCTCCTACAACGTCCTAGCGATCGCCAGCCCGGCACTGGCCGCGCTAACTGCCTATCTGCTCTGCCGTCGCTTGGTGGGACGGGAGCTGCCGGCGGTCGCCGGCGGGTTTCTATTCGGGTTCAGCTCCTACGAGTTCTCGCAGCTCTTGGGGCATATGAACCTGACGTTGATCTTTCTGATCCCGGTGATGGCGCACATCGCGCTGAGGCGCGTCGATCGCGAGATCTCGCGGCGCGTCTACGTGCTGGGCATGGCGCTGCTGCTTGTCCTACAGGTGGGACTTTCAACCGAATTGCTTGCCGAGAGCGCTTTCTTCGGGGCGGTGGTTCTCGTAGCTGCGCGCTTGCTGGCGCCGCCACCGCAACGCGCAAGGATGACCGGCCTGATCGTCGAGACGGTCGGCGCCGGCTTGATCGCGATCGTGGTGGCGTCGCCGTTCTTGTACTACGCGCTCTTCGATGGCAGCTTTCCCAAAGGTCCTCCGAGTCTCTCCGACGTTTACGGACTCGACCTGACGAATCTCGTCTTTCCGACGTACACGACGTGGCTGGGGCACCACGACTTCCTGCCGCTGTGGTCGACTTTTGAGCAGGGCGACGTATCTGAGGCCAACGGCTATCTGAGCGTCGCAATTCTGATCGCTTTCGCGGTGTGGTTTCTGAAGGACGGGCATCGACGGGTACTTGGCAGGCTCCTGATGATCGTGGTCGCGGTTAGCTTGATCCTGGCGTTGGGATCCCATTTGCACGTAGCTGGTCGCGAAACGGTGTCACTGCCGTTTAACTGGATTAGGAACCTGCCGGTCTTCGACGACATCGTGCCTTCCCGGATCATCATGTTCACTGCGCTGGCGATCTCCATCGGCGTGGCCGCCTGGCTAGCCAAGCCCGGAGGGCGCTCCGCCGGACGCTGGCTCCTGGTGGCGATCGGCGCGATCCTGATCTTTCCCTACCCCGGCTCATCGCTCTATGGCGTGTCGCCTCAGAACCCACGGTTCTTCTCGACCGACATGTACCGTCACCATCTGACTCGCAACGAGACCGTGCTGGTGCTGCCATTCGGTTACAACGACATATCGACGCTATGGCAGGCCGAGACCGGCTTTTACTTCTATATGCCTGAGGGATATGTATCCAGCGCGATCCCTCCCCCGTTCCAAGCCCAACCGGCGGTTGCCGAACTGTTCAACAACACGCCGCCGCCCGCCTCTTCGCTGGAGTCATTCATCCGGGAGCACTATGTCAGTCACGTCGTGGTCGACAGACCCCTGGCGGGCCCCTGGCCAGGTCTGCTGGCCAGCATGGGACTGCACGGCCAGCAGCTCGGGGGAATCTTGCTCTATACCGTCCCCAGCGGCCCGGCTAACCCTGCCCGGCGCAGATAGGGCTCGGCGGTCGCACTCTGCTCAACACGCTCTTTGAGAGCGCTGTCCTAGCCCAGCCAACCCCGCGCCCAGTGGTGGATCGCGTAGGCGTCGGGGAACGTCTCATGACGGCGCTCCGGCTCATTCCACAGGTATGGATAGAAAAGCCTTGCGCCGAAGATCGCAATAGCTGGTTCCTGCTCTAGCAGCAGGCTCAGGAAGTACGGTCCGTTCGCGTCTACCGAGTGGGCGCCGGTGCCGAGCGTCTGCCGTGCCAGTTGCGCTGCCCGAGCGAAGAGGGGGTGGGCGACGGTCGCTCCCAGGATCGCATTGCACACGCGCCCGGGCAGCTCCAAGGCCGCGAATGCGTCGATCCCTCGCAGCAGCGGTGTGAAGGGACGCCGGCACTCGACGTCGGTGTCGACATAGACCCCGCCAAACCGGTGCAGCAGCTCGTAGCGCACGAGATTCGCCAGCTCGGCGTGGGTGCGCGCGCGTTCGCGTTCGGTGGCGGTGATGTCAAGCGCCGGCAGATCGTCGTCGGTCCACAGCCGCATCTCCCAGCCGGGGTGGTGACTGGCGAATGTCGCGCCGAAGCGCTGGTGCTCCTCGGGCATCTGCCCTGTGCCAAGCCATACACGGTGGATCGTGCGCGGAATTCGCACTGCTCGCCAACGTCGCAGGCGGGGTGGCGAGCTCTCGTGAAGTCGGAGCTTCGGTGGCGGTAGATCGGGGTGATTCCCAACGCGCACACGGATGCGACAGGCACAGCCAAACCACCGCACGTGCTCATGGACGATGTCGGCCTCGAGCAGATACTCGCCTGCTTCGGTGGGCGCCACGACATCCAGCGGGGCGAGCACCTGCTCACCGGGCCTGACGGGTCGGGGAAAGGCGGACCTTGGCGACTCCACCGTGTGCGCGGTGCCATTCAAGTTGAGCCAGCGGTAGCCGAGACGGATGCGCGGCTCCTCATCCAAGTGCGCAGGCCAGCACTCGCTGCCGTCGTTGCTGACGTATAAGAAGACGGGCTGGGACTCCTCCGGCGTGAGGGAGGCAGTCGGCTCGTAGGGCTCGAGCCGGGCGCGGTAGGCACTATCTGCGACCGAGCATCTCTCCCGAAAACGCTCCCTGTCTTGCCGGGAGACAGACGGCGTTTCCTTGACAACCGCCCGGGGGTCCTCAGGCGTTGTCCCCGTAAGCACCCGGGCGAGCGGCGCCCGATCCTCGGTCGGCACCGCGCGCAGCTCGAGTGAATCGCGCAACTCGGGAAGGTAGAAGGCCTCGTTGATCCGCCCGCCACCTGGCGCCAGCCGGCCGGGGAAAGCGACCTCGTAGCGCACCGCCTTGTCGCGTCGCTGCCGAGCGCTGGTCGTCAGGAGATCGAGATGGTAGAGAGGCTCCTGGATGTACTCGCGTGGGGTAACGGGCTCCGAGCCCCTGCGCCGGCTCGCAGAGACGCGCAACGTGTCGTCGTTGCGCGTCAGCCGGTTGACGAAGTCCGTGGACCACGGCGCACTGGCGAGGAAGTGGTCGGGGTCGGGGTATAGCCACGCCCGCCGTATCCAGAATTGCTGGATATCGCTCGACGACAGCAGCTCGGGTAGCCGACGCACGAGCGCGTCGCTCGGAGCCTCATCTCCGTCGAGGTGCAGGATCCAGTCTCCGCTGCACTGCGCAGACACCCAGGCAAGGTCTCGCGCGCCCGGCACGTGCTCGATCTCCAAGAGCCGGTCGGCGAGCGCGCGGTAGCCGGCCAGTGTCCGCTCGTCCACACGCCGGTCGGCCGCAATGATCACCTCGTCGGTGTAGGGCCGCAGGGACTCGAGGATGGCTGCGATACGCGGCGCGGGGTCCGCGGTCGTTAGGCAGAGGGAGAGTGATATGGCGCGGCATTATGTCGTTCGGGGACTGCCGGCACGCCACCGGGGTTGGGAGGGTTGAGGGTGTAGGTCGCTAGGCGGTGGCGCCCGTAAGGATCTTCACCTGTTCGTGGCCTGCCAGACTACGTGTCAAATGCCAGCGAGCGAGCACACCTCGACTTACCTGTCGGCCACCGCGGAGTTGGCGCAGTCGATCGACGCCCACCGGGTCGATGCGATGGCACGCGGCTTGGCCGACGTGCGGGAGCGTGGTGGGCGTCTGTTCATCCTCGGGGTCGGCGGGGGCGCCGGTCACGCATCGCACGCCGTCAACGACTTCCGCAAGCTTTGCCGGTTGGAGAGCTATGCCCCGACCGACAACGTCTCCGAGCTCACGGCACGTACGAATG
The DNA here is from genome assembly GCA_963756665.1 of uncultured Solirubrobacterales bacterium. Lineage (GTDB taxonomy): Bacteria > Actinomycetota > Thermoleophilia > Solirubrobacterales > Solirubrobacteraceae > Palsa-744. The sequence goes on from CAVWOJ010000001.1 coordinate 2,666,201, forward strand.
ACGACGGGTGGGAGACATCTTTCAGCGCCTGGCTCGAGGTCTCGCGGCTGTCCGCATGCGACGCGCTGCTCGTCTTCTCCGTTGGCGGCGGCTCGCGCGAGCACAACGTCTCGACGAATCTGGTCGGCGCGATGGAGGCCGCGCACGCTGCCGGGGCATCGATCTACGGAGTGGTGGGCGCTCCCGGTGGGACGCTCGCCGAGCTAGCCGACGTCGCGATCGTGATCGAGCCGCCACCGGCCCTCCGCACGCCACTGGTGGAGTCCTTTCAGGCGGTTCTCTGGCACGCGTTGGTCTGCCACCCGGCACTGGCGGTTCAGCAGGGCCACTGGGAGTCGCTTGCCGCACGCGCCGAGACGTGATCGCCGACCGGAGCTCATCCGCCCCCGCTCCGCTGGCGCTAGGACCGACCACAGAGCTGCGGGCAAAGGGAGCCGAGCGCCGGCCGGCCGCACTGCTCGATCGGGACGGTGTGCTCAACGCGGGCGTGCCCGACCCCGACTCCGGTCTGCTCGAGTCTCCGCTGCGAGTCGCGGACGTGCGCCTGCTCCCGGGAGCCGCCGCGGCGCTACGCGACCTTGCCGGCGCCGGATATGCACTGGTGTGCATCAGCAATCAACCGGCGGCGGCAAAGGGCAAGATCTCGGTCGCCGAGCTGCTCGCGGTACACCGGCGTGTGCTCGAGCTGCTCGCCCACGAGGGTGTCGCCCTGAACGCCTCGCGGCTGTGTCCGCACCATCCTGATGGTGTCGTGCAGGAGCTCTCGGTGCGATGTGACTGCCGCAAGCCCGCCCCCGGGATGCTGTGCAGCGCCGCGACGGATATCGCGCTGGACCTGCCCAGATCGTGGATGATCGGAGACACCGACGCCGATGTGCAGGCGGGGAGGGCCGCTGGCTGTAGGACAATGCTGATCGAGTATCCGGGCAGTGCTCACAAGCGCACTGGCGATATCGGCCCAGATATCCTCGCCGAGGATCTTGCCGGTGCAGTAAAACAGTTGCCGGGTGCCCGAGCTTGGTGAACAAATCGCAGGGGTGGGACGGGTCTGCATAACCGGCGGCGCCGGTTTCATCGGCAGCAGCCTCGCCGATCGCTTGAGCGCGAGCGGCATTGAGGTCGTGATCGTCGACGACTTCCGCACTGGCCGGCGCGAGTTCGTCGCCGATGTCCTGAGCCGCCGTGGGGCGAGACTTGTCGAGGGTGACGTACTCGACCCCGCCGTCCTCGACGAGGCAGTCGCCGGCTGCGATTGGGTCTTTCATCTGCAGGCCAACGCGGACGTTCGCTTTGGCTTGGAGCACCCGCGCAGGGATCTGGAGCAAAACACGATCGCCACCGCGAACGTGCTCGAGGCCATGCGTACGCACGGTGTAACGCAAATCGCATTCTCCTCGACCGGTTCGGTGTACGGCGAGCCCGCGGTCTTCCCGACCCCCGAGGACGCCCCCTTTCCGATCCAGACCTCTCTCTACGCCTCCTCGAAGCTCGCCGGCGAGGGCCTGATCGAGGCGTACGCTGCGGGCTACGGCTTCACCGGCTTGATCTTTCGCTTCGTATCGATTCTCGGCGAGCGTTACACACATGGCCATATTTTCGACTTCTACTGTGCCCTGCGACACGACCCGACACATCTGCAGGTGCTTGGCGACGGTCGCCAGGAGAAGTCTTACCTACACGTTCAGGATTGCATCGACGCGATGCTGACCGCTGTGAAGCGACACGGCGAGGAGCCTGGGGCGCACGTCTATAACCTCGGCACCGACGAGACGGTCGTCGTCGATGAATCTGTCAGTCTGATCGCGGATTACCTTTCACTGCGGCCGGCGGTCGGGCACACTGGCGGCAAGCGTGGCTGGGTCGGTGACAGCCCGTTGATTCACCTCGATACCGCGCGCATTCGCAGTCTCGGCTGGCTCCCCAAGCTCACGATCAGGGAGGCGATCTTAAGCACGCTGGAGTGGCTCGATGCCAACGAGTACGCCTGGCGCGATCGACTCGTCGGGGCCCGTGTCTCGATTAGCTCGGAGCAGCGCGGATGAGCGTGATCTTCAGCCGTGCGCCGCTACGCATCTCGCTCGGCGGTGGCGGCACCGACCTGCCGTCCTACTACCGCGAGCACAGTGGGTTTCTCGTCTCCGGGGCGATTGACAAGTACGTCTACATGCTCACCCATACAGTTTTCCAGCGGCGCTATCGCATGAAGTACTCGGAGCTCGAGGAGGTCGACGAGATCGGTCAGATCCGCCACCCGATCTTGCGCGAGACCCTACTGCGCCACTGGCGCGGCAATCCGCTCGAGATCGCCTCGGTCGCCGACGTGCCGGCCGGGACCGGGATGGGCTCCTCCGGCGCCTACACGGTGTGCCTGTTGAAGGGCCTGGCGCACGCGCGGCATACATCGATCACGCCGGGGGACCTAGCCGAGGCGGCCTGCGAGATCGAGATCGACGTGCTCGGGGAGCCCGTCGGCAAGCAGGATCCCTACGTCGCCGCCCACGGCGGGATCTGTGCCTACACATTCCATGCGGATGGAGGCGTCGACGTCAAGCCGCTCGAGCTCGACCCGGCAACGCTGAGACGCTTGCGCGACCAACTGCTGCTGTTTTACACCGGCGCTGCGCGCTCCGCGTCGAAGATGCTCGCCGACCAGGATCAGCGCTCCAAGGCGGGCGACGCGCAGATGCTCGAGAACCTGCACCGCACCAAGGAGCTCGGGCGGCGCAGCTCCGAGCTGCTCACGGTGGGGGATCTGGAGGCATACGCAGAGCTGATGCATGAGCACTGGGAGCACAAGCGCAGCCGCTCGCCGGGCATGACGGCCGAGCACATCGATCGGCTCTACGCGCTCGCGCGGCGCAGCGGCGCGATTGGCGGCAAGCTGGTCGGGGCGGGTGGTGGCGGATTCTTGCTTGTCTACGCTCGCCGACCGGAGGAGACCAGGCAGGCGATGGCGGCGGCGGGAGCACCCGAGCTTGCGTTCGACTTCGAGTTCGGTGGCGCCCACGCCAGCGAGCACGCATGAGCGGGCTACGCGTAGCGATCATCGGCTGCGGGATGATCGCAGCCAAGCGGGCCGCCGCGCTTGCGCCAGGTGACGAGCTGATCGGTTGCTACGACATCGACCTGCGTGCCGCGAGCAGGCTTGCCGAGAGCCATGGCGCTGCGGTGTGCCCAAGCTTGCAGGAGCTGTTCGCGCTGAACCCAGAGGTCGTCGTGGTGGCTACCGTCCACGATCAGCTTGCCGGACTGGCCGAGCAGGCGCTGCAGGCCGGGGCGCACGTGCTGGTAGAGAAGCCCGCTGGGGTGTCCGCCGCACAGATCGACCGCCTGATCGAGTGCAAGGGTCTTAGCGGGCGACTGGTGAAGGTGGGATTCAACCATCGCTTCCACGACGGGATCGCTCGCGCCGCAGAGGAGGTCCGCTCCGGGCGTCACGGGCAGCTGATGCACGTGCGCGCGCGCTACGGGCACGGGGGGCGGGTCGGCTACGACCGCGAGTGGCGCGCGGAGCCGATGCGCTCGGGCGGCGGCGAGCTGGTCGATCAGGGCATGCACCTGCTTGACCTGACGCATTGGCTGGCCGGTCCACTGCCGTTGCATTCGGCGCTGCTACGTACGCAGTTCTGGGACACGCCGGTCGAGGACAGCGCGGCGCTGATCCTAGGTGAGGCGCATTCGCGAACCGCTCCGTGGGCGATGCTGCACGTGAGCTGGACGGAGTGGAAGAACCTTTTCTCGCTGGAGATCTACTGCCGCACCGCAAAGATCCAGGTGGACGGGCTGACGCGTTCCTATGGACCTCAGCGTCTACGGATCTACCGGATGCTGCCCGCGCTCGGGCCTCCCGATCTCGAGGAGGTGGTGTATCCGGAGCAGGATCGCTCGTGGGAGCGCGAGTGGGCCAGCTTCGCGATTGCGATCCGCGCCGGTGAAGAGCGGCTGGTGCTGGGGGACTTGCGCGATGCCCGGTACGCATGGGAGCAGATCGAGAGCGCCTACGCCGACGGGCCCTATGCCGAGATGCGCACTGCGGTGAGTCGCGCGTGAGTACCGATCTCGCTGGCGCCGACGGGCACGCTCCGGCATTGCGCCCCCCGCCGGGCGCCTCCTCGCTCCCGCCGTTCAAAGGCGGCTGGCTCACCGACGGGGGAGCCTGCCGGCCTTATCTGAGCTACGTCTCCAGCGAGAGCGCGGTCAACTGGTCGGAGGAGCTCGAGGTGCTCCACGAGGAGAGCAGTCGCACGCACTTCATCGATATTTGGACGCGCCGCGCAATGCTCGCGCGTGTCGGTCCGCTGCCGCAGGCGCCGACGGTCCTCGACGTGGGCTGCTCGACCGGTTATCTGCTCGAGGATCTGCAGGCGACGATGCCCAGCGCAAAGCTGATCGGGGTCGATCTGATCGCGGCAGGGCTGCGCAAGGCTCACGCGAATGTCCCGGATGCGCGGCTGCTGCAGGCCGATGCCTGCCGGCTGCCGCTCGAAGACGAGAGCGTCGATGCCGTCCTCAGCGCGAACCTGCTCGAGCACGTGCCCGATGACGAGCTTGCGCTGGCCGAGATCGGCCGCATCCTGCGCCCCGGCGCCCGCGCGGTGATCGTCGTTCCGGTGGGCCCCCGCAACTATGACTACTACGACCGCTATCTCGGTCACGAGCGTCGCTACGCCCACGGTGAGGTCGCGCTGAAGGCGAGTCGTGCGGGACTGGCGAAGCTGGAGGAGGTCTGCCTGGGCACGCTGCTGTATCCGCCCTTCTGGCTGGTCAAGCAGCGCAACCGGCGTCGCTATGACCATCTCTACGGAGAGGCGCTCGAGCGCAAGGTGGCGAGCGACATCGAGCGTACGAAGGGGTCCGCGCTTGGGCGCCTCGCGTGCCGCTCGGAGGAGACGCTGTTGCGCGTGGGCGTGAGACTGCCCTTCGGAATTCGCGGTCTGACCGTGCTCGAACGCACGGAGCGCTCTGCGTGAGCGTCACCGCATTACCGCGCAGCAGGGAGGGCTAGCAATGGCGCCACCGGCGCGAGCTGGATGTGCGGGGGACCTGCTGCCGCCGGTGTGCATCCTTGCCGGGGGCCTGGGTACGCGACTCGGCGAGCGCGTACGCGACACGCCCAAGCCGCTGATCGAGGTCGCGGGCGAGCCGTTTCTGGCGCATCAGTTGCGTTTGCTCGCGCAATACGGCGCGGAGGAGATCGTGCTCTGCGTGGGATACCTAGGAGAGCTGATCGAGTCCCGGATCGGGGATCGGCGCTTTGGCATGCGCATCCGCTACAGCTTCGATGCACTGGGGCTCGACGGCACGCTGGGAGCCGTGCGGCGCGCCCTGCCGCTGCTGGGGGAGCGTTTCCTGGTGCTCTATGGCGATACGTACCTGCGGATCGACTATGCCGCCACCGCTCGCGCATGGATCGAGAGTGGTCTCCCGGCGGTCATGACGGTGCTCCGCAATGACGGTCGGTGGGACACATCCAACGCGATCTTCCGAGATGGCCTCGTCACCAGCTACGACAAGCGGACACCCACGGTCGAGATGCGCTGGATCGACTACGGCCTCGGCGGACTCACCGTTGGTGCGCTGGACCGTGTCGCTCTGCTGGAGCGCGATCTGGCCGTCCTGTACGCGTCGCTGGCGGAGCGTGGTGAGCTACTCGGAATCGAGGCGAGCGAGCGCTTCCACGAGATCGGCACGCCGGAGGCGCTCGCGGAGACCGACAGGTTCCTGCGCGAGCGAGGGTTTGGCCTCGAGGGCATGGACTACCTTCCCAGCCATGCAGAGCGCTGACGAGGTGAAGGCGACGCGACGCGTCGACTATGCATGGGCGCTGGCGCACAAGGTGCAGGATCCAAGCTCCGGTGTGTTCGGGCAGGGAGTGCGCTATGCCCTAGCGGGAGGTCTGGTGACGGCTGTCTACCTGAGCACCACGACGGTGCTCTCCGATGTCGTCGGGCTGCCCTTCCAGATCGCGCTCGCCCTGGGCTTCTGCGTCGCGGTGAGTGTCCATTTCACGCTCCAGCGACTCTTCGTATGGGTCAACCAAGAGGAGTTCGCTCTGCCGTTCCGCCACCAGGTGGGGCGCTATCTGCTGGTCGCGGGCGGCCAGTACGGGGTGACCGTGGCATCGACCTCGGTCTTGCCGGCGGCCCTTGGCCTGCCGACTGAGGTCGTATATCTAGCGACGGCAGGCGTTCTGGTCTCGGTGAACTTCCTGATCTTCCGCAATCGCGTCTTCCACTCCACGACCCGGGGCACGTAGCGAGAATTCCACGACCCGGGGCACATAGCCCAGGACCCGGGGCACGTAGCGAGCTCGCAGAATCCGTCTCTCCGCTCCGAGGTCGGCCCCTCCCAACAACAACGACCCGGCGGGCCCTATGCCTATCCTGCGAGGCAAGCCATGCGTCGATTCATGCCATGTCCGATCAAGCGCTCCCTCTGCTTGGCCGACTATCGGGGTAGATGGATCTCGTCAGGCGCATCCTGAATCTCCGGTGGCACCGAGTTGGAGTGCGCCGAGTCGGAGGGCGGGCGGTCCTGCTGGCCGGGTTGCTGGCAGCAGCGATGTCGGCGACAGCCGCAAGCCCGGCTCCCGCGGCGGCGCCCGGAGTTGTGCTCGCCAACACCGGCACCCCCCACCTAGGCGATGTCAGGGCGCTCGGTACGCACTGGGTGCGCATCTTCGCGACCTGGCCCGACCTAGAGCCCTCCCCGGGCGCCTTCTCAACGGTCTGGCTGAGCTCCTACGAAAAGCTGTTCAACGAACTGCCGGCCGGCACAAAAGTGATCGTCGACGTCGTCGACAGCCCCCAATGGGAGACCGGCTCAAGCGACGAACATACCCCGCCCGCGAACCCCCAGGACTTTGCGGCGTTCGTAGGCGCGCTCGCCCAGCGCTGGGCCGGTCGGGTAGCGGCCTACGAGCTTTGGAACGAGGAGGACAACGCCTCCTGGTGGACCGGCGCCCCCAACCCGGCTGCGTACGCCGCGCTGCTAAAAGCCACCTATCCAGTCGTCAAGGCCGCGGACCCCAACGCTACCGTCGTGCTTGGCGGTATGACCGGCAACGACTATGCCTTCCTCGAAGGCGTCTATGCCGCCGGCGGCAAGGGCTCCTTCGACGCTGTCGGCGTTCACACGGACACCGCCTGCAACGTCAACTCCCCCAACGTGTTCCTGCGTGGCATGGACGGGCACTTGATCCCCGACTCCTTCCTCGCCTACCGCGAAGTCCACGCCGTGATGCTCGCCAACGGCGACGACAAGCCGATCTGGATGACCGAGATGAGCTGGCGCACGACCGCGGCCACCTGCTCCGAAGGTGCCTTTGCCGGTCAGAAGCCGGAGGGCGTGAGCGACGAACAGCAGGCCAGCTACCTATCCCAGGCCTACCACTGCATGGCTCTGGACCCCTACGTCCAGGTCGCCCTCTGGTTCCCGCTGCAGGACGAAGGCTCCGCCGTCTCGGGTCTCGTGCGCGCCAACGGCTCGCGCAAGCCCGCGTTCGCCGCGATGCAGGACTACGCCCGTCACGGTGATCAAGTCACCGAGCCGTGTGGCGACTTCAGTGGGCCTCAGATCGACGTCTCCGCGCCCGCGAATCACACGACCTACAGCGGCGCTCTGCCGATCCACGTGGCCGCTCGTGACAGCATGGGCGTCGGGCGGATCACGCTGGAGATCGACGGCAAGCTGATCCGCAACTACACCAACCAGGCATTCCCCAGGACGCTCGCCGGTGCGCTGCACTGGCACGGCGCCGGGCGCATCCGCTTTGGACGTCACCGGCTGACGTTCATCGCGGTCGACAAGCTGCGCAACGAATCCCAGGTGAGCCTCACGATCTACCACCGCCGGATACGCCACAGGCGCCACCGCCACAGGTAGCGCTCCAACGCCACCTGCGTGGCGTTGCCGGTAGGGTGCGCGCCATGGCAACCAAGCGCTCCGCACTCATCACCGGTATCACCGGCCAGGACGGCTCCTACCTCGCCGAGCTGTTACTCGAGCAGGGCTACGCGGTGCATGGCATGGTCCGCCGCTCCTCCACGGAGAAGTTCGAGCGCATCGAGCACCTGCGCGACCGCATAACGCTGCACCAGGGCGATCTGCTCGATCACCGCTCGCTCGTGGACGCGCTGCGCGCGGCACGCCCCGACGAGATCTACAACCTCGCCGCGATGTCGTTCGTAGCGGTCTCCTGGATCCAGCCTACGCTCACCGCCGAGTTCACCGGGGTCGGGGTTACGCGCATGCTCGAGGCGATGCGCGAAGTCTGTCCCGAGGCGCGCTTCTACCAAGCCTCCTCCAGCGAGATGTTCGGCAAGGTCCGTGAGGTGCCCCAGACCGAGCTGACCCCCTTCTATCCGCGCTCGCCCTACGGTGTCGCCAAGGCCTACGGGCACTTCATCACGGTCAACTACCGCGAGTCCTACAACCTGCACGCGACCAGCGGAATCCTCTTTAACCACGAGTCCCCCCGTCGCGGCCTCGAGTTCGTGACCCGCAAGATCACCTGGCACGCGGCCGCGATCAAGCTCGGGCTCGTCGAGAAGCTGCACCTCGGCAATCTCGACGCCGAACGCGACTGGGGCTATGCCAAGGACTACGTCGAAGCGATGTGGCTGATGCTCCAGCAGGACCGCGCAGAGGACTACGTGATCGCCACCGGGACCGCCCACTCGGTGCAGACGTGCTTAGAGATCGCCTTCGACCAGGCCGGTCTGGAGGTCGACGAGCGCGTGGTGATCGATGACTCGCTCAAACGTCCCGCCGAGGTCGACCACCTGATCGGCGACCGCTCCAAGGCCAGCCGTGACCTCGGCTGGGAGCCCCAAACCAGCTTCGAGCAGCTGATCCGACTGATGGTCGACGCCGACCACCGGCTGCTGAGCGGGGGCGGAGCGTCCTAGAGGGCCGTACGTGGCGGGCGACCCCTCCTCGCGTCGGGCGCTGATCACGGGTCTTACCGGTCAGGACGGATCTTTCCTGGCTGAGCTGCTGCTCGCAGAGGGCTACCGCGTAAGCGGCCTGCGCCGCGGCGGGCCCGACGCTTCGCTCGGCGCGTCCGAGCACCTGCGTGGACAGGTCGCCCTGGTTGCGGGTGAGCTGCTCGACTATGCCAGCCTGCGCGCCGCCATCGAGCACGTGCGTCCGCACGAGATCTACCATCTCGCCGCCCCCTCCTTCGTGCCCGCCTCGTGGGAGCGTCCCGCGCAGACGCTCGCGGCCATCGCCGGCGCCGGCGCCGCGCTACTCGAGGCGGTGCGCGCCCTGGATCCGACGATCCGCGTGTTCGCGGCCTCCTCCGGCGCGATCTTCGGCGCTGCCCCCGAGAGCCCTCAGCGCGAGGACACCCCCTGCCGCCCCGAGAGTCCCTACGCGATCGCCAAGCTTGCCGCGCACCTGCAAGTCGGGGCGTTGCGGGCCCACGACGATCTCTACGCCTGCTCCGGGATCCTCTACAACCACGAGTCCGAGCGTCGCCCCGAGCAGTTCGTGACCCGCAAGATCACGCGCGCCGCTGCCGCGGTCAAGCTCGGGCTCGCGCAGGAGGTCGTCCTCGGCGATCTGCGTGCCGTACGCGACTGGTCCTTCGCCGGGGACATCGTTCGCGGCGCCTGGCAGATGCTCCAGCAGCCGCAGCCCGGCGACTACATCCTCGCCAGCGGCGTTCCGCACACGGTCGGCGAACTTGCCGACGCCGCGTTTGCCTGCGTCGACCTGGAGGCCGAGCGCTACGTGCGCGTCGATCCCGAGCTCGTGCGCGCGCCTGAGCCGACGCCGCTCGTGGGCGATCCCGGCAAGGCCCGCCGGGAGCTTGGCTGGCAACCGCAGCTGAGCTTCGAGGGGCTCGTCGAGCGCATGGTGCGCGCCGACCTGCATGCGCTGCAGGCCGCGTCCCGCTGAGCGCACCCTTCGGGTAGCGTTTCGCCGCGTGCAGCTGAAATCCACCACCCTGCCGGGTGCCGTCGTGCTCGAGCCCCGGGTCTTTCCCGACGAGCGCGGCTTCTTTACCGAGACCTACCGCCGCGAGTGGCACACCGAGGCGGGTATCCCCGAGCGGGAGCTCTTCATTCAGGACAATCACTCGCGCTCGGCCCGCGGGGTAGTGCGCGGCATGCACTTTCACGTCGGCGACGGTGTCGCCAAGCTCGTGCGCTGCGCCCGGGGACGCATAGTTGACATGATCGTCGACCTGCGCCGCGGCTCGCCGACCTACGCCCAGTGGGATGCCATCGAGCTCGACGACACGAGCATGCGCGAGCTCTACGTCCCTGTCGGCTTCGCCCACGGCTTCTGTGTGCTCAGCGACGTCGCCGACGTGCTCTACAAGCAGACCGCCTACTACGACCCCGCCGTCGAGCGCGGGATCGCCTGGAATGACCCCGACGTCGCGATTCGCTGGCCCCCCGAGATCGAGCCGATCGTGTCCGCTCGCGACGCCGCTGCGCCCACCCTGCGCGAGCTCGCCGACGAGCTGCCGTTCGTGTATTAGAGCCCGCCCGCTCCGAGCCGGCCGGCCCGCCTCGCGAAGCTGGCAAACTTCAGGCCCATGCGCAACGGCCTGCAGCGTCTGCGCGAGCGCACCAACGATTACACCGTCACTCCCCGGCAGTACGCGTACGTCGCGTACGTCGCGCTCGGCGCCCTCACTCTGATCGTGCTGAGCGGCGCCGCCGTGCGCTTGACCGGCTCCGGTCTTGGCTGCCCGCAGTGGCCGAAGTGCTACGGGCGGCTCTACCCGCCGCTCAGCACACATGCCGTGATCGAGTTCTCCAACCGCGTCGTCACCGCGCCGATCTGCATCGCCGCTGTCGCTGCCTGGCTCGCTGCGCTGCGTCGCCGGCCCTACCGCCGTGACCTCACCTGGATCGCGGCGCTGCTGCCGCTAGGGGTGATCGCGCAGGCCGTGCTCGGAGGCTTCACCGTGAAAGGACGTCTCGACTATGGCTGGGTCATGGGCCACTTCGCGCTCTCCATGCTCATCCTGGTCGCCGCCTCCGCCCTTGCCTGGCGTGCCGGCCGATCCCCAATCGGCGGTGGTCACGAGCCCGGGGAGCGCGCACGCGTCGCCGACCGCACGCTTGTCTGGGCCGCACGCGCGCTGGTCGCGCTCGGGGCGCTCACGATCTTCGCCGGGACTGCCGCCACTGCCGCCGGACCGCACGCCGGCGGCTCGCCCGGCCAGCAGATCAACCGTCTCGACTTCGACGGGCGCGGCACCATGGACTTCGTCATCCACCGCCACGCCGAGATCGCGCTCGTCTTCGGCCTGCTTGCCGTCTGGGTCTGGTGGCTGGCGCGCCGCGCTGCCGATCCGCTGGTACGCCGCTCCGCGAGCGTGTTGTGCGTCCTGATCGCGCTGCAGGGCGTCGTCGGCCTGGACCAATATGAGACCCACTTGCCCACCGAGCTCGTCTGGGTTCACGTCACCCTCGCCTGTGGCGCGTGGCTCGCCGCACTGTGGACCGCCTACGCCGCCGCTCGCCCGAACGGGCACGCAAGGAGCGACGTCCGGCCCGTCGATGGGCCGCACGAGGCCGAGGCCGGGCGCGACGCCGTCCTGGCAGGCCGTTAAGCTGCCCGCTTTAAGCAACACGACACCCCAAATGAGGGAGGAGTGCCACCTATGACTAAGAACGATCTGGCCGACAAGGTCGCCGAGCGCACAGGACTGGCCGCCAGCGAAGCCCGTCAGGCGCTAGAGGCTGCGATCGACGCGGTCGCCGACGAGCTTGCCGCCGGAGGCGAGGTTGCCCTCGCGGGCTTCGGCAAGTTCAGCGTCAGCCATCGCGCCGCCCGCCAGGGGCGCAATCCGGCGACCGGCGAGACGATCAACATCGCCGCCAGCAAGGCCGCAAAGTTCTCGGCGGCCAGTGCCCTCAAGACCCGTCTAAACGGCTAGGGCGTCCGCTGAGCTGCGCGATACTACGTCCTCCCTCGCTCATGTGCAGAGCACACTTCGCTCGGTGCGTCCTTGTCTGGCTTGCTCAGCGAACGCCCTAGTTGCCGGAGAGATCAAGCGCCCTGGCTAGCGCTGTGCGAGCCGGGGTAGCGCGGGAGGCCGTCGTCGGGGATCGGCTCCCAGGGGACGGCTGAGGCTACGAACTGGCGGTACTGCGGGCGGATGCCCGGGTCGGCGTCGAAGGTGCCCATCCGGATCACGACGCGCTCGTCGGAGAAGGGCTCGCCGCTGAAGAGCGCCGAGCCGCAGGTCGTGCAGAACAGCTTCGGGACTCCCGTCGGAGGCTCGTAGGCGCGTAGCTGCTCTCTGCCGCTCAGCAGCCGGAAGCCCTCGCGGGGAACCAGGCAGTTGATCGAGGAGGCCGTTCCGGTGCGCCGCTGGCAGTGGGTGCAGTGGCAGTAGCGGGCCGTGGCGATCGGGGTGCTGACCTCGTAGCGCACAGCGCCGCACAGGCAGCCACCCTGCAAGGGGGACTCCGGCGCAGGCGGGGCTGGTATCGCGGACACCTCCGCTGATGCTAGCCGACGCCTGCGCCTGCGACAGTTCACCGTGACGAGTTCTCGCGGGCGCCGGAGCGCGGCGTCCACGACCCAGGAGAAGCTGTGGACATCCGCGAACCGACTCACCAAGGCCCGCCGCAGACCGCCGACGCGGATTGGCGTCGCGCCCGCCGCGAGGGGCGCCGGCGGGAGCTCGCGCGCCGCCGCCGGATGCTGGCCGCGGGCTGCCTGCTGGTCGCGATCGTCGCGGTCATCGCAGTGCTCTTGCTCGCCGCCGACGGCTCCTCGACCCCGTCCTCCGCTCATTCCGCGGGTACGCCGGGCGGTGGGCACGGCGCGCCGCAGGGGACCGGCAGGACCGCCGCCGGTCGCTCGGGGTCCGCCGGGACCAGCTTGGGGGCGCGGCGCGCGGGTAGCGCGCGACCGGGCAACGCACAGGTGCCGATCCTGATGTATCACGTCATCAATCCGCCGCCCGCCGGGGCTCCGTTCCCGGGCCTGTACGTGACCCCGCAGGAGTTCGCCGAACAGGCCCGGGCGCTAGCGCATGCCGGGTACCACGCGGTCACGATGGACCAGCTCTGGGCCAACTGGCGTGAAGGCACGCCGCTGCCGGCCGGCAAACCGATCGTGTTGAGCTTCGACAACGGCTACCAGTCGCAGTACACGCAGGCCCTGCCGGTATTGCGCCGGCTGGGCTGGGTCGGGGTCGAGAACCTGCAGCTCACGGGCCTGCCGCCCTCACAGGGCGGGCTCTCACAGGCGCAGGTGCACGGCCTCATCGCCGCCGGCTGGGAGCTCGATACGCAGGGCTTCAGCCACGCGGACCTCATCACGCTGGACGCCTCCGCCTTGCACTACCAGGTGGCCGTTGCACGCAGCACGATCCAGCGGCTCTACCACGCTCCCGTCAACTGGTTTTGCTACCCCTCAGGGCACTACGACGCGACGGTGCTCGCAGCCGTCCAGGCCGCGGGCTACCGCGGTTCGACGACCGTCGTCCCCGGCTGGGCACGGCCAGGAGAGGACCCCTACCGCCTACCGCGACTGCGCGTACTCGGCGGTACCGGAGGGCAGACGCTGCTCAGCGAGATCGCGGCGATCCGCGATGAACCGGCGCCACCCGGTTCATACGGCACGCCCTGACGCAGGGACGGTCCTCGCCGGGGCCGCGGATCGATAGGATTCCGCGCATGGCGGACGTGCCCGGTTGGGGCTCCTGGACCTTCAACCCGATCGTGATCCTCGCGCTGGGGCTCGCGGCGTGGCTCTACGTGCGCGCCTATCGGCGTGCCGCCTCCAGATCGACTGCGATCGGCGCCGGGCACTGGATCCCGTACGCATGCGGTCTACTGGTGCTGGCCGTCGCGCTGCTCTCGCCGCTGGACCCGATCGGCGACAGCTACCTGCTCTCGGCGCACATGGCTCAGCATGTGCTGCTCTCGGACATCGCCCCGGCGCTGCTGATTCTGGGGTTGCGCCGCCCGCTGCTGCCATTGGGCCTCTCGCGTGAGGCGCTACTCGCGGTGGCGCCCGGTGGCCGCTTCGGCCGCGTGCTCGCGCGGCTGACATCGCCGTGGCTCGCGATTCCGCTGTGGGTCGTCGCGACATGGGTCTGGGCGATCCCGAGCGTGTTCGACTTCGCCGCGCAGCACCCGATGGTGCACGCCTTCGAGCACGCGACGCTCTTCTACACCGGCCTCGCGCTGTGGTGGCTGATCATCGACCCCCTGCCCCGCGCACGCCTGCGCCCCGGCGGCGAGCGTCTCGCGCTGCTGGGCTTCTCGCGTCTGGCGAGCGCCGCAGTGTGCGTGCCGCTGACCTGGCTCACCGCCACCGAGTACCCGCTCTACGCCAGCGCCCCGCGCGCCTTCGGCATCTCCGCGATCAACGACCAGCACCTAGCCGGCGCCGGCATGTGCTTCATCGAGTTCCTCGTCTTCGGGATCGCCTTCGCCGCGGTCTTCGTCAGTATGCTGGACCGCTCGGAGGCCAGCGCCAAGCTGGCCGAGCGAGCATCAGCAAGCGATCGCCTGCTGACCTAAAGCAGCTTCAGGCGGCGTGACCGAGCCGACGATGGCATGGCCCCGGCGAGCGCTACCAGGAGACCCGGGATGATCATCTCCAGGCTGTTGGCCTTAGCTACGCCCCTGAGCCGCGATAGCCAAGCAGATCAAGGACGCAGCAAGCGAAATGTGCTCTGCACATACCCCGTTCGGGGCACAGGCGAGCGCGCGAGGACGCCGAGCTGCGCCAGCTATCGCGGCTCAGCCGCAGCCGGTGTTGTTGCCGCAGGATGAGCAGGTGTAGCACGAGCCTGTCCGCTGCATCATCCCCCCGCACTGGCTGCACGCGGGCCCGAGATCGAGACCCTGCAGCCGGGCGGGCACCACGGGCGGGGTGTCGGTGAAGGAGGCCGTGGGTGCGCTCGTCCCGCCGTTGCCACCACCCGACGCTTTGGGGCCGCTCGTCGTCGGCTGAGCGTCCGCGGCGCCGGAGGGGCTGGCGGTGTCGGAGGCGATCACGGACTGGGCTACCTCCTGCGCGGCCTTGCGGGCGCGGACCTCGGGGGTGAGGATGCCGAGCTCCTCCTGGACGTCGGCGTCGAGGAAACGTGATGCGAGCCAGCGCATGATGTAGTCGGGCATCGACTTCGCGAAGGGGATCTCCGGGTTGGAGGTGATGCCCTCGGGGTCGAAGCGCATGTAGCAGAACTTCTGCACCAGGGTCTCCAGCGGCACCCCGTACTGCAGCGCGATCGAGATCGCGGTCGCGAAGGAGTTCATCATGCCCCGCAGCGTCGAGCCCTCCTTGCCGATGTCGGTGAGGAAGATCTCGCCGATGCTGCCGTCCTCGTACATGCCGGCCGTGATGTAGCCCTCGTGGCCGCCGATCGAGAACTTGTGCGTGATCGACTGGCGCTCGCGCGGCATCCGCTTGCGGCGCGGGCCGGCCTCGGCGACGGCCTTGGTGACGGCCTGCGCGACAAGGGCGTCGATATCGACGTCGTTCTTGACGGCCGGCTCGCCCTGCTGCGCGTCGGTGCGCAGCGCCTGCGCGGTCTTCGAGCCGTCGCGGTAGATCGCCAGCGCCTTGATCCCGAGGTTCCAGGCCTGGGTGTAGGCGTCGGCGATGTCCTCGACCGTGGCGTTCTGGGGCAGATTGACGGTCTTGGAGATCGCTCCCGAGATGAAGGGCTGTACGGCGCCCATCATCTGCAGGTGCCCCATGTGCGAGATCGCGCGCTCGCCGACGGCGACGTCGAATACCGGCAGGTGCTCCGCGGCGAGGCCGGGGGCGCCGACGATCGTGCCGTGCTCGGCGAGGTGCGCCTCGATCTGCTCGATCTGCGGCTCGGAGTAGCCGAGCGTCTGCAGGGCGAGCGGCACGGTGCGGTTGACGATCGTCATCTGCCCGCCGCCGACGAGCTCCTTGAACTTGACGAGCGAGAAGTCCGGCTCGACGCCGGTGGTGTCGCAGTCCATCAGGAACGAGATGGTCCCCGTGGGCGCGAGCACGGTGGCCTGGGCGTTGCGGTAGCCCTGGCGCTCGCCGAGCTCGACGGCCTCGTCCCACGAGCGCCGCGCGGCGGCCAGCAGCTCGCGGTCGGCGCTGTGAGTCTCGGCGATCGCGTAGGAGGCGTCGCGGTGCATGCGCATCACGGCGTTGTGCTCCTCACGGTTCTCGGCGTAGCGCTCGTAGGGGCCGAGCGCCCCCGCGATCTCAGCGGAGCGGCGGTACGCGCGACCGGTCATCAGCGCCGTGATCGCCGCCGCCGTGAGGCGGCCCGCGTCGGAGTCGTAGGGCATGCCGTCGGCCATCAGGTAGGCCCCGAGGTTGGCGTAGCCGAGCCCGAGCTGGCGGAAGGCCCGCGCGTTGACGCCGATCCCCTCCGTCGGGTAGCTGGAGGGCCCGACGACGATCTCCTGGGCCAGCAGCATGACGTCGACGGTGTGCTCGAAGGACTCCACGTCGAGCGTCCCGTCGGGGCGGCGGAACTTCATCAGGTTCAGCGACGCCAGGTTGCAGGCGGAGTCGTCGACGTGCATGTACTCGCTGCACGGGTTCGACGCGTTGATGCGCCCCGAGTTCGGGGAGGTGTGCCAGCGGTTGATCGTCGTGTCGTACTGCACCCCCGGATCGGCGCAGCGCCAGGCGGCCTCCGCGATCTCGCGCATCAGCTCGCGCGCCGGGATCGGCTCGCCGACCGGCTCGCCGGTCGTGCGCGAGGTCAGGCGCCACTCGCGGTCCGCGGCGACGGCCTGCATGAACTCGTCGGTGACGCGCACCGAGTTATTCGCGTTCTGGTACTGGATCGAGTTGAAGCCCTCGCCGTCGATCGACATGTCGAAGCCCGCGTCCCTGAGCGCCTGGGCCTTGTCCTCCTCTTTGGCCTTGCACCAGATGAACTCGCGGATGTCGGGGTGGTCGACGTCGAGCACGACCATCTTCGCGGCGCGGCGCGTCTTGCCGCCGGACTTGATCGTGCCGGCCCAGGAGTCCGCGCCGCGCATGAACGAGACCGGCCCGGAGGCGGTGCCGCCCTTGGCCAGGGGCTCCATCGAGCCACGGATGTTGGAGAGGTTGATGCCCGAGCCCGAGCCGCCGCGGAAGATCATGCCCTCCTTGGTGTTCCAGTCGAGGATCGACTCCATCGTGTCGTCGACGGAGAGGATGAAGCAGGCCGAGCACTGTGGCTGCTCCTCGAAGCCGACGTTGAACCAGACGGGCGAGTTGAAGGCGGCGAGCTGGTGCAGCAGGATGTGGGTCAGCTCGGCCTCGAAGGCGTCGCCGTCGTCTTCGCTGGCGAAGTAGCCGCGCGCGCGGCCCCAGCCGGCGATCGTGCCGGCGACGCGACCGACCATCTGCTTGACGGAGTGCTCGCGCGCGGGATCGCCGAGCTGCCCGCGGAAGTACTTCTGGGCGACGATGTTGGTCGCGTTCTGGGACCAGCTCTTGGGGAACTCGACACCGCGCTGCTCGAAGGCGACGCGGTCGCCGTGGCCGATGCGGGCGTCGCGCAGCTCCCACTCCACGGCGTCGAAAGGGTGCGTCCCGGGAGCGGTGAAAAGACGCTCGATCGACAGCGCGGCGCCGGGGGTCGCCTCCTCGAGGGTGGTGGGCTGGGACGTTCTCTGCATCGGCCTTGCTCCTTCCGCGCTGGCGCCGCTCAACGGGCGCCCACTCGACTCTGTTTTACCTGGGCCCGGGATCGTCTCGCGCGCGTCGGCGGAAGTTTTCCGCCGCCAGTCAGATCCTCATTTTACTAGGTATGGAGCGAGATTCTGAGCGGTCCGGTGAGGCTCAACGGCCCAGTCTCGCCCAATCCGAGAATTCGTCCCAGGAGGCCGACAGGCGCCAGCCGGCCTCGCCGAGGGAGTGGCGCAGCGAGACGCTCCAGCGCGGTTCGTAGGCCCACCAGCGAGCCGCGCCCCAGGCGAGGCAGACGACGATCAGCAGCACGGCCAGAGCCGCCGCGACGAGCGCCGCGGCGGACGGCCCGGTGGAGGTCGTCGCAGGCCGGGAGCCGGCCGCGAGGACCGCGGCGGAGCCGGCCGGCAGGCCCGGCGTCGTCGTGGCCGGAGTCCCGGCGGCGGAGCCCGGCGTCGTGGTTGAGCCGGGCACCGTGGTGGCTGGAGCGCCGACCGCGGGGCTGGGTGTCGTGGTGGCCGGGGCGCCGGCGGCGGAGCCGGGCGTCGTGGTGGCCGTGGGTGCGGCGCCCGAGACGCCGGCCGGTGCCGTCGCGGCGCTCACAGGGGCTGTAGTGACGGGCGGGGCGGCGCTCGCGGGAACCGTGGTGGAGGTGGTCCCGTGCACGCGTGCGCTCGCCGGGACCGGGACCTTCAGCGGAAAGACTCCACGCGTCGGCGTGGTCGTGGCGGCGCTCGCGCCGGCGGGCAGGCCGAGCGCGGGGAGCGCCAAGGCTAGTGCCACGGCAAGGGTGCGGCGCGATCCCGGGATCGTGTGCATCGACATTCCATGCTAGATCAAGTCGGGCCGGCGGCTCCGGCGCGCGCCTCGCCGCGACTCCGAGCTCGCCGACCCAACCGGGACCCCCTCAAAGGGGTCCAACCCCACCGCTCAGCGCAGACCGGGGCGCGCAAGTAGCGTCAGCCGCGGACGCTCGCCGTGAGCAGATCCGCGATTGCCCGCAGCGCCTGTCCCAGCACCTCCTCCGGCGCGCGCTCGGCGTCGAGCGCGCGGAATCGCTGCGGCTCGGCCCGCGCCAGCTCCTCGTACGCCGTGGCGACCCGCGCGAAGAACGCCTCGTTCTCCTGCTCCAGGCGATCCGGGGCCAGCGCGCGGGTGCCCTGGCGCGCGCGGCCCGTACCCGGGGAGATGCGCAGCAGCAGCGTGCGATCGGGCTCGACCCCGGCGGTCGCGAGCAGGTTGATTGCGCGTACGCGCTCCACCCCGAGCTCGCGCCCGGCGCCCTGGTAGGCCAGCGAGGAGTCGACGAAGCGGTCCAGCAGCACCAGCGCCCCGCCGGCCAGCAGCGGCGTCAGGCGCTCCTGCACCAGCTGCGCCCGCGCGGCCGCGTACAGCAGCGCCTCCGCGGGCGCGCCCACCCTCAGCGCGGGATCCTTGACGAGCGCGCGGATGCGCTCCGACGCGGGCACCCCGCCCGGCTCGCGCAGTAGCTCGACCCGCCGTCCGCGCGCCGCGAGCTCCTGCGCCAGGGCCTGCGCGAGCGTGGTCTTACCGGCGCCGTCGAGACCCTCGATCGTGATCAGCGTGCCGCGGGCCATCGCCGGACGGTATCGACCCGCGGGCGCCGCCACGGCCTGCGCTCCGCACCGGTCCCGGTGCGCGCCCGGGCCATCTCTACGATGACCCCCGTGACCCCGCCCGACCCGGCGCCACCCGCCCCCGCCGTCGCCACCGCCGCCGCGCCGATGCTCCCCGGGCTGGAGGCCCATCCGCATGCGCGCGCCGTGCTCGCGCCGGCGCTGCCCCCCGCCGGGCTCCCCTCGCACGCGTACCTCTTCCACGGGCCCCCCGGGGCGGGCAAGCGCACCGTCGCGCGCGCGTTCGCGGCGGTCCTGCTGGCCGATGGCGCGCGCGCCCCGGACGCCGTCGCGCAACGCGTGGCGCGCGGCACCCATCCGGACCTCACGTGGGCCACGCCGTCGGGCGCCGGCGAGATGCTGGTCGCCGACATCGAGGGTCCGGTCGTGGCAGCCGCGGCGCACACCCCGTTCGAGTCGCGCCGGCGGGTGTTCGTGATCGAGGACGCCCACGCCATGAACGACCAAGCGGCGAACCGCCTGCTGAAGACGCTCGAGGAGCCGCCGCCCTTCGCGCACCTGATCCTGCTCGCCCCCAGCTCCCGCGACGTGCTGGCGACGATCGCTTCCCGCTGCCAGCCGGTGCGCTTCGACCCGCTCTCCGACGCGCGCATCGAGGAGCGCCTGCTGGCCGGCGCCGGCGCCGGTCCCGGCCCCGTCGCTGGCGAAGGCATCGGCGGAGATGCCGGCGGAGACGCCGGCGAAGATGCAGAAGGGGCGGGCCGCGCGGCGGCGGAGAGCCCGGAGCGCCGCGCGCTGCGGCTCGCGGCCTGCGCGCGCCTGGGCCTGGGCGACGCGCGCCGCGCGAGCCAGCTCGCCGGGGAGCGGGGCGGCGCGCTGCGCGCGCGGGCCGAGGGCTTCGTGCGTGCCGCGCTGCACGGCGACACCGGCGCGCGCCCGTGGCTCGCGCTGCTGGCACTCGCCAAGGACGAGGCGGCCGCCGCCGGCGAGTCGCACGCGGCGCGCGTCGCCGCGGAGCTCGAGCTGCTGCCGGCGAAGGAGCGCAAACGCCACCAGCGCGAAGCCGCCGAAGCCCAGCGGCGCTCGGAGCGACGCGTCCGCACGCGCGCCCTCGCCGGCGGCCTGCAGCTCGCGGAGCTGTGGCTGCGCGACCTCTGGTGCCTCGCGGAGGGCGCGGGGGAGCTGGTCTACAACCGCGACCGCCTGCCGGAGCTGCAGCACGACGCCGCCGGGCGCCGCCCCGCGGCGCTGGGCGTGGCGGTCGAGCTGGTCCGCGATACGCGCCTGCGTCTGGCGCTCAACGTCTCCGAGGAGCTTGCCCTGGAGGCGCTGGCGTACCGCCTGCAGGAGCTGCTCGCTGCTCCCGGGCGGGATGCTCAGGAGTATCCGACGACGGGTATGTAATACACGGGATGAACGCCAAACTCCATCTGCGCCGCCGCCCGCGGGCCCCGCGGCACGTCGTCGACGAGGAGGCGGTGCGCCGCACCGACGCGCTGCTGCAGCGGCTGCCGGCGCGCGAGTGGACGGTGCTCGCCGATGTCGACCCGCGTCACGGCGTCGAGCACGTCCTGGTCGGGCCGGGTGGGGTCTTTGTGATCGCGTCCCACAAGCCCGACGGTGCCGGCGCGCGGGTGCGCGACGGGGTCCTGTGGCTGCGCCGCGGACGCGACGCGCGCGCCGACCGGCCCGGGGTCGCGATCAACCGCCACGCGCTCGACGCCGCGCGGGCCCTGCATCGCGAGATCCGCGCCCGCACCGGCCGCGGCCCGGTGGTGCACCCGGTCGTGGTGCTGTGGTGCGAGTTCCCCCAGCGCATCGCGGAGTCCAGCCGCATCGCCTTCGTGCACGGCCGCGACCTGCCGGCGTGGGTCACGCATCGCGCCCGCGAGCTCGACGAGCCCGGGTGCGGGGAGATCGTGGAGGCGCTGCGTGCGATCGCGCCCGCCGCGCCCGCGGTGCGCCACCTGCCGCGCCCGCGGATGCCGCACGGCCCGCGCCGCCACGCGGCCTGACCCCAACGGACGCGCGGCCCCGCGCGGTGGCCTGACCCCAGCGGACGCGCGGTGTCGCAAGGTGGCCTGCCTCGGCGGACGCGCGGCGTCGCGACGCGGGTGGCCTAGCGGATGAGGCCGTGCAGGAGTCCCTGGCGGTCCGCGCGGGCGCTAGGGGGTGCGGTGAGCAGCCGCGCGACGCGCCGCGCGACGGCTTGGCGCAGAACCAGCAGGACGGCGTGGTAGCGGTGGGCCCTGTCCAGCAGCGGCTGCCCGGCGACGCTGCGCTCGTCCAGCCGCCGCCGCTCGGCGTCGGTCTCTCCGGCGCGGCTCAGGGCCTCGGCCCAGATCACCTCCAGGTACGCGACGGCGGCAGGGAGCTGCTCGTCGGGGAGGTCCTCGGAGGTCTCGATCTGGCGCACGACGGGGATCACCTCGCGGCTCAGCCAGCGCCGCTCGGCGTGCGCGCGCAGCAGCAGCGAGACATCGGGCGGGGGAGCTGGGACTGGGTGGTCGGAGACGTGGTGATCGGACATGCGTCGTTACGGCCGGGGCGAGGAATTTCGATCGCGGCCTACCTCTGGACTCGGCCGTCGGTGCGGCGGGCTTTAGGGCTCCGGCGCCTCCCAAACGGATTTCTCGCGAGCGTCCCGCGTTTCCCCGCAATTTGGCGCAAATTCCAGCTAGCCGATCATGCTAAAGGTCACCCCTGGACCGGGCCGATGGCGGTAGTGGTGTCCCTCGAGAGCGACCCCATCGCCCGCGCACCCGGCCAGTACACGCGCTCGATCGTGCAGCGCCTACGGATGCGCACGCTCCTGACGCTGGGGGCGCTCGCGGTCGCGACGACGGTCATGGGGCGGCGCTTCGGCTGGCAGGACCCGCGCTTCCTGGGCGCGGAGGTGGCGCTGCTGGCGGCGATCTTCGTGATCTCGCGCTACGTATTGCCGCTGGTCGAGCGCCACGACCGCGGGGCGGCCGGCGAAGAGCAGGTCGGCAGTCTGCTGGACGGTCTGGAGGACCGCGGCTGGCACGCGATCCACGACGTGAGCCTGGGGCGGGGCAACGTCGACCACATCGCGATCGGTCCCGGCGGGGTCTTCACGGTGGAGACCAAGAGCCATCCGGGGCCGGTGCAGGTGCGGCGCGTACACGGCAAGGTGCTCGGCCAAGCGCAGGCGCAGCGGCGCGCGATCGAGCGCGCCACGGGGGGCCACGTGGAGCCGCTGCTGGTCTTCAGCCGGGCCTGGGTCGACCGTCCGCTCAGCCGCCGCAAGGGGGTGCGGGTGGTGCCGGCGCGGATGCTGCCCGGCTACCTGGACCGCCAGCCGCAGCGGCTCGCGCCCGAGGAGATCGAGCGGGCCCGGGAGCGCTTGGCGCACGCGATCCTGGAGTCGGCCGCGGGCGGGCGCCCGCCGCGCCTGCCGTGGCGGGAGATCCGGAGCCGCCCGGCGCCGCGCTGACGCGCGGGGCGACCGGCGCGAAGGCTGTAGCCTCTGAGGCGATGGCGACCGCGGCGAGCACACTTCCGGCTCTCGAGCGGCCGGCGGCGACCTCGCTGCCGGCCGGCCCGCGGATGCCGGCGGTGGTGCAGACGCTGACGTGGGCCCTGGCGATGCCGTGGATGCAGGATCGCTACGCGGCGCGCCACGGGGAGGCGTTCACGCTGACGTTCGCCCCCAGCGGCCGCAGGATCGTGGTGGTGAGCGATCCGGAGGCGGTCAAGACGGTCTTCACGGCGCCGCCGGAGGTGGCGCCCTCGGCGGCCGGGATGTCGCCGATCGCGCCGATCATGGGGCCGAGCTCGGTGATCGTGCTGACCGGTCCGGAGCACCTGCGCCAGCGGCGCCTGCTGCTGCCGCCGTTCCACGGCGAGCGGATGCGGGAGTACGAGGATGTGATCGTGCAGGCCACCCGCCGGGACATGGCGTCGTGGCCGCTGGGGACCCCGATGCGCCTGCTGGAGCACACGCGGTCGATCACGCTGGAGGTGATCCTGCGGGCGGTCTTCGGGGTCGAGGCGGAGCGCATGGAGGCGCTGCGCAGCGCGATCGCGGGCCTGTTCGAGCCGCTGAAAATGATTGCCCTGATGCGCGCGGCTCTGAGCCCTCCGACGATGGAGCGTCCACCGGGGAAGCTGGGGCTGGCGCTGGACCACCTCGACGCCGTGATCTACGAGGAGCTGCGCGCTCGCCGCACGCAGACCGACCTGGAGGAGCGCCAGGACATCCTCTCGCTGCTGATGCTGGCCCGCGACGAGGAAGGCGGGGAGATGACCGACCAGGAGCTGCGCGACGAGCTCGTGACGATGCTGCTGGCCGGGCACGAGACGACGGCGACGGCGACGGCGTGGGCGATCGAGCGCCTGGTGCGCCACCCGGAGAAGCTGGCGCGCCTGACGGCGGAGGTCGACGCGGGCGCGGGCGACGAGTACATGCAGGCGGTCGTCAACGAGACGCTGCGGGTGCGCCCGGTGGTGCCGATCGTGGTGCGCGTCCTGCAGGAGCCGCTGCAGGTAGGCGACCACGTGCTCCCCCGGGGCACGCGGGTGGCGCCGTCGATCTACCTGACGAACCGCAACCCCCGGGTGTACGAGTCCCCGCGGGAGTTCCGCCCCGAGCGCTTCCTTTCCAGCCAGCCGGAGACGTTTTCCTGGATTCCCTTCGGCGGCGGCATCCGCCGCTGCATCGGGGCGTCGTTCGCGATGCTCGAGATGAAGCTGATGCTGGGCACGATGCTGGGGGAGCTGCAGCCGCGCCTGCCGCGCCGCGAGGCCCGGCTGTTCGGCACGGGCGAGTGGAACGTCCGGCGCGCGATCACGCTGGTGCCGTCGGGAGGCGCGCGCGTGGTGTGGAGCAGGCGCGGGAAGCAGTAGGGGTTGGCCGCCTGGAGGCGGCCCGGTTGCGTTCGCAGCGAGGGACGGTCGGCGGGATCGCATGGACCTGTGCGGGCCGCGCCCGCGTACCGGCCGGGGCGGGCGTTAGCTTCTGAGGCTATGACCACGGCCCTCTCCCCACCGGCCGCATCCCCGTCCCCCGCCTTCCGTCCCCCCGCGACCGGCGCGCCGCAGGCGTCGGCGCCCGCTCCGCCCGGCGGATCCGCGCAGGCGCCTGCCGAGCCTGGCGGGGCCTCGCCAGCGCCCACGCCGGAGGAGCTGCTCGAGCGCTTCGGCCTGCGCTCGTTCCGGCCGGGTCAGCGCGAGGCGGTGCAGGCGGCGCTGGCGGGGCGCGACAGCCTGGTAGTGATGCCGACGGGGGGAGGCAAGTCCCTCTGCTATCAGCTTCCGGCCCTGGCGGGCGAGCGGGACCCCACACGCCCCCTGGTGGTCGTGGTGAGTCCGCTGATCGCGCTGATGGCCGACCAGTGGCAGCGGCTGCGGGCGACGGGCGTGGACGCGACGATGCTGGCGTCGGGGATGGAAGAGGGGCACAACGCGCAGGCGCTGGGGGACATCGCGGCGGGCAGGACGCAGCTGGTGCTGGCGGCGCCGGAGCGCTTCGGCTCGCGCGCGTTTCGCGAGGTGCTGGCGCAGCGGCGGGTGTCGCTGTTCGTGGTCGACGAGGCGCACTGCGTGGCGGAGTGGGGGCACGACTTCCGCCCTGACTACCTGCGGCTGCACAGTGCGATCGAGGCGCTCGACCGCCCGCCGGTGATGGCGGCGACGGCGACGGCGACGCCGCGCGTGGCGGAGGAGATCGCGGCGCGGCTGGGCTTGCGCGACTGGCTGTCGATCCGCTCGGGCTTCGACCGGCCGAACCTGGCGTTCGACGTGGCCAGCGTCGAAGGCAAGGGCGCTGTGGGGCGCAAGCGGGCGGCGCTGCTGCACGTGCTGGGCGAGCCGCGCGCGCGACCGGCGATCGTGTACTGCGGCACGCGCAAGGACACCGACGAGGTGGCGGCCCTGATCGCGGAGCGGGGGATTGCGACGGTGGCCTATCACGCGGGCATGGGCCCGCAGGAGCGGCGGGCCAGCCAGAGCGCGTTCATGACGGGGGACGCGGAGGTGGTGGTGGCGACGAACGCGTTCGGGATGGGGGTGGACAAGGCGGATGTGCGGACGGTGGCGCACTGGGCGCTGCCGACGAGCCTGGAGGCCTACTACCAGGAGGCCGGCCGGGGCGGTCGCGACGGGCAGCCGGCGCGGGCGCTGCTGCTCGCGGCGCGTATGGACCTGGGGCGACTGATCAGGTTCATCACCGAGCGCGAGACGAGCGTGGATGAAGTCAAGCGCTACGTCGCGGGATTGCGGCGTCAAGCGGAGGACGGGGAGGTGCTGTCGATCGGCCACGGCGAGCTGGGGGAGCGCGAGCGGGTCCTGCTGTCGATCGCGGAGCGCGCGGGCGCGGTGGAGCTGGCGCCCGGCGCCGGCGGCGGGCTGCGCGTGCGGCTCACGGGCCAGGGGAGCCCGCGCGCGGCGCACGCCGCGATCCGGGCGGCGAAGGATCGCAGCTGGGAGTCCTACCGCTCGATCGAGCGCTACATGACGGGGGGAGAGCGCTGCCGGCGGCGCCAGATCCTCGATCACTTTGGCGACGCGCAGGAGGGCGCGCCGAGCGGGCGCTGCTGCGACGTGTGCGATCGCGATCCCCTGCTGGAGCGAGCCCTGGCGGCGCCTGCGGTGCAGGCCAAGCGCGCGCGGGGGGCGCGCGGGGAGCGCGCGGCCCGGGGTGGGGCCGGTGCGAGAGAAGTCGCCGGGGCGGGCGTCGCGACGGCGCCCGAGGCATTGGAGCCGGTGGACGAGGCGCAGTTCGAGCGGCTGAGGGCGTGGCGTCTGGAGCGCGCGGAAGGCAAGCCGGCGTACACGGTGGCGGCGAATTCGGTGCTGGAGGAGGTGCTGCGCCGGCGCCCCGCCGGCATCCCGGCGATGCTCGAGATTCGCGGCATCGGCCCGGCCTTCTGCGAGAAGCACGGCGAGTCGCTGTTGGAGGCGCTGGCGGGGCTGTGAGGGCGGCCCGGCCCGCGGCCGGTCCATGGCCGGGCCGGGTCCGGGTCGCGAAAGACCTGCGGGGTCCGGCGCGGGTCCCGGGCGCGGCGGCGTCGCTAGCATCCAGTGGGCGCGCGCCGACGTAGCTCAGCTGGTAGAGCACTTCACTCGTAATGAAGGGGTCCGGGGTTCGAGTCCCCGCGTCGGCTTGGCGATGAGCCCGCAGACCGAGCACTAGGGGAAGCGCGTAAACGGGCGGCGGCGTCGACCGGCCGCTACCTGGTTCGGGCTGGCGCGAATATGCATGTCGGCGGCGCTGGGTAAGCCGTGTGGAAACCGCGTCGGCGATGTAGACTTTGCGCTACACCGTGAGAGAGGAACGGGGTGCCGCTCGGCCGGCGGCAACCGATAAAATGAGCTCCTCGGACTAGGAGCTTTTCCGACATGCCAGACACCGACAAATGCTAATCCGCCGACACGGGCGATCCCCGGAAACTAGATCGATGCGCCCATCCGCGACCCGCGGGAGCGCGGGAGCGCCGGACGCCTGGACTGGCGCGCGGAGGATTGCTGCCGCGGCGCTCCTGGGAGTGGGGGCCTGCGCGGCGCTCGTGGGAGCCGACGCGGCGTCCGTGGCCCACGGGGCGCCGACGGCGCGAGCTGCGCGTACGCTGAACGTGAAGGACGAAGGGCACCTGCACCTGGTGCGCGAATCGGGTTCGCTGCTGGTCGAGGAAGGGTCCGTATCGGGGACGCTGCCGGGTTCGGTAAAGGTCCGCTTCAACGTGGGGGCGACGATCACGGCGCAGTTCACGATCTACGCGCGCGGCGGCGGCTCGGTGTCGGGTCATGGAAGCGGGGCGCTGCATTCGACGAGCGCGTACTCGACCTTCGGTGGTTCGCTGTCGGTGACAAGCGGCACCGGTCGCTTCGCGCACGCGCACGGGAACGGGGGGCTGTACGGGGCGATCAACCGGCACACGTATGCGCTGACGGTGCAGACGATCGGCAAGCTCTCCTACTGAGGCGGCGGCGCCGCAAGCTGTACCCGGGTTGCGCCCGTCGAGCCGGCGATCAACGTGGTCACGGAGGCCGTGCTACTCCACCCGCCCGCATGAGCTGAACGTGCCGCCGCAGTATTCCTGAGTCAAAGCAACCAGAGATTCAACCGCCTTATCGATGTGCTCCATGCTCGTATTGGCATTTCCTTGGACAATGTAGAAGCAGGATGTAGTAGTCGGTGTGACCTTTGTCTTCTCGACCTGGCGTGTCTCCATGCGGCAGATAATGTCGTTTGCGTCATCGATATAGCCATACTCTCCGGGTCCAATTCCCCGCGGCTTGTCACGACCAAGGGGGACAAAGAGCTCGTCGCCATTGGTCATACGCAGGTTAACGGTACCGTCAATTTGGGCGACATCATGCGCCCCGAGGGCTAATCTGCTGCTGAGGGAAACCACGTTGTAAAGATCAACGGCAACGTTGACTCGCGGTAGGGTCTGATGGGTGAGTACCGTCCGCAGCAAAGCCTCTGGCGACGCGACGTTCTTACGACCCCCTCGATCGACTCGCTCGTGAAGCTCACCGAAGCCCGCGAGGATCGGATCGCTAGCGATGGCCTCGTCCGACCACGAATTCAACACGTCTGCCACGGCGGATTCAACAAGCGCGTCGATCGCATGGCCATCAGTCGGAATTTTCATCGCGTCAAGCACAAAATATGACCCACGGAGTCCCAGCTCACCGATCTCTGGAGCGACGCGCAATGTCACTGCCCTCGTCATTCAGTCCACCTCCAATATAAACGCCCAACTCTCATGGTCGTGCTCATATTCACGATAACCTTCATGGGGTCCCTCTGTCCAACGAACCAGCTCGACGTCGACAAGGTGGGCACCGGGGATAGCTGACGTTAGCGACCTGACGCGCTCCTCGTTGTAGTAGCAAAAATAGAGCCGCTGCTGATAGATGAACTGGTCTGGCCCGACGGGCGACATGTCCTCGCCAAGCGTCGAATCTCCCGTGGAAAATACATTTCCGATGATGAGCCCTTTGACCTGGCAGGTGCGTACCATCTCGGCGAGGGCTGCGTCGGGGCGGCGTAAATGTCCCAGGAGGTCCCAGCACAACGCTCCCGCAAAGCTCGCCGATGGGAACGGCATGTCGAAGACGTTCGCGTCGACTAGGCATACGTTGATGATGTTCTGAGAGCGTAATCGCCGAGCTGCAAGGCCAAGCGCTCTCTGGGAGCTGTCTGCTGCCACGACCACGTCGCATGCTTGCGCCAGCGGGATCGTGTTCCTGCCATCTCCGCATGGCAGCTCCAGTATGGGACCGCTGAGCGCCCCGAGGCGCGGCGCGCTCGCCAGGACATATGGCACGGGAGGATTACCCCAAAGGGTCACGCCCTCCGCTAGGTCGTATGAGCGGTCCCATTCGTCAATGTCTACGGCATCCCTTGAGTTCTCTGACATGTCTACCACCTATTACTTATATCGTGCAGGGTATTGGTAACAGTCCATCCACTAGCTCTAGATACGATCAAGCAGTTCAGCGGCATAGCGCACATCCTTCGTGTCGGTGCTCTTTGGGAAGCGTTCGAGGATTGTGGCAAGTTCGTTTGCTGTCCCGTCACTTACTCCAATCGCAACGGACAGCTCCGTCCGCGCAATAGCGATTCGTAGCTCGGGAAGCAGAGCGCGCTGAAACCGTGCAATTGCGCGGGCGTGCAAAAGCTCTTCTTCAGCAATACTTGGGTCGTGCCTGCCTAGAAGTATGGCCCGGAGACGTCGGAGCTCGGGATCCCACCAGGTCTCACCCGTCTGCTGGCTCATCGATAGGCCTAAATCGAGGGCTTTGTCTGCTGTGCCTTGAGAGGAACCGTTAGTCGACCCCGGTCCGATATCGGGTACGCCGGCAATGGCGACATCGGCGAGCAACCCGTACCAGTACGGCAAGAATAGAAGCGCTCCCATCGCGCGCCATTGCGCGATCTTACTTTCGAGGATGCTCGTGGCGTCGTGCTGCCCTGTGGTGTAGGCATGTGCCCAGGCCTCAAGGATCTCTCCAGCTATGCGCCACAGGTCGAATCCGCCGGCACTGCAGATTTGCGTCAATTTGCTCGCCTCGCTGACGACAAGTTGTGGCTCTCTCCGGAACTGATGAACCATGGTGAGCATGAGTTGTGCCACAGCCCAGGTATGGCCATGCTCGAGCGCGCGAGCTGAGCGCGCCGCACGTGCCGCGTTGTCTAGCCCATCGCCCATCGCTCCCAGCAGTGTCTGGGCGAGTCCTAGGTAGCCAGCGCAGCTGACCGCCGGATCGTTGACGTCTAGGCGAGCGTTTGCAAGTGCTTGCGCTGGCGGGTATTGCACATCGCCAACTGCCGCGTACCTAGCGGTTGTCTCAAAGTGTCCTGTATAGAACAGTGTGCTCGCAAGGGCACGAGCGACCATGGGATCAGCTTCACCGGCATTGCGCTCAAGCTCCCTAGCGACGCCGAGGCTCCGCGCGAGGTCGCCCCGCAGGCGGTACAGTCGGCACTGTGCGAGACGCACTCCGAACAGACTGGCGTTATCGCCAAGGCTCTCACAGAGCGTCTGTGCGGCTGAGTAGCAGTCCCCGACCTCGCGGGCAGCGTAGCCACGCACCGCAGTGAGGTGATAGCCAGCATCCATGAGAAGCGTCAGTTGAGCGTGGGGCTTAAGCGCAGGATGTGGGCGTCGCCAGTCCCCTCCGACAAAGAAGTGTGACAGTACATAGAGCAAGGCACTGTGTACGACGAGTACCGTTGCTGCGTACTGCTCGTCGTCGCGCATGATCCTTGGGCGATAGACGGTGTCGAAAGCCTCCTGATGCAGTTCGGCATTACAAGCCGCGACCACCGCTAGGAACAAGGGCTCCATCTCTTCGACCGTGCGCGGTTGTGGTGGTGCCGCGAGGCAATAGTGATGGAATAGGCGGGCATTGGCATCACGCCAAGAGGATGGAAACTGATCCTTTGCCCGACGACCAAAATGCTCCCGTACCAAGGGATGAACATCGACACGTCCGGGCTCGTAGCTCGAGCCAGCCGAGATGAGCCGCGCGTGTCTAAGGCGGCCCAGGAGCTGGTCCCACTCTAGTCGAGCCAAACCGGCGATACCTTCCGTTAGCCCGGGTAGTGGCTCCCCTGTAAGTACCGCGTCGAGCGTCGCCTGCGACACGGACCTGTCAAAAAGGCCGAGAAGCCGAAGCAGAGCCAGATCAGGCCCCTCGCCGAGCCAGTCCTCGTAGGAGTTGAGGACGCGAAGAGCGTGCCCACCAAGCCGATTGTCGCTCTCTAAGGGCGGAATCTCCCGGCGGTGGCGAATATCGCCGGCATAGACCTGCTCGAGAAAGCTACCGAGGAGCGAAAGGGCTAGAGCGTGGCCCCCGAAGTCCCTAGAGGCCTGCATAAGCTCGGTGTCATCGCCCCAGACTCCGGACGCACGGAGAAGGGCGGCCCCTGCGTCCGGTGAGAGATCATCAAGGTCGTGTCGGGGCGCCGTCGATGACTCGAAGTGCGTCAGGTTCGTAATTGGCAGGCGTGTAGAAACGACGCAAAGGCCATCGTTGCTGCTCGCAAGCTCAGTGAGCAGGACCGCGAGAGTATTGTCGCGTAGCCTGCCTTCGTCGTGTCCGGGCGGATACTGCAGCGGCTCGAGACCGTCAAGTATTAGGAGGGTCGGCGTGCTCCTAATCAGAGCGGCAAGACGCTCGGCGCGGTCCCAAGGTGATCCCAAGAGCGGGTCTGGATCCCCAAATGCGCGTAGTGTCGCTTCGATGAAGAGATCCGCAGCGACGACCCGCTCAGTAGTGCCTTGAGTATAAAACGACCACGCGAAAACGCGCCGCGCGCCCCTGTAATCCTCCATAGCCATTCGGGATAACCAATGGTTAAGGAGCGTCGACTTGCCGACGCCAGCCCAAGCGACGAGCGATAGAAGGTTAATCGTCTCATTACTCCATGCATCATCGAGGATCGCAAGCGCGGCATCGCGACCAAAGAGATGGCTTCCGGTTATGGGCATGTTGCCGCGCCACACCTGAACCCGACTGTGATGCGTAGATGAGATGTCTGTGGACACTTAGGCGTGCACCAGTGCCCTTGGTTTGATCTGCCGGGATGCGCCTAGGCAGCTATGAGGGTAGGCAAACGTCATATGCGGGGCGAGACAGTATCAAAGGATGGACGCAGCCGGTTGGGCGGAAGTGCCTACTGGCGCTCGGCCCCACACGGATGCGAATGCACTAAATTCACTAGAAGGCAGAAACATGAGAAACGGCCACAATTTACAGCGGCGGTAGCTCGGTCATCGCAGCAAATGCGGCGGGTCTATGAGCACTTCAGTTGCCTGAGCCGCACAGCGCGGGGGACGCCGCGGGGCGACCTACGTCCCCGGGGAGCGCAGCGAACGAGCAATCGCGCGCCGCTACAAGCGCGAGACCTACAAAGACCGGCAGCAGTACGCAGTCCGCGAAGCGCTGCCCGCCTATGTCGAGGGCTGAGGGCGAGATCGTGCGCCGCGAGTCAGCCCAGCACACCCGGCGGCGGTGAGAACGACTGCCCAACACACCAGTGCGGCGGCGAGAACGACTGGCGAGCAGCAGAAGCTCGTCCAGCTCTACTACGGGGCGGCGTCTCTGAGGAGGTGCTGAAGGCCGAGCGGGATCGCATCGAGATCGAGCGTGGCAAGGCCCAGCGGTGGTTCGATGCCGCCGACCGCGAGGACGAGGACGTCACGGCAGCACTCAGGAGGCGCTCATCCTCCTGGACGAGAACCGCCCCAGGCGCTCCAAAGCAACGGCCCCACCTCCAAAACGACCCCGGCCCCGTTTTCGGGGCCGGGGTTCGGACTTCGAGCAACTGGCGGAGAGGGCGGGATTCGAACCCGCGATGGAGTTTAACCCCCATACTCGCTTAGCAGGCGAGTGCCTTCAGCCACTCGGCCACCTCTCCTGGAGATCGGAGGAGTCAGTGTAAAGCCTCCCGGATCGATGGACATGAGCGCGCCGCGCGCGCGAACCGTCGTAGCATCTACGCGGGGCCCGCAGGGCGTCCAGGGAAGGGTGGCAGAGCGGTTGAATGCGGCGGTCTTGAAAACCGTTGACGGCGGCAACGTCGTCCGGGGGTTCGAATCCCCCCCCTTCCGCTTCCAGGCATGAGCAGGCTCGCGTGGCGCAGGATGTCTTATGGCGGAGGCGCTGTCCGGTCCTGAGAGACTGGCGACCGGCTTGGCCACAGAGGCAGAGGAGCGACGTCTCGGGGCGGGGCCTGGAGCACAGGAGCCGTTACCGGGAGTCCTTAGCGCTGACAGCCGGGGCACCAGAAGGTCAGGCGATTGTTCTCCCCCTGTCCGCGTTGACGGATCGGCGAACCGCAGCGTGGGCACGGCAGGCCGGCCCGCTTGTAGACGGTTCGGGGGCGTGCCCTAAATCCCTCGCGAGCCGATTGGCGCATGCGCTCGCGTGCGAAGCGCAGGAGCGCCACGGCCTCCTCGTCTTGTATGTCGGCGAGGGAGCGCCAGGGGTCGATGCCGACGGCGAAGCACATCTCCGCCTTCCACAGGTTGCCGATGCCCGCCACCGTGCGCTGATCGAGCAGCGCGTCGCCGATCGCACGCCCTGGGTCGTCGGCGTGCAAGCGCAGCAGGAAACGTTCAAAGTCGAAGCTCTCGCCGAGCACGTCCTGCCCGAGGGCGGCGAGATGGCGATCGAAACGGGTGCGCGACTCGGTCATCAGCTCGAGTACGGGACCGTCGAACTGGACCACCTCCTGGCCCTCGCAGTGCAGCACGAGCCACGCTCTCCTGGTGGCACGCCGCCAGCGCTCACCCTCGCGGTAGACGCCCCAGATGCCCGTCATGCGCAGATGCGAGTGCAGCGTGAGATCGCCCTCGAAGCGCACGAACAGATGCTTGCCGTGGGCGTCCACCGAGCGCACCGTCTTCCCGGCCAGACGCTCCGGCCAGTGGTCGGCGGCGTGCCGCGGATGAGGTGTGATGATCTGCTCGGGGACGCAGCCCTCGAGCACCGAGCGGATGCGGGCCGCGGCGTAGTGGATCGTGTCGCCCTCGGGCATGCCTCGCACGATGGCAGAGTCGAGCGGATGGGCCGTCCCGCGCCCGACAGCGGTACAGCTAGGCCGGCTGCCTGCCGATCAGGTGCAGGTGGACGCCTCCGCGTATGCCTTCGCGCACGGCCTGCACCGGACGCGCGGCACGCTGAGCGCATGGCGCCGCGAGCGCTGGAGGATCCTTGGCAGGTGGATCATGGGCTCCGCGCTCGCGGCTCTCGGCCTGCTGATCGCGGTCCTCGTTGTCTCGGCGCTCTCCCGCGGGCAGGTCGAACCGATCCCGCATGAACCGCCCTTCGCGGTTGGGGACGACGCGGACGCGGTGGGGGTGATCGGACACAACCTGCTCGTGCTGGCGTTGCACGCGATGGCCTGCGTGGCCGGGTTCATCGCCGGCAGCTCGCTGCCTCTGCAGGCCCACTCCCGCCGTGGCGTCTCGCGCTGGGTGCACGAGCACGGCGGCCGCATCGCGATCGCGTTCGTCGTGTGCGCGACGACTTTCTCGCTGTCGGCCCAGGCATACCTGCTCGGTGACCGGCTCGCGGGGTTCGCGCACTACCTGCGGGTCTCCCCGTCGCTGCTGTTGCTGGCGGTTCTTCCGCACGCGGTCCCCGAGCTGATCGCGCTGTTCCTCCCACTCGCCGCGTGGATCATGGCCAGCCGCCGCGGCGAGTGGGATCAGCTTCTCGCCGCTACGCTCGTGACGGTCGCCGTGGCGGTGCCCGTGTTGGTCGCTGCCGCGCTCGTCGAGGTCTACCTCTCACCCCTCCTGTTCGCCGCCTTGACCGGTGTGCAGTTCCCCATCATGGGTCACTGACCGGTAACGTTTTCGCAATGATGCTGCTCGCTCCGCGCCGCGCGCGCGACTCGCTCCGCGCCGCGGTGCAGACGTGATGTACATGGGCGGAGCTGCGCCCTCGCCGGCCGGCCCCGCCGAGGCGCAGGACCCCCTCCGGTATCCGCCGACCGTCGCGCTCCCGCGGGCGCTGCAGATTCTGCGCTTCACCCAGCGCCAGATCGAGTTCGTGTTCCGCGCGCGGCGCGAGCTCGGCGAGGTCTTCCAGATGCAGGCCGGGATCTCCGGCGGAACCGTCGTAAGCAGCCACCCCGACCATGTTCGCTCGCTGTTCACCGCCAAGCCCGAGCATGTGCCCTCGTTGACCGCGGAGTCCCCGCTGCGTCCGATCGTGGGGCCGGGCTCGGTGCTGACCGCCAACGGTGCGCGCCACCTGCGCCAGCGCAAGCTGTTGCTTCCCCCGTTCCACGGCGACGCGATCGGGCGCTACACGCAGATGATCTCCGAGGCGACCGAGCGCGAGCTCGACCGCTGGCCGATCGGCCGCCCGTTTGCGCTTGCGCCCCGCATGCAGGCGATCAC
The DNA here is from genome assembly GCA_963756665.1 of uncultured Solirubrobacterales bacterium. GTDB lineage: Bacteria > Actinomycetota > Thermoleophilia > Solirubrobacterales > Solirubrobacteraceae > Palsa-744. The sequence continues at coordinate 2,700,807 of CAVWOJ010000001.1, forward strand.
GCTCGACGTGATCATGTCGGGCATCTTCGGTATCGAGGAGCGGCCCGCCCGCGGCACCGCCGAGCGTCGCCTGCGGTCCACCATCAAGTACCTGACCGCCGCCTCGACCTCGACGGCCGCTCAGCTCGGTGAGCTCACCAACATCGGCCGCGACGAGCCAGTCGGCTTGATCCGCACCGGCGTGGCGCTGCTCGACCGCGCCACTTACCCGATCATCGCGGCGCGCCGGCGCGCCGCGAACCTGGAGGAGCGCGACGACATCCTGTCGCTGCTGCTCCGAGCTACGACCGAGGACGGCGAGCTGCTCTCCGATCGGGAGCTGCGCGACGAGCTGCTGACGCTCGTTCTCGCGGGCTTCGAGACGACCGCGAACTCGCTGGCCTGGACGTGGGAGCGGCTGCTGCGCGCCCCGCAGGCGTACGCACGCCTGCGCGACGCCGTCCGCTCCGATGAGCAGGCGCCCGAGCACGTCGAGGCGGCGATCGTCGAGGGCATGCGCTCGCGTCCGGTAATCCCGATCATCGGCCGCCGCGTCACCGTGCCGTGGCGGCTGGGGGAGTACGTGCTGCCCGCGGGATCCGCGATCAGCCTGAGCATCCTGTTGGTCCATCACCGGGAGGACCTCTATCCCGACCCGTTCGCGTTCTGTCCCGAGCGCTGGCTGGATCGCAAGCCCGGGACCTACGAGTGGATCCCCTTCGGCGGCGGCACCCGTCGCTGTCTTGGCGCCGCACTCGCGATGGCCGAGCAGCGCGTCGTGCTCACCGCAATGGCCCGGCGGCTGGATCTTCAAGCCGAGCGGCCCGAGCCCGAGCATGCGCTGCACCGCAACGTCACGATGATCCCCGCGCGCGGCGCCCGCGTGATCGTGCGCGGCCGTCGTTGAGCTCAGCCGGCGGCGGGGGGCCTTTGTGGCTCAGCCGGCGGGTCGCTGGCGCTCAGGCTGCGGGTCGCTTGCGCGGCCGTCCCGCTGCGCGCCGCGACTCGGGACGTGGAGGGTTCTCGGCGCGCTCCTTGGCGGTCATCTGGCGGATGCGCAACGTCCCCTGCGCAACCTGCTCGCGGATATCCGCGAGCTTCTCGGCGCGCCGCTCTTCCTGGCGTTCCCAGAGTGTCTTCACTGCGTCACCCGCGTCTCTCGCCAAGTGGCCGGCGGCGGGTCTGGTTGCTGCTTGCTTCGAGAACCCCAGGCCGGGGACTCCCAGAGCTTCCGGCGCGGAAGAGGGGGCCCCTCGATCTCAAGAGGCCCCTCCCGCTGCTGCGATCGCTAGGCGAGTGTGACGTTGACTGCCTTGGGGCCTTTGTCGCCGCTCTCGGCGTCATAGCTCACCTTTGCGCCTTCGGGCAACGAGTGGTACCCGCTGCCGTTGATGCCCGTGTGATGGACGAACAGATCCTTCGAGCCGTCCTCAGGCGTGATGAATCCGAAGCCCTTCTCGTCGCTAAACCACTTCACGGTGCCAGATGGCATACATCCTCCGTATCTCTGTGCTGGAAAACTCGGAGGATGCTCTTAGCGGCAACGACCGGCGACCTGCACGATTTTGCCGCGAGCCTGGGCCGCGGCACCTCTACCGAGGATAGCCGGTTGCACGATCGCCCGAGCGCTCGCTGTGCCGCTCGCCGCGTCGCTGCCGGGGCGCCGGCGTTGCTACTCCTGCGGCTCCTCGACGGGACTGACCGCGAACACGATGTGCCGGCGGGCCACCGCGAGAAACGGGTGGCTCTCCACGGCGCCGCCCTCGAGCGACTCCACGGTCACCTCCGTGAGCGTGAGAAAGTCGCGCTCGGAGGCGTTCAGGACGTCCGAGACGCGACTGCGGTAGCCCTCGCGGGAGAGCGTGAGTAGCCCTTCGATCCGGTGCCCGGAGGTCTCGATCCGGACGCGCTCCTGGCGGTGTTCCATGCCGCCTCTCTACCCGACGCGCTCAGGTACCCGTGCCGGCAACCCGGCCCGTGCGATCGGCGCCAGCGGGCCGTCGATCCCGTTGGGGCGGTTGCGCTCCTCGCGCACGATGTACAGCGGCCGGTGCTTGACCTCGTCGTAGATGCGGCCCACGTACTCCCCGATCACCCCCAGCGCGATCAACTGGATGCCCCCGAGCAGCAGGATCGCGATCGTGAGCGAGCCGAACCCGGGCAGGTAGGAGCCCGACAGGCGCAGCACGGCCACCACTGGGATCGCCACGAATGCCAGGCCAGCCGAGAGCAGGCCCACGTAGGTCGCCAGCTGCAGCGGCAGGTGCGAGAAGGACGCGATCGCGTCCAGCGAGAAGCGCAGCATCTTGCGCAACGTGTACTTCGTCTCCCCCGCGTGCCTGGCTTCGCGCTCGTAGGGGACCGCGGTCTGGGTAAAGCCGACCCACACGGTCATGCCGCGCAGGAAGCGTGAGCGCTCGGTCATCGTTAGCAGCGCGTCCAACGCACGGCGGTCGAGCAGCCGGAAGTCCCCGGAGTTGGGCTCCAGGTCGACCTGGGCGAGCTTGTCGAAGAGCTTGTAGAACCACGAGGCCGTCGCCAGCTTGAAGGCGGTCTCGCCCTCGCGCTGCTTGCGCACCGCATAGACCACGTCCGACCCCTCCTCCCAGCGCGCGAGCATCGTGGGAATCAGCTCCGGTGGGTCCTGCAGGTCGGCGTCGATCATCGCGACGACATCGCCCACCGCGTGCTCCAGGCCGGCCGTCAGCGCGGCCTGGTGCCCGAAGTTGCGTGACAGGTGCACCACTCTGACGCGCGGGTCGGTGGCCGCGATGCGGTCGAGCAGCTCCGGGGTCGCGTCGGAGCTGCCATCGTTGACAAGCACGAGCTCGAATGTGTAGTCGGCGACGGCAGCGCAGGTCCGGCGCACGAAGAGCTCGACGAGCTCCTCCTCGTTGTAGACAGGTGCCACCACGCTGAGCAGGGTGGGGATGCGAGGTGAGGAATCCGACATAGGTCGCCTGACGGGAAACAGCGTTGGCTTGCAGCTAGGAAGAGTAATGGGCTCGCCCGAAGGCTGGGCTAAGGCAAGGCTAAGAATGGCGTGTGACACGACTCTTGCAGTCGGCGTTAACGCAGGCATAATCTGAGGGAAGCGCCGGCAGAGGCGCTCGCGCCCGCGAGTTAGTGCATTCTTCTCGACGTGATGTCGAGCGCTCGCTCCACCAGGCCGATCGCGACGCAGTTCGTGAAGTTCGGGATCGTGGGGATCTCGAACACGCTGCTGGCCTTCGGTGTCTACACGCTGCTGCTCAAGGGCGTCGGGGTCTGGTACCTGGCGGCCTCCGCGATCGGCTTCGCCGTCGGGGCCGTAAACGGCTTCCTGCTGAATCGTCGCTGGACCTTCCGCGAACACGTCGGAGACGCCCTGACCCCGGTCCGCTGGTTCGTCGTCCAGGGCTGCGGTCTGCTGGTCAACCTTGGGCTGGTCTACCTGTTCGTAGAGGAGGCCGGTCTCGACAAGCTCCTGGCGCAGGCGTGCGCGACGGCGATCGTGGTCGTGCTGACCTTTCTCGCAAACCGCTCCTGGACCTTCCGGATGCGCCCTGCGACTGATCCGGCGCCCGAGGCCTAGCGCAGGACTGCGAGCAGCGAGAGGCCCGCCGGGATGCTGCGCCCACGGCCGACCGCGGCTGCCTCCAAGTTCAGCGGCTGCTGCAGTAGCCAGTTCAGGGGCGCCGGCGGCACCCATAGGTCGAGGCTCGATTCGGTCGTGCTCGCGTGGACGCGATCCAGCGCCCGCAGTGCGATCGCGACGGGTAGCAGTAGCGAGTTGAAGTAGGTCGCGAACGCGCAGTTCCAGCCCGTTGCGTGCGCAGCCTCCAGCAGCGTGCGCCGGTTGTAGCGGCGGTGATGGTGGTTGATCTCGTCGTGGCCGCTCCACAGCCACTGGTAGGCGGGCACCGTGACCAACAGCGCGCCCCCCGGGGCGAGCACACGGCGCAGCTCGCTCAGTGCCGCGCGGTCGTCCTCGAGGTGCTCGATCACGTCCAGGCAGACCGCCAGGTCGAAGCTGTCGGGCGCAAACGGCATGTCCAGCACCGAGCCTTCTACGACCTCGCCGGCGTTGCGCGCGCGCGCCAGCGCGACGCTGGTATCGGAGAGCTCTACCCCGGACACCGGGCCGTAGCGCGCCAGGTCGAGCATGTTGCGTCCGCTGCCGCACCCCGCATCGAGGACGCGCGCCGGGGCTGGCAGCTCCAGATGCGCGATCGTCCGCTCCAGCACCTGCCGCCGCCCGCGGTACCACCAGTGACGGTCCTCCACACGGTGCGTCTGCAGCTCGTAGTCGCTATTCATCGCAAGCATCTTTCCCAATGTTGGATCTCTGCGCAGTCTGCCTCCCCGCGGTCGGCGCCCGGAGTCCACTCCGAGAGCGCGTCCAAGTTCCCTCCAGCCATACCTTGACATAAAACTTGGCATGCCATAAATTTAGTTCATGGCTGTACGCGATATCACGCGATCCTCGGCGGTGGAGGATTACTGCAAGGCGATCTTCACGCTCGAGTCCCGCGCCGGGGAGCCGGTCTCGACCAACGCCCTGGCGGAGCGGCTCGGCATCACCCCCGGCTCGGTCTCGGCGATGCTGCGCAAGCTGGACGAGCTCGAACTGATCGTGCATCACCCCTACCGGGGTGTGCGACTGACCGAGAAGGGCCGCCGGGTGGCGCTCGAGGTGATCCGCCACCACCGCCTGCTCGAGCTGTTCCTGGCTGAGACCTTGCAGATGCCCTGGGACCGGGTCCACGCCGAGGCCGAGGTGCTCGAGCACGTCCTCTCCGAGGAGCTCGAGCAGCTGATTGCGGCCAAGCTTGGCGACCCCGAGCTCGACCCCCACGGCGATCCCATCCCCAGCGCCGATCTGCAGCTGCGCGAGCGCGAGACCCGCACGCTCGACAGCCTCGCGCCCGGCGACCGCGGGGTCTTCGTGCGTGTCTCGGACTCCGATCCGGAGATGCTCAGGTACCTCTCCGAGCGCGGTATCTCGCCGGGTGGGCGCTTGCAAGTGCTCGACCGCCAGCCCTTCGGCGGGCCGCTGTTCGTGCGCTTCGCCGAGCGCGAGCACACCATCGGCGGCATGCTCGCGCACGCGATGCGCGTCGAGCTCGACCACGAGGCGCCCCGTCGATGAGCGCGCAGCCCCAGGCCGTTCCTCCGCTGGAGGGCGTGCTTGCCCCGAGTCACCTCGACCTACTCCTGGCGCGGGGCCGCCTGCGCGCGACGCTGGCGATGCTCGGGCCGGCGTTCGTCGCCGCCATCGCCTATGTCGACCCCGGCAACTTCGCGACGAACATCACCGGTGGCTCGCGCTTCGGCTACCTGCTGCTGTGGGTCGTACTGCTCGCGAACCTGATGGCGATGCTGATCCAGTACCTCTCGGCGAAGCTCGGCATCGTCACCGACCACAGCCTCCCCGAGCTGTTCCGGGCACGTTACCCGCGGCGCGCGCTGTGTTGGGGGATGTGGATCCAGGCCGAGATCATGGCGATGGCAACCGACGTCGCCGAGTTCGTGGGCGCCGCGCTCGGCCTGAACCTGCTGTTCGGCGTGCCGCTGCTGGTAGCCGGGGTCATGACCGGCTTTATCGCCTTCGGGATCCTTGCCCTGCAGGCACGCGGGCACCGCGGCTTCGAGCTCGTCATCTCAGCGCTGCTCGGAGTCATCTTCCTTGGCTTCCTCTACGAGACCCTGCGGATTGGCCCCTCCGCGCGCGAGGCGCTGGGCGGGTTGGTGCCGCATCTGGCGGGCGGGGACAGTCTGTACCTGGCGGTGGGGATCATCGGCGCGACCGTGATGCCGCATGCGATCTACCTGCATTCGGCGCTGACGAACGGACGCACGCCCGTGCGCGACGATCGCGAGCGCTCCAAGGTCCTGCGCTTCGAGCGCCTCGACGTGATCGTCGCACTGGGGCTCGCGGGAATCGTGAACATGGCGATGCTCGCGGTCGCCGCGAAGCTCCTGCACCAGACCGGCCACACCGGCGTAAGCACGATCACACAGGCCCACGGCGAGTTCGCGCAACTCGCCGGAGGCGGCGCCGCGCTGGCGTTCTCGGTCGCGCTGCTGGCCTCGGGTGCGTCCTCCTCGAGCGTCGGAACCTATGCCGGGCAGGTCGTGATGCGCGGCTTCGTCGGCCTCAACATCCCGCTGGCCCTACGCCGGCTGGTCACGATGCTGCCGGCGATCGCTGTGCTCGCCGTCGGTCTCAGCCCGACCGCAGTGCTCGTCCTCAGCCAGGTCGTGCTGTCCTTCGGCATTCCCTTCGCGCTGGTCCCGCTCGTGCTGCTCACCAGTCGCCGCGACGTCATGGGAGCGCACGTCAATCGCGGCCTCACCACGGCGCTGGCGTGCGCCGTGGCGGGTGCGATTGTTGCGCTGAATGTGTTCCTGATCTGTCAGCAGCTCTTTTAGTAAAGGCCGGTCGAGGTCCACAGCGTGGTCCTCGACCGGCCTTGTAGGGCGCGCGTAGTGTTGTGCTCAGCGCCCGTGCGGGTTGCTCAGTGCCCGTGCCGGTGGCCGTGGTGCTTTTTGTGCTTGGGCTTGTGGGCCGGCTTGACCGTGATGTTCTCCGCGATCACCGTCGAGCGGTGCCCGGCGCTGATGAGGACTGCCGTCAGGTGGACCGGTAGGTGGCCGAACCGAGCCAGCAGGCTTTTGCCGGCCGAGTTCAGCTTGATTGCGATCGTGACCTTCTGCCCTGCCGGGATCGTCAGCTTCGACGAGCCGACCGAGACCTGCTTGGAGTGGGTCTTCGGGTGATGCTTTGCCGCGACCGCCACCGGCTTGCCGTTGCGGGTCTTCTCGACGGTGCTGAGCGCCGATTCGACTTCACAACTGGTGCCGGCCGAGCCGGTGCAGGCGATCGTGAAGGTCACCTCGCCTTTGGCTCCGCTGGCAGAGCCAACCTGTGAGGCTTTCGCCACCGGCGGCGCCGGGGGCGTGTACGTCACGCTCACCGACTTTTCCGTCGACAGGCCGGCCTGGTTGGTCGCGACCGCTGTGATCGTGTTCGCGCCTTTGTTCAGGGCGACCGTCGTCGACCACGCACCGCCGGCTCCCACGCTCACGGCGTGACCCGCGACCGTCAGCGCCGGCGCTCCACCGCCATCAGAGGCGATGCCGGAGACCGTCACGCTCGGAGTCGAGACCGTCGTGCCGTTCGCGGGCGCGGAGATCGCCAGCGTCGGGTGATAGCTCGCGAGCGCTTCGCTGGCGAGCGCTTCCGTTTCCGAGAGCGCGTAGGTCTGGATGAAGGTCATCCGCAACGTGTAGGCGCCTGACGCGGGGATCGTGCCCTGGTAAGGCATCTCGAACCCGTTGTAGGAGCTTTCGGTGGTGCCACGGTAGAAAGCCAGCGGTTCGCTGGGCTGGCGGTCGTAGACGATCGCGCCTTGCGGATGCTGGCTGTCGCCACTGCCTGGTGTCGCGGAGTCCTCCTTGTAGTAGATCGAGCCGGCGCCCGCGGGAAGTGCCACGAGCTGTTCCTTGTTCACTGCCGAGAACACGCTCGATCCCGGGAACTCGTAGGCGCTACCTTCCGGGCCGGGGTTCTGCATCTCCTGGTCGTAGAGCGCGTTCAGGGCGTGCGGTGCGCCGTCGGTTGAGCTCCAGTTGTCGGTGATCTGCGCTACCTGATCGGCGTTGCTCGTCTGCCAGTTGCGTTCGAGCTGCACGCCGGTCGAGACGTATTTGCTGCAGCTCGACGTGGTCGGCGGGAAGACGGTCGGCTGCGGCGAGCACTCGACCATCGGGTCGATCTCGTGAATCGTGATGAGGCCGGTTTTTTCGTCGAACGTCTGGGTCACCGTGATCTGCGGGGCGCCGGGGATCTGGGCGCTAAAGAGATTCCGCTCCAGGTAGTACGCCGTCGCCGGGCTGTAGGCGTTGGCGCCGTCGATCTGGAGCTCCGAGCGCGTCCGGCTACCCGATGGAGGGTCGTTTTCCTGGAATAGCACCGCGTTGCAGTAGAAAAGGTGGTCGCTTTCGGCGAGCGAGTTCGGAGCGAACAACTTTGAGTAGTCCAGCCCACAATCGCCCACGGACTCGATCTCGAAGTTGCCGGACAGCGAGTTCGGTTCGAATTCGTAGTCGTAGTTGGTTGTGAATTCGTTGTAGATTTCGAACCGGGAGCCGACGATGCGGGGTCCCTGGAAGGGGTCTCCCGCTTCTTGGGAAGCCGTACCCGGGGGGTGCGCTTCGGTGTTGCCGACCGGCACGGCCCGCAGCACGCAGGGGCCGTCCCTCAGGTCTTCGGCTTCGACCACCACCGAGAACGTGTTGCCGCTCGGGATCACTTCGTTGACGATCGTCGAGTACGAGTTGGTCCCGGCCCCGTAGTAGCAGCGCAGGGTGATGTTCCCGCTGCCGGTCGTGGTACCGGTGACCGTGAAGGCGTGCTGCGGAGAGGGCAGGGTTTCGTTGTAGAGCGCGTACGTCGGGCTCGCGGGTGAGGTGATCCGTGAGGAGTCGACTTCGGCGCTGGCCGCGGCGATCGGGCCCGCGGCCAGTACAAGAAACGACAGCGCGCCGGCGAGCATCGCCGTGCGCAGAGGACTCAAGAGCACTATGTGCCTCCTAGTAGCGTTGAAATTGTGCACGGGCGCTCGGATCGCAAGCGACCACGCGTCGACCGTAGGACACGACGGTCTCCCGATAGTTTCGGCGCAACCGGCTTGCCTCCTGCAATTGATCCGCGCGCCAGGCCCGCGCGTAGGAAGCTTGCCCGGAGACCGAAACCGCATCACGACATGAAGGAAGAGGTGGACGATGGGACTCGACAACCCGCTGCACATAGCCTTTCTGCTGGTGATCCTGCTGCTCGTGTTCGGCGCCAAGCGGCTGCCGGAGATCGGACGCTCCCTCGGCGAGGGGATGCGCGGCTTCAAGAGCTCGATCGACGGCTCCGCGACCCCCGCGGGCATCACGGCTCACGCCGCCACGACGTCCGTGCAGGCTCCCCCACCCGCCAATCAGCAGGCCGAGGCCGCGCCAGCCCCGCTGACGCACGTCTAGCGCGACGGCGGAGGGGAAACGATGCGCGAGTACCGGTCGCTCTCGCCGGCTGCGAGTGTGCTTGTGTGATGCACGTGAGGGGTCCCCTTTCCAGATCGGCCGGATCGGCTCGCACGGACGGGCCGGCCGGCTTGCACAGGCTCGCCGACGAGGATCTGATGGCGCTCGTGCAGCGGGGCGACGCGCAGGCCTTCGAGCTCGTCTACGACCGCCATTGCAGCGCAGCGTTCTCACTGGCGTACCGAATGTGTGGCCGGCGCACAACCGCTGAGGACGTGCTCCAGGAAGCCTTTCTGGCGCTGTGGCGCAGCGGGGCACGTTACGACCGCGCCCGGGGAAGCGTGCGCAACTGGATCCTGCGAATCGTGCATAACCGCTCGGTCGACGCGTTGCGCCGCGGCGTCGTGCGCGAGCGCGACCTCTATCACGATGAGGGCGTCCTCGAGCGGCAGCCTGGCCCGGAGCGCACCGACGAGCAGGCGCTCCAGCGCGAGCAGACACGCGAGGTTCAGGGTGTCCTGCGCGAGCTGCCCCGCGAGCAGAGCCACGTCATCGAACTTGCTTACTTTGGCGGTTTCACGCACACCGAGATCGCCTCGATGCTGCAAATGCCGATCGGCACCGTAAAGGGTCGCATCCGCCTGGGACTCGCCAAGCTGCGTGTCTCCCTCGCCGACGAGCAGGGACTGGCGCTATGAGCGCGGAGCACGACGCGCCGATTTCCGCGGACGGTCGCTGTGGCGACGCCGCGATCTACCTCTTGGGTCTGCTCGACGAGCAGCAGACCAGGTCCTTCCTGGGCCATGCTCAGGACTGCGCCGTGTGCCGCGACGAGCTGGGCGCCCTGCGGCCGGCCGTCGACGTCCTCCCGGAGACGGTTCCGCAGCTCGCGGCGCCCGAGCACGTCAAGCGGCGCGTGATGACGGTCGTGCGCGCCGAAGCCCAGCGCGAGGCTCGCCCGGCGTCGTCCGAGGCGTCGCGCGCCAGCGGCCTGTGGAGTCGACTGCTGCCGCGGCGAGGGGCGCGCCGGCCGGCCCTGTTGCTCGCGGCGACGGCGCTCCTGGCCGGTGGTGTAGTGATCGGCGCGCTCTCGTTTGGGGCCTCCGGTGGGGCCACGCGGGTGGTGAGCGCCGATGTCACGATCGCCGGTGCCAGCGCCGTGCTGCACCAGAGCGCCGGGCACAATTGGCTCACGGTGGCCGGCTTGCCTCAGCCGCGCGCCGGGCGCGTCTACGAGGTCTGGGTCAAACACCGCGGCGGACTACCGCAGCCGACTAGCAGCCTGTTCGCTCCGACCATAGCGGGCACGGCGACCGCCGCCGTGCCCAGCGACCTCGGTAACTCGAGCGAAGTGATGGTGACCCAGGAGCCCGCCGGTGGCAGTGCGCTACCGACCAGCCAGCCGGTCATCGTTGCGCACGTCGGTTGACCTGCCTGGGGTCTCGCGCCGCCGGAATATCCCCGAGTGGGCTCTCGCGCCGCCCGGAATATCGCCGTGCGGCGCGAGACCTTGCGTCAGGAGACGATGAATCCAGTGGACTTCACGGCTGCCAGTACCTTGCTCGCCGTGAGCGGCGTGTCGAACGGACCATCCGGGGCGATCGAGTTGCCGCTCGGATCATTCAGCAGCCCGATCACGCTGGCGTGGCGGGCCTCGATCGTGAGGATCGAGATGGCGGCCTTGACGTATGCAGGCGTCTTGATGTTGAGGGCCTGCCCGGAGTAGGCATGGACGCCCGTGTTCTCGAGCACCTGGGCTGTGGACATGAACGTGCCGACGCTGGTGTTGGCGTAGGAACGCCAGCCGGGTGTCGCCCGACTCGAGCTGCTCGATCGCCTCGGCGTGCGCTTCCTGTAGCGCGCCGTCGACGTCGATCTCCTTGAGGTTAATCTCGTAAGACATGGTCTATGTCTCCTTGTCTATTTTGGGGGATGCTTGCTGGGCCGGCCTCGAGTAACTCCTGGCCGGCTCGGTTGACTGCGGGTCTAGTTCGTCCCAGGTTGCGATCGGATCAACCCTTGTCGGCTAGATCGACCGGTCCGACGGATTTGACACGGGGCGCGCGGGTGGAGCGCGCACCTGGTCCGGATGCGCCGGTAACTGATCTGCCCGGGGTGCTCGTGCGAAGGGAGAGGGGACGCAAGACTGTCACCGATTGAAAAGAGGCAAGCATGCCCCAGGAGAACGAGATGCAGGAGCCCGTACCGCAGCCTGTCGGGATCCTCGAGCGCCTGGTGCGCGAGGACTCTGACCGCAAGCGGTTCTTGAAGACTGTCGGCAGCGCGGGCGCCGCGAGCTTCGGGGCGTTCGTCCTGGCGGCGTGTGGCAGCAGCTCGAGTAGTTCGACAGCGACGAAGGCTGCTGCCGGCACCCAGAGCACGGTAAGCACCCCTACGGGCGACGTTGCGATCCTCAACTACGCGCTGACGCTCGAGTACCTCGAGGCCGAGTTCTATGCGAAAGTGATCGCGGCCGGTCTGTTCAGCGGCAAGGTGGGCGCGCTCGTAAAGAGCTTTGGCGCTCAGGAGGCCGCGCATGTGGTCGCGCTCAAAGGCGCTGTCGTAAAGCTCGGCGGAACGCCCGTGGCGAAGCCCACAGGGAAGTTCCCGATCACCAGCGCTAATCAGGTGGCGCAGCTCGCGTACACCGTCGAGAACCTCGGCGCGGCGGCCTATCTCGGACAGGCCGCGAACATCCAGAGTCCAGAGGTGTTGGCCTCGGCGCTTGCGATCCACTCCGTGGAGGCGCGCCACGCGGCGACCTTCGGGACGCTGGTGAAAAAGCCTGTGACTCCCAACGGCGCGTTTGCCAAGCCGGCCGACATGTCCATGGTACTGGCGGCGGTCAAACCGTTCATAGCCTGAAAAAGCTGAAAAAGCGAAAAGGAGCTTTTCAAAAATGAGTGACGACAGATTGACGAACCCGGAGCTGGCGGCATGCGAGGTGCACGGCATGTCCCGCGCTAGCTTCCTGCTGCGCGGCGCGATGGCGGCGGGCGCCGTCTACGGCACCTCGGCGGTTGCGCCGTTCGTCTCCTCGGCGCTGGCGCAGGGCGGCGGCGGAGACGCGGAAATCCTCAACTTTGCACTGACGCTCGAGTACCTCGAGTCGGACTTCTACAACGTCAAGGGACGCCAGGTCGGCTTGAGCGGCCAGGCCAAGAGCTACGCGAAGATGTTCGGCGAAGAGGAGAGCCAGCATGTGGAAGCGCTGACGGCCGCCGTCAAGCAGCTCGGCGGCAAGCCGGTAGCGAAACCGTCGTTCGTGTTCCCGGTCGGCAACGAAAAGTCGTTCCTGGCGCTGGCCTCGGTGCTCGAGAACACCGGCGTGGGCGCCTACAACGGCGCGGCGCCCTCGCTGAAGAGCAAGCAGGTGCTGGCGGAGGCCGGTGAGATCGTGCAGGTCGAGGCCCGCCACGCGGCCGCGATCGATCTGCTGATCGGAACAAGCCCGACTCCCAACGGCGGGTTCGACGTGCCGCTCACCGAACAGCAGGTGCTCGCGAAGGCGGGACCTTTGATCAAGTCCTCCTAACCTCGAGCTATGAACCTCGCGGGCGCGACGGCACTCGTCACGGGCGCCAACCGCGGCATCGGATGGGCGCTGGTGCAAGAGCTAGCGACGCGGCCGCTGCGGCTGGTCCTGGCGGGAGCTCGCGCGCCCGCTGATTTCGACCCGCCGATGCCCCCGGTGGGTGGCGCGGAGGTGGTGCGACCAGTGCACATGGACCTCTCCTCGAGCGCATCGATCGAGGAGTGCTGTGCAGAGCTCGGCGAGGAGCTCGAGCGGGTCGACGTGCTTGTCAACAACGCCGGGCTGATGACGGGCGGGCTGCTGGAGGAGCAAGACATGGATGCGGTATACGCGATGTTCCAGGTCAATCTGGTCGCCGTTGTGCATCTCACGCGGCGCGTGTTGCCCGGGATGCTGGGACGCGGCTCGGGCACCGTCGTCAACAATGCCTCGATCAGTGGCTACGCGCACCTCCCGGCGGCAAGCACCTACGCGGCGTCGAAGGCGGGGGTCGTTGCGTTCAGCGAATCGCTGCGCCGCGAGCTGCGGGGTACGGGGGTGCAGGTGCTGCATCTGGTGACGCCGGGTGTTGCGACCGAGATGCTGGAGGCGACGCAGGACGCCTACGGTCGCCACATGGACACCTCGGCGTGGGGCGGTGTCCCGGCGTCGGAGTGGGCAGCGAGGGCGGTCGCGGCGATCGAGGCCGACCGGCGGGTACTGGGTCCGGGCGGCAGACTCGCCGCGGTGAAGCTCGCGGCAGGCGGCCCAGCGTGCCTCCTCGACGGGCTGGCGGCGCGCATGTTCAGCCGGCGCCCGCGCCCCTAGCGGCACGGCGCTGGTTGGTGGCACGGGCGCTGGTTGGCCCTTAGACGGTCGCGGAGACGGCGGCGGACGCCGATACCGGCACGGCCGTCTCGATTGCCGCCCAGGCCGCAGCTCGTAGGCCGCTGCGCGCAGCGGTCCGATGCTGGGGCTTGGCGAGCAGGAACTGGACGTTGCAGATGCGTCGCTCGGCAAAGCCGGCCTCGCAGTAGCAGAGATACAGCGTCCAGAGACGGCGAAAACGCTCGTCGTAGCCAAGCGCATCGAGGCGTTGCGAGCTGCTCAGGAAGTTCTTGCGCCAGCGCCGCAGGGTCTCGACGTAGTGGGGTGTGAGGTCCTCCAGATGCACGGCCTGCATGTCGGTTCGGTGCGCGAGACTCCGGGCGATGACCTCCTGGGAGGGCAGGCAGCCGTTGGGGAAGATGTAGGTATTGATGAAGCTGCGAGACGCCTTCTCGGCGCCATAGGCCCGGTCGTCGATCGTGATCGCCTGTAGCAGCATGACCCCGTCGGGGGCGAGTAGACGCGAGCAGCGCTCGAAGAACTCACCGAAGTGGCGCCAACCGACAGCCTCGATCATCTCAATCGAGACGAGCTTGTCGTAGCTGCCGTGCAGATCGCGGTAGTCCTTCAGCAGCACCGTTATGCGGTCGGTGAGGCCGGCACGCTGGACCTGGGCGAGCGTGTAATCGTGCTGCTCGCGCGAGATCGTTGTGGTGGTGACGTGGCAGCCACGGGTGGCGGCGGCGTGCAATGCGAAGCCCCCCCAGCCGCTTCCGATCTCGAGCACACGGTCCTGGGGTCCGAGATCGAGCTTCTGGCAGATGCGCTCGAGCTTTGCGAGTGAGGCTTCGCACAGCGTCATCTCGGGGCGCTCGAAGAGCGCGCAGGAGTACATCATTGTGGGGTCGAGCATCAGCGCGAAGAGCTCGTTGCCGAGGTCGTAGTGGGCGGCGATGTCGCGGCGGCTGCGCCGGCGGGTGTTAGCAAGCGCGAGTGCCCGGCAGTGCTGGATCGGCACGAGCAGCGGAGCGAAGCGCTTGCGCAGCCGGTCGAGCCGGTGGGCGTTGCGCGCGGCGACGCGGATCACGGCGGTCAGGTCGGGGGAGTCCCAGAGACCCTGCGCGTAGGACTCGGCGAGCCCGCGACTGCCGCGCAGCAACATGCGCCACGCGCGCGGTGAGCGCACGTGGACGGTGGCAGTGGGCGCGCCGCCGCCGAATACGCGCCGCCGCTCGCCCTCGGCGACGACCAGGTTGCCGACCTGGATGCGGCGCAGCAGTGCGGCAGCGAGGAGGCGCGCGAGTACCGCGCTTGGGGCTCCCATCTGCGCACGCGGGAGCTCGACGCCGGCGTCATGTGCCCGTTGCGTGCTCATGCGGCGCCGACCCGCGGATGAGGGTGCAACGGGACACCCTTGAGCTTCAGCGCCACGCCGTGGGCATAGATCAGCGCAAGCACCCGCAACGTGGCGAGGGGGTAGCGAGCCGTGACGCGCGCCAGCGCGGCGCGCGTCAGCTCGCGGCGGCGCAGCGCGAGCGTCGCGTCGAACGCGAGCTGCCCGTCACGGTGGCTTGCGATGTGGATCGAGAGCGTCTGCGCGGGTGCCGTCAGGCGCCACTCGTAGCGATGGTCCATCCCCATGAAGGGAGAGACGTGCAGCGCCTTGGCGAGACTGCCGCTGAGCACAGTCGAAGAGCTCCCGGCGCGCGGTGCGAGCACATAGGCGTGACGCTCGCCCCAGGGTGTGTTCGTGACCTCCGCGAGGACGCTCTGAACGGTCTTGCCGGCGGGATCGAGGCAGTAGTAGAAGCTCACCGGGTTGAAGCAGTGCCCGCAGGTGCGCAGGTGCGTGAGTAGGCGGATCGGACCCTCCGGACGGGTCCCTGTTTGCGCCTTGACGGTGTCGCGCACGGCGTCGGCAAGCGGCGTCGAGGAAGCGCCCAGGTAGTCGCCCCGGCGGAAGCGCACGAGCCCGGGCCGGGGCGCTAGCAGGCGGCCGCCGAGCAGCTCGGGGAGCTCGTCGAGGTCGATGTAGGCGAGTGCCAGCCGATGGCGGAGCTCATGGCCGCGGACCGCGAAGCGGCGGTGACGCACCGTGCCTTCGTAGATCGCGCTGGAGCTCATAGCCGCGCTCCGAACCGCTCGGCGACGGCAAGCGCGCTCATGACGCCGTCCTCATGGAAGCCCCAGCCCCAGTAGGCGCCGCAGTAGTGGGTCCGGTTGCGCCCGCTGATCTCGGCGCGACGTGCCTGTGCGCGCACGCCGGCGGCGGTGTAGACCGGATGGGCATAGGGGATAGTGCGTATCACCTGGGCCGGGTTGATCGCCTCGGAGCGGTTGAGGGTGACGCAGAGCTCACGCTCGGATTTCAGGGACTGCAGGCGATTCATATGGTAGGTGACAGTGGCGCAGGCGCGCGGCTGCTCGAGCAGGTGGTAGTTCCAGCTCGCCCAGGCTCGCCGGCGGCGTGGAAGCATCCGGGTGTCGGTGTGTAGCACGGCCTCGTTGTCCTGGTAGGGAAGCGCGCGGAGGATTTCGTGCTCGCGGGCGTCGGCGTCAGCGAGCATGGCGAGCGCCTGGTCGGAGTGGGTGGCAATGATGACCTCGTCAAAGCGCTCGGCCTCACCGCCGCGGGGCTTGAGCAGGACGTGCCGGTCGTGGCGCTCGATGCTCTGCACGGGCGTGCGTAGTCGCAACCGCTCGCGCCAGGGGGCTGTGAGCGCTTCGACGTAGCGTGCGGAGCCGCCCCGCACGGTGCGCCAATGCGGGCGTTTGCGCAGCCCGAGCATTCCGTGGTTATCGAAGAACTCCACGAGAAAGCGGGCCGGGAAGCTCCACATCTGGCGCGGGTCGGCGGACCACACGGCGGAGGCCTGTGGAACGATCAGACGCTCGACGAACGCCGGGGAGAAGTCGCGCTGCTCGAGCCACTGACCGAGAGATGGGCTGTCCCCGCCGCTGCTCAGCAGCTCGCGGGCGGCACGGTTGAAGCGCACGAGGTCGGCGAGCATGCGGTGAAACCATGGTGTGAGCAGATGTGCGCGCTTGGCAAACAGTCCGTTGGGTGACGCCCCGCTGTACTCAAAGTCGCCAGCGGTGTCGCTCACGCTAAAGCTCATCGTGGAGGGCTGCGAGGCGACTCGCAGGCGCGCAAGCAGGCGTTCGAAGTTGGGGTAGTTGCGGTCGTTGAAGACGATGAAGCCGGTATCGACGTGGTGGGTCTCATACGCGGTGTCGACGCGGATGGTGTTGCTGTGTCCCCCAGCGTAGGCCCCGGCCTCGAAGACGGCGATCTCGTGCTCGCGGTGCAACAAGTGCGCGACGGTCAGGCCGGAGATTCCGGCGCCGACGATTGCGATCCTCATCGGTTGGGGTTGCTCGACGCCCTGCGCATGCATCTACATTCGCACGAGTGCAGGGGGCGGATCAGCGGGCGGCGTGGATGGCGATCGGAACGTAGCGCGAGCCGTCACCCAGAGGCCGGCACAGCTCCACGATCGCGGCGCTGCGCGCTAGCCGTAGAAGCGTGAGACGATCGCGGCGCTGCGCGCTAG
Source organism: uncultured Solirubrobacterales bacterium (assembly GCA_963756665.1). Taxonomy (GTDB): domain Bacteria; phylum Actinomycetota; class Thermoleophilia; order Solirubrobacterales; family Solirubrobacteraceae; genus Palsa-744. The sequence continues at coordinate 2,717,697 of CAVWOJ010000001.1, forward strand.
CCGTAGAAGCGTGAGATCTCTAGCAGCTGGCTGAAGATGTCGTGAGCGATCAGCAGACCCACGATCGACACGCCCACCACAGGGCCCCAACGCCGTCCGGCGCCGCGCGCCGCCAACGCGAGTGCGGCGCCGTACAGCGTGATCAGCGGGAGCAGGTACCGGGGCTGCGCGTAGCTGCCCACGGCCCCGGGGAATTCGAAGTAGTCGTTGGCTCCGATGAGGACCAGCAGGCCGGCGGCGATGACGGCGTAGACAGTCAACTCGGCGAGACGACTACGCAGCTGAGCTCGATTCGTGAGCAGCGCGCGGCCCAGGAGCGCTCCAAGTAGTGTCAGCGGTAGGAGCGCTGCGGTGTAGACCCAGGTGGGGAAGACCGTGTCGATCCAGCCGTAGAGCCCCACGAAGCCGTCGATCCACACCTGGCGGGTGGTCGAGATTCCGGGGAAGTAGGGGTGCATGCCCGGCAGGCGCGGGAGGTAGAACTGCCAGATGTAGCTGATCTCGCTGAGCGTCGATCCTTTGGCCGCCGTCGCGGTGACCCCGGCTGACAACGTCCCGTCGGCGAGCCTGCCGGTGAGCAAGTTGACCACGACATACAGGCAGAGCGGAGTAGCTGCGGCGGCCAGCGCCAACAGGAGGCAGCGATAGGCGTTGCGCCTCGATGTTCGTCGGGCTCGCGCTGTGAGTACGAGCAGCCCAAGTACCGCCCCGGGGATCAGTCCAAAGAAGTTGAGCTTTGTCAGCAGGCCGGCCGCGATCACCGCGCCGGTTAGAACCGCCAGCCTCGGTGTCAGTCCACGGCGGAATCCTCGCGCCAGGCAGTAAAAGAGCATCGCTGACACCGCGCATAGCAGCGCGTCGGGATTGACCGCGCCCGACATCAAGCCGAGCAACGGCGCGAACGCCACTCCCAGGCCACCGACCGACCACGCCCATGGCGCTCCGGGTAGCGCCTCGCGCAGGAACAGGAAGACGAAGAGCGCAGTGACCGCCGCGGTCAGCGCGGAGAGCAGCCGCATGAGCGCGAGGCGGTCGAGGAGCGTGCCGCTCGATCCCACGTAGTAGGGGATTGTCTCCAAGGCGTAGTAAAGCGGGGGCTCGGAGGCCGCAAATCCAGCGGCCGGGTCGATCCGGGAGAGCGGCAGGGCGAGGTCGTGTTCGAGCCGACGTTGCTGTTGCTGGGTGAAGATCGTGTGGTTCTGCGGGCTGTAGCGAATCTGTTCCTGTTTCAGGTCTTCTAGCGCGATTTCCTCGGCCGGGGCATAGGACAAGCCACTCGAGGTCGGTAGGTGCCCCGTTTCAGCGAGGTATTGCACATAGGCGAAGTGACTGGGCTCGTTCAGAATCTGGAAGGGGGGCGTGATCAGCGACCAGCAGGCCGCGTTCAGGCACGCGATCAGGGCGCACGCCCAGGCTGCTCGCGGGATTCGCCGCGCCCCGGCGCCGATGCGCCCAGCGAGCCCTGCGCGTCCGCGATCAACGGCCATCTCCGGTGGTCCTGGTGGGCGAGCCACCCGATCGTGTGTGACTGCAGTCGTGGCGCGATTACTCATCGGAGCTCCCGAACGACCACCCAGGACGCGATCGCGATGGCACTCGCCATGAGGGCCGCGATCGGGAGCGCGATCCATCGCCCACTCGCGGCGCGTCCCAGGCCCATGTGTCGCATCACCGCGCCTGCCTGCGTCCACCAGGATTCACGAGCCGGTCGCAGGTATGAGATGCCGATCCTGCCGGGTAGCCGCCGGCCGTTGCTGATCATCGCGACGGCGGGACGGGTATTTGCTCCGCGCAGTGCGATGTACCCGCCGACGAAGCTGAGCCGGTAGCAGACCGTGACACCCGAGAAAGCACGGCGCGTGGGGCGCACCGGGACAGTCACCGCCGACCCATACCAGGCCGTTTCCTGAATTCCCTCCGTGATGACACGTGAGCCCGCGAGCGCCTTGACGGTCACCTGTGGCCCGATCGGCGCGTCGAGGGTGAGGCGAATCGCGGTGATGCCGGCGGGCAGCGTTTCGCCGGCCTGACATGCGCTGCCATCCCGTGCAGCGATGCCCAGCACGGCTGTCGGATCGATACCGTTCGTTGCCACGACGGCGGTCGGCGAGTGCAGCAGCACTACGAACACGGCGATCGCGGTGAGTGTCAGCACTGCTGCGAGTGCGATCTTGATACGCACGATCTCCGCCTTCGTCTGGCATCGGCAGTCCGCGTCCGCCACGGGAAGCACGGCGGCGCGGATCGAACGATCGACACTCTCATGGATTGACTGGTAAACGTCAAACCTGCCGCCGGCGCGCTCGACCGCCGGCGGTCGTGGGGTTCCTCTAGCCTCGATGAATCCTGCTGCAAAACCCGCCCTTTTGCACCCTGGGGAGCGCGCTTTGGGTGCGGCAAACCTCGGAAACATTCTCCCGCTGCCGGTCTGCGGTTAGGCATCGTGGCGGTGGTGCGATACAAAGGACCGATGGAGTCACGTTCTGCTCCCTCGGCGGGTCTCACCGTCGCGGTCACCGGTCCGACCGGCGAGATCGGTCAGGCGGTAGTTACGGCACTCGAGCGCTCACGCGAGGTGGGTCGTGTGCTCGGCATGGCACGGCGGGCCTTCGACCCCGCGCGGCGCGGGTGGAAGAAGGTGTCATACCGGCGTGGCGATGTACTCGACGAGGGGGCCGTGGCGGATTTGGTCAAGGACGCCGACGTGGTGGTGCACCTGGCCTTCATCATCATGGGCTCGTCGCGGGAGAGCTCGACGGTGAATCTGAGCGGCTCGCGCAACGTGTTCCAAGCCGCGGCTTTGGCTGGTGTGAAGCGTCTGGTCTACGCCTCCTCGGTGGCTGCCTATGGCTTCCATCGCGAGAACCCACAGCCGCTCACCGAGGAGGTCCCGGCGCGCGGCACTGCCGGCCATTACTACTCAGCTCAGAAGGCCGCGGTCGAGGCGCTGCTGGGAGAGACGCTCGAAGGCAGCTCCACCGAGGCCTATGTCTTCCGTCCATGCATCGTCGGCGGGCGCGACGCGCCGCTGCTGATCGACAGCCTGCCCTACACGCAGATCTCCGAGCGGCTACCCGGTCCGGTGCTGCGGCTGCTCGACGGTGTACCGATCCTCAAGCCGGTGCTACCCGATCCGGGGGTGCCCTTCCAACTCGTGCACCACAACGACGTGGCCAACGCGATGCGCGCCGCCGTGCTCGGTCGTGGGGCGCCCGGCGTCTACAACCTCGCCGGGCCCGGCCAGCTCACCGTCGCCGAGCTCGCGAGCGAGCTGGGCTGGTACTCGATCCCGGTCCCCGAGCTAGCCGTCGACGCAGTGGCGGAGATGGTTGGGCGCCTGGGTTTCCTGCCCGCACAGGCGCAGTGGGTGGCCGCCTTTCGCGAGCCGGCGATCATGGACGTGAGCAAGGCACGACGCGAGCTGCGCTGGCGCCCCAAGCACGATGCCTTGGAGACTTTGCGCGAGACGATCACCGCCGCACGGATGGGCCGCCTCGTCCGCTGACGCTCCTGAACGCTCTGCGCGACTCCCGGTATCTTGGTGCGATGTCACCGCCCGCGCAGGAGAATTGGCGATGAGCCGGCTGGAAACCGGGTTCAGGGAAGTGGACGCCGCCGGCGATGTGGAGTCGTTCGCGGACTACCTCAGCCACGTGAACAGCCTCGAGTCGGTCGCGACAGGCAAGCGCGAGCGCACCCGGCTGCTCGGTTTGCGCCCGGGCGCACGCGCCGTCGATGTCGGTTGTGGGCTGGGCGATGACGCCCGTGCGCTGTCACGACTCGTCGGCCAGGATGGACAAGTTGTCGGCGTGGATGCCAGTACGGCGCTCCTGGAGCGCGCGCAAGCCCGCTGCGAGGCGGAGGATGGTCCGGTCTCATTCGTCGTTGGCGATGCCCACGACCTCCCCTTTGACGCCAACGCTTTTGACGCCGCGCGTACCGAGCGCACGCTTCAGCACCTGGAGGATCCGGCCCGCGCGGTGAGTGAGCTGGCACGCGTCACTCGTTCAGGTGGGGTGGTGCTCGGGAACGAGCCGGATTGGGGCACGCTTGCCAGTACCGGTCGCCCGCGTGAGCTCGTGCGGGCGATGCTTGGGGCCGCCGAGGCACAAATCCGCAACCCGTGGGTCGGACGTGAGTTGGCAGGCCTGTTCGTGGATGCCGGACTCACCGACATCGCGATCCTGCCCGAGGTATTGCTGGTGCGCGACTTCTACCCCGACGTCATTATCGATCTACCGCTGCTGGCTGCCGACCTGGGTGCACAGGGACATCAGGGTGTCGAGGAGATGCTCGCCGCCGCGGAGGCCGACTCGCTGGCTGGTCGAACGGTCGCTGCCCTTACGCTTTTTACTGTCTTCGCCCGCGTTCCGTAGCGCTGCCGGTCCTCGCGTGGCTAGGGCCTGCGGCTGGGCGTGTCGGCCGTCGGTGAGGCCTGCTCTAGGGCTCCTGTGCGAGCAGGCTCTCGTCGGTTGGCTCTTCCTCTGCGGGGGGTGCAAGCAGGTAGACGATGCCTGCCAACCCGAGCAGAGTACCGGCGTCCAGCAGTATGTTCCGCAGGATCGTGGCGAGGATCTCGGCTTCGCTAATTCCCCCTGGTGAGTCCCTGAGCTGGTCGATGAGCGTGTAGGTATGGAGCCCCACCATGCCGAGTGCTGCGCCGAACAGAAAGGCATACGGTGACAAATGCCATTCCACCGACGCGCCCTGGGGCGAGGTCTGGCAGCCAGTTGGCTGCGGCCGTCAACCCCACGCCGAAGCACACCAAGAAGACCAAGGCGACGCCAAGCATGTGTGCAACCTATTCGGAGGCCCGGACGGAAGTCTATTGATCAAACGGCTTAGCATTTTTGGAAGGTATTGTGCACAGACCGCGGGCGCTGGGGCTCAGCAATTTGGCGCGTATGCCTCCTAGGCTGCTTTACACATGCCGGTAGCAAACGTAAACCACGCGCGAGCCAAACGTCCGTGTCTCGACCAGCTCCAGATTGATCCTCTCCTCCAGGGCCGGGAAGTAAGGCGTTCCCCCGCCCAGCACGACCGGGCTGACGAAGAGCCGGTACTCGTCGATAAGGCCTGACTTAATGAGGGTCGAGGCCAGGCCGGCACCGCCGACGGCCAGGTCCATCCCTGGTTGTTCCTTCAGCTTGGCGACTTCCTGGGCAACGCCGCCCCTGACGAGCCTGGCATTGCCCACTACTTCCCTGAGTGTCTGCGAGAAAACGATCTTTGGCATGCTCTTCCAGATGCGGGCGAACTCGAGCTCGTGCTCCGCGGAGGATGGGTTCTCCTCAGCGGTCTCCCAGTAGGCCATCTCCTCGTAAAGTCGCCGTCCGCAGAGCTGCGCGCCTAGTTCCCGCGTCTGCTGGTTATGGAACCGATGCAGCTCCTCGTCCGGCGCCGACCAGTCGATTGCGCCGTCGGACCCGGCGATGAAGCCGTCCAGCGACACTCCCATCGAGTAGATCAGCTTCCGCATCCGTTCCCCTTTGGCTGACGCCCGTCCTTCCGTGATCTATGACCTTTGCCCATAGTCTCCCACCAAGCGATTTTGACCCCTCGGCGGGCATTTCCGCCGAGTCCGAGATTAGAGAGCGGACGGCGATTCGCCCGCCGCTGAGGACAATATGAATGATCGTCAAGACCTGTGGTGTATGTCAGCTCTCGGGTATACCGAGGCGCCGATCTTCTCAACGGGTCGGCCTGAGCCCGCACAACTGGCTAAAGACGCTATCGCCGGTCGCTTAGAGCGCCGCGTTCTACGCCCGACCAGAGGCACACCGACGGTCGAGGAGCAGCCACGGAGCGGAGTAACCTGACCCTATGGAGATGGAGATGAGCGGGGCAACGACTCCGCACGTAATAAACGTTGGTTCCCGTGTCGGTGACGTGCTCAGCGGCGCTGCTTGGGGGGCGATTGGCGCGATGGCGATGACAGGAATGCGGGTCATCACGACCGAGCTAGGGCTGGTCGAGCAAACTCCACCTCAGGCCCTCAGCGTCCAGCGAGTGCGCGGTATGCGAGCTCTGCTGCGGCGGGCGCCGCGCAAGCAGCGGCGGGGGCTTATCGAGGCCGCTCACTGGACCTTTGGCGCTGGCGGCGGCGCGGCATTTGGCGCGCTACCCCGCGCGGTGCGACGTCGTCCTTGGGCAGGACCGGCATACGGGCTGGTGGTGTGGTTGGGCTTCGAGATGGGGATCGCTCCTGCCCTGAATCTCAGCCAGGCCAAGCGGGTGCGCCTTGTCGACCGCTTGGCGCTGGCCGCCGACCATGTGCTGTACGGCCTGGTGCTCTCGGCAACGCGCCCATCCCCGCGGGGCTAGACCACGAGAACCCACCCCGCGTGACTGATGTGCGCTCTGCCGCTAGCTGTGTGGGCCTAGGAGTGATGCAGGCGTCGCAGCCTTTCGAGCCTCGTGTGTCCGAGATCCGGCGTACCATCCTTGGCGTATTGATTCGCTGAAGCCGCCGATCGGCTGGGCAAGAACCCGGAGACGGTCGCCGGTGGATCCGTTCCGGCGTCTGCCGGCGCGACGCGTTGGCGCCAGGCACACGATCGATGATCGCGATCTTGGCCTCCTTGAGTCAGCGGCTACGCGTCGCCTGACCGAGACGGACTGTTGGTGTATTTCTGTGACCCTCAAAGCCCCTGGCAGCGAGGCACCAGCGAGGACACCGACGGCCTGCTCTGCCAATACTTCCCCAAAGGCAACCTCGCCAGACACACCGCCAAGGAACTCGAAGCAGTCGCCTCCACGCTCAACAGCAGACACGCAAGACCCTCGGCTGGCGCACGCCCGCCGAAGCCCTAGACGAGCATCTACGATCCCTTCAAAAGCCAACCGTTGCGAGCACCGGTTGAATCCGCCCAGGCTGCCGTGGTCGCTATGCACCACTGCGGTTCTTGGGCTTGCGATTGCTGATCGCCATTCTCAGCGCACTCATCACGAGCGACGGCTTGCTGGTTGTCGATCGACCAGTCCACAACGCTGCGGGAATACGCATCGAGGACGACGCAGCAGTAGAGCTTTCCCTCCCTCGTTGGGTGCTCGGTGATATCCAGCCACAGCCGGCCGGGGGCGTCCGCAGAGAACTGGCGTAGCACGAGATCGCCGGCAGCGGCGCCATCAGTCGTTGGTCCTCGCGCTTGGCTTTCAGGACTGGCAGCCCCTGCAGGCCGAGGCGGAGCATGATCCTGCGTACCGCCTTGCGGTTGGCTGTGACCGCGTATCCCAGCCTGAGCTCCGCGGTTACGCGACGGGTGGCGTAGGTGCCTTTGGAGGCATGATGGATGTCGGGCGATCAGGCCACCCAGCTGCTCGGTACGCAGCTCGAGCATCGTCGGCGGCCTGCTTTGCCAGTAGAAGAGTCCCGAGGGCGCGACACCGAGCATCCGGCAGCAGTGCTTCGCGCTATATCCCCGCCCGGGCCAGGCTGGCAATCACCGGATAGATCCTTTGGGCGTGGGCGCAGCTCCCCTTTACTGAACAACCCGGATGCCTTCCGCGTCAGCTCCAGCTCCGCTTCGAGCTCCCTGATCCTCGCGCGGGCCCTTGCGAGCTCGACATGTTCCCCGCTACGTGTCCCTGCGCTCGCTCTCCCCGGTCGACTTCGTCCGGGGCGATCAAACGATAGACAGTCGCCTCTGAGACCCCGAGGTCACGGGCAATCTTGCTCGGGGCATCGCCGACGCGACACAGTGCGACCGCACGACGACGAAACTCCGGCGAATAGGACTTCGGCATGACAGCTCCTCGCATTCATGCCGCCACCCCTCTCACAAACCCAGTTCACAAACAGGGGGCCAGATCACCTGGACCAGCAAACGGGGGCCGGTCAGGACCGGCAGGACGGATCGCGCTGTGCGAGGCGATCGAGTCAAGGGATGACGTTCAGGGCGGCGGCTGTCGCCCTGAACGTGGCGCCCGCTACTGCTCACCGGTGGTGGCATCGTAAGCAGGCCGCGAGTGCTTGCGAGCTTCGCGCGGGAAGCTGGCTTTGTGATCGCTCCTCGTGCCCGCGCCGCCAGCCACGTCGTCTGAGCGCGGCCGAGGAGGAGCCGATTCTGCGGGCACGTCGCGAGACTGGGCTTGGCCCTGGTCGACTCGCCGGGGTTGTTCGCCGCGCCTCATCAACGATCTGGAAGGTGCTCTACCGGCACGGGCTCTCACGACGTCCACCAGCGCCCCGGCAAAGCAGCTGCCGCTACGAGTGGTCTCGCCCTGGCGCACTGCTTCACGTCGATACGAGCCGGCTGGCGCGCTTCACCCGACCGGGACACAGGTGCTGGGGCGATTCACCAAAAGCCGCAGTCGCCGTCCCGCGCTGGGCTACGCGTTCCTGCACACCTGCGTTGACGATCACTCGTGCTACGCCTACGTCGAGCAGCACCCCGACGAGCGCGCCGAGACCACAGCCGCTTTCATGCGACGAGCACTCGAGCACTTCTCGTCACTTGGCCTCGATCCACCCCAGGCAGTGATGAGCGACAACGGCAACCCCTACCGCTCCCGGCTATTCGCGGCCGAGCTGCAACGCGCCGGGCCTCGCCAGATCTTCACGCCGCCCTACACACCACGCTGGAACGGGAAGGTCGAGCGCTTCTTCCAAACCCTCAAGAGAAAGTGGGCAGACGCCCACATCTGGACCAGTTCAGCCGCAAGAACCCAGGCCCTGCCATCCTTCATCCGCGAGTACAACCGACAACGCCCCCCCACAGCTCCCTGGCAGACCGGCCACCCATCAGCCGCGTTCACAACCTCCATAGGTAGGCAGGACAGGGAGGGTGTCCTTTTAACTGTGTAGGCGGTGTTTGATGGTTAGTCTGGTAGCCGGTCTCCGAAGTGGATCTTGAACGCGAGCATTGCCTTTGTCCAGCCGCGTGTCCTGGTCCATTGCGGGACGGCGTTTTGGATCGCGAGGTAGATCAGCTTCCTGGCCGCGTCCTCGGTCGGGAAATGCCCCTTCGTCTTGACTGCCTTTCGTAGCTGTCGGTTGAGTGCCTCGATCGCGTTCGTGGTGTATATGACCCTGCGGACTTCGGGCTCAAACGCCATGAACGGTGTGACGTGCTCCCACGCGTTTCGCCATGCTTGCCCGATCACGGGTATTTGCTTGCCCCACTTCTCCTCGAACGCCTCGAGCGCCAGCAACGCTTGGTCAGCGTCAATCGCGGTATAGATCGGCCGGAGGTCTTTGGTGACCTGCTCGTATTGACGGCGTGGCACGTACTTCAGGCTGTGACGGATCAAGTGCACGATGCAGGTCTGCACCGTCGTGGCCGGGAACACCGCCTCGATCGCTTCGGGAAACCCTTCAGCCCGTCCACACAGCAGATCAGGATGTCCTGGACGCCACGCTGCTTCAGATCGGTCAGGACTTGCATCCAGAACTTCGCGCCCTCGTTGGCCTGGAACCACATGCCGAGCACCTCGCGCTCGCCGTCCATCCCGATCGCCAACGCCAGATAACACGCACGCCTTTGCACGCTCCCGCCGTCACGGATCTTCAGGACCATGCAGTCCAGGAACACGACCGGGTAGACGTCCTCCAGCGGCCTGCTCTGCCAAGCGCGGGCATCGTCCATGACCGCATCGGTGACGCGGCTGATGAGGTCACGGCCGACTTTGACGCCGTAGATCTCGGCCAGGTGCGCTTCGATATCCCGCGTCGAAAGGCCGCGGCTATAGAGCGCGAGGATCTTCTCGTCGAACCCCTCGAACCGGCGTTGGCGCTTGCGGACGATCTGCGGGTCAAACGTCCCGTTGCGATCTCTCGGCGTGTCGATCTGCACCGGCCCGTGCTCGGTGACGAGCGTCTTCGGCGTGCTCCCGTTCCTTGCGTTCCCGGTGCCGCCGGGCGGCTCAAGGTGCGGCTCATACCCCAGGTGGTCGGTGAGCTCGACCTCCATCGCGCGCTCCACCAGCCGCTTCGTCAACTGCGAGAGCAGCCCACCCGGCCCCACGATCTCCTCCTCCCCGTGGGCGCCGGCGAGCAGCTCATCGACTACCCCGTCAGGGAGAAGCTCCCGCACCCGGTCCGGTAGATCACCCACCCCGGGAGGAATACCAGCATCGCGCCCGCGGGTGTTCCGCTGCGCTCGCCCTCCAGGCTCGCTCCGCGGAACACCCGCGGCAACCTCGTCCTGCGTCTGCACCTGCGTCGCTGTAGACATGAGTCTCCTTTCGACTCAGTGCCTACACAGTTCATCGGACACTCCCGGCGGATTTCAATTGGTCGTCGCAACGGTTTGCGTTTGGAGGGATCGTAGATGCTCGTTGAGCGCTTCGGCGGGTGTGCGCCAGCTGAGTGTCTTGCGTGGTCTGCTGTTGAGCGTGGCAGCGACGGCCTCGATCTCCTCGGTGGTGTGTCTGGCGAGGTTCGTGCCTCGTGGGAAGTATTGGCGGAGTAGGCCGTTGGTGTTCTCGTTCGTTCCTCGTTGCCACGGACTCTGAGGGTCACAGAAATAAACGTGAAGCCCGGTTGCGATCTTGAGCTGTGCGTGTTGTGACATCTCGGCACCCTGATCCCAGGTGAGCGAGCGGCGTAGCTGCCCGGGCAGCGTCGTGATCTGCTTTGTGATCGCGTCGCGCACGGCTTCAGCGCCGCGACCGGCGAGCGGTGGCCCGTTCTTCACTCTTGGGCCGCCGTGGCCGGGCATCGGCGGTAGGTGAAGCAGCATCGTGAACCGCGTGCTGCGCTCCACAAGCGTTCCGATCGCGGTGCGGTCCGCGCCGAGGATGAGGTCGCCCTCCCAGTGGCCAGGTATGGCTCGGTCCTTGGCCTCAGCGGGACGCTCACTGATCATGATCTGCTCGGTAACAAAGCTCTTGCCGCGCTCGTGGACGCGGGCTCTGGGGACCCGCAGCGCCCTGCCGCTGCGCAAGCACGCCGTCAGCTCGCGCCGCAGCGCTCCGCGGCCCTGCACGTAAAGCGCCTGGTAGATCGCCTCGTGCGAGATTCGCATCGACTCATCATGCGGGAAATCTAGGCGCAGCCGGTTGGAGATCTGCTCCGGGCTCCACGCCGTAGCCCACCTACGGTCTTGACGGTGTGGCTTGTTCGGGCCCTTCCAAGGCGTCGCGGCAGGCCCTGGTACCACGGTTCCGTCGGGCCGACGAACCCGACCACTGAGCCGCTCCTGCACGTACTCAAGCAGCCGCTCATTGCCGGCGAGCTTCGCGGTCTTGGGGCGGCGCGTCACCAGCTCTGCCTTCCATTGCGCGACCGACGCGCGATAGTCGAGCTTCCCGCCGCGAGTGGCTGCGTTACGGCGCAGCTCCCTGGAGATCGTTGACGGAGCACGCCCCAACCGGCGGGCGATCTCTCGAACCCCAGCACCCTGCGCCCTGCACAACGCGATCTCCTCCCGCTCCTGAAACGACAGATTGTCAAGGCCGGTTGAGGATTGACCCTCTGGTGCCGGTTGAGAATTGATCCCTCTTGTGGTTGGCCGCTGGCGTGTGCAGCGAAGGGGCGTAGCGCCGAGCGCGGCGGCGGCGGGCGGCTCGCCGGCCGGGGGTGGTTTTCGTGGTCGAGCGCGGTGAGGGAGGCTTTGTAGGCGCGTGTGCGGCCCTCGGCGGGGGTGGCGAGGGTGATTGGTCAGGGGGTTTCGGGGGTCTGGGTGGCGGGCCTGGCGGCGAGGTCGTGGTTCTTCAGGCGGTAGCTGTCGCCCTTCAGCGAGAGGATCTCGGCGTGGTGGACGAGCCGGTCGATCATCGCGGCGGCGGTCGCGTCGTCGCCGAAGATCTCACCCCACGCGCTGAACGGCTTGTTGCTGGTGAGGATCAGGCTCGCGCGCTCGTAGCGGCGGGAGACGAGCATGAACATGAGGGGTTCGCGGCCTGCGGGTCGAAGGGGATGTATCCGACCTCCTCACAGGCCAGCGGCGGGTAGCGTTCGAGGCGATCGAGCTCGTCGTCGAGGCGGCCTTGGTGTTGTGCGTCGGCCAAGAGGGCGACCCACTCGGTGGCGGTGCGGAATAGCACTCTTTGTCCGGCGAGGCAGCCACGGATTGCGAGGGCGATCGCCCAATGGGTCTTGCCGGGTGCCGGGTGGTCCGAGGAGGGTCACGTTCTCGCGAGCGTGCAGGAAGTCGAGCTGGCCGAGGTGCTCAATCACTTGCTTTGATTGAGCGCTGGAAGGTGAAGTCCAACTCCTCGAGCGTCTTGCGGGCGGGGAACCGTGCGGCTTTGATCCGAAGCTCGCCGCCGGAGGCGTCCCTGGAGGCGATCTCGGTCGAGAGCAGCGCTTCGGTGAACCGCTCATAGCTCCATTCCTCTGAGCGTGCACGCTCGCAGAGCTTCGGCAACGCGCGGGCGGCCGCTAGGCGTCTTCATCGCCCGGAACAGGTGCGTGAGCTCCGCGGTGGCGCTCACGCGATCAGCCGGTCATAGACGGCAAGCGGGCGCTGCTCGACGAGCGGCTCGCTCTTGCTCTCAGCATCACAGTGGCGTTTCCTGAGTGCCCGGCGTGCTCCAGAGCAGTGATCGTGCGGTTCTTGGCGAAGCTGCGCTCGTGCGAGCAAGCGAGCTCGCCGGTGTCGAGCGCCACCGCCGTGACCTGGCGCTGTGAGATACGACTTCCACTCGGCGTCCGACGAGGCGGGGGTCGAGCGAGTAGTCGTTCGTGTCAACACGAACATGCGGGTCGGGTGGCACCCTGGTGACCAAGCGGCGGTCGACGTTGAGCTCTTGCTCGGGCAGCTCACGCATCACCTGGCGCTCCTCGTTGAGCCGGTCGATCGGCCGAGCTCGCAGCGCCTTGTGGGTGCGGGCATTGGCCTTCTGGAGCCACGCATCGAGCTGCAACTGGAAATCTAAGTGGTTCGCGAAGCGTCGGCCGGGCTCAAAGTTGCTCTCCATATACCCCTGCAGACGCTGGACCGCTCCCTTCGCCTGCGGATCCGCGGTCGCACAGAAATACCAGTCAAGCTTCAGCTGGCCACAGAACCCGGCATAAACATGGGTGGGACGTCCGCGGCCGGCGTGCAGGCACCCCTCGCGATCCCACACCAACAGCCGTGGCAGCCCGCCGACCTGCCACAAACAGCGGCCATGCCCCACAGCACATCCGGTGCCTCCTTGGAGAAAATCAGCGCCCCTGCACCAGCCCACGAATAGCCCAGGCAGCACACCACGATCCACGCCCGGCGAGCCTGGGCCATGACCGACCGGCACCGGCTTGGAGGTCTCCCACAAATCCTACTGGCAGATCTCCCCCGGCCGATAGACAGTCCGCTGATGCGTACGCGTGCGCTTGAACAACGGGCGCACCTCGCGCAAATAGTCATCGACGATCGACTTGCCGCCATCGAACTCGAGCGGCTCGATCAGCTCACGAATCCTGACCCCGGGCGGCGCCGGGTCCCCGCGCAGCAGCTCGTGGATCTCCTCCTTGAAACGGGTCGAGCTTTGACGGACGCTCAAGACAACGAAAACCCGGCGGTGCATCCGATCGCAGCGTCGAGCGGATCGTGTTGCGCGCCAACCCGTGCGGCGCATTACTCCTTAATCGACACCCCGCGAACGAAGCGCCACCACCCGAGGGAGTCAACTCTCAACCGGCGAAGAGGGGTCAGTCCCTCACCGGCGCCGACAACCGCTGGCTATCCCATCACGGGAAGCCCGGCCACGCATAACAACTTGGTCACCTTACAGGGACCCATGACGACCGTTGTAGGCCAGTTCGACTTTGTGGTCGCCAACTACTACTGGAGTCTGTTTCCTACTTTCTGTTGACGTCATTGTCGATAATCCCTTTCTTATACGAGGATTTTGAGTAGGTAGGCTCTCTGGGGCTCGAGTTATTCTATGGTGGCTTGACTTTCTAGGAAAGATCCCTATAGTCGATATTCGGATCCGCCAATAGCTGCGCTGTTGCTGCGTGGAGATGTGTGGAGGAAGAGAGCGCGGCGCGATAAGTAGCAGGATAATAAAACGATAGCGCCGGGACGTGGTACTTCCAAGACGCCACGTTTTGGCGTCTCAAGCCACTGCTTCTACCGGAGGCATACTAGGAAACGATAGGAGATCAACTAGTGATGTTTAAAATTAAGGTGACGGTTGTTATGGCATCGGCAGCTGTCGCGCTCGGCGCGGTTACTGCCGGGTCGGCGTCTGCGAACTGGTTTATCGGCGGCACCGAACTAGGTGCAGGTAAAACTGCAGCGCTTTCGACTACGGCCCAGGTGGATACAGTAGGTATACTAAATGCGCCTAAAATTAAAAGTAAAACTTAAGTGCGATGGTAGCATTCTTCGTGCGGAACGTCCTGAAATCATGGCTACAAACAAAGGAAAAGCTATAGGACTGATCTTCGAAGGGTGTTCAATCATCGAACCTACAACTGGCTGCGAACTAGAAAAAAGCCCGGCGACGATACCCACGGAACCCATTTCGGTGACGGTTACAAAGGCTACTAGCCTGGCAGATAGGCTATTCTTCAAACCTCAGACGAAAAGCCTGTTTGCTAAGTATTAAATTTAAAGATGGAAATATGTGTGCGTTCGAAGGTAAAGAGCCGATTTCGGGTGCAGTGACGATCAATGCGCCGAACGGGCAAACCGAATTGGCTATGCAGCCGATTGAAGGTTTGGGCAGCTTCGAAAATAACAGTCTTGAATTCCTTGGAAGTAAGGCCTACATAGAAGGCGGTAGGACGTTAGTGTTAGTGGCAACCAAGGAACTTTGGAGTTTCCACTGATATTGATAGCCCAAGCTGGGCTCGGCCGGTAGGATCTAGAGGCTCATCCCCGGGCGCGTAGCGTCGGGAACGGCACGACCTCGCGCATGGCCTCCACCCCAGTGAGCACCATCAGCAGGCGGTCGACTCCAAGTCCACCGCCTGCTGTTGGTGCCATGCCGTATTCCAGGGACCGCACGTACTCCTCGTCGTTGGGGTGCGGTTCGTCGCCTTCGTCGCCGCTAGCGCGCTGCTGGCGCTGGATCATAAAGCGCTCCCACTGATCCAGCGGATCGTTGAGCTCCGTATCGCCGGAGAGGATCTCCATACCCCGGATCACGGAGTCGAAATGCTCCGAGAGGCGCGGGTCGTCCGGGTGGCGCTTGCAGATCGGAAAGAGATCCACGGGAAAGTCGAAGACATGGGTCGGCTGGTAAAGCGTCGGTTCGACGTGCTTGACGTAGATCGCGTCCACAAGCTTCGCCCACGTCATCTCCGGGTCGACAGTGTCGCCGAGCACCTCCAGGAGTTGCTTGTTGCTGGCCTGGAGGAAGTCGATTCCAACAGCCTCTTTGATCGCCTCCTGGAGCGTGATCCGCCGCCACGGCGTCGCGAGGTCGATCACGCGCCCGTCGTACTGCTCGACCTTCGTCGTCCCGAGCGTCTTCAGTGCGACGCCCTGCGCGAGCTCTTCGGTGAATCGCGCAACGTCCCAGTAGTCGGCGTAGCTCATCATCCACTCGAGGATCGTGAACTCCGGGCTGTGGCGGTGCGAAAGCCCCTCGTTGCGGAACGCGCGCCCGAGGTCGTAGATGTTCTCCAGGCCCCCCACGATGCAGCGGTTGAGATAGAGCTCGACTGAGATCCGTAGATACACGTCGATGTCGAGCGCGTTGTGATGTGTCACAAACGGCCGTGAGGCCGCGCCGCCCGCGAGCGTCTGCAACATCGGCGTCTCCACCTGCGTAAAGCCATGCTCGCGCAGGAAGTCGTGGATCGCCTCGATCATCTTCGTGCGCTTGAAGAACATTTCACGAGTGCGCTCGTTCGCGAGCAGGTCCAGTTCGCGGTAGCGATAGCGCGAGCCCTGGTCCCCCATGCCGTGGTAGCGGTCCGGTGGCGGGCGCAGCGCCTTTGCGAGCATCGTGCACGCGCTCACCGCGAGCGTCAGCTGCCCGCGCTGAGTTATGTACACAAGGCCCTCGACCGTCACGATGTCGCCGATGTCGAGGTCAAGCATCGCGTCGTAGGACTCCTGGCCCATCGCCTCCTGGCGCGCAACGACCTGCATCGAGCCGGACTGGTCGCGCACGTCGAAGAACGTTGTCTTCGCATGCCCGCGGCGTGCGATCAGGCGCCCCGCGATGCGATAGGTCAGACCCTCGTGCTCGCCGGCCGCGAGCTGCGCCGGGTCGTGCGCCGCCTGAATGGTCTCGATCCACGTGCGCGGCACGCGCGTGGAGATGTGCGGGAAGGGCTCGACGCCCCGCTCGCGCAGGCGCTGTAGCTTCGCGCGACGCTCGTCTGCGCCTCCCGGCTCCGCGTCCGGCTCGGCCTCCGGGGCGCCCGTCTCCTCGGTCGCGCTCATCGGCTGGAGACTAGCCTGCCGGCCCGCCGCGGGCAGGCACTGTCTCCTGCCGGCCTGCGCCCTCGTCGCTCTCCGCGAGCCGTGCGGCCAGCTCGCGTACGAGGAACGTCGCCAGGTGGTGCGGGTACGTGCCTTTGGAGAAGCCGGCGTCGAAGCCGAGCTCCTTCGCGAGCTCGTTGGAGACGCGCGGGCCGCCGCACGCAAGGATCGTCTGGCGCCGGCGGCCCTCCGCCTCGACGATCTCGACCAGTTCCGTGAGGTTGTGGACGTGCAGGTTCTGCTGCGTCACCGTCTGCGAGACGAGGATCGCATCCGCACGCAGCTCGATCGCCTTCGCCACGAGCGCGCCGTTGGCGACCTGGCTGCCAAGGTTGTGCGCCTCGAAGGACCGATAGCCCTCCAGGCCCTTATGGCCGTGAAAGCCCTTGAGGTTCAGCATCGCGTCGATCCCCACGCTGTGCGTGTCCGTGCCCGTGCTCGCACCGACGACGACGATTGGGCGTCCCACGTGCTCGCGCGCGTAGGACTCGATCTGCTCCTCGCTCATGTACTCGATCTCAAAGCCCTCGCCCTGCAGCGCGGCGTAGTCCACCGTATGCGCGCAATGCCCGTACATCACGAAGTACGTGTAGCCCTCCGTCAGGCGCTCGTAGTGCACGACCTCCGGCTGCTCGAAGCCCATCCTGGCGGCGAGCTCCAGCGCGGCCCGCCGCGCCGCCAGGCCGTGCGGGACCGGCAGCGTGAAGCTCAGCTGCACGATCCCGTCGCCGAGGTGGTCGGCGTACGGCTTGACCCGCTCCAGGTCGACCGCTCTCCTGCCCGGCGAGTCAGGCAACGCTGAGGGCCCCACGCATCAGTTCGGTCGCCGGGTTGAAGTACTCCTCTTCGGTTTCGACGATCCCGTCGATGCCACGGCCCTCGCTGACGCGGCGGCTGACGTCGCCGAAGACGCCCTCGTCGATCGCCGCGATCAGGCCGACGTCGGCGATGTGCTCGAGGATCGCGTGGGCCTCGCGCAGAACCTCCTGCGCGCGTGTCTGGATGATCCCGCCGCGCTTGAACTCGATCTCCTCGCCGAGGTCGCGCGCGGAGTTGAAGACGTAGTTGACGTTCTGCAGGCCCAGCACGCGGTCGTGGATGTGCGGCGTGAAGATTCCCTCCGTCGGCACGCCGATCGTCTGCACGCCCTGGCCGGTCGCGACCGTCACGAGGTTGAAGAGCGCGTCGGTGGCGTGCGTGCGGAAGAGGTTGCCGTCCATGTGGCGCGTCGGGGGCATGTACTTGACCGGGCAGCTCGGGAACAGCTCGCGCGTGAGCTGCGCCTGCGCCCACTCGTACAGCAGCCCGTTGCGCACCGGCGGGTCGATCTCGAACGCGTCACCGAGCGCGATCTGCTCATCGGGCACGCCGGAGTCGCGCGCGAGCTGATGGTTGATGAACTGCGAGGCAGTCACCGATGGCGCCGCCTCGAGCGCGTCGGCGGTGCGCAGGTAGTTGTCCTCGCCGGTGTTGATGACGACGCCGAAGTAGCCGTTGATCGTGCGCGAAACGCGCTGGTCGATCAGCCCGCGCAGAATGTTGATGTCGCGGTAGAGGATCCCGTAGAGCGCGTCGTTGACCATGTTGTCCAGGCCCTCGATCGCGCCCATCGTCGCGATCTCCGACATGCACAGGCCCGAGCAGAAGCTCGACAGGCGCACATAGCGGCCGTTCTGCAGCGACCACTCATCCAACGCCGCGCGCATGATCGCGAAGTTCGCCTGCGTCGCGAACGTCCCGCCGTAGCCCTCAGTCGTAGGCCCGTATGGAACGTAGTCGAGCAGGCTCTGCGCCGTCGAGCGGATCACCGCGACGATGTCCCCGCCGGCCTCCGCGACCGCGAGGCCGTGCACGACATCCTCGTAGACGTTGCCCGTCGCCGTCAGCACGTAGCGCAGCGGGGGCGGGCTCTCGCCCAGCCGCTCGCGCAGCGCGCGGCGCTCGTCCATGCGCCGGCCGATCTGCTCCAGCCGCTGCGCGCACTCCGCGGCGATGCGCTCCCTGATCGCGCCCTCCTGCGAGCGCGGCAGCGAGCAGAGGTCGAGCTCGCCGGTGTCGACCGCCTCCGCGATCTGCTGCGCCGAGCGCCCGGAGTGGAGCATCGCGTTGCCGAGCCAGTACGCGATCCCGAAGCCCAACTGCTCGTGCTCGCGCACATGGTCGACGAGCACATTCGGGCAGCGGCGCCTCCAAGGCGTTGGCTCCATCCACGCCCAGCAGGCGCGCGACGGTGCGCTCGACGGAGACCGTCGTGCGGCCGCCGATCTCCTCGGCGACCTGGCCCGCGATCCGCGATGCCGCCAGACGACAGGAATCGACCATGCCAGGGTCGAGGTCGAGCTTCGAGCTCCCCATGCACTCGAGGGTACTTGAAAAACGGACCCTTTCGAACTCTGGGAAAGCGCTTTGCCCGCCGGCTTCACGCGCTAGCCTCGCGGGGAATGTCTCTCTCACCAACCGCGGGCTTCACCCCGCCCGTGCGTTCCTGGTTCGAGGCGGCCTTCGATGCGCCGACGCCCGCGCAGGCGCAGGCGTGGCCAGCGATCGCGAGCGGTGGGCACGTGCTGATCTCCGCGCCCACCGGCTCGGGCAAGACGCTCGCAGCGTTCCTGTGGGCGCTCGACCGCCTGGCGGTCGAGCGAGCAGACAGCGCCGAGCGCGCCACGCGGCTGGTCTACGTCTCACCGCTGAAGGCGCTTTCCTATGACATCGAGCGCAACCTGCGCGCGCCCTTGCGCGGGATCGGCGCCGACCTGCGGGTCGCGATCCGCACGGGCGACACCCCCCAGCGCGAGCGCGCGCAGATGCTGCGCAAGCCGCCGGACATCCTGATCACGACGCCGGAGTCGCTCTACCTGATGCTGACGTCGGGCGCCCGCGAGATCCTGCGCGGCGGCCGAGTGGGTGATCCTCGACGAGATCCACGCGGTCGCCTCGACCAAGCGCGGCGCGCACCTCGCGCTCACGCTCGAGCGCCTCGACGCGCTCGCCGGGGCGCGAGTCCGCAGCGCATCGGGCTCTCCGCGACCCAGCGTCCGCTGGAGGAGGTCGCGCGCTTCCTCGTGGGCCCCACGCGCAAGTGCCAGATCGTCGATGCCGGCGTGCGCAAGCCGCTCGACCTGCAGATCCACGTGCCAGTCGAGTCGATGGCCGAACCGAGCATCGATCCCGCCGGGCCGGAGGGCACGGGCTCGGACCCGCTGGAGCCGATCGCCGGCGGCGAGTCGATACGAGGCTCGATCTGGCCCGCGATCTATCCCGAGCTGCTGGCGCTGATCCGCGAGCATCGCTCGACGATCGTGTTCGTCAACAACCGTCGCTCCGCCGAGCGCCTGGCGCTGCGGCTCAACGAGCTCGCGGGCGAGGAGGGCAAGCCGGCCGAGATCGCCCGTGCGCACCACGGGTCGCTCGCGCGCGAGGAGCGGATGGTCGTCGAGGAGCTCCTGAAGGCCGGGGAGATCCCCTGCATCGTCGCGACCTCGAGCCTCGAGCTGGGGATCGACATGGGCGCCGTCGACCTCGTGCTGCAGGTCGAGTCGCCCGAAGTCGGTCGCCACCGGCCTACAGCGCATCGGGCGCGCCGGGCACGGCGTCGGCGACGTCTCCAAGGGGCGGATCTTCCCGAAGTTCCGCGCCGACCTGCTGGAGTGCGCCGTCGTCGCGAAGGGGATGCGCGAAGGCGCGATCGAGCCGACGGTCGTGCCGCGCAACCCGCTGGACGTGCTCGCCCAGCAGATCGTCGCGATGGCCGCCGCCGAGGACACCCTGGCGGGCGCGGGTGAGCTGGACGTCGAGGAGCTCTACGCCCTGATCGGGCGCACCTACACCTACGCCGAGCTGCTCGCGCCGCCAGCTCGAGAACGTGCTCGACATGCTCGACGGGCGCTACCCCTCCTCCGAGTTCGGGGACCTGCGCCCGCGGATCGTGTGGGACCGGCTCGCCGGCACGATCCGCGCGCGCAAGGGCGCGCGTCAGCTCGCGGTCGTCAACGCCGGGACGATCCCCGATCGAGGGCTCTACCTCGTCACGCTGCCCGACGGGCGGCGCGTGGGCGAGCTCGACGAGGAGATGGTCTACGAGGCGCGGCCCGGACAGGTCTTCCTGCTCGGCGCCTCCTCCTGGCGGATCGAGGAGATCGGGCGCGACCGCGTGATCGTGACACCCGCCCCCGGCGCGCCGGGGGCGGTGCCCTTCTGGAAGGGCGACGGGCTCGGGCGCCCCAAGGAGCTCGGCGAGGCGATCGGCGCCTTCTCGCGCTGGGCCGTCGAGCAGCCCGCCCAGACGCTGGCGCGCGAGTACGACCTCGATCCGCGCGCCGCACGCAACCTGCTCGAGTACCTGCGCGAGCAGCAGGACGCGACACGTGTGCTGCCCAGCGACCGCGCCATCGTGGTCGAGCGCTTCCGCGACGAGATCGGCGACTGGCGGCTGTGCGTGCTCTCGCCCTACGGTGGGCGCGTCCACGCCGCCTGGGGGCTCGCGCTGGCCGCGCGCATCCGCGCGGAGCTCGGCCTCGAGGCCGACGCGATCTGGTCCGACGACGGGATCGCCGTGCACCTGCCCGACGCCGACGAGCCGCCGAGCGCCGAGCTGGCCCTGATCGAGCCCGACGAGCTCGAGGACCTCGTCGTCGGCGAGCTCGCGACGTCGGCGCTCTACGGGGCGCGCTTCCGCGAGGCCGCCGCCCGCGCGCTGCTGATCCCGCGCGCGTACCCCGGCAAGCGCACGCCGCTGTGGCAGCAGCGGCTGAAGGCACAGACGCTGCTCGAGGTCACCCGCCGCTACAGCGACTTCCCGATCGTCCTGGAGGCCTACCGCGAGTGCCTGCGCGACGTGCTCGACCTGCCCGGCCTACGCGAGCTGCTCGCCAAGCTGCAGCGCCGCGAAGTGAGCCTCGTCGAGGTGCAGACGCCCACAGCCTCGCCGTTTGCGTCCTCGCTGCTGTTCGACTACGTCGCTACGTACATGTACGAGGGCGACGCCCCCAACGCCGAGCGCCGCGCCGCGGCGCTCTCGCTCGACCGCGACCTGTTGCGCGAGCTGCTCGGCCAGGAGGAGCTGCGCGAGCTGCTCGACCCCGGCGCGCTGGCACGGCTGCAGGAGGAACTCCAGCGCCGCAGCGAGCACGCGCGCGCAGCCACCCACGACGAGCTGCACGACACGCTGCGGCGCGTCGGCGAGCTGACGGTCGCCGAGGCCGCCGAGCGCGTGCACGCCGGGGTCGACGCCGAGGCGCTGCTCGGCGCGCTGGAGCGCGAGCGGCGCGCCGTGCGCGTGCGCCTCGGCGGCGAGCAGCGCTGGATCGACGCCGCCGACGCCGGTCTCTACCGCGACGCGCTCGGCGCCGTCGCGCCCGGCGGCCTGCCCGAGGCCTTCCTCGGCGACGTCCCCGACGCGCTCGTGAAGCTGATGCGCCGCTACGCCGCCACGCACGGTCCGTTCCCCACGGTCCAGCTCGCTGCGCGCTACGGGCTCGCCCCCGGAGTCGCGGAGGTCGCGCTGCGCGAGCTCGAGCGCGCCGGTGAGCTGGTCCGCGGCGAGCTTCACCCCGAAGGCGAGGGACGCGAGTGGTGCGACGTCGAGGTGCTGCGGCGTCTGCGGCGCGCTTCGCTGGCCGCGCTACGCCGCGAGATCGAGCCGGCCGAGCGACGCGCGTACGCCGCCTTCCTGCCCGCCTGGCACGGGATCGACCGTCATACCGGCGCCGGCGCCGGAGTCGATCGCCTGCGCGAGCAGCTCGTGCCGCTGCAGGGGCTCGCGCTGACGCCGCGCACGTGGGAGCGCGAGGTGCTGCCGCGCCGCGTCGGCGCCTACTCGACAGCCTGGATGGATGAGCTCTGCGCGAGCGGCGAGCTGGTCTGGGTGGGAGCCGGCGCGCTCGGGCGCAACGACACCCGTGGGGGCGCGGGCGGGCGTGTCGCGCTCTACTTCCGCGAGGACGTCGCGCTGCTCGGCCCCCCGCTGCGCCGCGGCGAGCAGGCCGCTGCGAGCGGGACACGGACCGCCGTCAAAAAGCAGGCGCAGGAGACCGGGGAAGGGGCCAGCGGACAGGAGCGAGTGGGCGTGCCGCAAGCCAGCGAGGACAGCGTGTACACGCGCGTACACGCGCGTCTCTCGAGCAGCCCGTGTTTCTTCGCCGACCTGCTTGCCGACATCGAGGAGCCCGCGGAGGTCATCCAGGAGGCGCTGTGGGACCTCGTCTGGGCTGGGGAGGCGACCAACGACGCGTTCGCTCCGCTGCGCGCCCCCCGACTCACGCTGACCGGCGGCGGACGGTCGGCAGCAGGGCTCCCAGCAGCAGGGCGCCGGGCCGCTGGGGCGCCGCGGCGGGGGCCCGGGGCGGGCCGCTTCTCCGCGCGCCGCGCCGGGCGCCCGCCCGCTCATCCCCCCGGCCGCTGGTCACTGACCGCGCCGCTTTTCGTGGGCGCGCCCGCCGCCGACCCAAGCGCGGGCCGGCGTGCGCTCGCCGAGCTGCTGCTCGAGCGCCACGGAATCCTCACGCGCGAGCTCGTGCTCGCCGAAGGCGTTCCCGGAGGCTTTGCCGCGCTCTACCCCGAGCTGTGCCGCCTGGAGACGCTCGGCGCCGCGCGCCGCGGCTATTTCGTGGAGGGGCTCGGCGGCGCGCAGTTCGCGCTGCCCGGAGCCGTCGAGCGCCTGCGCGCCCAGCGTCCCGCAGTGCGGGAGGCCGTCACGGTGGCCGCCGGCGATCCGGCGGCCGCGGCGCTGGTGCTGGCCGCGACGGACCCCGCGCAGCCCTACGGCGCCGCGCTGCCGTGGCCGCGGCGGGAGTCCCGGGACTCCCGGGAGGACCAGTCCACCAAGGCCCTCCACAGCCCGGCGCGCGTGCCCGGCGCGCTGGTGGTGCTCGTCGGCGCCGAGCCCGTGCTCTACCTGGAGCGCGGTGGACGCGCACTGCGGGTGCTGCTCGCGGACGCCGCGGATCCGCGCCTGCCGATCGCCCTGGGAGCGCTCGCCGAGCATGCGCGCGCGGGGCGGCTCGCGGGCCGGATCGCGCTCGAGCGGGTCGACGGCGAGCCGGTGCTCGGGACGCGCTGGGAGTCCGCGCTGGCGCAGGTCGGCTTCCGCGCGGGGCCGCGGCGGCTGACGCTCAGCGCCTGACCTGCGCCCGGCCGCGAACTCCGCTTGCGATGGCGCCAGGCGGTGGGCTGCGTCGCTGCGCCGCGACCGCCAGGACGGCTCGCGGCAAACTGGACCGATTCGGACTACTTGCATACGCAACGGGTTGCGGCGCGTGACACTCAGGCAACTGCCTGTCGGGGCAATTCCGGTAGATCGGCGATTTGGCTATTTGCCGTATTTGCAGGGACGATCAGAAACTTCGGGTGTATCCCACAAATTTAACTTGCAATCTTCAGCGAATCCACTAGTGTGTTCGAACCGTGGGGATCAGCGGATCTGAGAGGGAGCTGACCGCGATGTACAGGCGACTGCCACACGGACCACACGGGATGGGCCGTGAGGCAGTCGCCCGACATCAGCGGGCTCGGCTGTACGGAGCGATGATCGAGGCGATCGATCGTCAGGGCTACCGAGCGACGACCGTCGCGCACGTGATCGCACTCGCCGGAGTCTCGCGACGCGCCTTCTACGAGCAGTTCGCCAACAAGGAAGACTGCTTCCTCGCGACCTACGACATCGCGGTCGCACGCGCCAAGAAGCGGATGCTCGAAGGCTGGATGAGCGAGCGCGGCTGGGCCAACCGCATGCACCGCGCCTGCCAGGCGTTCGTCGAGGACGCGATCAAAAACACCAAGGCCACGCGGCTCGTGCTGATCGAGGGGCTCGGGATCGGCGTCCCCAGCCGCGAACGGCTGCTGCGCTCCGCGGTCGCCTTCGAACGCGCGCTGGCCGCCGGGTTCAGGGCCGCGCCCGACGGTGTGCCACTGCCGCCGCTTGCACCGAAGGCGATCGTCGGCGGCGCGCGCTACGCGCTCTTCGACCGACTGCGCGCCGGACGCGAGGCGGAACTGCCGATGCTGACCGACGAACTGCTCGACTGGATCAGCGCCTACCGCTCGCCGGCCGCGCGAATCGGACTGGCGGGGGCCGTGCCGCACACGCCGGCCGAGCCCGCACGCTTCCTGGAAAGCGACGAGAAGCGCACGCGTGTGCTCGGCGCCGTCGTGCACTTGACACTCGACCAGGGCTACCAGGAACTGACCGACCCGCAAATCGCGCAATTCGCAGGGATGTCCACAGAATCCTTCCACAAGCACTTCCCCAACAAGCGCGCCTGTTACCTGGCTGTGATCGACGCGTTCGTGGACGAATCGATCGCGGCGATCACCGCGGCGGCGGCTCGCGGAAGCAGTTGGGAGGAGGCCGCGTACCTCGGCGTGAAGGCCGGCGTCGAGCACTTCGCCGCCCACCCGGGACTCGTGAAAATGGCGTTCGTCGATCTCTTCGAGGTCGGCCCCGCCGTCACCGAGAGCATCGCCCGCTCGCTCGGGAAGCTCTCCACGCTACTGCGCGAGAGCTCACCCGAACCGGTGCGCGCGCCGCTGCTGGCACACGAGGCGATCGTCGGTGGCGTGTGGGCGGTGATCGGCAGCTACGCCGTGCGCAAGCGCGTGAAGTACCTGCCTTCGCTGATCGATCACCTCGCGTTCATCGTGATCGCTCCCTACGTCGGACCGAAGGTCGCGGCACAGACGATCGACACGACCCGCAGACGTATCTCCGAAGAAGCACGCGGCTGAGCGCCCACGCCGCCCCGGCGACTTCTATCCTGAGCCGATGAGTGCCATCGGCTCAGAGGCGCCGCTGCGGCGGGTGGGGCACAAGGGCGCCGCGCACCTCGCGCCCGGCAACACGCTCGCGAGCTTTGACGCAGCGGTGCGCGCCGGCGTCGACATGATCGAGTTCGACGTCCTCAGCGAGCGGCCCGACGGCAGCGGGCGGCTGCTGCTGGCCCACGACTACAGCGCGCTCGCCGCGGCGCAGGCGCCGCTCACGCTGGAGCAGGGCCTCGAGCACCTCGCGAGCGAGGCCTACGCCGGGATCGAGCTCGACGTCGACGTCAAGCTGCCCGGCTACGGCGAGCGCGTCGTGCGCGCCCTGCACGAGGCCGGACTGACCGAGCGCGCGCTCGTGAGCAGCACCTTCCCCGAGGATCTCGACGCGATGCGCGCGATCGAGCCCGCCCTGCGCGTCGGCTGGTCGGTGCCGCGCGCGCGACACGACTACACCGAAAACCGGCTGACCGTGGCCCCCGCGCTGGCACTGCTCGCCGGCTTTCGCGCCTGGCTGCCGCGCCGTGCCCGCGCCGCGCTGCGCGCCGGGCGCTTCGACGCGATCATGGCCCACTGGCGCCTGGTCACCCCCGCGCTCGTCCGCGCCGTCGCACAGGGCGGGGGTGAGCTGTACGTGTGGACGGTCGACGACGCCGCCCTGATGGCTCGCATGACCGCGCTCGGGGTCGGCGGGATCATCACCAACGACCCCCGCCTGTTCTCCGCGCGCTCCTGAGCCCCAGCGGGCTGCCATGGCCTCCGGTCTGCTCTCCGTGCTGCTAGTTGCGGCGGGGCGCCGCGAGGGACGCCCGGCTACGGCAGTGCGCAGGTAGCGGCGCTGAAGCCCTTCGGTTCCGCGCCCGCGAGGCTCGTGTGCCCACCGGTGGTGGGCAGGTTCACGATACGCGCCGTGTGGCCCGCGTGATGCCACTGGAACTCGACGAGCCCGCGCAGGGTGTACGTGGTGGCGGTCGGCTTGAATTCGAAGCTGCGTCCGGCCTGGCGCGTGAGCGCGGCGGAGCCGACCAGCACGAAGCCTGAGTCCGCGCTGCGGCCGATGTTCGCCCACTTGTGCGTCGCGGCGTCGAAGCTCTGCACGAGGAAGCGCATGTACATCGTGTCGTGTGGATGTCCGTCCCCAGGCATCGAGCCGCGGATGCCGATCGTGTCCAGGTGGTGCGGGGCGTTGCAGACATCTACCGTCGCCCACAGTTCACTGGACTTTCCCGGCGGCGTCCTCGTCGTCGCGGCGCGCGCGGGCGCTCCCGCGGCGGCCAGCGGACGGACGAGCGCCACGGCGAGCAGCGGCGCCGTGAGCGTCCCTGCGATGGCGCAGAGCGTCCCAGCCGCCAGCAGCGGCGTCCTGCTCGCCATCTGCCTCAACCGTGCCATCCGCATCCATCTGACGATAGCGCCGGTGGGGCGCGGAGTGTGTGCTATCCCCTGGCGCATGTCCGCTCCGAGTTCAGCGGAAGTCGTGGAGCTGCTGGCGCGCGTTCCGATCTTCTCGACGCTCGAGACCGAGGATCTCGAGCGCATCTCCCAGCTGGCGGTGCCGCGCCACTTCGAGGCCGGCCAGGTCGTGTTCCGGGAGGGGGACGCCAGCGACACCTGCTACGTCGTGCACACCGGACGGACCCGCGCGGTGCACCAGCACGGGGACGGGCGCACGATCACACTGGCCACGTTCGGCCCCGGGGAGATCTTCGGTGAGCTCGCGCTGTTCGAGGACGAGCTCCGCTCCGCCACGATCGAGGCGCTCCAGGAGACGGGCGTCGTGGCGGTGCTCGGGCCGGACATGCGCAGGCTGATGATCGAGCACCCCCAGATCGCCATGCGCCTCGTGATCGCGCTCGGCCGGCGCCTGCGCGAGACCAACGAGCGCCTCGCGCGGCGCTCCTTCCAGAGCGTGCAGAGCCGCGTCGCCGCCGTCCTGGGCGAGCTTGTCGTGCAGGCGCAGGCCGGCGGCGCAGGCGGCGAGGGCGTCGCGATCACCGCTACGCAAACCGATCTCGCCAAGCTCGCCGGCTCCTCGCGCGAGTCGGCCAGCCGCTTCCTGGCGGTGCTGGAGCGCGCCGGCGTGATCTCCCAGGGCAGAGGCCGGCTGGTCGTGCACGACCCCGACGCGCTGCGCGCCTATGTCTTCTGAGCGCTCGGCCGGCGGCGTGGTCGTGCGCGGCGAGGAGGCGCTCGTGATCGTGCCCACACGCCGCGCCGCCGACGGCTCGCGCGTGCTGGGCCTGCCGAAGGGTCACATCGATCCCGGCGAGACCGAGCTGCAGGCCGCCGCACGCGAGGTGCGCGAGGAGACCGGCGTGGAGGTCGAGGTCGTGCAGGAGCTCGGGGAGGTGCGCTACTTCTACAGACGCCAGGGACGGGTGGTACCGAAGGCCGTCGTCTTCTACCTGTTCCGCTACCTCAGCGGCGACCCCGCCGATCACGACGAGGAGGTCGAGGAGGCGCGCTGGATGGGGCTAGGAGAGGCGCAGAGGGCCCTCACCTACGAGGGCGAGCGCGAGATGGTCGGTCGCGCGCTCGGAGCGCTGGACCGATAGCCTGCAAGGCCGTGCAGGTCCTCAACTTCTACTCCACGATCTTCGCCGACGAGCTTAAGCGGGGCCGCAAGACGGCCACGATCCGCCTTGGGGATAAGTCCGACAAGTACCGCAAGAATCAGCTCGTGCTGATCACGATCGGCTATCAGTACTCCCCGCGCGAGCGGATCTTCGAGGCGGTCATCGACCAGGTCGAAGTCACGCGCCTCGGGGACCTCTCCCCGCGCGACATCAAGCACGACAACCCCGAGTTCCGCCGCCACGAAGAGCTGATCCACTTTCTTGAGCAGATCTACGGGCGCACCGTATCGGTGGAGGACACCGTCACCGTCGTGCGCTTCTCGCAGATCGTCGACAAGCCGGCGGGCATGACCGAGGCGATGAAGGGCTTCGGCGGCGCTCAGAACTAGCTATTGGCACTCCGCTTGATAGAGTGCCAATCCGAAGCAAGAGGCGAGTCCTCTCGTGAGGACGTATCGCCCGTTCTAAGCACACTCTCTCGATAGTGGAGGTCTCAGCAAGATGAAGCTCAAGCCCCTGGGCGATCGTCTGATCGTGCGGGCGATCGAGGAGGAGGAGACCACAGCAAGTGGGCTCGTCCTGCCCGATACAGCCAAGGAGAAGCCGCAGAAGGGCAAGGTCCTCGCCGCGGGCGACGGCCGGCTCGACGATGCGGGCAAGCGCATCCCGCTTGACGTGAAGGAGGGCGACGAGGTCCTCTACAGCAAGTACGGCGGGACCGAGATCAAGGTCGACGGAGAGGACCTGCTCGTGCTGCGCGAGTCCGACGTCCTCGCCAAGGTCGCATAGAGGGCGGCGCAGCCGGCCACAGGCCGGCGAGCCGGGTCCCTCTTCAGTCAATAAGGAGACATACAGAAATGGCACACAAGGAGCTCAAGTACGCCGCCGAGGCGCGCAAGTCGCTGGAGGCCGGCGTGGACGCCGTTGCCAACGCGGTCAAGGTCACACTCGGCCCGAAGGGCCGCTACGTGGTGCTGGACAAGAAGTTCGGCGCTCCCACGATCACCAACGACGGCGTCACGATCGCTCGCGAGATCGAGGTCGAGGACGTCTTCGAGAACCAGGGCGCCCAGCTCGTGCGCGAGGTGGCCACCGCCACCAACGACGTGGCCGGTGACGGCACCACCACAGCGACCGTGCTGGCCCAGGCGATCGTGCGTCAGGGCCTGAAGAACGTCGCGGCCGGCGCCAACCCGCTGGCGCTCAAGCGCGGCATCGAGAAGGCGGTCGACGAGGTCGTCAAGAACATCGCCTCGCAGTCCAAGGAGGTCTCCGGCAAGGACCAGATCGCGCGCGTAGCGACGATCTCCGCCGGCGACGAGGAGATCGGCGACGTGATCGCCGACGCGATCGAGAAGGTCGGCAAGGACGGCGTCGTCAACGTCGAGGAGGGCCAGACGTTCGGCATGGACCTCGAGTTCACCGAGGGCATGCAGTTCGACAAGGGCTACATCTCGCCCTACATGGTCACCGACCAGGACCGCATGGAGGCGACCCTGGAGGACCCCTACATCCTGATCGCCAACCAGAAGATCGGCTCCGTGCGCGACGTGCTGCCGGTGCTCGAGGCCGTGATCCAGAGCGGCAAGCCGCTGCTGATCATCGCCGAGGACGTCGAGGGCGAGTCGCTCGCGACGCTGGTAGTCAACAAGCTGCGCGGGACGTTCACCGGCGTGGCCGTGAAGGCGCCGGGCTTCGGCGACCGCCGCAAGCGGATGCTCGAGGACATCGCGATCCTGACAAACGCCGAGGTGATCACCGAGGAGCTCGGTCTGAAGCTGGAGAACACGCAGGTCTCCCAGCTCGGGCGCGCCCGTCGCGTGGTCGTGGCCAAGGACAACACCACGATCGTCGACGGCGCCGGTGACGCCGCCGCGATCAAGGGCCGCATCAACCAGATCAAAGCCGAGATCGAGAACACCGACTCGGACTTCGATCGCGAGAAGCTCCAGGAGCGCCTAGCCAAGCTCTCCGGCGGCGTCGCCGTGGTAAAGGTCGGCGCGGCCACCGAGACGGAGATGAAGGAGAAGAAGCACCGCGTCGAGGACGCCCTGCAGGCAACTCGGGCGGCGCTCGAGGAGGGCATCGTGCCGGGCGGCGGCGTCGCACTGCTGCAGGCATCGGCGGCGATCAAAGTCGACCAGCAGGACCACGACGCCGACGGCTCAGACGATGAGCGCACCGGGGCACGGATCGTGCTGCGGGCGCTCGAGGAGCCGCTGCGCCAGCTCGCCGAGAACGCGGGCCTGGAGGGCTCCGTGGTGGTCAACGACGTGCGCAAGGCCAAGAAAGGTCACGGCCTGAACGCGTCCACGAACCAGATCGTCGATCTCGTCGCCGCGGGTGTCATCGACCCCGCGATGGTCACCCGCTCGGCGCTGCAGAACGCCGCGTCGATCGCCAAGAACATCCTCACCACCGAGGCGATCGTCGCCGAGGTGCCCGAGAAGGAAGGCGCCGGCGGCGGTGGCGGCGGTGGCATGCCCGACATGAGCGGGATGATGTAACACCGCGCACCCGACAGGCCGCTTTACACAACGAGGGCCCGGCATTTGCGCCGGGCCCTCGTTGCGGTGCTAGCCCTGGGGGGCGGGTGCGCCGGTCCCTCACCTGGGATGAAGCCCGACCCCGCTAGCCTGGCTCATCGCCGTTGAGGAGGTGCCTGGGCACCTTACGGTGAAATCGTGACATATTCGACCATGTCACTGTCACGATGTTTCTGACTTTGCGAACTGCGCCGGTCAATGACTCAGTCGCCGCCGCTTCCGGCTTGACGTCCTACGCTAGTCGACCGCGGTGATCGGTCGCGAGGGCGCGCCCACGTACTTCGCGGTCGGCCTGATCAGCTTTGCCTCGCGCTTCTGCTCGAGGATGTGCGCCGACCAGCCGGCCACGCGCGCACACGCGAACATCGGTGTGAACAGTTCCGCCGGGACTTCGGCCAGGTCGAGCACGACAGCCGACCAGAACTCGACGTTGGTCGCGAGCACCCGGTCGGGCTTGCGCGCCTGCAACTCCGCCAGCGCGGCCTGCTCGAGCGCCTCCGCGACCTCGAAGCGCGGCGAGCCGAGCTCCCGGCAGGTGCGCCGCAGGACTCGTGCGCGCGGGTCTTCGGCGCGATAGATGCGGTGGCCGAAGCCCATCAGCCGCTCGCCGCGGTCCAGCGCATCCCTGACCCAGAGCTCGGCGTCGCCGGTCCGTTCGACCTCGTCGAGCATCCTCAGCACGCGCGAAGGGGCGCCGCCGTGCAGCGGTCCGGACAGCGCTCCGACTGCGGCCGACAGCGCCGCCGCGACATCGGCGCCGGTGGAGGCCACGACGCGGGCCGTGAAGGTGGAGGCGTTGACGCCGTGCTCGGCGGCCGAGATCCAGTAGGCGTCGATCGCCTTGACATGGTCCGGGTTGGCCTCCCCGCGCCAGCGGATCAGGAAGCGCTCGGGGATCGAGCGGCCGCGTTCGATCTCCGTCTGGGGCACCGGTGGGTGACCGACACCGCGCGCGGACTGGGCGACGAACGAGAGCGCCATCACCGAGGCGCGCGCGAGGCTGTCGCGCGCCTGCTCGTCGGAGATGTCGATCAACTGGTTAAAGCCCCACTCCGGAGCCAGCATCGCCAGCGCCGCCTGCACGTCCACGCGCGGGTCGCCCGAGCGCACCGTCAGGGAGTGCGGTTCGGCCGGCGGCAGACCCGGTTTGAAGCGGCCGTCGACCAGCAGGCCCCAGACCTGCTCGTAGGGGACCACCCCCACGAGGTCCTCGATGTCCACGCCGCGATAGCGCAGCGCGCCACCGGCTCTGTCGGGCTCGGCGATCTCGGTGGCGAAGGCGACGACGCCCTCCAGGCCGGACCGGACCTCCGCCTCTGTCTGTGGTTCAACCGCGCTCATGGCACTCGCTTTCTGGGCTCGAGGAGTTGGGACCAGCCCGCCCGGGGGCCCGCCCGGCTGCCTTGCGGGCAGGCCCATATCGTCGCAGGAATGGGCCGCGCTACCACCCCCGACCCAGGTGGCGTTAGGCTCCACCTGTCACGGGCGCCCGCCCGCGCATCCGCTACACCCGAGGAGGAGCCCCGTGTCCGACAGCGATCTGATGTTCCGTTCGGCGGAGGAGCTCGCCGCCATGGTCCGCTCCGGAGAGCTCTCCGCGCGCGAGCTGGTGCAGAGCTCCCTCGATCGGATCGAGGAGCTCAACCCGCGGCTGAACGCGTTCGTCCAGATCGACGCCGAGCGCGCGCTGGCCGCAGCCGAAGAGGTCGCTCCCGGCGACGAGCGCCCGTTCGCGGGCGTTCCGATCGCGATCAAGAACAACCGCCCCGTGAGCGGCCTGCGGCTGACCTACGGCTGCCCGCTGATGAAGGGCTTCACCGCCGACTACGACCACAACATCACACGCCGGCTCAAGCAGGCCGGGTTCATCGTCGTCGGCTCCACGACGCTGCCCGAGTACGGGATCCTGCCGACCACCGAGGCGCAGCTGTTCGGCCCGACCCGCAACCCCTGGGACCTGGAGCGCACCCCAGGAGGCTCCTCCGGCGGGTCCGCCGCCGCGGTCGCCTCCGGGATGGTGCCGGTCGCGCACGGCAACGACGGCGGCGGCTCGATCCGGATTCCCGCCGCGTGCTGCGGCCTGGTCGGGCTCAAGCCCCAGCGCGGGCGCATCTCCGCCGCGCCCGAACTGGGCGAGTCGCTGCTCGGGATCGACGGCGTGCTGACCCGCACCGTCGGAGACACCGCCGCGATCCTCGACGTGCTCGCCGGCTACGAGGTCGGCGACGCCACCTGGGCTCCGCCCCCCGCGAAGTCGTTCGCCGCCGCCGCCGCCGGCGATCGCCCCGGCCGGCTGCGGATCGCCGCGACGACGCTGGCGCCCATCCCCGACGCCGTCGTCGACCCCGCCTGCGCCGCAGCCGTCACCGAGGCCGCCGGGCTGCTGCGCGAACTCGGCCACGAGGTCGAGGAGGTCGATCCGCCCTGGCAGATCGAGGGCCTCACGGAGCTGTTCGGCGCCGTCTTCTGCACCCACATCGGTCTCTCGATCGCCTTCTCCGGGATGGTCGCCGGGCGGGACCCCGTGGCCGAGGACATGGAGCCGATGAGCTGGGCGATCTTCTCGATGGTCCAAAAACTCAACGCCGTCGAGGGCTTCGGCGCGACCGTCAGGCTGCAGGCCTTCACCCGTCAGCTGGTCCAGTTCATGGAGCCCTACGACGCGCTGCTCACTCCCGCGTTGGCCGAGCGCCCGCTGGCGCTGGGGACACTCGACCCGGCCGCGCCCAACCCGCTGGAGACGTTCACACGCTCCGGTCTCTTCACACCCTTCACACCCGTGTTCAATGCCAGCGGCCAGCCCGGGATTTCGCTGCCGCTGTTCCACGGCGAGGACGGACTGCCGCTGGCCGTGCAGCTCGCCGGGCGCCCCGCCCAGGAGGCGACACTGCTCGCGCTCGCGACCCAGCTGGAAACCGCCCTGCCGTGGGCCGCGCGTCGACCCGAGCTGGCCCTCACCCAATAGGGGCCAGGATCGTGCCCATCGGCTGCGGTGAGACGCCGAGGCGCTCCGCGTCCGCCACGCCGCGCGTGGAGGTCATCGGGACCTCCATCAGCTCCGCCTCGTCCCAGGTCGCGAAGGCGCGCGCGCCGGCCGCGCTCTCCAGCAGGCGCAGCGCGCGCGAGACGACCGGGGTCGGGACGTGCACGAGCGGGCGGCGACGGTTTAGCGAGCGCAGCACCAGGCGCACGATGTCCGTGTGGCTGAGAGTCTGCGGGCCCGCGAGCTCGAAACTCTGCGGGACGGCCTCACGCGGGCCGCGCAGGGCGCCCATCAAGCAGTCGGCGGCGTCCTCCACCCAGATCGGCTGGTAGAGGGCACGGCCGCGGCCGGAGACCGGCATCACCGGCAGCAGCGCCAGGCGTTCGAGCAGCGTCAGCCAGCGGTCCCCCGGGGCGTAGACGATCGAGGGCGAGAGCACGATCGCGCGCAGCTCCGCCGCGCGCACCGCCTGCTCGGCGAGGGCCTTCGCACGGAAGAAGCGCACCCGGTGGTGCGTCGAGGCGCCCAGCGCCGAGCAGAACAGGAAGCGCTCCACCCCCGCCCGCTCCGCCGCCTGCACCATGCGCCACGTCGCGATCCCGTTGAGCTCCTCGATCGAGCCCCGGCGCTGGTCGCGGATCGAAGCCGCCAGGTGCACCACCGTGTCCACCCCGCGCATCGCGTTACGGAACGACGGCGGGTCCGCGAGGTCCCCCAGCGCGATCTGCACTCGCACCCGGCGCGCCCCCAGCCGCCGCGGGTCGCGCACCAGGCAGCGCACCGGCGTCCCCTCCGCGAGCAGGCGGCCCAGGAGCGCGGAGCCCACCTGGCCGGTGGCGCCGGTCAGCAACAGCATCGGCTGACAACCTAGCGGAGTCGCCGCGCGCTGCGGCGGCGTCGCGTCCACGGTGGCGGGGAGAGGGTCCGCCAAGATCCGGCCGCCCCCCAATAACATTGCCCGTCCCGGCGTCGGCGCCCGACTTCGTACAATGGTGCGCCTTCCCTCCCCCTGAAGATCCCGCAAAACGAACCAGAAGGAAGCGAATGGCCTACGTGATCGCCGAGCCGTGCATCGGCACCAAGGACAACTCCTGCGTCGAGGTCTGCCCCGTGGACTGCATCCATCCGACGCCCGACGAGCCCGGCTACGACGCCGCGGAGATGCTCTACATCGACCCCGAGGAGTGCATCGACTGCGACGCCTGCGTGGAGGCCTGCCCCGTGGACGCCTGCTTCGCCGAGGACCAGCTCCCCGACGAGTGGCAGAAGTACTCCCAGATCAACGCCGAGTACTTCGCCAACAGCAAGTAGGACGGCCGCTGCGCGGCGCCAGGCGGTGGTCGCGGCGCCAGGCGGTGGCGCCAGGCGCTGGCCCTAGGCGTAGTAGCGCCCGACGACCAAGAGCTGGCTGAAGATGTCGTGCGCGAGGATCAGCAGGACGATCAGGGTGCCGGCCGCCGGTCCCCAGCGGCGTCCGGCACCGCGCGCGGCCAGCGCGAGCACGGCCGCGAACAGGACCGCCATCGGCAGCAGGTAGCGGGGTTCGGAGTACACGCCGGCCGTACGCGGGAACTCGAGGTAGGAGTCGGCGCCGATAAGCGCCAGCAGGCCCGCGCACATCACCCCGTAGGCGAGCAGCTCACCGCCGCGCTCGCTCAGCGTGGCGCGGTCGCGGTGCAGCTCACGCGCGCAGAGCGCCGCGATCAGCGCGGCCGGGATCAGCGCGAGGCCATAGACCCAGTCGGGGAAGAAGGTGTCCGTCCAGCCGTACATGCCGACCAACCGGTCGAACCAGATCTGCCGCAAGGGGAAGAAGCCCGGGAAGTCGTTGGTCATCCCCGGCAGGCGGGGCAGGTAGTACTGCCAGATGTAGACGAGCTCGCCGAACGGCGAGCCGTGGTGGGCGCTTGTCACGTCGATGCCGTTGGAGAGGAGGCCCAGCCCGACGTGGTTGGAGAGGAGGTTGACGGCGATATAGAGGCAGACGGGGCTCCAGCCGAGCGCGAGCGCCAGCGCCAGCGAGCGGTAGGCCGAGCGCCTGGACGTGCGCGCTGCGCGGCGCGTCAGGAGCACCAGGGCGAGCAGCACGCCCGGGGCGAGTCCGATGAAGTTGAGCTTGGTCAGGAAGCCGATCGCGGTCACAGCGCCGATCGCGAGCGCGAGCCGCGGTGTGAACCCGCGTCGGAAGGCCCGCGCCAGACAGTAGAAGAGCGCCGCAGAGACGGCGCAGAGCAGCGCATCCGGGTTGACCGCGCCCGAGATGAAACCGGGGAGCGGCGCGAGCGCGGTGCAGAGTCCGCCGACGGTCCAGGCCCACGGGACCGCGGGGAGCGCCTCGCGCAGGAACAGGAACGCGAAGAGCGCCGTGAGCCCGGCCAGCAGCGAGCTCAGCAGGCGCATGAGCTCGAGCTGGTCGAGCAGCGTGCCGCCCGAGCCCAGGTAGTACGGGATGGTCTGGAGGGCGTAGTACAAGGGTGGCTGGGAAGCCGCCACTCCGACGCCCAGACCGACCCGCGGGAGGGGTAGCGCCAGGTCGTGGCGCAGAAGCTGCTGCTGGGCCGCTGTGGAGATCGTGCCGACGATGGGGTTGAAGCGGATCGCCTGGAGCTTGAGGGCTTCCAGCGCAGCCAGCTCCTCCTGGGAGAAGCTGCCCGAGTGCGATTCGTTCAGATCACCAGTCTCGGCGAGGAACTGCGCGTAGGCGAAGTGCGAGGGCTCGTCCGGCACCTCGAAGGGCGGTGTGAGGATCGACCAGCTCGCCGCGCTCAGGCACGCGATGCAGGCACAGGCCAAGGCCCCCGCGATCGCACGCGTGGGCCGTTGGCAGGCCAGCCGCCTGACGATCGTCCGCGCCAGGACGGCGATTGCCAGAGCCATCAGCGCGATCGGGATGAGGAAGATCCAAGCGCCACCCGGCGCGCGGCCGAGGCCCATGTGCCGCGTGATCGATCGCGTGAGCGACCACCACGAGTTGCTGCCCGGCCGCAGGTATTCGATCGCGATCCTGCCGTACGCTTCGCCACTTACACGGCCTTCCCCGATCAGGCCGATACCTTCGAACGCGCGGCCGACCGTGAAGCAGATCCGCGCGTGGGGGACCGCACTGGCCACGCGCGCGACGGGGACCACGACCTGGATCCCGGCCCAGCCCGCGCCCCGCGCTCCGCGGGTGAGGATCCGCGACCCTGACAGCGCCGTCACGCTCACCCTGGGGCCGAAGCTCGCCCTCACCCAGAGGCGGATCGCCGTGGTGCCGCGCGGTAGCGCTTCCTCGCTCTGGCAGGAGCTGAAACCGCCCCTGTCGATCACGTTGTAAGTCACGGGTCTCACCGAGCCCGCGCCGGCGGGGACGAGCGGAGCGCGCGCGAGCGTGAGCACGATCGCGACCACGATCAGTGTCGTGCCGACACCCAGCGCGACGAGCACGCCCGGCGCGCGCCGAGCAGTCACTGGCGGCGTGCTGCCCATCAGGCGTAGAAGCGCCCGACCACGAGTAGCTGGCTGAAGATGTCGTGCGCGAGGATCAGCAGGACGATCAGGGTGCCGACCGCCGGTCCCCAGCGGCGCCCGGCGCCGCGCGCGGCCAGGGCGAGCACGGCCGCGAACAGGGCCGCCATCGGCAGCAGGTAGCGCGGCTCGGAGTAGCCGCCCGCGCGAACCGGGAGTTCGAGGTAGGCGTCCGCGCCGATGAGCGCCAGCAGGCCCAGGCCCATGACCGCGTAGGCGAGCAGCTCGCCGCCGCGGCGGCGCAGCGCCGCGCGGCCGCCGATCAGCGTGCGCGCGCAGAGCGCCGCGATCAACCCGGCCGGGATCAACGCGACGCTGTAGACCCAGTTGGGAAAGTGAGTGTCCAGCCAGCCGTAGAGGCCAACCGTCCGGTCGAACCACAGCTGGCGCGGGGGGGAGACACCCGGGAAGTGGTTGGTCGTCCCCGGCAGTCGGGGGAGGTAGTACTGCCAGATGTAACCGAGCTCGTCGCCCAGTGATCCATGGTGTTTGTCGATGGCCAGCGAGACCAGGCCCAGCCCGACGTGGTTGGAGAGGAGGTTGATGGCGATATAGAGGCAGACAGGGCTCCCGGCGAGTGCGAGTGCGATCGCCAGCGAGCGGTAGGCCGAGCGCTTGGACGTGCGCGCTGCGCGGCGCGTCAGGAGTAGCAGGGCGAGCAGCACGCCGGGGGCGAGTCCGATGAAGTTGAGCTTGGTCAGGAAGCCGATCGCGGTCACAGCGCCGATCGCGAGCGCGAGCCGTGGTGTGAATCCGCGCCGGAAGGCGCGCGCCAGGCAGTAGAAGAGCAACGTCGAGACCGTGCAGAGCAGCGCGTCCGGGTTGACCGCGCCCGAGATGAACCCGACCAGCGGCGCCAGCGCGGTGCAGAGTCCGCCGACGGTCCAGGCCCACGGGAGGGCGGGTAGCGCCTCGCGTAGGAAGAGGTACACGAAGAGTGCCGTGAACGCGGCCATCACTGCGCTCAGCAGCCGCATGAGCTCGAGCTGGTCGAGCAGCGTGCCGCCCGATCCCAGGTAGTACGGGAGCGTCTGTAGGGCGTAGTAGAACGGTGGCTGGGAGGTCGCCACGCCTGCGCCCTGGCCCGTTCGCGAGAGGGGCCGGGACAGGTCTTCTTTGAGGCGCTGCAGCTGGGGTTCGGTGGAGATCGTGCCGATCGCCTGGTTGAAGTGAACCTTGGTCTGGGCCAGGGCCCTCATCACGGTCACCTCCTCCGGGGAGAAGTCGAACAGATGCGACGTCGGCAGCCCCCCCGTTTCGGCGAGGATCTGGGTGTAGGCGAAGTGGGAGGGCTCGTCCGTCACCTGGAACGGGGGTGTCAGCAGCGACCAGCTCGCTGCGCTCAGAAAGGCGATGCACGCGCAGGCCCAGGCCGACGCCGGGACGCGGCCGAGCACGGCGCGCAAACGACGCGCGCGCGCATCGCCGGCCGCAGGCTGCTTGTGCGCCGGAGGCTCCCTGCTGGTTGGAGGCTCCCTGCTCGGCGGAGGCTCTTTGCTGGTCGAAGGCTCCTTGCTCGCCGGATCGCCGCCGACGCTCCTCCTCGCCGGCGGCTCCTCGCTCGGCGGAGGCTCCCTGCTTGGCGGATCGACACCGACGCTCCTCTCCGCCGGCGGCCCGGTCGACTGCGGCGGCGAGGTCTCCAGCGGAGAAGGCGCCTGCGCCCCCGCGATCGGCGCCACGGGCGCCTGCGCCCCCGCGATCGGCGCCACGGCTGCTCGGCGCCCGCGGCCGAGCTCCCTGAGGATCGTCCACGACATCACGACCACGGCTACCGCCATCAGCGCGATCGCGAGCAACCCGATCCAAGCGCCTTCCGGAGCCCGGGCGAGGCCCGTGTGTCGCGCCACCGATCGCGCAAGCGACCACCACGAGCTGTGACCGGGCTGCAGGTATTCGATCCGCACCTTAGTCGCCGTCTCACCCCTCGCGGGGTGCCGCGTGTGCGCTCCGAGGAGGTCCACTTCTTCGACGGCGCGGCCGAGCGCGAAGCAGACGTTCGCCTGGGAGAGCGTGCGTGTCACACGCGCCACCGGGATCGTCACCACTTTGCCCAACCACCCGCTTCCCTGCGCGCCCTGTGTGATCACTTCCGAGCCGGACATCACCGTGACACTCACACTGGGTTTGATGTTCCCCGTCACCCACAGGCGGATCGCCGTCGTGCCGCCCGGCACCACTTCGTCGTTCTGACAGCTGCTGACATCGCCTCTGGTCGCCGCGACGATGGCCGCCGGCGGGATCGCGTTCGTGCCGAGGGTGACCAGTGGCGAGCTCGACAGCGTCACCAGAATCGCGATCGCGATCAGCGCCAAGCCGCCGATGAGCGCGATGCGCACGCTGCGCGCGCGCCACGGCGAGAATGGACTTCCCTCAGATAGCGGAATGCGTCACATGCTCCACAGGCGGTGAATGATCGTCAAGGGCGCCCGCCGAGTGGCCCGCACGACGCTCGCGCCGGATCGCGAGGACGCGCAAATTGGCCTGCAATCCAGATGGTTTCAAGGCCGTAGGGCACACCGGCGCGGCGGGCGACGCTGGAAACACTTGGGCCTTCTTGGGCCCCAACAGCCGCCGGGTCAAGCCCGCTCAGCCAACCTCGATCCTCGCCGTGCGGCCCTGCTCCAGCTCGGGCTCAGGCCATCGGTAGCGACATGCCCGCCGGCTTCGAGCTCGCCGCAGGCTCCGGCGCCGAGGGCGGCTCGATCCCATTCTCCGCCGCCACCGGCTGCATGGGCAGGGACCCCAACACCGGCAGCTCCAGCGGCGCCATCGCCAGCAGGCCCCGCGCCGCCTGGCGGATCGCCTGCGCCGCCGGGTCATCCGGGTCCTCCAACACCAGCGGCAGGCCGGCATCCGCGTGTTCGCGCAGCGGCATCGTCAGCGGGACCTTGCCCAGCAGCGGCACATCCAGCTCGTCCGCCAGCTCCTGGCCGCCACCCTCGCCGAAGAGCGCATAGCGCTCGCCCGTCGGCGCCGTGAAGCCCGACATGTTCTCGATCACGCCCACGATCTCCAGCGACACCTTGTGCGCCATCTGCGCCGCCCGGCGAGCCACCCGCTGCGCCGCCGGCTGCGGCGTCGTCACGATCGCGAACTGCGCCTGCGGCAGCAGCTGCGCCAACGTCATCGAGACGTCACCCGTGCCCGGCGGCAGGTCGATCAGCAGATAGTCGAGCACCCCCCATTCCACGTCCTGCAGGAACTGCGAGAGCGCCTTGTGCAGCATCGGCCCGCGCCACACCACCGCCGCGTCCTCCTCCACGAAGAAGCCGATCGACATCACCTTCACGCCGTGCGCCTCCAAGGGTACGATCTTGCGCTGTGGTGAGACCGGCGGGCGCGTCGCTCCGAGCCCATACATGCGCGGGATCGAGTAGCCCCACACGTCCGCGTCCAGGACACCGGCGCGCTTGCCTTCCGCGGTCAGCGCCGCCGCCAGGTTCGCCGTCAGCGTCGACTTGCCCACGCCGCCCTTGCCCGAGCCCACGCACACCACGTTGGAGACCTGCGCCAGCGCCCCCTCCGGCAGGCTCCCGCGCCCCAGCTTCTGCTGCAGCGCCATCTTCTGCGTGTCGCTCAACACGCCGAAGAACACGTTGACGTGCTCCACCCCCTCCAGCGCCGCCACCGCCTGGGTCACCGACGTCTGGAAGTGCCCGCGAATCGGGCAGCCCGCCGTCGTCAGCGAGACCGTCACGTCCACCACTCCGTTGGCCCCGATCTCGATCGCGCCCACCATGTCGAGCTCCACGATCGAGCGCCGCAGCTCCGGGTCGATCACCGCCTCGAGGGCCTGCAGAATCTGCTCACGCGTGGGCACCGGGTCATTCTCGCAGAACCCGAACCCCGGCCGGCGCCGCGCCCGCGGCCGCACACGACGCGACCCATCCGGCCGGCCCTCAAGGCCGGCAACCCAAAACTCTCAGCGCTCCGCCGCCGGGCACACGATGCGGTAGTCACAGAGCCTGCACACCGCCGGTGAGGGGGTCGGCTCGAAGTCCTGCGCCAGGATCCCCTCCCCGACCCGCAGCACCGCCTCCCGCACCCACTCCTCGCCGTCCTCCGTGCGTGGCACCGGCACCCGGCGGTCGTCCAGCAGGTAGTAGTAAGCCTGTCGCGAGCTCTCCAGCTGCCACGCCTCGCGCGCCGCGATCGCGTACAGCGAGAGCTGGATGTCGTCGCGCAGCTCCGCCGCCGTCTTTGCGTGACCGGTCTTGTAGTCGATCAGCTCGTAGTTCCCGTCCGCCAGCGCGTCCACCCGATCCACCCGTCCGCGCACGTGGTGCGCCCCGAGGTCGAACGCGAACGAGCGCTCGAACCACAGCGGCTGCGCCCGTTCCTCGCGCAGGCGCTCGTGGTAGCGCACCAGCGCCGCCCGCGCCTTCACTCGCAGCCGGCGCTCCTGCTCGCCCTCGCCGATGCCCGAGCGCCGCCACGCCGCCTCCAGCAGCTCCATCAGCAGGCCCAGCGTCTGCTCCTCCGCCGAGTGATAGCGCTCCAGTACCTGGTGCACCACGATCCCAAAGCGCTGGTTGAGCGTCTGTTCGGTCGGGATTTTCAGGACCCGCGCGAACTTGTAGCGCAGCGGGCAGCCCCGATAGGTCTCCACGTCCGAGGCCGACAGCGCCAGCCCCTCGCCTCGCCGCGGCAGGAACGCCTCCAGCGAGGGCTCGCCCCGCGGTCCCATCGCTCCGGCCCGCGCCCCGCCCGCTCGAACACGACCACCCTCCGTGCGCTCAGCCCCCCCCAGCAGCTCGTCCAGCGGCGAGCTCTCGTAGATCTCCCGCTGCAGCGGGGTCGCGGCCGCCAGC
The DNA here is from genome assembly GCA_963756665.1 of uncultured Solirubrobacterales bacterium. Classification (GTDB taxonomy): domain Bacteria; phylum Actinomycetota; class Thermoleophilia; order Solirubrobacterales; family Solirubrobacteraceae; genus Palsa-744. The sequence continues at coordinate 2,759,187 of CAVWOJ010000001.1, forward strand.
AGCCGCGCGTTGATGTCCGCCAGCGCCGCCTCCACGCTCTGGCCGGGCGCCCGCTCTGCCAGCGCCGCCAGCTTGATCAGCTCCAGGTAGCGCACGATCCCGTGAGAGACGTCCAGGTCGGTGTCCAGCCGCAGCTCCCCCAGCCGCCCCGCGATCCGCGTCACATCGCCAAGGACCTCCTCTCGCAGTATCCCCAGCGTCTCCTGCAGCGACTGCTCCTCCGCGTCGGGAGGTTCCTCCGCGGTGGCTGGCTCCCCGGCGGTGGCCTCTGCTGCGGGAGCCCCCGCGGCCGCCTGTGCGCTCAGGAACTGCTCGCGCTCTCGTGCCGCTACCTGCGGGACGCTGGGCCGCCGGGCGTCCAAATCCCGGGGCACGCCCTCCGCGACGCTCGCCAGGTGCGCCGCCAGCTCCCGCGCTCCCGCCCCCTGTGAAGCGCGCCCGAAGCCCTCCGCCAGCTCGCAGAGGCGCTCGAGGCCTGCCACGCGGTCCTCGACGTCCCGCTCGTCCGCCGCGAACAGCTGGCGCCGGCGCAGTCCCAGGCGCTCGATCAAACGCACCATGAAGACCTCCGCCGGCTCGGAGTCCAGCGCTCCCGCCGCCCATCCGTGCAGCTCCTGGAAACGCTCGATTCGCTCCCGCGCCTGCGGCGCGAGCTGCGGCGACTCGCTCGCCGCGCCCAGGGCCGAGACGACGTCCAGCCGCTGGCGCCGCGCGATCTGCACCACCCGCGCAAGGTCCACCTGGCGCAGCTCCACCGGCGGGCGCCCCAGCGCCCGTACCGCCGCCGCCGCATCGCGCGGTTCGATCAGCAGTCGCAGCCAAGCCAGCACATCGCGCACCTCGGCCCGCTCGAAGATCGGCCGCTGCACCCCCGCGCCGGATGCGCGCGCGGGGCGCGGCGCGGCGGGGAGGGGCCATGCAATTGCGCGCGCACGATCCAAGGCTACCCTCTGTGTGTGGACGCGATCGACTGGAGCACCGCACAGCGCGTCGGGGAGCTCGTCGCCGGCTCGCCCCCCGAGGGGGCCGTGAGCGGCGAGTCCGTGGCGCCGCTCGCGCTCCGCTTCGCCCGCCTCGTCAGCGAGTACTCCGGGCTCGCGCTCCCCGCCGAGTTGCCGCCGCTGGAAGCCGTCGATCGTCACGCCTGGATCGCCGCCAACCTCAAGACCATGCGCCCGATCCTCGAGCCCCTCGCCCAGCAGACCGGCGCCGCCGCGGACAACCGTCGCAAGCGCCGCAACTGGAAGGCCGGTGGACAGGACCTCACGCCGCTCTACGACGCGCTCAGCGCCGCCGGCGGGCTGCTGCTCGGGGCGCAGGTCGGGGCGATGACCGGGATGCTCTCCCAGCGCGTCCTCGGCCAGTACGACCTCGCCCTGCTCGACCCGTCGGTCACCCCGCGCCTGCTGCTAGTCGCCCCCAACCTCGCCCAGGCCGCCCGCAACATGCAGGTCGACAGCGAGCAGCTCGTCTCCTGGGTCACCATCCACGAGCTCACCCACGCGATCCAGTTCTCCGGCGCCCCCTGGCTGCGCGAGCACCTCGCCGGCCTGCTGCAGGAGCTGATCGCCGGGTTGCAGGTGACCGTCTCGCTCGGCGCCCTCCTGCGCCCACCCGACGCCCGCGACCTGCGCACGCTCGCCGAGCGCCTGCGCCGCGGCGAGATCCTGCGCCTCACCCTCGGCGAGCAGCGCTGGCAGCTCGTCGCCCGGATGCAGGCCACCATGTCGCTCGTCGAGGGTCACGCCGAGCACGTCATGGACGCCGTCGGCGCCGATGCCCTGCCCGCGCTGCCGCGGCTGCGTGCCGCCATGAACCGCCGTCGCGAGAATCGCGGGCTGCCCTGGAAGGTCCTGGAGCGGCTGCTCGGACTCGAGCTCAAGCTGCGCCAGTACGACGAGGGCCGGCGCTTCTGCGACGCCGTCGTCGCCGCCGGCGAGCGGGACGAGGAGGGCGGCGGACGAAAACTGCTGGCGCGCGTCTGGCGCTCCCCTGCCGATTTGCCCACCCCGGAGGAGCTCGCCGCGCCCGAGCTCTGGCTGGCCCGCGCCGCTTGACACGATCGAACGCATGTTCCTCTTGTTACAAGCGCAAAGGTCAGCAACCCAGCTCTCAAGGCATCATGCGATCGTGTTAGTCTGTGGGTGTAACAAGCTCGGAAGACCAGGGTACAAACATATGTTCGGTATGGCTCCCAGGCCACCGAACTTCTAGAACAAACGTACCCATGCTCGCCATACCGCGGCGAGACTAAGCAGAGGAGAAACCGCACCAGATGGCCAACGACACCGCCACAACCTCACCCCGCGCCACCAAAGCGACGGCTTCCAAGCCGTCCGCACGCGCCGCCAAGACCGCGAAAACCCACTCCGGGGCCGCCGCGACAGGCTCACGCAGCACCGCCGGCGTCCGTGGCCAGGCCAACCGCGCCGCCGGCGCCAAGGCGAGCGCCACGAGCAAAGGCGCCAAGCGCACCACGACCACCCGCAGCACCACCGCGCTCGCCGGCGACTACGCCGAACGCGCCGTCCTGATCCCCGTCGGAGTGGCCCTCGCCGCTCGCGACCGCGTCGTCTCGGGCGTCAACGAGGTGATCTCCAGCTACTCGTCTCCCGCCAAGGCCCAGACCCAGCTGCGCAAGTTCGAGCGGCGCGGCAACACCGCCCGCAACCGGCTCGAGCGCGAGGTCCGCAAGACCCGCACCCGCTTCGAGCGCGAACTGCGCGAGCGCCGCCGCGAGCTCGACCGCCGGCGCGAGGGCGTCGCCAAGAGCCTCACCACGCAGGTCGAGCAGACCCAGGCCCAGATCGAGAAGACCCAGGGCCAGATCGAAGGCGCCGTACGCGCCCGCCTCGAAGACGGCGCCGACCTCGCCAACCGCGTCCAGGAGCGCGTCCTCAGCCTGGTCTAGAACAAACCCAAACGAAGCTTCCCCCGCCCAGGGCCCGGAGAGGGCGTCCGCGGACGGGAGAGTCTGCCGGCCCATATCTCGCCGGTGGAAGAAGGACCCTCTCCTCCCTCAGTCAGCGGGGCGACATTGATGTCGCCCCGCTGACCTTTTAAACGTCTGGATCGATCCGGGGTGAAGAGGATGTTGTGTGCCCGCGTGACGGTGAGCCAGCGCCGCCGTCACCGGCTCGCCGGCGGCTCATCGTCGCCCTGCTGGCGCAGGAACCGCTGGAACTCGCTCGCCAGCAAGTCGCCCGAAGGCAGGTCGTCGAGTAGCAGCGGGCGATCGTCCTCCTCACCGTCCTCGTCATCCTCGTCCTGCTCCAGACGGTCGACGAACGCCTGCACCTCCGGGTTACTGGAGACCGCGAGACCCACCTGGCGCTCGTAGGCGACGGTCGCCTCCTCCAGCTCCACGGTATCGACCGACACCCCCACTAGACCCTCCAGGCGGCGCACGAGCGCCAGCGCCGCCTTCGGGCTAGGGGCAGCCGCGACGTAGTGCGGGATGCTCGCCCACAGGCTCATCGAGGGCAGACCGGCGTCGGCGCTCGCGCTGTGCAGAACCCCCACGATCCCCGTCGGACCCTCGTAGTCGCTCGGGCGGTGCGCTCCCATGCGCTCCATCAGCAGCGGGTCCGACGCAAAGCCCGTCATCGCGACCGGGCGGGTATGCGGGACGTCCGCCAGCAGGGCACCCAGTGTGATCACCATCTGCACCCCCAGCGCCTCCGCCAGCTCCACAATCAGCGCGCTGAAGGAACGCCAGCGCAGCGAGGGCTCCACCCCCTGCACCAGCACCAGGTCGCGCTGGCCACCCGGCACCAGCGCCTCGTACATCTCCACCGACGGCCACTCGATCTCCCGACGTCCCGCATCCTCCGAGAGCCGGATGCGTGGCCGATTGGCCTGGAAGTCGTAGAACTCCTCGGTATCGATATGGGCGAAGCGCTCCGCCCCGAGCGCCGTGCTCATGAACGACACCGCCGTCGACGCCGCGTCGCCCGCGTCGTTCCAGCCCTCGAACGCGCAGACCATCGCCGGGGCCCGCAGGCCCGCCGGACGACGGTCCCAGATGAGCGGCTGCATCCGGTCCACCGTACATCATGCGAGCATGGCTCCCCGATGATCGATTCCAATAGAAACGAATCGACTACCGCGCCAGCCAGCCAGGCAGCCGGCCAGACCGTCGCCACGCTACGCGACGGCCAGGAGCTCGACGGGGTCTTCGCGTGCGCCCGCAAGGAGCGCCTCGTCTCCCGCGCCGGCACCCCCTACTTGACCGTCGAGCTGCGCGACAGCACCGGGTCGATCCTCGCGCGCGCCTTCCGCGACGCCGATCTGCTCGCCGGGCGCTTCGAGCGAGGCCAGCTTGTGCGCGTGCAGGGACGCGTCGCGCGCTTTCGCGACCAGTTGCAAGTCGAGCTGCGCGCGATCTCCAGTGCCGCGGGCGCCGACGCCGACCCCGCGGGCTTCCTGCCCGTCTCCCGCCGCGACCTCGACGAGCTCGACGGCTTCCTCGAGCACCTCGCCCGCGAGCTCTACGAACCAGGGCTGCGCGTCCTGCTCGAGCGCGTGCTCGGCGATCGCGAGCTGCGCGCCGCGATCTGCCGCGCACCCTGCTCGATCCCCGCAGGGGGCCCCACCCGTGCCAGCGCGAGCGGCCACCACGCCTACCTCGGCGGCCTGCTCGAGCACACCGTCGCCGTCGCCAGCCTCGCGCTCGAGCTCTGCACCCTGCATCCCCGATTGGACCGCGACCTACTGCTCGCCGCCGCGCTCCTGCACGACCTCGGCCGCGCCCACGAGTTCACCTACGGCGCCGAGATCGCCCGCAGCGAAGAGGGGCGCCTGCTCGGGCACATCGAGCTCACGCTGCGCCTGCTCACCCCGCGCTACCCCGCCTCGCTGCCACGCGAGCGCCGCCTCGCGCTGGAGCACTGCATCCTCACCCACCACGGTCCCGAAGCCGTCTCCGGTCAGCGCTTCGCCTCCCCCGAGGCGATCGCCCTCTACCGCTGCAATGCCGTCGACGCTCATCTGAAGAGCGCCTTCGAGCACGGACTCCCCACCTGATCGCGGCGAAGCCGACGGCCGGCGTACAGGGGCCGCGGCGATGGCCGCTCGAATGACGCCAGCCACGTTCGCACCAGAGGTCAAGCGGCGCTGTCGCAATGCCGATGAACCACCTGATGAGTTGGTTTCGACGCCGACGTGCCACGTCGGCCGGCGATGAGTCGATCTCGCCGCCGGACGCCACAGTTCCCACGGGGGACGCTCCTGCACCCGCGTCAGCGGCCCCTGCCTCAATACCGGCCGCTGCTCCTGCCGCGGCAGTTGCCGCTCCCGCGCCAGCGCCCATTGCCCCGGCGCATGTCGAGGCGGCATCGCCTGCGGCTCCTGCGCCCGCCGTGCCGCGTGCTCCGGAGCCGCCCACAGGGAGGGCTTCCGCGCCGCCGGCCTCCACGCCATCGGTGGCCGCTCTCACACCGGCGGCCTCGGAGCTGTCTGTGCTCGAGTCCGCCGTCTCCCCCTCGATGACCTCCCAGCCGGCTGACGCGCTCGCCGCAGCGGAGCCCTCGAGCGCCACCGCTGTCCTCGATCCCCCGACTGCTACCGCCGTGCTCGACCCGCCGGTCTCAATCGCGGTCTCCGATCTTCCGGCAACCGGCTCCGTGACCATCGAGCGGTCCGCCGTAACCGGGGCCCCAGCCTCCGAATCGTCTACCGCCGACCCCAGCACGAGCCTCGAGCGCCCTGCCGCCAATGGGCTGAGCTCCGCGATCCGGACCGGGCGCTCCGGTCGGCGGATCGGGGAGGTCGTCGTCGATCTCGGCTTCGCCGACCGCCAGGCCGTCGAGCGGGCCGTCTCTGCCGCGCGCTCGCAGCGCAAGCCCACCGGGCAGGTGCTGGTCGAGCAGGGCGTTCTGCGCCAGGATCAGCTCGCGCGCGTCGTCGCCGAACGGTTCGGTCTGGACTACGTCGACCTCTCCGTCTACGAGCCCGACATGGGGGCCGTCAACCTGCTCAGCGCTGAGGCCATCAAGCGCTACCAGGCCGTGCCCGTGAGCTTCACCGAGGACGGCGCCCTGCTGCTGGCGATGGCCGACCCCACCAACATCCTCAGCATCGACGACATCGCGATGATCACCAACCGCCGCGTACGCGTCGCGGCGGCATCGGCCGAGGACGTCAACCTGCTCGCCACCCGCCTCGGGCGCCTGGAGGGCGCGATCGAAGACATCGTCGAGGACGACGAGCGCGAGTCGCTCGCCACCGCGCTCTCCGAGGAGGCCGACCAGGACGCCCCGATCATCAAGCTCGTGCACTCGATCATCGCCCAGGCCGTGCAGCAGGGAGCCTCCGACATCCACGTGAATCCCGAGGAGGGCGACACCCATGTGCTCTTCCGCGTCGACGGCGTTCTCTACCCGGCAGCCACCGTGCGCCGCCGGATGGCCGCCGGGATGGTCTCGCGCATCAAGATCATGGCCGACCTCGACATCTCCGAGCGCCGCGCTCCCCAGGACGGTCGCCTTGCGCTGAACGTCGAAAGCCGCCGCATCGACATCCGCGTCGTCACCCTCCCGCTCGTCCACGGCGAGGGCGCCGTGATGCGCATCCTCGACAAGGGCGTCGTCGTCCAGAACCTCGAGTCGCTCGGCATGCACCACGACGAGCAGGAGCGCTTCGATCACGCCATCCACCGGCCCCACGGCGCCGTGCTCGTCACCGGGCCGACCGGCTCCGGCAAGTCCACCACGCTCTACGCCGCCCTGAACGTGCTCAACGACGGCGCCCGCTCGATCCTCACGATCGAGGATCCCGTCGAGTCCCGGATCGCCGGCGTCAAGCAGATGCAGGTCGCGCCGAAGGCCGGCGTCACCTTCGACACCGGCCTGCGCTCGATGCTGCGCGCCGACCCCGACGTAATCATGGTCGGCGAGATCCGCGACCGCGAGACCGCCCACATCGCGATCGAGGCCGCGCTCACCGGGCACCTCGTGCTCTCCACCCTGCACACCCGCGACGCCCCCAGCGCGCTCGGGCGTCTCACCGACATGGGGATCGAGCCATTCCTCGTCTCCTCCTCGATCGACTGCATCGTCGCCCAGCGGCTCGTGCGCATGCTCTGCCCGCACTGCAAGCGTCCCGCCAGCCTCCCCGAGTCAGTCCTGCTCGAGTACGGGCTCGCCGGGATTCAGCCCTACGAGCCAGTTGGGTGCTCGCGCTGCTCCGCCTCCGGCTACCGCGGGCGCGTCGGCATCTACGAGGTGATGGCCATCACCGAAGAGGTCCGTACCCAGATCCTCCAGCACGCCTCCGTCGACGAGATTGCCGCCACCGCCGCCCGCCAGGGGATGCGCCGCCTGCACGACGACGGCATCGACAAGGTCCGCGCCGGGCTCACCTCGATCGAGGAGGTCGAGCGGATGACAACGAGCCTCGTATAGCGACCACCGCGACCTGCCTGTCGAGGCCGCGACTCCGATGTCCGCCGACGTCAGGTCGTCGGATACAGCAGCGAGATGCGCAGCGCACGCGACGGGAACGCTTCCGCGTCGAAGGAGTAGGCGTGGTAGGTAGCCCCCCGGTAGGTCACCCGGCCCCGGTCCGGGATCGAAACCGGACCCGGGTGCAGCGTGCCCATCACCTGGCGCGTTCCCTCCCGCATCAGCGTCTGCGCCCCCGTGAACGCGCGCGCCAGGATCGTAAACCCGAGGTCGTCCTGGATCGCCAGCAGGAAGTGCGCAGCCACCCGCCCCCGTGCATCGCGGATCACGCCCGCGATCGGGGCCAGCACGTACGGGCCGCCGACGTCCACCAGCAGTCGCCCAGCCCGTACCACGCGCACCCGCACCACGTGCAGGTGGCTGCGGAAGAATCCGATGATCGCCGCGCGCGTCGCCGTCGCGTTGCCCGCCAGCACCGCTTCGCGGAACGCGCGCGAGCGTTCCACGTCGCCCAGGATCAGTTCGGCTTTGCTGCCCGCGTGCTCGGCGTTGTACACCCGTTCAGCCACCAGTCCCCACGTATCCGCCCGCGCTTGATCGGGATCGCTTTGCGCCGCACCATGCGCGCAGATCGCCGCGATCGACGACGACGGCACCAGCAGCGAGACACGCATCGACCGGTTCGGAAACTCCGTGCCCGCGAACGTGTCCACTCGGTAGCGCACTCCCCCGTAGCTCAGCTCGTGCTGGCCCGGCCGCAGAGCGCCCGGCGCTGGACGCAGCGTGCTCGTCAGCTCGTGCGCTCCGCTGGACACCAGCACCTGTGTCGCAGTCAGCCCCGACGTCGTCTGCGCGTATCCGTTCGCTCCCTGCACCGACACCGTGAACGTCCCCACCACCTGTCCCCCCAGCAGCAGTCGACCGTTAGCCGGCGCGATCCCGATGCCCCGCTCGATCCGCGCGAGCGTGTGTCCCGCCCGCACCACCCGTACGCTGACGATCTGGTTCAGCAGCAGGTTTCGCAGCACCCGGCCGGTCGCCGCCGCATCGCCACGCGCCGTCGCTTCGCCCAGCGCCCGCGAGTTTTCCAGGCGGTAGACAGCCTCCGCCACGATGCGTCCGCTCGCGGACTCTTCATAGACGCTGTGCCCCACGCGCTCGAGGGCTTCCAGCGTCGCTCCCGCGCAGTCCGTCGCGACAGGTGTGCTCGCGACCGGGGTCCTCGCGGCCGTGTCCGTGATCGTGATCCCCCCGCCCGCGCCAGCGCCAGCCGGTCCGCCGGACCCACACCCCCCGCATGCGCAGGCGAGCAGGAGCGCGCCGAGCGTAGTTGCCCATTTTCTCATCGAGCAGGCAAGCCTAGCTCTCCAGCCGCCCACGCGAGCCGGGGTCTCGCGAGCGTCAGGGTCCGGCGGCTACGCGCCCGCGGCGACGCCGGGCTACTCGCCCCGCAGCGGCGCCGTTGCCGGCTTCGTCGCGGGGCGAGTAGCGTTCGGTCTAGCTCGAGCTTTTGCTCGAGCTTTTCGTGCCCGAGCCCTTTGTGCCCGAGCCGCCCGTCGTCCCCGGCTTGCCCTTCGACGTGCCCTTGCCTTTGGACGCTCGCTTGCCGCCCTTGTGCTTGCCCTTGCCCTTCTTGCCCTTCGACGGTTCCGAGCCTTGGAAGGCAGACAGCCGGTTTTTGCCCGACCGCGACGTCGCCGGGCAGCCAAGTGGGCGTCCGAGATCGTACGGTCCCGAGATCGCCTGCGTGATGACGCCCTTTTCGAGGTACGCGTAGGTAACCGTCAGCAGTGCGTCAACGCGTGGTTCAGTGCACAGCTTCCAGCCGATTTCGAACTGTCCCGCGACCTTCTCGTAGGGTTCGGTAGTGCTCGCGCCCACACAGTTGACCGCGTAGCCCGGGAACGCTCCGTTGCACGAGAACGTATCCGTCAGCGGCTGGCCGGCGTGGTTGGTCACGAGCGGCGAGCCTTCGATCCCCGTGATCGGGAGCTGCGTCTGCACCTGGTAGCCCGTGATCTGGCCGTTGCAGGTGAACAGGTACTTCACCGGTGTTTCTTCGGCGCCCGGTTCCGCCTTGCCCGCGCTGAGGCCGCCGTCACATTCGTAGTTGTTCGGGTTCCCCGGCTCCGCCGCTTCGGCGTGCGCAAACGCCGGCGCCGCGAGCGCCAACAGCAGCGCGCCGAGCGACGCAGCCAGCACCCGCCTGAAGGCGGGCGAGGCGCCGCGCGGGCCTTCCGCCGACTCGGGGGAGTGGTAGCGACGATAGGTACTTGCGTTTGAGTGCACATGGCCTCCGTTCATTGATGGACGATTTCGATGGGTCTTTGGGTCGATGGGTCTGCGCTGCACTGGTTCTTTGATGGGTAAGCTGGTAGGTGATATGAGGAAGTAGGTGCGCCGGGAACGTGGGAGAGCGAGCGGGAGGCGGCCGATCCGAGCGAGAGCGATTGGGAGCTCAGGAGGCTCCGCTCCCCGTCGTCACCAGTTCTTCCAAGCTCTTGCGCGGTGCGAGCGAGTTGAACGCACTCGCAAGCCGGGCGCCGGGACGGCGCAGGAACGGCGAGAGCAGCAGCGCCCCCGGGCTGCCCGCCGCCGTCAGCGTGCTCGACCGGGTCCCCGCCGGGTAGGCGATCGCCGGCGCCGTTGGAAGGCCCGCCGCCGGGACGCCCGCCGTGGGAAGGCCCGCTGTCGGGGCGCCCGCCGTTGACGAGCCTGCCGTCGGGGTGCTGCCGTCCGCGTCTGCCGCCGCGAACGTGATCGCAATCAGCCCGCCTTCCTTGTACTCCGCGCTCGCCGTGATCTGAGGCACCACTTCGCGCAGGAAGTCATCCGCCGCCTGCGCTCCCGCCGGTTCGCTCGCCGCGCATGGCGTCGCGCTCGGGGACGCGGGCGCCGCCCCTGCTGCGGTCGTGCTGGGTGCGCTGCCGGTGGCGCCTGCCGCGCCCTGTGTGCCGGCGCACGGTGGGGCGATCGTGCTCACGCTTGCCGCGGTCTGGCCCGAGAGCAGCGTTGCGCTGCCCGCCAGCTCGCTCGCCGCCAGCGACGAGTAGCCGCTGAGCAGCGTCCCCTTCCCGACGAGCTGCCCCGTCAGGTACGGCGCCGACGACGGCTGCCCCAACGTGTTCGCGAAGCTCTGCCCGTACGGCAGCACGATCAGCCACACGTGCGCGATCGGCGGCAGTCGCACCGGTTTCGCTTCACCGGAGCCCGCCGGTGGGGACTTGCTCTTGGTCGGAGACAGGGAGCTCGAAGAGGGTGACCTGCCCGGCGAGGACGATGTGGAGAGGCCTGTTTCCGACTGCCCCCCGCTCGCGCTGCCGTGCCCGCTGGCGCTCGCGATTGCGGCCTTGTTGGCGCTTGTCGCTTGTGCCGTATGCGGAGTGCCCGCCGCGGAGTGCCCCGCCCGCGCGGAGAGCGGCAACTGGCTGCCTGCGCCTGTGTGCTGGCCTAGCGCCAGCAGCGCCACGACCCGCGCTACTGCCGCAGCACGTGCCTCGCTGGCCAGCGAGCTTGCCGGTCCCGGGCCGATCAGGGTCCCCAGCACGACCCCCGCGGCGAGCGTGAGCGTCACGAGGATCACGCTTGCCCTACGCGAGGGCAGGTGCTTGCCGGGGGGGTGGGGGAGGGGAGGGTTCATACGGTTCAGCATAAAATAACTAATCTCGATCTTGTTTATGAACATTATGGTAGGGTTCTCGCCAGGAAATTGTCAACACGTCCCAATCGGAGGCTCACACCATGCATCGAATCCGCCGTATCGCCGCCTCGCTCGCGGCTGTGACCCTGATCGGGAGCGCGGTGCCCGCGATCGCCTCGGCCACGAGCGTGATCACGATCAGCGGAGCCACCGCCTCCTACCCGCTCGTCCAGCTGCTCGCCCACAAGTACACCAAGCTTCTGCACAACAAAATCAGCTTCAGGATCTCCCAGGGCGGCGCCCAGATCGGCATCAACGACGTCGCCGCCGGGCGCGTCACGATCGGCGACGTCTCGCGCGATCCGCTGTCCAGCGACCCCGCCGGGCTCGTCTTCTACCCGATCGCCAAGTACGCGATCTGCGTCGTCACCAACAAGTCCAACCCGATCTCCAACCTGACCGAAGCCCAGGTCCAGGCGATCTTCACCGGCAAGGTCCGCGAATGGGGCCAGGTCCCCGGCGCCGGCGTCAGCGGTCCGATCGACCTGATCAGCCGCACCTCCACCGCCGGCGTCCTGACCAACTTCAAGTCGCTCTTCCTCGCCAACAAAAGCGTTCTGACCCTCGCCGCCCAGGAGCCCTCCGAGGGCCTGCTGGAGCAGCAGGTCGTCAGCGACCCCCACGCGATCGGCTTCCTCTCCAACTACCGCGCCGATCAGGGCACCGTCAATCCCGTCGGGTACAACGGCGTGGGCTGCACCCTCGCCAACGCGGCCTCCGGGCAGTACTCGGCCGTCGCGCGCTTCTACGAGGTCACCGAGGGCAAAGCGACCGGCGCCGCCGCCAAGTTCATCGCCTGGATCGACACCAGCAGCACCGCCAAGAAGATCATCTCCAGCCAGTGGATTCCCTCCACCACCGGCCACTGACGTAGATGTTGGGGCGGCTACGCAAGCGCTGGTCCAGGGAGCAGCCACAGAAGCGCTGGTCGATGGGTCGCGAAAGCCCTGGTCCATGGAGCGGTTGAAAAAGCCCTGGTCGGACCACCGCGCCGAGCGCATGCTCGGCGCGGTGTCGCTCCTTGCCTGCTTGATCGTGTTGTTCATGATCGTGTTCGTCGCCGTGCGCGCCTGGCCCGTCTTCGCGCATAACGGCCTCAGTTGGCTCGGGCCCGGCGGCAACCCCTCGACGCAGGTCGAAAACATGCTCGCCACCTCCACCAACCCGCCCGCCTCGGCGTTCTATGTACGCGTCTGGCCGATCCTCTACGGCACGCTGCTGGCGACTGCGCTGGCGGTATTGCTCGCGCTGCCGCTCGCCGTGCTCTCCGCGATCTTCATCGTCGAGCTCGCCCCCGCGGGCGTGCGTCGCTTGATGATCCCGGTCGTACGTCTGCTCGCCTCCGTGCCGTCGGTCATCTACGGCCTGATCGGGGTGCTCGTGCTCGTCCCGTTCGTCGGCGAGCACCTCATCACCGCCTCCGAGCGAACCTCGCTGGAGAACACCGTCCAGCTCACCGGTGCCGGCCTGGCGGTGGCCGTGGTCGTGCTGGCCGTGATGATCACCCCGATCATGGTCGCGCTGATCTGCGACGCCCTCGGCGCGGTGCCCGCGGCCTGGCGCGAGGGCGCCGCCGCGCTCGGCGTCAACCGGCTGCGCGCGATCCGCGCCGTCACCCTGCGCGCCGTGCGGCCCGCGATCGTCGCCGCCACCGTGCTCGCCACCGCCCGCGCCCTGGGGGAGGCGATCATGATCTCGATGGTCTCCGGTTCGGTCTTCTTCGCCCCGCGGCCGAGCGACGGGGTGCCCTTCCTGTTCGAGCCCCTGCGTACCTTCGCCTCCACGATCGTCGACTACCACGAAGGGCTCGGCGCCCCCGCGCTGAGCGCCACCCTGTACGCCTGCGCCCTGCTGCTGCTGTTCTCCGCCTTCGTCCTGTCGGTCGGCGGCTACCTCGTCAAGCTGCCTTTGCGCAAGTACCAGGTGAAGGGGTGACCCTTGCGCACGCCGGTGGCCAATGGGATGAGTAGCTACGCCGACCCACTCGTCGCCGCCCCGCCGCAGCGCGGCCGACGCTCCTCGCTGCGCACCTGGCGCTGGAGCGATCGCCTCGTGCTGGTCGCCGCCTGGGGCGCGGGCCTGCTGCTGTGCGCGATCACCGCCGCGATCGTCCTCTACATGGGCTATCGCGGCGTCGAGTACCTACGCCCGAGCCTGATCTTCAGCCGCCCCCAGGTGAGCCAGGGCCAGGCCGGCTCCGGCGGCTTCCTCGACCCGCTGCTCGGAACCCTGCTGCTGACAGTGATCGGGATCGCGATCGCCGCTCCGCTGGCGATCTGCTGCGCGCTGTGGATCGTCGAGTACGGACAGGGCGGACGGGCTCGTCAAGCCCTCACGCGGGTCGTGGAGTCCAGCATCGAGATCGTCGCCGGCACGCCCGACATCGTGATCGCCCTCTTCGGCCTCGCGATCTTCCAGCTGCACATCCTCGCCTTCGTCTCCTTCGTCGGCGAAGGCGGCGGGGTCTACGGCCGCTCGTTCCTGGCCGCCGGCGCGATGATGTCGCTGATCGCGCTGCCCCCCTTGTTCGTCGCCACCCGCGATGGCTTGCAGGCCGTGCCCGCCCACATGCGCGAGGCCGCCTTCGCGCTCGGCAAGACCCGCATCGCGACGATCCGCCGCGTACTGCTGCCCAGCGTGCGCTCGAATATCGCCACCGGCGTCACCCTCGGCGTCAGCCGCATCATCGCCGACACCGCGATCGTGATCGTGCTGCTCGGCGACGAACTGCGCGTCGCGCCCCAGAGCGGCCTGCCCGGGCTGGGCCTGCTGCGAGGCACCGGCTCCACGCTGACCAGCTACGTCTTCGACAACTCCCCCGCCGGTGAAGGCGACGCGCCGCAGAAGGCCTACGCCGCCGCCTTCGTGCTGATGCTGTTCGTGCTGCTCCTGAACCTGACCGTGGAACGGATCGCCCGCGCCCACGCCCGCTCCAGCGGCTCGGTCGCCGTCGCCGGAGGGGTCGTATGAGCCCGCGCTCGCAGGGCGGCGCCGGAGCTGGAAACCGCGCCGCAACATTAATATCGCGCACTGTGTCAATCTTTGTAGTGAGGAACCGTTATGAGACTGCCCCATGAGTGAGCTCGAGTACACCCTCCACGCCCGGACGCGGGGCACGATGCCCCGCGCCCACAGCCTGCGCGCCCACACCGCACACGCGGACGATCCCATCCCCGAGCCACCCGCGCCCGGCATCCCGCTCGCGCCCGAGACCGTGCCACCGGTGCGCACGATCGTGCTCGACCGCGCCCCCGAGCCCGTCCGGCCAACCGCGCAGCGCGAGGCCGTTCGCCGTCTCGACTCCAGCGGCCCCGAGCGGCTGCGCCTGGAGGACGTCTCCGTCGCCTACAGCGAGAAGTCCGCCGTGCGCTCCGTCTCGCTCTCGATCCACCAGGGCGAGGTGCTCGCGCTGATCGGGCCCTCCGGCTGCGGCAAGACCACGCTGCTGCGCACCCTGAACCGCCTCACCGAGCTCACCGCCAGCGCCACCCGCAGTGGGAGCATCGTGCTCGACGGGCACGACATCCACGACCTCGAAGACACCGCGCTGCGCGCCCGCGTCGCGATGGTCTTCCAGCAGCCCAACCCCTTCCCGATGTCGATCTTCGACAACGTAGCCTTCGCGCTGCGCGAGCAGGCCCGCCGCCGGCCGCGACGGCCCGAGCTGGAGCCGCTCGTCATCGACGCCCTGCAGCGCGCCGGGCTCTACGACGAGGTCAAGGACGACCTGCACCGCCCCGCCCTGCGGCTCTCCGGCGGACAGCAGCAGCGCCTCTGCATCGCCCGCGCGATCGCGCCCCGCCCCGAGGTCCTGCTGATGGACGAGCCCTGCTCCGCCCTGGATCCGATCTCCACCGGTGTCATCGAGGAGCTGATCCACGAGCTGCGCCGCGAGCTCGCCGTCGTGATCGTCACCCACAACCTCGCCCAGGCCCGGCGCGTCGCCGACAAGGTCGCCTTCATGTACCTCGGCGACCTGATCGAGCTCGGGACCGCCCAGCAGGTCTTCGAGGAGCCCCGCGCCCCGCGCACCCGCGACTACGTCCAGGGGGCCTTCGGGTGATCCTTCCCGACGACGTCATCCAGCTCGCCCCCACACAGCCCGCAGAGCTACACGACGCCGCCGGTGCCGTCTGTGCCGGTTGCGGCGCTCCACTCGCCCCCGACCAGCGCTACTGCCTCGCCTGCGGGCAGCCCGCCTCGCCCGTGCGCCTCGCCTTCCTCGACGTCCTCCAGGGCGAGTACCAAGCCGCCACGCCCGCCTCCGGCGGGGTCGGGGCTCCCGGCGGCCCACAGCTTGCCGGCTACTACACCCCGCCGCCCGAGCCCGACGGCCTGGTCGGCGCGCTGCGCCGCTACTCCGGGCTGCTCGCGCTCGTGGGCGTCCTGCTGGCCTCGCTGCTGATCGGACTGCTCGTCGGGCACTGGATCACCGGCGGCAACGGCGGCGCCGTCGCCGGCAAGCAGGTCATCGAAGTGAAGGGGCTCAACGGGCTAGCCGCCGCCGCACCCGCGGTCGCCTCGACTGCCCCCGGTGGCTCAGGCTCCTCCGCATCCCCCAACAGCTCGGGCGCCGCCGGCAGCAGCGCCTCCCAGAGTCACAGTCCCGCCAAGGAAGAAGCCAAGGAAGTCAAGGAAGTCAAGGAAGTCAAAGCCCCGCCCACGGTTCACAAAAAAACTAGCTCCCAGTCCCTCGACAAGCTGAACAAGACCACCGGCAAGCAGCACGCTAAGGAAGTCAACGAACTGATCAAGGGCGACGAACCGATCGAAACCGGCCACTGAGATCGCCCCGCCCATGAGCGCCAACGCACATCCCGCCGCCGCCAGCCGCTCGCTCGCCGAGCTGCGCCGCCTGCGCGTCGAGCTGGCCGAGCGCGTCGCCTCGCTCACCTGGGACCTGGGCGGGCTGACTTACGAGATGGCTATTCGCGACCACTACCGTCTCGACGTCCTCGCACGGCGGGCCGCCGAGCTGCAGCAGGCCGACGCCCAGCTCAGCGAGGTCGAGCGGTTGCTTGCCAGCGCGCACACCGGGGTTCATGGGGCCTGCCGCGCCTGCGGGGCCGTGCACAGCCGCGGGGCGTCCTATTGCTGGCGCTGCGGGTCCCCGCTGCTGCTCGAGGGGCGGCCCTCGCTGGTGTCGGCCGGGGGGTCCGGCGGTGGGGGGACGGCTGGGGGGTAGGGGGTAGGGGGCGCGTGCCCGTGGCTTGCGCGCTTGTCGCTTGACCAAGGGGTGGGCCGCGCGCCAGTTACGCACGAGTAGCCCACCCGGTGAGCAAAGTCAGAGGCGCTTGGCTAGCGGAGCGAGTCGGCTGTCAGTGGAAGCTCCATGATGTCGATCCGCTTGCCAGCCTTACTAACGCCTTACCGCTTTCCACGTAGGTCTTATCGCCTACGATTTCCATGCTGTTGTTTTCGAAGCTTCCAAGGCTTTCGATTGCCTGGGGGGACTCTTCGGTTTGACCAGTCTTCATGGCCAAGGTCACCGCGCCGAGGATCATCTGGTCGCCTTCAAGCGCGCAATCGCCTCCTTCGGTGAAGGGCACAACGGCAAGCACGTGTTTGGTTTCTGGCGTGAGCATGATCCTGTCTTCCGAGGTTTTCGAGTCTCGTGTCAGGATTCCCTTGAGTGGATTAGTAATGATTGTCTTCGGCTGGGGATCCAATTCACAGTCCGTTGCCGGTTCGATAGTGGCGCATCCTTCAAAAATGACGGATTTGATTAGGACTTCATTTGGTCCAATGATTTCGGGCAATTCTGCCCTGCCTAGAGTAGGGATGCTGCACCGTACCTTGAATTTGAGTTTTGGTATTGTAGTTATCTCGGCAGCGTCGACGTTCGCTGTGCTAGCAAGTTTTATTTTTGCTCCGGCGGCTAGTTTTGTACCACTTACAAACCAATCTGCTGATGCTGCGCCAGGAGCTGCAGCGCTGAGTACAGAGATAGCAAATACCGTCGAGATAGTGATGTTGATCTTTGGCATTTCATCCCTTTCCGACCTTTGGGTGTCACTGGTCCGCAAGTAGCACTGAGTGGATTAGTGGAAGCTCCATGCCGATCCGCTTGCCAGCTTCGATAACGCCTTGCCACGTTCGACAAACATCTTGGCGCCTCCTAGTTCCAGACTGTTGTTTTCAACGCTACCCAGGCCTTCAATCGCCTGCGACGTCTCTTCAGTCTGACCAGTCGGCAGGGCCAAGGTAACCGCACCTTGAATCGGCTCTTTGCCTTCGAATGCACAAATATCTTTTTCGGCGAAGAGGACTACCGCAAATAGAGTTTTGGTTTGCGGTGTAAGTACGGCTCTGTCTGCCGGGGCTGCAGGGCCGCGTGTCAAGACTGCCTTAACTGGCTCCGTAGGGACTCGGCTCGGCTGGCCTTCCAGCGGGCAGCCGGTCGCTGGTTCAATGGTGGCGCATCCTTCAAATATGATCGACTTAGCCCGGACCTCGTTTCGCCCGATTATTTCGGGTGCTTCCACGTTGGCTAGGGTGGGTGTGTTGCATTGCACCTTTATTTTGAGTTTGGGTAGTGTAGTGACCTCGGCAGTGTCGACCTTGGCTGTGGTAGCAAGTCCTACTTTTGATCCGTCGGCGAGTTCTGTGCCACCTACAAACCAGTTCGCGGATGCCGGGGTAGAGCCGAGAGCGCTGAGGCCGGTGACGGCGTATAGCACCACGACTGCTGTCTTTGCTCTTAACATCAGTTGGTCTCCTTCCGTCTTTTTCGCATTTGCCTAAATTCGTAGTCGCTGCTGTCAGCCCTGAAGAAGCTCTAGGAGTCCGCGCTTGTCTCTGTAAGGCCGCTACTTGTAGCCCTCCTTTCTGGTTACTGGTGAGCTCTGGGTTGGCTGTCGACAGCATTCGCGTCTTCGTCTGGGCCAAACCATCTTATTCGAATCAGTAGGATATTTATAATGATAAGACCAAATGGAGAGCCGATCTGGTCACGTTTATAAAGCGCCGCTACTAGCAAAAGTCCTGGAAAATGCCGATTATTCACGCCTGAGGAGCTTTACGAGAGAGTGGGAAACGCCTCCTTCGCGATGGGCGCATTGCCGCGAGCAAGGAGTGATCAGACGAGTGCTGGCATTGCCATCCAGTGCCAAAGCAAATGAGCGTGCCCGCCGCCGACGCCAGTAAAGTCCATAAGAGGTGCTCCGCTCGCCCGCCTTGACACTCACACCAGCCGTCCTCCTAGTTGCGGTTGCGCTCCTCGCCACCACCTCCGAGGCAGGCCTCGCCACCCCGGGCTCACAGGCCGCCTCCACGGCACCCCCGCCCACTACGCCTACCGCGCGCCGGGAAGCCGCCTCCGCTGCTCGCTCCTGTCCGATCCTCCCCGCCAGCAACCCGATCAACCAGGAAATCGCCCAGGCCCCCGTCGACCCCAACTCGGCGCAGTACATCGCCAGCATCGGCGCCTCCCTGCACCTGCACGCCGACTTCGGCGCCAACCCCGCCTACGGGATCCCCTACGCCGTCGTCGGGTCCCGCCAACCAAAGGTTCCGATCGCCTTCACCGCCTACGGCTCCGAATCCGATCCCGGGCCCTATCCGATCCCGCCGAACGCTCCCATCGAGGGGGCAGGCGAAGCCGGCGATCGCCACGTGCTCGTCCTACAGAAGGGGACCTGCAAGCTCTACGAGCTCTACGACGCGCGCCGCTCCGGCCGTGGGTGGCAGGCCGACTCCGGCGCCGTCTTCAACCTGCGCAGCAACGCCCTGCGCCCCGAAGGCTGGACCTCCGCCGACGCAGCCGGCCTCCCCATACTCCCGCTGCTCGCCCGCTACGGCGAGGTCCACGCCGGACGCATCGACCACGCCCTGCGCGTCACCGTCTCGCAGACCCAGGCTGGCTACATCCACCCCGCTACCCACTACGCCTCCAGTAGCACCGACCCCAGCCTCCCGCCGATGGGGCTGCGCCTGCGCCTGAATGCCCACTTCGACCTCGCTCCCTACCACGGCCAGGCCCTGATCATCCTGCGCGCCCTGAAGCGCTACGGGCTGATCGTCGCCGACAACGGCTCCAGCTGGTACATCACCGGCGCTCCCGACCCCCACTGGAGCGAAGCTGACCTCGACCAGCTCAAGCAGGTGCCTGGGTCCGCCTTCGAAGCCGTCCGCAGCGGGTCGATCCGGCGCCGCTGAGGCCTGTGCCATCTGGGTGAGGCTCTAGGCCACTGTCCCGCAGCTCGCCCCGGCGCCGGCAGTTCCACGACCTGCTGCCGCCAGGCGATAGACGTCGAGCGCGCGATTGCTGAAGACGAGCTGGCCGGAGCGTCGCTGCTCCGGGGCGCCGCCACCGTGGGTCTTGTCGACCAAGACGTAGCTCACGCCTGCTTCTCCCAGCTTGCGCAACGCCGCCGGATTCCCCTGCGACACCGCTTCGGTATTGAGCCTGTAGCGCGCCGGGAACGGCTGCGCCATACGCGTGCCATTGGGCGAATAGAACCAGCTTTCGAGGTAGACTCGGCGTTCAGTGAACGCCGAGTAGTAGAAGTACAGGGAGGTCCGGGACCCGACCGCCTCGAGGTGATTGTTGACCGCCAGGACGTCGCAAGGCGCAGTGTGCGCGCGCACCCACAGCAAGCCCCGGTACAGCGCGGTCGTCATGCCGTAGCTCTTCGCCGAGTCCGGGGTCGATATCTGCTGATGGCTTACCGTCTTCCACGCCCCGACCCCCGCCAACGTCAGCGGCTTCACCAGCCCCAGCACACCCAGCAGCGGGATGCAGCACGCCAAGACGCGACCGGGCCGAGAGGACACCGCCGGAGCGAAGTGCCCGGCGTACCTGTAGACGATCAGTGCGATGCCCGTGGCGAGCAGGCCATAGGCCAGCAGGTACCACCCATCGCGGACCACGCCCGTCAGGGTCAGCACCTGCGCCGACGCCGCCATCACCAGTCCCCACGCCAGCACCACGACGCAGGCGCCCGCCAGCTTGCGCCTCGCGTCGCGCGGAGCGTCGTTCCACAAACTCACCAGTCCCATCGCCGCCACCGGAGCCATCGCGATATAGCCGTAGACGAGGAAGACGCCCTCCACCCCGCCCGGTGCTCCAAGCGTGAGATACGCGACCGCCCCGGCCACGAACATCGCCAACAAAAGCACCACGAGTGGCGGGATGCTCTCGCGCGCTCGCAAGAGCCACAAGGCTCCCAGCAGCGGCGCGAATAGGAAGGCCGCGACCACCGGAACGCTCGCCAGCAGCGGCAGGATCCACAGGCCCGAGTGCCCAATCACCGATTGCATAGCGCTTTTGACCCGCACCAACGTCGCCCCGCTGGTGATGAAATCGAACGGGTGAATGCTCAGAGTGCCCGCCATCCCGCCCGCGAGCATCGCGAAATAGATCGCCAGCACGCAGACGATCGACAGCGCCAGGCAGGCCGACAGCAGGCGGGTGGGGCGCGCGGTCAGCAGGCACCAGAGCCAGAAGAGCCCCAGGCCCCCGATGAAGTCCGCCGCCGCGAATGTCTTGGTGGCGCCGCACCCGAGGACAAGCAGAGCCACCAAGATCAGCGATCGCCTGGCGCCGGCCCGCGGTGGAGCGGGTGGGTCGCGCGCGCGCCGCCTGCCACTCGGTCCGCGCTCCAGGAGGCGGGATTGGACGAGCTCCAGCAGGCCCAGAAAGAAGGGAACGCCGAACGCGAAGCTGGGACTCAAAGAGAATTGGTTGAACGGGTTGATGTGGAAGACTTCCGTGTGCGTCGCATCCAAGTTCAGGTCCTCCAATACGAGCAGGAGGACCACCGCCACAGGTCCGATCCACCGTGAGCGACCGAGCGACCTGCCCAGCGACCAGAGCTGCAGCGCCACGACCAGCAGCATCATGCTGGGAAGTAGCCGCAACACGATCGTCGCGAGGGCGACACCAGTGACCTGGTTGATCGCGGCGGCGTGGATGAAGACCCCGGTGTAGTAATGCAGGGGCTGGCCCGCCACCCACGGTTCGGAGATCGGCCAGTGGTGACGCGCCTCCGCCGCCAGCGAGATGTCAAAGACGTTGTCCTCGCTGTAGGACACGCTGCGCGCGTGGGCCGGTAGGGGATAGGGGGCAAAGAACGTGAACGCCAGCAGCACCAGCGCCACCGAGCATGCAATCGCCACAACCAGCGAGTCGAGTCCCACCGCTCGCCGCCAGGACGCGCCGTCTGGAAGGTCGGAGTCCAGGGCTCGCTCATCGGTGACCCGGGCTCCGTCCAGACGCCATGCCGCGAGCTCTCTGCGCGCTCGCCTGTAGAGCAGCGGTCCCATCGTCGCGAGCGCGAGGAGCGGCAGCAGGGTGAATGCTCCGCGTGCATGGACAGCCGCGGTCAGGGCGAACGCTCCCAGCTCGAGCGCGTAGCCACAGGGCCAGCCGATCGCCAGTGTCCGCAGCCAACCTCCCGGCTTGGGGCTGAGCAGGACGTACAGCATGCAGCCCGGAAGCAGGACATAGAAGACTTCGAAGGCGACGAACCGCAACGCCTCCCAGACGGCCACGTCCGAGAGCAGCCACGTCGCCGCGATCGTCGCGAGCAGCAGCACGACCGCGAGGCGCTCTCCCGGGCGGCCCAGCGAGAGACCCCGCCCCCCTCGCCTCACTGCTACCGTCGGCCGCTCGATCGAGCTCTCGCCAGGGGCCTCGACGGCCGGTCTCATCTCTCGACCAGCGCGAGAAATTCGTCGTAGTCGCGAATGTAGTCCTCCGGCTCGTAACGGCGCGAGGCCAAGACCAGCAGCAACGCGTCCGGTGTGTACCTGTATTGAATTCCCCAAATCATCGGCGGCAGGTAGAGACCCAGTCCGGGATCGTCCAAGGTCACCTCTTCGCGCACGCGGCCGTCGTCCACCACCACCGCCAGGCTGCCGCTCTGGCAGATGAGGAACTGCTCGCACAGTCGATGCGCATGGGCGCCGCGAACATCCTTGGAGGGCACGCGCATGACGCTGAAGAAGCGATGCGGCTCGAAAGGGATATGGGCTTCGACCTCACCCGAGACCAGCGAGCCGCGCAGATCGTCGGCGCGGGTAAGGCTGTGCAGCGACACGCCCGTCACCCTCAAGTGATGCGGCCAGTCGCCCGCCGGGCCGGGAACCGCCGTGCGCACCGCGCGACGGCGATCGTTGCCGCCGGTGTCGGCGTACCCCACGATCCGGGCCGGGTTGCCGACCACGATGGCATGCGGTGGAACGTCGTGGGTCAGCACGCTGCCGGCGCCTACCATCGCCTTGACGCCGATCGTGATTCCCGGCAGGATCGTGCAGTTCGCGCCGAGCGACGCGCCCTGGCGGACGGTCGTGCGCGGAAATTGCGACGGCCGTATCTTGCTGCGCGGGAACGCGTCGTTGGTGAATGTCACGTTTGGCCCGACAAAGACATCGTCCTCGAGGCGCAGGCCATCCCACACCGCCACGCCGCACTTGATCGTCACCCGGTCGCCGATGACCACGTCGTTCTCCACGAACACGTGATCGCAGATGTTGCAATCCGCGCCGATCTGAGCGCCGGGGAGCACGTGGGCGAATGCCCAGATCCGCGTTCCCGGACCGACCCGGTCGGTCTCGCAGATACTCCAAGAGTGCCTGAAGTGATCGGTGAGCGCCGGCGCGGTGAGGGAGCTCATGTGGACGGCCGCGCCGGCGTTGCCCCCAAGGCGCGCCTGCCGCCAAGGAAGTTGAGGGGCGCTGTGACGAGCAGGACGGCCACCGTCGCCAAGACGTGCGATCCGTGCCACTGGCGCGTCGCCAGATGTATGACAGAGACCCCGAGCAGGTAGATGCAGACATACCACGCAACGAACCGCCCGACCGCCTTTGCGGTCGGGCGCAGGCGGAATACGAAGCGCGCAGTCACGACCGTCGTAAAGGCCAATCCCAGGACATACACGATCGTGTAGGCGACGTCGATCTGGACCCATCCGGCGATCAGCAGCAGGAGGCCTCCCGTGAGCACCGTGTTGGCGGCGCCCGCGACGACGAAGCGCAGGAATCGGTTAAGCTCGGTCTTTGACATCAAAGCTCTCGACAAGCGTGTGAACCGCCCCCGGGCGTCGCTTGCTGTTCTCATAGGTGCGCCACACATAGGAGCCCACCAGCCCTAGTCCCGAGAGCATCAGCGAGCCCATCGCAAACAGCGTGAGCATGACCGGCGTGTAGCCGGCGACCCGGATTCCGACGAATATCCAGGCGATGAGCACAGTGGCGGATCCAAGCAGCGAGAGCAGCACCCCGGTGACGCCCACCCCGAAGAGCAGGTTGATGGGGAGGTCGGTGAAGGAGTACATGCTGTCGAAGAAGTAACGCGCCTTCTTGCGCAGCGTCCAACCGCTGCGCCCGTGCTCCCGGGGTGTGCGGTCATAGGGAACCTCCGTGCGTCGGAAGCCGAGCCAGATCAGCAGGCCGACGAGGCTGCTGTTGGACTCCTCCAGTGCGACCAGCGAATCGCGCACCTGCGGCGTGCACGCGAACACGTCCACGCCACCTCGCGGCATCTGGGGCTGTACCCAGCGGCAGTAGATCGACCAAAACCAGGACGAGCCGAGCCGGCTGACCCACGGATCGCTACGCGTGCGTCGCACGCCCAGCGCCACCTCGCAAGCTCCACTGGAGAGGGCCGCATAGAAGTCCATGAGCAACTCGACCGGCTCCTGCAGGTCGGCTGTCATGACGGCTATGCAGTCCCCTGCGGCCAGCGCCAGGCCCGTGCGGATTGCCGCGAAGGAGCCAAAGTTACGCGAATGCCATACGAGCCTCGATTGCAGCGGACTGTCGCCCAGCAGTCCGCGCAGCAACGCGCCGGACTCGTCAGGTGAGCCATCGATGACGAAGATCGCCTCCAGCCGCTGGTCCAATTGGTCGGAGATCCGCTCGAGGCGCGCGACGAGTGCCGCTACCGTCTCATGGTTCAGATAGACGGGGATCACAACACTCACAAGCAATGCCGTGTCCGCCCCGGTGGCTGTCTCCGAGCGGGTCTCCGTGAGGGCCGGACTCGTCACAGCGATTCCGCGACGTCTTGCAAGACGGAGCAGATTGCATCGAGCTCGCTATCCTCGAGCTCAGGAAAGCAGGGCAGCGAAAGCACCTCCTCGGATGCGGCCTCCGTCACCGGTAGCACCGTCTCCGGCGAGCCGATCGCCGCCTGCCGGTGATCCGGGATCGGATAGTGAATCGCGGTGCCGATTCCCTGCGCGTCA
Organism: uncultured Solirubrobacterales bacterium; assembly: GCA_963756665.1. Taxonomy (GTDB): domain Bacteria; phylum Actinomycetota; class Thermoleophilia; order Solirubrobacterales; family Solirubrobacteraceae; genus Palsa-744. Next base: position 2,783,480 of record CAVWOJ010000001.1, read on the forward strand.
AGCGCGGAGGCCAGCCGGGGGCGATCGTGTGAGCGCACCACCGCCAGGTGCGCCACGAAGTCCTCGCCGTCGTCGTGCACCATCTCCAGCGGTGTGCTCGCGAGGGCCTGCGCATAGCGCCTTGCGATCGCGCGCCGCCGTTCGTTGGCGCGGTCGAGCTTGCTCAGACGCACACGCAGCGCCGCTGCCTGGATCTCATCGATGCGGGAGTTGCCACCGCCGCTTTCCTCGACCCTGTACTTCGCGCCCCACCCGTACTGCCGCAGACGACGCGCCCGGTGAGCCACCGCGTCATCGGAGGTGACCACCGCGCCACTGTCGCCGATCCCGCCAAGGTTCTTCGTCGGGTAGAAGCTGAAGGCGGCCGCATCCCCGATGGCGCCTGCGAAATGCTCACCGACGCGCGCCCCCGCGGCCTGCGCACAGTCCTCCAGCAGCCGGATGTCTCGCGCATGGCAGAGCTCGCGGATCGCCGCGACGTCTGCCATCTTGCCATACAGATGCGTGGCAATCACCACCCCCGTGCGTGGTGTGAGCGCCTGCTCAACAGTCCGCGGGGATAGCAGCAGGTTCTCATCCTCGACGTCGGCAAAGCTAATACGCAGATTGCGGCGACGCGCGGCCATCGTGCCGTAGCCGCCGGCGTTTGCGGCGGTGAGGACCTCCCGATTGGGGGCGCCTCCCAGCGCCGCCAGCGCTAGTTCCAGCGCATCTGTGCCGCTGGCCACGCCAATTACGTGAGTAACACCCAGATAGCCGGCCAGTTCGCGCTCGAAGCTCTCTGTCTCCTCTCCCAGCAGATAGCGCCCGCTGCGTATGACCCGCCCGACGGCGCTCACGACATCGTCTTGATGGGCTCCCGCGCGGCGCAAGTCGTTGAAAGGAATGGGTTTGGTCAGGGGCGGGCTAGCCATTGTCACCGACCTCGTCCGGCGAGAGCTATGCTTGAAATATTGAGATAATGGCGATTATACATACGGATTTTAGGTAAATGAGAGGTGTTCGAGATCGACGTCGCGGGCCATCGACAGCGCGTGCAAATGGGTCGACAGGACGATCGTCTTTTACCTCGATATTGCGTTATTCCACAAGCGGAAGATCGAGCCTCACTGTTCTGGGGAAGACGGAAACAAGGTCCGGGATCGAGGATGGATCACCCAAAACGCAGGTGACTGGTCGCGCCGCTGGCCACGTGCCAGATGACAGCCATGAATGCCAGGTAGGCCGCGAGGAGAATCGCCGGGGTGCGGAAGCGACGCACGCCGGCCTCGACCGACCCGAGCGGGTTGGGCCAGCCGGGGGCCAGGACGAGGATGTAACTGAGCACGTAGACGGGCAGCAGGTAGCGCACCTCGACCTCCGAGGAGACCGAGGACAGGCAGCAAGCCAGCAGCGCCACCGGGTAGCGCCACCGCGCCCGACCGAGGCGGCGCCTTGCTGCGGGCCACGCCACCCGCACGAGTGCCAGGAACACGAGCAGAAAGCCTGCGAGTCGCAGCAAGAGATGCCACCCGGTTTCGACATGTTCGACGTACGGCGTGTTGTAGCGCTGATCCAGGCCGTTGATCACATGCCGCGCAAACACACCGCCCATGACGAGGGGATGGCTCAAGATCAGGCCGAGGTACTGGGTCGAGCTATCGATTTCGCCACCAGGCTGGCTCAGCAGGAGACGCTTGCCGGCCGGATCTTCGTAGAACATCTGGGGCGGCCGGTCAGACCCGACGTACGTGTCATAGCGCTGGTGGAGCAGCCCCACCGTCAATTGCACGTTGGACAGGTGCGATGGGGAACCGGGAACGAAGCTCCAAGTGTTGTAGTAGCGGTGCGCCGAGAGCGACTGCGGGAGCGAGACTGCCGCGAAGCCGACGACGAGCAGGCCCAGGCAGAGCCCGCGCCGCGCGATCGAGGCGTGCTGTGCGCCACGCTGATCCCTCCATGCCCAGAGGACGAGAGCGACCACGATCGGTCCGAGCAGCAGGTAGGCCGGTCGGATGTCGACGGTCAGCGCGCAGAGTGCGCCGGCGACCAGCATCCAGCTCGGACTGTCCGGACGCCCGGTCGCCACCAGCGCCAGCAGCGCCGTGAGCAACGCCGGCAGGTCGCTCAGCGGAAAACTGAGATAGCCGACCCAGAAGACGAGCAGCAGTCCCGTAAGCGCCAGGCGCCGCTGCAGGCCCCAAGGTCGCTCCGGCCAGGCCAGCTGGGCAAGCGTTGGCGCCAGCACCGCCCCGATCAGCGCGAGGATCAGGGAGTTGAAGATCTTGACGATCAGCGACGGGCTCCACTGGAGAGCATTCATGATCGCCTGCAGCCCGTAGTTGATCAGCGGCAGCGCATAGCCACGCAGCGGACTGTTGAAGTTCAACAACGAGAAGTGCTGGTTCTGGATAAACGAGCTCGCCAGCGACCAGTAGAGGCCGGAGTCGTAGTAGAAGGGCTTTGGAGCCTGGAGCAGCGTGACGGCTAGCGTGAGCGCGAAGGCCAGGCCGAAAGCGGCGAGCACGCTCTCCGGTCGCAAGCGCAGCGAGACCGTGCTGCGCTTGCGCGCGACGGTCTGCAGTCCTTGTTCTTGCTGGTGAACGGACACCGGGGGGCAGCGTAACCACCGATCTCGCGCTCGCTTGGCGCTTACTCGGTGTTCACGCTATCCAGGCGCTGACTCGCCCGCGCGATGTTTCCAGCCAGGGCGACCCCACTCGCCGAAAGCGAACTGGTCGTGTCCTTCCCCGCCCGCTCTAGGACTCGGGTGGGGTCTCGGGCGCCTGTGCCGCGACGGGTTGCGCGACTGGTGGCGGAGGCGGCTGTTGGGCCGCGGGGGTCAATGTCGGCTGCTTCGTCTCGCCGCTGATCGACTCCTTGAACTCCCGCATCCCGCCGCCGAGGGAGCGACCGATTTCAGGGAGCCGTCTGGCGCCGAACACCAACAGCAGAATCACCACCAAGAACGCGATATGCAGTGGATTGTCGAGTCCCATCACACTCAGTCTAGACCTCTTTGGGGTCCAGCACGATCTTTTTGCGTGGGCTCCCGGGAGGTCTTGCGCACAAGCTGAACCGCCACCACCAGCGTGAACAGCGCAAAGCCGACTTGCAGCGCCTTCCCCGAGAGCGCGTTCGCCAGCGCGACCCCGCCTGCGGCTCCCGCCACCGAGAAGAGGCCGAGCAGCAGCCCGTCGCGCCTGCGCACGTTGCCGTAGCGGTCCTGTCTGTAAGCCCCCACGAGCGCCACCGGGACGATCGCCAGCAATGACGTCGCCTCCGCCTGGTGCTGGGTCAGGCTCAGGAAGATCACGAGGCCCGGCACGAACAGCACGCCCCCGCCCACGCCCAGCAGGCCCGCCAGGACCCCTGCGGCCAGGCCGATCGCGATCGCGCCGATCATGCTCGGGCGCTCTCCATCGAGTCGGCGCGGGCGCGTGGTAGGACTGGGGGGATCACCGCGCCAGCAGCTCCACCGCGCTTGCCACCAGCACCGCGGCGAACAGCAGCGAGATCGTGCGGGTGTGCAGACGCTGCTGCAACCACGCCCCCGCCAGCACACCGCCGACGGCCGGTACGCCCACCAGAATCCCGTCCAGCACGTGCACGTTGCCGTACCCCGCCTGCACCGCCGCCGCGAAGCCCGCGATGCAGACGATCGCCGCCAGCGACGTCCCCGTCGCCTCGCGCTCCCCGTAGCCCAGCCACAGAACGAGCAGTGGCACGATCACCGTGCCGCCTCCCACCCCGAAGATTCCGCTGAAGAGGCCCGCCGCTGTGCCGATCAGCATCAGCCTGAGCGACCTGCTCGCCACCATGCTCGGGCATACTAAGGATCGTGTCCCCTGCCGCCACGCTCGTGGAGGCACTGGAGCCACTGCGCTCCGATCCCTCCCACTCCGCGGTGCTGCTCGACATCGACGGCACCCTTGCCCCGATCGTTCGGCACGCGACCGACGCGCACGTGCCAGAGGCGACCCGCACGCTGCTGATCGAGATCGCCAAGCGCTACCGGCTGGTCGGCTGCGTCAGCGGCCGTCGCGCTGCCAGCGCCCGCCAGGTTGTCGCGATCGGCAGCATCGCCTACGTCGGTAACCACGGCGGCGAGCTGCTACGCGCCGGCGCGACCCAACCGGAGGTCGACCCCGAGCTCGCAGCCTGGACCGAGCGCGTGCGCGCCTTCGCCGCGCACGTCTACACCAGCGAGCACCAACGCCTGCGCGTGCGCGGTGAGGACAAGCACACGATTGCCGCCTTCCACTGGCGTGGCGCCCCCGACGAGGACGCCGCGGCCGCCGCCGTGCGGGAGATCGCGGCCCGCGCACAGGCCGAAGGCCTCGCGGTCCACTGGGGGCGCAAGGTGCTCGAGGTCCGCCCCCCCGTCGTGCTCGACAAGAGCCTCGGCGTCAGCGCGCTGCTCAACGGCGCCGCGCCGGCCTTCCACGCGGCGCTGTACGCGGGCGACGACACCACCGATCTCGACGCCTTCCGCGGGCTGCGTGCGCTCGTTCAGGCGGGAACGCTCGCACGCGCGGTCTGCGTCGCGGTCCGCTCCGAGGAGGCGCCCCGCGAGCTGATCGACCAGGCCGACCTCGCGATCGACGGCCCCGACGGGGTGCGCGAGCTGCTCGAGGCTCTGCTGTAGCAGCCATCACGTGCGCTTCGTCGACTTCCTCAAGACCACCGTCCTGCTCAGCGCCGGGGCAGCGACCGCGCTGGCGGCCGTCACGGTGCTTGCCGCCACCGACGCCTCCGAAACGCGGCTCGCGCTGCTATCCGCGGGGTGGTGGGTGCTGGCTGCGGTGATCGGCACGCTGCTCGGGCGCCGCGCCGAGACGAGTCCCCCGATCGCGCGGCTGCTGGCGGCAGCGCGATCTACGACCACCCTGCCCGAGCAGCGCCCCGGCCCGATCCTCGTCAACCGGCTATGGCCACTGCTGCTGTTCACGGTGCTCGCCGGTGCGCTCGCCTTCCTCGCCCCCCAGATCCCCGGGATCGGCGCCGGCTTCGCGATCGTCTGGGCGCTGGCGTGGCGCCGCCAGCACTCCGCGGTCGCCGCGATCGAGGAGCGCGACGGGGTGCGCTTCTACGTGCTGCGCACCTCGCCGGTGCGCCCGATCGCCCTGGAGCGCACCCCCGGCTTTAAGGCGCTGCGCCCCGAGCGCTCCGGCGGCGCCGCGACCTGAGGCTCGAGCGCATGTGGGAACCGGTGCGGGAGATCGATGTGCTGCTCGTCAAGCTCGGCGCGACTCCCGGCCTGCGCCTCGCCGACGACGAGCTCGCGCGCGCGCTGCAACGTGCCGGCGCACGGGTCGCCGTCGTCGACACCGAACGTCCGGGTGACGTGCGCACGATGATGCTCACCGACCTGCTCTGGGCGCGTTCCGCGCGCCGTGCCGCCGGTCAGCTGCTCGGCCGCTCAGGGCAGCCGCGGCCGCGATCGGTGATCTACTCCACCACCACCGCCGCGCTCTTCTGGCCGCTACCGGGGGCGATTCGCTTCGACGCGCCCGCCGCAGCCAACCGCCACGGTCGCAACGGGCTCTGGCAGCGCCCGCTGGAGCGCCGCCGCCTGCGACAGGCTCCGCTGCTGCTGCCCTGGAGCGAGGGCGGCCTCGCCGAGGCCTGCGCCGCGGTGCCCGGTTGCGCGGAACGCGCGCTGGTGCTGCCCGCCCCGATCGCCCTCCAGGTGCCCGGCGAGGACGGCGGTTCGGTCGAACCCACGGTCGATGTCCAGAGCAACGGCCATGCCCCCGATCTCCCCGGGCGCGACATCGCCGCGATCACCTACGCCGGCAACCCCCGCAAGAAGGGGTTCGACCGCGTGCTCGCCGCTTGGCGGCGCGTGCACCGGCCCGGCGAGCGGCTCGTCGTCGTCGGCATCGCGGGTAAGCAGCTCCGCGAAGCCGGATTCGAGCTGGGCGATGAGGACATCCACGTCGCCGGCTCGGTCCCGGGCGCCCAGCTCCGCGGGCTGCTGCGCCGCGCGCGCGTCTTCATCTGCGCTCCACGCCGCGAGGACTACGGACTCGTCCAGCTCGAGGCCCTCGCTGAGGGCTGCCGGCTCGTCACGACCCCGGCCCCCGGGCCCTACGTAGCGCTGGCGATGGCGCATGCGCTCGACCCGCGGCTCGTCAGCGAAGATCTCGGTGATGCCTTGCGCGACGCGCTGGACAGGCCCACCGCCGGTTACGCTGCGCGCGCCGCCGAGCTCGTCGAGCCGTTCGGTAGGGCCGCATTCGATCGGCTCGTCGCCGATGAGCTGCTGCCGCGGCTACTGGGGGGCCCTACGGCAGCCGCCCGCCGCGGCGTAGCGCGATGAGGCCCGCGGCTGCCAGCAGCGCGGCCCCGGCGAGCGCAAAGGCAACGGTGATGTCGCGCGAGCGCCGGACGCTCCCGAGCTGCTCGCCCAGCCGCCGGTAGATCGAGACTAGGCGCCCGGAGTCCTGTGCGGTGAATGCCTGCGCGTGCGAGGCCCGCGCGATGCGTTCCAGCAGTTGCGGGTCCGGCGGCACCGCGATCGGTTCGCCGAAGCCGCTGGGATTTGGGATCGTCGCATCGGCGTTCCCGAGCGCGACCGTGTAGATCGGGATCTTCCGCGCACCGGCTTCGGTGGCTACTTCGACCGGGTCGCGGCCCGTGTTCGCGGCCCCGTCGGAGAGCAGCACGATCGCCGACGGTGTGCGCCCGCCGCTCTGTGGATCGGTGCCCTTGCCGGTACTTCCGCTGCTGGCGGTCCTGCTGGCACCGGCGCTCGTGCCGGAGCTCCCGAGCAGATCGAGCGCCAGCTGCAGGGCGTTGCCGGTCGCGGTCGCGCCGACGGCGGTCTGCGCGTCGACGATGCGCAGCACGGCGCCGCGGTTGGTGCTCGGTGCCTGGATCGCGTCGGGGACGCTCGAGAAGGCGACGACGCCGACGCGCACCTGGGCTGGCAGTTCGCCGATGAAGATGTGGGCGGCGCGCTCGGCGGCAGCGAGCCGGGTGGGCTGCACGTCGGTGGCCTGCATCGAGCCGGAGTGGTCGAGGACAAGTACCACCGAGGCTCGCCCGACAGGTACCCGCACGGTGCGGTGCGGCCGCGCCAGCGCTAGCACGAGCACTGCGCACGCCGTGAGCAGCAGCGCGGCGGGCAGGTGGCGCAGCCAGCGCGATTCGGCCCGCGCGGCGAGCGCCAACGTCGACGCCGCGGGGAAGCGCGCGGCGTAGCGGGTCGCGTGGGCGCGCCCCGCTAGATAGGCCCAGACGAGCACCGGGACGAGCAGCAGCCCGGCCAGCCAGGCGGGCGCGGCGAAGCTCACCGCAGCCCCCGGCTGAGCGCCAGCAGCCAGTCCGCGTCGGTGGACAGCTCGACGTGCGCGATCCGCAGCCGCCGCAGCTCCCGCGCGAGCTGCTCGCGGCGCTCGGACTCGAGCTCGGCGAAGCGTCGGCGGACGCGCGCACGAGAGGTGTCGACCTCCACGCGCGCGCCGGTCTCTGGGTCCACCACCGCGAGTCGCCCGACCGCGGGCAGCTCGCGCTCACGGGGGTCGCCGACCTCGAGCGCGAGCACCGAGTGGCGGGCCCGCAGCCGGCCGAGTCCCGCGGCCCAGGCCCGCTGGTCGCGGAAGTCGGAGATCACGACGACGAGGCCCGGCTGGCGCGCGACCTTGCCGATGCGCGCGAACGCGTGCGCGAGCGCGAGCTGGTCCGCGCAGCCGTCGCGTGCGACGCCTTCGGCGAGCACGCGGCGCAGCGTGGCCAGCGCGGGTCGCGAGGAGCGCGGGGCCAGCAGCCGGGGGTCTCCGCCGGCGCCGAAAGTCAGTAGGCCGAGTCCCCCGCCGCGCCGGATCGCCAGCCGGCCAAGTACCAGCGCGGCGCCCTCAGCCACGTCGGCCTTCAGTCGCAGCGCGGTCCCGAAGGCCATCGAGGGGGAGACGTCGAGCGCAAGCCACGTCGTGAGCGCGCGCTCGGGGACGTGCAGGCGCACGTGGGGGACGCCGGTGCGCGCAGTCGCCGAGGGGTCGATGTGCCGGACGTCGTCCCCGGCGCGGTACGGGCGCAACTGGGCGAGCTCCGTCCCGGCGCCGACACCGGCGGCACGGCTGTCGCCCGGCAGGGCGCGCGCGGCGCGACGCGCCAGCGCGAGCTCGAGCGCGTCCACCAGCGCACGCGGCATCGGCCCCGGTCCCTGGCGCGCGGCCGGCGGGTGCAGGCTCACGCAGCGCGCTCCGTGGCGCGGATGTGATCAGCGGCGGGCGCGGGGACCACCTCCATGATGCGGGCCAGCAGATCGTCGACGCCGACGTCCTCGCCGAGCGCGTCGTAAGAGAGCACGATGCGGTGGCGCAGGACGTCGGGCGCGAGATCGCGCACATCTTCGGCGCTCACGTGGCGGCGGCCACGGAAAAGCGCGAGCACGCGCGCGGCGCGCACAAGCCCGATCGGCCCGCGGGGGCTCGCGCCGAACTCGATCAGCGGCGCGATGTCCGGCAGGCCATGCGCGGCGGGGTCACGCGTGGCGGCGGCGAGCGCGACCGCGTAGCGGATGATCTCGCGGTCGACGAGCACCTCCTGCGTGGCGCGGGCATAGCGCTCGAGGTCTGCGAGCGTGAGTCGTTCGCGGACCTGAGGCGCGTCGAGCAGACTGCGCCCGACGACGGCGGCCTCCTCATCCGGGGAGGGATAGTCGACGAGGATCTTCATCAGGAAGCGGTCGAGCTGGGCCTCCGGGAGCGCATAGGTGCCCTCGGACTCGATCGGGTTCTGGGTAGCCATTACGAGAAACGGGCGCGGCACCGGGTAGGTGCTGCCCGCGATCGTGACCTGCTGCTCCTGCATGACCTCCAGCAGCGCCGACTGCACCTTCGCAGGCGCGCGGTTGATCTCGTCGGCGAGCAGGAAGTTCGTCAGGACTGGCCCGAGCTCGGTGTCGAAGCGACCGCTATCGGGGCGGTAGACGCGTGTGCCCACGAGGTCGGCGGGCACCAGGTCGGGGGTGAACTGGACGCGGCTGAACGATCCCCCGAGCACCTGTGCGAGCGTCTTCAGGGTCAGCGTCTTGGCGAGACCCGGCACCCCCTCCAGCAGCACGTGGCCGCCGGCGAGCAGGCTGACGAGCAGACGCTCGAGCATCGCGTCCTGCCCGACGATGACGCGCCTGATCTCCGATAGGGCTTCGCGCAGGCCCGTGCCCGGCTCGTCCTGCATTGACAGCGGATCCGTGTCGATGTCGGTCATGTCGGTCCTCGCTTTCCGTCGTGGAGTTTCAAATGAGCCTTCCGAACCAGCCGAGCGAGAGGCCGCTGCCGAGCAGCAGTAGGCCGAGGCCCGCGGCGAGGAGGTACGCCGTCAGGGAGCGCTGCTCGCTGTGGTGACTGAGTCGCGCACTGAGCTGCCGGTAGATCTCAGTCAGGTGATCGGCGTCGGCGGCGGCGTAGGTCCGGCCTCCCGATGTCCTTGCGATCTGCGCGAGCTCCCCGGATTCCACCGGGACGGGTACCACTGCGGAGCCCGTTCCGTCACGGTGACGGACCGAGATCGTGCCGCCGGGCGTCCCAAGGGAGACCGTGAAGATCGGGATGTGCAAGCGGCGCGCGGCGCGCGCAGCCGCCACCGGGTCGGCTCCACTCGTCGACTTGCCGTCGGAGAGCAGCACGATCGCCGCAGATGCCCCCTGTGCGCCTGCGGCGTCCGGCACGGGGGAGGCGCTTGCGCCGCCTGTTTGTTCGCCACCGGTCTGCTGTCCGGTGGCGCTCCCCAAGCCGGCTTTCTGGTCGGCGCCGCCTTGCTGGCCCGTGGAGGAGCTCGCCGGGTCGGCCAGGGGCCTGAGGATCGCGAGGGCGGTGTCGACGGCGCTGCCGATCGCGGTTCCCCCACCGATCCGTAGGCGGCCTAGAGCTCTGAAGGTCGCGCGGTGGTTGCGGGTCGGCAGTGCGAGCACGAGCGGAGCCTGGTTGAACTGCATCACGCCGACTTCCGCCCCCGCTGGGAGGGCGCCGAGGAACACGTCGGCTGCATGCTGCGCGGCCCCCGCGCGGCTCGGGGCGACGTCGCGCGCCTGCATCGAACCGCTCATGTCGAGCGCGAGCATCGTCTCGAGATGCGCCACCGCGACCGAGACCTTCAGGCGGGGTCCCGCCGCCGCCACCACGAGTGCCGCGAGGGCCAGCGCGAACGCGGCCATCGGCACGTGCCGGCGCCAGCGCGGAAGGTCGGGCATCGCCGAGAGCGCTAGCCGTGGCGCCGCGAACATCGAGCCTGCCAGCCGACGTGCGCGCTGGCGGCCCACGTACCACACGCCCAACGCCGGGAGCGCCAGCAGGCCCAGCAGCAGCAAGGGTTTCGCAAAGCTCATCGCAGCTGACGGTACGCGCCTGCGCTTAGTGCTTCGTAAAGCCCAGCTTCCGCTACCGGCGCGATCGCGCCGAGGCCGGTTTCCTGGCGCTGGACCCCACGTGCCGCCACGATCGGGGTGACGGGCGCGGACGCCGGAAAAGGTCGCGGCCAGTCGGAGACAATGCCTCTCAATTAATGGATAAAAGCTGGTATTTGGTCTAGCTTCGGTGAATGTCGGCTAGCGATGGCGCTCGCTTCCCCGCGCAGGGGGTCCCTTCGGAGGGCGCGGCCTTGCGCCGCGCCCGCAGGACGCCTGCCGCGGGCACTCATAGCTCGATGGCCGTGCGCCTCGGCGTCTCGCGCTGGAGTGGCTATGCCTGGGGAGTCATCGGCCTGACTGTGGCATTTATAGCTATCACCTGCTGGTGGTTGACACAGGATCACAGCATCCCGATCTACGACGCCGGCGATCATCTGGAAACGGTCTTCCTGTTCCACGACATGATCCGCGCGGGAGACCTGCTTGGGCCGTTCAACTTTGCATCCCCATACCCTCCGTTCGCGGTTATGGTTGGTACCATCGCGGCCTTCGTCGGAGGTGTGAATGTCGCGGCTCCGATCATCGGGGAGAACGTGGTCTTCGTACCACTGTTGACGCTTGGGTGCTACCAGATCGGGCGTCTGCTGTTCGGCGCCCGCGCGGGCTTCTTGGCAGCGCTCTTCGTGCTCGGGTCACCGCTCTTGATCGCGCAACTACACGTCTTTATGCTCGACGCACCCGAGGCGGCGCTCGTCGCGATCTCGGTCTGGCTACTGCTGGCGTGTGAAGACTTCAGTCGCATCAGATTCGCGGCACTGGCCGGCTTGACGGTCGGCGTAGGGATGCTCATCAAGGTGCAGTTCCCACCGTTTGTGCTAGGCGTCATTCTGGTGGCCCTGCTGCGTGGCGGCTGGCGCAACCCCCGCGGTCTGGTTACATTTGCGGTCGTTGCGCTGGTCGTCGCGGCCCCCTGGTATCTCAACCATCTCTCGGAGTTCTCAACGTTCGCGCATGTCGCAGGGCCACATGAAGGCGTGCCGATAGGCGATACCCCGCCGACCCTGTCGATCGGAAACTTCGCATGGTATTTCTGGAACATCATGAATTCGCAGTTCCTGGTGCCGCTGTTCACGCTGATCCTGGGGGGCACGGTCTGGATGGCCGCCTCGCTGATCCATCATCGGCGCGAGGCGCTGGGCCTAGCGCCGGACCCGATCGGCTCGACCGCGCCAGCGGCGGGCGCGATGGGCCACCCGGGCTCGAGTCCGGAGCCGGACCACGACTCCCCGCGCGCGCTCTCGGATCGGGGACCGCGCCCGGATCGAGGACCGTTCGGAGCGAGGCTGGAGTTCTTTGCGGGGGCCGTCGTCGCCTGGCTGCTGATCACGTTGACGCCCTCGCACGATATTCGGTACGGCATGCCGCTGATGTCCTATATCGCGGTGATCGCAACCGGCTGGATCTTGTTCCTGCCGCGCACCGGGCGCTGGATCGCGATCGCGGTGGTCGTGCTCGGCGTGCTCGCGAACACCCTCAGCACGACGTTCGGTCTCGGCGGAACCGCACGGGTCGTACTTACGCATCCTCGGCCGATGGGCGAGGAGGCCGCAGACACCGCCACGTTTTACACCAACGAAGGCTTCATGGTCGCCGGACCGCGTCGTGACGGTGATGTGCCGGCTCTGCTCCAAGCCCTGCACCGAAATGGGGTGCAGACGATCGCGCTGGGCGTCACCCAGAGCACGCTCCCTGACTTCTCCTTCGAAGGGATCGTGCCGCTGGCGCGGATCGCCAACCTCACCCAGGTGATCAGTCGCTCACCGGAATTCAGTCGCCTGACGCGGGTGGCCACGCTCATCCATGAGCCGGTCGCTGCGAAATCCCCCCCGACCTGCACGCGTTTGAGTGACGGCACCGGCGTGTGGGTGGTCCGCTATGACCCCTCCGCCCGCAAGCTCGCGATGTACTGCCCGTATCGAAAACCGCAATTCTATGATCCCGGAATTGTCCGCTGATCATGGCGCGATCCTTTGTCGCAGGCGGCGCCGGCTTCATCGGCAGCCACCTTACCCACGAGATCTTGCGGCGCCCCGATGAAGAGGTCGTCGTGTTCGACAACTTCGCCTCTGGCGAGATCTCCTACTTGGATGGGCTCCTCGACGATCCCCGGCTACAGGTAATCGAGGCAGATCTTCGCGACATCGAGAAAGTCATCGAGGCCATGCACGGCGCTGACCACGTCTATCTGTTCGCCGCGAACCCCGACATCGCCGCCGCCGTCAACGACCCGGGGATCGACTTCTGGGAGAGCACATATCTGGCGCACAACGTGATCGAGGCCGTGCGGATCAACGGTGTCGGGAAGATCACCTACGCGTCAGGCTCGGGCGTCTATGGCGACCGTGGCTCGCAGGAGGTCGACGAGGAGCTCGGACCGCTGATCCCGGTCTCCACCTACGGCGCCAGCAAGCTCGGCTGCGAGGCAATGCTGGCGGCCTATGCCCATATGTTTGGCATCGATGCCGTGGTCTTTCGCTTTGCGAACGTCGTCGGCGCGCGCCAGACCCACGGAGTCACCTACGACTTTGTGCGCCGGCTGCTCGAGAACCCTCGGGAGCTCAAGATTCTCGGTGACGGAAAGCAGAGCAAGTCATACATCCATGTCAGCGACGTAGTCGCAGCGATGCTCACGCTCACCGATCGCGGGTGGGACGGCTTCCAAATCTACAACGCAAGCACTAGCGATCATGTGACGGTGGCGGAGATCGCCGATCTCGTGGTCGAGCGGATGGGCCTGGTTGACGTGCGCTATGGCTACACCGGTGGATCGCGCGGCTGGAAGGGAGACGTGCCGGTCGTGCGTTTCCGCAGCGACAAGCTTGCCGCCCTCGGTTGGCGCTGCAGCTATAGCTCGACCGCGGCGCTGATCGACTCGATCGATGCGAATATCAAGGAGGCCACCCAGGCTGCGGCGGCCATGCATCCGGCGGATGCCACGCCGACCGCAGGTGCCGCGCCGATCGCAGGTGCCACGCCGACGGTACGTCGATGAGCATTCCGGTACTGGAGCCACCCGCCGGCCAGGCCGAGCGAGAGGCGGTCGAAGTCTCGATCGTCATCCCGTGCCTGAACGAGGAGCTCACAGTTGGCCAGTTCGTCGACTGGTGCCATGAGGGGCTCGCTGCGGCTGGGGTCAGCGGCGAGGTGCTGATCGTGGACTCTTCGAGCGACCGCTCGCCGACCATCGCGGCCGCGCATGGCGCGCGCGTCATCGACGTGCCAAAGCTCGGCCTCGGCCGCGCATACATCGACGCGATCCCGCATGTGCGCGGTGAGATAGCGATCATGGGCGATTGCGACCTCACCTATGACTTTCGCGAGCTGGAGGGCTTCATCCGCGCGATTCGCGGGGGCCACGATTTCGTCATGGGCACCCGCACCAAGGGCGCGATCGAGCCCGGCGCGATGCCTGTGCTGCATCGCTATTTCGGCTCGCCGGCGACCACCGCGATGTTCAACCTCATCTATGGCACGCGCTTCAGCGACATCCACTGCGGGATGCGGGCGATCACGCTGAGCGCACTCGAGCAGATGGAGTTGGAGTCCCATGGCTGGGAGTACGCCTCGGAGATGATCCTCAAGGCGCACAAGTTGAGGATGCGCATGACAGAGGTTCCTGTGCGCTTCTGGAAAGACCGCGAGGGACGGGAGAGCCACCTCAAGCGGGAGGGTTGGCGGGCGCCGTGGATCGCTGGCTGGAACAGCCTTCGCGTGATGTTCCTCTACGCGCCCGACTTCTTCCTGTGGCGCCCCGGGCTGGCGCTGCTCGCGTTCGGCCTGGTGATTGCGGGCGCGCTTGCCGGGGGGCCGTTCGTCGCGCTCGGCATCGGCTTCAACCTGCACTGGATGCTGCTGGGGCTGGTGCTGGCGACGGTCGGCTACAGCGCGGCCCAGCTCGCTCTGCTGGCCCGCGTCTTCTATGACTTCGATCCCCCCGTGACCGACCGCCTGCTCGTGCGAATCACTTACAACCGGGGCGCGCTGACGAGTGGCGTGCTGATTCTGGCTGGCACCGTCCCCAACGTGGTATTGCTCGCGCGCTGGCTGGGCAACGACTTGCGCCTGCCGGCGATCCAGTACTCGTCGGTATTCGGGCTGCTCCTGGTGATCCTCGGCTTTCAGACATTCGGCTTTACGCTGATGTTGCACATGATGGGTCGGCGCAGGCGCATGCGATGGTCCCGATGAGCATCTCGCTGGTCGCGCCCGGGAGCGACTTGCGCTACAGCGATACCTCAGGTCATTTCAAGGACGGTCTGTTGCGCCTGATGAACCTCTCTCACGAGGAGTTCGACAGCTGGCTCGAGCTGGCGGGGCGCGGTGAGGGATCCGACGTGCTCGAGCGGTTGCGCGCCGGCTGGGCGCAGTTGCGCCCGCGGCCACCCGCGCCTGCCGCTGGTCCGGTCGGTCCGGGACCGCGAGAGCTCGACGGTCGCATCTGGCACGCAGCGATCGCCGAGACGCCGTCGCACGGCGTCGCCGTATCGGACACCGCACGCCACGGCTGGCTGGTGCGCTGGGACGGCGCGCACTTTGCACGCGAGACACGTCCACCCCGCTACGAGGAGGAGTACTTCCAGGGCGACAAGCTGCAGGCCGGTGGATATGGCGACTACCGCGCCCAGGCCGGCTGGCGCCTGGAGAAGGCGGCCAGACAGGTCCGTCAGATGCGTGCCTGCACCGGACTAAACAGAGGACAGGTGCTCGATATCGGCTCGGGCTATGGCTTCTTCAGGGTTGCGCTCGGGGAGGCTGGCTACGGCCACGACGGCCTCGAGGTCTCGGATTTCGCTCGCGCGATCGCGTCCTCCGCCTACGGCCTGAGCACCTACGGCGGGACGCTCGGCGAGCATTGCGAGGAATGGGAGTCGCGCTATGACGCCGTGACCCTGTTCGATTTGATCGAGCACCTCGATGATCCCGGCGGGTTTCTCCAGCAGGTCGCCCACGTCCTGCGGCCCGGTGGCATCCTCGGTGTCAAGACCCCCAACCTCGATTGCCCTGAGGCGCAGGTCTTCGGGCCTCACTACCACTCGCTCAAGCGCGAGCACCTGGCCTACTTCTCCGCTGGCTCCCTGACAGCGGCTGCGCAGGCAGCCGGATTCGAGCCGGTCGACGTGACGAGTATCTCCCATCTGCTGGTGGGGTTCGTCGGACGGGAGCAGACACGGGAGTGGGAGCGCGAGCTGCGGGGCGCCGACCTGTCGGCCTGGTACCGCTTGACGCCTGCCTGAGCATGACCGGTGTCGCTTGACGCTTGCCTGAGCGCGACCGGTATCGCTTGACGCCGTCTGAGTGCGACCGCTACCCGATCCGCCGATAAAGCTGCTCGCATAATTCGGTGATGTGACGTGCCTCGCTCATCGTCGCCGGGTGTGGCTCACCGGCCGGTGTCCGCTTGCCGCGCCAGCGTGCCACGACATCTGCAAGCTCGTCCCGCAGGCTGTCGTTGCGAGCGCCGAAGTCCCACAGCTCCTCGGAATCGCGCTGGCTGACGGCACCCACGTCGGTCCAAGCCCAGCGGCGGCCAAGCCGCAGCGTCATTGGACCGTAGTTGCCGCCGCGCCCCTCGGCGATGGCATAGCCATCCTCGCCAAAGACCTCGACCCTGAACGTGTTGACCCAGCGCACATGAGAGATGCGGACCGTCGCGATCAGGCGCTCGTCGCGAAAGGTTGCGAGGACGTCCTCCTCGATCCCCGTTGGCCAGAATCCGCGGGTCGCCTCGACGGTTGCGCAATCGGCCAGCGGCGCAAGGCGGGAGACCAGATCGAGCAGATGGACCCCCGGATCGAGCAGCACACCGCCGCCAGCGCGGGCGGGATCCAGCTTCCAGCCGGCGGCCGAATGGGGATGCCCGCCGTGTCCCACAAGCATGTCGAGGCTGCGCAACTCGCCGAGATCTCCGGCGCTTACCCGGCGCAAGAGCTCGCCGATCGCAGGCAGGTAGCGGTAGTTGTAACCGACAAAGCTCGATGCCGGGAGGTTTGCTGCAAGTGTCTCGAGCGCCCGTGCGTCAGCTGTACGCAGGCCGAGCGGCTTCTCGACGAGCACCGGTCGCCCGCTCCGCAACACCGTCGCCGCGATCGCGCAGGCCCGGTCGTGCGGCACCGACACCACAGCCGCGTCATAGGTATCGCCCGGGACCTCTGCAAGCGTCGGGTAGTGCGGCGCGTCCAGCCCCGTCTGCGCATCGCCGATGCCCGGGTCGACGGTCCCCGCCAGCCGCGCGCCGTCGATGCGAGTCAGGGCCTCGGCGCGCTGGCGTCCGATCAACCCGAGCCCGATGACCGCGACGCGCATGGTGCTCAGATGGGCAGCCCGCGACATCACGGTCGAGCGTCGGGTGGCTCAGTCTCCCTGCGCGAGGAGGGGGGCGCCATATCCGGTCAGTAGCGGCTTGCCAGCGATATTCCGCTCACAAGCAGCACCGAGATCGTCGTCGGGTATCTCCGGTTGGGCAGCGTCATCGTGCTGGCCAGGGGCAGGAGTTCGAGCCGGTTGAGTCCTCGACTGAGTTGCACAGGGATGCGGAACCGGGCGCCGCTTGGCGGCACGTAGTAGGTAGCTGTCGCATGGCCGGAGTCCTTGACGACCAGGTCCCGCGGGCCCCCACCGATCTGGACGTTGCCTCGACCGATGGTCCTGATGACCGGAGTCATTTCTGCTTCCAGCGCGGCGATGCGGTCGTCGGGGGAGACGATCGCGAGATTGGCGCGATCTTGCGCGTAGAGCCAGAACGACTTGACGTCCGTACCGAGATCGGTGTAGTTCACGGATGAGAATCTCTTGACGCGTCGGGTGCGTACTTCCGCCAGTACGGGACGTCCCGCGCCACTCGCGATCGCAGTCGAAAGCGGCGAGCCGATGTTCTCCAGCGTGGTCCACGTCCCGGGATGTTTGGAGGCCAGGTAATTCCCATATCCGACGAAGCTGATGGCGAGACCCGTGAGGCAACCCCAGGCCGCGAGCAGACCTCCACCGACCCGCACCAGTCGGCGTGAGCCCGCGCGAGCACGGTGCGACAGGGCGAGCCACGCTGCTAGAGCGCCGAGCAGCAACAGCGTTGAGAAGTCAACCTCGTAGCGCTCGGTCACCGCGGGGAGCTCGTAGGACAAGAGCAGCATGCAGAGCAGGCCCGTGCCGGCAAGTATCAACAGGGGCAAGGCAAGCGATCCAAGCCACGCGGGGCGCCGGCGCCAGATCCATGGCAACGCCAGGAGGAAGCAGATAATTGGTGTCATCGGTAGCAATCCGCCGGTGATCTCGGCGCCCAAGTATTCGGTCGGTAGGGTGCCGGGGTATGAGGTGGGTGGCGGCCCGAGCTCGAGAAACGGGAAAAGCGCAGCGGGTCGCGGTGGCGAGAGGGTGTAGAACCAGGCTCCGGGAGGCACGTAGGCGGGGTCGCCATAGCGCGTCTTCAGCTGGTCATAGCCACTCAGCTGGTAGTGATTACCGAATTCGAGCGGGTTGCCAAAGCGCGCCTGGTTATATGCGAGCAACAGCAAGCCACAGACCCCGACCGGGGCGATCAGAGCGATCAGCAGGCGGCGGTGCGAATGAGTAAAACGCAGCGACATATAGACAGGCACGAGCGCCAGCGCAGCCAGCCCGAGTGGTGGCCGCGAACCGGCTGCCAGGCCAAAGCAAAGGCTCATAAGCGCCACGCGTGGCAGTGACGCGCGGCGGGAGGCCACCGCTGAGGTTGCAAGCCAGATGCCGGCCATCGCAAAGCAGAAACCGCCGGCAATGGTGTCCTCGGTGACGGACGGGGCGCGCAAGATAAATGGCACCGCCGAGCAAAGCGCCAGGGCAGATCCGGCGAGCGCACACATCCACAAGGTCTCGTTACCGATCTGTCGCAACACCACGCGCAGTGTCCCCAACGCAAACCCGAGTCCGGCGATCGCAAAAACCGCAACGGTGACGCTCGAGGATGGTTCAAGGCCAAACAGATGCAGGGGAACTAGCAAGATAAGCGCTGGCGCCGGCCCCCAGAGGAAATACAGGTGTCCGCCGTAGAGAATGTCGTCGTGGAGGTTGGTAGCGTCGTTGATGCCCCCATCCACGATGGTTGCATTCTGTGCCGGATTGTAAGGCTGAGAGAGGTGCAGCAGCCCCGCTGGCGCGTTGCCGACCGAGAGCTTGAAGTGAAGGAACGCGGTGGCCAGCAGGTTATAGCGATCGAGACCGCCGCCATCGAGGGTCAGCGGGATCGAGGTGCCCGCGGTCCACACATAGAACGCGCCCGCCACCAAGAACACCACACAGAGCACCAGGTTGACCCGATCACCTGCCCATGAGCGTGCGCGCGCATTCAGGCGCGAGGTGCTCCACCTCGGCACGGGCGCAGCGATGAGCGAGAGATCCTCAGGCATGACCTGCAAGTGATTGGTCCGCGTGGGTGGCAGTTGCGCTCAGGGCCTGCGCGCATACGTTTGCAAGCACCGTCCTTGAGTGGGCGTGACGCGCCGTGCTTGAGTGGACGTGACTCATGGCTAGTGCACCACGGCCTGCGCGACGGCGGTGGCGATGCGATGGGCGTTCGCCATCACCGAGAGTGTGATCGTGGTCGCGGGAACGGAGGGAAAGGTCGAGGCGTCGACGAGGTGCACGCGATCCCAGTCGCGCAGGCGCCCCAACACATCGGTCTCCAGCGTCCCGGGCTCCCTGCGCATTGGAAAGGAGCCGCCAAGGTGATTGCCCTTGCCGGGGTCTCCGAACTGGATCAGGCCGGGCAGCGGCACCATGCCCAGCAGGCGTCCGGTTGCGGCCAGACGGCGAACGAGCCTCTTGATCTGCGTGGTGGCGATCGTGCCGCTGTCACCGACTAGACGGAGGTGGTCCGCCCGGCGCTTGACGGTCAGCCCCGGAGAGTCCGCCGAGTGCAGGTATCCCTGGGCGATGAGTACCCGCCCGAGCAGGGGTCGCAAAAGCGACTCCACCCTTGCGGCGCTCAACGGTAGGCGCTTGGCGACCGCCGCGAGGAGCAGGTCGTTATACCCGTAGAGCTGCATGTGCATCGCATGCTTGGAGATGCGCTCGTCTTCGAGCTCCACGAACACCTGCGCCAGCGTGTTGCCCTGGGTCGCGACCCGCACCGCTGCGGCGCGTGGCGTGAGCATCGGAATGACGAAGTACTGGCTGTCCTGCAGGCGACGGCTCCGCGGTGCGCCACCGATCGAGTCCAGCACGAGGCGCGTCGAGGAGATGGCGCCACACGCGACGAGCACCCGCGAGGCGCTCAGCCTGCCTGTCTGCGTCGGGCGCCCGCGGCTGTGAAAGTCAATCCTCACCGTGCCCGCCGCTTCGGTCAAACGGTCCACGTAGATGCCGCCCCGATAGTCGACGGCGCCGGTGCGCATGAGAGTCTCGAGTGTCCGCGAGGCGTTGTAGATCGATCGATACGGACAGCCGTGCAAGCACATGCCGCTATAGCGACAGCGCCGTGCATGCTCGGCAGAGGTGACCACCGCCAGGCGCGAGGCTCCGAAGGAGATGCCGGCGCTCCTCAGCGCAGCGGCATTTCGGCGCAGGTGACCCAGCAGCCGCTCGGCCTGGGGACCACGTCGCAGCGGGGTGGGCGAGCCGGTGTAGAGAGGCAGTGTCTCCGACAGCTCGTCGCGCTCCGCCGCGAGGGGGACAAAGCGCAGCACGGCTTCGTAGTGAGGCTTTAGCTCGTTGAGCGAGACCGGCCAGTCCTCGATGTCTCGCTGACGAAACGGGAGGACCGCGGCCCCCCAGGCATTGCTCAAGCCACCGAATGCCAGCGATGGCAGCGCTTCGGCGTTTTGGCGTGAGACAGGCAGGTCGGAGTCATCGAGCGCATATGGAAACAGTGAGCCATAGGACGGCTTGAGCGGGACGTGTCTGATGTCGACTGGGAAGCCGTTGCGTGCCCGCTGAGCGAGCGCCGCGGGCCAGCGCTCGGGCTCAGACCGAGCAAGCGCGTCGAAGACGTCCATCCGTCCCGCCTCGATCTTGTCGCCGGCGTCCAAGAGCGTCACGTGGTGGCCGCCTTCTGTGAGCGCGTGCGCCGCTGCTACACCGGCGGGACCTGAGCCGATGACCACGATCGTCATGTGGGGGTATCGGGGCGAAAGCGCGGGCCATCGCGCTCAGCCGTTGGCGCGGGTAAGTCGACAGTCGTCGCCGGCGAGGAGCTCACCGCCCGCGGCGTCAGCTCAGGGTTGCGCTCGAAGTGAATCAGAGTGAACCCGAACTGTCTCCCACTTGCCTCTAAGCGCGATCGCGCGCCAATGTCCCAGCTCTCAGTCGCGCACTGCCTCGCCGCTCGAGAATCGAGGTATCCGTTTGCGCCAGTAGTGAGGCAAACGTTGGGTAGGGAATCGGAGCGCCGGCCGCAGGTCACCCACATAGGCGAAGCATGCCATATGTGAAAATGGGCTTCGTGCGCTTGCCGCGGGGCGCGCTAGTGTCTTTGGGCGCGTTTGCGCAGTCGCTCGAGCTCGCGCCAGGGACGGGTGTTCGCGACGTCCGCCGCGCTCAGCCACGCGCGGCGCGCGGTGAGAATTCCCCAGTGCATGTTGCGCAGGGTCTCCGGGCGATGCGCGTCGGAGTCCACGACGATTCGCACCCCCGCGGCGACGGCCGCGCGAGCATGCGCCTCGGAGAGATCACGGCGGTCCGGGTTCGCGTTGATCTCCAGCAGCGTCCGCGTCCGCGCCGCCGCGGCAAAGACCGCCGCCAGATCGACCGCGTAGGGCTCGCGGCGCTCGATCAGGCGGCCCGTCGGGTGGCCGATGGCATCCACCAGGGGGTGCTCGATCGCCGCGATCATCCGCTCCGTCATTCGCTGCTCGCCCATCCCGAACGCCGTGTGCACGCTCGCTACCACCCAGTCCAGCCGCGCCAGCAGCTCGTCCTCGTAGTCCAGCGACCCGTCCGGCAGGATGTTCACCTCGCTGCCCGCCAGCAGCCGGATGCCCGGCAGGCTCGCGTCGATCTCAGCGATGCGCTCGATCTGCGCGCGCAGCTGAGCGGGGGAGACGTCATCCCCAAACCCGTGCGACGCCGAGTGGTCAGTGATCGCGAGGTACTCATAGCCCCGCTCCTGCGCCGCCAGCGCCATCTCACCGATCGTGGCCTTCCCGTCCGAGGCGACGGTGTGGCAGTGCAGGTCACCCCGGATGTCGCCCAGCTCGATCAGGCATGGCAGCTCGCCTCTAGTTGCCGCGCCAGCCGACCCATCCGGCCCGCCGGCTCGGCCGGCAAGGGCGAATCCCTTCCCGCTGCCTGCTGCCTCCAGCTCCCCGCGGTGCTCGCGCAGCTCCGGCTCTATATAGGGGAGGTCCAGCAGGCCGTACACCTCACTCTCCGTCGCGCACGTCCGTGCCCGATCGCTGGCGTCTTCGAGGATCCCGTACTCCGACACGTGCTGGCCTCTGCGCACCGCGTATGCCCGTAGCGCCGCGTTGTGGGAGGCCGACCCCGTGAAGTGCTGCAGCAGGTTGCCCAGCTGCTCCGGCGCCGCGATCCGCAGGTCGACCGCTACGCCCGAGTGGGTCCGCCCGCGCGCCCCGGCCTTGCCGCTGGAGGACACCGCCTCGATCTGCTCCAGGCGCTGCAGCGACTCGGCCAGTGCCTGTGGCTCAGTCGTGACCGCGATCAGGTCGAGGTCCTTCACGCTCTCCACTCCCCGCCGCGCCGAGCCCGCGATCTGGATGTGCGCGTCCTGCGGGCCGTGCTGCTCGCAGGCCCTCCGCCAGCGTCTCGCCCAGGGCGATCGCCGCTGGCAGCAGCAGCCGCCGCTGCGGGGCCGGAATGCCATCCATGTCCGCCGGGATCGCCTCCAGCGCCGTCAGCACGTTCGCCTCGAACTTTGGCCCGAGGCCTTTCACGGTCCGCAGGCGTTCTCCCAGCGCCGCCTCGCGCAGCGCCTGTGGCGAGTCGATGCCAAGCTCTTGGTAGAGCAGCCGCGCCCGCTTCGGGCCCAGGCCCGCCAGCCGCGTCAACGCGATCAGGCCCGGCGGGAACTTCGCCCGCAGCCGCTGCGCCGCTGGGATCGCGCCGGTGTCCAACAGCGCCAGGATCTTCTCCTGCAGCGTCTTGCCGATCCCGGCGAGCTCCGTCGCCCGCCCCGCCCGCGCCAGGCCAGCCACCGACACGGATGCCTCACGCACCGTCTTTGCCGCAGTCCTGTACGCCAGCACCCGGTGCACGATCGCGCCGTCGAGCTCGTACAGATCTCCCAGTTCCTCGAGGGCGTCCGCGATCGCAAAATTGGGCAGGTCGGCGGTCATGGTCTCCGCGTAAGGGTGCCCTACCCGCGCTGCGAGCGCCGTCCCGGGCGCGCTTTGCCGGGTGGTGCAGCCGAGCCGGGCCTCGACACTCTAGGGTTCAGGGCCTCAATGGACGGCATCGCCTGGCTGATACTGCCCACCTACAACGAGGCCGAGAACATCGAGGACATCGTCCTCGCCGCCGCCGCCGCGCTCGCCGGCGCCCCCTGCGAGGGCTTTCGGGTGCTCGTCGTCGACGACGGCTCCCCCGACGGCACCGGTCAGATCGTCGAGCGGCTGGCCACCGAGCATCCCTGGGTGCAGGTCCTCCACCGCACCGCCAAGGAAGGCATCGGCCCCGCATATCTCGCCGGCTTCCGCCACGCGCTCGAGCACGGCGCCGCCTTCGTGCTCGAGATGGACTCCGACTTCTCCCACGACCCCGCCGACCTCGCCCGCCTGCTCGAGGCCATCGCGGACGGCGCCGACCTCGCGCTCGGCTCGCGCTACGTCCCCGGCGGCGGCGTCACCGACTGGGGACTGCTACGGCGCTTAGTCAGCGAGGGTGGCTCCACCTACGCGCGGCTCGTCCTCGGCCTCGGGGTTCGCGATCTCACCGGCGGCTTCAAGTGCTTCCGCCGTGAGGTCTTGCAAGCCATTCACTTCGACAGCGTCCGCTCCCAGGGCTACGCCTTTCAGGTCGAGCTCACCTACCGCGCGGTTCGCTCCGGCTTCCGTGTCGTGGAGGTCCCGATCGTCTTCCGCGACCGCCAGCGCGGCCAGAGCAAGATGTCCTGGCGGATCGCCGCTGAGGCCATGTGGCTCGTGCCACAGCTGCGCCTTGGTCGCCAACCGCCATCCGCGGTGCTCGTGGACGGCGCCTCGGTGGAGCCCCTGGATGCCCCGTCCGCATCCTCCGAGGACACTCCCTTTACTTTGTATAGTGAGAGGTAGCCGAAAGCGCAAGGCGCACAAGACGACGAAGGGAGACCCATGGCAGGCAATCTGAGCGAAGTCACCGACGCCAACTTCCAGGCCGAGGTCATCGAGTCCGGGACCCCCGTGCTCGTCGATTTTTGGGCGCCGTGGTGCGGTCCCTGCCGCGTGGTCGGACCCGTGCTCGAGGAGATCGCCCAGGAGCGCGCCGACCTGCGCATCGTCAAGCTGAACGTCGACGAGAACCAGCAGACCGCGGCGAGCTTTCAGGTGCTGTCGATCCCGACGATGATCCTCTTCAAGGCCGGTGAGCCCGTCAAGACCGTCGTTGGCGCCTACCCCAAGAAGAAGATCGAAGCCGAGCTGGAGCCCGCGCTGGCATAGGCTTCACCGCGGTGGCGCCGCAGCTGGTTGGAGACATCCAGGCTCTGTAGCCGATCGCCGAATCCGCTGCCCCGGAGGGCTGATCCGGGTCGTGGCGGGATGTACGTCTGGTGCGTTGGACCCCTCGCGATGGCGTGGTTATGGTTCGCGATATCCAGGATGAACCGTATAGCCGGGTGATTGCGACTGTCCCCGCTCGGAGCATCGCGATCGCTCCGGTGGTGCGCTCGACGGTGCTCTGGGGAGGGCCGGCGCTGCTGATCATCGGCGTGCTCGGATGGCCCCTGATCTTCACGGGCTCTTTCTTCAACGGGGACTGGATCTCACAGCTGTGGTTCATGTCGCAGCAGGGTCTGGCCATTCGCGCCGATCATCTTCCCAGCCTGTTCCTCAACTACTCCGGCGGGGTGCTCTACCCGCACTACGCGTTCTACGGCGGAACGCTCTATGCCCTGGCCGGCACATTGTCGCTGGTGCTGGGGAACGCCCCGATCGAGGCATACATCCTCACGTATCTGCTGGGCTTTGCCGCGTCCTACGGGGGGTGGTACTGGATGGGACGCATGTCCGGACTGGACCACTGGTGGGCTCAGGTTCCGGGTCTGGTGTTCATCACCTCCGCCTACTACATCACGCTGATCTACGCGCGCGGGGACTGGCCCGAGTTCATCGGCGTATCGATGATCCCGCTAATGATCGCAGCAGGGTTGAGCGTGCTACGCGCCGATCGGCTGCGCCTGGGAGGGGCGCTCGCCCTGACAGCCAGCAGCATCGTCTTCTTTGGGAGTCACAGCCTCACGCTGGTATGGGGTGCGACGCTGATCCTCCTGGTCGGCCTCGCGATCGTCCTCTGCGTTCCACGGGCGCGCCGGGAGCTCACGCGAGCGGGGGTGATCCGGGTTGCCGGTCTGGTGATTCCCGCGCTGCTGGTCAACGCCTGGTTTCTCCTCCCGGCCCTCGCGTATGAGGCGAATACGGAGATCGCCAGTGGCTACCAAAGCTGGCGTGCCCTGCTGCAGTCTTCGATGTTCCTGGTCTCGACCGGGAACATCTTCACGCTCGCACGCACCTCGGCGACCACGTCCACCCCGCCCGCCGACTTTGCACTCACCCTCCCAATCCTGGCGCTCGGCTGGGTGTTCGCGGGTCTCCTCGTCTTCCTGCCGAGAGGTCTACGTGGAGCCTGGATCAGGGTACTGCTGATCTGCGCCGCCCTGACGGCCCTGATGATCGTGTTGATGACGAAGGCCGAATTCATCCTCGCGCTGCCCCGCGTCTACTCCACCTTGCAATTCAGCTACCGCTTGGAGAGCTACATCCTGCTGGGCCTGAGCGGCTCGATCCTCGCGATTCTCACGCTGAGCCGCAGCGGTGGCCGGAAGACACGCCTATGGTCATGGACGATCGTCCCCATCCTGGTCGTCTCGGTCGGCGGCGCGATCAAACAGGTGAATGTCTATCCCCAAACGGAAAACCGTCAGACCAAACTCGAAAAACTGTATCAGCCGGGCCATCCGGAATCGGGCGAAGTGCTGACGGATTACCTCGACGTGCGCCTGCCCCTACTGGAAGATCCCTACGGACAACCCCCGCAGGTCAATTTCACTCCCACCGCTGTTCAGGACAACCGCGTCTCCAGCGTGGTTCGGCTATCCCCGGGTCAGTTGGCTTACACAAACCTGCAGGGTCCACCGAGTCTCGTGCACGTAGCCGGCGCGAGGATCGTGGGGATCGATCGCGGAGGCTACGATGTGCTCGAAGTCGGCTCCGGCGGCCATGCGGCATGGCGCTCCCCCGCTCCAGCTTCCACGGAGACGATCTCCCTGAGTCCGGCCGACAGCTTTCCCGTGGTGCTGGGACGGGTGCTCGCGCTGGCTGGCGCGATCGCTCTCGTGCTGCAGTTTGTAGCGCTTGCGATCCGCCGCCGCCGTGAATCGGGTAGCGGGTTGGACTCTCCGGGAGGCCCAGGGCATGGCTCGCGACATCCGGGATGAGCCATATGTCCAGCAGATCGCGACGGGCTCCCCGCGAAGGATCGCGATCGCTCCACTGACACGGGCAGCCATGCTCGTGGGGGGTCCGGCGCTGCTGATCGGTGTGCTCGCATGGCCGCTGCTGTTCACCGACTCGGTCTTCAACGACGATTGGTTCAATCACCTCTGGTACATGTGGCACCAGAGTCTCGCAATTCGCTCCAATCATCTGCCCAGCCTATTCCTGAACTACTCCCACGCGGTCTTCTATCCCTTCTACGCATCCTACGGTGGGACCATCTATGCGCTGACGGGAACGTTCTCGCTACTGCTTGGCAATGCGCCGCTGACCGCCTACGTCATTACGTATCTGCTCGCCTTCGCGGCGGCCTATGGCGGCTGGTATTGGATGGCCCGTATGGCCGGCTTGGGGCGCTGGCAGGCCCACGCCCCGGGGGTGGTGTTCATAACCTCCGCGTACTACCTCACGCTGATCTATGGGCGCGGGGACTGGCCGGAGCTCGTCGGGATCTCGATGATTCCACTGATGACCGCGGCGGGACTCAGCGTCCTGCGCGCAGATCACCTACGCATGTGGCCCGGCGCCGCGCTCGCGGGCAGCGCCATCGTCTTCTTCGGCAGCCACAACATCACGATCCTGCTGGGCTCGACGGTGCTGGTAGTGATGGGTTTGGCGGTGGCCGCCTGCGTACCGAGCGCGCGGCGGGAGATCACACTTTCCGGTGTCGTGCGAGTTGCCGGCCTGGTCGTGCCGGCGCTCCTGGTGAACGCATGGTTTCTATGGCCGGCGATCGCCTACAAGTCACAGACGCTGATCGGCGGCAGCTATCTGGATGCACGTGCCCTGCTGACCGGGGAGATGCCCCTGGTGTCGGCTGGGCACCTGTTTACGCTCTCGCGCGCCTCGGCCTCATCGGGTGCGGCCTTTGCCCTCTCCCTCCCGGTACTGGAGATCGCGTGGGTGCTCGTGAGCATCGCGATCTTCCTGGGGGCAGGCCGGAGAGGCGCCTGGCTGAGAGCGCTGCTGGTCGTCTCGTGCGTGACGGCGCTGATCGGCGTGGCGATGACACACGCGGGACTGCTGCTCGCGCTGCCGCGGCTCTACACCGACATGCAGTTCACCTACCGCCTGGAGAGCTACATTCTGCTGGGTGTAAGCGGCGCCGTGCTGCTCGTCCTGGCTGTAGGTCGAAGTGGGACTCGCGGGGTGAGGCTTTGGCTGTGGACGCTTGTGCCGATCTTGATCGTCTCGGTCGTCGGGGCGATCCAGCAGACCGACGCCTATCCCCCGGCCAACGTACGCGGCTCCGCATTCAGCTCCTACCTCCACCCCCCGCTGCACGTCAATGTATTGGTGGACTACCTCGACATCGACCAGCCGCGGATCGCCGGCCACCGGCGAGGGCTGGCGGAGATCGATTTTCCTCCCAACGCCGTGCACGACGATCGGATCTCCGAGTTGGTGCACCTACCCCCAGGCCAGTTGGCCTATACGAACATCGGGGGTGGACCCAACCTGGTGCACGTGACGGGCGCGAGGATCCTAGGCATCGACCCAGAAGGCAACGATGTGCTCGAAGTTGCCCGCAGCGGCGCCGGCGGATCGCAAAGCACCCCCGCGCACCGCGCTCCCGCGCTCGCGACGGAGCGGATCTCCGTGAGCACCGCGGCCAGCTCGCCGGTGGTGTTGGGGCGTCTACTCTCGCTGGGCGCCGTGATCGTCTTGATCTTGGAGTTCACCGTGCTTGCCCTGCGCCGTCGTACGGTTCGCCGCAGTCGAGCGGGTAGGACCTAGCGCAGGCTCGCGCCAGCTACTGCCGCTGCGCGCGAGACAGCGCGATCGTGATGTCCAGGCCATCGATTGTGGCCTGCTCGCTGTGATCGGCCGCGGTGTGGTTCTCGCCCTCGCCGAGTAGGAGATCGATCGCGAGCGTCTCGCCGGTGAGGTGGTCGCGATGCCGCTCGGCGGCCTCCAGCAGCGCCGGATCGCCGGAGAGCCTCAGCGCGACGCGGTCCTCGACCGCCAGGCCGGCATTCTTACGCGCGCTCTGCACGGCGTGCACGATCTCCCGCGAACGGCCGTCGCGGCGCAGGTCCTCGTCGATCGCGAGGTCGAGCGCGACCGCGTGGGCACCCTCGCGCTCGACGCTATAGCCCTCGGGAGCCAGCATCGTGAGGATCAGATCCTCGCCGGAGAGCGTGTGCTCGCGGCCGCCGACCGAGATGCCGAGCTCGTCCTCCGCGCTAGCCAGTGTCGCTGCCACGTGCGCCGGGTCGAGCGCCGCGATCGCGGCGGCGACCTGCGGCATCTCGGCGCCGAACAGCGGCCCGAGGCGACGGTAGTTGGCCTTTACCTCGTAGCGACCCAGCTCCTCGGCGCCTGCCACGAAGCGCACGCGCCTGACGTTCAGCTCCTCGCGCACAATGTCCGCGAGGCGTTCGATCGCCTCACGCTCGCGTCCCTGCGCCACCACGACGGCCTCGGCGAGCGGCTGGCGCAACTTGATCTTGGCGCGCGCTCGCGCGCCGAGACCGAGACGCACGGTGGCGCGTGCGATCGCCATCGCCTCCTCCAGGGTCCGGTCGCGCTCCGGCAGCGTCTCGCCGGCAGGAAAGTCGCACAGGTGGACGCTTTGCAAGGTGCCGTCGAGGTTGTCGTAGATCTCATCCGCCACGAACGGGCAGAAGGGAGCGAGCAGCTTGCAGACGACCAGCAGACACGAACGGAGGGTCCGGAAGGCGCATGGGTCACCCTCCCAGAAGCGCCGGCGCGAGCGGCGCACGTACCAGTTGGAAAGCTCGTCCACCAGGTCCGCGATCGCGCGTCCCGCGGCGGTCGTGTCGTAGGCGTCCAGGCGCTCGGCCACGAGCTCCGCGGTGGCCGTGGCGCGCGATAGCGCCCACCGGTCGAGGTCCCCCCCACCAGGTGCTGCGGACCGCGCGCCACCGTTGGTCGCTGCGGCCGGTGGCTCTTTCCCTTCCCCCGCAAGATTCAAGGCGGTGCTCAGCTGCTGTGCGTTGGCTTGCGCGTACAGCGCGTAGAAGAAGTACGTGCTCCACAGCTGCTTGAGGAACAGCCGCACGCCCTCGCCGATGCTCTCCGTCGAGAAGCGGTAGCCGTCCCACGGCTGCTTGGCGGTGAAGAAGTACCAGCGGAAGGCATCGGCTCCATAGGCGTCGATCACCTGCCACGGCTCGACCGTGTTGCCCTTCGACTTGGACATCTTCTGGCCATCTCCATCGAGGATCAGACCGAGGCACACGACGTTCCGATAGGGAGCCGTATCGAACAGCAGCGTCGAGATCGCCAGCAGCGAATAGAACCAGCCGCGCGTCTGATCCAGCGCCTCGCAGATGAAATCGGCGGGGAAGCGCTCGCGAAAGCGCGCCGCGTGCTCCAGCGGCGCGTGGTGCTGAGCAAACGGCATCGCGCCCGAGTCGAACCACACGTCGATGACCTCCGGCACGCGGCGCATCGGCTGGCCGCATGGCGGATGCTCGCCATCGGTGTGCCGGCAGGCGACCTCGACCTCGTCCACATAGGGGCGGTGGTGGTCGGACAGCGACCTGCCCGAGCGCTCCTCCAGCTCGGTGAAGGAGCCGATCACATCGATGTGTCCCGCGGGGCAGCGCCACACCGGTAGCGGCGTCCCCCAGTAGCGCTCGCGGGAGAGCGCCCAGTCGACGTTGCCCTGTAGCCAATCCCCGAAGCGCCCGTGCTTGATGTGGGGCGGGTGCCAGGCCACGGTCTCGTTGGCCTGCAGCATCCGCTCGCGCAGCGCCGTCGTGCGGATGTACCAGGATGCCTTGGCGTAGTAGATCAGCGGGGTCCCGCACCGCCAGCAGTGGGGGTAGGAGTGCTCGTAGTCGCTCGCCCTGAACAGCAGGCCCCGCGCATCCAGGTCATCGATCAACTCGCCGGTCAGCACCGGGTCCTTCACGAAGCGTCCCTCGTAGGAGCGCCCGTCGTGGCTGCGTACGCGCTGGTCGTAGGTGCCGTCAGGCTTGACCGGATTGAAGAGCGTGCGAGGGTTCGTCGGGTCGAAGATGCCGCTCGCCACCGCGGCGTTGAAATCGTCCTCGCCAAACGCCGGCGCGATGTGCACAAGGCCGGTGCCGTCCTCCGTGGTCACGAAGTCCCCGGCGATGATCGGGAAGCCACCCCGCGCGCCGGTGTCGAAGATCGGCCCCTCATAGGTCTGTCCCGTGCCGCTCCCCGCGATTTGCTCGCCGATCAGCGCGCGGCCCGGGAACCGGTCGAGGACCTCCGCCCCGGCTCCCAGGACCTTCTCTACCAGCGCTGCCGCCAGCACGTAGACGGCCTCCTCCTGCGGGCGATCGTTGCCGCTGTTGCCCGTGGGCGCGCGCCGTCCACGAGCTCGCACGTACTCGACATCCGGCGCGAGCGCCACCGCGACATTGCCAGGCAGCGTCCATGGCGTCGTCGTCCAGATCAGCAGTGCATCGCCCTCCTGTAGCGGCGGGGTGGGGGAGCGCAGGGGCAGGCGCACGTAGACCGATGCGTCCACGACGTCCCGGTACCCGAGCGCCACCTCGTGCGAGGAGAGCGCGGTCCCGCAGCGGGGGCAGTAGGGCACGACCTTGTGCCCCTCGTACAGCAGTCCCCGCGCGTGAATCTCCGCCAGCGCCCACCAGACCGACTCGATATAGGGCTCGTCGAGCGTGCGGTAGGCGTCCTCGAGGTCGATCCAGAAGCCGATCCGCTCGGTCAGGCGATTCCACTCATCCAGGTACTCGAACACCGACTCGCGGCACCTCGCGTTGAACCGCTCGATCCCGTACTGCTCGATCTCCGCCTTGGAGGCGAGTCCCAGCTGCCGCTCGACCGCGATCTCGACCGGCAGGCCATGACAGTCCCAGCCGCCTTTGCGCTCCACGCGGTAGCCGCGCATCGTCTTGTAGCGGGGGTAGATGTCCTTGAACACCCGCGAGAGCACGTGGTGCGCGCCGGGGCGTCCGTTGGCGGTAGGGGGCCCCTCGTAGAAGACCCACGGCTCGGCATCTTCGCGCATGCCTAATGACTGCGCGAAGACGTCGCGCTCGCGCCAGCGTCCCAGCACCTCCTCCTCGAGCGCGGGCAGCGGCTGCTGTGGGTCCACCTTGCGGAGTGGGATCAGTGGATGTCGCGGGAGGGACGGCACGCCGGCCCATTCTAGGTGCGAGGGCGATCGCTCGGATCGCGCAAGCCGCGCCCATGTGCGACGTGCGACTCACGGGCGTCTGCGTCGCCGATCGGCTTGGGTGAGAGACAGTCCCGCCCCGAAGTTCCACGGCGCCGCATTTAGAGCGCGCCTCGCTGGCAAGCAAGAGTCGATCGCCGGCTACCATCGCGCGGGCGTGATGCCCATGCAGAGGAGCAAGAGTCATCACAGCCGCGCCTACCCGGCGCTCGCGGCGGTGGGAGACACAGATGCCGATGTGGGTCGCCCCTCGCGGCGCCGAACGGCGGGTGGCGCCGGTCGTGCGATCGCTCAGCAGCACAGGCCTTGTGGAGGGAAAGAGCTCGACCTGCACGCGGCGATCTGTCTGATTTAGGTGAGACTGTTTATTGGAAACATTCAAATTAAACTGATCTGCATGGTACGGTGGCTGCTGGTGAAAGTGAAACGTGCTAGACCAGATATCCACACAGATCTTTGCTGACGGAGCCGACCTGGAGGGCATCCTCGCGCTTGCGGGCGATCCCCGGATCAAGGGGTTCACGACGAACCCCACGCTGATGCGCAAGGCGGGCCTGACTCACTACGCCGAATTTGCTCACCAGCTGCTCGAGCAAGTTACCGAGCACCCCGTCTCCTTCGAGGTGTTCGCCGACGATCCGGATGAGATTCGGCGCCAGGCCACGCTGATCTCTTCGTGGGGAGAGAACGTATACGTCAAGGTTCCCGTCACCACCACCAGCGGCGAGCCGCTGGCACGGCTCGTGCGCGAGCTCTCCGAGGGCGGTGTGAAGGTGAACGTCACGGCCCTGTTCACCACGGCCCAGGTCGAATTGATCACCGCCGCGGTCAAGGATGGCGCGCCCTCTTACATCTCGGTCTTCGCCGGGCGCATCGCCGACGCCGGCGTCGATCCCGTGCCGATCATGGCTCGCTCTGTCGAGATCATGATGGATGCGCCCAACTCCGAGCTGATCTGGGCCTCTCCGCGCGAGATCCTCAACCTCGTGCAGGCCGATCAGGTCGGTTGTCACATCATCACCATCACCCACGACCTGCTCAAGAAGCTGGCCTGCCTCGGCAAGGATCTCGAGCAGTACTCGTTGGAGACGGTTCGCATGTTCCACGACGACGCAGCTGCCGCAGGCTTTGCGCTGTAGCCGTGAGACGGGCGGGCCGATCGGCGTGATCGGCCTGTGGCATTTGGGGAGCGTGACCGCGGCCTGTCTGGCCGAGGCCGGCAACGATGTCCTCGGGGTCGACCCCGACGCGACCGTGGTCGACGAGCTTGCCCATGGCTGCCCTCCGGTGGCCGAGCCGGGACTCTCCGAGCTGATGGCCAGCAACTCCGCGCGCCTGCGCTTCACGGTCGAGTCACAGCCGCTGGCGGATGCCAGCCGGGCGTGGGTCGCCTTCGACACGCCGGTCGACGCCGAAGATATCGCCGACGTCGATTGGGTCCTGGCCAGTGCTGAGGAGCTGCTCGGAGCGCTGCCCGCGGGCGCGCTGGTGGTCATCTCCTCGCAGCTACCCGTTGGCAGCATCGCGCGCCTGGAACAGCGCTGTGCCGCCCGCCGCGGCGACGGTGGCTTGCGCTTCGCCTGCGTGCCCGAGAACCTGCGCCTGGGCCACGCCCTCGAGTCCTTCCGAGCACCCGACCGGATCGTGGCGGGTGTGCGCAACGAGGAGGATCGCCGTGAGCTGGCCGAGCTGCTGGCGCCGTTTAGCACCGACGTGCAGTGGATGCGCGTGGAGTCGGCCGAGATGACCAAGCATGCGCTCAACGGCTTCCTCGCGACCTCCGTGGCCTTCATCAACGAGGTCGCCGCGATCTGCGAGCTGGTGGGCGCCGACGCCGCGGAGGTCTCCCGGGGACTGAAGAGCGAGCACCGCATCGGCCCCGGCGCGTATCTGGCTCCAGGCGATGCCTTCGCCGGCGGAACCCTGGCGCGCGATGTCGGCTTTCTGCGCGGACTGGCCGAGCGCCACGGATTGCCCTCCCACGTATTCACCGGCGTGGCCGACGGCAATACGGCACACAAAAACTGGACCCAGCGCAAGTTGCTGGAGCTGCTCGGGGGCGGAGCGCGCGAGCAGCAGCCGCTCGCCGGCTTGACCGTAGGGGTCTGGGGACTCACCTACAAGCCCGGGACGTCCACACTGCGGCGCTCCAGCGCCGTCGAGCTGTGTCGATGGCTGGCAGGCGCGGGGGCCGTCGTACGCGCGCACGACCCGGCTGTGAGCGCGCTGCCCGCGGACCTCGACGGGGTCATCGAGTTGCGCCCGAGCCCCCTCGAGGCGGTGGCCGGCGCCGACGCCCTGGTGGTTTGCACCGCATGGCAGGACTACCTGGAGGTCCCGGGCGAGGCTGTCCTCGCCGCGCTCGCACAGGCCGTGATCGTCGATCCCTCGGGCTGGCTCCAGGACTCGCTCGCCGCCCATCCGGGCGTTCGCTACGCATGTGTCGGCGCCCCGCCCGGCGAGCGTCAGCAGATCACCTCCGGCTGGGCCGCTCCAGAGGTGCAGCGCCGATGAGCGCAACGCTGGCCGGGCGGACCGCGCTGATCACCGGTGGCACGCAAGGCCTGGGGCTGGAGATCGGGCACGCCTATCTGGAGGCCGGCGTGGCGGGCCTCTGCATCTGCGGGCGCGACGCCGCCGCGCTCGAACGTGCCGCCGCGGAGCTGGAAGATGTGGCCCGACCCGGCCAGAGCGTGCTGGCCGAGGTCGCCGACGTATCCGCGCCGATCGATGTGGAGCGGCTGCTGGAGGTCGCCCTCGCCCATCTGGGCGAGCTCACGATCCTGGTCTCCAACGCCGGTGTCTACGGCCCGAAGGGAACCGTCGATCGGATGGACTGGTCGGACTGGGTGCGCACCGTCGAGATCAACCTGTTCGGCTCGGTGCTCGTCGCCCGCGCCGCGGCCGCTCACTTCACACGACGCGGCTACGGCAAGATCATCCAGCTCTCGGGCGGCGGGGCCACCGGGCCACTGCCCGGGCTCAGCGCCTACGCGGCCTCCAAGGCGGCGGTCGTGCGCTTCGCCGAGACGCTCGCCGACGAGCTGCGCGAGCAGCGCGTCGACGTCAACGCAATCGCGCCAGGGGCGCTCAACACGCGGATGCTCGACGAGGTGCTTGCCGCCGGCCCCGCGTGTGTGGGGGAGGCCTTCTATCAGCAGGCGATCCAGCAGCAGCGCTCCGGCGGGATCCCATTGCGTCGCGGGGCCGAGCTCGCCGTCTTCTTGGCGTCGGCCGCCAGCGACGGCATCACGGGCAAGCTGCTGAGCGCCGTCTGGGACCCATGGCCGGAGCTCTCCGAACACCGCGCGGACCTCGACTCCGATGTCTACACCCTCCGCCGCATCGTCCCCGGCGACCGGGGTCTGGACTGGGGAGCTGTCTGAGGTGCCGCGCCGATCCTCGAGGGAGGGTGAATGAGCACGTCTCGATCGCGGCGTCCGAGCCACGGGCCGGATGCGGCTCTCAATGTCCTAGCTCCAGCGCTTCCCCTGGGGCTGCCCGGGAGAGAGGGGACCTCCGACGCCGCGCCCTCCTCGCGATCCGGCAATGGCCGGCGCCGGGAGGCGACCTTCAGCGTCGTGATCCCCGTCTACAACGAGGAGGCGAACGTCGAGCACATGTACCGGCGGCTGGCCGCCGTGCTCGAAGGGCTCGGGATGAGCTGGGAGATCATCTTCAGCGTCGACCCCTGCACGGACCGCACCGAAGAGCTGATCATGCAGCTGCGCGAAGCTGACAGACGGGTCAAGGCGCTGCGCTTCTCGCGGCGTTTCGGGCAGCCGATGGCCACGCTCGCCGGCCTGGAGGCCGCCAGCGGGGACGCCGTGGTGGTAATCGACTGCGACATGCAGGACCCGCCCGAGCTGATCTCCGAGCTCGTGGCGCGCTGGCGCGAGGGCTACGACGTCGTCTACGCGCAGCGGCGCAGCCGCGAGGGGGAGACGCTGCCCAAGCGAATCGTCTCAGCGGTCGGCTATCGCGTGATCGCGCGCATCGGCGAGGTCGAGATTCCCCCCAATACCGGTGACTTTCGGCTGCTCAGCCGGCGCGTCGTGCAGAACGTGCTGGCGCTCGAGGAGCACCACGGCTTCCTGCGCGGCCTGGTGGCGCTCGTAGGCTTTCGCCAGACCAGCGTGCTCTACGACCGCGACCCCCGCGCGGCCGGATCGAGCAAGTACAACCGCTTTTTCGGTTCGCTGGTGATTGGGCTCAACGGGGTCGTCGGCTTCTCGCGCTATCCATTGCAGTTGATCTCCGTGACGGGCGTCGCGCTCTCAGGACTCGCCTTCCTCGTGGCGACCGCGTACCTCGTCATGAAGTTGATGGGCGTGCTGTTCCCGGTCGGCAATCCCACAGTCGTGATCGCGATCGCCTTCTTCAGTGGCATCCAGCTGCTGTCGCTGGGCGTAATCGGAGAGTACGTGGGACGCACCTACGACGAGGCCAGACAGAGACCCAAGTACATCATCGAGTCTCGCTACGGATGGGACGACGATCCTGGGACCGCGCGTGACCTGTGGGATGAAGGCGCACGCACGAGCTCGCGACCCGCATCGGGCCCGCCCGGATAGGCGCGTTCTGCCCCCTTGGGGCCGCCGTTCGGGGGGAGGCCTGGGGCTTGCCGTTCGCTCTATGCCGTTCGCTCTACGTCGTTGCTTTACATCCTTCGCTTTACATCGTTCGCTCTATGCCGTTGCTTTACATCGTTCGCTCTACACCTGCGGCGCTCGGGCTCCCCGCTGCCTGCGTGGCCTGATGCGAGGGAGTGAAGAATCGATCGTCGATGCGCCGGAGCGTGGCCAGGTCGGGCTCCTCGCGCAGCCGCCGCTGGAAGGCCGGCTGATCCCACGGGTCCCAAGGTGCGCTGATCAGTCTCCCGGTGATCCCCGCGGCCGCATCGCTGAGTAGGAACGAGGTCAGTTCGGCGGCCCGAAGCGCCGGCGCCCCACCCGCGCCAAGCCGTCGCTCCGTGTCTGCGAAGGACGCCTCGCCAGCGAGCTTGCGGCCGGCCCGCAGCGTGGGCGCGTGGATCTCTGTGGCCACGAAGCCGGGCGAGATCGCGTTGACCCTGACCTCGCGCGCGGCGAGCTCCAGGGCGAGATTCTCCGCCAAACGTGCGACAGCCGCCTTGGATGTCGCGTATGCGTCATACCGGGGCTGCGGCGAGGTCGCCCCGCCGCCCGCGAAAACGACCACGGAGCCCCGCGTCCTCACCAGTGAGCCCAGGCAGGTGTGTACGGCCAACAGCGTGCCGAAGACGTTGACGCGCAGCGTCTGCCAGAACTCATCCGGCGTGTAGGTGCCGATCGGTCCGACCGGTGTCAGGATCGCGGCGGCCGTCACCAGCCCGTCGATCTGCTCCAGCGCGCCCGAGTCAGCGGCTGTCTGCCAGCCCTCCTGGTCGGCGACATCCAGCGCCAGGGCAATGTGACCCTTCCCGGGCAGCTCTGCCACACAACGCTCCACATCCGCTCGGCTGCGAGCAAGTACCACCACTGTGGCACCGAGCTCGGCCAGTAAACCCGAGATCTCCCTGCCGATGCCCCGGCTGCCACCGCTGACAAGGATCCGTCGACCTCGGAGATCCAGCGACCGCTGCACGGTGCCAACACTAGCGAACTGGCCACGCTGGACTCAGGTGGCGTGCCGCTCATATACCTCGCGACGCCGCATGAGTGAATCGTAGAAACCGATGCCGTGGTCGATCGCCGCTCTGGGGGGGCGGGGGTGCCGGGGCTGAGATTGACCGGCGTTCCATCCAGTGATTCGTCCGCGCAGCGCTGCCAGATCGCGTGAGATGATCAGGTCTCCAAGCACGACGATCGTCTCGGTGGCCAGCGCGCGTGGCGTGGAGGGTCCACGCAGGAGACCGTAGCGCCGCAGCAGGTAGCCTCGGCCAAAACCCCCGTTGTGTCGCTGCCACGCAGAGCGGTGTCCGTGGGTGGCCGAGCCCAGATGCATCCCGACGGCGGATGGAGCGGTGACGGCGTTCCATCCGGCTGTCCGCAGTCGCAGGGCCAGGTCGACGTCCTCCATATAGGTGAAAATGGTCTCGTCGAGGCCCCCGACCTGCTCCCACGCGAGACGCCTATACGCCGCGGCCGTGCCCGACGGACCGGCCAGGACGGGGTCGGGGTCACAGGCGCTCCCGACCGGCAGCCCGTGCAGGCGGGGGAAGCCGGCGAGCGTGACATCTGTCGTCAGGCCAAGGCTGTCGATCCGCTCGCCACCCGGTTGCAGCATGAGCGCGGCCACCGATCCCACGTCGGGGTCACGCAACGGTGCGACCAGCTCCTCGAGAAAGTCGGGACGGCACTCGACGTCGTTGTTGAGCAGCACCACGATCTCGCCCGAGCCCGCCTTCACCCCGCGGTTACAGCCGACTGCGAAACCACGATTCCTCTCCAGGCACTCGAGGCGCACCTCAGGCCAATCGCTCCGCAGGCGTGTGCGGGTCTCGTCACTCGAGCCGTTGTCGACCACGATGATCCGGTGTGCACGCGTCTGCGCCCGCAGGTGGCGCAGGCAGCTCTCGGTGAGCTCGTACCGGTTGAAGGTTACGATCACGACGTCTATTGAACTTGACACTCGCTCACGGTAGTCCTGCGGTAGTGCAATTGGAAGGTCGAGTTACCGGTGTCCCACCGTTTCAGGAAAAATGCTCTTTGAGTTAGTCATCGGTGTCTCTAGTCGAGGTAGCTGCCAGGCGTTTGCGCAGGGTCGTCGGCGGCCCCGTATCGGTCACAGGTGATTGGTGAAGTCGCCGGCGAAGCCCGAACCGGTAACGGCGGGTCATGGTGCCGCTCGCCGGGCAATGGAGTCCCTCGACAGCTCTGCGCCGAGACGCTGCGCATCGCGTACAGCGACCGTCCGAGTGCGTCGAGCGAGACGCGACTCCCGGTGACGATCGTGTTCGCGGACATAGCGTCCGCAGCGCATGTCGATGCGTCTCGCTTGGAGCTCGAGCGGCAGCCTCGGCACGCGCAGGCCGGCACTGCGCAGGCAAGCTCGAGCGCCTGGATGTACGGGCGTCGATGCCGCGAGCCCGCGGCAGTGGGACTGCGGTTGGTGCGATCTTGGGGGTGTCGTGATCGGGTCAGCGACTGTCCTGCGCAGAGCCGTGCCTAGGATGCCAATGTGAGGTTGCGCCTCTACCACCACTCCGACGGCGCGCGGGTCGCCTACCGCGAGCTCGGCGCCGGCCCCCCGCTCGCGCTGCTGCACTCCGCAATGCTCTCCCACATGGAGTGGGAGCCGCTCGTCGAGCACCTCTCCGACCGTTTCCGTGTGGTGCTCCCAGATCTGCCGCTGCACGGCGACTCCGAGGACCGCCCCCGTCATCCCTACACCATCGACTGGTTCGCCGAGGTGCTCTCCGGCTTCGCCGCCGACGTGCTCGGGCCGCGGCCGCTGATCGCAGGTCACGACCTCGGGGCCGAGATCCTCCTGCACGCCGTCGCGACCGAGCGCCTCGCGCCAGCTCGCCTCGTCTTGATGCCCAACCGCCTGCACCGTCCCGAGCAGCGGGCGCGCCTGCGCGCCGCCTGGCGCGTCGCGGCTCGCGCCGGCGCGGTGCCCGGTGTCGACCGCCTGCTGGCGCACGCGGCCCCGCTGGTCTTCAATCCGTCGGTCGGGATGCGTCTCTCCGCCCGCGCCGAGCCGGCCGCTCGCAACCTCGTGCGCCACGCGTTCGCCGACGTGCCCGGCAACCCCAGCCTAGCCCGCTCCTGGGCTAAGTTCGCCCGCCACTGGCCGCGTGGGGCGCAGACACAACTGATCGAGGGTGTCTACCCCCGGCTGGGCATGCCGGTGCTGCTGCTGTGGGCCGATCGCGACCGCCTGTACCCGCTCGCTGGCGCCGAAGAGGCCCTCGAGTTGCTACCCAACGCCCAGCTTCGCGTCCTCTCCGGGACAGGGTTCTTGATCGCCTACGACGATCCCGTCGGGGTGGCACGCGAGCTGACCGCGTTCTGCGGGTAGGGCCCGCGACGCTCGTGTCTGGTGGCGCGCATCCCGACGCAGGCTGCTGCGGGCGCTACACCAAGACAGGACCGTGACTCGATGTGCCCTGGATCTCCGCCATCCAGCCCGCTGTTCGCCGGAGGCCATCGCCGATGTCGGTGCTCGCCACCCACCCAAGATCCCGGGCGATGCGCGTGACGCTGGCGCACCAGAGGTCCGTGTCCCAGATGCGCTGCTGATGCGTCCCCCAGCACGGCTCGTCGGGAATATCCAGCAGGCCGCGAACACACTCCACGAGCGTGCGCAGGGTGGTTTGATGGCCGCTGCCAACGTTGTAGATCTCACCCGCCGTCTCGCCCGCGCGCTCCGCGGCGAGCACGAATGCGTCGCAAACGTCCTCGACGTATACGAAGTCACGCGCCGTATCCGGCGAGACCAGCGGGGGCAGGTGATGCTGCAGGCCCTCGCGCAAGAGGGTGGCCACGAGTCGCCGCGAGTCTTCCAGCGCTCCATACACCGAGTAGAGCCTGAGGGTCGTCGCAGGCAGCTCGCCTTCGCGGGCGCGATGGCGACAGTACATCGTCGCCGCGGCCTTGGTGACCGCGTAGGTGCTGTTCGGGTCCGGGCGCTCGTCCTCCGCCGGCGGATGGTCCTTGAAGCCGTACTCCGAGGAGGAGCCCGCGTGGATGAAGGCCTGCACGCCATGGCGCTCGGCGGCGTCGGCCAGTGCGATTGTGGCATGTAGGTTGGCATTGCAGATCGCCTGCGCATCGGTCTGCCATGAGTAGGCGCCGTGGGCGGCGAGGTGGAAGATCCACTGTGGCGAGACATCGCCCACAAGCGCGCCGGCGGCGCCTGGCTCAGCCAGCTCCACGCCATGCATCGCAACGCCTGCGAGGCTCCTCAGACGCCAGGGGTCGCTGCCGGGACGGCACGTGGCATGCACCTCGTGGCCATCACGCGCCAGGCGCCGAACGAGGTTGGCGCCGACGAATCCGCCGGCGCCCGTCACCAGCGTCCGCATGACGCGCTCAGGTCGTCCCCACGGTCATGAAGTCCGTGTAGGAGAACTCATCGAGATACTGCCAGGCGAGCGTGCGAATGGCGTCGATCTCTCCGCCCGAGAGCTCGGCGGCGGTGATGCGATTGGCCTCCGGAGTTACCGCGCGCAGCGTCCCCCAGGGGTAGACCTCCTCGAGCGTCTCGCCGTTCCAACTTGGCGTCGCGAGCGTATCCGCCTCACGCAGTCCGATCTCAGCCAGGAGCTTGCCCAGCGTATGGGCAGGATCCTCCATGAGATCCTCCGTGCGCATGATGTGCACTCTCTCCGGATTGCGCGCGTGAGCCGCGAGCGCGAAGTGCTGGTTGAGGTTCCAGCGCAGCATGTACTCATTCAGCGAGAGTGGGACCGGGCGCTTCTTGGTGTCGGCGTAGGCCGACCACGGGTTGCGCACGACATGCAGGAAGTGAGCGTGCGGGAGGTCCGCGAGGATCTTCGCAGCGTCGATGACGATCACGGGGCTGTAGCCGACATACATCGTCTCTTCGCCGCTGCAGCGCTCGTCCTTCCAGGCCTGGTGCGTCGCACGAAAGAACGCCTCGACATTGCTGGCGCGCGAGCGACCGCTGCGCTCGATCAGCGAGCAGTAGATGTCGTGCCGCTCGCGATCGTCCATTGCGAAGGGCATGTGACGGAACTTGCTCACATGTGGGGTACGGGCGCGAACCCTCGCCTCCTCGTCGATGATCGCGTTGTAGTCCATCGAGGGTGTGGCGCTCAACAGGAACTCCGGCCAGCGGTACTTGAGTGGGAACATCGAAGTCAGGCCGTCCCTGACGTGCGTCGTTCCGATCTGTGACTCAAACGGATAGACATGGAGCTGCGGATGTCCGTCCAGGAACCGATGGGTTGTGTTGCCGCCGTTCTCGTACATTGCGCCGATCATCAGCAGGCGGAAATCAATGCTCATTGCACTCCCGTGGGTTGGGTACGCGATAGGAGAAGAAGAAGGAGCTGAGCGCTCGACGGCTCTGCCGGCGACCAGCCGACGCCGGAAAGCCGAGCGTCGCCGAACGCGGGAGTACCGCGATGTTGAAGATCTGATTGCCAGCGGGCCAGACGATGCCTCCCAGCACCTCCCCGCTCCTGGTGTCCAGGGCATGCACGGCACAGATGCTGTGTTCGACGTCGAGCCCGGGGGCGTACTGCGCAAAGCGAGGGATGACGCGTGAGGTGCCCACGAAGGCCACCTCGTCGGCGAAGGCCAGTCCCCGCGTCCAGCCCGGTAGCAGAGCCACCGGCTCGAGCGCTCCGTCGCGCACGATTCCAACACGTCCATACCCGCTGTCGTCGACCCACAGCTCGCCGCGGCGCAGCCGCGCCGAGTGAGGCCGTGTGAGACCGCGACAGACCGGCTCGCGAGTCGCTCCCGAGAAGATCACGCCACGCTTGTCGACCGGGAAGTTGCGATGCCCCGGGCGCCGCGCAGAGGGCTCCTCGGCAGAGGCCGAGAAGTAAGAGGAAGGCAGGTCGTGGTCGGCCGCGATGGAGTTGAGCTGCAGGTAGTTACGGGTCAGATCCGGCTGTCCGTCGCGCTCGATCGAACGCGGCCACCACACCACCTCGTGCGAGCCCGACTCGGTGAAGCGGACGATCGCGTTTAGTCCGACGGCGTTGCCGTGCAACGAGCCGTCAATCAGGGCAAGGTCGTGCAGATAGAGGCGGCCCGGTTGAAAGCTCACGCTCAGCGGCACGAGCAGCCGCTGCCGCGCCTCTGCCTGCGCTCGGCCGTTGTCAGCTGAGCTGCGGGCCACTGGCCCCAGCGCATATAGCTGATTGGGATTGCGCGTGCTGGCCACGTGCAACCGCTCGGTCCGATCGTCGAAGGCAAGTCCGGAGGGGTGCGGCAACGTCATGAAGCTATGCCGTGGGCCCTCCGGCGTGACGGCGAGCGCGACGAGTAGATGCTCGTACTCGCGAGATACGACCACACAGGCATCGAGGCGCTCGAGGGTGCTCCACCAATCGCCATACACGCGATTGCGCAGCAGCTCCGGTCTGACGGGGCCGGCCTGCTCGGACTGCGCCACCACCTGCGCCGGATCGCGCCACGCGCTGTCGTGCCTGCTCCAGCGAGTCTCAGCCGGTGGCGCCGCCGTGGGGCTCATCGGAGCGCCTCCGCTCTGCGTAGCGCCACGGCGCCTCGGTACATCCGCTGTGCGGAGCGGTAGTTCGTGGTCGACTTGCCGCCCAGCCGGGTAGTGGACAGCAGCGGTATCTCGATGACCGGGTAGCGCTCCCGTCTGCAGGTCGCCAAGAGCTCCGCGTCGACGAGGTCGCCATTGCTGCGCAGCTCCAGCAGGTGGCTGAACGATCGCGGGAATATCTTTGGCGTGCCGTTGACGTCCCACGTGGAGAGGTCGAACAACGCCCGGCACTCCAGGTTGTAGAGCAGCGACCCGGCGCGCCTGACGATGCTGTCGCGGATCCTGCGGTTGGTCTTGAGCACGGCTTCCGGATAGGCGCGCGCATAGGAGAGCATGAGCGCTAGCGTCTCGGGAGAGGTCCGCGCCGAATTGGCGTAGCCGACAACCTCGGTGTCGGCCTCGGCAAGCCCCGCGCGTACCGCGCGTCCCCATCCACCGTCGGCGCATTCAACCACTCGCACCCTGTCGTGGCGCGCCGCCAGCCTGCGGCAGATCTCGGGAGAGGTGTCGGTGCAGGCATTGGCGACCGCGATCACGTCGATCGGCAAGTCCATGCGCCTGGTGATCTCGAGATAGCTCTCGATCACCCCTTCGATGTGGTCCGCCTGGTTATGAACCGGCAGCACCACCGAGATCATCGCGAGACCTCGCGCGGATCGACAAACGGCTGGTGCAGCTCTGTCGCGATCGATTCTGCCAGCGGGCCGGCGGACAGGCGGTGGACATCGTTGAGGAAGGGCAAGGTGCCCGTCAAGCCACGCGGCATCATCTCGACCGCTCGCCGCAGCAGTCGGCATCTCAAGCCATGCTCGGCGATCACTTCGGCCACGAGCGAGCCCAGCCCTCCGGTGTAGTAATGGGCCTCGACAGTGACGGCCAAGGGGAGCTCCGCGAGCAGCTCCACGAGATCGCTCACGGGGGGCGGTTGCACGCAGGCGACGACGGCCACGGCGGCGTCGATGTCTCCCAGCTTGAGCTGCTCGCGCGCCTTGAGCGCCTCGTTTGTGATGCTACCCAGGGAGATGATTGCCACGTCGCGGCCCTCGCCGATGAGCTCGAGGCGCCCGAGCTCGAAGCGTCCGCTCAACTCAGGCACGTCGGCGCTGGCCTTGCCGATCCGGAAGTAGATCGGACCGGCGATCCCCGCCGATGCGCGAACGGCGGCCGCCGCCTGGGCGGAGTTGGCCGGCGCGATGACTGTCATCTCAGGCTGGGCCCGCATGATCGCCACGTCCTCCAGCGCATAGTGAGTGACGCCGTTGTGTCCATAGTCGAGGCCGGCGCCCACCCCGACGACGCGCACCGGCAGCGAGTGCAGCAGGGGGCCGTTGCGGATGAACTCGTAGGGGCGCATCGAGGCGAATGTGCCGATCGAATAGACAAACGGCACGAGCCCCGCCTCGGCCAACCCGGTGGCCAATCCGACCATGCCCTGCTCAGCGACCCCCACGTTCATAAAGCGGTCGGGAAACCGCTCGGCGAACGGCTCGAGCACAGTGAACCCGAGATCGCCAGTGAGCAGCACGACCCGTGGGTCCTCCGCGGCGATCTCCACCAGGGTGGACACGAACGC
Source organism: uncultured Solirubrobacterales bacterium (assembly GCA_963756665.1). Classification (GTDB taxonomy): domain Bacteria; phylum Actinomycetota; class Thermoleophilia; order Solirubrobacterales; family Solirubrobacteraceae; genus Palsa-744. Next base: position 2,827,378 of record CAVWOJ010000001.1, read on the forward strand.
ATTTCTCATCAGCCGTCGCCCAGCTCCGAGAGCGCCTGCTCGTATTGCCGATCGGACATTGGCAGGTAGTGCCAGGCGATTGTGCTTTCCATATAGGAGACGCCCTTGCCGAAGGTCGTGTGGGCGAGGAGCACATGTGGCTTGGCGGCGGCGAGGTTCTCGATGGTTGCGATCAAGGCGTCGACGTCATGGCCGTCGACCTCGTGGACATCCCAGCCGAAGGCCTCCCAACGCGTTGAGAGAGGGGCGAGATCGAGCACGTCGCGCGTGTATCCAAACGCCTGCTGGCCGTTGACGTCTACCAGTGCGATCACGTTCTCCAGTTTGTGGTGGGCAGCGAACATGACTGCCTCCCACAGCGATCCCTCGTCACACTCGGCGTCACTGAGAAGGACGAGCGCGCGGCGGCGCGATCCCTGGATCCGTGCCGCAAGCGCCGCGCCTACTGCGAATGAGATTCCCTGTCCGAGTGATCCGGTCGAGAAATCCACCCACGGCACTGTGTGCTCGGGATGTGTGGCCAGTGCGCTGCCGTTGACGCAGAAGCTGGTCAGATCTCCACTGCTCAGCCGGCCGGTGGCGTGAAGCGTGGAGTAGAGCGCAAGCGCCGCGTGTCCCTTGGAGAGGACGAATCGGTCACGCTCGGGGTCCTCCGCGAAGCGAGCCTCCAGGACGCCGCTGTAGACCGCGACCAGCAGGTCCACGACCGAGAGCGCGGAGCCGATGTGACCGACATCGGCGCGCTTGGACTGCTCCAGGATGCTGTGCCTGGCCTGCCGGCTGAGGGGATGCTGTTGGAAAGCCATGTCTTGGATGTCTGGAGGCGCTCGTCGGGATAAGCGATGCGGTCGGGAAAAGCGATGCGGTCGGGATAAGCGATGCGGTCGGGATAAGCGATGCGGTCGGGAAAAGCGATGCGGTCGGAAAAAACGATGCGCGCAGGGGCGAAGACCGGCCCGGTGAGGGTCGTTCTCGCAATCTGCGGTGGGCTGCCGAGGGGTGGCAGATGCTCAATGGATGGCTTGGCTGGAATGGAGGTACTTCATAAAATTTGGCTCGCCCGAATGATTGCAAGTACGTGCCAATAGGTGAAGGGCTGTTTCTGTCTGATTCATCCACGGATCGACCTTCGATAGACGTATGCAAGCCAAAATCGGCGACGCCCGGAGGCTGCCGGGGAGACGGTTATTTGGGTTGATGAGCTGGACATATCCGTGTGCCGCGGCCTTGGGGCCGACCGCGACCGCCGTACGCGTCGGGCGCTGCTGAGGAGACCAGCGAGCTGCGACCCGACGCCTGGTTTTCGTCTCTCTCTAGAGAGGATGTCCGATCCTCGGCGCCGATCCTGCCGAGGTCGCGCGGGAGCTGAGGGCGCTCTGCGGATAGGGTTCGCCTCAATGTCGCCCAATAAGGAGAGCGAATGACCGAGGTGCAGCAGCTGTGGGGCGGAGAGACCGCCAAGGCCGTCGAGAACTTCCCGATCTCCGGGGAGCCCGTTCCGATCTCCGTCGTCCACTGGCTGGCACGCATCAAGGGCGCTGCCGCGGTCGTCAACGGCGAGCTCGGGCTGCTCGAGCAGCGCCGCGCCGCCCGCATCGAGAAGGCTGCCGCCGCGATCGCCGCCGGCAAGCACGACGCGCAGTTCCCGATCGACGTCTTTCAGACCGGCTCCGGCACCTCCACCAACATGAACGCCAACGAGGTCATCGCCGCGCTCGCCGGCGAGCGCGTCCACCCCAACGACCACGTCAACATGGGCCAATCCTCCAACGATGTCTTCCCCTCCGCCGTCCATCTCGCCGCGCTTGACGTCGCCCAGAACGAGCTGCTGCCGGCGCTGCGTCAGCTCGAGCGTTCCTTCGCCCGCAAGGCCAAGAGCTTTGCGCACGTCGTCAAGTCCGGGCGCACCCACCTGATGGATGCCGTTCCCGTCACCCTCGGCCAGGAGTTCGCCGGCTACGCCGCCCAGCTCGCGCTCGGCCAGGAGCGCGTCCGCGCCGCGCTCCTCCACGTCGGCCAGATCCCGCTTGGGGGTACCGCCACCGGCACCGGACTGAACACCCACCCCCGCTTCGCCGAGAAGGTCCGCGCGCGCCTGAAGAAGGACTCCGGCCTCAAACAGATCGCCGCACCGCTCGACCCCTTCGAGGCCCAGGCCAACCGCGACGCGCTCGTCGAGCTCTCCGGGGCGCTAAAGGTCATCGCTGTCTCGCTCACCAAGATCGCCGGTGACCTCGCGCTGATGGGCTCCGGTCCCCGCGCCGGTATCGGCGAGCTGTTCCTGCCCGAGCTCCAGAAGGGCTCCTCGATCATGCCCGGCAAGGTCAACCCCGTGATCCCCGAGGTCGTGCTGCAGGTCTGCGCCCAGGTCATCGGCAACGACACCGCGATTACCGTCGGTGGCATGCAGGGCCAGTTCGAGCTCAACGTCCGCATCCCCCTGATCGCCCGCAATCTGCTGCAGTCCCTGCAGCTGCTCACCAGCGCCTCCCGCGCCTTCGCCGAGAAGTGCGTCGACGGGATCAAAGCCAACAAGGGCGGCACCGACGCTTCCGCCGGGGCCACGCTCGCCGTCGCCACGGCGCTCAACGGCGCCATCGGCTACGACAAGGCAGCCGCAATCGTCAAGCACGCCACCGACTCCGGGCGCCCCCTGCGTGAGATCGCGCTCGAGCAGGGCGTGGAGGCCAAGCTGTATGACGACACCATCGACCTTCGCAAGATCGCGCGGGGAAACCGCTAGACGGGATCTGGGTCAGCGCCAGAGGAAGCCAGCAGGCCGATGCCAGAGGAAGCCAGCAGGCCGATGCCAGAGGCAGCCAGAAGGCCGATGCCAGAGGCCAGCAGGCCGATGATAGGTTGAACCTATCAACCGATCATCGGCGCTTGGGGCGTCCTTGCCGGCTCTAGCATCGCCTCCAACAGCAGCCGTGCGCCCAGCTTGGAGAGCGGCTCGTTGAGGTTGCCGCACTTGGGCGACTGCACGCACGACGGGCAGCCCTCGCGGCAAGGGCACTCCGCAATCAGGCGGTGCGCATCACGGCAGAGCTCCTCGAAGCGCAGGAACGCCGTGCGCGTGATTCCCACTCCCCCAGGGTGCCCGTCGTAGACGAAGATCGTGGGTCCCCCGGTCTGCGGGTGGAGGTTCGTCGAGAGGCCCCCAATGTCCCAGCGGTCGCACATCGCGATCAGCGGCAGCACCGCGATCTGGGCGTGCTCGGCGGCGTGCAGCGCCCCCAGCAGCTCCTCGCGGGGCACCGTCTCGGCCAGCGCCTCGGAGTCGAGCTCGTACCAGAGCGCCTGCGTCGAGAAGCTCGTCTGCGGCAGGTCGAGCGCGACGAGGTCGAGCTGCGCATGGTCCGACCAGCGCCGGCGCTGGTAGGCGAGCACCGTGTCCGTGACGCTGACCTCACCGAAGGAGAGCGTCACCCCGAACAGCTCACGACGGTCGAGCAGGCGCTCGATCGTCGTGTCGGTCTCACGCTTGGGCTGCGTGTACCAGTCGCCGTCGAACGGCGCCACCAGCGCGCGGCGGTGCTCCAAGTCGAGCTCGCGCACCTCGTAGGAGCGGCCAAGGTGCATGTAGATCGCGCCCCGATGCACCGTCGTGTGGGCACGCGTCGCCTCTGTGGTACCCAGCAGCTCCCCCGACGCGATGTCGACGATCCCAAAGCTCTCAAGCGAGGCCGAGCGCAGCGAGACCGTCGCCGCCGGGTACTCGCCGGGATGGCGCGGCACATAGGTCTGCTCCTGGCGGCGGCGCAGCTCACCGCGGTTGAGGAGCAGCTCCGCGGCAGCCTCCCAGCGGGATCCAAGCAGCTCGGCGTCAGCGCTCGACAGGGGTCCCTCGAAAGCCGCGCAGAGCAGGTGCCCCAGATATATCTGAGGGCTCTCATGGTCGAGGATCGCCGCCTCTACCGATCGTTCCAGGAACTCGTCGGGGTGACGGCAGAAGAACTGATCCAGCGCGTCCTCGCCGGCGACGTACACCGCGAGGCCACGCCCGCGGCGCCCGGCGCGCCCCCACATCTGGCGCAGCGAGGCCACGGTGCCCGGAAACGTAACGACGACCGCGGCATCCAGCTCGCCGATGTCGATCCCGAGCTCCAGCGCGTCCGTCGTGATCACCGCGCGCAGCTCACCGCGGACGAGGCGGCCCTCGAGCTCCCGCCGCTGCTGGGGGGTGTAGCCGCCGCGGTAGGGAACCACCAGCTCGGCCAGGCTCGCGCCCTCGCCGCCCTCCAGATCCTGCTGGACGAGCCGTGTCAGTAGCTCGACGCCCTTGCGCGATTTGATGAAGCAGATCGCACGGGCGTCTTCGCGGACGAGCCGCGCAACCAGCTCGGCGGCCTCCGCCAGCGCCGAGCGCCTCGCGCCGAGCGCCTCGTCGGTCAGCGGGGGGTTCCACATCGCGATCTGCCGCCGCGGCGTCGGCGAGCCGTCGCGGTCGATCAGCTCGAAGTCCTCCAGGCCCGTCAGACGCTCCGCGAGCTCCAGCGGGTTGGCGATCGTGGCCGAGGCCAGCAGGAAGCGCGGCTCGGTGCCGTAAGCGGCCGCGATCCGTCGCAGACGGCGCAGGACGTTAGCCACGTGCGAGCCAAAGACCCCGCGGTAGACATGCGCCTCGTCGATCACGACGATCGCCAGATTCGCGAACAGCGTGCCCCACGCGCTGTGATTCGGGAGGATGCCGAGATGCAGCATGTCGGGGTTCGTGAGCACCACGTTCGCGCGCTTGCGGATCTGCGCGCGCGCCTCGCGCGGGGTGTCGCCGTCGTAGATCGCCGGGCGCACGCGCTCACTCAGGCCGAAGCCGGTGAGCGCGCGCGCCTGGTCCTGCGCGAGCGCCTTCGTGGGGTAGAGATACAGCGCTCGCGCGCGCGTGTCGCGACAGAGCACCTCGAGCGTGGGGAGGTTGAAGCACAGCGACTTGCCCGACGCAGTCCCCGTCGTCACGATCGTGGGCCCCGCCCAAGCGGCGCGCAGCGCCAGCGCCTGGTGGGAGTAGAGCCGCTCGATCCCCACTCGCCCCAGCGCGGCCAGCACGTCGGGGTGAAGCTCCGCCGGCGGGTCCACGAGCGTCGCCTCGCTCGGGCCCTCACGGGCCTCACGCACCAGCCGGCCGTCCGCGCGGCCGTCATCCAGCAGGGCGCTCCAGGGGTCCTTCACGCGTTCTTTCGCCACGGGCCTCTGGGATAGTAGATGCGGATGAGCGCCTCCACCGCCGAGCGCTGGGCGCGAGCCCGCACCTTCCACCATTCCCTGTATTCGCCGGAGCGGATCGCGGCGGAGCGGGAGGGAGGCGTATCGGTTTGCCTGCCCGCGCGCGAATGCGCGGAGACCGTCGGCGCGATCGTCACGCAGCTCGCGCAGTTGCGGGCGGCGGGAGCGATCGACGAGATCGTGGTCGTCGACGCCGCCTCCCCGGACGGCACGGCCGCGGTCGCGCGACAGGCCGGGGCCACGGTCCACCAAGAGGCCGAGCTGCTGCCGCAGTTCGGCGCGGTGCTCGGCAAGGGCGACGCGATGTGGCGCGCACTGTCCGTCCTGCGGGGTGACTTGGTGTGCTTCCTTGATGCAGACACCGAGGACTTTGCAGCGCACTTCTGCACCGGCCTGCTGGGGCCGCTTGTCTGCGAGCCGGGCGTGCAGTTCGTAAAGGGCTTCTACCGGCGCCCCTTCGAGCAGGGCGGCCTGTCGCTGCCGGAGGGCGGGGGACGCGTGAACCACCTGACAGCGCGTCCCGCCCTGGCGCTGTTCTACCCGCAGCTCGCGGGCGTGCGCCAGCCGCTCGCCGGTGAGGTCGCGGCGCGGCGTGAGCTGCTGGAGCGGTTGCCGTTCACGACCGGCTACGGCGTCGAGATCGCGATGTTGATAGACGTCTGGGGCGAGGTCGGTGGGGAGGGGGTAGCGCAGGTCGATCTGGAGGTTCACCGCAACCGCCACCAGTCCCTGCAGGCGCTCACACCGATGGCCTACACCGTGCTCGCCACGATCGCGCGCCGTCTGGAGCGCGAGGGGCGGCTGCGCGGCGGCGGCGAGGATCACCTGGCCTACCCCTCCCCGCCGATCGTCGAGCGCCCGCCGCTCGCCGGCCTGAGCGCCGCGCGGTGAGCATGCGCTGCCTGTACCTGGACCTGGACGGCACCCTGCTGGGGCGTGGCGCCTCGCTGCTGCACGACGGAGAGGGCGGGATCTCGATCGAGGGCGTCCGCGCGGTGCAGGCCTGCCTGCGCGCCGGGGTCGAGGTGGTGCTGATGTCCGGCCGCCGGCGTGTGCAGGTCGCGGAGGACGCGCGCTTGCTGGGTCAGAGCTCCTACATCTACGAGGCCGGGGCCTGCGTGGTCCTGGAGGGCGAGGAGCACTGGCTCACCGGTGAGATGCTGCCCGGCGAGTTGACGATCGCCCAGCAGATCGAGCACTCGGGGGCGCCTGACCTGCTGCTCGAGCACTACGCCGGGCGCCTGGAGCACCACGAGCCGTGGCACACCGAGCGCGAAGTCTCACACCTGTTTCGCGGCCTGGTCGACGCTGCCGAGGCCGACGACGTGCTGGCCGAGCACGGCCACCAAGGCCTGCGGCTCCTCGACAACGGGTCCGTCAGCCGGCGCTCACCGGCGCTCGCAAGCCTTCCCCAGGTGCGCGGCTATCACCTGGTGCCGATCGGTGTCTCCAAGGCCGCGGCGGTGGCCTTTCACAGCCGTGCGCGCGGCTACGCCCGGGCGGAGGTCTTCGCGGTGGGTGATTCGCGCGAGGACCTCGCGAGCGCCGAGCACGTACAGAGCTTCTGGCTAGTTGCCAACGCGCTCCAGCGCGACCCGTCGCTGCGGGAGGCGATCGCCGGATGCGAGAACGTGCGCGTCTGCGAGGCCGCCCACGGCGCCGGCGTCTATGAGGCTGTCCTCAGCGCACTTATGAGTGCCTGACACCGCCACTCACAGTATCGCTCAAATCGGAAACATTGCCACGAATTCGTTGACTTCGAAGGGCACGGACTATACGTTTTCGCTCTATGGCCAGGGCCGGTGAATTCTCTGAAAATCTGCCGAGGAGAGCGTACAGTGGTAATTCGATATCTATCGACGATGAGTGCATTGGCACTCGTAATCGCACTCGCCGGCTGCGGTGGCGCAAGCGCCCCAGCGCGCAAGCCGAAAATTGAATTTCAGAGTCCGGCTCTACATGCCAATGGCGTCATACCGGCTAGTTTCAGGTGCAACGGGAACGGCATTTGGCTGCCACTGCGGTGGGGGGCTCTGCCTGCCACCACAAGAGAACTCGTCATATACGTCGCTCGCTTCAAGCAGCCTGAAGGCGTCCCGGGCGGCTCGGCAACGGCCGAACTCATAGCGCAGCAACTAATCGTCGGCCTGAAGCCTACGCGTCACCGCCTTGGAGTAGGCAAGCTGCCGCACGGCGCGCTAATCGGGTACTACGAAGTTGGTCACAAGCGCGCATCCATCTGTCCCGCAAAAGGCTCAAGCCAGGGCGTGCTCTTTGGACTGTATGCGCTGCCTCACCCACAGAACATAACCAGGGGCTCGCAGAGTGGTGGGTTGCTGAACAAGCTGCGAGCCGAAGCAGTGGCGTTGGGCACATTCACTGCCAGCCTGGGCCAGGCGTGAGCGGCTAGCGCCAGCTCCCATGTGTGACCCTCCGGGGGTGAATCTCAAAACGTGCCGCGGTGGGCGAGCCGGGCGCTCACGCGCCCGAGAGCCGTAGCCAGATGCGCCGCCAGGAAAATGCCCTGCCCCTGCCTGCCCGGCGCCGCCAGCGGGCAGGCGGAGGGACAGTCGCGCGCACGAGCGCTACCCACTCCTGAAGCGGCAACTCGCCGGAGATGAGCCTGCCGAGGGCAGTCGTGATCGGAGCGGGCTCGCTCGCCCGGTCAGCCGCCGGCGCGCCGGCGCGCTCCAGCGCCAGCGCCAGCAGCGGGACCGACTCCAACGCCTCGACCGCCTGGCCGATGCGGGCCGGTATCTCGCGGGCCGGCACGCCTGCCGCCAGCAGCTCGCCCGCCCGCCTGTTGCGACTCTCCCGCGCCAGCGCCGTCGCCACCAGATCGCCCGCGCCGGCAAGACCGATCATCGACTCCGGCCGCGCTCCCAGACCCTCCGCGTAGCGCCAAACCTCGGCGAAGATATGCCCCGCCGCCGCGCCTGCCGCGTTCAGGCCCTGCGCCTCGGTCGCGCCCGCCGCGAGCGCCGCCGCGTTCTTGGCGGCGCCCGCCAGCTCGACACCGATCGGATCGTTCGAGCGCTCGCACACGACCCCCGCACGCGTGAACACCTGCGCCAGCTGTGCGGCCAGCTCCTCATCGTGGGAGGCGACGACCAGCCCCGCGCCGGCGTGCACCATCTCCTGGGCGTGCGCCGGGCCGCCCACGCAAGCCACCCGGTGCGCGCCGAACGCCGCGCTTAGGACACTCGTCGGCGGGGTCCCAGCGGGGGGGACGAGCCCCTTGGCCACGGACACCACCGCCGTGCGACGCCCCAGGCCCCCGTCCCGCAGTCCTGCGATAACGCCGTCGAGGCCCTGCGAGGGGACGGCCAGGAACACATAGTCCGCGCGCGCCACGCCTGCTGCCGCCGGCTCGATGCGCAGCTGCGCCGGGAGCTCGACGCCGGGGAGATACCTGCGGTTCTCGCGCTCGGACTCCAGCAGCGCCGCCTGCTCGGCCGTACGCGCCTGCAGCGTCGTGCGCAGGCCGCCGCGCGCCAGGATCACCGCCAGCGCCGTCCCGAACGAGCCCGCGCCGATCACCGCCGCCCGCTTGCCCCCCGGCGTCGGGAGCGAGCGCGCGCGCGAGGTCCGCGGGGGCTGATCGGGGCGAGGCATGACCGGCTGCTCGGCTGGCTTGCGTGCTGACGGCTCCGGTGCCGTGGAGGTAGGCTCGGTCATGCAGTGAGCGAGCCTAGCGATCGAAATTCGGGGACGAGTGCCGCGGAGTGGCGCAACTGGGCCGGCGATCAGCGCTGCCGGCCCGTCGCGATCGAGCGACCCGCGTCGATCGCCGAGATCGCCGCTGCGCTGGAGCGCGCCACGGGCGCCGGAGAGTGCGTGCGCGTCGTCGGCTCCGGGCACTCCTTCAGCGACATCGCGCTCACCGACGGGCGCCTGCTGGCGCTCGACCGCATGAAGCGCGTGCTCGACGTCGATCGCGCCTCCGGTCTCGTCCGAGTACAGGCCGGGATCACCATCGCAGAGCTCAGCGCCCGCCTCGCCGAGCACGGGCTGGCCCAGGAGAACCTCGGTGACATCGACGTCCAGAGCATCGCCGGCGCGATCTCGACCGCCACCCACGGGACCGGCGCGCGGCTGGGAAACATTCCTTCCCAGGTCGTCGCGCTCACACTCGTGCTCGCCGACGGCTCCACGCTGCAGTGCTCCGCCGAGCACGAGCCCGACCTCTTCCGCGCCGCCCGCGTCGGGCTCGGCGCGCTCGGTGTGATCGCCGAGGTCACGCTGCGCTGCGTACCCGCCTTCCGCCTGCGCGGGGTCGACCGGCCCGCCCCCCTGGAGGAGACGCTCGCGCGCTTCGAGGAGCTCTCACTCGCCAACGACCACTTCGAGCTCTACGTCTTCCCGCACGCCGACACCGCGCTGACCCGCACCAACAACCGCACAGAGGAGCCCGCTCGTCCTCGTGGCCGCGCCGCTGCGTACGCCAACGACATCCTGCTGACCAACCACACCTTCGAGCTGTGCTGCCGCCTCGGACGGCGCCTGCCCTCCCAGATCCCCCGCATCAACCGGCTCGTCACCCGCCTCGCCGGCTCGAGCCGGCGCCTTGACCGCTCCGATCGCATCTTCGCCAGCCCCCGCCTCGTGCGCTTCACCGAGATGGAGTACGCGCTGCCGCGCGAGCACACCGTCGAGGCCGTCCGGCGCGTGCTCGAGCTCGTCGCAGTGCGCGCGCGTGGAGGTGGGCACCGCGGCGGGTTCGCCGTGCCGTTCCCGATCGAGGTTCGCACCGTCGCCGCCGACGACGCCCTGCTCAGCACCGCCGCCGGGCGCGCGAGCGGCTTCGTGGCGGTGCACATGTACCGCGGGATGGCGTGGGAGCCTTACTTCCGCGCCGTCGAGGCCATCATGGACGAGCTCGACGGCCGCCCCCACTGGGGCAAGCGCCACTTCCAGACCGCCGCCACCCTACGGTCCCGGTATCCCGATTGGGACCGCTTCCAGGCCGTCCGCCGGCGGCTCGATCCGGACGGGCGCTTCGCCAACGCGTACATTGAGCGAATCCTGGGATCCACCCACCCAGCTACCGCCCATCCCGTCGGGGGCGATCGATGAGCTCCTCGCCGCAGGCGCGGGGCACGACGCCCCGCGCCCCCCGGCCCGTGGACGAGCTCGCCCGCGCGGACGATCACTCCCCTCACACGATCTCCGCCGACCCGCTCGAGCGCCTCGAACGGGCCACTGCCGAGCTGGATCCACCGTTCGCCGTCGTCGACCTCGACGCCTTCTGGGCCAACGCCGCCGACATGGAACGCCGGGCTGTGCCCAAGCCGATCCGGCTCGCCAGCAAGTCCGTGCGCTGCCGCGCGCTACAGGACCGCGTTCTCGCGCGGCCCGGCTTCGCCGGCACCCTCGCCTACACCCTGCCAGAGGCCCTGTGGCTCGCCGAGCACGGCGCCCGCGACATTCTCGTCGCCTATCCCAGCACCGACCGCCGCGCACTGTGCGCGCTCGCCGCGCTGAGCGCCACCCAGCCCGAGAGCAACGTCGCCGTCATGGTCGACTGCCGCGCCCAGCTCGAGTTGATCGAAGCCGCGGTCGAGCGCGCGCAGCTGGACTCCGACGCCGCTCCCGTGCGCGTCTGCCTCGAGCTCGACGCCGGCCTCTGGGCACTCGGTGGGCGCGTGCGCATCGGCGCCAAACGCTCCCCCGTCCACACCCCCGAGCAGGCCGTCGCGCTCGCACGCGAGATCCTCGCCCGCCCGCGCCTGCGGCTCGTCGGGATGATGGCCTACGAGGCCCAGATCGCCGGCCTCGGCGACGCGCCACCGGGCAATCGCGCGCGGGCGCTCGCGATCCGCGCGCTGCAGACCGTCTCCGCCCGCGAGCTCGCCGCCCGGCGCGCCGCCGCCGTCGCCGCCGTGCACGCGCTCACCCCGCTGGAGCTCGTCAACGGCGGCGGCACCGGCAGCCTGCACCTGACCGCGCGCGAGGCCGCCGTCACCGAGATCGCCGCCGGCTCCGGGCTCTACGGGCCCGCGCTGTTCGACACCTACCGCGCCTTCCAGCCCCGCCCCGCCGCGCTGTTCGCGCTGCCGATCGTGCGCCGTCCCGGGCCCGGTGTGGCGACCGCGCTCGGCGGCGGCTACCTCGCCTCCGGTCCCGGCGACCGCGCGCGCCTGCCGCGGCCCCACCTGCCCGCCGGGCTGCGCCTGGACCGCCAGGAGGGCGCCGGCGAGGTCCAGACACCGCTACTCGGCGCTCCCGCCGAGCGCCTCGCCGTCGGCGACCGCGTCTGGATGCGCCACACCAAGGCCGGCGAGCTATGCGAGCGCTTCGATCGCCTCCATCTGATCGAGGACGACCGCATCCTCGAAGAGGTCCCCACCTACCGCGGCGAGGGACAGTGCTTCCTATGACGCCGGAGGAGACAATGCCACCTATGACAGCGCACCCCGGAGCCGATGCACCCGACCGGCCGCCGCACCGGGAGCCAGCGCACCGGGAGCCAGCGCAGGGGGAGCCAGCGCAGGAGGAGCTGGCGCAGGAGGAGCTGCTTCGCGAGGTCGTCGAGACGCTCGCCCCGATCGTCAGGCCCCCCTGCTCGCCCGGGGAGCGGCAGGCCGCCGAGTGGATCGCCGCGCGCCTGCGCGAGCACGGCTGCGAGGTCCAGGTCGACGAGGAGCTCGCCTACGACGCCTATGCACCCGCGCTCGCCGCGCTCGCCGCGATCGGCGCCGTGGGTGGCGCGGCCGCGCTGACCCGCCGCGGCCGGTACGTCGGGATGCTGCTCGGTGCGCTCGCCGCCGTCGCCATCGCCGATGACATATCCAACGGCCCGCGCCTCTTCCGGCGCATCGCGATGCGGCGCAAGCCGACTCCCAACGTGCTCGCCTGGGCCGGCGATCGCGACGCGCCAGACACGCTCGTCGTCCTCGCCCACCACGACTCCGCGCCCACCGGCGCGATCTTCGACCAGAGCCTCCAGCGCGCGTTTGGCGAGCGCTTCCCGGGGATCGTCGAGCGCATCGACACCGCCCTGCCGCTGTGGTGGCCGGTCGTTGGCTCGCCGCTGCTGGTCGCCCTCGGCGCCGCGCGCCGGCGGCGCGGGCTGGTCCGCACCGGCCTCGCCGGCTCACTGCTCGCCACCGCCGCCTTCGCCGACATCGCCCGCAGTCCCACCGTGCCCGGCGCCAACGACAACCTCAGCGCCGTCGCCGCCCTCTTTGCGCTCGCCAGCGCCCTGCGCGAGCGGCCCGTCCCCGGGCTGCGCGTCCTGCTCGTCTCCTGCGGCGCCGAGGAGTCCCTGCAGGGCGGCATCCGGCCGTTCGCCGCTCGCCACTTTCCCGCACTCGATCGCGAGCGGACCTGGGTCCTGAACCTCGACACGATCGGCTCGCCCGAGCTGATCATGCTCGAGGGCGAGGGCCCGCTCGTCATGGAGGACTACTTCGCGCGCTCCTTTCGCGATCTCGTCGCCCGCGCCGCCGAGCACGCCGGGACGCCGCTGCGGCGGGGCATGCGGGCGCGCTCGAGCACCGACGGCGTCATCCCCAGCCGCGCCGGCTATCCCACGGCCACGCTGGCCTCGATCAACCGCTACAAGGCCCTGGCCAACTACCACCTGCCCAGCGACGTCCCCGAGAACCTCGACTACCGCACCGTCGCGGGCGCCGTGCGCGTGGTCTACGCCGTGGCGCAGGCGCTCGCCGCGCGCTAGACCAGCCCAGCCAGCTGTTCCCCAGCCCGCCGCAGCGCCCGCGTGTCGCGCGCCTCGAGGATGACCTGCAGGTCAAGGATCCGCGCGTCGAACAGGTCCAAAGCGTTCGCGCCAGTGACCGCATAGGCCGGCACGCCCGCCTGACGCGCTCGCGTCGCGAGCTCGAACGTCGCGCTGCCCACCAGCGTCGCCTCGTCCAGTCGCGCCGCGCCGACCACCACGGCCCGGGCGGCGCGCATACGCGCGTCGAAGTCGATGCACGCCAGGTGCTCCTTGATCCCCTGGAGGTCGCGATCGTCTCCCTCCAGCGGGCACAAGTCGACCTCCAGCGTCGCGTCCTTTGCCAGGATTCCCCGGCCGATCGCCGCCGCCGCACGACTCGCTTGGAGTCCATCCCCGAGGGCCTCCGGAGCGACGAGAACCGTTCGCGAGATCACAGTCCGCCATCCTTACAGGGATGGCTGAGCAGAAGGAGTACGCCAACATCGAGATCGCCGGGCACGAGCTGCGGGTCTCCAGTCCCAGCAAGCCCTTCTTTCCCGAGCGCCAGCTCACCAAGCTCGACCTGGTCAACTACTACGTCGAGTGCCACGAGGCCGTCCTGCTCGGCCTGCGCGAGCGGCCCACCGTCATGAAGCGCTGGGTCGACGGCGTCCAAGGCAAGCCCTTCTTTCAGAAGCGCGTCCCCGACTCCGCCCCGGAGTGGCTGCAGACCGCCACCGTCACCTTCCCCAGCGGGCGCAGCGCCCGCGAGCTCGTCGCAAACGACGCCGCCCACCTCGTCTGGGGTGTGAACCTCGGCGTCATCGACTGGAACCCCTGGCCCGTGCGCCGCGCGGACCTCGATCACCCCGACGAGCTACGCGTCGACCTCGACCCCGAGCCCGACGTCGCCTTCGAGGAGGTTCGCCACGTCGCGCTCGGCGTGCGCGACGTGCTCGACGAGCACGGCCTGCGCGGCTTCCCCAAGACCTCCGGCTCCCGCGGCATCCATGTCTTCGTCCGCATCGAGACCACCTACAGCTTTCACGAGGTGCGCCGCGCCGCGCTCGCACTCGCCCGCGAGGTCGAGCGGCGCATGCCCGGCCGGGCCACCAGCCGCTGGTGGAAGGAGCAGCGCGAGGGAGTCTTCATCGACTACAACCAGAACGCCCGCGACCGCACCGTCGCCTCCGCCTACTCCGTACGCGCCGTCCCCGACGCCCGCGTCTCCTGCCCGCTGGAGTGGGAGGAGGTCCCCGACGTCGACCCCGCCGAGCTGCGTCTGGACACCGTCCCCGCGCGCCTGCGCGAACGGGGCGATCCGGGCGCTGAGATCGATCGTCATCCCGGTTCGCTCGACGCGCTACTGGAGCTCGCCGCCCGCGACGAACGCGACGGTCTCGGCGACGCCCCCTGGCCGCCGCACTTCCGCAAGCAGCGCGGTGAGCCCCGGCGCGTGCAGCCCAGCCGCGCGAAGCCCGCCGCGAGCGGCGGGGATTGAGAAGCATGGGTCTCCCACTCACCCCGCCGCTGAAGCCACAGCTCGCGCTCTCCCGCAAGGAGCTGCCCGCCGGCGCGGAGTACCTCTACGAGATCAAGCTCGACGGCTTCCGCTGTCTGGTCTTCGTGGACGGCGAGGAGGTCTTCCTGCAATCTCGCAACGGCCGGCCCCTCGGGCGCTACTTCCCCGAGCTCCGCTTCCCCGCCGGTCGCTACGTCCTCGACGGCGAGATCGTCGTCCGCGGGGCCGATGGGCACGAGGACTTCGACGCGCTCGGGCAGCGGGTCCATCCCGCCGCCTCCCGCATCCAGCGCCTCGCCGGCGAGACTCCAGCCGTGTACGTCGCCTTCGATCTGCTCGCCCGCGATGATCGGGCGCTGCTGGAGTGCTCCCTGACCGAGCGCCGCGCCGCGTTGGAGACGCTGCTCGCGGAGGAGCCCTTCGCCGACGCGCCGATCGAGCTGATGCCCACGGCCGACACCGTCCACGACGCCGAGCGCTGGCTGCGCCACGCTGAGGGCGCGATGGCCAAGGAGCGCGCCGCCCCCTATCTGCCGGGGGAGCGGCGGGGGATGGTCAAGGTCAAGCGCACACGCACCATCGACGCCGTGCTCGTCGGCTGGCGCCCCGGCAAGGCGGCCGACACCGTCGGTGCGCTGATCCTCGGTCTCTACGACGGTTCCGAGCTGCGTGTCGTCGGGCACTGCTCCGGGCTCACCGTCAAGGAGAAGCGGCGCCTCGTCGACTTCCTCGCGCCGTACGAGACCGGCGAGCGCGGCTCGGCCGATCCCAGCCGCTGGAGCTCCGGACGCGACCTGGAGTGGGTGGGCCTGCGTCCCGAGCTCGTCGTCGAGATCGATTTCGATCACGTCACCGCCGGGCGCATCCGCCATGGCGCCAAGCTGCGACGCTGGCGCGAAGACAAGGATCCGCGGCAGTGCTCCTTCCAGCAGCTCCTCGCCTGACGGGCCCGGGCGAGTTGTCGCAGAGCCTCGATCGGAGAGCCGGCCACGCCCCACTTTCGAGGTAGGCTCTACGCACTCATGGCCAGCGAGAACGCGACCGTCGGCGAGGAGGAGTACCTCCAGATCCTCTTCTGGCTCCAAGAGGCCGGACTGCCGATGACCGGTGCCAACGTCGCGCGCGCCATGCAGCTCTCCGCCCCCACCGTGCACGAGATGATCGGGCGCCTGGAACGCGACGGCTACATCACCCGCGGGCAGAGTCGCGCGATCGCGTTCACCGCCGACGGCGCCCAGGAGGCCGAGAGCGTCGTCCGTCGCCACCGCCTGATCGAGCGCTTCCTCACCGATGTCCTGAACGTCCCCTGGGACGAGGTCCACGAGGAGGCCGAGCGCCTCGAGCACGCCATGTCGCCCTCGCTCGAAGCACGCATGCTCACAGCGATCGGCGACGCCAAGACCTGCCCCCACGGCCACCCGATCGTCGCCGGCGCACGCGAGGCCGGTGTCCCGCTGGCCGACGTCGAGCTAGGCGCCTCCGTGCGCGTGCTGCGCTTCGAGAACGAGGCCGAGGACCTTCTGCACTACCTCAAGGACTCCGGTCTGGAGCCCGGGCTCGAAGGCGTGCTTGTCACCCGCGACCGCCGCGAGGTCGCCCTGCAGAGCGCCGACGGACGCCGCTGCTCGGTCACGCCCAGCGTCGCCGAGACAGTCGCCGTCGTCGCCGACCCATCGCCGCCGCCGCGCACCGCGCTGCCCGAGCAGCTAGTGCTAGGGCAGCAGCGCTACGGCCGCTGACGCGCGACTTAAATTCGAGCAGCCTGCAGCGATCGGAGGGCGCCCGCCAGACGCGTCACGCCCTCCTCGATCTGCTCCGGCGTGACGCCTGAGTAGGCCAGGCGCAGCGTGTTCTCGCCGCCCTCCAGCAGGAAGTCGGTGCCCTTCACGAACACCACCCCGCGCTCGGTCGCCGCCTGCTCCAAAGCTCGCACGTCAGTGCCCGCGGGCAGCGTCACCCACATGAAGTAGCCGCCCTCCGGCGTCACGAACTCGGCCTCCGGCAGCTCCCGGCGCAGCGCCACCTCCAGCGTCAGCGCACGCTTGGCCAGCGCCGTCCTGACCGTCTCGATCGAGCGCTCCAGCGCCCCCGACGCGCAGAACTCGTAGACGATCGACTGCGAGACCATGCTCGGGGAGATGTACGTGTTCGTCGCACGGCGAGCGATCGCTGCGATCAGCTCCGGCGGTCCCACCAGGTAGCCGACGCGGATGCCCGGGCACACCGTCTTGGAGAACGACGACGCGTAGACCACCCGCTCCGGGTCCAGCGAGAGCATCGTCGGGAGCAGCTCGCCGCTGAAGCGCAGCGCCACGTACGGGTCGTCCTCGAAGATCAGGAAGTCGTGCTTCGCCGCCAGCGCCAGCAGTGCCTCGCGCTTGGCCGGCGCGAGCGTATAGCCCGCGGGGTTCTGGAAGTTCGGGATGATGTGCGCGAGCTTCGGGCGCACCCCACCTGCCCCCGCGCCGTTGCCCGAGCCCGCCAGCAGCTCCGCGAGCGCGTCGGTGTCGATGCCGTCCGGCAGCAGCTCCACCTGGTGCACCCGCGCGCCACGCTCACGCAGCGAAAGCAGCGTGCGGTCGTAGGTCGGGCGCTCCACCACTACCTCGTCCCCTGCCTGCACCAGCTGCTCGAAGAGGAACGCATCGGCCTGCATCGAGCCGTTGGTCACCAGCACCTGCTCGACCGGCACCCCGTGCTGCTCCGCGATCCACGCTCGCAGCCGCGGGTAGCCGACCGCGGTCCCGTAAGCCGTGGTCCCCGCCGGGTCGTTAGCGAACGCGCGCGAGGCCGCCTCGCGCAGGCCCTCCACGTCGACGATGTCGAGCGAAGGCGCTCCGCGGGCGAAGGAAATGGTCGAGTCGGGCATCGTCGCGAAGCTTACGCGAACCCGCGCTTGCTCCCCCGGTCGCAGACGCGCAAAGCGCGGCGCTCAGGATTCGTCGAAGGTCAGCAGGATGCGCCCGCTCGCAACCTCGCGGACGCTGAAGTCGCTCTCCACGGCCCGGCGCAGCTCGCGCACCAGCGCCACCGGCGCCGGCAGGCGCACGTCGACCACCGCGTGGCTCGCCTCAAAGCGGCGCACCGACGCCTCGCTCACGCCCGGCAGGCTCGCCAGCCGCTGCTCGAAGGCGCCCAGCGAGGCGATGTCGTAGAACGGGCCCACGCCCAGCTCGACTCGACCCTCGAACAGCGCGTTCTCTCGGGATTCCGCCGCGGCCACCTCGGGCGTGGGTGCTGGCGGTGCAGGTGCAGGTGCAGGCGGTGGCGGCGAGGTAACCGGTGCCGGCGCGGAGGACAGCCCCGTCATCACCCGGCCGAGCAGCGCGTCGTACTCGGCTGCAAGCTCCTTCGCAAAGCGCTCAAGCCGGTCGCGGAAGCGCCGCAGCTCCGCGAGGCTCGCGAGTTGGGCCTCGCTCGGTCGTACCCGCTCCAGCGCCTGTGCGGGCTCGGGCTCGACGGCCTCGTCGATCAGTCGACCGCTCGGCTGCGGCAGAGCCGGCGCCGGAGGAGCCGCATCCGGCACCGTCGCCGCGTCGGCGTCGGTCTCGGTGCGACGCCTGCCGATCGAAGTCAGCTCCTGCTCGAGCTCGCGCAGCTTGCGCTCCAGCTCCGCGAGCGTGCCCGTCACGTCGCCCGTCTGCTGGGCCGTCTCCGGGGAGACGCCGCTGGGAGTGCTGGATCCGCTGGCGAATGTGTCGGTCATCGAGGTCTGCGGGATGGGCTAGGCACCCAATCCTACTCGGCTCGATCCGCCAGGACACGACTCCTGGGCGGGCTCTTGCGAACCGCCCGGGGAATCTAGCCGCGCAGGATCTCTACCGCGAGCTCGGCGACCTCGGTCGGGGTGCGCCCCACGCGCACGCCCTTCGCCTCCAGCGCCTGCGCCTTTGCAGCCGCGGTGCCCGAGGTTCCCGACACGATCGCTCCCGCGTGGCCCATCTGCTTGCCGGCCGGCGCCGTGAACCCCGCGATGTAGGCCACTACCGGCTTGGTCACGTGGGCCGCGATGAAGTCCGCAGCCTCCTCCTCCGCCGATCCGCCGATCTCGCCGGCCAGCACGATCAGCTCTGTCTGCGCATCCGCCTGGAAGAGCTCGATGATGTCCACGAACGAGGATCCCGGCACCGGGTCCCCGCCGATGCCTACGATCGAGCTGTTGCCGAAACCGGCCTGGGCGATCTCGTTGCCGATCTGGTAGGTCAGGGTGCCCGAGCGCGAGACGACCCCCACGTTGCCCTCCTTGAAGAAGGACGCCGGGATGATGCCCACGTTGGCCTTGCCCGGCGAGAGGATGCCCGGACAGTTCGGGCCGATCAAGCGTGTGCCGGGATAGTCGCGCTTGAGCGTGTTGTAGACCCGCAGCTCGTCGTGCGCCGGGATACCCTCGGTGATCGCGATCACCAGCGCCACACCGGCCGCGGCGGCCTCGAGGATCGCGTCCGCCGCGAAGCGCGGCGGCACGAAGATCATCGCCGTGTTCGGCTGCGTCTCCCGGGCGGCGTCGGACCAGCTGTCGAACACCGGGATTCCCTCGACGTCCTGGCCACCCTTGCCCGGGGTCACACCGCCCACCACGTTCGTTCCGTAGCGCCGGTTGTTGAGCGTGTGGAAGGAGCCCTCCCTGCCTGTGATGCCGGCGACCGCCAGGCGTGTGCCGCTGTCGACGAGGACCGACATCAGGCCTGCCCTCCCTGCGCCAGCGCCACGACCCGCTCGGCCGCCTCGTTCATGGTCCTGGCGGCGTGCACGTTTGCCAGCGCCGCCTCCTCCAGGAGCTTGCGACCCTCGACGTCGTTGGTGCCGTCCAAGCGCACGACGAATGGCACGGAAGGCTTCAGCTCCGCAAACGCCGCGATCAGGCCTTTGGCGACCTCGTCGCAGCGGGTGATTCCCCCGAAGATGTTGAACAGCACCGCCTTGACCGCGTCGTTGGAGAGGATCAGCTCGACCGCCTGCTTGACCTTGGCCGCGTCCGAGCCGCCGCCGGCGTCGAGGAAGTTGGCGGGCCGTCCGCCGGCCTGTGCGACGACGTCGAGGGTCGACATGACCAGGCCCGCGCCGTTGCCAAGGATCCCGATGTCTCCGTCCAGCGCGACGTACTGCACGCCCTGCTCCTTGGCCCGGCGCTCGATCGGATCTTCGTTCTCGGCGTCCGAGAGGCCCTGGTTCTCGGGGTGGCGGTAGAGCGCGTTGCCGTCCAGCGAGACCTTCGCGTCGAGCGCCTTGACCACGCGATCGGGTGTCACGATCAGCGGGTTGATCTCCGCCAGCGTGGCGTCCTCCTCGATCCACACCTCATACAGCGCCACCAGCGCGTCCGCCACACCCTCGATCACGTCCGCGTCGGCTTGGCCCTCGGTGGCGATCCGCACAGCCTCATCCCGCGAGAGCCCCTGCAGGGAGTCGACGTGGTGGCGGACCAGCTTCTCCGGGGTCTCCTGCGCAACCTGTTCGATGTCCACCCCGCCCTCCGTGCTGAACATCACGAGCGGCTGCTTGGCCGAGCGATCCAGCAGCACCGACGCGTAGTACTCGGTGGCGATGTCGCTGGCGTGCTCGATCCACAGCTTGCGCACCGTATGTCCGTGGATGTCCATGCCGAGGATGTTGCTCGCGTGCTCGCGCGCCTGTGCCTCGTCGTCGGCGAGCTTGACCCCGCCTGCCTTGCCGCGTCCACCGATCAGGACCTGGGCCTTGACGACCACCGGGTAGCCGACGTCGTTCGCCGCGGCCACGGCGTCCGCGACGGTCGTGACGGCCTGGCCGGCCGACACCTCGAGCCCGTGGCGGGCGAAGAGCTGCTTGCCTTGATACTCCAGTAGGTCCATGCGGCGGCGCGGGATGCTAGCCGATCGCGGCCTGTGCGCGCGGCGATCCCGCCCGGCTGTGGGGGCGGAGCGCGCGCCGGGACCCGTGCAGGGCATAATGCCGAGCCGATGCCAATCCCCAAGAACGTAACCTTCGTCACATTCGATGTATATGGCACGCTGATCGACTGGGAGACCGGCATCTACGAGGCGTTCGCCAAAGAGGCCGAGCGCGACGGGATCACGCTCGACCGCGCCGAGCTGATCGCTCTCTTCCACGAGATCTCCCGCGAAATCGAGGCCGGCTCCTACGAGCTCTACGCCGAGGTCCTGCGCCGTACCGCCCTGGAGATCGCCAAACGCCTGGAGTGGCCGTTGGAAACGTCGCGCTCCGGCTTCCTGCCCGACTCGGTGCAGCGCTGGAAGCCCTTCAAGGAGACCCCCATCCAGTTGCAGAAGCTCGCCAAGAAGCACAAACTGGGGCTGCTCTCGAACATCGACGACAAGCTGCTCGGGCAGACCAGGCGCCACATCGCGACCGACTTCGACCTCGTCGTCACCGCCCAGCAGGTCCGCTCCTACAAGCCCGAACCCGCCCACTTCACCGAGTGCGCCCGGCGCGTTGGCGGTAAGAAAGGCTGGGTGCACATCGCCTCCAGCCACTACCACGACGTCGAGCCCTGCCTCAAGCAGCGCGTTCCCGTGATCTGGGTCAATCGCGGCAAGGAGACCCTCGACGCCTCCCAGAAGAAGCCGACCGCCGAGGTTCCCAGCCTACGCGAGGCCGCCAAGCTGCTGGGAGTGTCGTGAGGCCTCTCCCAAGCGCCGCTCGGCCCGACCGCTAGTCCGTCGCTGGGCCGGTGCGCGCCCTCGCCCTGCACGCCGACGTCCTCCTAGTCACGAGCGCGATCTGGCAAACCAACTGTGTGCTGGCGCGCAGCGGCGAGGAGGCCTTTCTGATCGACTCGCCGATCCTGCCCGCCGAGCTGGAGGCGCTGTCAGCGCTCGTCGAGCACGCCGGCTTTCCGGCGCCGAGCGGACTGCTGGCTACGCACGGCGATTGGGATCACCTGCTGGGGCGGCTCGCGTTCCCCGGTCTGGCGCTGGGCTGCGCCGAGTCCACGGCCGCGCGGATGCGCTCCGTGCCAGGCGCGGCCCAGCGCGAGCTGCGCGGATTCGACGAAGAGCTCTCGATCGAGCGCCCCCGACCACTTGCCCTGGGGGCCGTGCAGGCGCTGCCCGTGCCGGGGCGCTGCGGGATCGGCGAGCTGGAGCTGGAGCTGTATCCCGCCGATGGGCACACCGAGGACGGGATGGCCATCTGGATTCCGTGGGCGAAGGTGCTCGTGGTGGGGGATTACCTCTCGACCGTCGAGATACCCTCGCTCGAAGAGCGCCGCGGCGCTCGCGACACGGGCTCACCGATCGCCGCCGCTGCCAGTCCATCTGCCAGCAGCGATCCGCTGGACGCCTACCTCGCGACGCTTGAACGCCTGCGACCAGTCGCACGGAGCGCCGAGCACGTGGTGCCAGGCCACGGGCCCGTGCTGGACGCCGAGCGTGCACTGGCTGTGATCGGGGAGGATCTCGCCTACCTGCAGGCGCTGCGCGAGCAGGGCAGCAAAGCCGAGCTACCGGCTGGGCGGCGCACCCGCGCGCAGGGGGCCAGGCACGCCCAGAACGTGGCTCGCATCCAGGTGGAGACCGGTTGACGTCGGTTCTCCGCGCCAGGGTCAACCGTAGTAGCGCGAGACGACCAGCAGCTGGCTGAAGAGGTCGTGGGCCAGGAGGAGCATGACGATGAAGACGCCGGCGAGCGGACCCCAGCGCCGTCCGGCGCCGCGTGCCGCGAGCGCCAAGATGGCACCCATCAGCGCGACCATCGGCAGTAGATAGCGGAACTGCGTGTATTCACCGGGTGTGCGGATGGCGTATTCGATGCCTCCGATCATGACCAAGATCCCCAGGGCCATGAGCGCATAGGTCGCGACCTCCAGGCCTCGCCGTCGCAGCGCATCCCGGCTCACCAGCAGCGCGCGTGCGAAGAGCACTGCGATCACCCCTGCCGGGATCACAGCCAGCCTCAGCACCCACCCGGGGAATGCGGTGTCGAGCCAGCCATATTTACCCACCAGCTGTTCGAACCAGAGCGCGCTGCCGGACGTGCCGTGGAATACCGGTCTCATGCCCGGCAGCCGCGGAAGATAGAGCTGCCAGATGTAGCTGATCGGGTTCGGCGTCGAGTCGTAGTGGCCGACCAGCGTGATCGCGCGGTGGAAGACCCCCAGCGAGGAGCGGCCTGAGCCCAGGCTCAGGGTGAGGTAGAGCAAGGCCGGGCTGGCCGCGATCGCCAGCGCGATCGCGAGCGCTCCGTAGGCGCTGCGGCCCGACCGGCGTGCCGCGCGGATGGCAAGTACGAGCAGGCCAAAGACGGCCCCCGGCAGCAGGCCGAGGAAGGTGAGCTTCGTCATGCAGCCGATCGCGATCACGGCGCCGATCGCGATCGCCAGCCGCCGGGTCAAGCCCCGCCGGAATCCGCGCGCCAGCGAGTAGAAGAGGGCCGTCGAGACAGTGAACAGCAAGGCGTCCGGGTTGACCGCGCCCGACATCATCGCCAGCGCAGGCGCCAACGCGACGCCGAGACCGCCGACCGTCCACGCCCAAGGCGCGCCGGGGAGCGCCTCGCGCAAGAACAGGAAGGCGAAGAGCGCCGTGAAAGCGCCCATCAGTGCCGAAAGCAGCCGCATCAGCTCGAGTCGATCGAGCAGCGTGCCGCTCGAGCCCAGGGCGTAGGGGATCGTCTGGAGGGCGTAGTACAGCGGCGGCTGAGAGGCGGCCAGGCCCGCGTCTCCCGGCTGGCTACGCGAGAGTGGCTGGGCAAGGTCACGTTCGAGCGTCTGCTGTTCGGCCAGCGTGGAGATCGTGTGGTTTTCCTGTGAGAACCTGACCTGGGGCTGGAGCAGGTCGTCCAGCACGACCTCCTCGGCCGGCGGATAGGTTTCAAGGCTCGAGGTAGGCAGGTGGCCGGTCTCCGCGAGGTGCTGCACGTAGGCAAAGTGAGCCGGCTCGTCGGGAAGCTCAAATGGCGGCGAAAGCACCGACCAGCACGCCGCATTGACAAGCGCTATCAGCGCGCAGATCCAGGCCGCCGTCGGCATGCGCCCGAGGGTGTCCCGCAGGGTTGCGCGCGGTTGCGCGCGCTGCCCCGGCGCCTGCCTGCGAGCACCCCGGAGTTTGGGGGCCGAGGTGCCCTTGGGGGAGGACTTCGTCCCCACGGCCGGCGCCAGCCCGGGCTCACTCCGGGCGGAGGCCCCCTTCGAGGTTGCATCTAGAGCGTTGCGCCTGCTCATCACAGCTCCCGTATGACCAACCAGGAGGAGAGCACGACGAGGATCCCCGCCAGCGCCATCACGAGCAATGAGCTCCAGGTACCGCTGGCTGCACGGCCAAGGCCGAGTCGCCAGCTCACCGCATCGGCCATCGACCACCACGAGCGACCGCCCGACCGCAGGTATTCGATGTGCACCCTGCCAGGCAGCGGCTTGCCAGCGGCCCGCGCCGCCTTGGCGCGGCGCGTGTGCGACCCCAGGATGCTCACGGGTCCGTTGAGGGAGCTGAGCTGAAAGCAGATCTTGACCGGTGCGAAGGCCCTGGACACGGGCCTCACCGGCACGGTCACCGAAGCTCCATCCCAGCCCGGGGCATGTGCGCCCCGCGTGAGCGTGCGCGTACCTGAGAGCACCTGCAACATCACTCTCGGACCGAGGTCGGTCGTCAGGCCGAGACGGATCGCGGAGGTGCCGCGCGGCAGCGTTTCGTGCGCCTGGCAGGCCCCGGCCGGCGTCGTGGTCGTAACCAGCGTCGTATGACTCAGGGGCAGGTTCTCGCGGGCGACTGTGAGTGGCTCATGTGAGAGCGTTACGCCGGCGGCCGCCGCGATGACCAGCAGTCCGATCGCGAGCGCTAGCCAGCTGCGCACTATCGTCGCCGCAGGCCCAGGATGCTGAGCAGGAACGAGCCGAAGACGATCTGGATGCCCAACACCAGCAGCGTCGCGGCCAGGATCGCGAGCCGTTCGTCCGCGAGACTGCCGAAGCCGCGTTCGATCCACTCGAGCACGATCGCGACGATTATCGCCAACCCCACGAGCGTGGTCGTGCCGCCGAGCATCAGGCCATGCTCCAGTCGGTAGCGCCTGGACATCCGATCGAACCAGGGATCGTGCTCGCCCATCAGATACGTCGCGTAGGCGAGCGCGCAGAGTCCGAGGGTCACGACCTGCAAGCCGATGATTAGGAGCAGGGAGCCGCCGATCAAGGTGTGCACTTCCCAGCGGCGGCCGAATACGTCGACGTGCGCCAGCACCATCAGGCAGATCAGACCGCCGAGCGCCGACATGGCGCCACCGGGAACGATGAAGAGGTGCCGCGGGGAGTGCAGGATCAGAAAGCGCAGATGTCGCCAGCCGTCACGGAAGCTCGAGAGCTTGGACTCCCCGCCGCGGGGGTGGTACTCGATCGGAAACTGGCGGATGTCGAGCTTTGCCTTCGCGGCCCGGACGACCATCTCCGAGGCGAACTCCATTCCCGTTGCGCGCAGGTCCAGGAGCTCGAGCCGATCGCGACGCAACGCGCGCATGCCGCAGTGCGCGTCGCTCACACCCGTGTGAAACAGCAGGTTCAGGAAGCGCGAGAGCAGCGGGTTGCCGATATAGCGGTGATGCCAGGGCATCGCGCCCGGGTGGATGTTCTGCATGCGATCCCCGATCACCAAATCGGCGCCCGCCTCCAGTTCGGCGAGAAATCGGGGAATCTCGTTGAAGTCATAGGTAAGATCCGCGTCGGCCATCACGATGTACTCTCCCCGTGCGACCGCGAACCCCGCCATGTAGGCGCTACCGTAACCGCGCAGCGGCTCGTGAATCACATGCGCGCCCATCATTTCGGCCAGCTCAGCGCTGCCATCTTCAGAGCCGTTGTCGGCGACGATCACCTCGCCCGGTATTGCCGCTAGCTCGATTGCCCGCAGTGCCTTGATGACGCACTGCTCGATGCTCTCAGCCTCGTCGAGGCATGGGATAACCACTGAGATCAGGCATGTCGACTCGCTCTGATCTGTGACGACAGGGGTGTTTTCGACACTGGTGCTCATCTGGCATCATCAATCCACGCTCGCGCTTGCGAACCTCCAAAAAACTCTCAAACAGGACCGCCGACACTCTCGCCGATCGAACCATTACCGTCAAGCTGCGCTAGTGCGTGCGAACTCTCGCGAGCTGTGGCGATTGCCGCGCCGGGCTCATATCTCCTGCATAAGCCAAAATTCCACGAGCGGAATAACGGGCCGCGTTTAACCTTGGACCTAGAAACATTCTGTACCGGAAACACTAAAGTCAGCCATAGAAGCGCGAGATCTCGAGCAACTGGCTGAAGACGTCGTGGGCAATGAGCAAGACCACGATCGACGCCCCCACGGCCGGGGCCCATCGTCGTCCGGCTCCGCGCGCCGCCAGTGCGAGCACGAGGGCGTAGAGCGCGATCGCGGGAAGTAGGTAGCGCGGCTGAGCGTAGCTACCGGTGCCGCTTGGGAATTCCAGGTAATCGTTGGCGCCCACGAGGCCCGCCAGGCCGACCAGCATCGCCCCGTAGACACCCACCTCGGCGAGGCGCCGTCGCAGCGCTGCGCGATTCGCAAATAGCCCGCTTGCGAAGAGGATCGTAAGTAGCGCGATCGGAATGAGCGCCACGTTGTAAACCCAGGTAGGGAATACCGTATCGACCCATCCATAGAGGCCTACGAAGCCGTCGACCCAAAACTGAAGCGTAGTCGCCAGCCCGGGAAAGTAATCGTGCATGCCCGGCAGCCGCGGAAGGTAGAACTGCCAGATGTAGCTGAGCTCCTTCAGAATCGGTCCACGCGCCGCCGTCGAGGCGATCCCGTGAGTCAACGTCCCGTCGGCATGCCTGCCCGTGAGCACGTTGATAAGGACATACAGGCCGATCGGGCTCGCAGCGACACCGAGCGCTAGCAGCAGGGCGCGGTAGGCGTCTCGCTTGGACGTTCGTCGGGCCCGCCAGGTGAGGAGGAGCAGCCCAGCGACCGCTCCCGGGACCAACCCAAAGAAGTTGAGCTTCGTGACCAGACCCGTCGCGATCACTGCGCCCGTGAAGAGCCCCAACCTCGGCGTCAGGCCGCGGCGGAACCCTCGCGCCAGACAGTAGAAGAGCGCAGTCGAAACGGCATACAGCAGCGCGTCGGAATTGACCGCGCCCGCCATCAGGCCAAGTAGGGGCGCAAGCGCGACGCCAAGGCCGCCGACGGTCCACGCCCAGGGCGTGCCAGGAAGCGCCTCGCGCAGAAAGAGGAAGGCGAACAGCGCCGTGAGGCCCGCCGTCAGCGCCGAGAACAGCCTCATCAGCGCAAGGCGATCGAGGAGCGTGCCGCCCGCTCCCGCGTAGTAGGGGATGGTCTCCAGGGCGTAGTACAGCGGCGGCTCGGACGTCGCCACTCCCGCATTCGGGCTCACCCGCGAGAGCGGCAGAGCGAGATCCCGCTGCAGCTGCTGCTGCTGAGCCGGGGTGGAGATCGTGTGGTTCTGGGGGCTGTAGCGAATCTCCGCCTGGTCCAGATCGCGCAGTGCGATTTCCTCCGCCGGGGAAAAGTTTTCCAGGCCAGTGGAGGGCAGGCTGCCTGTTTCGGCCAGGTCCTGCACATAGGCGAAGTGGCTGGGTTCATCGGGCGCCTGAAACGGGGGGGTGATCAGTGACCAGCAGGCCGCATTCAGAAAGGCAACCAGAGCGCAGATCCACGCCGCGGTCGGGACGCGGCGGAAGTTGGTCGCGATCCTCGTCGAGAGCCTCGTCGGTCCGGGGCTCGCACGTGCCTGCGGGGCATGCGTCAGCTGGGCTGCCTGGTCCCTTGCGACCGCGGCTGTCTCGAGATCGCTCACCCGAGCTCCCGGATCAGCGCCCAGGATGCCAGTGCGATCGCGGCGCTTGCGAGCGCCGCGATCGGGAACACGATCCATGTTCCGCTGGCCGCACGTCCCAGGCCCATGTGGTGGATCACGGTGTCCGCGAGCGACCACCAGGACCGGCCAGCCGACTGCAGATAGGCGATTCTCACTCTTCCGGGCAGCGGCTTGCCGTTGGACGTGGCTGCCACCGCGGGCCTTGTCGGTCCCCCGAACACGGTGTCGTAGCCATTGATGAAGCGGATCTGGAAGCAGACCCTGGTGCGCGGGAACGTTTGGCCCAGGGGTCTCACCGGAATCGTCACGACCGATCCGTACCAAGCAGTTCCCTGCGTCCCCTGCGCGATGACGCGAGGACCTGCGAGCACCTCGACGGACACCCGCGGCCCGGTCGTCGCCTCGATCTGCAGACGGATCGCGGACGTGCCTGCCGGCAGCGCTTCGCCCGCCTGGCATACGCTCGTGTCCTTGGTCACAGGCACAAGCGGGGTGCTCGGCTGGATGCCGTTGGTGGCGGCGACCGTGGAGGGCGAATGCAGCAGCGCCACGAACACGGCGATCGCGGTGAGCGCCAGCCCGGTTGCGACCACGACCTTGATGCTCACCATCTCCGCCTTCTCGTCGGGCATCGGCAGTCCGCGTCCGCCCGCGCAAGGCGTGGCGGAACGCCCAAAGATGCAACGAGCGACACTCTCGTGGATGGTGCGAGGATCGTCAAACCGCATCCTGGCCAAGCCCCCGTCGAGAGTTTGCCCGGGGCCCCGTCGCGCGGCCTATCTCGCTGCAAAGCCTGCTATTTCGTGAGCCAGAAAGCCTGCTCTACGGCGATCTGCGCCTCAGAAACATTCGAGGTGAGAGACGTTTGTCGACCAGACGTTCGCTCAGCGCGACGCTAGGCGCTCTCGCTCTTGATCGTCGCGATCGGGGCGCCCGCGGCGATCGGGGCGCCCTCGGTGATCGGCAGCTCCGCGATCACGCCCGCCTTGTGCGCGGTGATCTCGTTCTCCATCTTCATCGCCTCGATGATGCACAGCAGCTGGCCCTCCTGCACGGTGTCGCCCTGCTTGACCAGCACCTTCCACATGTTGCCCTGCAGCGGCGAGGGGAGCGTATCCGGGCCCCCGACGGCCGTCGACTTGCGCTCTGCGCGCCGCGGCCTGCTCGCGGCGGCCGGCGCGGTGCCGTTGACTCCCGCGCCGCCCGCGAACGGGGGACCTGCGACCTTCACGTCAAAGCGCCTGCCCGAGACCTCCACGGTGTAAGACTGCTCGACCCGGTCCTCGCCCTCCGACGCGGGGTCGGCCGCCGCCTGCTCGACGGGCGCAAACGCGAGTGTCTTCAGCCACTCGCGGTCCTCGAGCAGGTCCCTGCAGGTCTCCCCGTGCGCCCACTGCTCGGTCGCCAGCAGCGCCCGGTGGAACGGGATCAGGGTCTTTAGGCCCTCGATCTCGTATTCCGCGAGCGCCCGCAGCATGCGTTTGGTCGCCTGCTCGCGGTCGGCATCCCACACGATCAGCTTCGCCACCATCGGGTCGTACATCGGCGAGACCTCGCCGCCTGCGCCGACGCCCGAGTCCACGCGCACGCCCGGTCCGCTCGGCTCTTTGTAGCCCGCGATCTTGCCGGGAGCCGGGGCGAAGTTCTTGGAGGCGTCCTCCGCGTTGATGCGGCACTCGATCGCGTGGCCGCGCAGGACGATGTCCTCCTGGCGGTAGGAGAGCTCCTCGCCCGCCGCCGCACGGATGCCCTCCTTGACGATGTCGATGCCCGTCGTCATCTCCGTCACGCAGTGCTCCACCTGCACCCGGGTGTTCATCTCCAGGAAGAAGTACTCCGCCTCGCCACCAGACTTGCGGCCCTTTGCCGCCGGGGGGGAGGCCAGCAGGCCCTCGATCGTGCCCGCGCCGACGTAGCCGACGGCGCGCGCCGCCTCGACGCCGATCTGCCCGATGCGCTCACGCAGCTCCGGCGTGACGACCCACTCGGGCGCCGGGGACTCCTCGATCACCTTCTGGTGGCGGCGCTGGATCGAGCAGTCCCGCTCGCCGAGGTGGATCACGTTGCCGTGCGTATCCGCCAGCACCTGAACCTCCACGTGACGTGGGTCCGGCAGGTAGCGCTCCAGGTACACCGTCGCGTCGGAGAAGAACTTCTCGCCCTCGCGGCTCGCGCCCTCGAAGGCGCCCTCCAGCTCGTCCTCGCTGAGCGCCACGCGAAAGCCCTTGCCGCCGCCACCGCCCGCCGCCTTGACCGCGACCGGGAAGCCGATCTCGCCCTTGGCGATCTTCAACGCCGCTGCGACGCTCGCCACCGGCTTGGTCGTGCCCGGCACGATCGGGACTCCTGCCGCCTGCATCAGCTCACGCGCGCGCGTCTTCGAGCCCATCGCCTCGATCGCGCTCGCGGGCGGCCCGATGAAGACCACACCCGCATCGGCGCACGCCTGCGCGAACGGCGCGTTCTCTGCCAGGAACCCGTATCCCGGGTGGATCGCTTGCGCGCCCGCCCTGGCTGCCGCGGCGAGGATCTTCTCGATGCTCAGGTAGTTCTCCGCCGCCGGGCCCTCGCCGAGGTTGTACGCCTCGTCGGCCCGCGCTACATGCAGCGCGTCGCGATCGTACTCGGAGTACACCGCCACCGACGCGATCCCCAGCTCCTCCAGGGCTCGCACGATGCGGACGGCGATCTCGCCGCGGTTTGCCACCAGCACCTTCGTAAACATCGAGGGCCGCAGATTAGTGGTCCCCGCCCACTCGTGCTCCGCGGCCGGCGCGGCGAAGGCCGGAGAAGGCCGATCCCCGCAGATCGCGGTCGGATCGGCCCGCTCCGGCCTCCATCGCTATGGCAGGCAGCCCGCGCTCGGGGTAAGCGCTCCACAAACCCCGAGCGCGGGCATTGCGGCATCGCCCTGGCGCGCTTTCGCGCTCGATGCCGGCCTACCCGGGTGGACGGCCCGTGAGGGCTGCCACACCAGATCAGTTTGTCGTCTGTAGAAGTTCAAAAACATTTTTGCGAAACATCTGTAGAATGGATACCGATCTCCTTTCGTGCCCAGGCATCGTCTGGGTGTGATTGGTGCCGGAGCGCCTGCCTCTGTAGCGTGGAGCGGGCGCTTCGGCATATCTACCCTGCGATGCCGTCCCAGGAGTGGAGCGGGTTCGGCAGTTGGAACATCGAGGACTATCGCACGCGGTGGTGGTTGCGTCAATGTGCGGGAGGTCTGTTTTTCGCTCCCGACAGTGTGCGATCGCACAAATTGGGCGCGTTTGCCGCTTAACCGCCAGAAATCCGCGCGCGGAAAATCAGTGTGAAAAGATCGAAAAGTTGGAGACGCGCCGAGCTTTAGGCGCCGGCGGAGCCAACCATTCCAGCGCCAACGGTCTCATTGGTGGCCTCGTCGATCAGGATGAAGCTCCCCGTGCGGCGATTGCCGAGATACGGGTCGAACGCGAGCGGCGCGCTGATGCGCAGCCGTACGCTGCCGATGTCGTTGAGCTCGAGCTCTCCCGGAGCCGGCGCACGTTCGAGCGTGTGCACGTCGACACGATCCCCCAACTCCTCGACAATCGCCGTCGCGCTGCGCGTCGTGTGCTTGATCACGTATCTGCCGCCCGCTCGCAGCGGGCGTTCATTCAGCCAGCACACATCTGCCTGCAGCTCCCGCGCCACCGTCGGGGACTGCTCGGGGCGGCAGATCAGCTCTCCGCGCGAGACGTCCAACTCGTCCTCCAGGCGCAACGTCACCGACATCGGCGCCAGCGCCTCCTCGAGCTGCCCCTCGTAGGTGTCGATCGCCGCGATCCGCGTCCGCTGGCCACTCGGTAGCGCCACCACCTCCTCGCCGACCCGCAACGACCCGCTGGCAAGCTGGCCAGCGTAGCCGCGGTAGTCCCCGCTGTCCGTCCCACCTTTGGCTGGACGGATGACCCACTGCACCGGGAACCGGGCCGGCGTGTCATAGGGGTGGTCGTAGGCCACCTCCACCTCCTCCAGTAGATCCAGCATGACCGGGCCCTCGTACCAGTCCATCTGCTCCGAACGCGCCACCACGTTGTCCCCGTCCAGCGCCGAGATCGGGATGTAGGTCACGTCAGGACCCGCCCGTCGCCCGCCATCCACGTCCAGGGCCGAGCCTGCCTCGACGGCTCGATCGACGCCCGCCATCGCGCTCAGCTTCTCCGCAAAGCCGCTGAAGTCCCGCACCAGTTCTTCAAAGCGCGCGCGCGAGTGCTCCACCAGATCCATCTTGTTGACCGCCACCACCAACTGTGGAATGCCCAGCAGCACACTGATAAACGCATGGCGCTTTGATTGCTCCAAGACTCCCTTGCGCGCGTCCAGCAGGATCACGGCCAGGTCCGCCGTCGAGGCGCCCGTCACCATGTTGCGCGTGTACTGCTGGTGCCCTGGGCAGTCGGCGATGATGAAGCGTCTGCGCGCCGTCGCGAAGTAGCGGTAGGCGACGTCGATCGTGATCCCCTGCTCGCGCTCGGCCCGCAGCCCGTCGGTCAGCAGGGCCAGGTCCAGGACCCCTTCCCCGCCGCGACGAAGACTCGCCTCCGCGACGTGCTCGAGCTGGTCCTCGAAGACCTGCTTGGAGTCATACAGCAGCCGCCCGATCAGCGTGCTCTTGCCGTCGTCGACCGAGCCCGCCGTCGTAAAGCGCAGGAGGTCGAGGGTCATAGCGGCACTCCGGTCAGCTCACAACGCGACCCATCCGGCCCCCCTGCGGGGGGCCTCATCCGAGCGCTAAGGGCCACTAGAAGTAACCCGCCTTCTTGCGATCCTCCATCGCCGCCTCCGACACCCGGTCATCCGCGCGCGTCTCTCCGCGCTCGGTGATGCGCGTCGCCGCGATCTCGCTGACGACCTCCTCGAGTGTCAGTGCCCGCGAGCGCACGCCGCCCGTGCAGCTCATGTCTCCGACGGTGCGATAGCGCACCATCTCCGAGAAGACCTGCTCCCCGTCGATCAACTCCACTCCGTCCCGCCACGCGTACAGCATCCCGTCGCGGCTGAACACCTCGCGCTCGTGCGCGAAGTAGATCGACGGCACCTCCAGCTGCTCTTGCGCGATGTACTCCCATACGTCGAGCTCCGTCCAGTTCGAGAGCGGGAACACCCGCACGTGCTCGCCCTTGCGGATCCGGCCGTTGTAGAGATTCCACAGCTCCGGCCGCTGGTTCTTAGGGTCCCACTGGCCGAAGTCGTCGCGGAAGGAGAAGACGCGCTCCTTCGCCCGTGCCCGCTCCTCGTCGCGGCGCGCTCCCCCGAACGCCGCGTCGAAGTCGTGTGCGGCGATCGCATCCAGCAGCGTCACCGTCTGCAGCCGGTTGCGCGACGCGCGCGGTCCCGTCTCCTCGACGGCGCGCCCGCTGTCGATCGATTCCTGCACGCTCGCCACGATCAGTCGCTCCCCGAGCTCCGCCACGCGCCGGTCGCGGAACTCGATCACCTCCTCAAAGTTGTGGCCGGTGTCGACGTGCATCAGGGGGAACGGGAACGGCGCCGGGCGAAACGCCTTCTCCGCGAGACGTAGCAGCACGATCGAGTCCTTGCCCCCGCTAAACAGCAGCACCGGGCGCTCCAGTTCGGCCGCGACCTCCCGCATCACGTGGATCGCCTCGCTCTCCAACGCCCGCAGATGGCTCAGCTGCGGGCGCGCCGCCACGCTCAACCGACCGTCTCCACGTGCAAACCGCACTCCGTCTTCTCCGTGCCCGCCCAGCGGCCCTCGCGGCCACTGCCCGGCTGGGTGCACGGCGCGCACCCGATCGACGCGTAGCCGCGGTCGTGCAGGGGGTGGTAGGGCAGCTCGCGCTCGTGGATCCGCCGCCACAGATCCTTCTCGGTCCAGGACACCAGCGGGTTGTACTTCCAGATGTCCCGTCCCTCGTCGTGCTCGATCGGCTGCGCATCCGCCCGGGTAGGGCCCTGCTCGCGACGGATGCCAGTGATCCAACCGGCAGCGCCCTCCAAAGCGCGCTCCAGGGCGGCCACCTTGGCGTGCGAGCAGCAGTGCTCCGGACCGCTCCAGCCGTCGCCCTCGGAGTCGCTTGCATCCTGCACCTCCACCGTGATCCCGAAGCGCTCCTCGAAGGACCTCCACGTCTGCAGCGTCTCCTCGAACAGCACGCCGGTGTCGATCGTCACGATCCGCGCCCGGATGGGGGTCCCGATGCGCAGTAGCTCATCGATCAGCACCGACTCCTCCTTCTGGAAGGAGCACAGCAGCACCACGCCGCTGCCGTGGCGCTCGACCGCCTCGTGCAGGGTTGCGGTCAGCTCCGCCTCGTGGCCGACCTGCGAGCGAGTCTCGCCGGCGGCCTGGAGTGGGAGTGCCCCATGTGCCGTGTCGGCTAAACCGCGCACTCGCCCTCTCCACGGATTACCTGGAAGGGCACGTTGCGGTTCCAGTCGATGAACTGGCCCATCGTCTCAAGCCCGAAGTCGACCGGCAGCGAAAGGTCCTTCACGAGGCCTTCCAGCTCCGGCGTGCCCACGCGCTCCACGAACGTCTTCCATGCCTCGTCCTGCTCGCGCGTGGACTCGTAGTGGCGCAGCCAACGCTCGATCGCATCCGGGATGCGCTTGGCCGGGAGGCGCAGCTTCAGGCGCTGGCCGAACTCCACGTCTCCGCCTTCGAAGACGCCGCCGACATGGGGGATGTACGCCGGGATCGTGTGCTCACCGACTTTGATCGACGCCCCGTAGAAGCCGATCGCCCCGAGGTGGTGCTGGCCGCAGCCATTGGGGCAGCCGCTCATCTTGATGTGGATCGAGCGCGTCAGCGGGTCGGTGATCTGCATCGCTTCGATCCGCTCTTCGATCGCCTGGTTGAGGCCCATCGAGCTCGTGATCCCGAGCTTGCACGAGTCTGTCCCCGGGCACGAGACGACGTCGTTGATCTCGCGCGAACCCGCGTCGCCCAGGCCGAGCTCTGAGAGCGCGCGCCAGACGTCGTAGACGCTCTCCTCGCGCACCCAGCGCAGCACGAAGTTCTGCTGCACCGTCGTGCGCGCGTAGCCGCCGGCGTAGGAGCGCATGACCTGCGCCAGGCCGCGGAACTGCTCGGGCGTGAGGTCACCGCGGATTACCTTCGTCTCGACCGTTACGAAGCCCTCCTGCTTCTGCGGGCGTACGTTGGCCGTGCGGAAGCGTTCGAACTCCGAGAGGTCGCCGTTGGGGCTGCCATAGGTGGACGGTGGCGCCGGAGCGCCCTCGCGCTCGTCGTCGAGGAACAGGCGCCCCTCGATCGAGAAGTCGCGTTCGGCCACCCACTCGCCTCGGAGCTCCTCCTCGACCTGCCGGCGCAGCTCGTCGATGCCGAACTTGTCCACGAACACCTTGATGCGCGCCCGCGCCCGGTTGACGCGCAGCCACTCCTGGCGGTCGAAGATGCGAAACACCGCCTCGGAGATCTTCAGATAGTCGCCGTTGTCGAGCTCCACGAACTCGTACAGCGCCGGCGCCACCCGCGGCATGATCGACGTGCCCCCGCCGACGAGCATCTCCGCGCCGCGCACCGTGCCGCGGCCCTCGATCTCCCTGGTGCGCGCCCGGAAGGCGATGTCGTGGATGCCGCTGATCGCGCGGTCGCGCGGGGAGCCGTCGAAAGAGGTCTTGATCTTGCGCGGCATCGCCTGCGTCGTCGGGTGGCGCACGAAGTAGCGCACATACGCCCCCGCGTAGGGGGTCAGGTCGAACAGCTCGTCCGCCGCCACGCCCGCCCACGGGTCGCCCGTGACGTTGCGCACCGTGTTGCCGCAGCCCTCGCGGCTGGAGAGCCCCGCCTCGCCCAGCTCGCGGATCGCCTTCTCCGCTTCCGGCAGCGGGATGTGGTGCATCTGGATGTTCTGGCGCGTCGTGATGTGGCCCTTGTTCAGCGGCACGTACTTCTCGATCACCTCCGCGAACTTCTCCATCTGCTCCGGCGTGACGCCGCCGAAGGGAAGCTTCACGCGGATCATCTGCACGTCCGGCTGGCGCTGGCCGTAGACGCCCTGCTTGAGGCGGAACTTGATGAATTCGTCTTCCGGCGTCTCGCCCGCCAGGAATTTGGTGGACTCGGTCTTGAAGTCGTCGAACTCCCGCTGCAGGATCGGGATCAGGTGTCCGGGCACGTTCTGCAGGATCTCCGGATCCTCCAGCGTGCCGCGCGGGGCCTTGGGTGGCGAAGCTGACTCCATCGTTGACTAGACCTCCTGATCCGGGTGTGTCCCGGCTCTTTCGATATGCACCTGCAAATGCCGGCGGAGAGGGGAAAGCAGAGAGTTAGCCCTAAAGGCTAGCGGCTTTCGGGTATTTATCCAGGACTGGGAAACAACTGCTCCGGTATGCCCGCCCGAAGGGGCTCTCGGGAGGAGTCCGCCGCCAGCGCGAGCCAGGCCGGCGGCCGGCGCTCACATCCAGGGGTGGGGATCCCCCCAGACCGTCAGCAGCTCGTCCTCGCGGCCGACGCCTTCGAGCATAGCCGCCAGCGCCCAAGGGTCACGCGCCTGCGCCTGCGGTGCCAATGCCGGCGCCGTCTCACGCATAAACCGCTCCAGCGCAGCCACGATCGCCGCCGCCTCCGCCGGCGAAGCGGCGGTGCTGGCCGATCGACGATCCCGTTGATCGCCGATCGATAGCTGCAGCTCGGGTCGACGATTGACCATCGCCACAGTCTGACGGAAGCGGCCCCCCGCGTGCGCGCCGGCGCATCTGGGGTCGTGCCTCGCGGTGCCTCGCGCGCCTGGTCGCTGGGGTCGTGCGGCGCGCGCCCGGTCGATGCGCTTTGCCGCAGAGCTTGCCGGCTGACTTTGGCTGGATAGCCAGAGCACTGGTAGGCTCCGCCTGTGTCCCGGCCGCTCGACGGCTTTCTCGCCGCAGCCCCGTGGCCCCAACGTGTGGGGTTGTATGCGCTGCTCGCGCTTGCCCAGCGCCGCCGCGGAGCATGGTTGCTGCGACGTCTCGGTCCCGCCGAGCAGCTTGTCGGGGGCATGCTGGCGATGGAGCACTACGAAGATGACACCGCCGCCCGCACGCTCGGCTGGGATGCCGCCGCCGTCGTCGCTCGCGGCCGCGCACTGCGCCGCGCCGAGGGGCGCCCGTGAGCCGCGGGGCGCCCGTGAGTCACCGCCCCTGCGCCTCTGGCGCAGTCGTTCGCGCCTGCCCGGGAGGGCATCCCCGGTGAGCGCTCCGCGCCATCTCGAGGCCGACGTCTGCGTGATCGGCGCCGGCGCCGGCGGCGCCGTCGCGGCGGCCGAGCTCGCCGAGGGCGGGGCGCGCGTGGTGCTCCTCGAGCAGGGCCCCGATCACGACCCCGACGGCTTCACCGCGCGACCCCTGGAGATGATGGCCCGCCTCTACCGCGACGGCGGTCAGACCACGACGCTCGGCGCCCCGCCGATCCTGCTGCCGCTCGGTCGCGGCCTGGGGGGCACCACGCTCATTAACTCCGGCACCTGCTTCCGCACCCCCGCGGCCGTGCTCGAGCGCTGGCGCCGGGAGCACGGACTGCAGCTCGACGGGCCCGAGCTCGAACGCTGCTTCGAGCGGGTGGAGCGCGCTTTGTCGGTCGCCGAGGTCACCCCCGAGCTGGCCGGCGCCAACGCCGCCGTCGTCCGCCGCGGAGCGGAGCGGCTCGGCTGGTCGCACGGCTACCTGCGCCGCAACGCCCGTGGCTGCGTCGGCTCGGGGGTCTGCGCCTTCGGCTGCCCGACCTCCGCCAAGCAGCACACCGGCATCACCTACCTGCCCCGCGCCCGCGCCGCCGGCGCGCAGGTCCTCACCGGGGCCGACGTGCGGCGCATCCTGGTGCGCAACGGCCGTGCGCGGGGGGTGCAGGCGCGGCTCCCAGACGGCGACCTGGAGGTTCACGCGCCCCGCGTAATCGTCGCGGCCGGCACGATCCACACCCCGCTGCTGCTCGGTCGCAGCGGGCTGGGGCGGGATTCCGGACAGCTCGGGCGCAACCTCGTGCTGCACCCCGCCACGACCGCCTTCGCGCTGATGGACGAGACCGTCGACATGGCCCGCGGTGTGCCCCAGAGCTTCTACGTCGACGAGTTCGCCGCACAGGGCATCATGTTCGAGAGCGCCGCCGGGCCGCCCGCCTACGTCGCGCTCGCGCTGCCCCTGACCGGCGCCCGTCACGCTGCCGCGATGTCCCACTACAGGCAGCTCGCGCAGTTCGGGCTGATGGTCAGCGACAGCTCGAGTGGGCGCGTACGCTCGCTGGGTGGTGCGCCCCTGATCCACTACGACCTCGTCGAGGAGGACATCGCCAAGTTCCGGGCCGGCCTCGCCCGTCTGCAGGAGCTGTTCGAGGCCGCGGGGGCGCGTGAGGTGTACCTGCCGCTGACGCCCGGGGTGGCGCCTGCGCAAGCCCGCGCGCGCGACTTGAAACTGATGGCCTTCCATCCACTCGGCACCGCGCGCGCCGCTGCCGATCCCGCACGCGGAGTCCTCGACCCCGAGCTGTGCGTGCACGGGGTCCCTGGCCTGTACGTCGCCGACGCCAGCGTCATGCCGAGCTCGCTCGGCGTCAATCCACAGATGACCATCATGGCGCTCGCCACGCGTCTGGCCTTTCACCTGCTCGGCCATCCCGTGCCGGCTGGGAGGCCCGGCGGCCCCGAGCCCGATTCCATCATCCGCTCGCCAGCGGCGAGCGTCCCCGGCTGACCAACAACAAGGAGAGTCACCATGTCATTCCTGATCGACCCCCCCTGGCTGTATGCGACCGGTCGTGCCTACGGTCGGTTGATGCCCGAGTCGACTCCGACCGCGCGCGCCGTCGGGCGGGTCACCGCCGGCGTCTTCCTCGCGACCAGCATCTCGCTCTATCTGGACCGACCCTGGACCCGGCGCATCTGGGAGGCCTGCCGCGCGCAGAGCGGGCGCGACTGGATGCTCAACTCAGGTGTCATGCGCCTAGACTTCCGGCGCGCCGGACGGCGAACGCACGTCGTCTCGGCTCTGCTGTTCGCTACCTACCCGCTGTGGCTTCGACTTGGCGAACGGCAGGGCCGCCGCTAGGAAGATAGATCTCCTCCGCATATCCGCGTCGCAGCCAAGATTGGTCTCGGCGGATGCGGTTAAAGCCGCCAATCTGCCCTACGGCCGCGTGCACGACTCCCTGCGTTTTCCCCAGGAAGTCAGCAGTGGCCTCCTGGTTGTAGGAGTAAAAGAAGCCGCTGCAGCTCAAACGACCCCACTCGAGATAGTCCACCATCGTGTCCTGTGGCATCTCAGGCATGCTGTCCTTGTTGACAAGCACGTCGAAGGGGGTCTCGATCGCTGCGAGTGCGGTATTGGGCACGAGCGCCACCTGGGCGGAGGGCTCCCCGAAGAAAGAGACCGCCGTCGGCCCGAGCGCCTGGGTTAGGAAATAGCCCTGGAGCACATTCATGATCGGCAGGTCGACGATCGTGTAACGCGCAGTGTCAGGGTGAATGCGCAGGAACCAATAGCACATGCCCCCGTAGCCGCCGCCAATCTCGACGACGGTCGGGGCGCTGCCAAGACGGCGATGCAGATGTGCGCGGATCGCCTGATCGAGACGCAAGGCCGCGTATATCTGGTCTGGTGCCTCGAGTGTGATCAGACGCTCATCGATGACCAGGCCAAAGGGCGCGCCAACGTCAGGTGCGTCGACTCGAAAGCCGAGCGCGCGATCTATGCGCGCGACCAGCTCGGCCGTCCCGGCGTCAAATGCGATCCCGGCGCGTCCCTGTTCGGGATTCTCCACCGGAACCACGCCAAGCGCCTCCGCCAGCGATACGAGCGAGTCGAGCGACTTCAGACCGAAGATGCGCGCTCCCAGCCGCGAGTCGCTCTCGCGAACGTGCCCGCCGGGTGCGGTCCCCCACACAAAATCCTCCTGAAACATAGATGCGAGCAGCTGGGCGAGATCGTGTGCATCACCGTGCGTGAGCGCCTGGGCAAGCTGGCGTTGGTATGTCTCCAGAATCCACGCCCAGATTCCACTGTGAGTCTCTCCTCCTGGAGCGTCCCGGCTCGTCGACGCTGCGAATGCAGCTAGCAGCCGCTCGCACAGCGCGACGTCCGCTGCAGTGACGGGATTCGGTGATCGCCGCTCGATTTTGCCAGCGGGAACCCTGCCTCTGGGACGGTAGAGCCACCATGGTCGGCTCATGATCTCGAGCAGCGTCCAGTTGTTCCGCGTCACTCCGATTGGTGTGCCTAGACGGATCAGGATGCGCTTCAGCCAGACCGGCAGATCTCTCTCCAGATCCATATGCGCGCAGTCTAGGGCCGGGCAGCTTGGCTGGCAATTCGTTGGCCTAGACGCAGCATCGCGGTCGCCGGATCGGCCCCGTCTTGCCTGCTTATGCGGTTATTCCAGCGCCCCATCCGAATAGAAACATGTGGATGCTCATCGGCGATGAGCGCAGCTGCCGCCGGACCTAAAGCGGGATGTTCCCGTGCTTGCGCTTGGGGCCCGGTTCGCGCTTGGTGTGAAGGGTGCTCAGCGCCGCGATCAGCTTCGGGCGCGTCTCGTGGGGGACGATCACGTCGTCGATGTACCCACGCTCGGCGGCGGTGTAGGGGTTGGCGAAGCGGGCCTTGTAGTCGTCCATCAGCTTCTGGCGGCGCTCCTCCGGCGTAGGGCTGCCCGCGATGTCGCGGCGGTAGATGATGTTGACCGCGCCCTCCGGGCCCATCACCGCCACCTCTGAGGTGGGCCACGCGAAGTTGAAGTCGGCCCCCAGGTGCTTGGATGACATCACGTCGTAAGCGCCCCCGTAGGCCTTGCGGGTGATGATCGTCACCTTCGGCACCGTGGCCTCCGCGAACGCGTACAGCAGCTTGGCCCCGTGGCGGATGATCCCGCCCCACTCCTGCGCGGTGCCGGGCAGGAAGCCGGGCACGTCGCAGAGCGTCAGCAGGGGGATGTTGAAGGCGTCGCAGGTCCGCACGAAGCGCGCGGCCTTGGCGGAGGCATCGATGTCCAGCACTCCCGCGAGCTGGCTCGGCTGGTTGCCGACCACGCCGACCGTGTAGCCGTCCATGCGCACGTAGCCGCAGATGATGTTCTTGGCGTGGTGCTCGTGGACCTCCAGGAACTCTCCGTCGTCCACGATCAGGCGCACCACCTCGCGCATGTCATAAGGCTTGTTGGGGTTGTCCGGGACCACGTGGTCGAGCTCGGCGTCCATCCGCATCGGATCGTCGGTCGGTTGCACCCGCGGCGCCGTCTGCAGGTTGTTGGAGGGCAGGAAGCTCAACAGGTAGCGGCAGTCCTCCAGGCACGCATCCTCGTCGACGGCCGCAAAGTGCGCGACACCGGACTTGGTGTTGTGCGACATCGCGCCGCCCAGCTCCTCGAAGCCGACTTCCTCGCCGGTCACCGTCTTGATCACGTCGGGGCCGGTGATGAACATGTGCGAGGTCTCGTTGACCATGAAGACGAAGTCAGTGATCGCCGGCGAGTACACCGCGCCGCCGGCGCACGGGCCCATGACCAGGCTGATCTGCGGGATCACGCCCGAGCAGCGCACGTTGCGCAGGAACACATCCCCGTAGGACCCCAGCGAGACCACGCCCTCCTGGATGCGGGCGCCGCCAGAGTCGTTGATGCCGATCATCGGGCAGCCGATCTTGGCGGCCAGGTCCATGATCTTGCACATCTTCTCGCCCATCACCTCGCCCAGCGAGCCCCCGAACACGGTGAAGTCCTGGCTGAACACGCACACCCGTCGCCCGTCGATCGTGCCGTGGCCGGTGACCACCGCATCGCCCCAGGGCCGGTTCTTCTGCATGTCGAACTCGTAGGTGCGGTGGCGCACGAACGTGTCGAGCTCCTGGAAGGAGCCCGGATCGAGCAGCTTCTCCACGCGCTCCCGCGCGGTGTACTTGCCGCGGGCGTGCTGCTTCTCCTCCGCCGCCGGGGCCGAGTGCAGCGCCGCGGTGCGCAGCTCCTGTAGCCGGGCGAGCTTTTCCTCGTAGGTCTCGGGTGCCTTTGCGCGCATCATTGGGCGCGTGATCTTATCCGCGGCGCGTGTTTTCAGGCCGCTTCGCGGCGAATTGTGCGCAAGAAACCTTCACCTGTCGCAAGTCGCGCCGCGTGCCCAGGAGGTGCTCAGCCGCGTGAGAACGGCCGGTGATGGGCCGCGCCCAGGCGATCCAGCACGGCGGTGAGCAGCGCCGTGTCCTGGTCGAGCATCGCCTGCTCGACCTGCGCGAGCTCGGCCGCCAGGTCCGGGCGTGCCTCGATCGCAGGCTCCGACTGAGGTGCCGGGGGTGCCTCGATGGGTGCCGGCTCGTCAATCGCGACGGCCGCGGGTCGTGGCAGCTCGGGCTCGCCCGGCGCGTCCGCTGTGGGTCCTCCAAGCTCGAGCCCGTCCAGCGTGTCCACTGTGGGTCCTCCAAGCTCGGGCCCGTCCAGCGTGTCCACTGTGGGTCCTCCAAGCTCGGGCTCGCCTTGCCCACCCGTCGCGAGCGTCTGCTCCGGTTCGGGCGCAGCGCTCGGCGCGGCACGGCGACGGCGGAAGAGCCGGGCGAGGAACCTCGGACGGCGGCGTTTGGTTTGCCCCGGTGCGAGGGCCTCCTCGGTTGCGGCTGGTTGGAGGTCCGGCTCCGGTGCGGGCTCTGGCTCGGGGTCTGCCTCGGGCTTGGGGACTGCCTCGAGGTCTTGCGGCGCCACGGGCCCAGGAGACGCCTCGAGCTCCGGTGGCGCTACGGGCCCAGGGGCTGCCTTGAGCTCCGGTGGCGCGACGGGCCCAGAGGATGCCTCGAGCTCCGGTGGCGCTACGGGCTCCGGCGGACCGTCAGCGGCCGGCGGCGCCTCAGTCTCGGACGGCGCCTGCGCCTCGGGGTTCGCGCGCACCGCGGTGAGCGTGACCTTGGTGCCCCAGCCGGAGGGCTTCAACTGGACCGCGCCCCTGACGTCCTCGGCCTCCCACTCGACGGCCGTCTCGGGCTCGACGCGGATCGTGCGGATCTCGCCGAACTCACCGAGATGCTTGGCGAGCGAGACGGGGTCGCTCAGCTCGGCCCACAGCTCGGGTGGGGACTTGACGAGGGTGCGCTGCACTTCGGAGGATGGCATCGCCCCCATTGTTCGCGCGCGCTCGCACGACTCCTTCAGCGTGGCGATACGCACAAGCGCGACGGGGCTATGCGGCCGTGCGGTCCCGCGCCGGCGCGATCAAGTCGCGCTCGTGGAGGATCTCGGCGAGCTGCACCGCGTTGGTGGCGGCGCCCTTGCGCAGGTTGTCGGCCACGATCCAGAGGTCCAGCGCACGCTCGTGCCCCGCGTCACGGCGGATACGCCCGACGAGCACGTCGTCCCGTTCG
Source organism: uncultured Solirubrobacterales bacterium (assembly GCA_963756665.1). GTDB lineage: Bacteria > Actinomycetota > Thermoleophilia > Solirubrobacterales > Solirubrobacteraceae > Palsa-744. The sequence continues at coordinate 2,869,875 of CAVWOJ010000001.1, forward strand.
GTGGCGTCGATCGCCAGTGGGTACAGCGCGGAGGCGGGGTCGTCGAGCACGGTCACGCCGGGCGCCGCCGCTAGCAGCTCGCGCGCGCGCTCGGGCGAGAGCTCCGCGCGGGTCTGGACGTTGACGGCCTCGGAGTGCCCAGTCACGACCGGCACTCGCACGCACGTGGCGCTCACGCGGATCGACTGGTCGCCAAGGATCTTGCGCGTCTCGTTGATCAGCTTGCGCTCCTCGTCTGTGTGGTCCTCGCCCGCGGCGAAGGACCCGGCGTGGGGCAGGGCGTTGAACGCGATCTGGTGCGCGTAGGCCCGCGGCGGGGCGATCTCCCGCTCGTGCAGCAGCGCATGGGACTGCTCCAGCAGCTCGTCCACCGCCTGCTTGCCGGTACCCGAGACCGCCTGGTAGGTGGAGATCACCAGCCGCTCGATCCCGGCCGCGTCGTACAGCGGCTTGAGCGCCACGACCATCTGCATCGTCGAGCAGTTCGGGTTCGCGACGATCCCGCGGTGGTCAGCGAGGGCTTCGGGATTGACCTCGGCGACGACGAGCGGCACGTCGTCCTGCATACGCCAGCGCGAGGAGTTGTCGACGACCACGGCGCCGGCCTCGGCGAAGCGTGGCGCCCACGCGCTCGAGGTGCCAGCGCCTGCGGAGAAGAGCGCTAGGTCGAAGCCTTGGATGGACTCCTCGTCCAGACCGCGCACGACCAGGCCGCCGCCCGGATCGCCTGCCTGCCCCCCACTCTGGAAGGCGCCCTCCAGGGTCCGTCCGACCGAGCGCGCGGAGGCGAACGGCACGATCTCGCGCGCCGGGAATTCACGCTCGCGCAGGAGCCGCAGCATCAGCGTGCCCACCTGGCCGGTGGCGCCGACGACGGCTACTCGATACCCCGTGCTCATGAGCTCTCAGGGTATCGCGGCGGGCGCTGCCGAAGTCGGGGCTAAGCGCCCGTCTGGGCTGCCATGAAGTAGATCGTGAGGATGATCAGCAGGCCGGTCGCCGTGCCGACGATGGCTACCTGGCGATTGAGCGCCTCGTACTCGGGGCTGAACCTGGGCTCGCCGTCCGCGGAGGCGTCGAGGTCGCGCTGGGAGAGCTCCGCCAGACGGGTGTCACGCGGCGCGAAGTAGGCGCCCGCGAGGCCGCCGAGCACGATGATCGCGCCGAAGCCCCACTGCACGTAGAAGTCGCTGAAGGAGTGCAGTTTGCTCGCCAGGTAGATCCCGGCGGCCAGCACGACGACCATGCCCGGAGAGACGAACCGCCTGTCGAGGTGCGCCTGCAGCCGATGCAGGACGGGTACCGAGCGTGGCTCGGCCCGCCGGATGTAGACGGCCATGACCGGATAGGCGAAGGTGACGCCGAAGGTGATCACAACCGCGGCGATGTGCACGGCTAGTACGACGATGTAGAACGTGATGGCGGGGATGGCGAGCATGTACAGACCCTATTGGCTGCCGCGGGTGGAAGCCCTGCCACGGGCCGCCGACCGGCGCGCGGCTCGCCGGCGGCTACCGCGAGGACCTCGAAGGTCGGGCCGGCGCTCAGAACGTCGGCGCGTACTTGCCGAACACGTCCTGCATCGCCCCGCAGACCTCGCCGAGCGAACAGCGGTCCTTCAGGGCCTGGCGGATCGCGGGGAGCAGGTTCTCGCTGCCGCGGGCGACCGCGCGCAGCTCCTCCAGGCGCTGCTCGACGAGCGCCTGCTCGCGGTTGGCCTTGAACTCGGTGAGGCGTTGGAGCTGTTCGCGCTCGGACTCGGGGTCGACGCGCAGCAGGTCAGGGACCTCGATGCCCTCTTCCTCGTACTTGTTGACACCCACCACGATGTCCTGACCGATGCGGTAGCGCTCCTGGTAGCCCCAGGCGGACTCGTCGATCTCGCCGGTGATGAACTGGATCGCGTTGACCGAGCCGCCGAGCGCGTCGACCTTGCCGATCAGCTCCAGGGAGCGCGCTTCGATCTCGTCGGTCAGGGCCTCCACGAAGTAGGAGCCGGCGAACGGGTCGACCGTGTCGGCGGCGCCGGACTCGTGCGCGAGGATCTGCTGGGTGCGCAACGCAACCTTGGCGGCGTGCTCGGTCGGCAGCGCGAGGGCCTCGTCGAAGCCGTTGGTGTGCAGCGACTGCGTGCCCCCGCAGACCGCCGCGAAGCCCTGCAGCGCGACACGCACGATGTTGTTCTCGGGCTGCTGCGCCGTCAGCGTCACGCCGCCAGTCTGGGTGTGGAAGCGCAGCATCGTGGCCTTCGGGTTGGTGGCGCCGAAGCGCTCGCGCATGATGTGTGCCCACATCCGCCGCGCGGCGCGGAACTTGGCGACCTCCTGGAAGACGTTGTTGTGGCCATTGAAGAAGAACGCCAGGCGCGGTGCGAAGTCATCGACGGACAGGCCCTTGTCGATCGCGGCCTGCACGTAGGCGATCCCGGAGGAGAGCGTGAAGGCGACCTCCTGCACGGCTGAGCAGCCCTTCTCGCGGAAGTGATAGCCGGAGATCGAGATCGTGTTCCACTTGGGCACGCGCTCGTGGCAGTACTGGAACAGGTCGGTGGTGAGCCGCATCGTGGGCTCCGGCGGGTAGATGTAGTTACCGCGCGCGATGTACTCCTTGAGCACGTCGTTCTGGGTGGTGCCGCGCAGCTGCTCGGAGGGCACCCCCTGCTCCTCACCGACCAGCTCGTAGAGCAGCAGCAGGCAGGCGGCGGGGGCGTTGATCGTCATCGACGTTGACACCTGATCGAGGGGGATGCCCGCGAAGGCCGTGCGCATGTCGTCGATCGTGTCGATCGCCACGCCCGTGCGGCCGACCTCGCCCAGGCAGCGCGGGTTGTCGGAGTCCAGCCCGAGTTGGGTGGGCAAGTCAAAGGCCATCGACAGCCCGGTGGAGCCCTTGGAGAGCAGATAGCGGTAGCGCTCGTTGGACTCCCTGGCGGATGCGTAACCGGCGTACTGGCGCATCGTCCAGGTCTGCTTGCGGTACATCTCGCGATGCACTCCGCGCGCGTAGGGAAACTCACCCGGCTCGCTCAGGTCGAGCTCCGCGGGCAGGTCCGCCTCGGTATAGAGCGGTTGGACCTCGATCCCGGAATCGGTGAAGCGGCGCGGGTCCTCAGGCCCGACGATTGGGGCGACGGTGAGGCGCTCGGGATCCTCCTCTGCGGAGTCCCCGCTTAGGTGCTGCTCGGTGGTGGCCATGCTTGGATGATAAGAGTCGTCCCGCCGAGCGGCTCCGAAGGGCCGGGTATCCTCTCCCGCGATGGCAACCTGCCTTGTCACCGGCGGCGCCGGCTTCCTCGGCTCGCACCTCTGCGACGAGCTGCTCGCGCGCGGACACCGGGTGATCTGCGCGGACAACCTCGAGACGGGCTCGCTGGCGAACATCGAGCACATTCGCGACCGCGAGCGCTTCGTGCACCTCGGCATCGACATCATCGAGCCCTACTACGTTGAGGAGCCGGTCGACTTCATCTACCACCTCGCCTCCCCGGCCTCCCCGATCGACTACCTGCGCCTGCCGCTGCACACGTTGAAGGTCGGCTCCTACGGCACCCACCACACGCTGGGCCTGGCGAAGGCCAAGCGCGCACGTTTTCTGATCGCCTCGACGAGCGAGGTCTACGGGGACCCGCTCGTTCACCCCCAGCCCGAGTCCTACTGGGGGCACGTCAACCCGATCGGCCCGCGTGGCGTGTACGACGAGGCCAAGCGCTATGCGGAGGCGCTGACGATGGCCTATCACCGCCAGCAGGGCGTCGACACGGCGATCGTCAGGATCTTCAACACCTACGGCAGCCGCATGCGCCCCCACGACGGCCGCGCGATCCCGACTTTCCTGCGCCAGGCGCTGGCCAATCGGCCGATCACGGTCTTCGGGGACGGCGGGCAGACGCGCTCGTTCTGCTTCGTAAGCGACCTGATCCGCGGCATCATCGCGCTCGCCGAGTCCGGTCACCACGAACCGGTCAACATCGGCAACCCCGACGAGTTCACGCTGCTGGAGCTGGCGGAGACGGTCAAGGAGGTCACGTCCTCGAGCTCGGAGATCGTCTTCGAGGCGCTCCCGGTGGACGATCCCAAGCAGCGCCGGCCGGACATCGCGCTGGCGCGCGAGCTGCTCGACTGGACCCCGGAGATCCCTTTGCGCGAGGGTTTGGAGCGCACGATCAGGGAGTCCGGCGTCGAAGTTCTCGTCGGCTGAGTCTGCCCAGCGGGTGTCGCGACCGCTACATCTGCAACCCTGAGGCGTTGTGAACGGCGAGATGGGATCACGTTCGTCGCGAACGTCCAACGCTGAGCACGCGGAGAGCACCGGGTCTATCAGGGCCGGCACCCTGCCGGCGCGCCCGACCGCGAGGATGCTCACCAGGCAAGCGGCGCAAGGCCCGTCGGTGCTCTCGGAGGCGACCGTGCGGCTGGCGCCCAGCGAGCGCGACATGCGCCGCAAGCGGCCACCGGCGCTCTCCTTCCTGCTGCAAATCGAGACGGCCAGGCGGGTGGCACGGGTCCTGTCGCTGCTGGCGCTCGACTTCGCGGGCGTCGCGCTGGCGATCTTCACGGCGCTGGCGCTGAAGGCGGTGGTGCTGGGTCACCTCGACACGACCCAGTCCTACGAAGAGACCAAGCAGATCCTCGCGTTCGCCTACCTGGTGACCGCGCTGCTGTTCGCGCGCTCGGGCCTCTACTCCAGACGCGGCCAGCGACCGGGTCTGACGCGCATCCTCGCCTCACTGTTCCAGGTGACCTTCGTGGCGCTGCTATTCGCGGTGGTCAGCGGGCAGCGCTTCTCGAGCTTCTACATCTTCTGGGGCTCGCTGGGCTTCGCGCTGCTGTACGTGCCCTCGCTGCGCTACCTCTACGAGCGCGCGACGGGGGCGATCACACGGGCCGCAGGACACCAGCGCCGGGCGGTGCTGGTGGGCACCGGTCGCCACATTCGCGAGGTCGCACATGCGCTCGGGGACGCGCCCCACTCGCGCATCGAGGTCGTCGGCTTTATCTCCCTGCGTGCCCTGCCCGCCAACGGCCTGCGCGCGCTCGGCTCGCTCGCGGACCTGGAGAGCGTCCTCGAGACCGAGCGAGTCGACGAGGTCATCATCGCCGACCCGGACTTCCCGCAGGGCGAGGCGGTGGGGTTGGTCGACCGCTGCCACCGGCGCGGGGTGCGGGTGCGGATCGCGCCTTCGACCATGGAGATCCTGATCCACCGCGCGGAGTTCGTGCCGGGCGAGTCGGTGCCGCTGTTCGAGCTCAAGCCACCCGTCTTCGAAGGGATCGACTTCGCGCTCAAGCGCACCTTCGACGTCGTGGGGGCGACACTGCTGCTGGCCGCGATGAGCCCGCTACTGCTGGCGATCTGGGTGGCGGTGCGTGCCTCCTCGCGCGGGCCGGCCCTATTCCACTCGATCCGCCAAGGAATCGGGGAGCGGCCGTTCGCGTGCCTGAAGTTCCGCACCATGTACGTCGACGCGGAGCATCACCAAGCCGACCTGGAAGGACTCAACGAGGCATCGGGCGCGCTCTTCAAGATTCGCGACGACCCGCGCACCACCCCGGTGGGTAGGCTGCTGCGGCGCTTCTCGCTGGATGAGCTGCCGCAGCTCGTCAACGTGCTGCGGGGCGAGATGTCGCTAGTAGGGCCGCGTCCCCTACCCGAACGGGACTTCGAGCAACTGGACGAGTGGCACCGCAAGCGCTATCTGGTGCTGCCGGGGATCACCGGCCTATGGCAGGTCTCGGGTCGCTCGGAGCTCGACTTCGACGACCTGGTGCACCTCGACTTCATCTACCTCGAGCACTGGTCGCTAGCGCTGGACCTCACGATTCTCCTGAAGACTGTGCCCGCGGTGCTCTCGCGCCGAGGCGCATACTGAAGCCACTCACGCACGGGCGTTCCGGTCGCGCGAGGGCCTCGGCGTAGACGCGCCAGGTCGCGCGGCCGACGTCATGCCAGGTCCACCCCGTCGTCGCCGGCGCAGCGATCGCCGGGTCGGGTGCCTGTGGGATCACGATCACACGCTCCCGCTCGAGTGCGAGCTCCGCGACGGCTTCGCTGGCCGTGGCCTCAGACGGGACGATCACGTGCGTCGCGCGCTGGAGTGCGAGGTGGCGCAGGCGCGCGTGTACGCCGCCGCCGCGCAGCCGCTCGCTGCGGCGGGTGAGCGCGGCGAGGTCGTGGAGGGTGACCACCATCGGGCAGGGACTGTGCAACATCGCGCCCTCCATCCAGGGGGCGTGGAAGACCTCTGCGCTCCGCGGCCGGTGGGTCTCGAGAATCTCGTCGCGCTCTCCGGCGGTATCGCGCAGTGCCCGTAACAGACAGCGCGAGTAGTGCCCGATGCCGCGCATGTCCGCGCCGGGACGGCTGTCGAAGGCGACCCTCACAGGCGGTATCGGCCCTTCACGTCACTCCCCGAGACGTGCACGGGCGCCACGTTAGTGGGTTTGGGGTGGTGGCGGTAGAGATGACAGCGTAGTTTCCGGAGGATGTCTGCGCGCGATTACCACGAGGCCCTCTGGGAGGGCGTGCCTGCGGGCCTGGAGCCGCCGTATATGACGCCGCGTCTGGCCTACCTGCTTGCGCACGTGCCTGCCGGTGCGCGGGTGCTGGACGTGGGCTGCGGCGAGGGGCGCTTCACGACCGAGCTAACGCGGGCGGGGCGGAGGGCGGTGGGGATCGACGTGGCCGAGGAGCCGTTGCGGCGCGCCCGCCTCCGCGCCCCGGGCATCGACGTGCAGCTCGTCCCGGCACACGGGCCCTGGCCGCTGGAGGACGTGAGCTTTGACGCGCTGTGGGCCGGCGAGGTGATCGAGCACGTGGCGGACACCGCGGGTTGGCTCTCGGAAGTGCGCCGCGTGCTGCGCTCGGGGGGCGTCCTCGTGCTGAGCACTCCCGCCCACGAGCGTCTCGCGCGGCTTGCGCTCGGTTTTCGCAGGCGGGCGTTCGAGGCGCACTTCGACCCGCGCGGCGATCACCTGCGCTTCTACACTCGCCGCGCGCTCGTCACGCTGCTCGAGGACTTCGGTTTCGAGGCGATCGCGACGCGAGGGATCGGTGGCGCGCGCGGCGCGCGGCGCGTGCTGCTGGCGAGCGCACGGCGCGCTCGCTTCTGAGGCGGGCCGCGGCGCGCGCTCCCAGCGCCGCCGCGGTGGACCGCGAAGCCTTCCCGCCGGAGGGCGCCGTGCCCCCGTTTGCAGCGGTCTCGCGTAACGCCTGCAAGTAGTCGTTTTGGAGGGTGAGCAGTTCCTCGTTGATGGTCGCGCGGGGGGCGATCGCCTCGGGGTTGAGGTAGACGGCGGCCCGCAACGCGTTCAGCGCGCTCCGCGGGTCGCCGGCGCGCAGCTCGTATTCGCCCAACGCCTCCCAGGTCTGCCAATTGGAAGGCTGCAGATGCACGGCCTGCTCGTAGGTGACGCTCGCGGCGGCGCTCTGGCCGGCGCCCTGCTGGACCGCGGCGAGCGTGATCAGCGCTTCGGCGGAGAGTGGGTCGCGGCTGACCGCTGCGTGCGCCGCTGCCAGCGCTCCCGCGGGATCGCTTTTGATGAGCGCGAAGGCCTGGTTGGAGGCGTCCGTCGAGCGCTGTGGCTGCCACTCCGCCCAGGCGGCCAGCAGCGCCGCGATCACGACCGCGACAGCGATCCCCACCGATTTGGGATCGAGCGGCAACACACCCCCCAAACGGGCGGTGGGCGTACGGGCTCGATCTGAGTCTCCCGGCTGCTTCTCGGTGCTCGGCTCTGGAGTCTCGACCGCGTGGCTGCCGGCGGGGGCTCCGGCCGCCGCCAGGCTGTCCGGGAGCGGTCCGCGGCCGGCGACCCAGCCGGCGCACAGCAGGGCTATGCATGCCAGACCCGGCACGTACCAAGTCCAGTCCACGAATGAGTGGATGCCGAAGGTCGCGACCAGGCACACCATCGTGAGCAGCCCGATGCGCTCCGGGGTGTAGAGGGCGGGCGGGCCGGTCTGCCTGCGCCAGCGCCACGCGCTCCAGCGCCGGTTAAACGGGTGGGTCGCCCGCCCGGCCGCGAGCAGCCAGCTGACGAGCAGCGCGAGCACGAGCAGGAGACCGACGAGGCCGAGATCGGCGAGTGTCTGCACGGCAAAGCCGTGAGCCTGCTGGACTTTGAGTGGCGCCGTGCGATAGCGCAGGCGGGCCGTCGCGTAGCCTTCGGCGCCCGCGCCAAGCGCCGGGTGGGCTTTGAACACCTCGAGCGCCTCGTTCCAGTAGCGCGCCCGCGCGCTGCCGATCGCGGTCAGGCGTCCGGGGCCATTGGCGGGAACCGCGGCGTTTGGGTTGGTCAGTGAGCTGAGCCCGTGCGAGACGCTGCCAAACAGCCCGCGGTGACTTGTGGCGAGCGCGCCGGCAAGCGCGATCACGGCGATCACGGGCAGGCTCAGCAGCAGCGCGCCGGCGCGCCGACGCGCCGTGCGCGTGGGCGCGTGGCGCCCGTTGAGGAAGCCGATGGCGAGACCGGCGAGCGTCAACGCGAGCACCATCGCGGCGAGCAGCACGCCGAGCTGATGACCGGCGTCGATGCGCGCCGCAAGCGTGGCGCTGTCAGTGGTGAGGGTTCCCCGGGAGAAGTCCCAGGCGACGACCACGCCGGCTCCCAGCCCCCCGACGACCAGCACCGCGGCGCCGCGCAGGCGCAGCGGGATGAGACCTAGCCAGAGCGCGACCCCGAGGACCAGCGCGGCCAGTGCCCCGCGCGAGTAGGCCAGCATCAGGGTGACCAGCATGATCCCCATCGCCGGGTAGGCCAGGGCGCTCAGCAGCGCATGCCCGGCGCGGCGCGCGCCCAGCCACATGCAGCCGATCGCGCCCAGCGCGGCGGCCAGGCCGATCGCGTTCCAGTAGCCGTAGGGTTCGCGTAGGCGTGCGTAGTAGACGACCTGTTCGCTGCCGAGTCGGTTGGGGAAGACCTTGGTAAGCAGCGCGTAGCCGCATACCACTGCGCTTGCGAGCAGCACCCCGCCGAGCACGGCCGGCCAACGTTGCGGCGCGGCCCGTACGAGCAGCACGGTCAGACCGAACACGCTGCTGTAGGCAAACAGGCGCGAGGCGGCCTGCCAGCTCGCGTCGGGCTGCACCGACCACAGGACCGAGAGCGCGGAGAGCGCGGCGAAGGCAAGCAGCAGGCCCGCCGGCCATAGGCCGTAGGTTGGCCGGCCGGCCGGTGTGAGTAGGACAGCTGCGCCGATGGCGAGACCGCAGCCGACCGTCAAGCCGATCTCGACGGAGGTCATCGTGCCCAGGTTCAGGCCGCCGCTGGCGATGAATGTCACGACGCCCAGGACGCTCGCGACCAGCAGCGTCGGCCAGGCGAGCGCGGCGAGCGGCAGGCGATCGCTCGATCGAGCGATCGCAGGCCCCGGGCGCGGCGCCTGCGCGCCCGCGGGCGCCGGATCGGGGGATCCGGCGGACTTTGCGGGCGCAGCGAGCAGGGTGGACATCTCAGGCGTCGTCGCGGTGACCGGGGGTGCGGGTGCGGGTGCGGATGGCTCGACCCAGGATCAGCAGGGCGCAGGCGAGCAGGAAGGCGAGCAGCGCGAGCAGCGGTGTCGGCAGCGAGCTAAGGGCAGAGGCGATGTCGACGTGGACGACCCCCGGATGGATCACTTCCCCGCCGACCTTGACCGGCGCGGCGCCGGTGTGGGAGATGCGTTCCAGGGCGTGCTGTTCGGTCGGTGTCGGGGGCGCGACGGCGGTCGAACCGCCTCCGCTAGTGCCGCCCGGACCGCCCGCGTCGCCGTGACCGCCGGCGGCGGCGGCGAGCTGCGCTTTGTGGATCAGGTCCGAGCAGTCGCTGTACTCCGAGAGTTCGGGCGGCATCTGCTTGAGCGCCTGGTTGTACGCCTGCTGGCTGTAGCCGCTTGGGATCTTGCCTTCGCCGCAGGCTTCGAGGATGTTCTTCGTGCTGCTGGCGCTCGCGGGTGCGGCGGCGCCCAGCACGAGCACGAGCGCGGCAAGCAGCGCGGCCGTCGGCCTGGCTATGAAGCTCCCGGGCTTGGGCAAGTGAGGCACGCTACCAGCGCCCCTCCCTGGAAAGATTGAGGCTCTCGAGCGCAGCGGAGAAGCCCTGGGCCCAGGCGTCGTGGGTGTAGGCCTGCACGTCGCGCGCTGCGGCGGCCCCGAGGCGGGTGCGCAGGGGCTCGTCGCCGGCGAGCCGTCGCAGCGCGCCGGCGAGCGCGCGAGGGTCGCCGGCGGGCACAATCAGGCCGTTGCGCCCATCGCGCACCAGGCCACCGGCGGCAGCGCCGACTGCGTCGCTAGCGATCACGGGCAGATGCCGGTTCATGGCCTCGTTGACCACCAACCCCCAGGGCTCGCGGAAGGTGCGGGTAGCGATCGAGGGTACGAGTAGGACGTCGGCGGCCGCGTACAACTCGCGCAGCCGCGGCGGCGCTACGGGCTCCAGCCAGACTGAATTCCGCCGCACCGCGCCGCCGGCGGGGACCCAAGGGGGGGCGGATCCCGCGCCGACGAGGACGAGCGCGGCGGAGGGCGCCGCAAGGCCCGAATCGCTCCAAGCCTCAATAAGCACCCCGAGACCCTTTTCCCGCGTGGGCCGTCCGGCAAACAGGAACTTCACCTCAGTCTCCGCGGGCCACGGCGGGGTGGGGGGGAGGGAGTCGCGCCCGCTCTCCCCGCTCCAGAAAGCGTTGTCGACGGACTGTGGGGCGACGTGCACGTTGCGCGCGCCGCGCGCCCGGACGTAGGCGCTGACATGCGGACCGTAGGTGACGACGGCGTCCGCGGAGCGATAGAGACGTTGCAGCGCCGGATAGCTGAAGAGGTGGGCCGTGCTAAGGGGGTGCGCCCACAGCGAGGTCCACAGGATCAGCGGCAGCCGGGCCCGCCGCGCGCCGGCCCAGGCCGCGGGCAGGGCGAGACGCCCGCCGGTCGAGCACACGACCGCGCGGTAGCGTCCGGAGGCGGCCAACGCCCCGATCTGGCGCTGGCTCAGCCGGCGGTGGGGAACGGGGAGCTCCGCGTCCGCGCGATCGTCCGCAGCGTGAAAGCCGTGCTGGGAGCGCCCTCCGAACAGCGCGAGCTCGACGCCCTCACGCTGGTGCAGGCGGGCGAAGGCGCCGACGCGGTCGAGGGGGGCGTGTCCGGTGACGAACAGCACGGGCCTGTCCGTGCGCGAGGCGCTCATCGACGCGGGCGGCGGCCCTCGCAGCGAAGGGGCGCCGTCGGGGCTGGGCGGTGATTCATCGCAAGGCCTGTTCGTAGGCGGCGGCGGTCTGTGCGCCGCAGCGCTCCCAGGTGAAGCTCTCGGCGACGGTGACGCGTGCGCGGCGGCCGGCCTCGCGCAGTCGGAGGGGATCGGAGAGCAGCTCGTCGATGCGCTGGGTGAGGCGCTCGATATCGCCGGGCGGCACAAGCACAAAGCCGTCGCCGGCGGCGGCGATCTCCTCGGGCCCGGGCTCCCCGCGGCAGCCGATGGCGGGCAGGCCGCCGGCCATGGCCTCGATGTAGGCGACGCCGAAGGCCTCCTCAGTGGAGGGCATCGCGAACAGCGTGCAGCGCTGCGCCCGGTCGAGCGCTGCGGCGGGGTGCAGCTGCCCGCAGAACTCGACGCGCTCGGCGACCCCAAGGCGCGCGGCGAGCCCCTCCAGCGCGACCCGCTCGGGCCCGTCCCCGACGATGACGTAGCGCAGCGCCGGGTGGCGGGTGGAGAGCACCGCGAGCGCGCGCAGCACATCGGCATGGCGCTTGCGCGCGACGAGGTGTCCGACGGTGACGATTGACGGTGGGCCCGACCGCGCGGGGGCGGAGCTGGGCGGATCGGCGCCGAGGTGCACGACCTGCACCTCGCGGGCGCCGTGGGTGCGGGCGAGCCCGGCGATGCCACGGCTGTTGGCGAGCACCAGGTGGGCCGCGCCCAGGCCGCGCGCGACTGCCTCGCGACCGCCGGGCTGGCGGGGAGCGGTGTAGAGAACGTCGCCGCCGTGCACCGAGACCACGAGCGGCACACCAATGCGGGCGCGGCGCACCGCGTCGCCGGCGGGGACGGCATTGTGGGCGTGGATCACCTCGAAGCCGGTACGGCGGCGCAGCTGGCGCAGCGCGAGCGCGAGCGCGGGCGCGGCCCAGGCTCCCCAGGAGGCGTACGAGCGCTCGCGAGGCGGGGAGAGGTAGGGAACGTAGGTGACGGGCAAGCCGTCATGGGACTGGTGCAAAGGCTCTCGCAGCAGTCCCCCGAGCGCGCGCGCGGCCCCCGTGGGCCCAGCGGCCAGCGCGGTGCGGGGCGGGACGAGGCGGTGCAGGACGAGCACGTGGACCTCGACACCGGCCGCGCGGGCGGCCAGCGCCTGACGGTGGGCCCAGACACCGAGCACGGGGTCTCCGCGACGGGGGTAGAACTCGGCTACGACTGCGACCTTCACCAGCGGCGATGGGTTCGGAGGGTGAGCTGGGCTTCGCGGGCATTGACATACGGGCGCTCGGCGAGGAAGGCGCGGGCCTCGGCGACCGCCGCCTCGCGCGAGTAGGCCTCGGCGGCGGGGGCGGTGGAGTGCGCGATCGCGACGGCGTCGAGCACCCCGCAGTGCCAGCCGCGCTCGCGAGCGAGTGCGGCCCAGTGCAGGTCCAGTCCCCAGCCCATACGCAGCGCGCTTGGGAAGGGCAGCAGGGAGGAGAAGGTGGAGCGGGCGAACGCGGTCACCGGGCCGATCTCCACGAACGGGGTCTCGCGGGCTACCACCCCCGCGGTGCGGCGCGTGACGCGCCAGGCAGCGTGCGAGTACGCGCGATGTGCGGGCTGAGCGAGATCGAAGCCAAAGCGCTCGGCGAGGAACAGCAGGTGGTCGAGGAACCCACGGGGGAGCACGACGTCGTCGTCGACCACGAGCAGCCAGTCGTGATCCAGCGGAAGCTGGCTCGCGGCCTCGTGGTTGGCAAGCAGGCGGTTGAGGTTCTCGAACTTGCCGGCATCTCCCGGTGGGATGAAGCGCAGCTCGACGTCGTGGCGGGAGCGCTCCAGCTCGGCTTGGATCGCGGCCGTCATGGCGCTGTGCTCGGGGCGCGCGATGCCCAGCACTAGCACTCGCCGGCGTGGGGGCTGCCGGCGAGCGGCTCGGTCCAGGCGCAGGCGCCGCGTGCTGAGCAGCTCGCGGGCGTCGAGGAGCTGGTCGCGAAGCTGGCGGCGCACAGCGTCGAGGCCGCCGACGGTGCCGCTTTCGCCGGAGAGAAAGTCATCGCTCACGACACCGATCGTGGTGGGGGAGGTGCCGGATTGCTGGACGGGCCGGGGCTGTCCACGCGCCCTCCGTTCGCGCAGCGCCTGTTCGAGGCGCCCAAGGCTATGGGCAACCATGGTCAGACCGCTGGGACAGCGGCGGCGCACCACGTGTCCTACACACCCTACGAGCGTGCGCAGCTCGCGCGGAATGCTTGGGAGGCCCTCGCCTGCCGGCGTTGGAAGGCCCTCGTCCGCCACCGTTGGGAGGCCCTCGTCCGCCGCCGTTGGAAGGCCCTCGCCTGCCGCCGTTGGGAGGCCCTCGCCTGCCGCCGCGCGCCAGGCGTCGAAGCGGCGGGCGGCGCGGCCACGGGCGCGGGCGGCGCGAGCGAGCGCACGCAGGCGGGCGTCAGTGGGGGCGCGGCGGTGGTCGAGGGCGGCGTCGGCGACGTACAACAAGCGCCTGTCGCCACACGTGGCGGTCAGGCGGTCCTGCCACTCCTGCTCGTCGCCGGCGTGCTCCAAGGTGACGTCGAAGGGGCCGACGTGTTCGAGAGCGGAGCGGCGCACAGTCATGTTGGCCCCCCAGGCGTAGCGGACGCGGTCGGTGTCGTGGGGGCCGAGGTCGAGCGCGGTGATGGGGGGCCCCTCGCGCCCGCAGGAGTGTCGGGCCCACCCACCCTGGCCTTCGAGGCGGGGGCGGATGGGACCCGTGAACACCTGCGTGCGCGGGTGCTCGCGGGCGGCGCGGAGCAGCGCGTCGAGCCACCCGGGGCGGACCTCGACGTCGTCGTCGACGAACACGACGAGCTGGCTGTGCGAGCGGGCGACGCCGGTGTTGCGGGCGACGTTCAGTCCGAGCGGGTGTGGGTGGGGCTCGTAGCGAGCGCCGTAGCGCTCGGCGAGGGCACGGATGGCGGGAGAGGGTCCGGCGTCGTCGACGACCAGTACCTCGACGGCCCTCGCGGTGGCCTGGGGCGCGATCGAGGCGAGCGCGATCTCGAGGTAGTGAGGTCGGGCGCGTGTCGGGATGACGATCGAAGCGGGTATGGAGGCTGGGATGGAGGTGATGGCGGTCCGGGCGGTCGATGCGCTGGAGATGGCAGTCGTGGCGGAGAGGATGACGGCTTCGGCGTAAGGCAGACGGATGGTCGAGCCGCGAATACTCGCCGGGAGAGCATCCGCGCAGTGAACATTCTAGGTTTGAGCAGGGGATGATCCTGTTTCTGCACAACCGCTATCGCACGAGCGGCGGCGAGGAGCGCGTGGTGGACGACCTGGTGTGGTTGGTGCGCGAGCATCTCGGTGAGCCAGTAGCGCTGCTGGCGCGGGACTCGATCGCGGCGGGGCGGGGACGGGCAGCGGCGGGACTGCTGCGCGGTGGCCTGGACCCGGTGGAGGTGGCGGCAACGGTGCGGGCCGGGGGGGCGCGGGTGGTGCATGCGCACAACCTCCAGCCGACGCTGGGCTGGCGGGCGCTGGCGGCGGCGCGGGCCGAGGGCGCACGAGTCGTCGTGCACCTGCACCAGTACCGGCTGGTGTGCGCGGTGGGGGTGTGCTTCACACGCGGGCAGGAGTGCACGCGCTGCCACGGGCGCAACACGCTGCCGGGGGTCCTGCGCAACTGCCGCGGTAACCGTGCCCAGGCGCTGGCGTACGGGGCGGGTCTGGCGCTGTGGCAGCGCCGCATGGTGGAGCAGGCCGACGCGGTGATCGTCCCGAGCGTCTTCGCGCGGGAGCGCCTACGCGAGCTGGGCGCGCCGTTGCCGTGGGAGCGGGTGCACGTGCTGGCGCCGCCGGTGCGGGCGCTCGCGGGCGAGGGAGGCGGGGGGGAGCGGGAGGCGGCTGTACAGCCGCCGGCTCCTGCGGTGCGGCTGCATGCGCCGCCGGAAGCGGCCTCGGATCCGGCGGTACGCCTGCATGCGCCGCCGGAAGCGGCCTCGGATCCGGCGGATCGGCTCCCGGTGCCGCCTGGACGCTATGCCCTGGTGGTCTCGCGCTTGAGCCCGGAGAAGGGGATAGACGTCGCGATCGACGCCTGCCGAATGGCAGGTATCGCGCTGGTGGTGGCGGGTGAGGGTTCGGAGGGCGGGACGCTTGCTGGGCGCGCCGGCGGGGCCGATGTCCGCTTCGTGGGCCGGGTGGACGACACACGGCTTGCCGAGCTGCGGGCGGGGGCGGCGCTGGCACTGGTGCCATCGCGCTCGGCGGAGACGTTCGGCCTGGCGGCGGCCGAGGCGATGGCGGCGGGCCTGCCGGTGGCGGCGAGTCGTCTCGGGGCGCTGCCCGAGCTGGTCAGCGAGGAGGGCCTGGCGGCGCCAGGCGATGCGGGCGCGCTGGCGGCGGCGATCGAGCGCCTGTGCAGCGACAGGGACGCAGGGGTGCGGGCGCTGGCTCGGGTTCGCGCCGTGTGCGCCCCGGAAGTGGTGGCGGCGGGATTGGCGGCGGTTTACGGCGGGGAGGCATAGACTGCGCGGCCGATGAGCGCAACGCAAGGACTGCGAGCGGACCCCCGTGGTCCGGGCCTGATGGTGGGCGAGGGTGTAGAGATCGGCCCGGACGTGTCGTTCGGGGCCTACGTGGTGGTGCACGCCGGCACCGTCATCGGAACGGGCTGCGTGATCGAAGACCACGCGGTGCTGGGCAAGCACCCGCGCCTGGCGCCCGGCTCCTCGGCCGCCGGCGAGGCGGGGGGCCTGAAGCTGGGCGAGGAGGTCAAGGTGTGCTGTGGCGCGGTGGTGTTCGCCGGCGCGGAGATCGGCGCCGGCTCGATCGTCGGCGACCAGGCCTACGTGCGCGAGCGCTCGCAGATCGGCCCGGGCTCGGTGATCGGGCGGGGCAGCGTGGTTGACAACGACGTTCAGGTGGGGGCACGGGTGCGTGTGCAGACGGGCGTCTACCTGACGGCGTTCACGCTCGTCGAGGACGATGTGTTCGTGGGCCCGGGAGCGAGCACGACCAACGACGACACCATGAATCGTCACGGCTCGGAGACCCCGCTGCGGGGCGCGACCCTACGTCGTGCGTGCCGGCTAGGCGGCGGCACGGTCCTCACACCCGGTGTCGAGGTCGGCGAGGAGGCGTTCGTGGCGGCCGGTGCAGTGGTGACCCGCGATGTCCCTGCGCGTGCCGTCGTCATGGGTGTCCCGGCGCGCGTGGTGCGCGAGGTCCCGGACGAAGACCTGCTCGAGCGCTGGCGCTAGCCGCCGGCTGCGGTCAGGCGCAGGTCGTGCTCGCCGACGCGGACGGTGTCGCCGGGGCGCAGCTGTCGCCCACGACGCGTCTCGGGCGCCCCGTTGACAAATACCGGCTCGATCGCGAGGAGCGCCTTGCCCTCGCTGCCGCTCCCCACGACATCGGCCAGCTTCAATAGCTGGCCGAGCCGGATTGTCTGGCTGTTGATTGGTACCTCGCGGGCCATTCTCCTTAGAGCTTAGGAGAACGTGCAGGGATCATGGATCGTGCGGCTTTGGGGCTCGATCGCGCCGCAAGGGAGGTTGCGCTGGATGGTCGTGGATCAGGAGCAAGCGCCTCGCACGACGGCGGTGACTTCCTCGGCCTGCGCTCGTGTCAGGACCGGGCTCATCGGGATTGCCAAGTGCGTGCGCGCGGCGTGCTCGGTGGCGGGTAGCTCCACGTCAGCGCCCCACGCGCGCATCGACGCCTGGCGGTGGATAGGGGTGCGGTAGTAGGGCTTGTTGGCGATGCCGCTCGCTGTCAGGGCCGCTTCCAGGGACTGAGGGTCTGGGTGGCCGACGACATAGAGGTGCCATGCCGGCGTCGCGCCAGTGACCGGCTTCGGTAGCGTCACCAACTCACCGAGACCCGCCTGCTCGTAGTGGGAGCCGGCGGCGCGGCGTCCCTGTGCCCAGGAGTCGAGGTAAGGGAGCTGCACGCGGAGGATCGCGGACTGCAGCTCGTCCAGGCGCGAGTTGTAGCCGATCTCCTGGTAGGAGACCTTGTCATGGGAGCCGTGGAAGCGCAGTACACGCACACGCTCGGCGATCTTGGGATCGGAGGTGGTGACGGCGCCTCCGTCCCCGAACCCCCCAAGATTCTTGGAGGGGAAGAAGGAGAAAGTGGCTGCTGTGCCCAGTGCGCCGGGACGCCCCGCGGCGGACTGCGAGCCTGCGGCCTGCGCTGCGTCCTCCAGGACCGGTACGCCGAGTGCCTCGATCTCCGCGATCGGGGCGAGGTTGCCGAAGAGGTGCACCGCGATCACGGCCTTCGTGCGCGGCGTGAGCGCAGCGCGCACGGTGTCCGCCGTGACGCAGTACGTCTCTGGATCGATGTCGCAGAAGACCGGGGTCGCACCCGTCGGCGGAATCGCCTCCGCGGAGGCGTAGAAGCTAAAGGAGGGCACGACCACCTCGTCCCCGGGCCCCACGCCCATGGCGCGCAGCGCGATTGTGATCGCCTCGGTCCCATTGGCGACCCCCACCGCGTGGGACGCTCCACAGTAGGCTGCAAACTCCCGCTCGAACTCCCGCACCTCGGGGCCGAGGATGTAGCGCTCGGAGTCAAGCACCCGTGCGACCGCCGCGGCCAGTTCCTCACGGAGCGGGATCAGCGGGCTGGAGGTATCGAACAGCGGGACGCCCACGCGCCGGATCTTACCGGCGCGTGTACTCGCTCTGTGGCGCGGGTCGCCTGGCCTGGGTGGAGCCAGCGTTGCTTGCCTGCTGTGTGTGTTCGATTCACCTCGGGCCGGTGCGTGGGGTGGAGCCGTGGGCTCCGTGATCCTTCCAGGGTTGACAAATTGTCCTGGGCGTGTGTATGCTGGCTGGGTTGGCATTCTGTTGGCTGGGGTGCTGTGTTGTTGATAGATCGGGCTGGGGTTGTGCCTCTTCGTTGATTTTCAGCGCTGGCGTTGGGGTTTGGGAGAGATAACTGGGTCGTGTTATGAGGGAGTTGTTTTTCGCGTGACTAGTGGTTTTGAGGGCGTGTTGAGGGTGGTTGCGGCGCTTGGGGTCGTAGTGTCTAGATGCGTCAGCTTCCTGACGCATCTCTCTCTCTCTCTCTCTCTCTTGCCTTTGGGGTCTAGCCGCTAGTTTTGGTTTGGCGGCGCTTTCGCGCCGCTGGCTTGTGCCCCGCGTGGGGGTAGGTGCGCGCTGGCCTGGGTTTGGGTGGGTACCTCGGCCGCAGCTGGTGTTGGCCGCTGTGGCTTTGGTGGGTGTTTGTGATGCCCGCTAGGCGGCAGGGGTCTACTGGGGGCTACGCGCGGCGCGGTAGTGAGACGCGTAGCGGGGCGGGTGGGCACGTTGGGGGCGTGCATGTGAGTGAGGTGCAGCGCTCGCGGATGTTGAGCTCGGCGGTCGCGGTGGTCGCTGAGCATGGGTATGAGCAGATGTCCGTCGCGCGTGTGACGCGTGGCGCGCGGCTCTCGCGGCGTACGTTCTACGAGCTTTTTGAGAATCGCGCGGACTGCTTTCTCGCGGCGTTTGACGACGCGGTCGCGGAAATGGCGACGCTCACGAGCGCGGCGTTTGTGGGTGGGCGCTCTTGGCGGGTGGGTGTCCGTGCTGCGCTCGGCGCGCTGCTCGCCTTCTTGGATGAGCGTCCGGCTCTGCGTACCCTTGTGATCGTTGACGCGCTCGGCGCGGGCCCTGTCGTTCTGGAGCGTCGCGCTCAGGTGTTGGGGGCGGTCGAGGAGGTCATCGACCGGGGTCGCCTGGAAGGCCGCTTGGGCCGGCCGTCTCCGGCGTCGCTGACGGCGAGGGGTGTCGTGGGTGCCGTCTTTAGCGTCATTCATGCACGGGTCTTGGAGGAGCGCTCTGCGCCGCTGCTGGAGCTGTTGAACCCGCTGATGGGCATGATCGTGCTGCCCTATCTCGGTGCGGGCGCGGCGCAGAAGGAGCTCGAGCGGCCGGCGCCGTTGCCTGCGCCCTTACGGGTAGGTAATGGCCAGGTATGGCCGGCGAGTGATCCGCTGGCTGGTTTGAAGATGCGCATCACCTATCGCACGTTGCGGGTGCTGAGCGTGATCGCAAAGCAGCCCGGTGCGAGTAATCGCGAGATCGCGGATGGGGCGGACGTAACAGACCAGGGCCAGATCTCAAAGCTCTTGGGGCGCCTGGAGCGCATCGGGCTACTCCAAAACACGAGTGCTGGGCATCCAGCTGGTGCCCCCAACGCTTGGTGTCTGACACCACACGGCCAAGAAGTTCACAGCGCGACACAGATCGCAGCGATACCCACTGACCACCAAGACCGAGGGGCCATTCCCTCCAATCACCAGAAGGGAACGGTCCGATGAACACACGTATCCGTACCGCGAGGACGCTCGCGACGCTCCTTGCATGCCTCGGCACGCTTGCATGCTCGGGCGGCTCGGCGTGGGCGCTGTCGCTGGGGCACTACACCTACAGCACGAGCTTCGGCTCGCTGGGCTCCGGCGCTGGGCAGCTCTCCGGCCCGACCGGGGTCGCGGTCGATGAAAACCCCGCGAGCTCCTCATACGGCGACGTATACGTAGCCGACTCCGGAAACGCCAGGATCGACAAGTTCAACACGAAAGGCGAATTCATCATGGCGTGGGGCTACGGCGTAGCCGACGGAACCACCGAAGCCCTCCAGACCTGCACCATCGTCTGCTTCGCCGGAATCCCCGGCGAAGGCGCCGGGCAACTGAACGCGCCAGGAGAGCTCGCAATCGACAACTCCAACGGACCATCCGCCGACGACCTCTACGTCGGTGATCCCGCAAACAAAGCAATCGAGAAGTTCACATCCACCGGAGCTTTTATCAACAACATCGCCTCTGGCGGATACACGGAACTCAATGGTGCCGGTGTAGCAGTCAATCCGGAAGGAGATGTCTGGAGTACAAATAAAGGCGAAGTTGACTCGGAGCCCGAGTACAACGGAGCAATTGTCAACGGCCAGATATCAGAATCTCAGGCCGGCGTAAATAGCTTTAGAACGCAGGTTGCGGCTGATTCTCTGGGTAACGTGTACTTTGACGTGATTCCCCACTCAGAAGAAGCGTATGTTGAAGTGCGTAAGGCTAGTACTGCCGGGGAGGATGCGCCGCTTGATCTTGTGGCTCGTTGTAGCTGCACGACTGGGCTGGCGGTCAATGAGCAGTCGGATGCTCTTTACATCGATGATGGTACATATATCGCGGGATTCAGCGCGGAAGGCAGTCCGCTTGCGCAGCCTACCTTTGAGCTGCCGGCTGGAGCGCAGGGCAGCGGTATCGCGGTCTATGCGGCAGCCGGCAATATCTACGTGGCGGATAGCGCCAATAGCGTGGTCGATATCTATGGGTCGCTGATCGTTCCCGATGTCGGCACTGGTGCCGCGACCCCAGATATCGCTGCGTCTAGCGCCGAACTTCACGGCACGGTGAACCCGGATGGCTTCCCGCTCACGAGCTGCGAATTTGAATATGGGACGAGTATCTCCTACGGCTCTGGGACAGTTCCCTGCGCTCAAGAACTATCTACGTTGACTGGAAACACGCCGCTGGCCGTATCGGCTGATGTAACTGGCTTACAACCGGATGTTCTCTATCATTTCCGCCTGGCTGCTGGTAACGCGGAGGGTGGTAATCACGGGGCGGATGAATTCATTCCCGCTGCCCCGGTCCTCGACGGGGAGTCCGCGATCGATGTCACGTCGACTTCCGCGACGCTGACGGCACAGATCAACCCCGCAGGTGGGGACACGCGCTACTACTTCCAGTACGGCGCTGATGCCAGCTATGGGATGAGCTTGCCCGTGCCGCCGGGGAAAGACATCGGGTCGGGATCGAGTGACACGAGCGTGAGTGCCCAGCTGTACGGTCTACCACCAGTAAGCACCTTCCACTACCGGGTGGTTGCCGTCAACGCCGACGGCACGGTTGCCGGGCCCGACCAGAGTTTCACGACAGAGCAGGCGGTGACTACGACTGGTTTGCCTGACGGGCGTCAGTATGAGTTGGTCTCGCCGCCAAACAAGGAAGGCTCCACGATCGAGCCGATCGGCCACGGCACGGGCGACCTGATTCAGGCCTCGGCGGACGGCTCCAGGATCACCTATCTGGCGAAGGCTCCGTTTGCTGGTCCGGTGGGTAACGGCACGATTGAAGGTAGCCAGATCTTCTCGGTACGTGGCCCCGACGGCTGGTCCTCGCAGGATATCGAGACACCACACGAAACCGAGTCCAGTGTCTCGCAGCGGCCCGAGTACCAGTATTTCTCCGAAGACCTCTCCCTTGGCTTGGCGGTCCCGGTCGGCGATACGCCACTGTCTACCTCTGCGCGCACCGGCGTGCATCTCGATTACCTACGCGACAATTCGACCGGCGCCTATCAGCCACTGCAACCGAGCGTGTCCGGTCTGCGCTTTGCGGAAGTTCAGACGGCGACGCCTGACCTCACCCATATCTTGTTTGCCGTAGCCTCCGGATCTTCGCCCCTATACGAGTGGGCCGCCGGTCAGTCGCAACTGGTGACTGTCTACCCCGACGGATCCCCTACCGGGGGTGACCTGGCTGGTGTATCGGCCGATGGCTCCCACGTGTTTTGGGAAGGTGCTGAATCCGATGTTTATGTACGCGATATAGATACACAGAAAACCACTTTGATTGGTGGAAGAGCCGAATTCCTGACGTCCAGTAGCGACGGTTCGAAGGCGTTCTTCACTGCCAATTTCGGCCAAGTGTATGAGTACAATGCGGAGACGGCCCACATGACCGATCTTTCGGTCGAAACCAGCAGCGACGGCTCGCAGGTCTCGACGATCCCTGGAGGCTTGACGCTATTGCGCTACACCGGTCCGGCGGGACCGGTGGGGTTCGTCAAAGGCTCTCTGCCGAGGCCAGCGCGGGTCTCACCCGATGGCCGTTATGTGGTGTTCGACTCGCCGGAAAGCTTGACCGGTTATAACAATATCGCTGCGGCGGCATGCCCCGACGAAGTAGAGGAAAACGTAGATCTGCATCCCGAAGGTAGGTGCACGGAGGTTTATGAGTACGACTCCGTGTCGAATCATTTGACGTGTGTGTCGTGCAACCCGAGCGGCGCGCGTCCGCAGGGAAGCTCGAGCATCCCGTTCGTGACGCCGACTGCCGTCGGCGCCTCAGGAGGGACCTATCTTTCGCGTGCGTTGTCGTCGAATGGCCGGGTATTCTTCGATAGTCGCGATGCGCTGTTGCCTCACGATACGAATGGGCTCGAGGATGTGTATGAGTGGGAGCCGGACGGGGTCGGTAGCTGCCAGGTGTCCGCTGGCTGTCTGTATCTGATCTCTAGTGGTACGAGCGGCGATGAAACGTCATTCCTCGATGCGAGCGTCGACGGGAATGACATATTCTTCTTGACCCGCGAGCAGCTCGTATCTCAAGACTATGACAACAGTGTCGATGTATACGACGCTCACGTGTGCAGCGCGACAGCGCCGTGTTTCCCGATCGCGTCTGCTGCTCCGCCGCCGTGCGCGAGTAGCGATGCGTGTAAAGCCGGTCCGACGCCGCAGCCCGCGATCTTTGGCGCGCCCGCGAGCGCAACGTTCACTGGTGCGGGGAACCCCACGCCGCCGTCCCCCGCGCCAGCAGTAAAGAAGACGAAGACGAAGGCCAAAGCGAAGCCCAAAGCACGCAAAAGGACAAAAGATAGAAAACACGCAAAGCATCAAAAGGTCAATCGCAAGGGGAGGAAGTAGTCGATGAGTAAAAGAGCGATTCCCATCCTTGCCGGCCTGGTGGTACTGATCTGTGTGGCGAACGCGACATCCGCATTCGCTCAAGGCCCCGTGTGGTCGATGAGCTCCTCGGCGGTACCCGCAGTTCTACCGCGAGGCGACACGTCAGGCTATGACAGGATCATCTTGCTCGCGTCGAATATGGGGCCGGCAGCTACCGACGGAAGTACGGTCACCATCAGCGATTCACTACCGGCCGGGCTGACGGCGACAGGCATGGGGGCGACCGTGGGCGACTTTGCTCGGAATGCACCGGTGTCCTGCTCGACTATGTCGTTGACCTGCACGACCTCAGCGTCGATTTTGCCCTATGAAACGATAGAGGTTACTATTACGGTGGATGTCGCCGAAAAGGCACCAGTGAGTGTCGTAAACAGTGCTACGATTTCAGGTGGCGGGGCCGGGGATGTCTCCTCGTCGCAGGCGGTGGGCGTGAGTAGTACGCCTGTCGGATTTGGCCTTGAAAAGGTCGATCTCGAGGCGACCAACGAAGACGGGACGCCCGATACACAGGCTGGATCACATCCCTATCAGCTCACAAGCACCGTCGACCTCAACCAGAACATCGGGGACATCGCAGAACTAGGCGTCGGTGGTGGTGGGGCTCTGGGGGCTCAGCCGGTGGAGCCGGCGAGGGACGTCCAGTTCGAACTACCACCTGGGCTCATCGGCAACCCAACGGCCTACCCACAATGCACAAGCCGACAGTTCACGACAAAGGCCGAGGGAAGCGGCACCAATGATTGCCCGGACGATACAGTCATCGGGGTTGCCCGTCTCACTCTGACGCTACTCAGCGCGCAGAGCGCCGATGAGGTATTCGTTTCACCGTTGTTCAATCTGGTGCCGAATGTCGGGGAGCCTGCACGGTTCGGCTTTACGGTGCATACGATTCCGGTTTATCTTGACACCTCTGTTCGCACGGGCGGCAACTATGGTATTACGGTTCGTTCCTCCAATATCCCCGAGTCAGTAGGGTTTGATAGTGCGCAGGTGAGTTTTTGGGGTTCGCCGGGGGATCCGAGCCATGATGCTGAGCGTGGCTGGGATTGTCTTGTGCAGGGCCCTGAAGAACCAGGGTTCGAGCCGCAAAACTGTGCTCCCCCCAGAGAACGGGTTCCACTGCCGCCATTCTTGACGTTGCCGACGTCGTGTATCGGGGCGTTGACGTCGCTTGTACATGCCGACTCGTGGCAGAGCCCCGGGGTGTTCTCCAATGCTACGACGACGATGCATGACGAAGGCGGCAATCAGCTCGGGATGACGGGCTGTAACCGGCTGGATTTCCGCCCGTCGATCAGTGTCGCCGCGGACGGTACAGCAGCGAACACGCCGACAGGGCTCGGAGTCGATTTGCACGTCAACCAGGAAGAGAGTCTCGTCCCCTCGGGCCTGGCGGAGGCTGAGGTCAAGAACACGACCGTGGCGCTCCCGGCTGGTGTGGCGCTGAACCCAGGTGCAGCGGACGGGCTGGTGGCATGCGCAGTCGGAGAGATTGGGCTGGGTAGCCAGGGTGAACAGTTGTGTCCGGATGCGGCGAAGGTCGCGACGGTCAAGATCAAGACGCCGCTACTACCAAACCCACTGACGGGCGAGGTGTACTTGGCGGCACAGGACGAAAACCCATTCGGGAGCCTTGTAGCGCTGTATATCGTCGCGCGTGACCCGATATCAGGAGTCCTTGTGAAGATCCCGGGCCAGGTCGTACCAAACCCAGTTACCGGGCAGCTCGTCGCGACGTTCGTCAACACGCCACAGTTGCCCTTCGAAGACCTCGAACTCGATTTCTTCGGGTCGGCGAGGGCGCCGCTCAGTACTCCGCCATTGTGCGGGGCATACACGACGCAGGCGTCGATCGAGCCTTGGTCAGGGCAACCCGCGGCGACACCTGCTTCGACGTTCGAAATCACCTCGGGTCCGAATGGGACGCCGTGTGCTGATCCGCAGCCGTTTGCGCCGGGGTTCACGGCGGGTACGACGAGTAACCAGGCCGGGGGGTTCAGCCCATTCACACTCACAATGACACGGCCCGACCAAGACCAGACTCTCAGCGGGATCCAGGTCCACATGCCCCCCGGGCTCCTCGGCACCCTCGCAACCGTCAAGCTTTGCCCCGAACCACAAGCCTCCGAGGGCACATGTGACGCGGAAAGCTTGATTGGGCATACGATCGTGAGCGCCGGCCTGGGCGGTGACCCCTACACCGTGACGGGGGGAAGGATTTACATCACCGGTCCCTACAAGGGCGCGCCGTTTGGGCTGACGATCGTCAACCCCGCTGTTGCCGGGCCATTCAACCTAGGGACCGTGATCGTGCGCGCCGCGATCAACGTGGATCCGGCGACGGCGGCGCTGACGATCACGACGGACCCGTTGCCGACGATCATCGACGGGATCCCCTTGCAGCTACAGCATGTGAACGTCAGTATCGACCGTCCCGGGTTCACATTCAACTCCACAAGCTGCAACCCGATGGCGATCAACGCGACCCTTTCGAGTAGTAGTGGGCAGAGCGCGGGGGTGTCCTCGTCCTTCCAGGTCACCAACTGCGCGGCGCTCGCGTTCAAGCCGCAGCTAGCGGTCTCGACGTCGGGGCGGACCTCCAGAGCAAACGGGGCGAGCCTACTCGTCAAACTCTCCTATCCGGCGGGACCTTACGACGCAAACATCTCAAGCGTCAAAGTTGAACTCCCCAAGCGTCTACCGTCACGACTGACGACGCTGCAGAAGGCATGCACCGCGGCGACGTTCAACGCAAACCCGGCTGCGTGTCCCGCGGCGTCGCTGATCGGGTATGCCAAGGCGACTACCCCGGTGCTACCCGTTGCGCTGATGGGACCCGCCTATTTCGTCTCCCATGGCGGGGAAGCGTTCCCGAGCCTGATCGTCGTCCTCCAGGGCTACGGCGTGCGGGTAGACCTCGTCGGCTCCACATTCATCAGCAAGCAAGGCATTACGAGTAGCACCTTCAAGACCGTCCCAGACGTACCAGTCGGCACGTTCCAGCTCTATCTACCCGAGGGGCCCTACTCGGCGCTAGCCGCGAACGGGAACCTCTGCAAGAACACGCTGACGATGCCAACGACATTCATCGCGCAAAACGGCGTTGAACTACACCAAGCCAACAAGATCACGGTCACCGGCTGCACAAAGACCAAGAAAGCCAAAAAGGCAAAGAAGGCAACCAAAGCCAGCAGAGCACAAAAAGCCCATCGAGCGCGAAGAGCGAGCAAAACAGCAAAAGTGAGCGATACCCACACCGGATCCGGGAGGGCAAGTCGATGAGCGCCTGCAGGCAGATCACCAGTACCCTGGCGGCACTAGCTGTCCTGGGAGGTGCACTCGGGCTCTCATCCGCCCAGGCGTCCGCCAAGACCATCTACCAGTACGCCTCTCAGCTCACCGCACCGCCAGGCGGCTTCAATAATTCGCTCGGTCTGGCGGTCGATGATTCGGTCAGCGCGTCGGATCCTTCGGCGGGTGACGTTTACGTGGCCAATGGCTTCGCCCCCGAAGAAAACCGTGGTGTCTACAAGTTCGATTCCTCCGGTGGTTATATCGCTGCGCTTACGGGACCCCCAGGCGGGTTCGTAAATCCCAATGCTGTCGCCGTCGGGCCCGACGGCACGGTCTACGTAGCCGACGTTGGGGCGAAAGTCGTCGATGTATTCAACAGCTCCGGCTCATATCTATCGCAACTGACGGGATTCACAAAACCCGGGGCGGTCGCTGTGGATGACTCGACAAGCAAAGCAGACCCCTCTGCCGGTAGCATCTACGTTGCCGATCGGGGAGCGGATGCGGTGGATAAGTTCAACCCTGCTGGCGAAGCACAGGCGCCGCTGCCGGAACCCCCCGGTGGCTTTCTCTCACCCACCGGGGTAGCGGTCGACCCGAACGGGAGCGTGTACGTCAGCGATCCTGGGGGGGTCACGGTCGACAAGTTCAGCGCTGGCGGCGATTATGTCTCGCAGTTGGCAGGTCCGCCTGGGGGCTTTGGTGAATTCGCCATCGCTGGTGTTGCGAGTGACCCGGCGGGTGACGTGTTCGTCGCGGATGATCCCGAAGGCGCCGCGAATGTCGTCGATGGGTTCGACGCCTCGGGGACCTTTCAGCCGGCGCTGACGCTGACAGGACCTCCCGGCGGCTTCGGACGAGCCGAGAATATTGCCGCCGACGCTGCCGGCGAGGTATACGTGGCCGATGTCGGAGCCGAACCGATTGCCGTCGATTTATTCCGTCGGCTCACACTCCCTGATCTCACGACGAGTGAACCCGCGGGTATCACCGCGACATCCGCGACGCTGCAGGGTACCGTCAACCCACTCGGTACCGCGGGGGCGTCGTACTACTTCCAGTACGGCGCCGAAGCGACTTACGGGCAGCAGAGCCCGGCCGCGCCAGGCACGTCGGTCTCCGGCACTAGCTCGCAGCCGGCGAGCACTACGCTTACGGGGCTGATACCGAACAGCACCTACCATTACCGGCTGGATGCGACCAATGACACAGGCCTCCTCAATGAAGGGCCGGATGAAACATTCACGACGCTCGCCGTCCCGCCAGCAATCCTCGCGCAGCAACCGACTGTTGAAAGCGTGAGCCATACAAGTGTTGTGGTCTCTGGGTCGCTGAACCCGGAGAACGCGCCGACGTTCTACCACTTCGCCTACGGTCCGACTGCTAGCTACGGCGCTGAAGGACCCGAACTCGAGGGTGGCTACAGCTACGGTCAGAAGACCGTCAGCCAGCTCCTTGCTGGTCTTGAACCCGACACGACCTACCACTACGCGCTCGTAGCGACGAACAAGGCCGGTACTGTCACCGGCCCCGACCAGACCTTTACAACGAGCGCGCCGACGCCACCCACCCTGGAAACGGGCGGCGTGAGCGAAATCACGCAGACGACCGCGACGATCACCGGCACGATCGACCTCTATGGTGAGATCACCAGAGCCTACGGGTTTGACCTCGGGATCGATACCAACTACACCCAGGCCTACGTGGTAGGGCACGCCGAAGCCAACCAAACGAGTACCCAAACGATCACCCAGCAACTCCAAGGCCTCCAGCCGGCCACGACCTACCACTACCGGCTATTCGCGACGAACACCGACGGCACCACCCACAGCGTCGACGGGACATTCACCACCCAGGGACCACCAAACCCCTCGGGCGTGCTGGACATCCTTGTCGTACCCCCCGCCGCACCACTGATCGCTACCACACCGATCGCGTTCCCTGGCGAACCAACAACAAGCCACGCCGTCCCAAAGAGACACACCAAGAAAAAGACGACAAAGAAAAAGACACAGAAGATCAAGAAGAAACCAAGGAAGAGACCCAGGAAGAAGAAGTAAGGGCATGGCATCGAGCGTGATGCCGCGGG
Organism: uncultured Solirubrobacterales bacterium; assembly: GCA_963756665.1. Lineage (GTDB taxonomy): Bacteria > Actinomycetota > Thermoleophilia > Solirubrobacterales > Solirubrobacteraceae > Palsa-744. The sequence continues at coordinate 2,898,129 of CAVWOJ010000001.1, forward strand.
CCCGGGAGAGACTGGCTCCCCCGACCGACTGAGCTCCCGCGACCGACTGAGCTCCCGCGACCGACTGGGCTCGCGCGTGGGTGTTGCTCTGAGCCAGCGCTTCAGGGTCGCTTGTGGCGACTCACCCTACGAGCGGTGTACTCTGAGCCTGTGCTTCGCGCTCGCGTAGCCACTCCACGGTTGCAGCGATCCCGTCCTCGACCTCGATCTGGGCCTCCCAGCCGAGCAGCTGCCGGGCCTTCTCGACCGAAGGCCAGCGGCGCGGGACATCGACGGTGAAGCTCGGCAGGTGCTCCAAGGCGAATGCCTGGGGGTCCTGGCCGCAGGCCTCCCACACGATCCGGGCGATCTCAGCCACTGTCAGCTCGCGGGCGGCGGAGATGTTGAAATCCTCATTCAAGCCCGCCGCGGCGCCCATCGCGGTGACCACGCCGTCAGCGATGTCATCGACGTGGGTCAGCGTGCGGGTCTGCTCGCCCGAGCCGAAGATCTGCAGCGGGCGCTGCCCCGCGAGCACCTTCTTGATCAGATCCGGCACCGCGTGTGCAATACCAGGCTCCGCATCCGGGACCTCCCCGGGGCCGTAAGCGTTGAAGGGGCGGCAGATCGTGTAGGGCAGGCCGTGCTCCGCGTGGGCCGCACGGCAGTAGACCTCGCCGGTGAGCTTGGAGAAGCCGTAGGCCGACTCCGGCGTGGGGCAGTCCGGCAGGTGGGCCTCGGTCGTCGGGAACTCCGTGGCGCGCTCGAAGACCATCGAGGAGGAGACGTAGGTGAAGCGCTCCACCTCCTCTTCCAGCGCCGCGCGGATCACGGCGTTGTAGAGGGCGTTGTTGACCTCCGTGAGGGTATGCGGGAGGCGGTGGAAGTTCGCGATTCCTCCCACGATCGCCGCGAGGTGGATCACCTGCGCGCAGCCGCTAGTTGCGCGACGGGCCTCCGGGAGGGAGCGCAGGTCGCCGGTGTGGACCTCGCAGCCCTCACGCATCCACTGCGGCGCCGGCCGCTGGTCGGAGACTCGCACCTCGTATCTCGGATCCGCCAGCAGGCGGCGAACTACCGCTGCGCCAATCGTCCCGGCGCCGCCTGTCACCAGCACGCGGCTCATGCCTTGGGTGCTCCCAGGATGGCCAGCTCCGAGGCGTACGCGAAGACCTGGCCGGCACCCCAGCAGTTCCAAGGGTCGACCACCAAGCAGTCGTCCGCGGCCCCGGCTGCGATCGCAGCGAGCGTCTGGGGGTCGCGGAACTCTGAATGGTTGGCCGCCACCACCACCGCGGCGGCGTCCTCGACGGCCTGCTCGAAGGAAACCGTGGGGGTCGGCACGTGCAGGTCGTGGACCGCGACGTCGGCCAGCTCGCGCTCCAAGAGGCGCACGAGCTTGTGCGCCAGGGAGTCGCGCTCGTCGTCGGTGTCGGCCTTGAACGCCAAGCCCAGCACGGCGACCTTGCGGCCCGAAAGCGACCCCAACCGGCGACGCAACCCTTCCACCAGGAACAGCGGAACCGACTCGTTGACGCGTGAGACCGCGAGCAACATCCCCGGCGCGTTGGAGCGCTCCTCGGAGAAGGCGAAGTCCTTGCGCAGACATGTTCCACCCGTCAGCCCCGGCTGGGCGATCCCACCGCGGGGGTAGTCCCGGTTGATCAGGTCGATCACCTCGAACACGTTCGCCCCATGGCGCTCGCAATCCATCATCAGCAGGTTGGGCAGCGCGAAGTTGGTGTAGCGCAGGATGTTCGCCCAGATCTTTGCGAGCTCGGCCTGCGCGGGCGTGGTCTGCACGATTGGGGCCTCGAACACTCCGAACAGCTCCGCCGCGACCTCTCCGGAGCGGGAGCCCACGCCGCCGATGATGCACGGCAGCGTGTCGATCTCCTCCAAGAAGCGCCCTGCCGCGATGCGCTCGGGGGCATGCGCGACGAACACCTCCTCCCCGATCTGAAAGCCGCGGTGCTTGGCAAGGTAGCCGGCCACGAACTCCGTGGTCCCCGGGGCCACGGTGGAGCGCAGCACGAGCGAGTGGCCCGGGGCCAGGACCCCCAGCAGGTCGTCCAGCGCCGAGCGGATGTCGCGCATGTCGATCTCGATGTGCGAGAAAGAGGGTGTTCCGAGCGTGATCACGATGTGTCGCGCCCGCGCCGCGTCGGCCACGCGCTCGGAGAGCTCCAGGCGGCCGGTGGGGTCGCCACCGGGTGGCGGTTGCCCGCCGTTGTGGGCCTGCTCCGGGCTGGGATCTTGCTTGCCGCGGCGAGCCTGCTTGCTCTCGGGAGCTCGCTCCTGGACGCCGTGGACTCGGTCGAGCAGCTCCTGGGCCCCGGTCTCCTGGAAGGGCATCGTCCCCTCCCGCACCGCGGTCAGGCGTGTGGGGTCGTTGTCGATTCCGATCACCCGCAGGCCGCGGTCGGCAAACGACAGCGCGAGCGGGAGCCCGACGCGGCCGAGGCCCACGACGGACACGTCGGCGGTGTGCTGCGGGGAATGCATGGCGAGGAGATTAGCGAGAGCCGGTTGGGTCAAACGGCGCTAAACGACTCTGGTCCAGGTAGTTCTGGCTAATCTGACCTGCGGCCCAAGTGCCGCTCGCGCGCGTACTGCCGTGCGAAGCCGGCTACGAAGCGAGGGTTGTAGCGTGCATAACGCCGCCACAGCCGCCGCGGCTCGCGCGCCAAGCGGTAGGTCCACTCCAGGCCGTTGCGCCCCATCCACGGTGGGGCCTGCTGGACGAGGCCCGCGTGAAAGTCGAACGCCGCGCCCACCCCCACCAGCAGCGGCGCGCGCAGGCGGGGGCGCATACGGTGCATCCACAGCTCCTGCTTGGGCTGTCCGGTGCCGACCCACACGACCTGCGCGCCCGAGTCCTCGATCGCCGCGATCGCGCGCTCCTCCTCAACCTTCGCTAGGGCTCGAAACGGCGGTGAGTAGCCGCCCGCGATCCGCAGACCCGGGAAACGAGCGCGCAGGCGCTCTTCGAGCAGCTCCAGCGCCGCTGGGGTGCGCCCGCCGTAGAGGTAGATCGGAGTGCCCGCGCGCGCGGCTCGCGCGCAGTAATGCGCCATCAGATCCGGGCCATAGACGCGCGTCGCCCGCGCGTGCCCGAGCGCTTTCAGCGCCCACACGAGTGGTTGTCCGTCGGGCACCGCCAGCGTCGCGCCCAGCACCGCCGCATGTGTCGCCGGGTCCTCGCGCGCGCTCATCACGAGGTTCACGGCAGCCGCCGTGAGGTAGCCGCGCCCGTCCGCGGCGATCGTCGCGTCCATCCAGTCCATGACGCCCTCGTAGTCGGAGATCGCCAGCGGGATGCCGAGGATCTCCGCGCGGGGCGGGAGCGACAGGGTCGTAGATGTCGGGGATGGCGCGATTCGGTGAAGATACCGGCGTCGTGGGCGCCATCGGTGGCGGCCGGTAAGAGACAGTCAGCTGCGACAGAAGCGCCAGACATCGACACTATGTGCCCGTAGGCCGCCCAATCGACGCTCGCACGCGATACCGAGCCGATGGGGGTGAATTCCAGGTATACGATGGCCGCCGATGCCAGCCGACGGTCGGGCCTCCCTCGCGATGTCAAGTGTCGAAGCTCCAGATCGCACCTCCTGCCCGGTGTGCGGCGGGGAGCTGGGCGTCCCACTGCTGGTCTCTCCCGATCGCTTCCACGCGACTCCCGGAACCTTCTCGGTTGCACGATGCGAGTCCTGCCGCGTTGGCGTCACGCTCCCGACCGTGGGGTCCGATGAGCTTGCCGCCCTCTATCCGAGGACCTACGCCGCCTACGGTCTGCCAACGGGCGTGCAGGGCCACCTATCCGCTGCCATCCAGCGCCTACAGGCTCGGCAGGCGCTGCGTACCGCTCCGCTGCGGCTGCTCGCGGACCTCCCCGCCGGTCGGCTGCTGGACGTCGGCTGCGGGCGTGGGGATCTCGGTGCTTGGCTGATAGAGCGGGACTGGGAGGTCAGTGGGGTAGAGCCCTCGCTAGAGGCCTGCGCCGTGGCACGCAGGCGAGGTGTGGATGCGTGCGCCGGCACGCTCGCCGAGGTGGAGGTCACGCCGCGGTCTTACGATGCGGCTGTGTTCCGGCAGTCGCTGGAGCACGTGCTCGATCCCGTGGCCGATCTACGTAGCGTGCATAGGGCACTGCGCGAGAGCGGCGTCTTGATCATCAGCGTGCCCAACTTTGGCTGCTGGCAACGCCGTCAATTCGGTGGCGCCTGGTGTCCTCTCGATCTTCCGCGTCATCGGCATCACTTTGATGCCGATTCGCTGCGCGCAACGCTTGAGCGGGCAGGGTTTGCGCGCATCCGCACCTGCACCTCTACGAGCACCATCGGCTTGCCGGCTTCAATCCAGTACGCGATCGCCGGTCGCTGTCTCTTCCCAGAGGGGCTCCGCTTGCGGGTGGCGGTCGCGGCGTGTGCTCTCGTTGGGCCCCTGGCATGGCTCCTGGATCGTCTGAGCGGTGGTGGCGACGTGCTGCACGCCGTCGCCTACAAGGAGTAGAGGCGGGGCCGGTTAGCTGGACAGTCTGACCAAATCACTCGGGCAGCCATCAGACAATTGTCGACTGGAGCGGACAATTCGACCAAGTCGCACTTTAGTTTCGTAAGCTCTCCGGGCAATGAGCCCACTGCCTCTACGCCGTTACCGTGCCGAGCGTCTGCTGCGCCAGGAGTTTGGGGGAAGGCGTGAAGAGGTCCTCGCTGTCGTTCGCGCGCGCCTGCGCACCAGCGGAGTACGGCTGGACGCCGGTGACCTGGAAGCCGCTTACGCGCAGGCCTGGCAAGGCCTCTACGCCGCACTGCTCGCCGGCCGCGAGGTCGCGAACCCGGTCGGCTGGCTGACGGTCGTGACGTTCCGCCGCGCGATCGACGAGCACCGCGCTCGCTCGCGCAGCTCCGCTCACGCGCGCGCCGCCGACGGCGGGCAGCTCGAGCAGGTTGCCGGCGAGCGCGACCTCGCGTCCGAGCTCGACGACCGGGCGCGTCTGCGGCAGCTATTCGAGGGCCTGCGCGGGCGCCTCAGCGCGCGCGAGTGCGAAGCCGCGAGCCTTTGCTATCTGCAGGGCCTCTCGCGCGCCCAGGCCGCCGCGCGAATGGGAATCGGGGAGACCGCGATGCGCAAGCTGATGGAGGGTCGCGGTCCCGCTCGCCCGGGAGTCGCGAGCAAGGTCGGGGAGCTGCTGGCGACGATTCGCGGTGGCCAGTGGTGCGAGCAGCAGGCCTCCCTGATGCGTGGTCTCGCCTTCGGCATCCTCGACCCCGAGGGCGAGCGCTACCGCCTGGCACGCCTGCACCAGCGCGAGTGCCCCGCGTGCCGCGCCTACGTCCTCTCGCTGCGCGGCCTCGCTGCGGTGCTGCCGCCGCTGGCACTGCCGTGGGGTCTGGGCGCGGGGGTGGGGGCAGGGGCCGGAGCGGGAGCCGGCACGAGTGTGGGGGCCGGAACGGCAGGGCCGGGAGCCGGAGTCGGCGCGAGCGCAGGCAGCGGAGCGGGAACCGGCACGGCGGCAGGTGCTGGCACCGGAGCAAGTGCTGGCACCGGAGTCGGCGCGGGAGCGGGTCCTGCCGTTGGCGCCGGGACGGGAAGTGGGGCAGGCGCTGGTCTTGGCGCCGGCGCCGGGGGGGTCAAGGTCGCGGTCACCTGTCTGCTGGCGCTGGGAGTGGGCTGCGTAGCGGTCACCCGCCTGCCGCATCACACGGCGCAGGGCGCTCACAGCCAGCGGTCGAGCGGTAGCTCGCCGGCGTCCGTACAGGGCAGGCGTCTAGTGGCCGCCGCTGCCGGGCACGCAGGGTCTGCCAAGGACGCTCGGGCGGGGGCGCGCCGCCCCGCGCGGCAGCATGTGCGAGGCGCGAGCGCAACGGCACTGCGGCAAGAGGCGCACGCTGCACAGGCCCAGCGCGAGTTCGGCCTCGAACGGAGTGCGACGCGCGCGGGGAAGAGCGCGACTCTCACGCAGGTCGTTGGGGGCGGGCAGGCCACCGGGAGCGGTCAGGCTGGACCGAGCGGTCAGGCTGGACCGAGCGGTCAGGCTGGACCGAGCGGTCAGGCTGGACCGAGCGGCCAGGTGGCGAGCGCGCATGCGCCTAGTCGCGCCGAAGGTGAATTCGGGCCCTGACTCTCGCGGCTGCGTGTGCGTCGGGTTCACGCACCGGGCAAGGCCAGGAGTGCGTTTGGGGTGCGGCGCGGCGTCTACGCATCTGGGGGTTGACAAATTGTCCTGGGCATGTGTATGCTGACTGGAGTCGGCACTCTGTTGGTCAGAATGCTGTCTTGTCGATAGGTCGGGTTGGGGTTGTGCCTCTTCGGTTGACTTTCAGCGCTGGCGTTGGGGTTTGGGAGAGATGACCGGGTCGTGTAATGAGGGAGCTGTTTTCGCGTGACTAGTGGTTCTGAGAACGTGTTGGGGATCGTTGCGGCCCGTGAGGGCGCAGTCTCTAGATGCGTCAGCTTCCTGACGCATCTCTCTCTCTCTCTCTCTCTCTTGCCTTTGGGCTCTAGCCGCTAGCTCTCGCTTTGCGACGCGACCGCGTCGCCTCTTAGACCCCCACGTGGGGGTGGGCGTACGCCGGGCTCGGTCTGATCGGGGTGCGTCACCGGCCAGTTTTGTTGGCCCACATGGCCCGGGCGGTGTCTGTGATGCCCGCTAGAAGGCAGGGATCTGCTGCGGGCTACGCCCGACGTGGCGATCGGGCCCGTCGAGGTACGGGTGCACACCCCGGGAGTCTGCATGTGAGCGAGGTACAGCGCTCGCGGATGTTGAGCTCGGCGGTAGAGGTGGTCGCCGAGCACGGGTATGAGCAAATGTCGGTCGCGCGGGTGACGCGTCGCGCGCGGCTCTCGCGCCGCACGTTCTACGAGCTCTTCGAGAATCGCGCCGATTGCTTCCTCGCCGCATTCGATGACGCGGTTGAGGAGCTGGCGTCGCTCATGAGCGACGCGTTTGCGGGCGGGCGCTCCTGGCGGAACGGGGCGCGCGCCGCACTCGCGGCGCTGCTCGGGTTCCTCGACGAGCGCCCGGGTGTCCGCACCCTCCTGATCGTGGACGCACTCGGCGCGGGGCCCATGGTCCTGGAGCGCCGCGCGCAGGTCCTGGGGGTAGTGGAGGACGTCGTCGATAGGGGGCGCCTGGAGGGCCGGTTGGGAGGACTGGCGCCGGCCTCACTGACGGCAAGGGGCGTCGTGGGGGCCGTCTTCAGCGTCCTCCACGCGCGGGTGCTGGAGGATCGCCCCGAGCCTCTACTGGAGCTGCTGAACCCGCTGATGGGGATGATCGTCCTGCCCTATCTCGGCGCCAGCGCCGCACAGAAGGAGCTCGGCCATCCAACGCCCGCGCCTGCGCCGGCAGTGGAGAGCAACGGTTGGGTGCGGCCAGCCAAGGACCCCCTGGTAGGCCTGAAGATGCGCCTCACCTATCGCACGTTGCGGGTGCTGAGCGTGATTGCCGCGCAGCCCGCCGCGAGTAACCGCGAGGTCGCCGATGCGGCGGACATCTCAGACCAGGGGCAGATCTCAAAGCTGCTCGGGCGCCTAGAGCGCATCGGGCTGCTGCAAAACACAAGCCAAGGGCACGCAAGCGGCGCGCCCAATGCCTGGCGCCTGACAGCACACGGGGAAGAAGTGCAGCGCGCCACGCGCGTGCAACCAGCTCCCTCAGACCGATCGTCACACAAAAGAGGAGACGCACACTGATGCATCAGCCACGGCTGGTTTCGCTCCGTACCGTCCTTGCCGCAATCTCGGCATTCTGCGTACTCGCCGGCGCCCTGGCGCTGAGCGGGCCCCCGGCCCAGGCGGCGCTCGTTCACCCCTTCATCAAGTCCTTTGGCGCGGGTCTGTTCAGTAGCCCGGGGATACTCACCGGCCTCGGTGACGTCACGGTGGACCAGTCCACGGGGGACGTCTATGCCATCGACATGGGCACAGGATCGCTCTACAAGTTCGATGCGTCCGGCAACCCCGTGGACTTCTCAGCACTCGGTACCAATGTTCTGAACGGTCAGTCGGGTCCGGACGCGACTCCGCAGGTAGGTCTGGGCGTCCCCCTGCAAGTAGCGGTCGATAGCTCTGGAGGTCCCGCAAACGGCGATATCTACGTCACCAATGAGAACTATCCTGAGGTAGTCGTAAACATCTTTGACTCCACGGGCACGTACATCGGTCAGCTCACTGGCGCAAGTGAGCCTTGGGGAGACGTGTGTGGAGTTGCGGTTGATCCCACGGGGAACGTCTACGTCAAGTTTTGGGGAGGCTCCACGGGTGTCGACATCTTTACACCGACGTCGAACCCTCTTACCGATAGCGACTACGTGTCCAGTATCGGTGAAGGGAGCTTTTCCTGCCAAGTCGCGGTCTACTTCAATGCAGGGGCGCCTCAACTTGTTTACGTCACAGGTATTGAAGGTGGCTCGGTCGCCGTCGATCCTGTCTCCAACGACATCTATACCGATAATCGTTCCCTGATCACGCAGTCCGACTCTTCGGGAAACCTCATCAACACGTTTCCTGTGTCGGGTCCGGGAGAATTCGGCGACTCCTCCGGCGTTGCCGTAAATGGCACCACCGGCGACATCTACGTTGCCGACGGCAGGGACGGGCTGATCGACATCTTCGGACCGGTCACGCCAGTAGCGCCGGCGATTGACGCCACTGGAGTATCGAGCGTCACGTCGGCTTCGGCGGTCCTGGGCGGGCGGATCAATCCGGATCTCGCCGACACGCGCTATTACTTCCAGTACGGAACAGATACCTCCTACGGCAAAGATGCCCCCGCGTCGCCGGGGGCGGACATCGGTTCCGGCTCGACAGACCAAAGCGTAAGCCGGCAGCTCGAGGGCCTGCAGGAGGGCGTCACCTATCACTACCGGCTTGTCGCGACAAATTCGCTGGGCACAAGCGATGGGCCTGATCAGACGTTCACCACCGAAGCCCTGAACAGCACGTATGGGCTGCCCGATGGGCGCCAGTATGAGATGGTCTCTCCACCCGACAAGCTGGGCGCACTGATCGCCGGGTTTGGTGGCTACAGCGGTGGCGGACTGATTCAAGCTGCCGCAGATGGCAGCAAGATCACCTACCTCGCCTACTCGCCATTTGCCAACCCCAAGGGCAATGCCAACGGCAGTCAGATCCTCTCCACAGTCGGTGCTGGCGGCGTTTGGTCCTCACAGGACATCTCCACTCCGCACGCGTCCTCGACAGGTCTGCCTCTGGGGACGGGAACGGAATACAAGGCGTTCTCTCAGGATATCTCGGTTGGGGCATTGCTCCAGGACGGCGGCACTCCCCTGACTCCCTTCGTCCCGGGTAATACTCGGTACCTTTACCTGAACGATCTCGGCGCCGGCGGCTACCAGCCGCTGGCGCCCTACCCGGAAGCGCTCGGGGGCTTCAAGGCCGGCACCCCCGATTTCAGTCACGTCGTATTCGAAAGCACCGAAGCCTTGACGCCCGGCGCTGTCCCGTACCCCCGAGCCTCGGTGCCTGTCGGCACAGCCAATCTCTATGAGTGGTCCGCAGGTCGATTGCAGCAGGTGAACGTGTTGCCCGACGGCAAAACAGCCCCAGGTGAGATGGGCACCGGGTTCAGCAATTTCAATGATGTGCCGGAAATACTTCACGCCATATCCGATGATGGGTCGCGCATCATCTGGCAAACGGCTGAAACTGATTCGATCTATGAGCGTGATATGGAAAACAAGACGACAGTCCCAATAGCTTTGGGTGATTTCGTCACTGCTAGTCCCGATGGCTCCAAGGTCTTTACTTACCATTCGACCAACGGGTCTGGTGATCTATTCGAGTACGATGTCGCCACAGGCGTGAGTACCGATTTGGAAAGCGGCGAGCCGAGCGGCGATGGCTCTTACATCTCGTCGATACCCGGGGGTCTGCAGGTGTTGCACTATTCCGATTCGCAGGGGCCGGGCGCGTTTGTCCTACCAAGCTCAGAAAAAGCTGGTGGTTCGCGTCCGTCGCTGGGTCCGTCCAGGGTTTCACCCGATGGCCGGTTCGTGGTGTTCATGTCCTCAGAAAAACTGACTGGGTACGACAACACGGATGGGCTCAGCGGCTTGCCTGACCAAGAGGTCTATGAGTACGACGCGGCGACCGCGCGGTTGACGTGTGTGTCGTGCGACCCGAGCGGCGGCCGGCCGGTCGGGAGCTCGAGTATCCCCGGGACGACCGATTTCGAGGACGGCGCCGGCAACTACTATTCGCGGGCGCTCTCGCCTGATGGGCGTGTGTTCTTCGATAGTAGTGACACCTTGGTGCCGCACGATTCGAATGGCGTGCAGGACGTGTATGAGTTCGAGCCGGGGGGTGTCGGCAGCTGCCAGGTGGCTGGTGGGTGTGTGTCGTTGATCTCGAGTGGTGCCAGTGGCGAAGCGTCGACGTTCCTCGACGCGAGCGCTGATGGTAGCGATGTCTTTTTCTTGACTACCGACCAACTGGTCTCAGCGGACACTGACCACAGTGTCGACGTGTATGACGCGCATGTGTGTAGTGCGGGGGCGCCGTGTCCGCCGGTCGTGGCGGTCTCGCCGCCTGCGTGTGCGAGTAGTGATGCGTGCAAGGTTGGTCCTACGCCGCAGCCGCAGACGTTTGGGCCGCCCGCGAGCGCCACGTTCTCCGGTGCGGAAAACCCCACACCGACGGTGACTGCGCCACTCGCGAAGAAGGCCGTGAAGCAGACCGCAAAGCGGCATAAGAAGGTCAAGCGGCGTCCGAAGAGACCAAGGCGCTCTGGGAAGGGCCACAGCACAAAGCGCTCCGGGAAGAGCAACGGCAAGGGGAGAAAGTAACCATGCGTAAACGATTGACGTCTTTGCTTGTGCCTTTCCTGGCGGCGTGCTGTACGCTCGGTGCGCTCTCGGCGGCGGCGTCCGCGCAGGGCCCGGTGTGGACAGTCTCCTCGGTGGCCGCGCCAAAGGTCCTTCCGCGTGGCGATGACTCGGGTACCACGCAGATCATCGTCACGGCGGTGAATACGGGTGCCGTGGCGAGTGATGGGAGCACCGTCACTGTTGCTGATGGGATCCCGGCTGGGTTGACCGTCACGGCGATCACGGGCACCGTCGGCACGTTCTATGACTCTCTGGACAACCTGTCGTTCAAGACGGAAATGACGTGCACGGTCGCCTCGGCGAGCTGCACCTCCTCGGAAGTGATCCCTCCGTATGACGCGATCCAGGTGTTCGTTAGTGTGGACGTTGCGAGTGATGCACCCGAAACTGTTCTCAACGAGGCGAGTGTCTCTGGGGGAGGAGCCACGGGTGTGTCGTCTGCGCGGACGCTCGCGGTGGGTAGCACGCCGGCGGGGTTCGGGATCGACAGCTTCGATCTCGCGGCGACCAACGAGGACGGCTCGCCCGATACGCAGGCTGGCTCGCACCCTTACCAGCTGACGACAACGCTCGAGCTCAACCAGGCTCGCGGGCCGCTTCCGTTCCTCGGCGGCGCGGTGAAGACCGAAACTGCGGGCTTCGGGCCGGTGCCCGCGCAGCAGGCGAAGGATCTCCAGTTCGAACTGCCACCGGGGCTGATCGGTAACCCGTCGGTGATCCCGCAGTGCACCGCCAAACAGTTCGTGACGAACATCGCCGCTGGGAACGAGTGCCCGGCGGATACTGCGATTGGGGTGGCTGTGACGACGATCTCGGCTGGGTCTAACCAGGTGTTCTCATCGCCGATATTCAATCTGGTGCCGGATGTGGGTGAGCCGGCGCGGTTTGGGTTCACGACGTTCACGATCCCGGTGTATCTCGATACGTCTGTGCGTACCGGCGGGGACTACGGTGTCGTGGTGAGCGTGAACAATATTCCCCAGCAGGCGGGGTTTGATCGCTCGCAGGTCAGCTTCTGGGGCGTCCCGGGTGACCCCAGCCATGACGCGGTGCGTGGCTGGCAGTGCCTGGACGAGGGCGGCCCGCTGCTCGACGGCGGCCTGACGCCGCACTGCCCCGCTGCGGAGCCGGGCGCTAACGCGGGCGCACCGTTCCTGACGCTACCGACGTCGTGCACGGGGCCCCCGGTGATGAAGCTGGGCGCCGACTCCTGGCAGGACCCCGGGGCCTTCACATCGGCGAGTAGCCCGCTGCATGACAGCGCGGGTACGCCGACCGGGTTGACGGGCTGTAACCACCTCGATTTCCGTCCGCGGATCAGTGTTGCACCGGATGGGCAGGCCGGGAACACGCCGACGGGCCTGGGGGTCGACGTGCATGTACCTCAGGAAGAGAGCCTGGCGGCCTCTGCGCTGGGGGAGTCGGAGGTCAAGAACACGACTGTGACATTGCCCGCCGGTGTCGCGTTGAGCCCCGGCGCGGCCGACGGCCTCTCGTCGTGCACGAGCGCGGGGATCGCGTTGGATGATGGCAGTGAACCGCTGTGCCCGGACTCCTCGAAGGTCGCGACGGTCGAAATCAAAACGCCGCTGCTGCCCAACCCACTGGTCGGTGAGGCGTATCTCGGGGCGCAGGATGAAAACCCGTTCGGGAGCCTTGTGGCGCTCTACATCGTCGCGAAGGACCCGGTGTCGGGGGTCCTTGTGAAGATCGCGGGGCAGGTCGTCCCCAACCCCGTCACGGGCCAGTTGGTGTCGACGTTCTCAAACACACCGCAGCTGCCGTTTGAAGACCTGAAGCTCGACTTCTTTGGGTCTGCACGGGCGCCGCTCTCGACGCCGCCTTTGTGTGGCTCGTATACGACGCAGGCGTCGATCGAACCGTGGTCCGGGCAAGAAGCGGCGACGCCGTCCTCGACGTTTGCGATCACCTCGGGTCCCAACGGGACGCCGTGTGCCGATCCGCAGCCGTTCTCCCCGTCGTTCACGGCGGGGACGACGAGCAACCAGGCAGGCGGCTTCAGCCCGTTCACGCTGACGATGACGCGCCCCGACCAAGACCAGACCCTCAGCGGGCTACAGATCCATATGCCACCCGGCCTCCTGGGGACGCTCTCCACCGTCAAGCTATGCGGCGAACCACAGGCCGCGCAAGGCACCTGCGGTCCGGAAAGCCTGATCGGGCACACCGTCGTCAGCGCCGGCCTAGGGGGGAACCCCTACACCGTGACCGGTGGGAAGGTCTACATCACGACGGGGTACAAGGGCGCGCCGTATGGCCTGTCGATCGTGAACCCTGCGGTTGCGGGCCCGTTCAACCTGGGGACGGTGATCGTGCGCGCCGCGATCAACGTCGACCCGTCCACGGCCGCGTTGACGATCACCTCCGATCCGCTGCCGACGATCATCGACGGCATCCCGCTACAGCTCCAGCACGTCAACGTCACGATCGACCGGCCGGACTTCACGTTCAACCCGACGAGCTGCAACAAGCTCGCGATCAACGCGACGCTCTCGAGCAGCCAGGGCCAGAGCGCAGCGGTCGGCTCCCCATTCCAGGTCACCAACTGCGCAGCACTCGCATTCAAGCCTCACCTCGTCGCCTCGACCTCCGCCCACACCTCGAGAGCCAACGGTGCGAGCCTCGACGTCAAGCTCAGCTACCCCGCGGGCCCCTATGACGCGAACATCGCGCAGGTCAAAGTCGAACTCCCCAAGCTGCTCCCCTCACGCCTCACGACCCTGCAGAAGGCGTGCCTCGCGAAAACCTTCGAAGAAAACCCCGCGCTGTGTCCCGCGGCGTCGCAGATCGGGATCGTCAAGGCCAGCACCCCCGTCCTACCCGTCGCGCTGAGCGGCCCCGCGTACTTCGTCTCCCACGGCGGGGAAGCATTTCCCAGCCTGGTCGTTGTCCTGCAGGGCTACGGTGTCCGCGTCGACTTGGTCGGCTCGACGTTCATCAGCAAGCAAGGGATCACGAGCAGCACATTCAAAACGATCCCCGACGTTCCCGTCGGCACATTCGAGCTCTACCTACCAGAGGGCAAGTACTCAGCGCTCGCCGCCAACGGCAACCTCTGCAAAACCACCCTCACGATGCCGACCACCTTCCAAGCACAAAACGGCGCCAGCACATACCAAGCGACCAAGATCACCGTCACCGGCTGCGCAAGAACCAAAAAAGCCAAAGCCAAGAAAGCAAGCAAAGCCCGAGAAGCCAGCCACCACCACACACGCACCGGGAGGAGGAAATAATGCTCCGTATTGGACGACTCACCTTGGCAGGATTGGCCACGCTCGGCGTGATCGGCGGCGGCCTCGGCGCGTCAAGCGTCACGGCCTCGGCCGCGACTGGGTTTTCATACGAATCCCAGATAACTGGAGCGCCGGGTAGCGCGTTTGTCGACCTGGCCGGTGTCGCTGCGGATTCGAGCGGAGACGTATACGTCTCCGATTTCGGCGCGGGCGTCCTCGACAAGTTCAACGCGGCCGGCGTGTACCAGTCGCAGATCACGGGGCCACCCGGTGGCTTTGGTGGGCCCGGAGCTGTCGCGGTCAACCCAACCAATGACGACGTGTACATAGTTGACCACGCCTCGCCAACGGTGGTGGACAAGTTCAACGCGGCCGGCGTGTACCAGTCGCAGATCACCGGCCCTCCGGGTGGCTTTGGCTCTGTGAGTGGCTTGGCGGTGGACGCCAACGGCAATGTGTACGTCGCAGAAAGCCTGGCCCACGTAGTCGATGAGTTCGACGCTGCCGGGGTGTACGAAGCCCAGATCGCGGGGCCTCCGGGTGGCTTCGCTTTCCCCCGCGGTCTCGCGACCGACGCGAGCAATGATCTGTATGTCGCCGATCTGACGGCGCCCGCGATCGACAAGATCGATCCCGCAGGCGCCTATCTATCGCAGCTCACGGCCCCTCCGGGCGGCTTTGGCGCTCCCGTCGCTGTCGCTGCCGGCGGGGGCGGTGAGGTCTATGTCGCCGACTCCAACCGTGTCGAGCAGTTCGACGCCACGGGCGCCTATCTCTCCCAGCTCCCCGGCCCTCCGGGCGGCTATGTCATGCCCGTGGCGCTGACTGTAGGGCCGAGCGGCGACGTCTATGTCGCTGACGAAGAAACCTCGACCGTGGACATCATCCAGGCGGTCACACTACCCGACGTCACGACCGGCCCACAGGCAACAAATATCACTCCGACCTCCGAGCTGGTGAACGGCAGCGTCAACCCACTCGGGACTACGGATGCCAGCTACTACTTCGAATACGGGACCGAAGCGACCTACGGAGCGCGGTCCCCCGCACCCCCCGGCACACCCGTATCGGGCTCCACCGCGCTACCGGCGAGCACGACGCTGACCGGGCTTCTGCCAGCCACTACCTATCACTACCGGCTGGATGCCACGAACAGCTCGGGCCAGGTCAGCGAGGGGCAGGACCAGACATTCACGACTCCTGCGGTTGCGCCGACGGTCAACGACCAGCCACCGACCGCTTCGAGCCTCACACACGCCAGCGTCGTTCTCTCGGGGACCGTCAACCCCGAGGCCGTCCCGACCTTCTACCACTTCGTCTACGGGACGACCAGCAGCTATGGGGCGGCCGGCCCCGAGTTGGAAGCCGGCGCGGGCTATGGCGATGAGCTTCTCGGCCAGTACATCGCCGGCTTGGAACCCGGTATTACCTACCACTACGCGCTGGTGGCAACCAACAAGGCCGGGACCGTCACGGGCCCGGACGAGACCTTCACGACGACAGCGCTCACACCGCCACTGCTCGAAACCGGCGCAGCAAGCGAAGTGACCCAGAGCACCGCGACGCTCTTCGGCACGGTCAACACCGAGGCGGAGCACACCAGCATCTACGGGTTCGATCTCGGGATCGACACGAACTACGGCCAAGCATTTGTCGTAGGCAGCGCGGAAGCCGGTCTCAGCGGGTCTCAGACGATCACCCAACAGCTCCAGGGCCTGGAACCCGGCACGACCTATCACTACCGGCTGTTCGCGACCAACACCGATGGCACCACCCACAGCATCGACGGGACCTTCACGACCGCGGGAGCACCGAATCCCTCAGACGTGCTGGACATCCTCACGGTGCCCGCCGCGACCCCGCTGATCGCGACACCGACGCTCGTATTCCCCGCGGAAGTGAAAGCCGGGAGCCCTGCAGTCAAGAGGCACACCAAGAAGAAGCCGACAAAGAGGCAGAAGCGAGCAAAGCGGCCGAAGCGGAAGCCGGGTAGGAAGTCGAGCGTGGAAAGGAAGTCGAGCGTGGAACCTCTCAGACGCGCGGGAAGACCTGGGTGAACCGTTTGAGCGCCAGCGGGTTGCCGCGGGGGCGCAGCCGGCGGGTGGCGATCGCGCGCGCCGGGTTCAGGCGCTCGCCGACGATGTCGACCCAATCCTGGTAGGAGAGGCGCAGGCGCACGTCCGGGTTGGAGGCCTCGCCCTGGGCGACGGTGCTGGAGCCGTTGTTGACGGTGAGATGCCAGGTGGGCACGTCGGGGTCGGTGAAGTCCCACTGGATGACCGTCGGGCGGCGCAGCCCGTGGTTGGGGTTGACCTGGCGGCGGATCGTGTCGAAGAGCAGCTCGAGCGTCTCCGGGTCGCGCATGCTGGGGCCCTCCCGGACGCCGATCACCCCGGCCTGCGCGAGCCGGCGCCCGCGCTGGGAGAGCTCGACCGGGCTCAGGCCCGGGGGCATGATCGACGGGCCCGGCAGCGTCTCGGGCGCCAGGCCGGCGGAGCGCAGCTTGGTCATCAGCGAGTTCGCGCCCTCGCCGCCGACCTTGTCGAAGGTGTAGCCGAAGCAGGTCAGGTAGCTCTCGTCCCAGCCCGGAGGCATGAGCACCTGGGCGGTGTAGCGCATGACGTCGCGCAGCAGGCCCGCCACGGCCTTGGGGACGCCGACGGGGTCTTCGCGCTTGAGGTCCGAGAGCAGCTTCACGCCAAAGCCGATGTGGCGCTGCTCGTCGGCGGAGATGTTCTCCATGCCGGCGCGGAACGCCGGGAGCAGGTTGCGCTCCTCCAGGTAGCTACAGATCAGGTGCTGGCCGGGCTGGGCGAGGGCGCCCTCGATCACGACGTGATAGAGCGTGACGGCGGCGGCGAGCTTTGCGCGTGAGCGGTCGGCGCGCAGCTCATCGGCCATCGTGTCCAGGCGGTCGAAGATCTTGCGGAAGCCCGGCGTGAGCTGCGGCTTGATCGCGTTCAGCCCGCTGGCCATCGAGCCGTCACCGATCCCGCAGACCTCCTGCATGAAGCGCTTGAAGAAGACCGCGTGGCGGGCCTCGTCGACCTGCTGGGTAGCGAGGAAGTACTTCTGCTCCTCGCGCGGCGCCGCGTCGATGTAGGGAGACAAGTTATCCGCGACCGCGTCCTCACCCCAGAAGAACAGCGCGTAGTTCCACAGCGCCGCCTGGCGCTCGAACTCCGTGAACTCCTCGCGCCACTGGCGCGCGTCCTCGGTGAAGTCGAGATCCATCGCGCTCCAGTTGCCGTGCTCCCAGCGGGTGTAGAGGTCCTCGTAGGAGATCGCGTCGGTCGGCAGGCTTTCGGCCGTCGGCCAGGCGCTCGCCGTGTCAGCGGGGGTGGTGGTGCTCGCGCTGCTCGCCATGGTCATCTGCTCCTCTGCGCGGTGCGCATCCGATCGATGTTCATTTTCTGTGCTCGCTACAGCCGGAATGATTGATGCCCTGGCTGGTCCTCACGCCCGGATAGCGAACGTTATCGGATAACGAGCATTATCGCAATAGGGATTGCTCGGTCAAGTAGGATTGCGTTGTGGCGAGTACGCGTTTAACCCGCGAGCAGAGCAAGGCCCAGACGCGCGAGCGGCTCCTCGCAGCGGCGCGGACGGTGTTCGCGGGGCGCGGCTTCCACGGCGCCTCGGTCGAGGAGATCGCGGCCGAGGCCGGCTACTCGACCGGCGCGCTGTACTCGAACTTCGACGGCAAGGAGGCGCTGTTCCTGGCGCTGCTGGACCGCGAGATCGACGAGCACGCACGCGAGATCGAGGAGGCCGTGCGCGAGCGCACCTCGGTCGTCGAGCGCGCCCGCGGCGGCGCCGATCGCTGGATGGCGATGATCGAGCGCGAGCCCGAGCTGCAACTGCTGTTCATGGAGTTCTGGGCCTACGCCGGGCGCGACCCGAAAGTGCGCCGCCAGGTCGCCGCGAGCTTCGCGCGGGCACGCCAGGTCCTCACACGCCTGATCGCGGACGGAGCACGCGACTTCGAACTGGAGCTGGAGCTCCCGGCCGAGCAGCTCGCGGTCGCGATCGACGCGCTCGCGGACGGCATCGCCCGTCAGAAGATGGCCGACCCCGAGTCCGTTCCCGACGAGCTGATGGGACGGGTGCTCGCGCTGCTGCTGGCCGGCGCCACGCGCCCGCTGTCGGGCACGCACAAACACGCGTAGTGCACCGTGAACAGGCGTCGCGCGGCCGCCGGTGCGAGGCGGTGCGGGCCGGCGCGTAGCGCCCACTTGACGGTGGCGGCGACTGGCCGGGCGGTGAGGAAGCGGTGTACCTCGAGCGGCAGCGGGTCCTCCAGCTCGCCCGCGAGGCGCAGGCCGGCGGCCGCGACGATGCGCCTGACGCTGCCCAGGCTCAGGTGGTGCAGGTGCCCGACCTGCGCCGCGTGCGCGCGCTTGGCGGCGCGGCGCGCGGAGAGGTTGTCCTCCAGCGGCACCTCGACGACGACGGCCCGGCAGGCACGCGCGACCTCGGCCAGCAGCGCCGCCGGATCGTGGACGTGCTCCAGAACGTGCGAGAGGATGCCGAGCTCGTACTGGCCGTCCCCCGCCGGGAGCCGGCGCCCGTCGTAGACCTCGACCTGCGCGATCGCCTCCCGGCCGCGCGCGATCGCCACCGCCGCAGGCGCGATCTCGACGCCGGCGAGGCGTCCGCCGAAGCCGCGGCGGCGCAGCTCGCAGAGCAGCGCCCCGTCACCGCAGCCGACCTCCAGCGTGCTCCGCGGCGCGAGGCCCGCGCCGGCGCAGAGCGCCAGGACGTGGTCCGCCTTGCCCATCGCGCCCAGGGCCCGCCAGCGCGAGTGCCTCTCCGCGCGCGCCGGATCCCGGGTGTACCCCGCTTGGTAGAAGTCCGCCAGCTCCGCCCTGTCGGCCACACCGGCGATTATCGTGGTCGCGATGGCGTCGAGGCTCATCGCTGCGCTGCGCGAGGCGCCGGCCACCATACCCGCCCTGGCCGCGCTCGCCCTGATGGTCGTATGGTCCACCGCCGACGCCGGTTATCCGCTGACCCACTGGGCGCCGGGGGGGCTGATCGTGCTCGCGCTGCTGGCGATCGCGCTCGCCGCCGTGCGCCCGCGCGTAGCCGAGATCCCCCTCGCGGTGCGGATCGCGCTGCTGTGCCTAGCGGCCTACACCGCCCTCAGCTTCCTCTCGATCCTGTGGGCCGCGGTGCCCGGCGACGCCTGGGAAGGGGCGAACCGCACGCTGCTCTACCTGCTCGTCTTCGCGCTGTTCGCGTGCTGGCCACAGCGCGGCGCCACCGCAGCGCTGCTGCTGTGCGCGTGGACGCTCGCCATGATCGGCTTCGCTGCGTTCGCCGCGCTGCACGTAAACGCCGCCGCCGGCAGCCTTGCGCGCCTGCAGACGCTGCTGCCCGGCGGCCGCCTCGTCTACCCGGCTGGCTACGCCAACGCCGACGCCGCGCAGTGGCTGATGGCGTTCTGGCCGGCGCTGCTGCTCGCGCGCAGCCGCGAGCTGCCGTGGGGCCTGCGCGGGGCGCTCGCCGGCGGCGCGGTGCTGCTCGCGCAGGTCGCGCTGCTCAGCCAGAGTCGCGGGGCGCTGTACGCGACCCCGGTGATGCTCGTGCTCGTGTTCGCGCTGCTCCCCGGGCGGGTGCGCACGTTCGCGCTGCTCGTGCCCATCGCCGCCGGCATCGGCGCCTCCGCGCCCGCGGTACTGCGCGTCGGCGAACGCCTCGAAGCGGCCCAGAGCGCCACCGCGGCGGGTCACGGTGCGCCCGCCGCGGCCCGGACTGCAGCTGCCGCGTCCCGGGCCGCGGCGGCGGTGCACGGCGCGAGCGCCGCGATCTTCGCGGCCGCGCTCGCCGTCGCGCTCCTGGTGGCCGCCGGCGCCGCGATCGAGCGCCGTCGCGGGCCGCTCCCGCAGGCCGTGGCGACGCGCGTGCACCGCGGCACGGGCGCCGTCGCGCTGATCGCCCTGGTGCTGCTGCTCGCCGGCGGCTGGGCCGCCGCGGGCAACCCGCTCACGCGCGCCCGCCACGCCTGGGACACGTTCAAAAGCCCCAGCGGCTACGCCGCCAACAGCAGCGGCGCCAGCCGTCTGACGGGGGGCCTGGGCAGCAGTCGCTACGACTTCTACCGCGTCGCCCTCGACGAGTTCGCCGACCATCCGCTGCTCGGCATCGGCGCCGACAACTTCGCCGAGCCCTACCTCGCACACGGGCGCAGCGACGAGACCCCGCACTACCCGCACAGCGTCGAGCTGCGCACGCTCACCGAGACCGGTCTCGTGGGAGCACTGCTCGCGGTGGTCGGGCTGGGCGCCGCGCTGCTGGCCTGCTGGCGCGCCGTGACGCGCGCGCCGGACCGGCTGACGTGCGCCTGCGACCAGCCGACGCGCGCCTCCGACCAGCTGGCGCGCGCGGTCGCCGCCGCCGCGATCGCGGGCTTCGGCTACTGGGTGGTCCATGGCTCCTTCGACTGGTTCTGGGAGTTCGCCGGTCTCGGCGCCCCGGCCTTCGCGCTGCTCGGGCTCGCCTGCGCGCTGGCGCCCCGCGCCAGCGCCGTGAATGCACCGCTTGGCGCCGAGACCACGGCCGCGGCGGTGGCGGCGGCGCCGCCCAGCGCGGAGGACGCGGCCGGGCCGTCCCGCGCCGGGCCCGTCGCCGTTCCTGTCGTCGTGCCGTCCCGCGCCGGGCCTGTCGCCGGAGGACGGCTGCGCCCGTTGCGTGCGCTCGCCGGTGGGCTCGCCGCGCTGGCCGCGATCGCCTCCTTCACCGCCCCGTGGCTGAGCGAGCTGCAGGTGCAGAGCGCGGCCCGCATCTGGGTGCGCGCTCCGCGCCAGGCCTACGCGCGCCTCGACGACGCCGCGCGCCTGAACCCGCTTGGCGACGAACCGTACGTCGTGGCCGGCAGCATCGCGCTGCGCCTGGGTGAGCTAGGGCGCGCCGACCGCGAGTTCGCGCTGGCCCTGGGGCGTACCCCGGGAGACGCCTACGCCACGCTCGAGCGGGGAGCGATCGCCTCGACTCGCGGGGACCGGCGCGCGGCCCTGGCGCTGCTCGAGCGGGCCGCCCGGCTGAACCCGCGGGACCCGCTCACCAGGCAGGCGCTGGCGCTCGCACGCGCGGACAGCGCGTCGACGTCGGTGCGCTGAACCGCTCAATCCTTCGCAATGCCCAGCAATTCTTGTAGAACCGAGTGAAAATATCGGGTCAAATCGGGGTTCTGCCTCGACACATGCCCCCAGCTTCGCTACTTTTCTAAGGGAAGCCTGATCGATGCGCCGGTCTCGACGCCGCGGCAACTGAGAGCTCAGTCGCGACATACGAGTGGCGAGTAGATGCCAGGGCACAGGCACGGAGAGCGGCCAGACGGTCGTTCGAGCCGAAGGGAACCCCAAGGTCGGGAAGCATGAAACGCCATCGCACCATCGTCTCAACACTGATCCTGCTCGCCGGGCTCAGTGTCAGCGTGCCGGCCGCCGCGTTCGCCGGTGGTCCGCTGCTCAGCGGCTACGGCGGTCCGGGCGCAGGCGCCCAGACGATCCTCGGGGCCGCCCTGCTGAACGGGCCCACGGGCGGTGGCGGTTCGACCGGTGGCGGCTCGGCCGGCGGCGGTGGCGGGGCGGGCGGCGCCCCCGGCCGCTCGAGCGGCCCGACCGCGACCGGCGCCGAAAGCGGTTCCGCGACGGGCTCACACCCGGCGACCGTAACGCGCCGCCAAGCAGCCCGTAGCGGGCGCCGTGGCGGCGGTTCCACAACGGCCGCGGGCTCCGCCTCCGGCACGCACCCGCGCGCCGCAGGCGCGAATCCCAACCGATCGCACCTTGAAACGTCCGCGGCTGTTACTACGAGCGACGCCGGGATGTCGTGGTTCTCCGGCGCGGATCTGCTCGCGCTTGTGCTGGCGTCCGGCGCGCTGGCGCTCGTGGCGCTAGCGACAGTGCGATTGACACGAACTGAGCATGATTGACGACTAACAGCGCGAAACAGCAGGGGATCGCAAGACGTAAACGAGAACGGACAAGGATGCCCTCCCGCCCATGAACGGCCCACGCCTCACCCAACAGACGACCACCC
Organism: uncultured Solirubrobacterales bacterium; assembly: GCA_963756665.1. GTDB lineage: Bacteria > Actinomycetota > Thermoleophilia > Solirubrobacterales > Solirubrobacteraceae > Palsa-744. The sequence goes on from CAVWOJ010000001.1 coordinate 2,920,261, forward strand.
CCTCGCTACCCGCCATCACGGGCAGTCCCGCGCGCCGCGCGCCGGGACCGCGCTCGGCGCCCGCCGGGATCTTCAGCGGGCCGCTGCAGTGGCTACTCGAGGAGCCCGGCTGGGGCGTTCTGCGTCCGGCCGTCGACTTCGTGCTGCTGTGTCTCGCCGTGGTGCTCGCGCTCGGCGGGCTGCACCCCGCGCTGCACCTCTCCGCCGTGCGCGCGCCGCTGCTGGCGCTGCCGCCGCTGACGATGCTGCTGCTCTACCTGCGCGGGCTCTACCGCACGCGGCTGCGGGCGCTGATCCTCGACGGCCTGGCCCCGGTCGTGAGCGCGGTCTCGGTGGCCGCGATGGCCGTCGCGATGATCGGCCTGTTCGCCAACGGGCAGGTCCCCACCCAGTCCAACTGGGTGCACGCCTGGCTGTACGCGCTGCTGGCCGTCGGCTGCGGGCGGATCGTGCTGGCGGTCGCCCAACGCTGGGCGCGCAGCCGCGGAGTCGTCGGACGTCCCGTGCTGATCGTCGGCGCCGGCCTCGTCGGCGCCCAGGTCGCGCGGCGCCTGGAGGATCACCCCGAGTACGGCCTCAGCCCCGTCGGCTTCCTCGACGAGGATCCACGTCCGCTCGCGGAGGTCGGTGGGCGCGACGTCCCGGTGCTGGGCACCGCCGAGGACCTCGACGAGGTCGTGCGACGCACCGGCGTCAAAAACCTGATCGTGGCCTTCTCCTCCGTCGCCGACGCCCGCGTCAGTCGCCTGATCCGACGCTGCCAGGAGCTGGGGATCGAGGTCTCCGTCGTGCCTCGCATGTTCGACACGATCAACAACCGCGTCGGTTACGACACCGTCGGCGGGTTGCCGCTGATGTCCTTCATTAGCGTCAACCCGCGCGGCCTGCAGTTCACGCTCAAGCACGCCTCCGACCGCGTGTTCGCCGCGCTGCTGCTGGTCCTGCTCGCGCCGGTGATGGCGCTGACCGCGCTCGTCGTGCGGCTGAGCTCACCCGGCCCGATCCTCTACTGCCAACGCCGCGTCGGACGCGACGGCACGCTGTTCGACCTCTACAAGTTCCGCTCGATGCGCATGGACGAGCTCAACCGCCTGGAGATCGGCCAGCAGGCCGCCGGCGCACAGGTCTCGCTCGCGGGCACCCCCGAGCTCTCCGCCGCGCCGCTCAGCGGCGACGACATCACCGCCTTCGAGTTCATGCTGGGTGGCGATACCGCCCCCGGCGGAGTCGAGGGCGCCGACCGCCGCACCCTGATCGGGCGCATCCTGCGCCGCACCTCACTCGACGAGCTGCCGCAGCTCTTCAACGTCCTGCGCGGCGAGATGAGCCTGATCGGTCCCCGCCCCGAGCGCCCCGAGTTCGTCGAGCTCTTCCGGCAGGACATCGCCCGCTACGGCGACCGCCACCGCGTCAAGTCCGGGATCACCGGCTGGGCCCAGGTACACGGCCTGCGCGGCCAGACCTCGCTCGCCGAGCGGGTCGAGTGGGACAACTACTACATCGCCCACTGGTCGCTCGCGCTCGACCTGAAGATCCTCGCGCTGACCTTCGGTGCGCTGCTGCGCAACGCCGAGTGATCAGATGCTGCGCCGGGCATCCCGGCCCGCAACGCCGAGTGATCAGATGCTGCGCCGGGCGTCCCGGCCCTTGCCCGCCCAATACTGGTAGACCTGCACCCGCAGGCCGTGCGTGCCCAGCGCCGCCGGCAGCGCGATCGCGTAGCGGTTGAAGCGGTCCAGCGTGAACAACGCTTTGTAGCGCAGCACGCTGCCCTGGAAGGCTTCGAGCTCCATGTAGTCGCCGATCGGCCCCGAGCCGCTCGCGACCACCTTGCCATGCGATCTGCGCAGGCTCAGCGTGACCGGGCTGGGAGACCCAAAGGGGGAGCTCAGCATCCGCCCGAGCGCCCCGAACGCCGGCTTGCGGCTCCCGTTCGCGCTCAACACTCCGAAGTCTTCGTTGCGGCCGTCCTGCATCCCGTAGAGCACCTCGGCCGCGACGTACGGCACGCTCGCGATCGCGCGGAACGTGTTGGTGACGTTCTGCGCCTGGATCTTCCGGGTCACGCACGCCTGTTCCTGCTGGATCCTGCGCCCCGGCCAGCAGCTGCTCCAGCCGAACTCGTCGAGCCACAGCGGCTTGCCGTCGCCGTTGGCCAGCTGGGTTTCGTGGATCGCCCGCAGCGCGGCCAGCGTGAGGGTGTAGTAGTGCACCGCCAGGCCGTCGTAGTAGCCCTTGATGCCAGCCGCGTACAGGGCCCGCAGGAAGACCCCGTTGGACCCCACGAGCGAGCCGGCCAGCACCGGAACGCTCGGTTCGGCCTGCTTGATCGCCGGGTACGCGGCCCGCAGCAGGGCCGCATAGCGCTGGGGTTTGCTCGGCCCCGCGAAGTAGTCTTCGTTGGATTGGTCCGGCTCGTTCCAGATCTCGATCGCCGCCAGCCGCGTGCCGTAGCGGGCAGCCAAATAGGCCACGAAAGCCCCATAGTCCGCCGGGTTGCTCGGCGGCCACGCGTTGGCCTTGCCTAATCCTCCCGGGACGCATTTGCTCAGCAGCGAAGCCGGCGCCGAGGAGGCCCAGCAGGGTGTGAAGTCGACGGTGGCTATTACCCGGATGCCACTCGCGGCCGCATCGTCCAGGAGCCTGTCCAGGAAGGCCAGCGCGCGCGGTTCGATCTGCCCGGCGCCGACCGGCTCCAGCACCGACCACGGCACCTGGGCGCGCACGACCTGCGCGTGCAGCGCCCGCGCGGTGGCGATCTCCCGATCGGCCTCCACCGGCCGCGCGCCGGCATACAGACCGAGAATGTTCAGGCCGCCCAGCGGGGCCGTCGCCGCGGAGCGCGCCGCAGGCGCGTGTTCGGCCTGGCCCACCGGCGCCAGCCACCCCACCGCACACAGCCCAAGCAGGCAGGCGGCGAGGAGCTTGCGCAGGCGTCCAGCCTGGAGCGTGCTCTGGCATCCTGCCATGCCCTGAACGATAGTTGCCGGCGTCGACGCCGGTCGCGGTTGCATGGTTTCTGTCGTGGGCGCCGCGATCGAGGTGGAGCGACCGTGCGAAGTACGCTAGCGGCAGATGCCCTCGAACTGGATCTGGATGCAGGGCGCGATCGTCCTGTTCGTCGTGATCGGGATGATCGTGGCGATCACGAAGCTCCTCTGACGCCGCCTCAGCTGCGCAGCAGACGCCAGCGCGAGCGCCGCGCCGCCTCGATGCCGGCCGGCACGAACGCCGGGCGAGCAGGCGGCTCCTCGCCGTCGAGGATCGCAGCGGGCACCTCGACGGTCAGCCACTGCGCCAGTGCCGACAGGCCCGCGCGCTCCAGCTCCGCGGCGATCTCGGGCGGCCGGTTGACGGTGTCGTGCGTGTCGGAGGCGACGTTGTGGACCAGCTCCTCGCGCACGAGCGCAAGCGCGAAGCGCTGCGCCTCCCCGCCAAAGCGGCCCCCGAGCGAAGCGGCAGTGATCGACGTGAGCGCGCCCGCGCGCACGATCCGCTCGAGCATCCGCGGGTCACGGTGGAAGGCTGGGCAGCGCTCCGGGTGCGCCAGCAGGATGCGGTGGCCCGCGTGCTGCAGCTCCAGCAGGATCGAATCGATGTTGGGCGCTACCGGGGTGAAGGGCGGCTCGACCAGCAGCCACCGGCCACCGCCAAGCGCCAGGTGCTGCAGCTGCTCGGGCTCGAGCTCAGCGATCAGCGTCAGCGCGATCTCCGCGCCGGGGCGGACCTCGAGCGGCGTCCCCGCGCCACTCACAACCCGCTCGAGCGCCAGGCGCTCGTTGAGCTCGTCCACCAGCCGCGCGATGCCCTGCGCCTCGTTGCGGTAGCGCCAGCTCACGTGCGGCGTCGCCACCAGCACGCGCGTCCCGGCGGCCGCCGCGGCGCGCGCGAGCGCCAGCGAGCCGTCGATCGCGGCCGGGCCGTCGTCGATGCCCGGCAGCACATGGCAGTGCAGGTCGATCACAGTTGCCAGAACGTTAGGGCAGGCGCGGATATGATCGACCCGGCTGCGACACGGCCCAGCTCGAGCACATACCACCGATACCCAGGCGAGGGAGAGATTTAGGTCATGTTCAAATCGATCGTGGTTGGCACAGACGGATCCGAGACCGCCGGCGAGGCGGTGCGCCAGGCGACCGACCTGGCGCGCACCGTCGGAGCGGCCCTAGATATCGTGAGCGCCTACGAGCCGGTGCCCGCGCAGCGTCTGCGCGAGGAACGCCGCGACGCCCCGGAGGACCTGCAGTGGGCGATCAGCCCGCGCGAGGACGTCGACCTGGCGCTGGAGGCCGCCGCCGCACCGGCCCGCACGGCCGGGGTAGCCGTCAACGTCTACTCCCGTCAGGGCGATCCCGCCGACGCGATCCTCGACGTGGCCGAGGAGCGCGGCGCCGACCTGATCGTCGTCGGCAACAAGGGCATGACCGGCGCCAAGCGCTTCCTGCTGGGCTCCGTACCGAACAAGGTCTCCCACCACGCGCCCTGCTCGGTGCTGATCATCAGGACGACCTAGGCGCATGCGCCGCGCCGTGATCCTCGCCGGAGGCAAGGGGACCCGCCTGCGGCCCTACACCACGGTGCTGCCCAAGCCGCTGATGCCGATCGGCGATCGGCCCGTGCTCGACATCATCGTGCGCCAGCTCAAGGCGCACGGCTTCCAGCGGATCACGATCGCCACCGGCCACCTCGCCGAGCTGATCGAGGCGTTCTTCCGCGACGGCTCCGCCTACGGCATCCCGATCGACTACTACCGCGAGCAGGAGCCGCTCGGCACCGTCGGCGCGCTCGCACTGATCGACGGGCTCGATGGGGAAGACGACGTGCTCGTCATGAACGGCGACGTGCTGACCGACATCGACTACGGCGCCCTGTTAGAGCGCCACCACGCGAGCGACTCCGTAGCCACGATCGCCACCAAGGTGCGCCACGTGCAGATCTCACTCGGCGTCCTGCGCTTCGCCGACGACGGCGACTCCACGCGGCTGACCGGCTACGACGAGAAGCCGGCGATCGACTACACCGCCAGCATGGGCGTCTACTGCTTCGCGCCGCGGGCGCTGAAGCACATCGAGGCCGGGGAGCGGATCGACTTCCCGGACCTGGTTCTGCGGCTGATCGCGGCCGGCGAGATCGTGCGGGCGTGGCCGAGCGAAGACTACTGGCTGGACATCGGCCGCCACGAAGACTACGAGCAGGCGCAGGAGGAGTTCGAGAGCGTTCGCAGCCGGCTGATCCCGTCCGAGTGAGGGTCACCCCACCCGGGCGAGGGCCGCGCGTACCGCGTCGACGACGAGGTCGACCGCCGCCGCGTCCATCGTCGCGCTGAGCGGCAGCGCGCAGTGACGGTCCGCCGCCGCGGTGGCTCGCGCTAGCTCCCCCGGCGGCACCTGGTCGCGGTAGTCGGTGAACGTGTGCAACGCCGGGTACCACGTCGTCTGCACCCCGTTTGCGGCCAGCTCCGTGCGCACGCGGTCGCGCCGCTCGCGGTCCTGGAAGAGCACGGGGAAAGCGAAGTGGCTCGAGCGCGCGACCGCCTGCTCGTCCCAGAGGAGCTCCAGGCCGGGCGTCTCGGCGAAGCGCTCGCGGTAGGCCCGGACCAGCTCGCGGCGGACGGCAACGTCGGCGTCCAGGCGCTCCAGGCGGCTCAGCCCGAGCGCCGCGCGCGGCTCGTCCAGGCGGTAGTTGAAGCCGACGTCGATCACGTCGTAGGCCGGGTCGTGGCCACGGTGACGATCCCACGTGCTGCTGCTCAGCGCGTGCGAGCGCAGCAGCCGCACGCGCTCCGCAAAGCGCTCCTCCGCGCTTGCGACCATGCCGCCCTCGCCCACGCACAGCTGCTTCTTGGAGAAGAAGCTGAAGGTGCCCAACTCCCCGACCGTGCCCACCTGACGCCCCGCGTCGTCCACGCGCGCCCCGATCGCCTGCGCGCAGTCCTCGATCAAGACCAGACCGCGCTCGTCGCAGAGCTGGCGCAGCGCGAGCACGTCGGCGGGGTAGCCGGCGAAGTGCACCGCCACGATCGCGCGCGTGCGCGGGGTGATGCGCGCCGCCGCGTCCTGCGGGTCGATGTTGGGCTCGCGCGGATCGTGCACGTCGCACAGGACCGGCTTGGCGCCCACATAGCGCGCGGCGCTCGCGCTGGCGACGAACGTGATCGCGGGCACGATCACCTCGTCTCCCGGGCCGATCCCCGCCGCCAGGTAGGCCAGGTGCAGCGCAGCAGTGCCGCTGGAGACGGCCACCACGTGCCGAGCACCGACATAGCCCGCCAGCGCGGCCTCGAACGCCTGCGTGCGCGGTCCCATCGTCAGCCAGCCCGAGCGCAGGCAGTCGAGCACCGCCTGCACGTCCTGCTCGGGCATCGCGATGTCGGTCAGCGGCACGCGCCAGTCGCTCATCGGATGGCCTCCACCGGCGCCGGACGGTGGGCGCCGCTCATCGTTCGACCGCCTCGGCGAGCGCGGTGACCACCCGGTCCTGGTCGGAATCGGTCATGTGCGGATAGAAGGGCAGCGTCAGCTCCGTGCGGGAGGCCAGCTCGGTGATCGGCAGCGAGACGTCCGGGAAGCGCTGGCGGTAGGCCGTGAAGAGGTGAATCGCGGGGTAGAAGATGCTTGTCTGGATGCCGCGCTCGCGCAGGCGGCTGCTGACCTCCGCCTGGCGGCCATCCTGCTCGAGCATGATCGGCAGCACGTAGCAGGAGGAGCTCGCCACCTGCTCACGCTCGAACGGTACGAGGATCCCCTGCACCCCGGCGAGCAGCTCGCGATAGCGCAGCGTCAGCTCGCGCCGGCGCGCGATGTCCGCCTCGAGCCGCTGCAAGCGTGAGAGCAGCAGCGCCGCGCGCGGCTCGTCGAGGCGGTAGTTGTAGCCGAGGCCCACGACGTCGTAGGTGTCCGTACGCCCGTTGTGGCGGTCCCACGTGCCGCTGGTCATCGCGTGCGAGCGGCGCGAGCGCACAAAGGCGGCGACCTCGTCGCTGTCGGTGCACAGCAGCCCGCCCTCGCCCACCGACAGGATCTTGTTCGAGAAGAAGCTGAAGGCGCCCGCGAGACCCCACGTGCCGAGCTTGCGCTCCCCGAGCGTCGCACTGGGGGCGTGCGCGACATCCTCGATCAACGCGAGCCCGCGCTCGTCGCACAGCGTCCGCAGACGGTCCGCTGCGGCCGCGTAGCCGGCATAGTGCACGACCGCGATCGCCTTCGTGCGCGGCGTGATGCGGCGCGCGACATCCTCCGGATCGATGCACGGGCTCGCGCGCGAGACGATCTCCGCGAACACCGGGGTCGCGCCGCAGTAGAGCACCGCGGCGGCCGTCGCGGTGAACGTAAAGGACGGCACGATCACCTCGTCTCCCGGTCCGACGCCCGCGGCCAGGTACGCCAGGTGCAGCGCCGCCGTGCAGCTGGAGAGCGCGATCGCGTGGCGCGCGCCGAGATGCGCGGCAAACGCCTGCTCGAAGGCGCCCGTGCGCGGGCCGAGCGTCAGCCAGCCCGAGCGCAACGTCGCGGCAACCGCCTCGAGGTCCTCCTCCTCGATTTGGAGGTCGAACAGCGGGAGCTCGGGGAAGGTGTCGGCTTGGGCCATCGGGTCGTGAGCGTCGACGCGGATCTGCGCGCCGCCTCAGGGAATGTTGCGGTAGCGGCCGTCGAAGGGGTCGCCGAACTTGCCGGCGTCCAGCGCCGCGATGATCTCGGCGATGCCGTCGGGGACGGTCATCAGCGTCTCGAACCCGAGCTGCGCGCGGATCTTCTCGAAGCTCACCTTGTAGTCGCGCGGGTCCTCCTCGCGGTGGACGTAGGAGACCCGCCCGCGGTCGATCTGCTTGCCGATCTCGCCCACCAAGTCGAGCTTGCGATAGTTCTCGCCCGAGCGCCCCGCGTTGAAGACCTGGCCCGTGACCTGCTCCGCCGGCGCCGCCAGCACCGTGCGCACCGCTCGCGCGGCGTCACGGACATGGATGTAGGGACGCCAGAACTGCTCGCCGAAGACTTCGAGCTCGCGGTCGGACCACAGGTCCCGCGTGAACTCGTTGACGGTCAGGTCGAAGCGCATCCGCCGTCCCACCCCGTACACCGTCGCGAAGCGCAGACACGTGGGTTTGGTCGCGCCGCTGCCGCCACCCAGGATCAGCTGCTCCATCCCGACCTTCTGCTCTGCATAGAGCGATACCGGGCTCAGCTCACCCTGCTCGTCGATCGGCACGGTCGGGTCGGCCATGCGCCCGTAGTTCGAGCAGGTCGAGGCGAACACCAGTCGCTCCACGCCCGCCGCGTTGGCGTCGGCGACGAGCGCCCGCGTCGCCTGCACGTTGACGTCGTCGGAGGCCTTGGGGTCCAGCGCGCAGGCCGGATCGCCGACGATCGCGGCCAGGTGCACGACAGCCTGCGCGCCGGCGAGCGCCTGCCTGCGGGCGTCACCGTCGCGGATGTCGGCGCGGATCACCTGCACCCCGGACCGCTCCTGCTCGGCGGCGATCTCCTCCTGGCCGTGCAGCAGGGAGTCCAGGACGCGCACCTCGCGTCCCGCCTCGCGCAGCTCCTGCACGAGCAGCGCCCCGATGTAGCCGCTGCCGCCCGTCACCAATGTCGTATCGCTCACCTGTGGTCCTCTCTGGTCAGGCCGGTTGGCCGGGGTCGACTGCGTCTCTGGACATACCGGCTGGCTGGTCGACTGCGAATCTCACCGATTGCCACCTGACGACGCGCGCCGCGTTATCGCCGAGACATGCCGATGGTATCGGCGGGATGCGCGCCAACTCTTTAGCGCCACCGGCAAGTGCGCCACCGGCACGCGCGGGCCGCATAGACTCACCGCGATGGCGGACCTGATTCCGGAGTTCGAGCAGGGCAGGTTCACGCCCGAGACCCCGGTCCCGACCTGGTGGCCGATCCGCCGGCGCCTGGAGATCGCCGCCAAGTGGGCGCGCGACCCGGTGCTCGACGTCGGCGCCGGCACAGGGTGGCTGTCCCTGCACCTGCGCCACTGGGGTTACGAGGTCACGGCGGCGGACTACAGCGAGCAGGCCCGCGCCAACTTCAAGGCAAACGCGGCCATCGTGGGCGCCGAGCTCCAGGTCGGCAGCGAGAACGTCTCAGCCCTCTCCTACCCCGACGAGCGGTTCGCGTCGCTGTTCTGCATCTCGGTGCTCGCCTACGTCGAGGATCTGCAAGGCGCGCTGGGCGAGCTGTGGCGCGTGCTCCGTCCGGGTGGGATCGCCGTGATCGGCTGCCTCAACGCCTACGGGAGCTTTGCCTTCCTGGTCGATCGGGACCCCCGCACGCTGTGGCGCAAGAACCGCTACCGCAACGACATCCGCCAGGACGTCGAGCACTTTCACGGACCGCGCTGGTGGCAGCGGGAATTCGCCAAACGCTTTACCGTCCTGGACGTGGTCCCGCTGGAGATCTTCTCTCCCGTGATCGCGCGCACCGCCGGGTATCAGGTCGATCCCCGCTGGACGCGCGCCGACGTACGCCTGGCCGCGCACCTACCCAAGGAGCTCGCCAGCGAGGTGCTCTTCATCCTGCGCAAGTGACGCGGCCGAGCAGCTCGCGCCAGGAGCGCTCGAAAGCCTGCACGCCGTTGTGCTCGACCACCCACTCCCGCGCCCGCGCGGCGAGCGGCTGCGCCTGCGCCGGGTCGAAGGCCCGCAGCTTCGCCGCGATCGACTCGATCGTCGGCTCCACACAGAGAGCGTCGTACTCCGGCAGCGCCCGCAGGAAGGTACGCATCCAGGCGACGCGCGTCGTGATGACCGGGACGCCGCAGGCCATCGCCTCGAGGATCGTCAAGCTGCACGCCTCATAGCGGGTCGGGAAGAGCACCAGGTCGGCGGCCGCATACGCCCAGGCCAACGCCTCAGGGGCCAGTACGCCGAGATGACGGCTCCCCGGGACGCCGCTCCTACCGGCGATCGCCAGGTCCACTCCCGCCTCGGCGCAGCTCGCGCCGAGGAGATCGCCGCCCTTGCGGTACTCGACCCGCCCGGCGAACAGCGCAAGCGTCCCGTCCGTCTCGATGCCCAGGCGACGGCGGGCCTGCGCGCGGTCCAGTGGGCGGAAGTGGCGCTCGTCGACGCCGCCGGGGATCAGCGCGTCAGCGCGCCGGCGGTAGTAGCGCGCGGTCTCCTGGGCGGCGCTCTCGGAGACCACCACCAACGTGCCCGCCCGCGCCATCAGCGCCTCGACCGGCCAGTAGGCCACCAGCCGGCGCAGGAAGTCCTGCGGGGTGTATCCACGCCGGGCGGCGAAGGCTTCCCCGATCGAGGTGCCGTGGAAGATCTGGATGCGGTGTCCGCCGCGGGGCGCTCCCAGCCCGAGAAAGCCGTTGCCGATCACCAGGTCAGGGGCTCGGTCCGCCGTCAGCGCCGCCCGCCCGGCGGAGCGCGACCACACCAGCGGCGAGCCGCCGAAGCGAAACGTCCAGCGCCCCGGCTCGGCGGTCGGCGCCACGATGCTCACCCGCCAGCCGTCCGCGCGCAGGACGTCGGCGACCATGTTCGTGTAGCGCTCCACCCCGCCCGCGTTGCCCGCCGCCACGGGCGACATCAGCACTGCGTGTCTCACGGTCGGCCGCTCGGGTGCTCACACGCTGACGCGGGGCGTCTCATCCGCCGGCGCCGGCACGCCCCAGCGCTGCGCGCACCCGGCGCAGGCGACTGCGGGTGACGCCGGCCACGGTCAGCCGCACGCGGCTGGCGACGAACGCGAGCTGCCCAAGGGTGGGCGTCTTGATGTGCCCCTGCTCGGCCAGCCAGTGCCCGTGGCGCGAGAGAAAGCGCCAGTTGTTCTTGATCGCCGAGAACTCGTACTCCAGGCGCGGGCGGCGCGAGCCCCCCTCCCACTGGTCGAGCTGGTACATCGCCGTGACCGGCGTGAGGATGCAGCGAAAGCCGCAGCGCGTCGCCTGGATGAAGAAGTCGGTCTCGTCGCGCCAGCCGGTGTTCCCGTAGCTCTCGTCGTAGCGGATGCGCTCGAACACCCTGCGATTGATCAGTGCCGGGGCCGGCATGAACGGCGTCTCGAGCTCGCTCTGCGGGACCACGGAGTGATCGTCGATCGTGGGCACCCCACCGCGCCGCGCCCGCGCCGCGGCGAGCGCCGCCTGGACGTCGTCGTTGGTGATGTTCAGCCAGGGAGCGCCGACGATGTCCGCCTGCTGCTCCCGCGCCACGCGCTTGAGCGTGGGGCCGTAGTCGTGCGGATAGCGCAGGTCGTCGTCGGAGATGACGACCCACTCCCCGCGCGCGACCGCACAACCGGCGTTGCGCGCGCTCGAGAGGCCGTTGCCCGGCTGGCGCAGCAGGCGCACGCGTGCCTCCGTGCCGAACTCCTCCTGCACCATCTCCGCGGTGCCGTCCGCAGAGCGCTGGTCGATCACGACGATCACCTCGAGCACGTCGGCGAGCTCGAGCAGCGCCGGCAGGTTCTGGCGCAGCGCAGCGCGCCGGTTGTGGCTTGGCACCACGAACGAGATGTCGCTCCTAGCGTCGCTGCGGGAATCCTCGCGGCTTTGCATCGCATACCTCACGTCGGCATCGGGGCGCCCCGACTTGATGGCAATGCGCGCACCCTACAGCGGGTCCTTGCGCAGTACCGCGCGCACCTCCGCCGGGCGCAGCGCGCGCAGCGAGAACAGCAGTACCGGGTAGCTGAACGCCGCGACCGCCACGAGCCCGTACAGCGGCGCGCCGGCGCGCCGCGCCACCCAAGTCAGCGCGCCCATCGCCACAGCCGCCAGCAGCGTGCGCAGCAGACGCCCGAAGCGCGGCGTCATCGCCAGCTGACCCAGCACGCGGCGCGCCGTCAGGGTCATCACCACGACCTCAGTCGCGAGCGTGATCCAGGCGGCGGCCAGGAACCCGTAGGGCGGGATCAGCAGGATGTTGAGCGACGCGTTGAGGACCAAGCCGACGGCCGCGTAGCGAAAGAAGCTGCTCTGCAGTTCGAGGATCACGACCATGTTGCCGGCGAGGTACCCAAAGGAGATCGACACGAACGCGCCCATCAGGATCGGCAGCGCCGGGGCCGCTTGCGCGAAGGCGCTGCCGAACAGCAGCTCGATGATCGGATGCGCCGCGACCAGCGTAAAGGCGAGCGCCGGCAGCGACGCCATCGTGAGGTACTCGCCGGTGCTCTGCAGCAGCGAGCGCACGCGCTCGCGGTTAGCGGGATACGCGGCCGCGATCAGGGGAAACAGGGTGGTCATCACCGAGATCGGGATGAACTGGATCTGATCGAGGATGCGGTAGGCCGCACCGTAGAGCCCCGCCTGCACGCTGCCGGCGAACTCGTAGACCAGCACCTGGTCGAGCTTCACGTAGAGCGTCACGAGCACCCCGGCCGCGCCCACGCCCAGCCCGACCCGCAGCAGCGCGCGCCACAGGCTCCGGGAGAACAGCGGGCGCACCGGGGCCAATCGCAGCGCCAGCACGATCGAGACGCACGTCGTGATCGCGGCCGCCACCAGGAAGACCGCGGCGAAGGCCACGATGCTCTTGGAGAGGATCGCGACCGCGATCGCGCCCGCGCCCCACAGCACGCTGCCCAGCGTGATGACCGCGATCGAGAAGTCGTTGCGCACGCGCAACTGGAAGACCGCGTTGACCGCGGTAGGGGCACCCACCAGGATCGTGCCCGCGACCAGGGCGCCGGCGAGCCTGACCGACTGCGTGGGCGCGATCAGCGCGACCCCGGCGAGCGCGAAGATGGTGGTCGGGATCGCGATCAGCAGGCGCAGCGATAGCAGCGCTCCCAGCCACTCGTGCTCCCGCGCGGGGTCGCTCGCGGCACGGCCGATCGCCACCTGGTTGAGGCCGAGTTCCCCGAAGTTCGTCGCGATCTGGGTGATCGCGAAGATCGTCGACCACTGCCCGAAGCCGCTGCGTCCCAGCGCCCGCACGAGGATCGACGTCACGACGACCCCGAGCGCGAGGTTGCCGATCCGCCCGACTACCTGCACCGCGATGTCCAGCGACGCTCTGCGGGCCCCGACCTGGGGGCGCTCGGAAGTCTCGATCAAGGTCTCGCCACGATAGTGATGGTCCGGGCTGCATTGTGCAGGCGTGGATATCATCGGATCGCCACGCCGTGTAGGTGAATCACCACACGCCGTGGGCGGCTTGACCCCGATCGCCGGCAAGGGAGAAGAACTTCAGGTGCAGCGTCGGCTGCTCATGGTCGAGCAGGTTGGACGGGGCGGCGTAGCGGATTACACGGCCGAGCTGACGCGCGCCCTGGCAGCGGCGGGCTGGCGCGTGGAGCTCGCGACGGCTGAGGACCACCGCTATGCGCCGGCGCCCGGCGTGCACGTGCACGCCGTCTTCCACTACACGCGTGCCCGCACGCGACTGGCGCGAGCGGCGCGCCGCTGTGGACTCGGCTCGGTCCTCAACGGCCTGCGCTTCCTCGCGGCGATCCCGCGACTGCTCGTGCTCGCACGGCGGGTCGATCTCGTGCACGCGCAGAAGTGGGACTTCGCGCCGCTCGGCCTGCTGGCGGTCGGCTGCCTGCGGCTCGAGCGCAAGACCGTGGTGCAGACCGCTCACAACACCTTTGAGCGCGGCCGCTCGCACGAGCGGACGCACCGCCTGCTCGCGCGCCTGACGGCGCGCACGATCGTGCACACCGAGGCCGACCTGGAGCGCGCGCCGCGGGTGCGCGGCCAAGCGCGTGGCCGGGTGGTAGTGATCCCGCACGGGGAGTACGGCGGCCTCGCGCGCACCGGCGGTGCGGCCGACCGCGAAGCCGCGCGCGCGAACCTGGGGATCGCGCGCGGGACACCGGTGACACTGCTCTTCGGTCAGCTGCGAGTCGACAAGGGCCTCGACGACCTGCTGGCGGCGCTCCTGCGCATCCCGCGCCTGCACCTGCTCGTCGCGGGCCAGGAGGAGGGCGCGCTGGCGGCAGCGCGCGCCCAGTTGCAGAGTCCGGCGCTGGCCGGACGGGTGACCGTCCGCGAGGGCTTTCTCGAGATGCACGAGGCCGCGCAGCTGTTCGCCGCGACCGATACGGTCGCGCTGCCCTACGCCCGCGCCAGCCAGAGCGGCGTGCTGCTGCTCGCATACGGATTTCACCGGCCCGTCGTCGTCTATCCCGTGGGCGGGCTGGTCGAGGCGGTGCGCGACGGTGAGACCGGTTGGATCTGCGCGCGGGCGGACGTCGATGGGCTCGTGCAGGCGCTGCGCGCGAGCGTCGCCGCCGGCTGGGAGGAGTGCCGTCGCCGCGGCGAGGCAGGCGCCCGCCTCGCCGCGCAGCGCTTTGCGTGGCCGGCGATCGCGCGGCGCACCGGCGAGCTCTACGAGCAGGCGCTACAGTGCCCGCCCGTGGCGGAGGCTCGGTCCCCATCCTCAGTGCCCGGGTTCGACCGCGAGCGCTCCGAGCGCGAGCGCGCAGCCTACGACGAGCACGACGTCGCCGACGTGAACATCGCCTGGCACGGCCGTTTCCCGCACGTATTCGAGAGCCCCAACACACGCCACGCGGAGGAACGCTTCGACGCCCTGACGCGAGCTGCCGTGGCCGGCCGCGGCGTGCTCGACATCGGCTGCGGCAAGGGCCGCAGCTCGGAGCGGCTGCTGGAGCTGGGCGCCGCCCACGTGCTCGGCATGGACATCTCCCAGACGGCGATCGACCAGGCGCTCGAGCGCGCGCGGCCGGGGCGCCTGGAGTTCCGCCTGGGGGACGTGACGCGCGAACTCGAGGGCACGTTCGGATGCATCTTCGGGCGCTCGATCCTGCACCACATCGACTATCGCGCCTGTCTTGCGCGCCTGTATGAGGAGCACCTGGAGCCGGGGGGCACGATGCTGTTCATGGAGCCCCAGGGTGAGAACCGGCTGATTCGCCTCTACACGCGGCTGGTCGCGGCCGCGCACACGCCGGACGAGCGCTCCTTCATGGAGGGCGACCTCGACTGGCTGCGCGGACACTTCCGCGAGATCGAGCTGCACCCGGTCAACTACCTCACGTTCCCGGCCGCGATTCTCACCTCGCGCCTACCGGTGGGTCCCGAGAACGCCCTCTTGCGCGCCTGCGATCGGGCCGACCGACGGCTCGCGCGACGGGCGCCCCGCCTGCGATCGCACTTCCGCCAGACGATCGTCGCGATTCGCAAGCCGGCGGTCTGAACGCCGCTAGCGCTGCGTCATGATTTCGGCGGTGGGTTCGCGAGCGCTGCGACGCAGGGTGAGCGCTGGCACCGTCGTCACACGCGGGGCGCGGAAGCTCGAGACGGCGTAGGCCTTCGTGCGGCGGACGCCGACGAGCCGAAACCCGGGTGGCGGTTGCGTGGGCACGACCGGCGGCAGCGGAGATCTGCCCGTACGCCTGGTGCGCAGCGCCACGAAGTCGAGCTCCCGCGTCGCGACGCTCCTACCGGTGAGGAGCCGGAGCTTGGGGAGATAGATGGACAGCGGCACCGACGCGTTGGGCTGGCTGACGATCACCCTGCCGGCGGTTGGCGCCGGCAGCGCGCGGGCGGCGCCGCGCCAGTCATCGCGCTGATAGGCCGGGACGGTGTCGATCCCGACGATCACGGCCAGCGAGATCGCGCACAGGCCGACCCCGAGCAGCGCTCCGGCGCGCGGGGCGCGCGCGACGCCGAGTCCGGCCGCGATCAGGACCGCCCAGGGCGTCCAGGCGGCGATCACGTTGCGGCCGTCGAAGACGTCGAGCAGGTGGGCCAGCGCCAGCGCCAGCGGCAGGGCGATCGCGACGATCGCGACGATCGCGACGTCACGTGCGGCGCGCCGCTCGCGCTCCTCGCCGGCCTCCAGCAGCAGCCCGATCGCGCCGATCGCCAGCAGCCCGGCCGCGACCGCCGTGAGAATCTCCAGCGGGCCGTAGAGGCCGACCAGGAACTGCTTGGCGGACTCCGCGACGCGCGAGAGCAGCGAGGCCGCTTCGATCCAGTCGGTCTTCCCGTCGGCGCGCTGCGCCAGCGCCAGGGGCGCCAGCGCGAGGCCGACCAGCGCGACGGCGCCGGTTGGAGCCAGCGCCCGGCGCCAGCCCAGGCGTCTCGCGAGGAGGATCGCCTCGGGCACGAACAGGAATGCCGCGAAGTAGTGCGTGAGCACCGCGAGCATCGACATGCCCGCCCACAGCCAGAGATTGCGGCGCTCGGGGGCCTGCAGGGCCCGCTGCCAGAGCACGAGCGCGGCGGCGCTGAAGAGGATCAGCAGCGCGTAGGCGCGGGCCTCCTGGGAGTAGTAGTACATCGCCGGGTTGACCGCGGCGAGCGCCGCGGCCCACAGCCCCACGCGCGTCGAGATGCGCCGGCCGGCCAGATAGAGCACGGGCACCGTGAGCGTCCCGGCGAGCGCGGAGAGCGAGCGCAAGCCGACCGCGCTCGCTCCGAAGACCTTCGTCCAACCCCAGACGAGCACGTAGTAGAGCGGCGGCGCGGACTCGCTCGCGGACAGGTGCGAGAGCATCCCCCACAGCCCGCGCCGGACCAGCAGGATCGTGGCGGACTCGTCGAGCCAGAGGCTCTGCACGTCGAGGGTCCCAAAGCGCAGCGCGGCCGCGGCCAGCGTCAGCGCGATCACGATCGTCGCGACCCCTCGCGGCGCCAGGCCCGCCGGCGAGGAGACGCTGTCCGCGACGGGCCCGCTCGGGGTCGCGGCGGAGCCGGTGCGAGGCTCGGTGCCGATGCCCACGTCGTGGATTATCTCAGGCGCCGCGCGCGTGGGGACCACCTCCGCACGGGTGCGCATCGCCGTCAAGAGCTGGCCTTCCGCGCGGTGCGCACCTCGCGGTCAAGCGCTGGCTAGCAGGGCCTGGATCGCTGTCGTGTATTCGCCCTTGGGCTGCAGTTCGTGCTGCAGGGCGCCGTAATACTCTTCGTCGTCGGTGCTGGCGCCGGTGAGCTGCTGGTCGCGCACCTGGTAGAGGATGAACATGCCGAGCTGGCTGCCAAGCAGCGCTTTGATCCCGGCGGTCGTTTCGCGCAGGATGGCGCCGGCTTCGTCGTAGGACATGCAGCCGTTGTATTCCTCGTCTTCGCCGATGCAGTGGCCGGCATCCGTGGGCAGGCCCCACTCGGTGATGTCGATCGGGATCGTCGCAGGCGCGCCGTGCGCCGCTGTCTGTTCCAGCAGGGCTTCCAGGCGGCTGCGCCAGTGGTGGTAGGGGTGGATGGTCCAGCCACCGACGTAGCTGCTGAGGTTCGGTACCGCCGCGTACATGCCGCTCATCCAGTCCCCGGTCCAGTCGTCGGCCTGTGCGAGCAGACCAACGTGGATGCCCGTCGCGGCGATCGCTTCGGCTGATTCCTGCAGGCGCCGCGCGTAGTTTTCGGCCCGTTCCCGGTAGGAGTTGCTGCCGGCGTTGTCACCGTACTGGTAGCCGTAGGAGGTCTCGTTGCCGAACTCGATCGACTGGATCGCGAACTGCCCGCCGGTGTGGTCTGCCCAGAACGTGCCGCCGGGGCCGTAGGCCGCGACCCAGCTGGCCAGGCCCCGTGCTTCGGCGGGGCTCGGCAGCCGCCCGTAGAAGCTGGCGAGCGGCAGCACCCGGATGCCCTTCGCGGCGTAGCCCGCGATCACCGCTTCCATCTGCGCGGGCGACGTGTCGATCGGGAACTCGACGCGCACCAGCTTGGCACCCAGCAGGACCGCGCCCTGGAGGTCGAGCGTCATGTTCGTGCCCCCGTCGATCCCGGGCTGGAAGGCCGAGCTCGCGGCCGGTGCTTCGGCCGACGATGGCGATTGGACTACTGAGCCGGGTCCGCTCCAGGGCGGCGTGGTCGCGCCGCCGGCTGGGGGGGAGCCGGTGCCGGTGCCTGCGGAGGACGAGCCGGGGTCGGCGGCTGAGAAGTCGGCGCTCTGGGAGAGGCTCGATCGCTTCGCAGCGGGCCCCGTCGGCGCCGATGCGTGCACGCGGCGCTGCTGGGTGAGGGCGCTCTTGCGCAAGCGCGCGGCCTGGCCGTCGCGGCGGGTCAGTCGCGTGTGCGCATGCGCACAGAGCTTGCGTCGATGCGAGCTGCACGCGCGCCTGGCCACCCGGCGCAGGTGGTGGCGCTGGGCGATGCGGGCCTGCAACGCGGGTTGCGCGGCCTCCACAAGCTTTCCGGCCTGCTGCCGATTAAGCGAATGTGAGTCGGCCCAACCGACACTTGTAAACCCCAGGAAAGCGGTGCAACAGATAGCCAGAGCCGCCGCGAGATAGCGGCCGGATCGCATGCAGATAGACATTTGAGCTCCTTCGGAAACCGGGCTGTCTCGATGAGATCCCTGGCTTTGCGACCCCGTCTCGCGACGGGTGTGCCGTTGTCGGGTGCTGCGTGGCCCTGCTCGTGCGCCGGTTGGCGCTGCTCCGTCGTTCTCCTATCGACGCTCACGCCCACCGCAGGACGTGGTGCACCGTGTTTGGACGAAAAGCTGGCCGCAGCGAGCGGTACGGCTCACCGGGGGGGTGGAAACGGCTTCACGGGCGGGCGTGGCTTGGGGATGAGGCACGCCGCGAGCGGCTGGGAAGGACCCGGATCGGCCTGGGATGGACCCGGAATCGGCGGTACCATGGCCGCGATGCCAGTCGCACCTGCTGTGCTCGCTCCACTGACGGGGCTGCGTTCAAGTGCAAGCCCCGATTCGACGATAGGAGCCCTGCATGAGACCCCTGCTTGCGTCAGTCCCGGATGGCGGCCCAGAGGGCCGTATCGACGGCGCGCACGAGTACCGGCATGAGCACCCGCGATCGGCTTGAGCGCGTCCGCGAGGGCGAAGGCCTCGCGAGTGCGCTGGCGACGCTGCGCCGCCGTTGGCTGATCGTCGCAGGCGTGGTCCTCGCGTCGGTGTTCGTGCTGGCCGTCAGCCACGCGCACAAGGCGAAGTCCTATGCGGCGACTGCCAGCGTCGCCTTCCAGAGCGGCACGCTCTCGGATTCCGCGCTCCAGGTCGCGCCCGCGGGCAGCAGCGAACCGCAGCGGGAAGCGGATACGGAGGTGCTGGTCGCGCACTCTCCGGAAGTGGCGCAGGCGGTGCTGCGTCAGTTGCACCTCCAGGGCGAAGCCGGCGAACTGCTGCGCGAGGTAAAGGTCGAAGCGGCGCCCAACGCCGACATCCTGAACATCATCGCCACGACCGGCGATCCCCACACCTCGGCGCGCCTGGCCAACGCCTTCGCCGTGCAGTACATCGCGTTCCGCGCGCAGTCGCAGCTCGCCGGCATCGAAACCGCGCAGAGCAAGCTCCAGCAGCAGATCGCCGCGCTCCCGGCTGGGTCTCCGGAACGGGCGGCGCTGGAACAGTCGCTGCAGCGGATTAGTGCGGCCCGGGCGGTCGCGGGCGGCGGCGCGAACATCATCGGGCGGGCGACGCCGCCCACGAGTCCCACCGGCATGAGCCTGTCGAGCGCGATCGCGATCGGACTCCTCGTCGGGCTGGCGATCGCGTTCGCGCTCGTGTTCCTGCTCGAGTCGCTGGATCGGCGCATCAAATCGATCGAGGAGTTCGAGCGCGAGTACCGGCTCTCGGCGCTCGCTGCGATCCCCCAGACGGCCTTCCGCGAGCGCAGCGCAGCGCTGCGCGGCGAGTTGCTGGAGCCCTACCGCATCCTGCGCAGCGCGCTGGACTTCGCCGCCGTCACCCGTCCGCTCGACACGCTGATGGTGACGAGCGCGGTCTCGGGCGAGGGCAAGACGACGGTCGCCGTCGACCTCGCGCACACGATGGCGCTGACGGGTCGCCGCACGGTGCTGATCGAGCTCGACCTGCGCCGTCCCACCTTCGCCGAGCACTTCGACCTGAATCCCGACCGGGGCCTGACCACGGCGCTCACCGGCCGCGGGTCGCTCGGCGAGCTGCTGGTCGAGCCGTTCCCGGACCTGCCGAACCTGCTCGTCCTGCCCGCGGGACGGATTCCCCACAACCCGGCCGAGCTGCTCGGCTCGGCGCGCATCGACGAGATCATCTCCGAGCTGGCGGCCGGCGAGAGCATCGTGATCGTCGACGCCCCACCGCTGAACCCGGTCGCCGATGCGCAGGTGCTGCTCAACGACCAGGCCATCAACGCCGCGCTGCTCGTCGGCCGGGTCGACCGCACCACGCGCGAGGAGGTTCGCCGCGCACGCGCGATCCTCGACCGCCACATCGTCGAGCCCGTGGGGCTCGTCGTCACCGGCATCCACGATGCCGACCGCTACGGCTACGGCTCGTACAAGGGTGCGGCGCCCACGCTCGATGCAGGTATCGGCAGCCTGGGCGGCGCCGAGCCTCGACGGCTGCGGCTCTGAGGAGGCGGTGGCGGTGGTAGCGCGGTGGCTGCGACTACCGGCCCTCGACGCCGGTGAGCTACCCGCCGCCGCAGCTGCGGCCGCCGCCACGGCGCTGCTGGCCTTCGCGGGCGTCCACAAGCTGGGAACGGCCGGGCTACTCGTCCCGGTGGCGCTGGTACTGGCGGTGATCATGCTCTCCCGGCCGCTGGCGGCGGTGACGCTCGTGGTGGGGCTCGCGGTCCTCTGCGAGGGGCCCGACTTCGGGATCCTGACCTTCACCTCGCACCTGTACACCCAGGTCTACCGCGACATCTCGCTGCTCGACGTGCTGGTCGCGCTCGCGATCCTCGCCGTCGGCTTGGACGTGCTGCGCCACCGCCGGCCGCTGCGCCTGCCACGGCCACTGGTGCTACCGCTGGCGATCCTTGCGCTGGCGATGGTCGCGGGCGTGGTCACCGGGCGCGCCGCGGGCGCGAGCCTGCGCTTCGCGGTGGCCTCCGAGCACGTCCTGGCGTATCTGCTGCTGCTGCCGATCGCGGTGGCGAACCTCGACCTCGACCGCCGTCAGGTGAGGAGCCTGATCACGGGGGCGATGGCGCTGGCGATCGTCAAGGCGGTGATCGGCCTGGTCGAGGTTGCCGGTCACCACGGCCTGTCGATCGAAGGCGCATCGACGCTGACCTACTACGAACCGGCCGCCAACTGGCTGATCATGATCGCGATCCTGACGATCTTCGCGGCGGTCCTCGCGCGCGCGCGACTACCGCTGTGGATGCTGCTCGGCAGCCCCCTGCTGATCGTCTGCCTGGTGCTCTCCTACCGGCGCTCGTTCTGGATCGGCGCGGTGCTCGGCCTGCTATTGGTGCTGCTACTGGGCACCTCGCCGGCCGGGCGGCGACTGCTGCTGCCGGCTGGGCTGGGCTTGGTGGCGGCGATCTGGCTGCTGGGCTCGATCAACTTCCAGTCCCAGCTGCCGGTCGTCAAGCGCGTCACCTCGCTCGCCCCCACGCGACTGGAAGCGAACGTGGAGGACCGTTATCGTCTCGACGAGCGCGCGAACGTGCTCGGTGCGATCGGCGAACACCCGATCACCGGCCTGGGGGTGACGATCCCCTGGACGGCGGCGGTGCAGCCGCTGTCGGTCGAACACGAAGAAGGGCGCCAGTACGTGCACTTCGCGGCCCTGTGGTTCTGGTTGAAGCTTGGTGTGCTCGGCCTGTGCGCCTACGTTGGCCTGATCCTCGGCAGCATGTGGGTCGCGTGGGAGGCGTGGCGAGGCAGCCGCGAGCCGCTGCTGCGCGCCTTCGCTCTGGCCTCGCTGTGCGGGATCGCGGGCCTGGTCGCGATCGACACGACCGCGAGCTTCACGGGCGTGGAACCGCGCTTCACGTTGCTGTTCGGGATGCAGGTGGGCCTGCTCGCGCTGCTCGCCGGGACGGCTGGCGCGCCCACGGCCGAAACCGAGCCGCCTACGCGGCCACCAGTCGGCTGAGCGCCTCGATCGAGTAGCGCTCGGCGACCAGCTCGCGCCCGCGCCGACCTAGCTCGGGGGCGCCGTCGCGCAGCGTGCGGCACAGCGCCGCGGCGAACGCCTCGGGGCCGTCGGCGATCAGGCAGTGCTCGCCGTCGCACACCGCCAGGCCCGCGACGGCGCGTGGGGTGGCGATCACCGGCAGGCCGTAGGCGAGCGCCTCGATCAGCTTCAGCGGGGTGCCGCCTCCCTGCAGCAGCGGCACCACCGCGCAGCGCGCCCGGGCGTAGGCGGTGCCTAGCTGCTCCACAAAGCCGAGCGCCTGCACGCGCGGGTCCGTCGAGGGTGGCTGCTCGAGGCCCGCGCCGACCAGCGTGAGCGTCGCGTCGGGCAGCTGCTCCCAGACCCGGGGAAGCACCTGTTCGAGCAGGAAACGCAGGCCGTTGCGGTTGGGCTCATAGGCGAAGTTCGCGACGAAGAGCGCCCGCTGCTCGCCGGCGAGGGCCTGCACCGGCGCGATTGCGGCGACATCCACGACGTTGGGCACGTAGCGCAGCTGCGCCGTGGGGCACAGCTCCTGCGCGGCCGCGAGATCGGCTTCGCTGACCATCCAGGACTCGCTCGCGTGCTCCAGCAACCCGCGCTCGAAGCTACGCAGCGAGCGGCTGTCCCCGTGCCCGCCGTCCCCGAGCTCGTGCCGGAAGCCGGACTCGAAGTTGTGGGCGTTGTAGATCACCGGGCGCTGATGCGCCAGGCGCGCCAGCGCGGCGGCGGCGACCGTCCCGTCGGCGATCACACGTCCGCGGCCGGGCGCGGCCGCGAGACGGGCCGCCGCGCGCGCCAGCTCGGGGGAGACGCCGCGGGCGATCCCGGTAGGCACACCCGCGCGGCGGGCGGCGCCGTAGGCGAGCAGTCGCCGCGCTCCGCGCGAGGGGAGCGCCTGGTGCAGCGCGATCCCCTCGATCGCCTTGAAGGCGGCGTCCGGCTCGGGGGCCTCGAAGCGCACGTACAGCAGGTCCAGGCCGCCGTGCGCCGCCAGCGCGCGGGCGAGGCCGTAGGTGCGCAGCGCTCGCCCGGAGCGCAGCACGGGGGTGTGGGCGGTGACGAGCAGGTCGCTCACAACAGCGCCTGCACCGCGGCGTCGATCTCCTGCAGGCGCTGCTCCCAGGAGTGGGTGGCGGCCGCGCGCGAGCGCTCGGCGCGGCGCGCGGGGGTGTCGGTCGCGAGCGCCTGCTCGAGCAGGCGCGCGATCCCCGGCGCGTCGGGCGCCGTCGCGATCTCGGAGAGCCCGGCCAGCGCGGGCAACGGGGTCGCGACGACGGGCAGGCCGGCGGCGAGGTACTCGTAGACCTTCATCGGGAAGATGCTGCCGGTCAGCTCGTTGCAGGCGTAGGGGATCAGGCCGGCATCTCCCGCGCGCAGGACGTCCGGCAGTTGCGGGTAGGAGCGGGCACCGAGCAGGTGGATGTTCGGCTCGGCCCGCAGCGGGGAGACGTCGGTGCCGGGGTCACCGAGTCCGACCGGGCCGACGAGCGCAAAGGACCACCGGGGTCGTGCGCGGGCAAGCGCGACGAGCAGCGCCACGTCGAGCTTGGTCGCGACGATCGCCCCGGTGAACAGGATCCGCGGCCGCGGCAGGGCGTCGACCGCGGGATCGGGCTGGCCCGGCTGCAGCGCGCGGGCGAACAGCTCGGTGTCGGCGACGTTGGGCGCGTAGAGGACGTGCTCGGAGAGCTCGCGCATGCGGGCGGCGAGTGCGGGGGCGCTCGCCAGCACCAGGTCGGCGCGCGCCGCGAAGCGCCGCTCGGCGGCGCGGAAGCTCGCGGCGTCGACCCCGGCCTGGGCGGCGATGTCGTCGACGCAGTGGTAGACGACGAGCTCGGGTTCGAGGGCGTCGAGTAGCGCCTCGGCCTGGGGGACGTAGGCCCACAGGATCGGCCGCTGCATCCCGAGCCGGCGGACGGCGCGGCGCACGAGCGCCGCCAGCAGGCGCCGGTTGAGGGCGCGCACGGAGGCGTGGCTGTGCAGCGGCAGCACCAGCGGGGCGAGCACGTGCAGCCCGTCGGCGGCCCGCGGCGGCGCGAGCCCGCGCCGCAGCCGGCGCGCGATCCGCGTGAGGTCGCGGCCGGCGAGCTGCGGGCGGCGCAGACCGAGCGACTCGACGAACAGCACCCGGTTAGCGCGTGCCAGGCGCGACATCAGGTGGTGCTGGTTGGTCCATAGCTCGGTGTCCCAGTCGGCGAACCCGACGCACACGATGTCGCGGCCGCGCAGGCCATGCGGGTCTGGCATCGGGGCCATGATCCCAGGTGGGGCGGGGGCCGATCGATAGTCTCGCGCTGGTGAGCCCCCCGCTGTTGGACGAGCTGCGCGAGCGCTTTGGGCGGGTGGCGGTGGTGCACGAGTGGCTGACGGTTCCCGGCGGCTCCGAGCAGGTGGTGCTGGAGCTGCTGGAGATGTTCCCCGCCGCGGAGCTCTTCACCTCGATCTACGATCCCGCGCCGTGGCCGGCGCAGATCACCGAGCGCCCGGTCCACGCCTCCTACCTGAACGCGATCCCGGGGGCGGCGCGCCACTACCAGAAGCTGCTGCCGCTGATGGACCGGGCCTACCGCTCCTTCGACTTCTCCGGCTTCGACCTGATCCTCTCCAGCAACCACGCCTGCGCCAAGAACGTGCGCACGCCGCCGGGGGCGCTGCACGTCTGCTACTGCCACACGCCGATGCGCTACGCGTGGGAGGAGGGCTTCCTCGATGGGGAGCAGGTGGGCCGACTCACCCGCCTGGCGCTGCCGCCGCTGCTGCGCCGCCTGCGCCGCCAGGACCTCGCGGGGGCGGCCTCGCCGAACGTGTTCGTAGCTAACTCGCGCCACGTGGCGGAGCGCATCGAGCGCTACTACGGGCGCACCGCGGAGGTCGTCAACCCGCCGGTCGACGTCGAGCACTATCTGGGCCTGGCGCGGGCTCCCGGTGACTACTACCTGGTGTTCGGGCGGGTCGTGCCCTACAAGCGGGTCGACCTTGCAGTAGCGGCCTGCGCCGGCCTGGGGGCGGTGCTGAAGGTCGCTGGCGACGGGCGCGCGCTGGAGGCCGTGCGAGCTGTCGCAGAGCGTCCCGTGCACGCGCTCCGCGCAGTGGAGCAGCGGCGGGGCCGGCCGGCGATCGAGCTGCTCGGCCGTGTGGGGGACCGCGAGCGCGACGAGTTACTGAGCGGTGCCCGCGCGCTGCTGTTCCCCGGCGAGGAGGACTTCGGGATCGTGCCCGTCGAGGCTCAGGCGGCGGGTGTTCCCGTGATTGCCTATGGCGTGGGCGGGGCGAGCGAGACGGTGCTCGACGGGAGCACCGGGGTGCTCTTCGACGAGCAGAGCGCCGCCGGTCTCGCGCGCGCGATCGAGCGCTTCGAGGGGCTGCACTTGGAGGAGGCGCGGGTGCGCGCCAATGCGGCACGCTTCGGGCGCGAGCGCTTCCGCGCGGAGATGGCCAGCGTCATCGACCGTGCGGCTCGCTCGACCCGGGCGCGCACCCGGCCGATCGCGGGAGCACCGGCAGTCAGCCCAGGCTAGGCTCTAGAGTCGGAGACACGATCGGGGAACCGATCGGTACAGATGGGAGGGCACAGATGGGCTTGGATCGAGGCACGGGCGCCGATGGCGACATAGGCGTCACCGATAGTCGATGGCGCGTTCGCGCGGTGATGTTGGCTCTCGCCCTCACGGTGCTGGCCCCCGCCGTCGGCGGCGCGCAGGCCGCGATGGCCGGCGTGCTGCTGGGCAGCCAGGCAATCGGCAGCAATCTCGATGGCGAAAGCCCCGGTAGCGCCGAGGCCTTCGGCACCACCGCGACCACCTCCGGCACGGTCGGCTCGCTGACGGTGTATCTCGGCGTGGGCTCGCAGGCCGCCAGGGTGGTCGCCGGTCTGTACACCGAAAATGCGGGCCACCCCGGCGCGCTCCTCACACAGGGCTCGACGACTGCACCGATCGGCGGCGCATGGAACCAGATCACGGTGCCCTCGGCGACCGTGACCGCCGGGGTCAAATACTGGATCAGTGTGCTTGGGCCCACCGGGACGGGTGAGATTCAGTTCAGGGATGCGCCCAGCGGGCAGCGTTCGGAGAGCAGCAGCCAGTCGAACCTCACATCGCTGCCGGCGACGTGGACGGCGGGACCGGACTGGAGCAACTCGCCGGTCTCGGCCTATGCCAACGGCGTGGTTGCAACCGAACCGCCTCCACCGCCTCCGCCTCCGCCGCCTCCTCCTCCTCCTCCTCCTCCTCCTCCACCACCACCACCTTCGGCTCCGATGTTCGTGCAGCAGGTGTCCGCACACAAGTCGGGTGCCGCCAGCGTGGCGGTCACGCCGGCGTCGAACGTGACCGCCAATGACCGGCTGGTCCTCGAGGCCGGCGTGTGGAGTAGAGCGGGGGCGAGCGCGGCGAGCGTGACCGACTCGGCCGGCAACCACTATGTGGAGCTGCTCCACTTCAAGGCGCCGGATGGCACGGAGATGAGCGTGTGGACGGCCCCGGTGAGCGCCGGGGGCGGGACGCGCCCGACGATCACCGTCAAGCCGACGTCCGCGGCCGACACGGGTGTGGCGGTCTCGGAGTACGCGGGCCTGTCGACCGTAGGTGACGCGACCGCGGTCGATCAGCTGGCCGACGCCAGCGGCAAGACCGGCGGGGCGGGCTCGGCGGCTTCGGGAGCGACCGGGCCAACGGGGGCCGGCAACGAGCTAGCGGTCGGCTTCTATGTCGATTCCGGGTTCGGCGACAAGCTGACCGGCGATCCGACCTATAGCCAGCGGACCAACGTCTCGCCGACGAGCGACATGGAGCTCGTGACCGAGGACCAGGTCGTTGCCGCAGGCGCGACTCCCGATGCCACGGTGTCCACAGGCGCCAATACGAGCTGGCTGATGGCGACCGTGGTCTTCAAGGCGGCGGTGGTGGGGCCTGCCGTTGCACCCGCTGCGCCGACGGGGGTTCAGGCGACGCCGGGGAATGGGAGTGCCACGGTGTCGTGGACGGCTCCCTCGGATGGCGGCAGTCCGATCACCAGCTATACGGTGACTCCGTATGTCGGTTCGGTCGCGCAGGCTGCGACGACGGTTAGCGGATCGTCGTCCGTTCCGCCGGCGCGGAGTGTCACGATCGGTGGGCTGAGCAACGGGACGGCGTACACGTTCACGGTGACTGCTGCCAATGCGATCGGCTCGGGAATCCCGTCGGCTCAGTCGAGTGCCGTGACGCCGACGGCGACACCCGCCGGTCCGATCGTGGACGCCTCCACGCCCGCGATCGTGGGAATCGCCAACAACGTCACGACGGCGGTGAGCAATTCCTTCTCGCCGCCCGGCGCCTCGGTCGTCTATGCCGCCTTTGCGATGGATTCGCTGCCGGCCGAAGCCGACGCGCACGTGGCGAGCGTGACCAACAGCGGCTCGGCGCTCACATGGCACCTGAAGGGTGCCGAGCATCACAACGGCTCCGGGGTCGGTGGCTATGTCGAGGTTTGGTGGGCGTACAACCCGACTGCCCAGGCAAACATCACCGTGACCGGCAATCTCGCCCAGCCCACCAAGAATGTGACACCGCCGATCGGTGCGCTGCAGGTCATCGTCTTGCGCCACGCCGCCGCCGACCAGTCCTCGGCGGCTTGGGGCGCGAACTGGGACGTAAATAGCGGAAGCGCCCCAAACGCCACCGTCACGACGACAGCCCCCAACTCCCTGGCGTTTGCGGTGGCGAACAATTGGGATAGCAGCATAGAACCCACCTTTCCCGCCGATCAGACGACGACTATCAACGGACAGTCCGGGGTGATCCTGAACCCGATCGATCAAGACACGTATTGGGTGCAGGCCGAGAGGGCTCCCAGCGCCGCCGGCGCCACCGTGAGGATGAGCGACTCCGCGCCCTTCGTCAGGTACCACATGATCGCCTGGGAGGTGCTGGGAGAATGACGCCGTCCGAGCAGGCTCGCCGGCTCGCTATCCGGTAGCTCCTTGGGTGGCGGCACTCGGCTGTGTACTTTGCTCACACCAGATGTGTACAGCTGCCCTGAGTTGCAGAGGGCCCGGCTAGTACACATTAGTCGTGTACAATGCTCCCATGAGTCGTGTACACAGAGATCACCGGCAGGCAAGCGGGGAGCTGTTCCCCACGGACGAGCCGATTCCTGCGAGCCAGATGATCGGTCGCCGCGAGGACGTGCGGCAGGTGGCGGCGGCGTTGGAGAACGGCACGAGTCTGGTGATGGCGGGCCCGCGTCGAACCGGCAAGACGAGCGTCTGCGAGGCGGCACTGACGCGGGCACGGTCGCGCGGGCTGTATGTGGTCGCGGTCGACCTCTTCGCGATCGCTGACGACGCGGAGCTCGCGGAGGCGTTGGTGACTGCGGTGCTGGGCAATCGCGCCACGCTGCGGCGGCTGCTACCGAAGGCGCGTCGTGTCGGCGGGCAGGCGCTGAGCGCGGCGCAGGGGGCCGTGATCATGAAGCTGAAGAGCCAGCTTGGGGATGCGGTCGAGCTGGCATTGACCCCGGGCCTCGCGGCGCGGAATCCGCAGCGATCGCTGGCGCAGGCGCTGGAGCTCCCGCAGCGTGCGGCCATCGCGGACGGCCGGCGCTGCGTGGTGTTCTTTGACGAGTTTCAGGAGATCGCCGGTGAGCGGCGGCCGTACGGCGATCCGGATGCCCTGACCAAGCGGATGCGCGCGATCTTCCAGCGCTCGACGCAGGTCTCATACCTCTTCGCGGGCAGCATCGAGCACGTGATGCGCGACCTCTTCGCACCGAACGACCGCGCGTTCAGCGGCTTTGGCAGCTTCCACCCGCTGCACGCGATCGCAGCTGAGGACTGGCGCGAGGGACTGCGGGAGCGCTTCGCGGCCGACGACTGCGAGATCGCCCGCGACGCGCTGGACGCGCTCGTGGCCTTCGGGGAGCTGCATCCACGGGTGACGATGCTGATTGCGCAGCAGACGCACTTCCTCAGCGTGCTGCTGGACCGCAGGACGATCGACCATGCGCTGGTCCTGCAGGGCTATGACTCCGCCTACCACGGTGACAGCGCGCTGCTCGACCAGCTGGTGGAGAAGATCCGTGCGAGCCACCGTCAGGCGCTCAAGCTCGCGCGCCGCGTCGCGACGGGGGGTACGCTGACGGAGGGCATGCACCGCGGCGACGCCGACCGTGCGCTGAAGAAGTTGATCGAGGCTGGACTGATCGAGCGTTTCGGCCGCGGTGAATACCGCATCCTCAACCCGCTGCTGCGGCGGCGGCTCGTCGAGCAGCTGGCTATCTGAGCGCCCCGGGTCCCCCGGGCGCGGTGGCGGCGGCGGCGTCGAGCAGGCCGGCGCCGTAGAGCTTGCTGTCGCCGGGGTCTCCGAGCGGGCGCGCGGTGGCCATCAGGCGTGCGGCGACGCGGGCGGGTGAGGGGTGGCGGCCGAGCACGCGGCTGGCGATGACGAGGGCGGCGGTGGCGGCGACGTGGGGCGTGGCCATCGAGGTGCCTTCGTAGCCGTCGGGGATCCCGAAGCGGCGGGGGGAGGAGCCGCTGAAGGTGACCTGGAAGATGTCCTGGCCGGCGGGCGCTTCGGGGCGGCAGTTGGGGTCGCCGGGCAGCGTCGCGTCGGGCCCGCCGCCGGGGGCGACGAGGGTGAGCCCGGTGCCGTAGTTGGAGTAGCTGGCGAGGCACCCGTGTTCGGTGCTGGCGCCGACGGCGATCACGCTGGGCGCGCGCGCGGGATAGGCGGCGGCGGCGTGGGCCTCGTTGCCGGCGGCTGCGACGACGACGACCCCGTGACGGTTGGCGTAGCGCAGTGCGGAGATCAGCTCGGGAATGTCCGACGCGGTGATCCCGGTCGGGAATTCGAGGCTGAGGTTGATTACGCGGGCGCCGTGCTTGACGGCGAAGCGGACGCCTTTGGCGATCACGGAGGCATCGCCGTCGCCTTCGCTGTCGAGGACGCGGACCGGCATCAGGCGCACGCCGTAGGCGAGGCCGGTGAGGCCCTTGTGGTTGTTGGTGGCCTCGGCGATCGTGCCGGCGACGTCGGTGCCGTGGCCGTTGCGGTCGTTGGGGTAGCGGTTGTGCGCGATGAAGTCGTAGCCCTTGACGAACTGGTAGCGGTAGAAGTCGGGCGAGATGCGAAAGTGCCCGCGGTTGGCGTAGGCGACGCCGGTGTCCAGCACCGCGACGATTACGCCCCGCCCGCCGGCGGCGTGGTCGGCGATCAGGTGGTTCCAGGCCTGCGGGGCCTGCACCCCGAAGAGCCCGACGAAGTTCCACTGCAGCTGCTGCCAGCCGCCGGGGATCTTCGCGAGCCCGGGGTCGTTGGGGAACGGCTCGGAGGCGGCGGCGCTAGCGGAAGTCGCGGCTGAGGCCGTGACGCCCGAGCCGGCGCCGGACGGCAGCGCGGCCTCGTGGGCGATGTAGTCGGGCACGGCCCAGGCGACGTCGCGTGTGTGGCGCAGGCGGACGATCGCGGCGGGCACGCTGGCGCCGCGCCGCAGTGTCAGCAGTCGGGTGCGCGCGGCGAGCGGGATCGGATCGACGGCGCCGGCGGCGTGGACGATCGCGGCGCGCGCGGCGGGGGAGGGGGAGCTGCCGTAGCCGACGATGACGACCCCGGGGGCGTAGGCGGCAGCGGATTGGGGCGCGGACGCCGGAGTGCCGTCCCGGATTGGGATTGCGGGCCCGCCCGGGGGGCGGCCCGTGCGGGGGGCGGCGTGGGCCGGCGTGGAGGGCAGGGCCGCTGGCGCCGCGATGGCGAGCGCGAGGGCGGCGCAGAGGAGCCCGAGCGCGCGGGGGTGACGGCCGGCCTCGCGCAGGAGGGCGCTCTTGCCGTGGGGCCCCCGGCGTGGAGTTGCGCAGCTCCGGGCGCCCGCGCCTGGGCGGCGGCGGGCGCGTCGGGGTGGGTGGGGGTCGGTGGGGAGGCTGCTGGACACGGGTGGCTTAGGTAATGATGATCGCCGGGACCCCCTGGCGGCGGTGGCGCCGGCGGCAGGGTGCTCGAGGATGCAGACTATGGGCGACCGCTTCTTTCCGCGTGACGAGTACTTCATGCGCATCGCCTTGCGCGAGGCGCGGCGTGCACTTAAACACGATGACGTGCCGATCGGCGCGGTCGCGGTGCGCGGCGAGGAGGTGATCGGAGCTGGCCACAACGAACGCGAAGCGCGCCAGGACCCGACGGCGCACGCGGAGCTGATCGCGCTGCGCGAGGCGGCGCAGGCGGTGGGCGGCTGGCGGGTCCTGGAGACGGTGCTGTACATCACGCTCGAGCCGTGCGCGATGTGCGCCGGGGCGATCGTGCTGGCGCGCGTCCCGCGGGTGGTCTACGGCGCGCACGACCCCAAGGCGGGCGCGGCGGGCAGCGTCCTGGATGTCCTGGGAGAGCCGCGCCTGAACCACCGCCCCGAAGTCGCTGGAGGCCTGCTGGCGGCGGAGTGCGGTGGGCTGCTGAGCGAGTTCTTTGCGGCGCGGCGGTAGGCGCAGGCCGGCGGATTCTTTAAGCAGCGGCTTCGATCGAGCTCGTTCTGGAGATACAGGGCTCGGAGACACTGGGGCTCTACTAGTAGGGCGGATGATTCCTGCTGTTGGGTCGCTGAGCTGAGCGACCCTTGACTTCACGACCGGCAGGGCGTAGGCTCGCTGCGCTTCATCGGGGAAACCGGCATCCGCGTCAGGTGGTCAGCAGAGGCGCTTTCCTCCGGATCTGCTTTCTCCGTATTTATAAGGGTGATGTGTGAACGGGGTACCCCATGTATGCCGTCGTTCCAATACTGGCGTGTCCACGGTTTGCGCAGACGGGTCCACGGTCATGATCGCCGATCGGATCCCCTGAGGGACAAGGCGGGACAGTGGCGCCATCGACTAGATCGCTCGGTCTGTACGACCTCCTAGCGCCCGAGTTCCTGGCCGGCTTCAACTTCCCGAGCTACATCGACCAGTACCTGTCGCTGCTATCGGTCTCAGACCTCGCGATGAGCAGCGACGACACCGGCGTGCTCTATACCGGCACGGTCTACTTCCCGACCGGCACTAGCAATCCACCTGTCACAAAGCACACCGACCCAAGCGGTGCGATCTTCGAGTGGAGCGACATCAACTTCCAGTTCCGCCTGCGCGTCTGGCGTGAAGGATCGTCGGAGGTACAGACCGTCGTCAACACGCTCGGGAGCTCCGCCAACAGCCTGGAGACCCTGTTCAACCAGTTCGGCGGCGGCGGCAGTAGCAGCAGTGGCTCGGACTACCCAGGCCTGCGGTTCCGGCTGGAGTTGCTGTTGTCGCTGCTGACCTTCCACCTGGGCTCCGACTGGGTCCCCGGCGTGTTCGATAGCACCTACCACGTTGTCCGGGACTCGACGGTGCAGAGCAGCGACGTCCGCTTGTTGCTGCCAAAGATGTTGTTGCGCTACGAGCAGACCGATGACTTCTCGCAGGCTCCCAGCTTCGCGCTCGACTCGTGGGGCAGCTCGGGCTTCGACGCCCCGAGCGATCTCGCTGAGGGAGAGCTGGTCAGCATGGAACCCCCACTGGCGATGCATACCAACGGACGCGTCGCCTTCGGCGTTCAGGACATCGCCCTCGACCTCAGCCAGAACAGCACGCCACCGGAGATCCTCTCGCACTTTGGCACGGGCGATGACTTCGAGGGGGTCTACATCAAGGCGCTCCAGCTCTACTACTCGGACGCCGACAAAGACTTCGCTTTCAATGTCGCCGTACGGGACGCGCTGATCTCGTTCAAAGGCGAAGTCTGGCTGGAAGCCGAGCTCGACCTGATGTTCGACCAGACGGGTCAGCCGAACCCGTCGGGTCTCACCGTCACGCCGAGATTCGTCGTGGCTACCCAGCCGATCCAGTTCAATCTCGGCAGCGCCGTGTCGGGTCATCCAGACACCTATCAAGGCGGGTCGGTCACCGCCTCGGCCAACGTGTACATCCAGCTCCAGGTGTCGGGCGGGGTCCCGCCGTACACGTACGGCGTCGAGTTCACTCCCGACGGGGGTTCCGGTGTCGCGCTCTGGGACGCCAGTCAAAACCAAGCGCACTTCCCGACGCCGCCGAGCGCCGACGAGACCGGGACGCTGGTGATCACGGTCACCGACTCCACGCAGGGCACCCAGCTCACCTACACCAACACGATGGCGATGATCGTGACGGCGTCGACCGGCTCGCTCCCCAACGGTACGCCCCAGGACACGCCCGGCGGGTCGGCTCTGGCTCCGGCGACGGCGACCTGGGATGCCCGCCCGGCGGGCATCCCCGATAGCTACCAGATCGGCTTCACCCCAGCCACCTCGGGCGACGTAGAGACGCTGGTGGCGCAGGGCGGGCCGAGTGGGGTGAGCGCCACGGCGGACAGTCAGAGCATTCCCGTCAGCGCAGCGGGCCAGGTGCTGGTCGAGGTCGCCGCCGGCGCCCATGTCCAAGTCGCGATTACCTACCCCGCTCAAGGTCAGCTGCCGGGTGAATTCGATTTGCTGTTCAGGAAGGAAGGCCCACCGAGCGGCGCGTCGGTCTCCAGCTACGTCGCGGGCGTGCCCTCGCCCGATGACCCGGTGTTCAACGGAAACGTGGTTCCCGACGGCCCTCCCGGCGACGGCACCACCCACGTCGGCGGCGACGCGCTCGACTACTTTGTCAGAAACGTCCTCGACCTTACGCAACCGATCAAAATCGAAGGCCGCGCGAGCTACGAGGACAGCGACCCGGCAGCCGTCCCCCGTAACCAGGCGCTATCTGAACGACGCACCCAGGTCGCCGAACAGCTCGTGCATGCTGCCGGCGGCACCGTCGGGAGCGCCAACTCGACAGGGCAGTCTGTGGCGGAGGCCGCCGGCCGAGTCAACCAGGGCTCAGACCGCGTCGCGGAAGTAGCCGGTACCGGGAAGCCGGGCCAGGCGGAATACACGCTGACCGGCACGCTCAGTCGTCAGTCCTCCCCCTCGAGCGGCGCGATCTCGCCCCCGACGCCGGCGACCCCACCGCCGCTGACCCCGCCCGCTGCGACCCACAGCAGTAAGCCGCCATCGCTCAAGCGCCTCAGCTTCCGCGTTCGCCTGGAGAAAAACGTCCCGGTGCTGATGGAGATCTCCGGTGAGATCGACTTCCAGCAGCAGGCTCAGGGCGCTCTCCAGCAGGCGCCCGGCAGCGTGCCCGGCGGCGCGCTCGACCTCCAACACACTCCCAACGCCACTGCCAACCCGCACGCCGGTGACACGATCGTCGACTTCACGCTGAACGTCACTTACGACACTGCCACGCACAACCTGGTCGAGACACTGACACTGGGGGCGGCGCCAGCGGATCAGAACGGCCTGCTCCAGATGCACAACGCGGCTGACGGGAGCGGGAGCTACAACACGTTCAAGAACATCTTCGGGGCCGTGTTGGTGTTCACGCCGATCCTCAACGCGGCCACCACGGCGATCGATCCGGGCAGCGCAGGCGAGTGGGCGGACCTCGCAGTCAGCCTCGGCCCGCCGGTCCTGATCGGCGGGCTGGGCTGGATGAACACGGTCGCGGTCACGCTCTACGGCGGCTCACTGGTAGTGCGCGAGAACGTCCCCAGCGGGCTCTCTTCCACCACTTTCACCGCTGCGTCGCTCACCTTCGACTACGGCGTGTCGTTCCGTTTTGACATCGACCTGCTCGACATCCACTCCACCCGCAACCTCAGCGTTCGCTACAAGGCGGTGGGCTTCAGCCTGAACTTCGAGGGCGCGCCTGCCTTCAAGTTCGTGTTCGACACCAGTAAGGGCTACACGATCGACCTCAGCGATCCGTCGCTGTTCAACCTGCCCGCTCCGCTCGGCGACCTGCTGAAGATCGCCGAGGCCCGGATCGCGCAGCACAACCCGCTGACGCTGGAGGTCGACCTCCAGGTCAAGGTCGACCTCGGCGTGATCACCGTGGATCAGTTCCAGATCAAGCTCCCGTTGGACGGCTCGGGACCGCCGATGATCCTGCCCTCAGGAATCCACGTCAACGTGCCCGGCGCGATCAAGGGCGGGGGCAGCGTGCACTTCCAGGAAGGGGGCTTGGAGGGAGGCTTCGACCTGACGGTGGTGCCGCTCAGCCTGCGCGTCGCCGCCACCGTCGGCGTCGAGCACGTCGACGACGGCTCGCGCAGCGCCACTGCTGTGTTCCTTGGGATCGAGGTCGACTTCCCGACGCCGATCATCCTCGGTGACACCGGGCTAGGGATCTTCGGCCTGTTTGGCCTGTTCGGTATGCACTACACGCGCAACCTGCCGGCGGCGGTTCCCGGCTCGGCCATCGGCCCTGACCTGCAGTGGCTACTCAACTCGGGCGGGCAGCCGCAGTTCCTTTACAACCAGCAGGACACCAGCGTCCAGAACTGGGTCCCGCAGATCGGCGACTGGGCGTTTGGGATCGGCGCGCTGCTCGGAACCGTCGACGGGTTCCTGCTCAACATGCGCGGCATGCTCGTGCTCGAGCTTCCCGGTCCGCAGATCATCATCACGGTCAACCTCCAGATTGTCTCCGACCTGCCCGGCGCCGATGGCGGCATCGACACCGATAGCTTGACAACCGGGATCCTCGGGATCCTCGACATCGACTTCAACCTCAATCAGATCACGATCGGGGTGAGTGTCAACTTCGAAGTCGACGATCTGGTCGTGATCGACGTGCCGATCTCGATCTTCTTTAGCTGGAACGACGCGGATCAGTGGCACGTGTGGCTCGGCACGATCCAGACCCCGATCAGCGCCAAGATCCTTGGCATCGTGAAGGGCTCCGGCTACTTCATGATCGGTGGCGAGGAGATCGATCTGCCACCACCCTCGAGCGCCACTCTGCCCGGGGTCGCGGTCGCGCTCGGCCTGCAAGCGTCGGTGATCTGGGGCAGCGAGTCGGTCGGCATCTATCTCGAGGTGGTCGTCGGCGCCGACATCGGCGTGTCGTTCTCCCCGCACCTGTTCATCGTCGGTCAGATCCACCTATCGGGCCAGCTGCGGCTGCTGATCGTCAGCATCGGCGCCACCGGGGATTTCCTCCTGCAGGCGCCCAACCCGTTCTACCTGAGCGTGGAAGTGTGCGGCTCGGTCTCGTTCTTCTTCTTCAGCATCTCGGCGTGCGTGCAGTTCACGATCGGCAGTACCTCCTCGCCGCCGCCGCCACCGGCGCTGATCGGCCGTATGTACCTCCAGAGCTACGCTCCGGTGATCCCCTCTGGGCAGGGCGGCTCGCGTCCGATCGACGCCAGTCTCGGCGACGCCACGGAGAGCGTCGCGGCGGGTCTGCCGACGCTCTCGCCGGCCACGCAACCGAGCAGCCTCGGCTCGGTGCCGATCGACTCGGTTCCGGTGCTTCAGTTCCTCTACGCCGCCGATGCCACCACGATCACCTCGACCTTCACCGAGACGGTGGCTCAGTGCCCGGTTCTGCCCACCAGTCTCGGCGGCAAGGCTGTCAGCCTGGGCGGCGGGCGGACTGCGGTCTACGAGCTCAAGCAGATCAGCATCGACCCGCCGCTACCCACCGCCGACCCGCTCGCACCGACCGTGTGGCGAAAGAACACCTCGGCCGGCGACACCACTGCGACACGCGTCGACCTCGCGCTGTTCAGCCGCGATCCCAACCTGGCCAGTCACGCGCTCGAGCGCTCCACCACCCTCCAGAGTCAGCTCACCTCGATCTGGGGCGGCACCTGCACGCCGCCGGTGCCGCCGGCGTGCGTTCTCTGGACGTTCTGCGGGCAGCGGCTAGGGCCCGCGCACGCCGGATGGGATCTGAGCGGCATCGCGACCCGCGATCCTCCCGGCACGACGCGCAGCTCGCCGGTAGCGACCGCGATGCACGTCGACAGCCCCGACTTCTCCGCCGCGGTGGGGCTGCTAGGGGTCTTCGGACCGCTGTTCGGCGCCGGCGCTTACCAGCCGGCCCAGGTCATCGGCACCGGCGACTCGTTCGCTGCCGCGGCCAGCCGGACGCGGTGCTGGCGGGGGCTCGAGTTGCCGGAGCTGGTGCAGAGCGCAGCTGTCGGTGCACTCGCCAAGGAGCTCGAGGACGAGCTCGCTGGCGCCGACGAGCAGATTGCCCTCGAGCTGCACAGGCTCCAGCGGAAGCTTGCAGCCCAGGAGCAGAGCTCACGCTGGGTTCGCCTGGACACCGGTGCGACGACCAGCGTGCAGCTGTATCTGGCGATCGCTAAGGCGCTGGTGCACGGGCCCCGGCCGTCGCCGTCAGCGCCGACCGATGTGCTCGCTGAGCTGGTCGACCAGGCCAGCTCCAACTCTCTGCTGAGAGCGGCTGGCCGACTCGAGGCGGTGGGCGCCGACGCACTCGGATCGGCGTCACCGGCGCCCGCCCCGGCGTTCGCCTACGACGTCCTGATCCGCGAGCGCGACGGCACTGGTGAGCTACTGCGCGAGTCGACGCTGGAGTCGCTTGGGCCGGGGATCCTCAGCACGCCGGCCGACCTGCCCGTCCAGTGGACCGACCCGGCTGGACCGTGGTGGTCGGAGATCGAGCCACTGGCGAGCTTCTTCGACTACGGGCTGAGCTCACTGGTCAAGGTCTACGTCCAGTTCACCCCACTGGCGGAGACAACCGTGATCGAGATTGCCGAGATCGGACCCCCGAACTTGCCGGCGCCAACCGTCGTGGTCGGCGCGGTCGTGGCCTGCCCGGCCAGCGAGAAGCAGCGCTACGAGACTGCGATCCAGGTACAGGAAAGCCAGATCGCCACGCTCGAGGGGTACCTCGACGGCGGCTCGCCGGTGCCGCTGCTTGCGCCCGACACGACGTACACCGTCACCGTCGACTATGACGTCACCACGACCGAGGCCGACGGCACCACGGTGACCAATTTCCCGGGCGTCCAGCAGGGCTTCACGTTCTCGACCGACCAGGCTCCCCCGCCGAAGCTCGATCCATGGGTGATGTCCGGCTCGCCGGCCAACAACGAGCTGAACGTCTTCTACGAGGATCCGGTCATGATTGTGTTCAACGACCAGGAGGCGATTCAGCTCTGGAACGCCTACGGCGACCAGCTGGTGCTGGACCTGCGGGCCGCCGACGGTCTCAACGACCCCCCGAGCTCGGTCGCGAGCACCGTCTCGGTGGCCGGCTACGGACCGGCTGGCTATGACTCCCTGTTGCAGATGGTCGAGTCCGGCGAGCTGCCCTGTGTCGGATCGACGTCGTCTTACCTAAACCAGCAGTTCACCGCCGATGTGCAGCTCCGGCCCTGCATGGCCTACACGCTCGACATCGTCACCGACCCCGCCGGCCCAGCGCCGCCGGCCGGCGCGGCGGTCGTGCCGCTCTACCGGACGCGTTTTACTACCTCCAAGTACGCCAGCCTCGATGCGCTAGCCGTCGACCTGGGCGGATCGCGGATCGCCCACCGCCATCTCAGTGGACCACTCACTACGCTCACCCCGCCCACCGCGGGGGCGGCGAGCGCAGCCACTGACCAGGACATCGAGGCCGCGTTCCTGGCCGCTGGCGAGCAGGCCCTGCCTGCCCCTGCCGATAGCACGATCACGATCTACTGGGTCCCGAGCGGCGGTGGCGGACCCTACGTCCCCTACTGTCTGCTGCTCGACTGCACCGAGCCACTGTGGCGCACGCGCCAGGAGCCGTCGCTGGTCCCCGTCGATCCGAGCGACCCTAGCTTCAACATCGTCGAGATCACGCCCGCAACGGCGCTCGAAGTCGTGGAGACCGGCGGCGCGAGCATCGGTGGCTACCTGCACTCGACCGCCGGCACGCGCACGATCGCGTTCTTCACGCCGGGCTTTGCCCCGCCCGCCGCGGGTAGGACCGTCACTCTTGCCCTGCGCCGCCCGCCCAGCCAGGCGTTCGGTTTCACCGAGAAGGTGGTGAGGATCCTCGCCCTACCGATCGCCCCGCAGGCGCCGTGGGAGGCTGACCATGTCTAAGCGAGTGGTCTGGCCCTACGCGTTCATGCTGCGCGCCTCAGAGCTCGTCGAGGCTTACCAGACGGGCGCCACGCGCAAGCTCGACACGCTGGCGCCGCTGCGCTCCCAGGCCGCGGCACTGAGCACGCTCGGGATCCCGACGGCGCTGCGCTGGATGACCCTGCCGGAGCTGGGCATCCCGCGCCAGCCGTTCCAGGTCTACCGGCGGCCGCGGGGGCGGATTCCCAGTGCGTACGTCCGCCAACTGTTCACCGAAGCTGTAACGGTGCCCGGGACGACCGTCGACCTCGCCTTCCCCGCCAGCAGCATGGGGCTCATCTACCTGGCCGACGTCACGATCGAGCCCGCCAG
Source organism: uncultured Solirubrobacterales bacterium (assembly GCA_963756665.1). Classification (GTDB taxonomy): domain Bacteria; phylum Actinomycetota; class Thermoleophilia; order Solirubrobacterales; family Solirubrobacteraceae; genus Palsa-744. Next base: position 2,959,226 of record CAVWOJ010000001.1, read on the forward strand.
CGGCGAGTCGCTCACCGTGACCGCGTACGACCTCTTCGGCAAGGATCTCCCCGGCCAGCAGTACACGACCGGCTCTTCCGCCACGACGCTTCTCACCGGACCGGGGATGGCGGGACTGCGCGTCACCGGCATCGGCACGGTCGGCCCGGTGTTGGGCGTCAACCAGGACGACTACGCCAACCTGCCCGACTGGCAGCTCACCCAGATCGTCGGCCTGCCCACCCTCGAAGGCGAATTCGGCGCTCACTACGCCTCGAGCGAGCCGCAGGGATACGTCACGCCGAATCTCAGCGGTTACAAGGCGGCGGAGCTGCGACTGCGGATCGCGGAGCTCCTGCGCGGGACGCCTCAGCCGACAGGCGATCCCCAGTTCCCGCTTCCGTCGTGGCCGGCCTCCGCGCCGATCGGATACCTGGATACCCTGCGTTCCCCGGGGAACCTGCTGTCGATGATCGAGGCCTGCCTGGCCGGCAGCGTCGACAGCGATCCTGCTCAGATGCAGTCGCTCTACACCGAGACGGTCGCGCTCGACGGCATCAAGCAGGCGAACCTGCCCGGGGCCACCGCCGATCCGAGTCAGCCCAGCACGGCCGAGATCCCGGTCGTGAGCGTGACGATGCTGGGGGTCAGCACGGACTCCGACGCCGCGACGGCGCTCGGCTACGGCACGGTCGACTTCCCCGGGCTCGGCGGCGGGCCGGAGGTGGCCGCGGAAGCCGAGCCGAAGCTCGAAGACGAGGTGCGCTCTCTCAGCTTCGAGGCCTCCAGGGTCGGCCTCGTGGGATACGACTTCATGGTCAGCGCGCCGTATGTCATCCCGCTATTGGGCATTGAGCTGAACCTTGCCGCGCTCGCCCAGGTCGCGCCCGCGGTCGCGCCCGCCGATGGCCTTGCCGCCACCGTGGCCCAGATGCACGCGGTGATCAGCCGCGACAGCACCGCCCAGGTCGCGGTCGAGCTCTCCTGGCAGCCGGCCGGCAACCCGCAGGGATATGCATTGCTGGCCAGCCGGCAGCCGTTCTCCGCGAGCGTTCTCAATGCCCCACGTCCGCCCAGCGCGGGCGGCTACGACCCCTACGTCGGGCTGCCCCCGGCCAAACCGGACCCCAGCCTGCCGGCCGACGAGCAGCTCCCGAGCTTCAAGGACGCTGCCGGAACCCTCCCCGTCGACGGCGCGGCCACCACCCGCTATCTGGCTGCGGGGATCGACGTGTTTGGGCGGTGGTCGGCGTGGAGCGAAACCGACATCAGCCTGTCGGCGGCACCGATCGCCCGCCCCGGTTTGCGCGATGTCTCGTTCGTGCTCGGAGACCTCCCGGACTCCGGGATGTCGGTGTCCAGCGAGCTGGTCATCGAGGTGATGTGGGACTGGACCGACCGCTCGCCGGGGGTCGTTCGGATCACCGGCGAGTTCATCGCGCCCGGCACCAACCTCGGGCCCGCCTACCTGAGCGGCCTGGCGCTGAGCAACAGCGGTACCGTCGGGGCGCCGCTGCAGCTGATCTGGGACTACGGCAGCGCCGATCCGGCTACCGTCGCGCCGGACGCGGTGCTGCCGACGATCGACGGTGGGCACACCGGCACGGTTGAGCTGATCACCGATGTCAGCGGCGTGAGCGAGAACCAGGTCATGCAGTACCGGGTCACCCTGCAGGGAGTGACACTGGACTTCAGCGCGACCGACGAGCTCGACCTCGCGGTCTATGCCACCGCGACCGAGAGGGTCCGGCCGGGGGAGTGGAGCGATCCCCAGATCGCGCCCGCGCCCGGTTACACCGGGCAGATCGTTCGAGCCTTCAACCCGTTCCCGCCGGCACTGGAGTTCACGCCGCCGGCGATCAACTGGACTGCGCTCCCCGACGCGTACAACCGTGCTCGCGGGATGCTCGAATGGACGAGCGATCCCTCAGCCGCGGGCTACATGGTGTGGGAGTCGACGGAGGGTGCGCTGCTGCAACTGCTCTCCCCCGGTGCGGCCGACCCCGATCCGACCGCCTCGCTCGTTACCCGTGGAGCCACGCTGAAGTCACTTGTGAGCGAAAACTACGAGCATTCACTGCAGTCGTTCTCGCGTCTGAACACCGACCCGATCATCGGCTCACGGACCGAGATCGAGCTACCCGGCAATGTCTCGACGCTGTATGCCTACATGATCTCGGCCGTCAGCTCGCAGGGCGTCGAAGCGCCGCGGGCTCCGCAGATCGCCGTCTTCGGCGTCCCCGAGCGGATGGTCCCGGGTCAGCCGCGCCTCATCCTGCGTCAGCTCCCGGTCGGCTCCGACGGGATCCACGTGATCGGGCTCCCCGTCGAGACGGGGGTCACCCCCGCCGGATACCGCGTCCTGCGCGCTCGCAGCGAGGCGCTTGCGCAGGAGGCCGGCCTGATGGGCCCGCCGAAGATCGGCGAGTCCGACCCCGGCTGGAGCCCCTATACGGACGAGCCGCTGCGCGGCGGCACCACGGCCAGCGGCCAGGGCGTGCTCGATACCGGGGCCACGGCCAGCTGGTACCCGTACTACTACCGGATCGTCGCGGTCGGTCCCGACGATGCCGCCAACGGCAAGTACCGCGGCGAGTCGTTGCCCTCCGCGGCGCAGTCGGCCTACTGCCTGCCGTCCGACCCCCCGGCGCTCGGGACCGAATCGCTGACGCTGGGCTCGGGGGAGGCGCTGTTGGTGGCGAACGTCGACCTGCCGATCCCGGCGAGCCCATTCGGCCCGTCGCTTGTCGAGCTGCTGCACGCCGAGCCAGATCCCCACCACCCCGGCCGCACCGTGCAGCGCACCGTGCTGTCGTCCACGCCCGGGACGCTCGCCGAAAGGGTCCTGCACCTTCCCAGCCACTTTCTGCTGCCACCGTGGCTGCACCCGCAGCCCCCGTTGCTCGGGCCCGCGCTCGCCCGCTCGGCTCCCGGCCCCAACGGGAGCTGGATCCTCTACGTGCTCGTCCCCTACGGCGCCTCCGACCCGAACAGCTACACCGTGCGCGTGACCGACCCGCTGAAACGCCAATCCACGATGACGTTCTGATCGCCTGAGGAGCGCAGAGAATGCCGCCCGACACCCTGACACAGTCGCTCCAGAGCACCGGAATCGAGGCTTTTGGCTTGGGGATGCCGGTACTGGCCCAGGACTGGGCTCCGGCGGGAGGCTCGCCCAGCCTCTCGGTCGACGACTCGACGATGGCGCTTACGATCTCGGGCGCCAATTGGGCGGCGCCGTGCGCTACTGCGCTGCTCGTCGTCGATCCCGCCAACGGACAGCCCTTCCCCACTACGCTGACCAACGCCGACGGCACCACCCAGACGGGAACCGGTGTCCTGCTAACCCTGTTCGAGGCTGCCTGGCTGCGGCTTGGACGGCTCTACGCTGAGGTGCTCGAGAGCTCCAGCACCACGCGACCCGAGCAGACCAGGGGGCTCCCGCTGCGTCAGGTGCCACGCCACTTCTTCTATGGGGGCCAGACCAGCTCCACCGCCCAGGGTATGGCCGAAGCTCAGGCAGACCTCGGGTTCACCGGCGAGCTGCGGATCTACGACAACGATGGCCTGCCGATCGATCCAGTGGCGGTGATGGCGGCATTCAGCGCCCTGATGACCAACAACCAGCTCCTGCAGACCGGCACGCCCTCCGCCTCACCGGCGCTGGTGGAACACGTCTCCGCGCTCGCCTCGACCAGCGAGACCCGTGTGCGGGTAGTGAGTCCCAACGGTGCGCCATATACCGGCACGCTCCTTACCGGCCTGACCGCTGTGTCGGGAGCCTCGAGCTCAGGGCTCTCCAGCGTCAGCTCCGGGACGGCGGTTCAGGTGCAAGCGGTCAGCTCGAGCTTCAGCCAGGACGATCACAACCGGGTCGTGGTCGGGCCGTCGACCAGCGGCCGGCTGACGAGTAGCTTCACCCCGCCAGCGCCCCCGAGCGGGATCACGCTCCAGCGTGACTTCTTCACGCTGCGTCTGGTTGCGCTCAAGAGCTATCTGCTCGGGACGCCGGCCTCCGCCGACCCCGCCACTCAGTCACAGTCTCAGCCTGAGGTCAGGATCAACGAGAACCCGACGCTCTGCACGAGCGGCAACGATGTCCTCGGCTCGATCCAGGCCTCGCTCGGGACGTCTGCCAACCCGACGCTCGCCGCCGCCCCGGCGCTCGACGGTGGCTTCACCCTGCCGGCGTCTGCCGGCAGCGCCGCGCACTGGCCGCAGTTCCCCACCGGGATCACGACGGACCCAGCTACGGACACCCTGCCCGTGACCATGCCAGGCGGGTTTGCGGTCACTGCCGCCTACTTCAACTCGGCGGCGAGCGACTTCACCAAGGTCGACGTGGTCGTGACCATCAGCGGCTGGCCGGCGGTCACCGCCAACGCCTGGGTTCGGATCTACACGCGGCTGTTCGGCGTCAACGCGATTCAGCAGCGGGGCGACGGACAGGGCCGCCTGATCCCGACGTCGGGGACGCTCAGCATCTACCTGACCGACCCGCTCGGCCTGCGCCAGCCCGGGCTGAATCCCGATCAGATCCTGGTTCCTCCCGCGGCGACCCTGAGCTTCGACATGATTGTGGTGCTGCTGAACGGAAAGGCGCGCATCTACGGTGGTCTGGCGGCGAGCATCGCGGCGGGCCCGACGGCGGATCCGACTGGCAGCCCCGGCACGAACCCGACGACGGCGTCCGGTTGCCTGCAGGGCATCTGTAGCGCCGGGGTGCTCGGTCTCAGCCAGCCGGCCAGCGTATCCGCGCCGACCACGCTGGCCGGTTGGGCGCAGTTGCTCACCGGCGATGGCAACCCGCGGGAGGCGGCACGCTTCCCGACGATGGCCCGTCGCGAGCTGCTCGCCGCCGGCTTCGTCTCCTCGGCCTGGTCCGGTGTCCTCGCGGGCGGACGCGTCGCCCACGAGACATTCTGTGACCAACCGCGGCTCGGCTGCCCGGGCGGGCTCGGCGGCCGTGAGACGATCGTCACCGGCGTCGCGAGCACAGGCGGTCGCCTGGCCTACGACATGGCCCGCCATGCGCTGCGCCGCGCCCAGAGCGTCGTGGATCGGGCGGTGACCTTGGCCGGGAGCGCCTGGAGTCTCCCCGCCGAGCCCACGCAGGTGTCCGTCGGTCAGCAGGCCAGCGGCGCCAGCGGCACGTTCGCCGGCGCCGCGCTGCAGAACATCGCCCCCTACTGCGAGACGCCGGAGATTCACGACGTCCTGGCCGGCAACCCGTCCGCGATCGACAACGCGATCGACTCGCTGACCGGCAACACGACAATCCTCCCCGACTCGCTGCCGAGCCGCCAGGACATCGTCAATGCCCTGAATAGCCTCAAGTCGAGTCCGCCGGCCGGCACCCCGACCCCTACTAACACCGCGCTGATCATCGCGGCCGAGCTGATCCGCGAGCTGTCCAGCTCGGCCTTCGGCCGGCGCGAGAGCCAGTGGGCGCTCGCGGACGCGATCGCCGGCGCCCGGCACTTCGTCTACATCGAGACGCCCGGGTTCTGCTCCACCGCCGACACCTCTGTCAGCCCGCTGCCAAGCTACTCACTGGACCTGATCGCCAAGCTGGGCGCTCAGCTCCAGGCCAAGCCCGGTCTGCGGGTGATGATCTGTTGCCCCAAGTACCCCGACTTTGCGCCCGGATACGAGGGCATGGCCGCTGCGGAGGTCTCGGACCGTTACAAGATCCTGGTCGGTGACCCCACTGCGCACCCGCCGGTCGCCAGTCAGCTGCCGGCCGCTCAGACCGTTGGGTTTCACCCGATCGGCTTCCCAGGGCGCTACAGCCGAATCGAGACCACGGTGGTGATCGTCGACGACTGCTGGCTGCTGATCGGTGGATCGACGTTCCGGCGCCGTGGCCTCGCTTTTGACGGCAGCAGCGACCTTGTGCTCGCGGACACTCAGCTAGAGAACGGGCGCTCACCCGCCATCCGCGACTTCCGGCGCTCGCTCCTGGCCGCCAGGCTCGGCATCCCCACCGATCAGGAGCATCCCTCCTACGTGCAGCTCTACGATGGACAGCGCTCTTTCTCGCTGATTCGCCAAACGCTTAAGAGCGGCGGCCTCGGGAACATCGACCTGTGGTGGAACGGGCAGACCCCTGGCGTCACCCCCACCACGGCGCTTCCGATCGCCCAGGCCAATCCCGACGGCCGGGACTTCGATGCCGCCACTGCCCTGCTCGTCGCGGCGCTGGCGGGCAGCACCAGCGGATGGTGAGCTGTGAGCTCGGCTCCTGCCACGGCGACTGCGTGGCCGGGGATCGGCTGTAGCTCTCGGACCGTGTTGATCTACTAGCCTTAGGCCCGTCATCCTGGAGGGGTGGCAGAGCGGTTGAATGCGGCGCCCTCGAAAGGCGTTGTGCGTCTATCGGCGTACCGAGAGTTCGAATCTCTCCCCCTCCGTTTTCGCCGGGTTTGTGGCGGTTGTTCGAACTCTGGCGTCTCGCCCTACCTCGCTGTGTTGGCCGCCCAGGCGAAGCGAGCAAGAGGGAGCCATCCCAAGTAGCGCTCATGATGATGCCTTGCCCCGAATCAGCATCTTCTACGGCATCGCGATCACGATGTACTTCTACGATCACGAACCGCCCCATTTCCATGCTCAATACGCTGAGCACCATGCGGTGATCGCGATCGACACCGGCGCGGTGCTCGTTGGAGAGCTACCGAGTCGCGCGCTCAAGCTCGTGAACGAGTGGGCGACGCTGCATCGCGCAGAGCTGGAGGCAAACTGGCGCCGAGCGAGGGACGGCGGCACTCCTGAGCCGATCGACCCGCTGCCATAAGATGGGATCGTGGACTTTGTGAGGGTCACGTCTGTGGAGGTTCTAGGCCACTATCGACTGCGGCTTGGCTTTAGCGACGCCAGCTCCCGCGATGTCGATCTCACCGGAGAGCTACGCGGTCCTGCGTTCGAGCCCCTTGCCGACCCCGATTTCTTCGCGCAGGTTCGTGTCGATGATGAGCTCGGGACAGTCGTATGGCCTAACGGCGCCGATCTCGACCCGCTTGTCTTGCACGGCGACTTCGAGCCGGCCTCACGCATGGCGCACCACTAGATCCTGGACAAGCCCTGGCTCAATCCGAGTTCTGCGTGCCGCTACCTCTTGCCGGTGGCCTCCCCCTCCGTCTCGCTGGCCTCGAGAACGAAGTTCGAACTCGCACCCTGCCTCTATCTGGCGCCACGACTCACGGGATCACTTTGGTGCCGCATGCGAGTGCCGCTGTTGCTAGATCCTCGTCCCAGGTGACCATGACAAGTCTGGAGTCTTCGATGCTGATCACGGAGGCAAGATGGACTGCGTCGTATCCACGTAGTCCATGACGTTCGGCAAGCTTGCCGGGGGCCTATGTAGCGTCATGAGGCCAAGTGTAGACGCTACCGATCTAGGTAGCCTGAGGCTCCCTAGATCGCCCCTCTGGCCAGCCAAGCTGTCGCCGTCGTGCGACTCGACAAGTTCCAGAAGAACGAAGTCTTCCTGGCGCATGTCGAAGAACGCCAGACAAGGTCACTGTTCGAGCTTCCTCTCGCGATCCTCGCGCCCCGAGACCGCCGTTGCCCCGGTCCGGCCGGACCCATTCGCGCCGATCCGGCAAACGGGGCATCTCCGAATCTCCGAATCCCGGATGCCTGTGAGCGATGACGCGTCGTTCCACGCAGCCGGCGCGTAGACTCATATGCGCCCTCCGGTCCCTCGCGCAGGCGTCGCGTGATATCTCCAGAAGGGCTTGATGGATCGCCCGCGCAAGCTCGCGCCGGTAGGCGGAGCAGTCTGTGTGCGACGTTGACAAATCGCGGAAGAGGAGATGAGGATGAGCGACAGACCGGTTTTCATCTATGCCGCCACCTACGGCAATCGCGAGGATGCGTTTGCCGACTACGAGAGCCTGCTCGACCTCCATGCGGTCAAGCTGGTCGGTACGTATGACGTTGCGCTGATCACCAAGGAGGCGGACGGCAAGGTACACGTCAAGAAGCACGAGAAGCCGACGCAGCACGGCGCTTGGGGCGGTATCGCGGTTGGAGCCGCAGTCGGGATCCTGTTCCCGCCGTCGATCGTCGGAGCAGCGGCAGTGGGTGGCCTGGTCGGTGGCGTCGCTGGACATCTCCGGCGCGGGATCTCGCGGGGGGACGCAAAAGAGCTCGGAGAGCTGCTGGAGGGAGGCGAGGCAGCGCTGCTCGTGATCGGGGAGTCGCGGCTACAAGAGCAGCTCGACAAGGCGCTCACGCGCGCGGAAAAGTCTCTGGAGAAGGAGATCGACGCCGACAATCAAGAGTTCAAGCGCGAGCTCGAGGCGGCCGAGAAGGAGGCCGAGAAGGAGGCCGACGCGAAGTAGGTGGCCACGTCATCGGCCGACCAAGGAGTGGACGCGTCGCGGCCGAGATCGGGATCTAGCCGGGCGCGAGCAGCTCCTCTGCGCGTCGCTGCGCTTCCGCCAGCCAGTCGCGCAGCGTCTCATGCATCGCCTCCACGCCGACGATCGGCTCAGACGGCTGGCTCCATGCAGCAGGCACCACCGCAAAGGGTCGGGTCTGCGGTCCACCCAGCCCGCCGTGGGAGCCCATGAACTCCTCGAACGGTGCTACCTCGTCGGTGTCTGGGTCATACATGCTGTTGACGAGGATGTCCGGACAGTGCGGGAAACGGTCGTGACGACGCAGATGGTCTGCCGCCGTCGGGTCGAAGTGGGCGAGTGGATCCTCACCCTCCACGGCGTCGTCGGCCAGACGCCGATGGCCGGCGCGGCCGATCACGAGCGCTCCCTGCGCCTGCGTTCGCACCATCACGAACCCGACTCCGGGATGGGTTCTCAGCGTGTCCAGCAGTAGCGGATGTGTCTCGGCGATCTGCTCGAGCGTGAGTCGCTCGGCGCTGGACAGCAGGTAGACGAGCCCGAGATTGCCCGAGACGAGCACCGCCGCCTCCTCCTCGAACGCGGGGGCGCTGCGTTCTGCCAGGGCCTCGCGATTGGGCCCCAGCGCGACCGTGCCCTCTACCGATCTGCTGCGGGTGAGTCGCGCCAGGATGCGTCCGCCGAGGCCTGGTTCCTGGCGTGCGTCGGCGAGCAGGGCGCCGACGTCGCCCCAGGCCTCGTCGACCGCGGCCGGAGCGTGCACCGCGCCCCGCGCTAGCGCTCCGCGCACGACTTGCTCGAGGGTCTCGCCGTAGCGCTGACGAAACGGCGCGCCCCGCGTCTGACCATGGTCGGAGAGTACGACGAGGTGATACGGGCGCGGCGCCTGCGCCGTAGCGCGCTCCAGCCGCGCGAGCTGTCGATCGTGCCGGCGGAGCACCGCGAGGGCATCTGGCTCGCGAATCCCGGAGTGGTGAGCCACCTCGTCGTAGCCAACGAAGGTGGCATAGCTGACCGGAATGCCCTCGACGACGTCGGCCATCAGCATCGCTGTATTGAGGTCGCGCATGACAACCGTGATCGCTGCCCGAATGAATGGATACAGGCCACCCCGGTCGATGTGCTCGGCGCCGCTGCGGCGCTGGTGGCGGGCCGCGCGTCGCTCATATGTGATGTCGGCCAGCGATAGCGCGATCGTGCGCAGAAAACCATAGGGGTCGGAGAAGTAGGCGAACAGGTCGCCGGCTCGCGAGCGGCTGCGATCACGGATGACGCTCATCGTGGATGTGCAGCGCGGTGCGTCGCCCGAGAACATGTTGCCGCGGCTCGTGCCGCCGGCGGCCAGCAGGCCGGCGCCTGTCGAGCGACGACGCTCGATCTCGGCTGCGTCAGCGGGATGATTGGAGACCATCGTGCGACCGGACTCCTTCTCATACCAGCGAAAGGCGGGCATGTCCCAGTTGCTTCCCAGCAGCAGGCCGGCCTGACTCGCTCCCGTCTGGGAAGACAGGTCGCACTCCCAGCTCAGGACTCGGTGGGTCCCCTGCGAGATCCAGCGCGCGATCGTCGGCACGTGACCGTCCCGTACGGCCTCACGCAGGATCGCCTCTCCGAGCCCGTCGATCTCGAACAGGATCACTCCCGGGACGTTGGTGTGGTTGCGGCCGCGGCCGCGGCGCACCCGTTGCCGGACGACACCCAGGTGGTAGGCGTCCCCGTCCACGTCGAGCAGGGGAGCGACGAGCATCGATACCACGGCCATCCCAAACGCGATCGCCAAGTCGCCTGCGAAGGAGGGCGACTTGCCGTCGACCACATAGAACCCGAGCGCGACGGCGCCGGCGCTCAGGACCAGCGATCCCAGTCCGAAGGTGACGATCGTAAACGGGAGCGCCACACGTATGAGAACCGGCCACAGGATCGCATTGATCAGCGCCATCGCGCCGGCGACCAGCACCGCCGCGCCGAAGGACGGTGTTTCCACCCCAGGCAGGATCGCGGCCAGGGCGAGAATCGCCAACCCCTCGACTATCAGTAGGACCACCATGCGGACGGCCAGCCCCAGCAGGCGTCGCGAGCCTCTCAAGTGCTGGCGGGGCTCACGTACATCGGTCGCTGGATGCATCTCGTTGCTACCTTTCACAGATGGCCGATGGCGCGGTGGTTGCTCGTCGCGCAGGCAAGGCCGGGGACCGTATCGTTTTCCTGGGCCACGCGACCGTCCTGATCGAGATGGACGGTCTGCGTTTGCTGACCGACCCGTTGCTGCGCTACCGTGTCGCGCACCTTCGCCGCCAGGCGCCGCTGGTCGACATGAGCGCGTTAACTCCCGACGCCGTGCTGATCTCACACCTGCACCAGGATCACCTCGATCTGGGGTCGCTGCGGCTCCTGGGTCTCGATACGCCCATGTTCGTCCCGGCCGGCGCCGGAGCGTGGCTGCGGCGGCGCCGGTTTACGACGGTGACAGAGCTGAGCGTGGACGGGGTAGCGAACGTCGGCGCGCTGTCGGTCACCGCGGTCGCGGCGCATCACGACGGTCGCCGCTACCCAGGCGGCCCGCGCGCTGAGACGTTGGGCTACGTCGTGCGCGGCCGGCGTGGGATCTACTTTGCGGGCGACACGGAACTCTTTGCGGAGATGCGCGAGCTGCCGGTGTCGCTCGACGTCGCGCTGCTACCCGTCGCCGGCTGGGGGCCGACGCTCGGTCCCGGTCACATGGACCCACTCGACGCCGCGCGCGCCGCCGCTTTGATACGGCCGCGCATGGCCATTCCGGTGCACTGGGGAACGCTGCTGCCCGTCGGGTTCGGCCATCGTCATCGGGTGCGGCTTGGGGACCCACCGCGCCTGTTCGCCGAGCACCTTGCACGCCTGGCCCCGAGCGTGGAGGCGCGAATCCTGACGCCAGGGCAAGAAACGACGCTCTGACGTCTATGTTCCGTGACGCCAGGACAGGAAACGGCGCGCTGAACGCTATGTTCCGGCAGCTGGGTTCAGCAGCGCTGTCTTCTGGGCGCGGAACTCATCCTCGGTGAGGACGCCGCGATCGTGCAGGTTGGCCAGACGCTCGAGGCTGGCAATCTGGGCGTCCCGCTCACGGTCGCCGGAGGCGGCCGGGTGTGTTGAGCCCGAGTGTCCTGAGAAGAAGGCCGAATGTCTGCGCTCGGAGTACCAAGCGCGGATCGAGCGCATGCTATCTCCGACCTGCGCGGCTGGGAACTCCTGCATGGTCATCCTGCGCAGAGCCTGGATGCCCAGCGCGAGCAGGATGGCGATGCCGATAATCGGAAGCGGCTGACGCGTCGAGGGGAAGGGGCCCCAAATGACCAGCAGCAGCAGCGCCAGACCTGCGGCCGCGTAGGCGTAAGGCGTGTGCTCGCGCAGGGACGGCGCCAGTGCGCGGCGCAGGGCGCACGCGGGCCGTGTGTGCCCTGCGATCCAGGCAGCGATCACGATCGCTGCGCCATAGGTGACCATTGCGATCGCGATGTCGTAGAGAAGGGTGGTGCCGATCGCCAAGACCTGATGCACCGCCGGCCTGTTCGCGGGCACCTTCACGAGTGAGTTAACCAGGACATTGCTGATCAGGCGGCGGCCAAGCACCGCGATCAGACCGATGCCGATCAGGCACCAGCCGGTCGTGCGCAGTGCCACGCGACGCCATCCGTCGGCCAGCCACACCGCCAGGATGAACAGGAGGAGGGCGATCGCTGGTAGCACGACCGCGAGGCTTTTGATCGCTTTCACGATGTCCTGTGCAGTCTTCAGCTGTGAGGAGCGCAGGATCACGATATTGCCGCTCGGCGGTGGCAGCGTCACCCCGAGCTTCTGCTGAACGGCGCCCCGGGCAAGCGTGCCGGTCGAGCCCTGAAGTTTGGATTGCACGGTCGCAAGCTGCTGCTGCAGGCCGAGCTGTGCCGCCAATTGCACGAGCAGCGGGTGCAACTGCAGGGTGACGACGCCGTTTTTCGTCGAGATCGTCTTGCTGCCTCCGTTGAGGATGTGCAAGAGCTCGAGCTGTGCGGTGCGGTTGGCTAGGCGCCACGCGTTCTGGACCGGCGCGGTCGCGAGCACCTCTGGCGCGATCTGAGCGGCAAGCGTCCGCAGTCCAGCCGCCGCGGGCGCTGCGAGTCCCCCGACCTGCGAGGGTAGGACGCTCTTGAGTTCGGCGGCCACGTCGACCGAGCTGAAGAGTTCGTTGACCAGCAGGTCGCCGACAGCGGCCTCGATCTTGGGGTCGGCAAGCAGTCGCGAGCTCGTATCGGTCCAGTTGTTCGTGTCGAGCACCTGCCTGTTGACCCATACCGCCAGGACCGCGAACACGCCTACGACGACGGCGCACGCAAAGATCACGTTGATTGCCCAGCGGTGCGAGCGCGCCGCTCGTGCGGGGCTCGATGGAGGCGGCGATGGAGGCGGCGCGGCGGGGGGGTCGACCGCTTGGGGTTGCTCAGGCATACCCAAGCTCGCTGCGTCTGGGGACAGCGACCCCTGGGGTCACGGTTACGGTGCTGAAAGGCTCCGCCCAGGTCACTCCTCCACATCATCTCATGTCGGCGCGCGAGGGGCGTTGCGACCGCGATCGATCTGGGCTCGCATTCACGTGTCGCCGGCGGACCGTCGACCTTGCTCGCGCACGGGCGCGTGTAGACGGACCGTCGACCTTGCTCGCGCACGGGCGCGTGTAGACTGCGATGCGATCGGTCCCGATTCATCAGATTGGAGAGGCTTCTCCTGATGTTCAGAACGCTCAGCAAGCCGCTCGTCATCGCCGTCCTGCTACTCGGTCCATGGGTACTCTCGGCCTGCGGTGAATCGGCTGAAGAAAAGGCCAAGGCGCAGGTCTGCCAAGCGCGTTCGGATATCTCCAAGCAGGTCAAGATGCTCACCGAATTGACGATCTCCTCCAGCATTCTCACCCAGGCGAAAACAGGCCTGGATGCCATCACCAGCGATCTCACGAAGATCAAGGATGCACAGCCAAACCTAGAACCTGCACGCAAGGAACAGACCCAAGCGGCGACCCAGACCTTCGAAGCCCAGGTGGCTTCGATCGTGTCCGGGCTAGTGTCCAACCCGTCGCTCAGCAATGCCGAGAAGCAGCTCAAGTCCTCGCTGGCGCAGTTCGCTACCAGCTATGCGCAGGCGCTTGCCCCAATCAACTGCTCGTAGCTCAAGCGTAGGAGCGTAAGCGTGGCCGAGGGTCTGTCCGCGACCGAGGTGGGCAAAGAGATCAGCGAGCACAAGCCCGCTGTTGACCCTCCCCATGGGGATCGCCGGGATCGCTGGCTGTCGGTCACCGAGGCGCTGCTGTTGTCGCTGGTCGCCGTACTCGCGGCGTATTCGGGCTACGCCGCAGCCAAGTGGAGCACCGAGTCGTCGGTCTCGTTGGCCAAGGCGTCGGCGGCGCGCACCAAGGCCAACCGCGCCCAACTCGAAGGCCTCCAGATTCGCACGCTCGACTCGGTTTCATTCAATGCCTGGTTCACCGCCTTCACGGCGGGCAACGCCAACGCGCAACGCCTCGCCGAGCGGCGCCTACGCCCGGGGTACCGTCCGGCGTTCTACGCCTGGCTGGCCACCGATCCGGCGCACAACCCGCAGGCGCCGCCCGGGCCGTCATATATGCCGCAGTACGTCATTCCCCAGGAAACCGCGGCTACCACGGAGGATGCGCACGCCGATGCCAGCTTCGCGAAGGGCACAGAAGCGGGGGCTACGGGCGACAAGTATGTGCGCGACACGGTGTTCCTGGCCACCGTGTTGTTCCTGGTCGGGATCAGTGGCCACTTCCCGCTGCGTCAGGCACGCTACGCCCTGATCGGGATCGGCACCCTGATTCTCGCCTTCGCGGTCGTGCAACTGCTCGGCCTGCCCGGGCCGCCCTGAGAGTGCAGCGACGCGCTCGGCTCGCCGGGAACGTTGCTCCCGGCGAGCCGGTCCTGTGATCGTGGGCTAGCCGCGTCGGTGGTTCGCGACGCGCCCGTGAGCTGGCTAAACGGTCTCGGGCTCGCCCAGGACGACCAGGCCATGGATGCAGATCAAGCAGATCGCGAAGATGCCAAGCGACCAGAACGGGTGTGCGCCGCCGATGTCCAGCAGTGCACCGACCGCACCGATTGTCGCTGCCACGATGCCGACCACGCGCCCGTAGGCCTGACCGCCGAATAGCGAGAACGAAGCGGTCAGTTGGATGATGCCAAGGATGATCGTGATCCAGCCCCACGTGTGGAGGCTCGAGAACACGTACTGCGTGTCATTGACGAAGAAATGAGAATTTCCGACAGCGGCGATCCCGTAGACGATGTTGAGGATGCCAGCGACCAGCAACAGGATGCCGACAAACAATGCGCTACCAACACCTCGCATGTAATTCCCCCTCAGTAGGGGCGCCATATGACGCCATTCAAGGATTCTAGGGGCGCGGCTTGAATCCTGTGCCTGAGTCAGCTTACCCACCAGCGCGAGTGCACCCGGCTGACCTGAGGGATCGCGAGCCGGGCGGGGCGCTCAGTATCCCGTGTTCGTCTTGACGCGCTTGCGGTCTGACTCGTGCAGGCGGCCCTTCTTCTTGAGTGTGGCGCACGCTTCGACGATGTCGGCGCCGAGCGTTGCGACAAGTGAGTGCCCGAGCGTCTGCTTGACCAGTGCGCGCATGATCTTGACGTGCTCCGCGTTGGGGGGGAGCGTGTAGGCAGGAACCATCCAGCCGCGCTCGGCCGCGAGCTGGGCGGCGACGTCGAACTCGTCGTAGCTGTGCTCCCCGGTGAGCTGAAAGGCGACAAGTGGAAGCTGCTCGTCCCGCTCGTCCCCGATCAGCGCGAAATCGCCGGTCGCCGCGATCTCCTTCGCCAGGGTACGCGCGTTGTATTGCATCGTCTCCATGATGTAGCGGTAGCCGTCGTGGCCGTAGCGCACAAAGTTGTAGTACTGCGCGAGCACCATCGCCGAGCCGGTCGAGAAGTTCAGCGTGAACGTCGCATCGCGCTTGCCGAGATAGTTCTCATAGAAGACGAGGTCGTCGGGGAGGTCGCTGGTCTCTCTGAACACCAGCCAGCCGATGCCCGGGTAGACAAGACCGAACTTGTGGCCCGAGACGTTGATCGAGCGGACCTGCTCGAGGCGGAAGTCCCACTCGGTGTGCGGGTACAGGAACGGCCACACAAAACCGCCGCTGGCTGCGTCCACGTGCAAGGGAACGTCAAGGCCCCGCTCGCTCTTGAGGCGAACCAGGAAATCGTTGATGCCACGGATGTCGTCGGCATGCCCGGTGAACGTGGTTCCCAGCACGGTCGCCACGCCAATCGTGTTCTCGTCGACGTGGGGCTCGACGTCCTCGGGCCCGATTGTGTACTTGTCCCGCTTCAACGGGACGATGCGCGGTTCGACATCGAAATAGCGACAGAACTTCTCCCAGACGACATGCACGTCGCCGCCGAAGACAAGGTTGGGACGGTCGATCGAGTGTCCGCGCTCCTGCCGGCGGGCCCGCCACTTCCACTTCAGCGAGAGGGCGCCGAGCATGATCGCCTCCGAGGAGCCCTGCGTGCGCGCCCCGGTCGTCTCGCCCGGAGCGTGGAAGAGGTCGGCGAGCATCCGGATGCAGCGCTGCTCGATCTCGGCTGTCTGCGGGTACTCGGCGTGATCGATGAAGTTTGTGTGCAGCGAGTCCGTGATGATCTGATTTGCCTCGGGCTCCATCCAGGTCGTCACGAAGGTCGCGAGGTTGCGCATCGGCAGACCGTCGAGCAATACCTCTTCAGCGACCAGGCGCATCGCGTCCTGGGCGGGCATGCCGGCTTTGGGCAACTTATTGTCGGGGGCCGGCTCGAGCAGGAAGCGGCTGCCGTAGCTGCTCTCCAGCGTCTCGATCCGCTTGCCTCTGAGGTCGGCTGGCGCCCCGACGTCGGGATTCTCGGCCTTCGGATGCACGTGAGCCTCCTTGGAGTTTGCGCAATAGGTGCGGCGCGCATGGTCAGGGCTGCTCGGCCGATGGGCGCTCGAACCGCGAGTATAAGTGGTGATCCGCCTTCCGCGGTGCAACGGGACAGAGCCGAGATCGGGCCGGACTGCTCTACTTAGCGAGTCTCGGCGCAGGACGGTTCGCGGGGCTGTCGGGCGCCGTTGGTGTCGCACGCTCCTCGCTCGCAGCCTCGGGCATCAACGCTAGCGCGGCCACGAGGAAGCACAGGCCGCCTGCGGCTGTGCCCGCATTCGCGACGTGGGCGCTGAGCGGCTCGCCGCTGGCGGGCTCGAGCAGCGATGCGATCGCCGCTGCGCCAAATGCGATCGAGCCCAGCAGGTTGAGCACGACAATGCGCCACGACAGCGAGTGACGGCGGAGACAGACCCAGCGGTGACAGACCTCGGCGTAGGCGAGCTCGCTGGAGAGCAGAAAGCAGATCGACCCGACTACATCCGGAGCCCACACACGCCGGTTTCCCTGACGAGTGCTCAGGCCGTGTTTCATTGCCGCGAACGTGCTGATGTTGAAGAAGACCGTCCCGACCAACTGCACGGATGCGGCGAGCCAGTCGATCCGTTGCGGCTCCCACGAGGCCGGTCGCCAGCGTTGGCGCCGTGCTCGAGGCTCGGGGTTGCGCTCGACATTGACGACCTCGGAGTACTGCAGGTAGGCGGCGGCGGTGAACAGGATCGAGCCGGCGAAGAACGTTACGTCGATTCCGGGGCGCGAGGTCTTGGCCCACTGCGATGCGATCGCCGCGACCGTGAAGCACAGCGACCCAAGCGCGAACAGCACGCTCATCCACCAGCCGCGCGTGCGCGGTCGCCACCACACCGACTCGCTGCTGCTGCCCGGTGGTGTGACGCCGGAGGACGCGGGGCGTCCCTTGCGGTGCGCGCGCGAGCGCCAACGCACCTCTGTGCCATCGGGACGGCGCAGAACCTCGCTCGTCACGAACGGCCCCGGCCCCTCGACCGAGACACGCTCCCAACCCTCCGGTACGTCGAGGTAGCCGCTCACGCTCACGCCTTGCCGCAGGTGACGTGTCGCTTGACTGCAACGATCCCGAGCGTCCAGAGCAGAGCCGGCAAGTCTATGTTCTCGTCTCGGTGGAGGCCCGAAGGTGCCGGCGCGGACGTCGTCGACCGCCCGGGTCGGGCTGCGGCGGCGCCACGCATGTACTGTCCACTTCAGCATGGGTGCGCCTCTGGGTTTGGCGGCCCGACGTCATGGCCGGCGATGAAAGGAGACGGGATGTGCCGATGGATGGCGTGGCACGGGCAGCCGTTGTTGGTCGAGGAGCTGCTCTTCAAGCCCAAGCACGGTCTGATCGACCAGAGCCTGCACTCGCGGATGGGAGCCGAGACGACCAACGGCGATGGGTTCGGACTTGGCTGGTACGGCGTGGGGGACGGCCCGGGCGTGTATCGCAGCGTGGCGCCGGCGTGGGGTGACGCGAACCTGCGTCAGCTGGCCGGCCACATCGAGTCCCCGCTGTTCCTCGCCCACGTGCGAGCGACCTCGGGCACGGCGGTACAGGAGACGAACTGCCACCCTTACAGCCACGGTCGCTGGCTGTTCGTGCACAACGGCTTGATCAGCGGCTTTCACGCGGTGCGGCGCGAGCTCATGCTCGCGGTCGACCCCGCGCTGTTCTCCGACATCCAGGGCTCGACCGACTCCGAGATCCTCTTTCACCTGGCCCTCACCTATGGGCTCGAAGCGGATCCGCTCGCCGCGCTGGAGCGCACGATCGGCCTCGTCGAGACGACGGCCGACCGGCACGGGATCGACCGCGCGGTGCAGGCCAGCATCGGTGTGAGCGACGGCGAGTGCCTGTGGGCCGTCCGCTACTCGACGGAGGGGAGCTCGCGCACCCTGTTCGTATCCGCCGACGCCCAGGCGCTGAAGCAGCTGCATCCCGAGAACCCCCGCCTACAACGCCTGCGCGACGAGGATCGTCTGGTGGTATCTGAGCCCTTCGCGGACCTGCCCGGCGCGTGGCACGAGATACCGGAGTCGACCGCGCTAGTCGTGCACGCCGGCGGCGCACACGAGCAGCGCCCGTTCCGCCCGCTCACCGCAGCAGCGACAGGCTGAGTCGCGTGCTGCTTGGCGCGCGGAGCTGACCTATTGAGCAGGCGCCGGCGCGGCGGGCGCCGAGGCCTGTGGCGTGGCGTCCTGCGGCGTGGCGTCCTGCGGCGTGGCGTCCTGCGCTTGGTACTCGGCGAGCAGTTGGCGCTCGTCGCTCCTGCCCGGGAATCGTAGGAACGTCAGCACGGCGCCCAGCACGATCGCGACGATGCCTGCCACGTAGGACCAGTTCGACCCGGACACGAATGAGGACCTCGCACCGGCCGTGATCGCGCTCGCATAGTGCGGATACTGCTTGGCTACCGCCTCGGCGCTCGAGAACGACTTGGTCAGCGTGTTCTGGATGTTGTTCGTGATCAACGCCTTGTTGGGCGCCGCCGCGATCGCCTTGGAGACGCCCGTCGCGAAGCCCGCGGTGAGCAGCGCGCCCATGATCGATTGCATGATCGCGCCGCCGAGGTCGCGCTGCAGGTCGGCGGTCCCCGACGCCATCCCTGCTCGCTTGACTGGAACCGAAGCCGTCAGCGAGCGCGAGGCGGGTGTGCCCGCGATGCCGACGCCGGCTCCCACTAGCGCGTAGGCCAATCCCACCTTCCAATACGGGATGCCCGACTTCCACAGCGCCAGCATCGTGACGAAGCCCAGCAGACAGAGGAGGTAGCCGACGAGCAGCGTGAACCTGGACCCACGCGTGTCCACGAGCTTGGCGGAGCCCGGCGCGACCGCCACCATTAGGACGGCCGCCGGCAGGATCGCCAGCCCGGCGTCGAGCGTTGAGTAGCCCAGCACGTTCTGGAGGAACTGCTGGCCGACGAACATCGCGCCCATCAAGCTGCCGAACACGATGATCCCGCCCACCGCCGCGACCCAGAATACGCGGCGCCCGGCCACGTGCAGGTCGTACAGCGGAAACCGAGTCCGCCGCTGGCGCAGGTAAAAGCCGACCAGCGCGGCGAGCGCGATCGCCACCAGTCCGATCGTGACCGTCCCCTTGTCGGGGACCGGCGCGAAGTTGATCGCCAGCACGAGCCCGGCAACCATCACGACCGACAGGATCCCTCCAAGATTGTCGACCGGGCTCGAGGTCTCGTTGACATGGGCCGGTACCAGCAGGATCGCCATCACCGCGGCGACCACCGCGAATGGCAGCGAGATCAGGAAGACCGAGCCCCAGGCGTGGTGCTCGAGCAGCGCTCCTGACAGCAGCGGGCCGAGCGCCGAGGTCGCACCGCCCAACCCCGACCACAGCGCGATCGGACGGGTGCGCGCCGGGCCCGACCACAGCGCCGTGATCAGCGCGAGCGTCGTCGGGTAGGCCATGCCGGCCGCCAGTCCCCCGAGAATCCGGGCGCCGACCAGGATCCCGATGCTCGAGGCGGTCGCCGCGAGAATCGATGCGGGGATCGCCAGGACCGTGCCCAGCACGAGCAGCAGCTTGCGCCCGTAGCGGTCGCCGAGCGCGCCGAGATAAAGCACCGAGGCGGCCAGGCCGAGCGAGTAGCCGACCGCGACGAGGTCGAGCCCCGTCTGCGAGGCGTCCAGAGCCTTGCCGATGTCTGGCAGCGCCACGTTCGCGACCGCGAGATTGAGGTTGGCGACCGCCGCTACCAGGATCAGCGTGAGCAGCACCAGGCCCTGACGTCTCGGTCCGCTCGAGGGCTCGGCCGTAGGCTCGCCCGCGGCGCCCGCCGGGGCGAGGACCCGAGCCGAGTCGGCTGAATTCGTCATGGGCCTCCTCTCATCGATGCGCCGCGAGCTCCGGCGGTGGACACACGCTATCCGCATCCGGACTCGCGTGGCGGCCGATGGAGAACGTCAGCCGATCAGGTCGATGAGTCCCCTGAGGGCGAGGTACAAGCCGGCCCCGGCTGCCACGATCACGGCCAGCGCACGTCCGTGGCTGGTGAACCAGAGGTTGAGGCGCTCGAGCGCACTCGCCGCGCGGTCGGGAACGGCCAACAGCATCAGCATCGGCAGCTCGATCAGCCACAGCATCACTGCGACCGTCGCCGCGAGCCACAGCAGCTCGCCGCTGCTCGATAGCTTTGCGTCGGCGATCATCTTGACCGCAGCGATGTAGATGGGCGAGGGCAGCACATAGAGGGTCACGCCGAGCACGAATGCCAGCCGGCGACTCTCCAAGTAGCGCGTGAGCTTGGACGGTCCGCTGCGGGTCGTCGGCTTTGGCCGTTTGACGTGCAGCACGAAGGCCAGGGCGATGAGCAGCACGCCAAGCACCAGATCGAGCGCCGCGCTTGGCGTCTGCTCGTGCGCGCCGGTCACGCCGAGATTGATCAGGACGACCAGGATCAGGATGCCGACCGCGTAGGTGGTGATCGCGGCCCCCAGGACGAATGCCGCCACGCGCCAGCGGATCTCCGCGCCGCGGCCGAGCGCGATCACGGCCGCCACGGCCGGCGGATAGATCGAGGCCGCCAACGCCAGCGCCAAGGCTTGGGAGATCATCTCAGCCGAGCCTGCCAGGGGATTGAGGGAACGGTGTCCTGGCGGCGATCCCCGCTCTGACCTCCTCGACTTGAACAGTCACCCCTACACGCCACCACGATCGATCGGTCCAATAGCGCTGCCGTGCCCACGCTGCCCTTTCGCTCGTCGCCGTTGCAGGGTTCCCTTCGAGGTGACCCCTGAGCGGGCCCGGATGATGTCACACGATCCACTCAAAACGAGTCCCGATAGCGCGCCGTCAGGCGTCCGTGCTCCCGCTGGGGTCGTGTTTACACACCCCAGCAGGACTGCTACCGTCGGGCAAGTCGCGGGTCGTGGCGGCCTGACCCCATCGAGAGAAGGCGAGACCCCGTGAGCATCACGGACCATGACTTCTACATTCAGCACGAGAACCCTCGAGCAGGGAGGCGATCCAACTGGCTGCCCGCCCCGCGGGGTTCCCGCGGCGTCACGATGCGCCTCCATGCGCCACAGGCCGCTGCGCTTGTAGGGGATTGGACGCCCCCGCCGGTCAGGCGAGCTTGACCGATCACGCCGCGCCGCCGCAAGCTGCGATGCAGCGTTTCACGAGTTGGGACGGGCTCGAGATCGCCTACCAGGAATGGGGTCAGCGGACGGCCCTGCCACCCGTGATCCTGCACCACGGCTTCGTCGTCGATGCGCAGGCGAACTGGGTCGCCACCGGCACTCTTGACGCGCTGATCGCCGCGCAGCGGTGGGTCATCGCCCCCGACGCCAGGGGTCACGGTCAATCTGAGAAGCCACACGACCCCGGCCGCTACGGCGAGCAGCGCATGGCAAAGGATCTCGCGTGCCTGGTCGAGACCGTCGACGTACGGCAGGTCGATCTCGTCGGCTACTCGATGGGAGCGATCGTCGCACTGCTGTTCGCAAGCGACAGCCGGAGGGTGCGGCGTCTGGTGGTGGGAGGCGTCGGCTCCGGCGTCGTCGAGTGCGGCGGAGTGGATCGGCGGACAGTCTCCAACGATGCGATCGTCCAGGCCCTCGGCGCCGATGATCCGGCAAGCATCGAGAGCGCCGAGGCGGCGGCGTTCCGTGCGCTAGCGGACGCCCTGCATGCCGATCGGACGGCGCTCGCCGCACAGGCGAGGGCGGTCTACCGCGGTGGTATCGCGTTGGCGCGTATATCCGCTCCGACGCTGGTCCTGGCCGGCGAGCGCGACCCGATGGCCGTGCGTCCCGAGGTGCTCGTCGAGGCGATCCCAAATGCTGTGCTCGAGCAGCTCGCGGGCAACCACATCGAAGCGCTCGGCGATCCACGTTTCAAGCAATCGATCGTCGACTTCCTCGCCTGACCGAGTCAGCCGTGTACAGCCCGGCTCGAGATCTACAGCTCGGACCGAGACAACCGTGCGCGCGAGCTCGGCTCGAGATAGACAGCCCGATCGAGTCAGCCGTACGCGAGCCCCGCTCGAGACAGACCTTGTTGTCCTGTCAGGTTTTGAAGGCTGAGCGCGCTGCCTGCGTGCCGACGCTCGCTCGCTCCCAGTACGTGTAGGTCCCCTGGGTGATCAGCTCATTCGCGGCTTCGACCACCGCACCTAAAGCCGCGAACGCGAACGCCCCGCCGACAGACACCCGGCTGACGCCGACCGCCGCGAGCTCGGACACCGCCGGCGCGCCGGAGAGAGCGAGGACATTCACGGGGCGGTCCACCGCGCTCACCAGCTGGCGAATGTCATCCAGTTGTTTCAGGCCCGGTGCGTAGAGGACGTCGGCTCCAGCCTCCTGATACGCCTGCAGTCGGGCGATCGTGTCCGCGAGGTCGGGCCGGCCGTGCAGATGGTTCTCCGCCCGCGCCGTGAGCACGAGCTGGACCGGCCCGGCATGTGCGACCTCAGCCGCGGCAGCTATCCGTTCCGCGGCCAGGCCGAGCTCGTAGATGGGCGCATCCTTGCGCCCGGTGGAGTCCTCGACCGAGCAGCCCGACAAGCCGGTCTCCAAGGCGAGCCGCAGCGTGGCGGCGACGCCGGGTGGATCGTCCGCGAAGCCATTCTCCAGGTCGGCCGAGACCGGCAGCTCGGTTGCCCCGACGATCGACGCGGCGTGCGCCAGCGCCTCCTCGCGAGTCACCGATCCGTCGAGCCGTCCAAGCGTTGCCGCAAAACCGCTGCTCGTCGTCGCCAGCGCCTCAAAGCCCAGCGACGCAAGCAGCTTCGCCGAACCGCGATCCCAGGGGTTGGGCAGGAGCAGGGGACTGCCGTCCCCGTGACGGGCCAGGAAACGCTTGGCCCTGGCCGTCTGCTCGGCGATCGTCAATGAGCTCTCTGTCGTGGGCCGGGTCAATGCATACGCTCCCCGTTGGCGCACTGGGCAGCCATGCGGCGACTATATCCCCCGTCGTCACCGCCGTCGCCGGTGTGTCCCGTCTCCCGCGTCGCCTGTGCCGCTGCCGGTGTGTCCCGTTTCCCGCGTCGCCTGTGCCTGTGCCGCTGCCGGTGTGTCCCGTTTCCCGCGTCGCCTGTGCCTGTGCCGCTGCCGGTGTGTCCCGTTTCCCGCGTCGCCTGTGCTGTCGCCGGTGTGTCCTGTCTCCCGCGTCGCCTGTGCCGGTGCGCCCGGCGTCGCCGTCGCCGGTGCGCGCAGTCCGTGGCCGGTATCGCAAGCAAGGGATCGGGACCCCGGCGGGGTCCCGATCCCGACCGCCGGCGGTCTATCTGAAGGTGACCGTGGCAGTCGCCGTGGAGCCCGCCCCGCTGCGGGGCGCGAAGGCGGCCTTGAGCTTCATCCTCAGATGGTTGCGGTGTCTGTGCAGAGAGACCGTGCCTGCCCTGGAGAGAGCGATCTTCAGGGTGACCCGCTTGGGCTTGCCCACCTTGCGGCTCACCGACCTCACGTGGGCGCCCGACAGGGTCAGCCTGCCGGCCGCCGGCGCTTGCAAGATGACGGTACCCACCTTGCCCCTCACCTTGACGCCAAGGACCCTAATCTTGGCGGGCTTTTTGGTCACCGGTCGAGATGTGAGCGCGGCCAGCCCTGCGGGGGCGGCGGGCGTCGCGGGAACGTTCACCACGATCGTCGTCGATCCACCCGGAGTCGATCCACCGGCGTCCGATCCACCGGCGTCCGATCCACCAGCGCCCGATCCGCCATTGCCGCCATTGCTCCCGCTCGTTTCCTGGCCGGTCGAGCTTTCGGAGCCTCCCGGTTCACCGGACTGCCCACCGGCGCCGCCAAGCACGCCGAGGTTCAGGCCGCCAAGTCCGTCCAGCAGGCTTACGACCTGACCATTCTTGCCCAGCGGCGCCGTGAGCACGGGGAGGCTGGCGGGCAGATCTTCGCTCGTCGTGCCGAGGTCGGAGGCCAGCGTTTCGGGGGAGACCCCAAGACTGCCGGCCAACTGGTCGACGGTGCCAGGGGTAAAGGACAATCCCCCCAGCAATCCGTCGAGGACGGTCTGAAGTTCGGAGGGATTCAATTGACCAAACAGTTGGGTGAGCAAGGCGGAGAGCTGGGCGGAGTTGAGACCGCCGAGCTGTTCCTGCAGCTGTGTCTGCAACTGTGACGGGGTTAGTGAGCTCAAATCTTTGAGCAACGTCTGTAGCCGAGTGAGCTGACTGCCGCTCAGAACGCCTTCCAGGGAGCCCAGGATCGGTTGCAGCTTGCCGCTGCTCAGACCTCCCAAGAGCGTCTCCAGGTTGGACTGCAGTTGGTTCTCTTCGCCATTTGACAGGGCGGCGACGAGCGGGCCCAGGACTTCCTGCAGTTTGGCGAGCTGTGCCGTGTCCAGTCCGCCGGCCAGATCACTCAGGAGCTGTGCGACTTCATTGGGGCTCTGGGCCGTGCCCTCCAATGATTCGAACAGCTGCGTTGGCGTGGCAGTGGCTCCGAGCAGGGTGGTGAGGCCTTCGAGCAAGCCGCTCACCGTGGTGTCGGCAGGGAGGGTCGCCATGAAGGTATGCAAGAGAAGGCTCTGGGTCGTGCCCAGTCCGGTTAGTCCTGGCAGCGTGGTCAACGTCTGTTCGAGCTCTGACGGGCTCAGTCCCAGGTCGCTCACGGGGAGCGAAGAGGTGATTGTTTCGAGCTGCGCGGTCGGGACGTCGAGTGAAACTTTCCCTGTTGCAGAAGCGTCACTTGGGATCGTTGAGGCGGCGACTGCGGAGGTTGGCAATGCCGCTAGCAGCGCGACGAGCAGAGCGGGAAGTGCAACCGCGGTCACACGGCGAAGCCCGAGCTTGCCTGGATGACGACGATGGGGGTCTGGGTACACGGGATCTCCCTTCCGGAGGCTCTGATGTCACTGCTCATTGATCGCACAGGTTAGAAAATCAAGTCCAGCAATTTGACTTTTTTCGATCAAATGTCCAGTAATTTTCGATTTTTTTCATATTATTGTCAACCCACTTGATTCGAGGATGCGGACAAAAACCCATTTTTGGGTCGTCCCCCTGTATCGCTCGACCGGCCGGCGGCTGCGCTTCCTCCCATGCTGTCCGACCCGATGCCTCAACCCGCGTGCTTGACCAGCCGTGGCGATTCAGTCTGCGTCGGCCCTCCGTCTGAGCGGGTCGGCTCGCATCGCCCGGGCACGATCGGGCGGGTAGCATTGCTCTGCCGATGTCCGTCGCCCATCCCTCCCTGATCGAGTTTCCCGCCGACGACCCCGAACGCGCCCGGCGCTTCTGGTCGGGCGTGCTAAGGATCGAGCTGGAGCCCCGCGCCGCGGCGGAGGGAGAGGGGTGGCAGACGCACACGGGGGCGCCCGCGGTCGGCGTGCACGCCCGTGGGCGCGGCCCCGGCGACTCGTTCTCGTTGCCCTACTTCGCGGTGGACGACCTGCCCGCGGCGATCGAGCGCGTGGCCGCCCACGGCGGGACGGTCGTACATCCCGGCGAGCGCTGGGCGATCTGCCGCGACTCCGAGGGCAGCCCGTTTGGGCTGGCAGCCCAAGGCGTCGCAGGCGCGCACCAGTGAGGAGCGAACTCGCCCGCAGCTGGGGCACCTGCGAGCAGGAGTGCTCACCGCCGTTCCCCTGCGACGACTGCCTGCCGGATTCCGAGGACGCCTACTTCCGGGCAGTGGACGTCCTCGCGCCGCCCGCGACGCTCTTCCGCTGGTTGTGCCAATTGCGGGTGGCCCCCTACAGCTATGACTGGATCGACAATCTGGGCCGGCGCAGCCCGCGCAACCTGACGCCGGGTCTCGAGCAGCTGGCGGTGGGGCAGCGAGTGATGACGATCTTCGAGCTCGTCACATTCGAGCCCGACAGGCACCTGACGGTCCGTACGCGCAGAGCCAGCCAGCTGTTCGGCGACGTCGCCGTGACCTACCTCGTCGTTCCCGGCGAGCCCGGGCGCTGCCGGCTCCTCGTCAAGGTGCTCGTGCGTCACCCGCGCGGAGCGCTGCGCCACCAGCTCAGCAGGCATCTACTGCCGTGGGGCGACCTGCTGATGATGCGCCGGCAACTGTTTACCCTCAAGCACCTGGCCGAGGGCCGCGGCGCTTAGCGATGATCGACCTCGAGAAGATGAGATGACCGCCCTGGAGACGATGACCTACGAGGTGGGCGAGCGCATCGCGCGCATCACCTTGAATCGACCCGCCCGCGGCAACGGCATCACGCGCTTGTTGGTCAGCGAGCTGGAGAGGTGCGTCGAGCGGGCCGACCTTGATCCCGCCGTCCACGTCATCCTGCTGGCCGGAAACGGCAAGGGGTTCTGCGGCGGCTATGACCTGGTCGAGAGCGCCGAAGGCCAGGGGCGGATGGAAGGGGAGGGGCGGATGGAAGGGGAGGGGCGGACGGAAGGGGAGGGGCGGATGGAAGGAGAGGGGCGGATGGAAGGAGAGGGGCGCGGGCAGCCGGGAGCGGAGGGGCTCGCTCCGCCGCCGGGCTCGCCGCTCGATCCACTGGTCATGGCCGCCAACCACGACCCCGCCGGCACCTGGGACCCGATGGTCGACTACGCGATGATGCGCCGCAACGTCCGCGCTTTCATGTCGCTGTTCCACTGCGGCAAGCCGGTCCTCTGCAAGGTCCACGGGTTCTGCGTCGCCGGCGGCACCGACATGGCGCTCTGCTCCGACCTGCTCGTGATCGCCGAGGATGCGAAGATCGGCTACCCGCCGGCGCGCGTGTGGGGCTCGCCGACGACCTCGATGTGGACCCACCGGCTCGGGGCCCAGCGCGCCAAGCGCCTGCTGTTCACCGGGGACTCGCTCTCGGGCCGGGAGGCGCTGGAGTGGGGCCTGGCGATCGAGGCCCCGCCGGCGCACGAGCTCGACGAGCGCGCCGAGGCCCTGCTCGAGCGGATCGCGCGCATGCCCCTGAATCAGCTGGCGATGATGAAGCTGCTCGTCAACCAGGAGCTGATGGCGGGCGCCCTGCACTCCACGCAGGTGCTCGGCACCGTCTTCGACGGCATCACGCGCCACACCGCCGAGGGCTACGCCTTCCAGGGGCGCGCCGCCGAAGCCGGGTTCAAGCAGGCCGTGCGCGAGCGCGACGAGCCCTTCGGCGATCCCGGGCCCTCCACGTTCAAAGGCTGAGAGGGCAGGGCCCAAGCAGGCTCGGGGAGCCGGGTCACGGCGGGGCTCTGGAGCTGGTCACAGCGCCCGCAGGCGCTAGGCCACCACGGGCTCTTCGCGATGCGCCGGCACGCCGGCCGCCGCATAGGCGTCGAGCGCGTCGAGCGTCTCCGCTCCCAGCAGCGCCTGCGCGAGGCTCTCCAACTGGTCGCGGTGGTCGCCGAGTAGGCGCGTGACCTCCTGGTGGGCCGTGTCGACCATCCGCCGGACCTCCTCGTCGAGGAGGCGCTGGGTCGACTCGGAGGTCGCGCTCACGCCGGGCAAGAACGGCCCCTCGCCGTCGGCGGGGAGCACCGCGATCGGGCCGATCGCCTCGCTCATCCCCCAGCGTCCGGCCATCTGGCGCGCGATCATCGTGAGCTGCTGGATGTCGGACTCGGCGCCGGTAGTGATCGTGCCGTAGACGATCTCCTCTGCGACCCGACCCCCGAGTGCCACGCGGATCTTGGCCTGCAGGTCCTCCAGGGAGTAGGAGACCCGATCGGCGTCGGGCGTCGAAAGGGTCACGCCGAGCGCCATCCCGCGCGGGATGATCGAGACCTTGCGCACCGGATCCGCGCCGGCGGTGAGCATCCCCACCAGCGCGTGACCGGCCTCGTGGTAGGCGGTCCGCTCGCGGTCGGCCGGGGAGAGCAGGATGCCGCGCGGGGAGCCCAGCATGATCTTCTCCAGCGAGTCGGTCAGGTCGGCCATCTCGACCTGCTTGTGTTCGCGCCGCGCCGCGAGCAACGCGGCCTCGTTGGCGAGGTTCGCCAGGTCGGCGCCGACCATGCCCGGCGTGCTCGCCGCCAGCGCGTCGAGATCGACGCTGTCGGCGAGCGGGATCGAGCGCGTATGCACCTCCAGGATTTCGCGTCTCCCGGTGCGGTCCGGGGGCTGCACCGCCACCCGGCGGTCGAAGCGGCCGGGTCGCAGCAGCGCCGAGTCCAGCACGTCCGGCCGGTTGGTCGCGGCCAGCACGACCACGGCCTCGGCGCTCTCGAAGCCGTCGAGCTCGGTCAGGATCTGGTCGAGCGTCTGCTCGCGCTCGTCGTTGGCGCCGGCGAGCGCGACCGACCCCTGGCGCGAGCGCCCGATCGCGTCGAGCTCGTCGATGAAGATGATCGCCGGCGCCGCCTCCTTGGCCTTCGCGAACAAGTCGCGCACCCGCGAGGCGCCGACGCCCACGATCGCCTCGATGAACTCCGACGCCGAGATCGAGAAGAACGCGGCGTGCGCCTCGCCCGCTACCGCGCGTGCCAGTAGCGTCTTGCCGGTGCCCGGCGCGCCCGAGAGCAGCACCCCGTGGGGCATCCGCCCGCCCAGGCGCCCGTAGCGCTCCGGATTGCGCAGGAAGTCCACGATCTCCGAGAGCTCGGCCTTGGCCTCGTCGATGCCCGCGACGTCCTTGAAGGTGACGCGGATGCTCGCCGGGTCCACGCGCCGCGCCTGCGAGCGCCCAAAGTTGCCCAGGGCGCCCATGCCGCCGCCCGCTTTCGCGGCGCGGCGAGCGATCAGCACGAACAGGCCGACGATCAGCAGCGTCGGGCCGAAGCCGAGCAGCAGCTCGCTCACTAGCGACGTGCTCTGGGCGGTCGACTTGGCGTTGACTTCGACGCCCTTTTCCTGCAGCAGCGCGGCGAGCTGGCTGCCGTTCCAGAAACTCGGCACCTCGGTCGCGAACAGCGTGCTCGGCGTCGCGCTCTTGTCGCTCGCCGGATAGCGCAGCTTGCTCTTGAAGGTCCCCTGGATCGTGTCGCCCTTGGAGGAGATCGACTTCACCTCGCCGCCCTTGACCTGTTCGAGGAAGAACGGGTTGAACGACACCGTCACCCGCGGCTGGCCCGCGGAGGGCGCGAACAGCAACACGAACAGCCAGTTGATCGCGATCAGGATCGCCACGAACCACAGGAAACCGCGGGTGCGGTGTGCCGGCGGGCCCTTCGGCGTCTGCTCCGGCATACCGCGCCCGTCCGGCGCCGGCGAGACCTGCCAGCCGCGCTTGTCGCGTGGCAGCGGGGGGTGCGCGTCCCTCCGGCTTGCGCTTACGCGCCCCTGCTCGTTCGACCGATCGTCGTCGGGCACGGCGTCAATCGCTCCGCTGTTCGTCTGCGAGCACCACGCCCATGCTACGCGTCGGCGCCCGGCGACTCCGTGGGTCGCTCCTCCGGGGTGGAGAGGTCGATCTCCAACTGGCGCGGCGCGGGCCGCAACGGCTGGCTCGTGCTCCGTGGCCGGCCGCGCTTGACCCAGTGACCGATCACCTCGCGGCTGCGGGCGCTGTGGTAGTTGACGCGGCGGTCCAGCGGCGCCAGCGCGAGGCCTCCCGGGTGCGAACCCGTCACCAGCGCGTGGAAGCGCCGGCCGTGATGGTCGACCTCGACGATGTCGCCCGCCTGGATGCCCTCGAGTCGCACGGCCTTGAGCTTCGCGCTCTCAGGCCCCGGGCACGACGCCCTCGGTCGCCGCCAGCCACAGCGTCTGGCTCTGCGCCGCATCGGCCGCCCACTCGACGAAGTCGGTCTCGGCCACCGCGCGGCGCGCCTCGCTGAGGAAGCCGTCCGCGACGATCTGGTGCCCGCGCGTCGCGATCACCTGGCCCCACAGCGCGATCCGCACCTCGAAGTCGCGCTCGCCGCGGCGGGTGACCTCCGGCTGCGGCGTGCAGCGCACCTCGCGCAGGCCCAGCTCCTCGAACATCGCCTCCAGGTGGTCCGACATCTGGTTGTCCATGCCCGCCTGCGCGCGCCACTCCAGGAACGCCTCGTAGAACGCCAACACCGAATCCGGTGGAGCCGGCTCCCAGCTCATCCGGCGGTGGTTGTAGTCGAGCGCCACCACCATGCCCCCCGGCCTCGCGGCGCCGGCCAGCGCCCCCAATGCCGCCCGCGGATCGGCCAGCCACTGCAGCATCCGCGCCGCCGTGACCATGTCGAAGCGGCGCTCCTCCCGCGCCAGCGAGGCCACGTCCGCGAGCTCGAAGGAGAGGTTTGCCTGGCGCTCCGCCCGCTCCCGCGCACGTCCGATCAGCTCCCTGCTGACGTCGATGCCCAGCACCCGGCCGCCCGGCGCCACCGCGCGCGCGATGTCCTCCGTGATCGCCCCCGTCCCGCAACCGACGTCCAGCACCGTCATCCCCGGGCGCAATAGCTCCGCCAGGCGCCGATGGGCGTCCGCCAGTGAGCGCGCGTCCAGGAAGCGCTCCGTGCCGGAGGGCATGTGCGCGCGGTGGGTAGCGACGGAGTCGGGCATCGAGGCGTCCCACAGATAGCAGGCGCTCACCGCCGCTCGAGCCGGCCGCGCGTCGCGTCAGGCCGCGGTCCCCGTGGCTGCGCTGGGAAGGAGCCGCTGCGCCGCGACCGGCGTAGTCTCTAGATTCGATTGCTGTGAACACGCTCGAACTAGCCCGTCTGCAGTTCGGCATCACGACACTGTTTCACTTCGTCTTCGTGCCGATGTCGATCGGTCTGGCCGTCTGGGTCGCGACCTGCCAGACGCTGCACCACCGCAGCGGGCGCGAGCTCTACCTGCGCATGACCCACTTCTGGGGCAAGCTGATGCTGATCTCGCTCGCGATCGGCGTCGTCACGGGACTCGTCCAGGAGTTCCAGTTCGGGATGAACTGGTCGCAGTACTCCCGCTACGTCGGCGACATCTTCGGCGCCCCGCTCGCGATGGAGGGCCTCGCCGCGTTCTTTCTCGAGTCGACCTTCGTCGCGCTCTGGGTCTTCGGCTGGGGCAAGCTCGCGCCGCGCGTGCACCTCGCGACGATCTGGCTGACCGCGATCGGCGCGGTCCTCTCGGCCTACTTCATCCTCGCCGCCAACTCGTGGATGCAGCACCCCGTCGGCTACGCGATCAACCACGTCACTCACCGCGCCGAACTGAAGAGCATCTTCGCCGTCCTGACCAACTCGACGGTCCTGCTCGCGCTCCCGCACACGGTCTTCGGCGCTCTGACCACCGCCGGCATGCTCGTGCTCGGCATCTCCGCCTGGGGGCTGCTGCGCGGCCGCGACGTCGATCTCTACTCGCGCTCTGCGCGCCTCGTGCTGCCGCTGACGCTTGCCGCCGCGATCCTCACCGGCGCCTCCGGACACGGTCAGGGTCAGTTGATGGAGCGCCAGCAGCCGATGAAGATGGCCGCCGCCGAGGCGCTTTACAGCACCACCCGCGGCGCCGGTTTCTCCGTCTTCGCGACCGGCGAATTCACGCGCAACCCCGGTCGCCTGAGCCACGACCTGCGCATCCCCCACCTGCTCTCGATCCTCGCCGACGCCTCCTGGAACGGGACCGTCAAGGGCATCGATGAGATCCAGCGCGAAGAGGCCGGGAGGTACGGGCCCGGCGACTACGTCCCGATCGTCGGCGTCACCTACTGGACCTTCCGTATCATGTCCGGCATCGGCTTTCTGCTCGTACTGCTGCCGATCCTCGGGCTCGTCCTGATGCGTCGCGGACGCCTCGAGCAAGCGCGCTGGTTCCAGTGCGTCGCGATCTTCGGCATCTGTCTGCCGATCCTCGCCAACCTCACCGGCTGGATCTTCACCGAGATGGGTCGCCAGCCCTGGGTCGTCTACGGCCTGCTGCGCACCGACCGGGCCAGCTCCCCCAACGTCGGCTCCGCCGCGCTGGTGATCACGCTGCTCGGCTACACGCTGCTCTACGGCGTGCTCACCGCCGTCGGCGGCTGGCTGTTCGTGCGCGAGATCCGCCACGGCCCCCAGCCCGCACCCGGCGAGCAGGCGCCCGGCTCCCCACCGACCCAACCAGGGCTCGTGCTCGCCTACTGAGCGAGCAGGCCGAACAACCCGACCCCCAACGACACCACCGACCGCACCGCCAACCGCTCCCCGACTCCGCCATGACCGCCGACCCCAACTTCCTGCAGACCCTCTGGTTCGTGCTGATCGCGGTCCTCTGGATCGGCTACTTCGTGCTCGAGGGCTTCGACTTCGGCGTCGGCATGCTGCTGCGCGCGCTCGGGCGCGACGAGGTCGAGAAGCGCATGATCATCCACTCCATCGGGCCCGTCTGGGACGGCAACGAGGTCTGGCTGGTCGTCGCCGGGGGGGCGACCTTCGCGGCCTTCCCCGGCTGGTACGCGAGCCTCTTCTCGGGCTTCTACCTCGCGCTCTTCCTGATCTTGATCGCGCTGATCCTGCGCGGCGTCTCCTTCGAGTTCTGGGGCAAGAGCGACTCGCCCCGCTGGCGCGCCACCTGGGAGTGGGCGACGGTCATCGGCTCCGGCGCCGTCGCGCTGCTGTGGGGCGTCGCCTGGGCCAACATCGTCCACGGCGTCCCCATGAACGCCCAGCACGAAGTCACCACCAGCATCTGGGGCCTGCTGCACCCCTACGCCCTGCTCGGCGGGCTGACCACGCTCGTCCTGTTCCTCGCCCACGGCGCGATCTTCCTGTCGCTGCGCACCCGCGGCGAGCTCGTCGAGCGCGCTCGCGCGCTCGCGCGGCCCGCCTCCGCGCTCGCCGCCCTGCTGGCGATCGGCTTCCTCGTCTGGACCGCGATCGACCAGGCCAGCCCCGGCGGCGTCAAGGTCGCCGCGCTCGTGCTCGCGATCCTCGCGATGGTGCTCGCCGCCGCCGTCCCGCTCGTGCTCGCGCGCCGCCGTGACGGCCGCGCCTTCGCGCTCAGCGCCGGCGCGATCGTGCTGCTGTTCGCGAGCCTGTTCGTCGACCTCTTCCCCAACGCGCTGCCCGCCACCAACCACGTCTACGACCTCACGCTCGCCACCGCCTCCGCCTCGCACTACAGCCAGACGGTGATGACCGTCGTCGCGGTCATCTTCCTCCCGCTGGTGCTGCTCTACCAGGGCTGGACCTACTGGGTCTTCCGCCACCGTCTCGGGCGCGAGGACTTCGAGGGCGCCGGCACGCCCACGCCGGTCGCGGTGCTCGGGCAGAAGCTCGGCGGTGGCACGGCCGCCGGTGGTGGGGGTGGGGGTGGCGGTGGCGGGGGACGGGTCGCCGGCGCTCCGCCGCCCGGCGAGAAGCCCGCGTAGAGCCGAGCATGTCCGTCCCGGTCGACCGCCGCCTGTTGCGCGAGAGCCGTGCGGCCCGACCCCACCTCGCGCTTGCCGGGTTGCTCGGCGTGCTGGCCGCCACGCTGATCGTGGCGCAGGCCGCGCTGCTCGCGTACGTCATCGACCGCGCCGCGATGCACCACGCGACGGTGGTCGCCCTGCGGCCCGCGCTGATCGCGCTCGCAGCCGTGCTGCTCGCGCGCGCCGCCGTCAACGGCGGCTTCGAGCTCTCCGGGCGCTGGGGTGCGACGCGCGTCATGTCCGAGCTGCGCCGGCGCCTGGCCCGGCAGCTGCTCGTCGACGGGGTCGGAGTCGGGGTCGGGGTCGGGGTCGGGAACGGAGTCGGCGGGGTCGGGGTGGGGAACGGGGCAGACCGGGAGGACCGCACCGGTGAGCTCGCCGCCGCCGCCGTGCAGGGCGTCGACGCGCTGGAGGCCTACTTCGCCGGCTACCTCCCGCAGCTGATCCTCGCCGCGCTCGTCCCGCTCGCCGTGCTCGGCTGGGTGCTCACGCTCGACCCCATCGCCGCCGCGATCCTCGCCTTCACGGTGCCGCTGCTGATCCTCTTCATGATCCTCATCGGCCGCAGCGCCCAGGCTCACACGCGCCGACGCTGGCAGGCGCTGGCGCTACTCAGCGCCCACTTCCTCGACGTCGTGCGCGGCCTGCCCACGCTGCGCGCCTACCGCCGCGACCACGCCCAGGACGCGATCCTCGGCGAGGTCGGCGAGCGCTATCGCGCGGAGACCATGGGCACCCTGCGGATCGCCTTCCTCTCCGCGCTCGTGCTCGAGCTGTGCGCCATGATCGGGACCGCCCTCGTCGCCGCTACGATCGGCGTCCAGCTCGTCGCCGGTGCGCTCGGGCTGCAGGCCGGGTTGACCGTGCTGCTGCTCGCGCCCGAGCTCTACGGCCCGCTGCGCCAGGTCGGCCAGCAGTTCCACGCGAGCGCCGACGGCGCCGCCGCGGCCGAGCGGATCTTCGCCGTGCTCGACCGCCCGCCCGCGCTCGTGCCGGGGGGCGCGGAGATCGCTCCTCGGCTCACGAGACCGCTGGCGGCGAGGCAATCCGCGGCGCCGGACCCCGGCTGTGAGCCGGTCCGCTTCCGTGGTGTCTGCTTCGCGTACCCCGGGCGCCCCGGCACCGTGCTCGACCGTGTCGAACTAGAGCTCGCGCCCGGCGTGCTCACCGCACTCGTCGGCCCCAGCGGCGCCGGCAAGAGCACGCTCGCCGCGCTGCTGATGCGCCTCGCCGATCCCGCCGCCGGAGCGATCGAATGCGGTGGGCGCGACCTACGCGAGGTCCCTCCCGAGCGCTGGCGCGCGCGGATCGCGTGGGTCCCGCAGGAACCGACGCTGTTCGCCGGCACGCTCGCCGAGAACATCGCCCTCGGCGATCCCGGCGCCGCGCCCGAGCGGATCGCACGCGCCGCACGCGCGGCCGGCGCGCATGAGCTGATCGAGGGGCTCCCGTGCGGCCTGGACACCGTCCTCGGGGACGGTGCCCGGCGCCTCTCGGCCGGCCAGCGCCGGCGCATCGCGCTCGCGCGCGCCTTCCTGCGCGACACCCCGCTGCTCGTGCTCGACGAGCCCACCGCGCACCTCGACGAGGAGAGCGCCGCGGACATCGCGCGCACGATCGCTCGGCTCGCGCAGGGACGGACCGTGCTCTCGATCGTCCACCAGCCCGCGCTCGCGGCGCGCGCCGGACGCGTCCTCGAACTGCGCGCGGGCCGCATCGTCGGTCCCGCCGCCGACGAGCCGCCTCACGAGGCAGTCACCGCGGCGGTCCTCGCATGAGCAGGAGCACGGTCCTCGCATGAGGAGGAGCAGTCTCGCGGCGTTGCGCGACATCGCACGCGCCACCCCCGACGAGCGTAGGCAGCTGGCGCTCTCCGTCGTGCTGGCGCTCGGCGCCGCGGCGGCCGCGATCGCGCTGCTCGCGACCTCCGGCTACCTGATCTCACGCGCCGCGCAGCGTCCCCCGATCCTGCTGTTGATGGTCGCGATCGTCGCCGTCCGCGCCTTCGGGATCGCGCGCGCCGGGCTACGCTACGGCGAACGGCTCGCCGCGCACGACCTCGCGCTGCGTCAGCTGGCGCGGCTGCGCGTGCGCTTCTACCGCACGCTGCGCCCGTTGCTCCCCGGGCGCCTGCGCGACGGGCACGGCAGCGGCGAGCTGCTCGCGCGCTTCGTCGCCGACGTCGACACCCTGCAGGACCTGCACCTCCGTGTCCTGATTCCGTCGCTGGTCGCGCTGCTCGTCGTGCTCGGAGCCAGTCTTGCCGCTTGGCTCGCGCTGCCCGCCGCCGGCCTCGCCGTGCTGGCCTCGCTGGCGCTCGCCTGCGCCGTCCTGCCCGCGCTGAGCGGGGCGCTCGCCACGCGCTCCGGTCACCGTCAGGCACCGGCGCGGGCACGCCTCACCGGGCAGCTCCTGGAGAGCATCGACGGCGCCGCCGAGCTGGCCCTCGCGGGACGTTCCCGGGAGCACGTCGCGCGCCTGCGCGCCCAGGACGCCGAGCTCGCGCGGCTCGGGCGCTCCGACGCACTGGCCGCCGCCGCGGCGACGCTGCTCGGCGGCGCGCTCGCCGGCGCCGGGGTGCTCGCGCTGCTGCTCGTCGCGATCCCGGCCGTCGGTAGCGGTGAGCTCGCGAGCGTGCTGCTCGCCGCGCTCGTCTTCCTGCTGCTCGCGGCGTACGAGAACGTCCTGCCGTTGCCTCTGGCTGCGCGCCGGCTGCGCGCCTGCACGACTTCCGCGCGGCGCCTGCAGGAGGTCTGCGAGCTGCGTCCCGCAGTCGTCGATCCGCCCGCTCCGCGGACGCTGCATGGTGGCGGTGAGCTGCGCATGGAGGGGGTGCGCTTCCGCTACCAGGAGCCCCCCGGCCCCACCGACGCGCAGGCCCGCGAGGATGCCGACACGCAGGCCCGCGAGGATGTCGACGCGCAGGCCCGCGAGGATGCCGACGTGGCCGGGCCGGGCCCGCACGCGGGTACCGACGGCGGGGGTGGGCCCTGGGTATTGGACGGCGTCGACCTCCAAGTCGCACCCGGCGCGCGTGTCGCCCTGCTCGGCCCGAGCGGCGCCGGCAAGAGCACGGTCGCGGAGCTGCTCGTGCGCTTCCACGACCCCCAGGCTGGGCGCGTCGCGCTCGACGGCCTCGACGTCCGCGAGCTGACCCAGGAGGACCTGCGCCACGCCGTGCTGCTGTGCGATCAGGAGGCGCATCTCTTCAACACGACGATCCGCGGCAATCTGCTGATCGCCCGGCCCGATGCAGAGGAGCCCGAGCTGTGGGAGGCCCTGCGCGCCGTCGCGCTGGAGGAGTGGGTCGCCGCGCTCCCCGACGGTCTGGACACGCTCGTCGGCCAGGACGGCGGGCTCGTCTCCGGCGGCCAGCGCCGGCGCGTCGCGCTCGCCCGCGCGCTACTCTCGCCGGCGCGCTTCCTGATCCTCGACGAGCCGACCGCCCATCTCGATGCGCCCCTCGCGCGGCGTGTGCTGGCGGGCGTCCTGCACGCGGCCGGCGCGCGCGGGGTGCTGGCGATCACACACGACGGGACGTTGCTGGAGGGCTTCGAGCAGGTGCTCTCACTACGGCACGGTCGCCTCGGCGAGCGCCCGCAGCGGGCGTCTCTCTACAGCGGCCAGTAGCGGGCGAGATGGGCCGCCGCGCGCGCGGTCAGCAGTCGCTCGGGCGCCGCCGAGACGGCCTCGCCCTCGCCGGCGAGCGCCGCGAGCGTCGCCTGCACGCACTCCGCCAGCGCCGCCGGGTCGTAGCCGCCCTCGAGCACCGCGCCCAGCGGGACCCCAAGCCGCGTGGCGAGGTCGCGCACGTGAGAGGCCATCGCCGCGAAGTCCGCGGTCTCCAGGCGGCAGTCCGCGAGCGGGTCCAGGCGGTGCGCGTCGAAGCCGGCCGAGATCAAGACCAGGTCGGGCTCGAACGCGGCTGCCGCGGGCAGCACGACGTGCTCCAGCAAAGACAGCCACAGTTCGCCTTCCGCGCCGGCCGGGACCGGCAGGTTGAGCGTGTAGCCCGCGCCCGGCCCCGAACCCACGTCTGCGAGCGGTCCCGTGCCGGGGAAGATCCCGGACTGGTGAATGCTCGCGTAGAGCACGTCCGCGCGGTCCCGGAAGATCTCCGCGGTGCCGTTGCCGTGGTGGACGTCCCAGTCCAGGACGAACACGCGCCGCGCACCGAGCTCGCGGATCGCCAGCTCCGCGGCGACCGCGACGTTGTCGAACAGGCAGAAGCCCAGCGCGCGGTCGCGTTCGGCGTGGTGGCCCGGCGGGCGCGCCGCGCAGAACCCGAGCTGCGCCTCGCCGGCCAGCAGGGCCGCGACGAGTGCGCAGGCTCCGCCGGCGGCGTACAGGGCCGCGTCGTAGGAGCGCTCACCGGCGAACGTGTCCGCGTCGATCGCGCCGCCGCCGGCCAGGCAGAGCTCGCGGATCGCGCGCACGTGGCGGGTGCCGTGGACCAGTTCCAGCTGCGCCTCGGTCGCGGGTGCAGCCAGGCGGCGCTGCCAACCCAACCAGTCCACCTCCGCCAGGCGCCGTTCGATCGCCAGCAGCCGTCCGGGGTTCTCCGGGTGGCCGGGCATGCCGATCGTCGGATCGTGCTCCAGGCATGACGGATGACTGAAGTAGAGGCCGGGGCCGAGCGCGTCGCTCATCGATCAGGGATTATCGCGACCCGCAGGCCGCGTAGGCCCTGGCAGGATGTGCAGCGGGGCGCGCCGCTGAGAGGCAGCGATGCGATCGGGCAGAAATATGAGCAACTAGCATTGTCGTAGCAATCAACTTGCGGCGCTAGTCGGGCATCCGCGATATCCTGTCGCCCGTTCAATGCCGTCAGTTAGAGAGAAAGCCTTGCTCCAGCGCCTCCAAGCGCCGGTGTTGGTCGCCTTGCTGGCCTCTGTTTGGCTGTTGGCCGCCCTTCCCTCCGCCGCGCGCAGCCAGCCATCGGCGCCGACGATCGCGATTACCAGTCCGGCGACTGGCGCCACCGTCAAGGGAACGGTGGCGATTACGGCTACCGCTACGGCCGGCGCCGGTGACCATCCAAGCGAGGTCGTGTTCTACGACGGTGTGAATGACATCGGTGATGTCGACTGCCAGAGCCAGCAAAGCTGCGTCGCGTCGATCAACTGGCACGCGACGGGACTCTCCGGGCAGCACTCCCTGACGGCTCGTGTCCAGACGGAAGAAGGCCTTTCTGCCACCAGCGTCGCGGTAGTGGTGACGGTTGTCAGTCCTCCGCCAACTGTCTCGATCACGACTCCATCGAGTGGCGCCACGGTGAAGGGCACGGTCACCGTGTCCGCCAGCGGAGCGACGGACCCCAGCCAGGTTGACTACCCGACCTATATCACGGTTTACGACGGAGTCAACAAAATCGGGGTCATCGAGTGTCAGGGACAGCCCACGTGTCAGGGGTCTGTCAGCTGGCATGCAACCGGCCTGTCCGGATCGCATACCTTGACGGCACGAATTCAGACCTACAATAATGTCTCGGTCACGAGCCCGGTGGTGACCGTCACTGTCGTCAGTCCGCCGCCGACGGTCGCGATCACCAGTCCCCGCAGCGGGAGCGCGCTGGGGGGAACCATCGCTGTGCGCGTGGCTGGCGCCACCGACCCCAGCCAAGTCGATTACCCGACCTCGATCGCGGTCTACGACGGTACAGCGGAGATCGGGTCCGTCGCGTGCCAGGGACAGCAGAGCTGCGCGGGTTCACTGCAGTGGAATACCAAGGGGCTCACCGGACGGCATACGCTTACCGCCGTCATCGACACGGAGGACAACAACTCTGCCAAGAGCCAGCCCGTCGTCGTCGGAGGTGCTCGCCGGAAGCACCGCAGTCGTCGGCCCTACGCGGTCGCTAGCTGCCACCTGGCTTCGCTAACGGCGCCCCTGCGGTGGCGCGACCGCGGGGTCTGCACCATCGACAAAGCCCCTGCCGGCACTCGTGTGGCGATTCAATATCGCAACAGCTCGGGTGGCTGGACAACGGTAGTGCGGGGCCGCGTGAGTCGAGACGGACGATTCAAGTTCAGCCTGCACGCTGGCGCGCCGGCGACCTATCCGCTGGCGATCCTCATCAGCGCCAGCAGGGCGACGGCGGCAACGAGGACTGTCATCGGCACTCTGCACATCGGTTGAGCTCAGCCGCGTGGGGCCCGGCGGCGGTGAATCGCATGTCGGTTACCCCGATGTCGGTGAAATAGCGGGCGGCTAGTTTTCAGCGCTTCCGGACAGCCCTGCACCACCACCGGAGTGGCCTTCGGCTGCGCCGTGGAGCCCTCCACTGCCACCTTTGTGTGTCGTGCCCGCGGGCGGCGAGGACTGCGCGCTGCCCTGCAGGCCGCCGGAGCTGCCCGGAGTCGAGTTCGCGGGGGGGTTGCGCGAAGCGCCCGGGGAGCTCTGCCGCGAGGACTCGCTACTGCTGTCCGGATGAGCGCCACCACCGGCGACTTGGCTTGTGCGGCGTCGCGCGGCAGCCGCGCGGCGGTGTGCCCTGACTTTGGGCGTGGGCCTGTGTTTGGGTCGCGGCTTGTGCCGCCGGCGCTTGTGGCTCGGAGGAGTTTTCGACCGGGAGGCGGGCACGGATCCAGGGGAGGTGGTGCGGGGATTGCTGGCGCCATGTTCGGCTGTGATGTCTGGGGCGGAGCCACCGGCTATTTCAGGCGAGCCATGGCGTTGGGTGGCTGCGATCGCCGGCACTACCAGCGCCGCCGTCGCGAGGATCGCCGCCGTCGCGGCTCGCCAAGCGCGGCCGACGGATGTCGGGGGCGGGAAGTCAGCTGCCGTGGCTAGGAGCCGCTGCGCGGTGTGCGACGCGGCAGGCGCCTGCTTGGCCATATGGATGTTGCATCGTGCGAGGATCCAGAGCAGCGGAGCGAGCGATCCGCGCGGCACGAACGCGCTGTTGTCCCCGGGCGCCGGCATGCGGCCGAGTGCGCTGATGGAGAACCAGCCGACATGCTTGAACTGCTGATCGATCGTCCTAACGAGGTTGCCCGCGCCGTTGGCCTCCAGCCAAGCGCGTGGCGCCTGGTCAAAGCCAACCGCTGTGGCGAGCCGCTCGATCTCGTCGTCGATCCCGCAGGCATCGGTCTTCGCCAGGACGATTGCCAGTGGCATGCCCGTGGTGCGCGAACCTGCCTCCGTGAGCGTCGCGAGGAGGCGCTCGAAGACGTGCATCGGATCCTGGCTCGACGGCAGGACGTGCTGGGCAACGGTCGCCAGCTCGTCGGCATGGTCCGCCGCGACTCGCGGAATCGAGAACGGGTCCACGAGGAGCACGATCCCGGCCGAGCGCGCGAGGAACTGCAGCCCGCGTACCTTGTCCTCGGCCTCGTACACCTCGCCTGCGACATCGTAGGCATATAGAGCACGCGATCGGCCCGACCCCTGTACCTCGGCTACCAGCGCGGGAGCGCGTTCGTTGGTCGTCTTCTCCGGGGGGATGCCGGAGCGCATGCCGTCCACGAGCTTGGAGTAGGCGCTGCGACTCTCGCTCAGCGGCTCAAGCGAAACGCCCGTGGTGGGATCATCAAGCTCGATCAGGGCGCCGGCAAGAAAAGTCGACTTTCCTGAGCTCGGGCCACCGACGATCGCAACGGGGAGGTTCTGGGCGTAGCCGAGGAAGCCCGACATGGTATGTCCCGAAGGGCAGTGCTGCGGGACGCGCTGGCGACCATTGATGACGGTCGTGGGCAGGGCGGTCTTGCCACAGCCGCACTCGCGCTTGAAGATCCCCCAGCGGCCTGGGACGAGTCGTGCGTGCTCGGCTCCGCAAGACGGGCAAATGTAGACGGGCAGCGAGAAGCGCTCGTGATCCTCTGGGCACTCATAGGACGCATGGCGCACACGGCGCCTGAGGGCGTCGGCAAGCCTGAGTCCGCCGATCAGCACCCACGAGGCCGCCGCGGCGAGTGCTACGACCAAGCCGACGCAGACGCCGGCGAGCACTCCGACCAGGCCGGCCACACCCGTACCGATGTAGCCGCCGAGGACTGCCCCGATCGACAGCGGCAGTGTCGCCCCCTCGCTCCACCTGTCAGCGAATGCGCTCAGCTGCTTGCGGACTTCGGCGAGCACGCTCACCGCGTGTGCGAGGGCAAACCGGTAGTCGGCGAACAGTTGGCCCAATACGTATAGCTCAAACGCAGGTTCGGGATCCCGCGGAGTCCGGCGTGTTCCGCCTCGTTCACCAATCGAGGTAACGAAATTGCCTGTGAAAGAGCCGACCCCGCGCGCCAGCGCCCAAACCGAAGTCCCGGTCGCGGTCAGCATCAGGGTGGCGATCGCCACGAAGATCGCCACCGCCGCCACGAACGCGAACGCGATCGCACCGAGGATTGCCACTATCAGGTCATCCATTACCCAAACCGCCTGCTGCTTGAGAGCTGGTGCTGCGTAGGGCCGGCTCCTCGCTCGAGTTGGGGTTCCCGGAATCCTGTCTTGCGGTCGCGCTTGTCGGGCACATGTCGGCAGCGTACCGAGCTTCGGATTGCCATGTGAAGGATGTCGGAGGTCGTTGCCACGGGGATGGGCCACTGGGGTATGGGATCGGCTAATCTCATCCATTCATATGGGGAGAAGATATGAGCGGATCTGTCCGGTGTGCGCAAGATGAGCGCCCGAGCTTTATCTCGCCGCGGGTCGTGATGCTTGCCTTCGTGTCCGCGATCCTGGTGGCGCTCCTGATCGGCGCCGTCAGCCACCTGCAAATGGGCTAACAGAGGAGATCCGTGTGGACGAGCAGACGACGGTCGATTCCGATTCTCCAGCCGGGGCCCCTCCGGCGGCGGCCGATGGCACTCCGGTCGGGTTGCCTGCTGGCGAAAGGCCGGTGTCGGGTGCAGATGGCGCTGCCGGGCAATCCCCGCTAGGAGTAGTCCAGACACCCCCGCACGGACTCGCTGAGCACACCGACGCAGCCGAGCAGCCCGGCTTGGAGTCCGACCGGGTTGGCGCCGTCTCGGTCGAGGTGCTGACTCGCTTGGAAAATCGGCTCGACGAGACACTGCGGCTGGCGCAGCGACGGGACGAGCTCGTGGACAGGCTCCACAAGGAGAATCAGCAGTTGCGCCAGGGCGAGCTACAGACCGCGATGCTGCCTCTGCTACGCGATCTCATGCGCCTCCACGACGATCTCGAGCGCATCATCGCGGTCGACCCCGGGTCTCAAGACACAGTCCTGATACGCGATGCGCTCGCGGATGCCCTGGCTCGTAACGGGATTACGCAGTTTGCCCCGGGCGAGAACGACTCCTTCGACAGCGCTCTGCATGCTGCCGTCGGCGCTGAGCCGACCGACGACCCGCAGAGCGACCGCACGATCTGTGCGGTGCGTCGAGCCGGCTTCCGGCGCGAGGACGGTTCGATCGTGCGGGTTGCCGACGTGACAGTCCGCAAGTATCGGTCGGGGTCGCCACCCGAGTCCGGATCGTCGCCGCTATCTGAGTCCGCGGCGACGGGCACGACGGCGAGCGGTCCCCCACGACCGACCGACCCGAACATCGCGGGTGCGAGCGCTTCGAACATCGACAACGAAAGGAACTGATCCACGTGCCAACGACCGTCTGGGGCATCGACCTCGGCACCACGTACTCCTGTATCGCCCATGTTGACGAGAGCGGCCGCCCTGTGGTGGTCAACAACCGCGACGGCGACCCCACCACACCCTCGGTCGTGCTGTTTGCCGGACCCGAAGATTTCGCGGTGGGTAAGGAGGCCAAGCGTCAGGCACAGCTCGACCCCGACAACGTCTGCGAGCTCGTCAAGCGTTATATGGGAGATCCGGAGTGGCGCTTCCGTGCTCATGGCAAGGAATGGGCGGCCGCGGCCGTTGCGGCCATCATCCTCAAGAGCCTCGCCGCAGATGCCGAGCTGCAGACCGGGGAGCCCGTCAGCGATGTGGTCATCACCGTTCCCGCTTACTTCGGCGATTTGCAGCGTCAGGCGACGCGCGCCGCCGGAGCGATCGCGGGGCTGAACGTGGTGGACATCATCAACGAGCCCACCGCTGCTGCATTCAGCTACGGGTTCGCCCAGGACGGCGATATCGAGGAAACCGTCCTCGTCTATGACCTCGGCGGCGGTACCTTCGATGTCACCGTCATCCGCCTCTCAGGCGGGGACATCAGGGTGATCGTCACCGATGGCGACCACATGCTTGGGGGCGCCAACTGGGACGAGCGGCTCGTGCGGGAGATCGCCAAGAAGTTCATGGAGGCCAACCCAACGGCGTCGGACCCGCTCGACGACGAGTACGGAGCAGCTGACCTCAAAGCCCGCGCCGAGGACATCAAGCGCGCGCTCACCGCCCGTGATTCGGTCAGCGAAATGCTGGTCGCAGGGACGACGCGTGCGAGTGTAGAGGTCACCAGGGAGGAGTTCGAGACCTTCACCCGCGACCTCCTGGAGCAGACGGTGTCATTGACGCGCTCAGCCGTCTCGGAGGCGGCAGAGCAAGGCTTCGCCACCATCGACCGCGTGCTGCTCGTCGGCGGTTCGAGCTTTATGCCGGCCGTCGCGCGACGGCTCTCCGCGGAGTTCGGTTGGACCCCCGAACTGGAGGATCCAAATCAGTCGGTCGCCAAGGGTGCTGCACTCGCCGGGCAGCGCGCCGAGCTGCGCGCGCAGATCGACCAGAAGCTGGAAGAGACCGGCAAGGACATGAACACCGCGAGTGCAGAGGAGATCGAGGCGGCCGTCGCGACGATCGCACCAGCGGCCGGCCTCGATAGCCAGACCGCGCTGGCGCTCGCCACCACGAACATCAGCAACGTCTGCTCACGGGGGTTCGGGATCAAGCTACTCAAGGAGGGACGCGAGCCGAGCGACAACGACGACGA
Source organism: uncultured Solirubrobacterales bacterium (assembly GCA_963756665.1). Lineage (GTDB taxonomy): Bacteria > Actinomycetota > Thermoleophilia > Solirubrobacterales > Solirubrobacteraceae > Palsa-744. Next base: position 3,003,521 of record CAVWOJ010000001.1, read on the forward strand.
CAGCTACATCAACCACATGGTCAAGCGCAACGATCCACTGCCGCTGGATCCTCCTCGCACGATGGAGGTGGTGACCACGGTCCCCAACCAGCGCGAGGTTCGACTCGAGCTCTGGGAGCAGGGCGGTTCAGACATCTCCGAACGGATCGAGGACAACAAGTTCCTCGCCGCGGGACCCATCACGCTGCCCGGTGACGACCCGCTCCACGCGGGTATGGATCTGGTATTCGAGATGAGCAGCGACGGCCTGGTGGTCGTGACCCTCACACACCCGCGGGTCTCCGAGCCGCTGAAACTGGTCAAGGAGACCAGCGGCGCGATGAGCGAGGCCGAGATCGCCGAGACCCAACTAGAAGTCGCGGCGCTCAGTCGGCGCTGATCGCGGGCCACTTCGATGCTCCCGTTCGACCCCGGCTCGTACGTGCAGAAGGTACTGGCCCCTGTGGTGGGCGGCGCACCCCTGCCGGACATGTTCGCGCGTTACCTGCTGGAGCCCGACGATGAAGACGATGCGGCGATCAGGGAGCGCATGGCCGAGGTCAAGGCTCACTGGGACAAGCTCCAGGCGCGCAACAACATCAAGTACGACGAGCTCCTCAAGCGGCTCATCCACGAACACAGCGCCGCCGGGCTAACGCTGTTCGACCCGGTGGAGCGGCGCGGCGCCGCCGAGCGTGCCCGCGCCGAGCGGGCGGAGGCGGATGCGCGCCGCCGGCACGACGAACAGGAGTTTGAGCAGCAGCTGACTGAGGTGCTCGCGCGCGCCAAGGGCCTCACGACGCGCGATCGGCTGATCCTCGAGGAGTTCTCACGCGGTCTGGACCTGGACGCCGCGGCGGTCGCCGCCCGGCTCGACGGCTGTCCCACAATCGCCGATCACAGGGGCGCCGACCCGCTCTCGGACGACATCCGCGAGCGGATCGGCAGGGGCCTTGCGTCCTACGCGGCGGCCTCTGGCAACCCCAGCAGAGGCATCTCGCTGTTCCACGCCCTGGAGCTCTCCGGACCGGAGTACGACGCCGCGATCCTCGAGTCCAGCTGGGAGCGTTGCGCCAAGCAGCAGCGCGAGCTCACCGTCGAGCATCCCGCCAAGACGGCGATGGCGACCGTTCTGTCGCTGGCCAGGGTGCATCTGATCGAGGACGACCCGGCCGTGTACACGGCGACGCTCGTGCTGGACGTGCGTGACGCCCTGCGTCCGCGGGCGGCTCGCGCGGCGATCGACGACGGCGGGATCGACGAGCTCGAGTCAGAGCAGCTCGTACGGGAGGCCCAGGAGCGTGGACTTCCTGCCCAGGAGGCCCGCTATCTCGTCGCCGAGCTCGCACGGGACCTTGGTGTCGAGCTGCGGCTGGGGGCGGCGGTCGACTATGTCGCATGCGCGAACTGCAATCGGCCCCATCCCGTGACCGGCGCTCCGGAGCGCTGCACGAAGTGCGGCCAGGCACTGTTCAGGAGCTGTCCCAAATGTCAGGCGCGAGGCCCCGCGAGCGACGCGGCGTGCTCGGCCTGCGGCACCGATCTCGCGGCGTATGCCCGCTCTCTGAAGGCGATGAGCGACGCGCGATTGGCCATCGAGGCGGGTCTGCTCGCCGCCGCCGCCGCGCTGCTCGCCGAAGCTGGCGAGGGTGCCGGGGATGAGGACCGGCAGGCGCTCTCTGCGGAGCTCGAGCGCGGGCTGCGCCAGGCCCGCTCGGAGTGGGAGGTAATCGAACGGGAGATCGGCGAACGGCGTCTGTACACAGCCGTAGTTCACCTGGCTCAGCTCGAACAGCGCGCGGTCGACGTCGCCGGCCCCGCGGGTGTCCCTGCCGCGGAGCGGCGCGCCGCGGTCGTTGCGCGCATCGGCGAGGTCGAGAGGCTGCTGTCGCGCGCCCGGGGGGCCAGCAGAGAGGCACGCGAGCAGAGTCTGGCAAGCGCGCTCGAGCAGGCCGTGGATTGCCGTGAGGCCGAGCAAGAGCTGGGGCAGATGCCGCCGCTGGCGCCCGGCGACGTACGCGCCGTCGTCGACCTCGACGGGATCCGCGTGAGCTGGAGCAGATCACCTTCGCCGGGGCCGATTCGCTATCGCGTGGCTCGCTCGCTCGCGCAGGCGAGTGCAGCCACGGAGGTGGAGATCACCGCGGCTCTGAGCGCAGCCGACCCCGAGGCACCCGCCGGCGAGATCCTGACCTACGGTGTCACGAGCGAGCGCGCCGCAGGCGCCAGCACGACCGTATGGTCGACGCCCGTGCTCCTGGCACGCGAGGTCGAACGCCTCAGCGTCACGGAGCGCAGCGGCGAGGTGCACCTGGCCTGGGCGCCGGTGGGAGCAAATGCGCGCATCGAGGTCGAGCGCACCGACGAGGAGAGTGGCGGCACCGTAGCGCTGAGACCGGATCGGGCCGGGCTCGTCGACCGCACGGTACGCAACGGCAGCCGCTACCGATACCGGGTGCGCATCGCTTATCCGGGCACCGGCGGGCGCCTCGTTCACACCGATGGAAAGGTCGTATTCGGCGCTCCGGCCCAGCGGCCGGAGCCCGTGCGTGATCTGAGCGCCGAGATGGATGGCTCGCGCGTCAGGCTGCGGTGCGCCACACCAGCGGCCGGCACGGTCAGCGTCCTGCGTTGCACCGCGGAGCCATCTGTCGAGGAGGGCGAGGAGCTCTCACCGAAGGAGCTCGCAGCGATCGGCGAGCCGCTGGCGCTCGACGTCGGTGGAATCTACGACCCGGACCCTGCGAACTTCGCCTGGTACCTACCGGTATCGCAGTCCGGGGCCTACCTCGTGGCCGGCCGTGCGATCCGGCATCTCGCCCTGCCGCGGATCACCGACGTGCGTGCAGTGGACCTCGGGGCCAGCGTGCGGGTCACGTGGTCTTGGCCCGAGCGAGTCCGGGCCGCGGTAGTCCTCTCGCGACGGGACCGCCAGCCGGTCGACGCCGACGACGAGCGTGCATTGCGGCTCGCGATCACCCAGGCGCAGTACACCGAGCAGGGTGGGGTCGAGCTCCAGGCCGTGGGCACTGAGCCGGTGTTCCTAGCCGTCTTTCCGGCGATGAGGATGGGGGAAGAGCTGGTGTGTCCCGGCGGGACCGACCGCCGTGCGCGGCTGGCCGTCCGGAGGTCGGCGAAGGTCGACATCCGCTACGCCGTGCGCCGTTCCGGGCTGCGCAAACGCCAGGTCTGCTTCGAGGTGCTCGAGCCCGCCGAGCCTCTCCCGGAGCTCGTGCTCGTCGCCAAGCGGGGTGAGCTACTGCCCCGCACAGCCGACGACGGGAGCGTGATTGCGCGCCTCGGCGGCCACGCGGGGCCCCGCGAGCAAGGGTTCGATCTCGGCGAGCTCGGTCGTCCCGTCGCGGTTCGCCTGTTCTTCGGGTCGATCGCCACGGGCGTCACGCACCGGCTGCGCGAGCCCGATACCCAGGAGCTGATCTTCCGCTGATGGCGCGAGCGCGCAAGGTCCTCTGCCCTTATTGCTTTACACGATGGTCGACCAGCGTGGCTGCCTTTCGCTGTCTCAGCACCGACGAGAAACGCTGCCCCAAGGTGCCCGACGAGGCACAGGGACGGTTGCACGGAACCGACGCCCCCATGGAAAATCGGATCGTCCTGCGCGAGCGTCGTTTCGGGATGGCATTCGCGCCCAAGGCCGGCACTCCGGTGCGCTGTGCTTGCCAGGCACCGACCTACCCCGTCTGTCCCACGTGTCACAGTCGACTGCCGCAGCTCTATACCGCTTCGGAGAGCCGGTCGATGGCGTTGATCGGGACGAAGGCATCGGGCAAGAGTCACTATGTGACAGTTGTGCTGCACGAGCTCGAGCACCGTGTCGGCCCACGTCTGAACGGGTCGCTGATGCTGCTCGACGAGTACACCCGAGACCGGATGGCAAACGAGCTGCTGCCCAGGCTCTACGAGCAGCGCGTCGTGCTTGAAGCGACGAGGTCAGCGGCGACCGACGTCACGACGCAGCTTCCGCTGGCCACGCGTCTCTCGCTTGGCACCGACAAGATCACGCACCACAGCAACCTGATCTTCTTCGACGCCGCAGGCGAGGACCTGCAGTCGCTCTCGGCGCTCGAGCGTGAGGCGCGTTACGTAACGCAGTCCGACGGAGTCGTCATTCTCGTCGACCCATTGCAGATCCCGATGATCCGCGATGAGCTGGAAGGCTCGCTGGAGCTGCCGGAAGCCTCGCAGGATGTCAAGACGATGCTCATGCGGGTCGCGGCGCTGATGCGCGAAGCACGCGGCATCCCCGCCCAGAAGCCGATCGATGTGCCGCTGGCGCTCGTCGTGTCGAAGCTCGACGCGATCCGCCCGCTGCTCCCCGAGAGTCACCCGGCGCTTGCCGCCAACGTACTCGAGGGCGCCTACGACCGGCGGGACGCCCGCAACGTCAACGACACCGTGCGCGCAGATCTGGCCTCCTGGCTTGGCGTGGGGTTCGACCACTTCGTGCAGCAGAATTTCTCCAAGGTTGGCCACTTTGCGGTCTCGGCGCTCGGCGAGACGCCGAGCGGGGGGCGACTCAGCCATGGCGTCTCGCCACACCGCGTCGAGGATCCGGTGCTCTGGATGCTCGACCAGTGGCACGGGGTGCCGGCCAAGGACGCCTGATGCACGAGCAGGCGTTCCACACCTGCTGCCGACGCGGACTGACGGCCCGACCTGGCTTTCAGTACAACGCCGTGTCGGCCGGGCTTTCCAGGGCAGCTCTCGAGCAGCTCGCCGCGGACCATGCCGGCTATCAGGTGCCGCGCGATACGCCGCCCGAGCCGACTCCGGAGCAGCTCGAGCTGTTTCCCGTGAGCCTCCGCTGCCGTCCGGTCGATGGTCTCGGCGCCGTCGTCTCACGCACGGCCTACGTCGGCCGTGAGTTCCGCAGCCAGGACGGTGAGCCGAATACCGGCAGGTTCGGCAACTACTTCAGCCATATCGTCATCGGCGCAGGCGATTGCGAGCCATTCGACGGCTTGATGGCGATCGAGCTCTGGGAAGCCGAGCACTGGACGACACGCGAGTCGCCCGATCCGGTGCTCGCGCCCGTGGGCCCGCTGGCTCCCGGCCCGCTCGACGTAGATGGGGTGCTGGCGGTGTTGCTGCCCGACCGAGCCGCTTGGATTCCCGAGGTCGTGGGGGCAACGATGACTGCACTGGCGGGCGGTCCGCGCGTCGTGCTCGTCGAGGACCCCGGCCCGCGTGCGGCCGCCTGGGTGGCGCTTGTCTGCTTCGCGTTGCCGCGAGCGGTAGCGAACGCACTGACCTTCTCGACCTTCGAGGGGCGGCCCCGGTACGTCGACGTGCACCTGACACTCACGACCGCCGGTTGCGACGTGGCGTTCCCCGCACACGAGCTGGGACACCGGGTAACCGTGATCGACGTACACGGCGGTGTCCCCGATCCTGCGCGCCAGACGCTGTTAGGAGCTGCCGTGGCCGCCCTCGCTCGGGCTGGCGGCGAGGCGCTTGCCAACGCGACGCGCAGTGTCACCGCGGAGGACTGTGCCGACGCCGCATCGCTCGGGGCGGCGTTTGCCGTAATCGCCAGGTGCTGCGAGCTCGTTCGCGATGATGCAGACGTCGTCGCGAGCCTGCGCCTGATCGAGCGCTGGCATCAAAGCGAGCGTGGTGTCGGAGACTTGGCCCTCGCAACGAGGGCCGTGGCTGCATGTCACGCGCCAGCAACCGACGCGGCGCTCGGCGCCTGGGTCAACCTGCACGCCGCTGCCCGGGCCGGCGGACACGCGGAATCCGCGGATCTCGTCGACGCCGCGCTGGAGCAGCTCATGCCGAGCCTCGATCGCCTCGGCCAGTTCGAGACGGTTGTGTCCTGTGAGGCGCCGGTGCGCCCGTCCGTCGCGCGCCTCGCCGAATTCGTCGACGGACTGCCGGCGCCGCCCGAGCCCAGCAAGCTCGGACAGCGGATCGCCGGTGGTTGGCAGTTGGGACTGGTGGGCATCAACGCTGAGGTGGACAGGCGCTTTGCCGTCACACTCGCGGAGCACCTCGACGACCAGGACGTCGGCCGGACGTTCGCGGCGATCCGCTCGCACTCACGCTACCGCGAGCTGCTTGGCACAGTCATCGCGACACTGCTCGAACGCGCCGTAAGCGATCCCGCTGCACTCCGGCGACTGGCTGCCCTCGGCGATGACGAGATCATCGAACGGGCGCTCATGGAGACGCTCCGCACGAGCAAATCGTTTGAGACGCTGCTCGTGGGCGCACAGGTGCAGCTCCGACGCCATCCACGCCGCCGATCTGAATTCGCGGCGAGGCTCGCCGGCCTCGCCGACACCGACTCCCAGCAGGCCGGCATCAGGCGGCTCTTCGGACCCTCGGGAGCGGCCGGTCCGGCGGAGCACGCGGAGTTGCTGGGCGCCTACGCCGCTGCCGCTCGTAGACCTCCCCAGAGGGATATCGATGCGGGATGGCGCGCGCTGCTCGCCTTCCCGCTCACCGACCCGCAGCTCGAAGCCACACTGACGCCGCTGGTCGAGACGCTGCTCGTCGTCGACCCGGAAGCTGAAAGTCATGCGGCCTACGTCGTTTGGAGCGTGGCGGGTCGCCGGCCGCCCGCAGCTCCGAGATTGACCTTGGAGGAATGGACTCGGGCACTGGCATACGTCGCTGCTCGGCCGCCCGCCGAGCTCCCGGACGACCGCTACGCGGAATTCGTCGCGACCGTGGCCAGGCGGATCCTCTTGCATCGAGGGCCCACCGAGCATCGTGCATGCTTCGAGGGGGCCGCTTTAGCGGTAGGCCGGCGTAACTGGCTGCATATCTGCGGGTCCCAACTTGCGCTCGGCAGCTCGGAGGAGACAGCCGTCCTTGCGCGCCTATTCGAGATCTGGGTCATGGCGCCCAATAGCGCAAGCCGTGTGCTGGTGTTGGAGGAGTTGCTGCCCGCCAGCACCGGGCGCCTGACGACGAAGCGCCGCGAGGCCATCCGCGATGCTCTACCGGAGCGCCTCCACGGTCGCTGGCTTACGTGGAGCGAAGCTCATCCGCCATCCAGCGCGGTCGCGCGAACGGTCGGCCGGCTCCGGCGAAAAGGTGAAGAACGGGGATGAGCGAGCGGCCCGCCGTCGGCATCGACCTCGGCACTACCTACTCCGCGATCGCGGCCCTGGGTGAGTCGGGTGTGCAACTCGTTCCCAACGAGCAGCGGGAGCTTCTCACTCCTTCTGTCGTGGAGCTGCCGCTCGCAGGTGGAATGATCGTAGGTACGGCGGCCAGGCGCGCTGCGGCACTCGACCCCGATCGTGTCTTTGCGCTCTTCAAGCGACAGATGGGAACCGACGCGTCCTATCGAGTGGACGGCAAGCAGGTCACGCCCGTCGACCTGTCGGCTGCCGTGCTCGGCCAGCTGCGACGCGACGCGGCGACGGCGACGGGTGTTGCGATCGAGGAGGCGACCGTCACCGTCCCGGCGTATTTTGGCAATGACGCACGTATCGCCACGCAGGAGGCGGCCGCGCGGGCCGGGCTCGATGTGCGCGACTTGGTGCACGAGCCGACCGCGGCCGCCGTGGCGTTCGGTGTCGGACGATCCGGGGGGTCGGGTGCGGTCCTCGTATACGACCTCGGCGGCGGAACCTTCGACGTGACCGTCGTGCGCTTCACCGACGCGGCGATGACGGTGCTCTCGACCTGCGGCGATCACCACCTCGGCGGCGCCGACTGGGACGCCGAGATCGCTGCGCTGGTGGCCGAGCGGTTCGAGCGTCGCCACGGGGTCGACCCTCGCGACGAACCGTATGCCGGAGCGGACCTGCAAGAGCGTGCGGAGTCCGCCAAGCGGGCGCTCTCACAACTCGATCAGACCGCCGTCGCGGTCGTATGCGGAGACGCCCGCGACCGGGTCATCGTCACCCGCCAAGAGCTCGAGGAGCGCACTCGTCCGCTGCTCGCGAGGACCGAATGGCTGGTGACCCAGGCGCTCGAAGATGCCCAGCTGCGTCCAACCGAGCTCGACGCCGTCCTGCTCGTCGGCGGCTCGACGAGGATGCCGATGTGCGCCGCCGCGCTGGAGCGCGCCACCGGGCGGGCGCCAGCCAAGGGTGTCGACCCGGACCAGGCCGTCGTGCGCGGCGCCGCGATGCTTGCCTCGATCAGGCGTGCCGCACGCAGTGGAATCGGTGCCCGCAGCGCGGGCGGCGCGATCGCTCAGCTGCCGCAAGTCCGAGATGTCACGGCTCACGCCCTCGGGTTCGTAGTCGTGTCCGCCGATGGCACACGCTATGTCAACGAGGTCATGATCGCGCGTAACGCACCGATCCCCGCCGCCGCCAGCAAGTGTCACCGCTTGGCATCGTCCCGTGGATCTGGACCGGGCACGCTGTCGGTGTACATGCTCCAAGGTGAGGCAGAGCGTCCGCTCGACACCCAGCCCCTGGGATGTTGGACGTTCGACGACGTTCCGGCGGGACGCAAGTCGTTCGTCGAGGTGGAGGTGAGCTACCACTACGACGAGGAGGGAGTGGTGCAGGTGGCGGCCGCGGCAGACGGCCGACCTCTGAGCGCGCCGAAGATCGACAGGGAGGACCGCGATCTGCGCTGGACCGAGGAGGACCCCTCCGCGCGACATGAGATCGACATCGCGGTCGCGCTGGTCATCGATATCAGCGAGAGCATGAGGGGGGCGAAGCTCGACGAAGCTGTGGACGCCAGCCTCGGGTTCATCGATGAGCTGGAGCGCGCCGGCGCGCAGGGTCGCATCGCCGTAGTCAGCTTCGGTAACAGGGCCAGGGCGATCGTACACATGGGCGATACACCGAAGCAGGCCCGCCGAGCGGTCAAGGCACTGGCCGTGGATGGCTCGACGAACATGGCCGCCGGTTTGGACGTCGCTGCGGGGGAGTTGAGCGCCGGCGCCGCCCGGCGGGTCGTCGTGCTCCTGACGGATGGTGAGCCGAATGACCGGTCGCCGACGCTGGATGTGCGCAATCGTCTCGTCGAGGGCGGTGTGGAGCTGATCACCAGGGGTGTCGCCGGCGCAGACTCGGCCTTCCTGGCCAAGCTCTCGACCGGCGATGGCGAGCTTGTCGGAGCGGGCGAGCTGGCTGGAAACTTCCGTGGAATCGCGCGCCAGCTGATGCAGAGCGGGGCGCTGGGACTGCGCCGGTAGAGGCCCACGCCGGCAGGCCCAAGTTAGGAGCTTCGCCGAGAGGCGGGGCAGGAAGCCCCGCCCCCCCTGGCCCGGCGACGACCGAGCCCGCGCGGACGATCCCGAACCCTCAGCGGGCGAGTGACGGCGGGCGCCGCTCCTGCCAGCCCTCGACCGTCTCCAGCTGCGCGGCCAGCGAGATCAGCTGCGACTCGCTGTTGGCGGGGCCCAGGAGCTGGGCGCCGAGCGGCAGGCCCTCGTCGGTGAGCCCGGCGGGGACGTTGACGCCAGGCCAGCCCAGCACGTTCCACGGCCACGCGTACGGGCAGGCGCCGACGATCACCTTGTCGGTGTCCCAGCTGCTGAGGCCATCGATCGCCCCGACGCGCTCCGGCGGCTTGGCGGTGGTCGGCGAGAGCACGACGTCTACGCGCTGAAAGACGCGTCCCACCTGACGGTGCAGCGGACCCTCCAGGGCCCGCGCCAGCGCCAGCAGCGGACCGCCGAAGAGGCGTCCCATACGGAAATTGTGGCGCGTGCGGGGATCGAGCAGGGAGGGGTCGGGGATGCGCCCGCCCCACTCTCTGAGGCCCGCCATCGAGCGTGGCATGAACGGGATCCCGATCAGCCCGTAGTAGGGATCGTCGTGTACGACTTCGTGGCCCAGCCCGCGCAGTACGTCCGCGAGTCGGCGCACCGCCGCGCGCACGCGCGGGTCCAGGCGGGCCGGGGCGCCGCTGAAGGGAATCCGCTCCGACAGCGCGATCCGCAGACGCCCGGGCTCGCGCTGGGCGGCCTGCGCGTAAGGCTCCGCAGGTGGCGGGGGACGGTGGCGGTCGCCGGGGTGAGTGCCGCTGAGCACGTCCAGCATCAGCGCCGCGTCGGCCACAGTGCGCGTCAGCGGCCCGAAGCAGGTCAGGCCGTTGAAGGCCTCGGCGTCCGGCCACGTCGAGATGCGACCGCGCTGGGGCTTGATCCCGACGAGGCCCGTCCAGGCGGCCGGGATGCGCACCGAGCCGGCCCCGTCGGAGCCCATCGCGGCGCTCACCAGGCCCGCCGCGACCGCCGCGGCGGCACCGCCGGAGGAGCCCCCGGGGGTGTGATCGAGGTGCCACGGGTTGCGCGTCGCCCCGAAGCCGGGGCCCTCCGTGAACGGCCACTGGCCGAGCTCGGGGGTGTTGGTCTTGCCGACGATCACCGCGCCCGCGGCGCGTAGGCGGCGTACGGCCTCGGCGTCCTCGGTCTTCGCGGCGAAGTTTCCCTGGCAGCCGAAGCGGCTCTCCTCGCCGGCGAGATCGACGTCGTCCTTGATCGCGATCGGCACTCCCAGCAGCGGCAGGCGCTCGCCCTCACCGAGCCGGCGGTCCGCCTCCTGGGCCTCGGCGCGCGCCTGCTCGGGACGCACGCAGCGGAAGGCGTTCAGGGCCGGCTGCGCGGCCGCGATCCGTTCCAGCGAGAGCTCGACGAGCTCGCTCGCGGAGACCTCGCCGGCGGCGAGCATGCGCGCATGCGTCACGGGGCCGGCGAAGGCCAGCTCGGCCTCCGGGCCCTCGGTGGGAGTTGGTGGTGCTATGGCGGTATCCGGCATCGTCAGCTCTCTCTCCAGCGCGCTGGGCGCGATCTCAGGATCTCCCCGGGAGGAGTCCCCGGCCCGCCGTGGGCACGTTCGGGACCTCCCGGGAGTATCGGTCGTTCGACCGAACGATGACAGATTCGCTAGGCTCGCACAACCACCGCCGCTGACGCGCTACCGATAACCGCGTCAGTTGCGGGCTCTCTACTAGCGCCTCCGCCGCGGGGCCTCGAGGTGAAGATGGCCGTCACGACCACAGCGCCGGACACCCGCCAGCGGATCCTGCGCATCACGCTGCGCCTGATCGGCGAGCACGGCATCGGCGAGGTCTCAAACCGCGCGATCGCCGCCGCGGCCGGGGTCTCGCTGGGCTCGCTGACCTACCACTTCCCCAGCCAGACCCAGCTGCTGCGCGAGGCGCTGCTGCTGTACGTCGGGGAGGAGGTCGCCCGCCTGCAGGCGCTCGCCACCGAGCTGCGCTCCTCCGAGCCGAGTGCGGCGCAGGTCGCGGCCGAGGTCGAGCGCATCGTCGAAGGCTCCACCGATCGCGTCGAGCAGGTCGCCGAGCTGGAGCTGCACCTGCACGCCTCGCGCGACCCCGAGCTGCACGACGCCTCGCGGCGCTGCTTCGCCGCCTACGAGGATCTGGCCGCCGCCGTGCTCGAGGCGCTGCGGGTCCCCGACCCCGCGAGCCACGCGCGGACCGTCGTCGCCGTCATGTGCGGCCTCGGGCTGCGCCGCCTGGGGACCGGCGACCGCGACGCCACCGGTACGGCCGACGCGCTGCTCACGATCGTGCGCGGCGCCGGGTCCTGATTGATTGGATCGGACCCCCGGAGGGGGTCCGGCGGGTTCGGCTCGCGCGGACCGCGCGGCGGGGACCCGGGCTCAGACGCCGGTCTTGCTCCGACGCGAGGCCATGTACTCCTGGTTCTGGCGGCGCTCGCCGCGAACCTGGATCGCGAGGTAGACCACGATCACGTTGACGACCAGCCCGATCCCCAGGAAGGTCACGAGCAGGCCGATGTCCTTGCTGACGGCGGCGCTGGTAGCGAGAAGCATGCGTTTCCTCGAAGTGCTGCGGTTGGCTTGAACGACTACGCCCCGGAGCCTAGCAACGGCTCGGGTCGCCGGTGTCGTAGCCTTACCGGACCGCACATCGCGATTGCCGATCGCGATCGCCTGGAGAGGTGCCGGAGCGGTTGAACGGGCGCGACTGGAAATCGCGTAACGGGGGAAACTTCGTTCGAGGGTTCGAATCCCTCCCTCTCCGTTTTCGCTGGGTTCCTGGCGGTTGTTCGAACCCCATTACAGCCGAGCCGACCGCGTTGCTATCAGGATGCGGCCGGCGCTGGCCGTGGCCCTCGTAGCCGATGTCGATATCCAGGTATCGGGACGGGATCGGTGTCGATCCAGTCCGATGGGTCTGTCACGAGAGGTCCCATCTCTCGAAGGCGACGAGCGGCAAGACGAGAACGCAGCCGGCGCCGAAGACTTGCCATCAACCCTGGAGCTGGCTCGTATAGGAGCTCCACGCCATCGGGCATCACGATGAGTACCGGACGATGCTCATCGAATGCTGCTCGCGCGAAGGTCGATCCAAACGTGGCGGAGTCGGCTGCTACGAACGCAGTCCGATCCGGGTATTCAAAGCGGTCTTCCATCAGCGCCAAAAGTGGTCTTGCCGAGGCGCGCGCGATCGGCAGAGATGCCTCATCGATGAAGTCGTCGAAGAATGGCTTGAGCGTCATGGTTGCCAGCTCGCGATGATCGACTCCGAGGCTCGCACCAGATAGGCGACGGCCTTTGGGAGCACATCACGAGGATCGCCTGTCTCAAAGGATACGGCATCCCGCTTGAGGTCTCCAGCGTATCGGTGCATGTGGTGGACGTCATGGGCGTTGTCGATCAGCCGAATCGTGCGCCACCGACCATCTCGCAGTAGCTGAAGCATCGCCGCGTAGCTCGTCATCGGCTTACCGCCGTGGCGAACCAGGATGCGGGCGTCCTCGCGCTCCAGCGGCACGATCCACTCGCGGTCGAACTCCATCGTCGGCCAGACTGGCGGATCGCTCGGACAGGCTCCTTGGCCGCACGCCGAAGCGCCGCTCGTACAGCTCCTTGATGCGCTACCAGGTCAGGTCCGGGTTCGATCTTCGTCCTTCCCGCCCCGTTTCGCCGGGAGTTTGGGCGTAGTTCGAACTCTGTCGCACCGGGAGAATCGACCAGTTTCGTACTTACAATTCCCTCCCGTGGATATCCATCCGTCGGCGCGTAAGCATGGGATCACCGATGCGGAAATCGAGCACGCCACAGCACATGCCATGACGATCGAGGATCAGGACGACGACACGCGGCTCTACCTTGGGTCTGCGCGTGACGCGACACCGCTTGAGGTCGTCACGATCGGGCGTGACGATGGTCGGAGTTGGCCATTCATGCGATGAAGATGTGACCGAAGGACCAGCGACTATTGCCCGGTAGCTGAGATGGCGAAGAAGAAGACCTACGGAAGAACCGCCAGCGGAGTGCTGATCACGGACGGGCTCGTTGACGAGCTGGGTGCCAAGGCCGAGGCGGGCTACGACGCTGAGGAGACGCTTCGTCGGCGTGGCGGACGGCCGCCTATGGGATCGGCGGCAGCAGGGGCGGAGTCCGTTCGACTCGACCCCTCGCTTTGCGAGGCGCTGGCGCAGCGAGCCAGCCGCGATCACGAGACAACCTCCGCAGTGATCCGTGAGGCTCTGCGCCAGTACCTCAAAGTCGCCTGACCTAACCACCTCACCAGCGTCAGCCATAAAGACGAACACCAGGCTCCTTGAAGGGCCAGCTCGACTACCTGCAAGACGCCGCCAGCCGCATGGGCCGCATTGACTGGCGCAATGCGGTGACAGGCGTACTGCTCGGTACCGTCGTCAACGCCGCCCTACCTGGCGATGCGGTCCGCGATGCCCTCCTGACGCTCCTCGCTCAGTGGGGCACATGTTCGGGCACCCGATGCCTGAGCTGCCTATCGGCCTCTAGGCGCGTCGCGCCTCCCAAAGCGTTGTTCATGTAGCTCCGCGATAGACCGCCATACGGATGCGGTGTTCGAACTTCGTCCCGTGCACCCCGGTTTTCGCCGAATGTGGCTTTCTATCGCAGACTCCGTGGTCGGCTTCCACGCGCAACAGGCCGTCGAGAAGTCGTTGAAGGCCGTTCTCGCCCTACGTGCAAATGGCGAGAGGTTGCACCTGAATCGCTCCCAGCTTCGGGCGTGGTCCCGTTAGGCTCGTTTTCGCAGGGTTTGAGGCGATTGTTCGAAACTTGCAGGATCAGGAGGCCGCAAGCCCGGTTCGGCGAGTGCTTCAGGCTCCACCGCTAGCCAGGCATGTGCAGTGCGACGCGAGTGGCCGCCGCTCGACTATCCCTGCGTTGCAGCTCTTCGGCCGTCTCGCGCAGGATCTGATCGACGCGGCTCTTGCTGCATCCAATTCCTTCAAGAGCGGCAAGGGCGTTTCGGTCACCGCTGGTGGCCAGCATCCCGAGCGTCTCGGCCTCGCTGAGAAGCTCGATCGCGGTGGTCGCGTAGCGGTTCTGTACGTGGTTTCGAGAGTCGTCCCGTTAGCCCCGTGCAACCGAAGTAGTGTTGCTGCGATCGGTCATGGGAGGGTCGAGTACGAGCTGCAATCAAGCCACTGGTGTCTATGCCGGGATCGGTGCGGTCGCGGCACTGTCTGGACCGGCCGCGTCCGGCTCGGCGCCTTGCAGCGCGCGGGTCAGCAGCTGCCACAGGATCGCGCGTTCGCTCGGGTCGAGCGCCTGCAGCACATCGTCCTCGATCGTTTCCTGTGCCTGCTCGGCGCTCCTCAGTGCACGGAATCCCGCTTCGGTCAGCTCGACCAGGTGGCGCCTGCGATCGTCGGGGTCGCGACGGCGGGCGACATACCCCAGATCCTCGAGCTCGTTGAGCAACAGCACGACGTTGTTGGCGTCCATACACAGCGCCTCTGCCAGCTCCTGCTGGGGGGCGTGGTCATGGTCGCGCACGTAGCTGAGTGCCATCAGCAGGCGCATGTGCATGCCCAGCAACTCCTCGCTGCTGCGTCTGTAGACCTGCTTGGCCAAGCGGGTCAGCAGGACCATCGAATTGGGAGCGTAGGAACGGGCCTCTTTGCTCATAACGGCAGGATTATACCACGTTGCAGCAGTCATCACGTTTAAAACGATGATCCATGTTCCAGGGATGATCCCTGCTATGGTGTTCCCTTCGGCACCCTGGAAGGAGCATTCGATGAGTACCACTGCCACCACATCCGACCAACTTGAGACGCTGAAGCCGAGCGCCGGGGAGAACGCCACCGGCGAACTGGCCAGCAAGCGCGAGCGTCGCCGCTGGATAGCGCTTGGCGTGCTCTGCCTCGGCCAGTTGATGATGGTCTTGGATGCGACCATCGTCAACGTCGCCCTGCCCGCGATTCAGCGCGAGCTTCACTTCACGCAGGCGAACCTCACGTGGGTCATAGACGGCTACCTGATCACGTTCGGCGGCTTCCTGCTGCTGGCCGGCAGGTTCGGCGACCTGGTGGGCCGCAAGAAGGTCTTTCTCAGCGGACTCGTCCTGTTTGTGGCAGCGTCCATCCTGTGCGGACTGGCGGGCAGCCAGGCGATGCTGATCGGCGCCCGCTTGATCCAGGGGATCGGCGGCGCGATCGCGTCGAGCGTGATCCTGGCGATCATTGTCACCGAGTTCCCGGAGAAAGCCGAGCAGGCCAAGGCGATGGGCATGTACGCGTTCGTGTCCGCCGGGGGTGGCTCTATCGGCCTGCTCGCCGGCGGGGCGCTCACGCAGTCTCTGAGCTGGCACTGGATCTTCTTCGTCAACGTGCCCATCGGGGCGGTCGCGCTGCTGCTCGGCTCGATGCTGATCGAGGAGAACGAGGGCATCGGCCTCGCGGGCGGCGTGGATGTCTTCGGGTCGGCCTTGATCACGCTTGCGACCATGTTCGGCGCCTTCGCCATCGTCAAGTCGAGCGAATACGGCCTGCTCTCGGCGCGCACGCTCGGCGCGGGCGGCGCCTCGCTGGCTCTGCTGGGCGCCTTCCTGGCACTGGAGGCGCGCGTGGCCAACCCGATCATGCCGCTGCGGATCCTGCGCCTGCGCACGCTGATGGGCTCTAGCCTCGTCCGGGGCCTGCTCGTCACGGGCATGTTCTCCGCGTTCTTCCTCGGCGCGCTGTACCTCGAGCGCGTGCTCGGCTACGACGCGATCGACACAGGACTGGCGTTCATGCCCCTGACGATTGCCATCGCGGCCATGTCGATGGGCATATCGGCGCGCGCGGTGGGGCGCTTCGGCTCCGTTCAGACGCTGGCGGCCGGGCTCCTCGGCATCGTCATCGGCCTGGTGCTGCTAGCCCTTCAGGGAGTTCACGCGAACTACTTCCCCGGCCTGTTCTTCGCCTTCCTAACACTCGGCCTCGGCGCAGGCGCCTCCTTCCTGCCGCTGCTGATGATCGGAATGGCCGACGCCCCCCCACGCGATGCGGGCCTAGCCTCGGGGATCATCAACGTCTCTGTCCAGCTGTTCGGCGCGATCGGCCTGGCCACGCTGGGGACGATCGCCACAGACCACACCAAGGCGCTGAGTGCCGCCGGCCACCCCTTGACCAGCGCGCTGACCGGCGGATACCACCTGGCGTACGTCATCGCTGCCGTATTCGTCGCGCTGGGAATCCTCGCGGCCCTCCTAATACTGCGCCCACCCACGGCCTCCCGGCCGCAGGAGATCGACCTCGCCCCGGATCGAGCGAGCAGCGAGCACGTAGCAGCACAGGCCGCATAGACCCAAGCAACCCAGGCCGTATCCCATCACCGCTTTTTTGCGATCTGCGGCACATCGCGTGCCGCAGATCGTCGAATCAGAGGTAGATGACTGGAATCAGCCCTTCAACGAGTGAAATTCGCCGAGGGGGTTTGGCAGTGTCGGTGTAAAGGACACAAATGCGTACGGCTTCGAGGTATCGAAGCCTGCTTTTTCGGCGGCCGCCTTTTCCGCGAAGGGCAGCAGCGCTTCGACCGCCTGCTCGATGTGGGTCAACATGAGAGTCCGCTCGTAGCCATTGTTGTTGGGCGGGTCGACCGACTCAGCCGTCTTCTGAATCCCGGTGATTTCCTTGATGGGGCCGCCATCCCCGCCTGCGACGTCGGGTCCCACGACCCGCGCGAGGGTGCGGTGATCGGACTCAATGCCCATGATTCGCGCTGCCGTGACCCTCAGGTCTGGCGTGCTGAAGCGACGCACCCCAACTAGGTAGGCCGCGATGAACGCATCCTCGAGCGTCACGAGAATGTTGAGCGTCGTCTGCGCGTCAGCGAACATCTTGGGCGGGTAGTAGAACGTCGTGAAGGCTGAGGGCTTGCCGGTCAAGCTTTCCTCGAGCAGGTAGTGAGACATCTCCTCCTGCAGCGCTCCCCGTAGATAGCCCTGATCGTCGGACGGAATGCCTTTGAAGAATGGCGCTGTATTGATGATGTTCGTATAGGTGGTGACCGCCAGCGCCTCCGCTATCTGGGCGGCTTTCAGGATCGCCAGGTCTCCGTGAGTCAGCCCGTGCTTCTTGCCTTTGGCAAATGCGGCGGCGGGCGCGAGCGCTCCCAGACCGGTCGCGCCCGCGCCTAGGACGGCCGCGCCCCTGAGGAAGTTCTTGCGCGTGGTAGATGCTGCCTTCGAGTCTTCCGACGTTTGTGGTCCCGCGTGGCCGACCTCGGGATCGTGGTGCTCGTCTTGCATGCCCGCTCCATTCGTTTGGGTCTCCTGGTCAATGACAGCCTCGTCGAGGAGTACGTCCAATGTTCGTTCTCCCGGAGACCATTCGCGGCAGGCGGGGAGATGGATCATCCGGCGCGCCGTTAGCCATCGCTGATCCAAGTCGCTGAACGCGCAGCCACGGGATGCGGCACGCTCGATCAACGCAAACGGCGCGAGCGACTGCTCCCGCGCAGCTCTCCAATGCGGTCGGCGAGCTCCTCGTCATAGGCGATCTCAAGCCTCGGGCTGCACGAGTCGCCGTGTGGCTGCTGCACGCCTAATGCGTATCCGGCTCGCCGTCCCAGCTACCCGGACGGCCGATAGGCGAGCGCGCCCACTAGACTTCCTTGCTCTGCGCCAGTAGCTCAGCTGGATAGAGCGTCGGTCTACGGAACCGAAGGTCGGGAGTTCGAATCTCTCCTGGCGCATAGCAGGGAAACCCAACCCCAGGCGGGGTTTCTGTGCCCGCGGGGATGCCGGGAGGACCGTTGGGGGCCGGGGGTGTAAGCAGAAGCGCAAACACGCTGACCCGTCAGTGCCATTCGGTCCCCATGCGGCTCGGGTGCTTGCGTCGAGCCGCATGAGGGTTGATGCCCGACTCGAAGCTCACCTCCGCTGGTGAGCACCACCTTCTGTGGGCTTTGCTGTTGATCGGCTTGTATCGGTGGTGGTCTTCTGCCTGGTTGTGGGTCTTGGTGCTCAGACCGTTGTGTGGCTTGGGATGGCGGGGTCTTCGGCGGATAGGCCCAACCTTTGATAATAAGGGACCCTGGTGGGGATTTGGGTGGGGGGTGTCGGCTTGTGGGCGGCTGCCGGGTCTCGGTGCTGTCGATAGGGTGGCCGGTGACGGTGCTTGGTGATCGTGTGTATTTGTGCGGTTTGTGGGTGTGTTGGGGGGTGGTGTGGGGTGTGTTGGTGGTGGGTGTCGTGGGTGGGTGTTGGTGGTTGGTCCTTGACAGTAGGTTGTTGTTGTGGTTATGATTGGTTGTCTTGGCAGCCGGGTTGGTTGTCGGGAGTAGACATAGGGTCTGGCTGGGTTTACCTTGGTGGTTGACCTTTGCGCGTGCTGGTGTTTGGGGAGGGGCCGGGTCGGTTTTCGATGAGGGAGCTTGTTTAGCGTGGTTTCTGGAGGGAGATACGTGGTGGGGATGTGCGCGGCTCGTGAGGGGCCTGTTTCTAGATGCGTCAGTTCTCTGACGCATCTCTCTCTCTCTCTCTCTCTTGCGGTTCTCGGCTAGCCGCTAGTTCTCGTCGTTCGGCGCTTTGGCGCCGTTTGGGCTCCTGGCTGGTGGGGGTGGGGGTTTCTCGGCGTCCGCGTTGGTCCTGGGTGTCGGCTTGCGCTGGGGCGTCTGCGCGAGTTGCTGGGGTGTCCGCGCGAGTGGTTGGTGGGGTCTGCTGGCGGTGTGCTGGTGGGGTGTGCTGTGTCTTCTAGGCGTGGGCGCGAGGCGTCGGGGCCGGTGTCGGCTTGTGCGGTGGGGGAGGCGCGGCTGGGGGGGCGGGTTGCGTCGTGGACGGGTTTGCCTCGTGGGCAGGTGATGGAGATCCAGCGCTCGCGGCTGTTGGCGGGGACGGTCGGTGCGATCGATGAGTATGGGTATGCGGGTACCTCGGTTGAGCAGATCACTTCTAGGGCGAGGGTCTCGCGCCGTACGTTCTATGAACTTTTTGATAACCGTGAGGGTTGTCTGCTGGCACTCTTGGAGGACGTCGTGCGCCTCATTGAGGAGGAGGTAGGGCAGGCGGGTCTTGGGGGTTTGGTTTGGCGTGAGCGGGTGCGTGGGGGGTTGTGGGTGATCTTGTCGTTTTTTGATCGTGAGCCTGCGCTTGCGCGGGTGTGTGTTGTGGAGGCCGCGCGTGGCGGGCCGGCTGTTCTGAAGCGTCGTGAGGAGCTTCTGGCGCGCCTGGTGGAGATCTTGGATGAGGGTTGGGAGGAGCGCGCGCGGGCCGGGCAGCGCACGGCGTTGACGGCGGAGGGACTGGTCGGCGCGGCGCTTTGGATTGTCGGTAGTCGGTTGACGCGTGGGGGTGAGCAGGAGCCGCTGACGGGCTTGCTTGCTGGGTTGATGAGCATGATCGTGCTGCCTTATTTGGGGCCGGCCGCTGCGCGTCGTGAGCGGGCTCGTCCTGCTCCTGAGTTGAGGTTCGCGGTGGGTAGGTCACCCGCGAAGCTGCAGGGCGAGATGGATGCGTTGCAGGGTTTGCCGATGCGTTTGACGTATCGGACGGCGAGGGTGTTGGAGTGTATTGCTGAGCGGCCTGGTGTGAGTAATCGTCAGGTTGCGGATCTTGCGGGTATTGCGGATCAGGGGCAGGTCTCGAAGTTGCTTGCGCGTCTTTTGCGTCTTGGTCTTACTGAGAATGCGGGTGAGGGGCATTTGAAGGGTGAGCCGAATGCGTGGGTGTTGACGGCGTTGGGTCTGCGGGTCGCGCAGCAGCTCAGGGTCAGCTCCGGCCGAGAGATCGAGGCGGCGTGATGTTTGAGGTGCAAGACCAAGACGGCTGTCTAGCGCTCGGCGGCTCGCTGGTCTTCCCGGCAAGGCATAGAGGCACAAGCGGTGGAGCGAGAAAGCCAATTCTAACTGGAGGGCTAAGAAGGTCTTTCAAAATGGAGGGGTTGGGGGTTGGGGGTTGAATCTTTGGGGTGTGTCCCCGAGGATTGGAGGTCGTGGAGGTGCCCTCTCGATTCGAGATCACTGATGAGCTGTGGGTGGAGATTCAGCCGTTGATCCCGGTGCGTCAGCGTCGCCGCCAGCATCCTGGTCGCAAGGCGATTGATGATCGGTTGGTGCTCAACGGGATTCTGCACGTGTTGCACACAGGAATCGCGTGGGAGGACCTGCCTCGCGAGTACGGCTACGGCTCCGGCGTCACGTGCTGGCGGCGGCTACGTACATGGCAGAAGGCCGGGGTTTGGGATGCGCTGCACCAGAAGCTGCTTGTGAAGCTGAACGCGGCGGGGAAGATCGACTGGTCACGCGCCTCGGTCGACGCCAGCCATATCCGTGCCCTTTTGGGGGGCTCCTGACCGGGCCATCCCCGGTAGACCGTGCCCGCACGGGCTCTAAGCATCACCTTCTCGTCGACGCGAGTGGCATCCCCCTCGCGGTCGCGCTGACCGGCGGCAATCGCAACGACGTCACTCAGCTGATCCCGCTGCTGGAAGACCTGCACGCACGCCCGGTCGCAGGCAAGCGCGGCCGGCCACGCCGTAAGCCGGACCGCGTTCTCGCCGACCGGGGCTATGACCACGACAAGCACCGACGGCTGCTGCGCGCTCTCGGGATCACACCCGTTATCGCCAGACGCGGAAGAACACACGGCTCCGGGCTCGGCCGCCAACGCTGGGTCGTCGAGCGTGGCTTCGCGCACCTACACAACTTCCGCCGCCTGCGGATCCGCTACGAGCGCGACCCCGACATGCACACCGCGTTCCTCACACTCGCCTGCGCAATCCTCTGCTGGCGACGCCTCAACTCATTTTGAAAGACCTTCTAAGTAAATGACTACCGATCCCCTGGCGCGCCGGGTGAAGGGCCGTGCTAGCAGTTTGAGAGTGCGGAGTGCCCGTAGGTTCTATCCAGGAGCGGCGCGCTGGCGGGGCCGGCGGCTGGATCGTGGTCTGTGGGCTTTTGTGGCGGCGGCTTGTCTTTTGCTGTTTTCTGTGCCTGTGGCGCAGGCGAGTTTTGGTTTTCTTCCTGGCGGCGAAGGTTTTGGGGTATCGATCGTTAACCGTGATGGTACGCCGGATGTGCAGGCTGGTTCGCATCCGTATGAACTGGTGACGACGCTAGGGTTTAACAGGACTGGTGGTGCTCCTGATGGGGATTTGAAGAACGCGGCGGTGGAATTGCCTCCGGGGTTGATTGGTGATACGAATGTGATTCCGCAGTGCGATAGCAAGGATTTCTCGACGCAGGCTCCTGGTCCTCGGCAGGAATCGAGTTATTTGTTGTCTGGGTCGGATTGCCCGGCGAATACGCAGGTAGGCGTTGCGCGTGTGGAAGTGTCGTTGTATCGGGGTGGGCAGATTGTGGAGTTTTCGTTTGGGATTTTTAATCTTGTGCCGCCTCCGGGTGTGCCGGCGGAGTTTGGGTTTAGTGCGGATAAAATCCAGGTTCTTTTGCGTCCGACGGTTCGTACGGGTGGGGATTATGGTTTGACGGTCTCTTCGCGTAACACTGAGGAGGAGACCTCTGTTCTTGGTGTGAGGACGTCGTTTTGGGGTGTGCCTGAGGATCCTAGCCATGATGGTGTGCGGGGGGAATGCCTGGGGTTGGAAGGCGAATCTTTGGGTTCGTGCTCGACAGAAACGCCGGTGCAGGCGTTCTTGACGCTACCAGCGAGTTGTTCTGGTGTGCCGTTGGTGTTCGCGGCGCGTATCGATTCGTGGGAGGAACCGGGTGCGCTGAAGGAAGAGAACCCCGTGAACCCGCTCGGCGTGGCGGATTTGAGTGATCCGCGGTGGAAGTCCCGCGAAGTGTCCTTTGGTCCGTTGCGTGGCTGTGAGCAGCCGGCGTTCGGGCCGACGATCAAGGTTGCGCCTGATACGACGGCGTCTGATACGCCGGCGGGGTTGACCGCGGATGTTCAGGATGACCAGTCGGGGTTGGTGAACCCGCAGGGTATCGCTGCGTCCGCGCTGAAGGACACCACGGTGGTACTGCCGGCGGGGATGACGATCAACCCGGGGCAGGCTAATGGTCTGGAGGCTTGCCAGTCCTACCAGGATGCGGTTGGTAGCGAAGGCGAACCGTCGTGTCCGTTGGCGTCGAAGGTCGGGACGGCATCGATCACGACACCGCTGCTAGCGGACAAGGTAGAAGGCAACGTATATGTGTTGCAGTCCGACCCGCCGCACCTACAGCTGCTAGTCAATGCCGCAGCAGACGGTGTCGATTTGAAGCTCGTCGGGGATATTCATCTCAATGAAGCGACGGGTCAGCTAACGGCGGTGTTCCCAGAAACACCGCCGCTGCCGTTCACAGACTTCAAACTGTCCTTCAGTGGTGGAGCGCAGGCCGCGCTCGTGACACCCCCAACCTGTGCGACCTACACAGCAGGCATCGATTTTGTGCCATGGAGTACACCGTTTACGCTGGATTTCCCGACGACTAGCAGCTTCGCGATCCAGACGGGCCCGGATGGCAGTGGCCCAGCGGGGTGTGTTGGGCCGCTGCCGTTCGCGCCGGTGATGACGGCGGGCTCTAGTACCGACCAGGCGGGTGGCTTTACGAACTTCTCGCTGTTGCTTGCGCGTGGTGATGGGCAGCAGCGGATCTCGAGCTTGCAGTTCAAAGCGCCGCCGGGTCTCTCGGGGATGATCAGCCAGGTCCCGCTATGTGGGGAGCCCCAGGCCTCTGAGGGTACCTGCCCCGCTGGCTCGCAGATCGGGCATACCGTCGTGACGGCCGGCCCGGGACCGTATCCGCTGGTTGTCCCGGGTCCCGGTCAGCCCCCGGCTCCGATCTACTTGACGGGGCCTTATCGTGGTGCGCCGTTTGGTCTCTCGATTGCGGTGCCGGTGATCGCGGGCCCGTTTGATCTGGGGACGAGGGTTGTGCGTGCGAGTATCGCGGTTGATCCGCAGACCGCGCAGCTAACGATCACGACGGACCCCTCAGGGCCCTACGCGATCCCGACGGTCCTGGATGGGATCCCGACCGACCTGCGTGACATCAACGCGGTCGTTGACCGG
Organism: uncultured Solirubrobacterales bacterium; assembly: GCA_963756665.1. Lineage (GTDB taxonomy): Bacteria > Actinomycetota > Thermoleophilia > Solirubrobacterales > Solirubrobacteraceae > Palsa-744. Next base: position 3,026,676 of record CAVWOJ010000001.1, read on the forward strand.
CCCGGGTTCATGTTCAACCCAACCAACTGCAGCCCGCAGTCCTTTAGCGGGATCGCGAGCAGCAGCGAAGGGTCGACTGCCGTGATCTCGAGTCATTTCCAGGTCGGGTCGTGCAGCGGCCTGGCATTCAAACCCGATTTCAAAGTCTCTACGCAAGGGAGGACCTCTAGGAGTGATGGTGCGAGTCTCGACGCGAGGATCGTCTACCCGACCACGATCCCGGCGGATAACCAGGCTAGTAGCCAGGCGAACATCGCGAGCGTCAAAGTCGAACTACCAAAAGAGCTCCCCTCAAGGTTGACGACCCTACAAAAGGCATGCGTCGCGAAGGTCTTTGAAGGGAACCCCGCGAGCTGCCCGCGCGCTTCGATCGTCGGTACCGCGAGGGTCATCACGCCGCTGCTGCCCGTGCCCCTGGCGGGCCCGGCGTACTTCGTCAGCCACGGCGGGGAAGCATTCCCCAGCCTGATCGTCGTGTTGCAGGGCTACGGTGTGACCGTCGAGGTGCTAGGAACGACGTTCATCTCAAAGCGGGGGATCACGAGCACCACATTCAAAGCAGTCCCCGACGTCCCGTTCTCGACGTTCGAGCTGAAGCTCCCCGAGGGCCCGTTCTCCGCGCTCGCAGCTAACGGGAACCTCTGCACGAGCAAACTCGTAATGCCGACCCTGTTCACCGCCCAGAACGGTGCGGTAAGCAAACAATCAGCCAAGATCGCGCTCACGGGCTGCCCGAAAGCCAAGAAGGCGAGCAAACCCAGACACAAAAGTAAAGCCAGCGACGCATCTCGCGCCGCGCAGCGCAACGCCAAGGATGGGTCCAGCGTCCACGCCAAGGGTGCGCCCAGCGCCGCTAACCGCGACCGCGAGGACGGATCTAGCGTCGCTCACCACAACACCAGGAAGGGTAGGTAATCATGCGTATCTCTAGGTTGAGACTGGCGGCGCTGGCCTGCGTCTGTGGTGTTGTTGGGGGGCTGGTGCTTGGTGGTAGCTCTGCGTTGGCGTTGGAAACGTATACCCCTGACTTCTCTTTTGGAGCGTTCGCGAACATGGAGGGCATCGCGGTCGAGGAAGCCGCGCAAACTGTCTATGTGTATGACGCCGCGGCGGGCGCGATCTACAAGTTCAATACCGCTGGTGAACCGGAAGCGTTCTCGGCGCTAGGCACCAACGCGATTACTGGCGTGGGGGGCTCCGGCGGTGGGGAAAACGGGATCGCTGTCGATAACTCCAGTGGTGAAACCGCGGGGGATATCTATGTGGTGCACTACGGTGGCGCGCACGTCAATATCTTTAGTGCTGCGGGGGAGTCGCTCGGTGAACTAGGTGAGGAAGGTGCTGTGGGGCAGGGCGAACCTTGTGGTGTCGCGGTCGATAGCAGCGGTAGCCTCTACGTCGGGCTCGCTAGCGGCTACGTCAACAAGTACACGCCAACAGGAAAAACGGTTACTAGCAGCGACTACGTTTCTTCGCTCGCGGGCCTGGATATCACTGGTGAAACGTGTGATGTTGCCGTCGATAGTGCTGGGAGCGAGGTTTATGTCGCGACCTATACCGGTGGGGTCGCGCGGTATGCGTCCTCGCAGTTCGGCCAGCCCGCCGCGGTGGGTACGCCGGTCGACGCGGCGGGTAGCACCCTCGCAGTCGACCAAGGCACCGGCGGTCTGTTCGTGGATGAGGGCAGCGACATTGCGCAGTTCCAGGGCGCCGCGGAACCCCCGGTGCTGACCCGTCGCTTCGGCGAAGGGGACATCGCGGGGTCTTTTGGGGTCGCTGTGGATCACCAGGATGCTGATGAGGTTTATGCCGCGGACGCTACCAGCGGCCAGGTCAAGGCGTTCAAGTTCCTGACGATCACTCCGCCAGCCGTCACCGGCCAGCCCGCGAGCGCGACACATGTTGCTAAGCACCAGGCGCTGCTAGCGGGCACGATCAACGCCGGCCAAGGCGAGACCCACTACCAGTTCCAGTACGGCACCAGCACAGGCTACGGGCAGAGCACACCCCTCACCGACGCCGGCGGCGGGACTACCGATACCCCTACAACACCGGTCCTCATCACCGAACTGGAACCCGATACGACCTACCACTACCGGCTGGTCGCGAGCAACGTCGCGGGCAGCGCCGAAGGCCCCGACCAAACCTTCACAACCGAAGCACTCACGCCGCCAACGACCACGATCGGCGCAGCCGCGGGTCTCAGCACGACTACAGCGACGATCACTGCTACCACGGATACCCAGGGGCTCGCGGGGACCTACGTGTTCGAACTCGCGGCTACCCCCGGCAGCTACCTCGCGGTCGCGTTCGGCGCGCTCACCCCACAGCCCGGCGAGCAACCCCTAGAACTCACACTCAACAATCTCGCACCGGGCACGACCTACTACTACCGCCTTACCACAACGACCCCCGACGGCACAAGCCAATCAACCCAAGCCACACTCACGACAACACCCACGCCCCCACCACCAGCACCCACACTACTCAACACCCCCAACCTCACAACCCTCACACCCACACCCCCCACCAACCAACCCACAACCAACAACAACAACCACAAACAACAGCAAACCAAGAAAAAGCACAAAAACAAGAAAAAGTATAAGAACGAGAAAAAGTCAAAACGCGGAAAAGTGCACAAGAAGACAAGCAAGCAAAGGACAAGCAGGCAATTCAAGGGGTCAACCCGGAGGGTGAAATAATGAGCACCGCGGAAATTTTCCCTGGTCATCGGATCGTCCACCGCGATACAGCCCGTCGTGGACGCACCATCATCGCCTTCTTCTGTCTCTGCGCGCTCTTCCTACCGACCGCCGCCCACGCCGAAGGCTGCCCCAACGAAACCGCGAGATCACAACAGGCATCGTCGTTCCTCCCCGACTGCCGCGCCTACGAAATGGTCTCACCCCTGGAAAAGAACGGCGCCGACATCGTGGATAGCCTCTCAGCGACCGGGATTCTCCAAGCTTCTAGCGATGGAACTAAGGTCACCTACATCTCCCAGGGATCCTTCTCCAGCCCCCAAGGTGCACCGATCGGCAGCCAATACCTCTCAACCCTTACTAGCCCCACGACCGGCTGGACGACACAAAACATCACCACTCCGACCAAGGCCGGAACCTACCCACTCGGCGAGACCATCCCCTATGCAGCATTCTCGCCAGACCTCGCAACCGGACTCGAGCTAAACGGCGTAGCCGGAATCGAAGGTCGCCCGGAGGAAAACCCTCCCCTTGCCGGTGAGCCCGAAGGCTACCAAGACTACTATCTGCGCGACAACCTAACCACTAGCCTACAGTCGCTATTGACAAGCAAACCGGCGCAGCCCGCCGGCCAGTTCCACATGACCTTGGAAACCGTCTCCCCGGACCTCAAGCATCTGGCAATAAGGACAGGAGCCGCTCTGACCCCAGGCGCGATTGAAGGAAAAGGGCCATTGAATAATCTCTACGAGTGGAGTGACGGGCAATTCCAACAGATAAACATACTTCCCGACGGACAGGCCTCTGAACCCGACATAGCTATGCATCTCGGTTCTCTGTTCGAGAACGGGGGTGGGCAGGAACATATGATTAGCAATAACGGCTCTCGCGCTATTTGGGGAACTGGCGCAGAACTCTACTTAAGAGAGGGCATCGGGACCCCGCAAGCCCATACGGTGCAGATCGACGAAACCCAGGGTGGCCTTGGCCCCAGCGGCGGGGGCAAACTGATGACTGCAAGCAGCGATGACACCAGAATCTTTTTCCTCGATTTTCGTAAGCTAACCAGCGAATCGTCGAACGAAGACCTATATGAGTTCAATACGGAAGCCAACGAAGGCCATCGGTTGACCGATCTCACTGTCGACCACGCGGATGCTGCAGGGGCGGGTGTGCTGGGGATGCTCGGAGAGAGCGAGGATGGCTCGTACATTTACTTCGTGGCCGTGGGAAAGCTTGCCGGCAGTGCCATAGCGGGCCAGCCGAACCTCTATATGCTCCACTACAACAACGAAGCGAATCTTTGGGAAGAGCCTCGGCTGATCGCCACCCTCGTACAGGCCGATGCGAATGATTGGATCGACGGTGTGGGGCAGCGTACGGCGCGCGTGACGCCCGACGGCGGGCATGTTGCGTTCATGTCCGCCCAGCCCCTGACGGGCTATGACAATGCGGGCAATGAGGAGGTCTTCCTCTACGACAGGAGCAGTGGCAGGTTGAGTTGTGCTTCGTGTAACCCGAATGGTAGTCCGCCGATTGGCCCGTCGAGGATCAATCCGGGAACGGAATGGGAAACTGGTATGGCGATCTATCAGACGCGGGTGCTCTCCCCAGACGGCAGCCACTTGTTCTTCGACACTTATGATGCACTGGTGCCGCAGGACACAAACGCTGCTCAGGACGTGTACGAGTATGAGAACGGCAGGCCATATCTGATCTCCACCGGCACGGGTACGTCCGACGCGACGTTTGTCGATGCAAGTGAAGACGGGGACAATGTGTTCTTTCTGACTCGGCAGGAGCTCGTATCCGGCGACACCGACCAACTCGTAGACCTCTACGACGCGAGGGTTGGTGGCGGCACGGCGACCGTGGCGCCACCGGCGTGTACCGGGACGGGCTGCCAGGGTGTTCCTGCGCCCCCGCCGGTGTTCGCGACCCCCTCGAGCGTGACGTTCAACGGCGTGGGGAACATCCCCGCCGCTGTGACACCGCGGGCGGTGAAGCCGAAGGCGAAGATCCGGACGCGGGCACAGAAACTGGCGCAGGCGCTGAAGGCATGCCACGCCAAGCACGGCAGGAGACGCAACCGCTGCGAAGTCACCGTCCGTCGTAGGTACCGCACTGCCGTCAAGCGGGGTGGGGCAGGCGCAGGTAGGTGAGGCACGGGTTCGATGCGGCCGATGTGGTAGAGCTTGCTGGGACTAGACTCGTCGAGGGCGTCTAGCCAAGTGCCTCGATGTCTTGCGCGACGCTATCCGCGAGTTGGATCGGCACGGTATCTCGGTGGGCCGGCTTAGAGCCTGCCTGCGAAGACCTGGTTCTGAGGGGAGCGTCTACGGAGCGGTCTTCGAGTCTCTTCCTGCGCGTACGCAAGGCCTTGGTAGCTCATGGTGGGCTGGGTTTGGCTGTTGATAGTTGGGGGCTGTGGTGTAGCTGGGTTGGTGGTGTCGGGCTGGTGGGCGTTGTTGGGTCTTGGGGTGTTTGTGGTGTTGTTGTGGGTGGCGGTGTCTGGGAATCGTGTGTATTTGTGCGGTTTGTGGGTGTGTTGGGGGGTGGTGTGGGGTGTGTTGGTGGTGGGTGTCGTGGGTGGGTGTTGGTGGTTGGTCCTTGACAGTAGGTTGTTGTTGTGGTTATGATTGGTTGTCTTGGCAGCCGGGTTGGTTGTCGGGAGTAGACATAGGGTCTGGCTGGGTTTGCCTTGGTGGTTGACCTTTGCGCGTGCTGGTGTTTGGGGAGGGGCCGGGTCGGTTTTCGATGAGGGAGCTTGTTTAGCGTGGTTTCTGGAGGGAGATACGTGGTGGGGATGTGCGCGGCTCGTGAGGGGCCTGTCTCTAGATGCGTCAGTTCTCTGACGCATCTCTCTCTCTCTCTCTCTCTCTTGCGGTTCTCGGCTAGCCGCTAGTTCTCGTCGTTCGGCGCTTTGGCGCCGTTTGGGCTCCTGGCTGGTGGGGGTGGGGGTTTCTCGGCGTCCGCGTTGGTCCTGGGTGTCGGCTTGCGCTGGGGCGTCTGCGCGAGTTGCTGGGGTGTCCGCGCGAGTTGCTGGGGCGTCTGCGCGAGTTGCTGGGGTGTCCGCGCGAGTTGCTGGGGTGTCCGCGCGAGTGGTTGGTGGGGTCTGCTGGCGGTGTGCTGGTGGGGTGTGCTGTGTCTTCTAGGCGTGGGCGCGAGGCGTCGGGGCCGGTGTCGGCTTGTGCGGTGGGGGAGGCGCGGCTGGGGGGGCGGGTTGCGTCGTGGACGGGTTTGCCTCGTGGGCAGGTGATGGAGATCCAGCGCTCGCGGCTGTTGGCGAGTACGGTCGGTGCGATCGACGAGTACGGGTATGCGCATACCTCGGTTGAGCAGATCACCTCTAGAGCGCGAGTCTCGCGCCGTACGTTCTATGAGCTTTTCGATAACCGCGAAGGTTGTCTGCTGGCGCTCTTGGAGGACGTCGCGCGCCTCATTGAGGAGGAGGTAGCGCAGGCAAACCTCGGGGGTTTGGTTTGGCGTGAGCGGGTGCGTAGTGGGTTGTGGGTGATCTTGTCGTTTTTTGATCGTGAGCCTGCACTCGCACGGGTGTGTGTTGTGGAAGCTGCGCGTGGCGGCCCGGCTGTTCTACGGCGTCGTGAGGAGCTACTCGCGCGCCTGGTGGAGATCTTGGATGGGGGTTGGGAGGAGCGCTCGCGGGCCGCGCAGCGCACAGCGTTGACGGCGGAGGGGCTGATCGGCGCGGCGCTTTGGATCGTTGGTAGTCGGTTGACGCGTGGGGGTGAGCATGAGCCGCTTACGGGTTTGCTTAGCGAGTTGATGAGCATGATCGTGCTGCCTTATCTGGGGCCGGCCGCTGCGCGTCGTGAGCAGACTCGTCCTGCTCCTGAGCTGAGGTTCGCGGCGGCTAGCCCATCTGGGGGGCCGCGGGGTGGTCCTGACGCGTTGCAGGGTTTGCCGATGCGTTTGACGTATCGGACGGCGAGGGTGTTGGAGTGTATTGCTGAGCGGCCTGGTGTGAGTAATCGTCAGGTTGCGGATCTTGCGGGTATTGCGGATCAGGGGCAGGTCTCGAAGTTGCTTGCGCGTCTTTTGCGTCTTGGTCTTACTGAGAATGCGGGTGAGGGGCATTTGAAGGGTGAGCCGAATGCGTGGGTGTTGACGGCGTTGGGTTTGCGGGTCGCGCAGCAGCTCAGGGTCAGCTCCGGCGGAGAGATCGAGGCGGCGTGATGCTCGTGATAGGAGACGGAGGGGTCTGGCGAGGGCTCCGGCGCGGAGCGCTGGTTGCTCTAGCGGGGTCTAGAGGTGCGGGTAGTGGGGTAAGAAAGCTAATTCTAACTGGAGGGCTAAGTAGATGACAATTTATTTCCTGGCGCGCCGGGTAAAGGGCCGTGCTAGTAGCCTGACAGTGAGGAGCGCCCGCGGGCGCCATCCAGGAGCGGCGCGCTGGAAGGCGTGGCGGCTGGATCGTGGCCTCTCGGCTTTTGTAGCGGCGGCCTGTCTTTTGCTGTTCGTTGTGCCTGTGGCGCAGGCGAGTTTTGGTTTTCTTCCTGGCGGCGAAGGCTTTGGGGTATCGATCGTCAACCGGGATGGCACGCCGGATGTGCAGGCTGGTTCGCATCCGTATGAACTGGTGACGACGCTAGGATTTAACAGGACTGGTGGTGCTCCTGATGGTGATTTGAAGAACGCGGCGGTGGAATTGCCTCCGGGGTTGATTGGTGATACGAATGTGATCCCGCAGTGCGATAGCAAGGATTTCTCGACGCAGGCTCCTGGTCCTCGGCAGGAATCGAGTTATTTGTTGTCTGGGTCGGATTGCCCGGCGAATACGCAGGTAGGCGTCGCGCGTGTGGAAGTGTCTTTGTATCGTCATTCGCAGGTTGTGGAGTTTTCGTTTGGGATTTTTAATCTTGTGCCGCCTCCGGGTGTGCCGGCGGAGTTTGGGTTTAGTGCGGATAAAATCCAGGTTCTTCTGCGTCCGACGGTACGTACGGGTGGGGACTATGGTTTGACGGTCTCCTCGCGTAACACCGAGGAGGAGACCGCTGTTCTTGGTGTGAGGACGTCGTTTTGGGGTGTGCCTGAGGATCCTAGCCATGATGGTGTGCGGGGGGAATGCCTGGGGTTGGAAGGCGAATCTTTGGGTTCGTGCTCGACAGAAACGCCGGTGCAGGCGTTCTTGACGCTACCAGCGAGTTGTTCTGGTGTGCCGTTGGTGTTCGCGGCGCGTATCGATTCGTGGGAGGAACCGGGTGCGCTGAAGGAAGAGAACCCCGTGAACCCGCTCGGCGTGGCGGATTTGAGTGATCCGCGGTGGAAGTCCCGCGAAGTGTCCTTTGGCCCGTTGCGTGGCTGTGAGCAGCCGGCGTTCGGTCCGACGATCAAGGTTGCGCCTGATACGACGGCGTCTGATACGCCGGCGGGGTTGACCGCGGATGTCCAGGATGACCAGTCGGGGCTCGTGAACCCGCAGGGTATCGCTGCGTCCGCGCTGAAGGACACCACGGTGGTACTGCCGGCGGGGATGACGATCAACCCCGGGCAGGCTAATGGTCTGGAGGCTTGCCAGTCCTATCAGGATGCGGTTGGTAGCGAAGGCGAACCGTCATGTCCGCTAGCGTCGAAGGTCGGGACGGCGTCGATCACGACACCGCTACTAGCGGACAAGGTTGAAGGCAACGTATATGTGTTGCAGTCCGACCCGCCGCACCTACAGCTGCTAGTCAATGCCGCAGCAGACGGTGTCGATTTGAAGCTCGTCGGGGATATTCATCTCAATGAAGCGACGGGTCAGCTAACGGCGGTGTTCCCAGAAACACCACCGCTGCCGTTCACAGACTTCAAACTGTCGTTCAGTGGTGGAGCGCAGGCCGCGCTCGTGACACCCCCAACCTGTGCGACGTATACGGCGGGCATCGATTTTGTGCCGTGGAGTACGCCATTTACGCTGGATTTCCCGACGACTAGCAGCTTCGCGATAACTACGGGCCCGGATGGCAGCGGCCCAGCTGGCTGCGCGGGACCGCTGCCGTTCACGCCAGTGATGACGGCGGGCTCTAGTACCGACCAGGCTGGTGGCTTTACGAACTTCTCGCTGCTACTAGCGCGTGGTGATGGTCAGCAGCGGATCTCGAGCTTGCAGTTCAAAGCGCCGCCGGGTCTCTCGGGGATGATTAGCCAGGTCCCGCTATGTGGGGAGCCCCAGGCCTCTGAGGGTACCTGCCCAGCGAGCTCGCAGATCGGGCATACCGTCGTGACGGCCGGCCCCGGACCCTACCCGCTAGTCGTACCGGGTCCCGGCCAGCCCCCCGCCCCGATCTACCTAACCGGCCCCTATCGTGGTGCGCCGTTTGGCCTGTCGATCGCGGTGCCGGTGATCGCGGGCCCGTTTGATCTGGGGACGAGGGTTGTGCGTGCGAGTATCGCGGTCGACCCGCAGACCGCGCAGCTAACGATCACGACGGACCCCTCAGGGCCCTACGCGATCCCAACCGTCCTCGACGGGATCCCGACCGATCTGCGTGACATCAACGCTGTCGTTGACCGGCCCGGGTTCATGTTCAACCCAACCAACTGCGAGCCGCAGTCCTTTAGCGGGATCGCGAGCAGCAGCGAAGGGTCGACTGCCGTGATCTCGAGCCATTTCCAGGTCGGGTCGTGCAGCGGCCTGGCATTCAAACCCGATTTCAAAGTCTCTACGCAAGGGAGGACCTCTAGGAGTAACGGTGCGAGTCTCGACGCGAGGATCGTCTACTCGACGAGTACCCCGGCCGATAACCAGGCTAGTAGCCAGGCGAACATCGCGAGCGTCAAAGTCGAACTACCAAAACAGCTCCCCTCGCGGTTGACGACCCTACAGAAGGCGTGTGTCGCGAAGGTCTTTGAAGGGAATCCCGCGAGCTGCCCGCGCGCTTCGATCGTCGGTACCGCCCGGGTCATCACGCCGCTGCTGCCCGTGCCCCTAGCGGGTCCGGCGTACTTCGTCAGCCACGGCGGGGAAGCATTCCCGAGCCTGATCGTTGTGCTTCAGGGCTACGGTGTGACCGTCGAGGTGCTAGGAACGACGTTCATCTCAAAGCGGGGGATCACGAGCACCACATTCAAAGCGGTCCCTGACGTCCCGTTCTCAACGTTCGAGCTGAAGCTCCCTGAGGGCCCGTTCTCTGCGCTCGCAGCTAACGGCAACCTCTGCACGAGCAAACTCGTAATGCCGACCCTGTTCACCGCCCAGAACGGGGCGGTCAGCAAACAATCAGCCAAGATCGCGCTCACGGGCTGCCCGAAAGCCAAGAAGGCGAGCAAACCCAGACACAAAAGCAAAGCCAGCGACGCATCTGGCGTCGCCCACCACAGCGCTAAGGATGCATCCAGCGCCGCTCACCGCAACGCCAAGGAGGCAAGGTAATCATGCGTATCTCTAGGTTGAGGCTGGCGGCGCTGGGCTGCGTCTGTGGTGTTGTTGGGGGGCTGGTGCTCGGTGGGACGCCTGCGTTGGCGTTGGAAACGTATACCCCGGACTTCTCTTTTGGAGGGTTTGTGAATGTGGAGGGCATCGCGGTCGAGGAAGCCGCGAAAGCTGTCTATGTGTATGACGCTGCGGCGGGCGCGATCTACAAGTTCAACACCGCCGGTGAACCAGAAGTATTTACGGGGCTAGGCACCAACGCGATCACTGGCGTGGGGGGCTCCGGCGGTGGAGAAAACGGGATCGCCGTCGATAACTCCACTGGTGAAACCGCCGGGGATATCTATGTGGTGCACTACGGTGGCACTCACGTCAACATCTATAACGCTGCGGGTGAATCGCTCGGTGAACTAGGTGAGGAAGGCGCTGTGGGGCAGGGCGAACCTTGTGGTGTCGCGGTCGATAGCAGCGGTAGCCTCTACGTCGGGCTCGCTAGCGGCTACGTCAACAAGTACACGCCAACCGGGAAAACGGTTACTAGCAGCGACTACGTTTCTTCGCTCGCGGGCCTGGATATCACTGGTGAAACGTGTGATGTTGCCGTCGATAGTGTTGGGAGCGAGGTTTATGTCGCGACCTATACCGGTGGGGTCGCGCGGTATGCGTCCTCGCAGTTCGGCCAGCCCGCTGCGATGGGTACCCCGGTCGACGCGGCGGGTAGCACCCTCGCAGTCGACCAAGGCACCGGCGGTCTGTTCGTGGATGAGGGCAGCGACATCGCGCAGTTCCAGGGCGCCGCGGAACCCCCGGTGCTGACCCGTCGCTTCGGCGAAGGGGACATCACGGGGTCTTTCGGGGTCGCTGTGGATCACCAGGATGCTGATGAGGTTTATGCCGCGGACGCTACCAGCGGACAGGTCAAGGCGTTCAAGTTCCTGACGATCACTCCGCCAGCCGTCACCGGCCAGCCCGCGAGCGCGACACATGTTGCTAAGCACCAGGCGCTGCTAGCGGGCACGATCAACGCCGGCCAAGGCGAGACCCACTACCAGTTCCAGTACGGCACCAGCACAGGCTACGGGCAGAGCACACCCCTCACCGACGCCGGCGGCGGGACTACCGATACCCCTACAACACCGGTCCTCATCACCGAACTGGAACCCGATACGACCTACCACTACCGGCTGGTCGCGAGCAACGTCGCGGGCAGCGCCGAAGGCCCCGACCAAACCTTCACAACCGAAGCACTCACGCCGCCAACGACCACGATCGGCGCAGCCGCGGGTCTCAGCACGACTACAGCGACGATCACTGCTACCACGGATACCCAGGGGCTCGCGGGGACCTACGTGTTCGAACTCGCGGCTACCCCCGGCAGCTACCTCGCGGTCGCGTTCGGCGCGCTCACCCCACAGCCCGGCGAGCAACCCCTAGAACTCACACTCAACAATCTCGCACCGGGCACGACCTACTACTACCGCCTTACCACAACGACCCCCGACGGCACAAGCCAATCAACCCAAGCCACACTCACGACAACACCCACGCCCCCACCACCAGCACCCACACTACTCAACACCCCCAACCTCACAACCCTCACACCCACACCCCCCACCAACCAACCCACAACCAACAACAACAACCACAAACAGCAGCAAACCAAGAAAAAGCACAAAAACAAGAAAAAGTCAAAACGTAGAAAAACACACAAGAAACCAAGAAAACCGACCAAGAACAGCCGGAGGGCAACCCGATGACCATCTCAAAAGTCTTGCCCGCCCTGGTAGTTCTCTCAACCCTCCTGCTACCCGCCGCCGCCCACGCCGACGGCTGCCCCAACGAAGCCGCCAGATCCCAACAAGCATCGTCGTTCCTCCCCGACTGCCGCGCCTACGAAATGGTCTCACCCCTGGAAAAGAACGGCGCCGACATCGCACACAGCATCTCAGGGGCCGGGATCCTTCAAGCCTCCAGCGACGGAACGAAGGTCACCTACATCTCCCAAGGATCCTTCGCCGACCCCCAAGGCGCACCGATCGGCAGCCAATACCTCTCAACCCTCACCAACAACGATACTGGCTGGACAGCGCAAAACATTACCACTCCAACCAAGGCCGGGACTTACCCACTCGGCGAAACCATTCCTTACGCGGCCTTCTCCACAAACCTCGAAACCGGACTCGAGCTAAACGGCGTAGCCGGAATCGGGGCAAAACCCGTAGAAAATCCACCGCTCGCCGGCGAGCCCGAAGGCTACCAAAACTACTACCTACGCAACAATCTGACCAATGGCTTGCAGGCGCTACTCACAACAACGCCTGCGCAGTCCGCCAATGAATTTTACATGGCTCTGGAAACCGCGACACCCGACCTCAAGCACATCGTGATAAGAACAGCAGCAGCACTAACAAACACCGCCATCGCGGGAGGAGGAGGAGAAAAGAATCTGTACGAGTGGAGCAACGGAGGGTTCCAACAGATCAATATAGGACCCGACAACCTACCCACCGAACCAAACGGAAGTACTTATCTCGGAACGCAGTTCGGTAGTGGGGGTGGGCAGGAACATATGATCAGTAGCGACGGAACCCGCGCCGTCTGGCAGGACCGGCAGGAATTGTATTTCAGGGAGGGTATCGGTACCCCCCAGGGTCATACACTGCAAGTGGATGAATCTCAGCACGGTTCCGGACCCAGCGGGGAAGGCCTATTTATGACGGCGAGCGGCGACGACACCAAGGTGTTTTTCCTGGATAGGAACAAGCTGACCCCAGACTCGACGGCCTCCGAAATAAGCGCAAAGGATCTGTATGAGTTCAATGCGCAGGCCCCGGAAGGTGAACAAGTGCAGGACCTTACAGTCGATCAAGGCGATGCTAAAGGCGCCGCGGTACAGGGTGTGCTTGGTGCGAGCGAAAACGGCAATTATCTATACTTTGTAGCCTCAGGGAAGCTAGCTCCAGCGGCGAGCGAAGGAAATTGCTGTAACCTCTACATGCTCCACTACAACAGTGAAGCAGATCTTTGGGAAGAGCCTCGGCTGATCGCCGTCCTCTCAGGCGCTGATGCGAATGATTGGATCGACAGTGTAGGGCAGCGTACGGCGCGCGTGACGCCTGACGGCGAACAGGTTGCGTTCATGTCCGCCCAGCCCCTGACGGGCTATGACAATGCAGGGTATGAGGAGGTCTTCCTCTACGACGCGACGACCAATAGGCTGAGCTGCGCCTCATGTAACCCCAACGGGAGTCCCGCGACGGGCCCCGCGACGCTCGCTGCTGGAACGGAATTCTCTAGCAGCCAGGCTTTCTATAAACCGCGTGCTCTCTCGGTGGATGGCAGCCGCCTGTTCTTCGACACGTATGACGCACTGGTGCCGCAGGACACGAACGCTACTCAGGACGTGTACGAGTATGAGAACGGCAGGCCGTATCTGATCTCCTCCGGGACGGGCGCTTCCGAAGCCACGTTTGTCGATGCAAGTGAAAATGGGGACAGCGTGTTCTTCCTGACCCGGCAGGCGCTCGTATCCGGCGACACCGACCAACTCGTCGACCTCTACGACGCGAGGGCTGGCGGCGGCACGGCGACCGTGGCCCCACCGGCGTGCACCGGCACGGGCTGCCAGGGTCTCCCTGCGCCCCCACCGGTGTTCGCGACGCCCTCGAGCGTGACGTTCAACGGCGCAGGGAACATCACCGCCGCTGTGACACCGCGGGCTGTGAAGCCGAAGGCGAAGGCCCGCACGCGCGCACAGAAGCTGACCCAGGCGCTGAAGGCGTGCCACGCCAAACACGGCAGCAGGCGCAACCGCTGCGAAGCCACCGCCCGTCACAAGTACGGCCCTGCCGTCAAGCAGGGTGGGAGCAGGGGCACGTGAGATGATCGTCAAGCGGCGGGGACGGCGCGCATGAGGAGAGGTGCGCGAACGTAGCGCGGCCGGTCTATAGGTGTCCCGGGCGGTCCTCTGGCGCGAGCTGGGTCAACCGACCCTTCCCTAGCGCCGGGCGAGCCGGCGTCCGCTCTCGATCTCCGGCGGGGTGTAGTTGAGCTCGAAGTGGTGGTAAAGCGCCGACTCGTCCGCCTGCGAAAGCTCCTCGCCGTGCTGTTCGAGGTTGGGCGCGTCCCTGACTTGCTCCCTGGTCACCGCTACCTGCAGCTCGTTGGGACCGACCCTGATCCCGCCGAGCGGCACGAAGGTCAGATGGCGGTCGAGGAAGCCCTCCTTGACCGTCGCGAACTGCGGCTCGTCGGTCTCGACATCGACGTAGACATCCTCGAGCTTGCCGATCTTTTCGCCGTTGAGGTCGATCAGCAGCTTGCCGTGCCACTCGGCTACATTCCACTCGGCCTCTTGCGGTTGCTCGGTCATGGCCTTGCCTCCTCTGGTGTGCTGTCTCAAGAGCCCGCACCAAGGTATTAGCACGGCTCGCGCCGAGCACGGGCAGGCACGCCGCTGATCGGCTGCTCCGGTCTGTGATGCCCACCACGCTGCAGGCGCAGCCCATGCCCAACGGCAGCATGGAATCCGGTCGATCGGGGCGGTCAGTCCGGCTCGGTGTGGATCAGGATGTCGAGGATCTCGGGGTGCTCGGCGCGCACCCGCTGCTCGATCTCGCTGGCCTGCGCGTGTGCCTGTACGAGCGTCGCCTCCGCCCCCAGACCGAGTGTCAGGAATGCCAGCAGCCCATCGCCGGTGCGGCGGAAGCGCAGCTCACGCAGCTCACGCCCGGTCAGCTCGCGCACGACCGTGCCGATCGCGGCGCGCTCGACCTCCAAGCCGTCATCGGCCCGCAGCGCCAGGGTCGCCGCGTCGTCGGGCAACGGCTCGATGTGCGTCTGCACACGGGTCACCTCCGGCGCTGCCGTGCGAATGGCTGCCTCGACCTCGCTCGCGATGTCGTGCGCCGCGCGCAACGTCAACCCGCTCGGCACCTTCATGTGTAGCGCCAGCTCCGTGCCCCGCCCAACGCGCAAGACGGTGACGTTGTGCACCTCGCGCACCCCGCCGACCGCGAGCGCCGCGGCCGTCGCGAGCTGGCGCAGCGGCCCCAGGGCCGCATCCGGCTCGACGTGCACCACCACGTCCGCCCCCGGTAGCTCGCGCTCGATCGCCTCCTCGATCGCACTCGCCACTGCGTGGCCGCGGGCGACGCCGGCATCCGGCTCGACGCCCACCACCACGTCCGCGAAGTGTCGCCCGCCCGCCTCGCGCATCCGCAGCCGGCGCAGGCCGACCGTGTCGTCCACGCGTTCGATCGCCTCGCGCACCGCGGCCTGGGCGGCGTCCGGGGGAGCGCCGTCCATCAACACCTGCACGCTCCCATACATCAGTCGCCCCGCCGAGAACAGCACCAATCCCGCTACCAGGAGCGCCGCGACCGAGTCCGCTCCCGGGTAGCCTGCGCGCACCAGGATCAGCCCCACCAGCACCGCCGTCGAGCCGACCATGTCCAGCGCGAAGTGCAGCGCGTTCGCGCCCAGCGCCGGGCTGTGCTCACGGCGCGCCGCTCGCCTTGAGACCAGCGTCCGTCCGGCGTCGATCGCGATCACGACGACCACTACCGCCAGCACATACCAATGCGCTTCGACACGATCGACGCCCCCCGCCAGCCGGACGATCGACTCGACCGCGATCACCATGCTCGCCGCTACCAGCACCGCGCCCTCTCCCAATGCCGAGAGGTGCTCAGCCTTCCCATGCCCATAGGGGTGGTCCGCGTCCGGCGGGCGCGCGGCCACCCTGACCGCGAAGAACGTCAGCAGCGCCGCCACCATGTCCGTCGCCGAGTGGATCGCCTCCGCGATCAGCCCCAGGCTGTGCGCGAGCAGGCCCACGACGAGCTTTAGCGCCACCAGGCCGCCGGCTGCGATCACGGAAGCGAGCGCCGTGCGCTGGCGACTTGGCATCTCCCGGAGTCCCATCCCCGGCCGAGAGTAGCCCGCCGCTGCCGCGCTCGTCGCGCCCCGGCGCTCGAACAGTTGTCGAGCAAACGCGCCAGCGCAAAAGTCTCGTGGCCCGAGCGGTCGAGTGCGGGCAGATGGCCGGGATGGGCCAGGCGGCCTCACATGCGCGACCAGGAGCGCGGCGAAAGCGCCGCCACGCTTCCACACGCGGAGACCGTAAACACGCGGTCCGCAAGCCACACCGCAAGCGTCACAAGCACGCCCACCACCGCAAGCACCGCCGCGTCCATCGCCGTCACGTTCGCCACAAGTCCGCGCTGGGCACCGCCGGCGTCGCGCTGCCCAGCGCCCCCGTCTCGCCGCCCGCGCCGTCCAACGCGCCCGTCCCCGCACTGGAAGTCCACCTGACCCCGACGGGTGCTCACCGGCTGCTCTGGCGCGCCGGCTTCGGACCGGCCCCCGGGCAGGTGCAGGCGCTCGCCGGCCAGCCGCTGCAGCAGGTCGTCTACGGCCTGACCCGTCCGAGCGGGCCCGCCATGCTCAGCGGCCCGCAGCCCGTCGACGAACAGGGCAACTCGCTCGACCCCGTCAACGCCTGGGGTGAGGACCACTGCTGGTGGCTCGATCGCATGATCCGCACCGACCAGCCGCTCGTCGAGCGCATGACCTACATCTGGCACGACTGGTTCGCCAACTCCAACGAGAAGGTCGACAGCCAGCAGCTGATGCTCGACCAGAACAACCTCTTCCGCACGATGGCGCTCGGCAGCTTCCACGAACTCTTCCTGGCCGTCACCACCAACCCCGCGATGCTCGTCTTCCTCGACAGCATCTACAACGACAAGTACAACCCCAACGAGAACTACGCGCGCGAGATGATGGAGCTGTTCTCGCTCGGTGCCGACCGCGGTGCCTACACCGAGGACGACGTCCGCGAAATGGCCCGCGCATTGACCGGCTGGCAGGTGGAATGGACCGAAGGCGTCGGCCTGCACAACTTCCACTACGACCCCTCCCTCCACGACGACGGCGAAAAGACGGTCTTCGGCCAGCGCGGAAACTGGAACTACGAAGACGCCGTACGGCTCTGCGTCGAACACCCGCTGCACGCCTCCTTCTTCGTCACCAAGCTGTGGGGCTACTTCATCCCCACGCCGCCCGACGAAGCGACGCTCGCCTCGCTGCAGGGCCTCTACGCCTCGAGTGGCTTCTCGATCCGCGCCATCGTCGAGGCGATCCTCCAGCACCCCGACTTCCTCGAAGGTCCCGAGCTGCTCACCCCGCCCGTCGTCTACAACGCCGGCCTGCTGCGCGCCGTCGGCCGCTACATCGACACCACCGCCTGGGCCTGGCTGTCCTCCGGCGCCGGCCAGCAGCTCTTCCACCCGCCGAACGTCTCCGGCTGGGACTTCTCACGCTGGCTCGACACCTCGACCATCAAGGCCCGTTGGGAAATCGCGAGCTATACGACCGCCAACAACTACCCCGACCCCTGGTCGAGCAAAGGCGCTCCTTACGATCCCACCGAGGACGTCACAACCGCCCTCGCCAGCGCGATGGCCTACTGGGGCGACCCCCTGCTCTCAACCGAATCGGCGCAGTGCATCGCCGCATTCGCCGAATCCTGCCTGCCGAGCTCGATCCCCGAATGGGAAGAAAGTTCCCTCCGCGCGATGCGCCAGAACGCCCTGCGGATGCTGATCGCGACCGCACCCGACATGCAGGTGAGTTGACGTGCCGATCGCTACCCGCTTCCGAAGTGCAGGTGGGCTGACGTGCCAGCCGCTACCGCTTCCGACATGCGAGTGGGCTGACGTGCCAGCCGCTACCGCTTCCGACATGCGAGTGGCCCGACCGTGCTACCAGGGGTCGCGGCCAGCGCGAGAACGACCACGCCGGACGAGAACGAGGTGAGCTTGAGAGTGCCGAGCAGCTGTTCCTGCAACGACTTCAACCGTGCCCAGCTCCTGCGCCGCGGAGCCGCCGTCGCCGGTCGCGGCCTGCCCGCTATCGAGCCCGGGATGCCACTGCCTGCTGGCACCGGCCTCGACCGCCGTGCCTTCCTGCTGCGCTCCGCCGGTGCGCTGCTGTCGGTATATGGCGCCTCCATGCTCAGCCCGCGCCACTTCGAAGATGGCATCGCACAGGCCGCCGCGGCCTCCCCCAACCAGCCCGTGCTCGTCTCGATCTTCATGGAAGGCGGCTGGGACGCCCTCTCCGTGCTGGCCCCCGTCAAGGAAGCCAAGTACCACGAACTGCGCCCCGTGCTCGGCCTCGCCGAAACCGCCGGGCAGCCATTCGGCGAGGACCACAACCTGATGTGGCATCCCCAGGCCGGCGGTCTCGCCACGCTGCACGAAGAGGGCAAGGTCACCGTCTTCCCCGCCGTCGGCTACGACCCGCCCGACGAGAGCCACTTCACCAGCCGCCACTACTGGGAGGTGGGTCAACTGGACACCAATACCCGCACCGGTTGGATCGGGCGCTTCCTCGACGCCGAAGGCGAACCCGGCAACCCGCTGCAGGGCCTCTCGCTCGACTACAGCCTCGCGCCCGCGCTCGCCACCGCCAAGATGCCGGTCGCCGCCGTCTCCTCGCCGGCCAACTACGAGATGTGGGCCTACGGGCTCGACGAACCGCTCACCGCTCCCGCGATGCGCACCTTCGGCCAGCTCGGTGCGTTGGCAGCCCCCTCGCCGGCCTTCGCCCAGGCCCGCGGGGCCTCGCTGGACACGAGCATCGTGCTCGACCAGATGGCCGCGTTCCTCGATCAGAAAGATGAACCGAAGTACACCCCGACCGTCCCCTACCCAAGCACCGGCGAATTCCCCGAACGGCTCTCTACGCTCGCGGCGATGCTCGACCTCGGACTGCCGATCAAATGCGCCTCGCTCACCGCCCCGGGCTCCTATGACACCCACTCCGACGAGACCGACACCCTGAGCACGAATCTCGGCCAGACCGTCGAATCGGTACTTGCCTTCCAGCGCGACCTCGAGGCACGCAAACTGGATGACCGGGTGCTGATCCAGGTGTGGTCAGAGTTCGGCCGTCGGCCCCAGGAAAACGGGTCCGGCACCGACCACGGCGCCGCCGGAGTCGCCTTCCTGATCGGCTCCCGCGCCGCCGGCAAAATGATCGGCGAGTTTCCCGGTCTCGGCAGCCTCGACGAAAACGAAAACCTCCGCAACACCTCTGATTTCCGGGCGATGTACTGCTCGCTGCTGGAGCAGTGGTTCGAAACCCCAGCCGGAGTGGCGATCCCGGAAGCGGCCACGTTCGAACGTCCCACGCTGATCAAGCCGTGAGCGCTTCGAGACGGGTCGCGTCGGCGCTGCTGGTGGGTGCCCTCTGCGTCCTCTGCGCACTCGCGGGACGTGCCGTCGTCGCCGGTGCCGCGGCTGGCAACCACGCGCGAGGTCACCGCCCATCCGTGTACGTCCGGAGTCGCCGCTCACCCGCGCACCGCGCTCGCGCCTGTCACCGGCACCGCCGACGCTGCCACCGCGTATCAAGCCACCGGCGCCACAGCGCTCAGGTGCGTTCGGGCCGGCGGCCCACCGCCGGAGCCGGGGGCGCCGCCGGGTCCACCGGCTCCGGCAGCGGTGCGAGCGCGCTGCCGACGAGCTCCACCGCGGCCCCCGGCGTCGGCGGCGATGGCGGTGCCCCCCCGGGCGGCGGGGGAGCTCCGGTCGGTTCCTTGCCTCCGCCCGAAGCGCCGGGCGCTCCCCCACCGGTGCGCGTCCAGGTGATCGCCAAGGAGTACAGCTTCACCCTGTCCCGCACCGAAGCGCCCGCCGGCAAAGTCATCGTCGAGTTCGTCAACGGCGGCGAAGACCCGCACAACCTGCACCTAGAAGAACCCACCGCAAGCGCCGAAGCCGGGGCCTTCCCGACCAGCTCCCCCGGAAGCCACAGCGACCTCACGCTCAACCTCCGTCCCGGCGCCTACACGCTCTTCTGCTCGCTCCCCGGCCACGAGGCCAAAGGCATGAAAGCCACGCTCCTCGTTCACTGATCGGTAGGCTCGAAGTCGTCAACCCACGTCGCCGCTGCACAGCGGCGACGCCGCGATCGGAGCGTGAGATGAGCAAGACCACCGTCCCCCTTGAAGGCCGCCGCGTCCTTATCACCGGGGCCGCCCGCGGAATCGGCGCTGAGACCGCGCGCCGCCTGCATGGGCGCGGAGCGCGCGTCGCGCTCGCCGGCCTCGAGCCGGAACTGCTCGCGCAGGTAGCCGCCGAGTGCGGCGACGCGCCGTGGTTCGAGTGCGACGTCACCGCGCGCGACCAGGTCGACGACGCCGTCGCCGGCGCCGTCGAGCGCCTCGGCGGACTCGACGTCGTGATGGCCAACGCCGGCGTCGCCGCACCGCTGCCGCTGGTCGGGGGCGACCCCGCGATCTTCGAGCGCACGATCGCGGTCAACCTGCTCGGCGTCTACTACACCCTGCGCGCCGCCGGGCCGCACATCTCCCACCCGCGCGGCTACGCGCTCGCGATCGCCTCGCTCGCGGCCGCCATGCACGCCCCGATGCTGGGTGCCTACAGCGCCTCCAAGGCCGCCGTCGAGGCACTCGGGGACACACTGCGCACGGAGCTGCACAGCTCCGGTGCACGCGTCGGGGTCGCCTACTTCGCGTTCATCGACACCGACATGGTCCGGCGCGGCTTCGAGACCCGGGCCGCGCGGCAGGTCTCGCGCGGCAGCCGACGCACCACGCCCATGGGGACAGTGCCGCTGAAGGTCGCGATCGACGCGATCGAGCGCGGTGTCGAGCGTCGTTCGCGGCGCGTCACCGCGCCGCGCTGGGTCGACGCGATGCTGCCGCTGCGGATGCTCGTGCAGCCGCTCATCGAGATCCCCGCTCGCCGCGGCTTGCCCGAGGCGCTCGCCGCGGCCCGCGCGGAACACGCGCCGCTCACGACCGAGCAGCCTGCCGCCCCCGTCAAGCAGGGCGTCTCTCCCACCGAGCAGCCAGCCGACTCCGCCGCCGAGCAGCCCGCCGACTCCGCCGTCGCCTAGCGCCGGCTGCCTCGCGACCCCTAAAAGACGATGGCCCCGGGCGAGCCGGGGCCATCGTTGTCCCTGGGGAGGGACACGCGGCGGTAGACCGCCACGGACGGCGCGGTATCCCTACCGCTACCTCCCGGCGTCCGGCCGCTTGCGCGGAACCCGGACCCCGAATTGACCCCGAGGATCTGCCTGTCGCTCAGGGAAGCTCTCGTGGGTGTATGCGCACGGCACGGCCAGGTGGATCACGACGGCGCGTCGATACGCGCAATCGCGCGTATCGACTCCGGTAGTCCACGAGTCCACGCCAGTCGAGCGTGCGTTTGGCCGATCGCTGGCGATCCGGTAGAGGATGTTGCAGGGACGAGCCCAGATGCATGGAAACACCGCAACCTGGGTATCCAGGCTGTGTTCTCCAGGATGACCATGGACGACCCTGGGCCACGAGGGAGGTTGCAAATGAAGTTCCCCGCTATGACGGTGGTCCGCTCGACGCGGATCTGGTTCTTTGCGTTGCTGCTCGGCACGGTGTTCGGGGGCGCTGCGTCTGTCGCGCAGGCCGCCGAAGAATTTGGCGTGGCCCCCGGCAGCTTCCAGGCGGGCGCATGCAACAACAACCCCGCAGCCGAGGCCTGCACGGAACCGGCGACGCAGGCCGGCTCGCACCCGGTGTTCACGATCACCGCGTTCACGCTCAACACGAACGCACAAGGTGAACCGGTCGTGCCGGTAAAGCGTATCCGGGTGGATTCTCCCCCCGGGCTGATCGTGAACCCCCACGCGATTCCGACTTGCACCGACGAAGAACTGGAAGAAAAGGAAGGCAAAAAATGCTCGCCGGCCTCCCAGATGGGCGTCGACCTTCTCGCCTTCTACAACCCGGTTAAAAAAGAAGTCGAAAAAGCGGCGGTCAACGTCTACAACATGGTGCCGCCTCCCGGGGCCCCTGCGGACTTCGCGTACCTCACGCCCACCGGGATCGTCAATCTCGTAGGCGGCGTCAGCTGGTACCACGAACCGGGCGTGCAGGGCGGAGTGCCGACCGGCGACTCGCACCTGTATTACACGATATCCGGCATATCGGTTCCCCTCGTCTCCTCCGCCCTGGTGTTCCTGAGCGCGCCGAACAGCACCTTTTTGACCGTCCCCACCTCCTGTACCGGGCCGTCCACGAACTACCTGGAAGTCGAATCCCAGACAGGCCAGGTCAAGAACTACTCCTTCACTCCAGTGCCGCCGGCCACGCCGATCGTGCTGCAAACAACCGGTTGCAACCTGGTGCCCTTCGAACCTTCGCTGACGCTCGGCAGCCTGGAAACCAAGCAGTCCGACGCGCCGACCGGCGCGACCGTCGAAGTCAAGGTCCCCCAGAAGCAGGAACCGCTCGGCCTTGCCTCCGCCCATCTGAAGAACTCGCGGGTCGTGCTCCCCGAAGGGATGACACTAGACCCCTCGGCGGCCCACGAACTCGCTGCCTGCACCCCCGAACAGATCGGGATCGGCACGAACAGGGAAATCACCTGTCCCGCCCAGTCGGTGATCGGGACGGCGACGGCCGAAACCCCGGCCATCCTCCCGCCCGGCGAACCGACCGAAAAAGCGGAAGGGCAGCTGACCGGCGACATCTATCTCGGCGAGTCCGCTGCCGGTCCCATCACCGGGCCTCCCTACACGCTCTACGTGGCTGTCGAATCCAAGAAGTACGGCGTCGGGATGCGCCTGCAGGGCAAGATCGAACCGGACCCGACCACCGGGCAGCTGACGACCACGTTCGAAGAAACCCCGCAGACGCCCTTCAGCGCGCTGAGGCTGGCCTTCAAGGGCGGACCGTTCGCGCCGCTGGCCAACCCGCTGAGCTGCGGGCCCGCAAGCGCAAGCGCCAGCCTCACGCCGTGGTCGTCCACTTCTGAAAACCCTTTGACGAGCAATCTGACGAGCACGCCCTTCACCGTGGACAGCAACAACGCCGGCGGAGCCTGCGCCTCGCCACTGCCGTTCGCGCTGAGCCAGAGCACCCAGAACCAGTCCTCGGTGGCGGGGGCCCTGACCTCCTTTACGTTCAATCTCAATCGCGGCGAAGGCCAGCAGTACCTCTCACAGGTCAAGACCGTGCTGCCGGCCGGCCTGCTCGGCCCGATCCCATCGGTGACGCTGTGCGGTGAAACCGAAGCAAACGCCGGGACGTGTTCCGCGGGCAGCCAGATCGGGGCCGCAGCGGTCACCGCCGGGTCTGGTCCCACGCCGTTCGCCTTCACCGGCGGCAGGGTCTACCTGACCGGCCCCTACCAAGGCGCCCCCTACGGGCTGTCGATCGTGGTTCCGGCCGTCGCCGGGCCGTTCAGCCTCGGCAACGTGGTCACCCGCGCGGCGATCAACGTCGACCCGTACACCTACCGCCTGAGCGTGACCAGTACGCTGCCGCGGGTCTTCGCCGGCATTCCGCTGCGGATCCGGGGAATCGCGGTCTCGGTCAACCGGCAGAGCTTCCTGTCGAACCCGACCAACTGCAGCGCACTCGCGACCGAATCGACGCTGACCGGGTTCGTCACGCCCGGCTCCAACACCGGCTCGACGCAGAGCCTCTCGACGCCGTTCCAGGTCGGTGAATGCAGCAAGCTGGCATTCAAGCCGAGCTTCAGCGCCTTCAGCGGCGCGAAGACCTCGAGAGCAAACGGGGCGAGTATCGAAGTCAAGATCACCCAGCCCGCCAAACAGTCCAACATCCGCCAGGTGAAACTGCAGCTACCCAAGCAGCTCCCCTCGCGCGGGACGACCCTACGCAAAGCGTGTCCGGCCGCGACCTTCGAAGCCGGACCGGCGCCCGGGGGATGCCCGAGCACCTCGCGCGTCGGTGGCGTGACGATCACGACACCGGTGCTGCCCGGCACCCTCACCGGACCGGCCTACCTCGTCTCCCACGGTGGGCAGGCCTTCCCCGACCTCGATCTCGTCGCCCGCGGTGACGGCGTCGTCGTGGTCCTGGTCGGCCACACCCATGTCTCAAACGCCGGGATTACCACCTCGACGTTCGAAACGCTGCCGGACGCGCCGGTCTCCAGCGCCGTCGTGAACCTGCCG
Source organism: uncultured Solirubrobacterales bacterium (assembly GCA_963756665.1). Lineage (GTDB taxonomy): Bacteria > Actinomycetota > Thermoleophilia > Solirubrobacterales > Solirubrobacteraceae > Palsa-744. The sequence continues at coordinate 3,050,754 of CAVWOJ010000001.1, forward strand.
ATCGGCGCGCAGTCGCTGCTGGCCGCCAACGGCAACATCTGCACCAGCAAGCTGACCGCGCCGACCACGATCATCTCTCAGAGCGGCAAGAAGATCACCCAGAAGACAAAGATCAGCGTCCGCAACTGCCCTGTCGCGATCGTCGGGCACAGCACGTCCGGAGCCACGGCCAGGGTCACCGTACAGGCCCCCGCCGCCGGTCGTATCAGCGGCAGCGGAACCGACCTGCAGTTCGTCTCGCGCCATCTCAGCAAGGCCGGCCGGGCGACGCTCAACGTACCGCTCACCCGCACCGGGGTCGAAGTGCTCCGCAAATTCGGTCGCCTGCAGCTCAAGCTGCGCGTCGGGTTCGTACCCAAGTCCGGGCATAAGACCTCCAAGACGCACACCACGGTCACCTTCCGCTCCTAGCGGGGAGCCCGGAGAGGAGTGCGCCGTCCGTGGACTGGCCGCGGACGGCGTAGCTCCTGGCGAGGACGCGGGTCACGAGGACCCGCGCGTGCGGGCGCCGCAAAACCACTGCGCCGCGCGGACGATCCCAAGATTTACACCACAGTGTCCGCGCGGGCTCTAAAGTTCGCTGCATGAGCACCGTGGGTACGGACACCCCGACACTCCCCGGCGCCGGCGCCGACAGCGACCCGCTGCTCGCCGGACTGCGGCGCCTGATGCGCCTCGCCGACAGCGCCGCCGACCCCGAGGCCGTCATGCGCGCGCTCGCCGGCGAGCTGTTCGCGCTGCTCGGAGCCGACGAGGTGCACATGCATCACCTGCTGCCCGTCGCCGGCACGCCCGATGGCGATCCCCTGGCCGAAGCGACCGACCCGGTCGTCGTTTACATGTTCGGCGGGGACGGTCGCCTCAGCTACGAGGTCCCGCACGCCGAGCGCCCACCCGGGGTCGCCTGGGTCGCTAGCACCGGACAGAGCGTGCTCGCGACCGGGGCGCGCGAACTGGCGGCCGCCGTGCCGCGGGTCGCGGCCACCGGTGGGGTCGCCCGCGCGCTGCTGCTGCCGCTCACCGCGCGCGAGGAGGTCGAGGCCGTCGTCGCCGTCGTGCGCTACCGCCCCGAGGGGCTCGACGAGCGCGCCGCGCAGCAAGCCGCAGTGCTGGTCGACCAGGCCGCCGGTGCGCTCGCCCTCCTGCGCGCACGTGCCGAGGCCGGCACCGACGCCGTGACCGGCTGCATGAATCACCGCGCCATGCGCCGCCGCCTACACGAAGAGATCGGTCGCGCCGCGCGCACCGACGGGCGCCTCTCCTGCCTGCTGCTCGACCTCGACGACTTCAAGCTCGTCAACGACCGCCACGGCCATCCCGCCGGGGACGCGCTGCTGCGCGGGGTCGCGCGGGCCCTGATGGGCGAGTTCCGCGCCTTCGACCGCGTCGCCCGCTACGGCGGCGACGAGTTCGTCGTGATCCTGCCCAACGCCGGCCTCGAGAGCGCCGCGCTCGCCGCCGATCGCGCCCTGCAGCGGCTCGCCGCGCTGCCCTCCTTCGACATCGCCCCCGGTGTCTCCGCCTCGATCGGCGCCGCCCAGTGGCGCCCCCCGATGACCGCCGCCGAGCTGCTGGCGGCCTGCGACGAGGCCCTGCTGCGCAGCAAGCGCGCCGGCAAGGGCCGCGTCGAGCGGGCCGCATAGAGGGTGGCGCAGCCGGCCGGAGGGCCGGCGAGCCGGGCCCCTCTTCGCTAAATAGACTGCAGTCATGGCCCAGGACACCTTTGGCGCGCGCAGCACGCTCGCAGTCGGCGGACAGGAGTACGAGATCTTCCGCCTGCACGCCCTGCGCGAGCGTTTCGACGTCGCGCGACTGCCGTTCTCGCTGAAGGTCCTGCTCGAGAACCTCCTGCGCACCGAGGGTGACGGCGCCGTCACGGCCACCGACGTCGAAGCCCTTGCCGGTTGGGATCCCGCCGCACAGCCGAGCCTGGAGATCGCATTCACCCCGGCGCGCGTGCTGATGCAGGACTTCACCGGGGTCCCCGCCGTCGTCGACCTCGCCGCGATGCGTGACGCGATGGCCGCCATGGGCGGCGACCCCGCCAAGATCAACCCGCTCGCCCCCGCCGAGCTCGTGATCGACCACTCCGTGCAGGTCGACGCCTTCGGCACCCGCGACGCCTTTGCCATCAACGCCGAGCGCGAGTTCGAGCGCAACCAGGAGCGCTACGCCTTCCTGCGCTGGGGCCAGCAGGCCTTCGAACATTTCGCCGTCGTGCCACCCGACACCGGGATCGTGCATCAGGTCAACCTCGAGTACCTCGCCCGCGTCGTCTTCAACAGCGCCGAGTCCGGCGCGCCCGAGCGCTCCGGGCCCCCCCGGCTATACCCCGACACGCTGGTCGGCACCGACTCGCACACGACCATGGTCAACGGTCTCGGCGTGCTCGGCTGGGGGGTCGGCGGGATCGAGGCCGAGGCCGCGATGCTGGGACAGCCGCTGTCGATGCTGATCCCCCAGGTGCTCGGCTTCGAGCTGCACGGCGAGCTACCCGCCGGCGCCACCGCGACCGACCTCGTGCTGACCGTCACCCAGATGCTGCGCCAGCGCGGCGTCGTCGGGATGTTCGTCGAGTTCCACGGCGCCGGGCTCGCCAATCTGCCGATCGCCGACCGCGCGACGATCGGCAACATGTCCCCCGAGTTCGGTTCCACCTGCGCGATCTTCCCCGTCGACGCCGAGACCTTGCGCTACCTGAAGTTCTCCGGACGGGTCCCCGAGCAGATCGAGCTCGTCGAGGCCTACGCCCGCGAGCAGGGCCTGTGGCACGACGAGCACTCGCCCGAGCCCGCGTTCTCGGACAAGCTCGAGCTCGACCTCGGCACCGTCGTGCCGAGCATCGCCGGACCCAAGCGCCCGCAGGACCGCATCGCGCTGAGCGACTCGCGCGAGGCGTTTCGCAAGGCGCTGCGCGACTACGTATCCACGAGCGGCACCCAGGCCGACGCGCTCGACGAGACCGTCGCCGAGTCCTTCCCGGCCTCCGACCCGCCCGCGATCAACGCGGCTGCCCGGCTCGCGAACCGCGGCTCCGGTCATAAATCGCCGCCCCCACCGCCGACCAACGGCGCGGCGCAGCGCACCGTGACCCTCGACGGCGAGAGCTTCGAGCTCGACCACGGGCACGTCGTGATCGCCGCGATCACGAGCTGCACGAACACCTCCAACCCCACCGTCATGGTCGGGGCCGGGATCCTCGCCCGCAACGCCGTCGCGCGCGGGCTGCGACGCAAGCCGTGGGTCAAGACCTCCCTCGCACCCGGCTCGAAGGTCGTCACCGAATACCTCGACCGCGCCGGGCTGACCGCGCCGCTGGAGCAGCTCGGCTTCAACCTCGTCGGCTACGGCTGCACCACCTGCATCGGCAACTCCGGACCGCTGCCCGAGGAGGTCTCCAAGGCCGTCGGTGACGCCGACCTCGCGGTCGCCTCCGTGCTCTCCGGCAACCGCAACTTCGAGGGGCGCATCAACCCCGACGTCAAGCTCAACTACCTCGCCTCGCCTCCGCTGTGCGTCGCCTACGCGCTGGCCGGCACAATGGACTTCGACGTCGCCAACGACGCCCTCGGCCTCGACGCCCAGGGCCAGGAGGTCTACCTGCGCGACATCTGGCCCGACGAGCACGAGGTCGCCCAGACGATGGAGCACGCCGTCCAGTCGGACATGTTCCGCAAGAGCTACGGCGAGGTCTTCGCCGGGGACGAGCGCTGGAACGCGCTGCAAGTGCCCAGCGGCGAGCGCTTCGCATGGGATGAGAGTTCCACCTACGTGCGTCTGCCGCCCTACTTCCAGGAGATGCCCGCCGAGCCCCAGCCGGTGCGCGACATTGAGGGCGCGCGCGTGCTGGCCAAGCTCGGCGACAGCGTCACCACAGACCACATCTCCCCGGCCGGGTCGATCAAGCGCGACGGGCCCGCCGGGCGCTACCTGCAGGAGCAGGGCGTCGCCCCGCGCGACTTCAACTCCTACGGCTCCCGGCGCGGCAACCACGAAGTGATGATGCGCGGCACCTTCGCCAACATTCGCATCAAGAACCTCATCGGCGGCGGGGACGGGCCGCTGCCCGAAGGCGGCGTCACGAGGTATATGTCCCCACCCTCCGCAGCGGCTGGCGCCGGGCCGGTGGGCGGCGAGGGGCCAGGCGCGGCGGACCGAGCCGGCGACGCGGATGGCGCCGGCGAGGTGCTCCCGATCTACGACGCCGCGATGCGCTACGCGCAGGCCGACGTGCCGCTCGTGGTGCTCGCCGGCAAGGAGTACGGCTCGGGCTCCTCGCGCGACTGGGCCGCGAAGGGCACGAAGCTGCTCGGCGTGCGTGCCGTGATCGCACAGAGCTTCGAGCGCATCCACCGTTCCAACCTCGTCGGAATGGGCGTCCTGCCACTGCAGTTCCCCACCGGGCAGAGCGCCGAGGCGCTGGGCCTGAGCGGTGAGGAGGTCTTCTCGATCGCCGGCCTCGCCGACGCCATGAACGCCGGTGGGGGACCGCCGCGCGAGGTGCAGGTCGAGGCCCGGCGCGCGGGCTCCGAGCCGGTCTCCTTCCAGGCACTGGTGCGCATCGACACCCCACGCGAGGCCGAGTACTTCCGCCACGGCGGCATCCTGCAGTACGTCCTGCGAGGACTGCTGGCCTCGTGAGCGACGCCGCCGCTGAGGATTTTCCGCCGCTCCTGCGCGACCTGCTCGGCGCGCACGGCCCGTCGGGCAACGAGACCGCGCCCGCAGCCGTGTGGCGCGCAGCGGCCGCCTCCTTCGGGGCCGAGGTCGACACCGACCTGCTCGGCACGCCGCGGGCACGCGTCGTTGCCGCCGGCGATGGCGAGGATCCACGCCGCCTGGTCGTGATGGGCCACATCGACGAGATCGGGCTGATCGTCACGCACATCGACGACGAGGGCTACCTCTGGTTCGGCGGGGTCGGCGGCTGGGACGCACAGGTGCTCGTCGGCCAGCGCGTCAGTATCGACACGCGTGGCGGCGCCCTACCGGGCGTCATCGGGCGCAAGCCGATCCACCTACTGCGCGAGGAGGACCGCAAGAAGGTCGCGGAGCTGCGCGACCTGCACATCGACATTGGCGCCAAGGACGGCGAGCAGGCCGCCGATTTGGTGCGGATCGGGGATGTCGCGGTGATCGCCGCCGATCCTTTGGAGCTGCCCAACGGGCGGATCGCGGCGCGGGCGCTCGACAATCGTCTCGGCTCGTTCGTGGCGCTCGAGGCGGCGCGGCTGGTTGCCCAGGCCGGGGATGCACAGTGGGAGGTGGTCGCCGTCGCGGCGGTCCAGGAGGAGACCACCTTCGGCGGCTCGCGCACGAGCGCCTTCGCACTGGAGCCCGACGCCGCGATCGTCGTCGACGGCACCCATGCAACCGACGCCCCCGGGATCGAGGTCAAGCAGTCCGGCAAGCACGAGCTCGGCTCCGGGCCCGTGCTGAGCCGTGGCTCGACGCTCCATCCGTGGCTGTTCGAGCTGCTGCACGAGACCGCCGAGCGTGAGGGCATCCCGTTCACCGTCGAGGCCGTCGGGCGCAGCACCGGTACCGACGCCGACGCCGTGCACCTCAGCCGCGGCGGCGTGCCCACCGCGCTCGTCTCGATCCCGATGCGCTACATGCACTCCCCGGTGGAGCTGGTGGCGCTGTCCGACGTACACGCCTGCGCACGGCTGATCGCCGCGGCGGCGCGCACGCTGGACGCGCAGACTACGTTCGCGCGCTAGCCGCCGGTTAGGCGCTGGCGCCCGTCAATTCGCTGAACTCCCTGATCTCATACGCCGAGCCGGGTGTTCCGCCGAGCGCCAGAAAGCGCAGGCCCTCCGGGCCGGCGTAGATCTTGCGCTTGACGCCCGGTCCGACGCGTACGAGAACCTCCGGGTTGAGCGCCAGGCGCTCGCCTTCGATCTCGATCTCGCCCGACCCGCGCATGACCGAGTAGACCTCCTCCTGGCCGTCTGACTCGTGGTCGTGCTCGGGGTAGTCACCGTAGTTGGGGGGAAGGTCTATCACCTGCATACCGAAGGACTCCACGCCGAGCTCGGCGCGCGCCTTCTTCATACCGCCGCCGAAGGCGGCCTCCATCTCATCGATTTGCTTCGCGGTGTAGTCGCTCATGCCGGCCATGCTACCCGACACCCGCAACGCGGTTCGTGAACTTCCCGATCGACGAGTGCCGCGTGCCACCGCGGGCCGGCGGGCGAGGTGTGGCGCTCAGCGAGCGACGTGGCCCGACGGGTCGAGCGCCATCACGAGCGCGAGCTGGCGGGAATGCAGCAGGACGCTCCCGTCGGCGGCCCAGATCACGCCGTCCTCCTCGAAGAAGCCTTCGTGCACGACGGTCGAGCGAAAGCGCGCGAAGCACTGTTCGGCGAGGCCGTGGTCCGGATCGGTGTCGAGCCCGCCGGGCAGGCGCTGGCGGAAGTGGATCGTGAGGTCGATCGTCGGCGTGACAGCCGGCTCGGTGAAGCGGATAAAGGGGGAGAGAAGAGGGCGTCGCTGAAGAACGCCAGCGCCAGCGCATCGAGCGGACGCGGCTCGGGCAGCGCGAGCCAGCCGCCGATCTCCATCGGGGCATCCGTGCCGGTGAACGGCGGCGTGCCCATCCGCGGCTGGAATTCCATGTGCCGCGCAAACGGCGGCGCCTGCGGGTGGGGCGGACGCGGGGGTTCGGTGCGCGGCTCGGCCGGCTCGACGTCGGGCAGCGGCAGGTCCGAGATCTCGGGGGCGTGCCAGGGGACCGAGAAGGCGGCGAGCGCCAGCGCCATCAGCTTGCCGTCCTGCTCCATGCGCGCCGAGAGCGTGCTCAACGAGCGCCCGGCCCGCTCGATCGCAGTGCGGATCTCGACCGGACCGGGCTCGGGCGCGCGGGCGTAGTGGATCGTCAGCGAGCGCGGTGCGCGCCCCGCGTCGGCGACCGTCTCCGTCAGGGCGCGCAGCAGCATCGCCGCGAGGTAGCCGCCGTGCGGGCCGCGCCCGGCGCGCCAGTTGGGAGAGACGTCGGCGTCGAAGAGGGCCGTAATGGCGGCGGCGGTCGCGACCGCCTGGTCGGGTCGGGTGCCGTCGGTTGCGAAGTGGTCGGTGCTCCCCGGGGGTCGGCGGCGCACCGCGGTGTCGCGGTCGAACTCCGTGCTCATCGATCAGCTCGCGGGCTGCTCGACGTCGGACGATGGCTCGGCGGGGCCTTGCGGACTGCGCAAGGTGAGGCCGGTGACCCGCTCGAAGTGGCGCCGGTTGCGAGTCATCAGCGCCATCTCGTGCTCGAGCGCGGTGGCGGCGATGAGGGCATCGGGTACCGGGATGCCGGTTGTGCGGCGGATGCTTCCCGCTGTCTCGGCAATCGTCCGAGTGACGGAGACCTCCTTGAGCACGTTCAAGGTCCGACGCAATGTGGGCTCGTCGGCGTTGCGACCCGCGAACAGCTCGCAGCGGGTGACGACGGAGATCTGAAGCTTGGGGTCTGACAGGCGCAGCTGCCGATGCCCGCGCAGGTGGTCGATCAGGACGTCAGTGTCCAGCAGAGTCAGGCTCAATCCGGTTCCAGTCTCTGTCGAAGCGATTCCACTCGTCCCGCGGCGGCACTTCGAAGTCTGGGAAGGCCCCGAACGTTTCGTCGAGCACGCGCTGGCGCTCGGCGAGATCTCTTTCCTCGGCCTGGCGGCCGTGAGTATCCAGGTACTCGTCGAGCGCCGTCCTGATGACCTCGGCCAGCGTGCGCCCGTCGCGCGAGCGCAGTTCCTCGATGCGGTCGCGCTGCTCCTGGGTGAGATATACCTGCGTCCTAGTTGCAGCCATATACCGCGCAGTATACAGCACTATCGGCTGCGTGTGTCGACTCGGCGACTATGGCGCGCTGCGACGGGGGACCCTCAGCCCCGCACGAGCCGCTTGTACGTGAGCCGGTGCGGCCGGTCCGCCGCGGCCCCGAGCCGCTCGCGGCGGTGCTCCTCATACGCCTCGAAGTTGCCCTCGAACCACACCACCTCGGAGTCGCCCTCGAAGGCGAGCACGTGTGTGGCGACGCGATCCAGAAACCAGCGGTCGTGGGAGATGATCAGGGCGCAGCCGGGGAAGCCGAGCACGGCATCCTCCAGCGCGCGCAGCGTGTCGACGTCGAGGTCGTTCGTGGGCTCGTCCAGCAGCAGCACGTTGCCGCCCGAGCGCAGCAGCTTCGCGAGGTGCACGCGGTTGCGCTCGCCGCCGGAGAGCTTGCCGATGCGGGCCTGCTGGTCGGAGCCCTTGAAGTTGAAGCCCGCCACGTACTGGCGCGAGTTGACCACGCGCTCGCCGACCTTCAGGTGGTCCAGGCCGTCGGAGATCTCCTCCCAGACGGTCTTCGCGGGGTCCAGCGCGTCGCGGGACTGGTCGACGTAGGCCAACTGCACGCTCTCCCCGACTTTGAGTGTGCCGCCGTCGGGGGCCTCCTCGCCGGTGATCATCTTGAAGAGCGTCGTCTTGCCGGCGCCGTTGGCGCCGATGATGCCGACGATCCCGGCACGCGGCAGGTCGAAGGAGAGGCCGTCGATCAGCAGCCGCTCGCCGAAGCCCTTGCGCAGATCGCTCGCGGTGAGGACCTCCGCGCCGAGGCGCGGGCCCGGCGGGATGTGGATCTGGACGTCCTCGAGTTTGACGTTGCGCTCCTCGGCGACCAGCTGCTCGTAGCGCGCGAGGCGTGCCTTGGACTTGGTGCGCCGGCCCTTAGGGTTGGTGCGGACCCAGTCCAGCTCGGCGGAGATCGTGCGCTGGCGGCCCTTCTCGGCGCGCTCTTCCTGAGCCATCCGGGTCTGCTTCTGCTCTAGCCAGCTCGAGTAGTTGCCTTCGTAGGGGATCCCCTTGCCGCGGTCGAGCTCGAGGATCCAGCCGGCGACGTTGTCGAGGAAGTAGCGGTCGTGGGTGACCGCGACGATCGTGCCCTTGTACTCCGCGAGGTGCTGCTCCAACCAGGCGACGGACTCCGCGTCGAGGTGGTTGGTGGGCTCGTCGAGCAGCAGCAGGTTCGGCGCGCGCAGCAGCAGCCGGCAGAGCGCGACGCGGCGGCGCTCGCCGCCGGAGAGCGTGCTGACATCGGCGTCGGGAGGCGGCAGGCGCAGGGCGTCCATCGCATATTCCAGCTGCGTGTCCAGGCTCCAGGCGTCGGCGGCTTCGATCTTGGCCTGGACGTCGGCGAACTCGGCGGCGTTCTCCTCGGTGTAGTCGGCGGCCAGCGCGTTGAAGCGGTCGAGCAACGCCTTGGTCTCCGCGACGCCGTCCTGGACGTTGCCGAGCACGTCCTTGCTCGCATCCAGGTGGGGCTCCTGCTCGAGCATCCCGACGGTGGCGCCGGGGGCGAGCGCCGCCTCGCCGCGGTACTCCTGATCGACCCCGGCCATGATTCTCAGCAGCGTCGACTTGCCGGAGCCGTTGTAGCCGAGCACGCCGATCTTGGCGCCCGGGTAGAAGGCGAGCGTCAGCTCCGAGAGGACGGTCTTGTCCGGGGGGTGCACCTTGGAGAGGCGGTGCATCGAGAAGATGTACTGCGAGGACATCGCCAGGCAGGATAGAGGCGATACGAGGCGCTACCGTTTGCGGGTCATGCCCACCACCGTGCTGGACGTAGAGCAGCAGATGCTGCTGCTGGAGCTGGAGCCCCCGTTCGACAAGCGGGCGGTGCAGCTCGCGCGCCGGCGGATGGCCAAGCGCTGGCACCCCGATCTGGCGCCCCAAGGCCAGCAGTTCGAGCACGAGCGCCACCTGAAGGCGATCAACGAGGCCGCCGACCAGCTCGAGCGCCTGGCGGAGGGCATGCGCGGCGGCAGCGTCTCGCGCAACGCCGTGAAGGTCAGTGCCGCGGCGGCGCGTCGCGCGCGCGAGGAGGCCGGGCGCAGGGCCTACGAGGAGGAGCAGCGCGCCCGCGCCGCGGCCAAAGACCGGGCCGAGCACGACCCGTTCGGGGCGCGGGTGCCCGACCACTCGGTCGTACACCGCTACGCGCGCTGCCTGTCCTACCCCGAGTGGGGCGTGGGCACGGTCGCGGGGATCTACTTCACCGGCGACAGCCTCGAGGGCGAGGACGTCCAGCAGTGGGCCCGGGTGAAGTTCAGTCACGGCATCCGCACCGTGCCGGCGGGCAGTATGCGTTTCGTGGACTTCTCCAAGCCCGATCCCTCCGAGGAGCGGGTGGAGCGCTTCATGGTGGCCGCGCAGCGCGCGATGGCCGAAGGCGAGTACGTGCTGGCGGCGCAACGGCTGGTGTACGCGCGCGATGCCGAACCGCGCAACGTGGCCGTGCTGCGGCTGATGACGCTGGCCTTCTGGCAGGCCGGCAACCTCGAGGCCGCCGCGCGCTCGGTGCGCGACTGGGCGCGGGTCGACGGCGTGCGCCCGGCGCCGCACCGCTTCGCGGCGCGCATCTACGAGGACATCGGCGCCGTGGACCTCGCTGAGGAAGCCGCCCGGCGTGTGACCGAGCGCGACCCCAGCGACGCAGGGGCCTGGGAGCGTCTGGGGCGCCTGCGCCTGCGGCTGGGCGACCGCGAGGGTGCGCTGCGAGCGCTGGAGCTGGCGCGACGGACGGCTCCCTCGGTGGAGGGCCTGCTCGACCTCGCGCTTGCGCGCCAGCTCGCCGGCGACCCCGGCGGCGAGCGCTCGGCGTGCGAGGAGGCGACCCAGCTCGACCCCGAATCGAGCCAGGCGTGGTCGCGCTACGCGCACGCACTGGCGCGCAGCGACCGCGTCAGCGAGTGCATCGCGGCCTGCGAGCAGGCGCTAGAGCTCGAAGAGGACCCCGAGGTGCGCGAGCTGCTGGAGCGTGCGCTGGCGCTCGATCCGCGGGTGCTGCCGGCCGCATAAGGCTCACCCGAGGATGTTCACCGCGCGCGAGACAATCAGGCCGATCGTGACGAGCGAGACCAGCGCCTGAATGCCCATGACGCCCTTGGCGGTGCCGGTCAGCGGCATCGTGTCGGTCGGGGAGAAGGCGGTCGCGTTGGTGAGCGAGACGTAGAGGTAGTCCATAAAGCGCGGACGCCAGTCGCGCGGCTCGATGCGGTCGTCGGACATCTGCGGGAAGAGAAAGTCCGGCGCGCCATCGATGCCGGCGGCTCTGCGTCCCGGCCCGCCGCGGTCGATCTCCCAGTACCAGAGCGCGAAGATCAGGAAGTTCGTGAGCCAGATGAGCACCCCGGAGGTGATCAGCTCACGGCCGTTGGAGACGTTGTTGTGCAGGAGGAAGTGGGTCAGCGCTGCCAGCGAGTAGATGTTGGCGACGCTCACGATCGCGGTGATCGAGAGCGCGACGCGGCGGCGCACCGTGTGCTCGTGCTCGAGCTGGCGGGGGGTGGCAAGTGACAGGCCGATGAGCAGGACCCCCTCGAGCGCGGGCAGCAGCCAGCGCGGTCCCGCGGCGAGCCGTGCGGGCAGCAGCAGCTGCAGCGCGATCGCGGCGAGCACCGTGAGCTGCGCCGGCCAGAAGGACTCGGCGGCAGGAGCCGGCGGGTAAGGACGTCCGGGCTGGCGGGTGGGGGCTTCCTGTGCCACATGTGCAGGGTATGGCGCGGTTCGGCCGGCAACCGCACAGCGATACGGTGCCGCGCGAGTGCACCGGCGAGCGGACCGGGTGGGACGCGCTAGCCTGGAGAGTGATCCAATTCGCTCGCAGAAGAGAAGGAAGTCGGCATGGGCATCGAGAACCCCATACACCTGCTGTTCCTGGGAGCCGTCGCACTGGTGGTGCTAGGTCCCAAGCGTCTCCCCGAGCTCGCGCGGGCGGCCGGCAAGGGGATGCGCGAATTTCGCGAGTCGCTGAACGGCGAGGGCGCCGCGGAGGAGCCGGTCGGTAGCGCGGTCGTCCAGCCCGCCGCGGGTCAGGCCCAGCTACCGCAGCCTCCATCCGGAGCCGGCGACGAGGTACATGCGGCGCTCGCCGACGCGCAGGACCCCCTCGCCTGAGCGCGCTGCCTGCCGGTTACCGCCGATGGTGTGATCCGGCGCGGCGGATACGGTCCCGGGATGCGCCTGATCGTGGCTCGCTGCGAGGTCTCCTACATCGGTCGTCTGACGACGGTGCTGCCCGAGGCCGTGCGGCTGTTGATGCTCAAGTCCGACGGCACCTTCATGGTGTGGGCCGACGGCGGCGGGCCGAACGTGAAGCCGCTGAACTGGATGACGCCGCCGACGGTGCTCGAGCAGGAGCACGACGACGACGGGGCGCTGATCGGCCTGGTGGTGCGCAAGCAGCGCCAGGAGGATCGCGTGGAGATCGCGGTACGCGAGGTGATCGCCGACATCGAGCACGAGCTGGACACGCTGGTCTCGCTCGAGAAGGAGGGGTTGGAGCGCGAACTGCAGGAGCTGCTCGCGGACACGCCGGGCTGGTGCGGAGAGGGCTTCCGGCTGGTGCGAAGGGAGTGGCCGACGGACATCGGCCCCGTCGACCTGATGTGTCGCGACGGCGAGGACGAATGGGTGGCTGTGGAGATCAAGCGCATCGCCACGATCGACGCCGTGGAGCAGCTCACGCGCTACCTGGAGCGCATTCGCCTGGATCCCGCGCTCGGCTCCTGCCGCGGCGTGCTGGCGGCGCAGCGGATCAAGCCGCAGGCGCGCGTGCTGGCAGAGTCACGAGGCATCGACTGCGTCGAGGTCGACGTGGAGGTGCTGCGCGGCGAACGCGAGCCCGAGCTCACGCTGTTTGCGGCATAGGACGCGCACGGTGACGGGCCCGGAGCGATGGGCCCTTAAGATGCCCACATGACCGATAACGCCACTACCACCGACGCATCCGCCGCTCCCGACGCGAGCACCGCCGCCCCACCGGCCGAGCCCGACGTGGTGCTGAGCGAGCGCCGCGGGAACGTGCTGCTGATCACGCTCAACCGCCCGCAGGTCCGCAATGCCGTCAACGGTGCACTCGCGGCGGGTGTCGCCGGTGCGCTGGACGAGCTCGATGCGGACGACGGCCTTGCGGTCGGGATCCTCACCGGCGCCGGCGGTTACTTCTGCGCCGGCATGGACCTCGGCGCGTTCGTGAGGGGAGAATCGCCTTGGTTCGGGGATCGCGGCTTTGCGGGCATCGCCCAACGCGCCTCGCGCAAGCCACTGATCGCGGCAATCGAGGGCTTCGCGGTGGCGGGCGGCATGGAGATCGCGCTCGCCTGTGACCTGATCGTGGCCGCAAAGGGCGCGAGGCTTGGTATCCCCGAGGCCAAGCGCTCGCTCGTGGCGGCCGGTGGCGCGCTGCTGCGTCTACCCCGTCGGATGCCCTACCACGTGGTGATGGAGTTGGCCCTCACCGGTGAGCTGCTGCCGGCGGAGCGCTTCCAGGAGCTTGGGGTGGTCAATCGCCTGACAGAGCCCGGAGGGGCTGTCGATGCGGCGCTCGAGCTCGCGGCGACGGTCGCCAGCAACGGCCCGCTCGCGTTGATCGCCTCTAAGCAGATCCTGCAGGAGCAGTTCGACTGGTCGAGCGCCGAGATGTGGGAGCGACAGGGCGCGATCTCCGGTCCGGTGTTCGCATCTGAAGACGCCAAGGAGGGCGCCAGCGCGTTCAAGGAGAAGCGCGAGGCCGTGTGGCGGGGCAGGTAGCCGGCTGAGCTGCTCAGAGGTCCGGCAGGTGGTCGATCTCGGGGGAGCGCAGGGCGATCCCGAGACCGCGCAGCGAGACCCGCCCGGACTGCGGGTAGAAGCACATATCGCTGGACTCGCGGGTGCCGTAAGCGAGGTAGGTGAGCCCCTGCTCGCCGGGTCCGAACGCGTGCGCGACGCCGGTGCCAGGTGGACGCGAGACCACGTCGCCGGGACGCAGCGGATGCTCCTCCGGGCGCTCCGCGCCACGACCCCACAGCTCCAGCAGGCCGCCGCCGTCGAGCACCACGAAGACCTCCTCCTCCTGGGAGTGGCAGTGGGCCGGGGCGCCCTGTCCGCCGGGTGCCAGGACGACGTGGTTGAGGCCGCTCGCCCGCGCGCCGGCTGCGTGGCCGACGCGTCGCGCGCGGCCACCGAGAATCGCGGGGACGTCCTCCAGCGCCACCACGTTGGCAGGACGCTCAGCCGTCGGCTCCGGGCACTCAGGCGCACCGGCGGCGGCCTCGCGAGCAAATGGCGGATCGCCCGCGCCGAGCTCGACCCAGCGGGGGAATGACCAGGCCAGGCCCGCGCGCGGCAGCGCCGTGAGCGCGGTATCGCGACGCTGGCCGAAGACGAGCACGTCGAGCCCTCCGGCGCCGCCGCGCAGCGTGTGCGCGCCGCGCTTGGGCCGGTGCGCGATGCAGTCGCCGGTAGCTACCGCGCAGGTCTTGCCGTCCTGCCACAGCAGTCCCTCGCCGTCGAGTACGAAGAAGATCTCCTCATCGGCGCCGTGGTCGTGCGCGGGGGTCGAGAAATGCCCCTCGGCGACCTCGATACGGCGCAGGCCCACCGTTCGCGTACCGGTCTCCCGCCCCAGATCGCGCCACGTGCCTTGGATGTGGCCGATGGCGAGCTCGCGCGACGGGCTCTCGTAAAGGTTTGCGATCTTCATCGCCGCGCGAGGCTATCAGCCGTCGTGCAGCCGCGCGACGCGTAGATCGACACGCTCGCCGCGGAACGGCACGCCCTCAGCGTCGAGCAGCGCGCGCTGGCGGGCGCCCTTCGCGAGCGAGCCATCCGCGCGCACGACTCGCTGCCACGGCACCGTCCCATCGCGACAGGCGGCGAGCACGGCGCCCGCGATTCGCGGCGCGCCCGGCGAGCAGTCGCCGTAGGTGCGCACGAATCCGGGCGGGATCGCGCGCACGCGCGCAAGGATGCGCTGCGCGGACGGGCTGTCGAGGTCCATCGCGCGCAAAAAATCCGGGAGGCGCTGTCCAGCTAGCGCCGCCGCGCGCGCCGCATCCGGCGGCGCTGGCGCAGCATGTTCATAAAACGCCGCCACAGCACTGCTCAGCGCTCCCCGGGGGTCTTACGCGGGTACTGCGAGGTGTTGAGGCTGAGGTCCAGGGCGGTGCGCACGATGCGGCTCTGTTCGGCGATGTGCGCCGCCGGATAGCCCTCGCCGGGGCTGGCGCGCTCGGGCCGTCCGATGTAGCCGAAGTGGATCTGGTCGGGCATGATCTGCATCAGTCGGGGGAACATGTGGGCGCGGGCGCCCATGTTGCGGGGCTCTTCCTGTGCCCACACGACCTCGCTCAGATTGGGGTAGCGGGCGATCAGCTCCCGGATCGGAAGCTCGGGGAATGGATAGAGCAGCTCCACCCGTCCGACCGCCACGCCCTCGTTGTCCCGGCGGTCGGGATGGCCGACGAGGTCGTAGTAGATCTTGCCGGTGCACAGCACCAGGCGGGTGACCTTCTCATCCTGCACTCCCGGCTCTCCGAGCACCGGCTGGAAGCGGCTGTCCTCCGCCAGATCGGCGATCTCGCTGCTCGCCTGCGGGAGGCGCAGGAGCGACTTCGGCGTCATGATCACGAGCGGGCGCTGCTTGGCGATCAGCGCCTGGCGGCGCAGCAGGTGGAAGTATTGGGCGGGCGTCGTGAGGTTGGCCACGCGAATGTTGCCCTCGGCGGCCAGCGCCAGGAAGCGCTCCAGACGCGCGGAGGAGTGCTCCGGGCCGGAGCCCTCGTAGCCGTGGGGCAGCAGTAGCGTCAGGCGCGAGGTCTGCCCCCACTTGGCCAGGCCGGAGACGATGAACTGGTCGACGATCACCTGCGCCGAGTTGACGAAGTCGCCGAACTGGGCCTCCCACAGCACGAGCGTCTCCGGGGCCTCCTGGCTGTAGCCGTACTCGAAACCCATGCACGCTAGCTCCGAGAGTGGGCTGTTGTGCAGCTCGAAGGGCGCGAGCGCCTCGGGCAGGCTCTGGATCGGGCAGACGGTCTGCCCGGTCTTGGCGTCGTGCAGGACCATGTGCCGCTGGCTGAAGGTGCCGCGCTCGGTGTCCTGGCCGGTGAGGCGGATCGGGGTGCCCTCGGTCAGCAGCGAGGCAAACGCCAGCGCCTCTCCGTGCGCCCAGTCCAGGCGGGCGGGCTCCTCCGTGCCGTCGTGCTGCTCCTCCAGGGCGGCGCGCCGGCGCTCGAGCTGTTTGACGAGCTTGGGGTGCACGGTGAAGCCCTCGGGCACGCGCAGCAGCTCCCGGCCGAGCTCGCGCAGGCGCTCGGCGGGAACGGCGGTCTGCACTTCGGGGCTGGGCGAGCGGTCGAGCTGGTATTCGCCGGTGCTGCCGTCCATCGAGCCCTGCTCGGCGGCGGCCGCGATCCTGCTCTTCAGCCGTTGGTGCAGGGTCGTGAGGTTGTCCCACACGCCCTGGGCGAGCTGGTCGACCTGCTCCTTGGAGATCACCCCGTCGGCGATCAGGCGCTGCGCCCACAGCTCCGAGACGCGCTTGTGGCCCTTGATCTTGGCGTACATCTCCGGCTGCGTATAGGCCGGCTCGTCGGACTCGTTGTGCCCGAAGCGGCGGTAGCCGATCAGGTCGATCAGCACGTCGTGGCCGAATTCCTTGCGGAACGCGAAGGCGAGGCGCACGGCGCTCATGCAGGCCGGCACGTCGTCGGCGTTGACGTGGATGATCGGGACGTCGAAGCCCTTCGCGAGGTCCGAGGCCCAACGCGTGGAGCGGGCGTCGTCAGGATCGGTGGTGAAGCCGACCTGGTTGTTGGTGATGAGGTGCACCGTGCCGCCCACCTTGTAGCCGTCCAGCGCCTGCAGGTTCAGCGTCTCGGCGACGACCCCCTGGGCCGGGAAGGCGGCGTCGCCGTGGATCGCGATCGGCACCGCGGCGTCGGTGTCCTGGTGGGCGTGCGGGCCCTGGCGTGTGGTCTGTGCGGCACGGGTGGCACCCTCGACGACCGCCGAGACGTACTCCAGGTGGCTTGGGTTGGACTCCAGGTTGACCTGGATCGTCTCCCCGTCCGGGAGCTGGTAGGAGCCGTGCGTGCCGTGGTGGTACTTGACGTCCCCCGTGCCACCCTGGGGGATCGTGGTGACGGCCTCCAACGTCGAGGCGCCCTCGAACTCGGCGAAGATCGTGTCGTAGGGGCGGCCCAGGTTGTGCGCGAGGACGTTCAGCCGCCCGCGGTGGGCCATCCCGATCACTACCTCCTTGCCGCCGTGGGCGGCGGCAAGCTGGATCAGCTCGTCGAGCATCGGCACCGTCACGTCGAGACCCTCGATCGAGAACTGGTGCTGTCCGAGATAGGCCTTATGCATGAAGCGCTCCAGCGCATCGACCTCGATCAGGCGCTTGAGCAGCGTCTGCTGCTCGTCGCTAGTCAGCGGCAGGCGGAACGCGCCGGACTCGATCTTCTCGCGCAGCCACACCCGCTGGCGGTGCGAGGAGATGTGCTCGATCTCATACGCGATCGTCCCGCAGTAGGTCTCGCGCAGGTGCGGCAGGGCGTCGGCCAGGGTCGCACCCGGCACGTACATGCGCAGGATCTTGGCCGGGATCTGGGCCATCAGCTCGGGTGAGAGTCCCAGCGGCTCCGGGTCCAGCGCGGGATCACCCTCGGGATCGACGCCGAGCGGATCCAGGCGGGCGGCCAGGTGGCCGTGGGTGCGGAAGGCCTTGAGTAGGGCCGTAGCCGCTTGTACGGCCTGCAGCAGCTCCTCGTCCGGGGCGCCGCGTTGCTTGGGGGCCTCGCCGGCGCTGCTGGCGGCGGCTGCCGCCGCGGCCGCCGGGGCCGGTGGCGCGGGAGCGGGACCCAGCGCGACGCTCAGCGAGGCGAACACCCCGTCGTAGAAGCCTCGCTCGCCTTGCAGGTATTCCTCGATCCGTCCCAGGAAGCGACCCGACTCCGCTCCCTGGATGACGCGGTGGTCATAAGTCGAGGTCATCGTCATGACCTTCTCGGCGCCGATCATCGCGCCGATGTTGCCGAGGCCCACGGGGTAGCCGATCGAGCCGGTCGCGACGATCGTCCCCTGGCCGTTCATCAACCGCGGGACAGAGGCGATCGTGCCCAGGCCCCCGGGGTTGGTGAGCGTGATGTTGGCCCCGGCGAGGTCGTCGGCGGTGAGCGTGTTCGTGCGCGCCTTCTCCACCAGCGCGTCGTAGGCGGCGAGGAAGCGGTCGAACGGCAGGCGGGCCGCGTCGCGGATGACGGGCACCATCAGGGTGCGGGTGCCGTCCTTCTTCTCGACGTCCACCGCGAGACCGAGGTTCACCTGCCCGTCGCGCACGCGGTGCGGGCGGCCGTCGATCTCGGCGAAGTGCTCGGCCATCACCGGCATGTCCGCCGCCGCGCGCGCGATCGCGTAGGCGATCAGGTGCGTGAAGGAGACCTTTCGCTCGCCGGACTTCAGCTCGCGCCGGCGGGCGTCGAGTGCGGTCACCGTGAGCGTGCGGAAGCTCGTCGCCGTGGGGATCGAGCGGGACTGGTCCATGTAGCGGGCGAGCGCTGCCGCGCTGCCCTTCATCAGCTCGGCGCCGGCCGGTGATCCGTTCTCGGCGGATGCGCCCGCGGAGGCCGTCGCGCCGTTGCCTGCGGCGGCGCCGAGCACGTCGGCCTTGACGATCCGTCCGGCCGGGCCGCTTCCGGAGACGCGCGCGAGGTCCACGCCCTCCGCGGCTGCCACGCGCGCCGCTACCGGGGAGACACTGGCGCCGTCGGGAACGACGCCCGCCGCGCCGCCGGTCGCAGTCGCTGCGGGGTCCGTGCCGGCGCTGCCCGCGCCGTCAGCTGTGGGGGGGCCCCCGGTCGCGCCGTCGGCCTGTACGGCGATCCTGGCGATCACCTGTCCGACAGTGACTGTGTCGCCCTCCCCGACGAGTAGCTCGCTCACGATGCCACTCGCGGGCGCCGGCAGCTCGACATCGACCTTGTCGGTCGAGATCTCGACGATCGTGTCGTCGCGCTTGATGAAGTCGCCCGCCTTGACGTGCCATTCGAGGATCGTGCCCTCGGTGACCGACTCGCCCGCGGCGGGGGTGACGACGTCGATTGTCTGCCCGGTCGCCGTGCTTGCCGCCATCTGGACTCACTCTAGCGCGGCAGGTGGGCGGCAAGTCGCACGGCGCGAGGTTTCACTTGGCCTTCACACGGCTTCTAGCCATTGTGCAGCGGCCGCTCGACGCGGATGTCCTCCGGGGCCGGCTGTGTCTGCGATCCGAGCGCCCGCTCGCCCGCGGCGCCCGCGGCAGCTGCGACCGCGCCGCGCCGGCGCTGCTCGTGGAGGAACTCATAGCTGCCGAAAAACGGGCCAATCCCGCCGAGCACCGCGACGGCGGCGGCTAGCCGCAGGGGAACGATGCGCAGGCGCACGCAGACGATGCACGTGAGAGACATGGCGATCCAAAGCAGCCCATGTGTGAGTCCGAGCACGAACGTCGCGGGCTGGGGCTTGCCGATCGCGAAGGCGCATACGAGCAGCGCGGCGTAGACGCAGGAGTGAGTGAAAGAGACCCACTTCAGATTGGTGAAGACGCGCGGCGCGCGAGGGGGCGCGATGCGCGCGTGTGAGCTTACGCTCGTGCTGCCTGCGCTCGTGCTGGCGCTCGCGGCCGGATCGTGGCTCGGGATCGCTGCGCGCGCGTCTCGCACGTGTTCACTCCGATAGCCAGCGCGCCATGCGGCGCAGACCGTCGCCGGCCTCCGCTGGCCACGCGTCGATCGCGGCGGGCCACCAGGCGAAGGCGTCGTGCTCGTGATCGGGCACGACCTCGGCGCCGTCGGGCAGCCACGCCTGTCCGACGAACATCACGAGCCGTTGGGGCAGTCGCACGAGCGCCTCCCCCTGTACGCGCTCGGGCGCGACCGACCACTCCTCCTGGAGCTCGCGCACAAGGGTGTTGGCGGGGTTCTCATCGAGGTCGACGGCGCCCCCGGCGCCGAGCGCCCAGCGGCCGGCCCACGAGGCCAGCCATGGTGCGCGCCGGCCTGCGAGCCAGCGCCCGTCGGCGGCGCGCGTGACGCACAGCGCGGCGACGCTGTCGGAGGCGTCGCCGGCTACCAGTCGCAGCGCCCAGCGCAGGGGCTGGAGCTCGAGCTCGATGCGCTCGCTGTCGGCGCGGTAACCGACCATACGTCCGGCGACCCCGTCGTGGCTGGGGGAGCCGCGCTCCTGCAAGGCGGCGATCGCAGCGTCGGCTGCTCGGGAATGGGCCGGCGCGGGCTCGAAGCGCTGCTTGCTCCAGCGGGCGAGGACCCACTCCAGCGGCCACGGCCCGCGGGCGAGGACCTCCGCCTGCTCGGCGGACTGCTCGGCGGTTGGCGGGTGCTGCTCGACGGTGGGCTCGGGTTCGGCGGCCATCTCGTACGGGGAAGGCTAGTGGGCTGCTCGCGGTGCGGCGTAACGCCGGTGTTGGGGATGGTCAGCACACTAGACTCGGCGCTCGTGGAGGCGCGTCGACGCAAGCATTGGGGCTGGGGCTACGAGGACGAGCAGGCCTCGCCGGCGGAGGTGCGCGCCACCGCCGGATGGCTGGCGGGGCACCTGGGGCTCGGCGAGGTGGAGGTCGAGGATCCCGTCGCGCTGGAGGCGGTGAGGCTGGTCCCGCCGCGGGTCCTCCCGCCCGTGTCACTCGCGGAGATCTGCGCGAGCGATGCTCATGCGCGCGCCGCGCACGCGCTGGGGAAGTCCTACATGGACGTGGTGCGCGGCTTTCGCGGGCGCTTTGAGGACCCGCCGGACTTCGTGGCCCGTCCCCGCGACGAGCGCGAGATCGAGGGTCTGCTGGAGTGGTGCGCGGCCGAACGCGTGGCTGCGATCCCGTACGGCGGCGGGACGAGCGTGGTCGGCGGGGTGCAGCCCGCGGTGGACTCCTCCTATAACGGCGCGGTCAGCATCGACCTGGGCGCTTTGGATCGGGTGCTGGAGGTCGATCCGGTCTCGCGCGCGGCGCGCATCCAGGCTGGGGCTACCGGTCCCCGGCTGGAGCAACAGCTCGGCGAGCAGGGGCTGACGCTGCGCCACTTCCCGCAGTCCTTCGAGCTCGCGACACTCGGGGGCTGGATCGCGACGCGTGCGGCGGGGCACTTCGCGACGGTCTGGACTCACATCGAGGACTTCGTCGAGTCGGTGCGGGCGCTCACGCCGACGGGCGCGTGGGAGTCGCGCAGGCTTCCGGGCTCGGGCGCGGGAGTGAGCCCCGACCGGATGCTGGCGGGCTCCGAGGGGACGCTGGGGGTGATCGTCGAGGCGTGGATGCGCGTGCAGCCCCGTCCCACCGAGCGGCGGTCGGTGGGGGTGCGCTTCCCGAGCTTCGCGCAGGGCGCGGAGTGCGTGCGTGCGCTCGCGCAGTCGGGGCTGAACCCCGCCAACTGCCGCCTGATCGACCCGCGGGAGGCGCAGCTGACAGGGGCCGGCGACGGCTCTTGTGCGCTGCTGGTGCTCGGCTTCGAGTCCAGCGATCATCCCGTAGACGGGCCCCTGGGACGGGCGCTGGAGCTGTGCCGCGAGCATGGCGGGGAAGTCGGCGAGCGCGATGGCGCTGGAGGGGACGCGGTTGGCTCGTGGCGGGAGGCGTTCCTGCGGGTCCCGTACCTGCGCGACGTCTTCGTGGCGATGGGAGTCATCAGCGAGACGTTCGAGACGGCGATCACCTGGGAGCGCTACCCAATGTTTCACGAGCGCGTGACGGAGGCCGCCGAGCAGGCTCTGCGTGAGGTGGGCGCCACGGGTGGGCGAGTGATGTGCCGCTTCACGCACGTCTACCCCGACGGACCCGCTCCGTACTTCACCGTGATCGCGCGCGGACGCCGCGGCGGGGAGCTGGAGCAGTGGGCGGCGGTCAAGCAGGCGGTCTCCGCGACGATCATCCGTGAAGGTGGCACGATCACCCACCACCACGCGGTGGGACGCGATCACCGGCCGTGGTATGACCGCCAGCGCCCGGAGCCGTTCGCGCAGGCGCTGCGCGCGGCAAAAGCCGCGGTCGATCCGCAGGGGATCATGAACCCGGGGGTGCTCGTGGACCCGCTGCCGGTCGATCGGCGGCCGGCGGAGCCGCTGCGATGACGGTCGCGGTGCTGGGACCGGGAGGCGTGGGCGGCCTGGTGGCCGGGGCGCTCGACCGGGCGGGCGATCCCGTGACGGTGGTGGCGCGCGAGTCCACGGCGCAGCTGATCGCGGAGCGCGGCCTGCAAGTGAGCTCGGTGCGCCTGGGGAATTTCGTGGGGCACCCGCGAGCGCTCGCGGAGCTGAGGGAGCCGGTGGATGTGCTGGTGGTGGCGACGAAGGCGACGGGACTCGCGGAGGCGCTGGAGCGCATCGCGGCGCCGGCAGCGCTGGTGCTCCCGCTGCTCAACGGCCTCGATCACCTGGGGCCGTTGCGCGAGCGCTTCGGCGAGCAGGCCGTGGTGGCGGGTTCGATCCGCGTGGAGGCAGACCGCCCGCGGCCGGGCGTGGTGGTGCACACGAGCCCGTTCCTGCGTGTCGACATGGCCTCGCGCTTCGCGGCTGCGCGCCCCGGCATGGAAGCGCTGGCGGCACAGCTGGAGGCGGCGGGGATCCCGGCGCGGGTGCGGGAGTCCGAGCCGCAGGTGATGTGGTCCAAGCTGGTGCGCTTGAACGCGTTGGCGTGCACGACGAGCGCATTCGACAAGCTGCTCGGGGAGATCCGCTCGACGCCGGAGCTGCGCGCGGAGCTGATCGGAGCGATCCAGGAGGGCTGCGCGGTTGCGAGCGCCGAGGGGGCAAGCATCGACGCGAGCGACCCGCTGGGCGAACTGAACGGCGCGCACGCGACGCTCGGGAGCTCGATGCAGCGCGACATCGCGGCTGGGCGTGCCCCGGAGCTGGACGCGATCCCGGGGGCCGTGCTGCGCGCGGCGGCGCGCCACAGACTGGAGTGCCCGACGATCGAGCGCCTGGTGGCGAGGATCGTCGAGCGCGCGGGCGTTCCGGCGCCGATGCCCGCGCGCTGAGGCGCCGGCGGCTTCGCCGTCCGACGAGCGGCCGATGCGGATCGCGAGAGGGATCGGCGTTCCGAGCGAGCTCGAGCCCCGGCGACGTGGGAGGCCGCAGCGGCGCTACCTACTCACCGAACGGTCGGAAGCGCGGAGTCGCGGGCACGGCGGCGGGCACGGCCTGGGTGGCGATGGCCTCGACGACCTCCTGCTCGGACTCCTCGCGGCCCTCGTCGTGCTGGCCGTCGCAGAGAACGCGGAAGTTGCCGGTGACGCCGCTGTCGGCGTGGATCGTGATGCCGGGCAGGATCTCCTCGCCCTCTTCGAACCCAAGGCGCTCCATGTCGAAGTGCGCCAGGCCGATGCCGTGCGCGCTGTGAGTGGGGTTCTCGCGGTCGTGCGCGGCGACCGCCTGGGCGAAGCGCTCGAGGTTCTTGGCGATCTTGCCGGTGTCCGCCATGGCTCGCTGGCAGCGTAGCGCGTCGCGGGCGACCGCTGCCGCGCGTACCATGCGCGCACGACGACCGCCGATCAAAGGGGACCACGATGGATATCTTCGCTCTGCTCGACGAGGCGCGCAGGCGCACGAACGTGCTCGACCACCCGTTCTACCAGCGCTGGAGCGCGGGCGAGCTGGAGGCGCAAGAGCTAGCTCTATATGCAGGCGAGTACCGCCACGCGGTGGTGGCGCTGGCGGAGGCGTCGAGCCAAGCTGCCGGCCAAGCGGAGGCGGAGCACCGGGCGGAGCTGGAGCGCCACGCCACGGAGGAGCAGGCGCACGTCGAGCTGTGGGAGGACTTCGCGCGCGCGGTTGGTGGCGAGGCGCCAGGAGCACGCGAGCCGCTGGCGCAGACGCGGGAGTGCGCGCAGGCATGGACGGACGGCGGCGATCTGCTGGAGAGCCTGGCGGTGCTCTACACGGTAGAGGCAAGCCAGCCGGCGATCTCGTGCACGAAGATGGATGGGCTGGCGACGCACTACGGCGTCAGCGCGGACTCTGCGGGGGCGGCTTACTTCAAGCTGCACGCGACGCTCGACGTGGAGCACGCACGCCAGGCACGCGAGCTGATCGTGGAGCTGATGCCGGCCGATCCAGCCGAGGCGGAGGCAGCAGGTGAGCGCATGCTCGCGCGGGCGCAGGCGGCGCTAGCGGGCAACTGGCTGCTGCTCGACGGGGTGCAAGAGACCCCGGTGCCCGTCTAGCGAGCGCGAGGACTCCCGTCAAGAACACGTCTGTGTTTCCTGACGGGGCGTGGGCCGGTGCGGCATCAGCTTGGAGACAGGACCGTGATGCCGTGCTCGCGAGCGCCGATCGCAAGCTGCTTGTCATAGGTCATGAGCGCGTCTAGTTTGCCCGCGTTGGACAGGCTGACGGCCGTGGCGAGATGGATGGCATCGAGTGTCGCGACTGTGGGTGGAGCGATTGTCTTTGCGGCTGCGAGGATCTCCTCATTCAACGGAATCAGGACTTTTCCGGAGAGGAGCTCGGCGACGTACGCCAGCATGTCCACACGCAGTCCGAGGCGATGCAGCCCCACGCTTAGCAAGTCGCTCGAGATGTGTCGCTCGAAACGGACCAGCTCGCGCCTGATCGCCGGCGTGTTGGGCTCATCGAGGAGGATGCGTCCGAGGACGCTTGTATCCCCGTCGAGGTAGTGGACGGTTTGCAACTCGTAGCCTCGCAGAGTGCCCGAGAGGCGGGTCGGGAAGCTCTGGTCGATAATGTCGGGACGTGCACACCTCGACCGAGGGTCGCATACTCATTCTCACCGGAGCTCCAGGGTCCGGGAAGACCACGGTGGCTCGACTTCTCGCTGCCAAATCGTCGCGGGCCGTACATGTCGTCTCGGACCAGTTCTTTCATTTCATCCAAGCCGGCTACATCGAGCCCTGGAAGCCTGAGGCTCACCTGCAGAACACCGCCGTCATGCGGATCGTCGCTGATGTTGCTGACGGCTATGCCAACGCAGGCTATTTCACGATTATCGATGGAATCGTCAGTCCGGCGTGGTTCTTCACGCCGCTGCGGGATTCCCTGCGAGCGGCAGGGCATTCGGTCGCTTACGGGGTGTTGCGGGCACCACTGGCGGTCTGTATCGCGAGAGTGGACGCTCGCGCCTCGGGTCAGCTGTCTGACGTCGAGGTCATCAAGCGGCTATGGCAGGACTTCGCCGATCTCGGCCCACTCGAGAGCCACGTTCTCGATAGTGGAGCAAATACTGTGGAGGCGTTGGTGGGCCTTCTCAGTGAGCGACTGGACGCCGACCTGCTGTCCGTCTGATCCGCACCGAGTCGTCCGGTGGCCTGGATCCGGTTGGCGTTCCTTCCCAAGCGGTTCGAGGGCGCTTGAGGTGGATGCCCCTTGACGAAGCGTACGGGATACCGTAAGGTTGACGGTACGGTAAGCCGATAGGAGTACAGGCATGGAGCGAACGATCGGGGTGGACAAGGCGCGAAGCAAGCTCGGCCAGCTCGCGGAGGAGGTTGCGGCCGATGATGAGGCCGTCGTCCTCACGCGGCGAGGGCAGGCCGTGGCCGTCCTTGTGAGCCCGGCCGAGTACGACCGGCTGACCGAGACCAGGCGCCGGACGGCTCAGGAGGAACTACAAGACCGCTTGGCTCAGGTTCGCCAGAGCGTCGCCGACGCGGGCCTCGACGTGTCGGTTGTGGATGAGGCGATCACGGCAGCACGGGCTACTGAGTGACGCCGGGGTTGTCCTCGACACGAACGTCATCGTGTCCGGTCTCGGTTGGCGTGGGGCGCCCGCCGCGATCCTTGATGCTGTAGCCGACGATCGGCTCGTGCTTGTGACGAGCGCGCCACTGCTGGCAGAGCTGCGCCGCGTGCTGGACTATCCGAGGCTCGCAAAGGTCATTCAAGAGGCCGCGCAGCTCGCGGACCTCGTTGCGGCCGCCCAATTATCCGAATGCGTACACCAAAGGTGCGGTCATAAGACGATGCTGTACGGTGGACGCTCGATTGTACTTCTCACAAGGGGGAGCATTCCATGCGCATAGCGTGCCTTAGCGGGAGCCTGGCCGTCGGCCTGGTATTGGGTTGTCTGTTCGCATCGACAAGTGGCACATCGGTCGTTTGGGCCGATCAGAGCCAACCTTGCAACGTCTCCCAGTGGACCGGGACAAGCTTTGAGAGCTTCCCGCTCTACAAGCTCTCTGGTCCAGCCGCGCATTTCGACCCGCCGACGCTTGCAGGTGATGGCCCCATAACTGCCACCGTTATCGGGTCGTCGATAACGGTCGCTATCAACGAGACCTTCGCGGGACCGTTGACGGAGACAGTCCCTTCTCTCGGCGCGACTTCACGCGAGGCAAATGTCACTGCACATGCTGAATTGACTGGACAGATGGTCCAGAGCAACCCCACACCAGCGGGCAGTTCGTTCACGGTGTCCGTCACAGGGGATTCCACGCTCGTAGGAACCGGCTTCACTTACTCGGGGGCTCCGCTCACGTCCACCGGCCAACGCACGACCTCCGTGACAGGGACGTTCAACTGTGCCGCTGGTCAACTTAGGCTCTCATCCAACCTCTACTTCAACCCTATTCATACGGTCACCCTGACCGCACCGGGCGCGGCCTCAACGATCCCGCCCCTCGCACGAACGACGGCGAAGACCTTTCAGGGCTCTAACTACAATAGGACCGTGCTCGATCAGCCGCTCACGCTGTACCGACGGTATGGCGGCAAGTCGGGAGAGTTCGGGCAGTTTTGGAGCCGCACCGACTTCAACAGCGCGAGCGACGCCAGGCGGTATCTCGCCCTTCCGCCCGGAAACCCCGCGACCAGTCGTGTCGTCATCGAGGTTCCAAGCGACGAGACGATCTATTGGGGCAAGGCTGCTCCGAAGTGGTCAGAGCCTGGCGGCGGAGATCAGGTAGTCTTCCCTCCGCGCTTCAGAATCCCGAAGGATTGGATCACGCACAGATGACGGAGGGCGGATCGGCTGCGGCCAAGGTCATCAAAGCGTTTTTTGCGCGAGATGCCCCGATTGACCTCTTCCTGCCGGACGGATGGTCCGGGGATCGTCCGATGGAAAACTATCACGATCTGAAATCGGTCTCGTTGCTGTCCGAGGAACTCATCGTCAATCTCAAGGGAGGCTTCTCTCTCACGGTGCGTGGCAAGTCGCATTCGGTTCGGGAGACCGTGACCAAGCTGCTGTGGCCGAACGGAAGCCCGGCGGTCGAGATTTCGGAATTCAAGGAGTTGATCTACCGCTGGCCAGGGGGATCAAGCACGTACGACGGCGGGGTCGCCTTGTTTGTCGCTGGCGGATAAACCGTAGAAAGGAACGCTAATGAAGCTCGATTTCTCTTTGAGGCGCGCACGTTTGCGCACTGGCACCTGGACGGTGCTCGCCATCCTCGTCGTCGGATTGAGCACACTCTGCTCGGTGCCGGCCGTGGCTGCGGCCTCTCGTCACCATCGACGGCACCACAAGCATTCGCGCCATAGGCATCACACGAATCCCGCGCCGACGCCTGTGTTGCTGACGGGGCTTGGCGCGACACAACAAGTATGGGGCTCGCACCACCAGGCCGATCCTGCGCACCCCAATAACTTTGACCCTATGCCAGAAGGCACATATCCTGGTGCGTTGGACAACGACCAATTTTACTACGTGGTCTTTGACGAACTTGGCCGTATCAGCGCAGTCAGCGAGAAGCTTACACCTGGTACGACACAGACGGCGGCCAACGCGGCCATTGCAGCTTCATTGCTGCCACCTGACGCAAAAAAGATTGCAGGTCCTGTCCAGCCTGCGGGCGGTGCTCCGTGTGTTGCCGAAGAGTACGAAAGTCGGACGCTCGGCACGCAAGATGGAGGCCGCACCGGGATCACAGTCACCTATAAGTCTTACTACGACCTCTACGAAACTGCCTACACGAGCCAGGACGTCCGAGAAGCGTTTGTGAGTTCCGTACACGGGGTTATACCCCCCGGCGAATTCGGCCAAGGCGGCTTCGGTGCATTGATTTGCGGCTAGACAACGCATGGCGGAGCGAGGGCGACTAGCGTTACCACGGACACGATAGCTGCGGATTAAGGTCAGACGACAAGCATCAATCCCTAACCACGACACACACGCCTGCGTACCTGTCCAAACGCTTGCGATACCCGGTTGGACAGGGCTATGGATACAAACTTTGCACGACCGCTCGATGTCGTGCTGGATGCTTCATGCACCGTACTCGCCCGGACGGACAGCCATCCGGGCGCGTCCTCTCGTACGGCGTCGCTGATCGGTCGCGCTACGGCGGCCATTCGACGGGCCGCCAACGCTCAGCTCATGTCAATGATCTCGACGCGGTACTGATCGGGGTCGCGCACGAATGCGATCAGGTTGCCGCCCTCGCGCACCGAGTACGGCGGCTTCTCGGGCTCGATGCCCTGCTCTGCGAGGTTCGCGAGCGTCGCGTGTATGTCGTCGGTCGTGATCGCGATGTGTCCATAGGCCGTGCCGAGGTCGTAATGAGTGACGCCGTAGTTGTAGGTCAGCTCCAGGCGCGGCATGTCGCCGTCGCCGGGCTGGTTCATGAAGACGTTGACGGCCTCGTCTTTGATCGGGACGCGGCCGATCTCCTGGAAGCCGAGAGCGTTGTAGAAGGCGACCGAGCGGTCGATGTCGGTGATGCGGTAGCAGGTGTGGATGAGGGCCATGCGGGGCAGTGTACGCGGATCGCTCCCGGCCACCGGCGGCCTGCGCCGGCGAGGACCGGGATCGCGGCCACCCGGCGAAGCCGCCTTCGTGCAAGGATGGCGCTCATGATCCTCGAGCGCGCACTGAATCCGCAGTTCCTTTCGAACACGTATCTGGTGGCGGATGGCCGGGGCGGGCCGGCGTTCTTCGTGGACGCGGGCGGTCCGGTGGAGCCGCTGATCGCGACGGCGGAGAGCCTGGAGTTGACGCCGACGCACGTGTTGTTGACCCACCACCACTTCGACCACGTGAGCGAGGTCGGGGCGCTGCAGAAGCGGTGGCCGAAGCTCGAGGTGTTGATCCACCCGACCGAGCTCGAGCTGCTCGGGCAGGACGTGGCGTGGGCCACGGTGGAGGCGGGGGAGACGTTGCGCTTCGGCACGCTGGAGGTGCGCCCGCTGCTAACGCCGGGGCACACGGCGGGGATGCTTTCGTTCCTGGTGGGGGACTTGGAGACGCGCCCGTCGTCCCATCCGTCCTCGCGCTCGGGGACGAGCACGGCGCCGGGCGGGTTCACGGGCCGGGAAGGGGTCGTGTTCACGGGCGACACGCTCTTCCGCGGCTCGGTTGGAGGAGTGCGCGCGCCGGGCCACACGCGGTACACGGATCTGAAGGACTCGATCATGGGGACGCTGATGGAGCTGCCGGCGGACACGGTGATCGAGCCGGGCCATGCGGAGCGCACGACGGTGGCGGAGGAGTGGAGCGGCAACCCGTTCATCCGGGTCTGGCGAGGCCTGGCGGCGGAGGGCTCGGAGCAGTGCACGGCGCTGGGGGAGCCGGCGACGCTGATCCTGTTGTGCGGGGACTACGACGGGGGTCATAAGGCCTGGGTGCGTTGGCCGGATGGCTCGGACGACATAGTCCCGGGCTCGCAGATCACGATGTCGTGATGACCTTGAGCTCCCCGAGCAGCCCTTAAGCTGGAAGGCGTGGCGCGCGAGAAAATCCCGACCTCGAGGGTTCGCCGCACGGCGACGGTAGGCCGTCTGGCGGCGGGCGAGGCGGTCAAGCAGTTCGGGACGCGCGCGGCGAACGTGACGCGCAGCGAGGAGGCCGGGCAGGAGGCGCTGGCGCGCCGACAGGTGGAGACGGCGAAGCAGATCGTGGCCGTCCTGGGAACGATGAAGGGCGCCGCGATGAAGCTCGGGCAGGTGATGTCCTTCATGGACGTCGGTCTCGTCCCGGAGGAGTACCGCGAGGAATTCCAGCACGAGCTGGCGAAGCTGCGCGACGCGGCGCCGACGGTGTCCTTCAGGCAGATGCGCAAGGTGATCGAAGACGACCTCGAAGAGCCGGTGCGGGAGATCTTCGAGCACTTCGACGAGGAGCCGATCGCGGCGGCGTCGATCGGGCAGGTCTACCGGGCGACCCTGCGCGAGGACATCCCGGGGCTGGGGGCAGGCGGGCGTGAGGTGGCGGTGAAGGTGCAGTACCCGGGCGTGGCGGCGGCGGTGCGGGCGGACCTGCAGAACCTGGACATGATCATGCGGCTGTTCAAGCGGATGACGCCGCAGCTCGACGTCAAGGCGCTCGCGAGCGAGATCCGGGATCGCATCGGGGAGGAGCTGGACTACGAGTTGGAGGCCCAGAACCAGCGCTCGCTGGCGCGGATCTTCGAGGGGCATCCGTTCATCGTGATCCCGGAGGTCGTGAGCTCGCTCTCGCGCGAGCGGGTAATGGTCAGCGAGCTGGTGCGAGGGGTCGGCTTCGAGGAGCTGAAGGGCTACCCGCAGGAGCAGCGCGACCGGATCGGGGAGATCGTGTTCCGCTTCTTCCTGGGCTGCCTGTATCGCCACCGCCAGTTCTCGGGCGATCCGCACCCAGGCAACTTCCTGCTGCTGGGCGACGGGCGCGTGGCGTTCCTGGACTTCGGGCTATTCAAGCGCCTGGAGGCGGGTCCGGTGGAGCTGGAGCTGGCGGCGCAGCGGGCGGTCTCCGAGCAGGACGCGGGGGCGCTGCACACGCTGCTGGCGGAGTCGGGCTTCCTGCCGGACCCGGAGCGGGTGGACCCGGGGGAGCTGCTGGAGTTCATCGGTGACGCGGTCTGGTGGTACACCAAAGACGAAGTCGTCGAGCTGACACAGGAGATCGCGACGCAGGTGATGATCGAGAGCTCCGACCCGCGCTCGCGTCACTTCCGTTCGATGCGCCACCAGGACATGCCCGCCGATCACCTGTTCGGGCGGCGCATGGAGATGCTGACGCTGGCGGTGCTGGCGCAGCTACGCGCGCGCGGCAACTGGCACCGGATCGCGCGCGAGTGGATCTACGGGGATGCGCCGGTGACGGAGCTGGGGCGCGAAGAGGCCGAGTTCTACGCGCAAGGCGGAGTCGGGGCGCCGTCCTGAGCGCAAGCCGGTGGGGCGGTTTGGATGGGACCCCCAGAGGGGGTCCGGGTTGGGTCGGTGGTGTGGAGATCTCGGCGGACATTTTTGCGGGCGTGTCGATTTCCATGAGCCCCGTTCGACGTGGAAGTAGAGAGCGATCTGGGCGATCCGGTCGAGACGGTCGGCGGCGACCCGGCGCTGAACCAAAAGAACCAAGGAGGTACGACGATGCGCTTCATGATGATCATGATCCCGAGCCCGAAAGACGAGGCCAACTGGGCGCCGGACCCCGAGACCGTTGCGACGATGAGCAAGTACAACGACGAGCTGACGAAAGCCGGCGTGCTGCTCGCGCTCGACGGCCTGCACCCGACCTCGAAGGGCGCGCGCGTGTCGTTCGCCGGCGGCAAGGGCACCGTGACCGACGGGCCCTTCACCGAGGCGAAGGAGATCGTCGGCGGCTACTGGCTGATTCAGGTGAAGTCCAAGGAGGAGGCGGTCGCGTGGGCCTCGCGCTGCCCCGGCGCGGACGGCGACACGATCGAGGTGCGCCAGGTGTACGAGATGGAGGACCACTCGCCCGCGGTCCAGGCGGCGGCCAGCTAGAGGCGCGGGGACGTCGTGGCGGCTTCCGACGCGCATGCCGTGGGCGACGCGGTGACCGCGCCCGACGCGACTGGCGAGGCGAGGGCCTGCGACGCGCACGGTGCAATCGATGCGGTCTGGAGGATCGAGTCGGCGAGGCTGATCGCGGGCCTCGCGCGCATCGTGCGCGACGTCGGCCTGGCCGAGGAGCTGGCCCAGGACGCGCTCGTGGCGGCGCTCGAGCAGTGGCCACGGTCGGGCGTCCCGGAGAACCCGGGCGCCTGGCTGATGGGCACCGCGAAGCACCGCGCGATCGACCTGCTGCGCCGCCGCACGGTGCTCGAGCGCAAGCACGAGCTACTCGGGCGGGAGCTCGAGATCCGCCAGGAGCTGACCGCAGCTGATTTCGATGCCGCCATCGAGGACGACATCGGCGACGACCTGCTGCGCCTGATGTTCGTCACCTGTCACCCGGTGCTCTCGACGGAGGCGCGCGCCGCGCTCACGCTGCGCCTGCTCGGGGGCCTCACGACGGAGGAGATCGCGCGCGCGTTCCTCGTGCCGGCCCCGACCGTGGCGCAGCGGATCGTGCGCGCCAAGCGGACCCTCGCCGCGGCGCGCGTGCCCTTCGAGGTGCCCGACGGCGAGGAGCGCGCCGCGCGCTTGGCGTCGGTGCTCGAGGTCCTCTACCTGGTGTTCAACGAGGGCTACTCGGCGACGGCCGGCGAGGACTGGATGCGACCGGCGCTCTGCGAGGACGCCCTGCGTCTCGGCCGGATCCTGGCCGAGCTGCTCCCGCGCGAGCCGGAGGTCCACGGTCTCGTCGCCCTGATGGAGATCCAGGCGTCGCGCTCGCGTGCGCGGACCGGCCCATCGGGAGAGCCGGTCCTGTTGCTCGACCAGGACCGCGCGCGCTGGGATCGCCTGCTCGTCGGGCGTGGTCTCGCGGCGCTCGAGCGTGCCGAGAGTCTCGGCGGCGCGCTCGGTCCGTATGCGCTACAGGCCGCGATCGCGGCCTGCCACGCGCGTGCAGGCACACCGGGGGAGACCGACTGGATCCGCATCGCCGCGCTCTACGACGCGCTCGCCCAGCTAGCTCCGTCCCCGGTCGTAGAGCTCAACCGCGCGGTAGCAGTCGCGATGGCGTTCGGTCCAGAGGCGGGCCTGGAGCTCGCCGATGCCCTGAGCGCCGAGGGGACGCTCGCGGGCTACCACCTCCTGCCGAGCGTGCGCGGGGACCTGCTCTCCAAGCTCGGCCGCTTCGAGGAGGCGTGCACGGAGCTGCAACGCGCCGCCGCGCTCACCCGCAACGCGCGCGAGCGCGAGCTGCTGCTGCAACGGGCCGCGCTGTGCGCGCGCCGCTCGTCTGCCTCTACAGGGTGAGGACAGCGGCGAGCGGTCGCGGGGCACGGAAGCCCCGCGCGTACCGGCCCTGCTCGCCGCCACCCGCCCGCGCGGACGATCCCAAGGTCAGAGCACCTGGATCTGCACGAGGCTGGTGGTCCCCGGTCGCCCGCTGGGCAGTCCGGCGGTGATCCCGACGCGCTGCCCCGGCTTGCACCAGCCGAGCTCGACGACGCGCCGCGCGGAGTCCGCGATCAGCTCCTCGGTGGTCTCGTGGCGGCGGATCGAGGCGGCGCGCACGCCCCACATCAGCCCGCAGCGGCGCACCGTCTCGCGGCCGGGCGAGAGCGCGTAGATCGGCACCGTCGGGCGGTGCGCGGAGACCAGACGCGCCGAGCGACCGGAGAGCGTGGGAACGATCAGGGCGTCGAGGCTCAGCTCGCGCACGGCGATGCAGAGGCTGTGCGCCAGCGTGTAGGCCGGGTCGGCCTCCGTGCGGCGCACGCGCGAGGCGTTCCAGTCCTCGTACGGCGCGATCGACTCGGCCTGCACGGCGACCGCGGCCATCATTTCGATCGCCCCGACCGGGTAGGCCCCGACGGCTGTCTCCTGCGAGAGCATCACCGCGTCGGTACCGTCGAGGATCGCGTTCGCGACGTCCGCGACCTCAGCGCGGGTCGGGCGCGAGGAGGTCACCATCGAGTCGAGCATCTGCGTCGCCGTGATCGAGGGGCGCGCGAGCCAGCCGGCGAGGCGCAGCAGCTCCTTCTGCACGATCGGAACGCGCTCGATCGGCAGCTCGATGCCGAGATCGCCGCGCGCGACCATCACGCAGTCCGCCGCACGCAGGATCTCCTCCGCGCGCTCCACCGCCTGGGGCTTCTCCATCTTCGCGATCAGCGGCAGGCGCGTGTGGTCGCGCACCAGTTCGATGTCCTCCGGGCGGCGCACGAAGGACAGCGCGACCATGTCCACCCCGATTGACTCCCCGTGCTTCAGCAGCGCGAGATCCTCCTCGGGCACCGCCGGCAGGGCATCGACCGGCCCGGGGATGTTCAGCCCCTGCCGGGAGGCCACCGCTCCGCCGACCTCGACCTCGGCCTCGACCTCGCGCACGCCGGGCCGTACGCCACTGACGCGCAGCCGCACCGAGCCGTCGGCGAGGTAGATCACGGCCTCCGGTTCGAGCGCGTCGGCCAGGCCGAGCCACGAGATCGTCATGCGCCGCGCATCGCCCTCGCCATCTTCGCCGCTGCAGTCGAACGTGACGCGGTCGCCGGGCTTGAGCTCGACGACGCCCTCGCGCAGGGGGCCGATGCGCAGCTTCGGACCAGGGAGGTCCTGCAGGATCGCCACCGGGCGTCCCGCGCGCCCGGCCGCGTCGCGCACGCGCCGGATCGTCTCCGCGTGCTCATCGAGGGTGCCGTGCGAGTAGTTCAGCCGCGCGACGTCCATGCCCGCCTGCACCATGCGCACGAGCGTCTCCGGCTCACGCGAGGCCGGGCCGATGGTGGCGACGATCTTGGTGCGGCGCATCGACCGCAAGGTACTCGACAGGGGTCGTTACGTGCGCCTGACGGTCGCCAGGCAAGTTAGGCAAGGACGCAGTGAGCGAAGTGTCCTCCGCTGGCCGATCTTCGATCGGTGAGCGATCGAAGACGCCGCCTCACGCCGCCTTGCGACCGTCAGGGCGCCTTGACGTCGGGGAAATGCTCCGCGCAGTGCTCGCGCAGCACGCCGCGCACCCATGTGCGCTCCTCCGGACTCGCGACGCGCAAGCGCGCAAGCAGCTCGCGCTGGCGCTCGATCGGCGCGCCGGCGATCTCCCAGCGCACCGCGAGGTGCTCGAACAGCAGCTCGACCGCTCTGTGCCACACGTCTTCCTGCGTGCTCGCCGCCCGCCCGCCGCTTGTGAGCGCTTCGGCGTACTGCCGGCGTGTCGCGGCAGTCAGGGCGCCGCGCAGGGTCAGCACATTGCCCTCCGGGTCCGTGTAGTCGCTATTCGGGGCTTTGAGCCGCTCCGGCCGCTGCTTGGGCTTGCGTCGTGTCACGTCAAGCAGCGTAGGGCGTCGTCAGCCTCTGACGGCCGCAGGGCAAGCGAGGCAAGGACGCAGTGAGGAGCGAAGTGTGCTCTGCACACGAGCGATCGAGGACGCAGCATCGCGCCGCCCTGCGATCGTCAGGTGGTGTCGGCGGCGTGCTCCAGCTGCCCGCGCACGTCGCCGGTTACCGGCTTGGCGTGCCCGGGCCAGGCCGCGGCCGGCTCGATGGCGGCGAGCTTGCGCAGGCTCGCGCGGGCCTGCTCGGTGTCGAAGTTGTAGGTCGCCTCGGGCAGTTTGGGTGGGCAGTCCCGGCCCCACATGTCGAGCGTGTAGAAGCAGTCGCTGACGAGCGCCAAGCGGTCGGACTCGCGCCACAGCCCGATCTGGCCGGGAGCGTGTCCCGGGAGGTCCACGACGCGGAAGCCCGCGATCTCATCGTCCTCCTGGACGGTGCCCGCGATCTTCACGGGACCGCCGTCCCAGGCGAAGCGGTGCAGCACCCGGTGGATCTGGCGCTGCGGAGTCGGCAGTCCGACGAGCCCCGCCGGCCAGTAGTCAAAGCCGCCGCTGCCCTCGGCGTCCCGCACCGCGTCGGGGTGGCACAGCACCGGGGCACCCAGGCCCGGCGCGCTGCCGCGGTGGTCGGTGTGGCCGTGGCCGAGCACCACGCGGCGGACGCCTCCGAGCTTGGCGGCCGCGGAGGCGATCGCGCGCACCATCGTGCGCGCGCCGGCGTCGAACAGCGTGACCCCGCCGTCGTCCTCGATCAGGTAGACGTTGCAGCGTCCCGGCTGGCCCTGCACGACCCAGACGCCTCCGGCGATCAGCTCGGCCTCGGCCATGGCGCGCCCGGTGATGCGGGTCTTGACGTTGAAGGCCTGCATCATGCGTTGCTCCGCCGGTGAGCCCTGCGGCGGCAGCATCCCGATCTGGCGGGGGAAGGTCATCGTGTCGGTGAAGGCGTCGTTGCTCTGCACCAGGCCGTCGCGCACCGTCAGCAGGTCGAGGCCTTCGAGCGTGATCGGGTGGCCGGTGGGCGCGACGCCGTTGAACGAGTCGGGGCCGGTGAAGGTGCCGCTCAGACGCCACTGCACGCCGCAGCGATCGCCCTCGGTCGTCGTGTTGACTAGCTCGAAGTGCAGGTCCGGCATCGCCGCCAGCATGTCGCCGACGAACGTGCGCACGCCCTCCGGGGCCGTGACGTCGACCTGGCCGCGGACGTGCTCGCGTCCGCCGACTGCCCAAAGCGCCACGGCCGCGTCCAGGTCGTGCGCGTTGATCGCGTCGAAGTACCGGCGCGCGACCGTCTCCGCCTCGCCGCTCGTGCCGGGGCGCGGCCTGGCGCCCAGCGCCTGCTGGATGTTGGCAGCCGCCTCCTGCACCTTGCTCGCGGCCTTGCCTGCATCTCCCTCTTGCTCTGCGGCCATCGGTCTGCTCCTTGGGCGATTCCGGCGAGCTGCCTAGTCTAGGCCCTGCGTGGCGTATCCGGAATCGCCCCGCGCTATCCGCGCGCATGCACCACGTTCAGCAGCCGCTCACCCTTGGCGTAGCGACGGATTTGGTCGCCCACGAATGCGTAGACGCGCTCCTCGGCCTGCGGCGAGTCGCCTGCCACGTGTGGCGTCAGCAGCAGCCCAGGCGCATCCCAGAGCGGATGATCGGCAGGCAGTGGCTCCGGCTCGGTCACGTCCAGGGCCGCGCGCACGCGCCCGCCGGCAAGCTGCTCGACCAGCGCCGCCGTGTCCAGGACCGGACCACGCGAGGCGTTGACCAGCAGCGCTCCGGTGCGCATCCGCGACAGCATGCGACTGTCGAACAGCCCATCCGTCCGCGCCGTCAGCGGCACCAGCAGGACGACGATCTCGGCGGAGGGCAAGAGCGCCGGGAGCTGCTCGACGCCGTGCACGCCGGGGCGCTCCGTCGACGCCACTCCCTGCACCTCGACTCCGAGCGCTCGCAACATGCCCGCCACGCGCTGCCCGATCGACCCGTAGCCGACGATCAGCGCACGCCTGCCGGCGAGCTCGCCCAACAGCTCGGGCTGCCAGGTGTGCTCGGCCTGCCGGCGGGCGAAGTCCCCCAGGCGCTTCTCCATCGAGAGGATCGCCGCGAGCACCCACTCGGCTACGGCGGTGTCGCGAGTGCCGCGCGCGTTACAGACGATCACGCCATCCGGCACCGCAGGCAGCAGCCAGTCCACGCCCGCCGACACGGCCTGCACGACAGCCAGCCGTGGCATGGTCGCGAGCAGTTCGAGCAGGGGGCGGTCGTGGTCGGGCGGCACCACGAGCTCGGCGTCACGGATCCCCGGCGGCAGCGGACCGTCTTGCGGGATCAGGTGGAGTTCCACCTGATCCGGCAACCGACCCAGGCAGCGCCGCTGCGGACGATCGCGAATCCAGACCTGGATAGCCATGGGCGCCGACTGTAACCAGAAACCGATCGCCCTGCGATCGGTGCTACTCGGCCGCTCCCGTGTGCCCGGACGGACCGCCGGAGCGAGCCCTCCGCGTGGTCGCAGCGCCACCCGTGCGCGCCGGCCTCAGGGCTCCTCGATCAGCCGGCGAAAGCTCGCAGCCGGCTCCACCGCTGCGCCGGCAGCCCGGACCCGGCCGGCGAGCCCATGGTCGGAGGTGACCACACAGATCTCCCCCGGACGCGGGTCGGCGCTGACCCGGCGGACGATCTCGTCGTCCGCCGCGTCCCGTCGCGGGCGTGGCGCGGATGCGATCTCGACCACCGCCGAGCGGATCGGTGGCGCCGGCGGTCGCTCGAACACGACCGTGACCGCATGCTCGCCGCCGCTCGCCCAGCGCTCCAGCAACCCGACGAGGCGGACCATCGCCGCGTGTCGGTCTCGCCACCATCCGTCGGGGCGCGAGCCGATCACGTTCATCCCGTCCACGAGCCAGCGCACCGGCAGGGAGCCTAGCCGTCGAAGGCCTCACGGTCCCGCGATCCGCCCGCCGGGTCCGGTGGCGGCCAATCCTGCGCCAGCATCGCGTGCACGACCTGATCGCGGTAGCCATCGCCGAATCGGAGCACCTGGCGCAGCGTGCCCTCGTAGCGAAAGCCCAGGCGGGTCGGGATCGCCTGGCTGCGCAGGTTCTCCACGTCCGCGCGGATCTCGACACGGTTCAGGTGCCACACGCCGAGGGCGTGGTCGACCAGTGCGCGGACCGCACGCGTCATCGTGCCGCGCCCCTGCTCCGCCTCCGCGAGCCAGTAGCCGATACTGGTCGCGCGGTTTGTCCAGTCCACGCCGTGAAAGCCGACGACCCCGACGATCCGTGCCTGCGCGGTGAGGGCCGCCTGGAAGCCGTCGTCGTCCGTGACCTGCCTGCGCGTCGCACGGATGAAGGCCAGCGTCTGCGCGGTCGTCTGGCTCTCTGCCCACGGCATCCAGCGCGCCAGGTACCTGCGGTTGGCCTCGATCAGCGCGTGCAGCTCGCTCGCATCGGTCTCCTCCAGCGGACGCAGACCATGGCTCTCGGTGAACGTGAACCGCGGTGCGGAGGTCATGGCCGCCAGCGCTCACCTGCGCTGACGCGCTCGAAACCGACCCAGAGTGCGTTCATGGCCGTCGCGACGACTTGCTCGCGCGGCACGCGCTGGTGCTCGTACCACCACATCGCGAGTCCTTGGAGGACGGCGCGCATGGCCTCCCAGGCCATGTCCAGCGCATCGCCGCCGGCATCGCCGCCGGCGCCGCTCGCGACGTCGCCGGCACTGCTCGCAACGTCACCGGCGCCGCGCTCCCGTAGGAACAGCGGCATGACCGCGGCGCGGCTCTGGGCGATCACCTCGTCGTGGATCGCTCGCACCTCGGGTTCGCCGGTCGTGTCTCTGAACAGCATGCGCCACGCGTAGGGATGGGACTCGACGTAGGCGAACCAGGCGTCGATCGCGCGGGCGATGCGCTGCGCGGGCGGATCGTCGCCGCCGAGCTGCTCGCGCCAGATCAGGCGCAGGTCGGCGAAGTGGCGCTCCAGCAGATGACGGTGGAGGTCTTGCTTGGAGGCGAAGTGGTCGTACACCACGGGCGCCGTCACGCCCGAGCGCTTGGCGACCTCGTCGATCGAGGTCGCCTGATAGCCGCGTTCGGCGAACAGCTCGCTCGCGGCCTGCTCGATGAGCTCGCGCCGCGCTTGCGCCGTCAGTCGCCTGCGCGGCGCCCGGACAGTCGGCTCGCTTGACAACCTAACGTCTACTAAGTAGCTTGGCGGGCGCATACCTAACCGTCATTAGGCACACGATAGGGCGAAAGGCAGCGCGCGATGGCAGCAGACCGGTATGACGTCCTCATCGTCGGAGCGCGCTGCGCGGGCGCGCCGCTGGCCGCGCTGCTCGCACGCCGGGGCGTGCGGGTCGCGTTGGTGGAGCGCGCCAGCTTCCCGAGCGACACGCTCTCGAGTCACCTCTTCGAGGCCGACGCGCTCGCGTTCCTGGATCGACTCGGCGTGATCGAGCCGCTGCGCGCGACCGGGGCGCCGCTGGTGGGCCACACCGATACGAGGGTCGAGGACGTGCAGCTCGCGCTGGAGCTGCCCCAGCGGGCGGGGGACGTCGGCGGGATGGCCTCGGTTCGGCGGCGGCTGCTGGATCCGCTGCTCGCCGGGGCCGCCCAGGAGTCCGGCGCCGAGTTGCGATCAGCGGCCGCGGTGACCGGGCTCGTCGAAGACCGCGGCCGGGTGGTGGGTGTGCGCATCCACGAGGCCGCCGGCGAGAGCGAGCTGCGCGCCCGCTTGGTGGTCGGCGCCGACGGGCGTCACTCGACCGTCGCGAAGCTGTGCGGTGCGCGTCGCTACAACGTGACCCCCAATCGCCGGATGCTCTATTGGGCCTTCTTCGAGGGCGCCGACATGGGTCCGCAGCCGACCTTCGTCTCGCACCGCTGGGGCGAGCGCTTCGTGCTCTCGATCCCATCCGACAGTGGGCTCTACCAGGTCCTGCTCTGGCCGGAAATGGCCGAGCGCGAGCGCTTCCGCACCGATACCGACGCGGCCTTCCTGGCGCATGCGCGCACCTGCGAGCCGATCGCCGCCGCGCTCACCGGGGCGCGGCAGGTCGGGAAGGTGCTCGGTGCGGTCCGCTGGGAGGGCTTCTTTCGGGAGGCCTCCGGCCCAGGCTGGGTGCTGAGTGGTGACGCCGGCCACTTCAAGAGCCCCGCTCCGGGCCGGGGGATCGCCGACGCCTTTCTGCAGGCCGACAGCCTCGCAGCCGCGATCACGGGCGCGCTCGGCGGCTCCGAGAATGCGCTCGACGCAGCGATGAGGCGTTGGGGACGCCGGCGCGACCGCGAGTTCGCCCAGCACTACTGGCTGGCGTACGACTTCGAAGAGGCCGGCGCCGCCCCGGCCGTGCTGGTCGAGCTGCTGCGGCGCCTACAGGCGCAGGGGAAGGCCGGGCTGTTCTTCGAGCTGCTCAATCACCGGGCACGTCCTGTGCAGGTTCTGACGCCGCTGCGGGTGATGGGCGCAACCGGTCGCCTGCTCGCCGGCGGGGAAGTGGGTCGCCGCGCGCTCATCGCTGAGATCGGCCAGCTCGGCGCGCGGGACCTGCGCCGGCGGTGGCACGACCGGCGTCCCGTCTATGCGTTGACTTGAAGCGGCGACGAGCGCGTGACCGTGCCATGCGCGCCGGCCCCCCGGCTCCGAGCGGTGGCCGTGCCGTGCGCATCGGCCGATCCGGCGAAGAGCGCGTGGCCGTGCTCCTACGCACCGGCCATCCAGCGCTGAGCGGTAGCCGTGCTCATGCGCGCCGGCGCATCCAGCTCTGGACGGCAGCAGATGGGGCGGCGCCGCGCGCCAGGCGTGGGCCCGGTTGCGGCGGGCCGGCGACGGTTCGCAGCGGTACGACGCCGGCCCAGACGGCGAGCTTGTAGTCCTCCTCCTCCTCGACCGGGGGTCCGGTGCGGACCTTGGCGGAAGCCTCGTCGAGGGCCATCGCGAGCACGCGTGTGCCCTTCAGCTCCTGGGGGCTCGGCGGGCGCACCTCCTCCCAGCGGCCCGGAACGAGCCGCTCGGTGAACGCCTGCAGCGCCGTCAGGCGCTCGGCCGGGCCCTCGACCGGGCGAGCCTTGCCGAGCACGACGACGGAGCGG
Source organism: uncultured Solirubrobacterales bacterium (assembly GCA_963756665.1). Taxonomy (GTDB): domain Bacteria; phylum Actinomycetota; class Thermoleophilia; order Solirubrobacterales; family Solirubrobacteraceae; genus Palsa-744. The sequence continues at coordinate 3,091,677 of CAVWOJ010000001.1, forward strand.
TAGTTGACGGAGTGGTGGAAGGCCGAGCGGGCGAGCACGAGGCCGTCGACCAGCGTGACCGTCAGACAGGCCGGCGCGCCGGCCGTGAGCGCGCGGATCGCGCGGCTGGCGGCCGAGCCGTGGAAGTAGACGGTGTCGCCGACGCGGGCGTGCAGGGTCGGGATGGCGTAGGGCTGCCCGTCGAGCGTGAACGCGAGGTGGGCCAGGAGCGCCTCGTCGAGGATCGCCTCGATGCTCGCCCGGTCGTACACCGCGCGAGCGGGCACGCGACGGACCCGCGTGCGCGGTGAGGGGGCGCTCGGTGTACGGGGGGAGGGGGCGCTCGACACCGCAGTCACCATATGGCCCATTTGGACCCTTGAACAGGGCCAAATCGATGGCAGAATCTAGGGCCAATGGACCTGCACCTCGACCTCGCGGATGCGCCGGGACGGTCGCTACGCGCGCGCGCCGAGCACGCGCTGCGCGAGGCCGTGCGCAGCGGGCGCCTGGCGCCCGGGACACGCCTGCCCTCCACACGCGCGCTGGCCGTCGAGCTGGCGGTCTCGCGCGGCGTGGTCGTCGATGCCTATGCGCAGCTCGCGGCCGAGGGCTATCTGCGGACACGCCACGGCGGCGGCACGACCGTCGCGGCGGCGGCGTCTCCAGGCCGCCCGCCATCGCGGCAGGCCGGCCCGGCGCGGGGGGTCCGCTACGACTTGAATCCCTTTCGCCCCGCCCTGAACGGCTTCCCCCGCGCCGCCTGGCTGGCGGCTCTCACCCGGGTTCTGCGGGACGTCCCAGACGAGCGCCTGGGCTACCCCGATCCCGCCGGGACCGTCGAGCTGCGCACGACGCTCGCCGCCTATCTCGGCCGGGTGCGAGGGGTGCGTGCGGAGCCCGCGCAGATCGTGGTCACAAGCGGCCTGCGCCAGGGTGTCGATCTGCTGTGGAGCGTGCTCGCGGCGGACGGCGCGCGGCGCATCGCGGTCGAGCATCCCGGTTGGGAGGGCATGTGCCAGACGGCCGCCGACGCGGGCCTTGCGACAGTGCCGCTACCCGTGGACGAGCACGGACTAGTGCTGGAGCGACTCGCGCACGAGGACCTCGACGCGGTCGCGCTTGCGCCGGCACACCAGTACCCGACCGGAGCGGTCCTCGCGCCGGCGCGCCGCCTGGAGCTCGTCGCCTGGGCGCAGCGCGCTGACGCCCTGATCGTCGAGGACGACTACGACGCGGAGTACCGCTACGACCGCCAGCCGGTCGGCTCGCTGCAGGGTCTCGCGCCCGCGCACGTCATCTACGGCGGCTCGACGAGCAAGACGCTCGCGCCGGCCATCCGCCTCGGCTGGCTGGTGCTTCCGCCACGCCTCGTGGGCCCGCTCTGCGCGTGCCAGCGCCGGCGCGGGGCGATGCCGGCGCCGCTGACGCAGCTCGCGCTCGCGGATCTAATCGAGCGCGGCGAGCTCGATCGGCACCTGCGCCGCCAGCGGCGCCGCTACCGGCGCCAGCGCGACACGCTGCTGGCCGCGCTCGCGGCCACGCTGCCGGAGTTGAAGGTGCGCGGCGCCGCGGCCGGCCTGTACGCGGTGCTCGGCCTGCCACCCGGCGTGCGCGAGCACGCGGTTCTCGGTGCCGCCCGCGAACGTGGCATCGCGCTGGAGGGCCTCGGCGGGAGTCCGCCCGGGCTGGTCATCGGCTACGCCAATCTCCCGGAGAGCGCCGTCGCGCCCGCCGTCGAGGCGCTGGCCGCGAGTATCCGCCTGGCCACACCGCAGGCGGCGGCCCAATAGGCTCCGTGGCGGTGGCAGAGGCGACCGATAAGAGATCGCCCTCCAAGCGCGAGCTGGGTCGAGGCGAACGGGTGCTCCCGGGCGTGTTCCGCCTGCGCCTGCCACTGCCGTGGCCGGGGGTCCCCCACTGCAACGCGTGGGCAGTGGCCGCTGGCGACGGGGTGGTGCTGTTCGACACCGGCATGCACGAGCCGGGCTCGCTGGCTCAGCTCGAACGGGCGCTCGCGATGTGCAACCTGCGCCTGGAGAACGTACGGCTGGTGGTCTGCACGCATGCCCACTCCGACCACTACGGCCAGGCCGCGACGATCGTCGAGCGCGCGGGGTGCGAGCTGTGGATGTCCCCGAACTACGAACACATGGCACGCTGGGCGGAAGACTCCGACGCGGCCTTCGCGCGGCGCCTGGAGGTAGCCCGCCAGAGCGGCGTGCCGGAGGAGCCCCTGCGCCGCTATGCCGCCGAGCGGCGCTCGCGGGACTCGGGGATCGCCGCGATGATCACCCCCGATCGCGCGCTGGTGCCAGGCGTGAGCATCGCGACGGACCTGGGCGAGTGGACGGTGCACGAGACGCCCGGCCACGCGCCCTCGCACGTCTGCCTGTTCCAACCCGAGCGGCGCCTGCTGGTCTCCGGCGATCACCTGCTGGGGCGGATCTCGCTGTACTTCGACTACGGCTACTCACCGGACCCGGTCGGGGAGTTCCTGCGCTCGCTCGACGTGGTCGAGGCGCTGGACGCGCGGCTGTGCCTGCCGGGGCATGGGCGCACCTTCACCGACGTGCACGCGCACATCGAGGGCAACCGCGAGCTCGTGAGCGAGCGCATGGAGCGGACACTGGCCGCGATCGCCCCGCAGCCGCTGACGGCCTTCGAGGCGGTTCCGCACATCTACGACGACATCCCGTTCTCGCCGCTCACGGCTCCGTGGCTGCTGACGGAGACGCTGTCGTTCCTGCTGCACCTGGAGGTCACGGGCCGTGCCCGCCGCATCGCGGGCGAGCCCGAGCGCTGGACCGTCGCCGTGGCAGACTGAGCGGCCATGCGCATCGACCAGCTCCTCGCCGATCCCGGCCCGGTCTTCTCCTTCGAGTTCTTCCCGCCCAAAACCGAGCGGGGGGAGCAGAACCTCTATGCAGCCCTCGGCGAGCTGGGCACGCTGAACCCGTCATTCGTGTCGGTGACCTACGGCGCCGGCGGCTCCACGCGGGACAAGACGATCGAGATTGTCAAGCGGATCAAGCGCGAGCACGAGCTGGAGGCGATGGCGCACTTCACGTGCGTGGGCGCCACCGTGGCGCAACTGCGGGGGACGCTCGACGAGATGGCGGGGGCCGGGTTCGAGAACGTGCTCGCGCTGCGCGGGGACCCCCCGGCTGGTCAGACGGAGTGGACCAGGACCGATGGGGGCCTCGAGTACTCCAGTGAACTGGTGGAGCTGATCAAGACGGACTACCCATTCGCGATCGGAGCGGCCTGCTTCCCGGAGACCCACATCCACGCGACGAGCCCCGCAGCGGACCTCGAGCACCTGGCGGAGAAGGTGCGGGCGGGGGTCGACTTCCTGATCACGCAGCTGTTCTTCGACAACGCGCGCTACTTCGACTTCCTCGCGCGAGCGCAGGCGGTGGGGATCGAAGTACCGATCATCCCGGGAATCATGCCGATCACCCAGGTCGGCCAACTGGAGCGCATGGTCGCGATGTGCGGGGCCTCGATCCCGGACGGCCTGCGCCGCGAGCTGCACCAGCGCCAGGATCAGCCGGAGGCGGTGCTGGACTTCGGAGTGGCCTACGCGACGCTGCAATGCGCCGAGCTGCTGGCCGCGGGCGCGCCGGGCATCCACTTCTACACCCTCAACCGCTCGCCCGCCACGCGCGCGATCCTGGGCGCATTGAAGCTGGCGCGGCCGTGGGAGCAGGCCGCTTAGCGAGTCCGCTACGCGAGCTCGATCTCGAGTCCCTCGGCGACCCGCGGCGAGCCGTCGGGGGCCTCGTAGCGGACGTCGACCGAGTCGTTCTGGCGATATGTGCCCACGCCCCACGCGCCGAGCAGCCAGCGCCACTTCTTGATGTGGTCCTTGCGCAGCTCGCGCTCGAAGACCAGCGCACCGTTGCTGACGCGGTAGTCGGGGCCGAGCTGCTGGGGCACTCCGTTGAGGTACACCTCGTAGGGCGTGCGGACCTCGCTGGGGAGTCTCACGATCGACTTCGTCATCGCGACGGCATTATGCACCCGCAGGCGCGCGTACCCTGATGGGCCGATGGGAGACATTCCTTACACGATCCGCCGCTCCACCCGCGCGCGCCGCGTGCGGGTCAACGTGCATGCGCTGGCCGATCTCCGATCGGTGGGCGTCGAGGTGGTGCTCCCGGCGCGCGCTCCCGAGCGCGCGGCGGCGGCGGCGGTGCAGGAGCTGCGCCCCTGGATCGAGCGTCGCCTGGCAGAGGCGCTGGACGTGCTCGCGCAGCTGGCCCAGCGGGGCGGCACGGTTCCCTATCTCGGCCGCCCGCTCGAGCTGGTGGCCCAGCCCGGACGCAGCCGGGCGCACCTGCGGGGCGAGCGCCTGCTGGTGCCCGCCGGCGACCCGCGGGCGGCGCTCGAGCTCTTCTACCGCCGTGCCGCCCGCCGCGAGATCGCCGCGCGCCTAGATCGCGCGACAGCGCTCGCGGGGACCTCCTACAGCGGTCTCTCGATCCGCGCCCAGCGTACGCGCTGGGCATCGTGCTCGGCGACCGGGCAGATGAGCTTCAACTGGCGCCTGCTACTGGCACCGGAGAGCGTGCTGGACTACGTGGTCTGGCACGAGGTCTGCCACCTGGAGGTCCTCGATCACTCGCCGCGCTTCTGGGCGCTGGTCGAGCGCCACTGGCCGCGCTGGCGTGAGGATCGCGAGTGGCTGCGCCGGCATGGGGCGACGCTGGTGCTGTGAGCGGAGCCCGCTAGTCTTTGAGTGCGGCGAGGAGGTCGCTCACGGAGAAGAAGCGCTCGAAGCCCTCCTCCCGAGTACTGAAATAGCTGGAGTGGGTCTTCTTGATCGTCTCGATGGAGTCAGCGCCCAGAAGCACGACCTCAATGTCGCCTCGTCCCCGGTACGTCTGCTCAGCCTCAGCATAGGCTGACAGAGCGGCGTCATAGTCCGAGCCGAAGCGGTCATCTACGTTAGCCTCGCGAGTCGCGATGTCGTAGATGACTAGGAAGTGTCGGATGTCTGGGTCCATTGTTTCCCTCCCGAGTCGGTCGTGAGAAAAGGCCGTGCTGCTTCATAGCTGTGGAGGAGACGCTGCTGAAGATCGTTATCGGGCTGCTCGTCTTGTTCCCTGAGGGCGAGAAGCTCAGACACAGCTACATAGTAATCATGGACCTCAGTCTGTCCTTCTCCGCCCTTGAAGTTACTCCCGACGCGACGTGAGTCCTCCTCGACCTGATTGGCCCACGTGTCCTGAAGAGGGGTTCTGAGCTGGACCTCGATGAGACGCCCTTTAGCTCTCCAGTGCCCGACGCAAGCCCTCGTAAGGCGTCTCGCCCGCACGCAGTACGAGGAGGCTACGTCTGAAACGGCCGGTGTATGCCTCCGCCGAGCCGTCGCCGCGCAGATCGATGCCACCCCGCGTGCGGCTGAGTAAGCCGCCGGGGCCAGTTATCTCGGCGCGGACGGCGACCTGGCGGGAGGGGTCGTAGTGGCGGCCGGCGACCTGCAACGCATGCCGCCGCGCGCCGGGAGCGAGCTCTTCGATGTGGCGCTCGAGCGCCCGCAGGGTCTCGCCGAGCGTGCCGAAGCGCGTGCGCTCGACCCGGGGGCCGTTGCGGACCGTGAGCGTCCAGTGGCTTGCCATCTCGCGATGATGGCATCCCGGGAGGCCCGCTTGGGGATCAGCCGCGCTGCTGCACCGGAACGTAGTCGCGGTCGCGCTCGCCGGTGTAGATCTGACGCGGGCGGGCGATCTTCTGCTCGGAGTCCTGGACCATCTCGAGCCACTGCGCGATCCAGCCACTGGTGCGCCCAATCGCGAACATGACCGGGAACATCGCGACGGGCAGGCCGAGTGCCTCGTAGATCAGGCCGGAGTAGAAGTCGACGTTGGGGTAGAGCTTGCGCGAGGTGAAGTACTCGTCGTCGAGCGCGCGCTTCTCGAGCTCGGTCGCGACCTCCAGCAGCGGGCTCTTGCCGCGCACCTCGAAGACGTCGTCGAGGTATTTGCGGATGATGCGCGCGCGGGGGTCGTAGTTCTTGTAGACGCGATGCCCGAAGCCCATCAGGCGCTCATTGCCGGCCTTTACGCCCTCCAGGAAGCTGGGGATGTTCTCCACCGAGCCGATCCGGTTCAACATGCGCAGCGCGGCCTCGTTGGCGCCACCGTGCAGGGGACCGTAGAGCGCGGCGACCCCGGCGGCCACGGCGGAGTATGGATCCACCTGCGTGGAGCCGACCGAGCGCACGGCGCTGGTCGAGGCGTTCTGCTCGTGGTCGGCGTGGAGGATGAACAGCACGTCCAGCGCCCGTGCCAGCCGCGGGTCCGGCTGGTATTTGAGCTCGGTCATTTTGTACATCATCCCGAGGAAGTTGGCGGCGTATCCGAGGTCGTTGTCGGGGTAGACGTAGGGCTGGCCCATGTTGTGACGGAACGCGAACGCCGCGAGCGTGGGCATCTTGGCGAGCAGCCGGATGATCTGGATCGCGCGGACGTCCTCGTCGTGAATCTGGTTCGCGTCCGGGTAGAAGGTCGAGAGGGCTCCGACGGAGGCCACCAACATGCCCATCGGGTTGGCGTCGTAGCGGAAGCCCTGCATGAAGTCCTTGACGTTCTCGTGCACGAACGTGTGGATTGTGACCTCGTGGACCCAGTCGTCTAACTGTGCCTGCGTCGGGAGCGTGCCCTTGATCAGCAGGTAGGCGACCTCCAGGTAGCTCGACTGCTCGCACAGCTGCTCGATCGAGTAGCCGCGGTGCTGGAGGATGCCGGCATCGCCGTCGATGTAGGTGATCGCGCTGCGGCACGACGCGGTGTTGGTGTAGGCCGGGTCGTAGGCCATCAGCCCGAAGTCCTGCTCGTCGGTCTTGATCTGCCTGAGGTCCATCGCGCGCACGGTGCCATCGGAGACGGGCAGCTCGTAGGTACGACCGGTGCGGTTGTCGGTCACCGTCAACGTCTCTGCGGCGGAGGCGCCGTTGCTCTGGGCCTGCTGACCGACGGCCTCGCCATCTTTGCCCACCTGAGTCTCGGTGCTCATCTTTCCTCCTGTCGGCCGCTCTTGGCTACACCGTAGCGGCTCTCGATGGCCGCCAGGCGCAGTCCCGGTGAGGATTCTGGCAGCCCGCCCAATGTGACGCGACGCGGGGTGCACGGGCAGGCCGGCAGCGAGCCTGCGCGGGCCTGCTCAGCGTTGGGCCATGCGCCCGCGCGCCGCTACCGTCCGCACACGCGCCGGCGGAGGCAAGGCGGGCGCGCCGCGATGAGGACCTCGCCGCGGAGAGCGCGGCAGCCGCGAGCGCGGGTGACGGGGATGGCGCGGGCGCGGCGCAAAGCCGATGCCCCCATCCTCATCAGACGCCTCCTGCGGCGTCTGACGGATCGCCCATCGCACCAGCAGGAAAAGCGCCACGATGGGGATCTTCAGGAAGACCATCAGCCAGATGAAGGTCCAAACGTCCACGCTGACCTTGATCCTACTACGCGTACCGCTCCCCGACGAGTGCTCGGACGCGCTCGTCAGTCGGCTCGGACGCGCTCGTCAGTCGCCGAGCGGCAGCGGTGCGGCCGAGAACTGCGTGAACTCGCGCAACTGGCGCACCCGCGCGACGATCTCCGGCCCAGAGAGGTGTGCGACGCGCTCGGTGCCGAACTGCTCGACGTTGAACGACGCGAGCGCCGTGCCGTGTGCCATCGCCTGGCGCAGCAGCTCGTCGCTGAGCTCCTCCTCGATGTGGGCCGCGATGTAGCCGACGAAGCCCCCGGCGAACGTGTCGCCGGCGCCGGTGGGATCGACGACGGTCTCCAGTGGGAAGGCCGGCAGCGCGAAGAAGCTCTCCGGGGTGAGCAGCGCGGCGCCGTACTCGCCCTGCTTGGCGACGATCACGCGGGGGGCGGCGGTCCAGGAGAAGATCTCGCGCGCCGCGGCCAAGAGGCTCGACTTGCCGGTTAGCTGGCGCAGCTCGGAGTCGTTGAGGATCAGGCAGTCGCACAGTCCGATCGCCTTGACGAGCGACTCCCGCGCCGCTTCGATCCACAGGTTCATGGAGTCCAGCGCCACGAATCGCGCGTTTGGCAGCTGGGCGCGCACGTCACGCTGCAGATCGGGCTGGATGTTCGCTAGGAACAGCACCTCGCTGGCGAGCGAGCCCTTCGAGAGCTTCGGCTGGAAGCCCTCGAAGACGCCGAGCTGCGTATCGAGCGTCTCGCGCGAGTTCAGGTCCCAGCCGTACTTGCCGCGCCAGAAGAACGTCTTGCCGCCGGGGACGCGCTCGACGTCGGAGATGTCGACGCCGCGGTGGCGCATCACGTCGAGCTCAGGCTCGCCGAAATCGTCGCCGACGGGCCCCACGACGCGGACCTCCTCGAAGAAGGAAGCCGCCAGCGCGAAGTGCACCGCGGCGCCGCCGAGCATCCGATTGCGCTCGCCGAAGGGCGTCGTGACGGTGTCGTAGGCGATCGATCCAACGACGGTGATGGACATCGACGCGCACCCTATAGCTTGATGCGCGCAAGCGTTCGTGAGAATGGGATCGCCGTGGGCTCACGGGCGCCGCATCCCGTGGCGCCCGATAGGCTCAGCGCGCGATGCGCGCGATCCAGATGACCGAGTTCGGCGGCCCCGAGGTGCTCGAGCTGGTCGAGCTGCCCAAGCCACAGGCCGAGCGCGGCGAGGTCGTCATCCGTGTCAGTCGCGCGGGGTTGAACTTCGCGGACACCCATACCCGAACGAACTCCTACGTGCAGAAGGCGACCCTGCCGCTCGTACCCGGCGGCGAGGTCGCGGGGGTGCGTGAGGACACCGGCGAGCGCGTGATCGCGCTGACCGGCACGGGGGGCTACGCGGAGTACGCCAAGGCCCCCGACGAGGTCGTGTTCCCGATTCCGGAGGGCCTTGACGATGGGACGGCGCTGGCGCTGGTCCTACAAGGAACAACCGCGTGGCACCTGTATCGCACCGCGGGGCACGTGGCGCAGGGGGAGAGCGTCGTCGTCCACGCGGCCGCTGGCGGTGTCGGCTCGCTCGCGCTTCAACTCGGCCGTCCGCTGGGGGCCGGACGCGTGATCGCGACGGCCTCCAGCGAGGAGAAGCGTCGGCTCGCACTCGAGCTGGGGGCCGACGTCGCGATCGACCCCGACCCGGAGGGCCTCACCGAGCGTCTGGTCGAGGCCAACGAGGGGCGCGAGGTGGATGCCGTCTTCGAGATGGCGGGGGGCGCGGTCTTCGATGCCTCCTACCGCGCCCTGGCCCCCTTTGGGCGGCTCGTCGTCTGCGGTATCGCTTCACAGGAGCCCAACCGGGTCTCGACGGGATCGCTGCTGCGCCATTCGCGCGCCGTGGTGGGCTTCTACATCTTCCACTGCCTGCGGCGTCCGGGCATGTTCACGGATGCCCTGACCGAGCTCTTCGAGCGAGCGGCGCGCGGTGAGCTGCGGGCGGTCGTGGGGCACACATACCCGCTGGGAGAAGCCGCGCAGGCTCACATCGACCTGCGCGAGCGGCGCACCACGGGCAAGCTGCTGCTCGATCCCACGGCCTGACGGACGGCGCGCGGCGGGAACCCCGGCCTGACCGTTTCGCGGGTCCCGCGGCGCCGCGGATGGGGTCCAGGCGCTGTGGCTGCCGCCGAGCACGTAAGCTCCCCCTCCGCCAATGTCGAAGACCTTCGCCGAGCTCGGACTCTCCGAGCAGACCCAGCGCGCCCTGCGGGACGTGGGCTACGAGGCCCCCAGCCCGATCCAGGAGCAGGCGATCCCGCCGCTGCTGGAAGGGCGCGACGTAATCGGCCAGGCGCAGACGGGTACCGGCAAGACGGCGGCCTTCGGGCTGCCGATCATGGAGTACATCGACTCCGAGGACTCCGAGGTGCAGGCGCTGGTGCTGACCCCGACGCGGGAGCTCTGCATCCAGGTCACGCAGGCGCTGCGCGCGTACGGCACCCACCGCGGAGTCGACGTGGTCGCGGTCTTCGGCGGCGCCCCGATTCGCACCCAGCAGGCCCAGCTACGGGCCGGCGGCCACGTGGTGGTGGGTACTGTCGGTCGCGTCCTGGACCTGATCTCGCGCCACTCCCTGGTGCTCCACGACTGCCGCTTCGTGGTGCTCGACGAGGCCGATGAGATGCTCGACCTGGGCTTCCTGGAGGACGTCGAGCGCATCCTCTCGATGACCCCGAGCGGGCGCCAGACGGCGCTGTTCTCGGCGACGATGCCGCCGCCGATCGCCAAGCTCGCCGACAGCTACCTGTACGAGCCGGTCGTCATCAAGGTCAAGGCGGCGACGCTCACGATCGATACGGTCGCGCAGTTTCAGCTCCCGGTGGACGCGAAGAACAAGGCCGAGAAGCTCGTCGAGGTGCTGCGCGCCGAGATGCAATCCCCACCCGCCCGCGGCGGAGACGACAATCAAACAATCGTGTTCGTGCGCACCAAGATTCGCTGCGACCAGCTGTTTCGCACGCTACGCGACCGTGGCATGAACGTGCGGGCGCTGCACGGTGACATGTCCCAGGGCTCGCGCGACGGCGTGATGCTGGCATTCAAGAGCGGACGCGTGCCGATCCTGGTCGCGACCGACGTCGCCGCCCGCGGCCTTGACATCTCGACCGTGACGCACGTCGTCAACTACGACGTGCCGACTTCGCCGGACACCTACGTGCACCGCATCGGGCGCACCGGCCGGGTGGGCCGCTCGGGGCGGGCGATCACATTCGTCGAGGAGCGCCAGAAGCGTGAGCTGGAGGCGATCGAGCGTCACATCGGCACCTCGATCGCGCCCTGGGAGCAGGGCGCCGTGGCCGCTCCGACGCCGGTGCGCGAGCGCCCCCGCCGGCACTCGAAGCCGCGGATCACACGCGACCGCGACGGCAGCGAGGCCTACACGAAGCTGCTGCTGGGCGCGGGACGCGCCGGTGGCGTGCGGGTCGCGGACATCGTGGGCGCGGTCACCTCCGCGACCGGCCTCGACGGGGAGGCGGTGCGCGAGGTGCTCGTGCTCGACCGCTTCTCCTTTCTGTCAGTGCCAGCTGCCGAGGCCGACCGCGTGATCGAGGAGCTTGCCGGCGCCAGCGTGCGCGGACACTCCGTGCGGCTCGAGCGGGTAGGGTAGGGCGATGTCAACCGCCACGATGCAAACCGTTGTCAAGATGTCCCTATAACTTCACGGCTAGGTGCGCGTAGACGAGCCCCCGCTCGTCATCTTCATTTCCAGCGTCATGGATGATGAGATGTCCCAGCCCCGCAAGACGCTCAGCTCGCGCTCCACGCTCCGCAGTTCCTTGTGCCGTGGGCCTTCGAGTCGACGCCGGCAAGCCCTGAACCGGCTAACTGGACATATCTGTCGAAAGCGGCTTCAGCGGACGCATTGATCTGGCTGGTTGGCAGTCGCACGACTGAGCCGGTGCGACGCGCGGTGTAGGCTGCCCGAGAGAACAATGTGCCGCTGTTCGTGATCCGGTTGGAGGGTGCCGACCACGACGCGGACACGATGGCCTTGATCGACCAGTTGGGCATTAGTGTCAAGTGGCGGATCGTCCCGGCGGGCATGGTGCGAGAGGCGGTTGCGCTAAGTATCGGCGACGAGATTGTCAGAACCTGGCGCGGTAAGCCCGGTCGCGCTCGCGCTGCGATCCTTGAGGAACGGGGGCGTTGGAGTCGCGGGCACTGCATAGCTCGCTGGATTGCGACAGGCATTACGCGCCAGGAGGCTCTTGCATTCGCGGATGACCTCGAAATCGGCCGTCCCTCCGACGAGATTCGTCCGACGGCCGATCGACTACTGAGGATCGTTCAAGGTGACGTCGGGTCAGGCAAGACACTAACGGGACACCGTCTCTTTCAGGAGGCGATTGGCGTAGCCATCAGCGATGCAGATGCGCCCATCCCGGTCTGGTTCAACGCCCGCGACGCGCAAGATGACCTGGTGTCGTCGATCGTTGCAGCATGTCAGGGAGTAGGCGACGCGCAGCGTCAAGGTGCTTTCGTTGTCATCGACGGGGCGGACGAGATTGGATCGTACGCCGCGCGAAACTTGCTTACCGAGGCACGGGTCGCGGCAGAGGCCCTACCCGGAACGCGAATTGTGATTACCAGCCGGCCTCGGCCCGCGTTGAGATCGCGGAGCTCGTGCAGGACCCCGTTCGGCTCGACCTCTGGCGATATGCCCTGGTTATCGCGACGCGCCAACTCGATTTCGAGGCTTCGTGCAGCCTGCTGGAGCCATTGATTAAGACTGAACCGGCGCTTGCCAGTCAGGTCCTTGCCGAGGCTATGCGCGAGTACGAGGAGCCACAGCAAGCCGACAACATCAACTTGGCACCCATCGACGTGGCGAGGCTGCTCCGAAAGGCCCATAGCAGTTGGCTGCAAGCGCTTCAGCCATTCAGTCCGCTCCTAGCTTTCAGCAACTACGAGGGCACCACGCCACTGCCCATGGGTGTTGCCGTCGAGGGCCCGACGCTTTATCTCGCGTGGCGTAGTCGCGCCAGCGGTGAGCAGGAGGATGTCGAGTTGCCCCCAGGCGTGGGAATGTTTTCGTCGGCTCCAGGCTGGGGAGCTATGCGGATGAGCAGACCCGTGACTGAGCCAGCATGGCCGTGGCGGTGGGCACTGCAAGACATCGCCGACGGAGTCAGGCCGTGGATAGCGCAGAAGCGATTGCCAGTTGACGCCGGTCCACTTTTCGAGGAGGCAGCCTGGGCTGAGGCGCTTGCGCTAACGGGCAGAGGCTCGCTGACCCCAACCCCGATTCCACTCGCCGAGATCGAGGAACGACTATCGAGGATTCCGCCGGTCGCCATGCTGCGTGACTACCGAACCACCTACGACCTACGAGCGATAGGGCGAAGCTTTGCCGCGCTCAACGCGCAAGGCTCGACCGAACTTGCGCCGCCGTGACCGGCGGCCGATATTCGTCCGACTGGAAGTTGGGTTTGGGACCCATATAGCCCCGAGCAGCTGCTCGCCCGTACGACGGCCGTGTACGAAGGTGCACTTTGCGGGTACGTGCAACTAGTCGAGCGCTGGTTTCCCAAGCTGGGTCCGCGCCTGACGGTGTTCGCTACTCTGCCCGCCACCGCACTTGGGACGCTGTACTTCGATAGCGCGAGCGTGACTTACCGGCGGTCCAGTGCTGCAGTGGCTTCTTTATCCCGTCGAGCATGATCAGGCCACATCAGTAGCGTTTAGTCTCAAGCAAGAATCGGCAGGCTTCATGAGTGACGAGTTGCATAAACGCCATCAAAAGGCTTACGACCAACTTCGAGCGGTCAGGCCCTCACAGCGACATTGGATTCGGGCGTCGGCTCATGGCACTGCGCTGCAGATCTTCGACGCTACTCCGGCCACGAGTTTGGCATATGAGATGCTTCAAGCCGACCTCAAAGCGTCCATCTCTCTGCCTGAGTCGGACCGTTTCGTCTTCTCGCAGGTACGTTCGACCCAAGTCCTGCGCGTCAATGGATACCGGCGTATAGGAGATGACGTGTGAGCCCGACGGTTGTGCGATCTTCGAGTACGGCGAGGGGGTTCGGACCGGCGAGCCGCACATCCTCTGGCGCCCTTTCGGCGTTCCGTCAGCCTTCTTGGCGGAAGCACGCAATCTGGAACGGCGTCTACTGCAGCCGTGTGTCCACGCGCTCGGCGCGGGGCGCTTGTGGACAGGCTGGGGCACGTGTTGATCGCAACAATGCAGATGGGCCTATAACCAGTCCTCGCCGTTTGCCAGGTCGTCATCTCCGGGGTGCGCCGAGAGCTTCTGCTCCAGGGCCGCGACGATCCTCCCTGTGTCAGCGCGGGTGCGAGGGCGGCCGCCGGGAATGAAGATCATGCCGTGATCGCCCGCGCCGCCGGGCGTGATCGCCTCGTAATGCAAGGGTCGCATGTCGACGAGGTTGTCGGTGACGATCGCTCGACGCTCGATACGTGCGAGCTCAACGACGCGACGGTCATCGAAGGAGCACCACTCGGGGTGCTCTTGGATCGCCTGGACATCGTGGCCTCGCGAGCGCAGCTCTCGCGCAATCGCGGGCGACAGCATCTCGTCCAGCAGCAGTCTCAACTGCCGAGTGCGGCGCGAGCCGCGACGAAGGCGCCGTGGGCGTCGTGAGTCTCACGGCGATTGCGCTCGATGCGCTCGTTAATCTCCTGCGGGTAGGCCGCATAGTAGGAGGCGGCAGCCTGCACGAGACCCAGCGAAAGCTCCAGATACGACGCTGTCTCGGCGAGGTCGCCGTCGTTGTCGCGTGCGACGGCCACCACCTCCCATACGTCTGGACCGCCGAGGAGCCGCGCGCGGCGACCCGAGGGGCCGTCCGCGAAGCGGATCAGCGGATGATCGTCCATGCGCAGACCCTCCTCGACGTAGCGCTGCGCGAGCGTGCGCGAGGGCATGTTCGAGCGGTCGGCGCGGTCGGCGAGCCGGCCAACGGTCTGTTCGGGGAGGCGTATGCTGATCGGTACGGCGGACATGTAGTGCATGGTAACACGGCAAGGTACGTGACCCAATCGATGCTCGCGGTTGGCCCCGCTGACCATCCTCAGCCACCCGGAGGACGAGTGAGATGGGATCACGATATGGTGACGACCGTGAGCACGGCGACAATGCAAACAACCGAGGGCCCGATCGTCTTTGAGCTGTTCGACGAGGACGCCCCCAAGACCGTCGAGAACTTTCGCAAGCTAGCCGGGGACGGCTTCTACGACGGGCTGACCTTCCACAGAGTCATCAAGGACTTCATGATCCAGGGCGGCTGCCCGCAGGGCACCGGCACGGGCGGTCCCGGGTACACCTTCGAGGACGAGATCAACCCGCACAAGATCGTGCGCGGAGCGCTGGCGATGGCCAACGCCGGTCCCAACACCAACGGCTCGCAGTTCTTCATCGTGACGGCCCAGAAGTGCCCGTGGCTGGACGGCAAGCACACCGTCTTCGGGCAGGTCACCGACGGGCTGGACGTCGTCGATCGCCTGGAGGGCGTCGCGACCGACGGCGGCGACAGGCCCGCCGAGCCGATCGGGATCGCCTCGATCGAGTTCTCCGAGTAGTGATCGGGGTTACGGCCCGCCTGCCGTAACCCCCTCTGTGCCTTTGCTTAGGCAGCTTGATAGCCAGCCCAAACACTAGGGCCGATCCGCTCGCCATAGGCTTAGCTGATCTCCCCTGAGATTGGTGGCTAGTCCGGACTTCTCCATAGATGAAGGCGGCCAGATTCGAGCGTGTCGCCCGCACCGTCTTTGAACTTCACGGACAGGTTGGCGGTGTACCGAGGCTTGGCTTCGTTACCAGCGGCGAACTTGATTTCAAGGGTGCATGTCCCTTTTTCATCGCCAGCGTACCTGGGCATTTGTTGTTTTCTATAGCAAGACTTTGGCGCCGGCTGGTTTGACCTTCGTCAGGCCAACGTTTTCGATAGTGAGAGCTTCACCGCTAATATTTGTAAGAGTAAAGAGCTGCGGGTTGGAGTTTTCGTTTTTTCCAACTGCCGAGGTGGACCGCGAGTCTTGGTTCTATCCTGACGAACCCTGATCCGTCCGCAAATCCTCCTGCTGTCGCTAGTTTTAGCTTTGCATTGCCGTCTTCAAGGAACGCTCTTTTTCCCACGACTTCGAGGCTGTTGTTTGCGGTTGAGCCCAGTCCTTCGATGAGCTGGCTCGTGTTTTCTTCTTCTTGGCCGGATGCGCTTATCCTGACGGTGCTTTGCCCGGCTCTCTCCCTTCTAGCGCACGTGGGGGGTACGTCGACTCTGGCTGTAGTAGCGAGTGCGGCTTTGGATCCGACGCCTAGTTCTTTGCCTTCGACGATCCAGTTCGCGCTGGCTGTGCAAACCAACAGTGCACTGGCCGAGAGGATGGCAAGGAGCAGGACGAGGATCGTCCTTGCTTTGGACACGGTTGGTCTCCTTCGCGTGGGTGTCAGGCAATGGCTTTGGGGCGCGTGTGTGACTCGCATCGCAGGATTGACTAGCCCATGATCTCCACTCCTTGTGCTCGGGCCGTGCCGCTCGTCTTTGCTGTCCGACTCTGTCAGGGGCCCCCCGCGTGTCACGAGTGCGCTTGATGAGCCGTCACCTACGGCATACGAGATCGACGTTGTCTGGTCGAGCAGTCGGCTGATCCAATCGTCGATTCGCGCACGGTTGCGATGAGCTAGCCTTAGTCGTTATAAGCGAGAGCTACGCGCGAGCGAGATAGGGGATACAAAGATGGCGACGGTCGAGCAGCACGCACCCCAGACCTCCAACGGCACGGCGCACAATGGAGCCCCAGACGCGGCGCACGCGGGCGAGGGCATACCCGTCGAAAATCCGGCTACCGGGGCGATCGTCGCGACCGTCCCCGATCTCGATGCCGCTGCGCTGGCGGAGCTCGCGCGCCGCGGGCGCGCCGCGCAGCCGATCTGGGAGGCCTACGGCTTCGAGGGCCGCGGGCGCGTGCTCTCGCGGATGCAGAAGTGGGTGATGGACAACGCCGACCGGATCGTGCGCACGATCGTCTCGGAGACCGGCAAGACCTACGAGGACGCGCAGCTCGCCGAGATCTCCTACGGCGGCGGCGCATTCGGCTTCTGGGCGAAGGAGGCCGAGGGGTACCTGGCGGACGAGCGGGTGCGCACGAGCGCGGTGTTCGTGAAGGGCAAGAAGCTGATCCTGCGCTACAAGCCGCTGGGGCTGATCGGCGTGATCGGGCCGTGGAACTATCCGCTGACGAACTCCTTCGGGGACTGCATCCCGGCGCTGGCAGCCGGCAACAGCGTGATTCTGAAGCCCTCGGAGGTGACGCCGCTGACTTCGCTGCTGCTCGCAGAGGGCCTGCGCGAGTGCGGGATCCCGGAGGACGTCTTCCAGGTCGCGACCGGCCGCGGGCAGACCGGCGCGGCGCTGATCGAGCAGGTTGACATGATCATGTTCACCGGTTCGACGCGCACCGGTCGCAAGGTCGCCGAAGCGGCCGGCCGGCGGCTGATCCCGGCGTCGCTGGAGCTCGGCGGCAAGGACCCAATGATCGTGCTCGCCGACGCCGACCTCGAGCGCGCGGCGAACGTGGCCACGTACTACTCGATGCAGAACTCTGGTCAGACGTGCATCTCGATCGAGCGCGCCTACGTCGAGGCGCCGGTCTACGACGAGTTCGTGGCCAAGGTCACCGAGAAGGTGCGCGCGCTGCGCCAGGGGGTCCCCGACGGTGGTCCGGGCACGGTCGAGGTTGGCTCGATGACCTTCCCGCCACAGGTCGACATCGTCGAGGATCACGTCAACGACGCCCTCGCCAAGGGCGCGCGGGCGCTCACCGGTGGGCACCGCGGCAAGGGGAGCGGGCACTTCTTCGAGCCGACGGTGCTGGTCGACGTGGACCACTCAATGAAGATCATGCAGGAGGAGACGTTCGGTCCGACGCTGCCGATCATGAAGGTCGCCGACGCAGAGGAGGCCGTGCGCCTGGCCAACGACTCGCCCTACGGTCTGGCTGGCTCGGTCTTCAGCCGCGACACGGCGCGCGGCGAGGAGATCGCGCGGCGTGTGGAATCGGGGGCGGTGTGCGTTAACGACGCGATCATCAACTTCGCGGCGCTGGAGCTGCCGATGGGCGGTGTAAAGGCCTCCGGTCTAGGCTCGCGCCACGGGGCGGGTGGCATCCGCAAGTACTGCTCCCAGCAGGCGATCCTCGTGACTCCGCGGCTGGCGCTCAAGCGCGAACCGCACTTCTTCCCCTACTCACGCCGGGGCACCAAGCGCCTGGGCAAAGCGCTGAAGTTGCTCTACGGGCGGGGTAAGCGGGACTAAGATCGCGCGGTTGGAGGCTGCGCACCCAGCGGGACCCCGAGCAGTCGTTCCAGCTCCGCGATCGTCTCCTGTGCGTCGGTGTGGTGCACGGTGGCCATGCCGAGCTCGACGGCCGGCGGCAGGTTGAAAGGGAGGTCGTCGACGAAGACACATTCGGCCGGCGTACGGCCGATCGCCTCGGCACCCAGCTCGTAGATGCGGACGGTCGGCTTGCGCATACCGACCTCGCCGGAGATTACGACGCCGTCGAACAGCTCGCCGAGCAACTTGCGCGGGTAGCGGCTCGTGCCCCACGAGTTGGAGATCAAGCCGGTGCTGAGGCCGGCGGCGCGCGCGGCACGCACGGCGTCGACCATCGACTGCTCTGGGAGCGCGCCGGCGAAGAGCCGGTCGATCAGGCCCTCGGCGGTGGCCAGCCCGAGCAGTTGCCCGAGCTGAGCCTCGAAGGCGTCCTCGCCGATGCGGCCCTCCTCGAAGCCGACCAACAGCTCGCGGGCGGCCGGATTGCCGCGGAACGCTTGCGCGAGCGCGGCCGGATCGAGGCCCTCAGCCTCACAGAAGGCGCTGAAGGAGCTGAACAGGTTGGTCGTCATCACGCCGCCCCAGTCGACTAGCAGACCGCGGATCGCCGGCTGCGCGCCCTCCGCGGCGCGCTCCGTAGGCGCATCACTCACCGAGTGCCACCTCCTCGGCGTGCGCGGCGAGCTGCAGGACGCCCTCGCCGAAGTGCACCAGATAGGGGTCGTCCGTCATCCCGGCGACGGCGCGCTTGTAGTTGCCCTCCATGAACACGACGGACTTCCAGACGGCGAGCGTGACGTACCAGCGCAACTCCCGCATCGAGCGCCCGGAGAGCTCTTCGTAGCGGGCGATCAGCTCGGCGCGCGTCGGAAAGCCCTCGGCGCGCGTGACCCGGCCCAGCGCGTCGCGCAGGCCCCCCGGAGGATCGCCGGGCTCACTCCACATCATGCACAGGTAGCCAAGGTCGGCCAGCGGGTCGCCGATGGTCGCCATCTCCCAATCGAGCACCGCCTCCAGGTGCGCGGGCGCGACGGGCGCGAACATGGTGTTGCCGAGGCGGTAGTCGCCGTGCACGATCGTTGCCGTGCCGGACTGCGGCAGGTGATCGGTGAGCCAGGCCGCGACCCGTTCGACGGCCGGGATCTCGCGGGTCTTGTTGATCTCCCACAGGCCCGAGAAGCGCCGCAGCTGGCGCTCGAGGTAGCCGGTCGGCTTGCCGAAACCCTCAAGGCCGGCCGCGCGCCAGTCGACGGCGTGGATCTCCACGAGTGCGTCAATCAGCTCCTCAGCGATCCGTCGCCGCTCGGTGGGGTGCTCAAGCGCCTCGGGCAGGCTGAAGACGATCGCCTCGCCCGGCACCTTCTCCATCAGGTAGAAGGGGCTGCCGATCGTCGCGGGGTCCGCGCCGACCGCAAGCACTCGCGGCACGCGCGCAGGCGTGTCCTGCAGTGCCTGCAGCAGTCGCGCCTCGCGCAGGACGTCGTGCGCGCTCGGCGGCAGCGGCGGGCGCGGCGGGCGGCGCAGGACCAGCTCGCTGCCGTCCGCTCGCTCGATCAGGTAGGTCACGTTGGAGTGACCCTCGCCGATCGGGCTCGCGCTCAGCTCGCCCTCGCCCAGTGCGTGACTGTCGAGGAACTCGCGCAGCGGATCTAGCACGAGCAGGGGCGGGCGCGCGTTGGACGCGGCGTCGGCGTGCCTCAGCACGATGTCGTCGGGGGCTGTCGGGGCGCTCACCGACCGCAACATTATCTTCGCTACGGTGTCTTAAGCGAGGCGCACGTCAACGTGCCCGTTTTCCCTGGGGCGGTGTGGCTGCTCCGCGAGCACGTCTGCGCGTCCTGTAAGCCCCCGATGGAATGGAGCCCACGAATGCTGCGTATCCGCGTACTCCTCTGTGCATTGCTCACCTGCTTGGCGTTGGGCGGTGGCGCGATGGGCGCGAGCCAGGCGCTGGCGTCGGCCAACCAGGCGGTCTTCTTCGAGGCCTCTCACCAACTCCTGGGGGCATCCACCCGCGAACAGGCGATCGCACAGCTCAAACACCTGGGGGCGCGTGCGCTGCGCGTGGAGCTCTACTGGTACGACGTCGCGCCCGGCGCCAGCAGCGCCAAGCGGCCGAGCTTCGAAGCCAGCAACCCAGCGGCGTACAACTGGGGCGCCTATGACTGGCTGTTGGCTAAGGCCAAGGAACTCGGCTGGCAGGTCTTGCTGACCGTGACCTCGCCGGTGCCGCGGTGGGCGACCTCCAACCACAAGGCCCCCTACATCACGAGCCCGGACGCCAAAGACTTCCAGGAATTCATGACAGCGGTGGGACGCCACTACGGCTCAGAGGTCTCGCTGTACTCGATCTGGAACGAGCCCAACCACCCGGCGTTCCTGCTGCCGCAGTTCAACGCCAAGGGTCAGCCGGCCTCGCCGCGCATCTACCGCGGCCTCTTCCAGGCCGGTTACGCAGGCTTGCAGGCAGCGGGTCTGGGGCATCCGAAGGTATTGATGGGCGAGACCGCGCCGACCGGTGAAGAGAAGGTCAACGTCCACCGCGAAGGCACGCTGCACGACGTGGCGCCGCTGGCCTTCCTGCGCGGGATGCTGTGCCTGAACTCCCAGTACAAGCGATCCGGCTCGTGCGGCTCGCTGCCTGCGTACGGCTACGCCCATCACGCCTACAGCATCAAGGCCGGTCCGCTCTACGTGCCGCCGGAGCGCGATGACGTGATGATCGGCGCGCTCTCACGGCTGGAACGCGCATTGAACCTGGCGGCCCGGGCGGGGGCGATCAGGTCGAACATGCCGATCTACCTGACCGAGTTCGGGGTCCAGAGCGTGCCCAACAAATCGTACCTCGCGGTGTCGGTAGCCAAGCAGGCCGAATACGACGCGCTCGCCGAATACATCGCCTACCGCGACCCACGGGTCGCGGCCTTCTCCCAGTACCTGCTGCGCGACGATCCCCTCGGCGGCCCCCCCGGGTCGAGCGTTCACGGTGGCCGCATCGGCTTCCAGACTGGCCTGGAGTACGTCAACGGCAAGCCCAAGCCGCTGTACTTCGCCTGGCCGGTGCCGCTCGTCGTCTCCAAACTGCGCCACGGCTTCTCGCTCTGGGGGCTCGTGCGGCCGGCGACGGGGTCGACGAAGGTGACGATCCTCGTCAAGACCAGGGGCGCCAGGAAGTACCGGGTGCTCAAGACCCAGGGCACCAACTCGCGCGGGTACTGGAGCTTCACCTCGAGCGTGCGCGGCACGAGCTGGCGGGTGCGCTGGACGAGCCCCACGGGGGTCAAGTACGAAGGACCGCCGATCGGCGCGACGCCCGCTCCCTGAGGGCGCGCACCGCGCTGCTCGGGCAGCGGGCCCCGGGCCCTCCTAGGCCCCGGCCCTCCTAGAGTGGGTAGAGGATGCCGGAGCTGCCAGAGGTCGAGATCACGACGCGCCGGCTCGACGCCGCCCTGCGGGGCGCGCGCATCGAGTCGGCGCTTGCGCCGGGCATCAACGCGCTGAAGACGTTCGACCCACCGCTCTCCGCGCTTACGGGCAGCGAGATCGCGCGAGTCGGCAGACGCGGCAAGCACCTGATCGTCGAGGTACGCGGTGCGGGCCAAGCCGCGGCCGGCGACACGGGCGAGGCTAGACAGCAGGCCGAGCAGCAGCTCGCGCTGCTGATTCACCTGATGTCGGCGGGCCGCCTGCAGCTCTTCGACAAGCCGGCCGGGCCGCGCGACCGGACCTCGCGCGTGCTGGTCCGGATCGAGGGCGGTCGCGAGCTGCGCCTACGCGAGTTCGGCTCCAAGCAGGCCGCGTGGGCGAAGTTGCTGGGGACGGCGGAGCTCGTGCGCGAGGAGGCGCTCGCACGACTCGGCCCGGAAGCGTGGCCGGACCCGCCGGCGCTGGATACTCTGCTGGACGTCCCCCGACCGCTGCACACGATGCTGCGCGACCAGCAGGTGATCGCCGGTATCGGGCGCTCGTGGGTCGACGAGATCCTATGGGAGGCACGCTTCTCCCCGTACAAGCGCGGCGCCGACCTGCAGGAGGACGAGCCGCAGCGACTGCGCGAGGCGATCGTCGGCGTGCTGGGGGCCGCGATCGAGCACTACGAGCGCGCGATCGAGCTGCCGATCCCGGACAAGCTGCCGATGCCGCTCAAGATCCACCGCCACGAGGGCGAGCCGTGCCCGCGCTGTCAGACGATGCTGCGCGCGGTTCACTTCGAGGATTACATAATCGCCTACTGTCCCAGCTGCCAGACCGACGGGCGCGTGCTGAAGGACCGTCGCCTGTCGCGGCTGCTGAAGTAGCCCAAGCCCATCCATGCAGGCTCGATGACTTCGCTGGGTCCAGATGGTCTTAGGGTCACTGCCAACGACAAAGGAGGATCAGGATGGGAAGAATCGTGGTGACGGAGTTCGTCTCGCTGGACGGCGTCATGCAGGCGCCGGGTGGGGGTGAGGACTTCAAGCACGGAGGTTGGAGCTTTGAGATCTCGCGCGGCGAGGAGGGCGACAAGTTCAAGCTCGACGAGGGCCTCGAAGCCGAAGCGCTGCTGTTGGGGCGGGTGACCTATGAGGGCTTTGCCGCGGCCTGGCCATCAATGCAAGGGGAGTTCGC
Source organism: uncultured Solirubrobacterales bacterium (assembly GCA_963756665.1). Classification (GTDB taxonomy): domain Bacteria; phylum Actinomycetota; class Thermoleophilia; order Solirubrobacterales; family Solirubrobacteraceae; genus Palsa-744. Next base: position 3,114,046 of record CAVWOJ010000001.1, read on the forward strand.
TGACAAGTTCAACGGCATGCCCAAGTACGTCGTCTCCTCCACGCTGGAGGAGCCCGCGTGGAACAACTCGACGGTTCTCAAGGGCGACGTGGTGGAGGAGGTCGGGAAGCTGAGGCGGGCTTCCCCAGGGGATGTCGTGGTCCACGGCAGCGCTCAGCTCGTGCAGACGCTCCTCGAGCACGATCTCGTCGACGAGCTGCGACTGATGGTCTACCCGGTCCTGCTCGGAAGCGGCAAGCGCCTCTTCGGCCAGGCGAGCGACAAGCGGCGCCTGTCACTTACGGACTCGAAGATAGTCGGTGACGGCGTCGCCATTCTCATCTATGAGTCGGCGTCCGCGTAGGCCCGCTGCGCCTAGGTTGCCCGCGCCCGGGATGTGATCTGGTTCACCAGGACCCACATTTCTGGGCGGAGCGCGCCCGGCAAGCTCCGCTTCCGGGTCAGTGAGTGGAAGACTCCGATCCCGACTCGCGGGCGTTTAGCATCCGCAGGCGTCGCAGCGGGATCACGAACCAGAGAGCCACGAATGGGAGGGCTCCAAGACTTGCCGTGAGCACGCCGGCCGGGATGCCGAACAGCTTGGTTGCCACGAGCAGCAGACAGCCGCACATCGCTAACGCGAGAAACGCCAGGCCGGCGATCACCACGCGGTTCGCGCTGAACACCACATGCCGCTTGTCATCGTGGCGAAACAGGATCCGGTGCTGGGCCGATGGGGCAATCGTGCACACCGCGGCTAGCGCGGCCAGGATCAGAGTGACGATGTAGACGATCTGCTCGAAACGCCCGACGTGAGCGAACCCGGTGTCGAACGGGACGATCAGCAGAAAGGCGAACAGCACCTGCACGCCGGTGACGATCACGCGCAGCTCGCCCGTCAGCTCCTCGAGGTTCCGATCCAGCCGCTCCAGCGAAGTCTCGTCGCGGGCCTGCCCGCTTGCCCTTTGCTGGGGGTCCACCATGAGGCCTCTACCGTAGTCCGATTCCCGCTCCGGTCGGGTTGCGGGACGAAACCGAGGAGCTCATCGCCGGCGCCGTCGCACGACTGTTCGCCGAGCCGAGATCGGCGCGACTGGCTAGGATCCGGTCATGATCGAACAAGGAGACAAGGCCCCCGACTTCGAGCTTCACGACCAGGACGGCCGTGCCGTCAAGCTCTCGGACTTCCGCGGCCAGCCAGTGGTCGTCTACTTCTACCCAAAGGCCGACACCTCCGGATGTACGACGCAGGCATGCGGTGTGCGCGATCACCGTGCCGACTACGACAGCGCGGGTGTCACGGTGCTCGGCATCTCCCCCGACCCGGTCAAGAAGGTCAAGAAGTTCGACGAGAAGCACGCGTTCGGCTTTCCGCTGCTGGCCGATGAGGATCACGCAGTCGCGGAGGCGTACGGGGTATGGGTACAGAAGTCGATGTATGGGCGGACGTACTGGGGCAACGAGCGCACGACGTTCATCGTCGACCCGGATGGGAAGGTCGCGCAGGTGCTGCGCAAGGTGAAGCCGGCCGAGCACGACGAGCTGGTGCTCGGGGCGCTGGGGGAGGCCGGTCCGCCGGTGGCGTAGGGCGCCGCCTGGGTCAGGCGTGGGACCGTCTCTACCAGCGCAACGCTCCAAGCGGAGCTCTCAGCGGAGACGGGACGATCGCCGGGGAGCCGTGTCCGTTCCGTTTATGGATTTGGCTCGGGCAGTAGTCGGTCAATCAAAGCGCTGGCCGGACGCGCTTCGATCTCCGGCCGCAGGTCGAGGCGGTAGGTGAGCAGCGCGAGGCTCGGCGCGATCGCGAAATCAGCTGCGTTCAGCGCGTTTGCGTTGAGCACGCCGGCATCGATCCAGGCGTCGATCCTGTCGAGCATCGGGGGTAGCGCGCGCAGCAGCTCACGCTCGCTCTCCGGGCTTGCCCGAAAGATGAACCGGGCCGCGCTGCGGCTCGCGATGATGCGCATCGGCTCGTTGCGCGCCAGCAGCGGACCGAGTCGACCGTCGTTGCCCCGCGCATGCAGCGCGTCGAGGCCGTGCAAGGCGGTGGCGAGCGCGATCCGTCGAGCCGTCATCTGCAAGACCTGATCGCCCCATCGCTCGGCCTCCTCGACCGCTCGCCGGTGGTGGAGATCGGTCGGAAATAGCGGCGGCTCGGGTTGCATGCGGTCGAGGAAGCGGGCGATCTCGCGGTTGGTCTGGACGCGTTGAGAGGCGAAGCGGAGCGCGGGCACCGTGCCCATGCGGTCCATCGCCGCGAGCGACCGGTGAGTTTCACCGTCGACGTCGCGGATCGGAGTCCGATGCCCGGAGAACCCGCGCAGCCGAACGCTCAGCGAATGCGGTCCGGTGAGTAGATCGACACGCCGGTAGGCCAGGCCCTTGTGCTCCAGCATCAACATTGCCGTTCGGCAGGCGTGGGAGCCGTGGATGACGTAGAGCGTGGCCTCGGGGGCGGCCGCGATCGAAAGGTCAGCGCTCTCACTCGGCATCGCGCTGAAGTATCGCGCAGGAGTCGAGCGCGGGCACGGCGCTCCTGCCCGACCTGCGGGGTGAGAGAATGGCGCCATGTCCGCATCGAACGTGGAGCGAGCGCGACGGGGTTGCGAGACGGTGGCGCGCGGGGATTCCGACCACGAGGCTGCCTGCGCCGATTTCGTGGCTCGCTTCACCGCTGGCTGGGCGCATCCGGAGCCCGCGACGCTTGTCGCTCTGTTGACGCCGTCAGCCCGCGCTCGCGCTCCGCTGACACCGGAAGTGAGGGGGCGCCAGCAGATGCAGCGGGTGTTCGAGAGCGTCCTGGAGCTGATGCCCGACCTGCACGTGGAGGTCCACGATTGGGCGTCCTTCAACGACGGCGTCTTCATTGAGTTCACTCTGAGTGGAAGCCTCGGGAAGCGCCTATTGCGGTGGGATGTCGTCGATCTCTTCGTGCTCGAGGGATCGCTCGCAAGCGAACGTGTGACGTACTTCGACTCGATGCCCCTGTTGACTCAGACACTGCGGGTCCCGCGCGGATGGCCGGCACTATTGCGCTCCGGCTCCTTGCCGCGCTGGAGCCGGAGCGCGGCGCCGCAGTCGTGCGCCTGCCCCGCGCAGGCTGATGGGGTGGATGTCGCCGAGCGGTTCGTCGCTCGCTTTGCGGCGTACTGGGCACGTCCCACCGTCGCCGGCTATCTGGAGCTGCTCGACTCCCAGGTCGAGCTGGACCTCCCGTCGCTCGGCCGTGTGCGTGGACGCGAGCAGGCCCGCGCCGCGGTGCGTCGCCGGCTGCAAATCGCCCCCGACCTGACAGCCAACGTGATCCGCTGGGGCGGTCGCGGCGCCAGCGTGTTCGTCGAGCTTCAGTTCGCGCTGCCCACCGGACACGACGCCATCCGCTGGAACGCGGTCAATCGTTTCCAGCTGCGGGAGGATCGTGCGCTGAGGGCTCGCTCCTACGAGGACTCGCTGGTGCGTATGCAGCTGATCGCAACACGCCCCCGCCTCCTCCTAAATCTGCTGCGCGCGACGATCGCCAGCCGCTGAGCAGGAGCGTGGCCGGGCGCGCCACAAAAGCGGCCGGTACGTCGGCTCGCACCGCAAAGCCGCCGGTACGCCTGGCTGGATCACAAGACCGCAAAGCGGGTCTGCTCACTGCTCGTCGGCGAGCAGCTCCATCAGCAAACTGTCGTGCCAGCCGGTCCCGTCGGTGTCGCGCTCGGAACGGCGCATGACGCCGACGGTTTTGAAGCCAACCTTCTCGTAGGCCTTGATAGCTGCGGAATTTGCCGTCGCTGGGTCGATCGTGAGCCGGTGATGCCCACGCTCCTGGATCAGATGACGTGCGACGCGCCTGACCGCCTCAGTGCCCAGGCCGCGGCCGTGCAGGGTGGGGTCCAGAAATAGGTCGATCGATGCGTGGCGGTACTTGGGCGTCAGCTCCTCGTTGAACTGGATCAGCCCCGCGACCGCGCCATCGACCTCGATCGTCAGTCGCGTGGCTTCGGGCTCGTCGGTCCAGGGAAAGCCCTCCTCTGGAGCGTCCCACCAGCGCATGACCTCCGGGGTCCTGTGGATGCGCAACAGCTCGACCTCGTCGCCGGCAGCGAGAGGGCGGAGGATCATGCCGGGTCGCGTGCTCGCAGGTCCGATCGCGTCATCCAAGCTCGAGCACCGACCGAATCCCGTCCTGCGCCTCCATCAGCTCGAAGCTGCGGTTGACGTCGTCCAGCCCCATGCGATGGGAGATGAAAGGGTCCACATCGATCTCTCCACACAGATAGCGCTCGATCAGCTCGGGCACTTGATCGCGGCCCTTGACGCCGCCGAACGAGCAGCCGCGCACGCGCCGGCCGGTGATCAGCAGGCGCGGGACGATGTCGAGGGTCTCACCCTTGCCGGCGACGCCCGCGACCGTGCACAACCCCCAGCCGATACGTGCCGCTTCGACCGCCTGACGCATCACCGCTACCAGCCCGGTCGCCTCGAAGGTGTAGTCGGCGCCAAAGCCCCCGGTGCTCTCCAGCACGCGCTCGACTGTGTGCTCGTCGGCTTGCCAGCACTCGCTCGCGCCCTGACCGCGCGCGAGCGCCAGCCGCTCCGGGGAGAGGTCGACGCAGATGATGCGCTCGGCGCCCTGCAACCGACAGCCGGCAACTGCGCCGAGGCCGACCATGCCCGCGCCGAACACCACGCAGGTCGAGCCCGTCTCGACCTGTGCGGTGAACATCGCCGCGCCGAGACCGGTCGACAGGCCGCAGGCGAACAGGCACGCTCGGTCCAGCGGCGCATCGGGGTTGACCTTCGCCAGGGCGATCTCCGGCATGACGGCGTACTCGGCGAAGGTCGAGGTGCCCATGAAGTGACGGATCGCCTGCCCATCGCGTGAGAGCCTGGTGCTGGCGTCCGGCAGGTAGCCCTGGTTCTGCTGCTCGCGGATCGCGAGGCAGATGTTCGTCTTCGGGCTGCGACAGTGCACGCACTCGCGGCACTGCGGGGAGAACAGCGTCACGACGTGGTCGCCGCGCGCCAGCGAGCCGACTCCCGCTCCCACCCGCTCGACGACGCCTGCGCCCTCGTGACCGAGGACGGTCGGCGCATAGCCTGAGGGGTCGACCCCCGACGCGGTGTACATGTCGGTGTGGCAGACCCCGCACGCGACCAGTCGGATCAAGACCTCGCCGGCGCGCGGCTCAGCGAGATCGAGCTCCTGCACCACAAGCGGCTTGCCAAACTCCTCCAGGACGGCGGCGCGGATCTTCAACGTTCGCTTGTCCCGGTCTCCGGCGAGCGTGGCGTCCACGGCCGCTTTAGGCTGGACACGTTTAGCCGGCCGGCGTCAGCCACTCTGGAAGCGCGCGGCATCGTCGGATCCGCCGGTCGCGTTGCCGGCGCTGTAGGAGTGCGCGCCGGCGCCCGCGAGCTGGCCGCCGTCCACGATCAGGTACTCCTCGCGGATCGGGCGCTCCTCGAACCAACACTCGAGGATCTCGCGGGTCCCGGCCGCGTAGCGTGCCTGCGCGGAGAGGCTCGTGCCCGACGTGTGGGGCGTCATGCCGTGGTGGGGCATCGAGCGCCACGGATGGTCGCGGGGGGCCGGCTGGGGAAACCAGACGTCCCCGGCGTAACCCGCGAGCTGGCCGCTCGCGCAGGCCTGAGCCACCGCGTCGCGGTCGCAGATCTTTCCGCGCGCGGTGTTGACGAGGTATGCCCCACGCTTCATCTTTGCGATTAGCCCGGCGTTGAAGAGGCCCTCGGTCTCCGGGTGCAGGGGCGCGTTGATCGTGACGACGTCGCACACGCTCACCAGCGACTCGACGTTCGGATGGAAGGTGACACCCAGCTCGCGCTCGACCTCCGGCGCTAGCCGGTGGCGGTCGGTGTAGTGCAGGCCGACGTCGAAGGGGGCCAAACGTCGCATCACTGCCGAGCCGATGCGCCCGGCGGCGACGGTGCCAACCTGCATCCCCTCAAGGTCATACTCCCGTGTCGCGCAGTCGGCGATGTTCCAGCCGCCGTCGAGCACCCAGCGGTGTGAGGGGATGTAGTTGCGGACCAATCCCAAGATCATCATCACGACGTGCTCGGCCACGCTGATGCTGTTGCAGTAGGTCACCTCGGCGACCGTGATGCCGCGCTCGATTGCGGCCTGCAGGTCGACGTGGTCCGATCCGATGCCGGCCGTCAACGCGAGCTTCAGTCGCGGCGCGCGGGCGATGCGCTCCGCCGTCAGGTAAGCCGGCCAGAAAGGCTGGGAGATGACTACGTCGGCCTCCGGTAGCTCCCGTTCGAAGACCGAGTCCGGCCCATCCTTATCGGAGGTCACGATCAGCTTGTGCCCGCGCTCCTCGAGAAATCGCCGCAGCCCCAGCTCACCCGAGACGCTGCCCAGCAGCTCGCCGGGGGTGAAGTCGATCGCCTGCGGCGTCGGCGTGCTCTGCCCGTCGGGGTAGCGGTCGATCTGCGGGATCGTCTCGCGCGCGTAGCGTGGCGGGTAGCCGTCGATCGGATCCTCATAGAGGACACACAGAACGTTTGCCATGGCAGTTGCCGCCTCTCCTCGATCTGCTCGCTTAGATGCGGTTCCCGCCCACCTCGGCCGTCACACCGTCGCTGCGCAGCGGTGTCGCGCCCTTGAGCAGGTCTGCAGCGCGCTCGGCGATCGCGATGACCGGCGCGTTGGTGTTGCCGCGCGGGACCGCTGGCAACACGGACGCGTCGATTACGCGAATGCCCTCCAGGCCGATCACGCGCAGCTCCTCGTCGACGACCGTGCCGATCGCGCAGGTGCCGACGGGGTGGTAGATCGCGTACGTCGTGCGTGCCAGATGCGCGCGCAGCGCCTCGTCGGAGTCATCCACGGGGACCGTAAACGGCTCGGCGCAGTATGGGGCCAGCGCCGGCTGCGAGCAGATCTCCAGTGCCAGGCGCAGGCCATCGGTCGCTCGCGCCAGGTCGGCCTCGGTGGAGTAGAAGCTCTTGCGGATGATCGGCTTGGCGGTCGGGTCCTCGGAGGCGAGGCGCACCGAACCGCGGCTCTCCGGTGTGAGCAGGCACGGCGAGACCCAGATGCCGTGACCTTGAGGGTCGCCCATGCCCTCTTCGACGATGTGGATCGGAGCGACATGGAACTGCACGTCCGGCGCCGGCGCCCCGGGTGCCACGCGCGCGAAGCCGCCACTCTCGGCGAGATTCGAGGCGAAGGGGCCGGTCTGGGTCGCTTCGTACTCCTGCAGCGCCGCGGGCTCGAGCGCCAGCAGCAGGCTCTGGGGCTCGGGGGTGCTCCACACGCAGTAGCTAGCCGCATGGTCGGAGAGGTTCTCGCCGACAGCCGGCTGGTCGAGCAGCACCTCGACCTGGCGCAGCGTCAGGTGCTCGGCCGGTCCGACCCCAGAGAGCATCAGCAACTGCGGGGAGTTGTAGGCGCCGCCGCAGAGGATCACCTCGCGCTCGGCGCGCAGCTCCCGCTGCTGGCCGAGTTGGCTGGTCTGTACGCCGACGGCGCGGTTGCCTTCGAACAGCACGCGCTGGACCTGCGTGTAGGGCATCACGGTGAGGTTGGGGCGCTCCGCCGCCGGGTGCAGGTAGGCGACCGCCGTGCTCGCGCGCAGCCCGCCTCGCTGGGTGACTTGGAACATGCCGACGCCGTCCTGCGTGGCGCCGTTGAAGTCCTCGTTGCGCGGCAGGCCGGCCTGCACGCCGGCCTCGACAAAGGCCTGGGTGATCAGATTGCCGGAGCGCTGCTCGGAGACGGCCAGCGGGCCGCCGGCTCCGTGCCAGCGCGACGGGCCACGCTCGTTGTCCTCGGCCTTGAGGAAGTAGGGGAGCAGGTCCGCCCAGGTCCAGCCCGCGATCCCCCAACTGTCGTAGTCGAGGGGGTTGCCGCGCATGTAAACCATCGCGTTGACCGCGGAGGAGCCACCGAGCACCTTGCCGCGCGGAAGCGAGATGCGGCGCCCGTCGCAGTGCGGCTCGGGAGCCGTGCAGTAATCCCAATCGACCTCCGTGCGCGCAAGCTTCAGGTAGCCCAGCGGCACGTGGATGTTCAGGTTGACGTCCGGAGGCCCGGCCTCTACCAGCAGCACCTCGACGTCCGGGTCCTCCGTGAGCCGTGCAGCGAGCACACAGCCCGCCGATCCGGCCCCGACGACCACATAGTCGTACATCCCCATGATTCTCTCAGCCGAGCCGGCCGCTCGTCAAGTGCCGCGTCGACCCGGGTCCCGCCCCGGCTCCGCCGCTACGCGTTCGCTTAGGTCCCCACGGGCGCAGCGCGCGACACTATGATGCGCCCGTTTCCGCAAAGGGCGCAAACGCATGTAGCGAGCCTCAAAAGGAGGGCGATATGCCGCTGAGCACCATCCTTGAGACCCCTAAGCACGAGCTGGACGACGAGGAGTGGGAGGAGGACGACGAGCTCGGCTCCGAGGAGCAGGAGTTGGATCTCGACGAGTACGACGAGGAGCTCGAGGAGGAGGACGACGCCGTGGAGCTGTGAGTTGCTCCACCGCACCGAGCGCGCTCGCCTTACGCTTGAGGTGTGCCCCTAGCCTCGACTTCGATCGGCGGTAGCCTCAGCGCGTTCCTGGGAGCCGTCGGCCAGTTCTTCTCGGACCTGGCCGCGGTGCACTGGGGAGCGCTGGTGCTGGGCCTCGTGTTCTTCGGCCTGAACCTGACGCTGCGCTCGCGCGCCTTCTTCCACAGCCTGCGCGCCGCCTATCCCGCTGTCAGCTTCCAGTGGCGGCGCATCTGGGGCGCGTACTTCGCCGCCGTGGGCTTCAACAACGTCGTGCCCGCGCGCGGAGGCGACGTCATCAAGCTGTTCCTCGCCCGCAGCTCGATCCCCGGGTCCACCTACCCGACGGTCGCCGCGGCGTTCTTCGTGGAGTCGATCTTCGACGCCACCGTCGGCGTGCTGGTTCTGATCTTCGCGTTCACCCAGGGTGTCTTCCCCAAGCCGCCGGACTTCTCGCAGCTCAGCTCCTTCGACATTTCCTACCTGGCGGAGCACTTCCGCTTCACCCTGTTCCTGATAACGGCGCTGACGATCCTCGGGCTAGTGATCTTCGCACTGCTCTCGGTTCGCCTGAAGGCCTTCTGGGCACGTGTCCGCCAGGGCGTGACGATTCTCAGCGATCGTCCACGCTACCTGCGCGAGGTCGCGGCCTGGCAGGCCGCCGCGTGGCTGTGCCGCTTTGCTGCCTTCTGGTTCCTGCTCGTAGCCTTCCGCGTCGGCGGTTCGGTCGAGAACGTGCTGCTCGTGTTTGGCGTCAACCAGGTCGCGGGCGCCGTGCCGTTCACCCCCGGTGGCGCCGGGGTGCAGCAGGCGCTGCTTGTGAAGGTCTTTGCCGGTGGCGCGCCAACCGCTGTCGTTGCGGCCTACTCCGTTGGACAGCAGATCGCGATCGCCGCGTTCACCGCGCTGGTTGGGCTAGGAGCGGTGGTCTTCATCTTCCGCTTCCGCTCCTTCCGGGAGGTGATCGCCGCGGGTCATGCCTCGCGCGAGGCCGAGCGCCAAGCCGAGCGGGCCGGCGTGTTGCTGACAGAGGATGACGAGCCGCCCGGAGCCGCTCCACGGCGTATGCGGCGCTCGCGGGACCTGGGGGACGCGCCTATTGAAGCCCCTCGCGCGCCTCGCGCACGAGGGTGACGGCCTCAGGAAAGACAACCGCCATCACTGCACGGATCTGCTCGGCCTGGGCCTCTGCGTTGCCCTGGAGGTTGACGCGATTGACGGCCGCCACGGTCATGTCGACGGCGAGCTTGATCGCGTTGTCCGCCCACGCCAGCCGCTGCTGGCCTTGCATCTGCTGAGCAAAGTCCGCCAGCCGCCGCTGCAGCTCGTCGGGATCGCCAAACAGGTCTCCAAGGCCACCGCCCTCCATACCTCCCATCGTAGATGAAACGACGAGGGGTCCGGCTCGCCGGGGGCACACGGCCCGCAGGGCTGGGTCGGCCGGCTGTGCCACCCTTGAAAAGGGCGAGCCCATAGACTGCGCGGCCCGTGTCAGAGAAGCGCGAGAGCGAAATCCCGAAGCAGACCGAGGTCAATCCCTCAAAGGGCGAGATCCGCGAGCGCGTCGCCTACGAGAGTGCCCGACGGGCGCGTCTAGGTGTGCCGGCCTTTGCCGGGGGCGTGCTCTACCTGCTGGGCGCGATCACGATGAGCGCGGCGCTCAAAAATCTGCCCACGGTCGGTCTGCTCCAGGGGATCGCGCCGGCGCTCGACGGCAAGGTCAACCCCGCCGTGAGCCCGCGCGCGGCGGAAGTCAGGTTCTACGACCACCATGCCTTCGGCCTGATCGCCAGTGCCCTGTTGAGTGGCGTTGCGATCGTGATGCTGCTGGTCGTGCTGCTCTTCCTTTTCGATTCGACTCGCTTTCGCAGGCCGCGAACGGCGCCGATCGCCCGCCCGCTGATCCTGATCGGTGGCATTGGGCTACCGGTGCTGACAGTGATCGGGGAGGCAGTGCAGGCGCTCGGTGCTCACAGCTTCGTGACCGGTCATGACTTCAGCACCCACGCCGTCGAACAGGCGCTGACCAAGAACACCGCGTACGAGATCCTGGGCTACATCACGCCGCTGGCCGCGATCGCGCTGGCGGCGGGCATGGTCACGCTGATGGTCGCCACCGTCCGCGTCGGGCTGCAGCCACGCTGGCTAGGCATAGTGGGCGGCGTGGGAGGGGTGGTCTTGCTGATCCCCTCGCAGGAGCTGAGCCTGATCACCGCCTTCTGGATGGTGGCTACCGGCTTGCTGCTGATGGAACGCTGGCCAAGCGGCGACCCGCCGGCGTGGTCGGCCGGGCTAGCCCGGCCGTGGCCCTCGCAGATCGAGGCCCGCGCTGCGCGGGAGACGCGGCGCGGCGGTGGGCGCACCAAGAACGCCGCCAAGCAGGGCGGCAACTCCAGCAATGACGCGCCCGAGCCCGTGCAGCCGGCATCGTCGGGCAATGGGCGCCGGCGCCGCAAGCGCGGATCGCGCAGATGATTTGGGGATCGCGCAGATGATTGATTTCCCGCGCGCGCGGGAATAACCACCGTGAGAGCGTGGGAATCGTCACAAGCTCCTTCCTGGGCTCCCGGAATCATCTAAACGCACCATCCTCGCCGCTCCTGGGGGGCGGCCGAAGGGAGGCTCCTGATGGAGGCAGCATCTATTCACCGGCCTGACTCTCTGCAGTCGGTCCCGAGGCGCGAGGAGCCGGGAGGTGGTACGGCACAGGCGAGCTCCTGGAAGCCGGCCGACCCCGGGCCGCTAGGCCTCGCAGGCTTCGCGATGACCACCTTCGTGCTCTCGATGTTCAACGCAAACCTCGTCAGCGAAAAGGGGCTCCCGGTTGTGCTCGGCCTAGCGCTCGCCTACGGCGGGATCGTGCAGTTGCTGGCCGGGATGTGGGAGTTCCGCACGGGCAATACCTTTGGAGCGGTGGCGTTCTGCTCCTACGGCGCCTTCTGGCTCTCCTTTTGGGCACTCAACGTCTTTTACGCCAAGCAGATCGGCGGCAATGTCGGCCACGCGGTCGGCGTGTACCTGTGGGCGTGGGCGATCTTCACCGCCTACATGACGGTCGCGGCGCTGCGAGTCAACATGGCGGTGCTGGCAGTGTTCGCGCTGTTGACCGCCACCTTCATCCTGCTCGCGATCGGCGCAGTTGGCCCGCATACGACTGTCACTCACTGGGGCGGCTACGTCGGGCTGGCGACTGCGGCCGCAGCGTGGTATGCCTCGTTTGCATCGGTGGCGAACTCGACCTTCGGGCGGACGCTGCTGCCGGTCATGCCGTTGAAAAAACCAGTAGACCGCGTTTGAGCGGATAGTGAACGGGCCCTCAGTAGGGCCTATCCCCGAAACGATGTGCGGTGTGGAACGAAAGGCGGAGGCACAAGATGGCAACCGAACCAAAGCCGGCCGGGAGCGAAGAGCTCGACAGAGAGCTGGCCGAGCTGCTGGAGATCGAGAGCTTCGAGCCGCCGCCTGAGTTCCGCGAGCACGCCCTGCTGAGCGATCCGGCGGTCTACGAGGAGGCAGCGCGCGACCCCAGGGGGTGGTGGGCCGGGCAGGCCGAGCGGCTGCACTGGTTCGAGCCCTGGGAGACCGTCCTGGATGATTCGAACCCCCCGTTCTACAAGTGGTTCGTAGGCGGCCGGTTGAACGCCTCCTACAACTGTCTGGATCGCCATGTGCTCGAGGGCAGGGGCGAGCGCGTGGCCTTCCACTGGCACGGCGAGGCGGGTGAGCAGCGCGAGATCACCTACGCCGAGCTGCTCGCCGAGGTGCAGCGCCTGGCCAACGCCCTGAAGGATCTCGGCGTGCGCCGGGGCGACGTGGTGGGGATCTACCTGCCGATGATTCCCGAGGTGGTGGTCTCGATGCTGGCCTGCGCACGCATCGGGGCTCCCCACAACGTAGTCTTCGGCGGCTTCTCCGCGGAGGCCGTGCGTGAGCGGATGGAGTTCTCCGAGGCCACGCTGCTGATCACTGTCGACGGCGCCGCGCGCAAGGGCAAGACAGCCCCGGTGAAGGATCGTGTGGACGAGGTGATGGGAGACCTCTCGACGCTCCAGCGGATCGTGGTGGTCAGAAGCAAGGGGGTGCCCTGCCAGATGCAGGAGGGACGCGACGTCTTCTACGACGAGATCGTGGCTGCCGCCGCCGCGGAGTGTCCGGCCGAGCCGCTGGACGCCGAGCACCCGCTGTACATTCTCTACACCTCCGGTTCCACCGCCAAACCGAAGGGCATTCTCCATACCACCGGGGGCTACCTAACGGGGGTCGCGGCAACCCACCGCTATGTCTTCGACCTGAAGCCGGAGTCCGATGTCTACTGGTGCGCCGCCGACGTGGGTTGGGTCACCGGGCACTCATACATCGTCTACGGGCCGCTGCTCAACGGCACCACCTCGGTGATGTGGGAGGGAGCGCCCGACTATCCGCACAAGGGGATCTGGTGGGAGCTCGTGGAGCGCTACGGAGTCACGATCCTGTACTGCGCTCCCACGGCGATCCGCGCTTGCATCAAGTGGGGCGGACAGTGGCCCGCGAAACACGATCTCTCCTCGCTGCGGCTGCTGGGCTCGGTCGGTGAGCCGATCAACCCGAAGGCGTGGCTGTGGTATCACAAGGTCATCGGCGGGGGGCGCTGTCCGATCGTGGATACCTGGTGGCAGACCGAGACCGGGGCGATCATGATCACCCCACTGCCCGGTATCACGGCTGCCAAGCCGGGCGCCGCCACGCGCCCTTTTCCGGGAATCGAGGCTGAGGTCTACGACGAGTCGGGGGGCTACCCAATCGAGGAGGGCCAGGGGCTGCTGGTACTGACCAGGCCATGGCCTTCGATGCTGCGCACCCTCTACCGGGAGGAGGGGCGTTTCATCGAGACCTACTTCAAGCGCTTCGGCAACGAGACCTACCTGGTCGGCGACGCGGCGCGCAAGGACGCCGACGGCTACATCTGGGTCATCGGGCGCATCGACGACGTCGTCAACGTCTCCGGGCATCGGCTCTCCACCGCCGAGGTCGAGTCGGCGATCGTGGCCCACCCCGACGTCGCCGAGGCGGCGGTGATCGGCCAGCACGACGAGGACACCGGGCAGGCGATCGTCGCGTTCGTGACGTTGCAGGGCGAGCTCGAGGGGGACGAGGCGACGGTCGAGAGCATTCGCGGCACGGTCGCGGATCGGATCGGTAAGTTCGCGCGCCCCAGACGGATCATCTGGGCGGAGGATCTGCCCAAGACGCGCTCGGGCAAGATCATGCGCCGGCTGTTGCGCGACATCGCCGAGGGCCGGGCGCTCGGTGACGTGACTACCCTGCGCGATCCCGGCGTAATGTCGATGCTGCAGAGCCGCGTCGAGGAGCTGCAGTCACAGGAGGACGGCGAGTAAGGAAGGGCGCCGCCGGGCTACACAGGTCGCGTGCGGCAGACGCGTTCTCATCAAGTTCTTAAGCGCGGTCGCCAGACTGCTCGACTCCTACCCGGTATTCATATGATGTGCCAAGCCCCTGTCCCCTGGAGCAAAGGAGCCGATCGCCGATGCAGGCTCACCATGACGGCCCAGCAGCCGCTGCGCAGACCAGTCCGGCGATCGAGACCGTCGGCCTGACCAAGCGCTTCGGCAAGCGCACGGCGGTCGATGGTGTCGACCTGCATGTCCCGCGTGGCTGTGCCTTCGGGTTCCTTGGCCCCAACGGCGCCGGCAAGACGACTCTGATCCGGACGCTACTCGGGTTGACGCAAGCGAGCGCGGGAAGCATGCGCCTACTCGGCCGTCCGGTTCCAACCGAGCGTGCCGCGGCGCTGCGGCGGGTTGGCGCGATCGTCGAGGAGCCCCGCTTCCATCCGTATTTGAGTGGGCGCGAGAACCTGCGGATCGTCGCCGCGGTCCGTGGTCCGGAGGTGCGCCAGCGTATCGCTCCCGCGTTGGCGCGCGTAGGCCTGGCCGAGCGCGCCGATGAGAGGGTGAAGCGCTACTCGCTAGGCATGCGCCAGCGCCTGGGGGTGGCTCGCTGCCTGCTGGCCGATCCGCTGCTGCTGATCCTGGACGAGCCCACCAACGGCCTGGACCCCGCCGGGATCCAGGAGTTTCGCGAGATGATCCGCGCGATGGTCGAGCAGGAGGGTCGCACGGTGTTCATCTCCTCGCATCTCCTCGACGAGGTTGAAAAGATTTGCGACGCTGCCGCGATCGTCGATCGCGGCAGGATCATCACGCAGGGCCCGATTGCCGACCTTGCCGGCGGCGGGGACGGCGCCAGCCACGAGCTGATCATCGGAGTGGATGACATCGATCGGGCGCTGAGCACGCTGCACGCGCACGAGCTCGTGCGCGAGGCTCGTCGCTCCGACGAGGGTCTGCGCGTCGAGCTGGCCGGGGGTCCGGAGATGGCCTCGCAGGTGAACGCCGCCCTGGTGCACGCCGGCGTTGGGGTGATGCGTCTGGAGCCCGTGCGTCACAGCCTCGAGCAGCGCTTCCTGGAGATCACCTCACGGCTGGACGACGAGTCTTCGGTGGCGAGCGAGGAGGCGCGGGCATGAGCGTCGCGGTCCCGCCCGCGCACCCCGCCGATCACGAGCTCCGGCCCGCGGGAGGTAGCTCCGGAGGGAGGATCGCGACGCAGATGTTCGGCGCCGACTTGCTCAAGCTGCGCAAGAAGCGCGGCACAATGATCTGGGCGCTCGTGCTCGCCCTTGCGCCGCTGCTGATCTTCTTTACGGTGACTGCCATCCAGCACTCATCCAACCCGCACAAATATGGACCGGCCGGTGGCACCTCCAACTTCACCGACGGGCTGCGCGTGCTCGCCCTGTTCTTCGGCCCGCTCTCCGCAATCCTGATCGGCGTGGAGGCTGGGACCGGTGACGCCTCGGCGGGTGTATTTCGGGATCTGGTGGTTAGCGGGCGCTCACGGCTTGCGTTGTTCGCTTCGCGGGTTCCTGCGGCCCTTGCGATGTGCTGGACGGTAATCGGTGCCGGCTACGTCCTGTTGCTGCTGGGAACCTTCGTGTTCGCCTCGCATCTTCCCACGCCCGACGCGGCGCTGGCGCTCAACGGACTTGGCTTCGTTCTACTGGCCACCGGGGTGGTGTGCGTTGTGGCGGTCGGCTTCGCCTCATTGACGACGTCCAAGCCGGCGGCGATCATCGCCTTGATTGCCTGGCAGCTGATAGCAAGTCCGCTGATCGCCAGCATCGGCTCCCTGGGTAGTCTCCGCGACGGTCTTCTCAGCCAGGCGCTGGCGCACTTCAGCCCGGTGCACATTGCTGATCGGAACGCGACCGTAACGATGTCCGGGGGTAGCGCCCTGATCGTGCTGGTGGCATGGGTCGCCGTATTCCTCGCCCTCGGCGCCTGGCGCACCAGCCGGATGGACGCCTGAGGAGGCTTGGCAGCTACACCTTTCGAAACTCCGGCACCCAGCTCCCGTGCTCGCCGCGCGCGAAGTCCTGGAACAGCCTGGGCGCCTCGGCCTGCATGATCGCGGCGATCTTGTCAAAGACGAACCGCAGCTCCTCCTCGGCGCCCTCGGCGGTGCGCAGCTCGATCACATGGCGCAGGGTGCGGACGTTGGCGCTCCACACGATGTCGGTAGAGAGCCCGAGCGGAGCCAGCCGCCGCAGCGCCGAGGTGACCTCCTTCTTGACGTGGAACGGCACCCCCTGCTCGTCGAGACCGAGCTCGGCGGCGGCATCGACCTGGAATTCCTCGAGTTGCTCGACGATCGAGAGCACCCGCTCACGCACCGGCTCCAGCGCCGGAGGCACGCGGAAGCCAATATCGGTCAAGCGCACATAGCGCAGGCTCTCCTGGCTGAAAGCCGAGCCGGCACGATGGCGAACGAGCTCGTGAGTGAATACGCGGCTGACGTCGCGCAGCACGAAGGAGTAGCTGGCGTGCTCCAGCACGCTCCCGTGACCGCTGCGCAGGATATTCGCGAAGTACTCGCGCTGGTCGTTGCGCACGCGCGAGACGTTCGGGTTCAGGCCGGGCTCCCAGCTGCGATAGCAGGCGCGCCCGCCCAGCTCGACGAGCAGCTCACCGGCGTTGAGCTCCTCCGGACTCTGCTGCTCGCTCAGGCGGCGCTCCAGCCACGACTCTCCCCCAACATCCTGTAGGTAGCTTCGCATTCCCTCGAGAGCGATGGCGGGGCGCGCGATCAAGAAGATGCCGGGAGTCGTCTCGTGCATGGCGCGGACGATGCTACATATCGAGTCCGTCCTCTTTTGAGGACGCTGGGCGCCGGGTAGGTAGCGCCCATGGAACGGTCTCGGCGGTTTTGGCTTCGATGCGCGCGGTACCCCGGCACGGCTGGAAGACGGCCTGGGGTCTCCACGACCGGAACCGGAAGACGGCTTGGGGTCTCCACGACCGGACCTTTAGACTGGAGGCCACGATGGATGCCGCCGCAGTAAGCGCCAATGGCTCAGGTACGATCGTTGCTGCCACCGACCTCCGCCGCCGCTACGGCGAGGGCGAGGCGGCGATCGATGCGCTGGATGGGGTGAGCGTCGAGTTCCCGCGGGGTCGCTTCGCGGCGATCATGGGCCCGTCGGGGTCGGGTAAGTCGACCCTCATGCACAACCTCGCAGGACTCGACCGGCCGACGTCGGGCACGGTCAGCATCGACGGCGTGGAGTTGACCGGTCTCGACGACAAGCGCCTCACGGAGTTGCGCCGCGATCGCATCGGCTTCATCTTCCAGACCTTCAACCTGCTGCCGGTGCTGAGTGCCGAGGAGAACATCCTGCTGCCGCTCTCGATCGCGGGGCGCAAGCCTGACCACGAGTGGCTGGAGCGGCTGATCGACACGATCGGCATTCGCGACCGCCTGAGCCACCGTCCGGCGGAGATGTCCGGCGGCCAGCAGCAACGCGTGGCGGTGGCGCGTGCACTTGTCTCGCGCCCGGCAGTCGTGTTCGCCGACGAGCCGACCGGCAATCTCGACTCGAAATCCTCGGGCGACGTGCTGGCGCTGTTGCGCCAGGCGGTCGACGAGTTCGAGCAGACGGTCGTGATGGTCACCCACGACGCGCACGCAGCCTCCTTCGCGGATCGCCTGCTGGTGCTGGCAGACGGGCGGGTCGTGCACGATCGCGAGGCGGCGAGCACGGAGGAGGCGCTCGACCTGATGAAGTCCGTCGGCTGATGCTCGCGCCGGTGCGCTGATGCTCGCGCTGATCCTGCGCGGCTTCATGCAGCGCAAGCTGCGCGTGGTACTGACGGCGATCGCGATCGCCTTGGGCGTGGCGCTGATGGCCGGCACCTACATCCTGACCGACACCATCAACAACTCCTTCGCCGGGATCTTCAAGACCGCCAACCAGGGCAGCGACGTCGTCATCAGCCCGAGCGAAGCCCTGGGGCGCGAAGTCAGCACGGAAGTCTCACCGATCACGGCCGCCATGCTCGCCCGCGTGCAGGCCGTCCCCGGCGTGGCTCGCGCCGCCGGTGGGATCTTCACCACCGGCACCTTCCTGGACCTGCACGGCAAGCGGCTGACCACCGGCGGCGCCCCCGCCTTCGTCGCCTCCCAGCTGCCCAAGCCCTTTGAAGCCTTCACCCCGGTCAGCGGACATTTCGCCACCACCGCCCAGCAGGTCGCCATCGACCAGGCCACCGCCGAACGGTCGCACCTGAAGATCGGCCAGCAGCTGCAGATCGCCGCCTCTGCGCCGGTCAAGCGCTACACGATCGTCGGCATCGTAAAGTTCGCCGGCAGCCAGTCCTTCGGCGGCGCCGGCGCCGCGATCCTGACGCTCGCCGAGGCCCAGCGGATCACCGACAAGCAGGGACGCTACGACCAACTCAACGTCGCCGCCGCCCCCGGCGTCACTCCGGCGCAGCTGCGCAACCGGATCCGGGCCGTGCTGCCGCGCACCGTCGCCGTCCGCACCGGCGCCCAGCAGGCCGACAAGCAGACCTCCGATCTCGAAAGCAACCTCGGTTTCCTGCGCACCTTCCTGCTGATCTTCGCCTACGTCGCCCTGTTCGTCGGCGCCTTCATCATCTTCAACACCTTCTCGATTACAGTCGCCCAGCGCACACGCGAGTTCGGGCTGCTGCGCACGCTCGGCGCCTCGCGCCGGCAGATCCTGCGCTCGGTCGTCTTCGAAGGTCTGCTGCTTGGCCTCGGCGGGTCGCTGCTCGGCCTGCTTGGCGGCATCGCGCTGGCGCCGGCGCTCGATCAGCTGTTCAAGGCTTTCGGCGCCGACCTGCCCGACAGCGGTACCGTGCTCGCGACCCGCACCATCGTCGTGTCGCTGCTGGCCGGCACGATCGTCACGCTGCTCGCCGGCCTGATGCCCGCCCTGCGTGCCACCCGCGTGCCGCCGATCGCCGCCCTGCGCGAGGGCGTGGAGATCCCGCCGCGCGCGCCGCTCACGCGCGGGCGCTACGCCGTGCCGATCCTGCTGGCGCTAGTCGTGCTGCGCCTGGTGATCTCGATCGTCCAGGGCGAGGGGATCGGCACGATCGGGATCATCGTCGCGATTGGACTGATCGTCATGTACGCCCGGCTGCGCCAGCGCGCCCGGGGCCGGCGCTACCGCGTCGTGCCCGCGCTCGCCCGGCTCGTCGGGGTGCTCGTCGTCTGGCGCGGCATCACCGGTCGCCTGGCGCGCGAGAACGCCATCCGCCAGCCCGGTCGCACGATGGTCACCGCCGCTGCGCTCACCGTCGGGCTTGCCCTGGTCACGTTCGTGGCCGTCCTCGCCGATGGCACCAAGGCCTCGATCGACAAGGCCGTCAGCCGCTCGTTCGCCGGCGACCTGATCGTGGAGAACTCACAGGCCGGCAACCAGCAGGGCATTCCCGCGCTCGTCGCGCCCGCGGTGCGCCGCGTGCACGGGGTCGCCACCGTCACCCCGATCGCCTTCACCGTGGCGCGGCTGCACGGCGCCAGCTCCAACGCCACGGTCACCGCCATCGAGCCCAGGACGTTCGCGCGGGTCTACCGGATCGAATGGACGCAGGGCTCCGTCGCCACGCTGCTGGGCCTCGGCACCAACGGCACGATCGTCACCAAGAGCTACGCCAGCGCTCACCACCTGAAGGTCGGTCAGACCATCTCCGTGCTCACGCCCTCCGAACGGCACGTCCTGCTGACCGTGCGCGGAATCGCTACCGACGAAGCGCGCCTGCTGGGCAACCTCACGATCCCCTTGCCGCTGGCGCGCGCCGCGTTCGGGCAGCGCGAAGACGCGCTGGACTTCGTCGCCTACGCCCCTGGCTTCAGCAACGCCCAAGTGCAGCCCGCCGTCGACCGGCTGCTCGCGGCCTACTTCCCGCAGGCCCAATCACGCACCGCGGCGCAGTTCAAGCAGGATCAGGCCAAGCAGATCGACACGCTGCTGACGCTGATCTACGTGCTGCTCGCCCTGTCGGTGATCGTCTCGCTGTTCGGGATCGTCAACACCCTGATCCTGTCGATCTACGAGCGCACTCGCGAGCTCGGGATGATGCGCGCGATCGGCACCGCTCGCAGTCAGGTGCGCCAGATGATCCGCTACGAGTCGATCATCACCGCCCTGATCGGCGGGGTCTTCGGGATAGCGATTGGCGTCGTCGGGGGCTTCATCACAAGCCTCGCCCTGTCCGGCTCGGGCTTCGTGCTGTCGATCCCGTTCGGCACGCTGGCGATCCTGCTGCTGGTCTCCGCGCTGGCCGGCGTGATAGCCGCCCAGGCGCCGGCCCGGAGAGCCGCGCGCCTGGACCTGCTGCAGGCGCTCGCCGGCGATTAGCGGAGAGACTCCCGGTTGCGGCGGAGATCCCGCCCCGGGACGTGTTGGCGAGCAGGCGCGCCGATCTCTCGGAGCCACGTTCTATGCTCCGGACAGCATGGCGACCGTGGCCTCCGATCAGACCGACCCCGAGCTCGAGCAGGCCGCCTGGGACCTCGAGCCGCTGCTGGACGGCGATGGCGAGGCGGGTGTGGAGTTGCGCCTCGATGAAGCCCTGACACGGGCGCAGGCATTTGCGGAGCGCCACGCGGGTCATCTGGAGGAGTTTGATAGCGCGGGCTTGGCGGAGGCGATGCACGAGCTGGGGGGTATCTACGAACTTGTCGGGCGGGTGGGCACGTACGCGGGCCTGCGCTTCTCGACGGACACGGCGGACCCGGCCAACGGGGCGCTTTTGCAGAAGGTGCAGGAGCGCGAGACGGCGATCGAGACGACGCTGCTGTTCTTCGAGCTGGAGTGGGCGGCGCTCGCGGAGGAGCGCGCGGAGGAGCTGCTTGCGGACGCGGGCCTGGACTTCTGCCGCCACCACCTGCGCAACGTGCGCCGCTACCGCGAGCACCTGCTGAGCGAGCCGGAGGAGAAGATTCTCTCGGAGAAGTCGCTGACGGGTGCGAGCGCGTGGGCGCGGCTGTTCGAGGAGCTGACCTCGGCGCTCGAGGTGGCGCTCCCGGACGAGCGAGTCGCGCTGGACGTCGCGCTGAGTCGCCTGGCGCTCCCCGACCGCGAGGTGCGGCGCACGGCGGCGGAGGCGGTCACCGCGGCGCTGGCTCCGGGCCTGCGGACACGGGCATTCGTGCTGAACACGCTGCTCGCGGACAAGGGCGTGGACGATCGTCTGCGCCGCTACCCGAACTGGCTGGCCGCGCGCAACCTCGCGAACGAGGCGAGCGACGAGTCGGTGCAGGCGCTGATCGACGCCGTCCGCGGTCGCTACGAGCTCGCGCGGCGCTGGTACCGGTTGAAGGCGCAGCTACTGGGGGTGGAGCGCCTGGCGGACTACGACCGCATGGCGGCGGTGACGCAGGACGAAGTGACGTTTACCTATGCGCAGGCACGCGAGCTGGTGCTGGAATGCTACGGCGGGTTCGCCCCCGAGCTGGGCAAGCTGGCGGGGCGCTTCTTCGCCGAGCACTGGATCGATGGGCCGGTACGTCCGGCCAAGCGCGGCGGGGCCTTCTGCGCGTCGGCCGTCCCTTCGGCGCATCCGTACGTGCTGCTCAACTACACATCGCGCCGGCGTGACGTGCTGACGCTCGCGCACGAGCTCGGCCACGGCGTGCACTTCGCGCTGGCGGCGCGCCAGGGGGTCTTCCACCAGGGCACCCCGCTGACGCTGGCGGAGACGGCGTCGGTGTTCGGCGAGACGATCGTCTTCGGACGGCTGCTCGCGCAGGACTCCACCCCGGCCTCACGCCTGGCGCTACTGGCGGAGAACCTCGAGGACACGATCGCGACGGTCTTCCGCCAGGTCGCGATGAACCGCTTCGAGGAGCTGGCGCACACGACGCGCCGCGAGCAGGGCGAGCTCTCGGTGGAGCGCATCGGCGAGCTATGGGCGGAGAGCCAGGCGGAGCTGCTGGGCGACTCGGTGGAGATCACCGAGGGCTACCGCAGCTGGTGGTCGTACGTTCCTCACTTCATCAACACGCCGGGCTACGTCTACGCGTACGCCTACGGCCAGCTGTTGGCACTGGCGGTCTACGAGCGCTACGAGCAGCGCGGGGCGGAGTTCGTGCCGCAGTACCTGGAGCTGCTCGCGGCGGGCGGCTCGCGCAGCCCGGAGGAGCTCGGCCGGATCGTCGACGTGGACCTCGCGGACCCCGGCTTCTGGGATGCGGGCCTGGATCTGGTGGAGCGCCAGCTCGAGGAGGCCGAAGCGGCCGCTCGGGCGGTGGCGGGCTCATTGCAGTGAGGTCCGTGCCGATCGTCTGCTGCCGGGGATGAGAATCGTGACATCGGCTTTATTGGGATCGCCGCGCGGCTGGGCGCCCATCCCCGCGCTATGCCGAGCAGCGAGTCAAGCTTTTGGTCTCGGCTAGGCATATGTCTGACGGGAGGCGGCCAAAGACCAAGGCTCAAACGGCCGCTCCGGGGGTAGGGAGCTCAGTGACGTGAAGCGGTCTGCCGATACAGCGGGGATGACTGTTCGCGGAGCAATCGCCCTTGCCTATCGCGCTATTGCGGCACTCGCTGTGTGCTTTGCGATTGCGGTTGTGGCGCCCTCGTCGGCAGCGGCTAACTCACTGGCCCGGGCGGCACAGGCGTCGGACTACCTGAAGCTCGCCGAAGCTGGCATTGGGCAGAGTGCAAGTTGGCGCGCGGAGGGCTGGTACTGCGAGTACCTAGGCTGCACAGGCGCATATCCACTGCTGACGATCTGGGGGGACGTGCGGATGTTTGAGTCGGTCGCGGCGATCGAGATCGCGTCGCCCTCGCGTAGGCACCGCGCACTCGTGGATCGCTTCGGGCATGCATCGGAGCGCTATTGGAACCCGTACCTGAACGGCTACGCGCCGTATCCGGGCGACCGCTACCGTGGCGCGGAGGCGTGGTTCGACGACAACGGCTGGCTCGGGGTCTCGTTCGTGGAGGCCTACCGGGCGACGGGCGAGCACCGTTATCTGCGCGACGCGCAGCGGGCCTTCAGCTTTATCGCCGCTAACGGGTGGGACGCGGTGGACGGGGGCGGGATGTGGTGGAACACCGATCACCCCTACCACGCGGGCGAGGCGCTGGCGGCGGACAGCCTGCTGGGGATGCTGCTCTACGGCATCGATCACCAGCGCTTCCAGCTGAACGAGGCGCGGATGTTCATCGACTGGGGCAACAGCCACGACATCGGCTTCCACGGTCTCTACCTGAGCGGGGGTCCGCACAGCACAGTGATCGACTACGTCGAGGCGCCGCTGATCTACGCGCAGTACCTGCTCTGCCAGGCGACGGGCCAAAACGACTACTGCACGCACTCGGCCGAACAGGCGCACTCGATGACCCAGGTGTACGGGGTCGAGTACAACTTCGCACCGCTGTATGACTCGATCTTCTTCGAGTGGATGATGGCCTACGGACAGGCCGTCGGGGACACCCACTGGCTGGAACTGGCTCAGACCAATGCGACGGCGGCCGCGCAGCATGCCGCCGTCAGCCGGGGGTTGTGGCTAGGGAGCTGGTGGGGTGGGCCGATCAAGGACTCGCAGACGCTGCCGGGAATGTTTCGCACGATGGCGGGGACCACGAGCCTGTTCGCTTGGCTGGCGGATTACTCCTCGTAGGGATCCCACGCGTCGGTGTCTGTCGATGCCGGGGTATCTCGGAGGGATGATCTCAAGGTGACCTCCGAGGATGGCTCATCCCAACGTTCGTATGCTTCGAGCTCATCGGCATCGTCAGACCACGGAATTCCACGCAAAAGATCTTGGAGTCGCGCGTGCCGGAACTGATATCGCGTACCGGCACTCCTCAAGATCAGTCGGCTGCGTGCGTCCTCGAGGAACCCCGCCGCTCGCTGTCCCGGTTTGAGGGCAAAATTCCCCGACTCGCCCCGTAGCCAGAGGAATGTCCACGGATACGGGGTCGGCTGAGGCTCGCCGTCAAGCCTTCCAGAGGTAAGCCCGTCCGGGCGGCGAGCCGTATGTGGGCTCAGCTTGCCCAGCAGACGCAGGTATGCGGTTACGACTATCAGTGCGCATGACTGGGACGCGGCTGCGCCCGTAAGCGCGGCGAACGGGACGCTGGTTGCAATGGCTGCGAAGATGGCCGTTACCGGCCCGTGCCGCTCCAGGTACAGGATCGAGACCAGCGTGGTGACAGTCAGTCCGATCACCGATCCGATGAGGGCGCCCCCACGCAAATCGCGTCTGAACGCATCATGCGGGGTGGCGCCTTCGTCGGGACGATCCGACGGGCGTGTCCACGCTACGCCAACCATAAAGCCAATCCCCGCGATGACACCGACGGGCACGCCTTGCCACGAGTGAGTGATCAGTCCATATACCGTCCCCGTGGTAGCACCCGTTGGTAGCCCAAACAAGACATCACGTGGCGTGACACGCTTAGGTTGCGCCACGAGGGGCCCATCGTGCAGCGCGAGAAACCCGAGTGCGGTTCCCCCCATTGCCCCGAAAGCGCACCCAAGGCACACTGCGGCGAGCCCACTGATACGCCCTGCCTCTATTTGAGGAATCAGGCCGAGGCATACGCCGAAGAGAACGCCGACTGTGCATGACACGCCGAGGCGCGGCCCGAGACCCTTGATCTCGTCGGACCCATGACGCGTCGCGAGCGCGGCGGTCCCACCCGCGATGAGAGCGGCGACAACCGCTGCGGGCGCCCCGATCGCGAAGCCGACCGACGCACCCCCGAGGGCACCGGCGACAGCACCGACCGCCAGCAGGAACGTTGCACCGATAAGTGCCGGCGGCAGCCACGGGCACCAGCGACGTACGCGCCACCACCGAAGATCGCGGGAGTCGCCCATGTGGTTCGCGAGCTCGGCCAGATATATCTCGGCGTCGCGCGGCGAGACACCATGCCGAGCGACATGCTCTGACCCATAAGCTACGGGGATGATCTGTCCGACGAGAAACTGTTCCATCGTGGACCGTTTGGGGAATAACTCCGGCTGGCTGAGCTCATCTGGATCCGTGCCAGGACGGTCGTAGCTATTGAGCGCCAAAGTAAGCATCAGAGGCGTGGTGAGCACCGCTGCCGCGACGCTCGCTGGATTGTCCCGCATAAAACTGGCAAGCCGCTCCCATCTATGGGGGTGCAATCGTTTGTCGCAAGCGCGCACCAGGTAGCGTCCGGCCTCCGTCGTATCTATGTGCTCGAGACGCACACGGTCTGCATCGGGCACGTACGTCGACAGAGCTGCGCGTGGACGTGCCGTCAGCACAACACGCAGACGAGAACTGTCGGCGATCGCTTTGGCTAGAGCATCCCAATTCGCTTCTGGCATCTCCTCTAGGCCGTCCAGGAACAGTGCGATCCGTCTGTCCTCCAGCAACGTCCGGTAGACAGACGTTCCCGCAGATGTCAACGCTGGCGAAAAATCATCGCGGAGAACACGAGAAGCCCAAGCGATGAGGCTCTCTGCATCGCTGTCCGGAGTTGCGGCTGGCACCCAGTCGCTGAGCGTCAAGAGCACCGGAACCGGTGCATCATACCGCTGCTCGGGTGGTAGGTCGTTGCGATAGCGTAGAGCCTCGAGAAGCATCTGAATCAAGACGCCTGTC
The DNA here is from genome assembly GCA_963756665.1 of uncultured Solirubrobacterales bacterium. Classification (GTDB taxonomy): domain Bacteria; phylum Actinomycetota; class Thermoleophilia; order Solirubrobacterales; family Solirubrobacteraceae; genus Palsa-744. The sequence continues at coordinate 3,139,484 of CAVWOJ010000001.1, forward strand.
TTGCCTGCTCCCGGCATACCAATCACAACCACCTTGCCCGAAGGCGACTTGCGGTAGAGGGTGTCCAGCTCCTTAATTAGCGCGTCGTCGAGCAGATGCCGCGACCGTGTCGGGGGTAGCTCGAGTGGGCGGTGAATGTCAGCGATGGCACGCACATCCGAGCTATCTCGGGTACTCCGACGCCAGCTGATCGAGATGGTTGAAGGTGTGCCGATTTTCCGACGTTTAGCCTCTTCGCGCCACCGTTTCTCCACCGCAAGGGCAAGTTCGTTCGCCGTGGATTCGAGTGTGATCCGGCGCTCGGACAGCCATTGGAGAGCGAGTTGCACGGAGAGGCCAAGCAGCGCCAGCACTCCAGCCGCACCCCCGATTGTCGCTCCGGCGTTCTCCGGATAACGGCTAGCAAAGATTGCGGCGACTCCAATAAATGCAACGATACAACATACCGTGACCAACGCCGTGACCAACCGGGTCCTTGAAGTGGAGCTATGAAGCACGGCTTATTCGCAGCAGTAGGCTCATGTCGAGGCACCTTATACGGGCGTCCCTCACAAGCGCCCACAGCTCGGCCAACGGCTAATCGATCCGACCCTATGGACTGGACGACTCAGGTCGAACTTCGCTAGGGTGGCCGCTCTTGAGCGTCGGGCGAGACCAGAAGGGGCCAACAGGATGATCAATCTGGGGGGTGTGGCGACCGCGTCATCTGACGAGCAGGGAGCGAGCCCGATCATCGGAGGCATCCCGCCGGATCTCCCGACCGACGAGCTCGTGGATCGGGCGATCGGCAGCGAGGAGATCCGCTCAGCCGCCTTGGAGGCGACGCTGAACGATGAGGAACTGCGAGCGGCTGTCGAGATCGACTCTCTCTGGGGTGTTGTGGAACCCGAGTTGACGAGGCTGCAAGCCGCGGAAAGCAACCTGGGGTATATACGCGAGGAGATCGAGCAGCAGACGAAGGTGGGGTCGATCCCGGCTCGGGTCGACGTCTTCGGAGTCCACCTTGAGTTCGAGTTTCGCGTGCCGATGACGCGCGGACAGCGATGGCGCGCTGAACAGCGGCGCAGGGAGCAGCTGGAGGTCGTCTATGGCCTCGAGGTGGCACGCACCGAAGCCGATCAGGCGCGATTGGCGCTGCTTGAGGCTCTGTACGAGCGCGGAATCCTCGCCACGCTGAGACGGTTCATTGAATCGAGCGCGGCGGCGTCCTGGTCGACGGTGCTGACGATCGACAAAGCCCCGGGGCTCGCGGAGATAGCCGGAGTTGCGCCGGTCGCCACCGAGATGGTCGATGAGATCGCAGCACGACTCGCGCTCATGCCCGGGGGCAGCGTCGGGATCTCCGGCCCGAGGGGCGTGGGAAAGACGACTTTGATGCGACTGTTCACACGCTCGCGTCGCGACCCGCTGCTTGTGGGAGTCCGAGTTTCGGCTCCGACCAAGTACGACGGGCGCGAGTTCGTGCTACATCTCTTCGGCCGGCTCTGCGATGAGGTCCAACGGATCTCGGGTGAGCCGCTGCGAGCGACCGGTGGATCGCGCAGCGAGCAAGTTGGATGGCGCTCACGCTGGCTCGATCTTGCGCTCGCCACGGTGCCGGCAGGCTTGGCTGTCGTCGGACTCGGGCTCGGGCTCGCGGGAGCATTGCACGGGACGATCGACAGCAGGTTCCTTGCGGGCCTGGCATGTCTGGCAGCATCTGCCGCGCTGCTGGTTAGGGCACGAGAAGAACGCCAGGAGCAGCGAGCTGCGAGCAGCGGGCGAGCGGACGGGAGCCTGCCGCGGGTTCGGTCTGCGGTGCGGCGCAGAAGGCTGCTGACCGCTACCGCTCTATCGCTAGTTGCTGGCGGGGGACTCGTCGCGATATCTCAGCTGGACGCGCGTACTCCGGCGTGGTTCTGGGCGGCGCTCATCCTGAGCATCGCGTATCTGCTGCAGATCAGTGAGTTTCCCATCCGTCGGCTCGTGTCGATAGGGGAGGAGCGGGAAGGAGACAGCGACGTCACCTTCCCGGGGCTCGTCGCGCAGGCAGGCGAGTTGGCGCGGGGGATCAGGTTTCAACAGACAGTTGCGACTGGTTGGAGCGTGACCGCAAAGGCCCCAGTCGCGGAAGGCGCGATCACGGGATCGCGGAGCCTGCAGGAGATACCGCTCAGCTTTCCCCAGGTCACCGACACTTTCATGCAGTTCATCGAATCGCTGGCGAAATATGCCCAAATCAGGATCGGCATCGACGAGCTGGACAAGATGGCGGCCGATGAGACACCGCGGTTCCTGAACGACATCAAGGCCGTGTTCGGTGTCCGCGAGTGCTTCTTCCTCGTATCTGTCTCAGAGGAGGCGATGAGCAACTTCGCGCGGCGGGACGCAAGACTGCGCGACGTGTTCGACAGCTCGTTCGATGACATCGTGAACATGCGGCTGCTGAGCCTGCCTGACAGCCGCAGAATCATGGCCGACCGGGTGGCCCGGCTGCCAAGGCCATTTCTGGCGCTCTGCCATGCGCTGTCGGGTGGTCTTGCCCGCGACTTGATTCGCGAAGCCCGTGCGATCTTCTCGCTTAAGCAGCAGGGTGTGGACGCAAGGCTGTCTGAAGTCACACACGCGATTTTCGCCCGAGAGCTCGATATCCGCCGGCACGCGGCCGCGGTGGCTGTGCGCGCGCTGAACCTCGAACCTCATGTGAGTCGTTTCCTGCATTGGCTTACTACCCTCACGGTCTCAAGCGACGATCTCGAGGCGGCCTGTGCGACTGCCGAGCCGTGGAACATGGATGCCAGAGTGCCGATGGATGCGCAGAGTGCTGAGGATCTCGCACGTCTCATCATGCTCACCCGTGAGTTTCAGGGCTTCGCGTACTTCTCTGCGACGGCGCTTCGCTTCTTCGTCGACTCGCTGGGACGCGACAGCCTGGAGTCGATCGCGCCAGCGCAGCTCGGCGGCTCCGTGGACGATCTGGCTGCGGCTAGGCACGAGTACGGGATCAATCTCGCGGCCGCGTCGGAGAGAACGACGGCGTTCCGTCGCGCGTGGGACATGCCCGCCATCGACCCCGCGGTGAGCCGGCAGGAGTCGTGAGGCCGGGATCCACGGCCTGGGCCGGGATCACCCTGCTGCGGCGAGCGCCGCATACACCCGGCGGGTCCTCGTTGCTAGCTGCTCGCATCGCTACGGCGTATGGTTGCGGCCGAGCGGCGTATGGCTTCCGCCGAGCGCCTCGATCGCATCCGCGGCCGCCGCCTGCCCGCCGGCCGCTGCGCAGGCCCGGCTTACGCGCTGCGCGCCCACACGACACTCGATCGCAGTGCGGACGGCGCTCAGGAGCCGATCGGGAGTCAACCGGCGGGGCGATACGCGAACCCCCGCTCCGGCGACCTCCACACGGCGCGCGGTGTCGAGCTGATCGCGTCCGAAGGGCACCGCGACGACCGGGACCTCAGCGGCGAGAGCCTTCTGTGTGATTCCCATGCCGCCGTGGCAGACCACGCATGCCGCGCGCTCCAGGATCACTTCATGGGGGACGAAGCGCACGACCTTGCTCCCAGGCACCACCGTGAAGGTTTCCGGGTCATGCGCGGCCGTCGTGCCGATCACGGATATACCGGCCGCGGGCAGCGCTTCCAGCGCCACGTGCAGCAGGCGCTTGTCGCGTTGGCGCTCGGTCGAGCACGTCACGAGCACCAGCGGATCCGAAAGATCCGCGAGCCACGACGGCGTCGAGGAGGGTGGCAGGAGGGGGGGCGACCAATTCACCGGACCGACCAGGCGCACGTTCACCGGCCAGTCGCTGCGCGGGTACTCAAAGCCCTCCGCCGTCAACGCCAGCAACAGGGGCGGCCGTTCGAGCAGGTCGCTATAGCTAGCGAGCGTCGACAGCCCGTAATGGGTGCGCAGCGCGTTGATTGTCGGCATCACCGCTCGATCAAACCCGGTGCTCATGAGGCGTCCAACGATTGCATCGCGGATCCTGCCAATCGGACCCCCCAATGGTGAGAGTCCCAGCCCGAAAGGCGGGGCGTCGCGGGAGGGCAGCGGCAGCAGGTAGGGCGAGTACACAGCCCACGGAACCCCGGACGCCTCGGCGACCGTGATCGCCCCCCAGCAGTTCACGTCGAGCAGGAGGACGTCCGGGTCACATCGGTCGATCGCCCGCGCAAGGTCGGGGGCCTCACCACCGGCGCGCTCCGTGAACGTCTTCAGTACCGAGAGACCGGCTCTAGGGATCGAGCGCTCCCGCCAATCCTCGATCTGGTTGCGTTCCACGACGGGGTCGATCGCCAAACCCTCGATGCCCATCCGCGCCAGATTCTCCAGCTCGTCGGCAAGTGTGCAGACCGTCGTGGGGTGGCCGCGCCCGACGAGTGTGGCCATGATCGGCACGATCGGGTACAAATGCCCGCGCGCCGGGGAGGTGTACGCCAGGACCTTCACGTGCCGGCGTTCACTTCTGCTTCGCCGTTCGCTTCTGCTTCGCCGTTTACTTCCGCTCCGCCGTTTACTTCTGCTTCGCCGTTTACTTCTGCTTCGCCGTTTACTTCCGCTTCGCCGTTCACTTCTGCTCCGCCGTTTACTTCCGCTCCGCAGTTCACTTCTGCTCCGTCGTTCACTTCCGCTTCGCCGTTCACTTCTGCTCCGCCGTTTACTTCCGCTCCGCAGTTCACTTCTGCTCCGTCGTTCACTTCCGCTCCGCGAGGACGGCTTCGATGGCGCCGGTCAGCGTCGCGTGCACCTCCGGCCGCGCCAGTCCAAGGTCGTTCGACAGGAGCTGCCAGGTATGCACGTCGCAGAGCGCGATCAGCGTCGCACGCCGCCGCACGCGCGCCGTCTCCTCCAGATCCTCGAGCCACGGGGCGAATACGTACTCGACCCAGTCGTAGTGAATCTGACGCGCCATCTGCGAGAGCTTTGCGAGCGCGGCGGGACCGCTTTGCCAAGCGCCGATACGCAACGCGCGCTCCCCCCAATCCTCGTAGTGGTCGAGCAGGTTCTCGACCGCGCCCTCGACGTCACCCGAAGAGACGCTCCAGCGCTGGTCGAACACGTGAGAGGCGCTGTGCACGAGCGCCTGCAGGAGCAGCCCGTCCTTCGAGCCGAAGTGGCGCAGCAACGTCTGCTTGGTGACTCCGGCTCGCGCCGAGAGCGCCTCGAGCGAGGTCTTCTGCCAGCCGTCCCCATAGAACTCGTCGATCGCCGCGTCGAGCAACGCCTCCCGCGTGCGCTCCTGCCCCTTCGCCCGCGCCACCTGTTTGTACGGCCGGGGTTCGATGCCGGTCACGCTAGTCCACGTGCCCGCCGCGGGTCAAGCAGCGCCGTCGAGGATGTCTTGGGTGCGAGCACGGTGAGCAAACCCAGCGTGGATGTCAGTCCTGGAGCGCCAAGGCCGCCGGCACCGAGGTCGCGAGGTAGCCCGGGATCGCGAGGATCGCAAGTGCGGTGGTGGTCACGAGCGCCAGGCTCCTCAGCGCCGTTAGCGCCGGGATCGAGTAGACGACCGGGAAGTTGACCACGTCGGCGAGCGCGCGATCGGCGAGCTGTTGGCCGTAGAGGCCGAAGATCGCTCCGGTCAGGCAGCCGACGCCTAGCAGCAGCAGGCTCTCGAGCAGGATCGTGCGCCACAGCTCGCCGCGCGGGAACCCCTCGAGCTTGAGCTTGGCCAGCCGCGGGCGACGCTGCCAGACCATTGCGCCCATCGCCGCCGCCATCGCCAGCACCGCGGCGATCGGGATCAGCGTGGCGATCTGGGTCAGGCGCGCGAGCGCCTCGCGGTTGAGCGCGCGCTGCTGGTCGGCCTGCTGCCCGGCCGTCTGCACGACGAGTCCCGAGTGGGGGCCCAGCGCGTGTTCGACCTCACGGACCGCCCGCCTAGGTGCGACGCCTGGGGCGAGCAGGACGTTGTAGGCGCTCGCGTCCCGGCTTCCCCAAGCGCGCGCGTAGTCTGAGGAGCCCATGATGATGGCTCCAGGCGCCCAGCCGATGTTGGTTGATAGTGCCGCGATCCGGAACGTCCGCGGGTCCGGAGTCGGCAGGGTGAGCGACTGGCCGATGCGCAAGTGACGTTCGGCGGCGAGCGCTTGTGAGAGGACCAGCCAGCCGCCGGCGCGCACGCGCTCTGTTGCCTGCCGCAGATTGCCCTCCACCAGCTGGTCTCCGGGCAACAAAGGCGTAGCTTGGCGCGGCGGGGCGATCACCAGCACGCGCCGGTCGCCGTAGTTCAGCAGCCCGCTGCGATAGAGGCGCACCGCTCGCACGCCTGGAAGCCGTTCGAGCCTGTCCCGAGCGACCGGTGCGAACGGGGTCGTCATCAGCAGGTTGTAAGAGCCCGCGGGGGAGACCCACACGTCGGTGAACGCGTTCATATCCTGCGCCGCGTTGTCGAGGCCCGCGAGCAGGTCGCCGTGCGCGCCCTGAATCGCGACGCTGCCGAAGACCGCAATCGCGCCGGTAGCCGCGATCGCGACGGCGCGCGCCCGGGCCGCGCTCAACTCCATTGCCGCGACGTGCGGGACGGGGCTCACGATCATCGTGGCGAGCCGCCTGACGAGCACGAGCGTCGCGCCGAGCACGATCGGTAGCTCCAGCAGCAGGGCCGCGACCAAGAGGACCATGCCGGGGATCGCCGCCTGCGGTGCCGCGAGCAGGAGCGCCGTGGCCGCGGCGAGGCAGGCCAGGCCGACCAGCGCCTGCCGGCCCCCCGCACGCGCCCCGCTCGAGCCCGCCCGCGGGCCGATCGCGGCGAGCGGATCGCGCGAGAGGATGTCACGCAACGGGCTGAGCACCGCCACGATCGCGGCGAGCATCCCCCCGCCCGTCGCGATCGCGACGCTCTGCCAGCTCACTACGCGCTGGGAGCCCACCGCAAAGGCCAGAGAGAGGTACGCCGGATTTGAGTGCAAAAGGTGAATCGAGAGCTCCTCGCCCAACGCCAGCCCGAGTACGCAAGCGAGCAGACCAAGCACGACGGCGTCGAGCAATAGCACCGCGATCACGGTCCGTGGGGTGTAGCCGTCGCGACGCAGGTCCGCGATCAGCCGCCGGCGCTGGGGGACGGTGAGCAGCATCGCGTTGAACGCGAACAGGAACCCGACGAGCGCGCTGATCACGGCGAACAGCGCGGTTGACTGGTTGCTTGCCGCCGCGGCCTTGGCGAACAGCTTTTCGTCGTAGTCGGCCGTCTCGACGTTCAAGCGGCCGCCGGCGAGTGTTTCAAGCGCCGCTCGCACATGCGCTTGCGCGCCGGCCGCGGGTTGCACGAGGATACGGCTCACGCGGGCGGGCAGGCCGGTCATTTCCTGCGCGAAGGAGAGCGGCGCGATCGCGACCGGGCTCGCGATCAGCGTGCCGATCTGTTTTGCGTGCAGCAGGGCGTAGAGCGGTGCCCGGGTCGTGCGTCCGGCGAGCTGGAAGGTCACTTCCTGACCGAACTTGCTCACGCCGATGGTCCGCGACAGCGGAGCGGGCAGCACGACGGCGCCGATGCCTCCAAATGGTGCAAGGGCGGCGTGACGCACGAGCGCCCCGCCGAGCTCAGAGAGGCTCGAATCGGCTCCCACGAGCTCGACCGACTCACGGCCCCGGGGGCCGATCGCGTTCGCCCCGGCTTCAAGTAGCGGCGCCGCGACGCGCACGCCGGGAATGCGGCGCACACGCCTCAACGTGCTTTCCGGGAAGCCGTGCGGGTCGCGGGCAACGAGCTGCAGCGTCGCCCGACCGGCGATCCCATGCCAGAGTTGGGAGACCGAGCTCTGCAGGCTCGAGCTCGAGACCTGCGAGGCGAACAGCAGCGCGACCCCCGTGGCGATTCCCACGATCGCCAAGCACTCCTGCACCCAACGCGCCCGCAAGCGCACACGGTAGAGGCGCAGCGCGTTCGACGCCTTCACGGCTACCCTCCGGCGCCGGCTATCGAGGCGTACGCCCGACCGCCCTCGTAATCCGAGAGCTTGCCGTCGTGCAGGGCGAGCACGCGGTCCGCGTAGTGGGCCGCCATCGGGTCGTGGCTGACGAGCACAACCGCTACGTCGCGCTCGCGGCACAGCTCTCGCAGCAGCTCAAGCACTTCGCGACCGCGCTGGGTATCGAGGCTGCCCGTCGGCTCGTCCGCAAGCAGCAGGCGGGGTTCGGTCGAGAGCGCCCGTGCGATCATCACGCGTTGACGCTCACCCATCGAGAGCGTCTCGGCGCGATGCCGCAGGCGCTCACCCAGTCCGAGACGCTCGAGCAGTGGGGCGATCTCACGCTGGGCCTCGCGCCAGCGCATCCGCTTCAGCAGCTTCAGGATCGCATTGTCGATCGCAGTGACACCCGGCAGCAGGTCGAAGCTCTGACGGATGAAGCCCAGCTCGGAGAGCCGGAAGTGCGAGGCCTCGCACTCCGAGAGCGACGATACGTCGCGTCCGCCGATCAGGACCGCGCCGGCCGTCGGCTCCAGCAACGTCGCGACCATCAGCAGCAACGTCGTCTTACCCGATCCACTCGGTCCATACAGGGCGACCATCTCACCGGCCGCGACCCGCAGGGAGACGCCGTCCACGGCATGCACCGACTCCCCGCCGACGGCCGGATAGTGCTTCACGAGGTCACGCAACTCAAGCACTCGACCTCCCCGTCCGTGTGCCGATGATCACTCGAGGATTCACTCCGACACGCTGCCACTGACATGTGCGCTGATGGCATCGTTCGACCGCTGGATCGTGCCGCTGAAGCTCAAGCCCGATCCGTGGGCATTGGCGTATGTCCCGGTTCCACGAGTGATCGACAGCGAGCCCGAGAAGCTAGCCGTCGTGCTTCCCCTGTGATAGCTGGCGGTTGCGACGCCCGAGATTGAGCCCCCGCGTGGAGCGATGCTGACTGCCGCCGTCACGCGGCTGGTCGAAACGATCTGCAGACGGACATAGATCGTGCCGGTGACCGTGCCCGACGCCGGACCCTGCTCGTTGAGTGTGAAGCCGCGTTTGCTGGTGAGATGCAGGTGGCCGCTCTCGCTCAGCGAGGTCGTCTGCGCGGCGAGCGCGGATCGGGTAGCTGCCCCTGACACGCCGGGGCTGAGAGGCCCGGGAGCCGTCAATACGCTGAACGGCAGTGCGCTCGCGGCCAGGACGACGATGAGCTTTGTCGATCGTGCACTGCGGTGATGCATGCTGGCACCTGCTTCCTTTGCTGGTTGCTCAGAGCGGACAGGGCGATGTGGCGAGGGCGCTGCTGCTGGAGCCATCGGCGTAGGTGAAATCGGCGGCGAATGGGAGGCCGCCGGTTGGGCAGCTGGAAGGCACGAGGACCGTGGTCGCGCCGCGTGTCAGATGTCGCCCGCCCGTGCCGATTGTGAGCGAGAAAGTGATAACTGAGGCATCGGGCTCGTTAGGCACCGTGGGAATCGGCGGGATCGACATCACGAGCTCTTCGCCATACGGAGCGCGATCCGGGAGCGTCGTCGCGGTGAGCACCATCTGCTCGCCGAGCGGCGTATAGCCCTCGCCCAGGATCTCGAACGTCGGCTGAAGATTCCGCGGTGGGCCGAGGAAGGCCCACAGGGTGACGTTCTCGGTGATGGTCTGGGCTCCCAAGTTAGCCTCCACGAGCGCGTGTCCGGTACCGATCGCGGATTGCGCCGGGCAGCCGCTGACGCCGCGGGTCCGTAGGCGTTCTGCGCTGCAGCTGCGCAGAGCCGGGATGTCGAGGGTCAGCCCGGCCGGGAGCTTCAGGATCGCCCGGCGCACCGGGGAGGGTAGGCCCAGTTCACCCCCCGTGTACCGGATCGCAAAGGTGAGGGCGGCCTTGGCGCGGAGTCTGTTGGAAGAGAGCGATGGCGCGATGCTGGCAGAGGTGTCCGCACCCGCGGGCGCCACGAGCGTCGCGCAGATTGCCGGCACGGCTGCAGCCAAGGCGAGCGTTCGTAGGAGCTTGATGGTCATCGCCGGCACTCGACCATCCCGCGGACGGAAGGCTGGTGGTCTTGGTGGCACTCGTGGTGGCATCGGCGGATTCGGCTGGCCCACGTGGGAGGGGTCGTCTCCGGGCCGGCTTCGTGTTACCGACAGTAACGTGAATCTATGGGCTCGTCAACCCCCTGCGCGATCGCCTCGATCTCGGGGCGCCGCCGTCGTGGCGAATGGCTCCGATTTCCGATCAGGTCGGTGAGCGGGCGCCGGCGCAGGCCGGTCCCTTGCAAGGGTACCAGTTTACTAGCACACTAGCAATCTAGATTTCCCCGCTCAAGGCCGGGAGCGGCGCCGATCCCGCGCCGGCATCGAACACAAGTGGACCGGCGCGTTACGCGGTCGGATTGAGGGTAAGCGCCCGTGACTGGGCCACCGTGGGGATACCGGGGGCGGTGATCGCGACCGTGACCGAGGCTTGCAGGTTGTGTCGATGAGCGACTAACGCGGCACCGCCGGGAGATAGCAGCGTGTTCACAGTGGAGCTCTCACCGCCGCGCAGCGTCGAAGCCGTCGACCCCAAGAGCACCACGCTCTTCATCCCGGCATCGCAAGCACGACAGTGACGGTGGCGCAAATGGGTCGTGGTGAGGACGCTGCGCACCTGACAGCTCGTGGCCGATGCAGGGCACAGCGCCTTGATGCCGGTGTGCACAGATCTAGTGGCCAAGCGCGTCGGCAGTCGCACGAGCCGCGGAGGCGCGCCTTGCGCGCCGGTAGGGCTCAAGGAGCCAGACGCCGCGAGCGATTCCGTGAGCATCGGCTGGGCAGTGGACGGGGCCCCGAGCGCACCGGCCGCTACCCCGACTCCTTCGATTCCCACCGCGGTCGGGCCTGCCGAGGATTCGCTGATGAAGAGGATCGAGGCAGTCTTCGGTCCAGCCGTGCTCGGCTGGAAGTCGACGGTGATCGCGCACGACGCGCCGGGCTCCAGCACCTGGCCGCTGCACGCGTCGGAGACCACCGGGAACATCAGCGGCGTGCCTGTGATCAGGAACGCCTTCTGGATGGCGAGCGGGTAGTCGCCGGTGTTCGTCACCGTGAAGGCCTGTGCCACCGAAGCCCCGACGAGGACTTCGCCGAGCAGCGCCTGTCGCGCGCTCACACTGAAGATCGGGCCCTCCGCGCCCGTGCCCGAAAGCGGGATGACGAGCGGGCCGCCGGACGCGTCGCTGGTGATGACTAGCTGGGCCTTCGCTTCTCCGATCGCGCTCGGCGCGAAGCGCACCCCCACATCGCAGGAATTGCCTTGCGTAAACGTCCCTCCCGTACAGTCGCCATAGGCCACCGAGAAGGCGGCGGCATCCGGGCCGGTGATTGTCACCCCAGCGATGTGCGTAGCGGCGTTTGCGTCGTCGATCGTCACCTGTTCGGTCTGGCTCTGACCCTCGACGGTCAAAGGGAAGCCGAGCGGCGTCGGATTGGCCGACAGTGTGCCCGTGGCGCCCGCTCCTGCGAGCGGGACCTCGACCGTGCCGAAGCTCTCCACGAGCTCGAGCGTCGCGCTCTTCGCCCCCGGGGACCTGGGCTGAAAGCGGACTTCGGTCGCACACAACGTCATGGGTTCGACGGTCTTGCCCGAGCAGTCGTCCTGGGGCAGCGAGAAGTCCGCGGCATCCGGTCCGACGATCGCGATCGATTCGACCACCGTGCCCGCCGACGGCGAGCTATTGGAGAAGAAGAGGCCCTGCTGCGCGGCCGGCCCCGAGTCGACTTCGACCGAGCCGAGCTCGAGCGGAGATGTTGAGGGCTCAAGGACAGGTGCGGCCAGTGCCGAGGTGGTGTCGGCGCACGCTCCGGCCAGCGTCATCAGGCAGAGCGCGATTGTCTTGCGCGGGATCGGCACGGGCGCCTCCAGGGGTCATCGTCGTCGGCCGGGGGTCCGGCAGGCTTGCGGGGTCCAGCCACCGCGCGAAACTAGACGCGATGGCCGTTCTCACTGTCATCGACGGGGATCCACCGGCCTTGAAGTGTGGGAAAGCGGTCCCGGGCGCTGGCAGGAGCTCTCACCCGCGGCGCTCATGCGACGCCGTCGGCCTGCCACCGGAACGCCGCTCGCGGCCGAAGGCCGCTAATCAAGACAGAATCAGAACAGCCCGAGCCCGCCGCCGACGTGCTGCACGAGGTCGAATAGCGGCTGCGGGAAGATGCCGAAGAAGAGCGTCGCCGCGCCCGCGAGGACCGCGACGAAGACGACCTCGAGCTGCGGTCCGGGTGGGCGACGCGTCGTGACGCCCGGGACGTCCAGCTCCGGGGAGCCGCCGGCGATCGCGGGTAGCTGACCCCCAGGAGTGGCCGCGAGGCCCGCGGACTGTCCCTCCTTCCTCGGCGCCTCGCGCATCCACATCGCGGCGATCACCGGCAGGTAGTAGCCGAGCGAGATCATCGAACCCACGACGATCACGACTCCCAGCCACGTGTAGTTGCCCGAGATAGCCGCGTCGATGAGGTAGAACTTGCCCATGAAGCCCGCCGTCGCCGGAATGCCGGCGAGGCCGAGCATCGCCAGTGTCATCGGCCACGCCAGATAGGGCCGCTCGCGACCGAGTCCGGCGAATGCGCTCACGCTGTCGCCGACCCGACCATCCGGGTCGTGTGCCCCGATTTCGCGCTCGCGGGCGACGATCACCGCGAACGCAGCCATGTTCATGAACAGGTAGACCGCGAGGTAGAAGACCGTCGCGCGCACCCCGAGCTGCGTGGCGACGACAACGCCCGCGAGCATGTAGCCGGCCTGCGCGACGGCCGAGTACGCGAGCATCCGCTTCAGCGAGGACTGCCCCAGCGCGCCGACGTTGCCGACGAGGATCGTGACCGCCGCCAGCGTCGCGATCGCCGGGCCCCAGCTGCCCTGCGCTTCGATCAGCGCCACGTCGAACAGCCGCAAGAAGACCCCGAACGCCGCGACCTTCGTCGCGACCGCCATGAACGCCGTGACCGGCGTCGGCGCCCCCTCATAGACATCCGGCGTCCACTGGTGGAAGGGGGCGACAGAGGCCTTGAAGCAGAGGCCCGCCACGCACAGCGCGATGCCGGTCAGCAGCAGCACATTGCCGCTCAGCCCGCCGCTTGAGATCGCCGCCGCGATCGCGCCGAAGCCGGTCGCCCCCGTCGCGCCATAGATCAGCGCCAGTCCGTACAGCAGCGTCGCCGAGCCGACCGAGCCGATGATCAGATACTTCAGGCCCGACTCCAGCGAGTGCTCGCGGCGCATTTCGCTCGCACACAGCACGTACAGCGGGATCGACAGCAGCTCCAGCCCGAGGAACACGACTACCGTGTTCTGCGCCGCCGCCAGCAGCGACATCCCGCCGATCGACGTCAGCAGCAGCGCGTGGAACTCACCATGCGCAGCTTCGTGCGCCGCCAGCGAGCGCCACGCCAGCAGCACCGCCGCCGCGCCGCCCGCCGCCAGCGTCAGGTTCAGCACGAGCGAGAGATCGTCGATCCGCAAGGCCCCCGAGACGATCGACTGCTGCGCGTTCCACTGCCAGATCGTCAAGCCCGCAGCCGCGCCGAGCGCTAGGAGGCTGAGCGCCGGCACAACATGCTCGCGCACCCGGCGCGAGCCGAGCAGGCCGACGAGCAGCACGACCACCGCGCCGCCCAGCAGCGCGATCAGCGGCGAGAGGCCCGCGAAGTCCACGTGCGGGCCTTTCAGGTGGGCCGTCGCGAGATGCGTGGAGAGGTAGGACTCGAAGCTCATGGGGAAGTACTCGCCGTGGCCGCCGGGACAGCTTTCAGGTCAGCCTGCGCCGATGCCACCGCCGCCTTGGTCGAGCCTTCGCTGCGCTGCAGCGCAAGCTGCGGGTAGAGCGCGAAGAACACGATCACCGCGACCAGCGGCACGAGCACCGCGGCATCCAGGCGCGTCACGTCGCGCGAGCTCACGCCGCTGCCGACGCGGTTGTGCATCGCGCGGATGAACATGCGCAGCGCGTACACGCTCGCCATCACCACGCCGCTGAAGGCGATGATCGCGATCACCAGCTTCGCTTTGAAGACGCCCAGCAGGATCAGGAACTCCCCGACGAAGTTCGAGGAGCCCGGCATCGCCAGCGTCGCCAGCGCCACGATCAAAAAGAGCGTCGCCAACACCGGCGCGCGGAAGGCGATGCCACCCATCTCGCGGATGTCCTGCGAGCCCCCCGCGCGCTGCGCCAGCAGCGCGATGATGAAGAACAGCGGCGCCACCACCAGCCCGTGGTTGACCATCTGCAGCAGCGCTCCCTGCGCGCCCTGCGGGTTCAGCGCGAAGATCCCGAGCGTGATGAAGCCCAGCTGCGCCACCGAGGAGAAGCCCGCGATCAGGCGCGCGTCGGTCTGCGTGAAGGCCATCGCCGAGCCGTACAGGATCGAGGCCAGCGCGATCAGCAGCATCAACAGCTGGAAGTGCGCCGCCGCCTGCGGGAACAGCGGCAGCACGATCGCCAGGAAGCCGTACGCCCCGACCTTCGAGAGCACCCCCGAGAAGACCATCAGCACCTCGATCGGCATCGCCCGGTAGCCGTCCGGCATCCAGCCGTGCAGCGGGAACGCCGGCATCTTCACCAGGAACGCCGCCGCGAAGAACAGGAAGATCCACTCCTGCGAGCCGCGGCTCAGCGGCAGCCCCTGCAGCGAGGAGAGCGCGAACGTCAGCGACGTCCCGTGATCCTGGGCGGCCAGCACACCCGTCGCGATCGCCGCCGCGAGCATCAGCAGCGAGCCGACCAGCGTGTAGATCACGAGCTTGATCGTCGCTTTCACCCGGTCCGGACCCACGCCCCAGCCGCCGATCAGGAAGTAGAACGGGATCAACATCAGGTCGAAGAACGCCACGAACAGCGCCAGGTCCTGCGCCAGGAAGGCGCCGAGGACAGCGGACTCCGCGAGCATGAAGTGGAAGTAGAAGAGGCGCGGGCGTTCCCACTGGCGCAGGTTGGCGGCCAGGACGGCCGCCGCGAACAGCAGCGTCGTGAGCCCGATGAGCAGCACGTTCAGGCCGCTGATCGCGAGCTTGTAGTGGATGCCTAGCGTCGGGATCCAGTCGACGTCGGTTACATGCTGCAGGCCGTGCCCGCCGAGGTTGTAGTCGGCGATGTAGCCGATCGCCAGGCCCAGCGCCACGACTGCCCCGAACAGCGCGAGCGCTCCGGGGATGCGCTGCGCCGGCGCGGCACTCTCCCTGGCCGACGGGGCGGAGGGCGCAGTGGCAGGCGCCCCGTCGCCCGCGGCGCGGCGCGAGCCGGTCGCGAACAGCGCGCCGAGCAGGCCGCAGGCGGCAGGGAGCCAGAGAAGGATTGAGAGGGCCGGCATATCAGACGGGGATGGTCATGGCGGGGTCAGGACTGCAGCAGGAAGTAGAGGCCGAGCGCTCCGACGCCGAGCACCAGCAGCGCGGCGTAGTAGCGCAGGAAGCCGCTCTGGATGGCGCGCACCGCAGCCGAGCCGGCGCGCACGATCCCGGTGCTGCCGCCGATCAGCGTGCCGTCGACGAAGACGCGCTCGAACGTGTCGCGCGACCAGCGTCCGAAGGCGGCTGCCGGGCGCACGACGAGCAGGTCGATCGCCTCGTCGAAGTACCACTTGTGCACCAGCAGCTCATACAGCGGCGCCAGGCGCTCGCGCGCCGCGACCGCGATGCTCGGCTGGCGCACCCAGATGCGGTAGGCGATCGCGATGCCCGCGAGGCCGAGCACCGTGCCGAGGACCAGGCCGAAGATCAGCAGCCCGTCGCGCGTGTGCGGTTCGTACAGCGGCGAGCCCGCGAACGTCGGGCGCAGGAAGTTGACGATCACGTCGTCGACCCCCGGGATCTGCACGAGGCCGGCGCCGATCGAGCCGATCGCCAGCATGCTCATCGCGATCCTCATCGGCAGGGCGCGCTCGGCGATCGCGTGGTGCGGTCCCGGGAAGCCGACCTCGGTGTCCTCGAGCTCGCCGGTCGCCGGGTTCGTGGGGTGCTCGGCGTGGTGCAGGTGGCCGCCTTCCAGCTCGCGCGCCGCGGCCACCGGCTCGCCGTAGAAGGCCCGGAAGATCATGCGGAACGTGTAGATCGCGGTCAGGAACGCGCCGATGTAGCCGGCCACGTACAGCGCCCAGTGCCAGCCGCCGCGCTCGCCCGTCACGAGCAGGATCTCGTCCTTGGAGAAGAAGCCCGAGAACGGCGGGATGCCCGACAGCGCGAGCCCGCCGATCACGAAGCACGCGAACGTGAACGGCAGCGCCTTGCGAAAGCCGCCCATCCTCTCCAGCGACTGCTCGCCGGCCATCGCGCCGATGATCGAGCCGGCGCCCATGAACAGCAGCGCCTTGAAGAACGCGTGCGTCATCAGGTGGAAGAGGCCGGCCGCATAGGCGCCTACCGAGACCCCCATGATCATGTAGCCGATCTGCGACATCGTCGAGTACGCGATCACGCGCTTGATGTCGGTCTGCACCAGCGCGATCGTGCCCGCGATCAACAGCGTCGCCGCGCCGATGATCGCGCCGACGTCCTGCGCCGCCGGGGCCAGTTCGAAGAGCACGTGCATACGCGCGATCAGGTACACGCCCGCCGTCACCATCGTCGCCGCGTGGATCAGCGCGCTGACCGGCGTCGGGCCCTCCATCGCGTCGGGCAGCCACGTGTGCAGTGGGATCTGCGCCGACTTCGCGAAGGCCCCCACGAGCAGCAGCAGGCAGCCGGCGACGATGTCCGCTTCACCGGAGTGAAAGACGTGCGGCGCCTCCCTGAAGGTCGCCAGGAATTCGAGCGTCCCGGTGTGCTTGAAGATGAAGTACGTCCCCAGCACCAGGCCAGCGTCGCCGAGGACGTTGATCACAAACGCCTTGATCCCGGCGCGCGTCGCCGTGCTGCGCCGATACCAGAAGGAGATCAGCAGGTAGGACGCCGCGCCGACGAAGGCCCACCCCACGATCAGCAGCAGGAAGTTGCCGGCCAGCACCAGCAGCAGCATCGAGAAGACGAAGAAGTTCAGGTACGCGAAGTAGCGCGCGAAGCCGCGGTCTTCCTCCAGGTAGGAGACCGAGTAGAGGTGGATCAGCGTCGAGATGCCGCTGACGATCAGGATCATGTAGACCGACAGCGGGTCCACGAGGATCGAGACGTGCGCGTTGACCCCGACCGTCACCGCGTACTTCCACAGCGAGGAGGTCAGCTCGCGGTGCGCCGGCGCGTTGCCCTGCATCGCGATCAAAGCCCCCAGCGCGGCGAGGAACGCGAGCCCGATCGCAGCGGTTGCGATCCAGCCGGCGCTGCGGCCCGGCAGCACGCGGTAGCCACAGCCGATCACGAGCGTCCCGAGCAGCGGGAACAGCAGCACCAGCCAGCCGAAGGTGGTCGCGCTCATCCCTGCAGCTCCCTGAGCTCATCCACATCGAGCGCCAGGCGCCGGCGATAGATCGCGACGATCATGCCCAAGCCGATACAGACCTCGCAAGCCGCGACGGTCATCACGACGAGCGCGAGGATCTGGCCGTCGCCGCTACCCCACATACGCGCGAAGGCGATCAGGCTGAGGTTGGCGCCGTTGAGCATCAGCTCCAGGCAGAGCAGTACCACGAGCGGGTTGCGGCGTGTCATCACGCCGACAGCGCCGAGGGCGAAGACGATCGCGGAGACCGCGAGGTACCAGGCGATGCTCACCAGCCGCCCTCCCCGTGATGGCTCTCGCTGTCATCCAGGCCACCGACGCCACTCCCGACGGCGGCGGGCTGGGGCTGCTCGTCCCCGTTCCTGTCGCCGCGGTCGTGTGTCAGCGCGAAGGCGAGTCCGGTGACGCCCTCGGCCATCGTGCCCGTGCCGCGCGGACGCGTCAGGCCAAGTGGCGCGAGCAGCTCGCGCTGGCCGATCTCCGATCGGTCACCGAGACCACCGCGGCGGCGGGCAAGGACGACGGCGCCGACAGCCGCGATCAGCAGCAGGAAGGAGGCGATCTCGAATGCGATCAAGAAACGTGTGAGCAGCAGGTTGCCGATGTAAGCCGGGGTGCCGTAGGTGCGCGGGCCGGGAGCATAGGGGGCGCCGTATTCGCCGATCGCCTTCAGGCCCGACCCGAGCAGGGCGATCAGCAGCTCGATCAGCAGCGCCCCGCCGAGCAGCGCCGAGCCGAGGCGCACCCCATGTCGGGGCACAGGCAGACGGGCGCCGCCGGTGGGCGCAACCCCACCCGGGTGCAGTCGCTCACCTACAGAACTCACGTTGTCGCCGACGTAGGCGACGACGAACACGTAGAGGACCATGACCGCGCCCGCGTAGACGACGACCTGGACCGCAGCGACGAATTCCGCTCGCAGCAACAGGAACAGCACAGCGAGCGAGAGCAGGTGGCCGACGAGCGCCAGCACGCTGTAGAAGGGGTCGCGCAGGACCACGACCCCGACCGCGCCCGAGATCGCGCCGATGGCGCCCAGGAAGAACAGGACGGAGCTCACTCGCCCTCGTTCCTCAGGGGGGTGCGCTCCAACGGCTCGGCGAGCAGCATCTCCTTGGTGAAGATGAGGTCCGAGCGGTCGTAATCGGAGAGCTCGTAGTCGTGGCCCATCGTGATCGCGTCGAATGGGCAGGCGATCTCGCAGTAACCGCAGAAGATGCAGCGCGACAGATTGATCTCGTAGACCACCGCATATCGCTCGCCCGCGGAGACGCGATTCTCGGGAGTGTTCTCGGCTGCCACCACGCGAATGCAGTCCGCCGGGCAGGCCGCCGCGCAGAGCGAGCAGCCCACGCACTTCTCCAGGCCGGCCTGTGCCCCGTTATGGGGTATGTCCTCGAAGCGGTGCAGCTTGTGGCGCCCGCGGAAGCGCGGGTAGACGGGGACCTTCTCCTCCGGATATTGGATCGTGTGCGGGCCCTCGGCGACGCGCGCCAACGTGGTCTTCAGGCCGCGCAGGGTCTCGCCAAACGCGCGATAGGCACCGCCGGCAGCACCGGGCCGGGGGCCGCGCACCACCTCGATCACATCCTCGCCAGGGTTCCAGGTCATCTGCGCCTCCTGTCCATCAGTGGGTCGCCACGACGAGGATCGCGGTCACGAGCGTGTTGAGGGTCGCGAGCGGGAGCAGGATCTTCCAGCCGAAGCTCATCAGCTGGTCGTAGCGCAGGCGCGGGAGCGTCGCGCGGACCCAGATGAACAGGAAGGTGATGAGCATCATCTTGAAGAGCACCACGAACGGGTCGACCCAGCCGGGGGGGTGGATCCCGAACGGCAGCAGCCAGCCACCGAGGAAGACGGTAGTCACGATCCCCGAGACGACGAGCACGTTGAGGTACTCGGCGAAGAAGTACGAGGCGAAGCGCCCGCCGCCGAACTCGGTGTTGTAGCCGCCGACGAGCTCGGCGTCGGCCTCAGTCAGGTCGAACGGCGCGCGGTTGGTCTCCGCGAAGCCCGCGACGAGGAAGACCAGGAAGCCGAAGAACTGGGGGACGATGTACCACATGCCTTCCTGCGCGTGGACGATGCCCGTGAGCGAGAGCGTGCCGGCCGTGAAGATCACGCCGACGAGCGCCAGCCCCTGGGAGACCTCGTAGGAGATCAGCTGCGCCGCGCCACGCATGGCGCCCAGGAACGAGTACTTCGAGCCAGAGGACCAGCCGCCGAGCATGATCCCGTAGAAGGCGATCGCCCCGAAGGCGAAGAGATAGAGGGGCCCGATCGAGACGTCGATCCCGTACAGGCCGACGGGCGTGCCAAAGATGTCCTGGACGTCGCCAAAGGGGATGATCGCGAAGGCGGCGACGGCCGTCAGGATCGAGATCATCGGCGCCACCGCGAACAGGAAGCCGACGGAGGTCGTCGGCCGGGACTGCTCCTTAGTGAGCAGCTTGAGGATGTCCGCGAGCGGCTGCAGCGCGCCGTAGGGACCGACGCGGTTGGGTCCGTAGCGGCCCTGCATGCGTCCCATCAGCTTGCGCTCGGCCATCAACACGACCGGCACGAGCTGCAGGCCGACGGCGAAGATCACGATCCCCTTGACGATCTGGATCCACCAAGCTTCGTAGTAGCCGACGACCGCGAGCATGCTCAGCGCTCGCCTCCCGTGGCCACTGCGGCTGCGGCCGGTCCCGCCTCGTGCTCCACGCGGCGGTAGAGGAACTTCAGCGACGGCGAGAACTCGACCTCGGGGGCGTCCCAGATCGAGCCGGTAGCGGCGGAAGGCGCGGCGCCGTTGGCACTGGACGTGGCGGGCGCAGCGGGAGGCTCGGGGAATCCCGCGGCGGCTTCGCGCTCCTGCCAGCGCACGCCACGGCCACCGATCTCCTCGAGCGTGAGCCCGGCGTAGAAGGGGACGCCGTCGAACAGCTGCTGCGAGGCCATCGGCCCGGTGAGCACCTCTAGGTCCAGCTCGCAGCGGCGCGCGAGCTCGGCGATGACCGACCACTCCGGGCGCGTCTCGCCCTGGCGGCCGATCGCGGGACGCAGCCGCTGGATACGCCCGTCGGGGTGCACGATCGTGCCTTCCTTCTCGGCGTAGGACTCCGCCGGAAAGACGACGTTGGCGTGCTCCCGCAGACCTTCGGTGAGGAAGCTCGCATGCGCGATCACAGTCGAGGCCTTCTCGAGCGCCGCGTTCCACGTCTCCTGCGCCAGCTCCGAGCGCAGGGGGTCGGCGTGCAGCAGATAGAGCGCCGTCAGCTCGCCTGCGGCGAGCTCAGTGCCGATGCCGTGCACGCCCAGCGCTTGCTCCGGTTCTCCGGGGGCGTTCTCACCGGTGCCCCCGTCGTCGCTCGCCGCGGTCAGCGGGCGCAATCCGGGCCCATAGCCGGGCGCCACCCCGGCCTCCAGCAGGCCGCGGCCGTTCGTCCCCCCGGCGGGCACCCCGAGCAGGCCGGCGCCGTCGTGACCGTGGAGGTTCAGGCCGCGGGCGAGCTTCAGCAGCGCCTCCGTGCCCCCGTGGCCCAGGATCTGCTGGCCGTAGAGGATCACGATCTCCTCCCCACCGGTGCGCAGCAGCTCGGCGAGCGCACGCAACTGCTCGGCGTCGGCGCCCGCGGCGCGCGCGGCCTGCTCCAGCTCCCCGCCGTAGAGCGCGGTGACGAGCGCCTGCAGGAACGCGCCGCCGCGCGCCGGGCGCGTAGCGGAGCGAAAGCTTGGCGCGCGCGTCGAGCGAGGACGGCTGCGGGGTGGCGACGGCGAGCTTGACGCCGTGGCGGCGCACGCCCTTGCGGATGCGCAGATCGAGGATCGGGATGTCCCGCACGGGCTCGGTGTCGATCACGAGCACGGTGTGGGCGAACTCCAGGTCGGGGACGGCGGCCTGCAGCTCGGGATCGGACACGCGATGCAGGTCGCCAGGATCCAGGCCGGCAAGGGTGTCGACGTGCTCGCTGCCAAGGCCCTCGCGCATGAGGCGTGCGAGCAGCAGGCCCTCCTCGTTGGTGCTGGCCCCGCCGACGAGCGCGGCGGTACGCCGGCCCGCGCGGCGCAGGCCGGCGGCGGCCTCCGCCAGCGCGCGCTCCCAGGAGACGGGGCGCAGCTCCCCGCCGTCGCGCACAAGCGGCTGGGTGACGCGCTCGTCGACGTGGATCGACTGGTAGGCGAAGCGGCCCTTGTCGCACAGCCAGCCGTCATCGACCCCGGCGTGCTCGCGCGCCAGCACGCGCATGACGCGCTCGTCGCGCACCGTGAAGGTGACATTGCACTGGGCGGGGCACAGCGTGCAGACCGAGCCGGCGTCCTCGATATCCCAGGGCCGGGCGCGGAAGCGGTAGGCACGCGAGGTGAGCGCGCCGACGGGGCACAGCTCGACGATGTTGCCGCTGAACGGCGCGACGTACGGATGGCCGTCGAAGGTCGAGACGTAGGAGTGCGCGCCGCGCTCGAGCAGCACCAGCTGGTAGTCCTCGGAGATCTCCTGCGAGAAGCGCACGCAGCGGTAGCAGAGGATGCAGCGCTCGCGGTCGATCGCGATCAGCGGCGAGAGCTCCAGCGGCTTGACGAAGTGGCGCTTGGGCTCGATGAAGCGCGAGGTGCCCTTGCCCCAGCCGAAGGTGATGTCCTGCAGCGGGCACTCCCCGCCCTTGTCGCAGACCGGGCAGTCGAGCGGGTGGTTGATCAGCAGGAACTCGACCACCGCGTTCTGCGCGGTCTTGACGCGCTCTGACTGCGTGTGCACGACCATGCCGTCCTTGACCGGAGTCGAGCAGCCCGTCTGCAGCTTCGGGATGCCCTCGATTTCCACGAGGCACATGCGGCAAGCCCCGACCGGGTTGCCGAGCTTCGGCTCGTAGCAAAAGACGGGGATCTCGACGTCACCGCGCTTGGCGGCGTCGACGAGCATCGAGTTCTCGGGCGCCTGCACCTCGAGGCCGTCGATCGTGAACGTGATCGTGTTGGGTTCGGGGCGCGGCACGTCAGTGGGCCTCCGGGTAGGGACCGGCGGGCGCCGCCACGCCGGCGAGGTCGGCGCCCTGGGCGGCCAGCGCGCCCTCATGTGCGATTGCCTCCTGGCCGCCGGCGCCCGTCCCGACGACGGCGCGCAGCCGGGCCGCTTCCATGTGCGCCTCGAACTCGGGACGGAACTTCTTGATCATCGAGCCGATCGGCATCGCCATCGCGTCGCCGAGCACGCACAGGCAGTTGCCGATGATGTGCTCCTGCACGGAGGCCATGATGTCCAGGTCCATCGGCGTGGCCTCGCCGACCTCGATGCGCTCGAGCAGCTTGACCGTCCAGTTGGTGCCCTCGCGGCAGGGGGTGCACTTGCCGCAAGACTCGTGGCGGTAGAACTTAGCCACCTTCAACGCCACGTCGAGGATCGGTGTCCGATCGTCGACGACGATGATCGCACCCGAGCCGAGCATCGTGCCGGCCTTGGCGAGCGAGTTGAAGTCGTACGGCACGTCGAGATCCTCAGCGGTGAGCACCGGCGATGAGGACCCGCCCGGAAACCAGCACTTGATCCCGCGCCCTTCCGGCGGCCCTCCCGCGAGTTCGTAGATGATCTCGCGCGAGGGGATCCCCAGCTCGATCTCGTAGTTGCCGGGCCGCTGGACATGGCCGGAGACGGACACCAGCTTGGTTCCCGTGGAGGTCTCCACGCCGAGCTTGGCGTACTGCTCGCCGCCCATGCGGATGATCGTGGGCACCGTGGAGAGCGTCTCGACGTTGTTGATCAGCGTCGGCCCCTGGTAAAGGCCCTGGTTGGCGGGGAACGGGGGCTTCAGGCGCGGGTTGCCGCGCTTGCCCTCCAGCGAGTCCAGCAGGCCGGTCTCCTCGCCACAGATGTAGGCGCCGGCGCCGCGATGGACCACCAGCGAGAGCGAATGGCCCGAGCCGAAGATGTCCTCGCCGACGAAGCCGGCCGCGCGCGCTTCCTGCAGGGCGCCGTCGAGCATGTCGGCCTGCAACTGGTACTCGCCGCGGATGTAGATGAACGAGCGGTTCGCGCCTGCCGCATATGAGGCGATCACGATCCCCTCGATCAGGAGGTGCGGCGTCTTCTGCATCAGCTCGCGGTCCTTGAAGGTGCCCGGCTCGGACTCGTCGGCGTTGCACACGAGGTACTTGTCCATCGAACCCTTGGGCAGGAAGGAGACCTTCTTGCCCATCGCGAAGCCGGCTCCGCCGCGGCCGCGCAGGCCTGAGGCTTCCAGCTCGTGCAGGACCGCTTCGGGGGGCATCGCCAGCGCGCGGCGCAGCGACTCGTAGCCGCCGCGCTGCGCATAGACAGCGAGGGTGTTCAGACCCGGTTGATCGATGTCGGCGAACAGCAGCAGCTCGCTCATGGCCGCGGCTCCTCTCCGAAGCTGGCACGCTCGGGGTCGATGTCGGGGTTGGCCCCGGGTGAGGTCCCGGTGGGCGCCTCGCGGGCCGCGACGGAAGCGACTCCGGGCTGGGCCGGGTGCAGGTCGAACGTGCGCGAGTTCGCGTGCGGGTCGGCGACCAGCCGGCGGGCGAGCTGCTTGTCGGGAAGCACCGGACGCCCGGTGCGCGCGTCCTCGAGCAGCTGGGGCACGTCGGCGATCGACAACGGGCCGACGTAGACGCCGTCGACGGAGGCCATCGGCGCGATGTCGCAGGCCCCCAAACACTCGAACGCGCGCACGTTGAACTGCGCGTCGTCACCGGCGGCGGCACAAATCGCGTCGTAGAGCTCATCGGCCCCACACAGCGAGCAGGAGATGTTCGTGCAGACGTACACCGAGTGGCGACCCACCGGCGTGGTCTCGAGCATGTCGTAGAAGGTCGCGACGGAGGCCAGATACGCCGGGGTCAGGCGCATCACGCACGCGACCTGGTCGATCGCCGCGGGCGAGCACCAACCGTGCACGCGCTGGGCGGCCGCCAGCGCCGGCAGCGTGGCCGAGCGGCGGTCGGGGTAGTTGGCCATGTGCGCCTCGATCTCCGCGCGCAGGTCGTCCGGGACCGTAGTCGTGGCAGGATCGGGGATCTCCGCGGGGTCCTTGCTCAGGTCGGCCGCTTCGTCCCAGCCGGGCACGCGCGAGCCGTGCTCGTAGCGCTTGACGGTGGTCATCTGTCGATGCCCCCCAGGATCGGATCGAGCATCGCCAGGGTGGCGATCAGGTCGGCGATGTAGGAGCCCTCGGCCATCCGCGAGAACGACTGCAGGTTCACGAACGAGGGGTCACGCATGTGCACGCGTGCGGGCTTGGAGGAGCCGTCGGAGCGCACGAAGCAGCCGAGCTCCCCACGCGGGGACTCGATCGGATGGTAGACCTCGCCGGGCGGCACGCGGAAGCCCTCGGTGACGAGCTTGAAGTGGTGAATCAGCGCCTCCATCGAGGTCGCGAGCTCGTGACGCGGGGGCAGCGCCACCTTGCGGTCCTCGGTGATGTGCGGACCCTCGGGCAGCCCGTCGAGGGCCTGGTCGATGATCTTCGTGGACTCGTAGATCTCGGCGAGGCGCACCGCGAAGCGGTCGTAGTTGTCGCCGACGGTGCCGATCGGGATCTTGAAGTCGAAGTCCCCGTAGGAGCAGTACGGGGCAGCCTTGCGCAGGTCCCACGGGTTGCCGGCGGCGCGCAACAGCGGTCCGGTGACGCCGAACGAGAGCAGGGTCTCCGCATCGAGCGGGCAGGTGCCGCGCAGGCGCTGCAGGACGATCTCGTTCTTGTTCAGCAGGTCCCCGTACTGGTCTGCGCGCGTCGGCATCGCCGCGGTGAACTTGCGCAGCTTCTCGGCGAAGCCGCGGGGGATGTCCTCGAAGACGCCCCCGACCTGGAAGTAGCGCGTGTGCATCCGCTGCCCGGAGGAGAACTCGAACAGGTCGAGGATCGTCTCGCGCTCGCGGAAGCAGTACCAGAACATCGAGATCGCGCCGAGATCCAGGGCGCTCGTGCCGAGCCACACCAGGTGGGACATGATCCGGTTGAGCTCCATGTGGATCACCCGCAGGTACTGTGCGCGCGGTGGGACGTCGACCTCGAGCAGCGTCTCCACCGCGCCGCAGAAGGCCATCGCGTTGAAGTAGTAGGAGAGGTAGTCCATCCGCTCGACGACCGGGATCACCTTCCAGTAGGACTTGTCCTCGGCGGTCTTTTCGATGCCCGTGTGGACGTAGCCGATGATCGGCTTGATGTCGCGCACGACCTCGCCCTGGAGTGTGACCAGCAGGCGCAGCACGCCGTGGGTGGCCGGGTGGTGCGGGCCCATGTTGAGCGTCAGCAGCTCGTCCGTGGCGCCCTGCTGGTCGGGCTGGGGCTCCTCCAGCGGGGCGAGCGTGATGCTCTGCTCGCGGCGACGGTACTCCGAGAGCGTCGGCTCCTCGGTCGGGCTCATCGCGGCGCTCTCAGCGAGGGGGTGTCGTTGTGGGTGAAGACGACCGGCTCCCCGCCGATCGGGAAGTCGCGGCGCTGGGGGTGACCCTCGTAGTCCTCCGGCATCAGGATGCGGCGCAGGTCCGGGTGCCCACGAAACACGACCCCGAACATGTCGTATACCTCGCGCTCCTGGTGGTTGGCGGTCGGCCACTGCGGTGTCGCGGAGTCGACCTCGGCGGCGTCGCTGGGCAGGCGCAGCTTGACCGTCACGCGATCCACGCGGCTCATGTCGAGCAGCTCGTAGAGCACCCCCAGGCGCGGCTCCTCGGGGTAGTAGTCCACGCCGTGCAGGCTCGACATGAATGTGTATCCGCGCTCGCGCAGGGTCGCCAGCACCGCCACGATCCGCTGCGGGTCGATCTCGATGCTCGCGCGGCCGCGGAAGAAGACCGTGTCCAGCACGACCCCCTCACCCTCGGCCTCGTGCAACTCCTGGGCCAGCAGCTCCAAGCCCGTCGCGTCAGGCACCGGGCACGACCCGGTGCTCGTCCACGATCTCCTCGGTTCCGACCGCGTCGTAGCGCTCGCGCCAGCCCATGTCCGGGTCCTCCTGGACCATCTTGCGCAGCTTCAGGATGCCGTGCATCAGCGCCTCCGGGCGTGGCGGGCAGCCGGGGACGTGCACGTCGATCGGCATGAACTTGTCCGCCGGGACCAGCGCGTAGTTGTTGAAGACCCCCATCGACGAGCAGCACGCGCCCATCGAGATCGCCCACTTCGGCTCGAGCATCTGGTCGTAGATGCGGCGCACGATCGGCGCCATCTTGATCGAGACCCTGCCCGAGAGGATCAGTAGGTCGGCCTGGCGCGGCGAGGCCCGGAAGGCCTCGAAGCCGAAGCGCGCGACGTCGACGCGGGCGGCGACGATCGACATCATCTCGATCGCGCAGCACGCGAGGCCAAAGGTTGCGGGGAAGAACGAGTTCGAGCGCGCCCACGCGACGGCTTTGTCGAGCGTCGTCGTCAGCACGCGCTCTTCCACGTGGCGCTCCAGATCGGCTCCCTCCAGATGCGCTGAGGGTGTCAGGCCCTCGACCTCGCCGCCGCGCAGCAGCTGGCGCGCGTTCAGCCCCCGAACCTGCAGCGACCGCGGGTCGATCTCCGGTTGACCAGGCAGGCTGATGCCCTGCTCGGTGCTCCGGGCGGCTCCGAGCGGTTGGCGGCTTATCTCCACTCGAGTGCCCCACGGCGCCACACGTAGACGAACGCCACGGCCAGCAGCGCGATGAACACGAGCGTCTCCGCCAGCGCGTAGCTCCCGTACGCCCGCAGCTCGGCCGCGATCGGGTACAGGAAGACGACCTCGATGTCGAACAGGATGAACAGCATCGCGATCAGGTAGAAGCTGATCCCGAAGCGCAGTCCTCGCTTGACCTCTGAAGGCAGCCCGCACTCGTAGGGGTCCTGCTTGTGCGCGATCCCTCGGCGCGGGCCGAGCACCGAGTTGAGTACGGTGAACGCCACGCCAACGGCGCCGCCGAGGATCAGGAACACAATCGCGGGTAGGTAGGAGCGCAGCACCCGTCGCTGTTATATCACCGCCGCCACACGCTTGTAGCAGAGTGTTACATAGTGACGATCCGCTCGAAATACCCGGATACCGCCGGCCTGCGCCCCGGCTGCCGCTGTGCCCGCTACGGCTACTGCGCCCGCGCACGCCGGCGCGAGGAAATGACGCCATGACCATCTCCACTGCCGCCGTCGCCCTCGCCGCTCTGAACGCGCTGCCGGCCCTGCTCGGCGGCTGGTGCTGGTATCGCGGCGAGGCCGCCGATCGCGCTCCGGTCCGCGCCTTCTGGGTTCTGCTGCGCATCGCGCAAGGCAGCGCCGTCCTCTTTGCCCTCGCGGTCGGCGTGCTAGCTGCGACCGGACATGACGCCAGCGAACCGCTCTTCTACCTGTACGCCCTCCTGCCCCTGGCCGTCGCCTTCGTCGCCGAGCAGCTGCGGCTCGCCTCGGCCCAGACGATCCTCGACCAACGCGAGCTGGAGAGCGCTAGCGACGTCGGGCGCCTGCCCGCGGCCGAGCAGCGTGCCGTCGTCACCGCGATCGTGCATCGCGAGCTCGGGGTCATGACGCTCTCGGCGCTCGTCGTGGTCTTCCTCGCGCTGCGGGCGGCTGCGACGGCGCATGGGTTCTGAGGCGAGCGCGGTTTTGGGTACGGCGGCGAAATGCGGCGAGACGGTCTTACACGTGCTGGAGCGCGTGATCGTCAACGTCCATATTCGTATCTCGCGTGATTACGCGCGAGACGGTTATTTCGACGATCTGGGTCGGTTTGAGCCCTGATGCCGCGCCACCTTCGGCAAAAATTGGCCTCCCAAGGTCCCAAGCCTCCTCGTGATCCTTGGCCTCCACAGAAAAGACAACCGTCATAGTCCCTTCGATGAGGTTCTGCGAGACCACCGGGCCGGCCTCTGGGTGGGTCGCCACAAAGCCCTCAAGGAACTGCTCGGCGTAGTCCTCACTGTCGCTATAGCCCTCAAGCGTCATGCGGAGCCGATACAACATATATAGCTAGCCTTCCCATTTAAAGCCGCTGTTAGGCATGAGGGAGATGATGTTTCCCAGCTCGCGCGAGTCGCTTGCGGTCTTGTGGATCATCACTTGGGTGATGCCGTCTGGTGAGTACAGCATCCAACCGGACCTCTTGTCCTTAACTCGCCATCCTTGTTCTTTGGCCTGCTTGATGAGCTTCCTGATGTCCTTCTGATACGCCGTCGACATAAGACGATAGCCCTTCATGGGTTCGTCCGGAGCGGGTGCGATAATTCCTGCGTTCGCTATAGCTTGTTCTCGATCCAGACTGGTTTGTACAAAGCTTCGCTGTGCCGGCGGAGCTTTGTGCATTCTGTAGCTAGGATCGGACGTTAAGGGCAGGGACGGCTATTCAAGTTTGGGTCATAGGCAGGGGTTCGCCGATTCCACCTGGCTCTCTTTTCGCCTCGAAGCCCAGGAGTTGATCCAGGCAGGTCACTGGCGGATCGGGGCCAGTCCCCGCCCAAACTCGCGCACCACACCAGCCGACCCCACCGGGACCCCTCAAGGGGTCCCCATCCAAACAAGACCACGACGCCGCGGGCGATCTACATCGGTGGCTGCGTTCCCGCCGGCCCCTCGTCGTGCAGCGTCGCGTAGCGCCCCTCGTACCAAACCAGTGGCCGCCCGCGGGCATCCCGGTCCATGTCCGTCACCGCCCCGATTCCGATCGTGTGATCGCCGCCGGGGTGCAGCTCGCGCAGGTCGCAGACGAGCCACGCCAGCGATTCATCCAGCACGGGAACTTCCTGGTGCAGGCGCCACGCGACCCCGGCGAAGTGCGCCTGCTTTGACTCCTTTGAGGCAAACGCGTCCGCCAGCGCTCGCTGCTCGACACGCAGCACGTTGACCGCGAAACGACCCGTCGCCTCGATCGGGCCGAGCGTGCGCGCCGAGTTGTCGATGCAGACCAGCAACAGCAGCGGGTCGAGCGAGAGCGAGCACAGCGCGTTCGCCGTCATCCCCACAGGGCCCTCCGCGCTCTGCGCCGTGACCACCGCGACGCCCGTCGCGAAGTGTCCGATCGTCCGGCGGTAGCGTTGCTGCTGCTCCGGGGTCGTCACTGCGCCGGTTTAGCAGAGACCGCGAGCGTGGCGGAATGTCGTGGGTGTGCTTGCGCGTCGGCGAGATCGGCGCGGGCATGTCTCGGTTGCGCCTCTCAACGTACGACTAGCGTCGCGCTCATCCCCAGCGTCGTCTGGTTGCCGACCGTGCTCACCAATAGGTACTTGCCGGGCGCGAGCGGCTTCGTCACGACCGTTTCGCTAGCCCCCGGGAGCAGTGTGTGGATGACCGTCAGGACGGTCCGTTCGCTGGAGTCGAGGCTGCCGCGCTCCAGCTCGACATTGTGCGTCAGGATCCCGCGGTTGTGCGCCACGATCCGCAGGCGTCCCGCTGGCGCGTTTGTCGCCTGCGGCGCGATGCGATACTCGCTGAGCGTCAGGTTCAGCTCGTGGTCCGCCACGCGCACCGTCCGTCCCGTTCCGCAGCCCGCCAGCAGGAGCGACGCGATCGCCGCCGGCGCGAGGAGGCGCAGCCTCATGAAAGCGAGCCTATATATTCCGGCTCGGATGAGGACCCACCCACCCCACCCGAAGATCCTCGCCGTGATCGTCGCGGTGACCGCCGTCGCCGTTGGCTTCACCTCGTGCGGCACCCAGGGCATTCAGTTGGCCAAGTCCAACGCCGACTACCACGGGGCCGTGCTGTTCCTCGATCATTGCTCCGGCTGCCATACGCTTGCCGTCGTCGGTGCCGAGGGCTCCGCGAACAGCATCAAGGACCGTCTGCGCACCAACGGCCCAAACTTCAACTTCCGTAAGGAGAATCCCGCGCAAGTTCTCTACGCAATTCGCAACGGCGGCTTTTCCGGCGCGATCATGCCCGAGAACATCCTCGTTGGACAGGAAGCCCGCGAAGTCGCGCAGTTCCTGTCCAAGTACTCCGGACTGCAGGCACCCAAGGTGCCGGTCATCGAAAACACCTCCTTCGAAGGCGCCGTCGGCGGGACCCCCACAGGTAGCTCTAGGACCCCCGTCGCGACCGCAGCGGGTGGTTCGGCGCCGAGTGCGACGGGTGGCTCCCCGTCCGGTCCCGCGGGTGCTTCGACGACCTCCGCGGGCGCTGCGTCCACCAAGGGTCACAAGGCGGGCACTGCCACCGGGACCTCCACGACGGCCTCCGGTAAATAGGGGGCGCGGCCCGCGCGGATGGCTGCAGGCGCGTGCTCGACCTCAGGCTGATCCGTCAGGAGACCGACGCCGTGCGCGCGGCCCTTGCGCGGCGTGGCCCCGCGGCGATCGCCGGCCTTGATCGCGTGATCGAGCTGGACGAGCGCCGGCGCGCGGCGATCCCGGAGCTCGAGGAGCTGCGCGCGCGCCGCAACGCCGCGGCCGAGGCAATCGCTCAGGCCAAGCGTGGCGGCGGGGATGCGGCTGAGGCGATCGCCGAGCAGCGCGAGCTGGGGGCGCGCGAGAAGCAGCTAGCACAGCAGCTCGCGGCGGTCGAGGAGGAGCTGAACGCCGCGCTGGCGCCGCTGCCCAACCTGCCCGATCCCACGGCCGCGCCGGGCCCCGAAGATGAGCTAGTCCGCGTCGTCGGCGAGCCGCCGGCCTTCTCCTTCCAGGCGCGCGACCATCTCGAGCTGGCCGGTTCGATGATCGACATGGATCGCGCCGCCAACCTCTCGGGCTCGCGCTTCGCCTACCTGAAAGGCGACCTCGTGATGCTGGAGCTGGCGCTCGTGCGCTGGGCCCTGGAGAAGCTGCGCGGGCATGGCTTCGAGCCGGTCATCCCGCCCGTGCTGGTGCGCGAGCGGGCGCTCTACGGGACCGGCTTCCTGCCGGACACCGAGCAGCAGATCTACAGCCTGCCCGCCGATGAGCTCTACCTCGTCGGTACCTCCGAGGTCGCGCTCGCCTCGCTACACGACGGCGAGATCCTCGATGCCGAGCGGCTGCCGCTGAGCTACGCCGGCTTCTCACCCTGCTTTCGTCGCGAGGCCGGCGCCGCGGGCAGGGATACCCGCGGCGTCTTCCGCGTGCACCAGTTCGACAAGGTCGAGATGTTCAGCTTCGTCGAGCCCACGCGCTCCGGCGAGGAGCACGAGCGCATCCTCGCGATCGAGGAGGAGGTCCTGCAGGAGCTCGGCCTGCCCTATCGGGTGCTCAACATCGCCGTCGGCGATCTCGGCAACTCGGCCGCGAAGAAGTACGACTGCGAGGCGTGGCTGCCGAGTCAGGGGCGCTACCGCGAGTTGACCTCGTGCTCGAACACCACCGACTACCAGGCTCGGCGCCTGGGGATTCGCGTGCGTCGCGAGAAGCGCACCGAGGCTCTGCACACGCTCAACGGGACCGCCGTCGCCGTCGGGCGCACCATCATCGCGCTGCTCGAGAACGGACAGCGCGAGGACGGCAGCGTCGCACTGCCCGCTTGCCTGCAGGCGTTTGGGGCGCCGGCCGAGTTGCGCGGCTACGGCGCGTTGGGCTGAGTCCCGCCCGGCGCGCTGGCCTCTAGCGCGCCGCGGGCATGGGTACCGCGACTACGTCCAGGTCCTCGATCCCTTGGAAGTCGTCGGGGTTGCACGTGTAAATGGGAAGATCGTTTGCCAGTGCCGTCGCCGCAATCATCGCGTCGTAGGCACGGGCCGCAGGCTTGCGCCCTGTTGCGCGCAGTGATGCGGCTACGCGGCCGAACGCACGCGCCGCAGCGGGGTCAAAGGGGAGCGGTTCGAAGTCGGACTCGGCTTGTTGCAGATGCGCTTGACGAGCGGCGCGTTCATGGCGGTCGCGGGCCACGAGCGGGCCGACCGAGAGCTCGGCGAGAGTCACCGTCGTGATCAGCGGCTCAGCGGGGAGCCGTGACGCATCCGCAAGACGTCGCAGGAGAATCACCGTGGAGGTGTCGAGAATGCCGCGGCTCAATCGTGGGGTGGAGCTCACAGGCTCGCGTCCATGATCTCGTCGATGTCGGCACGCAAGGCAACGGGATCTACCGCAGGCAGGCGGCGCCAGCGAGATACCAGCACCTCGGCGGACAAGGGAGGGTGGGAGGCGGCGCGCAGCTCGGCTACCGCCTTGCCCAAGCGCGTGATCGTGATCTGCTCACCGCCGGCGGCGCGGTCAACCACGTCACCACCGTGATTGCGCAGCTCCCGAATGCTGACCTCGGCCATGAGTCGAGTGTATCACGCGTGATACAGATGGGGGTTACCTGGAGGGCGTGTACCCGATCACCAGCGCCCGCACCGCCGTGCGTCCCGCCTCGTACACGTGCGGCACGTCCGCCGGAAAGGACGCGTAGTCACCGCACGCCAGCTCGCTGATGCGCTCCACCGGGCCCGCGATCAGCTTGCCGCGCAGGACGAGCACCGCCGCGCGCGAGCCGCTCGGGCCGGGCTCGAGCTCGTGCACATGCCTGGGCGGCAGCGCGAGCTCGGCCAGCTCGAGGTCCCCGCTGAGCTCGTCGATGTCCTCCAAGGGGCGCCGGCCCGCGCCGGCCGGCGGCCAGGGATGCGTCTGTGCGATGCGCACGATGCGCATCGCGCCCGCCGAGGTCTCCTCCAGCAGTTCCGCGATCGACACGCGCAGCGCGCCGGCCAACAGTGTCAGCGTGTCGATCGTCGGGTTCCCGCGCCCGTGCTCGATCGCCGAGAGCGTCGCCTTGCTCGTCGATGTCTCGCGCGCGAGCTGCGAAAGCGACAGGTGGCGTGCGATGCGCAGCCTGCGCACGTTCGACGCGAGCCGTGCCCGCGTGTCCGCGCCTGTGCCTGTGTCCGCGCCTGTGCCTGTGCCTGTGCCTGTGCCGTCATGTATCATCATAAAGAACGGATCGTTTGTTATATTAAACGACAGGACGGTTGGTCATGCCTCAAGCGACCTTCTACTTCGATCTCGGGTCGCCGTTTGCGTACCTCGCGGTCGAGCGACTCCACCGGTTTCTGCCGGAGTCCATCGCCTGGCAGCCGGTCTCGCTGGGCGCTCTCTTCAAGGCGACCGGGCGCTCCTCCTGGGCGCTCGGGGACTCGAGTCGTCGTCAAGCAGGGATGGCCGAGGTCGAGCGGCGCGCGCAGTCATACGGGCTCGCGTCCGTGCGCTGGCCGGACCCCTGGCCGAGCAACTACCTCTTCGCGATGCGCGCCGTCACCTTCGCCTTCCAGGTCGGCCGCGGACGCGAGCTGACGCTGCAGGCCTTCCGCGACGCCTTCCAGGGCGGTCGCGACCTCGCGGCGCCTGAGCACGTCCTGCATGCCGCCGCCGAGGTCGGCATCGATCCCAAAGCGGTCGAGGACGCGACTCGCGACCCCCAGGTGAAGCTCGCACTGCGAAGCGCCACCGACGCCGCCCACGCGCGCGGTGTCTTCGGCGTGCCAACCCTCGCCGTCGGCGACGAGCTGTTCTGGGGCGAGGATCGTCTGCCGGACGTCGCCGCCGCGCTAAGGGAGAGTAAGCGCTAGCCCCGGCATCGAGGCGTTGTACTCCGGGGAGGCGATCACGAGCGCGTCGCTGGCCTCCAGGCGACGGCGAGGTCGAACGGGGATCATAGGTCCATGCACGGGCCCACGATCAGACCTCTGGCTGCAGGAGAGCTGGAGCTGATCGAGCCGCTGTGGAGCGCGCTGCGTGAGCACCACGCCGCGATCAACCCCGAGCTCGGGCCATCCCGCCCGCGCCAGGAGTCCTGGGAGCGACGGCGCGCGCAGTACGAGGCATGGCTGGCGGAGCCCGACTCCTTCATCCTCATCGCCGAGCGCCGGCACGAGCCGGTCGGTTACGCGATGGCGCACCTGCGCGCCGGCTCGCCCACCTGGCCGCTGGGTGAGCGGGCGGGGGAGCTCGAGACGCTCTCCGTGCTGCCGGCTGCGCGCGGACAGGGTGTCGGGACAGCGCTGTTGCGGGCCGTCCGGGACGAGCTGCGTGGGCTCGGGGCTAGCGAGCTGTCCCTGCACGTCTTCCCGGCCAACCACGACACGATCCGCTTCTACGAGCGTCATGGCTTCGGCGCCCGGATGCTGTGGCTGACGCAGAGGCTCGCCTAGCGCGTCACACTAGGCACATGCGACAACGAGTGACGGTGATCACGCTCGGCGTGAGCGACCTCGCCCGCGCGCGCAGCTTCTACGAGGCGCTCGGTTGGCAGACCGCGGCCGCCCCCGGCGACGATGTCGTCTTCTTCCAGGTCGGTGACATGGTCCTCTCGCTCTGGGATCGCGCCAGGCTCGCGCAGGACAGCTGCGTCCAGGACAGCGCCGGCTGGGGGGGCGTCACGCTGGCGCTCAACCTCGGTTCGCGCGCGGAGGTGGACGGCGTCACCGAGGAAGCCCGCGCCGCGGGCGCGGGCATCGGCCGCGAGCCGAGCGAGACGTTCTGGGGCGGCTACAGCTCGGTGTTCGTCGACCCCGACGGCCACCCCTGGGAGGTAGCGCACAACCCGCACTGGACCCTCACCGCCGACGGCGGCGTCAGGCTGGCGGCCGGCGAGTAGCTCTGCGTCGCCGACGACGTGCGCACGTCGAGCCGCTATTGTTAACCATATGGCTAACAGTATGATGCTCGATAGGTCGTTTGCGGCGTGCTCGCACCCGATTCGTCGGGAGATCCTGGAGCGACTCGCCGCGGGCGAGCTGACGGTCGGGCAGGCCACGCACGACTTCGGCGTCTCCAAGCCCGCGATCAGCAAGCACCTGAAGGTGCTCGAGGAAGCCGGGGCGATCGTCCGCGTCGTCGACGGCCGCACGCATCGCCTGCGACTCGGCGAGCATTCCCTGGAGGAAGCCTACGTTTGGATGAGCAGCCAGCGCGAGCTGTGGGAGCGCAAGCTCGACACCGTTGAGCGCTATCTGCGTGAGCAGCGCGAGCTGCGCGAAGGCAAATCCCCGAAGGAGTCGACATGAGCGAGCTGGATGCAACGAGCCTACGATTGGAGCGCACCTTCGAGGCTCCCCCCGAGGACGTCTTCGACGCCTGGACGAACCCCGAGGTCCTGCGGCGCTGGTGGGCCGCCGGCCGCGAGTGGCGGACCCCCACCGCCGAAGTCGATCTGCGCGTCGGCGGCAGCTACCGCCTCTCGATGGAAGACCCCGCCACCGGTGCGCTGCACACGATCGGTGGTGAGTACCGCGAGGTACGCCGTCCGGAGCGGCTCGTCTACAGCTGGTGCTGGGAGCAGGGCGGGGGTCGGTCCGCTCATGCCAGCACCGTCACCGTCGAGTTCCTCAGCGAAGGCGAGCGCACGACCGTGGTGCTCGTGCACACCGGCCTGGACTCCTCCGCATCGCGCGACCGGCATCGCCATGGCTGGGAGGCCTGCCTGGAGAACCTCTACGCGCGAGGAATCCTCGCCGCGGCCGCGGAGTCCCGATGAAAGGTCGGGGCGGTACCGAGCGAACATCCAAACACAACCGAAGGGAGCATCATCATGGCTAACTACCTGCTGGCCTACAAGGGCGGAGGTATGGCCCAGACCGACGCCGAGCGCGAGGCGGCGATGGCGGCATGGGGCGCCTGGTTCGCCGAGCTCGGTCCGGCAATCGTCGATCCCGGCAATCCCTTTGGGCCGTCGGCGTCGGTCGCCGCCGACGGAGCCGCGGGCGACGGCGCCTCCTCGGGTCTCACCGGTTACTCGGTCCTCGCCGCTGAGGGTCTCGCCAGCGCCACCACGCTCGCCAAGGGCTGCCCGGTGCTCGCCGCCGGCGGCAGTGTCGAGATCTACGAGACCATCCCGGTCATGTAGCGCCTCCAGGTGCATCCGGGCGCAGAAGCGCCCGGATGCACCTGGACACCTCTTGGTGGCGTCGACCTGCCGGCGCGCTCGCTCGGCGGGCCACCGACGCCGATCGCAACCAACTCGACCGCGCGCCCGCCGCTTGTCCGAGCCTCGGCCCGGGTCTCCCGTTCGCGGCGTCGGGTAGAGGAAACATCCACCTACCTGTAATCTCCTGCCAGGCTGGACAGCGAGAAGATGGTCACCATTGCAAAGATCAAGTTGCGCGCGCAGGCCGGCGGCGGCGGGGATCGATCAAGGGGGTCAGGTGGAGGAGTCGGGACGCACGCGCATCCTGAGGGCGATGGCTGAGGTGGTGTCCGAGCGGGACATGCACTCGGTTACGGTCAAAGACGTCGCGGCGCGCGCCGGCGTGTCTCGCGCGACGTTCAACGAGCAGTTCGCAGATATCGAAGACTGCTTTCTGGCGGCGTTCGAGCTTGGCGTACGACGCGGGCGGACCGTGATGGCGGCCGCCTACAGTGGTCAGCCGACGTGGGTCGATCGAGTCAGGGCTGCGCTTGCGGCGCTGCTGGGCCTGCTCGAAGAGGAGCCGGCACTGGCGCGGCTGTGGATCGTCTACTCGCTGGGGGGCGGCCCGCGGGTACTACGACGCCGGTCCGCGGTGAGTGCGGTGCTCTGCGAGTTCGTCGACCGCGGTCGCCTGGAGGGCTTCGCCCGCACCGAGCCGCCCGAGCTCACCGCCGAGGGGGTCGTCGGTGCGGTGCTCGCGATCGTCCAGGCACGTCTGCTGGTAGCGGACCCCGAGCCCCTGCGCGATCTGCAGGGGCAATTGATGAGCTTGATCTTGCTGCCCTACCTAGGCCCCACCGCGGCGAAGCGCGAGCTCAGGCGCTCGGTGCCGCAATCGTTCGAGCCATCGTCCGGCGGCAGGTCCGCGGTCGAGGGTATCGGCATGCGTCTCACCCATCGCACCGCCTGCGTCCTGACCGCGATCGCCGAGCATCCCGGCGCCTGCAATCGCGAGGTCGCCAATCTCGCTGGGATCGTCGATCAGGGTCAGATCTCGAAGCTGCTGAGTCGCCTGGAGGGCATCGGCCTGATCGTCAACGTCGGTCAGGGCGGCTTCCGGGGGGCGCCCAACGCCTGGACGCTAACCCCCCGCGGTGAGCAAGTCGAGCATCGTGTGCGCCGCGGGAAGCAGGCGTCTGACCCCTCGCAGCTCGATGAATCCTCAGCTTTGCGGGAAAGCTAGGGCTACCCGTAGTCCTGTAGGGAGACGCTCCTACCGGAGCACGATCGCAAGCGACCGCGCGCTGCCGTGCGCCGGAGTGAGCGTCACGCGGTAGCGCCCCGGGACGAGCGCGCGGTGGCCTTTTAGGTGCAGGCGGTCGCGACCCTGCGCGGCCGCGACCGTGAACGCGCCCGGCTGCGACACCCAGCGCGGACGTCTGTTGACCAGCACCTGCCTGGCGAGCGCGATCCGCACGTTCGTCGCCGCGCTGAGCGTGAACCCAACCGCTATCTGCGAGATCGTCAGCCGGCCGCGATCGATCGCGTCGAGGGCGCGGAGCGTGAGCACGAGGTTCGAGATACGGACTGTGGCCCGGGAGACCGTTGGCACGGCGCCGGCGCTCGGTGATTGCGTGTTCCCCGTCTTACCGCCGGGGCTGGGGCTCGCGCCCGCGAGCGGCTGGCCCGCTCCGGCACCCAAGCCTTCGCCTTCGCCTTTTGCGCCGCCGTCGCCTTCAGGGCCGCCGCCTCCGCTTTTGCTTTCAGGTGTTCCGCCGCCGTTCGCGTCTTCCGCGGTTGTCCTGAAGGCGGCGATCCCGTTGGGGGTGCCGACCCCGGTGGGGCCGTCGTAGCCCACGGCGGCGTTGCAGATCCACACGTCTTCGCCGCAGTCGAAGGGGGAGAGCGGTTTCATCGAGCCGCTGCAAGCGGAGTAGTCGTCGTCGCACTCTCCGTTTCCACCCGCGGTGAGGCCGCCCGTTGGGGCGACGTCGTGCAGCAGCGCCGAGCCGAGATGGGTGTAGAGCGTTTCGGCCGGGTACGGGATGCCGTGCGCCCCACCGGCGAGCGCGAACATCGAAGCAACGATCGGCGAGGCGAGGCTCGTGCCGCCGATCGGCACCCAGCCGAGCACTTCGGTCTTCCGTTCGCCGTTTTCTTCGTAGGGGTAGGGGATCGAGTCGTAGACGGCGACGCCGGTCGTCGGGTCCGCGTCGGCGGAGACGTCAGCCACGGCGCGTCGGCCTTCGCAGCCCACGGCCGGCCAGTCCGCGACGCCCCGCTGCCACGCCGGCGCGTTGAAGCGCAGGCTGCAGCCGCCGCCGGCGGCGCCTTCGTCCTGGCCTGCGCGGTCCTCGTTCCACACGGTCTCGCTCTGCCAGGCGCCGGCGCTCAGGGTCAGCTTGGTGCCCCCGACGGCGACCACGTCCGGGGAGGAGGCGGGATAGTCCGGTTCGTCGAAGTCGAGCTGTTCGGTTTCCCACTGGTCCCAGTTGAGGTAGCCGTCGTCTCCGGCGGAGGCCGTGATCGCCACGCCCGGATGGTTGAAGGCGGCGATCTCCGCATCCGTCAGTTCCGCTTCCGTGCCGCCCCAGGAGTTCGAGATCTCGTTCGCGCCGAGGCTGACCGCGGTGTTCTCCGCGACGGTGAGGTTGTCGTACGCCGAGTTGGCGGCCTCCACGAGCACGATGCGGCAGTTCTGACAGACGGCGTGGGCGGACTCGATGTCCGTGGAGGTCTCGAGCGCCCAGCCCTCGGCTTCTTCTTTTTCGGCGCTGCTGATCGCGGACGGCAGGTTGCCGGCTTCGCCGTGCTGGTTGACCTGCTCGAAGCATTCCTGCCTGACCGTGGCCGTGCACGCGGGTAGTTCGGGGAGGCCAAATTCCTGGTCGTAGACCTTCAGGTCCGCTTTGGCGTTGGGGTCGTTGTAGGCGTCCACGAGCGCGATCGTCTGGGTGCTCTGCGGTTCGGCTTTGGATGTCGGGGCGTCGGGCTGTTCGCCCGAGAAGTAGGCGCCGCGGAGATCCGCTGGGGTCAGGCAGGAGGAGGCGTAGGCGAAGGGGCATTCGGCGGCGCTAGCAACTGCGCCGGGCGGAGCGCTGCGCGTCAGCCTGCGCGGGTGGGTGCGGGCGCGAGCGGCCGCGGTCCTTGGCGCCAGCGCCAGCGCGAGGCAGGCCGCATGGCCGGGTGCTGGGGCGTGGCAGACCGGCAGCGCCTGGTATTCGGAGGTAGCCGGCGGTGAGACGGCGCTCGCGCTCACCGGGGCTGGCGCGCCGAGCGCTCGGGCGCCCGTGACGCCGAGTGCGATCGTCGCCAGCAGCACGCTCGCCGTGAGGGCGGCGGTCAGCGCGCCGCCCGGACGGGACGTCGCGCGATGCGTTGGCGCCAGGCCGGGGGATTGGGTGGTGCGGGCGGTCTTCCTTGTCATCCGCTGTCCTTCTCCATCCCCTCCCGCAGATCGACGGGAGCACGGTGCTGCTTGAGCGCGGTGGGACCGCTTCAGACGAACATCTCTGAGCCTACCCAATCGGCGGGCCCGCGGGCACCGGCGGGGGCAAAGAAGTAGCCACCTCCGACGGGAGTGACGTAGTCGATCATCGGCTCTTCGGCGAGCCGCGCCTGAATGGTGGCGAACTGTCGCGCGGTGTCCCGGTTAAAGGCGACGAACACAAGGCCCTGGTCGAGCTGGCCGGCGGCGTCGAAGCCACGCTGGTAGCTGTAGCCGCGCCTGAGGATGCGCTGATCGGCGGTCGGCGGGGTGCGCGGGTTGGCGAGGCGGATGTGTGCGTTCAGCGGGATGCGCTTGCCCTTGGGATCGAGGTCGTAGCGAGGATCCTGGAACTCCTCGACGCCGCCCAGCGGGGCGCCGGTGTCGCGCACGCGGCCGATCATGTTCTGCTGCTCGGTGAGCCCGACGCGATCCCAGAACTCGACGTGCATCCGAATCGTGCGTAGTACCTGGTAGGTGCCGCCATGCGTCCAGGCGGGCTCGCCGCGACCGGGGCCGACCCACAGGAGCCGGTTCATCAGATCGGCGTCGCCGACGTCGGGATTGCCGGTGCCGTCGCGGAAGGCAAACAGGTTGCGGGGACTGTTGCGCGGTGTCGGCCCGCGCCGGGCGCCGGCGAAGCCGTCGATGCTCCAGCGCACCTGCAGCGCCCCGCGTACGCTGCGCAGCAGCTCGCGCAGGGTGTGCACGACGGTGTCGCGGTGGGTCGCGCAGATCTGCAGCAGCAGGTCGCCGTGGCTGCGCGCGGGGTCGAGCGCGTCGTTGGGGAAGTTCGGCATGCGCACGAGCTGGCGCGGCCGGCGGGCCGCGAGTCCGAAGCGCTCGTCGAACAGGGACGCGCCGAAGGCGATCGTCACGGTCAGCGCGTCGGGTGCGTTGAGCGGCCCGAGCGTGCCGGAGTCGGCGGGCGGGTCGTCGACCTCCAGCTGCGGATAGGGCCCGCCGAGGGTCAGCGTGCGGGCCCGCGTGCTGAGCGCCGGCAGGGCCTCCTGCAGCGCAAGGCGGTCGGTGACGATCGCGTCGAGCGCGACGAAGCTCGCTTGCGCCGGGGCCGGCGTCAGGATG
This sequence comes from uncultured Solirubrobacterales bacterium, assembly GCA_963756665.1. GTDB lineage: Bacteria > Actinomycetota > Thermoleophilia > Solirubrobacterales > Solirubrobacteraceae > Palsa-744. Next base: position 3,180,030 of record CAVWOJ010000001.1, read on the forward strand.
CCGGCCTGGTGGGGTCCGTCGAAGGTCACGCCGGTTGCGAGCTGCGCCGCTTCGGAGCGCTCCGCGGCGGCCTGCGGCGAGGTAGCGGCTGGCCCGGCGCCGGCCGCCTCGGCGGCGGCCCCGCCGAGCGCCCCAAGCCCGCTGGCGCCCAGCAGCGCATGAACTGGCGGCGGTCGAGCGGGCTCACCGTGGGTCGGGCAAGGTCGGCGCCGTGGCCTTGCGCTTGCGCATCGTCCGCGGTAGGGATGTGCTGGCGAGCTCGCGCACGCTGCTGCGGGGCACGCGGGCGAGCGCGGTGTTGCGGACCCTCCGGCCGTTGCATCGCGGGCGCTACACGCTGCGGGTCGCACTGGACGGCGCGGGCGGCGGGGTGACTGGAGTGCAGCAGGCGGTGAGCCTCGGCTGAGCGCAGGCGGCTCCTGGGGCTCGATGGAGCGAGCCCTGGCGGTGAGAGCGCGACGCGTGGGGTGGGAATGAGTCCCGCCCCACGCGTCCTCTAGGCTCTGGGCGCGTGTCGCGTGTGCTCGGCTTCCTGCTGGCCCCGACCCCGCCGTCGCGCCGGGCAGGGCTGCTGACGGCGCTCGCGGGGGTGGCGCTGTGCACACTGATCGTGTACCCGCTGAAGCGGATCGCGCCGGTGGTCTCGCTGGGGGTCGTGTATCTGCTGGCGGTGTTGGTGGTGTCACTCACGTGGGGGGCGTGGCTGGGGGCCTTCACCGGGCTGCTGAGTGCGGCGGCGTTCAACTTCTTCCAGCTGCCGCCGGTAGGGCGCTTCACGGTGAAGGACCCGGATAACTGGGTGGCGCTCGGGGCGTTCCTGGTGGTGGCGGCGCTCACGAGCTCGGTCGCGGAGGTCACGCGGGCGCGGACGCGGGAGGCGCTGGAGCGACGGCGGGAGGCGGACCTGGCGACGGAGATGGCGCGGCTCTTGCTGCGCGGGGAGAGCCTGGCGGAGGTCTTGCCGACGGCGGCGGCGCGGATGGCGCAGGCGCTGGAGCTGCCCTCGGCGGCGATCGTGATGGAGACGGTGGAGCCGGACCGGCGCAGTGTGGCGTTCGCGCTGCGCGAGGGGAGCCTGCGGCTGGGGACGCTGGTAGTGGGGTCGGAGACCTCCGAGCGCAACCTGCAGCGGCTGCAGGAGCGGGTGGTGCCGGCGCTGGAGGCGCTCCTGAGCGCGGCGTTGGAGCGGGAGGCGTTGCAGGGGGGCGTGGTAGAGACAGCGGCGCTGCGCCAGGCAGACGTGGTCAAGACGGCGCTGCTGCGAGCGGTCTCGCACGATCTGCGCAGCCCGTTGACGGCGATCTCGGCGGCGGGGGAGGCGATTGCGCTGCCCCGCATCTCAGCCGGGGAGCGGGAGGAGTTGGCGTCGGTGATCGTGGGCGAGACGCGGCGTCTGGCGCGCCTGGTGGAGAACCTCCTGGACCTATCGAAGCTGGAGGCAGGAGCGGCGCAGCCGCGACGGGAGTGGACCTCGGTGGAGGAGGTGCTGGGAGCGGCTCTGGAAGACCTGGCGCCCCCGACGACACTCCGCCCCTCCGATGCCCCCGCCGTTGAGGAGTTTCAGGTGTCGATCGACCGGGACCTGCCGCTGGTGCGGGCGGACTCGACGCAGCTGGAGCGCGCGTTCGTGAACGTGCTGGAGAATGCGCGGCGGCACTCGGGCGGGCACCCGGTGTCGGTCAGGGCCCGCGCGGTGCGGACGCTGGCGGGGGCCGGAGACAGGCTGATCGTGCGCGTGGTCGACCGCGGTCCCGGTATTCCGCCGGCCCAGGTGGAGCGGGTGTTCGAGCCCTTCTACAAGGCGGGCACGGCACGCGTGGGCCGCCGGGGCTCGGGCCTGGGGCTGGCGATCGCGCGGGGCTTCACGCAGGCGAACGGGGGCTCGCTGCACGTGGAGTCGCTGCCGGGGCAGGGGGCGACGTTCGTGTTCGAGCTGCCGCTGACGAGCTCATGAGGGCCGGGGCGCCGGGATGCTCGTGACTGCCGGGGTGCTCGTGACTGCCAGGGTGCTGGCGACTGCCGCGGTGCCGGTGACGTTACGGGCGGCGGTGTCGCCGTGACGGCGCAGCCGCGGGTACTGGTGGTCGACGACGAGCTGCAGATCCTACGGGCGCTGCGGGTGGTGCTGCGCGACGCGGGCTTCGAGGTGGTGGCGGCGCAGAGCGCGCAGGAGGCGCTGGACCACGCGGCGGTGCACCCCTCGCGGGCGGCGATCGTGGACCTGGTGCTGCCCGACGGCGACGGGGTCGAGGTGACGCGCAGGCTGCGGGAGTGGAGCGAGATGCCGATCCTGGTGCTCTCGGCGGTGGGGGACGAGGAGCAGAAGGTCAAAGCGCTGGAGGCCGGTGCGGACGACTACATCACCAAGCCGTTCGGGGCCCGCGAGCTGGTTGCGCGCCTGCAGGCGGCGCTGCGCCGCAGCGAGGGCGCGCGGGGAGCGGAGCAGCCGCTGATCGCGGTGGAGGGCCTGGAGGTGGACCTCGCGGCGCGCGCGGTGCGCCGTGACGGCGAGCCGATACACCTGACCCCGATCGAGTTCGAGCTGCTGCGGGTATTGGTGCGCAATCGCGGTCGGCTGATGACTCATCGGGCGCTGCTCAAGGAGGTGTGGGGGCCGGGGTACGCGGACGACGTGCAGGCGCTGCGCACGCATATCGCGCGCCTGCGCGCCAAGATCGAGCCGCAGGGCGCCGGCGTCCGCCCACGCTACATCGTCACCGATCCGGGCGTGGGGTACCGCTTTTCGGGATGATCGGCAAGCGCTCGACGGCGGACGTCGTAACGAAATCGTTATACGCAGCGCGCGGATCGTCATGCGGCTGTAACGAGCCGCGCGGAATAGTGAGCGCATGGACGTGGTGGCAATTGCGATGGGGGTCGCGATGTTCGCGATTCTCCTGGCGCTGATAACAGGGATCGACAAGATATGAGCGTTCCCCTCGGGGCGTTCATCGCGCAGATGGCCGGAGGGCACCCCCCAGATCGGGGGGCAGGCGCGTGAGTGGCGCGGACATCTTCGGGCTGGTCGTCTCGGTACTGGTGATTCTCTACCTGCTCTACGCGCTGCTGCGGGGTGAGCGGTTTTGACGTTCCTCGGCTGGTTGCTGATCTTCGGCTTTGCGGCGATCCTGACGGCGCTTGCGTTCCCGCTCGGCACGTACATGGCGCGCGTGTACACGGGCGAGCGCACGTTGCTGACGCCGGTCATGGCGGGCCCGGAGCGGCTGCTCTATCGGGTGATGCGCGTCGAGGAGCACCGGGAGCAGGATTGGAAGGCCTACGCGCGCAGCCTGATCGTCTTCTCGCTCGCCGGCTGGCTGTTGCTGTATCTCATCCTGCGTACGCAGACGCTGTGGGACTTCACGGGTTTGAACCCGATGCACTTCCACTCGGGCACGTGGAACGTGACCTTCAACACGGTCTCGTCGTTCCTGACGAACACGAACTGGCAGTACTACGGCGGCGAGACGACGATGAGCTACTTCAGCCAGATGGCGGGGCTGACAGTGCAGAACTTCCTCTCGGCCGCGATCGGGATCACCGTAGCGGTCGCGCTGATCCGCGGGATCGTGGGGCGCAGCGGCCGCTCGTTGGGGAATTTCTGGCAGGACTTGGTGCGCACGCTGCTCTACGTCCTCACCCCGCTGTCGATCGTGCTGGCACTGGTGCTCGTCTCGCAGGGCGCCATCCAGACGGTCTCGGCGTATCTGGTGGCGCACACGATCACGGGCCTGACGCAGACGATTGCGGTGGCGCCGGCGGCCTCGCAGGAGGCGATCAAGCTGCTGGGGACCAACGGCGGGGGCATCTTCAACGTCAACTCGGCGCACCCGTTCGAGAACCCGACAGGCTTCACCAACTTCCTGGAGATGCTGGCCGTGCTGATCATCCCGGCGGCGCTCGTCTTCACCTACGGTCGCATGGCCGGCAACCGCCGCCAGGGATATGCGATCTACGCGACGATGATGGTGATGTTCCTGGGCGCGGCGATCGTCGCGTACATCGCGGAGGCGCACGGCTCGCCGGCGCAGCACGCGGCCGGCCTGCATACCGGGGTGATCCACGGCTCGGGCGGCGGCAACCTGGAAGGCAAGGAGCAGCGCTTCGGGATCGCGAGCTCTGCGCTCTTCAACGTGGTCACGACGGTCACCTCGTGTGGTGCGGTGAACAGCGCCCTAGAGTCCTTCACCGGAATCGGCGGGGCTGTGCCGTTCGCGAACCTCTCCGCCAGCGAGGTGATCTTCGGTGGGGTCGGCACGGGGCTGTACTCGATCCTGCTGTACGTGCTGCTGGCGGTCTTCATCGGGGGGCTGATGGTGGGCCGCACGCCGGAGTACCTCGGCAAGAAGATCGAGGCGCGCGAGATCAAGCTGGTCGCGCTCGGCCTGTTGATCACGCCACTCTCGGCGCTCTTCTCGACTGCGCTGGCGACCGCGACCAAAGCCGGCCGCGCCTCGATCTCGGCAGTGGCGGCCGGTGGTCCGCAGGGCTTCTCCGAGACCTTTTACGCCTACCTGTCACAGGCCAACAACAATGGCTCGGCGTTCGCGGGCTACACGGGCTACATCCAGCCAAACGCCGGCAACCTCGGCGCGCACGGCGTCACGTTCGCCGATCTGTTGGGCGCATTCACCATGATGTTCGCGCGCTACGCGCCGATCCTGTTCGCGCTGGCGGTCGCGGGTGCACTGGCCGGCAAGCGCGTGAGCCCGGGCGGCCTGGGGACGATGCGCACCGACAACCCGACGTTCGTGGTGCTGCTGATCGGCGTGATCGTGCTGGTCGGCGCACTGACCTTCTTCCCTGCCCTGCTGCTCGGTCCGATCGTGCAGGGCCTGACCGGACACCTCTACTAGCGATGAGACGTGAAACCCAAATCGCTGCACTTGACGGCAACAGGGCATCGGCATACAGGCACATCGATTGACATGAAACGCGACATCATCACAGCGACCATCGGCATCCTCGTCTTGACGCTGATCTTCGGGATCCTCTACCCCCTCGCGATTACCGGCGTCAGCCAGGTCGCGTTTTCCGGCAACGCCAACGGCCAGCAGATCAAGGTGAGCGGCAAGCTGGTCGGATCGAAGCTCATCGGGCAGGCGTTCGTTCTCCCGAAGCTGAAGAACGGCAAGGTAGTCGAAGCAGAAGGAGAAGTCGTCACCGAACCGGACCCGCGCTACTTCCAGTCGCGTCCATCGGTCACCGAAGGCGGGGAATACAACGCTGCGGCCAGCGCCTTCTCCAACCGTGGCCCGAACAGCAAGATCACCAGGGAAGCGGACGTTGAAAAGCTCAAGGCCTACATCGAACTGGAGAAACCGTACGACCCCTCTCTGACCGCAGCGCAGGTGCCGGTCGACGCCGTCAACACGTCGGGCTCGAACCTCGATCCCGAAATCTCGCCGGCCAACGCCTGGATCCAGGCGCACCGGATCGCGGCGGTGAGGCATCTGACGCTTGCGCAGGTGGACGCCCTGATCGCGAAGTACACCGACGGGCGCGGTCTTGGCTTCTCTGGTGAACCGGGAGTGAATGTGCTCGAACTGAATCTTGCCCTTGATCGCGGGATGGGAGGACGTTGATGTCGACTCAGCCAGCTCCGGTGCAACCGACTACTCCGACCGAGCGCCGCGCGATCTCGCTGTTCCAGCCCGAGATCGTCCGCCGTGCGCTGCTCGACAGTCTCGTCAAGCTCGACCCGCGCGTACAGCTTCGCAACCCGGTGATGTTCGTGGTCGAGATCGGCGCGCTGATCACGACCGTGACGTGGCTCATCCAGGTCGGTGGCGGCAAGCCGCTGGGTGGCGGACATGAGCCGGCGTGGTACACGTTCACGATCGCGTTCTGGCTGTGGCTAACTGTCGTCTTCGCGAACATGGCGGAGGCGTTCGCGGAGGGCCGTGGCCGGGCGCAGGCGGACACGCTGCGCACGATGCGCAAGGAGACCGTGGCGCACATGCAGGACGGCAGCACACGCGCCGCATCGGAGTTGACACGTGGCGACGTTGTGGTCGTCGAGGCCGGCGAGCTGATTCCTGGCGACGGCACGGTGATCGAGGGGATCGCGACGGTCGACGAGTCTGCGATCACAGGCGAGTCGGCCCCGGTGATCCGCGAGTCCGGCGGGGATCGCAGCGCGGTGACGGGCGGCACGCGCGTGACCTCCGATCGGGTCGTCGTGGAGATCACGCAGGAGCCGGGGCAGTCGTTCCTGGAGCGCATGATCGCGTTGGTCGAGGGGGCCGAGCGGCGCAAGACGCCGAACGAGATCGCGCTGAACATCCTGCTTGCGGGCCTGACGCTGATCTTCATGATCGTCGTAGCGACGCTGCGTCCGTTCGGCCTGTTCGCGCACACGGCGATCTCCGAGACGACGCTGATCGCCCTGCTGGTGGCGTTGATCCCGACGACGATCGGCGCGCTGCTCTCGGCGATCGGGATCGCCGGCATGGACCGCCTGGTGCGCCGCAACGTGCTGGCGCTCTCCGGACGCGCTGTGGAGGCCTCGGGCGATGTCGACGTGCTACTGCTCGACAAGACCGGAACGATCACGATCGGCAATCGCATCGCCTCAGAGTTCATTCCGATGCCGGGCGTGGCGGAGTCCGAGCTGGCCGAAGCGGCGCAGCTCTCCTCGCTCGCGGACGAGACCCCGGAGGGCCGCTCGATCGTGGTGCTGGCCAAGCAGTACGGGATCCGTGAGCACGACATGAGCACGCTGCGCGCCGACTTCGTCCCGTTCACGGCGCAGACGCGCATGAGTGGAGTGGACTTCGACGGCCAGCAGCTGCGCAAGGGCGCGGGTGACTCGATCATCGCGCTGGTGCAGCGCGAAGGCGGCCAGGCGCCGCCGGAGCTGCAGGTGGCGCTCGACCGCATCTCCGGCGAAGGCGGCACGCCGTTGGCCGTCGCGCGCGACAGCCAGGTGCTGGGCGTGATCTACCTGAAGGACACGATCAAGGAGGGGATGGGCGCGCGCTTTGACCAGCTGCGCGCGATGGGCATTCGCACGGTGATGATCACCGGCGATAACCGCCTGACGGCCGCGAAGATCGCGCAGGAGTCCGGCGTGGACGACTTCCTCGCGGAAGCGACCCCGGAGCGCAAGCTGGCGCTGATCAAAGAGGAACAGGCAGAGGGGCGGATGGTTGCGATGACCGGCGACGGCACCAACGACGCCCCGGCGCTGGCGCAGGCGGACGTCGGGGTGGCGATGAACACCGGCACGCAGGCGGCGCGCGAGGCGGGCAACATGGTCGACCTCGACTCCAACCCGACGAAGCTGATCGAGATCGTCGAGGTCGGCAAGCAGCTGCTGATCACGCGCGGCGCGCTGACTACATTCTCGATCGCGAACGACGTCGCGAAGTACTTCGCGATTCTGCCGGCGGTGTTCATCGCTACGTATGCTGCCAAGGGCGAAGCGAAGGGTCCGCTATCGGTGCTGAACATCATGAACCTCGGCACGCCACAGTCGGCGATCATCTCGGCGATCATCTTCAACGCGATCGTGATCCCGCTGCTGATCCCGATCGCGTTGCGCGGCGTGCGCTACCGGCCGATCGGTGCGAGCGCGCTGTTGCGGCGCAACCTCTGGATCTACGGTCTCGGCGGGATCGTCGCGCCGTTCATCGGGATCAAGCTGATCGACTTGATCGTGCACAATCTGCTCGGGGGCTGAGCAGCCCCCCGGGGGTTTACGCCGTCGCGGGGCGGGCTCGGGAGAATGAAAGGATGGCTCCCGATCGAGGACATCTGAAGGTGTTCGTTGGCATGGCGGCGGGCGTGGGCAAGACGTACCGCATGCTGCAGGAGGGCCAGGCCGAGGCGGAGGCCGGTCGCGACGTCGCGATTGGCTACCTCGAGCCGCACGGACGGGCAGAGACGGTCGCGCAGGCCGAGGGCCTTGAGGTCCTTCCGCGCCGACTCGTGCGCTATCGCGAGACGGAGCTCGAGGAGCTGAACCTGCCCGCGATCCTCGCCCGTGCGCCCGAGCTGTGCCTGATCGACGAGCTCGCGCACACCAACGCCGCGGGGGTCGAGCACGAGAAGCGCTACGAAGACGTGCGCGACGTGCTGGCTGCCGGCATCGATGTGTTCTCGACGGTCAACGTGCAGCACCTGGAGAGCCTCAACGACCAGGTGACACAGCTCACGGGCGTGCGCGTGCGCGAGACGATCCCCGATGCGGTGCTCTCGACGGCGGATGAGACGGTGCTCGTCGACGTGACCCCGGAGGCGTTGATCGGGCGGCTGCGCGCCGGGAAGGTCTATCCGCCCGAGCGCGTAGCGGCGGCGCTCGGCAACTTCTTCAAGATCGAGAATCTGGAGGCGCTGCGTGAGACGGCGCTGCGCCAGGTCGCGGAGGGGGTCGAGCTCGAGCGCCGTGTGCGTGGAACCCGGACGGGGCGGCGGGAGGACCGGCTGCTGACGCGTGCGGCTCCACAGGCGATCTCGGAGCGTCTGCTGGCGCTGATCACGCCGACGCCGCGCTCGCAGCGGGTAGTGCGCCGCGCGTGGCGCTCGGCGCAGCGCCTGGGAGCGGAGCTGGATCTGCTGGTCGTGCGCAGCCCCGGGACGACCCCGAGCGTGGAGGAGCGCGAGCAGCTGGAGGCGCTGCGGCGCCTGGCCTCGGTGCTGGGCGCGCACCTCCTGCTCGAGGAGAGCGACGACGTCGCCGAGGTAGCGATCCGGGTTGCGCGCGCACGCGGCACCACCTACCTGTTGATGGGCGCCCCCAAGCCGCGCAACGCGTGGCGCCGCCTGACCCAACCGGCGCTGCCGTTCCGGTTGCTGCGGGGCCTGCCGGGGGTGGACTTGCGGATCGTCGCCGACCGCACGCTGCGTCCGGGTCCGGATACCGACGCGGATGCCGAGCCGGAGGCGGGTCCGTGAGCGCGCTGGCGGCGGTCCTGCTTGGCGTGGCGTTCACCGCCGGATTTGCCGCGGCACTGGCGCTCGAGCGCTCGCGCCGGCGCAGGGCGCTGCGTAGCCGCGAGCGAGTACGGCGGATCGCGTTTCCGTTCACCGGCGAAGGACCCTCGGAGCCGGCGCTGGCGGCCGCGCTGCGGCTCGCGCGCGCGGAGAGCGCGACGCTGCTGCCGGTCTACCTGGCGCTCGTCCCGCTGCGCCTCGCGGTCGAGGTGCCGCTGCAGGCGGAGTGCGACGTCGCATTCAGGCTGCTGGAGGCGATCGAGCAGCGCGCTGCGCGCGCCGGGGTGCCGGTCGATGCGCGCATCGAGCGCGGCCGTACCGTGCGTCACGCGCTGCGCGAACTGATCGCGCACGAGCGCTTCGAGCGGATGGTGGTCGCGGCGGGCTCGGGCGTCTCCGGCGAGGGCTTTACGCCCGAAGACGTCGCCTGGCTGTTGGCACGCGTGCCGGGGGAGCTGATCGCGTTGCGGCCCGCTCGCCCCGAGAGCGTGGAGCTCTCTCAGCCGGGGGACGACGACGCCGACTCCGAGGATGGGCCGCTGCGATCCATCCGCTGGGGGGCCGCGGGGCGGGATCGTGCAACCGGGCGTGCAGGCGCGGATGAATCGGCGGCGGCGAAACCTTTGGGCGCATAGGCTGTTGTGGATGCAGATGCCACGCTCCTTCAACGGCAAGTCTCCCGCCCTGCGCTTTCTGTGCGGCGCGCTGTTGCTCACAGCAGCTTTAGCGGTGCTAGTCGCGAGCAGCTCGCAGGCGCGCGGGGGCGCGCACGCCGCGGGCGCCGGGCGCTCTGTGCTCGCCAAGCAGGCGAGCTCGCGCGGACCGTCATACCTCACCGGCATCGGCGACGAGCAGGACGAGATGTTCGGCAACTCGATGTGGCGGCAGTTGCACACGAAGATCGCGCGCTACATCGCTCCCTACGACGCCGCCGTGCGACCGTACTATCGCCAGCGGGCGACCGCCTGGATCCGTGCGGCCGAAGCGCAGCACCAACAGGTCCTGGTGGCTTTCTACCACTCCGAGTACACCCCGACGAAGATGCCGAGCGTCGCCGTCTACAAGAGTGACGTGGCGAAGTTCATCAAGCTCTTTCCCCACGTCCGGGTGTATCAGTCCTGGGACGAGTCCAACCGCGGCAATGTCGCGCACCTCTTCTCGAGCCCCTCGGCGGTGGCCTCCGCCGAGTACTACCAGGCGCTCAAGCGGGACTGCCAGCCGTGCACGGTGATCGGCCTCGATGTCCTGGATGCGGAGAACATCGGCCCGACGTTGACGTACATCGCGGAATTCAAGCACGAGATCTATCGGCTGAGAACGCTGATGCCGTCGATCTGGGGGCTGCACGACTACTCGGACGTCAACCGCCTGGAAAGCTGGCGCACACGCGACCTCGTGCAAGCGCTAGGCGGTCAGGTGTGGCTGACGGAGACCGGTGGGATCGTGAAATTCGGCGGGGCGTTCCCCAACAAGAACGGCTCCGGCCTGACACGGGCGGCGAAGGTGCTGCAGTTCACGTTCAGGGTCGCCGCCTCCAATCCGCGGATCAAGCGCCTGTATCTCTACGACTGGACCGGTGGTACCAGCAAGACTCGCTTCGACGCGGGCCTGATGAATGCGCATGACCAGCCGCGGCAGGGCTATGTCGTGGTCTGCCGTCAGCTGCACGCGGCGAAGTGCGGCGTGAAGGTCGCCAAGAACTAGAGCGACTGGCGGCTGTCCACCTAGGTCTAGGTCTCAGGCGCGCTGCCCTCTCGCTCACAGCGCGATCAACACGATCCCGGTGAGGGCGGTAGCGACCCCGATCGTCTGGGTGCGCGAGAGTCGCTCTTGCAGCAGCGCGACGCCAAGCCCCACGGTGAAGATCGGGAACATCGAGCCGAGCACCGACACGAGTGAGAGCTGCCCGCGGTCGGCTGCTGTGGTGTAGAGCAGCGTTCCCAGCACCAGTAGCAGACCGGGTACCGCCAGCGCAAAGCTCCCGCGCTTAAACCTGATCGCCCCCAGTCCGCGTCCGGCCCACACGAACAGCAAGACGACCATCGCGAGACGTGCGTCGAACAGGGCCCAGGGGCGCCCATGCTCGGACGCCTCGGGCAGCGCTGTCAGGAAGACGCCAAACGCGACGGCCGACCCCATGGCCCACAGAACGCTGGCGCGGGGGTCGGGGTAGCTTATGCTCGCGTGCTCGCCCGCCGGTGCGCGGCGGGCGGCGAGCGCGGCGCCGCCCATCGCGAGCGCTAGACCGACCACCTGAGGCACCCGCAACGAGTCGCCGCTCGTGAAGCCCCAGACGACGGGTATGACGGCCCCCACGGCGCCGATCGGCGCGGCGACCGAGAGCGGTCCGAGCTCCGCGGCCTTGTAGAAGCCGATCAGCCCGCCGGCGTTGCCGAGGCCGGCAAGCAGCGCGAGCCACACGTCCGCTGGGGGCAGCGCCGGGCCGCGGTCGGCGAGCAGGTAGAGCGCGCAGACTGCCAGCGCGGCGGTCTGAGAGAGGATCAGGACCGAGACCAGGGTGTGCCGCCGGGCGAGTTGCGGGCCGAGGAAGTTAGACACGCCGTAACACACCGACGAGCCGAGCGCGAGTGCGATGACGAACATCGCTGCAGTCTGTCAGCACAGCCGCTCCCGGGCCCGCAGTGGGCTGGAATCGTTTCGAAGTAACCGAGCACTTCGGCGCGAGCCGGCCGGTGGCCAGGGATCGGCGCAGCGTGCGCAAGTCGCCTGGCCGTTGTGGCACATCGATGCGGTGGGCTCGCTCCGTTCCGGTCAAGCGATTTGCGTCACACTTGAGAGCGATGAAGGTCCTGGTGGTCGGTGCCGGAGGCGTGGGCGCGGCGTTCGCGGCGATCGCGCAGCGCCGGCCGGCCTTCGAGCGGGTGGTGCTGGCGGACGTCTCGCCGCGGCGCGCGCACGACGTCGTGGCGCGGCTCGGGGAAGCTGGCCGCTTTGGAGCAGAGCGAGTGGATGCCTCCAGCCGCGAGCAGCTCGTCGACCTGCTCGGGCGGGTCAAGCCGGACGCGGTCCTGAACGCCTGCGACCCACGCTTCAACGAGCCGATCTTCGCAGCGGCATTCGAGGCGCGAACGACCTACCTGGACATGGCGATGACGCTCTCGCGCCCGCATCCGCAGCGGCCCTACGAGCTGCCGGGGAAGATGCTGGGTGAGCTGCAGCTCGCGCGTCACGAGCAGTGGGAGCAGGCCGGCCTGCTGGCGCTCGTGGGGATCGGTGTCGAGCCGGGTCTCTCCGATATCTTCGCGCGCTACGCGGCCGACGAGCTGTTCTCGCAGATCGACGAAGTCGGGGTGCGCGACGGAGCGGACCTAGTGGTGGAGGGCTATGACTTCGCGCCGACCTTCTCGATCTGGACCACGATCGAGGAGTGCCTGAACCCGCCGCTGATCTGGGAGCGCGAGCGCGGCTTCTACACGACCCCGCCGTTCTCCGAGCCGGAGGTGTTCGAGTTTCCGGAGGGGATCGGCAAGGTCGAGTGCGTGAACGTCGAGCACGAGGAGGTCGTGCTGATCCCGCGCTGGGTGCAGTGCGAGCGGGTGACCTTCAAGTACGGCCTGGGCGACGAGTTCATCGGGGTGCTGCGCACGCTGCACAAACTTGGCCTCGACTCGACCAAGCCGGTCTCGGTGCGCGGGGCGGAGGTGGCACCGCGGGACGTGGTCGCCGCGACGCTGCCCGACCCCGCGACGTTGGGTGAGCGCATGACCGGGCGCACCTGCGCAGGCACCTGGGTGACGGGCGCCGGTCGCGACGGCGAGCCGCGCTCGACCTACCTCTACCACCTGGTGGACAACGAGCAGACGATGCGCGACTACGGCAGCCAGGCCGTCGTGTGGCAGACCGCGGTCAACCCCGTGGTCGCGCTGGAGTTGCTCGACGAGGGCACCTGGAAGGCGTCCGGGGTGCTCGGTCCCGAGGCGTTTGCGCCGGGCCCGTTCCTGGAGCGGCTCGCCGAGCTGGGCTCGCCGCACGGGCAGATGGAGCTGCCGGCGGCGGGCGCGCCCGCCTGACGGCTCCGCTTGCGGGCCGTGGTCTCGCAGACCGTCGTGTAGGCTCTCGTCGAATTAGGGTGGCCGGAACGATTCCCGGAATGGATCTGCGTTGGCGAACCTGAAGGACGAGATCGAGGGTCTGTGGCAGCGGCTGATGGCTGCCGAGCGTGCGCTGCGTGGAGCGGACCCCGGAGAGGCGCCGTTCGTCAAGGACGGCGCCATCGTCCACGAGGTGCTCGACCCGAAGTTCCTGCGCGCGCAGCTCGAACGCATCCAGGGGGAGGGCGGTGGCGCGCTGAGCGAGGACCAGTACGGCGCGATGTACGCCGAGCTCGACCGCGAGGACGAGAGCCCGGTGTCGGGAGCCAGCGCGGAGCAGGGTGGGCAGGCGCTGCTGCCGCGCTCGCCGGCGGTGAGCATGCTCCAGTCGACGCTCACGGCATGTGTCACCTCGCGCTTCGAGGATCTCCTGAAGCCGCTGCCGCCTGGGCAGCGCTCGTTCGCGGAGTGGGTGCTGAGGGAGACAGACGTGTTCCGGCAGTTCGGCCCCTGCGACGCGAAATGGATGGAGACGGTGATCGCGCAGGGCCTCTCGCTGCTCGATGGCCGCGCGCCCTTCCCGGATGAGCCGGCTGCGGACGTCGAGTTGGCGCGCGACGCCCGCGTGGTGGTCGTCGGAGACTGGGGGACGGGCCTGCCGGGTGCCCGCGCGGTGGGCGCGGCGATGGCGCACTGCATCGCCGAAGGCAGGAGCGCGGGGCGCGAAGTGCACGCGTTGCATCTCGGCGACGTCTACTACTCAGGCTGGAAGGAGGAGTACCGCTCGCGCTTCCTGCCCTTCTGGCCGGTGCGCTCGGCGAGCGAAGGGGTCGCGTCGTGGACGCTGAACGGCAACCACGACATGTACTCCGGCGGTCACGGTTACTTCGGTTACCTGCTGAACGACGAGCGCTTCAAGGCGCAGAGCAGATCCAGTCATTTCTGCCTGCAGAACGAGTACTGGCAGCTGCTCGGACTCGACACGGCCTACAGCGAAGAAGACCTCGCGGGCAATCAGCAGGCGTGGGTAGAAGGCAAGCTGCGGGCCTCTGAGCGCAAGACGATGCTCCTGACCCACCACCAGCCGTTCAGTGCGTTCGAGCAGGTCGATCCGCCGTTCTTGGCGAAGCTTCGCCAGGCATTCGCGGGGCGCCGCGTCGATGCGTGGTTGTGGGGCCACGAGCACATGTGCTGTGCGTATGAGACCGACCTGCAGCCCTACCTGGGATTTGGCTCGTGCATCGGGCACGGCGGCGTGCCGGTCCTGCTCTGGGAGGGCAGCACGCCACCCGGGGTGCGCTGGCGCTTCACGGAGTCCGAAGTGCACGAGGGCGCCGACCGCTGGCAGCTGTTCGGGTTCGCCGTGCTGGACTTCGCGGACGATCGGATCGAGGTCCAGTACCGCGACCAGAACGGGCGCACCGTCGAAACTCTGACGATCGAATAGGCGCTCCAATGAGTGCGCGCGGGCCGGGCGGCCCGAGTATCGCCCCACCGGGTGGCCTTCCGTCACCAACGCCGGGCTGCCGCGGATTTTGCGAGCCGAAGGGAGCGGCACGCGGTTCCGTCCGTGACCGCGCGCCGCGCTCCCTCTGCCCCAGGGCAGCTTGACGTAAGGCTCAGAACTCCACGCGCTCTGGCACGGGCCCGGTCGGCGGCGGCTGGTTGAGCAGCCCGGGCGGCGCCGTTTCGGTCTTGCGTGAGAAGAACTCTTTGAAGAAGGGCCGCGAGGCGATCATGATCACGCCGCCGAGGACCATGCCGCCGATGCCCATCCACAGCGGCAGCGTGAGCGGGCCGATGGGTGCGGAGGAGACGTTTTCGGCGTGGCCGTAGTAGATCGCCGCCTTCAACCCGATCCCGAACAGCATCAGCCCGCCGATCATCGGGCCGAGACCCAATAGCAGGAAGTTGCGAGCGCTTTCCATCAGGTCGCGGCGGTAGTAGAACCCGCAGGCGACGCCGGTGAAGCCGTAGTAGAAGCAGATCGGGAAGCCGATTGCGGTCAGCGAGTCTTCGAGCACGCTGTTGGAGAGCAGCAGCAGGACGACAGTGACGATGATCGAGAGCAGGCCGAAGCCGAGCGTCGAGACGGTCGGGGTCAGATAGCGTTTGTGGACACGAGCGAGCAGGCTGGTGACCGCTTTCCAGTGCGCCATCGACAGGGTGGTGCGGGCGGTCGGCAGGATCGTCGTCTGCGTCGAGGCGGACGCGGATGTGAGCACGGCGATGATCAGCAGCTTGTTGAGCGTGCTGCCGAGCACCCCCGATCCGAGGGCGTTGAGGACGTCTTCCTGGTTGGCTTCGTTGGTTAGGAAGCCAACGCCGTGGAAGGACTGTGCGGCCACGGTGACGACGACGTAGATCAGCACGAGCAGGATCGTGGAGACGACCGCAGCCTTGCCGGGGCCCTCGGCGGGGTCCTCGGACTCCTCGTTGACTGCCACCCCGGAGTCCCAGCCCCAGTAGATGAAGACCGCGAGCAGCAGCGCGACGACCAGGTCGGAGAAGTTCATCGCAAACGGATTGATCCAGGAGAGCGATGGCTTGATCGAGCCGGCAGGGGGGTTGCTGCCGTAGACCTTGACGAATGCGACGACCGCGAAGACCCCGAGGATGAAGACCTCGGCGCTGAGCAGGAACTGCTGGATTCGCGCGGAGAGCTCGATGCCGCGGTAGCAGATCCAGGTCATCAGGGCGATCCACAGCACCGCGGCGATGACGATCGCCGCTTTGGATTCACCGAGTTCGGTGAAGCCGAAGAGCTTGAAGGTGTAGATCGCGGCGATCGCCGAGAGCGAGGCCATCACGATCACGTCGGAGAGGAAGATCGCCCAGCCGTTCAGCCAGCCGGTCGCCGGTCCGAACGTGCGCGTGGTCCACGCGAAGGAAGTGCCCGCGTCGGGGTCGGCGCGGTTGAAGTATTTGTATGCGGAGGCGACCAGCAGCATCGGGATGAACGCCACGAGCATCACCGCCGGCGCGTGCACGCCGACACCCTTGACCGCGACGATGAAGCCGAGCGTTGCCGCGAGCGAGTACGCGGGCGCCGTCGAGGCGACGCCGATCACGATGTTCGATAGGTACCCGATCGCGTTCTTCTTGAGGCCCTTGTCCATCACGCCCGATGGCTCAGGAGTGCCGGATGCGGCGACGCTTGCGGTGGCCATTTCTATCCCTCCTCGCCTTCTCTCTACCCCGAGGTTCCTATGTCGTGGGGACGTTGTGGCAAACGCTACGACCACCTCAGTTCGGACACAAGGTGCGCGATTCCCAAAGATTGGCGATGTACTTGTACATCTCGTACAATGGGGCCAGATCCTGTTGAACTTGTAGCGCATTGATACATGCATCTAGGCGGAGTACGGTTGTCCTGAGTGTCTATGAGCATCGACCGTAGTCCCGATCGAGGAGGACGAGAGAGATGGCTACCCACCTAAGCGATCCGATCATGACGTCCGAGTCCGCGACGGCGGCCGGTGGGGGCGACCTGCAGGAGCTGGCGCGGCGGCACCTGTGGATGCACTTCACGCGGATGGGCGCCTACGCGGAGCACGAGATCCCGGTGATCGTGCGCGGCGAGGGCTGCTACGTCTACGACCAGCACGGCAGGCGCTATCTCGACGGGCTCTCGGCGCTGTTCTGTGTGAACATCGGCCACGGGCGTGCCGAGCTGGGCGAGGCAGCGGCGCGCCAGGCGGCGGAGCTGGGCTTCTACACGAACTGGAGCTACGCGCACCCGCGCTCGATCGAGCTGGCGGCGCGGATCGCGGCGCTGGCGCCGGGGAACCTCAACCGCGTGTTCTTCACCTCGGGCGGGTCGGAGGCGGTCGAGTCGGCGTGGAAGCTCGCGAAGGTCTACCACGCTGCGCGCGGGGAGGCAGGGCGCTTCAAGCTGATCGCGCGCAACCTGGCCTACCACGGGACCTCGATGGGAGCGCTGACTGCCACCGGGCTGCCGGCGCTGCGGGCGCCGTTCGAGCCCATGACGCCGGGTGGGCATCACGTGCCGAACACGAACTCCTACCGCTGGAAAGAGGACCGGGAGGAGTTGTGGGCGGCGGAGGCGATCGAGGAGGCGATCCTGTTCGAGGACCCGAGCACGGTGGCGGCGGTGATCCTGGAGCCGGTGCAGAACAGCGGCGGCTGCTTCGTCCCGCAGGACGGCTACTTCCAGCGGGTGCGCGAGATCTGCGACCGCCACGGAGTACTGCTGATCTCAGACGAGGTGATCTGCTCCTGGGGGCGCCTGGGCCACTGGTTTGGCTGCGAACGCTACGGCTACCAGCCCGACATCCTGACGACGGCAAAGGGCATCACCTCGGCGTACGCGCCGATGGGCGCCGTGATCGCGGGTGACCACATCGCGGAGCCGTTCATGCACGGCAAGGCGATCTTCAACCACGGCTTCACCTTCGGCGGACATCCCGTGAGCAGCGCGGTGGCGCTGGCGAACATTGAGGTGATGGAGCGCGAGCAGCTGTGTGCGCACGTGCGTGAGCACGAGCCGGCGCTGCGCGCGACGCTCGAGGGCCTGCGCGACCTGCCGATCGTGGGGGACGTGCGCGGGGCGGGCTTCTTCCAGGCGATCGAGCTGGTCAAGGACAAAGCGACCAAGCAGACATTCGACGCGCAGGAGTCTGAGGGGTTGCTGCGCGGCTTCCTCTCCGCGGAGCTGTATCGCCGCGGGCTGATTTGCCGCACCGATGACCGCGGCGAGCCGGTGATTCAGCTCTCCCCGCCGCTGATCGCCGGCCCGGACCAGTTCGCGGAGATCGAGGCGATCCTGCGCCCGGTGCTGAGCGAGGCGTGGGAGCGGATCAGCGTGCGCTGATGCTGACGCTCGAGGGCCTCGTGGCGGAGCTGGGACTCGACCTGGCGAGCGGGCAGGATGCCGCGGGACGGCAGGTGCGCTGGGTTCATAGCACCGAGCTGCTGGACCCGACGCCGTGGCTGCGGGGCGGGGAGCTGCTGCTGACGACGGGCCTGCAGCTCGAGAACGCAAAGTCCCAGCGCGAGCTGATCGAGCGCTTGGCGGAGCACAAGATCGGGGGGTTGGGTTTCGGCACCGGCTTCACCCACAAACGCCTGCCGGCGGCGCTGCTGGCGGAGGCGCGCAGACGCGCGTTCCCGCTGTTCGAGGTCCCGTACGAGCTGCCGTTCATCGCGATCACCGAGCGCGTCTTCGCGCAGCTCCTGGACGAGCGCTACGAAATGCTGCAGCGCAGCATGGCCGGGGACGTGCTGGCGGATGCGTTGACGGGGCGTCTGTACCCGGAGGAGTTGCAGACGCGACTGCGTCCGTTCGGGATCGGCGAGCAGGCCGCGGTCCTGGCCTTCGTGCCCCCCGACCCGGCCGCGGCGGCGCCACTGGTTGAGCGGGCGCTGGCGCGCGAGTCGATCGCGGGTAGTCTGGTTGCGATTCGCTCGGGGCTGCTGTGCGCAGTCGTCGACGCCGGTGGCGAGCTCGATCCGATCGCGCTGGCGCGTCGCGTCCGCGGCGAGCTCGCGGCAAAGGTCGGCGAGGTACGCGCGAGCGCGAGCCGCGTCGCGCCGTCGCACTCGCTGCGACTGAGCTTCCACGAGGCGCGCTGCGCGCTGGAGGCGGTGCGCCTGCAGAACGGCAACGGCGCCGGGGAGGTCGTGGCCTCCTACGCAGACCTGGGGGCGTTCCAGTTGCTGCTCTCGCTGCAGGACGACGACGCGCTGCTCTCCTACTGCCGCGGGGTGCTCGGCCCGGTCGAAGCCGGCGAGGGCGAGTACGGGGACGAGCTGCTGCGCTCGCTGGACGTCTTCATCGAGCACAACGGCCACTGGGAGAAGGCAGCGAATGCGCTGTTCTGCCATCGTCACACGCTGCGTTACCGCATCCGCCGCGTGGAGCAGTTGACCGGGCGCGACTTCTCTAACGCGCGCGATCGCATCGAGTTCTGGTTGGCGTTGCGAGGAAGGGAGCTGGCGCGATGATCCTGGGCTCGCAGGGCGGCGCTGGATCTGCGTCCTCGCTCGCTCGCCTGTGCCCCGAAGGGGTATGTGCACAGCACACTTCGCTCGCTGCGTCCTCACCAACGGCTTGCGCCGTCGGTGCCGGCTTGCCCTGCGAGCCCAGGACGGCGGGGATGATTCTTTGGATTGGACCCCTCCGGGGTCCCGGATGGGTCGGCTTGTGTGGACCGGGAGGTGATCGCGATGATCATCGGCGTACCGAGTGAGGTCAAGCGCGACGAGTACCGCGTCGCGATCACGCCGGCAGGCGTGCGCGAGCTGTGCGTGCGCGGGCACGAGGTGCTCTTGCAGGCCGGCGCCGGGCTGGGCAGCGCGTTCGACGACTCCCACTTCACTACGCAGGGTGCGCGGATCGTGCCGGATGCGCAGGCCGTGTTCGATGCGGCGGAGCTGGTGCTGAAGGTCAAGGAGCCCCAGCCCGAGGAGGTGTCGTTGCTGCGCGAGGGGCAGACGCTGTTCACCTACTTGCACCTGGCGGCCGAGCCCGACCTGACGCGCGGTTTGCAGGCGTCGGGTGCGACTTGCATCGCGTACGAGACGGTGGAGGATGCGCGCGGCAACCTGCCGCTGCTGGCGCCGATGAGCGAGGTCGCGGGCAAGCTCGCCACACAGGCGGGCGCGTTCATGCTCGAGAAGCCGCTCGGCGGCCGCGGCATCCTGCTCGGCGGCGTACCCGGCGTCGCGGCAGCGACGGTGCTCGTGATCGGCGGCGGTGTGGTTGGCATGAACGCGGCGATCATCGCGATTGGGATGCAGGCCGACGTGTTTGTCTTCGACCGCTCGATCGACCGCTTGCGCGAGTTGGAAGTGGCGTTCGGGGGCCGCGCCTCGACGGTCTACTCCTCGACGCTCGCAGTCGAGGAGATGCTACCCACCGCGGACCTCGTGATCGGCGCGGTGCTCGTCCACGGCGGCCGCGCCCCGCACGTGATCACGCGCCAGCAGCTCGGGCTGATGCGCCGCCACGCGGTGATCGTCGACGTCTCGATCGACCAGGGCGGGTGCTTTGAGACCTCGCACCCCACGACCCACTCCGAGCCGACCTTCGAGGTCGACGGGATCACGCACTACTGCGTCGCGAACATGCCGGGCGCGGTGCCGATCACCTCGACGTATGCGCTCACCAACGCGACGCTCCCCTACGTGATCGCGCTCGCGGATCAAGGGGTCGCGGAGGCGCTCGAGCGCGATGCCGGCCTGCGTCTCGGGCTGAACGTGCGGGACGGCGAGATCACGCATCCAGCCGTCGCGGAGGCCCTTGAAGGTCCTGTCGGACAGGCACGGTGAGCAGGTAGATCGCAAAACGACCCGAGGAGGAGATCCAGATGGCAAGCACGCTAGGCACCCTCAGCAACTTCATCGCCGGCGAGCGGGCGCCGTCGGACGGTGAGATCGAAGCGATCCTCAATCCCGCCACCGGCGAGGAGCTGGCGCGCGCGCACAATGCGACTCCGATGGATGTCGACCGCGCGGTGCGGGCCGCGCGCGCGGCGTTTGCGGGCTGGTCGCAGACGACGCCGGCGCAGCGTGCGAGCGCGCTGCTGGGCCTGGCCGACGCGATCGAGGAGCACGGCGAGGAGATCGCTCGCCTGGAGGCCCTGAATGCCGGCAAGCCGATCACGGCCGTGGCGCGCGACGAGATCCCGGCGATGGCCGACAACCTGCGCTTCTTCGCCGGCGCGGCGCGCTGCCTGGAGGGCCGCGCGGCCGGCGAGTACCTAGAGGGCTACACCTCCTTTACGCGCCGCGAAGCGGTCGGCGTCATCGGCCAGATCACCCCGTGGAACTACCCGCTGATGATGGCGATCTGGAAGATCGCGCCGGCGCTCGCGGCCGGCAACACGATCGTGCTGAAGCCGGCCGAGACGACCCCGATCACGACCGTGCGCATGGTCGAGCTCGCCGCCGACATTCTCCCCAAGGGCGTTCTCAACGTCGTAACCGGCCGCGGCGAGCCGACCGGGCAGGCGCTGATCTCCCACCCCGAGGTCGACATGGTCTCGCTAACGGGCTCGGTGGAGACCGGCAAGCACATCGCGCGCACCGCGGCCGACTCGCTCAAGCGTGTGCATCTGGAGCTGGGCGGCAAGGCCCCGGTGATCGTGTTCGACGACGTCGCGCTGGAGAGCGCGCTAGAGACGATCGCCGGCACCGGCTACTACAACGCCGGCCAGGACTGCACCGCCGCCACGCGCGTGCTCGCCGGTGCGGGCGTCTACGACGATGTGGTCGCCGGGCTTGCCGAGCAGGCCCAGGGGTTGGTGATCGGGGATACGCTCGCCCCCGAGACGACGCTGGGCCCGCTCAACTCGGCGCGCCAGCGCGAGCGCGTGGAGGGCTTCCTGGAGCGCCGCCCGGGGCGCGCCGAGGTCGTGACCGGCGGCACGCAGCCCGAGCGTCCCGGCTTCTACCTGGAGCCGACCGTGGTCGCCGGCGTCGAGCAGGACGATGAGCTGATCCAGCGCGAGATCTTCGGACCGGTCATCACCGTGCAGCGCTTCACCGACGAGGAGCAGGCGATCGCCTGGGCCAATGCCACCCGCTACGGCCTTGCCTCATCGGTCTGGACCCGCGATGTCGGCCGCGCGCTACGGGTATCGAAGGCGCTGCGCTTCGGCTGCGTCTGGATCAACGACCACATCCCGCTGGTCTCCGAGATGCCGCATGGTGGGTTCAAGGATTCGGGTTACGGGAAGGATCTGAGCGTGTACTCGCTGGAGGACTACACAGTGGTCAAGCACGTGATGGCCAACCTCCAGTAGGCCGATGGCCGGCGCCTGGCTGCGTCCTCGGTCGCTCGTGTGCACAGCACACTTCGCTCCCTGCGTCCTTGCCATGCTTGCCCCTCGGCCTTCTGGGGCAACTTCAGATCCTGCTGCTGAGCACCACTTTCGCCCCGCGGTTCGGGGGATAGGTCACGAACCGCCGGCGCGGGCGCTCGGGCTTCGCCTCCGGGGCCTCCAGCTGGCACTGGGCGAAGACGTGGCGCAGGATGACCTTCATCTCGAGCGTCGCGAAGGCCGCGCCGATGCAGCTACGCGTGCCGCCGCCGAACGGGAGCCAGGTGTAGGTGTCCGGAGCGTCCTCCATGAAGCGCTCCGGGCGGAAGGCGTCTGGTTCGGGGTAGAGGTCGGGCCGGCTGTGCGTGAGGATCATCGAGCAGGTCAGGAGCGTCCCTGCCGGGACCGTGTAGCCGCCGACGGGGAACGGCGCGTTGACCTGGCGGGCCACCAGCGGCACCACCGGGCGCAGCCGCAGGCCCTCCTTGATCAGGCAGTCCAGGTAGCGCTCGTCGTCCTCGGCGACCGCGGTGCGCAGGCGCGCGTGGACGTCCGGGGTGCGCAGCACCCGCTCGAAGATCCAGGCCAACCCGGTGGCGGTCGTCTCGTGTCCGGCGAGCAGCAGCGTGACGAGCTGATCGCGCAGCTCCTCGTCGGTCATCGCCTCGCCGTGCTCGTCGCGCGCGCCGAGCAGCATCGAGAGGATGTCCTCGTGCTCGGCGAGCTTCGGGTCCGAGCGCTTGCGGGCGATCTCGTCGAAGAGGATCGCGTCGACCCGCTCGCGCAGCGCCACGAACCGCCGCCACGGGCTGCGGGCGCCCATGTCGCGCTGCAGAAACGGCCACAACAGCGCCGGGGAGTTCAGGAGCTTCGGCAGCAGACGCTCTAGCTCCGCCCCGCGGGCGGCGTCTTCGATGCCGAGCACCGCGCGCAGGATCACGCGCAGCGTGATCCGCTGCATCGAGGTGTGGGCCGAGAACGGCTCGCCCACCGGCCAGCGCGCGATCTCCTCGTCGGCGATCTCGCCGATCAGATTCGCGTAGACGCCCATGCGCTCGCCGTGGAACGGCGGCAGCATCAGTTTGCGCCGGTTCAGATGGCGCTTGCCGTCGAGTAGCAGCAAGGACTCGGGCCCGGCGACCGGTTGCATCACGACGTTCCCCTCGCCGGCGCGGAGCTGGTCGGGGTCGCTCGTGAACACGCGCTTGATCTCCGCAGGGTCGGCGATCACGACGAGGAAGCCGACGGGCCAGATCCGCAGCGAGAAGACATCGCCGTACCGGCGCCGGCAGCGCTCCAGCAGGTCGTGTTCGGCCAGCAGCCAGTACGCGCCGAGGAGATGGCGGGGGACCCGGGGGCCGGGAGGGGCCTGGGAGATGTCGGTGGGAGGGGCTTGGAACTCGCGCGGCTGGACGTCGCGCCAGCGGGATGCGGGGCGGGGGCGTGGGGGCGCTTCGGTGCTCATGTGGGCTCCTTGGCTCGGAGGGTCATGCCATCCTCGATGAGGGCCGCGATCTGCCCGAAGAGCTCCTCGGGGACGGCGTCGGGCTCGGTGAGCTGCTGAATCGAAAGTCCGTCGGCGAGCGCGATCAGCGCCGTCGCGAGATCCTCCACGGGAATCGCCAACGGCACGCCAATGTGCTCGTGGCGAAGGCGTGCAGCCGTGGCGATCTCCTCTCGCAGCCGCGCGTTGCGCTGGGCGTAGCGGGCCGCCACTTTGGGGTCCCGCACGGCGAGCGCGGAGTACTCGTGGAAGAGCAGCACGACATCGCGCGCGTCGGCAAGCACCGCAGAGAGGCCGCGGCTCAGCTCTCCGGTGCGCTCCTGCTCCTCCGGCATGGACACCGACGCGGTGATCAGCGCGCGCAGCTGCTCGTCGAGCTCGTCGAGCAGCGCGAAGAACAGCTCGTCCTTGCTCGCGAAGCTCCAGTAGAGGGCGCCCTTGGAGAAGCCGGCCTCGGCCGCGATCTCGCTCATCGAGGCGCCGTGGTAGCCGCTGCGCGCAAAGACGCGGGCGGCCGCCGCAAGCAGCTGCTCGCGGGACGTGGCGTCGCCGGGTTGGGGCCTGGCGACGGAGCGGCGGCGGTCTAGTTTCGCTGGCGACACCCCCTCTTTATACCGACCAGTCGGTATGTTTGCAAGGCGGAGTTGTCGCTCACCCCAGGCCATTGGGCGATCCTCTCATCGCCACTTGACGTCATGGCGGGTCGAGCTTGGCCACCTTCGCGTTGGGATCCGCTACGCCCGACGTCCCAGCACCTGAAAGATCGACGTGAAACCCGTCGCAAATCCATTCCGCGCGGCCCGCAGGTACAGGCGCCAGACCCGCACGCGCTCGCCGCCGGCCAGCCGTTCGGCCTGCTCACGGTTGGCGTCCAGACGCTCGATCCACTCGCTGAGCGTGTCGATGTAGTCCTGGCGCAGGCCCTCCACGTGCAACGGCTCGATGCCCGCGCGCTCGAGCGCGAGCGTCACGCGCGAGACGTGCAGCGGGGCCGCGTCCGGGAACACGTAGCGCTCGGAGAACGGCCCCGCCTCGGCGTCACCGTGGCGCAGCCGTGCGATGCCGTGGTTGAGCAGCAGGCCCTCCGGCTCCAACAGGCACGCGAGCTGGCGCGCATACAGGTCGATCTGGTTGGAGCCGACGTGCTCCACCATGCCGATGCTCGCGATCGCGTCGTAGCGCTCGCCGGCCACGCTCAGGTCGCGGTAGTCCGCCACGCGAATCTCCACGCGGTCCTGCAGGCCGGCCCCGGCGACACGGCGGCGGGCCAGCTCGGCCTGCGCGGGAGAGAGCGTGATCCCGACCGCCCGCACCCCGTGGTGGGTGGCCGCGTGGATCACGAAGCTGCCCCAACCGCAGCCGACATCCAGGACGCGCTGGCCCTCGTGGAGGCCGAGCTTGCGGCAGACCAGCTCGCGCTTGGCCTGCTGTGCCTGCTCCAGGGTCAGAGCCCTGCGCTCCGCTGGAGAACGGGGCTCCCCGACTGCACGCGGAAGTGCACCCCACGATTCGCCTGGCGAGTCGAGCGCGCGCGAGAACAGTGCGCAGCTGTACGTCATCGACTCATCGAGGAACAGCGCAAAGAACTCGTTGGAGACGTCATAGTGGTGGCGCACTGCGCGCGCATCGCGCGCGCGGCTGTGCCGGCGACCCTGCGGTCGCAGCTCGCTTGCCGGGATCCGCGGGGGGCGCGTCAGGCCGCAGGCCCGAACGGCCGCGAGGGTCAAGCGCGCACGTGTCGCACGATCGATCGGCGGTGCATGGAAGCCGTCCAGCAGGCCGATCACACGATCCAGGTCATCCGCCTCCAGCACCCCCGCGGCGTACGCCCGCCCGAGGCCTAGTTGCCCCGGTGCGCGCAGGAGGTGCGCAATCGCCGCCGGGGAACGCACCGTGAAGACAGGCCCGCTCGGCGTCTGCGACCCATCCGTCACCGTCGAGGGGAGCTCCGTGCCGTCCCAGAAGGACAACGCGAACGGGCGCTCGGGAAGAGCGCGCGCCAGCTCACGGCTCAGCGGCTCACAGGTTCGGGCGATCATGTTCTCGGTTTTACCATCCGCATCGAGCCGCCCGAGGCCCGTAGGCGCCGGATTGCAACTTGAAAGTTCGACAGGCCGGGGAGCGCACTGATAATTTCCCGGTAGGCGCCGATGACCGATACCCTGCTTCCCGCCGATCCAAACGTGGAGCTTTGCGGGCCGGACGCGATCCAGGCGCCCGCCGCCGGGCCCGACGCGGCCCGGTCGTCTGCCGCCGAATCCGATGCGGTTCAGCTTCCGCCACCCGGGCCCGACGACATCCAGCCGGTCGCCAACGAGACACGCGACCGCATCATCACGGCGTTTGTGACACTCGCCCCGATCGCCGCGCTCGGCTTCGTCGCCTGGCAACTGTGGGACGGCCTTTTGCACGGCTCCGACCTGATCGTGTTCGCGATCATGTACATCCTCACCGGACTCGGCATCACAGTCGGCTTTCACCGGCTCTTCACCCACCGCAGCTTCAAGACCTCGCGCGCCCTGCGCTTCGTGCTGGCCGTGCTCGGCTCCGCCGCGATCGAGGGGCCCGTGATCTCGTGGGTCGCCGACCACCGCAAGCACCACGCCTTCTCCGATCGCGAGGGCGATCCGCACAGCCCCCACGTCGACCACGGTGTCGGCTGGAGCGGCGCGCTGCGCGGCCTGCTCCACGCGCACGTCGGCTGGCTGTTCATCCACGACCAGCGCGGCTCGCGCGAGCGCTACACCCCCGATCTGCTCGCCGACCCCGTGGTCTCGTTCGTCGATCGTACGTTCCTGGTGTGGGCGCTCGGGGGCCTTGCGGCCGCCTTCGCGCTGGGGTACGCGATTGGCGGCACCTGGCGTGCCGGTCTCACCGGCCTGCTGTGGGGCGGCGCCGTGCGGATGCTCGTCCTGCACCACATGACCTACAGCATCAACTCCCTCTGTCATTTCTTCGGACGTCGCGACTACGCCACCGAGGATCACTCGCGCAACCTCTTGTGGCTCGCGCTGCCGACCTTCGGGGAGGCCTGGCACAACAACCACCACGCCTTCCCCACCTCCGCCAGCCACGGTCTGAGCTGGCGCCAGCCCGACCCCTCCGCGCTGGCTATCCGCCTGCTGGAGCGCGTCGGTCTCGTCTGGGACGTCGTCGGCGTCGACGCGGAGCGTCGCGGCCGCAAGCGCTACGCGACGACCTGATCGTCGCGAGCCGGACAGCCCACGCGCGCGGCCTACGCTTAGTCGCATGTCGTCCACCCCTGTACCCCCGGTGCGCGAGATTCTTGCCGGCCGGGTCGGGGAGGAGCTGCAGCTAAACGATCGCTATCTGAACCCGCAGATGGGCCGCATCCTGCGGACGCTCGGTTTCGAGAAGACATGGGTCGGTGGCGAGGGCGCGCACCTCATCGACGGCGACGGTAAGCGCTATCTCGACCTCTTCGGCGGCTACGGCGTCTTCGCGCTCGGCCGCAATCACCCAGAAGTGATCGCCGCCGTGCAGGACGTGATGGCGGCGCGCACCGGCAACCTCCCGCAGCTCGGCGTCACGCTGCTCAGCGGCGTGCTCGCCGAGCAGCTGCTCGCGCGCGCACCCGCCAGCGTCGCCGCGATGGTGCCCGCCAACAGCGGCACCGAGGCCGTCGAGGCCGCGATCAAGATCGCTCGCGCCGCCACCGGGCGGCCGCGCATCCTGTTCGCCGAGCACGCCTTTCACGGGCTCACGCTGGGGGCGCTCTCGCTCAACGGCGGCAGCGAGTTCCGCGATGGCTTCGGGCCACTGCTGCCCGGCTGCGCGGCCGTGCCCTTCGGCGACCTCGACGCCCTGGAGCGCGAGCTGCAGCGCGGCGACGTCGCCGCGTTCGTCGTCGAGCCGATCCAGGGCAAGGGGGTCAACCTGCCGCCGGATGGCTACCTTGCAGGGCGCGCAGCGGCTCTGCCGCGCCGCGGGCGCGCTCCTCGTCTGCGACGAGGTCCAGACCGGCGTCGGGCGCACCGGGCGCTTCCTGGCGCTCGAGCACTGGGGCCTCCAGCCGGACATCGTCTGTGTCGCCAAGGCCCTCTCCGGCGGCCTCGTGCCGATCGGCGCGGTGCTCGTCTCGCGCGGCGCCTTCGACCGTGTCTTCGACGGGATGGAGCGCGCCGTGCGTCACGGTTCGACGTTCGGTGGCAACGACCTCGCCGCCACCGCCGGTCTCGCGACACTGCGGGTGCTGGAGCAGGAGGGTTTGGTCGAGCGCGCCCAGCGGATGGGAGAGCTGCTGCTGGAGCTCACGCGCCCGCTTGTCGAGCGCTACGCGATCGTGCGCGACGTGCGCGGCCTGGGGCTGATGTGGGCGATCGAGCTGGGACCCCCGGAGGGCCGCGGTGGACGCTCGCTGTGGAACGCCGTGGAGCGTGCCCAACCCGGTCTCTTCTCGCAGCTAGTCACCGTTCCGCTGTTCCACGAGCACCGCATCCTCTGCCAGGTCGCCGGCCACCGCATGAACGTCATCAAGGCCCTGCCCGCGCTCGTGATCGAGGAGGGCGAGATCCGCCGCTTCGCCGCCGCGCTGGAGGAGGTCGTGGCGGCGGCCGAGCGCCTGCCCTCCGCGCTGACCCGCTTCGGGCTGCAGCTGGCGCGCCGAGCGGTCCCGGTCGGGCGCTGAGCATCGGGCCGCGATGAGTTCTCGCTGCGCCCCCCGTCTAGTACCCAGGACCCCAAACCACAGGAGAATCGACATGAACGAGACCAAGACACTCATCGCCAAGGTCGGCCGGGTGATGATCCCCGTCTCCGATCAGGACCGCGCGATCGATTTCTACGTGCAGAAGCTCGGCTTCGAGAAGTGCGCCGACATCCCCTTCGGCAACGGCGACCGCTGGGTCGAAGTCGCGCCGGCGGACGGCACCACCACGCTCGCGCTAATCGCTCCCCGTCCCGGGGAACCGGTCGGCATCGAGACCCGCATCGCCCTCGACACCTCCGAGATCGACGCCCTCCACACCGACTTGCGCGAGCGCGGGGTCGACGTCGACGCCGAGGTCATACGCATGGGGGACCCCGTGCCGCCGATGTTCTTCTTTCGCGACCAGGACGGCAACAAACTGATGGCCGTCGAAGTCTAGGACTGACCGCCCAATTAGCGTCACCACCCGCGGACGCGAGGCAGGGAGGCCTCGCGCCCACGAGCCCGTGGAAGCCGCGGCCCGCGCGGACGATCCCAAGAGCCAGACACAGAGAATCCATAGGCCAGGGGACTCTCGCCACGTACCGCTAGCCTGTCGGGCCGTGCTCGAACCCCGCAAGGACATCCGCAACGTCGCGATCGTCGCCCACGTCGACCACGGCAAGACGACGCTCGTCGACGCCATGCTGTGGCAGTCCGGCGCCTTCCGCGCCGGCCAGGACGTCAACGACCGCGTCCTCGACTCGATGGACCTCGAGCGCGAGAAGGGCATCACGATCCTCGCCAAGAACACCTCGCTGCGCTACAAGGACGTCAAGCTCAACATCATCGACACGCCCGGGCACGCCGACTTCGGCGGCGAGGTCGAGCGCGGCCTGACGATGGTCGACGGCGTCCTGCTGCTCGTCGACGCCTCCGAGGGGCCGCTGCCGCAGACGCGCTTCGTGCTGCGCAAGGCCCTGGAGGCGCGGCTGCCCGTGATCCTCGTCGTCAACAAGGTCGACCGCCCCGACGCGCGCGTCGCCGAGGTCATCGACGAGGTCTACGAGCTGTTCCTCGACCTCGACGCCGACGAGAGCCAGATCGAGTTCCCGATCGTCTACTGCAATGCCAAGGCCGGGCGCGCGTCGCTGAAGTACGACGCCGCGCGCGGTGGCGAGGGGCAGATCGAGGAGGAGGATCTCGCGCCGCTGCTCGACCTGCTGCTCGAGCACATCCCCGCGCCCGATGCACGATCCCGAGCACCCGCTGCAGGCGCTCGTCACGAACCTCGACGCCTCGCCCTACGTCGGGCGCCTCGCACTCTGCCGCGTGCGCCACGGCAACATCCGCCGCGGCCAACAGGTCGCCTGGTGCCGCGCCGACGGCACGATCGAGCGCGCCCAGATCTCCGAGCTCTACGTCACCGACGCGCTGGAACGCGTCGACGCCCAGGAGGCCGGGCCCGGGGAGATCATCGCGATCGCCGGCATCGCCGAGGTCACGATCGGCGAGACGCTCGCCGACCCCGAGGACCCGCGACCGTTGCCGGTGATCACCGTCGACGAGCCCTCGCTCTCGATCACGGTCGGGATCAATACGTCTCCCCTCGCGGGCAAGGACGGCGGCAAGCTGACCGCGCGCCAGATCCGCAGCCGTCTCGACCAGGAGCTCGTCGGGAACGTCTCGCTGCGCGTCCAGGACACCGAGCGCCCGGAAATGTGGGAGGTCCAGGGCCGCGGCGAGCTGCAGCTCGCGATCCTCGTCGAGATGATGCGCCGCGAGGGCTTCGAGCTGACCGTCGGGCAGCCGCGCGTGCTCGAGCGCCAGATCGACGGCAAACGCCACGAGCCCGTCGAGCGCCTCGCGATCGACGTGCCCGAGGACTACGTCGGCGTCCTCACGCAGATGCTCGCGCTGCGCAAAGGGCGCATGGAGCACATGACCAACCACGGCACCGGCTGGGTGCGGATGGAGTACCTCGTGCCCGCCCGCGGGCTGATCGGCTTCCGCACCGAGTTCATCACCGAGACCCGCGGCACCGGCATCATGCACCACGTCTTCGACCGCTGGGAGCCCTGGGCCGGCGAGCTGCTGACGCGCACCACCGGGGTCCTCGTCGCCGACCGGCGCGGGGCCACCGTCCAGTACTCGCTGATGAACCTGCAGGAGCGCGGCACGATGTTCGTCGGGCCCGGCGAGGAGGTCTACGAGGGCATGATCGTCGGCGAGAACTCCCGCACCGAGGACATCGACGTCAACCCCGTCAAGGAGAAGCATCTGACGAACATGCGCTCCTCCACCTCCGACGTGCTCGTGCGCCTGATCCCCCACCGCCAGCTCACGCTCGAGGAGGCGATGGAGTTCGTGCGCGAGGACGAGTGCGTCGAGGTCACGCCCAAGGGCATCCGCATGCGCAAGGTCGAGCTGGGTAAGACAGAACGCATGAAGGCAGCCAGGAACAGACGCGGCAAATGAGCGGCCGCCCGGCGCGGGAGCTACGTGGCTGGCGCTGGCGTCGGACGCGCGCGAGGACCGACCCGCGGCGAGGATCCGCCGCGAAATGAGCGCGATCGCGGCCAGCGGATTGCGCAAGAGCTACGGGGCGGTCGAGGCGGTGCGCGGCATCGACGTCTCGATCGAGGCCGGGGAGACCGTCGCGCTGCTGGGGCCCAACGGCGCCGGCAAGTCGACGACGATCGACATGATCCTCGGGCTCGCCGAGCCCGACGGCGGCACGATCTCGGTGCTCGGTGGTGCTCCCTCCGCCGCCATCGACGCGGGGTCCGTCGGCGCGATGCTGCAGACCGGCGCGCTGATCCGCGACCTCTCGGTGGGAGAGCTGGTCGCGATGGTCGCCTCGCTGTACCCCGCGCCGCTGGATGTCCAGGAGGCGCTCGAGCTGACCGGCCTCAGCGAGATCGCGGCGCAACGCACCCAGAAGCTCTCCGGCGGGCAGACCCAACGCGTGCGTTTCGCTGTCGCGCTGGTCAGCAACCCCAAGCTGCTCGTCCTCGACGAGCCCACCGTCGCGATGGACGTCGAGGGCCGCCACTCGTTCTGGACGACGATGCGCGAGCTGGCGTCACGCGGCAAGACGATTCTGTTCGCGACGCACTATCTGGAGGAGGCCGACGCGTACGCCGACCGCGCGGTCCTGATGGCACACGGCTTGGTCGTCGCCGACGGTCCGACGAACGAGATCAAGGCGATGGTCGGCACGCGCACGATTCGCGCCACGCTGCCGGGCGTGGACCTCGCAGCGCTCGAACGGCTGTCCGGGGTCAGCGGCGTCGAGCGCCGCGGCGAGGCCGTCGTGTTGAGCTGCTCGGACTCCGACGCCGCGATCCGCGCGCTGCTCGCCACGCACCCCGATGCGCGTGACATCGAGATCGCCGCGGCGGGCCTCGAGGAGGCGTTCCTACAGCTGACCGGCGATCGGGCCCAGCCCGCCGCAGGGACCTTGTCAGCCGCCGGGGCCACCCCCGCCGCGGCCGCCTTCGGGGAGACCGGCGGCCGGTGAACGCGCTGCCCTACACCCGCTACGAGCTGCTGCGCACGCTCCGCAACCGGCGCTTCTTCATCCTCTCGCTGGGGTTCCCACTGGTCCTGTACTTCCTGATCGCCGGTCCTCAGCGCAACGTGCACGACCTCGACGGCACCGGCATCTCGGCTCCGCTCTACTTCATGGTCGGGATGGTGTCGTTCGGGACGATGAGCTCGATGCTCTCCAGCGGCGCACGGATCGCAGCCGAGCGCGCGGTCGGCTGGAACCGCCAGCTGCGCATCAGTCCGCTCTCCACACGCGCCTACCTGCGCGCGAAGGTCCTCACCGCGTACATGATGGCGGCGCTGAGCATCCTCGTCCTGTACGCCTCCGGCATCGCGCTCGGGGTCAGCCTGCCCGCGGGCGACTGGCTGGAGATGACCGTGCTGATCCTCATCTGCCTGGTGCCGTTCGCGGCGCTGGGGATCGCGATCGGCCACATGCTGACCCCCGACTCGATC
Organism: uncultured Solirubrobacterales bacterium; assembly: GCA_963756665.1. Taxonomy (GTDB): domain Bacteria; phylum Actinomycetota; class Thermoleophilia; order Solirubrobacterales; family Solirubrobacteraceae; genus Palsa-744. The sequence goes on from CAVWOJ010000001.1 coordinate 3,211,965, forward strand.
GGGCCGGCGATGGGCGGCGGCGTCGCGCTGCTGGCATTCCTCGGGGGGACGTGGTTCCCGATCCCGCCCCACGGCTTCCTGCATGACGTCGGACAGCTCCTGCCCTCCTACTGGCTGGTGCAGGCCAGTCACGTCGCGCTCGGCGGGCACCCGTGGGGCGCGAAGGGCTGGATCGTGCTCGCCGTCTGGACCGCCGTGTTCGTGGTGCTCGCCCGTAGGGCCTACCGGCGCGACACCGCCCGCGTGTAAGGCGCGACCAACCCGCCTGCGCACGCCGCGGTGCTCGGCGCTAGGGTCTCGCAGATGAGCTACCCGATCAGACGCTTCACGCTGCCGGCACTGTCCGCGGCGCTCGCCCTGCTTGGCCTCGCCGGCACAGTCGCGGCGCCGGCGCTGGCGGCGACGGTCATCCACTTCCAGCACGAGAGCTACCAGCAACTGCAGGCTCAGCTCGAGAAGGGCGAAGTCCACGCGGTTGTGCTGCATCCGCAGGGCTACAAGGCGCACGTCTCACTGGATAACGGGGGCCACATGACGGTGACCTACCAGCCGAGCGAGGTCGCGGCGCTGGAAGCGCAGGCGCACGCGCACGGGGCGTCGTTCACGGTGGCGAGCGCGACGCACAAGGCGACCGCGACCCACCACAAACTGCGCTACATCGCGGCCGCGATCCTGATCGTGGTGATTCTGGTGGTCCTGGCGGTGCTGCTCGTCGGCCGCCGCCGCGCGCTCGTCGAGGAGGAGGACACGGGCTCCTCGCACGGCGAGGAGGCGGCTTCCGCGCCGCCGGGCGCCGGCACGAGCTGAGGCGCAGTCTCGGGGGTGAGCCACTTCCACGCCCGCGGCGAGCACAGCCACGCCGGACACGCGCACGGCGCGCTGCACGGTCCGCCCGCGTCGCGGCGGCGAGTGCTCCTGGCGCTAGGACTGATCCTCGCCTTCATGGCGGTCGAGGTGACCGTCGGGGTATTGGCGCACTCGCTGGCGCTGATCTCCGACGCGGCGCACATGCTCACCGACGCGGCGGCGCTGGGACTCGCGCTGCTCGCGCTGCGCCTCGCGGCGCGCCCGGCGCGGGGGGCGATGACCTACGGCTTTCAGCGCGTCGAGGTGCTGGCCGCGCAGGCGAACGGCATCACGCTGTTGGTGCTGGCGGGCGCGATCGTGTACTCCGCGATCGGCCGGCTGATCTCCCCGCAGGCGGTCTCGGCGTGGGCGATGGTCGCGGTCGCGCTCGCCGGGATCGCGGTCAACGGGGCCGCGACGGTGGCGCTGGCGGGCGCAGGGCGCGAGGCGCACATGAGCGTCGAGGGCTCCTTCCAACACCTACTGACCGACCTGTTCGCGTTCATCGGGACGGCCGTGGCCGGCGCGGTGATCCTGCTGACGGGCTTCGATCGCGCCGATCCGATCGCGTCGCTGCTAGTGGCGGCGCTGATGCTGCGCTCCGCGGTGGGGCTGTTGCGGGACTCCGGGCGGGTCTTCCTGGAGGCCGCCCCGCCGGGTCTCGATCCGCGTGAGATCGGCCGCGCGCTGGCGGCGCAGGCGCAGGTCGTGGAGGTGCACGATCTGCACGTGTGGGAGCTCTCCGCCGGCTTCCCCGCCCTCTCGGCGCACGTGCTGGTCGAGCGCGAGGCCGACTGCCACGCCGCGCGGCGGGCGCTGGAGGGACTGTTGCGGGAGCGCTTCGCGCTGGAGCACACCACGCTGCAGGTCGACCACGAGGACGGCAGAGAGCTGCTGGAGCTGCAGCTGCCCGACCGGTCGCCGTAGAGTCGCCCAGGCCTACGGAACATCAAATCTAGACTGAGAACAAGACTCAGTCTTATGATACTGTGCCGGCGTGCGCCCCTTCGCTCCTCTGCTCGCGGCCGGCATCGCCGTCCTGCTGGCGGGCTGCGGCGCCGGCAGCGAAGGCCCGTCCGCGGGCGGCGCGGGCAAGCTCCAGGTCGTAGCTGGCGAGAACTTCTGGGGCAGCATCGCGGCGCAGCTCGGCGGCGATCGGGTGCAGGTTCACAGCATCATCGTGAACCCGAGCACCGACCCGCATAGCTACGAACCGACCGCGCAGGACGCGCGCGCGATGGCCGGCGCGCGCCTGGCGGTCGTCAACGGCGTGGGCTACGACGAATGGGCCTCCAAGCTGCTGGCGGCCAGTCCTGTGCAAGGCCGAGTGGTGCTGAACGTCGGCGAGCTGCTGGGACTGCGGGATGGCGATAACCCGCACCGCTGGTACTACCCTGCGGACGTGCTCGCCGTCGTGAGGCAGCTCGTGCGCGACTACGACACGCTCGTGCCGAGCGCCAAGAGCTACTTCGCGCAGCGGGAGCTGGCCTTCCAAACGCGGGGTCTGGCGCGCTACGACGAGCTGCGCCGGGAGATCCGCGCACGTTACGCGGGAGTGCCGGTGGGCTACAGCGAGAGCATCTTCGAGGGTCTCGGCGAAGACCTCGGGCTCAAGCTGCTGACCCCGTACAGCTTTGCGAAGGCGATCGCCGAGGGCACCGAAGTGACGGCCCAGGATAAGCGCACCGTCGACAGCCAGGCCGAAGAGCGCAAGATCGCGGTGTGGGTCTTCAACAGCCAGAACGTGACCCCGGACGTGCAGCGCGTGAGCGAACTGGCGCGTGCCGCGCAGATCCCGATCGCGACAGTGACCGAGACCCTGTCCCCGGCGTCGGACAGCTTCGAGCAGTGGCAGGTGGTCCAGCTCGAAGGCCTGGCGCACGCGCTGCACGAGGCGACGGGCCGCTAGGCCGATGGCCGCGGCGATCGAGCTGGTCGACGCCGCCGTGCGGCTCGGCTCGCGCACGATCTGGAGCGACGTCGACCTGACGGTCGCGGAGGGCGAGTTCGTCGCGATCCTGGGACCGAACGGGGCGGGCAAGTCGACGCTGCTGCGGGTGCTGCTGGGTCTGCTCGAGCCGGCGCACGGGACGGTTGCAGTGCTGGGTGGGCCGGCCGGCGCCCGCAACGAGCGCATCGGCTACCTGCCGCAGCGGCGCGTCTTCGACCAGGCGACGCGGGTGCGCGGAGTCGACCTCGTGCGCCTGGGCCTGGACGGTCGCCGCTGGGGGGTGCCGCTGCCGCTGGCGGAGCGCTTCAGTGCACGGGCCCGCGCCGGGCGCGAGCGGGTGGCCGCGGCGATCGAGCAGGTCGGCGCCAGCGCGTACGCGGGCCGGCCGATCGGCGAGTGCTCGGGCGGCGAGCAGCAGCGGCTGCTGATCGCGCAGGCGCTGGTGCGTGGCCCGCGGATGTTGATCCTCGACGAGCCGCTGGACGGCCTGGACCTGCCCAACCAGGCGTCGGTGGCCGCGCTGGTGCAGGGGATCTGCCGCGCCCAGGGCGTGACGGTGTTGCTGGTCGCGCACGACGTCAACCCGCTGCTGCCGTACCTCGACCGCGTGCTCTACCTCGCCGGCGGGCGCGCCGCGATGGGCGCTCCGGAGGAGGTCATCACAAGCGCCACGCTCAGCGAGCTATACGGGGCGCCGATCGAGGTGTTGCGCACGACCGACGGGCGGCTGGTGGTGGTGGGCCAGCCGGAAGCGCCGCACCAGCACGGAGCGCGGCACGACGGGCACGACGGGCACGACGACGGCGATCGACCCTCGCAGGTGCTGGCTTGAAACCCGCTCGTTCTCGTCTGCGCCCGTGGTCGAGGCAGCCTGAGGACGAGCGGTGAGCCCGCACCTGACGCTGAACCTGAGCTCAGACGTGCACCAGTTGCTGGCCTACCAGTTCATGGTCAACGCGCTGCAGGCCGCGGGCGTGGTGGCGGTGATGGCGGCGGTCGTCGGCTGGTTCATGGTGCTGCGACGCGAGACATTCGCGGGGCACACGCTGTCGGTGATGTCCTTCCCGGGAGCCGCGGCAGCGGCGCTTGCGGGCCTGCCGCTGGCGTTCGGTTACTTCGCGTTCTGCGCGGCCGGAGCGGCGATCATCGCGGGAGTGTCGGTCGGGGGTAGCAGCCGAGCGGGGGTCGCCCGTCGCGGCCCGGCACAGCAGTCGGCGGTCATCGGGACGGTGCAGGCGGGGGCGTTCGCCGTCGGCTTCCTGCTGCTGAGCCTCTACGGCGGCGTGCTGGAGAGCCTGGAGTCGCTGCTGTTCGGCTCGATCGTCGGGATCACGCGCGCCCAGGTGCTGACGCTCGCCATCGTCGCGCTCTGTGTCCTGGCCTTTCTCGGGGTCGTGGGGCGCCCGCTGTTCTTCGCCTCTGTCGATGGAGTGCTCGCTGGCGCGAGCCGGGTGCCGGTGCGGGCGCTCGCGGTGGCCTTCTTGCTCGTGCTGGGGCTCGCGGTGGCGGCGACGGCGCAGATCACGGGCGTGCTGCTCGTCTTCGCGCTGCTCGTCGCGCCGGCGGGAATCGCACGCGAGCTGACCCCGCGCGTCGGCCTGAGCCTCGCGCTGAGCGTCCTGCTAGGGCTGGCGATCGCGTGGGTCGGCCTGGGGCTCTCGTACTTCACGAACTACCCCGCGGGGTTCTTCGTGAGCACGATCGCGCTCGTCCTGTTCGCGGCGGCACGCGCGGCCCGGAGCGTGTGATGGGGTTCTTCGCCAACGCGTTGCTGGCGGGGTCGTGCATCGCGGTCGCGAGCGGCCTGATCGGCTGGTTCGTCGTGCTGCGCAGCCAGGTGTTCGCGGGGGACGCGCTCAGCCACGTCGCGTTCACCGGGGCGCTGGCCGCGGCCGCGGCGGGCCTCGACCTGCGGTTTGGGCTGTTCCTCGCGACGGTGCTGGTCGCGCTGTTGCTCGGGGTCCTGGAGAGCCCGCCCGCGCGCCTGCTGGCCTTGCGCCCGTCCACCCGGCCCCCGTCCGCTCTCCGCGCGCGCGCGGACGACGTGACGATCGGCGTCGTCTTCGTCTGGACGCTCGGCCTGGGCGTGCTGTTCCTCGATCTCTTCAACGCCGGTGCGGCGGGATCGAATGGGACACTGGCGGCGCGCACGCTGTTCGGCTCGATCTTCGCCCTCGGCGCCGGCGAGGCCTGGCTGGCGGCGGTGGTCGCGGCGGCGATCGTGGTGGCGCTGGTCGCGATCGGGCGTCCACTGCTACTCGCTTCGATCGACGTGCCATTGGCGGTCGCCGGGGGGGTGCCGGTGCGGGCGCTCGGCTTCGCCTTCCTCGTGCTGCTCGGCCTCGACGCGGCCGAGGCCACGCAGGCAGTCGGAGCGCTGCTGCTGCTCGGCCTGCTCGCGGCGCCGGCCGGCGCCGCGCACCGCCTGACGGTGAACCCCTACCGCGGGATGGCGCTAGCGGCGGCGATCGCGCTGCTGTCGATGTGGATCGGGCTCGCGCTGAGCTACTTGATCCCGGTGCTCCCACCGGGTAGCGCCGTGATCCTGGTGGCGGTGGCCTTCTACGCTCTTACCATCGTCGTATGACCGAGGGCGCCCGCACCGACACCTGGGCCGACCGCGCGGAGGCGGCGCTGGCGGCCAGCGGGCGCAAGCGCGGCGGCGCGCGGCGGGCGCTGTTGGAGCTGCTCGAAGGACAGACATGCGCGCTGACGGCGCTGGAGATCGAGGACTCGCTGGCCGCGGAGCGCCGCCGGGTCAGCCGCGCGAGCATCTACCGCATCCTCGACGAGCTGGAGCGCCTGCGCCTGGTCGCGCGCGTGGAGACCGGGCAGGCGATGGTTCGCTACGAGCGCGCGCACGACACCGAGGAGGGGCACCACCACCATCTGGTCTGCGACAGCTGCGGTCTGGTGATGCCGTTCTCCGACGAGGCCCTGGAGCGCGCGATCGACGAGCTCAGCGGACGAGTTCCGCTGGCGGTCTCCGAGCACGAGATCGTGCTCCATGGAGCGTGTCGGACGTGCGCCTCATAGCACTCCCGCGCGCTCCCGCTCGCCCCCGGCACCGTCCACCGCAAGCTCGCCCTCTTCGCCGAGGAGCGGGCGCACCGAAGTACCCTCGATGTTCACGCGCGGCAGGATGCGGTCGAGCCACGCCGGGATCCACCAGGTGCGCTCACCGACGATGCTCAGGACCGCGGGCAGTAGCAGGCAGCGGACGACGACGGCGTCGAGGAACACGGCGCTGGAGAGGCTGAGCCCGAACTCCTTGATGACGCGGTTTTCGCCGAGCATGAAGGAGAGGAACACGCAGACCATGATCGCCGCGGCCGCGGTGACCACGCGGCCGGTCAGCGCCAGCCCTTCGCCGACGGCGCGCTCGTTGTCTTTGGTGCGCGTCCACTGCTCGTGGATGCGCGAGATGAGGAAGACCTCGTAGTCCATCGAGAGCCCGAAGACGATCGCGAACAGCATTACCGGGATGAACGACTCGATCGGCCCCGGGCTCACGCCCATCAGGCTCTGCACCCAGCCCCACTGGAAGACGACGACTATCACCCCCAGCGAGGCGCCGATGCTGAGCAGGTTCATGAAGGCGGCCTGCAGCGGAATCACGAGCGAGCGGAAGACGATCATCAGCAGCAGCGCCGAGAGCAGCACGACGACCCCGATGAACAGCGGCAGCTTGTGGCCGAGCACGGTCGCGAAGTCGACCGCGCCGGCGGTGACGCCGCCGACGTAGGCGACGGCGCCGGTGCGCGCCACGACCGGCGGGATGACCTGCGAGCGCAGGCGCGTGACGAGCTGGCTCGTCGCATAGGCCTGCGGCGAGGAGCGCGGATAGACCGAGATCGTCGCCACTTCGCCGGTCGGGTTCAAACGGGGCGGCGTCACCGCGACGACGCCCTCCGCCTTGGCGATCGCGCTCTCCAGTTCGGCCAGCGCGGCGGTGTCGCCGCGGTGCGGCAGCCGGACGACGACCTGCAGCGGGCCGTTGAAGCCTTGGCCGAAGCCCTCCGCGAGCAGCTCGTAGGCGCGGTGGGTGGTCGTGTTCGAGGGGTCGTTGCTGGCGTCGCTGGAGCCGAGCCGCAGCGCCAGCGCGGGGGCCGCGATCAGGAGCATCAAGAGCGTCGCGCCGACCGCGATCGTGCGCGCGTGGCTCTGCACGAAGGCGCTCCAGCGCAGCCACACCCGACCGGCGCCGGGCGCGTGCGCGCCGTTGGCGGCGCCGTTGACGCTCCTCGCGCCGTTGGGGGCGCCGTCGATCGCTGCGCCGTTTGCCAGGACGCCGTTGCCCGTACCCGTCGCCGGTGTGCCAGCTGCGGTGGCCGCGCCAGCTGCGGCGGCTGCCTTGCGTGCCTTGCGGCGCGCGCGCCGGCCGGGCCGCGCCAGGCGTGCGCCGACGATCGTCAGCAGCGCCGGCAGCAGCGTGAGCGAGGCGAGCATCACGAGCAGCACACCGATCGACGCCGAGATCGCGACGCCGTAGAGGAAGTCGACCCCCAGCAGCATCATGCCGAGCAGTGCGATCACGACGGTGGTGCCGGCGAACAGGACGGCCCGGCCAGCGGTGTCCATCGCCTGGACGACCGACTCGCGGACCTGTCCGTGGGTCGGTCCGGGCTGGATGTAGGCCTCGCGGAAGCGGGTGAGGATGAACAGCGAGTAGTCGATCCCGACGCCGAGGCCGATCATCGCGGCGAGCTCGGAGGAGAAGTTGGGGGTGTCGACGATGTGAGTGAAGAGCGCGATCGCTCCCAGGCCGGTGCCGAGACCGAACAGCGCCGTAACGATCGGCAGGCCCATCGCGAGCAGCGAGCCGAACGTGAGCAGCAGCACGACGATCGCGGCGAGCAGCCCGACGGCGGTCGATAGCCCGAATCCTTCCTGCTGGGTCGCCTCGATCGCCTGGCCGCCGAGCTCGATCTGCAGGCCCGGCTGGCGTGCGCTCTCGGCGATCTGCACGACGCGTTCGGGAGCGCTCTCGGGCAACAGGTTGGCTTTTTCGTCGAACACGACCGTCGCGAACGCGATCTGCCGGTTCGCGGAGATCGCCTTGCCAGCGGCGGGTCCGGCGTAGGGGCTGACCACGCCGGCGACGTGCGGTAGATGTTCGATCTGCGCGAAGGTCGCGCTCATGTGCTGGCGCACGGCAGGGTCGAGGACGGTGCCGGTGCTGACACGGAAGACGAGCTGGTCGCGGTCGCCCGCCTGCGTGGGGAAGCTGTGCTGCAGCAGGTCCGCGGCGCGCTGTGCGTCGGAGTTGGGCAGCGTGAAGTTGTTGGAGTACTGCGTGCCCGCCGACTGCGCGAGGACGTTGACGGCGACGATTAGCGCGATCCAGCCGAGGACGACGTACAGGCGGTGTGTTGTTGACCAGCGGGCTAGCTTGAGCATGGCGGAAAGAGGGGGGACGGAGGCCGGCGAAGCCTGGGAGGGCGGGAACGGACCGACCTGGCGGACGATCCTTCGCTACAGAGTAGTAGCCAGTCGGCGTGTTCCGGCGCATTCTCTGGAGCGAGGCGGTCGGCCGCCGGGGGGAGCGCTGGATCCTCGTCCCCCGCCGTTACACTGCCGCCTGAATGGCGACCGTGGGTGTTGTGGGGCTGGGCTATGTGGGCCTGCCGCTGGCGGTGGCCTTCGCGGCGGAGGGGTGCGAGGTGCTTGCCGTCGACGTCGACGCGCGCAAGGTGCAGGCGATCCAGGCGGGGGAGTCCTACATCGAGGACGTGCTCTCTGAGCAGCTGGCGGAGGTCTCGGGGCGGATCCAGGCAAGCACCAGCTACGCGCCGCTGGAGCGCGCGGACGCGGTGCTGGTGTGCGTGCCGACGCCGCTGACCCGCAACCGCGAGCCGGACCTAGGTCCACTGATCGACGCGGCACACGGCCTGGCGGAGGTGCTGCGGGCCGGCCAGCTCGTGGTGCTCGAGTCGACCAGCTATCCGGGCACCACCCGCGAGCGGATGCTGCCGATCCTCGAGGAGTCGGGTCTGGCAGCGGGCCGCGACTTTCACCTGGCCTACTCGCCGGAGCGCGTGGACCCGGGGCGGACGGACTTCACGCTGCGCAACACCCCGAAGGTCGTGGGCGGACTGACGGAAGGGTGCGCCGAGCGCGCGGAAGCTCTCTACGGGCTCGTCTGCGAGCGGCTCGTGCGAGTCTCCAGCCCCGAGGCGGCGGAGCTGACGAAGCTCCTGGAGAACATCTTCCGCTCGGTGAACATCGCGCTCGTAAACGAGCTGGCGATGCTGACCGATCGGATGGGGATCGACATCTGGGAGGTCGTCGACGCGGCCGCGACCAAGCCCTACGGGTTCATGCGCTTTGAGCCCGGACCGGGCATGGGCGGGCACTGCCTGCCCGTCGACCCCTTCTATCTGAGCTGGCGCGCCCGGGAGTTCGACATGGCGACGGAGTTCATCGAGCTGGCCGGCAAGGTCAACCAGCAGATGCCCTACCACTGCGTGATGAAGGTCGAGCGCGCCCTGAACGAGATCGGCCTGCCCGTCAAGGGTTCGAGGATCGCCGTGCTCGGGGTCAGCTACAAGCCGGGCGTGGGCGACGTGCGCGAGTCGCCGGCCCTGAAGATCATCACCCTGCTGGGAGCGCTCGGGGCGCAGCTGCGCTATCACGACCCCCACGTGCCGGCGCTGCCCGAGTTCGACCTTGCCAGCCTGCCGCTGCGCGAGGCCCTGCGCGACGTAGACCTCGCGCTGATCGTCACGGCCCATCCGCAGGTCGAGCACGAGCTTGCGGGCGAGCACGCGCGCGTGGTGCTCGACCTGCGCGGGATCACGCGCCGCGCGCCGATGGCCAACGCGATTCGGTTGTGACGTGGATGTCTGCTCGCTCCGCGTCGGCTCGCGGTGGCAGCCGATCGCGCGTGGCGCTGAGCGGTAGCCGCGCGGCGTCAGTTGAGGCTCGGATCGAGCGGCATGCGCGCGATCAGCACGTAGGCGCCGCCCTTGCGGGCGAGCACCCGGCTCCACAGCTCGTCGGGGTCCTCGCTGAACACGTCGTCGGGCTGCGCCGGGTGCGCGATCCAGTCCCCGTGGTCGAGCTCGGCGTCGAGCTGTCCGCTGCCCCAGCCGGCATAGCCGGCGAACACGCGCCGGCGCGCGGTGGCCTCGGCAAGCTCGTCGATATCGGCTTCCGGCGTCGGAAAGCCGATGCGCCCGAGCACGAGCAGCCCGGCGGGCTCGGGGTTGAGGAACTCGGCGAGGAAGACGATCGAGTTGGGCTGGACGGGCCCCCCGACATACACGGTCTCACGCTCGCCGACGGCCGGCTCGAGCTGGGGCACCACCTCCCCGACCGTTGTCGAGGAGGGGCGGTTCAGGACGACCCCCATCGCGCCGTCTTCGCTGTGGGCGCCGATCAGGACCACTGCGCGCCTGAAGTTGGGGTCGAGCAGTGTCGGGGAGGCGAGCAGGAGCTGGCCGCTGAGCGATTCCTCCATCGATCCAGGCTATCGCTCTAGAGGCACACTGCGGAAACCAATTCCGGCAGCTCCCGGGGCGTCGCCGGGTAGGCTTGCGGGCAAGTGAGCGAGCGCGAGTTCGATGTAGTGGTGGTCGGCGCCGGTCCCGCCGGTGAGGTCTGCGCGGGACGCCTGGCGGAGAACGGCCTGAGCGTGGCGCTGGTCGAGTGTGAGCTGGTGGGCGGCGAGTGCTCGTTCTACGCGTGCATGCCCTCGAAGTCGCTGCTACGCCCGGCGCAGGCGCTGGCGGAGGCGCGCCGCGTGCCGGGGGCGGCGCAGGCGGCGACGGGGACGTTGGACGTGGCCGCCGTGCTGCGCCGCCGCGACGAGGTAGTGCACGATCTCGACGACGGCGAGCAGCTGCCGTGGCTGGAGGAGCGGGGGATCGCGCTGGTGCGCGGCCACGGCATCCTCGCGGGCGAGCGCGCGGTGCATGTGCGGGGGGCGGCCGCCGACGGCGCCCAGGGTGCGGCTGGCTCGGAGAGCGGGGGCGCGCAAGGCGCCGTCGAGGCCGGGGACGTCGATGGGGAGCTCCTGCGGGCCCGCAAGGCGGTCGTGCTGGCTCCCGGCAGCGGTGCGGCGCTGCCGCCGATCCCGGGGCTGCGAGAGGCACACCCGTGGACCAACCGCGAGGTGACGACGGCGAGCGCGATCCCGGCCTCGCTGCTGGTGCTGGGCGGGGGTGTAGTCGGTGTCGAGATGGCCCAGGCGTACGCTTCGCTGGGCGCCCGCGTGAGGATCGTGGAGGCGCTACCGCGGCTGATCGCGGGCGAGGAGGAGTTCGCCTCCCAGCAGGTGCGCGAGGCGCTTGAAGGGGCGGGTGTCGAGGTCGCGCTAGGTGTGAAGGCGACCGCGGTCGAGCGCGAGGGCGGTAGCGGACCGGTCACGGTGGAGCTCGAGGGTGGCCGCGCGTACACCGCTGCAGAGCTGCTGGTGGCGGTCGGTCGCCGCCCCCGCACAGATGCGCTCGGGCTGGAGGCGCTTGGCTTGGCGGACCCCGACTCGCCCGGCCGGCCGGTCGCGGTGGACGAGACGCTGCGGGTCCCCGGACAGGAGTGGCTGTATGTGGTGGGGGACGCCAACGGACGGGTGCTGTTGACGCATATGGGCAAGTATCAGGCACGCTTCGTAGCCGATCGGATCCTTGGTCGCCAGCAGGGGGTCTCCGGCGGCCTGTGCTTCGATGGCAAGCGCTCGCCGCGAGTGGTCTTCACCGAGCCGCAGGTGGCGGCGGTGGGCCACACGCTGGACGGCGCGCGCGCGGCCGGCCTGAATGTGCGTGCCGTCGACCGGCCGATCGAGGGTAACGCCGGAGGCAGCTTCGTGGGCCACGGCGCGCCGGGCACGGCACGACTGGTCATCGACGAGGATCGCAGGGTGCTGGTGGGTGCGACGTTCACCGGGGTCGAGGTGGCCGAGCAACTGCACGCGGCCACGATCGCGATCGCGGGGGAGGTCCCGCTGGAGCGCCTGTGGCACTCGGTGCCGTGCTTTCCGACGCGCAGCGAGGTCTGGCTAGGGCTGCTGGAAGAGTACGGACTCTAGTGTCATGTTTGGTTGATTCGTTGGCAGTAGCGGCTGATGGAGTTGAGTATCTGGTCGGCGGTCTTGGTCCAGACGTAGGGGCGTGGGTTTTCGTTCCAGGTGTCGATCCATTGGCGGATGTCGGTGTTTAGCGCTCGCACGGAGCGATGAGCGCCGCGGCGTAGGAGCTTGGTGGTGAGCTCGCCGAACCACCGCTCAACGAGGTTGATCCACGAACTGCTGGTCGGGGTGAAGTGCAGGTGAAACCGGGGGTGCGCCGCGAGCCAGCGTCGGACCTTCGGGGTCTTGTGGCTGGAGGCGTTATCGAGCACGAGGTGCACGTCGAGGTGCGCGGGCACGTTCTCGTCGATCGTTTTGAGGAACTTCAGGAACTCGACCGCCCGGTGGCGTTGGTGCAGCGAACCGATCACCTCGCCGCTTTGCACGTTGAGCGCCGCGTAGAGGCTCGAGGTGCCGTTGCGCTCGTAGTCGTGCGTCGCGCGCTGCGGGGTTCCGGGCAGCATCGGCAGGGTTGGGGCGGTGCGGTCCAGCGCTTGGATCTGGCTCTTCTCGTCCACGCACAGGACGACTGCGCGCTCGGGCGGGTTCAGATACAGGCCGCAGACGTCGTGGACCTTCTCGATGAACAGCGGGTCCTTGGACAGCTTCCAGGTCTCCTGGCGGTGCGGCTGCAACCCGAACGCATGCCAGATCCGCATCACCGCGTCTGGCGTCATCCCCATCTCCCTGGCCATCGACCGCGTCGACCAGTGCGTCGCGTCCTTCGGCGTGCTCTCCAAGGTCTTGACCACGACGGCCTCGACCTGCTCGTCGGTGATCGACCGCGGTTTCCCGGGGCGTGGCTCATCCACAAGGCCCTCAAGACGCCGCTGGAAGAACCTGTTGCGCCACTTCGTCACCGTCGGACGCGAGACCCCCAACGCCTCGGCGATCTCGCCGTTAGACCACAACCCCTCAGACGCCATCAGCACGATGCGTGCCCTCAGCGCCAGCGCCTGAGCACTCGTGTGCCGACGCGTCCAGCTCTCCAACACCGACCGCTCATCACCGGTCAACTCAATAGAAACCGCAGTAGGAATAGGCATAACCACCACATACCCTAACTGCCAACCGATTAAACCAACACGACACTAGGGACGGTACAGCTCTAGGGACGGTACAGCTCTAGGGACGGTACAGCTCTAGGGACGGTACGGGCTCTAAGGACGGTACGGGCTCCAGGGACCCGCCGGCCCTAGCCGACGGCGAACAGGTCAAGCGATCCGGAGAGCTTGTGGTCGTTGGCGTCGCCCTCGGGCTCGACGATGTGCCCGTCGACGACGATCGGGCTGTTCCAATGCCCGGGCGCGCCGGGCAGCTTGACGAGTGGGTTGGGGGAGCGCGGGTCATAGACCTCGATGCCGCCGGCTTCGGGGTCGTAGACGTAGAGCAGGCCGCCGGCAACGATCGGGCTGGTCCCCGCGTGGCGATTGGTCCATAGCGCGTGCAGCCGCCCGCCGCGCAGCGTGTAGGAGCCGGTGCCCCCGAAGCCCGCGACGAACACGGTGGTGTGCCCGGCGTGGCGCCAGACGGCCGGGGCCGTGAACAGCTGTCCGCCGCCGGGGATCGGCAGCTGCTGGACTTCGCCGCCGAGCGTCGTGTGGTTGGACGAGGGGGGCCGACCGTCCAGCCGGGAGAGGGCGAGTACGCGCATGATCCCGTCCTTGCCCGCGAGCACGACGCGGTCCTGGCCGAGCAGCGCGGGGGCACTCGAGCCAAGGTCGCTGTCGGTGGTGTTGAGCTCTTCCTGGTTGACGGGCGTGTAGGACTGGCGCAGCCGCAGGCCGGGGAAGGTGAGCTCGAGCACGGAGTCGCCGAAGTCGCTGGTCCCGTTCCAGTGGGCGTTGCCGGTGTCGAGCAGGATACGTCGGCCGCCCGGCTCGATCACGGGCCCGCCGCGCGAGAGGATCGCCGAGTCGCTCTGCGGGCAGCTCGAGGGCACGATCAGCTCGCGACGGTTCGCGCAGAGCGTGTTGAAGACCGCGCGCAGCGCACCACTCGAGCGGTCGATCAGCACGACATGGCCCTGGTAGGGAGGAATATCGCCGATGTAGCCACCGGTGGCGGCGACGACGTCGGGACCGTCGAGGTTGAGCGCGGCGGCGAGCTTCTCGTGGGTCGGGTCGCGCGTGATCGAGACCGGCCAGGCGCCCCGTGCGTCCTCCTTGCCGTCGGCAAGGGCGAGCTTGTGGACCAATCCGTCGGGCGAGGCGGCGTAGAGGAACAGCCGATCGGGGTCGGCGATGGGGCTGGCGGTCGTGATCTGCGCCGTCGCGGCCCAGCGGGAGTAGTTGGATGGGGTGAAGGTCCACAGGATGTCCCCGCTGGCGGCGTCCAGGGCAAGCGTCTTGCCGTAGGTGGTGCTGAGCACGATCACGTCGTGCACGGCGCCCTCGACGGTCACCGCATGGAGGAAGATCGGCGAGGAGTCGACAGTCCCGGGCAGCGCGATCCGCCGGCGACGCAGGTGCGCGACGTTCGCGGCGGTAATGCCGGTGCTCGCGCTGCTGGCGTCGCTGCGCTGCGCGTTCAGGCCGAACTCCGGCCAGTCACGCAGGGACACCGCGCCGTGAGCCGCCGCCGAGCCCGCGACTGTGCCTGCAGGCGCACGTGTCGAGACGGGGCCGGCGGCGGCGCTGCTCGAAGAGGCCGCCGGGGAGGCGCCTCCACCGCAGGCCACGATCAGCAGGGCCGCGATCGGGATCGCCGCGAGGGGCACGGTCGCAAAGCGGACCGCGCGCTTGGCCACGGGACGCTCAGAGCGGCGGGAGGGCATGCAGGACGTTGTTCTATCGCATCACCGGCGACAATCGTTACAGTGGCCGCTCACGGGTCTTGCACCCAATTGGGCTACAGCGAGCGGAGGGTGAGCACGATGGCAAAGACGCCGCAGGTCGGAGAGCAGGCGCCGGACTTTGAGCTGCCGGGCACCGAGGGCCCGTTCAAGCTTTCCGAGCACCGGGGCGAGCGGGTGGTGCTGCTGTTCTACCCCGGCGACAACACGCTGGTCTGCACCAAACAGTTTTGCTCCTACCGGGATCGGGCGGATGACTTCGCGGCGCTCGATGCGACGGTGGTCGGGATCTCCTCACAGGATCTCGACTCGCACAAGGGCTTCGTCGAGAAGCACGGCCTCACGGTCCCGCTGCTGGCCGACGTGGACAAGGCGGTCGCAAAGGACTACAGCGCATTCTCATCCCGCATGGGCACCAAGCGCTCCGTGATCGTGATCGACGAGCAGGGCGTGGTACGTCATCGCCACGACCACCTGCTGGGGCTGGACTACCAGTCGGTGGACGACCTCAAAGAGGTGCTGGACGCACTTCCCGCCCGAGCGTAGCGCCAGCCAAAGCCCGCCCGATTTCAGTGCAAGCCCAGCGGCCGCGAGCGGTGTTACTAGTCACGACGGCCAACCCTATGGTCGTGCGCAGTATTGGCGATCTATCACCAAATTGGGACTGCAGTATCGCCTCTGCGCGGTGCTGTAACTCTTCACCTGCTCGTCCCCAGCTCGGATGCGCGAGTGTAAAAGACAGTATCATAGGTTGATCGACAGGTTATGGGCTTGCGGGCTGGGCAAAAGTTGAATAATTCAAACACAAGCCGGCGATCAGAAACATACGTTGCGCATCGAGGTGAGGTCCAGTAAACTTCCTTAGGCGTGGGGATATACGAGGGTAGGGTGATGCTCCGGGATCGCCCTCTGGGACTTAACAATCTCCAGAAAGGGCGCATGGGTTTGAGGGTGGCTGACTAGGTCTTTACGGGATGTTCACATCTTGCGAGGACCTGGCGCCGTCACTTGCCCGACAGCGGAATGAGCGATCGCGCCTCCGCCAATACTGCCGACTTCCGCCGCTCGATCCGGCGGCTAGCGGCCTATCGCCCGTTTAGTCCTCGCAACTATCGAGTCAGCTCTGTGCTCCGCCAGCTCGTTCTAGCGGCTGCGCACGAGAATGGTGGACGCCTAGGCTCGTGCGCTGAATGCCAGTCGCATTGTCAAGCGCTCTGGGGCTTGGAGATCGAGCGCGAGGAGATTTCGGGAGTTGTAGAGAAGCTGATCGACGAGGGCAAGATGGTCCGCGAAACCACGCACCTCCAGCTGACGGAGGAGTGTAGCCAAGAGCTTGCGGAGCGCATTCGCATCTCAAACGAAGTCGAGGCAACAGCATTCGAGGAATGGGCGCGGGCCGTGAGCCGTGCAGTCCCCGCGCTCGGGGAGGAGCAGCTGGCGCAACTCGTCGAAGACTTGAGTGCGTGGATAAACCAAATAATTGTCGAATACGGCATGACGGCTGCAGTCTTGCTCTATCCGGAGCAAGACCAATTTAAGCGCCGGCTCGCTGAAATCAAGATGCTCGGCTTTGGGTCGCTCCCAAAGCGCGAGCCAAGCGTAATGATGGTACGTCCAGCGGCGCTAACCATATTCGTCGAAGAAATGACGCACATGCAGCGCCGCTATTTCGACAACATGCTGATCACCGCGCACCTCATGTCGATCCTCACTCTGGAGCCTGAGGCGCTCGACGGAATACGCCAGCTAACCAGTGGCCAAAGGCTATATCTAGATACCAATCTAGTGTATTCGATTCTCAAGCTCCACGGCACGAGACGCTATTACCTAACACAGCGCGTGCTCGCGCTGTCGCGCAAGCTGGGCTATCAGGTGTGTGTGACACCGTGGACGGTGGTGGAGATGCGGGAAAGCGTGCGTAAGGCGCGCGAGCGACTCCTGCGCACCGGACCCTCGCCGCAGGCAATTGCCGGCCTTACACCCACCGACATGGACGACGACACCTATGAGGTGTTCAAGAAAGCGGTCAGAAGTATGGAGAGAAGCGAGGGAATAAGTCCTGAGGATTTTTTTGCACTGCACGAACAGGTGGAGCCATTGCTCTTGAACGAGGGCATCGAGGTGGTGGACATCGGATGCGACGCGGTGGATCAGGATGCAGGTGACCTCAACGATGAGATCGCCAACCTGGAGCGAGTGCGACTAGGTCCGGAAAAGCCTCGTCCAGTTCAAGAGCATGATGTTAAACATCGGCTGCTGGTCAAACGGCTGCGCGGCAACAAAGAGCGAGATTTCTCCAACGCATGCTGTCTCGTGCTGACCGATGACAATGCTCTCACCCGATACGCCAGAGCGAGCCGCAAGCACCGCGATGAGATTCCATTTGCGATGACCGTCACGGAATGGGGGCATATTGTTCGCTCGCTGTATCCACGGACCAGGGACTACGGCAAGACGATGGAGGATATTCGCGACACGCCGGCCGTGCGAGCTCGTGGGTTCGTCACCCAGTCGGACATCATCGAGGCGATCAGGCGTGTCAACGCGCATGAGGACTCCTCTCAGGCGAGTGCCACGCTCGCTCTGCTCAACAGTGCGCTCGGTGGCGATGAAGAGAGCGCTGGGCCCGAGCAGGAGGAGGTCTTGGAGTACGCCACAGAGGCTGGAGAGACCGCGCTCCAGGCGCAGATGATCTTCGAGCTGCTCCAGCAGCTCACCACAGAGCAAGAGTCCCATGCGGCGAATGAGGCCGAGATCAGGTCTAAACTAGCGGCCGAGCGGCGAGCCCGGCTCGAAGCCGAGCAGCGACTCAAGCGAATCAATGAGCGAACGGCGATCAGCCGTCGGGCCGAGTCAGAGGAAGATGAGCCGGGGGATGCTGGCGCTGCTGGTGAGCCAGCAGCCGACGAGTCGAGGCCTCCGGAGCTCGATGCGCTGGCTCGGCGACTTACGCGCCAAGAACGGATCGTTCGCTGGCTGGTTGCGTCGCTGATCCTATTTGCCGGAGTCGTAGTGCTAGCCGTGCCGTTGACCACGGGATGGATCACCTCGGGTTGGCCGCTCGTAGGCGACATCTGCGGCGGAGGTGCGATCTTCGTCGGCGCTTTCACCTGGTTGTTCGGATTCCGGCGCGCCAGTGCGCTGGTCACCGGTATCGGTGTCGTCCTTGGGATCATCGTCGCCGTGCAGGTCTTTGTGACGTAACTACGCAGATGGCTGCACGGCGCCGGACGTCGATCTCCCGGCAACGATCCTGAGGTCCTTGGTGCTCTCTCTCAGCAAGGCAGCTCAGGGAGGCGGCCTCCCCGGCGCTGTGGCGGGCAGGCCGTGCGGATCGCTGTGGCGGGCAGGCCGTGCGGATCTCAGCGGGGCAGCTCGCTGACCCCGTCGCGCTCCCCCGGACGCTCCTCGGCGGCGCGGCGGGCGTGGATATCGATCAACTCGAGCTGCATGCTGCGAGGCTCCTCGCCAGGGGCAGGCGCAAGCCGCCGCCAGTTGCCCTCGGAGTCCAGCTGCCAGGCGTTCTGGTTGTCGTTGAAGGCACGGTCGAGCGAGTCGAGCAGCTCGGCGCGCAGCTCGGGAGCCTCGATCGGGACGGCGAGCTCGACGCGGTGGTCGAGGTTGCGGGGCATCAGGTCGGCGGAGGCGATGTAGACGGTGTGCTCGCCGTTGCGCTGAAAGGCGTAGACGCGCGCGTGCTCGAGCAGGCGCCCCACGATCGAGACGACCCGGATGTTCTCGGAGATCTCCGGCACGCCCGGTCGCAGGCAGCAGATCCCGCGGACGTTGAGGTCGACCTGGACGCCGGCGCGCGAGGCCTTGTAGAGCGCGCGGATGCAGTGCCCATCGACGAGCGCGTTCATCTTCATCGTGATGCGGGCGGGGTGCTCGGCGGAGTGGGCGGCGATCGTGCGCTCGATCTCGGCGATCAGCCCGTCGCGCAGTTGGCTGGGAGCGATCAATACCTTGCGATAGTGCAAGGGCCGCCCGTAGCCGGTGAGATAGTTGAACATGTCGGCCACGTCGGCCCCGATCTGCTCGTCGGTCGTGAACAGCCCGAAGTCCGTGTACAGGCGGGCGGTGGTGGAGTGGTAGTTGCCGGTGCCGATGTGCACGTAGTTGCGCACGCCCTCACCCTCGCGGCGCACGACCAGCACGCACTTGGCGTGGGTCTTCAGGGCGGGCTGCCCGTAGACGACGTGCACGCCGGCCTCCTCCATCGCCCTGGCCCAGTGGATGTTCATGCGCTCGTCGAAGCGCGCCTTGAGCTCGACCAGCGCGACGGCCTGCTTGCCGCGCTCGGTCGCGTCGATCAAAGCTGGCACGAGCGGCGAGTCGTCGCTGGTGCGGTACACGGTCTGCTTGATCGCGAGCACGTTGGGGTCGGCGACGGCCTGCTCGACGAAGCGCTCCACGGAGGTCGTGAACGAGTCGTAGGGGTGATGCACGAGCAGGTCGCCGTCGCGCATCGCGCCGAGCACGTCGGGCCGCTCGCCCTCGTGGCGCAGCAGCCGCGGGTGGGTGATGCTGGTCATCGGCGGCTCGCGCAGCTCGGGCATGCCGGGCAGCCGCACGATCTGCCAGAGGGCGCCCATGTCGAGTAGCCCGTCGACGGGGTAGATCTCGTCCTCGGCCATCCCGAGCAGCTCGGCTAGCTCGCTGCGCAGCGGCGCGGAGCAGCGGGTGCCGAGCTCGACGCGCACGACCTCGCCGAAGCGCCGGCGGCGCAGCTCGTCCTCGACCGCCTGCAACAGGTCGGCGGCGTCGTCGGAGACCTCCAGGTCGGCGTCGCGGGTGACGCGGAAGGTGTCGTAGTCGACGATCTCCATCCCCGGGAAGAGCGCGTCGAGGTGGTGGGCGATCACGTCCTCGAGCGGCACCAGCGTAGTCGAGGTTGGCTGCGGGAGGTTCCTGTCGGCGGTTTCATCGCCGTCGACGGGATCGAGCTTGATGAAGCGCGGCAGGATCTCGGTCGGCACCTTCACGCGGGCGAACACGGTCTGGTCGGTAATCGGATCGCGGACGAGCACGGCCAGGCTCAGGGAGAGGTTCGAGATGTACGGAAACGGCCGGCCCGGTGCGACCGCCAGCGGGGTGAGCGCGGGAAAGATGACCTTCTGGAAGTGCCGCGCGAGGTAGGCGCGCTGCGCGTGGTCGAGCTCGTCGAAGCCGACGACGCGAATCTCATGCTCGGCGAGCGCGGGGCGAAGCTGGCTCTCGAAGCAGTCGGTCAGCCGACGGTTGAGCTTGCGTACCCGCTCACGGATGCGGCCGATCGTCTGCGAGGGCGTGAGGCCGTCCTGTGTGGGATTCTCGACGCCGGCCTCGATCTGGTCGTGCAGACCGGCGACGCGCACCATGTAGTACTCGTCGAGGTTAGTCGTGTAGATCGCGCAGAACTTGATGCGCTCCAGCAGCGGGATCTCCCCGTCCTCGGCGAGCTGGAGCACGCGCTCGTTGAAGTCCAGCCAGGAGAGCTCGCGGTTGAGGTAGAGCGCTGGATCGTGCAGAGGATGGTCGTGGTGGCGGTGGTGGCGCTCATGCTCCCCCTTGCCCTCCGCGTGCTCGTGGTCGCTGCTCATAGCTGCTCGGCAACGCTACACCCTGACGGTCTCGCTAGGGTAAAAGGCGAGGGATATGGCTCGCCAGCTCTGGTTGCTACGTCACGCGGATGCAGAGCCGCACGGGACCCGTCCGGACCCGGAGCGCTGTCTGACCGAGCGGGGAGAGCGCCAGGCGCGGCTGGCGGGTCTGGCGCTTGCCCGGATGGGAGTACAGCTCGAGGCGCTACTGAGTAGTCCCAAGGAGCGCGCCCTGCGCACGGCGACGCTGGCGTTGCAGGCATGGGACGAGCGCTCGCAGGACGGTCCACGGCACCCCGATCTCGAAGTCCATGCACCGCTGGAGGGGGGCTTCGACGCACGGCAGGCGTTAGCGGCAATGGCAGAGCTGGGGTCCGATGCGCGGCTGCTGGCAGTCGGGCACGAGCCGGACTTCTCGGATGTAGTCGCGGAGCTCACGGGAGCTCGCATCGACCTCAAGAAGGGGGGTCTTGCGGTAGTGCGTCTGGAGCCTGGATCGGTCGCGGAGGGCCGGGAGCGGATCTCAGAGACGGTTGCCGGCGAGCTGGTGCTCCTGCTGCGCCCCGTCGAGCTGGCGCTGATCGCGAACATCGCTCTCGCTGAGGTCTAGTCCGCCTGCGACTGGATCGCTCGCCGCCACCTCGCCGGATGCCGCGTCGCTCGTCGCGGCGGCGCTCGCTGCAACACCAATCGGCTCAGCGGCAAAGCGGTAGCCGATCCCGAAGTGGGTGTGGATGTAGCGCCACTTCGGGGAGGCCTTCTCGAGCTTCTGGCGCAGCTTGCGCACGAACACGTCGACGGAGCGGTCGCCGCGGACCATCGCGTAGCCCCACAGCCGCGAGTAGATCTCCTCGCGCTCCAGCACCCGGCCCTCCGCAGCGGCGAGCAGCTCGATCAGCTCAAACTCGCGGCGGGTCAGGTCGAGGCTGCGACCGCCGACGAAGGCCTGGAAGCGATCCGAGCGGATCTCGACTTCGCCGGCTGTCACGGGCTTGGTCTCGACGCGGCCGGCGGCGCGCCGGCGGCGTCGCACGACGCTCTGGATGCGCGCGATGACCTCCTCCGGGTGGCAGGGCTTGGTGATCCAGTCGTCGGCTCCTAAGCGCAGTCCGCGGATGCGCTGGGCGACGGTCGAGGGGCCGGTGCAGACCACGATCCCGAGGTCGGGCAGCGCTCCGCAGAGCCGCTCGAGCCACTCCCACGCCTGGGGGCCGAGCACGGCGAGGTCGACGACGAGCGCGCTCAGCCGCATCGAGCCGACGGCTTCGGGAGGAACGGGGCTACTCAGCACGCGGTGCTCCCAGCCGAGCCGGTCCAGACGCTTGCTCAGGACTTGGATGAAGCCGCTGTCGCGGTCGAGCACGGCGACGCGAAGCGGTGAGGCGGTCGAGGAGGGGCCACGAGCATCCGGCTGGCCCCCCTGCTCGGCGCGGGTGATTTCCATCATCGCGGACCTAAGTCTATGGCACGTCAGTGCCGCTGTATACGGAGAATGGAGACAGTTATCAGGATGTTCACAGGGGCAGTCCGCTAATTGCACGCGAATGGCCGATGCAAGCCGGTACGCGAGGCCGCCGGGACCCGTACGCGGGTAGCTCAGCCGGCGCCCATCGGGTGGGATGAGTCGGAGAACTCGCGGAACAGGCCGGTGACGACGAAGGCGACCTGCTCGCCGATGTCGACGGCGTTATCCCCGACGCGCTCCAGGGCGCGCGCGACGAGGATCATGTGCATGGCCCATTCGCGGGTGTCGGGGTCATCGCCGATCTCGAGGGCCATCCGGAAGATGTCGCGGTTGAGGCTGTTGATGGCGCGGTCCTGGCGCACGAGGTCCTCGGCGAGTTCGACGTCGCGGCCGGAGAATGCGGCCTTGCTCTGGGTGACCTCCGAGCGGGCGTAGGCACCCATCTTCAGTAGCGCATCGAGCAGTTCTCGGCGGACAGGGGGCTCATAGCCGGAGAGCGGGATGAGCTTGGCGATGTTGACGCACTGGTCGCCCATGCGCTCGATGTTCTTCATGACGTGCAGCAGCGCGGCGACGACGCGCAGGTCGCCGGCGACGGGGGCCTGGAGTGCGAGCAGCGAGAGGATGCCCTGGTGGACTTCCAGGTAGCGCCCGTCGACCCGGTCGTCGTCGGCGATCACCATCTGGGCGAGCTCGACGTCCTGATGACCGAGCGCCTCGAGCACGCGGTCGAGTTGCTCGACGATGATGTCCAGGCCGCCGAGTGCGCGCTGCTCGAGCTCTTGGAGCTGCTGCTGGAAGTGCTGGCGGCCGGTCTGAACGCCGGCGCCTGCCCCGCGGTGGGCGGGGATCGCGGAGCTAGCCGAACTTTCCGGTGACATATTCCTCGGTCCGCGGGTCGACGGGGTTGGTGAAAATCTCTTGGGTCTGTCCGACCTCGACGAGCTGCCCACCGAGCATGAACGCGGTGCGGTCGGCGACGCGCGCGGCCTGCTGCATGTTGTGGGTGACGATCACGATCGTCACGCGCTGCTTGAGCTCGGCGATCAGCTCCTCGATTTTGAGCGTGGCGATCGGGTCAAGGGCGGAGCAGGGCTCGTCCATCAACAGCACTTCGGGGTCGACCGCCAGCGAACGCGCGATGCATAGACGCTGCTGCTGGCCGCCGGAGAGCCCGATGCCGGGCGCGGAGAGCCGGTCCCGGACCTCCTCCCAGAGGCCGGCGCTGCGCAGGGCGGCCTCGACGCGGTGTTGAAGATCGCCCCGGCGGGCCGTGAGCCGCAGGCCGGCGGCGACGTTGTCGAAGATCGACATCGTGGGGAACGGGTTGGGCTTCTGGAAGACCATCCCGATTGCGCGGCGCACCGCGATCACGTCGACCGCCGAGTCGTAGAGATCGAGCTCGTCGAGCATTACACGGCCCTCGGCGCGCGCTCCCGGGATCTCCTCGTGCATGCGGTTGATGCAGCGCACCATCGTGGACTTGCCGCAGCCGGATGGTCCGATGATGGCGGTCACATGGTTGGCCGGAAAGCGCAGGTCGATGCCCTTGACCTGCTCTGAGGAGCCGTAGAAGGCGCGCAGCTGCTCCAGACGGATCGCGGGCCCGGAGTGGATGACGGAGCGAGGTGTGGATGGGCTGGCGCCGGGCTCGACGGCGGGAGCACCGGCGCGAGCGCCCGCTGGCTGAGATGGCGGGTGGTCTGGCTCGAGCATTTTCTCAGACGCGTCGAGGGTGGGGTGGGGGGGCGATGCGTCGGTGCTCATGCAAGGCGACTCCTTCGGGCGATGAGGCGGGCGACGAGATTTAGGATAAGGATCATCACGACCAACGTGAGGGCCGCTCCCCACGCACGGTTTACCACCGATTCCGTTGGGGATGTGACGTCCTTGTAGATCTGCACCGGCAGCGAGTTCATGAACTGCCCGAGATTGAGAGTCGCCTGGTTGGTCGCGCCGGCCGCGAACAGCAGCGGAGCCGTCTCGCCGGCGGCGCGGGCGACGGCGAGCAGCACGCCCGTGAGCATCCCGGTGAGCGCGGTCGGGACCACGATCCGGAAGACCACCTTCCAGCGTGCGGCGCCGAGCGCGAGCGCGGACTCGCGCAGGGCATTGGGCACAAGCGTCAGGATCACCTCGGCCGAGCGGATCACGACGGGGAGCATCAGCAGCGAGAGCGCGAGCGAGCCCTTGTAGCCGGCGTAGGTCGAGCCGGTGCCGACGACGAGCGCGATGTAGATGAATAGTCCGAAGACGATTGAGGGCACGCCCGTGAGGACGTCGACGAAGAAGCGCACCGTGTGCGCGAACCAACTCTCGCGGCCGTACTCGACGAGCCACAGCGCGACCCCGACACCGATCGGGATCGCGATCGCGGAGGCCAGTGCGACCATCTCGACGGTTCCCAGGATCGCGCTCTTGATCCCGCCGATGCTGGCGCTCTTGAAGAAGGTGTTACCGGTGGGGTCGGTGGTGAAGAAGCTCCAGCTCCACGCGCCGAGACCCTTGACGAGCAGGTAATAGACGACCAGACCCAGCGGGATCAGCGCGATCAGCGTCGCCGCGAGCAACAGCCCGCGCGCGGTCTTGTCGGCGCGTCGCCGGCGCGGGCTGACCGCGAAGCGCGCGAGGCGGTCGACGGGGGCCCCGTGCGTGCTCACGCTCCCACCGCCACGGCCGCCTCGAGGTCGCCGGGGCCCTCACCGGGCCCGGTCGTAGGTGTCGTACTGCCGCGCGCAGCGCGCAGCACGAACAGGCGCGCCACCGCGTTGACGAGCAGCGTCAGCACGAACAGCACGAGCGCCGCGGCGAACAGCGCGGAGCGGTGCAGGCCGGTGGCCTCGCCAAACTCGTTGGCGATCACGGCGGCCAGCGTGTAGCCCTGGCCGAAGAGGTGTTTGCCGAGCTGCGGAGCGTCGCCGATCACGATCGTGACCGCGATCGTCTCGCCGATCGCACGGCCGAGGCCGAGCATCGCCCCCCCAACGATCCCGGAGCGGCAGTAGGGGATCACCGCCATGCGGACCATCTCCCAGCGGGTGGCTCCGAGTCCGAGCGCGGCCTCCTTGTGATCGAGGGGCACGGTCGTCATGACCTCGCGGGCGATCGCGCTGACGATTGGCAGGATCATGATCGCGAGGATCAGACCCGCGATGAAGTAGTTCGGGATCGTCACGATGCCCCCGCCGATGAACGGGATGAAGGAGAGGCGGTCGGCTACCCACTGCTCCGCCGGCTGCAGCTTGGGCGCGAGGAAGAAGATGCCCCACAGCCCATAGACGACTGAGGGCACAGCGGCGAGCAGCTCGACCAGAATCGTGAGAGGGCTCAGCAGGCGCCGGGGGCAGAGCTCGGTCAGATACAGCGCGGTTGCGACCGCGATCGGCACACCCATCAACAGCGCGAGGCCGGAGGTGATCAGCGTCCCGACGAGTAGTGGCAGCGCCCCGTACCGTTCGGCACTCACATTCCAGTCGTTGTGGAATACGAAACCGAGGACGCCGGCTGCGGAGAACGCGGGACGCGCTTCGCCGAACAGGCGTACGAAGAAGTAGACGATCAGGACGAGGATCAGCGCGGCGAGCGCGGTGAGCCCATACCTCAGCGCCCGGTCCGGAAGGCGGGCAAGTGCCGACCGCTCGAGTAACGAGCGGTCGGCACTGCCGGGAACCGATGCGGCCTCCATGCTCAACCGGACCCAAGGGTCGAAGCGGAGCACCTGCTCGACATCAGCTCATCTCCATGGTGCTGCCTCCAAAACGCTTTGCAGGCTAGCTCAGCGGCGAGCCTTCGCACTGAAGGCCTGCGACCGCGGCCTTCGACTTGGTCAGGATCGCGGTGGGCAGGGCGGCGTAGTCGGCCTGGGAGAGAATGCTCTGCCCCTGGCCGAGGCCGTAGTTCAGGAACTTCACGACACCTTCGGCGGCGCTCTTGCCACCGGGGATGCCGGCCTTGCACATGTCCTTGAAGACCACGACGAAGGTCTGCGACGTGATCGGGTAGGCCTGCGGCGATGAGGGGTTTTTGATCGCGAAGCCGAGGTTCGCCGGCAGCGTGATGCCTTCCGCGGCGGCGCTGGTCGAGGCCAGTGACGGCGCGATGAAGCTCCCGGCCTTGTTCTTCACGCTGGCGTAAGTGAACTTGTGCTGCAGGGCATATGCCTGCTCCACGTAGCCGATGGCTCCCGTGGTCTGCTGGACGGCGCCGGCGACGCCGGCGTTGCCCTTCGCGCCGGTGCCGACCGGCCACTGCACGTCCTTACCTGCGCCGACCTTGCTGGCCCATTCTGGGTCGACTGCAGCGAGGAAGCCAGTGAAGCCTGCACTGGTGCCCGAGGAGTCCGAGCGGTGGATCACCGTGATCGGGGTGCTAGGCAGGTTGGCCCCCGGGTTGAGCGCCTTGATCTCGGCGTCGTTCCAGGTCTTGACCTTGCCGAGGTAGATGTCGGCGATCGTCTTGCCGTCGAGCTTCAGGCCGGACGCGACGCCGGGGAGGTTGTAGGAGACGGTGATCGCGCCCAGGAACATCGGGATCTGCACCGGTTCGCCGGCCTTGCCGAGCGCCGTTTCTTCGGCTTCCTTCAGCGGTGGGTCACTCGCGCCAAAGTCGACGGTCTTGCCTTCCAGCGCGGTGATGCCGGCGCCGGAGCCGACGGCCTGGTAGTTGACGGTCAGGCCTGAGATCTGCGAGCCCCACTGTTCGTAGACCGGTGCGGCGAAGGTTGAGCCGGCGCCCGAGATGGTGCCGGAGGTGCTGGCCGCGGGGGACGAGCTCGAGCTGCTCGAGCTGCTGCCGCACGCGGCGAGGACCAGGGAGAGCGCTGCGACGCCCAGGAACGTCGCCCCTGTCTTTTTGTTGATGATCACTACTCGTCTCCTCTGACTTTTGTGTGTAGAGACACGGGAATCACGGGGCGGAGAGGGAGCGGTGTTCGTTCGTTCATGTGTTCTCTGCCCATCAGCGTTGAGCTACCGGCCGGTCCCTCGACAGGCCGGTGCGCCCGCGGCGCATCCCGTGGGATTCGCCTAACTCTCTTAGTCCAGGACCGCCGGCATGTGAACATCTCGTGAAGGCTGCGGTTGGAAGCGGTAGCCGAAGCCGGGATGGGTGTGGATGAAGCGGCGGTCGGGCATCGCGGCTTCGAGCTTGGTGCGCAGCTTGGAGACGTAGACGTCGACCGAGCGGTCGCCGGCGCGCAGCTCGCCGCCCCAGACGGCCGTGTAGAGCTCCTCGCGCGTGACGATCGCCCCGGCCCGCTTGGCCATTGCGACCAGCAGCCCGAACTCGCGCACCGACAGTGTGAGCGCCCGACCGGTGGCCAGCACGAGGCCCTCGTCGGCCCTGATCTCGAGCTCGCCGACGTAGAGGGTGCTCGCGATGTCCTCCATGCTCGCCACCCCGCGAAGCGTCGCGCGCGGCCGGGCCCATCGAGGTTGCCAACTCGTGATCGAGTCGTGAACAACTCGTAAAAGCCGACGCGCGGTGGGGCAGGGACGTAATCTTTCGCGGATGGGCTTGCTCGGACGCGGCGTCGACCCGATGCTCGGGAACCTGATCGAGGAGGCGGGGCGCAACGTCGCGCGCGCCGGCCTGCTGCTGCGCGAGCTGCTCGCCGGGTTTCCCGAGCACGCTTCGCTGGCCGCCGACCTGGGGGTGTGCGAGCGCGAGGGCGATCGCATCACCCACGACATCATCCATCGCCTGAACGGACGCCGGCGGGTGCGCGCGCCATTCGACGCCGCCGACGGCTACGCGCTGGCAACGGCGCTCGACGACATCGTCGACCACACCGAGCAGGCCGCGGCCCAGCTGGGCCTCTACGGGGTGGAGGCCGCGATGGAGCAGGCGCTGGGCTTCGCCGACGTGCTGGTCGCCTCCGCCGAGCAGATCGAGCAGGCGCTCGGCTGCCTGCTCGGCGGCACCGATCCGGCGCCGCGCCTGGTCGAGATCCACCGTCTGGAGAACGAGGGCGATCGCCTGTTGCGCGATGGCATGGCGTCGCTGTTCGCGGGTGGCACCGACCCGATGGTCGTGATCCGCTGGAAGGACATCTTCGAGTCGCTTGAGGCAGCCGTCGACGCCTGCGAGACGGTGGCCCACCTGATCGAGGGGATCACGCTCAAGCAGGGCCGGCGACGGCGCTAGAACGTCGTCGGCGGCGCGCTCACTTCCAGGCGCGCCCCCCGGGGGTTGCCGACGAAGAAGACTTCGAAGGTGCCCGAGCCGTGCGCGGAGACTTCGGGCAACACCCCGCGTCCGGCTGCCACGATCTCCCCGCCGCGCCGCGCGAGCGCGTAGAGGACGAGGTCGTGCTGGACGATCGTCGAGTCGTTGAGGACGGTGCCCGCGGCGCCCGGGCCGCTCGCGGGATCCTCGACGGCGTGCACGCCGCTGACGCGCAAGCGCGGGATGCTCTTGGGGGCCTGCGGCGCTTCACCGACGAGCGCTGTGACGCTCGCCGGCGGGCCGCTCGCCTGGACCTGGTCGTCGACCCACACCGTCTGTGCGCCCGCCGGCAGCAGCGCCACCGAGGTCAGCGCCGCTTCCAAGCCGGGCGCGTCGTTCTTGAAGAGCGCCCCGCCGCGCACGTCGCGCACAGTGATCGCGATCGGCGCGTCGCGCAGCGCGTGCGCAGAGGCGTTGCGCAGCGTAATCACAGCCGCCGTCGCTTCGCCTGCGTGCAGTACCTGCGCCGCCACCACCTTCACCTCCGAGCTAGCCTTCGTGATCGTCAATCCCCGTTCGCTGCTCAGCGATGTGTGTCTCGCCGTCCGTTCGAGTCGTGCGCTCTTTTCCGCAGTCGTCTCGCAACCGCCCAGAGCGAGCGCGCAGATGAACAGCGCCGCGAGCCGGGCCCTCACCCGAAGGCCCCGCCGATGTAGTCGCGTGTGCGCTGCTGTGCCGGCCGGTCAAAGACCTGCTCGCTGGAGCCGTACTCGACGAGCTCCCCAAGGTGCATGAACGCTACATGGTCGGCGACGCGAAACGCCTGCTGCAAGTTGTGCGTGACGATCACGATCGCGACGCTCTCGCGCAAGCTGACGATCTGCTCCTCGATCCTCGCCGTCGAGATCGGATCGAGTGCGGAGCAAGGCTCGTCCAGCAGCAGCACCTCCGGTTGCGCTGCGAGTGCGCGTGCGATGCACAGACGCTGTTGCTGGCCGCCGGAGAGCCGCAATGCCGGCCGGCTGAGGTCATCCGCGACCTCCTCATAGAGGCCGGCTCGCCGTAGAGCACCGGTGACAGACTCGGTCAGCTGCGCCTTGCCCAGCCGCCGGCCCCGTCCGCTGGCCCCGCGGCGCTCCTCGCGCAGTGCGTAGGCGACATTCTCGAAGATGCTCATCGGGAAGGGGTTCGGCTGCTGGAAGACCATCGAGACCCGGCGTCGCAGGTCGGTCACCTCGAGCTCCCCAATCTCCTGGCCGTCGAGTGTGATCCGTCCCGCGCGGCTCGCGCCCGCCGTGATCTCCGTGAGGCGGTTCAGCGAGCGCAGCAGCGTCGTCTTGCCCGAGCCCGAAGCGCCGATCAGCGCGAGCACCTCGCCGCGGCGTACCGGCAGCGTCACGTCGCGCACGACCCACCGCTCGCCATAGGCGAGCCACACCGATTCGATCCGCATGCGCTCGCTCACATGCTCCACGGCCGGTCGCGCCGCGCGCCGCGCCGCGCTCACCGTCGGCCCCGCCGGGACGGGAGTCTCCACCGGCATGGACGCGCCGTTGGCCGGTCGCTCCACGATGGTCGGCTCTCGCTCGAGGGTAATCCGTCGGATCGGCGGCGGGGGCGTCCGCGCTCTCATGGGCTCGTCCGCTTGGTGCGACCGCGCCGGGAGCTGAGCGCGCCGACCAGCAGGTTCAGCGCCAGCACCATCATCAGCAGCACGAATGCCGCCGCGTAGGCCTTCTGCGGAGCATTGCCTTCACCCGCCGGGGAGTTGTATTTCACATAGCTCGTCAGCGTGCCCCCCGTGCCGCGCAACGTCGAGAGGCCCGGTAGGCCCCCCGCGCCTTCGATCCGCAGCGTCGCCCCCAGCAGGATCACGACGATCGCGGTGTCGCCGATGATGCGTCCAAGGCCGAGCGTCACGCCGCTTGCGATGCTCGGACGGATCGAGGGCAGCAGCACCTTGCGGATCGTCCGCGCCTTCGTCTTGCCGAGCGCATAGGAGGCCTCGCGCACGTGTGCCGGCACCTGTGCCAGCGCCTCGCGCGTCGCCGCCACGACGAGCGGCAGCGCGATCAGCGACATCATCGCGCCGGCCGTCATGAAGGACTTGCCGTACACGGCTCCTCCGGCCGAGGTCTGTGAGAGGAACGCGAGCACCGGCCGCGCGAACAGCAGCAGGCCGAAGATCGCCAGCAGCACGCTCGGCACGCCCGCGATCGTCTCTACCCCGGACTCGACCGCTCGCGCCAGCGAGGCCGGCCGCGCGTACTCGCTCAGCCACACCGCCAGCGCCACGCCGATCGGAGCGGCGATCAGAATGCCCACCGCGCCGAGCAGCAGCGTCCCCTCGATCGGGTCCAGGAAGCCCCCGGATGCGCTCTGGCTCTGTGCGGGGCTCGGATGTGTGAACAGCAGCGCCGGGCGCAGATAGGCGATGCCCTTGACCAGCATGAACAGCACTATCGCGCCAGCCACCGCGCACAGTCCGAGACCGGCCGCCCAGCACAGCCCATACGCTAGGCGATCCACCAGCGGCCAGCTTCCCACCGCGTCGCGCGGGCGGCCAATACGCACGGTGCCCGCGGGCGGGGTCAGCGTCTGCGGGGCGCTCGTCATCGCCCTATGTCCTAATTCCGTAGCGCTTCAGCGGCTGCTTTGCCGCCCACCCCGCGAATGACAGCAGTGCACAGGAGACCAGCAGCACGGCCCCCATCGCGTACAGCGTCTGCGCGAGCGGGACCACCGAGATCCCGTCGATGTAAGCGATGATCGTCGCCGCCAGCGGGCGTACCGGCTCAAACAGGAAAGTGACACCGTCCAGCGGGTTAGGGGCGAACCCGCGCGAGCCCGAGACCATCGAGAGCATGATCGACTCGCCCAGTGCGCGCGCCGTCGCGAGCACCGTCGCGGCGACGATCGCCGGTCGCGCGGTGCGCAGCGATACGCGCCAGGTCGTGCGCCAGCGGTTGACGCCCAGCGCCGCCGAGCCCTCCTTCCAGGACGCCGGTACCGCCTCCAGCGCGCTGACGATCAGCGCGACCATGATCGGCGTGATCATCACCGTCAGGATCAGGATCGCGACGCTCAGGTTGGCACCGGTTAACTGCACGACGTACTGAACGGAGTGCTTGCGCTGCTGGGAGATCAGGTTGCGTTCCATCCACGGCGCGAGCGCGAGGATCCCGATCAACCCGTACACGACCGACGGCACCGCCGCCAGCAGGCGTACGACCGGGTCGATCGCGCGACGCACCGCGGACGGCGCGAGCTCGACGATGAAGACCCCCGCCAGCACCGAGATCACCAAACCGAAGAGCACCGCTAGGCCCGTCGTCAGGATCGTGCCCCACAGCAGCGGCCAGGCGCGGAAGTAGTAGTCGTAATGGCCCGGGGTCTTCGGGCCGTTCAGGATCGCGCTCAGTTGCGAGTCGACATCGCCGCCGCCAAAGAACCAGCTGATGCCGTTATGCGAGAACGACGGCCACGCCTTCGTGAGCACCGTTGCCGCCATCAACGCGATGACAACCAGGACGCCGACCGCCAGCGCCGCCAAGCTCAGCTCCGTGCGCCAGTCGCGCTCCATCTCGAAGTATGCGTGCGTATGGCTCGCTTGTGCCCACCCGGGCTAGTGGACCGCGATCCACTGCGAGGCGATGATCTTGCGCGCCTTCGAGTTCTTGGGGCTCGTGATCCAGCTGATGAACTTGGCCGCCGCGCCCTTCGGGATGCCCTTGGTCACCATCCAAAAGTTACGCACGCCCTGGTATTGACCAGACTTCGCGTTCGCCAATGTGCACGCCACCCCCTGGTAGCTGACCGTGTGCACGCCGCCCGTAAACGCGAATGACACGAACCCAACCGCGTTGGGGTCGGTGCGCACCTTGTTCTGTACGAGGCCGTTGCTTTCCTCGGCCTCCGCGCTCGAGGAGATCTTCAGCGTCGGCCCGAGGAAGATATTCTGGAATGCATCCTGCGTACCGGAGGATGCGATGCGGTCGATCAGGTCAATCGAGCCCGAGATCTTCGCGCCTGGAACTTCGCTCCAGTCACGCACGTTGCCCGTGAAGATCGCCTGCGTCTCCTGCTGGTTGAGGTTGGCGAGCGGGTTGCCGGCGTTGGTGATCATGCAGACACCGTCGCGTGCGATCTTTGTGAAGACCAGGCCGGGGGGGTCAACGCCGGTTTCGGGGTCGCGCGAGACGTCCGCGATGTCCACGTGCCCGCTGTTGACTTCGTTGATGCCAGCGTCGGAGGTACCCTGACCGACTTTCGGTGTGGCCTGGTGGGTCGCCTTGTGGTAGGCCGACGCAAGCTGCACCATCAGCGGATAGATCGAGGTCGAGCCGCTCAGCAGCAGCGCGCGTGCGCCTGCGGCCGCGGGGGCGGCCAGTGCGAGCACGGCGATCAGCGTGACGATTGCGGTCCGGGTCGGTCGGCGCACGTAAAAGCTCCTTTTCGGCTGGGTGACGAATCCAGTCTCGGGCGCCCTGTTCGCACAGACGTAAACGACATGTATCCAGACGGAGAAGAAACTGTGAACTACCAGTGAGAGTTATCAACTCGGTAACAGGTCGACCGCGCGCGCCCATCAGCCTAGGGCCGGCGCCGCTGCATGAATTGCCAGACATGGCCCATGCGATGACGCTCCCCAATCGATCAGCTCCGTGAAGGACAGGTATCAGATGACCGACTCGTCAATCCCGTCTCGGCTCTCGCTCGACCCCGCGATCACGCGATGAGCGACGAGTACCACGGGGAGGCAGCCCACGAGGGCGACCCTTCCTCCAACAACGTGTCCTCCAACAACGGCCCGGTGGATCACCCCTCACCGTCGCCTCCGTCCCCCGCGGCACGCCCCGCGGCCGTTCGCTCGGGCCTGGCGGAGAAGCGCAGCCCGGTGCTGGCGGCGCTCGGCGAGGTTGCCGGCACGACGAGCCGTGTGATCTTCAAAGACCCGCTGACGTTCTTCCTGGGATTCGCGTCGCTCGCTCTGGCGATCACGTTCTTCGTGCTGTTGGGGTCGATCGGCCCGAGCAGCAGTGGCGCGCCACTGCCGATCAGCCGGGTGCTGACGCTGGCCGAACACAGGCAGATCGCGGCTGCGACGCTGCTCGACCACGACAACCGCGTGGAGCTGCTCACGAAGGCGAGGCTGACCGAAGGCGCCAGGCGCACAGCGGTTCCCGGCCAGGGAAGGGTCGAATTGCCGGTTGCTCCAAGCACGGCTTACTGGGCCGCGTACCCCAGCTCGGGCGCCCAGACCCAGCAGTTGCTGCAGGCGCTCACCCGCAGCGGTGCGCCGGTGTCGGTGACCCAGCAGTCGAACAAGGCGCTGCGCGCGGTCGTCGTGCAGTTCCTGCTGCCGATCCTGCTGCTGGTGTGCCTGTTCGCGATGTTCACGCGCATCGGCGCCGACGGCGGCGCCGGCGGCATCGCCGGGTTCTCGAAATTCACGGGCAAAGGCAGGCGCGGCGGCAAGGGCATGGCGCATCGCATCACGTTCGCGGATGTCGCCGGCGCCGGCGACGCGGTGGCCGAGCTGCGTGAGATCCGCGACTACCTGTCGGATCCCTCGCGCTACCTGAAGGTTGGCGCGGCGGCTCCGAAGGGCGTGCTGCTCGTCGGGCCCCCGGGTACCGGCAAGACGCTGCTGGCGAAGGCGGTCGCAGGCGAGGCCGAGGCTGCCTTCTTCTCGCTGTCGGGCTCTGACTTCGTGGAGTCGCTGGTGGGGGTAGGCGCGGCCCGTGTGCGCGACCTCTTCCGCAAGGCGCGCAAGGCGGCGCCGGCGATCATCTTCATCGACGAGCTCGACGCCGCCGGGCGCAAGCGCGGCGCCGGCATCGGTCAGGGCAACGACGAGCGCGAGCAGACGCTCAACCAGATCCTCGTCGAGATGGACGGGTTCGCGGGCGACGGCGGGCTGGTCGTGATGGGTGCGACCAACCGTCCCGACATCCTCGACCCGGCGCTGCTGCGCCCGGGGCGCTTCGACCGCCAGATAACGGTCGACAATCCCGACGTCCACGGGCGCCTGGAGATCCTGCGATTGCACGGCGACAAGCGGCCGCTCGCCCCGGACGCCTCGCTCGAGGAGGTCGCCCGCCAGACCCCGGGGTTCAGCGGCGCGGAGCTCGCGAACGTGATCAACGAGGCCGCGCTGCTAAGCGTTCGCGACCAGCGCGTCACGATCGACCAGGCGACGCTGGAGGAGGCGATCGATCGCGTGGTCGCCGGTCCCGCCAAGCGCCACATCCTCACCGCCGCCGAGCGCTGGCTGATCGCGATCCACGAGGCTGCGCACGCCGTTGTCACTGAGGCGATGGGTCAGGAGACCTCGACGCGCAAGCTCTCGATCGTCGCGCGTGGGCGCACGCTCGGCACGGCCGCGCACATGCTTACCGATCGCGACCAGGTGATCCAGTCCGAACCCGACCTACAGCGTCACCTGATCGTGATCGTCGCCGGCACGGCGGGCGAGCGGATCGCTTTCGGCCACCTCTCCAGCGGCGTGAGCGACGATCTGCACGCGGCGACGGCGCTCGCGCGCAGCATGGTCACCTCGTTTGGAATGTCGCATGCGTTGGGGCCGGTCACGATCGGCGAGAAGGGCGGCGAGGTGTTCCTCGGCGCCTCGCTGCAGGATCTCGGCTCGGTCGGTCCGTCGACGCTTGACTTGATCGACCGCGAAGTCGAGCGCCTAGTCGGCGATGCCGAGGCGCGTGCCGGGCACGTGCTCGATCGCAACTGGCAGGCCGTCGAGGAGACCGCGCACGCGCTGCTCGAGCAGGAGACCCTTTCCGGCGTAGCGCTCGATGCGATGCTCTCGACCGTGCAGGAGGTCGACCTCAACGACTTGCGCGACGTGCTGCGTCCCGCCCCCTGACCTGCCGGGCGTACGCAGCGGAGTCCGGCGGCGGTGTTCACAGGATCATCACGAACGACCGGCGGTATAAGAAGGACCATTGGGGGGCGTGGAGGCCACCGTTTCCGTTGAGCCGGCTTCCCCTGGGCCGGCGCTCGCCACCGAGCCGTGCATGCACTGCGGCGCGGCGTTGGCGCACGACCAGCGCTACTGCCTGGAGTGCGGGGCGCCGCGAACGTACCTAAGCGGCCTGCAGCAGCTCGACGGCCTGCGCGCGGCGGCTGTGCCGGCGAGCCATGGCCCGTCGATGGCGAACGGGTCGCCGTATCAGCCGGGCGTGCCCGGGCCGTACGGCATGGAGGGGCCTCCGTATCCGCCGGTGGGCGGCTCGCCGGCTGGCGCCGGCGGCTCGCGCTGGGGCGGCGCGGCGGGTCTGATCGCGGGCGTGGGGGTGCTGCTGCTGGCGATGGGCGTGGGCGTCCTGATCGGACGCTCGGGTTCGAGCGCGGGCAAGGCGGCGCCGGTGCCGCCGGCACAGGTGATCACAGTCGACCAGGCCGGCACGGCCGCGGGTACGGAAACCGGTGCGAGCCATCCGGCGGCGCCCACCTCCACAGCGCCGCACGGCTCGCAGAAATCCTCCTCGAAGTCCGACGCGAGTGGCAAGCGCGGATCCTCGAGCGGTGTCGGCGAATCGATCCAAAAGCCGGCGCCGCCGTCGGTCCTGAAGAATGAGAAAAACCAGAGCGGGGGCAGTTTCGAGCAGAAGTCCAAGAACCTGCCCAACGTGATCTCGACCGGCTAGATGGCAGCTTCCGCGGAGGACGGGCAGACTTCGGAGCAGGCGACGGCGACCGGGCAGGCAGCTGTGCAGAACCCGGTCCAGTCAGTCGCGGCGGTCGCGCAGCGCGCGGCGGCGGAGTTGCAGGACCTGCTGCGACGCAGGGAGCGGCTAGCGGGCGAGGTGGCCGAGTTGCATTGGGATCTCGGCGGCCTGGCCTACGAGATGGCGATCCGCGACCACATCCGCCCGGATGTGCTGATCCGGCGGGCAGCGCTGTTGCAGGAACGCGACACGGAGCTCGCCGAAGTGGAGCGGCAGCTCGCCGCGCATGGGCTGGCGCAAGCCGCTGCAAGCCAGGCAAGCGGAGCTAAGGCGCAGCCGGGGGCGGCGGAGCAGCCGACCGCTCAGATCCCGGTCTCGGCGACGGGCCTCCCGGAGTCTCGCCGCCGCTTCCCTTCGCTTGGGGTGTGGTGCCTGCTGGCGCTGGCCTGTCTCGGCTTCGGGACCGCGCTTGGCAGCGCGGCATCGCAGCCGGCGGAGCCGGGCCAGTTGGAGGCTGCACGGCCACCGCTGCGGCTGGTGTTGCCCGCGGGCGCCGGCGGGTCGTCGAGCGCGACCGCGGGGGCAGGCGGGTCGAGCGCAAAGGCGCCGGCACTGCCGGAAGCGACCGCGACCCCTTCAGCGGGCGAAGCTCGAGCCGGGTCCCCGAGCGAAGGCTCGGGTGGCTCGCGGGGAGCGAGCTCAGGGAGCGGCGCCGGCGGTAGGCGGGCATCCTCGACGAATGGCTCCCCGGGCTCCTCCGGCGGGGGGGGCGGACCAGCAGGATCCCAAGGTGGCGGGGGCGCGGGCGAAGCAGGCTCCCCCAAGCAGGCGAAGGGGCTGCCCCCGGTCAAGCATGTGTTCCTGGTCGTGCTCGACGATGAGCCATACGCGACAGTGTTCGGGCCGTCCTCGCCGGCGCCGTACCTAGCGCACACGCTGGAGCGCAAGGGCGAGCTGCTGGTGCGCTACTACGCGGTCGCGCACGAGCAGCTGGCGAACGGGATCGCGCTGATCAGCGGCCAGGGTCCGACGGCGCAGACCGCGACCAACTGTCCGTCATACACCGCAATCGCCCCGGCGACTGCGAGCGCGGACGGTCAGGTGCTGGGCAGTGGCTGTGTGTATCCGAGCTCGACGCCGACGCTTGCCGGTCAGCTCGCGGCCAAGCACCTGACGTGGCGCGCGTATGTGGAAGGGATGGGTGAAGGGGGAGGGTCGCCCGCCTGCGGGCATCCGGTCTTGGACTCCGAAGACACGAGCTCGTTCGATCCCGGTGCCGGCTCAGGGAGCGCGCCGGCGGGCGCCGGGGGTAGCTCCGTGGCCACTGGCACGACCGGCGCTGGGAGCGTCACCGAGCGCGTGGGTGCAGGTCCGTATGCGACGTTCCGCAACCCATTCGTGTACTTCCAGTCGATCGCGGGCTCGGCGGCGTGTGCGACGGAGGACGTGGGGATCGACAGGCTGAAGGGCGATCTCGCGGATGCGGTGCGGACACCGAGCCTCTCGTACATCGTGCCCGATCTCTGCGATGACGGCAGCCCGACGCCGTGTGCGCCAGGGCGCCCGGCGGGGATGGCGGCGGCGGACGGTTTCCTCAAGCGCGTGATCCCGCAGATTCTGGCCTCGAAGGCCTACAAGCACGGAGGGCTGCTGGCGATCACGGTCGACGAGGCGCCGTCGACCGGCGAATACGCGGATTCGAGCTCGTGCTGCGAACAGCCACATTTCCCGAACCTGCCGGCGCCGACAGGCACGGCGGCGGAGCTCTCGGCGGCGGGCGGCGGCGAGGTCGGAGCGCTGCTGCTATCGCCGTATGTGAAGGCCGGGACGACGAGTCAGGAAGCGTTCAACCACTACTCGCTGCTGCGCACGATCGAGAGCCTGTTCGGCCTCGGCCACCTCGGCTACGCGGCGCTGCCAAAGGTCGAAGCGTTCGGCGCGTCGGTCTTCAACGCGGCGGAGGGACGCTGAAGCACTCCGGGCTGGGTGCCGGCGAGCTGGTCGTAAGTCGCCGCCGTGCGCTGCTGAGCCGCATGGCGCAGGACCCACTCTAGGGCGAGCATGTGACGGGGGCGCTGGAGGTCGGCGGGGTGCAGGTCCAGGCGCAGCGTGCGCCCGGCGAAGAGCCCACCCGCGCGCAGCAGCGCCGGGGAGAGCACGCGCCTGGCGGGACTCTCGCCACCGAGACTCCACGCGGGCGCGAGCTGATGCCAGGCCGGTGCCTCCTCGCGACCGTGGACGTGCTCGACGGCAAGCGCGCCGTGGAGCCCGAGCAGGCTGGCCCACCAGCGGTAGCGGATGCCCAGCGCGCGTCGCAGAGCCGGGGTGTAGGCGTAGGCTGGGGCGACAAAGCCGTCGGGTTCGATGCCGGCTAGCTTCAGCAGGCGCCAGCCGGCTTCCACGGCGCGGCGAGTCTCGGCGCCGTCGAGGCCGACGAACTCAGCATGGCGGGCCGTGCCGGCCGGGCGCATGCGGCGCGGCCAGTCCGGGCGGCGCAGCCGCTCGTGCCGGAAGCCGTGCTGGGCGATCGAGTCGCCCAGGCGACGCCGTTCGGCGAGCCAGTCGACCATCTCAGGGGAGCGCTCGTGCAGGGGGTGCAGATCGCGCGCGGGAATCACGAGCAGCGTCACACGATCGACGCCGTGGTCATCGAGCCAGTCGCGGATCAGGGCACAGCGCTCGAAAGTCGCGGGCTCGATGTCGTGCAGCGCGACGGCGATCGTGCGTGGACTAGGCGGCACGGCGCGCTCCGGGTGTCGTGCCGCTGGCGCTGCGCGGCTGGCGCAGGGCACGGCGGTAGCCCTCGGCGAGACGCTCCATCGCACTCTCCCAGGTCCGCCGGCGCACGTCGGCGAGCGCGACCGCCGCGAGGCGCCTGCGCAGCAGCGGGGAGGCGGCGAGCTCGAGCACGCGCTCCGCCAGAGCGTCGGCGGTGGGCTTGGCCAGCAGTCCGCTGACGCGGTCCTCGACGAGCGAGAGGGGGCCACCGGCGGCGACCGCGAGGACCGGCAGTCCGCTTGCCTGGGCCTCGAGGATGACCTGCCCGAAGGTGTCGGTGGCGCTGGGGAAGAGGAAGATGTCGGCGCTGGCGTAGACGCGCGCGAGCTCGATCCCGCCGAGCCACCCCAGGAACGTGGCGTGCTCATCGCCGATGCGCTCGCGCAGGCACTCCTGCTCGGGCCCGCCACCGGCGAGCACGAGGTGTAGGCGGGGGTCGCGGCGGTGGGCGTCGAGGAACGCGTCGGCGAGCAGATCGGCGCCCTTCTCGCGGGTCAGGCGCCCGGCGTAGAGAACGTTGAGCTCCCCGGGCAGCGCGAGCTGCCCGCGCAGGGCGGGGTCGAAGCGGCCGGTGTCGACGCCGCGGTCCCAGCGCGCGAGACGCTCGGCGCCGATGCCGATCGTGGCCAGCGCAGCGTCGGAGGCGGGGCTGGGGGAGAGCACGAGGTCGCAGGCGCCGTAGAAGGCACGCACCGCGATCGCCATCGCTTGCGCGAGGCGGACCTCGCCGGAGCGCAGCTCGGCGTAGGCGGTGAGCTCGGTGTGGTAGCTGCCGATCAGTGGCAGCCCAAGGGCGCGCGCGATGAGCGCCCCAGCCACCCCCACGGGGCCGGGGGAGCAGACGTGGATCGCGTCGAAGGCTCCCTCGGCGAGCGTCTCGACGGCGGCGGGCAGGCCCGGCACACCGATGCG
Organism: uncultured Solirubrobacterales bacterium; assembly: GCA_963756665.1. Lineage (GTDB taxonomy): Bacteria > Actinomycetota > Thermoleophilia > Solirubrobacterales > Solirubrobacteraceae > Palsa-744. The sequence goes on from CAVWOJ010000001.1 coordinate 3,251,213, forward strand.
CAGGTCGGGGTAGAAGGGGACGTCGATCTCGGCGACCGCGGAAAGCCGTCGATCGACGTCGGGGTCGGTGCCGATGACCTCGATCTCGAAGCCCGGGACGCCGCGCTGGCGGATCTCCTCCAGTGTGCGCGAGACGCCATGCGTGCTGCCGATCCCGTCGGCCATGATCGCGACACGCCGAGTCTCGCCATCGCGCGAATCGAGCTTTGCCTTCTCCCTCCCTAGGAACGCGGACGCGGGCGCGTAGGGGATCGCGGCGATGCAGCCCTCGAAGATGGCCAGCGCGGCACCGGCGACGTCGATGCCGCCGTCCTGCGGCGCGTCCGCCGGCAGGGAAACGGCGTGCACGACCGACTCTACGGCGGCGCGCAGCTTGCGCTCGTGGGCGCGGCAGGCGCGGCGGTGCAGGTCGGAGTGGGTGAAGCGCTCGTCCTGCATGTGGGCGATCAGGCCGCGCTCGTCGAGCCCGTCGAGCCCGACGGCGGCCAGCCAGGCGCGCAGCAGGCGGCGCGCGTCGGCCGGGGTGAGGTCGTTGCCGACGGCGCCGTGGCGCGCGTCCCCCTCGCGCAGCAGGCGCTGGGCCATCGTGAGCACAGCGCGGGGATCTGGGCCCGTCCCGTCGGCGCAGAGCGCATCCTCAGGGCCGCTGCCGAGCGTGCGCGCGGCGAGCGCGATCGCCGCGTGCGCCCACTTGGCGGCGCTGCCCTGTTCGCCGTGGGCCGTGGCGCGTCCGACGCGTAGGTGCTCGAGTAGCTCGGCGGGTGCACGCGCGGGTGGGGTCTCGGTGAAGGTGCGGCCGACGTCGACGCCGGCATGGTCGTCGCTGCCGCCGATGCCGATCCCATTGCGCGTGTTGACGTAGATCGCGGCCGGGCGGTTGAGCTCGCGGGCGCGGGCGCCGTTGCGGACCTCCCAGATTGCGAACAGGTCGGCCAGGCGCCGGCGGTGGCGGGCCGTGAGCGGGGCGGCGACGGTGTAGTAGGGGTGCGCCAGCGCACAGACGATCTCGCGTTCGCGCATGTATGAGGCGCACTCCTCGACGTCGCGGCTGTGCGCCTGCAGCCACTCGTGATCGGCGGGGGTGATGCCGTAGCAGAGCACGTGCACCGCCTGCGGCTCGCCGCGGAAGTGCGCCGTCAGCTCCTCGGAGATGAAGACGTCGGAGCGGTCCGCGATCTGCAGCACGCCGTCGATCGTGTCGTGGTCAGTGATCGTGACGAAGTCCATGCCGCGCCGCTTGGCCAGCTCGTAGACCTCCTCCGGAGGCGTGGCGCACTCGGGCAGTCCGACGGCGCGCTGCACCCCAAGGCGCGAGATCTCGGAGGCGGTCGAGTGGCAGTGCAGGTCCACACGCGCGACGGTGGCATTCATATAAAGAAGATTCGGCTGCAAAGCCTCGGTTTTTGTGACGAGTCGGGAACGATTCTGTGAAGCGAAGGTGAAGATCAGGGCGGGTGTCTCCCTCCGGGCCAAGCCATAGACTGCGGCCCTCGATGCACCATCCGATCTCTTACTTCCAGGCCATCATCCTCGGCCTCACGCAGGGCGTCGCGGAGCCGTTCCCGATTTCGAGCCTCGGACACGCCGTGATCCTGCCGGGGCTCGCCGGCTGGCACATCCATCAGAACGACAAGTTCTTTCTGACGTTCCTGGTAGCTACGCACTTCGCAACCGCGCTCGTGCTGCTGCTCTTCTTCCTGCGCGACTGGATCAAGATCGCGAGAGGGATCCTCCGCTCGTTGCGCCTGCGCGAGATTCGCGAGGACGACGTGTACGCGCGCCTGGGGTGGCTGCTGGTGGTCGGCACCGTCCCGGCCGGGATCATCGGTCTGCTGGCGCAGGAAGCGCTGCGCAAACTGTTCGCCTCACCATCGGTCGCGGCGGCCTTCCTGATCGTCAACGGCATCGCCCTGCTTGCGTTCGAGCGCCTGCGCAAGCGCCCCCCGCGGGAGGGGGACTACCGTGGGGATCCCGACGCGCGCATCGCGAGGCTGAGCTGGCGCCAGGCGATCACGGTCGGAACCTCGCAGGCAGCCGCGCTCATACCGGGCATCTCACGGTCGGGTTTCGCCATGGGGGGCGGCCTGTTTGCGGGGCTCTCCAACGAGGACGCAGCGCACTACAGCTTCCTGCTCGCCACCCCCGTGATCCTGGCGGCCGCTGCGCTGAAGCTGCCTGAACTGCTCGGTCCGCAGGGCAGCGGCGTGCGCGGGCCCGCACTAGTCGCCGGCCTCTGCGCTGCCGTGACGACCTTCTTCGCCGTCAAGTTCCTGCTGCGCTACTTCCAGACGAACCGCTTGAGCCCGTTCGGGTTCTACTGCATCGGGCTCGGTGCGGTCAGCACGCTGGTGTTCGCACTCTGAAGCCTGGAGGCGGCGGGCCCCGTGGCCCGCTGGCCGTGTGTCGCCCGAGAGTCGGCTTGCCGCCGCGTGGTCACGATGACCGGCGGGTCGCTGCCAGCCACGGCTCGGAAGCCGCCGCGGTCAGCCGGCGGTAGTCAGCCAGCGGTGGTGTCAGGCCCGGTGGCGCGCGTCTTAGGCCCGGTCTGAAACCACGCGAACGCGAAGCACGCCAAGGCGACGATCAACGCCGCGATCCCGTGCTTGCTGTGATGGTGGTTAGCTTCGGCGCTCGACGCCGCGGTGTGGCCGGGGAAGAAGGATGGCAGCGACTGCGCCGGTGTCACGAAGTAGACGATCGCCACCACGATCAGCAAGACTCCGACGACTACGGCTGGCACGACTAGTTTGCGCAAGGTAGTGGGGCTCATCGCCGCGGAGGCTACACAGCGGCCGCTGCTCCAGGCGCAAGCGTGAGAGCTTTCTCATCGGCTCACCGCTCGCGCGCAAAGCGGCGCAGCGAGAGCCACAGTAGAGCTGGCACCGCGAGTGCCATGACCCACCACGCCGCCGCTCCGACTGCCGCGATCACCGCGGTCAGGCCGAGCGCGACGCACACGCCGAGCGCGGTGCGCCAATCGTCGCCGACGACGAACTCCCAGACGCCGAGCGCTGTGGCGCGCAACCATCTCATACGCGCTCCGTGCCAGCGAGCTTGGGTGCCACTAGCCCACTCTCCATCTGCTCGACGAGCCCGTCGTGTGCCGGCTCGGACCGAGCGCCCAGCGGCTGCGCCGGTGGTGTCGCCGCGGGAGCGGATCGGGCGCCAGGCGGCTGCGCCGGTAGTGTCGCCGTGGAGTGGGCACGGCGCAGGGCACGGATGCTGGCCAGCGCCATCAATGCCAGGCCCGGGACGATCGCCAGTAGTGCCGCGTCGCCGCCGGGCCACGACGCACCGGCGCCCTCCGCGCCCCAGAACATCCCGAAGGAGCTGAGCATCACGCCGACAGCGAGCTTCATCGCGTTCTCCGGGACCCGCGCCAGCGGCGCCCGCGCCGCTATCCCGACGACGATGACTAGTGCGATCGCGCCTCCGGCCGCCGCGGCGGCAAGGCCGACGCGATGCTGGTTGGCGCCGAAGGTCAGCACGATGAACGCTACCTCCAATCCCTCCAGCAGCACGCCCTTGAAGGCGATCGCAAAGGAGTAGCCGTCGAAGTCCCTGCCGGCGCCACCGGCCGCGCGCGCCGCCGCGGTCTGCGCCCTGAAGATCTCCTCCTCGTCGTGCAAGGCCTTCAGGCCCGCGTCCCTGAGGATCGCCTTGCGCAGCCACTGCAGCCCAAAGATCAGCAGCAGCCCGCCGACGACCACACGCAACACGCCGATCGGCAGCGCCGTCAGCGCCGGTCCGATCGCCGCCACGGTCGCCGCGAGTGCCACCGTCGCCGCGCCGACCCCGCAGAGCGCGGAGGACCAGCTGCGCGTCGCGCCGACCGCCAGCACGATCGTCAGCGCCTCCACGGCCTCCACGGTGCACGCCAGGAACACCGACACCGCCAGGCCAAGCTCAGGGCCACTCATCGTCCCTGGACATTAGCTCCGCACGGCCCCGGGATCGCGTCCGACGCCCGAGCAGAACCGGCCTCGCCCGCCGCACCGGCTCAGGCACGGGGCAGGACGCCCCGTGCCCACCGCCCGCGAGCGCACCCCAACTCGCGCGGAGGATCCCGACAAATCCCTGGACGTCCTGAGGTTCAGGGGTCAAGCGGGGCAAGGACGCAGAGAGCGAAGTGTGCTCTGCACACGAGCGATCGAGGACGCAGCATCCGCGCCGGCACCTGGATCTCAGGCTACTTGATGAACAGCATCTCCGAGTACTTCGGCAGCGGCCACAGGTCGTCCGCGACGAGCTTCTCCAGGCGGTCGGCGACATCGCGCACGTCGTCCATCGCGGGAATCACGGTGTCGCGGATATAGACGGCCCACTTGGCCGGCGAGGAGTCCGGCTGGTTCTCCTCGAGGTTGACGTCCTCGAGCTTGAGCAGCGCGAAGTGGAGCTCCTTGACGAGCGGCTCGACCTCGCCGATCAGCTCTTCCAGGCCGGCGGTCCGCAACTCGTTGAGGTAGCGCACCGCGGCCGGCAGCAGCATCGTGCGGGCGATCCCAGAGGCTGTCTCGGACTCGATGTTGATGTTCACCGCGTACTGCTCGGTGAACACCTCCAGGCGCGACTCGAGCTCGCGCTTGGAGAGCACCTTGTATTTCTTGAACGCCGCGACCGTCTGCTTGTCGACGATCCACGGGAGCGCATCGGGGGTGGTGCGGAGGTTCTCGAGACCGCGCTTCTCGGCCTCCTTGTGCCACGCCTCGGAGTAGCCGTCGCCGTCGAAGACGACTCGCTTGTTGGCGGTCCAGGCGTCCTTGACGACCTTTGTGACTGCCTTCTCCAGCGTCGCCCCGGAGCCCTTGAGAGCATCCTTGAGCTTGGCGGCCAGCTCGTCGACTGATTCGGCGACGATCGTGTTGAGCACCGTGTTGGGCCACGCCGGCGAGGAGTTGGAGCCGAGCGCGCGGAACTCGAACTTGTTGCCGGTGAAGGCAAACGGGCTGGTGCGGTTGCGGTCACCGCCGTGCAGCGGCAGCGGCGGCAGCACCGGGGTGCCCAGGCCGAGGAACGAACCGGGCTTGGATGCTTGGACCTTGCCGGCCTCGATCGCCGTGAAGACCTTCTCCAGCTCGGCGCCGAGGAAGATCGAGATGATTGCCGGGGGCGCCTCGTTGGCGCCCAGGCGGTGATCCTGGCCGGCCGAGGCGATCGACGCGCGCAGCAGCGCCTGGTGCTTGTTGACCGCCTGGATGACCGCCGCGCAGAAGAACAGGAACTGCAGGTTCTCCGCCGGCGTGTCGCCCGGCTCCAGCAGGTTCAAGCCCGTGTCGGTGCCCATCGACCAGTTGTTGTGCTTGCCCGAGCCGTTGACGCCCGCGAAGGGCTTCTCGTGCAGCAGGCAGACCAGGCCGTAGCGGCGCGCCGTGTTCTGCAGGATCTGCATCGTGAGCATCTGGTGGTCGGAGCCGACGTTCGAGTTCTCGAAGATCGGCGCCACCTCGAACTGGTTGGGCGCCACCTCGTTGTGGCGGGTCTTGATCGGAACGCCGAGCTTGGCCAGCTCGAGCTCGACCTCCAGCATGTACGCCAGCACGCGCTCCGGGATCGAGCCGAAGTAGTGGTCGTCGAGCTCGTGGCCCTTCGGCGGTTTGGCACCGAACAGCGTGCGCCCGGTCGTCACCAGGTCCGGGCGCTCGAAGAAGTACTGCTCGTCGATCAGGAAGTACTCCTGCTCGCAGCCCGTCGTCGTGAAGACCCGCGCCGCGTCATCCACGCCGAGCAGCTCCAGCGCACGCACCGCCGCGCCCGAGAGCGCGTCCATCGAGCGCAGCAGCGGGATCTTGTGGTCGAGTGCCTCGCCCGTCCAGGACGTGAACGCGGTCGGGATGCACAGCAGCGCCCCGTTGGGGTTCTCCAGGATGAACGCCGGCGAGGTCGGGTCCCAGGCGGTGTAGCCGCGGGCCTCGAAGGTCGCGCGGATGCCGCCCGTGGGGAACGACGACGCGTCGGGCTCGCCCTGGATCAGCTCCTTACCGGAGAACTCTGCCATCGCCGTGCCGTCGCCCACCGGGCCGTAGAAGGAGTCGTGCTTCTCCGCCGTCGAGCCCGTGAGCGGCTGGAACCAGTGCGTGTAGTGGGTGGCGCCTTTCTCCATCGCCCACTCCTTCATCGCCTGCGCCACCGCGTCGGCCAGCGACGTGTCCAGGGCCTCGCCGCGGGCCAGCGTCTTCTGCAGCGCCTTGTAGACGTGCTTGGGCAGGCGGTGGCGCTGGACGACCGGACTGAACACGTTCGACGCGAACACCTGGTTGCCGGCGAGGGTCAGATCGGGTGAGCCGAGTGCGCTGCCGTTAGCGCTCCACTGCGCGGCTGTGACGTTCTGCTGACGAGTCCTGGGCATGGGCTGTCTCTGTTCCTCCTGGAGTCTGTGGGCACTGGCCGATCCGACGCCCACGCATGCTGGCGCTCCTCGCGTGGGCCGACAACGCATCGTAGACCCAACCCCCGTCGCCGGCTTCACCCGTCTGGCGAAATCCGCCCCGCTATCTTTCGACAGCGGGCCAAAGTCACCCGCCTCTTTGCCGCCTCCTCGCGCGCGCCCCGTGGCCGTCGACTCAGCGGCTGCGGCGCCGTCGCGCGCCCCGCACTACGGCGTCGTCGGGGTGAACGGTCCCGGCTCCACGCGGCCCGTTTCCGGGTTCACGTGCCTCTGCGGCGGGCGGCTCGCGATCGACACCGTGAAGGCGCCAGCCGGGATCCCGCGGCGGGCCAGGCGGGCTCGCGCGTTGCCGTTTAGGCCTGCGTAGACCCGGTAGAAGACCCTGTGCACGCCCGGCTTCACCGGGGTTACCTGCCACACGAAGCGCCGCGTCGCGCCCGCTGCCAGACGGCCGAGTGCCCACACGTTGTAGTTCGCCGTCACACCCCCGCCGGGCGCGTCCACCTGCACGGTTTCGACCGGCGTGCGCGGGAGCGGTCCCGGGCCATGGTCGACGACCCACGCCGGGCGTTTGTTCGCTGCGAGGTTCGGATAGCGCGAGGTGTAGTAGAACGAGTTCACCGCCACCGCCACATTCGGCACCGCCCGCGCGCCCGTGTTGCGGACGCTCAGCACAAGCTGCTCGGGCCGCGCGACTGACTGATGTGCCGGGAAGCTAGCGCTCGTGACCCGAACGCTGAAGGCGCCCTTCGGTTCGCTTGCATCCTGTTGCGTGGCTCCCCCACAGCCGCTCGCAAGGGCGCCCGCCAGCGGACTCGCACCGAGCAGTACCACAGTAAGCACGCGACTCCCCTTCACAGCGAGGCCACGATACCAGTGGTGGGGGCGGTGCGGCGCGCGCGCCGGCGCAAACACCCCGCGCGCCGGAGGTCAGATCGGGGAGGGGTGGCGCGCCGCCAGCTCATCGCGTAGAGTGCTAGTGGAAGGCAACAGCGCCAGCCGTCTACCCGAGGAGGGGTACCGAAGTGGTTCGCAGTGCCGCGGAGCGGGCGTTCCTCCCCACGAGGAACTTCATCGAGGAAGTAGGGGACATGATGATCCTGACGGGCAGGACGATCATGTCCGCGCTACGTCCCCCCTATCCCTACGGGGGCGAGTTCGTCTCCCAGTTTCTCTTCGCGTTGCGCCTCTGCTGGTTCCCGCTGCTGATCTCGACCGTCTGCATCTGCTACGCCGCGCCCGGCCTACAGGCCGCGAACTTCCTTTCGCTGTTCGGTGCGCTGGACCGCCTCGGCGGGATCTTCGTGCTCGCCGCGATCCGCGAGATCGGCCCCAACGTGACGGCGATCGTGCTCGCCGGGGTCGCCGGCACCGCGATCACAGCCGATTTGGGCGCGCGTAAGATCCGCGAGGAGCTCGACGCCCTGCAGGTCCTCGGCGTCGATCCCGTCAAGAACCTCGTCGTCCCCCGCTTCCTCGCGCTGATGCTCGTCACCGGGCTCTTCAACATCTACGCGATCCTGTTCGGCCTCTTCGGGGGGATCCTCGCCGAGCTCGTCTACGGCCAGCCGCTCGGGCCCTTCTGGGACAACCTCTTCGCCAACGCCTCCACCACCGACCTATGGGGCTCCGCGCTGAAGACCGTGCTGTTCGGCGCGATCATCGCGATCGTCTGCTGCTACAAGGGCATGACCGCCTCCGGCGGCGCTGAGGGGGTCGGACGCGCCGTCAACCAGGCCGTCGTCGTCTCCTTCCTCGCGATCTTCGCGTTCGACTACACCTTTACGCAGACCCTGCTCGCCACGCACCCGCAGATCCTGGTGATCAAGTGAACGAATTCTTCGCGCTCCCGCGCGAACTGTTCTCCTCGGTCGGGGAGATCGCCGGCTTCGGCGGCAACGTCGTCCGCGACGTCTGGGGCCTGCGCGTCTTCCGCTTCTTCGGCGAGGGCCTGCGCCAGTCCGGGATCCTGATCATCTCCTCGACGCTGATCATCTGGTCACTGATGTTCATCCTCGGCCTCGAGTGCGGGATCGAGGGGGCCTACTTCCTCGAGGCTCAGGGCGCGCCCGCGTACTCCGGCGTCTTCACCGCGTGGTGCGACCTGCGCGAGATCATCCCCTACGCGTTTGGGTACATGATGGCCGCCAAGGTCGGCACCGGGATCGTCGCCGAGCTTGGCGCGATGCGGATCTCCGATGAGATCGACGCCCTGGAGGTCATGGGCATCGACTCCGTCACCTTCCTCTGCGCCACCCGCCTGCTGGCCGCCTGGCTGGTGCTGCCCTTCATGTACCTCGCGGGTATCGGCGGCGCCTTCCTCGCCTCCTACATCGCCGTCGTCCAACAGGTCGGCGTCGTCTCCTCCGGTGGCTACTTCCTGATCTTCTGGCAGTTCCAAAACCCACCGGACTTCATCTTCAGCCTGATCAAGGCGATGATGATGGCCACCGCGATCGTGCTCGTCGGCTGCTACTACGGCTACAACGCCAGCGGCGGTCCCGTCGGTGTCGGCACCGCGACCGCTAAGTCGATGGTGCTGAACCTCATCCTGGTACACCTGATCGGGATGCTCGGCACACAGGTCTTCTGGGGAGCCAATCCGCGAGCCCCGATCGGAGGTTGACCGATGGCGGTCAAGGAGGACACAACCGATCCGGCTGAGGAGGAGCACTTCCAGTTTCACACGGGCGCCAACCGCCCCACGAACCTGCCTGACGCGATCGAGTTCGTAGACGTCCACAAGGCCTTCGGCTCAAACCAGGTGCTACGCGGGCTGAACCTCGGGCTGCCCGAAGGCCAGGTCTCGATGATCCTCGGTCCCTCCGGCACCGGCAAGTCGGTCTGCATCAAGCACATCGTCGGCCTGCTCTACCCCGATGAGGGCGACGTGATCGTCGACGGGCAGTCGATTCCCGCGCTCTCCGACGACGACCTCTTCGAGACGCGCAAGAAGTTCGGGGTCCTCTTCCAGGACGGCGCGCTCTTCGGCTCGCTGAACCTCTACGACAACGTGGCCTTCCCACTGCGCCAGCACACCGAGAAGGGCGACGAGGAGATCGCCGAGATCGTCAACCGCCGTCTGCGCGAGGTCGGACTCGGCAACGCCAACGACAAGATGCCCAACGAGCTCTCCGGCGGGATGCGCAAGCGCGCCGGGTTCGCCCGCTCGCTCGTGCTCGATCCAGCGATCGTGCTCTTCGACGAGCCCGACTCCGGCCTCGATCCCGTGCGCACCGCGCTGCTGTGCGAGCTGATCAAGGAAGTCCACGCCGAGAACGGCGGCTCCTACGTCGTCATCACGCACGACATCCTCAGTGCGCGGCGCGTCGCCGAGTACATCGCGATCCTGTGGCGCGGGCGCATCGTCGAGTCCGGGCCCGCCGCGGATCTGTTCGACTCCGAGAATCCCTTCGTCCGGCAGTTCCTCGCGGGCGATTCGGCCGGGCCACTCGGGATGGAGTGAGTACCGCCCGGATTCTCTCGGCCATGGCGGGCGCAGCAGCCCGCAGGCCATTGCTGGTCGTCGTGCTCGCCGCCGCGCTGGGATTGGGCGGCGCCGTGCTCGCGCTGGGACTGCACCCCAGCGCCGCCACCGACACCTTCGTCGGTCGCTCCAACACCGGTTACAAGGCGACCCAGGGCTTCTACCGCTCCTTCGGGGAAGAGCCCGTCGACGTGATGGTCCGGGGCAATCTCCAGCAGATGCTGGAGAGCTCCGACATCGACCGTCTTGTGGGGCTCGAGGGCTGTCTGTCCGGCAACGTCCCGGCCGCCGGGCTCGTCCACGAGGGTGGCGCGACCGGTCCCTGCGCAGCGCTCGGGCGCCTGCGGAGCGTGAAGGTCGTGATCGGCCCCGGGACGTTCGTCAACGAGGCCGCCGAACAGATCGACAAACAGCTCTCCAACCAGTCCAAGCAGGCCGAGACGCGGGCCCGGCAGGCCCAGCAGACGATCGACCGCGCCGCACTCGCCCAGGGTCGCAGCGCCGCCGAAGCGCGCAAGCTCGGCGAAGAAGCCAGCAAACTGACGCTCGAACGCTATGCCCAAGAGGTCGAGCTGCTGGGTGCCGCGTACGGTCTCAGCGCACCGCCCGAACTCAACTCTCCGAGCTTCGTCTCCAAGCTCGTGTTCGACAACACCGCCAAGCTGCCCGGCACCCCCAAGCAGCGCTTCGCCTACCTGTTCCCCAGCCGCGAAGCCGCCCTAATCTCGGTGCGGCTGAAGGCCGGCCTCAGCGAAGCACGGCGCTCGCGCACGATCACCCAGATTCGTCGCGCCGTCGCGATGCCGCAGTGGCGCCTGCAGCACGGCGAGCACTATCTCATCACCGGCGAGCCCGTGATCGTCGCGGACCTGACGAGCTCGATCACCCGCTCCATCGAGCTGCTACTCGTCGCCGTGCTGCTCGTGATGGCCGCTACCCTCAGCCTCGTCTTCCGTGGACGCCCGCGCCTGCTGCCGCTCGCGATCGCCGCACTCGCCACCGCGCTCACCTTCGGCGCGCTCGCCGCCGTCGGCGCGTCCCTCACGGTCGCCCAGGTCGCCGTCCTGCCCGTGCTCGTCGGGCTCGCCGTCGACTACGCCATCCAGTTCCAGTCGCGCGTGCACGAGGCCCGCGTCGAGGGCTACAGCCCGCAAGGGGCCGGCGTCGAGGTGATCGCAGAGACCGGGGCGTCCGACCTCGAGCTGGCCGTGCGGCGTGCCGCTGCCGTCGGTGGCCCCACGATCGCCGCCGCCGCCGCCGCCGGCTCCGCGGCGCTGCTCGTGCTGATGCTCTCCCCGGTGCCTACCGTGCGCGGCTTCGCGCTGCTGCTGGTCTTCGGTATCGCGCTCGCCTTCTTCTGTGCCCTTACCGTCGGGTCCGCCATGCTTGCGCTAGGCGCGCGCCGTGCACCGGCGGGCGGGAAGGCGGACACGCTTTTCCAAGCTGCTCCGAAACGGGATCGCTCCGGTTGGAAGGAGCGTGGCTTGTCTATATCGACCCGCACGCGCACGCTGCTCGGGAGGGCCGGCGCCCCGCTAGCCTCCTCCTGGCGCGGCGCCCGCGAGTTGCTGCGCGAAAACCCGCTGGTCGCCTTCATCTCGAGGGCCGCGCTCGTGCACGCGGTGCGCCACCCCGGACGCGTCATCGGCGTCGGCCTCGCGCTGGCGGCGCTCGGTTGGGCGCTCGACTCCCAGACGCACGTCGAGACCGATCTGACCAAGCTCGTTCCGCAGAACACCGCCTCGCTGCGCAGCTTGAACGCGCTCGAGCGCGCCTCCGGCGTAGGCGGGGAAATCGACCTGATGGTTTCCAGTCCTCACCTCGCGACACCGGCCGTGATCTCGTGGATGAGTTCCTATGAGGACACCGTCCTGCACCGCTTCGGCTACACCTCTACCCGTGGCTGCGGCAAGGCTCTGCTGTGCCCGGCCTTCTCGCTGCCCGACCTCTTCCAGGGTGGCGCGCTTGCGGGCAGCGCGGCGTCGACCGCGGGCAAAGCGCAGACGCCGAAGCTCACGCAGGCCAAGGTCCGTGCGCTGCTCGATGCGATCCCGCCGTACTTCTCCCAAGACGTGCTGACGCCCGACCGGCGTCTCGCCACGCTTGCGTTCGGCATCCGGCTGATGCCGCTCGATCAGCAGCAGCGGGTGATCGAAGCGATGCGCGCCAGCCTGCATCCGCCACGCGGCGTCAACGTCCAACTCGTCGGCCTGCCTGTGTTGGCGGCTCAGTCCGGTGCCGTCGTCGCCTCGCCGTGGCGGCGCGTGCTGACGCTGCTCGCAGGACTGGCCGCCGCTGCGCTTGTGCTGCTCGCCGCCTTCCGCGGAGACCGCCGGCGAGCGCTCGCGCCGCTGCTGCCCGTCGTGCTCGCCACCGGCTGGTCCGCGCTGATCGTGTTCGCGATCCGGGTTCCGCTGAACCCCATGTCGGTGACCCTCAGCGCGCTCGTGATCGCGATCTCCACCGAGTTCAGCGTGCTGCTCTCCGAGCGCCACCGCCAAGAGCGGATCGCTGGTCACGCCATGCACGAGGCGCTGCGCCGCGCCTACAGTCATACCGGAGCCGCGGTGGCCGCTTCCGGGGTCACTGCGATCATGGGCTTCGGTGTGCTCGTGCTCTCCGACATCACCATGCTCCGCGATTTCGGCCTTGTGACCCTGATCGACTTGAGCGTCTCACTGGTCGGCGTGCTCGTCGCGCTGCCTGCCGCGTTGCTACTCCTTGAGCCCGGAGAGCTCGCCAGGCGCTTGCCCCGTCGCGTCGCGGCACGGCGCCGTGCGCGTGTGGGCCCGCGTGATGAGCCAGCCTGAGCGCCGCTACGGCCGGTGGGTCGGAGTGCTGGCACTCGTGATCCTCGTCTTGATCACGCTCAACACGGTGCTGACGAAGCCCAACGGCGCCACCGGGCTTGCGCCGGGTGCGACGGTGCCACCCTTCGCATTGCCACTCGTTACAGGCGCGCTGCCCGGTGACGCCGACATCGCGACCCGGGCGAACGACGGCGCAGCCGGCAAGCGGCCGGCGTGCACGGTGCGTGGGCCACAGATCCTCAACGTATGCCAGCTCTACGAACATGGACCGCTGGTGCTGGCGCTGTTCGTCGACGCCGGCGGGTGCGCGCGGATCCTCGACGATCTCCAGACGCTCGTGCCCGCGTTCCCCGGTGTCCGTTTTGCCGCGGTCTCGATTAAAGGCGATCGCGCACAGCTGCGCACGCTCGTGCGCCGCCACGGGTTGAGTCTCCCGGTCGGCATCGATAACGATGGCGCGCTGGCTGAGCTGTACAAGGTCGCGAGCTGTCCGCAGGTCACCTTCGCCTACCCCGGCGGCGTCGTCCAGAGCAAAACGCTGCTGATCCGCCCGCCGCTGGGAACGCTGCGCGCGCGTGTCAGTGAGCTCGTTGCCGGCGCCCGCGCCCGCGGCTGGAGAGCGCCTCAGTGAGCGCAGGACAGGGGAGGCCCTCGGACGAGCCGGGCGGCGAGCACTTCGAGCCGGCGCGTGGTTGGTGCGAGCAGGAGGTACAGACAGAGCTGCCGGGGCTGTGCCTGGTGCATGCCCGAGCCGTCGTCGGTCACACGGGCCGCGGCTCGCCGCCGGCGCTGCGGCGACGGCTCGAGGCACTCTCCAGTCGCTGGGCCGGACCCCAGGCGATCAATCTGCGCCAGCGGCCGGTGCCCGTCGCCTACCGCGTGTTCTTCAGGCACATCGGCCTCGATCCCGACGTGGCGCCAACTCCGATCGAGGAGGCGATGCTCGGGCGGATGCTGCAGGGCGGCTTCCTCTCGAGCAACGTGCTTGCCGACGCGCTGCTGATCGCGCTGGTCGATACCGGTGTGCCGGTATGGGCGCTGGCCGCCGCCACCGTTGAAGGCACGCTCGGCATCCGCCCTAGTCGCACTGGCGAGCAGCTGGGACGCGACCCGACAGCGCCCGCGCTGCCCAGCGGGCGGCTGGTAGTTGCGGACAGCTCCACCGCGCTCGCCGTGCTATTCGGCGAGATCGGTCCCGGCCACGCGGCGCGGGCGGAGGCAGGCGAGCTGATCCTTTTCACCCTGCAGGTCCCCGGGGTGCCCTCGCTGCACGTCGAGGAGGCGCTGTGGATGACTAGCTCAATGCTCAAAGGACCCTGGTAATAGCCCGGCAAGCGCTGTAGAATCCGGGAGTCGGCCGCGCCGCGGCCGTGCCGTTTCGGACAGGACGAGTGTGGGGATTGATGCGCTGATGGTCACATCCGAGCAGCTCACCGCCGATCACCGCGACGCCACAGCCGTACAGAACCCGTGGACTACGCCGCCGCCAGCGGCCGCGCGCGCCGCGCGCGAGGCACTGCGGGCGCAGGTAGCCAAGCTCGAGCGCGAGCTCTCCGGGGTCGTCGCGGGCGGCTTCCCTCACATCTCTTCGGTTGCGAGCTCCAGCGGAGCACTTTGCGGCCCCCATCTGCTCACGCTCGCCGAGCTCGAGTGTCTGCGTGACCGGCTCGCATTGCGTGTGCGAGAGGCTCAGGTGCAGGATCTGCGACGCGACGAACTGGAGCGCAGCTCACGCGATCTGCTGGAGCGGATGAAGGCAGATCCGGGTCACTACAAGTTCGTGCGCCTGCGCGTCGTCGATCTCGGCGAACGCGGCTGTGGTGTGTGGGAGGTGCGTCCGCGCCTCGGCCTAATCGGGATGCTCGCCGGCTGGTGGCAGCTCAAGCTCTCTTCCGGCTGTCCGTTACCCGGGGGGCCGCGCGTGCGCGCGGCCCCGCTCCCCTCACCTCCCGAGCAGCGCGGGCTCCCGCTCGCGGCGCCCGACGGAGAGCATCGCCGCGAGTGTGCGGCGCTGGCGCTCGGTCATCGACCCGACGGTCTTGGTCTCCGACATAGGCACCAGCGCAAGGAATTTGCGAGCGCGGCTCTCGCCCCAGCGGCGTTGGCTCGTCAGTAGATCCGCGACCGCCATGCTGTCCGCTTCCCAAGGGCACTCCAGGATCACCTGCGCGACGCTGAGCTCGCCAGTCGCGATTCTCCGCTTGAGCTCGGCGCGGGCCAGGCGCACCTTGTTCGCGCGTTCCAGGGCACGCATGTATTGAGGGCCGGCAGGGGCAATCGTCGCCGTGGCGTTCATAGTGCTCACTCCCCGTTGCCGCCGCGGGGGTCATCCGCGGCGCACAACATCCTTGCTTGATTTTGATGAGTAGCGCGCACCCACAGCGGTTGCCCGACAGCCGCCCACCGGATGTCCCGTCCGGCCTCCGGCACCCCTCTACCGGTGGCTCTGGGGCAGGTCCCGAGCGTTTGTGCGGAGCGCCCCATGAAGCTATCCAGCGGGCGAGTTCCGGTCAACAGTTCCTGTGTAGATCGTGCGCTAGAAGCGACCTTTTTCTTTTCTCACTGAATAAATGAGGAAGCCGAGAGCCCGGGCATGACCGGGCGAGCCGGCGCTTGGCTCAGCGCGCGTCATCGGGCCCGGGCAACGGTCCGTGCTCAGCCTCGAATGTGCGCTTGACCCGTGCGAAGGTCTCCAGCGCCTCGTCGAGCGTGGCCTCGTCGTGGGTCGCCATCACGCTCGTGCGTAGCAGCGCCCCGCCCGGTGGCACCGCGGGGTGCAGCGCGGTGTTGACGAAGACGCCCGCGTCGTAGAGCGCCTTCCACAGCAGCGCCGCCTTCCAGTCGTCGCCCACCAGTACCGGCACGATCGGGGTTACGATCGTCGGCCTGCCCGCCGCGTCGACGCGCACCCCCGGCGCCGCGCTCACGCTCCCCCGCGCAGGCAGCGCCTGGGGTGCGACCACCGCGAAGCCAAGCTCGTGCAGGCCGTCGCGCAGGCGCCACGCGTTCTCCAGCACCCGTGCAAGCAGCGGCGCTCCCTCCGGCGAGCGCAGTACCCGCAGCGCGGCGAGTGCGGCCCCGAGCGCGGCAGGCACCGCGGAGGCCGTGAACAGGAAGGGGCGCGAGTAGATGCGCAGGTACTCGATCACCTCCGCCGGCCCCGCGACAAAGCCGCCGCAGGAGGCTAGCGACTTCGAGAAGGTGCCCATCCTCAGGTCGACGCGATCCTCGACGCCGAGCAGCTCGGCGGTGCCGGCACCGCGCGCGCCGAGCACGCCCGCGCCGTGCGCCTCGTCGACCATCAGCCGCGCGCCGTAGCGCTCGCACAGCTCGCAGATCTCCACCAGCGGCGCGATGTCGCCCTCCATCGAGAAGGCGCCGTCGACGACGACCAGCACGCCGCCGCCGTCGCCGCGCGCGCGGTCCAGCATCTTCTCCAGTTTGTCGAGGCGGTTGTGGCGAAAGGGGCGCAGCTTGGCGCGCGAGAGGATGCAGCCGTCGAGGATCGAGGCGTGGTCGCCGGAGTCGGCGATCACGGTGTCCCCGGGTGCCAGAATCGTCCCCAGCGTGCCAAGGTTGGCCTGGTGTCCGGTCGTGAACACCAGTGCGTCCTCGGTGCCCATCCACTCCGCTAGCTCACGCTCGAGCTCAAGATGCAGCGGGATCGTGCCGTTCAAGAGGCGCGAACCGGTCAGCCCCGTGCCGTAGCGGTGCAGCGCATCCTGCGCGCCGGCAAGCACGCGCTCGTCCCCCGTCAGGCCCAGGTAGTTGTTGGAGCCCAGCATGATGCGCCGCGCGCCCTCCATCTCGACGACCGGCATCGCCGGCGAGGTCAGCACATGGAAGTAGGGGATGATGCCGGCCTCGCGTGCCGCCCCCAGCAGCTCCTTGCGCTCATGGTTGCGCACCTTCGCGAAGACGTCGCGGGGGGGCTGCTCACCCTCGCCGAAAGCCTGCGGTTCGTTGGTGGCGATCGCCATATGCGTCCTCCGTGTGGCCTTGCGTGTAGGGTGCCGTGGCTGTGAGCGTCGAAGTCAGCGCGGTATCCGGCATCCGGGACCTGAAGCGGTTCGTCGACCTGCCGTTCCGCCTGCATGCTAACCATCCGCAGTGGGTGCCACCGCTGAAGCTCGAGCGGTACATGTTCCTGAGCAGGCGCATGAACGCCTACTTCAGCCACGGGGAGGCCGAGTACTTCCTGGCGCGCCGCGACGGGCGCGTAGTGGGGCGCGTGAGCGCGCAGATCAACCACGCCTTCAACGACCAGCACGAGGCCCGCTGGGGATGGTTCGGCTTCCTGGAGCTCGAGGAGGACGCGGAGGCGCTCAGCGCGCTGCTGGACGCCGCGGGGACGTGGCTGCAGAGCCGCGGCTGCGAGCGCATGGTGGGCCCGGCGGACTTCTCGATGAATGATGAGAGCGGCATCCTGATCGAGGGCTACGAGCTGCGCCCGATGATCCGCCAGCCCTGGCACCCTCCCTACTACCAGCGCCTCGTCGAGGAGGTGGGCATGACCAAGGCGATGGACCTTCTGATGTGGAAACTCGAGGTCACCAACCGCGACCGCGTGATGCCCGTGATCTGGGAGCTGGCCGACAAGGCGCAGAACGAGCACGGCATTCGCGTGCGGCCGATGGAGCGGCGGCACCTGCGCAAGGAAATGGATTCCTTCGCGGAGGTCTACAACTCAGCTTGGGCGAACAACTGGGACTTCGTGCCCTACTCGAAGAAGGACCTCGACGCCTACGCGTTGGAGATGCAGCTGGTGTACGACAAGCACTGGTTCATGATCGCCGAGCGCGAAGACACCGGTGAGGTCGTGGGCATGGCAATCACTATCCCCGACATCAACCAGGCCCTGGTGAAGATGAAAGGGCGTCTGCTGCCCCTGGGGTGGTGGCACTTCCTGAACAAGGGCCGCATCATGGATCGCGTGCGTGTCGGCTTCCTGGGGGTCAAGCCCGAGTACCAGCACACCGGCATCGCGGCAAAGCTCTACCAAATGCACTTCGACGCCGCCGAGGCCCGCCCCCAGAAGGGTGGCGAGATGGGTTGGATCCTCGAGACCAATACCCCGATGAACCGTGGCATGGAAGCGATGGGGGGGACCGTCGTCAAGCGCTACCGCGTGTACGAACGGGTCTTCGACGGGGCTGCCGGGAGCTGAGCGCCGGCTAGCGTCTAGCCGGGCGCGGCGGGCGGATCGTCGATGGTCGCGAGCAGCTCGGCAGGCCGCTGACCGAGACCGCTGGCTAGCGCTGCTCGTCGAGCGTGGCGAGCAGGGCGTCACGACGCTGGGCCACGGCGACGTAGGCGGCGTCGTAGAGCGTGAGATCGTGTCTCTCGCCCAGGCGGCATGCGTGTCTCGGGCTTGGGGTCGCGACGCTCGCGGCGTCGCCGATGAGCGGTCTGGACCGCCCTCTACACTTCGCCCGGTGAGCGATCCGCTCGAGCCGCACGTCCCGCAGGAGCGCAGCGGCGACACCGAGGAAGTCGACGCGGTCGTCGTCGTCCCCGCCAAGTCTGCCGTTGCGGCTCGGCGCCAGACGCGGGCGATCGTGCCCACGGTGCAGGCCGCCGCAGTCGCGGCGACGGGCTTTGTCGCGGGCGCCGCCGCTGCCGGCCTCGTTCGTCGCCGCCGCGATCGCCGCGCGCTCGTGCGCTCCGGCTCGCGCAGGCGAGGCCTCGCGGGCGGTCGCGGACGCAACTCACGGGCGCCCGGCGAGCTGGTTCAGATCGTGGGCAGCCGCTCGCTGCTCGTGGACGTGCACCTGCTCGGCGTGCCCGGGCGGGACCGCTGAGCGACGGATGCCGCCGGCAGGTGCGGACCTGTCCTTCGAAGTGCGCGAGGAGGTGCGTCCACGGAGTCCCTTCAGGCTGCCGCTGAGAGCCGGGATGGACGGTGTGCTGCGCCGGCGGGGAGGCGTGCTGGAACGGCTGTTGCACCATCGCGATGAGCCGGTGGTCGTGCGCGTCGCCCAGACGGCGCCCGACCGCGTGCTGTTCGGCGCGCGTGCCCACCGGCACACGACGGCCGAGTACGGGATCGCACGGATGCGCTTCGCGCTCGGAGTCGACGACGACCTGGACGCCTTCCGGCGACGCTTCCTGCGGGACCCGCTGATTGGCCACTCCGTGCGCAGCCGCCCCTGGCTGCGGGTGAGTCGCCGCCCGGAGCCGTTCGAGGCACTGGCGTGGGCGATATGCGAGCAGCTGATCGAGTACGAGCGCGCCGCAGCGATCGAGCGCCGCGTGGTCGCACGCCTGGGAAGGCGCTGGGGGGGCTGGAGCGGAGGTGAGGCGCCCGCTGGATGCCGCCCGAATCGTGGCCCGCGCGCTGGGCACGGCCCTGACCGCGACCTGCGCGATCTACCGACCCCGGACACGCTCGCCGGGGTCGCGCCGGCGCTGCTGCAATCGCTCGACCTCGGCGGGACACGGGCGCGCACGCTGGTGCGCGCGGCCCGCGAGGTGGCGCGAGGGCGCGTCGACCTGCACTGCGACGAGCACGAGCACACTTGGCGGCGTCTGCGCGCGATCCCTGGCATCGGCCCGTGGACGTGCGAGATGCTCGCGCTGCACGGCCAAGGTCGCCACGACCAGGTCCCGGCCGGCGACGTCGGCCTGCTCAAGCTCGTAGGTCGCCTGCGCAGTGGCGGCGACCCGCACGCGCGAGTCGAGGAGCGCGAGGTGCGGGCGTTCTTCGCTCCCTATGAGGAGTGGGCGGGCCTGGCGGCAGCGCACCTCATGGGGTGAGCACGGCGGCTCCGTTGAAACGCCCAGCGCGCAGGTCCGCGAGCGCTCCGTTCGCGTCCTCGAGCGGGTAGGCACTCACCTGCGTCTTGACGGGCACGCGCGGAGCGAGTGCGAGAAACTCCTCGGCATCGCGGCGAGTGAGATTGGCGACGGAGCGCACGGCGCGCTCTCCCCACAGGTCGGCATAGGGGAAGGTGGGGATGTCGCTCATGTGGATGCCGCCACAGACGACGTTCCCACCGGGCGCCAGCGCACGCAGCGCGAGCGGGACGAGCGCGCCGTCGGGCGCGAAGACGATCGCGGCGTCGAGCTCTTCAGGAGGGGCCTCGTCGGAGCCACCGGCCCAGGTGGCGCCGAGCTCCAGGGCGAAGCTCTGTGCAGCGATGTCGCCCGGGCGGGTGAAGGCGAAGACGCGCCGCCCCTGCCAGGCAGCGACCTGCGCAAGGATGTGCGCGGCAGCGCCGAAGCCATAGAGGCCCAGGCGGCGCGCATCGTCGCACATGCGCAGGGCGCGATAGCCGATCAGCCCGGCGCAGAGCAGCGGGGCGGCCTGCACATCGGGGTAGCCGTCCGGGATTGCAAAGCAGAAACGCTCGTCGGCGACCGTGTACTCGGCCATCCCGCCGTCGACGTCGCGCCCGGTGAAGCGCGCGCGCGGGCAGAGGTTCTCGCGCCCGCTGCGGCAGTAGCGGCACTCGCCGCAGGTCCAGGCCAGCCAGGGTACGCCCAGGCGACGTCCATCCTCCTGGGCGGTAGCGACGATCTGGTGGCCAAGGATGCGCGGCGGGGAGGGAATCTGGACCTCGCCGTCGAGCAGGTGCAGATCCGTGCGACAGACGCCGCAGGCGCGCACCTCCAAGAGGAGCTGGCCGGGGCCTGGCTCGGGAATCGGGCGTTCGCGGAGGCCCAGCGGCCGGCCGACCTGCTCGAAGACCATCGCGCGCATCAGCCGAAGAACAGCTCCGCCGTCGCGTACAGCCCGGGGTCCAGCAACTTGGGCGCGGCGAGCGCCTCGGCGAGTGGCACCTCGACGATCGCCGTGCCGCGCAGCGCGACCATCGCACCGAAGCGTCCGCCGGCGATGGCATCCAGCGCGGCGACCCCGAAGCGCGTCGCGAGCACGCGGTCGAAGGCGACCGGCGTGCCGCCGCGCTGGACGTGGCCAAGGATCGTGACGCGCGTCTCAAAGCCGGTGCGGGACTCGATCTCGCCCTCGAGGACGACGCCAACGCCCCCCAACCGCGCATGGCCGAAGGCGTCGGTAGGGGCAGCGGTGTGTGCGACGTGCGTGCCCTCGCCGGCCGGCAGCGTCCCTGCCCTTGGCGTGGCGCCCTCGGCGACCACGACGATCGAGAAGTTGCGTCCGCGCTCGTGGCGGCGGCGCAGGTGGGTGCAGACCTCCTCGATGTCGAAGGGGCGCTCGGGTACGAGGATCGCGTCGGCGCCCCCGGCGATCCCGGCGTGTGTGGCGATCCAACCGGCGTGGCGGCCCATGACCTCGAGGACCATCACGCGGTTATGAGACTCGGCAGTCGTGTGGAGACGGTCGATCGCGTCCGTGACGATCTGCACTGCGGTCTGGAAGCCAAAGGTGAAATCGGTGCCGCCGAGGTCGTTGTCGATCGTCTTGGGCACGCCCACGACCGGGATTCCGGCCTCGTGCAGCGCCAGCGCCACGCCGAGCGTGTCCTCGCCGCCGATCGGAATCAGGGCGTCGACGGAGCGGCGTTCGAGTGCCGCACGGACAGCGCTGACGCCGTCGCGCCCATCGGCGAACGGATTGGTGCGCGAGGTCCCGAGAATCGTGCCACCGCGCGGCAGGATGCCGACGGTGCGCTCCAGCGTCAGCTCGATGGCCTCGTCGCTCAGCACGCCGGCCCAGCCGTGACGGAAGCCGAGAAAGCTGTGCCCGCGCGGCAGTCCGCTGCGCACCACCGCACGGATCACAGCGTTCAGCCCAGGGCAGTCCCCGCCACCGGTGAGCAGGCCTACGCGCGCCACTGTTCGGCGGGATCGAGCCTGAGACCGAGAGTGCCGCTCATCGTTGCCAGTGTGGCACGCGGCGTCGACCACCCTCGGCGGGTGAGGGCGGCTCACCTCAGCGGCCGGCAGACTCAAGCGGGTGACGAGCGCGTCGGGCACAGCTGGGTCGAATTCGCCCGGCCGGGGCGCGGGCGTAGGCGGACGCTCCCGCTCAGAACAGATGCGGCTGATCCTTGCGGCCGTGCTCGGGGGGCTGATCGTGGCGTTTGCGCTGCTCAACCTGAACCGTGTCGAAGTCGACTGGATCCTCGGCACTTGGAGCACCCCGCTGATCGTCGTGATCCTGGTTTCGCTGTTTGTGGGATTGGTGCTCGGCTTCACGCTTGCCCGGCGTGGGCGTCGCTCCGGCCGGGCAGCGGCTCCAGCGCGCGGCGACCGTGACTGAGATGTCACTTGCGCTGCGCCGCCAGGTCGCGCGCGAGCGACTTGAATGACCCCCGCGGAGCAGGAGCATGCTGGGTTCAAGCCGGGGAGCAGCGAGGTCGCCACTGCCAGGCGTCGGTTGTTGGCACTCGAGAGTCCGGCGACGTTCGACTTCGACGACTCCGCGCACGAGTGGCGACGACTGTTCTCGGAGGTCCTGGGGACGTTCCTGCTGGTGCTCGCCGGCGCGGGCGGCGGGGTTGTCGACGCGGTCAGCCACGGCGGTGTGTCCCGGGGAGCGGCCGTGACGGCGCCGGGGCTCACGGTGATGGCGGTCATCCTGTTCATGGGCGCGGTTGGCGGCGCCCACCTGAACCCGGCCGTCAGCATCATGTTCTGGCTGCGCGGCGACTTCCCGTGGCGGCGGGTGCCGGGGTATGTCGTGGCGCAGGTGCTCGGCGCGACGCTGGCGTGCCTGTTCCTCGCCGCGGTCTTCGGCAAGGTTGGGATGCTCGGGGCGACCGAGCCCGGGCCCGGCGTGCACGACTGGCAGGCGATGCTGATCGAGCTGGTGTTGACGGTCGGTCTGCTCAGCACGATTCTCGGGACGGCCTCCAGGGCGCAGAACGTCGGGACGCTGGCGGCGGTTGGGGTCGGCGGCTACATCGTGCTCGCCGGTCTGTGGGCGAGTCCGATCAGCGGGGCGTCGATGAATCCGGCGCGCTCGCTCGCGCCGGATCTCGTACTCGGGAACTTCAGCCACTACTGGGTTTACCTGGTCGGGCCG
The DNA here is from genome assembly GCA_963756665.1 of uncultured Solirubrobacterales bacterium. Taxonomy (GTDB): domain Bacteria; phylum Actinomycetota; class Thermoleophilia; order Solirubrobacterales; family Solirubrobacteraceae; genus Palsa-744. The sequence goes on from CAVWOJ010000001.1 coordinate 3,273,844, forward strand.
CTCGCAGGAGGCCTGATCGCAGTCGGGTGCGCGCACATCCTGCGCGGCCCCGGCGGCGATTCTGGGGGTAGGGCGGCGGCACGCGGCAGCCTGGGGGATGACGCCGACCGCTAGGTCCTCAGGAGGTGCCCCGCTCGGGACTAGGTCCTCAGGGATGTCCCGCCTGCGCGGGACTAGGTCGTCAGATGCCCTGCTCGGCGGGTATGCGGCCGCTTGCGACGGCGTCGAGGAGCGCGCGGTGGTCGCGTTCGTTCTGGTCGGCGTAGGTCTCGGCGAAGCGCGCGATCGCGCGGTCGAAGGTGTCGCTGTGCCCGAGGTAGCTCGCGATCGCGATGCAATCGCCTGAGCGAGCATGCGCGCGGGCCAGGGTCCACCCACACATCCGCCCATAGATGGCCATGCCGGACGGCGCCATGACCCCGACGTCGGCCGAGCTCTTCCAGTCCCAGAGCTGGCGCACATAGAAGTCGCGGGTCTCGCCGTCGATGCCGGTCGTGCGCAGCCAACCAAGCAGGATGTCGCTCGAGGCCTGCATCAGCCACTGTCCCTCGACGACACGTCGGCCGTGGTTGTCGTACTGGCTCTTGCCGAGGAACGGCTCGAGCACCGAAGGCTGCGCCTCCTTGCACTGCAGGAAGAGCGGGTCCTCGCCGTCGCGTCCCAGCATCAGCACCACCCAGGCGCGGGTGCCGACACTGCCGACACCGACGACTTTGCGCGCGAGGTCGATGTAGCGGTAGCGCTCGAGCAGACGACGGCGGTCGCCCTGCAGGCTCGCGCGATAGGAACGCAGCAGATCATGCATCGAGGCTTCGAATTCATGCGCCTGTGCCTCCGGGAGCAGATCCTCGATGCGGACGAGCAGCGGTGGATCGCTGATGAGCTGAGGCGTTCCGTCGACCTCGTGCGCAAGGCGCGCGAAGGCGCGCGTGCTGTCCTTGGTCTTGGCCTTTGCCGTTGTCTTGCGGAATGTCTTGAGCTGCTGCGCGCTGGCTTGCGCTTCAAAGCGTGCCAGCAGCTCGGCGCGGTCGAGGCGGGCGTACCAGATGTCGAGGTTGCTCATGCCCGCGAATCCGTGCATCGCTTCGCGGTACTCGCGGGTCGCGGCGCGCACCGTCTCGTGGCGCTCCTTGGCCGTGAACCCGCGCTCGCGCCCGGCGACAGCGATGCTGGCCGCAAGACGCTTGAGGTCCCACTCCCAGGGGCCGGGCAGCGTCTCGTCGAAGTCATTGACGTCGAATACCAAGTCACGCTCGGGCGAGGCGAAGCCGCCGAAGTTGGAGAGGTGAGCGTCACCGCAGAGCTGCGTCTGGATACCTGACCGCGGTGTCGAGGAGAGGTCCGAAGCCATCACGTACGCGGCTCCCCGGAAGAACGCAAACGCGGAGGCCATCATGCGCCCGTAACGGATCGGAACGAGCTCCGGTACGCGCGAGGTGGCCTGCTCCTCCAGCAGCATGAGCGGATCGGGCCGCTCGACCCATGGCTCCCACTCGGCGTGGCGCGAGCGGGGTGCCTCCACGCGTGCGGCTTTGCCACGCGCGCTGCGCTCCCGCGGCGAGAGGTGCGGGACTCGCGCCCCGCCATTGCCCGCGCGTCGGCGCCCGCGCACGGGTGCTGCTGGGTTCTTGCCAGTGCCCGCGGCCGCCATGGTCTCTACGATGATCGCGGGCGCCTGGATGATTCGGCATCACTCCTCGCGGGTGAGTGCGGGGTGCGGCCGGTGCCGGGTTAGGAGGCCAGGTACGGGCTCCCTTGGGTAGGGCGAGGCGCGGCTCCTCGGGCTAGGAGGCTACGCCCCTGATGACTCCTAGCGCTCAGCGCGTGGCCCGGTAGCGCCGGATCAGCGCGTTGGTGGAGCTGTCGTGTGCGAGCTCCGCTTCGGTATCGCGCCGGAGCTCGGGGATGATCCGCTTGGCGAGCGCCTTGCCGAGCTCCACACCCCACTGATCGAAGGAGTCGATCCCCCAGATCGCGCCCTGGGTGAACACGTTGTGCTCATAGAGGGCGATGAGTGTGCCCAGAGCGTGCGGAGTCAACCGCTCGGCCAGGATCACGTTGGTGGGGCGATTGCCCTCCATGACCCGATGGGGGACGAGCGCGGCGGCGGCGCCCTCGGCGCGCACCTCCTCCGCGGTCTTGCCGAAGGCGAGCGCCTCGGCCTGCGCAAAGACGTTGGACATCAGGATGTCATGGTGGTCTCCGAGTGGGTTCGGGGCCTGGGCGAAGCCGATCAGGTCCACCGGGATCAGCTTCGTGCCCTGGTGGATGAGCTGATAGAAGCTGTGCTGGCCGTTGGTGCCCGGCTCGCCCCAGTAGACCGCGCCCGTCTGGTAGTCGACCTCGACGCCGTCGAGCGTCACGTGCTTGCCGTTGGACTCCATCGTAAGCTGCTGCAGGTAAGCCGGGAAGCGCTTGAGGTACTGGCTGTAGGGCATCACGCCGTAGGTCTGCGCGCCGAAGAAGTCGCTGTACCAGACCGCGAGTAGGCCCATCAGCACCGGCAGGTTGTGCTCGAAGGGGGCGCTGCGGAAGTGCTCGTCCATGGCGTGAAAGCCCGCCAGCAGCTCTTCGAAGCCCGCCGGTCCGATGGCGAGCATCGTCGAGAGGCCGATCGCGGAGTCCATCGAGTAGCGACCCCCTACCCAATCCCAGAAGCCGAACATGTTGGCGGTGTCGATCCCGAACTTCGTGACCTCCGCGGTGTTGGTCGAGACGGCCACGAAGTGCTTGGCGATGGAGGCCTCCTCGCCCAGCTTCGCCAGTGACCACTCGCGCGCCGAGCGCGCGTTGGTCATCGTCTCAAGCGTCGTGAAGGTCTTCGAGGAGACGACGAACAGGGTCTCCTCGGGGTCGAGGTCGCGGGTCGCCTCCACGAAGTCCGTCGCGTCGACGTTGGAGACGAACCGGAACGTCATATCGCGGCGAGTGTGATGACGCAGCGCCTCGTAGGCCATCACCGGACCGAGATCGGACCCGCCGATGCCGATGTTGACCACGTTGCGGATTGGTCTGCCGGTATGCCCTCGCCACTCGCCCGCGCGCACCCGCTCGGCGAAGCTTGCCATCCGTTCGAGCACGGCGTGCACCTGTGCGACGACGTCGACGCCGTCCACGACCAGCGAAGTGCCCTTTGGCATGCGCAGCGCGACATGGAGCACCGAGCGGTTCTCCGAGACGTTGATCCGTTCGCCGGCGAACATGGCCTCGATGCATCCCGCCAGCCCCGACTGTCCGGCCAGTTCCAGGAGCAGCTCGAGCGTCTCGTCGAGGACGCGGTTCTTGGAGTAGTCGAGGTACAGGCCCGCTCCCTCGGCCGCTAGCCGCTCCCCGCGCGCAGGGTCCGCGGCGAACAGTTCGCGCAGGTGACGCCCGCGGATCGCCTCGTAGTGCTTGGCAAGGGCAGCCCACGCGGGTCGTGCCCGTAGCGGCGTCGTGCTGGGCGTGGCGGGTGTGCTCATCGGGGCTCCTCCGGGATCGGGCTCGTGTGCGGTACTGCCGCGTGCGCTGCCACGCAGTCAATCATTCAGCGTGCCAGGGCTTACCGACCAAGGGGCGGGCGAGATCATCCGGCGGGGGTGATGAAGGCTCACCCGCGAGCCGGCGATGCTGATCTGCGCGAGCTTGGGGCCGCTTCCCGCACAGTCTATGATCCCTGCATCGATGACGTGATCCTTTATCAACGTCTCGCCCAATAGGAACAGGAGGCCTGAGATGTTCGGCAGACGGAGGCCCATCTTGAGAGGCGCGATGGTCGGAGGCGTCGGCTACATGGCCGGCAAAGCGGGTGCCAACCGTGCCGCGCGGGAGAGCTCCCAGGAGCAGCACATCGAAAACCCTGAAGGTGAACGGCCGGCTCCTGCCGCTCCGGCTCCTGCTGCCCCGGCGGCCGCTGCCCCGGCCGGTGGCATGATTGAGCAGCTCAAGCAGCTTGGCGAATTGCGCGACAGCGGTGTCCTCACGCCCGCCGAGTTCGAACATGAGAAGCAGAAGATCCTGACAGCAGGAGGGTGAGCGGATGATTGGCCCCGTACAGCTTCTGGTCGTTGGCTTCGAGCAACCCGACTTCCACGGTGAGGTGCTCGCCCACCTGCAGGGTCTCAGGGAGCATGACGTCGTACGCGTGATCGACATCCTGCTGGTCTATAAGGACGCCGACGGTGAACTGCAGACTCGTCAGATCAGCGACCTCTCCGCGCAGGAGGCGCAGGAGCTCGGCGCTGTTGCCGGGGCACTGATCGGCCTTGGCGCTGCTGCCGGCGGTGGAGACGCTGAGGGTGCCGCCGCGCTGTGGTCTGCGGAGACCGGCCTCGCCGAGGAGGACCTGGTGGACGTGCTCGCGGAGATTCCCCCGGACACGGCAGTGGCGATCGCGCTGCTCGAGCATCGCTGGGCGATTCCGTTGCGCGAGGCGATCATCGCGGCCGGGGGCTTCCCGATCATCGATACCTGGGTGCATCCCCGCGATCTGGTCGAGATCGGTCTGCTGGCGGCCTCAGAGGCCGAGCAGACGCTCGGCTGAGCCACATCTGCTCGGCTGAGCCACATCTGCTCGGCCTCTGGCCTGGGCGAGCGGCTCTGGCTCTTACCCGCCGACGAACGCGTCGCTGTGGACGGTGACGGCCCAGATGATGAGGGCGTCGATCACCAGCAGAATCACCGACCACACGGGATAGGCGCCGATCGACAGGAAGTTCAGCATGATCCCGAAGAAGGCCAGGAAGCCGGCAATCACGGCGCCTCCGGCTCGCCGCGCGCCCACCAGCATCGAGCCGATGATCTGGACGGCTCCGACGATGATCGCGACCCATCCCCACGTGTTTAGTTCAGACCACAGCAGTCCACCGCTGACGAAATAGGACTTGTTGTCGAGCGCCACGATTCCCCAGACGATGTTGAGCACGCCGGCGATCACGAGGTAAGCGGCGACGAATACCGCCCAGCCGGGTGAGGACGGAGCTTCACGTGGTGGCTGGTACTGCTGGGCCGTGGTTGGTGGTGTGGCGCTCACTGAGATCCTCCTAGGTCGTTGACTGGTCACCCTCAGCACGTGCGCGAGGGCCTGTTTGTAGCTTGCGGCGAGCTGTCGTGGCTGCGATCGGCTGCGACCTGGCGGCGGGGAGGGGCAGGCTGGTGAGCTCGTTCACGAAGCTGCCCAGCTGAGCAGCTTCGCCGCGGCTCGCAAGCGCAAGCGGGACGGTCGGCGGACATACGATCAGCGTCGCCGGTGCCAGCCGTCTGGAGCCCATCCTCCCGTGGGACCGCATCGTGTCGATCACGCTAACGGTGTGGCAGGTGAGCGCTCCTCACTCCGCTGGGGTGAATGGATCGGTCCGATCGGTCCCTGCGCGCGCGTCGTTGTGGGTCGCGGTCGATCCCATCCCTGCTGGGTGACGACCGCTCATCCTCCTTGGGCTTAGCGTGGCTTTCAAGATCGAGCGATGCCGGTGGTATGGGCCGGCGCTCACCGCCGAGACTGGGCTCCAGCTGGCTTCGGCTGTGATGCAAGACTCGGTTGCCGGCAACGACGATTAGTCCAAGGAGGTTGTGACGATGGCGACTCTCACCGTTTGGAAGTTCCCCGACGCGGGCGGGGCGGACGAGGCGGTTCGGACGCTTGAGCGGCTGCAGAGCGAAGAGCTCATCAAAGTTCACGACGCGGCCGTGGTCGAGTGGCCGGCTGATAAGAAGAAGCCGCGTACCCGCCAGCTTCACAACCTCGCCGGCGCGGGTGCGCTCGGTGGCGCGTTCTGGGGACTGCTGTTCGGCTTGATTTTCTTTGTGCCGCTGTTCGGGATGGCGATCGGCGCCGCGGCGGGCGCGCTCGGCGGGGCGATGACCGACGTCGGGATCGACGACGACTTCATCAAGCGTGTCCGTGCGCAGGTGACTCCGGGAACCTCCGCGTTGTTCGCGATGACCTCGGATGCCGTCCTTGACAAGGTGGGGGACGCCTTCGCAGGCCATGAGCCCGAGCTGCTGGAGACGAACCTCTCCGGTGAGCAGGAGGCTCGCTTGCGCGAGGTCTTTGCCGAGGACTAGAGAGCGTGTGCGGAGGGCTGAAGCTCGTGAGCTCCGCGGGCTATGAGATTCACATCAAGGGACGGGTCAGCGCGCAGCTGCTCTCCGTCTTCGAGGGCATGGAGGCCTCCGAGCGGTCGGCCGACACCGTGCTCCGTGGACCCGTACTCGACCAGGCTGCGCTGCATGGGCTGCTCGATCGCATCCAGGCGCTCGGCCTGGAGTTGATCGAGGTGCGGCGCCTATCCGAGCCGCCGGATGGGTAGCACGAGCCGCCGGATGGGTAGCAGTCAGGCCCGTCGCGCGATGCGCGGGCGCTTGATTCCCGAAGGCAGCAGCCCGAGCACGCGCGCCCGCTCGACAGCGTCCGCGCGGCCGTTGGCTTCGAGCTTGCGGTAGATGCTGCGCAGGTGGGTCTTGACGGTGTTGAGCGAGACGAAGACCTCGGCACCGATCTCGGCATTGGAGAGCATGGTGGGCAGGTAACGCAGAATCCGCTGCTCGCGCTCGGTGAGTGGCTCGGCGACCGCGGCAGGGCGGTGCTGGCAGGCGCCCTCGAGCAGTACCTCCAGCAGTGCGGGATGCGCGGTGCCTGCCTGCGCTTGGAGCTCCAGCAGTTCGCCCACCCCGGGGCCGTTCAAGAGAAAGGCGTCGCGGAAGGGCTCCGGCTCAGCCAGGGCGAGCGCGTGGTCCAGTGTCTGCGTGGCAGCGCGCGGGTTGCCCGCACGATGCTCCACGAGCGCCTGCAGCAGCCAGGCTTCGAGCCGCGTGGCCGGGTGGAGTGCGATCGGGGGCTGCCCGTCGAGGAGCGGGGCAAGCGCCTCGGCCGCGCGCCCGGGCTCGCCGGCGTGCAGCTCGATGGCGGCCCTGCGGAGGAGCAGCTCGGGGCATGCTGGCAGTTGCGCGCTGGATCGCGTGAGCGCGGTACGAGCCTGCTTGCTCTCCCCGGCAGTCAGCAGCACCCGCAGTTCGGCGTCCGCGAACGCGAGCTTCAAGAAGTCCGGCATGGGTTCCTCATGCGCCTCCGCGGCGCGCAAGGCGCGCAGCTTGAGCACGCCGCGAGCGGCGGAGCGGGGTCCGGCGGCGGCTAGCGTGAGCGCCTGCAGGAGCGCGGTGGCGAGCCGCACCGGCGCTTCCGCGGTCTCAGCGGCGGCGGCGGCGTGGCTCAGGAGCCCCTCGGCTCGCTCGAACTCGCCGTGGTGGTAGGCGACGGCGGCGGCGCTGAGGTAAGCGCTAGCTGCCGCGGGACCCTCGGACCAGCCGCGCTGCTCGGCCAGCTCCACGGCGTGCGTGCTCAGCTCGTCCGCACACGTGAGCTCGCCACGTAGCAGGTGCACAACTGCCAGCTGCGCCAGGCAGTCGAGCGTGATCTGCTCGTGGTGGTGCTCGGTGGCGAGCGCGAGCGCCTCCTGCAGGTGCGTCGCTGCGGTCTCGGGGTCCCCCGACCACAGGCACGCGGCCCCCAGGTTGGCAAGTGCGAAGCTGCGCAGCGAGGTCCAGTTGCGATGGGCACCGGCGCCCGCGATGCCGGTGAGCTTGCGGGCGAAGCGCTCGGCATCGCCGCTGCGCACACGCAGCCGTGCGTGGTGCAACGCCACCGTGGTGAGGATCAGGCCGAGCTGTTCGCGCGCCTGCGCGGGGGCGTCGCTGCGGGCGTGACGTGCGATCGCCAGGTGGTGCTCCGCGCTCTCCAGATCGCCGTCCTGCAGGCGGCTGCCGGCGAACGCGGCGGCCAGTCGTGGGTCGGCCGCGAGGACATCGGTGGGTAGTTGCGCCATCGGGCCGCGCATCGCGGCCGAGCGCCCAGCGAGGAATAGCTCGAGCCAGTGATCCGCGACCAGGTTGCCGGCCTGCTCCCAGTCCTTGCCGGTGAGCGCGTGGCGGATCGCGGGCATCGTATGTCCTTGCTCTGCGTACCAGCGCGCCGCGCGGCGGTGCAGGAACGGGACCTCCTCGGAGTGGGCGTAGTGGACGTGCGCGCGCAGCAGCTCCCTGAAGAGAGGGTGGTAGTGGTACCAATGCGGATGATGGCCTTCCGCGCCGGTGTCGAGGTGCATGGGAGCGCCGGAGTGCTCAAGCGCGGCGAGTGTCGGTGCGCTGCCATCCAGGCCGGTGAGGGCATCGGCCAGTTCGGGGCTGACGGCATCGACGAGGCAAGTGCGCAGCATGAACTCGCGTCGGTCCTCGGAGAGGTGCGCGAGCACCTCTGAGACCAGATAGTCGGCGACCGCGCGGTCGGTGCCGGAAAGCTCGGCGAGGAAGCGTGCGGGCTCTGGGTGCCCGTGCAGCGAGAGCGCCGCCAGTCGCAGCGCTGCGGCCCAGCCCTCGGTACGCGCCCACAGCGAGTCGATGTCGGGGTCAGAGAGGGGAAGCTTGAGCTGGCGACAGAGCTCGGCGGTCTCTGCGCGGTCGAACGCGAGGTCCGCGATCCGCAGCTCGGTGAGCTCCTCCCCGACGCGTAGCCGCTCGATTGGCAGGGGCGGGTCGGCGCGGCCCGCGAGCACCAGTCGGCACTGCTCAGGAGCGTGGCGCACGAGGAAGTCGATCGTCGCGGTCGCCTGTGGGCTGGTCAGCTCGTGGATCTCGTCGAGTACCACGACCACCGGGGTGCGCAGCTCGGCCAGCGCGTTGACAAGTAGCGGCATGAAGCGCTCCGTGCGGGCGCCCAACGGCGGCGTTAGCCGCTCCAGCGCATCGCCGGGCGCTGTCACGCCCGAACCGCGCAGCGCGCTCAACAGGTCGGCGATCAGCCGCGAGGCGTCGTTGTCGTCGGCGTCGAGCGATAGCCAGCACGGTGGACCCGGCAGCTGGCGCGTCTGGATCCACGACGCGAGCAGCACGGTCTTGCCTGCTCCCGCAGGTGCCGAGAGCAGCACTACGCGCTCTCCGATGCCTCGATCCAAGGCGTCGAGCAGTCGTTTGCGCAGGAGCAGGTGTCGTGGCACCGGAGGGACCCGCAGCTTGGTGGCCACCGTGGGAATCGGGGGCGGCTCCGCTGGCTGCTCGGGATCCGCAGATGTGCCGGCGTCGACCGCTGCACGAGGGTCGGAGGGGGCTCCCCACTCAAGCGGGACAGCGAGCTCTGGCTGGGAGCGGGACTTGCGCGTGGTCCTAGGCATTTGCGCGAAGCATCCGTGTGCACGGTGCTGTTCATCCGAGATCCGCACACGCAGGTTCTCAGTACGCGCGCTGCGGAATTTGACTTGTGTGTATATCTGATCGTGCTTAGAATCAGAAGTGCCTGTTGGTAAATCGGCAATGTTCTTTAGTCATTTTCCGATTATAGGTATTGCACCCATGATCGGAATAGTTAGACGGGATCGATGGTGGTGGAGGCTCGCGAGCTGCGGTATTTTCTGGCGGTAGCCGAAGAGCTGCACTTTGGCCGGGCCGCGCAACGTCTGTCGATCGCCGCGCCGGGGTTGAGCCGGGCGGTGCGCAGGGTCGAGTCGGACCTGGGGGTGGAGCTGTTCGTGCGCGACACCCACGGGGTGCGGTTGACCGATGCCGGCCAGGCGCTTGTGGGGCGGGCCCGTGACGCGCTGGCGAGCCTCGACGAGGCGCTCGCCACGGCGCGCGAGGCCGGGAGCCGCGAGCTGGTGGGCGCGTTGAGCGTCGGCGCTAGCCCGCAGCTGCGCCATCGGCTGGGGCCGGCGATCTTCGAGCGCTTCGCGGCTGTCTGCCCCGCGGTGCGGGTCTCGCGGCGTGAGGAGCTCAGTGGTCCCCTCGTCGAGGAGCTCCTGGCCAGGCGGATCGATGCAGCCCTGGCATTCTGCCCCGCGCACGACAGTCAGCTCGTCTACGAGCCGATTCGGGACGCGGAGCTGGTGGTGCTGCTCCGTGTGAGTCACCCGCTGGCACGGCGCTCATCGGTTGGTCTGGCCGAGCTGCGCGAGGAACCGTTCCTGCTGCCCAGCATCGCTGCCGCCCCGGCGTTGCGCCTGCGCTACGCCGAGCTGTTTGCCGCAGCCGGATTCGCGCCGCGCTATGCCCCTCGGGAGATCGATCATGACGAGCGCCTGGCCGCGGTACGCGAGGGGTGTGGGGCGCTGCTGACATCACGCTTCTTCGTCGAGGGGGCGCCCTCCGGTACGACCCTGCTCGAGCTCGATCCGCCGGTGCGCCTGCGCTTTGAGCTCGTACGCCGTGCCGAGTCCCCCTCGCCCGCGCTGGCACGCTTCGCCGAGGTTGTCCGCGAGGTCGGGAAACTGGACCTGTAGGTCGCTACGGTCCGGTCAGGGGCCACGCCTGCTCGGCTGCGGTCCGATGGGCCAGCTCGATGAAACGCGCAAGGATCGCGGAGGGCTCACCGCTGCGACGGACGATCTCCAGCGGCAGTAGCGCGGGTGGGTCCAGACCAACGGCGACGATCCCGGCCGGGGGATTGTCGAGGAAGCCGCGGGCACTCAGCGTGACTCCATCGCCGCGGCGGACGCGGTGAAGATCCTCGTCGTAGCCGGCGGTGTCCCGTTCGTAGGTCGGAACAAAGCCCGCGGCCGTGAAGAGTGGCTCGATTCGAGCGGTCGACTCGGAGGCGAGGATCTCGGCTTGGATCAAGAAGCGCTCGGCGCGCAACTCGGCGAGCGCGATCCTGCGACGTGCCGCCAGCCGGTGGGAGCTGGAGAGAAGCACCCGCAGCTCGACGTCTGTCAACGGCTCGTAGTGTAGATCCGCGTGGATCGGCGCGCAGAAGATCACTCCGATGTCGAGGACGCCGGCGAGTAGATCCTCTACTGCTCCCCCGGCGAGCTGCTCGCGGCGGATCAGACGAACGTCGGGGCAGGTGCTCGTGAAGCGCTCAAGGATCAGGGGCGCGACGTGGTAGCGCCCGACCGGTGAGGTCGCGAGCGAGAGCGTCCCGACCATCCCGAAGCGAGCGGCGTCGGCGGTCGCCTGCACGGCATCGAAGGTGTCCAGCACGGCAGGCGCGCGCGCTAGCAGCGCGATGCCGGCAGCGGTCAGCTCGACGTGCCGGCGGGTGCGGGCGAAGAGCGCCACGCCCAATTCGGCCTCGGCTCGCTGAATCGCCTTGCTGAGACCCGACTGCGCGATGTAGAGCCGTTCGGCGGCGCGGCCGAAGTGCTGCTCTTCGGCGAGCACCATGAAGTAGCGAAGCTCGCGCAGGTCCATTTTCACTCCTCGCGTCCAGTGTGGGGCGCCGGGCGGGAGGCGGGGCGCCACGACCGACGATCCATTCGCGATGCAAGAGATATTACGAAGAGTTTGAGCAAGTACGCGAACGGGTATGCGTGCCAGGGGACCGTCTGCACGGATAGGGCCGTGCTGCCAGCCGCTGCTTCGAAGGGGCTGGCGTTTGTGGACGGATGGACGGCTTAAGTTGGACAAAAGGACGGCTTGTAGTACTTCTATGGGCGGCGGGACTTCGAGCGAGCGGCCGTGCCGCCCGCAAGAGATTGGTGATCAAGGGATGAATGCTCTGCAGCCGGATCTCGACTCCCTGCAGCGGGAGGTGAATGCCCTGCGGCCACCGCCTGGCAAGCCTGCGCGAGAGGTGAGTCGCGGCGCTCGTGAGGCGCTTGCCGCGGCGGCGCGCTCGATCCCCTCGATCGACGCCCTGACGGAGAGAATCAGAACGAGGCTGCTGGAGAGCTGGCCCGCGTTCGGCGAGACCGCGGAGCTGGAAGATGAACTGTGTCGCACGATCGATACCAACCTGCGGCAGTTCTTCGGACAGGTGGTCGCGAGCGAGTCGCGCGATGTTCTCGTGGCGCCTAAGGAGGCGTTGAGCTTCGCGATCTCCGTGCAGCACCACGGGATCGACACGGCGACTCTGATCGAGGCTTACCGTGTTGGGCAGAACATCGCGTGGTCGTGGTGGATGGAGTATCTGGCGCGGGAGGTCGACGATCACGGTCTGTTGCTCGAAGTGATCGAGCGCTCCTCCGAGCGGATGTTCGCGTACGTCGACGCGGTAGTCGAGGAGCAGGTGCGGATGTGGGAGCGCGAGCGGGAGCGCTGGTCGGGTCGTCTGACGGTGCAGCGAGCCGAGGCGGTGCGCAGGGTGCTGGAGGGCGAGGCGCCCGAGCGAGCGACGCGCAGTATCGGCTACTCGCTGGAGCGCGAGCTGGTGGCGGGCATCCTCTGGGAGCCCTCTCCGCCTGCCCTGAGGGAGTCGCCTAGGCCTCCAATCAACGGCCTGGAGCTGACCGCCGAAGCGATCGCGGGCGAGGTGGGGATCGAGCGGACCTTGATCGTCCCGGCTGGCCCGACGTGCATGTGGGCGTGGTTTGCGACAGATCGCCTGTTGGCGCTGGACGGGCTGGCGCGGACGGTGGCCGAGCAACTGCGCGAGGGGCAGGGTCTCGCGCTGAGCCTTCCCGGTAGCGGCCTGGAGGGCTTCCGCGGGGGCCATCGCCAGGCGCTGCGCGCGCGCCGCTTCGCGGAGCTCTCGCAAGCCGGTCGTGGAGGAGTCGTCCGCTTCGACGAGGTCGAGACGCTGTGCGTCATGAGTGAGGATCCCGAGCTGCTGGCGGATTTCGTCGAGCGCAAGCTAGGTGCGCTGGCCAGCGAGAGTCGCAATACGAGGCGGCTGCGCGAGACCGTGCTGGTGTGGCTGCGGGAGGGAGGCAACGCCAGTCGCGCGGCCGAACGCCTGCGCACCCACAAGAACACCGTCCGCAACCGTGTGCAGCGCGCAGAGGAACTGATCGGCCGACCCTTGGAGGACGATCGCCTCGGCCTCGAGCTGGCGCTGACGATGGTGCAGCGGGTTGGGTCGCCGGGCAGCGCTGGCTGAGGTTCGCCAATGCTGAATGCCGCGCCGGTCGGCCCTGGCTCAGATCCCAGCCCGTCGGCCCTGGCTCAGACTCCCTGACCCGGTAGGCCCCGACTCGGTCGGCCCTGGCTCAGACTCCCTGACCCGGTAGGCCCCGACTCGGTCGGCCCTGGCTCAGATCCCCTGACCCGGTAGGAACTCGTTCGTGAACGGCGGTAGGCCCGTGGCGTCGGGGTCGTGCTGCGAGCAGGCCGTGTTCGTACATCCAGCGCCCGAACGTCGACCCACTGTGACGGGTCCTGGTAGCCGTAGGCTTGCCCGCTTCGGCCGGCTGGCGCCGCCGGCAGCGTCCGTTCGATCGACTCGAGCTGTAGCTTCGGTTCGAGGCTCGGGTTCGCCGCCTGCACCAGCTTCGCCGCCGCCGCCGGGTCGCTGCGCACCTCGTGCTCGCCGCGCGTCAGCGCCTGCAGGAACGCGCGCAGGTCCTGACCGTCGGTGTGCGCCTCGCCTGCGCGCACGACCAGCACCAGCTCGTCGTAGTTCGGCACGCCCGCTTCGTTCACCGGGATCACCACGGGGTGCTTGTGCAGGAGCTGCAGCTGTATCGCCTCGTAGTTCCAGAAGCCGCCGAGCGTCGCCGCCACCTTGCCGGAGAGCATCGCCGGCACGAGGTTGAAGCCTACGTTCACTTCCTGCACCTTCGCCGGACTCACGCCCGCGCTCTGCAGCGCCGTGCGCAGCTCCGCCGCCTGGTAGGGGATGCCCGCGGTGCCCACGCGCTTGCCCGCCAGGTCTTTGACGTTGCTCACGTGCTGGCCTGGCAGCGCGATGATCGACGTCAGCGGGCGCTGCACCAGCGCCCCGATCGACACCAGCTTCAGGCCCTGATCGCGCGCCAGCAGCAGCTCGGGCTCATAGGAGATCGCCATGTCGACCTTGCCCGGCCGCGAGCAGCTTGAGCGGTTCCGCGGTTTCGGCCGGGGATCTGCGGCTGCACGTCCAGGCCGACCGCGCGGAAGTCGCCATGTGCGATCGCCGCGTAGAGCGCGGCGTGGTCGGCGTTGGGGAAGAAGTCCAGCATCACCGTGAAGGGCTTGGTCCCGGCGCGCGTCGTCACGTCCTGCTTGGCTCCGCATGCCGCCAGCGCCAGCGCGCACGCCAGCGCTGCGCCCGCGAGCAGTGCCACTGGGCGCCGCGGGGCGCGCTGCACGCGGTTCGACGGTCGGGACGCGCGGTAGCGGGATCGCAGCGCGACATGGCGCGAGGGCGGCAGCATGGTCAAGGTCGAGCTCCTCTCGGTCGGGTGGCTCCAGGGGGCCAGCCTGCGCTCGGCGAGCGCCAGGGTGTAAAAGCAGGCAATCGCGAACAGGCACAGCACCGCGGCTGCGGCCCACGCGCGCGAGTTCTGCAAGACAGTTCTCGTCGGTGACGATCTCGCGCCCCAGCCCGCCGTACGGTCCGACGGTCGCGGTCTGGGTCTCGGCGATGAAGGCCGCGATCACACCGACCGCGACCGCGATCCGCGCGCCGCTGAGCGCCGCCGGCAGCGCCGCCGGCAGCTCGGCGAAGCGAAAGGCCTGCCAGCGCGAGGCGTCGAGCGTGCGCAGCAGCTTGAGCTGGTCCGGGTCCACCGCCGCCAGCCCGTCCACTGTCGTCACGACTACCGGGAAGAAGCAGATCAACGCGATCACGACCAGCTTCGGAAAGATCCCGAAGCCCCACCAGAACACCAATAGCGGCGCGATCACCGCGATCGGCACCGCCTGCGAGCCGACCGCCAAGGGATACACGGCCCGGCGAAACGGTCGCCACAGGTGGATCGCCACTGCCACCGCGAACCCGCTCAGCAGCGCCAGCCCCAGTCCGAGCAGGACCTCCTTGGCGGTGATCTTGAAGTTCGACCACACGAGGTCGGTGTTCTCCCACAGTGCGCTCGCAAGTTCGTGCGGGGCCGGGAGCAGCAGCGGTTCCACGCCTCCCAGGTCCACGTACAGCTCCCAGATACCGAGTAGCGCTACGACCAGCATCAGCGCCGGCAGCGCGTTTGCGACGCGGCGTCTCACGGGGCCGTCGCGTGCCGGTCGTGCACGGGTCTGTCCAGCTCACCGGGGGAGCGGTCCTGTGCGTCGTCAGGCTGGCTTGGCCGCGGGACGCCCAATCCCAGTGCGATCAGCGCCCGCTCGCGCAGCGCCACTACCGCAGGATCTGTCCGGGCTCGCGGGCGACGCAGCCCGACCTCGAGCTCCGCGACCACCCGTCCCGGGCGCGCGCACATCACCACGACCCGGTCGGCCAGCAGCACCGCCTCCTCGACATCGTGCGTGACGAGCACCACGGTGCGTGGCTGGCGCTCCAGCGCTCGCGCCAGCCAGCACTGCATCTCCGCCCGGGTGATCGCGTCAAGCGCGCCGAAGGGCTCGTCCAGGCACAAGACCGGCTTGTCCGAGAGCAGCGTTCGCAGGAACGCCACTCGCTGGCGCATCCCGCCGGAGAGCTCGTCCGGTCGGGCATCCTCGAAGCCGGCGAGTCCCAGCTCGGCAAACAGCGCGCTGGCGCGCGCGCGCGTCTGTGCCCGCGGCCCGCGCGCGATCCGCAGCGCCAGCGCGGCGTTGTCGACGGCGCTCAGCCACGGCAGCAGCAGGTCGCGCTGGGGCATCAGTACTGCCGGCGCGCTGCGCACGCTGCCCCCATCCGGCGTCTGCAGGCCGCAGATCAGCTCCAGCAGCGTCGTCTTGCCGCAGCCGCTCGGACCCACGACCGCCAGCAGCTCGCCATGGATTGCGCTGCAGCGACACGTCTGCGAGCGCCTGCACCGCGCCGTGTCTCTCCCGTCCGCCGCGGAGGTCGGGATAGGTGCGGCTCACACAGCTCACGCTCACGGCATCTGCTGACGTCGCGCGATCGATCGCGGTGTGTCGCGTACCGTCTGACGCCGCGGTCGTGGGGCTCCCGGACCCCTCGCTCGCAGGCGTCTGCCGACCGGCCCCCGGTCCTCTGCTCCTGAGTCCTATCGCCACGTACGCCGCTCCCTCCGCGGGCATTACCCCACAGGTTCGAAGGGTCGGCGCCGGGGGAATCGCTTCCCGTGCGCCATCTCAGCCGGCCTGCCCGCCAGCCCCCCTGCATGATCTTTAGCTCTGTGCAGGCAATGCTAGCTCGGGTCGGGTCAGGGCGCGGACGAAGTCCTCCAGCTGCACCGTCGTCCAGCACTCAAACGTAGTGCAGTGACGTTCGTAGGCCGCAATCACGGAGTCCCCGTAGTTCCAGTACAGGCGCGGCTCGGGGTTCAGCCAGAAGGTTCGCCCGGCGCGCGACGCGATCTGCGCGAACAGGTCCGCGCGGGGGTCGCGGCCGTTGGTGCGGGCGTCGCCGAGCACGATCACGGTCGCGCGCGGATGCAGTTCGTCGCCGATCTGCTCCAGCAGCTCCGACCACACGCGCCCGTAGTCGGTGTAGCCGGAGATGTCAGCGACGCCGGCGTCGCTCGAGATCCGCTCGTTGACCGCCTTGAAGTCGCGCTCGCGTTCGAAGATGTCGGTCACCTCGCTGATCCGCTCGATGAACACGAACGAGCGCATCTTGCGGAACGAGTCGTGCAGGGCGTGCAGCACCGAGAGGAAGAACACCGACGCCGAAGTCACGCTGGTCGAGACGTCGCACAGCACATAGATCTCCGGCCGGCGCGGGCGGCGCGGGCGGTACTTCAAGACCACCGGCACACCGCCGGTCTGCAGCGAAGCGCGCATCGTGCGCCGCACGTCCACATGCGCATGGTGGCGGTGTCCACGCGTCTGGTGGCCCCGGGTGGCCAGCCGGCGGCGCAGCTGCGCAACGACCCGGTGCACCGCCGCGAGGTCCTGCAATGGGCCCGCCGGCAGCGCCCGGTCGAGCTCGCCCAGCGGCCGTGCCGGTGGCAGGCTGCCGGTGCGCTGCACCTGCGCGCGCTCGAGCTCTCGGCGCAGCAGCGCCTCGAAGCGTCGCAACGCATCGCGCGGCAGCCCCTCGCGGCGGGGGTCCTCTGGCGGCAGCTCCGGCTGGGGCTCCGCGCGCAGCCCCAGGGCGCGGCGGATGCGCTGCACGTCGACCCCGACCACCCCCGAGCCCTCCTGCCGGCGTCCGAACGCCGCGATCGCCATCCGCGCGAGGTCGCGCATCGCGCCCTCCGAGCCCTCCTTGAGGGCCGCCGCGATCTCCCGGCGCAGCGCGTCGAGTTGCTCCTCGGTCAGCTCTTCCAGGTCGAGGTCACCGTGGTCCCCCGGCACTCCTTCGCTGAGGCCCTCCGTCACCGCGGCCAGCTCCACGGCCCTGAAGAAGAAGCGCTCGAACACCAGCTCGAACACGCGCCTGTCGTCCTGGCTCTTGGCCAGCGTTGCCGCCAGCGCCTCGCGGAAGTCCCGCTGGGAGGTCCATTCGATCTCGCGCAGCACCGCGAACGCGTCCAATAGCTCTGAGGTGCCTACGGGGACACCTTCGCGGCGCAGCTCCTCGCCGAGCTCCAGCAGGCGCACTGCCATGCCCGCTGGCGCACCCGGCTCGGCGCCGGTGCCGGTATCCGGCCGCTCAGGCCGAGACGGCGGGACCACGGCCCTCGCCAGCCTGACTCGCGAGCTCCTGCGGTCGCAGCTTCACCCCGACGCGCTCGGCCACTACGTCCATGTCGGTGCGGTGCTTGACGATCACCGACAGCGTTTCGGTGAAGGTCTGGGCGTCGATGTCTTGCGCGCCCAGCAGCAACAGCGCTCGCGCCCAGTCGATCGACTCCGCGATCGACGGCGGCTTCTTGAGGTCGAGCTCGCGCACCATCCCCACGACCTCGACCAGCCTGCGCGCGACTGTCTGCGGTAGCTCCGGCGCGTGCAGGCGCACGATCTCGAGCTCGTGCTCGAGCTCGGGGTAATCCAGCCACAGGTACAGGCAACGGCGCTTTAGTGCCTCGGTCAGCTCGCGCGAGTTGTTCGAGGTCAGCAGGACCACGGGGTGCGTGCGCGACTCGACTCGGCCCAGCTCGGGGATCGAGATCTGGAAGTCGGAGAGCACCTCCAGCAGCATCGCCTCGAACTCCTGGTCGGTCTTGTCGATCTCGTCGATCAGCAGCACGACCGGCTGCTCGGAGGCGATCGCGCTCATCAGCGGGCGCGCCAGCAGGAAGTCCTCGCCGAAGATGTCCTCCTGGACCTCGCTCCAGCCCGTCTCGCCGCCCTGGGCCTGGATGCGCAGGAGCTGCTTGCGGTAGTTCCACTCGTACAGCGCCTTCGCCTCGTCGAGGCCCTCGTAGCACTGCAGCCGCACCAGCTCCCGTCCCAGGTAGCGCGCCAGCGCCTTTGCCAGCTCCGTCTTGCCGACTCCCGCTGGGCCCTCCACCAGCACCGGCTTGCCGAGCTTCGTCGCCAGGAAGGCGACAAGCGCCGTCGACTCGCCTGGCAGATAGCCCGCCGCGCGCAGGCCCTCCGCCACATCTGCGGCGCTCGCCGGGGTCGGAGTCGGATCGGGGACCATGTCGGAGGGAATGATACGGGTGCGACGGGGGCCGTTCGGGTCGGCTACGGCCAGTGCTCGATGCGCAGCTCTCGGGTCATGGGGAAGTCCTTGACGTTGGCCGTGGCGAGGGTCGCTCCGCGCTGGTGGGCGCAGGCAGCGATCAACGCGTCGGCCTGCGCGAGCGCTCTGCCGCGGGCAGCGAAGGTATTGCGCCAGCTCCCGGCCAGCCGCGCCTCGCGCTCGCCGACCTCGGCAATGACCACCCACGCGAACAGCGCCGCCGTCGCGTCGCGCTCGTGAGGGCGCATGCCTCGCACGATCTCCTCGACCGTGATGGCCGAGACGAATGGCGGTTCGCCGACGCCGTCAAGCCGCGCGATCGTGGACTGCTCTCCGCGTAGGACGTCGACGATGACCGTCGTGTCGAGCAGCAGCGCCAAGTGGCGTTATCCCATCCGGCGCGCGTCCTCGCGCCGCCCGGTGCGCACCCAGTCCTCGGGGAGATGGGATGCAAAGTCGGGCGCGGCGCCGGCAGCGCCCACTAGGGGTTTGGTGGCACACGCTTTTCCATCGAAGCCTCACCGGCTGGGAGATCTCTCACGGCTGGGAGATCTCTCACCGGCTGGACCTCATATCGGCTGGGACCTTTCACCGGCGGGGGACCTCTCTTACCCGGCCGGTGGCGAATCCTCGAAGGAGAGCTGATCGTCGCTGGCGGTGCTCGCCGCTCGTTGCCGCGGCTTGGCCGGCGGCGCGGGGGGGTAGCGCGCACGTTCCGGCGCCGGGCTCGGCTCCGCGTCGCTGCTGCTCGCTGCCGCCGCCGAGTGCTCGCGAGCGACCGCGACCGGTGGTGCGGCGTCTCCCGGGCGCTCGCGCGTGGCAGACGGTGCCGCGCTCGTGGCGCCGCGCGGGCTACGGGGAGCGATGACGGTGGGGTCCTCCTCGGGGGGCATGGATGGCCGATGCGGGCGCTCACGCGGCGCTCGCGGCGCGTCTCGGATCAACGGCGGTTGCGGCTGGCGCCCCGCGCGCATCCGCGAGCCGGCGTAGGTCAGCAGTCCCGCGGCGGCGAGGGCGAAGAAGATCCCCCATTGGACGCCGACGTTGGCGGCGACCCCGTGGCGTGTGATGCCCGGCTTGTCGAACAGCCTCAAGACAAGCAGCAGCGCGGTCCAGATGCCCGCGGCGAACACGACCGCGCCATCGCTTCCCGGCAAGTGGAAGGCGCGGCCTTCGGCGCGCTCGTACAGCAGGAAGAGCACGGCCACCGCGACCAGCAGCACGGCGGCCTCGATGAATGAGAAGACTGCAAAGGCGCTCAGGTTGGGGCTCTTCAGCTGATCGGTCTTGGCGGCACTGACGACCACGTTCTGCTGGTACCAGGGGAGGAACATCGTCGCGAACAGCAGCACCGCCGCGATCGCCGCCAGTCTCCGGTCGCGATCGAGGACGTTCCAGACGTGCGTGATCCGCGGGCCCGTCGAGCGCGGACCCCCGTCGGCGCCGTCGCGCATGTGGCGGGCTTCGCTCGGCACAGCTCGATTGTACGGTGGCCCGCCCCGGTCGCCCGACGGGCTCCGCATAGCTGCCCGTCTGTCCCTGCTGCGTGCGTCGACGGCGCGTTCTCAGCCGTGCCGGGCGGCGCTCACGGCGATCGTGCCGCTCGTGGTCGAGCTGTTGCCGGCAAGGTCGACCGCGTGCAGCGTCACGGTGTAGACGCCACTCTTGGTGGGCGTGATCCACAGCAGCCGCGGCTTGCCGCGTTCGATGAGAGCGCTGTTTGTCCACACCAGGTGTCCCGCGCGGCTGACGCTCAGGCTGACGGTCGCGACCTTCGACAGCGACAGCTGCACGCCCCCCCGCGCGCCGCCCGGCAGCTTGCGGGTCAGCAGCGCGATCGCCGGTGGCGTGTGCAGGTCGGTGGTGAAGCGCTGCGCGGTCGTGCAGTAGATCGCGTCGCCCGCGATCGGAGTCCGCGTGGGGGTCACGGCGGCGGTCCTGCCCGTCACCGGCTGCTCGGCCGCGGCGCGGCTCGCTGTCGCGGCGGTGCCGCCGCCCGGCCCGGTGGAAGTACTGGTCGCGGTGGATGAGCCGCCGGTCGACCCGGTGGTCGTCGGTGTGGGAGTGGGCGCCGGGACCGGCGCGGGTGGGACCGGCGCCGGTGGGATCGGCGCGGGCGTCGGGATCGGCGGGCCTTCTTCAGTGCGTTTGCAGAGGTTCTGCAGGAATTCGGTGAGCAGCTCGTGGTAGTTGAGGTTCGATTCGGAGTGCTGGTCGTACATCGACCAGGCACCGGTGTCGTAGTGGGGGACCTCGACGCGCGCCTCGGCGTCGCCGGCCTCGAAGAGCTGCTGTCCGAGCGGGTCGCCGGTCAGCTTGGTGTAGTCGTAGAGCCCGATGTCGGCCTGGATGAAGCCGTTGAGGATGCGCTCCTGGGGGGCGTATGTGTACTCCAAGTAGTGCGACCCCGCGGCCGTGTGCACGAGCACCCCAGCCGGAGGAGGCGTTTGGAAGATGCCGAGCGCCTGTTTGGCCGCCGCCAGGTAGGCAGGTGTCTTCAGGCGCGAGTACGCACGCGAGAGCGCCTGCAGCGCGGTGCCCTGAGAGAGCCCGCTCGTCCACGGCGGCGCGCCGCCGTCGAAGTGGAACATGTACTCCCACGCGATGCCCCCGGCGCGCTGGGTGGCAAGCGGGATGACTTCGTTCAGGACTTCCTGGAGCTGGGTGTTCTCGTGCCCCTGCAGGTAGTAGCCGTTGGCCTCGCCGAAGGTCGCGAGCCACTGGATCTCGATGCCCTGGCCGGGGTAGTACTCCCAGACGATGTGGCTGGGAGCGAAGCTCACGCGCTGATCCGCTGAGAGCAGCGGTTCGGTGGTCCACCACTGGAGATTGCGTTCCAGCGTGAGGAAAAGCGCGGGCAGGCGCGAGGCAGCGAGCTCGCCGGCGGCAGCGATCTGCTGGAGGTTCGTGAGCACGCTGCCCAGCTCGGCGCGGCGAGTGCCACTGAGCTTCTTGAGCGCGCTCAAGGTCCGCTGGTAGGTGGAGGTGTACTGCGTGTAGGCGGTCGCGGTGAGCGCGCCGGTGCGCTGCAGGCTCTGCAACGCCGCGGTCACGGTCGGGTGGCTGGCCGACTTGCGCGCGCTCGCCGCGGACGTGGGCAACGTGAGCTGGGCGAAGGCCAGCGCGGCGAGCAGCAGGCCCCGCACGAGCACTCCGCCTGACGATCCCCGGCGCATCGTCAAGATGCTACGCGCGACGGCGGCTGCCGCCGCGATGCGAGGGCCAGACGGTGCCCGTCCGGCGGTGAAGCGTCGGGGAGGTGGGGGGTGTCCGACAGCTGAGCGACTGCGAGCAGGAGGACACCCGGCAGCGGAGCGTCTGCGCGGTGGAGGCACATCGCTTGAATACCGAGCCGCACGCGAGGGTTGCGCTAGGAAGCGCGAAAGGACGAAAAAGTGGAGCTCAGGGGTCTAGCTCTGCGAGCGTCCGCTCGACCTCGGCCTCGACGTCGAGGGCGGGCTGGCCCTGGCGGCGGCGGCGTTCGTTACGTGCCACGACCAGCTGGCGGACCTCGAGGGTGAGGCCGCTGTCCAAATGCCCACCCACGGGGGGCTCGAGCCGCGCTAGCTCGGCATCGATGTCCAGCGGATCATGGCCCTGGTTGACGAGACGGTCGCTGCGTGCCTGCAGCATCTGACGGATTTCTTGCTCGCGCTCGTCGCGCCCGATCGAGGATTGGCCCGCGGTGAGCTCGGGCTCACCAAGCCCGCTGGACTCTCGCCGAACACCGCCGGCCTGATCTTCGCCAAAGCTCAGGCCGCCCTGTCCGATCTGGTCGTAGAGGTTGTTGCGGGTGAGCATCGACAGCACCCCCAACACGACGAACAAAGCTATAGCCCCGAACATCACGATCGGGAAGGCGGCGTGCATCGTAGGATTGTGGCGCACCCGGCCGCGTTTTTGTGGCGCAACCGGCCACGTTTGGGTCCGGGCCCACGTTTGGCTACTGGGTCCCACGTTTGGGTCCGGACCCATGTTTGGCTACCGGGCCACTACACCGGCGTGCGGGCGCGTCAGGGAGCGCTCATCTCTTTCACTCCGAATACGGAGCCGCCGAGTAGATCCAGCTCGGCCAGGGCCCGCTGGATCTCGACGTCGATATCCAATGGCTGGAGTCCCTGGCGCAGGCGGCGCTCGTTGCGGACGATCGTAAGCTGGCGCACTTCTTCGACGAGGGTGTCGTCGCGGAGGCTCGAGCGGTTGGCATCGAGCCGGTCGAGCTTGGTCAGCTCCGCATCGACGTCCAGCGGCGCCCGCCCCTGGCGTACCAGGCGGTCGCTGCGGGCCTGGAGCATCTGGCGGGCATCCTGCTCGCGCTCCGCGCGGGCCGTCGCCAACTCGAGCGCGCGGGCGCGCTGCCGGTCCCCGGAGAGCCGGTCTTCGCTCACCGTGGAGAGGCCGCCCTGGCCGATCTGGTCGTAGAGATTGGGGCGGCTGAACATCGACAGGACCCCCGCGAGCACGTACACCGTGGTCGTTCCGTAAACGACCAAAGGCAGGACCACGTCATTCTGCATTTGGGAATTGTGGCTTAGTGAGTCGACAGATGTCATCTCCGTGGGTGGCGGGGCGATTGTCGCGGTACCGACATCCGCTTGTCGTTAGCCACGCGCTTCGCTACCCTTCGGCACGCCAAGGGTTGACTGACCAGTCAATCTATCTCTGCGCAGAGCGGCGCGACCCACCAACGAGGCATGCGTCAGGCCGTTTCGCGCCAGTCCGAGGAGATTTGCGAGAGAAATGGTTGATTTCACGCTCACCGACGAGCAGAAGAATCTGCGCGAGCTTGCCCACGACTTTGCGGAGAAGGAGATCCGCCCGGTCGCCTGGGAGTACGACAGGGACGGCAAATGGCCCCAGGAGATCCTGCAGAAGGCGTGGGAGGTGGGGCTGATGAACACCCACATCCCCGAGGAGTACGGCGGCCCGGGACTCGGCTACTTCGACGGGTGCCTGATCGAGGAGGAGCTCTCGTGGGGCTGCTCCGGGATCCAGACCTCGCTTGGCTGCAACGGCCTAGCGACAGCTCCGATCGTGCTGGGCGGCTCGGAGGAGGTCAAGAAGAAGTACCTCGGGGCGATCACCGAGGAGCTGAAACTGGTCTCCTTCTGCCTGACCGAGCCCGACGCGGGCTCCGATGTTTCAGGTATGCGTACCTCCGCCGTGCGGCAAGGCGACAAGTATGTCCTGAACGGCTCGAAGTGCTTCATCACCAACGGTGGTCACGCGGACTACTTCACGGTGTACGCGAAGACCGACAAAGACGCCGGACATCGCGGCATCTCGGCGTTCGTGGTCGAGCGCGAGTGGGGGGTGCAGGTCGACAAGAAGGAGGACAAGCTCGGCCAGCGCGCCTCCAACACTGCGACGATTAGCTTCAACGACGTCGAGGTCCCCGCCGAGAACCTGCTGGGCGAGGAAAACAAGGGCTTCAAGCTCGCGATGATGACGCTCGACCGCACCCGCCCCGGCGTGGCGGCGATGGCGACCGGGATCGCGCGCGCGGCGTTCGAGTTCGCGACGGCGTACTCCAAGGAACGCAACCAATTCGGCGTGCCGATCGCGATGCACCAGGCGATCCAGTTCATGATCGCCGACATGGCGACCGAGATCGAAGCGGCGCGCCTGCTGACGTGGAAGTCGGCGTGCATGCTCGACAACGGCGAACGCAACACGCTGGTCTCCTCGCACGCCAAGCGCTTCGCGGCGGATACCGCAATGAAGGTCGCCACCGACGCGGTCCAGGTTTACGGGGGTTACGGCTTCATCAAGGACTACCCCGTCGAGAAGCTCTTCCGCGACGCCAAGATCATGCAGCTGTATGAGGGGACCTCCCAGATCCAGCGACTCGTGATCGCCCGCGAGACGCTGCTGCCGCGCCGCGTCGAGGAGCCCGCGGCGGCCGTCGCCTAGCGATTGGCGCGGATTTGAGATCCTCCGCGCGAGCGTCGGAGTCCCAAGACGGCTGTGGGCGTGGGGCCTCCGTGCCCCACGAACGCGGCCCGCGGGATCGCACTACGCGACCCCGCGGGGCCGGCCTGCAGCCGGCCAATCATCCGGGAGATCAGCGGATGAACAGTGGCGCGCTGTAGTTCGAGGTCTGAGCGCCGTTGGTGACGCGCACCAACACGCGATAGAGCGCGTGGCGCTTGACCGCGATCGTGCGGCTGAAGCGCGAGCTGGTGGTGCTCCGGTGGCGCAGGATGGTGCCGGCGATGAGCACGTTGCGACCGCCGATGACGCGCATGATGCCGACTTCCATGCCGTTGACGGCCGGCGTCACGGTGCCGTAGATGCGCGCGTGATGGCGCCGGTGGGCGCGCCCGACGTGGGCGCTGACGCGTACCGCGACGCCCTCGATCGCGACGGGGCTCACGACGGGTGGGTTGGTGGTGGTGATCACCCGATACTGCGTCGCCTGCCCGAGGCCACCGACCAGGAAGGAGAAGCCGCCCGTGGCGGTCGTGAGCTCAGGATTGCCGACGTTTGCGAAGCCCGCCGTGTACGGGAAGGGGTTCTGCTGCAGGACGACCGCGCGCCCGGCATTGCCAGTGCCCGAGAGCGTTCCCTGAACCGTGGCACCGGCCGCGTAGAGGGTGGGGTTGGGGGAGACGAGGATTTGCAGCGAGAGCGGCACCTTGGCGGTCTTGAACGCCCTGTCGGCGCCGGTCGTGGCGCCGGCGGCGTTGACCGCGATCAGGCGGTAGTGGTAGACGGTCAGCGGCTGCAGACCGCTGACTGGAACGCTGATCGGGACTTTGGCCGTGCCGGCGCCGGCATCCGCGAGCGTCGTCTGGGCACCGTAGGCCTTGGTGGGCCCGTACTGGAAGTAGTAGGAGGTGTTGCTGGCGCGCGGGTCGATCGACCCGGTCAGCGTCGCGGAGCCGTAGCTGACGGCGCGCGCGGTCCCTGTGTAGACCCCTGGCGGCGATGCCCCCAGCGCGCCCGCCGGCAGCGCCAGCATCAGCAACCCGAGGACCAGCAGCCCCGCCGTCGTGGCGGCCCGCCTTGCATATCTGGTCTTGATCTTGGTCATAGGACTCACCTCTGAATAGTTGTCGTGCCCGTTGGTGTCAGACACCCCTGACCCCATCCTCCGTCTGCGTTGCCCGTCGTGCCCATGACTTGAAACCCGAGTGGACGCCCGGAGGTGCGCTGTCGTCCCCTGCGGTGCTCCGGACCGTGCGGTCCGGGAGATGCGCGACGGCCCGTGCCTCGTTAGGCTCTCGCGTCCAATCAGCGAGAGACTAACCGCCGAGCGAGAGAATCGAGGAAGCCAGCATGTTTGTGTTCAAGGCAGCCGTCGTGGGCGCGGGGACGATGGGCGGTCAGATCGCCCAGACGATCGCCGCCGCGGGAATTCCCGTGATGCTCAAGGACATCAACGAGGAGCTGGTGCAGGCCGGGCTGGAGGAGGCCCGCAACGTCACCGCCGGCCAGGTCGGCAAGCTGGTCGAGCGCGGCAAGCTCACCCAGGAGCAGGGCGACGCGCAGATCGCGGAGGTCGTGGGCCGCATCCACGGCGGCACCTCCTACGCGGGCTTCGGCGACGTGGATTTCGCGATCGAGGCCGTGCCGGAGCGGATGGAGATCAAGCAGGCCGTGTTCGCCGAGCTCGACGCCGCGACGCCCGGACACGCGATCCTCGCCTCCAACACCTCCTCGCTGTCGATCACCGAGATCGGCGAAGCGACGCTGCGCCCCGAGAAGGTCGTGGGCTTCCACTACTTCTACCCCGCCTCGATCATGCCGCTGATCGAGATCGTCGAAGGCGACGAGACCTCGCCCGAGACGCTCACCGCGGCGGTCACGTTCGCGCAGGCGATCCGCAAGCAGCCGATCGTGTGCGCCGAGGTCCCGGGCTTCGTCGTCAACCGCATCCTCAACTCCGGGATCTCGGAGATCTGGCGCGAGCAGGAGCAGAAGGGCCTCTCGATCAAGCTGATCGACGAGGGCGTCGGCGCGGCCAACGTGGTGCCGATGGGCCCCTACTTCCTGGTCAACCTGCTCGGCCTGGACACCGTGCTGCACGTCGCCGAACACCTCGCGGAGTCCTACGGCGACGAGCGCTTCTACATCCCCAAGGGCATGCAGAAGCTGGTCTCCGAGGGCAAGCTCGGTGCCAAGACCGGCGGTGAGGGCTTCTACAGCCCGGCCGGCGAGCCCAACCTCCAGGGCGACGGCGAGCCCGACGTGCCGGAGCTGGTGGAGCTGCTGACGCTGAAGACCTTCGTCGAGGCCTGCCTGGTGCTGGAGGAGGGCGTCGCGGTGCACCGCGACATCGACTTCGGGCTGATGGCCGGCGCCGGCCTCGACCCGCGGCGGGGGCTGATGCCGCCGTTCATGAAGGCCGACGTCGAAGGCCTCGACACGATCCTCGAGCGCCTGGAGAACGCGCAGGAGCGCCACGGCGAGCGCTTCGCGCCGCCGACGATCCTGCGCCGCATGGTCGCGCAGGGACGCCTCGGCCAGAAGAGCGGCCAGGGCTTCTACGCCTACCCGCAGCCCGACGCCGCATCGTCCCCGGAGGGGGAGCAGCCGGGCGCGGTCGTCAAGCTCGAGACCCGCGCGGACGGCGTCGCGATCGCATGGCTGGCCAACGGCCAAATGAACTCGATCGCGCCGCAGGTGATCGAGGACCTGGGCAAGGTGTGGCAGCAGGTCAAGGACGGCGGCACAGTGCGCGCGCTCGTGATCGCCTCCTCGAACCCGTTCCTGTACAGCGCCGGGGCCGACATCAAGGCCTTCACCGCGATGGACGCCGCCGGCGGGGAGCAGCTGATCCACACCGCCCACGCGCTCTTCCGCGAGCTGGGCAGCGAGGGCATCGCGACGATCGCGGCGGTCAACGGCCTCGCCTTCGGCGGCGGCTGCGAGCTGGCGATGGCGTGCGACATGCGGATCGCGGCGCGCTCGGCGCTGTTCGGCCAGCCCGAGATCAAGCTGGGGATCATCCCCGGCTTCGGCGGCACCCAGCGCCTACCGCGCCTGGTCGGCCAGAGCAAGGCCCTGGAGATGAACCTCGTCGGCGATCCGATGCAGGCCGAGGAGGCCTACGAGTACGGGCTGGTGAGCGCCGTCGTCGACGACCACGAACTGCTCGACACCGCCCTGCAGTGGGCGCGCAAGCTCGCCGGCCAGGCGCCGCTCGCGCTCGAGCAGATCAAGCGCGTCTCCGCCGCCGGCGATCTCGACGAGGGCATCGAGGCCGAGAAGCGCGCATTTGCCACCGTCTTTCAGAGCGCCGACGCCAAGGAGGGCATCAGCGCGTTCCTGGGTAAACGGGCGGCACGGTTTCAGGGGAAGTAGCTACCACACGGCGATCGTGCGCGGATGCCGGTGAGCGCGCAGCTTGCGGTCCTTGGTGACGAGCTGCCACCCGTGCTCGATCGCAGTCGCGTAGATCAGCCGATCGGCGGGGTCGTCTGGAAAGGAGGAAGGCAGGGAGGTTGCCGTGTCAGCGATAGCTGGCGTGACGCCCGCCGTGCGAAGCTGGCCGGCGAGCTGCTCAAGCCACGACCGGATCGGGATGGTCAGGGTGATCCGCTCGTGCCTGGCCAGCCAGGCCAACTCGTACCACGAGATGGCCGCCACGGCCAGTTCATCGGCGTCGCTCAGCGCCGCGGCAGCGGCATCGCTCATGCGCTCCGGTTCGGCCGACCACCAGTGGATCGCATGCGTGTCGAGCAGGACCGCCGTCACGAGAGGTCCCAGGCCACCCCGGTCGTGAACAGGTCCTCCTCCTTGGCTCGGGTCATCGCGACGTCGGCGAGCTTGCCTTTGAGCGATTGCGGGCCGCTGGCTGGGACGAGTCGCGCCACGACGCGGCCGTGCTTGGTGATCTCCACCTCATCGCCCGCCCCCACCTCGTCGAGCAACCCGAGCAGCTTGGCCTTGGCCTCCGTTGCAGTCATAATCTTGGACATATGGTCATTATACAGGTCAGTGGTCTGGGATCGGGTGCAGTGGCTGTCGGTCCGCAGAGCGATGAGTGCTAGCCGCGGGCGGTCATCGGGCCAGGGGTCTACGCTGCCACACTCGCGGTCATCGCGTCTGGGTCGATGCCCGCGCCCGCGGCGAGCGCGCGCAGCTCCTCGTCGAGCGCCCAGCGATCGGCCAGCGGTGCGCCCTCGTGCTGGGCGCTCGCGCCCTTCAGCGCCATGCAGCCGGTGTTGTCGCCGAGCGCGCGCAGCTCGGCGACCTCGACCTCGCTGAGCTGGGCAGCGGAGCGCGCGCGCAGCTCGGCCAGCGCGGCGAGCTCGCCACGCTTGTCCTCGATCGGCCGCGCGGCCGATCCACGCTCCTGGATCAGAGTCGGCGCGACGCAGCGCACCGCCGGGTGCGCGAGATTCCACTGGCAGGCGAGCTGGAGCATCGTGAGCCCGTGGCGCTCGGCGTAAGGCCGCATCCGCTCGAGCTTCTCCCGCCCCGCCTCCACCCACCCCTCGGGGCGAAAGCGGCGGTGGTCGTACTGCGCGAAGTCGTGCCCCGGCAGGACGTCGTCGTGAAACATCCCGCCGTAGTCGACGACGCGCGTGATCAGGCTGACGTCGTGGGCGGCGGCGGCCTCGAGCACTAGCTCGCCGGGCCATGGCTCCAGCGGCCCAAGGATGATCATGGCCCATTCGATCAGCTCGCCGAAGCGCTGCAAGCAGTCGATCAGGTCCAGCGTGAAGCCGTTCGCCGGGCCCGGCGCCACGCCCAGCATCCGTGTCAGCCCGTCGTCGCGGACGGCGCGCAGCCCCTCCCAGACAGCGGCGCTGGCGTAGCCGGTGCGATCGGGGTTGTGCAGCAGCAGCAGGTCGAAGCGCTCCACCCCGAGCCGCTCCAGGCTGCGCTCGGTGGCCATCCGGATGTAGTCGGAGTAGGCCCCCGCGCCGCGCAGTCGCGCGTCGGTGAAGCGCGGGAAGCCTTTTGCGCCTTCGCGCTCGCCGGTGTAGAAGTCGTGTCCGATTGCGCCCACCAAGCAGTAGCGCTCGCGATCGAGACCCCGCAGGGCCGCGCCCAGCAGGCGGTCGGCCTCGCCCTCCCCGTAGACGTCGGCGCTCAACACCGTGTCGATCCCCGCTCCCGGGCGCAACAGCGCGCGCAGACGCTCGTCCTCGAGGGGCTCGCCGAAGTGCATGAAGCGTCCGCCGCTCCAGGCTCCAAGCGCTGTTGTCGTGGGGTCCATCCTGTCCTGCACTCTATGCGGTGAGGAGACGACGCTAGCGCGTGTCGAAGCCCGCGGCGGTACGAGCGCGCAGCGCGGCCTCCAGGCGCACCAGCGCGTGGCGGATGGTCGGCTCGTCAGCCACGGCTGCATCGTCGAGCGCGCCGGCGCCGGCGGACGCTGCGGGGTCGGGGGGCCGCTCCGCGGTGGGGGCCTCGCGGGGTAGCGCCTCACGCGCAGCCTGCAGCACGCCGGGCTGCAGCTCGGCAAGCTCGGCGATGCGCGCGACCAGCTCCGGGCGGCGCTCGCGTGGTAGCTCGGTCAGCGCGGCGGCGTAGGCCGCCTCGAGCTCGAGCACGGCAAGCGCGAGGCGCCCCGCGTCGAGGTCAAGCCGGGCGCGCAGCGTGAGCTCCTCGCATACCAGCGCCTGCTCGCGCGCGGCGAGCAGCGCTGCGAGGTGCTCCTGGGGTCGCAACCCCCCCTTGCGCCGGCGAGCACGGGGCTCGCGCCAACGGAGCTCGCGCGCATGCAGCCAGTGGCCGTACGCCACCTGCTCGCCCTCGCCCCAGCCGGCGCGCACGACCAGGGCCTGCGCGGGGGAGAGCTCGTGCAAGTGGGGGTCCGCGGTTGCGATGCGGTGCGCGGAGAGCATCCGGTTGAGAGTCGCCGCGGCCGCGCGTGTCTCACGCTCGGCGTCCAGCTCGACCAGCCACGTGCGCGCCTGGCGCTCGGCCGCGACCGACACCGGGTCGATCACCGTCGCCCGCGCAGTCGGCACCGGCGCGGGCTCGGAGGTGACCTGCGGCCGGCGTGCGCGCGCGCCGAAGGGCTCGCGGCCGCGGCGGCCGGCCCCGACGGTGTTGAGCACCACGACCCGCTCGGGCTCGCCCGTGGCGTGCGCGCGCAGCAGGTAGCGGCCGTCGGGGGGGCCTAGCTCCCACGGGAACTCCATCTGGACGAAGAGGAAGAGACGCTCGGCCACGGTGGCACCGTATCCTTCCTGAGTCTGCGGCGATCGACCCGAGGAGCATCCGGAATGTCCGATGGCAGTGCAACCAAAGGCTTGCGCGAGCGCCTGGCCAGCGGCACGGAGGATCGGCTCGGCAAGGCGCTGGCCGACCTGTTCGAGAATCCGCTGCTCAACGGCGCACTCGGTCGCGCCGCCGACGCCCGCGAGAAGGCCACGCAGGCGCAAGAGCTGGCAATGGGGGCCCTGAATCTTCCCTCCGCCGCGGACATCGAACGGCTCACGCGCCGTCTGCGCTCGGTCTCGCAGCGCCTGGAGGGCATCGAGGACGGCGTGCACCGCCTTGGCCGCACCTTCCCCGGCCAGTCGATCGATACGCGCCTGGGTGCGATCGAGGAGCACTTGAGGACGCTCTCACGCGCCGTCGGGGATATCGGGGGAAGCCCTGTGCGCGGCAAGGGGTCGGCTCCCGCCGGACCGGCTGCCGAGCAGCCCTCCGCTGGCAGACCGTCGGCTGTCAGGCCCTCCGCTGCCAAGGCCTCCGCTGGCAGACCGTCGGCTGTCAGGCCCTCCGCTGCCAAGGCCTCCGCTGGCAGACCGTCCGCTGTCAGGCCCTCCGCTGCCAAGGCCTCCGCTGGCAGACCGTCCGCTGTCAAGCCGTCTGCCGCCAAGCCGTCTGCCGCCAAGCCGAAGCGGGCCGCGGCTGCAAGCAAGCCCGCCGCCAGGCGCTCTAAACCGCGAGCGCGCTGACCGCGAGGCGCCCCATCGCCTCCGCGGCGGTGAGTAGGTCCTCGTCGTCGATGTGCGCGCGCTGTGGCGTGGTTGGCGCCGGCTGATCTTCAGCGATGACATCCGAGACGGTCAGCACGCACGCGACGGGAACCCCAAGCCGCGCCCCGATCGCGAACAGGGTGGCGGCCTCCATCTCGACGGCGATCGCCCCCGCCGCGCGCCAGCTGCGCTCGCGCTCACGGTCGGGCTCGTAGAAGAGATCGGTGCTAGCCACAGTCGCTCCGGCGCCGGAGAAGGACTGCTCAAGCGCCGCCGTCAGGTCGCGATCGGCGGCGATGCGCTCGCCGGCGCCGAGCGAGCGGCTCGCGCCGTCCGCCGCCAGCGCCTCGCGCGCGATCAGCAGGTCGCCCAGCTCCAGGTCGCCGTCCAGCGCGCCGCACGTGCCGACACGGATCGCGCGGCGCACGCCAAGCGCGATCAGCTCCTCCAGCACGATCGCCGCCGAAGGCCCGCCCATGCCGGTGCTCTGGATCGTCAGCGACTCCCCGTCGGTCGCGACGCCGGTATAGCCCCACAGGCCGCGATGATGGTTGAACATCAGCGGTCGCTCCAGCAGCAACTGCGCCAGCGCCAGCGCCCGACCAGGGTCTCCGGGCAGCAGCACCCGCTCGGCGAGCGCGTTCGTCGGCCGCAGGTGGATGGGCGCGCGCGGTGCCATCGGCGACGACTCTAGACTGCCCGCCATGGAAACGTCCGAGGCGCGCGAGCTCACGCTCGCACAAGTCGCCGCGCGCGCGGGCGTCTCACAGGCGACGGTCAGGCGCTGGGTCAAAGAGGGGCTGATCCCCCAGAACAGGGGGCGCTGGACCGCGGCGGGTGCGACCCAGGTGCGGATCGTCGCGCGCCTGCGCGAGCGCGGGTACACGCTCGAGCAGATCCGCGAGGCCAGCGAGAGCGGGCGGCTCGCGCTCGGCGACGTCGAGGACTTCCTGTCGCTCCCCGAGGGCCGCAACACGCTCCGGCAGACCGCGCGCGCGACCGGGCTCTCCCCCGAGCTGATCGAGCGCATCATCGTGGCCCTCGGTCTGAGCGCGATGTCGGTAGAGGCGATCTCCGACGAGGACCTGGAGATGCTCAAGTACGTCGCAGCCGTGCTGCAGGCAGGACTGCCGGAGGCCGCCTTCATGCAGATCGCGCGCGTCTGGGGACAGGCGCTTGCGCAGATCGCCGAAACGGAGGTGCGGCTGTTTCACATGTACATCCACGAGCCGCTGATGCGCGACGGGGTGCCGGGCCTGCAGATCGCCGAGCAGATGGAGGGCATGGCCCGCGAGCTGCTGCCCTTCACCGCTCCACTGATGAATTGGCTGCACGGCCGCTTCCTCGCGCACTTCGTCGAGCAGGACGTGATCGGCCACATGGAGGCCGACATGGGGGGAGCAGGCGCCCCAGCTGGGCCGCCTGCGCGTGGCGATCGCATTCGCCGACCTCGCCGGCTACACCCGCCTCACCGAGGAGCACGGCGACGAGCACGCGGTGAGCGCGGTGGAGCGCTTCGTGGAGGAGGTCGAGCGCACCCTGCCGATCGACGCGCGCGTGCTCAAGACGCTCGGCGACGAGGTGATGACCGTCGCGGCGGATCCCGTGGCGCTGACGCGGTGGGCCGTCGGCTTTCAGGCCCAGGCCCCCCCGGGCGTGCCGCCGCCGCGCATCGGCATCCACTACGGCGAGGCGATCTACCGCGACGGGGACTACTACGGCCGGGAGGTCAACCAGGCCGCCCGCGTCGTCGCCCGGGCAGCCGGTGGCGAGGTGCTGGTGACGCGCACCGTCGTCGATCTTGCCGCCGGAGTTGAAGGCCTTGCGTTCAAGCTGATCGGCGAGGTCGGTCTCAAGGGCTTCTCGGAGCCCACCGAGCTGTTCCTGGCCTCCGCGCGGGGATGATCAGCCACGGGCTCCCCTGCGCGGCGACCCGGATCATGAGCGCTCCGCGATGACCCGCGGCGAGCCCCCGACGTCCGCGCTGGACCCGGAGCAGGTCCGCGAACGGGTGCGCGCCGGGGGCCTGCTGCCGGCCAACGGGTCGGTCCTGGTGATGCTCTCTGGCGGTCGCGACTCGGTCTGCCTGCTCGATCTCGCGGTCGGCCTGTGTCAGGCGGGGGCGGTGCAGGCACTGCACGTCAACTACGGTCTGCGACCCGAGGCCGACGCCGACGAGCGCCACTGTCAGGAGCTGTGCGCCCAGCTGGGAGTGGCGCTGGAGGTGCTCCCCGTTCAGCGGCCGGCCGGCGCCGTGGGCAACCTGCAGGCGTGGGCGCGCGAGCTGCGCTACGACGCGGCCACGCGCCTTGCGCGGGAGCGCGACGCGCATGGGGCCGGCGCGCAGACGCTCATCGCGACCGGGCACACGGCGAGCGACCAGGTCGAGACGATCCTCTACCGCCTGGCGGCCTCCCCGGGCCGGCGCGCGCTGCTGGGGATGGTCCCGCGCGAAGGTCGCCTCGTGCGTCCGCTGCTGGAGCTAACGCGCGAGCAGACCGCGGCCTACTGTCGCGCGCGCGGCCTGCGCTGGCGCGAGGATTCCAGCAACGAGGATTGGCGCTACGCGCGCTCGCGTGTTCGCGGCGGGCTCGTCCCCGCGCTGCGCGCGGTGCACCCCGCCGCCGAGGCCAACGTGCTCCGCACCGCGCAGCTGCTGCGCGCGGAGGCCGAGCTGCTCGACGGCCTGGTCGATGCCGAGCTGCAAGGCGCCTCGAGCATCGCGATCGAGCGCCTGGAGGGCCTGCCGACCGCGCTCGCGCGCCTGATCGTCGTGCGTCTCGCTGAGGACGCCGCCGGCACGTTCGTGCCGCAGGCCGGCGCACGCGTGGGGGAGATCCTCGCGCTCGCCCGGCGCGGCGGGCGCGCGGAGCTGCACGTCGGCGGGCTCGTCGGCGCCGTAGTCGAAGACGGGCGCCTGCACATGGCGCGGCTGCCCCCGCGGCATTGAACGCCTACACTCCGCGCGTGGCCGTCATGCCCCCGGAGCGAGTCGTCGACGCACCTGCCGCCGTTGGCGCGGCCGCCGCGTCCGAGATCGGTGAGGTGCTGGTCGGCGCGGAGGATCTGCGCCGGCGAGTGGCCGAGCTCGCGGAGACGATCTCACGCGACTACGCGGGGCGCTCGCTGCTGCTGGTCGGGGTGCTGAAGGGCGCGATGTTCTTCCTCTCCGACCTGATGCGCCTGATCGACATTCCCGTCGAGGTCGACTTCATGGCGGTCGCGTCCTACGGCTCGGCGACCGACTCCTCGGGGGTCGTACGCATCCTCAAGGATCTCGACGTCGCGATCGAGGACCGCGACGTGCTGATCGTCGAGGACATCGTCGACTCCGGCCTGACGCTCCAGTACCTGCTGCGCAACCTCGGCTCGCGCAACCCGCGCACGCTCGAGGTGTGCGCGCTACTGACCAAGCCCGACCGATCGAAGATCGGTCAGCACAAGGACGACCTGGCGACCCGCTACGTCGGCTTCGAGATCCCCGATCGCTTCGTCATCGGCTACGGCCTGGACTACGCCGAGCGTCACCGCAACCTTCCGTTTGTCGCCGCGTTGGTTAGGCATGACTAGCGCTGCAGGCCCCATCCGCCCCGGTCGCCGGTCGGCGTCGCTTTCCCCGGAAAATCGGCCCCTCCGTGGTACGCTAAACGGCTGGTAGGCGCTTATTCAAGCTGCCGCCATGACAACCAAGATCTCGCTATGAGCCGTTTCTTCAAGAGCGCCGCGTTCCCGATCCTCATCGTGGTCGTGCTCGCGTTCTTCGCCTCCAAACTGATCTCGCCCGGTTCCAACAACGGTCCGGCGCGCAGCTACTCCAAGCTCGTCACCCAGGAAATCCCGAAAGGCGAAGTCAAGTCGGTGCTCTTCAAGACGAAGGGCAACGTCCTCGAAGTCACGCCCACGCACGGCTCGAAGTACGAAACCGGCTACATCGACCAGTCGGTGCCGGAACTGGAAAAGGAGCTCAAGGGAGCGAAGATCCCTTACAACACCGAAGCCAGTAAGAACAGCGTGATCCTCTCGCTGCTGACGTACGTCCTGCCGTTCCTGATCTTCTTCGGTATCTGGATCTTCCTGCTCAACCAGGTCCAGGGCGGAGGCTCGAAGGTGATGTCCTTCGGCAAGTCGCGCGCCAAGCGGCTCTCCGCGGACTCGCCGAAGATCACCTTCCGCGACGTCGCCGGCGTGGACGAGGCCGTGGAGGAGCTGCACGAGATCAAGGAGTTCCTGGAGAACCCCAAGAAGTTTCAGGCGCTCGGCGCCCGCATTCCCACCGGCGTGCTGCTGTACGGCCCCCCGGGCACCGGTAAGACGCTGCTCGCCCGCGCCGTGGCTGGCGAGGCGGGGGTCCCGTTCTTCTCGATCTCGGGCTCGGACTTCGTGGAGATGTTCGTCGGCGTCGGCGCCTCGCGCGTGCGTGACCTGTTCGAGCAGGCCAAGCAAAATTCTCCCTGCATCATCTTCATGGACGAGATCGACGCCGTCGGCCGTCACCGCGGCGCCGGTCTCGGCGGCGGCCACGACGAGCGCGAGCAGACGCTCAACCAGCTGCTCGTCGAGATGGACGGCTTCGAGGCGAAGGACAACATCATCATGATCGCGGCCACCAACCGGCCCGACATCCTCGATCCCGCGCTGCTGCGCCCGGGACGCTTCGACCGTCAGATCGCCGTCGACCGCCCCGATCGCAAGGGCCGCGCCAAAATCCTCGAAGTCCATACCCGCGGCAAGCCGCTGGCCAAGGAGATCGACATCGACGCGCTCGCCGGCCAGACCACCGGCTTCACGGGCGCGGACCTGTCGAACCTGATCAACGAGGCCGCCCTGCTCTCCGCGCGCACCGGCAAGCGCGAAGTCGGCCAGGTGGAGCTCGAGGAGGGGATCATGCGCGTGATCGCCGGCCCCGAGAAGAAGACCCGCGTAATGAGTGAGAAAGAGCGTCTGATCACCGCCTATCACGAGATGGGCCACGCGATCGTCGGGCACTACCTCGAGCACTCCGACCCGGTACACAAGGTCTCTGTCATCTCCCGCGGCCAGGCGCTCGGATACACGATCTCCATGCCCCAGGAGGACCGCTTCCTGACCACGCGCGCCGAGCTCAACGACACGATGGCCATGACGCTCGGCGGACGCGCGGCAGAGGAGATCGTTTTCGACGAGATCACAACCGGCGCCTCCAACGACATCGAGAAGGTGACCCAGACCGCCAAGCAGATGGTGATGCGCTTCGGCATGAGCGAGAAGCTCGGCCCGCGCGTGTTCGGACACGACCACGGCCAGCCGTTCCTCGGCCGCGAGTTTTCCACCGAGCCCGACTACTCCGACGAGATCGCCCGCGAGATCGACGACGAGATCAGGCGCATCGTCGAGGTGGCGCACCGCCGCGCCAGGGACATCCTCACCGAGCACCGCGAGAGCCTCACCTCGATCTCCGAGATCCTCGTCAAGCGCGAGACGATCGAGAAGGAGGAGTTCATCGGACTGCTCGCGGGCAAGAGCGAAGAGGAAGTCTTCGGGCCCGACGAGGGACACAAGCCCGAGCTCCCCGCCGCGCCGCCCGCGCCGGTCGACCGTCCCGGCCGCGAAGCCCCGCGTCCGCTGCCCCGCCCCGGCCTCGCCGGCGGCACCGCGGACATCCGCGGCGCCGATCCCGAGCGCCCCGAGCTCGCCTGACTGACGGCGGATCGCCGTGCCTGGCGGCGTCCTCGATCGCCGTGCATCGAGCGCACTTGGCACCGCATAGGCTTTGAGTCGGATGGACCTGCCCTTCCGCCTGATGGGCGTCGTGAACGTGACGCCGGACTCCTTCTCTGATGGGGGGCTGTACCTGGACCCGGGCGCCGCGATCGCGCATGGGTTGGAGCTGGTGGCGCAGGGCGCCGACATTCTCGACATCGGCGGGGAGTCCACCCGGCCTGGGGCCGAGCCCGTCTCGGCTGGGCAGGAGCTACAGCGGGTGCTGCCCGCGGTAGAGGGTCTCCTGGCTGCGCTGGAGGGCGGCGACGAGCAGGCCGGCGGTCGGCTGCGCGAGGTCCAGATCTCGATCGACACCTCCAAGGCCGACGTGGCCCGCGACGCTCTACGGGCGGGGGCAAGCCTTGTCAACGATGTGACCGCGCTGCGGGGTGACCCGGAGATGGCCGCGGTGGTGGCCGAGAGCGGGGCCGAGTGTTGCCTGATGCATATGCTCGGGGAGCCCCGCACGATGCAACGCGACCCGCGCTACGGGGACATCGTCGCCGACGTCAAGGCCTTCCTCGAGGAGCGCCTGGCGTTCGCTGTGCACGAGGGCGTGGCCGAGGAGCGGATCCTGCTCGACCCCGGGATCGGCTTCGGCAAGACCGTCGAACACAACCTCCAGCTGCTGCGCCGCCTGCACGAGCTGGCCGCGCTTGGCCGTCCGCTGCTCGTGGGCACTTCGCGCAAGAGCTTCCTAGGACGCATCCTCGCCGCAGCCCGGGTCGGAGCCCCCGCCGCCCATGCCGAGGCCCGGGTCGGAGCCCCCGCCGCCCCTGC
Source organism: uncultured Solirubrobacterales bacterium (assembly GCA_963756665.1). GTDB lineage: Bacteria > Actinomycetota > Thermoleophilia > Solirubrobacterales > Solirubrobacteraceae > Palsa-744. The sequence goes on from CAVWOJ010000001.1 coordinate 3,311,548, forward strand.
CGAGGCCCGGGTCGGAGCCGCCGGCGAGCATGTCGATGCCGACGTAGACGCCGGCGCGAAGACGCCGGTGGGGGTCGCGGAGCGGCTGCCCGCGACGCTTGCGACCTGCGTGCTCGCCTACGAGCGCGGCGCGCGGGTGCTGCGCGTCCACGATGTCGCCCCCGTGCGCGCCGCGCTCGTGGTGGCTGCTGCTACGTTGGGCCGCGATGGACAGTGACCTGAACGCCGAGGATCCGGGCGCGCAAGACCCCGAGGGACAGGGCGGGTCCGGGCAGGAGCACGGCGAAGAGCAAGAGCCCCGGGCCGCGGCCGGCCGCGGGGAGCTGGAGGGGATCGATTGGGTCGAGGGCTCGGCGGATCGCGGTCCCGGGGGCTCGAGCGAAAGCGACGGGAAGCCCTCCGAGCGCCATCACCAAGGACCGGCGGGGGCCCCGCGCGAGGGCGATGGCGCGGGCTCACCCGAAGATGAGCTCGAGGGGTTGGACGGGGACGAGCTCGAGGAGGACGACGTCGACGGGGATGAGGACGACGAGCGCGAGGAAGGCCTGGAGACGGTCACGATCGAGATCTCAGGTCTCTCGCTCTACACCCATCACGGTGTCAGCGAGGCCGAGCGCGAGGTCGGGCAGCGGCTGATGCTCGACCTGCGCCTGGAGGTCGGCGAGACCGACGCGACCGTCACCGATCGCGTCGAGGACACCGTCGACTACGCCGAGGTCTGCCAGCTCGTCGCGCTAATCGCCCAGCAGCGCTCGCACAAGACCCTCGAGCGCCTCTGCAGCACGATCGCCGAGCGGCTGCTCGCGGACTACGACCTGGAAGGGGTCTGGGTCAAGGCGACCAAGCCCGAGCCCCCGATCGCGCTGTCCGTCGACGAAGTCTCCGTCGAGGTCTGGCGCGAGGCAGAGGAGTAGCGACACCGCCGAGAAGCAGCGCGGCCCAAGGAGATCGAGCTGACCGCATGGATCGCGGCGCCGCTTGTCCGCAACGGCCTTCCTTGACAGTTAGTTAGCACTCACTTATAATCTCCGGGGATGGCGCGTTTGCCCGACTCGGAGCGGCGATGATGGGTCGCCTCGCAAGATGATCGACCGCCTCGCGGCACTCGCGAACGACCGCACGCGGCGCATCCTGATCGTCGCCGGCGCCGTCTTCCTCCTGGCGGCCGCCTTCGGCGCCCCGATCGTCTCAATCCTGAAGAGCGAATCCGCGGACTTCCAGGACCCCCACGCCCAGAACCAGCAGGTGCTGCGCGCGATCGAACGCGCCACCGGGCAGGCGGCCAACTACGGCGTCGCCGCGCTCGTCCCAAGCGCGCGTGACGCTCGCATCGACCCCGCCGCCGCAGATGGCGCACGTCGTGTCGCCGCGCTGTTCGCGGCCCAGCGCGGCTTCCAGCGCGTGCTCGACTACCCCGCTACGCGGCTGCCCGAGCTGGTCTCGCGCGACGGGCGCCTGACCGTCGTGCTCGTGGCCTTCGCGACGCGCGCACGCGCGATCCAGGCGGTCGCGCGGGTGGGCCCGCAGCTAGCCGGCAGCGGCGTGCGCCTCGGCGGCGACGACATCGCGTTCAACGAACTCAACGAACGCACCTCCTCCGATCTGCAGCACGCCGAGATGTTCGCCCTCCCGATCCTGCTGGCGCTCTCCTTCTGGGTCTTCCGCGGCTTGATCGCCGCCGCGCTGCCGCTGCTCGTCGGGGGCTTCGCGATCGTGCTCACCTTCCTGCTGCTGCGCCTGATCGACCAGTTCCTGGGGCTATCGATCTTCGCCGTCAACCTCGTCACCGGCCTCGGCCTCGGTCTCGGGATCGACTACAGCCTGTTCATCCTCTCGCGCTACCGCGAGGAGCTCGCCGGCGGGCTGGACACGCGCGCCGCGATCACGCGCACGCTGCAGACGGCCGGGCGCACGATCCTCTACGGCTCGCTGACCGTCGCCGGCGCGCTAGCCAGCATGCTCGTGTTCCCGCTGCGCTTCCTCTACTCGATGGGGGTCGGTGGCGCGCTCGTGGCGCTCTGCGCCGGGGCCGTCTCGCTGATCGTGCTACCCGCGGTGCTGGTCGCGCTCGGGCCGCGCATCGACTCGCTGTCGCCGGCCTGGCTGCAGCGCAGCTCCGCGCGTGCCGCTGGCCGATCTCCGATCGGTACCGACGAGGACGGCTTCTGGTCGCGGCTCGCGCGCGCCGTCATGCGCCACCCCGGCGTCGTCGCGCTCGGGACCGGGATCGCGCTGCTGCTCATCGCTTCGCCTGCGCTGCACCTCGCGCTGATCCCGGCCGATGCCCACGTCCTGCCCACCTCCGCCCAGCCGCGCCAAGTCGCCGAAACGCTGACCCGCGAGTTCGCCGTCGACGGCTCACAGGCCGATCACGATGGTCGTGCGCGGCGGTCCCCCACCCGCGCGGGGCGGGTCGGCGCGGGGCGGATCGCCGCTGGTACGTAACGGGTCGCCGGCCTCATCGCTCCCCGCCTCGGCGGCCGGCTCCCCCGCTAGGAACGTCGCCGTCCTCGCGCGGCGGGCGCAGGCGACGGCCGGGAGTCAGGCCAGCGTCGGCCCACCGCGCTACATCGGTCGCGGGGCCTGGGAGATCGAACTGCTTCCGCGCGGGACCGACGGCGCCCCCGCGAACCAGCGCCTCGTGCATGATCTGCGCACGCTGCAGAGCCCCCCGACGCTGCTCGTCGGAGGCTCGACCGCGTGGTTCGTCGACCAGAAGACCGCGATCGCCGCGCACACGCCGCTTGCGCTCGTGATCCTCGCGCTCGTGACGGGCGGCTTCCTGTTCCTGATGACCGGCTCGCTGTTGCTGCCGCTGATCGCGCTCGCGATGAACCTCCTGACGGTGGCCGTCGGTGCCGGGCTGCTCGTGCTGGTCTTCCAGGACGGCCACTTCTCATCGCTGCTGGGGTTCAGCCCGATCGGCGGCCTGGAGGAGTCGAACCTGGTGTTGCTGTTCGTCGTCGCCTTCGCGCTCTCGACGGACTACGGCGTCTTCCTGTTCGCGCGCATCAAGGAGGCCCACGACGAGGGCTTGCCCACGCGCGCGGCGGTCGCGCACGGCCTGGAGCGCACCGGGCGACTGGTCACCGCCGCCGCGCTGCTGTTCTGCGTCGCGATCGGCGCGTTCGTCAGCTCGCACGTCTTCTTCGTCAAGCAGCTCGGCTTCGGCGCCGCGCTCGCGGTCGCGATCGACGCCACCGTCGTGCGCGCGCTGCTCGTCCCCGCCATCATGGGCCGCCTCGGCGAGCGCGTATGGTGGGCGCCGCGCCCTCTGCGTCGCCTGCATGCCCGCGTCGGCTTGCGCGAGGGGCCCGTCCTGCCCGAGCCCAGCACGTAGGCGCGCCGGCCTGACGCGCTGACACGGGGCCCAACGCCGCGCGCTGACACGGGGCCCAACGCCGCACGCTGACACGGGGCCCAACGCCGCGCGCTGACACGGGGCCCAACGCCGCGCGCTGACACGGGGCCCAACGCCGCGCCGACGCGGGGCACGACGCCCCGCGCCCGCAGGCCCGGCCACGAGCCCGCCTGCGCGGATGCGCCCCACCCCCACCCCCAGGGCGCACGCCACGTGCTGGGTCTCTAGCGTTGCGCGCGCGATGCCTGCACGAATCGGCTACCTCGGACTCGGTTCGAACGTCGGTGAGCGCCGCGCGCAGCTGCAGGGCGCGCTCGACGCGCTGCCCGCGGCCGGCGTCGAGGTGCTCGCGGCGTCCTCGGTCTACGACACCGACCCCGTCGGGGAGATCCCGGACCAGCCCAGCTTCCTCAACGCCTGCCTGCGCGTTCGCACCGTCCTGGAGCCGCTGGAGCTGCTCGACGCGGTCAAGGGCCTGGAGCGCGGGCTCGGCCGCGCCGCCGGCGGGCCGCGCCACGGGCCGCGCGCGATCGACATCGACATCCTGCTGCTCGGCGACCTCGAGCACCGCGATGCGCGCATGACGCTGCCCCACGCGCAGGTCCTCACGCGCCGCTTCGTCCTGATTCCCGCGCTGGAGCTCGACCTCCAGCTGCGCCTCCCCGACGGGCGGGCGCTGGCCGACGCGCTGGCCGCGCTGGGGCTGGAGGAGGGCGTGCGCTGGGCCGGGGGGCCGCTGCGCCTCGGCTAGCCCGCGCTCGCCGGCAGCCACTCCGCCGGCAGCGTGCCCGCGGGAACCTCGCCGACCATCGGCGGGAAGTAGCGCGTCAAAGTCGCCGCCGGGCGCCCCTCGATCAGCGGGCGTACGTCCGCGATCGCCATCAGCAAGCGGATCGTGCTGCCGATCTGGAGGTCCGCCGCATTGGGGTGCTCGCCGCCGAGCAGGCCATCGGCGATCCATGCGTCGACCCGGTCCAGCTGGTCGGAGAGCCCCGCCAGGCTGGCGCGTGCCGTCTCATCGCTGGTTTTGCTCCTGAGCGTCATCAGGCGGGCAGTAAGTGGCAGGGACGGGCGCAGCATCGCGCGCGGCAGCGGCAGCTTGACGTCGTCTCCCACAAAGCTCTCCATCGCCGCGGGCTTGCGTACGAACGCCCTGGGCAGGATGTCTCGCGGCACGCCCTGCAGCTCCTCGTCGCCCCAGCGCTCGGCCTCCAGCACCTGCGCTCGCGCCGGATCCCCCGGGGCCGGCAGCAGCGACGGCTCCGGCGTCAGCTCGTCCAGGCGCCGCATGATCGCCCGCGATCCCACCAGCCGCTCGCCGTCGATGCGAATCCCCGGCACGGTGTTCCCGCCGTAGCGCAACGGTCCCAGCGCCAGCTGCGTCAGCGGCAGCAGGTCCACACGGTCGAACTCCATCGACTTCAGCTTCAGCGCCGTCTCGACCGCCACGCACGGGTGTGAGGCCGGCAGTACGTACAGCTTGATCTCGCTCATCTCAGCCACGCTTTCGATCGACGGCGACGAGCATATAGGAGGCCTGCGGGCATTTTCTCTGGGGTCGCTCCGCCCTGTCGGGCTCCGCGGATGGGTCGGCCCGTGTTCGGACCGCGCGTCGTGTTCGGGATAGGCTCCCTGGTCATGCTGCTGGCCGTCGACGTCGGAAACACCCAGACCCACTTCGGGACCTTCTGCGACGGCGAGCTGCGCGAGCACTGGCGCTTCGCCACCGTGCGCCAGTCGACCTCCGACCAGCTCGGCGCCGCGCTGCGCAACCTGCTCGAGCTGCGTCACGTCTCGATGGGCGACATCGACGCCTCGATCGTCTCCTCCACCGTGCCCGTCCTCGGCCCCGAATGGTGCGCGATGGCCAAGCGCTACCTCGGCCACGAGATGCTCGTCGTCGGGCCCGGCGTCAAGACCGGCATGGCGATTCGCTACGACAACCCCCGCGAGATCGGCCCCGACCGGCTCGTCAATGCAGTCGCCGCCCACGCCCGCCTCGGCGGACCGTGCGTCGTCGTCGACTTCGGCACCGCCATCACCTACGACCCCGTCTCCGCTGAGGGCGAGTACCTCGGCGGGATCATCTCGCCCGGCGTCGAGATCTCGCTGGAGGCGCTCACCGAGCGCGCCGCCGCCCTGCCCCGGGTCGACGTCACCGCGCCGCGCGCGCTGATCGGCAAGACCACGATCGACGCGATCCGCTCCGGGATCGTCTACGGCACCGCCGGCCAGGTCGACGCCATCGTCGCGCGCCTGCGCGCCGAGCTCGGGAGCGAGACCAAGACGATCGCCACCGGCGGGCTCGCCTCCTCGATCGTGCCCTTCACCACCACGATCGAAGGCGTCGACGATCTGCTGACGCTGACCGGGCTGCGCCTCATCTACGAGCGCAACTGTTAGGACGCTCACTGAGCGGCGCCATGCTGCGTCCTCACTCGCTCCGTGCCAAGCACGCTCGCTGCGTCCTTGCCTTGCTTTCCCAGCGACCGGCCTAACCGCGCCTGGTATAGAGGCCGGCGGCTCGCCCTGTCGCATAATGAGCTGCGTGCCCCCCGCGCCGCAGCTCACCGACCCCTGGATGCTCGGCCCGCTGCCGGTGCCCAACCGGGTGCTGCTCGCCCCGCTGGCCGGGATCGGCAACTGGTTCGTGCGCCTGCAGGCCAAGCGCCACGGCGCCGGCATGGCCGTCTCGGAGATGGTCTCCAGCCACGCCATCCACTACCGCAACGAGCGCACCCTGCGCGAGCTGCTGCGCATCCACCCCGACGAGCGCACCGCCGGGTACGGCGGTCCTACCTCGATCCAGCTCTTCGGGCAGGACCCCGCGATCATGCGCTCGGCCGCCGCCAGCGCGGTGGCCGCCGGGGCCGACGCGATCGACCTCAACATGGGCTGCCCCGTGCCCAAGGTCTGCAAGACCGGCGCCGGCGCCGCGCTGCTCGCCGACCCCGCCAGGGCCGTCGCCGTCGCGAAGGCCGCAGGCGAAGGGGCGGCGCAAGCGGGGGCTGGGGTGGGCCGCGGTGGTGGGGTGCCGGTACCCATAACCGTCAAGCTCCGCTCCGGCCAGCGCCCCGGGGACACCTCCGGCTTCGAGCTCGCACACCGCCTCGTCCACGAGGCCGGCGTCGCCGCGATCGCCTTCCACCCGCGCTCCGCCGCGGTCCATCACAAAGGCGTGCCCGACTACGAGCTCGCCGCAAGCCTCGCCGCCTCGCTGCCAGCGCCCGTGATCCTTACCGGCGGCCTGCACGACGCCCCGAGCGTTCGCGCCGCCTTTGCGCAGACCGGCGTCGCCGCCGTCATGCTCGCGCGCGGCGCGCTCGGCAACCCCTGGCTCTTCGAGCAGCTCCTGGCAGGGCGCTCCACCGAGCCCACGCGCGCCGAGGTCCTGGCCGAGCTCGACTGGACGATCGCCCGCGCCGTCGAGCATCTCGGCGCCGAGCGCGCCGCGCGCTACCTGCGCAAGTTCTACCCCTGGTACATCGCCCGCCTCGGCCTCGATCGGACACAGGCCGTAGCCCTGCAAGAGTCCCTGCAAGCCAGCGAGAGCCTCGCGCAGGCGCGACAGTTGCTGGGGGATCTCACCGACGCCGACCCGCCCGCGACGCTCGCCGCCTGAGCGTCTCCGGCGCCGGTTGCGCCCTCGCTATACTGCTGCGCTCGCTGTCGCCCGTCGGCCTGCGAACTTCCCGCTAAAGGCGGGTTTTGTTCGTCTCCGGCGAGACTTCACAAACCCGCGAGCGAGATCGCGAATAGCTACATGCCGAAGGACGTCATCCTCACTCCCGAAGGACTCGAGAAGCTCAAGGACGAGCTCGAGCTGCTCTCGACCGCGCGTCGCCGCGAGGTCGCCGAACGCATCAAGGAGGCGCGCGAGTTCGGCGACATCTCCGAGAACTCCGAGTACGACGACGCCAAGAACGAGCAGGCGATGCTCGAGAGCCGGATCGCCCAGCTGCAGGACAAGCTGCGGATGGCGACCGTGATCGACTCCAAGGACCTCTCCACCGACGAGGTCCAGGTCGGCTCGGTCGTGCACGTCAAGGACGAGAAGACCGGCAAGTCCGTCAAGTACACGATCGTCGGCTCCGCCGAGGCCAACCCCGAGGAGAGCAAGCTCTCCAACGAGTCGCCCGTCGGGCGCGCCCTGATCGGCCACAAGCGCGGCGACGAAGTCGCCGTCCAGGTTCCCCGCGGCCCCGCCCGCAAGCTCAAGATCACCAAGATCGACGTCGGCCTCAAATAGGCTTTCCGCCATGAGCCCGAGCGACGAGCCCGAGGCCGGCGCCAAGCACGGTCTCGAGGAGCTGATCGCCGAGCGGCGCGTCAAGGCGCAGCGGCTGCGCGCGACCGCCGCCGATGGCGACTTTCCCTACGCCTACCCCGGGGTCGAGCCGATCGCGCAGATACGTGCCGGCTACGAGCAGCTCGCCGTCGGCGAGGAGACCGAGGACATCCACCGCGTCGCCGGGCGACTCGCCGGCAAGCGCGGGCAGGGGCGCGCCGCATTCCTCGATCTCATCGACCGCAGCGGCAAGATCCAGCTGCACGCGCGCCTGGACGTGCTCGGCAAGGAGGCCTTCGAGCGGCTGCGCGCGCTCGATCTCGGCGACCTGCTCGGCGTCGACGGGGCCGTCCTGCGCAGCCGTCACGGCGAGCTCACGCTGCGCGTCGAGCGCTTCGCGGTGCTCGCCAAGGCGCTACGCCCGCCCCCCGACAAGCACCACGGTCTCACCGACGTCGAGACCCGTCACCGCCAGCGCGAGCTCGACCTGATCGCGAGCGAGGACATCCGCCGGCGCTTCCGCGACCGCGCCCGCATCATCTCCGCGGTACGTGCCTATCTCGACAGCGAGGGCTTCCTCGAGGTCGAGACGCCCGTCCTGCAGCCGATCTACGGCGGGGCGCTCGCGCGTCCCTTCACGACTCACCACAACGCCCTCGACCGCACCCTCTACCTGCGGATCGCCACCGAGCTCTACCTCAAGCGCTGCATCGTCGGCGGCCTGGAGCGCGTCTACGAGCTCGGCAAGGACTTTCGCAACGAGGGCATCTCGACCAAGCACAACCCCGAGTTCACGGTGGTCGAGTGGTACGAGGCCTACGCCGACTACAACGTCGCCGCCGCGCGCCTGGAAGCGCTCGTGCAGGCCGCCGCGCAGGCCCTCGCGCGCGTCGGGGGCGGGGAGGACGAGGACAAGCGCGAGAGGGTCGCCGCGATCGACTTCGCCAAGCCCTGGCGGCGCGTCGGCTTCGTGGAGGCCGTCCGCGAGGCCACCGGCGTCGACGTCCTCGAGCACGCCGACGCCGCCGCGCTCGCCGCCGCGGTCACGGCGCGCGGCCTGCCGGCGCCCCCGCCGCAGGCCACCTGGCCGCAGATCGCCGACGAGCTGCTCTCCACCCACGTCGAGCCGCAGCTGCGCGAGCCGACGTTCGTGTTCGACTATCCCCTGGCGCTCTCGCCGCTCGCGCGCGAGCACCGCTCCCGGCCCGGACTCGCCGAGCGCTGGGAGGCGTTCGTGGGCGGCATGGAGATCGCGAACGCCTTCAGCGAGCTCACCGACCCCGACATCCAGCGCGAGCGCTTCGAGGCCCAGCGGCGGCTCGCCGCGCAGGGCGACGAGGAGACCCAGCCCCACGACGAGATCTTCCTGCAGGCGCTCGAGCACGGGATGCCCCCCACCGGTGGCGTCGGCGTCGGTATCGATCGGCTGGTGATGATCCTCACCGCCCAGACCTCGATCCGCGAGGTCGTCCTGTTTCCCGCCATGCGCTCCTGAGGACCCCTCCAGTGGGGACGGCGCGCCCGATCGCCCTGCCGCGCACACGCCCGCCGGGGTGCTCCCGCCCGCCGCAGCCGTCGCCGCGCGCCCCGATCGCCCTGCCGCGCACAGGCTCGCCGGGGGCTGCGGCGGTAGGGACAAAGGCTCCGGGGGGCCGTTGGTAGACTGTCCTATGGCGGCGACGGGACCCGGCGGCTCATCTTTCTCGGAGATTCCGACGAAGAGGTGGGTGGAGGGAGAGACCCCCCACCCAGAAGTCCACCCTCCCAGGTAGCTCACCGTCCCGGCAACCGATACATAGATACTCGGAGAGAGGCCTAAGTCAGCACAATGTTCGAGCGATTCACAGAACGGGCCCGCCAGGTAGTCGTTCTCGCGCAGGAAGAGGCGCGCACGCTCAAGCACAACTACATCGGCACCGAGCACATCCTGCTCGGGCTGCTGCGCGAGGAGGAGGGCCTTGCGGCCCGCGTGCTGGAGAGCCTCGACATCACCGTCGAGCGCGTGCGCGCCCAGGTCGTGCGCATCGTCGGCTCCGGCGAGGAGGTCACCTCCGGGCAGATCCCGTTCACGCCGCGCGCCAAGAAGGTGCTCGAGCTCGCGCTGCGCGAGGCGCTCTCGCTCGGGCACAACTACATCGGCACCGAGCACATCCTGCTCGGCCTCGTCCGCGAGAACGAGGGCGTCGCGGCCCGCATCCTGCTCGACTTCGACGCCGACTCCGAGAAGATCCGCAACGAGGTGATTCGGATGCTCTCCGGCCCCAGCGGACGCCGCCAGGGTCAGGGCCAGCAGGGCGCCGGCGCCGGCGCCGGATCCGGCGGACCCTCCGAAGGCAAGAAGTCCTCGAAGCTGCTCGACCAGTTCGGTCGCAACCTGACGAAGCTCGCCGCCGAAGGCAAGCTCGACCCGGTCGTCGGCCGCGAGACCGAGATCGAGCGGATCATGCAGATCCTCTCGCGCCGCACCAAGAACAACCCCGTCCTGATCGGCGAGCCCGGCGTCGGCAAGACCGCCGTCGTCGAGGGTCTCGCGCAGCGCATCACCAACGCCGACGTGCCGGAGCTGCTCAAGAACAAGCAGATCTACACGCTCGACCTGGCCGCGCTCGTCGCCGGCTCGAAGTACCGGGGTGAGTTCGAGGAGCGCCTGAAGAAGGTCATGAAGGAGATCACCCAGCGCGGGGACATCATCCTGTTCATCGACGAGCTCCACAACCTCGTCGGCGCCGGTGCCGCCGAGGGCGCGATCGACGCCGCCTCGATCCTCAAGCCCGCGCTCGCGCGCGGCGAGCTGCAGACGATCGGCGCGACCACGCTCGACGAGTACCGCAAGTACCTGGAGCGCGACTCCGCCCTGGAGCGCCGCTTCCAGCAGATCCGCGTCGAGGAGCCCTCGATCGACCAGAGCGTCGAGATCCTCAAGGGTTTGCGCGACCGCTACGAGCAGCACCACAAGGTGCAGATCACCGACGAGGCGCTGCGCGCCGCCGCCGAACTGGCCGACCGCTACATCTCCGACCGCTTCCTGCCCGACAAGGCGATCGACCTGATCGACGAGGCGGCCTCGCGGATGCGCATCAAGTCGATGACCTCCCCGCCCGCCAACCGCGAGCTCGAGGAGCAGATCGAGACGACGCGGCGCGAGAAGGAGGCCGCGATCGAGGCCCAGGAGTTCGAGAAGGCCGCGGCGCTGCGCGACAAGGAGCGCAAGTTCACCCACCGCAAGCGCGAGCTCGAGGAGGAGTGGGAAGCCGGCGAGTCCGGCGACCGCCCCGCGATCGGCGAAGAGGAGATCGCCGAAATCGTCTCGATGTGGACCGGCATCCCCGTCTTCAAGCTGACCGAGGCCGAGACCCAGAAGCTGATGCGCATGGAGGAGGAACTGCACAAGCGCGTGATCGGCCAGCACCCCGCGGTCGAGGTCATCTCCAAGGCGATCCGCCGCTCGCGCGCGGGCTTGAAGGACCCCAAGCGGCCGACCGGCTCGTTCATCTTCCTCGGCCCCTCCGGCGTCGGCAAGACCGAGCTCGCGCGCACGCTCGCCGAGTTCCTGTTCGGCGACGAGGACTCGATGGTGCGGATCGACATGTCCGAGTACATGGAGAAGCACGCCGTCTCGCGGCTCGTCGGCTCGCCCCCCGGCTACATCGGCTACGACGAGGGCGGCCAGCTCACCGAGGCCGTGCGGCGCAAGCCCTACTGCGTGCTGCTGCTCGACGAGATCGAGAAGGCCCACCCTGACGTCTTCAACATCCTGCTGCAGATCCTCGAGGACGGGCGACTCACAGACGCCCAGGGGCGCACCGTGGACTTCCGGCACGCGATCGTGATCATGACCTCCAACATCGGCGCCGCCGAGATCGCGCGCAACACGCCGCTCGGGCTTCGCGGTCTCCGACGACGAGACCGGGATCACCTACGACGACATGAAGAACCGCATCATGGGCGAGCTGAAGAAGGTCTTCCGGCCCGAGTTCCTCAACCGCATCGACGACGTGATCGTCTTCCACAAGCTGCAGAAGGAGGAAATCCGGCAGATCGTCGAGCTGCTGCTGCTGCGGATCCGCGAGTCGATGGCCGAACGCGAGCTGCAGCTCGAGCTGACCGACCCAGCGAAGGAACTGCTCGTCGAGAAGGGCTGGGACCCCGCGATGGGCGCCCGCCCGCTGCGCCGCGCGATCCAGCGCTACATCGAGGATCCGCTCGCCGACTTCGTGCTGCGCGAGCAGGTCGTGCCCGGCGCCACCGTCGTCGTCAACCCCGCCGCGGAGGACGAAGACGGCGAGGTGCGCCTCACGATCGTCAAGCCCAAGAAGCAGAAGACCCCCGTAGGCGTCGGCGCCCAGGGCGGCGGCGAGCTGCCGGCCGGCGAGGGACTTCCCGCGAGCGAGGCCGACGGCGAGGGCGAGGACGCCCACCCAGCCGCGCCTGACGCGCCGGCGGACGCCGAGTAGCGCAGGCGGTTGCGAGCCAGCGTCGCGAGCACGCGCGCCGGTGGCTCTCGAGGAGCAGGCTGTCCGGGACGTCCCCGGTGCCCCGTAGGCTGCGGGGATGGCTCGCGCCCAGTCGATTCACGTCTGCTCGGAGTGCGGTGTGCACTCTGCCCAGTGGCACGGGCAGTGCCCTGGCTGCGGGGCGTGGAACACGCTCCTCGAGGAGCGTGCCCCGGCGCCCGGCGCGGGTGGGAGAGGCGCAGGGCGCGCCGGCGGCGGCTCGGGGCGCGCTCGCGGCGGGGCCGGGGATCGCCCCCGGGGCGCAGCCGCGTCGAGGCCGCTGGCGGAGGTCGGCGCGGCGCCGGTCGAGCGTCTGTCCACCGGCATCGGTGAGCTCGACCGTGTGCTCGGGGGCGGGCTGGTGCCCGGCTCACTGGTGCTGCTCGGCGGCGCTCCCGGGATCGGCAAGTCGACACTGACCAACATGGTGCTCGGGCACCTCGCCGGTGCTGGCCGGCGCACGCTGTACGTCAGCGCCGAGGAGTCCCCCGAGCAGGTCAGGCTGCGCGCCGAGCGGCTGGGATCTGGTCCCGACCACCCGGCCCTGCGGGTTCCGATCCTCGCCGAGACAGACCTGGAGGTCGTGCTCGATGTGCTGGCCGCCGAGGTCCCCGAGGCGTGCGTGATCGACTCGGTGCAAACCCTGCGCTCGGCCGAGCTCTCCGGCGCGCCCGGATCGGTGGGGCAGGTGCGCGAGGTCGCCGGTCGCATCATGGAGCTGGCCAAGGCCCGTGGCATCGCGACGATCCTCGTAGGGCACGTCACCAAGGACGGCGCGCTCGCCGGGCCGCGCGTCCTCGAGCACCTGGTGGACTGCGTGCTGCAGTTCGAAGGCGAGCGCGAGCGCCCCTACCGCGAACTGCGGGCGCTCAAGAACCGCTTCGGCTCGACCAACGAGGCCGGGCTGTTCGAGATGCGCCAGGGCGGGCTGGTGGAGGTGCTCGACGCTTCCGCGCGTTTCGTCGCCGAGGCCACGCGCGCCCCCGGCAGCGTGATGCTGGCCGCGATGGAGGGATCGCGACCGCTGCTCGTGGAGGTCCAGGCGTTGGTCGCGCCCTCCGAGCTCGAGCAGCCCCGGCGGGTCGCTTCGGGTCTGGACCGCAACCGTCTCGCGCTGGTGCTCGCGATCCTCGGTCGCCACGGCCGCGTCGGGACCGGCGGGGCCGACGTGTTCGTCAACGTCGTCGGCGGGGTGCGCGTGGAGGAGCCCGGTGTCGACCTCGCGGTCGCGCTGGCGGTCGCCGGCGCCAGCCGTGGCATGCCGTTGCGCGGGGCGCCACGAGCGTGCTTTGGCGAGCTCGGCCTGACCGGGGAGCTGCGCTGGGTCGGGCACCCCGAGCGCCGTTTGCAGGAGGCCGCGAGGCATGGGTTGAGCGAGGTCCTGGCGCCCGCAGGCAGCGGGGCCGGGGCGTGCGAGGTGAGGACTCTCGGAGAGGCCCTCGCTCAGGTATTGCCGCAAGCGCAGCCCCGGCGAGCCAGGGCAGCCGCCTGACGGGTTGGCATTTCGTGTAGGGAGGCGCTAAAGCGAGGCTAAATGCCCTAAAATGACGGGTGGTGCCATCAAGATCCGGGGAAGATTTCGATACAGAAGCACGCCCGGAGCCTGGGTTGATGAAGGCCCTGGAGATGGTCGCGCCCGGGACGGCGCTGCGCGACGGGATGGAGAACATCCTCAACGCGCGTACCGGTGGGCTGATCGTGATCGGGGAGCCGGAGGAGATCAGCTTCCTGTTCTCCGGCGGGATCAAGCTCGACATCGACTACACGCCGGCCTTCCTCTACCAGGTGGCGAAGATGGACGGTGCGATCATCCTCAACGCGAACGCGACGAAGATCGCGATGGCCAACGTCCAGCTGATGCCGGATCCCACGATCCTCTCGCACGAGACCGGCACCCGCCACCGCACCGCCGAGCGCGTCTCCAAGCAGACCGATGCGCTCGTGATCGCGATCTCCCAGCGCCGCGAGGTGGTCTCCCTCTACGTCGACGGCACGAAGTGCATCCTCGAGGAGATCCCCGTCGTGCTCGCCAAGGCCAACCAGGCGCTGGCGACGCTCGACAAGTACCGCAGTCGCCTGGATCAGGTCTCCACGCGCCTGACCGCGCTGGAGTTCGAGGGCGGCGTGACGCTGCACGACGTGCTCACCGTGCTGCAGCGCTCGGAGCTCGTGACGCGCATGGCGGTCGAGATCGAGCGCTACATCGTCGAGCTCGGCACCGAGGGCCGGCTGATCGAGATGCAGCTCGAGGAGACGATGGTCGGCACCGCCGCCGAAAAGGCGGCGCTCGCGCAGGACTACCTGGCTGCCTACTCCGACGAGGCCTTCGCCTCGGCGCTGGATCAGGTCGGGCGCTTGGCGCACCAGGATCTGCTCGACTTCGGGCGCCTCGCGGAGCTGCTCGGGTACGACCGCAAGCTGAACACGCTCGACTATCCGGTCTCCCCGCGCGGCTACCGCATCCTGGCGCGCATTCCGCGGCTGCCGAAGCTGGTGGTCGGCGAGATCGTCAAGGAGTTTGGTGGCCTGGACGAGCTGCTGGCCGCCACCGATCCCGACCTCGAGGCCGTCGAGGGTGTCGGGGAGATACGCGCGAAGGACATCCGCGAGGGTCTTCGCCGCTTGCAGGAGATCAACCTCGTGGACCGCTACTTGCAGACATGAACCACTAGCGGCAGAAACCGAAGTCAACGCCGTCCCCCTGGCCGGCCAGAACAAAGGAGGACCATCATTCCCCCCCAGACAATTGAAGCCGAGTTGATCGAGGATCTCGAGGTCGTCACCGAGATCGAGTGCATCGAGTTCGAGTTGGGCGATCACGTGGTCTATCCCCACCACGGCGCCGGCAAGGTCCTCAAGAAGGAGGACATGGAGGTGCTCGGCGAATGTCGCGAGTACCTGACGATCAAGATCCTCCACAACGACATGACCGTCAAGGTCCCCACCGAAAACGCAGGCATCGCAGGGCTGCGCCGCGTAATCGACGAAGAGACCGTCAAGAAAGTGCTCGCCGTCCTGCAGGACGAAGTCTCCGAGATGCCCAAGAACTGGAACCGCCGCTTCAAGCACAACCGCGACAAGATCAAGACCGGCGACATCTACGAGCTCGCCGAGGTGGTGCGCAACCTCGCGCTGCGTGAGACCGAAAAGGGCCTCTCGACCGGCGAGAAGCAGATGTTCACTCGCGCCAAGAAGATCCTCGCCTCCGAGCTGATGTACGCGCTCGACAAGGACGAGGACGAGGCCGAGAGTTACCTCGACGAGCTGCTCGCGAACTCGGCCTCCAGCAGGCTGGCGCTGGCCGAGTAGCCCAGCTTGGCGGTCGCGCTGATCGTCGCCGCAGGTCGCGGCGAGCGTCTCGGGGCGGATGCTCCCAAGGCGCTCGTCGAGCTCGCGGGTCGCTCACTGCTACAGCGAAGCGTCGATGCCCTGCGCGCCGTTCCCGCGATCCAGCAGATCGTCGTGGCCCTGCCGGCCGGCGTATCGGCGCCCGCCGGCACGACCGGCGTCGCAGGTGGGGCGGTGCGCTCGGAGTCCGTGCGCCTCGCGCTCGCCGCGGCCGGGGATGGGCGGGGCTCGGATCTGGTGCTCGTGCACGACGCCGCGCGTCCGCTGCTCACACCCGAGCTGGCCGAGCGCGTGCTCGCGGCCGTCGCAGAGGAGCGCGATCGGGAGGCCAGCCGCGGGAAGGGGAGCGGCGAGCGCGGGGGAGAGGTGAGCAATCGGGTCGACGCCGCGATCGCGGCGGCTCCCGTGACGGACACCGTCAAGCGGGCCGGCAGCGATCGCCGTGTCCGCGAGACCCTCGATCGCTCCGAGCTGTGGGCGGTGCAGACCCCGCAGGTCTTCCGCCGCGCCGCGCTAGAAAGAGCGCTCGACGTCTCCGCGGAGGTGTTGGCGCAGGCGACCGACGACGCGTGGCTGATCGAGCGCGCCGGGGGCGCCGTAGTCGTGGTGGAGGCGCCCCGCGAGAACCTCAAGATCACGACCGCGCTCGATCTCGCGATGGCCGAGCTGCTGCTCGCGCGCGAGCCTGCTTGAATCGCCCGGAAATGCTCACCGACTACCACCTCCATCTGCGCCCCGACGGGCTCGACGCGGCCGCCGCCGAGCACTTCAGCACCGCCAACGTCGAGCGCTACCGCGAGGTCGCCGGCGAACGCGGCATCGACGAGCTGGGCGTCTCCGAGCACATCTACCGCTTCCGCCAGGCCTTGGACGTCTGGCAGCACCCCTTCTGGCGGGAACACGCGCTCGACGACATCGAGGCCTACTGCGAGTTCGTGCGCGAGCGCACCGATCTGAAGCTCGGCATCGAGGCCGACTTCGTGCCGGGAACGGAGGACAGGATGGCGAGCCTGCTGGAGGCGCATGACTTCGACTACGTAGTCGGCTCGGTGCACTTCCTGCGCGAGGAGTCCCTCGACATGGAGGAGTACGGCATCTGGAAGTCCACTCGCAGCGCCGAGGAAATCTGGCGGCGCTACTTCCAGACGCTCGGGGAGGCGGCGCGCAGCGGCCTGTTCGACATCCTCGCGCACCCCGACCTGGTCAAGGTCTGGGGTTCCGAGCGCCCGCGTCCCGAAGGTGACCTGCGCCGCTACTACGAGCTCGCGATCGACGGCATCGCGGAAGCGGGGATTGCGATCGAGGTCTCCACAGCCGGCCTGCGCAAGCGCGCGCGTGAGCTCTACCCCGCGCGTGAGCTGCTCGAGATGTGCGTGGAAGCGGGCGCGCCGGTGGCGCTCTCCAGCGACGCCCATCGTCCGCAGGACGTCGGGGCCGACTACGAGCGCGCGCTGGAGCTGCTGGACGGCGTGGGGGTGCGCGAGCTGTGCGTGTTCGAGCGCCGCGCGCGCCGGCTGGAGCCGATCGGCACGCGCGTGGCATGAGCCTCAGCGGGATCGGATACGACTGCCACCGGCTCCTCGCCGGCCGCCGGCTGATCCTTGGCGGCGTCGAGCTACCGCACGAGCGCGGTCTGGAAGGGCACTCCGACGCCGACGTGCTGACCCACGCCGTGATCGACGCGCTGCTCGGCGCGGCCGGCCTGGGTGACATCGGTGAGCACTTCCCCGACACCGACGAGCGCTACCGCGACGCCGACTCCCTGGTGCTGCTGGGGGGGGTCGTGACGAGCGTGATCGCGACCGGCCTGGAAGTGGTGAACGTCGACTGCACAGTCATGATGGAGACGCCCAAGCTCGGTGCGCACCGTGCCGCGATCCGCGCGAACCTTGCCAAGGCTCTCGGTCTGCCGGCGCAGCGGGTGAACGTCAAGGCCACCACCGGCGAGGGGATCGGCTTCGTCGGTCGCCGCGAGGGCGTCGCGGCGCTGGCGATCGCAAGCTTGCGTAGCCGTTAGGGTTGGCGCGTCATGCGCCCGCCGATCACCCTGCACGACACTCGTAGCGGCGAGCTGCTGCCGCTGCGCCCGCGGGACACCGGTCGGGTGGGTATCTACGCGTGTGGGCCGACCGTATACAGCCGTATCCACATCGGCAACGCGCGCCCGTTCGTGCTCTTCAGTTTGATGAAGCGCTTCCTCGAGCACGAGGGCCTGACGGTGAAGCTGGTTGTCAACGTCACCGACGTCAACGACAAGATCTATCTCGCCGCCGAGCGCGCCGGGGTGCCCAGCGAGCAGCTGGCGCGCGAGATGACCGACGCGTACATCGCCGATACCGACGCGCTTGGCATCGGCCGCCCCGACCACGAGCCCCTGGCCTCGGAGACGATGGCGGAGATCGTCGCCTACATCGAGGCCCTGATCGACTCCGGGCACGCATACGTCGTCGACTACCAGGGAGATGCCGGAGCACCGAGTCAAGACGTCCTGTTCGGTGTGCGCTCGGACACCGCCTACGGTTCGCTTTCGCACCGTCGTTTGGAGGACATGGATCAGGGCGAGGGGGTCGAGGGCGCCCAGCGCAAGCGCGACCCGCTGGATTTCGCCCTGTGGAAGGCGCAGAAGCCGGGGGAGGACGTCTCGTGGCCTTCCCCCTGGGGGCCGGGCCGGCCCGGCTGGCACATCGAGTGCTCGGCGATGGCCGAGAGCCTGCTCGGAGTCGGCTTCGACATCCACGGCGGCGGCTCCGACCTGGTCTTTCCCCATCACGAGAACGAGGCCGCGCAGACCCGCGCCGCGCGCGGGACCGAGCTGGCGGCGGTCTGGGTGCACAACGGCATGATCCAGTTCACCGGTGAGAAGATGGCCAAGTCGGTCGGCAACATCGCCCTGCTGCACGAGATCGTCGAGCAGTGGGGGCGCGACGCGGTGGTCATGTACCTGATCGGCGGCCACTACCGTCAGCCACTGGCGTTCTCCGAGGCGTCCCTGGAGCAGGCACGCGCCAACGTCAACCGCATCCGTGAGGCGGGCAGGCGGCTCGCACGCGGTGACTCGCCCGAGGACCTGAACCCGCCGCGCGAGCGCTTCTTCGAGGCGCTCGCGCGCGACTTCAACACGCCGCAGGCGCTCGCCGCTCTCAACGAGTGGATTCGCGAGGCGACCGGTTCACCGCGGGATGCACCGGGCGATAGCCACCTGCGCGAGATGCTCGCCGTGCTCGGCCTGGAGGGGCTGTTGGCGGAGATCGAGCAGGCACCCGCGAGCGTGCAAGATCTGGCGCTCCAGCGCGAGCGCGCTCGCACAGAACGCGACTTCGCCGCGGCCGACCGTCTGCGCGATGAGATCGCCGCCGCCGGCTGGGATGTCCGCGACGTGACCGCGGGCTTCGAGCTGATCCCGCGGTGATCCTCTACGGTCGCAACCCCGTCATGGAGGCCCTACGCGGTCGCCGCGCGCGCGCCGTCGGGGATGTCTGGGCGACCCACGGCGCCGCGCGCGAGCCGTGGCTGGAGCAGGTGGCCGTGCGCACCGCTACCGCTGAGGAGATCGAGCGCCGCTGCGGGTCCTCAGCCCATCAAGGTCTCTGCGCGCACGCGGGCGACTACCCATATGCAGACGTCGATGCGCTACTGGCGCTCGAGTCTCCGCTGCTGGTAGCGCTTGATCAGGTCCAGGACCCGCAGAACCTCGGCTCGATCTGCCGTACCGCGGAGTGCGCCGGGGTGGCCGGGGTAGTGATCCCCGAAAGGCGCGCCGCCGAGGTGACGCCCGCCGTCTGCAAGGCCTCCGCCGGGGCCGTCGAGCACCTGCCGATCGCACGGGTGCGCAACCTCGCCGACTTCCTCCTCGCGACGCGTGAGGCCGGATGCTGGAGCTATGGCGCCAGCGCCCCGGCGAGCACGGCAGACGCGGGGGCCGCCACGCGCGATCGGGGTGGGCCTCCAAGCGGGTCCGCTACCCAGGCAGCCGCTCCCGGCAGGGCTCGCGGGGCACGGACGCCGGTCTCCTACGACACCCCCGACTACCGCGGCGGAGTCGTGTTGGTCCTGGGCAGTGAGGGCAGCGGCTTGCGCCCGCGGGTCGCCGCCGCCTGCGACGAGCTGATCGCGCTGCCCCTACGGGGGCAGATCGAGTCGCTCGGGGTGAGCGCCGCCGCCGCGGCGATCCTGTACGAGATCTTGCACAATCGTCGCCGAGACCCTTGACAACTCTCCATAACTGTGCGAACCTCGCGCACGTAACGCTAAACCTAAGCTTGACCTTGTAGTTGAAAACAAATAGAAGTTGGCGCCGGGGGAGGAGTGCGCCACTGAGCGATCCGGGCTGTCCTGGCCCGGGAAAGGACCTGCTCGTGGCACGTATCTCTAGTAACCCTCAATCTGAGGTCAAGGTTGATGATGGCTTTCTGATCGCCTTGGCCAAACAGGGGGACCGCATGGCCTACGACCGCCTGGTGCGCCGCTACCACGGCTTCGTGCGCCTCAAGGCCTCGTCGTACTTCCTCGCCGGGGGCGACTCCGACGATCTCATCCAGGAGGGCCTCGTCGGCCTCTATAAGGCGATCCGCGACTTTCGCTCCGATCGGGAGTCGAGCTTTCGCAACTTCGCGGAGCTCTGCATCACCCGCCAGATCATCACGGCAGTCAAGACCGCTACCCGCAACAAGCACACCCCACTGAACCAGTACGTCTCGTTCTCCTCGACGCCGGCCGCTGCCGGCGAAGAGATGCCGACCCTCGACCAGATGCTCCCCGGGCCCTCCGTGCACGACCCCGTCAACCAGGTGATCTCCTCCGAGGAGCTGCGCTCGCTCGTGGGCTGCCTGTCGACGGCGCTCTCGGAGCTCGAGAGCCGCGTGCTCTCGTTGTACCTCGATGGCTTCTCCTACGAGCAGGTCGGCGAGCACCTTGCCTGCGACACCAAGACCGTCGACAACGCGCTGCAGCGCGTCAAGCGCAAGGTCGGTGCGCATCTACAGACGCGCGCGGTGGCCGTCTGAAGGACCCGCGCCCACGTCCGTGCGCTCCGCTGCGGCTCGTGCTCGGGCGGCCCGAGGCACAAACGACTGCGGCCGCCCCCGATGCGAGGACGGCCGCAGCCCGATAGGAGCTCTATCTCCGGGCGCTAGTGCCCCCGATGGTGGCCTCGAGAGTGTTCGCCGGGGCCTTCCGAGCCTTCGCCACCTTCCGAGCCCGCCTGCGTTTCACCGCCGCCTTCGGAGCCTTCGGAGGGCTGCGTCGTATTGCCCGGCGCTTCCGGCATCAGCACGGCGGCGGCGACCGGAGTCACCTGGACCGTGAACAACTGGCTCGCCGCGCCGCCGTTCTCCGGCCCACCGGGGATGTATACGCGAAACACCTGAGTGCCCGTGCTGTACACCTGGTAGGTGATCGAGAACATCGATTCCGCCGTGATCGTTCCCACCTGCACGATATGGAACCCCGCGCCGGAGGCGTTGCGGCGCTCCAGGTAGATGATGTGTCCCGGATGGCTCGGGCTCACGCTGCCCGTGAACGTCAGCTGCTGACCCTCCTGCACCGAGGTCTCCGAGGCCTGGGCGCTGAGCACGTCTTTCACACCCTCGAACAGCGCCGCCGAGGACTTGCCGTCGCCCTGGACCTTGTAGAAGGTGCTGTTCACCGGCGCCTGCGCCGGGAAGGCGTAGTTGCCGCTGCCGTCCGTGGTCCCCTGCGCCACCGGTGCGAAGCCCTGCTGCCTGGCGGTGCGCGCCAGCAGCGTGACCGGCTGGTTGGCGCCGCCCGCGAGCACTCCGCTGATGATGACCGTCTGCCCGTAGGTGATCGGGTCCGCCGAGGCGCCGATCGTCAGTTCGCTGTTCTGCGCCTGAGAGACCTCGTAGCCGAGCAGGTTCGAGAAGCTCGGCACATCGCGCCTCTGGCTGCGCACCAGGACACGCAGACTGGCATCCCCGGGAACGATGAACGTATGGGTGATCGAGAAGGCGCCACTCGCGTCCACCTGGCCGAGGTCGATTCTGCGCCACCTGTTGCCCGTGAGCGCGTTCTGGCGCTCCAAAATCACACGTGCGCCTGCGTCCGCCGGGTTGACGGTCCCAGTAAAGGTGACCTTGTTAGGGGCGCCCGTGAGGATCTGGGTTCCTTCGGGCGGCCCACTCAGTGTCACCTGCGCCGCTACCCGTACGCCCCGGTTGGCGCTCTGCGCGCCGTGCGCGCGCACGTGCCACACGCGACTGGTTTCGACCACGCCGTCCGCAGGCTGGAACTGATAGAAGCCGGTTGCGTCGGTCGTCGTGCTCTGCACGTAGGTGAATCCCGGTACGCCACGGAGATGGTGAAAGAGCCTCACGACCTGGCCCGCAGCATTTGCGCGACCGCGGCAGACGAGCCGTCCGAAGATCGTGACCGGTTCACCCGCAGTGATCTGCGGCCGGGGAGCAACCTCGATACCGACACGACAACGTCCACGTGGACCTGGATGCCTGAATGCGGACGCCCCCGTCGCGCACAGCCCCAACGACGAGGCCGCGACCGCCCAGACTGAAATCACCCTTATGAGACGCATCGAATGCCCCTCCTTGTGAGAGTCGAAGTGAATTTAGATGGCAAAGCACACGGGGGCCGATCCCGCCAGGCCCCGAGCTCCCAGTGCAAGTGCAAGCTCAGTCCTCCTAACCCGATGCGAGCGCGATCGATGCGGTCGCCGATCGTGCCCGGCTCCTCCGTCCAGATCGAATTCATGCGGTCCCGCGTGAAGTTCGTCGGTGAGCGGTGTCTCTAAGGGTGTCCGACATAAAGGACCTCGAGCAAGTTGCGCGAGGAGCCCGCTCTCAGAGATCGCCGACGGCGCTCCATCCCTCCGCCGGCGGACTGGGTCTCGCGTGCACCAAGGTTCCGGGGCGGCCCATCCTGGCGGGCCGCCCCGGACCGCTCGTTGGCGGGCGCTAGCTCGCTCGCCAACGCGGCCTGCGGACCCCAACGCGGCCTGCGGACCACGGGCAGGCGTCTGCGTACCACGGCCAAGCGTCTGCGTACCACGGCCAAGCGTCTGCGGATCAGGAGGCCAAGCGTCGTGCGCGACTCGGGCGGCCACGGCTGCTCGAGGGGGCTTTCCGTCCAGGCGCGTGAAGTTGACCCGCGGGTAGTGTCTAATGCGTAATAAGGATGGTGGGCGCCCGGCCACGAGCGTCGCGTGAGGCTTGGGGTCGGAGTAAGCGCCCACGGCCCACCATATGAGTCCAGGAATCTCAACCCGCCTACTGGCGACCCAGTCGGACGAGCGACTCCTCGCTCTCGTCCGCGAGGGCCACGAGCGCGCGTTCGAAGCGCTCGTGCAGCGCTATCGCAGGCCCCTGCTGAACTACTGCCGGCGCCTGCCGATCCCCGAGGCGCGCGTCGAGGACGTCCTCCAGCAGGCGCTACTGAAGACCTGGATCGCGCTGCGCGGGGGCGCCGATGTGCGCGACATCAAAGCCTGGTTGTACCGCGTCGTCCACAACACCGCCGTCAACGCAGTCCGCGACGCCGCGCACGACGGTGAGCGACTCGCCGATCCAACGCTGCGAGCCGGGGTCGGCCAAGCCGACCTCGAGCGCGGGCTTGTCGTGCGTGAGACGCTCGCCGAGGTCGCCGCGCTGCCGCTGCTACAGCGCGAGGTCATCGTGCGCACCGCCGTCGGCGGATACAGCCACGAGCAGGTCGCCAGTGACCTAGGCATCACCGACGGCGCCGTCAGGGGTCTGCTCTATCGCGCTCGCGCCACGCTGCGCACTGCCGTCACCGCGCTCACCCCGCCGCCACTGCTCACCTGGCTGCTGGGCGCGGCGGACAAGAGCGGTCCCGCGCCGGAACGTCTCGGCGAACTCGCCGCTGGGGGTGGCGCCGCCGGGTTTGGCGGGCTGCTCGTCAAGGGCGGTGTGCTCGCCGTCACCGCCGGCACGCTCATCACGGGCGCCGCCGTCGTGCATATCCAGGGGTCCGCGCACCATCGCGCGCCGGCCAAGGTGGCCGCGGTGCCCCGCGCGGGCGCCGGCGAGGTCTCTAGCGGTTCGACCGCGGTTGTGTCCCTTCCCGCGGGCACCCACCCCGATCGCGGCCGCGCCGGGCGCACGCGGCCTGGTGGGCAGGCCCACGCTCGAGGCGGACGCCTCGCCGGCTCGTCCTCCGGGGCAGCGCCGGCCATGCATGGCGGCGCTGGCTCAGCGCCGAGGAGCGGGCGTCTGCGCGCAGTCGCGCCGGTTGCCGGTCCGACCACGCCCAGCTTGCCATCGTCGAGCGGCTCGACGGAGGGGACCACCGAGAGCGCGGGCTCCCCGCCGGGTGGGGGCTCCGGGCCGGCTGAAGCCGACGCCGGCCAAGGGGGAGCGTCCGGCGCACCGGGGGGTAGTCCCGTCGGCTCCGCCGCCGGTAGCGGCTCCGGGCCCGAAGGCTCGTCCGGCGGAGACTCTGGCGGCGCCGCGCCGGCGCCCTCCGGCGGCGAAGCCTCCGGCGGCTCCGATCCCAGCGGCGGCTCGGAAGGAGAAGGCGGTGAGAGTGGCGGCGCCGGTGGCTCCGGGTCATCCGGTAGCGCACAGACCGGCGGTGTCGTCGGGACCGTCGTCCACGAAGTCGGCAATCTGCTCGAACACCTGCTTCACTGAGCCTAGGTGCGAGTGCTGCTCAACATCATCTGGTTCCTGCTCGCGGGGCTGTGGATGGCGATTGGCTACCTGATCGCCGCCGTAATCTGCTTCGTCCTGATCATCACGATCCCCTTCGGCGTCGCGGCGCTGCGTATCGGCATGTACAGCCTCTGGCCGTTCGGCAGGACCGTGATCCGCCGCGGTGACGCTGGCGCCGCCTCGGCGCTCGCCAACGTCATCTGGTTGGTTCTCTGTGGGTGGTGGCTGGCGCTCGGCCACCTCGTCACCGGGCTGTTGCTCTGCGTCACGATCATCGGCATCCCGCTCGGGCTCGGCAGCTTCAAGATGATCCCGATCTCGCTGCTGCCCTTCGGCCGCGACATCGTCTCCGTCGAGCAGGCCCGCGCGCTGGGCGTCGAGCCCCAGGTGGGCTGAGGGTCTACCTAGCCCTCAGACGCCAGCCGCACCGGCAGCGCCTTGAGCTGGTTGAGGAACGGCGAGAGCACCGCTGCCGGCGAGCCCGCCAGCTCCATGTTCGGAAAGCGCGCCAGCGTCTCCTCGAAGAGGATCCTCAGCTCCAGTCGCGCCAGCGCAGTTCCCAGGCAGAAGTGTCGGCCGCCGGCCCCGAACGCCTGGTGCTCCGGGTTGCGCCGCACGTCGAAGTGGTCGGGATCCTCGTAGCGCGACTCGTCGCGGCCCGAGGCGATGTACCACATCACCACCTTCTCGCCCTCGCGGATCGTCCGCCCGCCCAGCTCCGCATCGCGTGTCGCAGTGCGCCGGAAGTGCCCAAATGCCGGGAACATCCGCAGCGACTCCTCGACCGCTCCCGGGATCAGCGAGGGGTCCTCCAGCACCAGTCGCCGCTGATCCACATCTTCGAGCAAGGCTCGCATGCCGCTGCAGTAAGTCGCCTTCGTGCTGTCGTTGCCGGCCGCCACCAGCAGGAAGAAACCCATCACAATCTCGTGTTCCTCAAGGCGCTGCCCGTCTACCTCGGCATGCACCAGCAAGCTCGTCAGGTCGTCCGTCGGGCGCTCCCGGCGCTCGGCGATCATCCGTCCGCAGCGCTCGAAGATCTCCGGCACGTCTCGTTCCATCGCGCCCTCGATGCCGCCTGGGTTGAGGTCCGGGTCGTTCGCCCCCAGCGTCGAGTTCATCAGCCGCGCCCAGATTGCGTCGTCCTCCTCAGGAATGCCCATGAAGCTGCCGATCACGCGTGAGACCACCGGCTGAGCCACATCCGTGACCAGGTCGCACGTCTCCCGCTCGGAGACCCGCTCCAGTGCACCGCGCACGATCTCCCGGATCGCCGGCTCGTGCGCCGCGATCCGCTTGGGCGTGAAGCCCGCCTGGAACAGCGCCTTCACGCGGTCGTGCTTCGGCGGGTCCATCCCGATGAACATCGCCCGTGTCAGCTCGATCGGGAAGACCGCCGAGACCGCCGTGATGCCTCCCACTTCTGAGGAGTACGTCTCCCAGTCGCGGCTCACCGTCTGGATGTCCTGCGCGCTCGTCACCGACCAGAAGCCCGCCTCCTCCGGGAATTCCGTGATCGACTTCGTCCAGTGCACCGGACACTCCCGGCGCAGTCGGCCGAACAGCTCGTGCGGCGGGCCGTTCTCCCAGTGCTCGCGCTCGGTTACCAGCACCTCGTCCAGATCACTGCCAACAGACTCCATCTCGACCTCCGTCTTCGTAGCCGCCGCCTGCGGCGTGCGCGCGCCGCTCATGTGTCCGAGATCATACTGGCTGGCTAGCCAACATTGTTGGAACGTGCATCGCTGCGCAGGCACGATCGCGTCTATCCAGGCACGGTCGGACAGGTCGATGTCGCGACCCGACCCGGCATCCGCCGTCGATCGTGAGTCGCGCCGTGGCAAGCGGACCCGTTGCAAGCAGAGCCGACGGCCGGGATCGAACCGGCGACATCCGCTTTACAAGAGCGGTGCTCTACCAGCTGAGCTACGTCGGCGTGAGGCCGCATCGTAGCGCCGGCCTATCGTTTCCGGATCGGCCGCCTCCAAATTCCAGATTGGCCGCGCTCAAGTTCCGGATCTGCCACTCGCGTTATCGCGGGGGTTCCATCGTGGTGCGAGGGGGTTGAGGCGGTGGGCTCCTGCACGGGCCAGTCGACTAATGCGGTGCGGAAGGCTTCTGTCTCGTGCTCGGCCTGAACAGCTACGGGCGGATGCTCAAGGCGATTCCAAGTCGTCCAGCAAACCCTGCGCAGCACAGTCGACCTCTGCGCGGATGCTTGCGACCAGGCTCAGCCGTGTTTGGACTACCGTGGCCATTTGCGTTATCTGATCGCCGGCTGGCCGCCATTCTGCGAGCCGGCCGACCTCCCGGTGCGACCTCGTGCTCGGCGGAGTATTTTGTCGTGCGGGAGGCCGCAGGACGAAAGGCACATCGATGGGCGATGACATGTTGGGCATCAGCCTCCTCGGGGCTTTCTCGATCACCGTGGGCGGCCATGTCATCCCTGAGGACGCCTGGCGGCTGCGCAAGGCGAAGACCCTGATCAAGCTGCTCGCGCTTGCGCCCGAACGTCGCCTGCACGCCGACCTGGCAACCGAGCTGCTCTGGGCGGGGCGCGATCAGGCCTCCGCCCGGAACAATCTGCACCAGGCGATCTTTGCGGCGCGGCGGGCGCTCGACTCGGCCGGGCTTGAGGGCCGCGACCGCCTGGAGTTGCACGAGGACGTGATCGCCCTCTGCCCCGACGATCCCGTGCGGATCGACGTACTCGCTTTCGAGGAGGCCGCCGCGACAGCGAGGGTGCAACGCGACCCCGCCGCCTACCGGGACGCCCTCGATTTCTACGGCGGCGAGCTGCTGCCAGAGGACCGCTACGAGGAGTGGACGGCATCGCGGCGCGACGCCGTCCACGAGCTTCGCCTCGCCCTGGGGATCGAGCTGGCCGAGCTCGAGGCGCCGGAGCACCCCGCCGCGGCGATCGACCGCCTGCGCTCGGTGTTGGTTGACGCGCCGCTCCACGAGCCCGCCCACCGGGCGCTGATGCGCCTCTACGTGGGGGGCGGCCGGCGGCAGGAGGCGCTGGCCCAGTTCCAGGAGCTGAAGCTCGGTTTGCGGCGCGAGTTCGAAGACGAGCCCGACGACGAGACCCGCCGCCTCTACCGGGAGATACTCACGCGCGGAGTGGAGGAAGGGGAGGGGGAAGGGGAGACAGAACCGGCGCACCCACCCACGGCGGCCACGGTGCGATCGCCGGCCGAGAGCCCGAACAACCTCCCGCGGCAGCTGACCAGCTTCATCGGCCGCGAGCGCGAGCTGGCCGAGGCCGCCGCGCTCCTGCGCAACTCGCGGCTGTTGACGCTGACCGGGGCGGGCGGCTGCGGCAAGACGAGGCTCGCCCTGGAGCTGGCCGGGCAGCGGTTGGGCGACTTCGCCGACGGCGTCTGGCCGGTCGAGCTGGCGGCGCTCGGCGAGCCCGAGTTGATCGGCCCGGCGATCGCGCAGGCCCTGGACACGCGGCTTGCCTCCGACCGCGCCCCGGAGGTCGCGCTCGCCGGGCACATTGGCGATCGCCAGCAGCTGCTTCTGCTCGACAACTGCGAGCACCTGGTGGAGCCGGTCGCGCATCTCGTCGAGGCGCTGCTGCGGCACTGTCCTCGCCTCACCGTGCTGGCGACCAGCCGCGAGCCGCTCCGCGTTCCCGGCGAGGTGACCTGGCGGGTCCCGTCCCTCTCCCTCCCAGAGCTGGTCGATCGCTCCCCCCCGGAAGGATCGCTGGAGGCGGAGTCGGTGCGGTTGTTCACCGTGCGGGCCGCCCAGGCCGCCCCCGGCTTCGAGCTGGACGACGAGAACGCGATCGCGATCTCGACCCTCTGCCACCGGCTCGACGGGATGCCGCTGGCAATCGAGCTCGCCGCGGCCCGGATCGGCGCCCTCACCCCCGCCCAGATCGTCGAGCGCCTCGACGACTCTCTGAACCTGCTCTCCGGCGGGAGCCGCACGGCGATGACCCGACAGCAGACGCTGCGGGCGACGCTCACCTGGAGCTTCGATCTGCTCGATGCCGACGAGCAGATCCTCCTGCGGCGCCTCGCGGTGTTTGCCGGGAGCTTCGGCCTGGAGGCGGCCGAGGACATCTGCGCAGAGGATCCGCTGCAGCGCCAGGAGGCGGTCGTTCTCCTCGGCCGCCTGATCGACAAGTCGCTCGTCCACGTCGAGGAGGGCCCCGGCGATCGCCGCTACCGCTTGCTGGAGACAGTGCGGCAGTACGCCGCGGAGCGGCTCGAGGAGGCTGGCGAGCGGGAGACCTTCGAGCGCCGCCATCGCGATTGGTACATCGAGCTCGCCGAGAGCGACCCGACGCCCGCCGGCGACCTCCCGGCAAGGGACCGTCTCCGGCGGCTGGACTCCGAGCGCGACAACCTTCGCGCCGCTCTCGCCTCGGCCCTGGCCGACGACCCTCAGATCGCCCTCCGCCTTGACCGTCGCCCTCTGGCGTTTCTGGCTGATGCGCGGCTACCTCGCGGAGGGGTACCGCTGGCTCGATGTACGTCCCTGGCGGCGGCGCCTGAGCACACCGCTGATCGCGCCCGCGCCCTGCTCGCCGCCTGCCTCGTGGGGCCTGCGGCGCGGCGTCCATGCGCGGCTCCCCGAGTTCGGCGCCGAAAGCGTCGCGATCTTCGCTCGAGCTCGGGGACCACGCCGGGATGTTCGACGCGGTCGAGATATCGACGGGCTATCGCGCGATCGTCCGTGGCCCGGCGGACATCGAGGCGCTCCTCGGCGAGCACGAGACGCTCCTCGTGGACGGCCTCCTCGCTGCGCGGCCGCCGATGTGGGCGGCGCACACGCGCGGCATCGCGGCCTGGTTCCGGCGTGAATATCCGCAGGCGCGCCAGCAGTTCGAGCTCGCGCTGAAGCGGGCCGGAGAGCTCCTCGCCGAGCCGCGTCCGGCACTCTGGCCGTTGAGCTACGGGCTGATCACCGTCGCGCCCGAGGTCGGCTACCCGTTGCTCCTGCAGGAGGACACGGGGATCATCGGCCGGCGGGTCGGTGCAGGTGCGGCGGTTGCCTACATCCTGGGCAACCTCGCTGCCGTCGACCGGGTCGAGGGCGACTTCGACCGGGCGGGTGTGTTGATCGAGGAGAGCCTCGCGCGCTTCCAGCGACTCGCCGACGTGCAGGGGGAAGCCTTCGCGCTGGGCGCGCTCGGCAACCTCGCCCGCTCCAGCGGCGACTTCGAGCGCGGCCGAGAGCTGCTCGACCGCAGCCTCGCCCTCCGGCAAGAGGTCGGCGACCGGCGCGGCACCGGGCTCACGCTCGGGTGCCTGGCGGTGCTGGGCGCTCGCTCGGGCGACCCGGCAGGCGGCCGGGCCATCGCCGAGCAGAGCCGCGGCTGGTTTGCCGAGAACGACGACATGTTCGGCCTCAGTGCCGCCGAGCTCAGCCTGGCGAACGTGGCGCTGTCCGCCGGCGATCGGGTGGGTGCGCGCGCGCATCTCCAGGACGCGGCCGCGGTGCTCGGGGGTTTCGAGTCCACCCACCAGGCGGGCTGGGCACTGGCCGTGCTCGCCGCGATGTCCGCTGAGGACGGCGAACCGGTGACGGCGCGCCGCTGGCTCGACCGGGCGATCCGGCATTTCGAGTTGCTGGGCGCCGACGCCGGTATGGCCTACTGCCGTGAGGTCGAGCGCGGGCCGGGAGTCGCCGCAGGAGCGCGATAGCCGAGTAACCCGACTTGGAGGAGCCCTAAGGAGGAGCCCTAAGACACTGCAAAGTCGTTGTTAAGAGGCGGGCCGTAGCCTCGCTGAGCGTCGTCGAAACGCGACGTCGACAACCGAACTGAGAAGGAGGCCGGCATGGCTACGCAAGGGGTGCTTGGAGCGGCAACGCTGAAGGAGTTCGAGGATGGGCTGCACGGAGAACTGATCCGGCCCGGCGATGGCGCCTACGACGAGGCTCGTTCGATCTGGAACGGCGCCCATGACGCCCGCCCGGCGGTGATCGCCCGCTGCGCCGATTCCTCCGACGTGCGCCACGCAATCGGCTTCGCGCGCAGCGAGGGGCTCGACGTCGCCGTGCGCGGCGGCAGCCACAGCATTCCCGGCTTCTCGACCTGCGAGGGCGGCATCGTCATCGACCTCTCGCCGATGAAGGCCATCACGGTGGATGTGAGCGGCGCCACCGCAACCGCCGAGGGCGGCCTCACCTGGGGAGAGTTCGACGCCGCCACCCAGGAGCACGGTCTCGCCACCACCGGGGGCCTGATCTCGACCACCGGCGTCGCCGGCTTCACGCTGGGCGGCGGGATCGGCTGGCTGATGCGCAAGTACGGCCTGGCCTGCGACAACCTGCGCTCGGCCGAGGTGGTCACCGCCGACGGCCAGACCCTCACCGCGAGCGCAACGGAGAACCCCGACCTCTTCTGGGGCCTGCGCGGCGGAGGCGGCAATTTCGGCGTCGTCACCTCCTTCGAGTTCGACCTGCACCCGGTCGGCCCGACCGTGGCCGCCGGCCCGGTCTTCTATCCGGGCGACCGCGCCGTGGAGATCATGCACTTCTACCGGGAGTTCGCGCGCAACCTGCCGGATGAGCTGTCCACCCTGGTCAACCTGATCACCGCGCCGCCCGCCCCGTTCCTCCCCGAGGATTGGCACGGCAAGAAGCTGGTCGCCCTGGTCGGCTGCTACTCCGGCGACCCCGACGCAGGGATGAAGGTGATTCAGCCGATCCGCGATCTGGGCGACCCCGTCGCCGACCTAGTCGGACCGATGCCCTACGTGCAGATGCAGAGTCTGTTGGACGCGCTCTGGCCGAAGGGCACCCAGGCCTACATGAAGGCGGGCTACTTCCGCGAGCTCGACGACCACGCGATCGAGACGATGGCCCGCTTCCATCAGAACGCGACCTCCCCGTCCTCGGAGATCCACATCCAGCACTTCGGTGGCGCGATCGCCCGTGTCGGTGAGGAAGAGACCGCCCACCGCGAGCGGCAGGCGCCGTTCGTGCTCAACGCAATCGCCACCACGCACGAGCCGGGCGGGGGTCTGGAGACCCACATCGACTGGGCGCAGCGTCTCTACGCCGAGATCGAACCGTCGCTGACCGGCGCCGCCTACATCAACTTCCTCTCCTCCGAGGGCGAGGATCGGGTGCAGGCGGCCTACGGGACCGAGAAGTTCGCCCGCCTCCGCGCGCTCAAGGACCGCTACGACCCGACCAACCTGTTCCATCTGAACCAGAACATCCCGCCATCGTGAGGCGGGATGTTCTGAACTTCCTGCCAGCCAGGTCGCAGGTTGGGTAGCGCCGGTCAGACCTGACCCTTGCGTTCCCTGGAGGGACATGATGGCGCCCTCCCATGCGCCAAATCTATGGTACATTGAGCCGGATAAAAAAAGGCCTGAAATCCGGAATACCCTGGAAATATGGGGTTTTTATGGCGACTGTAGTGGACAAGATGCCGGACATTCGAGAGTACACGACCACTCACCAATGGATCACATTCCTTCTCGACGTCAGCAAGATGCCCTGGACGTATTGGGACCATGTAGGCGAAGCTCGTTCCAAGTGTCGGCACCTCTCGAGGACTCCTCTCCCGCCGGACCTGGCGCGAAACATGGAGCGCGTCTACCTAGCAAAGGGCGCCAAGGCCACAACAGCCATTGAGGGCAACAGCCTGAGCGAGGAGCAGGTGCTCGCTGTGGTGGACGGCAATCTAGAGCTTCCGCAGAGCCAAAAGTATCTGCAGCAGGAGGTCGAGAACATACTCCAGGCCATCTGGGGAATAGAGGGCGAGATCTACTCGGGGAGCGTCTTCGAGATCACGCCCACGCGCCTGCGCGATCTCAATGCCAAAGTTCTAGAGGGCCTAGAGGTCGAGGATCATGTGACCCCTGGTGAGTTTCGCACCACGAGTGTCGTGGTTGGAGGCGTCTACCGCGGTGCCCCGGCCGCCGACTGTGCGTATCTCGTAGACATGATGTGCGACTGGCTCAACGGCGTTGACTTTGTCGCATTAGAGGAGAGCCAAGGCGACGAGCCAGCATTTATGTTGGCGCTGCTCAAGGCTGTTGTCGCGCACGTCTATATCGCCTGGATACACCCCTTTGGCGACGGGAACGGGCGGACGGCACGCTTGGTCGAGTTCGGCATTCTGACAGCTGCCGGCATCCCCTCCGTTGCGGCACATCTACTTTCCAATCACTACAACGCGACGCGACAGCGCTACTACCGCGAACTTGAGTATGCGTCGAAGTCTGGTGGCGATCTAACGCGCTTCCTCGACTATGCCGTTGAGGGCTTCGTTGGCGAACTGCAGCAGCAGCTCGACGGCGTACACGGTTGGATCGTGGAGGCTGCGTGGACAAACCATGTCCACGCGATCTTCGCTGAGATGCATACGGCAACCCGACGGCGACAGCGCGACCTAGTGCTTGCTCTGCCCGCGGACACGTTCGCTCCACGAGCAAGGATCTCGACGCTAACGCCATCGCTAGCCGAGGCGTACGCAGGTAAACAGGCGAAGACAATCACGCGAGATCTCAACGCACTAGGCAAGCTTGACCTAATCGAGCGCACGCCCAAGGGCATCAGGGCCAAGCGAGAGATCATGCTCTCGCTGCTTCCCCGAGTCGCACCGGGCTTGGAGAGCGATAGGGCAGCCCTGTTCCCAGCGATCGGCTAGTAACCACGACCTGCGCAGGGCCGGACGTGCCTAAGGAGTGTCGGAATCGCGCTCGTCGTCAACGGGCACGGGCTTTGGCGCGACCTTCTCGACGTTCCTCAGGAAGTCCTCACGGGTTGGGATCGGAATCTCTAGGCCCGCCTCCGTCACCTGAGTGGGTCCCTGGACATGATCGTTAGGTCCGCGCTTGTAGCGCACGCGCGCGCCACCGCCGACCTCGTACTCCCAGAAGCCCTTGAGCTTGCCCTTCAGTTGGTGGTGGCGGTTGGTCTGCATCGGGAGGAACGAGTTGTTTTTGCGGTAGCTTCTCGATTTGCGGCTTCCCGATTGAGATGAGTCGCGACATCGCTGCCGCTCATGCCGGCGCGGCGCCGGCATGACGAAACCGGTCGAGACCGTCGAGGATGAGATCGAGCCCCCACGCGAACTCGACGGCGTTGTCGTACCCCGACCCGGGGAGCTTCGTAGCGATCTCGACCAGGTACGGGTAGTTCTCAAGCGCGCCGATCGTCTCCGCCCTCCTCTGCGCGGCTTCTCCGGCGCTGTCGGGAGTCTCGAACCCTGTATCTCTTTCCTGCAGGGCGAAGCCGTAGATATAGGCGTCCTGGACCGAATAGGCGTGGATCGCCATCTTGAATGAGAAGCCCGCCTTCCGCAGGCAGCCCATCACCGCGTTGTGGTTTCGCAGGTTCGCCGGCCCCGGATGCCGCGACTCCATCATCCCTATCGCCCAGCTGTGGCCCTTCAGCGCCTCGCGCGTCGAGATCGCCCGGCGCCGCATGGCGGACCTCCAGTCGAGCTCCCCAGATGGGAGCTCGATCTCGCTGAAGACGATGTCGACCATCCCATCGAGGAGCTCCTCCCTGTTCGCGACGTGCTTGTAGAGCGCCATCGGCACGACGCCGAGCTCCTGTGCGAGTCCGCGCATGCTGAACGCTTCGAGCCCGGCCTCGTCGGCGAGGGCGACGGCGGCCTGCAGCACACGAGCGCTGCTCAGCGGTTTCCGGGTCGCGAGCTTCTGTTTCGTCATCGGCCTTGACAAGTGTACAGCGTACACCTATAGTTCCACAGACGAGTGTACGCCGTACACCTCACAGAAAGGCATCTCATGAACCCCGACGCGCCGTATCCCGTCCAGTACTCGGTCGACTACCCGGACCGGCCACTCAACCGCCTGACCACTTTCTTTCGCCTGTTCATGGTCATCCCGATCGCGATCGTGCTCACCCTCATCGAGGGCGGCGGCTACGCCTACGGTGGCGGGAGGGCCGCCGGGGCGCTCGGCGCTGTCGGCCTGGTCGTGCTGCCCACGCTGCTGTTGATCCTGTTCCGGCAGAAGTACCCGCGCTGGTGGTTTGACTGGAACCTCGAGCTGATGCGGTTCTCCGCCAGGGTCGGCGTCTATCTGGCACTGATGGAGGACCGCTATCCCTCCACGGACGAGCATCAGGCGGTGCATCTCGAGCTTCCCTATCCGGACGCGCGCAACGACCTCAACCGCTGGCTGCCGCTGGTCAAGTGGCTGCTGGCCATCCCGCACTACGTGGTGCTGTTCTTCCTCTACATCGCCGCGTTCTTCGTCGTGATCGCCGCCTGGTTCGTGATTCTCCTCACCGGTCGCTTCCCGCGCGGGATGTTCGACTTCCTCGTCGGCGTCGGCCGCTGGACCAACCGGGTGATCGCGTACGCCCACGTGCTGGTGACCGACCGCTACCCGCCATTCCACCTCGCCCCGTAGGTTCCGCGGGCGGGCGCGGGGAGGCGACGGCCGTGATCAGCCCCAAATGGGGTCCGATCACGACTCTCGCAATGCGCAACCAAGAGCGGTGCTCTACCCGCTGAGCTACGTCGGCGTGAGGGCCGCATCGTAGTGCCGCCCGGCTAGGGTGGACCAATGGCGCTCACCTGCCTGCCACTGCTGGCGCCAACGTCGTCTCTCGACTACGAGCCGCAGGCACGTCTCGCGGTCCACCTCGAGCGCCGCGCTCGGCTTTTGGCCGCAAAGGGAGTGATCCCGCCCGAGCTAGATCCTGTCGGCCGACGCTTCGCGGGCTGGGGGAGGCAATGAGCACGCAGACCGTGCTGATCACCGGCGGCACGAGCGGCCTCGGCCTGCGCGCCGCGAGCGAGCTGGCTCGCAGTGGCTCCTGGAACGTCGTCATCACGGGTCGCGACGCCGACCGCGCCGCGCAGTGCGCCTCGCGCATCGGCGCCGAAGGTCTGGCGCTCGAGCTCGGCGCGCTGGAGGATGTGCGCAGGTTCGCTGAGACCTTCTCCCGCCAGGAGCGTCCCCCGCTACACGCGATCGTGTGCAACGCCGGCCTACAGATCCTGAGTCCGGGCGCGGTCAGCCACGATGGCTATGACTCCACATTCGCGGTCAACCATCTGGGCCACTTCCTGCTCGTGAACATGCTCTTGCCGCGCCTCACGCCACCCGCACGCGTCGTGATCGTCGCTAGTGACACGCACGACCCCGCGCAGAGGACAGGGATGCCCGCCCCCCGGTACACGACCGCCGCTGAGTTGGCCGCGCCAGGCCCAGGGTGGGCCGCCGGAGATTCACCGGCGCTCGCCGGGCGCCGGCGCTACACGACCTCAAAGCTGTGCAATGTGATCTTCACGCAGGAGCTGAACAGGCGGTTTGGCGGGGACGCAATCACATTCAACGCATTCGATCCCGGCATGATGCCCGGCACCGGTCTGGCACGCGACTATCCCGTCTACCAGCAACTTGGATGGCGGTTTGTGATGCCCGCGCTGACAGTGCTTCGCAGAAATGTAAACACGCCCCGGCAGTCTGGTCGCGCGCTAGCGAGACTAGTGAACGACCCGAGTCTGAGCGGAATCAGCGGACGGTATTTCTCGGGGACGAACGAGGTCGCATCCTCACAGGACTCCCACGACCAAGCCAAGGCGACAGACCTTTGGGAAACGAGCGTCGAGCTCACCCAGCTCGACGTCGCGCCAGCTCGATGAGCCCAAGGTCGACGGGCGGTCGCTCAGCCCGACCATGGTGAGGTGCTCGGGCGGTGCGCTCAGCCGACCACGGTGAGGTGCTCGGGCGGTGCGCTCAGCCGACCACGGTGAGATGCTCGAGGCGGCCGTGCCCATTCGAGGAGGCCGTCTGCGCGTAGTCCGGCGCCGTGACCTCCTCGGGGGCGTTCAGGCGCCGCTCCAGCTCGCCGAGTAGCACCCCGAACAGCAGGTGGCGCCAGGTCGACTGCGCCAGCGCTCGCGGGTTCGCGAACACCGCCGGCAGCTCCGCGCGCGCGGGGTGCACGCGGTCGGTGAGCGCCACCAGCGGCCACGTCGCAAAGTTCTCCGCCAGCGCCGCCACGGGACCGCGCGCCCACGAAGGCAGTGGCGTACGCGGCGCGACGTTCGCGTAAAGCGCTCCGAACAGCGCCCCGTTCTGCAGGTGCAGCGCCCAGCCCGCCAGCGGCCACGCCGATCCGCGGGTCAGTCCCTTGCCGAGCAACTCGACGTCGTCGAAGCCCGAGCCGAAGACGCGCTTGTCGAGCGGCATCTGCGCAGCCCATACCCCCGCTGCCAGCGCGCCGGCGAGTGCTCCCCGAATGGTCTTGCCACGGTCGATGGGCATGTCGCTCAACTGTAACGGCCCGCGCGCCCGCGGGTATCCAGAGTATGGATCGCGACCGCCACAGCACGCGCTTCGTGGGGCGCCACACGCGTTTCGCGGGCCGCCCCGAACCGGCTCCGGCGCAGACGGACGGCGCCGAGCGTGAACAGCTGCAGCGGTTGCGCGGACACGCCCTCACGCGCGGTGTCAACCCAATCGTCTACTGGGTTGTCCGCGCCGTTCTGCTGCCGTTCTTCCTCATCTATTTCCGCCTCGAGCGCATCGGCTCCGAGCACCTGCCGCGCTCGGGGCCGCTGCTGCTGGCTGCCAACCATCGCAGCTTCCTCGACCCCTTCGTGATCGGCGCGCTCACGCGCCGCCCCGTCTACTACGTCGCCAAGCGGGAGCTGTTCGGCCGGCGCTGGCAGGCGTGGCTGCTGAACGCGCTTGGCGCCTTTCCGATCGATCGCGGCGCCGGCGACGCGCACGCGATGGCGACCGCGCGCGCGATCCTCGAACGAGGCGACTGTGTCGTGATCTTCCCCGAGGGCACCCGTGTGCGCCCCGGGCCGCTCGGCGCTCCGCGGCGCGGCATCGGCCGTCTCGCGCTGGAAACCGGCGCACGTGTAGTCCCGGTGGCCGTGATCGGGACCGAGGACGTGCGCCGCGGCTGGCGGGTACGTCCCCGCAAGGTGCTCATCCGCTGCGGCGCCCCGCTGGGCTTTCCGATCGTCGAGAGCCCCTCCCCGGCGCTTGCCGCCACCGTCACCGAGCGCATCTGGGCGCGGATCAGCCTGCAGTGGGAATGGCTGGGCGGGATCGCGCCCAACGCCGACCGCGATCGTGATCCCGGTCGGGCACACGAGCAGCGCGCCGACCGGGAGGCGCGTGCCGCTTGAGCCCGCCCTCGTCGGGTGGGCGGGCGAGCGGAGGTAGGGTGCGATGAGTGGCCGAGCAAGCCCTCCCCAAGCCCAAGGCTCAACTCGACGAGGAGTTCGCCGAGCTCTATCGCACACATCTACGCGATATCTACAGCTACGCCTACTACAGGGTCGGCAACCATCACGACGCCGAGGACCTCACCGAGCAGACCTTCCTGCAGGCCTATCGCCACTTCGAGCGTGCCCAGCGCGAGTCGCACGGACGTCCATTGCGACCGTGGTTGATCCGAATCGCCCACAACCTTGCCGCGAACCTCTATCGCGATCGCTCGCGCAAGCCGGTCTCCCCGATCGACGACACCACTGCCCTGAGTGCGCTCCACACGACCGAGGAGCTGGTCGAGGATCGCGAGGAGCTAAGTCGCGTGCTCGCCTGCGTCCGCAAGCTGCCCGACGACCGCCGCGAGGCGCTGATCATGCGTTTTGCTCTGGGCATGGACAATCGCGAGATCGCTCGCGCCCTGGGGCGCTCCGACGGCGCCACGAAGGTGCTCATCCACCGCGCCATCAAGCAGCTGGAGGGGCTCGTGGCCGACGACTCCCCGGACGTGCCCACGCCACGACCGCCTGGCGGACACGATGAGTGAGACCGCCCCCAACCTCGAGGGCCTCCTGCGCCGCGCGCTCGCGCCCGTCGAGCCCCCCGCCGATCTTGCACTGCGGTTGGAGGAGACGCTCACGAGTCTCACCGAGCTCGCCGTGGAGGAGCTCGAAGGGTGGGAGCTGTCGGCGATGCGCGACCCGCGCAACTGGGTGCGCCCCGCCGCCGCGGTTGTCGTCGGCACCGGCGCCGGGCTGGCCCTGGTGCTCCTGCGCGCCCGTCGCCGTGGGCAGCCGGCGGGGGCTGCGTCGGATACGCGCGTCGGACCCGCGCGTGGGCCGCGTGGATCCGAGGAGTAAGCAGGCCCGGAACTATTCTGGTAGTCGGTTAAGATCGTCCGAGACGAGTGGTTCACTTGGACGTGCCGGTCGTGGACTCCCTGATCCGCAACGCCGGCTCGGTACGTATCTATGTCCGATATGGCTCGCTACAAACGCTCCGTGAAGAACGCCTCGGCAATGCTGCGCAAGCTGGCCGACGAGGAGCTCATGCAGCTCGTGCGTGAGAACGACTCGGCCGCCTTCGCCGTGATCTACGAGCGCCATGCTACCGCCGGGTTCTCGCTCGCATTCCGCATGTGCGGCAAGCGGGCGCTCGCCGAAGACGTCGTCCAGGAGGCTTTTCTCTCGCTGTGGCGCAGCGGTGCCCGCTACGACCGCACGCGCGGCAGCGTGCGCACATGGGTGCTCGGCATCGTGCACAACCGCGCCATCGACGCGCTGCGTCGCGGCGTGGTTCACGATCGCGGCAGGATCAGCGACGAGGGCATCGAGGAGCAGCTGGAGGCGAGCGAGCGCACCGAGCAGGAGGTCGGCCGCCGCGACGAAGCGCGCGAGATCCGCGCCGCCCTGATCGGTCTGCCGCCGGAGCAGAGTCGTGTGATCGAGCTCGCCTACTACGGCGGCTTCACTCACTCCGAGATCGCCACGATGCTTGACACCCCTGTGGGAACGATCAAGGGGCGCATGCGTCTTGGTTTGCAGAAGATGCGCTCCCAACTCGGCTCCGAGCAGGTGATGCACTAGTGCGTCCCGTCAATCACGCTGCCTGCGGGAGCGCGCGCGATCTGCGCTCGCGACCCCTTAGCGAGCTGGTGATCGCGTGAGTGCGCACCCCGACTACGAGCTCGACTGCGAGCGGCGGCTGGACGCAGCGGCCTATGTGCTGCACGCGCTGGACGAGACCGAGGCGCGGTCCTTCGGCGAGCATCTCGCTGCGTGCCCGGCTTGCCGCGAGGAGGTCGCCCAGCTGCAGTCCGTCGCCGATGCGCTCGCCGCCGGTGTGCCGCGAGCCACCGTGCCGCCGGGTCTCGGCGCACGGATCATGGCGCCCGTGTACGCCGAGGCCGAGCTACTCCGAGCCGCTGGCCACGACGCCGATCGCGTCGCTCCCGCGCGTTCGGCACGTCGTCGCGGACTGGTACCCGCGCTCGCCGCCGTGCTGGCACTCGGTGTAGGCCTGCTGATTGGCGCGCTCGCGATCAACACGGGATCGAGCGAGCGGACCGAGGTGATCCGCGCCGTCGTGGTCAGCCCGGGGCACCGCGCCACCGCCGATCTGCGCGAGGTCGGCGCACACGTGCAGCTGATCGTCGAGGGCATGCCCGCCCCGCCACCTGGGCGCATCTATGAGGTGTGGCTGGAGCGCGGCGCCGCGGCGCCCGAGCCTACCGACGTGCTGTTCTCTGTCACCAGGAGTGGCGAGGGCTCCGTCGGAGTGCCTGGCAACCTGCGAGGCATCAGCCACGTGCTGGTCACCGACGAGCCGCTCGGAGGCAGCCGCAAACCGACGCGCACGCCTGTGATCGTCGCAAAGGTGTGAACTGCCGGAAGCGGGCGCCGGTCGAGATAGGCTCTTGACCGCACATGGCAACCTGTTACCGGCATCCCACACGTGAGACAGGGGTCTCCTGCTCCTCGTGCGGGCGACCCATCTGCCCCGACTGCATGACGACGACCCCGGTCGGGAT
Source organism: uncultured Solirubrobacterales bacterium (assembly GCA_963756665.1). Lineage (GTDB taxonomy): Bacteria > Actinomycetota > Thermoleophilia > Solirubrobacterales > Solirubrobacteraceae > Palsa-744. The sequence continues at coordinate 3,351,400 of CAVWOJ010000001.1, forward strand.
GCGTTGCCCCGAGTGCTCCCGCCAGCGGACCCGCGTGGTGCGGATGCGCGACATGGCCGCCGTGCCGCGCGTCACCTACGCGCTGATCGCCGTCAACGTCGTCGCCTTCCTCGCTGAGGGCAACCTCACGCTCTCCAGCGGCGGCGCGCTCGGGGGCACCGTGTACGACAAAGGGGCGCTCCTGGGCAGCACCAACTATCCCCCGTTCGCCGATCAGGGTGTCGCGCACGGACAGTGGTGGAGGCTAATCACCAGCGGGTTCCTCCACGAGAACCTGGTGCACATCGGGATGAACATGCTCGTCCTCTATCTACTCGGCCGGATGCTCGAGCCCGCTATCGGGTCACTGAAGTTCGCCGTCATCTATTTCGTCTCACTGCTCGCCGGGTCCTTCGGCGCGCTGCTGTTGAGCCCCCATACCTTCACCGTCGGTGCCTCCGGGGCGATCTTCGGTCTTGCGGGTGCCGCGGCCGTCGAGATGCGCTCACGCCAGATCCCGATCATGCAGAGCGGGATCGGGGGCCTGATCCTGATCAACCTGATCTTCAGCTTCGCGGTCCCCGGGATCTCGATCGGCGGGCATATCGGCGGCCTGATCGGCGGGGCGCTCGCCGCACTGGCGATCCAATTCGGCGAACGTGGTCGCTCCCAGACGCTGGGGATCGCCGCCTGCGCCGCGATCGCAGCCGCCTCCGTCGCCGGTGGAATCGCCACCGCCAAGTCGAGCGAGATCGAACCGCAGCTGACCGAAAACGTGCTGCTCACCCCCGGGCAGTGAGACACGTCTCGGCCAAGCGTGCCGGGTCCGGGGCCCCGGGGTTGGGGCCGTGGTTGGGGGTCGGCCAGGCTGACATCGAGCCGAGCCTGAATCGGGGCAGCGAGTCGCGCTTGGATCGACCCGCGCTTAGGACCTAATCGCGGACAGCTCCACCACCAGCGCCTGCCCCGGTGCCGTGCTTAGTCGACCAGGATGCAGGATGTGCGCGAGCAGCTCCAGGCCATCCACCAGGCGGGGCCCGGGGCGCGAGAAATAAGCCGAAGCGTCCACCGCGACCACGCGTCGCGCCCCGAGGGCCGCGAGCTGCTCCGCGTAGGTCAGCGCCTCGACGTGTGCCCGCGGGGCGTCATAGCCGCACGGCATTGCCACCACGATCTCCGGCTCCGCCGCCGCGAGCTCGTCCCAGGAGGCCGTCCGCGAGGGCTCCCCGGGCAGGCCCAGCACGTCCTCGCCGCCGGCCAGCTCGATCAGCTGGGGCGTCCAATGGCCCGCGACATACACCGGGTCCAGCCACTCCAGCGCCGCGACCCGCGGACGCCGGCGGTCCCGCACCGCGAGCTTCACGCGGTCCACGCGCGCGGCCGTGCGCGCGATCAGCGCCACGCCCTCGGCGCGGCGCCCCGTGGCCTGTGCAAGCGTACGCACGTCTCCCAATGTCTCACCCAGGGTGTGCGGATCGAGCGAGATCACCCGCGGACGCGACGGCAGTTCGCGCGCGAGCTCCGCGACCTCGGTGTAGGAGACGGCACAGACCGGGCACAGCGCCTGCGTCACGATCAGCTCCGGCGCCAGCGCCCGCAGCGCGTCCTCGTCGAGCGCGTAGATCGCCTCGCCGCGCTGCGTGCGCTCCCGTACCGCCACGTCGATTTCCGCCGCGCTGAGACCCGCCGGCAGCGCGTCGCGCGTCACCCGTGGCAGCGCCAGCGCCTGTGCGGGATAGTCGCACTCGTGCGTTACCGCGATAATCTCTCCCTCAAGGCCGAGCGCGAACAGCAGCTCGGTCGCATGGGGAACAAGGCTCACGATGCGCACGCTCCGACTTTAAGGGAAACCCCGGGTCCCTCGCTGACGATGACGTTGCTTTCAGACCACGAGATCCAGCAAAAGCTTGCGGAGAGCCAGTGGGTCCGCGACGGGCAGGCCATCGCGCGCGAGTGGATACTCACGGACTTCCCGGCCGCGATCGCCTTCGTAAATCGCGTGGCCGAGCTCGCCGAGACCTCCAACCACCACCCTGACATCCTGGTGCACGGCTGGAATAAGGTGCGCCTGGAGCTCTCGACGCACTCCGCTGGGGGCCTGACCGCGGCTGACTTTGCGCTTGCCCAGCGGATCGACGCGCTCGTCTGAGGCGCTTGGGAGCTCGACCAGCTCCCCTGCTACGGTTTGCTCGTCGGCCACCGATGAACGACGACCAACCTCCCCGAAGTAGCAGCGTCCAAGCCGCCCACACCCAGGTGTGACCGGGCTGAAGCTGACCCTGGCGGCCCTACTGGTCGCCGTCAACGCGTTCTTCGTGATCGCGGAGTACGCGCTTGTGCGCTCGCGACGCGCGCGCCTGGAGGTCATGCACGAGGAAGGTCAGCGCGGCGCCGCGCTCGCGCTGAACCAGCTCGAGCACATCAACCAGTACATCTCAGCGGTCCAGATCGGGGTTACGATGACCTCGATCGCGATCGGCGCGCTCGGCGCGCCGACCCTCGCGCATGCGCTGGAGGAGGCCTTCGGCGGAGCGCTCTCCCACGAGGCCCGCGTCGCGATCTCGGTGGTGCTCGCCTACGTGATCGTGACCTCCGTGCAGCTGATCTTCGGGGAGATGGTCCCCAAGTTCTACGCGATCAACCGCTCGGAGAGCGTCGCGCGCCGCATCGCGCGCCCCCTGCAGGGGTTCAGCGTCCTGTTCAGGCCGATCATCAACGGCATCACCGCGATCTCCACACGGCTGCTCAGGATGCTCGGGGTCGACATGAGCCAGGAGGCCGGCGGGGGCTCACCCGATGAGCTCAAGCGCCTGATCGCGGAGTCCTACGCCGGCGGACACCTCGACCCCGGGGAGGCCGGGATGCTGACCGGCGTTTTTCACCTACACGAGCAGGAGGCCCGCCAAGTCATGACGCCGATCCCGGCGGTCGTCACCGTCGATGTCGCCAAGGACGTGGAGACCGCGCTGCGGCTGTGCATCTCCTCCGGCCACACCCGGCTGCTCGTCACCGAGGGCGACGACCGCGATCGCGTGCGCGGATTGGTGCACGCCAGCGCGCTCGCGCGCAAGCTGATGGACGAGGGTCCCGGCGCCTCGATCGAGCCCGACGTGCACGACGCGCCGATCGTACCCGAGACCAAGCCACTGGATGATCTGCTCGCCGACCTGCAGCGCCAGCGGACATCGCTGGCCGTCGTCGTCGACGAGTACGGCCGCGTCGCCGGGATCGTGACCGTCGAGGACATCATCGAGGAGGTCGTCGGCGAGATCACCGACGAGACCGATCCCGCAGCCGGCGAGGTCCGTCGCCTGCCCGACGGGGACTGGTTCGTGCGTGGCCACGTCGCCGTGACCGACCTCGTCGACTACGGCGTACACCTGCCTGCCGACAGCGACGCCTACAACTCGGTCGGCGGCTTGGTCTTCGCCGAGCTCGGGCGCCTGCCGCGCCGTGGAGACGCCGTCACCGCCGGGCCCTACTCGATCCGCGTCGAGTCCGTGCGCGAGAATCGCATCGAGGCCGTGCGTATCCGCGAGCGACGCACCGTGCCGGCCCGCGAAGTCGAAGGTCGCGAGGCTTAGGCTCGTAAGGCCGGGCTCCTAGAGCTGGGGCTTGTAAGCCTCGGCTCGTGGGGCCGGGGCCTCGTAGGGTTAGGGCCTCGTCAGGCTGGGCAGTGCCGGCCGCGGCACGTGGGGAAAGAAAACCCCCCAGACACACGTCCGGCCCGCGGGGGGAGCGGGCCGGAGCGTGTGCACTGGGAGGAGGCGGGTGTGCGTTGCGACCTAAGTCGCACTTGCAAGTATGCCGCCGATGATGAAGCCCACCTAAAAGTCGGCCCACCCTAAGAGAATTCTTGTGAAACGGGTCGGCAGGCGCGGGCAGTCGCCGCGTGAGCCGCTCGGGGCGTGGCTCAGTAGGCGTGGAAGCCGCGCCCGCTCTTGCGCCCGAGCGCGCCCTCGACGATCAGCTGCTCGATGCGCGCCGGCACCGGCTCTCCCAGGGTCTGCCCGATCGCCTTGGCGACGTCGAGCCCGACCAGGTCGAGCAGCGCCAGCGGCCCCATCGGGTGACCAGCGCCGAGCCGCATGCAGGTGTCGATGCCCGTCGCCTCCATGCCAGTCTCTTCCAGCAGCCGCACCGCACTGAACAGGTACGGGAACAGCAGGCGGTTGACCACGAACCCCGGCACGTCCGGGACCTCGACCGGGGTCTTCTCGAACATCTCGCATAGCGCGAGCACGCGGCCACGCGTCTGTTCGCTGGCCTCGCTCGGGAAGATCAGCTCGACGAGCTGCATCTTCGTCACCGGGTTAAAGACGTGCAGACCGGCGAACCGCTCCGGATCGCCGCTCGCGCGGGCCAGCTCCTGCACGGACAGCGACGAGGTCGTGCTCGCGAGGATCGCGTCCGTCGCGAGGATGCCGCGCAGCTCGGCGTGGAGGCCGGCCTTGACCTCGTGATCCTCGATCACCGCCTCCACGACGAACGTCGCCGGCGCGAGCGCCTGTGGGTCGGTCACAACCTGGATGTGCTCGGGGTCGACCTCCGCTCCCAGGCGGGCCAAGGTCTTCTCGACGCTGGCGCGCGCGCGCTCCGCCGAGCGGGTCGAGCGCGCCAGCAGCAGCACCGGTCCGTGGTGCGCTGCCGTCGCCGCCAGCCCGCACGCTATGGCTCCCGAGCCCACGATCGCCAATCGCTCCTGCAAGGTTTCGTCTCCTATTCTTGGTTGACTGACCAGTCAATCTAGTTCTGTCACGCGGTAGACTAGGGGGTACAGGTGTGGGGCGCACGCCGCGCGCTCCGCCGCCATCAACGCCGCGCAACCACCGGAGGACTTCCCCATGAGGAAACCAGAGGGCCGCGAGGTCGTGATCGTCGAGGCCGTGCGCACTCCCATCGGGCGTGGGCACAAGGAGAAGGGCTACTACAAGGACACCCACCCCAACGCGCTGCTCGGCAAGGTCTACACCGAGGTCATCGCCCGCGCGGGCATCGACGCCGCCGAGGTCGAGGACGTCGTCGCCGGTTGCGTACAGCAGTTCGGCGAGCAGGGCTTCAACATCGCCCGCAACGCCTGGTTGCAGGAAGGGCTGCCGATCGAGACCCCCGGCACCACTCTCGATCGCCAGTGCGGCTCCGCCCAGCAGGCCGTCAACTTCTCCGCCGCCCTGATCGCGGCGGGCGTGCACGACGCGATGATCGGCTCCGGCGTCGAGCACATGGGCCACCTGCCCTTCGCCGCCGGCATGAAGACCCAAGAGGACTTCGGCTTCGCCTTCACCCCCGAGCTGATGGCCAAGCACAACATCGTCGGCCAGGGGCTCGGCGCGGAGATGATCGCCGATCAGTGGGAGATCCCCCGCTCCGAGCTCGACGAGCTCGCGGTGCGCTCGCACCGCCTCGCCCACCAGGCCACCGAGGAGGGTCGTTTCGAGCGCGAGATCGTGCCCTTTCAGGTCAACGGTGACACCTACGTGACCGATCAAGGTATCCGTCCGGGCACCGACCTGCAGACGCTCGCCCAGCTCAAGCCTGCGTTCAAGCCCGACGGCAAGATCACCGCCGGAAACGCCTCGCAGATCTCCGATGGCGCCAGCGCCGTGCTGCTGATGGCTGCCGATAAGGCCAAGGCCCTCGGCCTGCGCCCCCGCGCGCGAATCGTCGATCAGACGACCGTCGGCTGCGATCCCGTGAAAATGCTCGAGGGTCCGATCCCGGCGACGACGAAGATTCTCGCCCGCAACGGCATGAAGATCGACGACATCGACCTGATCGAGATCAACGAGGCCTTCGCCCCGGTCGTAGCGGCCTGGCGGCGCGAGCACAACCCCGACATGGACCGCGTCAACGTCAACGGTGGCGCCATGGCCCTCGGCCATCCGCTGGGCTCCACCGGGGCGCGGCTGATCACCACGCTGTTGCACGAGCTCGAACGCTCCGACAAGGAGATCGGCTTCGTCACGATGTGCTGCGGCGGAGGGCTGGGCACCGGGACCCTGATCCAGCGCATCTGAGCACCACTTCGCGACCCCCGGGCCGGCCCTCAAAGGCCGGCAATCAAATCGAGATTCTCGCCAGATCAGATTTGCGGGCCCGCGCCGGTCCAGTTCACTGCGACCGGCGCGAGTGCCAGCAGCGCCGCCCACGTGTTGGGATCGGTTTCACCGCTCGCCGCGATGCCATGCGCGGTCTGGAACAGCTCGAGGTTCGCCTTCGTGCTCGCTTCGAAGATGCCCGTTGTCGGCTGCCCCGGGACCGCGGTCGCGAGGTGCTCCTGTAGCCACAGGACCTGGTCGCTCTTCGCGCCTTCGCGCAGTAGCGGGGAGGTCAGCTCGGGCTGGGGCACCGTCAAGGCCGGATTCGGTGGCGCCACCAGTGACGCCCAGCCCGCGGCTGAGGTTTCCTGCCAGTCCCAGAAGGAGTCCCCCGCGGCGCCGTACGCGCTCGCGAGTGAGCGGAAGCTCACGATTTCGGTCGGGCTCACCCCGCCGTAGGTCTGTCCCAGCGGCAGGATCGGGCGTCCGTAGATGAGGTTCTGTTCGAAGGTCGTGACGAACACCTGCGCCACGCTCGTCCCGATGTCGTGCCAGTACATCTGCGGCGCGTTGAACTGCGCCCCGCCCGGCCCCAGGAAGACCGAGTACGGGAACGACGGGTGGTAGCTCACGTACGGGAACGACGCCAGCCCCACCGGATAGCTCGGCCCGACCTTGGCGCGCAGCGTCGCGATGTAGGTCTGCGCTGCCGCGTAGTGCCCTTCGTACTGAGACTCCGCGTCGATCACCAGGCATTCCGCGCCGTTCGCCGCCGCTTGCGCGCCGAGTTCCGCCTCGCCGGTCGGGTTCGTCCCGTACACGTACTGCCACGCGCATACTTTCAGGCCGTTCGCGTGCAGTTCCGCGACGAGCTGCGGGCTGAACTGGCTCCAGTAGTTGCTCGACCCGTCGGAGCTCTTGACGAACAGCGTGCTCACGCCCGCCGCGTGCGCCTGCGCCACGATCGACGCGACATTGCCCCCGTCGGAGGCGCTCACGTACCAGATCCACATGCCCTGTCCCGCGAACGCCGTGCCACTGGCCGTCGTCGCAGTGCTCGTCGGTGGCGGTGGCGGTGTCTTGGGGGCCGGCGGGTGCAGCTTGTAGGTCACGACGCTGATCGGCCCGAACCGGTTCGAGCTGCGGCCGCCCGCGAGCATCACCGCGATGCTCCCCGAGTGCGCGCTGGCCGGCACCGTTACGACCAGGCCGAGCTTGGAGTTGTGCAGGTGGGCGCTCGGGGAGTTGCGCGCGATGCGCGCGTTGCGCACCCGCGGGAAGGCCACCGCCTGCCCACCATGCAGCCCCGGGCCCTGCAGCAGCAGCGTCCCGTGCGTGCTGACCTGATGTTGTTTGGCGCCGCAGCTACTCACCGGTACGCAGCGCACGGCCGCGATCTTCACGGCCGTCTTCGCGTTTGCTTTCGCCGCCGGCTTGTGCGACTTGCCGGTCGATGTGCCGCCGGTCGCGCCTTTGCTTGCGCTCGGCGCCGGCGAGCCGGATTTGCCGGCGCCTGAGCCGCCCGCCGCACCGCTCGGTGGGGAGGTGCCGCCGGAGATAGGCGAGGACGCCAGCGCGTTGGAGGACGTCAGCGCATTCCCCGCGCATGTGAGGAGGAGGGCGAGAGCCAGAGTGCTCAGCAGGGCAAGCGTCGCCGCTGCCGTGGCCGGAGATCTGGATCGCTTGTGGGCACCAGGGCTTTCCATAGCGTGCGAGCCGGGCAGGGCGCCCGACCTTAGCGGTTATGGGGTTCGCAACCGAGCTAAGGGACAGAAGTTGCGTTGCGCGGAGCCCAAGCCCGTCGCTGGGCGGCCGCTTGCAGAGCGCTCAGCTGGGTGGTGCTTGCCAGCGGAAACCCTGTGGCGACGGGAGCGGAACGAGCGGGCTAGTCGGCAGGCCCGCCGGGGGGTCCGGCAGGTTGAAGCCGGTCGGTGCGACGTCGTTGGGGGCGTCCCCGTGGAACAGCGACGCCAGGTACTGGATCTGCCCGCGCCCGACCCCTAGCTCGAACTGCCCGCCCCCGTAGTTGCCGATCCCGCGCTGCTCGCAGTAGTCGAAGGCGTCCAGCAGGTTGCGCAGGCCGCCCAGGCGCGAGGGCTTGATGTTGACCATCCGCGGCGGGTAGCGCAGCGCTTCGATGTCCGCTACCGAGTGGATCGGGGCGTCCCACGAGAAGCGCTCGCGGTCTCCCGCCAGCACCGCGTCGGTCTCCGGGGTCAGCGCCGGGTCCTCGATCCACGCCTGCGGCAGCGCCCGCACCACCCGCTCATATAGCTGCGGGTCGGCGGGCTGGTCGACGATCGAGCCCGAGTAGTAGGCCTTGAAGTCCACCGAGTCCACCGCCCCCGTCGCCGCGAGCGCCGCGATCAGCTGCTCGTCCCAGGAGCTCGTCGGGTCGAGCTTGAAGCGCAGCCCCGGGTAGCGCTCCAGGCGCCTTTGCAGTGGCTCCAGGCTGGGCGGCTCCCCAAGACGTAGCGAGACCACGAAGCGCACCGGCCGCGGCTCGCGGCCCAGCGCCTCGTGCAGGGTGCTGCCGGCCTGGCGCAGCGCCAGGTCCAGCGCCGCCGATTCGTACGCCCACACCCGGTAGCGACGTGAGACCTCGCGCTGCGGCGGGCTGGGGAAAAGATCGAGCTCGGCCAGGCGCCGCGCGAAAGACGCGAGCGTCCAGCGACCCGCCAGTGGCAGCGGGGCGCCGTTCGCCGCTTGGAAGTCGGCCAGCAGCAGCTCGTGATCCACGGCGTCGTAGGTCACGTCCTCGCCGACTCCCTCGGTGCCGGCGCCACGCAAGTGGATCACGGTGCTCGCGCGGTCGAACTCGCTCGAGACCAGCGCTTTCAGCGGCTCCAGCGTGTAGTTCTCGATCTCCACCGGCAACCCCGCCAGTCGCTCCCAAGTGCTCATCCCGTGCGCTCCCCACTGGCGCCCTCGCGCTCCAGGCGCGCGACGAGATCGTCCAGGCGCAGCTCCTCCAGCGCGTCACCGACGGCCTCCAGCTCGCGCGCGCAGTACTCGATCAGCTCCTTGCCCTCCCGCACCAGCTCGAGCGTCTCGCTCAGGCTGGCCTCGCCGGCGTCCAGACGACGGATGATCTCCTCCACCCGCGCCGCGCTCGTCTCGTAGCTGCGCTCCGCGCTCACGATCGCTCGTCGATCTCGGCCGCCACGGTGCCGTCGGCGAAGCGCAGCTGGACCGCCGTCTGTGTGCGCGCCGCCGCTGCGCTCGCGATCGGCTTGCCCGCGGGGGACTGCACGAGCGCGTAGCCGCGCTCCAGCGTGCGCTGCGGATCGTGCGCCGCGAGCGCCAGCGCGAGCTGTTCTAGCTCCCGCGGGCGCCGCCCGCGGCAGTCCAGGACGGCGGCTGCCGTCTTGCGCTCGAGTACCAGCGCGCGCCGCGCGGTCCGCTCGTGCTCGCGCTCCACCCGCCGGCGGCCGGCGGCGCGCATCTCGCGCACCTGCTGATGGAGATCCGCGCGGTGACGTGCCACCTGGGCCGCCGGGGCGCGCGTCAAGCTCGCCAGCGTGCGGGCCCGCCCGAGCACCGCGCGGCGGCCATCCTCCCGCAGCCTGGCCGCGGCACGCGCGAGCTCCACGCGTGCCTGCCCGCAGTGGATCCCCACCGCGGCCTCCGCCGCGTGCGTCGGGGTCGAGCAGCTCACCGCCGCGACATCGTCCAGCAGCGTGCGGTCGGTGTGGTGGCCGACCGAGGCGATGACCGGCACCCCTAACAGCGCGACCGTGCGGCACAGCGTCTCCTCGCAGAAGCACAGCAGGTCCGCCAGCGAGCCCCCGCCGCGTGCCACGATCACGACGTCCACCCCGCCGAGTGCCGCCAGGTCTTGCAGCGCGCGCGCGATCGCCGGGGCCGCATGGCGGTCCTGGACGGGCGCGAAGCCCCACACCAAGCGGCCCGCCCAGCCGCGGCGCGCAAGCGCCGCCAGGACATCGTCGCGGGCCTTACCGCCCTCGCCCGTCACGACCCCGATCGTGCGCGGTAGCAACGGGCGCGGCAGGCGCCGCTGGAGATCCAACAACCCCTCCGCGTCCAGCACCTTGCGCAGGCGGTCGATACGTGCCAGCAGATCGCCCTCGCCCGCCACGCGCAGATCGCTGACTGCAAAGGAGAAGCTCGGCGAGGCGCTCGCGCTGCCGGCGTAGTAGTCGCAGCCGCCTGCCACCACCACCTGCATGCCCTCGCGCACCGCTCCGCCCCGCGCGCTCAGCGCCTCCCAGTCCGCGCGCCACGCCGCACAGGCGATCGCGCCGGATGAGTCGCGCAGCTCGAAGTACACCCGCGCCCGCGAGGGCCGCAGGTTGACCAGCTCGCCGACCAGTTGCACGCGTGCGAATGAGCGCAGCTTGCCGCGCAGCGCGGTCGCGTACTCGCCCACCGCGAAGGGACCCGCGAGCTCGCTGCCCGGGATGCCCGCCGCGGGGACCGGCACGACGTCCGCCGCCGGAGCGAGTCGGGAGTCCGCCGCGGGGGCCTGTGGCGCGAGCGCCTGATCGTTGCGGGCCATCGAGCTCAGCATAGATTGGCGGTAGGATCGAACCTCCAATGGTCCCCCGCGGCGAATCCTCACGGTTTCCCCTCGCCTAGCGCGGCCGACCTTGGCGAACCGCAGCAAGGACCGTCGCGCCCGTTCCCGCAAGCGCCGTCCGGCGGGCGCCCGGCAGGCGCCGCAGCAGGCAAGCGAGGTCGACGCCGGTGAGCGGCCTAACGCAAACGCGCCATCCGCGGCGCGTCGCGGTGGCGCTGGTCAGCCGCCCAAGGCCCGCCGCAAACCGCGTAGCTCGCCGAGCGCGCCGAGCTACGGCGAGCGTCCGCAGGCGCCCTGGCACCCGCTGCCACTATCGGAGCTATTGATCCTCGTCGGCGCGATCGTCGCGGTGATCGGGCTGCGCAGGCTCGACACGAAAGACCCGCAGATCTCACAGGGTGGAGCCACGCTGATCGCCGGGATCGCCGCTGTCGCGATCGGCACGTTTGAGGTGACGCTGCGCGAGCACCGCAGCGGCTACCGCTCGCATACCGTGATGCTCGCCCTGCTGCCGGTGCTGGTCTTCGACTCGCTGGTCGTGCTCGCCATCTCCACATTCACGACCGCGCCACGACTGCTGAGCGTGGGTCTGCTCGCGATCGACATCGTCCTCTTCGTCTTCCTGTTCCGGATGCTGCGCGCGCGCTTTCTCGACGCTCGCCACGCGCGGGTGCTCAGGGAAGGGTGAGCGACGGCGGGACGAGCTCGTCCTCGCTTCTCAGCGCGATCGCACCGGGCGTTCGCTCCGGCAAGCTCCACGGGCTCTCCGCGCCGGCCACACGGGCCCCGGGAACATCAAAGTCCATGCGCTTGTCGCCGCCGGCGATCACGACGGGGTCCCCGCAGATCTCCATCAGCCGGCTGAACGTGCGTGCGCCGATGTGCTCGGCAAGTTCTCGCGGGAGCGGCTCGAGCGGCCCGTCCGCGTCGGAGTCGATGTCCGACGTGAACACGATCGAGCGCCGCTCCTCGTAGCGCGCGTTGACGATCAGGTAGAGCTGCTCCAGGACCCACTCGGTGGGACGCACCACACGCAGGTCCTCGATGTGCAGCAGCTCCACTTCGGTGAGCGCTTTGATGACCTCCTCGGTGGTCTCGCGGCTGTCGGAGTCGAAGGTCGCTCGCAGGCGGTTCAGGAGCGCTACCGCGTTGAAGCTGAGCACGGAGTGCTGCGCATGTGTCGCCGTCGCGGCGATCATGTAGCCGAGCGTCGTCTTGCCGGTGCCCGTGTGCCCCATGATCCACAGGCCCTTGCCCTCCGCGAGGTTGCCGCCGACGTTGTCGCAGAAGCGCCTGACCCTCCGCACGGAGACCATGTTGGTGGGGTCCTGGGTGAGTTGCGTGAGCGGATGGCGCTCCCACGAGAGGTCCATGTAGCGGCGCGGCACCCGCTCGCGTAGCCGGTGCGCACGCGCCTTCGCTACACGCTGGGCGCGGCAGGCGCAGTCGCTCGCGGTGTTGGTCTGCTCATCGACCTGAAAGCCGCTTCCATCACAGGCGTCGAAGGGGCAGCGCGGGGCGGTCGCGCTCGTGCTCTGGCGGGGGCGGGACATCTGTACCTAGTCAAGCAAGCGCCCCGGCGTCCGGGAGGGGGGATCGTGCACCCTCCAGGTTTTTTCAAGGCCGTGTGGTGTGGGCTATGCCTCGCCGCCGGCGGCGAGGACCGACAGCGATGGCAGCGGGCGCTCGCCCAGCGCTCCGCCCTCGCCGCGGACCTCCCCGTCGAACCCGAGGCTTTGCAGGCGCGCGATCTCGCGGTCCCCTTCGACGCGGGCCGGGTGATCGCTCGGCAGGCCCGCGATCAGCCGCTCGATGCGGTCGCGCAGTTGCAGTGCGAAGTGGGGTGTCGAGGCGCCCATCAGCGCGCGCACGTCCTCGACGCTGACCTCGTGCGCCAGGACACGCTCCAGGCGGCGGGGATCCTCAGCGTCGCTCATTGCGGGTACCGGTGAAGATCTGTAGGGGCATCGGGATCAGTGGTGTCTCTCAGGGCGAGGCGGTCGATGTCGGAGGTACGCCGGATGTCGTCGTCGGGGAGCCGGAGTGCGGCGAGGTCTCGAGCATCGCATCCAGTTCGGCCTGGGTCCTCGCCGTGAGCGCCTGTTCGTCGCCGATCAGCCAGCCGTGATTGTAGAACCCCCGCGCCGGCTGGTATTCGGGGTAGCTGGGCTGGATGTCGCTCAGGTATCCCGCCAGCGCGCTGGGGACCTCGTTCGGGGCTTCCAGTAGCAGCAGCGGACCGAAGTCCCCGCTCCCCGAGAGCGGCGCCGCGGCCGGTGCGTCGAGCGGGCGCGAGGCGTTGGCGAACACCAGCCCGTGCCCGGGTTCTTCGATGCCCCAGCCGAAGCTCCCGTCGCTGTAGCGCGCCACCGCGATTGCGTTCGCGACCGCTTCGCCCGTCGCGCCGGAGGCGCCGCCGGCTGCGCCGGAGGCGGCGGCTGCGCTCGTTGCCCCCGGTCCGCCGTCGACCCGCCGGACCGTGCCGAAGCGGGTCAGCTTGGCGAGTACCGCGCTACTCACGGCCGCCGGTGGGCCGATCGCGTAGATGACGGGGCGGCGCAGACCCACGAGGACCCTGCGGGTCGCAGGCGGGATGCCCGCCGCGTCCACCGCCAGGATCGGGGTGCCGGTCTCGGCGGCCAGTCCGGCCGCGGGCATCGCCAGCGCGCGTGGACCATCTGCGCCGATCACGATCACCCGATGCAGCGGCCCGCCGCGGGCGCTCGCTACCAGTCGCTCGACGCGCGCCGCCAGCGCAGCCGCGGCGTCTGCTTGCGCCACTGCGCCCGTGGCGCTGATACCGGAGTCGCCACCGTTCGAGTCGCCACCGTTCGCCCCGCCAGTCGTCGGGGTGGCGCTGCCGGTTGCGCTAGCGCCGGTCGAGGAGCCGCCAACCGGACCGGCCTTCAGTGAGCGTGTGCGATAGCCCCCCGGCGCCGCCGACGTGCCGATCTCGATCACTTGCGCTCCGTCTAAGAGCGGCGCTCCGCGGGGCTTCATCGCCGCGAGCGCCGCGCCGGAGATGGCGGGCAGCGTGTTGCCTTCGCTGTAGAGCAGCGGCGCACTCAGCGGCGCGCTCGCGAGCGCCGCTGCCGCGAGCGCGGCGGGCCAGTCGTTCGCGTCCACCAGGACCACCGCGCCGGGGCGCGTCGCAGGCGTCAGCCCGGGGTTCACCGCGAGGGCGACGGCCGCTGCGTCGGTGATCGGGTCCGCGCCACCGAGCCGCGTGGTGTTCTTCGTCGCGAGGCCGCTCGCGGCCAGCGCCCCGGCCCCGGCAACCGTCGTGACCCCGGCGCCACGCCCCTGGCTTGCACCGGGCAGCGACTTGCCGCACCCGGTGAGCGCCGCGCCCAGCATGAGCGTCGCGCCCAGCACGAGCGTCGCGGCGAGCAGCCGGGCGGAGGCGGGAGAGGCGTGCATCGGCGGGGGACATTAGCGAGCGGTTCCCTGGAAAATCCGGGAAAGACGCTGCAACGGGTGCAACCGTCATTGCAGTTTGCTAGGGTCTCGCCCCGAACGCCGAATCCATGGTCAGACGCCATGGAACGGGGGACCCAAGTTGTTGGGGCGAATCTCACGGTGGAACCGTGGGAAGCGCAGGCTCTTTTAGCGCTAGCCCGTCAGCTAACCCCGCAGGCCAACGAAAGAGGTTGTTTTGCGGGTGCGAGCCCTTAGAGCGACGCTATGCAGTTTGACGTTCCTGGCCATGGTGGCCGGGCTCGCTGTGCCGGTTGCGGCCTTGGGCGCAAAGGGAGTCTCCGGGGGCACCTCCGCGGGCAGCGTCGCCCTCTCCAAAAGCCTCACGGGCGCCTCGAGTACTTCGACAGCTGTCACCGGCGGCTCCACTACCGCAGGCTCGCCGACCCCCGCCAAGTCGCCGACCACCGCTCCGCTGCATGCCGCGCCGATTACCGCGCGCACTTCGAGCCTCGCCTACAGCGGCCCGATCTACGAAAAGAACGCCACCGGACAGATCGTCCCCTATGTGGTTCCGCCGCCCCTGGGTCAGACCAACGGCTCCACCGGCGGCAGCGCCGTCGACCTCGCGGCCGGCGCCAAGCCCGAGTTACTGGTTCCGGGCTCGACCGCGCGCTACGTCAACGGGCTCGCCGCCGCGCCGATCGCGGCCCCGGCCTCCGTCCAGGAGATCATCTGGGCCGGCAACCAGCTCGTCGGCCTGCCTTACATCTACGGGGGCGGCCACGCCTCGTTCATCTCCCCGGGCTACGACTGCTCGGGAACGGTCTCCTTCGCGCTGCATGGCGCCAGCCTGCTGGCCACGCCGATGGACTCCTCCGAATTCATGGTCTGGGGTGGACACGGCATCGGGCGGTGGGTCACGGTCTTCTCCAATCCTGAACACGCCTACATGACGGTCGCCGGTCTGCGCCTCGATACCAGCGCCGCCGACGACCCCTCCAACCAGCAGGGTCCCCGCTGGCGCCCCCTGCGTCCGGCGAACGCCGGCTTCAGGATGCGCCACCCCGCCGGGTTCTGAGTGCGCGGTCGTAGGCTACGCTTGAGCCTGCGAGTGCCACCCACGTGTTGATGAGATCAGGAGGAACGCAATGCCCGGCTTGACGGGGCGCATGTCGACGGTAGTAAAGGCGAAGGTCTCCAAACTGCTGGACAGAGCCGAAGATCCTGCGGAGACGCTCGACTACAGCTACCAGAAGCAGGTCGAACAGCTACAGAACGTCAAGAAGGGCATCGCGGATGTCGTGACCGCCAAGAAGCGGTTGCAGATGCAGGAGAGCACGATGCAGCAGCAGGTCGTCAAGCTCGACACCCAGGCCCGTCAGGCGCTCTCCAACGGCCAGGAGGATCTGGCGCGTACGGCCCTGGAGCGCAAGAACGTGGCGCAGACGGAGTTGCAGTCGCTCGACACCCAGGTAGGTGAACTGCAGGATCAGCAGCAGAAGCTGACCGAGTCCGAGCAGAAACTGCGCGCCAAGATCGAATCGTTCCGCACCAAGAAGGAGGTCATCAAGGCGCAGTACTCGGCCGCCGAGGCCCAGGTGCGCATCTCCGAGGCCGCGACCGGCGTCGGCGAGCAGATGGCCGACGTGGGACTCGCGATGCAGCGCGCGGTCGACAAGACCGAAAACATGAAGGCCCGCGCCGACGCCGTATCCGAGCTGGAAGCGGCCGGCACCTTCGACGACATCACGGCGCTGGGCTCCGGCGAAGACGACATCGACCGCCAGCTCAAGCAGCTCTCCAGCCAGTCCGCCGTGGACGACGATCTCGCCAAGCTGAAGGGCGAACTTGGTGGGGGCGCCGGCTCGGCCGGTCAGATCGCGGCGCCGAGCGAGCCGCCGGCGCAGGACGCGGCCGAGGGCGCCCAGCAGCAGGCGCCGGTCGAGGACGGCCAGGCATGATCGTGCGAATCTCCGGCGAGGACCAGTATCGCCTGGAGCCCACCAGCGGCGGGCGCCTGAACGAACTCGACAACGACGTGCACGCAGCTGTCGAGGCCGGCGACGAAGAGCGCTTCCGCGACTCCTACGAGCGGCTGCTCGACTTTGTGCGCGCCAATGGCACACTGGTGGGCGACGACGAGCTGGACGGCTCAGACCTGATCCTCCCACCCGCGGACCTCACGGTCGCCGAGGCCGGCAGGGAATTCACCGGCGAGGGCTTGATCCCGGATTGACCCCGGCGCCCGGGGGCTAACCGGGCCTGCAGGTCTGCCGGATGGTCGGATCCCGCCCGGTTCTCAGGGTTAGCCGTCCTAGGGGACGGCTGCGCGGCGTGCGTAGTGGTGGGCCATGGTGCGGGAGAGACCGAGGAGTACCTATTGCGATTTTCGGTACGGTCTTGATCTATGGCATATGCGACCTCTAGATCTCAGAGATGCGCCAGGGAGATCGTGCTGGGCCGCCCGGGACAGCCAGATCGCGCCCTAGGGCGCGGTGCGCTGGCGTAGGTGGCCTTGCGGTGTTGGAGCTACGCGACCTCGTCAAGCACTACCCAGTTGGCGACGGGGCGCCGGTGCGAGCGGTGGATGGCGCATCGCTGCGGGTCCAGGCAGGTGAGCTGGTCGCGCTGTACGGGCCGAGCGGGTCCGGCAAGACGACGCTGCTGAACCTAATCGCGGCGTTGCTGCGGCCAGATAGCGGCGCGGTGATCGTCGATGGTCGCGATATCTCGATGCTCTCTGATGCGCAGGCGGCGCGCTACCGGTTGTATGACCTTGGGTTCGTGGACCAGTCGTTTGACTTGCTGCCGGGTGGCAATGTCGTGCAGAACGCCTCGATGAAGCTGTGGATCGCGGTCGGCGTGCGCGAGGGCAAGCGCCGGATCGAGCCGCTGTTGATCCGTCTTGGGCTCGAGCAGCGGCTGCGGCACCGTGCTGAACAGCTCTCGATGGGTGAGCGCCAGCGCGTGATGATCGCGCGGGCGCTTTCGACCGAGCCGAAGCTCGTGCTCGCGGACGAGCCGACCGGGAACCTGGATACGCAGCGCAGTCGTGAAGTGCTCGAATTGCTGCGCGAGGTCTGCCGCGAGCAGGGCACGGCGGTGCTGCTCGTCACCCACGATCCACAGGCGACACTGTTCGCCGACCACGTGCACATGCTGCGCGACGGACAGATCGTGAAGTTCGAGCCCGATGAGGTGTTCGCACCGCTCATCGGGCGGTAGCTCCGTCGATGAAGCTGAATGCGATCGCTCAGCTTTACACGGTCCGCCTGAAGGCGAGGGCAGTGCTTGTGCAAGAGGCGCTCGCGATCTTTGGGATCGCTGTCGGGGTGGCGCTCCTGTTCGCCTCCCAGGTTGCCAGCTCGAGCCTGAATGGCTCGGTGCGCCAGCTCACGAGCGGGATCGTGGGCCAGGCGCAGTACCAGCTCAGGGCACGCGACCCGCAGGGCTTTGACGCCGGGATGCTGGGGCAGGTGCAGCGCCTACCCGGCGTGCGTGCCGCCGTGCCGGTGCTCGAGCACCAGGTGAATGTGATTGGCTCGACAGGCAGGCAGGCGGCTGTCGACTTGATCGCGACCGATCCGCGCTACGTGCGTATTGCCGGCTCGTTGCTGCGTCACTTCTCCGCCCGGCAGCTCGCCGGCCAGCAGGCTCTTGCGCTGCCGGCGCCAGTCGCCCGCGCGATCGGCGCCGGGTCGTTTGAATCGATCAAGGTGCAGGTCGGGAGCAGGATTGTGCCGACCCTGCTCGCCACTGTCTTGCAGACCTCGGAAATAGGCGCATTGGCGCACAGTCCGGTAGCGATCGCACCGCTCGCCTACGCGCAGCGGCTTACCGGCCTGCAAGGCAGGGTGACCCGAATCTTTGTCGAGGCCAAGACGGGCGACACTCATGAGGTGCGGCAGGGTCTGGTGAGGCTGGCCGCGGGACGCCTGAATGTCGAGCCGGCGGATTTCGATGCAACGCTCTTCGCGCAGGCCGCGGCGCCGGTGAACCAGTCCACCGAGACATTCGCCGCGATCTGCGCGCTTGTCGGCTTCATCTTTGCGTACAGCTCGATGCTGCTCACAATGCCTTTTCGTCAGAGGTTGATCGGAGAACTGCGTCTCGGTGGCGCGACGCGCTCGCAGACAGTCAAGGCGTTGCTCTTCGATGCGCTTGTGCTCGGCGGGGTGGCTTCGCTATTGGGACTGGCACTTGGCGAGGTGCTCTCGATCCTCGTATTCAGCTCGGATCCGGGGTACCTGTCGTTCGCGTTCCCCGTGGGGTCACAGCGGGTGGTCAGCTGGCAGAGCATCGTCATCGCGGTCGGCGCAGGAGTGCTGGCGGCGTGCGTCGGGGTGCTGACTCCGCTGCGCGACATCTGGGCGCGTACGAGGCGACCGGGTGTGTCATATGAGCGGCCTTTCCTCAGTTGGCGGACGGCCGGGATACTGGTGGGCAGTCTGGTGTGTCTGGCGGTCACCACGGCCATTCTGCTGCTGGCGCCACAGTCAGCGATTCTCGCCATCCTGACGCTGATTCTTGCGCTGCTGCTGTTGCTGCCACTGCTGGTGGACATGATCGTCGCCCTCTTCGATCGCATGCAGCGTCCGATTGGAGCCGGATCGAGTGAGATCGCCGTTGTCGAATTGCGCTCGCCCAAGGCACGGGTGCGGTCGCTCGCAATCGCCGCGACCGGTGCGATCGCAGTGTTCGGCAGCGTCACCATCCTGGGGTCACGGGCCAACCTGCAGGGGGGTCTCGACCGTCTTGTGCACCAACTATCGGTCGTGTCCGATCTCTGGGTTTTCTTGCCCGGCGAAGAGAACCTGTTGGTGACAACGCCCTTCAAGGGCGCCGCTGCACCAGCGCTGGCACATCTACCCGGCGTTCGCGCCGTTGGGCTCTACCGTGCGGGCTTTCTCGAAGCTGGTGACCGGCGCGTCTGGGTGCTCGCACCGCCATTGACCGCCACCTATCCACTGCCACCGAGTCAGCTCGTCAGCGGCAACCTCGCACGTGCGACCGCCAGACTGCGTGAGGGTGGCTGGGCGGTCATCTCACAAACGCTCGCCGCGCAGCGTCATCTGCGCATCGGCGAGCGTTTCGTGCTGCCCTCGCCCCGGCCGGCGAGCTTGCGGGTGGCGGCGCTGAGCACGAACCTCGGTTGGCCACCGGGTGCGATCGTGCTGAACGCCGAGGACTTCGCACGCGCATGGAATAGCCCGGATCCCACCGCTTACAACATCATGCTGGCGCCCGGAGCCTCCCCTCAGCAGGTCGGTCGCGAGATCAAGCGGACGCTTGGCTCGGCATCGGGTTTGATCCTCGAGACCGCGCGCCAGCGCGAGCAGAGCCAGCGGACGGCGAGTCATCAGGGTCTGGTGCGCCTCACACAGATCGCCCTCCTGATCTTGATCACCGGAGCGCTCGCGACCGCGACATCGATGGGGGCTGTGGTCTGGCAGCGCCGTAGCCGGTTCGCGCGGATGAGGGTGCAGGGCTTCGATCGGAGGGTGCTGTGGCTTGCGCTGGTCTGGGAGAGCACGCTACTGCTCGGCTCCGGGTGCTTGATCGGGGCCGCCTTCGGCGTCTATGGACAGCTCCTTCTAAGCCACGCATTGATGAGCTCGACTGGCTTTCCGATGCTTTTCTCAGCTAGGGCTCCAGTAGCTGTTGGTAGCTTTCTTGCGGTCACCGTCGTGGCGGCCGCGATGGTCGCGACAGCGGGCTATCGAGTGGCGGGCGTGCAGCCTTTCGCCACGATCCTCACGCGTGACTAGATCGGGATCCCCCACAGCGGGAACCAGCGCTCCAGCTCGGGCTCCATCGGCAGCTCGGAGCCCATCTGGGCCTTGAGCTGCAGCTCGCGTTCGGTGGAGCGCTCGCCCGTCTGACCGCTGCCGCCCGTGGCCGGCACGAAGGGGTACCAGAAACCACGCTTGTAGTTGTAGATGAAGTAGATCGGGCGCTTCTGCGCGTCGGCGAAGGCGAACACCGCGCACAGCAGGCGCTCGCCGTGCCCGGCCGTCTCGATCGAGCTGGAGACCGCGTTGATGCCGACGGCGAGGTCTTCCACGCTGGGCGCGCCCGCGGGGTTGCGCAGCACCATCCAGCGATAGCCGTAGCTGTCGTCCTGGGTTGCGACCTGCGTGCCGGTCTCGCTGCCGGTGGCCTTGACGACTTCCTCCATTTCCCGGATCGTGGCCTCGAACTCGCTGGTGGCCAGCGGCTGGAAGACGATCGCGGCCGTGCCCGCCGGGTCGATCTGGTGCTCGCTCTGGAGGGTGATGTAGGCCGTGGAGATCGCGAACAGGCGGTCCGGGGCCGGCCCCTTCACCTGATGGCGGCCCGTGAGCGCGTCGAGCAGACCCACTACGCGGTGCCCTGCAGCTGGCTCTCCAGCCGGTTGAGCGCCGCCAGGCGCTGCTCAAGCGGGGGGTGGTCGGCGAACAGGTTCATCAGCGACTTCTTGGTGCGGGCCGGCACGATGAAAAAGGCGCTCATCCCTTCGGCGCTGCGCAGGTCGCGGCTGGGGATGCGCTCCATCGTGCCGCTGATCTTCAACAGCGCCGAAGCCAGCGCCGAGGGGCGCCCGGTGAGCACGGCC
Organism: uncultured Solirubrobacterales bacterium; assembly: GCA_963756665.1. GTDB lineage: Bacteria > Actinomycetota > Thermoleophilia > Solirubrobacterales > Solirubrobacteraceae > Palsa-744. The sequence goes on from CAVWOJ010000001.1 coordinate 3,371,972, forward strand.
GAGCCGCGGTCGGCCGCGAACTCGCGGTAGCGCGAGAGCGCTCGCAGCAGCAGGAAGGAGACTGCGTAGACGGCCATCGCGACCAGGATCACGGCGAGCACGTCGTCCTCGCCTTCGTTGTTGTTGGCGCCGTAGCCCCCACCGAAGCCCCCGCCGAAGAAGAAGCCGAACTGCACGATCATCGAGGCGAGCGTGGCGAAGAAGCTCGCCAGCGTCATGACCATCACGTCGCGGTTGATCACGTGGGAGAGCTCGTGCGCCATCACGCCCTCGAGCTCCGCGGGGGAGAGCAGGTCGAGGATTCCCCGGGTCGCGCATACCGTGGCGGACTTCTGCGAGCGGCCCATCGCGAAGGCGTTGGGCATCGGGTTCTCCATCACGCAGACGCGCGGCTTGGGCAGGTCGGCCTGCACGCACAGCCGCTCGACGATCCCGTGCAACTCGGGCTCCTGCGCGGGCGAGACCTCCTTGACGCCCATCGTGCCCATCGCGATCTTGTCTGAGGCAAACAGCTGCAATCCGAGCAGCGCCAGCGCGACCACGAGGATCGTGATGCCGCCGGCGCCCACCGCGAACAGCACCCCGACCAGCACGGCGTAGACGAGCCCGAGCAGGAACATCGTCAGCAGCATGCGGGCCTGCAGCCCGGTGTCTCTGCCGAATGCGGGGCGAGGGGTGTGCTTGGCGGTGGCGGCCACGAGGATTCGATTGTCGCAGAAGCAGATTGGGATTCCCTAAAGTCCCGGGGCGTGAAACCCGCATTCGACGTCCTCGGAATCTCGGTCAAGAGCTTCGGCGTGGTGTTCGCGCTCGGCTTCCTCGCCTGCGGGCTGCTGGTGGCCCGCCGCCTGCGCGAGCTCGGGCGGCCGGTGGACTGGGCGTACGAGATCGTCTTCGCGGCGCTGCTCGGCGGCATCGTGGGCGCGCGCGGGTACTTCTTGATCCAGAACTACAGCGAAGTCAAGGGCCATCTTGCGAGCAGCGTCTTCTCCGGCTCCGGGTTGGTCTGGTACGGCGGTGCCATCGGGGGTGCCATCGGGGTGATCGCCTGGATGCGCTGGCGCGGGGCGCTCGAACTAGTGATGCTCGACATGTGCGCCACGGCGCTCGCGCTCGGTTACGCGATCGGGCGCATCGGCTGCCAGGTCTCCGGGGACGGGGACTACGGGATCCGCTCCAGCCTGCCGTGGGCGATGGGCTATCCGCACGGCACGGTGCCGACGCCCCCCGGCGTCACGGTGCAGCCGACCCCGATCTACGAGACGGTCTCGATGGGGCTCGTCGCGTACCTGCTCTGGCGTCTGCGCGACCGCGTGCGTCCGGGAGTGGTGTTCGCGCTGTACTGCCTGCTGAGCGGGCTGGAGCGCTTTCTCGTCGAGTTCGTCCGCCGCAACAACGAGGTCTTTGCGGGCCTCACGGCGCCGCAGCTGGAGAGTGTCGGGCTGATGATCGTCGGGGTCGTGTGGCTCGCGCTGATGACGCGCGGGCGCGGGCTCGCCGGGCTGCGGGGTGGGCGGGATCGCGGACCCAAGGCACCCCGCCCGGCGGCGGCCTGAGTCGCACGCGATAATCCCAGGCGAGATGGCCACGGAGACGAGTACAAGCCTGGCGCAGGGGCTGGAGCGGGTCTTCCCGCTCGGCAGCCGCCTGAACGAGCGCGGGCATCTGGAGGTCGGGGGCTGCGACACGCTTGACCTGGCACGGGAGTTCGGGACCCCGGCGTACGTCGTGGCCGAGGACGACCTGCGCGCCCGCGCCCGCGCCTTCATCGAGGCAGGCAGGCAGGCAGGCGAGGCGGAGCTGCACGTGGTGTTCGCCTCCAAGGCGTTCCCCTGCACCGCCGTGCTGGCGCTCTTCGCGCGGGAGGGCCTGTGGTGTGACGCGGCCTCTGGCGGCGAGCTGCACCTGGCGCTGAACGCCGGCTTCGCGCCGGCGCGGATCGTGCTGCACGGCAACGCGAAGTCCGAGGCCGAGCTGCGCGCGGCGTTGGATCACGGCGTGGGGCTGATCGTGATCGACAACTTCGACGAGCTGGAGCGGCTGGAGCGGCTCGTCGGGGAGCCCGAGCGCACCGGTCGCGTGCCGCAGCCGGTGCTGCTGCGCGCTACCCCGAACGTGAAGGGAGACACGCACGCGAAGATCTCCACGGGACAGGCCGACTCGAAGTTCGGCTTCGGGATGGATCAGATTGGGGCTGCGATCGAGCGCACGCGGGGGGTCGCGGGGCTCGAGCTGCAGGGGGTCCACGCGCACATCGGCTCCCAGCTCTTCGAGCTCGAGCCCTTTCGCCGCGAGGTGGCGCAGTTGGCGACGCTGGGTGTCACGGCGGGGTCAGGTGGCTTTACGACGTGGGATCTCGGTGGGGGTCTCGGGGTCGCCTACGGCGCCGACCAGGATCCACCCGCGATCGATGAGTACGTCGGGGCGCTGGTGCAGGCGGCCCGCGAGCATCTGGGTGGGCACGAGCGCCTGCTGATCGAGCCGGGCCGCGCGCTGGTCGCGAACGCGGGCATCACGCTGTACACGGTGCAGAGCGTCAAGCGCAACGTCTCGACCTGGGTGGCGGTCGACGGTGGCATGTCGGACAACCTGCGCCCGATGCTCTACGGGGCGAGCTACGAAGCGCACGTAGCGGATCGCTTCGGGGGGAAGACACGCTGCGTGCTGGCCGGCAAGCATTGCGAGTCGGGGGACGTGATCGTGCGCGAGGCCCTGCTGGACGATCCCCGCCCGGGGGACGTGATCGTGACGCCCGCAACCGGGGCCTACGGCTACGCGATGTGTAACAACTACAACGGCGTTCCCCGGCCCCCGGTGATCTTCTGCACCGGTGGCGACGCGCGCGTGGTGGTGCGCCGCGAGAGCTTCGAGGACATGACCGCGCGCGATGTCCTCTGAACCCGGCAAAACCGGCGCTGCGGGCTCCCGGGGCGAGTCGGCGGTCGTTGCGGGGGGCGCGGCGGCGGGAGGGCTCGAGCCCTTCAAAGTCGGATTGCTCGGCCACGGCACGGTGGGCTCGGCGTTCGCGGAGCTACTGGCGGAGCGGGCTGCGGAGATCGAGCGCTTCAACGGCCGCACGCCGATGATCACCGGTGTGCTGACACGCACCCAGGGCAGCTTCGAGGAGGTGCTCGCCGGCGCCGACCTGTTGGTCGAGCTGATCGGTGGGATCGAACCGGCGCGCGAATATCTGCTGGCGGCGATGCGCGCCGGCAAGGATGTCGTGAGCGCCAACAAGCAGCTGCTCTCCCAGCACGGCGAGGAGCTGTTCGAGGTCGCCCGCGAACACGGCGTACGGCTGCGCTTCGAGGCCGCGGTGGCGGGGGCCGTGCCGGTGGTGCGCCTGCTCGAGGAGTCACTGGCAGCCACGCCGATCGAGCGCATCCACGGAATCGTCAACGGCACCACCAACTTCATCCTGAGCGAGATGGCCAGTGGCAGCTCCTACGCGCAGGCGCTGGCGGAGGCTCAGAGCAGGGGCTATGCCGAGGCCGATCCGAGCGACGATGTCAGCGGCCGGGATGCCGCGGCGAAGATGGCGATCCTCGCGCGCCTGGCGTTTGGGGCGCCCGTCAGCCTGGACGACGTGAGCTACGAGGGCATCGAGCACCTGGATGGCGACGATCTGGAGTACGCCCGCGAGTTGGGCCTCGGGTTGAAGCTGATCGGCACGGCTGAGCGTCGCGATGGGGGGCTGTCGGTGCGGGTTCATCCCACGTTCCTCTACACCGGGCATCCGCTCTCGTCGGTATCGGGACCCTTTAACGCGGTGACCGTCGAATCCGAGGCGATCACCGAGATCACGATGTCCGGGCCCGGCGCGGGCGGTCGCGAGACCGCGAGTGCGGTGCTGGGGGACGTGGTGAGCGTGATGACCGGCGGCGCGCGACCACCGGCCCCGCCTCTGAGGATGCCGCTCCTCGAGGACGTGCAGAGCGCGTTCTACGTGCACCTGGAAGTCGCCGACCGGCCGGGCGTGCTGGAGACCGTGACGCGGGTGCTGAGCGAGCAAGGCGTATCGATCAAGTCGTTCGTGCAGCGCGGCCACGGTACGGCTGAGCGCTCGGTGACCCAGCACGCCGGGGGGAGAGCGTGCGACTGGTGATGGTGATCCACCCGCTCGCCGAATCGCGCCTGCGCGAGGCGTTGCGACGGCTAGGCGAGCTCGACTTCGTGCACTCGCCGCCGCGGGCTATCAGGGTGATAGAAGAGGAGTTCGTATGACACGTCTCAGCCTGATCGAGCGCTACCGCGAGCACCTGCCGTTTGCGCCGGAGGACCCGGTGGTGAGCCTCTGCGAGGGCGGCACGCCGCTGCTGCCGGCGCCGGTGATCTCGGAGATGGTCGGCGCCGAGGTGCACCTGAAGCTCGAGGGGGGCAATCCGACCGGGTCCTTCAAGGATCGAGGTATGACGTGTGCGGTCTCCGCGGCGGTGCGTGAGGGCTCGAAGGCGGTGATCTGCGCCTCGACGGGCAACACCGCGGCGAGCGCCGCTGCATACGCGGCCAAGGCGGGGCTGACGTGCGCCGTGATCGTCCCGGACGGCAAGATCGCGATCGGCAAGCTCGCGCAGACGCTGATCCACGGGGCGCGCGTGATCGCGCTCTCGGGCAACTTCGATCGGGGCCTCGAGCTCGTGCGCGAGCTCGCCGACAAGCACCCGATCACGCTGGTCAACTCGGTCAACGAATACCGCGTCGAAGGTCAGAAGACTGCGGCGTTCGAGCTGCTCGAGGAGCTCGACGGCGGCCCCGACCTGCTTTGCATTCCGGTGGGCAACGCCGGCAACGTGACCTCCTACTGGCGCGGCTTCTCCGAGATGGGGGCCGCACCGCGGCTGTTCGGCTTCCAGGCCGAAGGCGCGGCGCCGCTCGTGCTGGGCCACCCGGTCGCGCACCCCGAGACCGTCGCCAGCGCGATCCGGATCGGCAACCCGGTGCGCTGGGAGGACGCGATGGCGGCGATGACCGATTCGCGCGGCGCGATTCGCGCGGTCGCCGACGGCGAGATCCTCGCGGCCTACCGCCTGCTCGCCGCCAAGGAAGGTCTTTTCTGCGAGCCCGCCTCCGCGGCTTCGGTCGCGGGCTTGCTCAAGTACGGGGCCGACGGCGCAAGCCAGGTCGTCTGCGTGATGACCGGTCGCGGCCTGAAGGACCAGCAGACCGCGATCGAGAACAGCAACGGCCGCGTGATCCCGTGCGCCGCGGAAACCGTGGCCCTGGAAGAGGCGGTCCTGGGGGATGCGTAGACGGCGCTCCGTGCTCGCCCCTCGCCGGCGGGCGGGTGGCGGGGTCGCGTCGTGGGGATGAGCCGCCGGCGCGTCGTCCGCGTGCCGGCCTCCTCGGCCAACCTGGGACCGGGCTTCGACTGCATGGCGGCCGCGCTCGCGCTACACCTCGAGTTGGAGGTCGAGGAGACCGGCGAGTTCGCGGTCAAGAGCGAGCTGCCGGTGCCCACCGGGCGGGAGAACCTGTGCGTGCGGGCCTTCGAGCGCCTGCACTCCGCCGATGGGTTCGCGTTCCGGATTCGCTCTGACATACCTCTATCGGGGGGGTTGGGGTCGAGCGCGGCGGCGGTTGTCGCGGGGCTGATGGCCGCCGATCACCTGTTCGAGCTCGACGCCGACCTGCTCGCGCTGGCGAGCGAGCTGGAGGGCCACCCGGACAACGCCGCGGCCGCGCTGCGCGGCGGCTTCGTCGTGTACGCCGACGGGCAGGCCGCGCGCTTCGAGCCTCCTACCGGCTTGGAGGCGCTGGCGGTTGTTCCGCTCGAGGCGGTGCGCACGCGCGCCGCGCGCGCCGCGATGGCCGCAGAAGTGCCGTTGCAGGACGCCGTCTTCAACGTCGCCCATGGGGCGCTGCTGACGCTGGGGCTCGCGCGCGGAGATTGGGATCTCGTGGCCCGCGGCTTGCAGGATCGCCTACACCAGCAGCGCCGCGCGCACCTCTATCCGCGCTCCCTCGAGCTCGCCCTGCGCGCGCGCGAGCTGGGAGCTCTCGGGGCCACCATCTCCGGCGCAGGCCCGACGGTGCTCGTGTGGTGCTTCTACGAGCAGACCGGGGCTGTCGTGCAGGCGCTTGCTGGCGAGATCGAGGGCTGGGCGAAGCTACTGCGGGCGCCATTTGAGTCACAAGGTGCGTACGTGGGGGAGCTGTAGGGCGCTGGCCGGCCCGGGCCGACTGCTGGGCCGCCGGAGACGAGGCCTATGTCCGGCGCGCGCCGATGAGCACAGTCTCGTAGCGCATCTCAAATGCTCCGCCGACGCCGTCGATCACTTCACCGACCGCCTCGAGCAGGCGCCGACGTTGCGTCGGTGGCAGCGCCTGGTGGTCGCTATGGGTGGTCAGCTGCGCGAGCCAGTCGGCCGTGTCGTAGCGCTTGGTCCACGCGAACGTCATCGTCTCCGCGGGGGCAAAAGCACCAGAGTCGTTCAGGGCGGCACGCGTGACTTGCGCGCGCGCGTCGCGGTTGCCAAAGAGCGCGGAGTGGCTCTCGACGTCGGGCCCGAGGCGCGTGTAGATCGGAGCGAGCAACGCGCGTATGTCAGACGGTGGGTCGCCGAAGCTCCAGAACACGCCGATTCGTCCGCCCGCTCGAAGCGCCTGCGCCGCGCGTGCCGCTCCCGCTCCGGGCTCGATCCAATGCCAGGCCTGCGCCGAGGTCAGGAGATCGAAACGCCGGCCGCGTGGGTGCCAATCCTCGAACCGCGCGACCTCGACCTGCAGGCCCTTAGCGCGGGCCAGCTCTGCCATCCGGGCGTCGACCTCGACGCCGAGCACCGCGCAACCGCGGGCGGCGAGCAGGACGGCCGCGATGCCTGTGCCGCAGCCGACGTCGAGCGCGCTCTGCGCGCCGGTGGCGAGCAAGGCGTCCACCAGCGCCGGCGGATAGGACGGGCGGGCACGATCGTACTGCGCAGCCACCGCACCGAAGGACTCCGCCCGGCAGCGGTCCTCGTACAGCACACGTACCATCCTTCCACTTCTTCGCTGCCGAGCGCTTCGCAAACGGCCCGAATTCAGGTCGAAGGCGGAGCTAAGGTTGCAAGTGGAAGATCGCCATTCACTCTGTCATGGGAGACACTATGTCCCGCTTCACCAGCGTAGGCCGATTGAGAGTCGAGGGGTGTGTAGGTGCCGTCCCTGAGGCGCTCCTACTGGTGTTCGCATGACTGCGCCGGTTCGCGCAACGCGACTGGAGTCCGGGGAGTCGGCAGAGCGTGGTCGAGTGGCTCGCCGGATCACACCCCGGTCGGCTCATGGGGAGTGGGCGCCGGCAGCGGATCGGCCGGATCCCGTCTCGGTGCTCGCGGCCCAGGCGGCTTCGCGCTTGCCGGAGCTAGTCCCGATTCGTTATGGGCGGATGCTGGTCTCGCCGTTCACGTTTTACCGCGGCGCCGCGGCCGTGATGGCGGGCGATCTTGCGGCGACACCGGATTCGGGCATCGTCGTGCAGGCCTGCGGCGACGCTCACATCTCGAACTTCGGTGGCTTCGCGGCCCCGGACCGGAGGCTGGTATTCGGCCCGAACGACTTCGACGAGACGCTGCCGGGCCCGTGGGAGTGGGACGTGAAGCGGATGGCGGCCAGCGTCGAGATCGCGGGGCGCGACGTGGGGCTTGCGGCGGATCGCCGGAAGCAAATCGTGATGGAGTGCGTACGGGAGTACCGCGAGGGGATGCGCGGCTTTGCGCGGGAGAGTCACCTCGACGTCTGGTATGACCGCCTCACCGCGAGCGAGCTCGTCGATCGCTTCGGCGGGCAGCTGGGCGAGAAGGGCCGAATCGTGTTTGCCAAGCCGTTCGCCAAGGCGCGGCGCAAGACGAGTCTACGAGCGGTCGAGAAGCTCACCGAGCGCGTCGACGGCGAGCTGCGCTTTCGCAGCGTGCCCCCGCTGCTGGTCCCGCTGCGAGAGCTGTTCGACCCTGCCGACGCGCGCAACGAAAGCGCCTACGTGCGGGAGCTGCTGGACCAGTACGCGGCCAGCCTCGCCGTCGACCGGCGCTACCTGTTCCAGACATACCGGCTCCTCGACATGGCCCGCAAGGTCGTCGGGGTCGGCAGCGTCGGCACGCGCGCGTGGGTGTTCCTGCTCGTCGGCCGCGAGGGCAAGGACCCGCTTGTCCTGCAAGCGAAGGAGGCGCAGGCCTCCGTGCTCGCGCCCTACCTGGGTGTGAGCGAGTTCGAGAATCACGGTGAGCGGGTCGTCCGGGGCCAACGGATCTCGCACGCCGCGAGCGACATCTTTCTCGGCTGGCAGCGCAGCGAAGGCCTCGACGGCAAGGAGCACGACTTCTACGTCCGCCAGCTCTGGGACTGGAAGGCGTCCGCCGACCTGTCGACGATGACCAAATCGGGCCTGCACGCATACACGCGGGCCTGCGGGTGGTCCCTGGCCCGCGCGCATGCCCGCTCCGGCGACCGGCTCGCAATCGCCGCGTACCTGGGCGCCGGCCCGGTCTTCGACCGGGCGATCGCCCGCTTCTCTACCGCGTACGCCGATCAAAACGAGCTCGACCACCAGCGCCTGGCCGACGCCGTCGCCGCCGGTGAAATCGTCGCCCGGTCGGGCGTCTGACTCCAGTCAGAGCAGACCAAGGCCGATAGGCACGGGGGCCTGTGATGCGCACCTTGTATTTCGCCTATGGCAGCAACATGAGCGAGGGGGACATGCGCGCGCGGTGCCGATCCTCGCGCTCTCTCGGTTCTGCCTGCCTGGATGAGCATCGGCTTGCGTTTACGCGCCGCTCGGTCGTTAGTGGCACAGGCGTTGCGGACGTGGTGTCCGACCCCCACCAGCAGGTGTGGGGCGTGGTGTACGAGCTGGATGACAAAGAGCTCGATGTGCTCGATCGCAAGGAGGGTCACGGATGGGCGTACACGCGCGAGCGCAAGCGCGTCAGGCTGACCGTGGACGGCTCGCCGCACGACGCGATCCTCTACACCGTTCTTGTGAAAGAGCGAAGCGAAGTGCCGCCGTCTCCCGCGTACCTTAATTCTCTCATCGCCGCCGCCGAGCACCATGCCTTCCCGCATGACTACCTCGTGATGCTCAAGGCGATCCCTGTGTTTGCCTGACTAGCGCCGGGCGGCACGAGCACGATGCCTGCGGCGACTACGGGCTCACATACGACTACGCCGCACCCGCGCGTGCTTACTTGCCGGGTCGACCGCGAGCGTCGTGGATCGAGCTCCGAGTGGGAGATCTGCTTGGCTTTAGGGATGCGGTCTGCGGCGTCCCCTCCCAGAGAGCCACAGCTGCCGCCGCGGCTGGAGGGAGGCACGATTGCCGCGCTGGGCCACGACGCCCGTATCACCGAACTCGAACTGGTCGGGACCTCGTTGATCGATCAACACGCCAGCGGCGTGACGTTCGAGACCGTCAAGCTCGCTCGTATCGACCTGTCAGGCTCACGTCTGGAGCACCTGAGGATCATCGACGGCACGCTCCATGACTGCAACCTCGCCAACCTGCAAGGCCGCAGCGCGAGCGCTAAACGTGTGACGATCGAGAGCAGTCGTCTGACGGGGATCGATCTCGCGGAGGGCGCATTGATCGACGTCACTGTTCGCGGTTGCCGGATCGACCTGGCGTCGTTTGGCTTTTCCCGCCTCGAGCGCGTGACGTTCGAGGATTGCCTACTCACACAGACCGACTTCCTGGAAGCACAGCTCGATTCGGTTCGCTTTCACAGTTGCGATCTAACGCACGCCGATTTTCGTGGCGCTCGACTCAAGCGCTGCGAGTTTCGCCGTAACGATCTCACTGACCTGCAGGGAATCGAAAGCCTCCGTGGTGCCGCGCTGGAGTGGCCTGACATCCTCGACATGGCCGGGGTCTGGGCCGCCGCGCTGGGCATCGAAGCCCTCGACACCGATTGAGGGCGGGCGTCGGCGGCGTGCCGGGATCGGGATCTCTATCACGGCCTACGGTGTGCTGAGCCGTGGGTTGATCGGCGGCCACTTCTCCTCTGAGCGCGAGCTGGCCCCCAATGACTTTCGCGCCCACGCGCCGCGCTTCAGCGGCGCGAACCGCGCTCACAATCTGGCGCTGGTCGACGCGCTGCGCGTGCTCGGCGAGGTCAGGGGGGCCACCGTCGCCCAGGTCGCGATCGCCTGGGTGCTCGCCCGCGGCGAGGACATCGTCGCACTTGTCGGTGCGCGCACGCCCGAGCGGCTGCACGAGGCGCTGGGCGCCTTGGAGCTCGAGCTCGGTGACGCGGACGTCGCCGCGCTCGAGCGCGCGATCCCGCCCGGGGCCGCTGTCGGGGATCGCTACCCCCAACAGCAGATGGCTGTCCTGGACAGTGAGCGCGGCTGAGGCGCTGACGCGAGGCAGGGACGCCTCGCGCGTGCCAGCCTCATCGTCCGCACGGCCCGCGCGGACGATCCCCAAAGATCCCTATCGCAGCTTCGCCAGCCGCCCCCGGGCGCCATCGAGGCCCGGCAGCCGCACGAGTAGCTCGTCGGCCACGCTCAGGTAGTCGGCCCCGAGATCGGGGCGGTGGTCGAGGATCGAGACCGCGCGCTCGGCCGATTCGGCGTACGCGATCGAGGAGCGCACCACCGTGTCGAGGACCTTCGCGCCGAGCTGCTCGCGCAGCGAAGCCAGCGCCTCGCGCGAGTGGACCGTGCGCATGTCCGCGAGGTTCAGCAGCACCCCCAGCAGCTCCAGCTCGGGGTTGAGCGTGTCGCGCGCCAGCTCGATCACCTCCAGCGCCTGCTCCACGCCCTGCAGCGCGAAGTACTGCGCCTCGGCCGTGATCAGCGCGTAGTCCGCTGCCACCAGCGCGTTGACCGTGAGCAGGCCGAGCGACGGGGGGCAATCGATGAGGATCAGATCGTAGGAATCCTCCGGCAGCTTGGCGAGTGCGCGCCGCAGCGTCAGCTCGCGCCCCAGCTTGCCGCCCAGCGCCAGCTCCGCCTCGGCGAGACTGAGGTTGGCGGGGATCACGTCCGCGTGGATGGCATCCTGCGCACTCGCGCGAGCGCCGAGCACGTCGCCGATCGTCGGCTGCGCGTCGGGCGGCACGTCGAAGTAGTCCGAGAGGTTGCCCTGTGGATCGAGGTCCACCGCGAGCGTGCGCACCTGCGCCCGGCGCAGCGCGTCGGTGAGCGTGCGCACCGTGGTGGTCTTGCCCGTGCCGCCCTTCTGTGAGAGGACCGCGATCGTCTGTGCCATGGGCGCGATACTACGGTGCGCGCGCCACGGTTGATGTGATCGGGGCTGCGGACTAGTATCTCTTTGCGTATGGAGGACGATCGGGTCGAGGACGGTGAGAACGTGGGCGGGCAGAGCGTGGGCGGCGAGGCCGCCGCGACGCTCGACGCCGCCGCGGAGTTCGAGTACCACTCGAAGTTCGACTGGGACAGCGAGCACGCCGACGGGAAGTGGTCGATCCGCTGCTACGACGTCCACAAGCGCCTCGGTGGTCTCCCCGTCCTGAACGGCCTCGACGTCGCGATCCCCGACGAGACCGTCACGGTCGTGCTGGGCCCCTCGGGTACCGGCAAGAGCGTGCTGATCAAACACCTGATTGGGCTGATGTTTCCCGACTCCGGGGACGTCATCGTCCACGGCCAGTCCGTGCCGAGCCTCGCGATGCGGGACCTGCTTGCCCTGCGCCGCAAAATTGGGGTGCTCTTCCAGGATGGCGCCCTGTTTGGGTCGATGTCGCTGTTCGACAACGTCGCCTTCCCGTTGCGTCAGCACACCGACATGTCCGAGGTGCAGATCAGCAAGCTCGTCCGCCAGCGTCTGACCGATGTGGGCCTCGCGGACGCGATGGACTTCGCTCCCAACCAGCTCTCCGGCGGCATGCGCAAGCGCGCGGGGTTCGCGCGCGCGCTGGTGATGGAACCCGACATCGTGATCTTCGACGAGCCCGACTCGGGTCTCGATCCGGTGCGCACGGCGCTGCTGTGCGAACTGATCAAGGAGATGCACACCCAGCACGGCGGCACCTACATCGTGGTCACCCACGACATCGCCTCCGCGCGGCGGATCGGCGAGTACATCGCGCTGCTTTGGCGCGGGCGGATCGTCGAGGCCGGCGACGCCGAGAAGATGTTCTCCTCGGAGAACCCCTTCGTGCGCCAGTTCCTCAGCGGCTCCGCCGAGGGCCCGCTGGGGATGGACTGAGCCGGTTTAGCGGGATCGTCCGCGCGGCCCTGCGCGGGGGGGCGCGGCCGGTGCGCGCTCGGCGTCCCTGCCTCGCGCCGGCGCGCTAGCGTCCAAACGTGCGCACGAGCTCGCGCGCACGTTTGCGGACGTCGCCGATCAGCGTGCGGACCTCCTCCAGGCCAGCGCGCAGCTCGGCATCGCCGACCTCGATCGGCAGCATCGAGTCCTGCAGCGTCGCTAGCTCGCCGTCCGCACGGCCGACCGCGTCGACAGCGCTCTCCAGGAAGCCCTTCACGCCCTGCGAGGGATGCCCCGGAGAGGCCGGCTGGAAGGTGCGGCCCGACAGGTCGTGGCGGTCGGCGAACTCCGCGTGCGTGCGCTGCGCCCGCCCATAGGCCAGCTGCACCGGGCGGAAAAGCTCCTGCTCGAGCGTGTCCGCGCTGCCCTCATCCAGCTGCTCATAGGCCTCGCCCAGGGACGCCAGCGCGACCCCGATCTCCTCCGTCGCCTGCGCGATGGTGTCGAGCAACTGCTGCCGGGCCTGCGCGTTCGTGTAAGTCATTGCACTTAGGTTATTCGCACGGACCGCGCAGACCCCTTTGCCGGGCGAGTGCAGCCGGGCGCGGTCCGCGTTCCTCCCGGCGACGCCTTGCGGGCGGCCCCACCGTATGCGAACATGTGTTCGCCCATGGTCATCTGCGTCCACCTCCCCCGCTTCGAGCTGATCGTCGCCGCCGGCGGCCCCCAGTCCCTGGCGGGCCAGGCCCTTGCGATCGCTCCGCAGCCGGGGGTCGCGGCCCGGGTGGGGGAGGTGTCGGGAGCCGCCGAAGGGTTCGGGATCGCTCCCGGAATGGCGCTGGGAGAGGCCCTGGCGCGCTGCCCCGAGCTGCGGCTGGTGCCCGGCGACCCGCTGGGGACGACCGAGGCCTGGGAGTGCGTGGCGCAGGCGCTGGAGGGAATCGGGGCCGCGCTCGAACTGCCCCGGGCCGGCCTGGCCTACTTCGAGGCCGACGGGCTGCGCGGGTTGCATGGGGGAGATGCGGGGACGATCGCCGCCGCGCGCGCCGCGCTGGGGCGCCCGGTGCGGGTGGGCGCCGGACCGACGCGCTTCTGCGCGCTGGCCGCTGCGCTGGAGGTTCGCTCGCGCCGTGCCGTGGTCGTCGAGGAGGACCCCGTGCGGGCCCGCCGCTACCTCGCCTCCAGGCCCGTCGGGCTGTTGGGCTACCGCACACAGACAGCGGCCCTGGTCGAGCCGCTGGGCCGGCTCGGGGTGCGCACGCTCGGGGAGCTAGCGGCGCTGGGGCGCGACGCGATCGCCGATCGCTTCGGTGCGCCCGGGGTGCTTGCCCGGCGCCTGGCCCGCGGCGAGGACACCGCTCTGCACACGCGCTCGGTCGGGGAGCGCCTGGAGGAGTCGCTGGAGCTCTGGGAGGCCTCCAGCGGGCCGGCCTTGGAGCGGGTCCTGGGGTTGCTCGTCGACCGCCTGCTGGCGCGCCCACAGCGGCGCGGGCGGACGCTGCGGGCGCTGACGCTCTCCGCGCGGCTGGTCGAGGGCGGGACGTGGCGCGAGCGGGTCGTGCTGCGCGAAGCGCTCTGCGATCCGCGCCGCATCTGCCTGGCGCTCGCGTCGCGCCTGGCGCTGCTGCCGGCGCCCGCCGTGCTCCTGTGCCTCGCCGCCGAGCGCTTCGGCCCGCCGGTGGGAGCGCAGGAGGCGCTGCCGGGCGGCTCCTGCTGGCCGATCGCCGATCGGTCGCCCGGCGCGCGACCGGGCGAGGATCGGTCGGCGCGCCGCGCGCGTCTGCGGGAGGCCATCGGCCAGTTGCGTGCGGTCGCCGGACCGGAGGCGGCGCTGCGCGTCCTGTGTGTGGACCCCGACTCGCGGGTGCCCGAGCGCCGCGTCGTCTTCACCCCCTTCCCCGGATGAGCCGCCCGGAATGAGCCCCAACCGCACACTCAACCTGCCGCGCCCCGCGCGCGTGCGCATGGGCAGCGGGGGTGTGCCCCACGAGGTCGACGGCCGGCGGATCGAGCAGGTGCGGGAGTCCTGGCTGGTGGAGGACCGCTGGTGGACCGGCCGGCCGTTGCGCCGCCGCTACTGGGAGGTCGTGAGCGTGCGCGGGCGCAACCTCGTGGTCTTTCACGACCTCTGCTCCGGCGCATGGTTCACCCAGGCCGGTTGAGCGCGGCGGGCCGGGAGGTGAGCACGGCCTGGGAGGTGAGCGCGGCGGGCCGGGAGGTGAGCACGGGCACAGGTACGGCTGAGAGCGGGGGCAGGGCTGCGGGCGTGGCTCCATACGCTGAGCTGCACTGCCACTCGGCCTACTCGTTTCTCGACGGCGCGTCGCTGCCCGCCGAGCTGGCGCAGAGGGCCGCGGAGCTCGGCTACACGGCGCTGGCGCTGACCGACCACAACTCGGTCTCGGGCTCGATGGAGCTCGCCCAGGCGACCCGCGACTGCGGGGTGCGCGCGATCCACGGCGCCGAGATCGACCTCGCCAACGGACGGCACCTGACGCTGCTGGTGCGCGATGCGCGTGGCTGGCGGAGCCTCTGCCGGCTGCTGACACGGGCGCACGCCCACACGCGCGACGGTCCCGGCCGCGAGCGCAGCGAGCCCACCGTCGAGCTGGAGACGGTGATCGAGCACAGCGAGGGGCTGGTGTGCCTCACGGGCTGCGCCGGCCGCTCCGCGGTCGGCCGCGGCGTGCGCGACGAGCCGATCGCGCGGCGGCTGCTGCAGGCGTTCGGCCCGCGCGACCTGCGGGTGGAGCTGCAGCGCCCCTACGCCCGCCACGACCGCGCCCGCAACCGTGCCCTGGAAGCGCTCGCGCGGCGTCTGGGCGTCGAGTGCGTCGCGACCGGCAACGTCCACGCCCACGCGCGCTCCCGCGCGGAGCTGCAGGACGCCTTCGTGGCGCTGCGCCAGCACACGACGCTGGACGCCTCCGAGCCGCTGCGGCGGGGCAACCACAGCCACGTGCTGAGCGCTCCGCGGGCGATGGCCAGCCGCTTCGCCGACCATCCCCACGCGGTGCGGGAGAGCGCGCGCCTGGCCGAGGAGCTGGACTTCGACCTGACCAGGGACCTCGGCTACCGCTACCCCGGGGCCGAGGACACCGGCGCGATGCGGCGACTGACCGAGCTTTGCCGGGCACGCCTGGGGGAGCGCTATGGTCGCCCGGGGGCCGGACGGGGAGGCGCCGCCGCACACGAGGCCGCGGGGCGCCTGGAGGAAGAGCTGCGGATCATCGACAAGCTCGGCCTCGCGGGTTTCTTCCTGCTGCATCACGAGCTGCTGGAGCTGGCGCGCGAGGTGGCCGCGGAGGTGCGCGGGGGGACTCGGCGCGCGCGCTACTGGCACCCGGGCGCGGGCGGGGCTCCTCGGTCTCCTCGATCGTCTGCTACCTCACGGGCCTCTCGCACATCGACCCGATCCAGAACCGCCTGTTACTCGGGCGCTTCCTGCACACCGGCCTGGAGCAGCTGCCGGACATCGACCTGGACTTCCCGCGCGACATCCGCGCGGTCCTGATCCCGCGCGTGCACGAGCGCTACGGGCACGAACGGGCTGCGCTGGTGGCGGCCTTCCCGACCTTCCGCGCGCGCGGCGCGATCCGTGAGCTGGGCAAGGTCCTGGGATTGCCATCCGGCGAGATCGAGCGCATGGCGCGCGGGGCCGAGCACCACGGCGGCGGTCCCGAGACCCATGGCGGCCCCGAGCACGACATACCGGCCGCCGGCTCTCCGCGCTGGGCCTGGCTGGGGCGCCTGGTCGGGGAGGCCTACAGGCTGCCGCGTCACCTCTCCCAGCACTCCGGCGGGATGGTGGTCGCGACGCGGCCGCTGATCGACTGCTGCCCGGTGGTGCCCGCGGCGATGGAGGGCCGGCAGATGGTGCAGTGGGACAAGGACTCCTGCGCGGACGCCGGCTTACTGAAGATCGACCTGCTGGGGCTGGGGATGCTCTCCGCGGTCGAAGGCTGCGTGGAGCTGATCGCGCGCACCCGCGCACAGCGCATCGACCTCTCGCGGATCCCGTTCGACGACAAGCAGACCTTCCAGGCGATCCGCGCGGCCGACACCGTGGGGGTCTTCCAAATCGAGAGCCGCGCCCAGATGCAGTCGCTGCGGCGCACCCGCCCGGAGAGCCTGGAGGATCTGACGGTGCAGGTCGCGATCGTGCGCCCCGGCCCGATCCAGGGCGGCGCGATCAACCCCTACATCGAGCGCCGCCGGCGCCTGCGCGAGGACCCGGCCTACGAGATCCCCTACCCGCACCCCGCGCTGCGCGAGGTGTTGCAGGACACGCTGGGTACCGTGATCTTTCAGGACCAGGTCATGGAGGTCGCGCAGGTGTTCGCGGGCTTCTCCCACAGCGGGGCAAATGGTCTGCGCCGCGCGATGAGCCGCAAGCGCTCCCACGAGGCGCTGCAAGGCCACCGCGAGGGCTTCATCGCCGGGGCACAGCGGCACGTCGGGGCCGACCGCGCGACCGCGGAGCGGGTCTGGGAGATGGTGGCGGGCTTCGCCGGCTTCGGCTTCCCCAAGGCGCACGGGGCAGCCTTCGGGCTGCTGGCCTACCAGTCGACGTGGCTGCGGGTCCACTACGGCCCGGAGTTCCTGTGCGCGCTGCTCAACGAGCAGCCGATGGGCTTCTACGCACCGGACAGCCTCGTGCACGAGGCCGAAGGGCGCGGCATCCCGGTGCTCGGTCTCGACGTAAACGCCTCCACGGTGCAGTGCAGCGTCGAGGTCGTCGGGGAGCGGCAGGCGGTCGGGGGGCGGCAGATGGCTGGGGGGTCGCAGGTGGTCGGGGAGCGGCAGGCGGTCGGGGAGACCCAGGCGCCCGGTGCGGGGGAGCGACGCCTGGGCGTGCGCCTCGGGCTCGGCTACATCAAGGACGTCCGCGCGGCCGAGGTGCGAGAGCTGGTGGCCGAGCGCGAGCGGGGCGGACCGTTCCCGACCCTGGGGAAGCTGGCCGCGCGCTGCGGAGCCGGGCGCGCGACGCTCGAACAGCTGGCCTGGTCAGGGGCGTGCGACAGCCTCGTCGAGATCGAAGCCGAGGCGGAGGGGGAGTCCGAGGAGGAGGGCGCCGTGTCCGCGCAGGCGCGCAGGCGCCTGGCCCTGTGGCAGTTGGGGATCGCCGCGCCTGCTCGCGCGGCCGGCGCGGGCGCGGGGACCCAGCTGGCGCTGGAGCTAGAGCCGCCCGCGGCCCCTGCGCTGCGCCCGCTGAGCCGCTGGCAGCGGTTGATCGCCGACTACGCCGCCACCGGCGTGACGGTCGGCGACCACGTGATGGCGGTCCTGCGCTCGCGACTGACCGCGCACATGCTGAGCACCAGCCCCCAGCTGGCGCGGCTGCCGCGGGGAAGCGCGGTGACGGTGGCGGGGCTGGCGATCGCCCGCCAGCGGCCCGGCACGGCCAAGGGCACCATGTTCCTCCTGCTCGAGGACGAGTGGGGCACCATCAACCTGATCGTGCCGCGCGCCGTGTACGAGTGCCACCGCCCCCTGGCGCGCGCGGAGCCGCTGCTGCTGGCGCAGGGGCGCCTGGAGCGCAGCGAAGGCGTCGTGAACGTGATCGTGCGCGAGCTGGCTGCGCTGGAGCGCTTCCTCGCGCCTGCCGCCGAGGAGGAGGAGGCGCACGCGCAGGCACAGGTGCACCGCTTACCTGGCATCGCCGCCGCCCGACCTGGCATCGCCGCCGCGCGCGCGAGCGCGAGCGCGGCGGCGAGCACGAAGGATTGCGATGGCGCAGAGGGTGGCGTCGGCGATGACGCAGAGGATGGCGTCGCGGTCGGCGCGAGCCTGCGCGCCGTGGCGCCGCCGGTGCAGAGCTTCGCCGCGGGCCGGCGGCGGTAGGCGTTGCGTAGCGTTCCGAACGGCAGGCCTCCTGGGAGACGCGCTCGTCGATTTGGGGCAGCGGGTAGTCTGCCTGGCGTGAACTTCCGCAAGCTTGGCTCCAGCGACCTGGAGGTCTCAGAGATCAGCCTCGGCTCGTGGCTGACCTACTCCGGCGGGGTCGCGCGCGAACAGTCCGAGGCGTGCGTGCGCGCCGCGTTCGACGCCGGCATCAACTTCTTCGATACCGCCAACGTCTATGGGCGGGGCGCGTCGGAGACGCTGCTGGGGGAGGTGCTTGCAGACTACGAGCGCTCCTCCTACGTGCTCGCGACGAAGGTCTTCTTCCCGATGTCGGATACCGACATGGGGCTCTCCGCGGAGCAGATCCACAAGCAGATCGACGCCTCGCTGAAGCGCCTAGGCACCGACTATGTGGATCTCTACCAGTGCCACCGCTACGACGAGCGCACCCCGCTTGCGGAGACGATGGCGGCACTCACCGAAGTCGTGCAGGCCGGCAAGGCGCGCCACATCGGCTTCAGCGAGTGGCCAGCGCCACGGATCGTGGAGTCGCTGGCGCTGGCGCAGGTCGAGCGCTGGGTCTCCAGCCAGCCGCAGTACTCGATGATCTGGCGCGCACCGGAGGCCGAAGTGATCCCGCTGTGCGAACGCGAGGGGATCTCGCAGATCGTGTGGTCGCCGCTTGCGCAGGGGGTGCTGACCGGCAAGTACCGTCCCGGGGAGGCCCCGCCGGGCGACTCGCGCGCCAGCAGCGAGAGCATGAACGGCTTCATGGACCGCCTGCTCGATGACCGCGTGCTGGAAGCCGCCCAGCGCCTCGTCCCGGTCGCGGAGCGCGCCGGCCTGCCGCTGGCGCGGCTCGCGCTCGCGTGGGTGCTGCGCCAGCCGGACGTCGCCTCGGCGATCGTCGGGGCGAGCCGCCCGGAGCAGGTCCACGCGAACGCCGCCGCCTCCGGGGTGACGCTCGACGCCCAGACCCTCGCCGCGGTCGACGAGGCCCTGGGCGAGGTCGTCGTGCGCTGAGCGCCCGCTAGTATGCGTGTATGAAGCGCACAACGCTATCGCTGCCTGACGATCTCGCCCAGGCTCTCACGCGCGAGGCACGTCGCCACTCGACATCCGCCTCTGCAATCGCTCGCGACGCACTTGCGAAGCACCTCCACATGGTTCCCGGGGATGCGCGCCTGCTGCCATTCGCCGCGCTTGGCCACAGCGGCCACGGCACGACCGGTCGAGACATGGAGCAACTGCTCGCGCGCGAGTGGGATGAGCACCCTCGCGATCGTTGACGCCGGGCCGCTATACGCGGTTGCCGACTCCGACGATCGTGACCACGCCGCCTCACTCGCGACGCTCTCACGACCTGACCTACGTCTGATCGTTGCCGCGCTCGCCGTTGCCGAGGCCACCTACTTCGTCGGCCGACGCCTGGGTCCAACGGCAGAGCAAGCGTTCCTGAGTGGTCTCGGCGAGCTGGACGTCGAGGGGCCAACCGGCGAGGACTTCGCACGCATGGCGAAGCTCGTCAAGCAGTACGAGGATTTTCCGCTCGGTGGTACCGACGCATCAGTGATCGCGCTCGCCGAGCGGCTCGACGCGCCGGTCATCGTCACGCTCGACCGTCGCCACTTCGCGACCGTCAAGCCACGCCATTGCGACGCTTTCGAACTGCTCCCGTAGCGGACGGTGGGAAGGCCCTGGTGATCATCAGGGCCTTCCCACGACGCGCGATCACATAGGCGAAGGCCAACTACGCCTGCTTCACCGCCGAGACCTCAACCAGGATCTTGACCTTGTCGCTGACGACCACGTTGCCGGAGCCGAGCGCGGCGTTAAAGCGCATCTCGTAGTCCGAGCGGTTGATCTGAGCGCTCGCGGAGAGGCCCACGCGCGTGTTGCCCTGATGGTCCTCCGGCTCGATGCCCTCGAGCGTCGCCTGCAGCGTGATGGGGCGCGTGATCCCGTGGATGTCGAGGTCGCCCTCGATCTCCAGCTCGTCCTCGCCGGTGGACCGGATCGCGGTGGAGCGAAAGCCGATCTCGGGGTACTTGTCGACCTCGAAGAAGTCCGCGGAGCGCAGGTGCTCGTCGCGCTGGGGCTCGCGGGTGTCGACGCTCGCTGTCTTGACCGTCCCGTAGGCGACGGCGCCGTCGGGGCCGACCTCGAGCGTGCCCTCGAACTCTTTGAAGGCGCCCTTCACGGTGGCGATGCCGAGGTGTTTGACGTGGAACTCGACGCTCGAATGGACGGGGTCGACCTTCCAGGTGCCGGCTGGGAGGACGGTTGTGGTGGCGGAGGGGGCTGCGGACTCTGTGGGCATTGAACTTGCTCCTTTGGTCGATGCTTGCGCGGGCGAAGGGCCCCGGGAGGTAGTTGCGCAATCAACGATAGCAAGTTGCTTGCTGGCGCAACTATTTTTTCTGCGAGCATCCAGAGGGCATGGTGAGCATGTCGGTCGGCGGCGTCAGACGGTCGGTGCCGGGCGGGCCGCGTCGGGGGGTCAGTGCCAGGCGGTGTCAGGTAGGCGGTGTCAGGCGGGCGGTGTCGGGCGGTGTCAGGTAGGCGGCGTCAAGCGGTCGGTGTCGGGCGGGCCGCGTCAGACCTGCTCAACGTCGCTGCACGACCAGCGCCTGCCTGGCCACGCCGAGCGGGCCGCACTCGTCGTGCAGGACGCTCTCGGCCCAGCCGATCCCGTCGGGGTGCAGCAGGGTGCGCGAGTCCAGCGCGACCCACTCGCCCACGGGGCGACGATCCAGGTCGATCGAGAGATCGGCGTTGATGAAGAGGTACTCGTCGAACGGCAGCAGGGCGGCGACGCCGTTACCGAAGTCGGCCGCAGCCGGCACGCGCGCGAGCGAGCTGACGGGCTCGCCGGGCAGCAGCGGGTGGCGCAGGCGCATCCAGACGGCCGCGGCGCCGACGGGCGTGTGGGTGCTCGAGACCCCAACCTCGGGCAGGCCGCCCTTCAGCGGCCGACCACGCACGAAGCGCATCTCCATGGCGGTGGCGGCGAAGCTCTTGCGCTCGAGGTCGTCGAGTGCGAAGCGAACCTCGTGCGCGTCCTGGGGGCCGGGGAGGGCCGGGGCCGCGCGCTCCCGCAGAAGCTCGTGGGCACGCGCGGGCAGCTCATCGGGCACAGGCAGGATGCGCAGGGCGCGGGCACGGCAGACGAGCTGATCGCCGGCGAGCAGGTCGGCCTCGAGCGCCTGGACGCGCCGGCCGGGGCGTGTGATGCGCGTGCGCAGCTCTAGTGCAGCGAGCGGTACGGGGCGCAGGAACTCAAAGCTCAGACGCGCGATCGGCAGCTCGGCGCCGGGCTGCATGCGCTCGAGCTCGGCGGTCATCAGCGCGGCGGGTGCGCCGCCATGCAGCGCGCGCGGGTCCCACGGGCCGCGAGCGTGCTCGGTCGGCTCGAAGATACCCTCGCCGGCTGGCAGGAAGACACTCTCGATCCCCCCCGCGGCGTACTCGGTCTTCGCTGTCTCACCTGCGTCAGCCGCGCCTGCGGACGCCGTCGTCTGCCTCACTGCGGCAGGTGCGCGACGAAGTCGGTGAGCTTGCGCGGGTCGCGCAGCGGCGACCCGTGGCCGAAGCAGGCCAGCGCCGGCTCCAGCGCGGCGAGGCGGCGCGCGGACTCGTGGTTGCGAGCCGGATCGGGCGTGAATATGTCGGGCGGCGTGTTCAAGCCGGGGATACCGGTCAGGAAGTTCATGTTGCCGAGCACGTCGCCGACGATCAGCACACGGTCGGACTCGCGCCAGAAGGAGATGTGCCCGACGGAGTGCCCGGGTGTGTCCAGCACGGTGAAGCCGGCGACGTCATCGCCCTCGTGCAGGGCGCGGGCGACGGGGTGGGGAGGTCCGGTCCACATGCGTTCCTGCACCCGGTTGAGCCAGCCGGGAGCTTTCGGGTTTTTGATCGCGCCGGGGGTCTCCATCGCGGGTACGTCGCCCTGACCGCACCACAGCGGGATCCCGAGGCGCTCGCAGACGGCGTGGCTCGAGCCCTGATGGTCGGGGTGGGCGTGGGTCAGCGCGTGCGCGCTCAGCGTGCGCCCCTTCAGCTGGCGCAGGATGCGTCGCTCGGCCTGGCGGGTGCCGGCGTCGATCAGGACGTCCCCGACGAGGTAGATGTTGATCGCGTTCGGCGGAAAGCCGCTCAGCATGTAAACGTCTGGGGCGAGTTCCTTCATCGGTTCTCCTGTCTTGGGTGAGGGCCGGGTCAGGATATCTGGCCGCTCCGCCACAGCCGAGCCGGGCGGAGTGCTGCGCCTTGGGAGCTTCAGCTGCGCGACTCCCACGAGAAGCCGCGCACGGCGAAGAACAGCCCGAAGACGCCCCACAGGCAGATCACCACGAGCGCGTCGAGATTCTCGCCCAGGCTGCTGCCGCTCACGAGCGCCCCGTAGAGCCCATCGATCAGGTGCACGAGCGGGAGCGCTTCGGCGATGTTGCGCAGGAACGCGGGCGCGTGCCGGTTGTCGAAGACGTAGAACGAGACGAAGACGACGGGCAGGAAGACGGCGTTGACGTAGGCCGCGGTGGACTCGAAGTTCGGGATCACGTGGGCGAAGGCGACGCCGAGCGCCGCGAAGCAGACGACGCCGGCGAGCACGAATACGATCAGCTCGCCCCAGTGCTGCGGCCAGCCGATCCCGAAGAACAGCCGACCGGCGAGCACCACGATTGCGATCTGCAGCGCGGTGTTGGTCACGGCGTTGGCGGCGACGCCGCCGAAGTAGGAGGTGCTCGGCAGCGGGGTGCCCCTGATGCGCTTCAGTACGCCGCGCTCGCGCAGGAAGACGATGTTGTAGGCGAGCGCCGTGAACGTCGTCGACATCACGCTCATCCCGGCGATCGCCGGCACGAGGCGGTCGAGGTCGTGTTGTTTGCCGTGCAGGATCGCGCCGCCGGCGAGCAGGAACAGCAGCGGCAGCACGAAGTTGAAGAACGCAGCGCTGGGGTTGCGCCAGAACATGCGCCGCTCCAGGCGGTACTGACGCCAGGAGAGCGCGAGCGCGTCGGGCATCAAGCGCGCCCCCCGGGCGTGGAGAGGTGGACGGTCGGGTCCTCCGCGGCGGGCGGGTGCGTGCCGGCGGGTGGGCGTGTGCTGGCGGGCGGGCTCGTGCTGGCGGGCGCGCGCGGCGTCTCGGCGGGCTCCTCCTCCGCCGTCAGCTCCAGGTAGACGTCCTCCAGCGAGGGCCGCCCGACGCTCAGCTCCTCCAGGCGCTCCCCGCGCGCGAGGGTTTCGGTGGTGAGGGTCTGCAGCAGGCCGGTGGGATCGTCGGTCTCGTGCTCGACGAGCTGGCCCTGGGCGTCGCGGTAGGCGATGCGGTAGTGCGACGCCCCGACCCCCAGCTCACGCGGGGGGCCGATCGCGAGCACGCGCCCGTCCTTGACGATCGCGACGCGGTCGGCGAGCGCCTGGGCCTCGTCGAGGTAGTGGGTCGTGAGCAGGATCGTCTTGCCGAGCGCGCGCAGCGAGCGGATCGTCTCCCAGGCCGCCCGCCGGGCCTCGGGATCGAAGCCGGTCGTGGGCTCGTCGAGGAAGATCAGCTCAGGGTCGCCGATCAGGGCCAGCGCGAAGTCCAGACGCCGCAGCTGCCCGCCGGAGAGCGTGCGGCAGCGCGCGTCGGCCTTCTCCTGCAGCCCAACGAGTCCCAGCACCTCCTCCGCGGAGCGCGGGTGGGGGTAGAAGCCGGCCCAATGGCGCATGGCCTCACGCGGGGTGATGTGGCTGTAGATGCCGCTCGACTGCAACACGATCCCGATGCGCAAGCGCAGCTCGCGCGAGCGCAGGCCCGGGTCGTAGCCCAGCACCGCCACCTCACCGCCGCTGCGCGCGCGGTAGCCCTCCAGGATCTCCACAGTCGTGGTCTTGCCGGCGCCGTTGGGGCCGAGCAGGCCAAAAACCTCGCCGCGGTGCACGGTGATATCGATGCCGCGCACGGCCTCGTAGGAGCCGTAGCGCTTGCGCAGGTCGTGGACCTCGATCGCGGGGGTGGTTTCGTCGATCATGGCCCCGAATCATCGCATGAGCGTGGGGATCGCCCACCGGGCGCAGGTCAGTCGCTGCTCCCCACCAGCAGGGTGCGCACGGGGTACTGGGCGATGGCGGCGTCGGCCGTCAGGATCGGCACGTCCAGCAGCCCAGCCTGCGTCACGAGCAGCCGATCGAAGGGGTCGCTGTGCAACGGCTCCAGCGTGGCGACCGCGAGCGCGTGGCTGTGCTCGATCGGCAGCCCGAGGGCGCCGATCGCGCGCATCCGGCTGGGGACGTAGCGCTGCGGGGGCTCCGGCAGGGGCAGCCGGCCGAGCCGGTACTTGATAGCGATCTCCCACGAGCTCACCGCCGAGAGCAGCCGCTCGGTGCGGCGATCTTCGAGCAGCGCCAGGTGCTTGCCGAGACGCCCACGATCGCTGTTCAGCCATAGAAAGACATGAGTGTCCAGCAGAACCCTCACCGCTCGAACTCGGCAAGCAGCTCATCGGGCAGGGGCGCATCGAAATCCTCCGGCACCACGAAGCGCCCTTCGTCGATTCCGAACTGCAGCGGGGCGTGGCCCGGTGGCGGGCCAAGGCTGGCGACCGCCTCGCCGCGGCGCGTGATCACGACTTCCTCGCCGGCCGCGACATCTTCCAGCAGCCGCGATAGATGTGTCTTGGCTTCATGCACGCCTACGGACTTCGTCATCGGGCATATCACCTCATCCGACGTGGAGAAGAAAAGGGGGACACGTTGAGCAAAAGACTCGAAAGGACTTAGTCATGGACTTAGTCTATCGCGAGAAGGGAGCGTTGTGGGCTGCGGTGGCGGGGCATGGATGCTCCGCCACCACAGGCCCGGACGCCGACCCTGCTCGCGCGGACGATCCCAACGCAAAACCCCCAATTCACGGCAGGCCAGGACTGCGGACCGCGCCAGCGCCAGCAGGTCTTCCTACCAGTGCACCCCGCGCGTGAGCGTCGCCATCGCGATCTGCTCGAAGGAGGCGCGCTCCTCGACGTCCTGCTGCCCGCGCGAGGCGGCGGAGTCGGGGAAGACGCGGTAGGCGAGGTGCAGGATCCGGTCGACGGCCTTGGGGGAGAGCGCGTAGGCGACCTCGCCGGCCGTGCCGAGGCGGGTCCCCATGTGCTTGGGATGGCTGCGCAGGGCCTCGCAGATCATGTCGGCGGCCTCCTCCGGGGTGATCGCGGGAAAGGCGTCGTACATCTTGGTCGGCGCGATCATCGGGGTGCGCACGAGCGGCATGTGGATCGTCGTGAAGGTGACGCCGTCGCCGATCGTCTCGGAGGCGACGACGCGAGTGAAGGCGTCGAGGGCGGCCTTCGAGGCGACGTAGGCGGAGAACCGCGGCGGGTTGGTCTGGACGCCGATCGAGGAGATGTTCACGACGTGCCCGGAGCCGCGCAGGCGCATGTGCGGCAGCAGCCCGATGATCAGGCGGATCGCGCCGAAGTAGTTGAGCTGCATCGTGCGCTCGAAGTCGTGGAAGCGGTCGTAGCTGAGCGCGATCGAGCGGCGGATCGAGCGCCCCGCGTTGTTGACGAGCATGTCGACATGGCTGTGATCGGCGAGCACGCGCTCGATCAGCCGGTCGATCGACTCCATGTCGGACATGTCGGCCGCGTAGACGTACGCCGCGCCACCGGCCGCGACGATCTCGGCGCGGACCTCCTCGAGTTTGTCGACGTTGCGCGCGACCAGCAGCGGGACCCCGCCCGCCGCGGCGACCTTCAGCGCGGTCGCGCGCCCGATCCCGGAGGAGGCCCCGGTGATCAGCACGCGCCTGCCCTGCACCGCGTCCTCGAGGGTGCGGTCGCGACTCAGGTCGGGGTCCATCTCCTTCTCCCAATAGTCCCACAGCAGCGTCGCGTACGCGCGTAGCGCCGGCGGCTGCTCCAGGCCCGAGCCGGCCAGCGCCAGCTGGGTCTCGCGGCTGTCGAAGACGGGCAGCAGCTCGACGTGCGCAAGGACCTCGGGCGGGATCCCCAGCTCGCGCAGCGTCAGGCGCCAGAGCTGGCGCCAGGGCGGAAAGCGCAGCGCGAGCGCCAACGGCCAGGTCGGCAGCGGATCGGTCAGGCGTTTGTCGATCGTCAGCCCCACACGTGGGGCGTGGGCCGCGACGGCAAGCTCGTTGATCAGCTCGTCGACGCGCTGCGGCTCCGGGTTGGTGAG
Source organism: uncultured Solirubrobacterales bacterium (assembly GCA_963756665.1). Lineage (GTDB taxonomy): Bacteria > Actinomycetota > Thermoleophilia > Solirubrobacterales > Solirubrobacteraceae > Palsa-744. The sequence goes on from CAVWOJ010000001.1 coordinate 3,398,139, forward strand.
GTGAAAGGCACGGCCGTCGAGGTCGGGCTCGTGCGCGAGGTGCTCCAGCGCTGCGGCGACCCAATCGACGGGCACGACGTTGGTCGCGCCGAGGTCCGGCCCGACGAGCGGCACCCATTCCGGCACCAGCTGGCGCGCCCGCTGGATCGCCTTGAAGAAGTAGTACGGCCCGTCGACCTTGTCCATCTCGCCCGTGCGCGAGTCGCCGACGACGACGCCGGGCCGATAGACGCGCCAGGGGACGAACGGCTGCTCGCGCACGATGCGCTCGGATTCGAACTTCGTGCGGTGGTAGGGCGAGGGCAGCTTCTGGCCCTCGTCGAACATCTCCTCCGTGAAGGTCCCGCGGTAGGCGCCGGCGACGGCGATCGAGGAGACGTGGTGCAGGCAGCCCGCCTCCAGCGAGCGCGCCAGCTCGACCGCGTGCGTGGTGCCACCGACGTTGACCGCGGCGTTGCGCTCGGCCGGCGCGGTCATGTCGTAGACGGCCGCGAGGTGGAAGAAGTGCTTGATCTGCCCGCGCAGCTCCGCCACGCGCTCCTCCTCGACGCCCAGCAGCGGCCGGCGCACGTCGCCGAGCACCGGCTGGACGCGCTTGGCGGCGGAGGGCCCGACCTCCACGCGCCAGCGCTCGATCAGCTCCTCCAAGCGCGCGGTCGAGCCCTCGCGCACGAGCACGTAGACCTTGCCCTGGCGGTGGCTCAGCAGGTGCTGCACGAGCCGCCGCCCGATGAAGCCGGTCGCGCCGGTGACGAAGTAGGCCATGTCCAGCGAGGATAGAGCCTGCGAACCTGCCTTGCAGACGAGTTCGAGGATGGCGATCGGTCGGGGATCGTCCGCGCGGGATTCGGGATCGTCCCTAGCGGCAGGGTGCGCCCCTGTCGCTAGGGACTTGACAACACCGTCCGCCATGTCTATAGTGGCCTCGTCCTGTTCCTCCCCCGTGGGTGTGAGCCGGTTTTCATACATAGATCGGGTTTGGGTGCGACCACCTGCGGTCGACCGTCGTGAGCTTTGCAGGCAGTTTGGGAGAGGGAATCTCGTTTCGAGCTTGAGGGAGCTGTGTTGCGCGTGAGTACCGGAGAGACATACGTGAGGGGAGTGGCTGAGCTGCCCGCTGGGGCCCTAGCTAGATGCGTCAGCTTCTCTGACGCATTCTCTCTCTCTCTCTCTCTCTGGACTTTACGGCCGCTAGCAGCTAGCGGCGCGCACGGGTCTTCGGCCCGTCGTCTACCAGTCGAATCCTTCCGCGCCCCGGGGCGCGGATTTTGTCGTTCCCGTATATGCCCGCGCGTATCAGGGTCTCTTGGCGCGTGCGCTTCGGGTTACGCGGCCGGGCGTGAGCAGTGCCACGGCGCGCTGGCGGCATCCGGTCACCGTTCAAGGAGGGAGTCATGTTGATGCGAGGCGTTCCATCTGTTTCACGTGCCGCGCGCGCCTGTGCCGGCCCGCTGCTGGGGCGCCGTGGGCGGCCGCTGGCGCTGCTTGCGCTCGTGGCGGGCGCGCTCGCCATGGCGGCGGCGATAGTGCCAACGGTGGCAGGGGCGTACGCCACGATCCTGCCTGCGCCGTCCTATTCGAGCGCTACGGGCCTGCCCGACGGTCGTGTCTATGAACAGGTCACGCCGCGCAACAAGTACGGCAATGAAGTCGGCCATCCGGGCTTCGGCTCGACTCCGGCGTTTGGGAATGCGGCTGCGGACGGGGACTCTGTGCTGTATCCCTCCGACGGTGCGCTGACGGCAGGAGCGATCAGTGGCAATTCGAACGTCCTCTACGTCTCGCGGCGTTCGTCGGACGGGTGGACCACGCGCTCGGCGATGCCGGAGGGCATCCCCGGCTCCAAGAACCTTGAAGAAAACAACGGCTACTTCGCACAGGTGCCGCATTGGCTTTACCCATCCGCCGATCTATCGCACCTGGCATTTCTTATCACAGGTGCGGATGTGCAAGGCCACGGAGGTGGAGGGTTCTTGGCGGGTGAAGACCCACTCGTCGAACCGGCCTGGATCGCCGCGGGCGACCCCAAAACGCTGGTTCCCGTCGGCGCCTCGGCCGACCTGAGCACGATCTATTTCTCCACCGGAAGCGCCTTCTCTGAATTCTTCGAATACAGCAATGGTGTCTTCAGGCAGGCCGGCGTGCTGCCCGGCGGGTCGGTGAGCCCGTTCGGCGCCCGACCGGCGGCCGGCGGGATTGGCGAGTCTGCCGGTGATCCGGTGAACCCGGCACAGCTCAACAATCAGGTCTCTCTCGATGGGTCGCAGGCGTTCTTTGTGAGTCCTGACCCGGAAGCGGTCGGCGCCTGCACCGCATCTAACTCGGGACCGGGCGGGTGCGTGCCGCAGTTGTATGTGCGTGAACGCAATCCCGATGGTACTCAAAGGACGACATTGGTCTCGCAATCGCAGCTTCCAGGACATGTGGGTCAACCAGCGCTCGACGGACCGCTCGCGGTGCTGTCGCCGGTATGGCAAGGTGGTGCCGCCGGCAGCGGTGGCGGGCCCTCGGCGCCGTTCTATGTGTACGCTTCGCCCGACGGCTCTCACGCGTTCTTCCAGAGCGCCGATCGCCTCACGGTGTCCGCGCCTGAAGGCTCTGCGCCGAAGGCGTACAGCTTCGACACCGAGACGGGTGTGCTCGAATATCTTCCAGGGGTGGCCGGCTCGATCGTGGCAGCGGCGGGCGATGGGTCGTCATTCCTGTTCGAGGACACCGCGCTCTCACCGGTGGAGCTCGACCGGTGGTCCACGGGGCCGGAAGGTGGCAGGGTGACATCGATCGCCCAGCTGCCGGCGCCGCCGCAGATCGGTAGACATGGCTGCGCGGTCCTGTGTGTTGGTCCGGTGCGGGTATCCAGCGATGGTTCAGTGGCCGTGTTCACGACGAGCTCGGCGATCGCGGGCTTCAACGACGACGGTGGCTTCTGGCAGATATTCCGCTACGACGCGACAAGCAACGACTTGAGCTGTGTGTCGTGTCCACCGGCCGGGATCACGCCGTCAGGCGACGCGATCATGTCCCGGGTCGATGAGGGGCAGATTCTCAATAATCCAGCTGAGAGCTTCGGCGAGGAGTTCAATCTTGCGGATGTTCGCGGGGTGTCCCCCGACGGCAGCCGGGTGCTCTTCGACACGTCCGATCCGCTGGTCGCGCGAGATGTCAACGGCAGGCAGGACGTGTATGAGTGGGAGAACGGGACTGTGTACCTGCTCTCCTCGGGCACCGATTCTCAGGACTCAGTCTTCCTGGACAGCAGCGAATCCGGCGGCGACGTGTTCTTCGAGACGGCCGCGGGAATCGGAGCAGGTGATCTTGATGGCGCGTATGACGTGTATGACGCGAGGGTGCCGCGCCCGGGCGACAATCCGCCGCCCGCGGCGGTTCCGTGCTCGGGTGATGTCTGCCAGGGTCCGCCGAGCGCGCCGCAGTTGCTGGGCGAGCCGTCAAGTGAGACGTTCAGCGGGATCGGAAACCTCGCCCCAGAAGCGAGTCCTCCTCCCGCGAAGGCCAAGGTCAAGAGCGCGGGCAAGCGGAAAGCAAAGCGCACACCAAATAAACGTCGGCGGGGCAGGAAGAGCAGTAGGTCTAGGCGCGCGCGCAAAAGCGATCGGAGGGGCAAGCGATGAGGTTCCATTCGAGCTGTGCGCGATCGGCGCGGCTGCTGGGTGCGGTGTTGGCGGTCGCGGGGTTGGCGGGGTCATTGGCTGGAGCGCCGTCCGCTGGTGCTGAAAGCGCTGCTGCTGCAGCGGCTGAAGGTCCGGTGTGGAAGCTGGTCTCGACGTCGGAGCCGACGAACCTGTCCCCATCGGCCAGTGGCAACGAACTGGTGGTGACTGCTGTCAATGTGGGCGGGGCAACCGACGGCAGCCCGGTATCGATTCAAGATTTGCTGCCGGCTGGGCTGACCGCGGTCGGGATCTCAGGTATCGACAGCTACGCACATGAAGGGGAGGAAGGGGAAGGCATCTATAGGTCGACGCCGCTGGCGTGCACGCTTGCGACGTTGACGTGCACGGATTCGGCGGTGGTGGAACCCGGCGATCCGCTTGTCGTGAGGGTCAAGGTCGCCGTCGAAGTCGCCTCGGGGGCGAGCGTGGTGAATCGCGCGACGGTCTCCGGTGGCGGCGCCGAACGAGAAGCGTCGGTGAGCAACCCCGCGAGTGTCAGCTCGACTCCGGCAGGGTTTGGCGTTGCTCCGGGGAGCGTCTTTACTGCGCTCTCCACGCGCCAAGCTGGCGCGCACCCCAATGTCACTACTGGCTTTACCTTGAACACGAGTGCGCCTCAGCAGGTCGCGGCTGGCCCCAAGGACGTGCAGTTCAATCTGCCGCCGGGGCTGGTGGGGAACACTGTGGGGCTGCCGCGGTGCACGGCGACCGAAGCAAAGGGCGAGAACTGCCGGCCGGACACGGTCGTCGGGTTCGCCACAGTGTTCGCAAATACGCCGTCCTTCGAGGATCAGACTGCGATTGTGACGCCGATCTTCAATATCGCGCCGGCCCCTGGGGAGCCTGCGGCGTTCATGTTCAGAGTCGAGTTCTACCCCGTGCGGCTGGACGCCAGTGTCCTGTCCAACGGCAACTATGGGGTTAGGGTTACTGCGGGGAACATCACCCAGGCCGGCGGCGACGTCTCGACATATGTGACGATCTGGGGTGTTCCTGCCGATCACGAGGGCCGTGGCCTGATCGGGGGATACGCCGAGAACCATACGACTCCCCAAGAAGAAGCAGAAGAAGGCAATATTCAGCTCGGCAGGTACCATCAGACCTATGGTGGCTTGACGGACGACACGCGCATCCCGCTCTTGACGAATCCGACTGAGTGCTCGACGCCGCTGGTGGGTTCTATGGAAACCGATGCGTGGCATGAACAGGGTGTGTTCCATTCCTCTGGTCCGCTTGAAACGGGGGTGTTGAGGGGTTGTAATCTGTTGTCGTTTTCGGCGTCGATGTCGATGCTGCCGGATACGCTTGCGGCGGGTGAGCCGGCGGGTTATTCGTTGGCGTTGCATGTGCCGCAGGGTAATGACCCGGATGGGCTGGCCCAGCCGGATGTGAGGAAGGTCGTTACGACGTTGCCGATGGGTACGGTGATTTCGCCGTCGGCGGCGTGGGGGCTCAATGCGTGCTCGGATGCGCAGTTTGGGTTACATTCGGGTGTGGCGTCTGAATGTCCGCGGGAAGCGCAGGTCGGGACGGTGCAGATCAAAACGCCGGCGCTCGAAGAAGCGTTCTCCGGGGAGGTCTATCTCGCGAAACCCGACTGCGAACCGTGCACACCCGAAGATGCGCAGGACGGCACGATGGTGCGGCTGTTCGTGCAGGCGATCGCCGAAGGGGAATCGGGGATCGTCGTCAAGCTCGAAGGCAAGGCGTCGGTGAATCAGCAGACGGGGCAGATCACGGCGACGTTCGATAACAATCCGCAGTTGCCGTTCAGCGACTTCAAGCTGACGCTCGGCGGGGGGTCGCGGGCGGCGCTCGCTAACCCGCGGGCCTGCGGTCCGGCGACGACGACGATGGGCCTCACGCCATGGAGCACGCCGTTCACCTCCGAACTCTCCCCGACGTCGACGTTCGAAATCAACCAGGGGTGCCTGGGGGCGCAGTTCGCGCCGTCGTTCGTCGCGGGCACTACCGACATCCAGGCCGGGGAATACACACCGTTCACCGTCTCCTTCGGCCGCCAAGACAGCGATGAGTTCCTCAACGGCCTACAGATGCAGATGCCGCCCGGGCTACTCGGGTCCCTGGCGAATGTGCCGTTGTGTGGTGAACCGCAGGCCGCGCAGGGAACCTGCGGCGCGGAGAGCTTGATTGGGCATACCCAGGTTCTGACTGGTCCCGGACCCGACCCGTTCCTGGTGACCGGCGGCCAGGTGTTCTTGACGCAGGGCTACCGGGGTGCGCCGTTTGGCCTGTCGATCGTAGTCCCCGCAAAGGCGGGGCCCTATACGCTGGCGGGCACGACGGGCACCGGGCTGGTCGTGGTTCGCGCGGCGATCAATATCGATCCGAGCACCGCGGCGTTGACGATCACGAGTGACCCGCTGCCGACGATCTTCGATGGGATTCCGTTGCAGTTGAAGGTCGTGAACGTCACGGTCGACCGGCCGGGGTTCACGTTCAACCCGACGAACTGCAGCAAGCTAGCGATCACCGGGACCTTGACGAGCAAGGAAAGCGCCGGGGTCACCGTCTCGAGCCCCTACCAGGCAACGAACTGTACGGGCCTGGGGTTCAAACCGAGGTTCCTGGTCTCCACCTCCGGGCGGACTTCCAGGGCGAACGGTGCGAGCCTCGACGCCAAGGTGATCTACCCCACCGGGCCGAAGCTTGCGAACATCGCCCGGGTCAAGGTGAGCCTCCCAAAGCAGCTCCCCTCGCGCCTGACGACCCTGCAAAAGGCCTGCCCCGCCGCGACGTTCGAAGCGAACCCCGGCAGCTGCCCCGCAGCTTCGGTCGTTGGGATCGCGAAGGCCAGCACGCCGATCCTGCCCGTCACATTGACCGGCCCGGTGTACTTCGTCTCCCACGGCGGCGAAGCGTTCCCGAACCTGATCGTCGTGCTGCAGGGCTACGGCGTGCGCGTGAACCTCATCGGCTCGACGTTCATCAGCAAAACGGGGATCACGAGCTCCACATTCGAGCACGTCCCCGACGTCCCGATCACGAGCTTCGAGCTCTACCTACCCGAGGGCCCGTACTCCGCGCTCGCCGCCAACGGCAACCTCTGCACCAAGAACCTCGTGATGCCAACCGAATTCACCGCACAAAACGGCGCCGAACTACACCAAAGCACCAAAATAACCGTCACCAACTGCCAGAAGACCAAGAACAAGAAGAAGGCCAAGAGCGCACGAGCCGCGGCTCACAACCACCGCCGACATGCGCACAGGGCGACCGGTCGAGCCGGCGATGCACACAGCGACAGGAGGCAAGCACGATGAACACCCGCAAGCTCACCACCAAGCTGCTGCCCACGCTCGGCGCCTTCGCCGCAACGATGCTGCTCGCCGGCGGGTCAGCCTCCGCGCTGCTGACCCACACCTACACCGGGCACTCAATCGGCCCCACAGGCACAGGCCCAGGCACGTTCAATGACGTACAAGGGGTCGCCGTAGACCAGAACACGGGTAATCTCTACGTTCTCGACGCTACGTCTCAAGGTGAAGGTAAGGGGAGCACGGGGACGCTATCGAGGTTCAATGCGGCGGGTGAACCAGCGCCGTTCTCGGGATTGGGCACCAACGTCATCGCTAAGATACCCGTTTCGGTGACTAGGGGTGAAGACGAGATCGCGGTCGACAGCTCCTCGGGGCCCGCCAAAGGCGACATATATATAGCAAATGGAACTTATGGGACGGAGATAGAAAAGGTATACATCTACGGATCCAGTGGCCTGTCTCGAGGTGAACTATCGCCGCATGTTGAAGCTACTTCCCGTAAGCTTTGTGGTGTGGCCGTCGACCCGTCGGGGCACGTGTATGTAGACGAAGAATCTGGGACACATACGGTAACCAGTTTTATAAATAAGTACACACCTATCCCGGGTCCGATCCCCGTTGATGGCGAGGACTTTAGTGCCTCCTTCGGGGCGCAAAATTCGGAAAGGTCATGCGATGTCGCGGTCGACTCGGAAGGTAATGTGTACGCAGTACATAACGTCGGGAATGCTGGTAGCGTTATTAAGTACTCCGAGTCGCAGTTCAATGTTGAAGGTCAGGAAGCGGTTGGTACGACGATCACTCCAGGGCGGCCGGATGGGGGTGGGGTAGGTACTGTGGCGGTTGATCCATCGGGTGGTGATGATGATCTTTATGTGGATCAGGGTTCGGAAGTGGAGCGGTTTGATTCGTCGGGTGATTTGCTTGAAGTGTTTGGTGGGTCGGGGCCTGGTGCGTTGAATGGGTTGTCGTGGGGTGTGGCTGTGGATCATGCGAGCCATGATGTGTATGTGTCTAGTGGTAGTGGGCGGGTTGAGATATTTGGCCCGGGGCCGGTGTTGCCGGATGTGGGTACGGGGGCGGCCTCGGGTGTTGAAAAGACGAGTGTGACGGTGGGTGGCACTGTGGACCCGGATGGGATTGCTGTGGGCTCGTGTGAGTTTGAATATCGCAGCGCGGCGGAAGAATCATATGGGCATAACACGCCGGTGGCGTGTGCCAATGCGCCGGGCTCCGGCAACGCTCCGGTGGTGGTTTCGGCGAAAGTGGAAGGCTTGACGGCGGGCGTCAATTATGTTTTTAGACTGGTGGCGGGCAATGCGAATGGGACGGAGCCGGGGTCCGATCATTCCTTTCAGACACCGCCGGCGGTCGATGGGGTAAGTACGGGAGCTGCCGAAGATGTGTTGCCGGGTTCGGCGAAGCTGACGGGGTCGCTCGCGCCGGACGGGATGGATGCGCACTACTACTTCCAGTACGGCACGGAACTCTCTTATGGGTCGGTGAGCCCGGCGTTACCGGGTACCGACGCGGGGAACGCCACGGAAAGTGTGTCGGCGAGCACGGCGCTCGCCGGGCTTGTGGCCAACACTACGTATCACTACCGACTGGTCGCTGTGAACACGCTCGGGGCGACGTATGGAGAAGACCAGACGTTTACGACGCCGCCGGCGGTGGAAGGTGTGAGCACGGGCGGCGCGGAAGAAGTGACGCCGAATACCGCGAAGCTGACCGGGGTGTTGAGCCCGGATGGTACGGATGCGCACTACTACTTCCAGTATGGGACGAAAAGCTCGTATGGCTCGGTGAGCCCGGCGCTGCCGGGTACCGACGCGGGCGTCGCGGAAGAAAGCGTGCCGGCGAGTACGGTGCTGTCGGGTTTGACGGCGGGTACCGTCTACCACTACCGGCTCGTCGCGGTCAACAGCTTCGGCACTACCTACGGGGAAGACCGGACGTTTGAAACGGTGCCTGCGGTGGAACTCGTTTTCACGGCGGGCGCGGAAGATGTGTTGGGTACGGGCGTGAAGCTTGTTGGGTTTATGCGCGAAGTGCCGGGTGTGGATGTGAAGTACTGGTTTGAATATGGGCGCAGCGAAGCGTTTGGGCAGCGCACGCCGACGGTGGATGCGGGCGAAGTCAGCACGTTTCCCTCGACTGAAGTCTCGGCGTCGGTCACGGGTCTCGAACCGAATGAGGTTTACTACGACCGGCTCGTCGCGGAAGACGCTGCGGGTATCGCCTACGGCGAAGAAGCCGGCGAACCTAAGGCCACCTTCAAAACGGCGCCTGTCGCGCCGGTGCTTGGTGGGGTGTTCTCGGCGTCTGGTGCGACGCGCACGACGGTTGTGCTGCGTGGCGGGGTGGACGCGGAGAACAGCGCCACGATCTACCACTTCGCCTATGTCGCGCAGGCCGCCTACCAGGTCGGTGCGATCGACCCCTACGCCGCCGGCGGCGAGACGACGCTGACGAGCGCGGGGTCGGGGTTCGGCGAAGCGCCCGTCCAGCAGCTAGCGGGTGGCCTTGAACCGGATACGACCTACCACTATGCGCTTGTCGCGAGCAACCAAGCGGGGACCGTGATGGGGCCGGATGGGACGTTCACGACGGGTTCAACGACGCTGCCGCTGGTGCTGACGGGTGGTGTGAGTGGTGTTTCGCAGAACGACGCGACGATCTCCGCAATGCTGAATACCGAAGGGCTACCCGCGACGTATGGGTTTGAAATCGGGACGAGCACCAACTATGGGCCGCCGACCGGCCTGGGGTCCGTTGGCGCTGGGTTCAGCGAAGCGGCTGTCACGCTCGCGTTGAGTGGCTTGCAGCCAGGCACAACCTACCACTATCGGGTCGAGGCGAGCAACATCGACGGCACCGTTTACGGCGCCGATCAGACGTTCACGACGGCGGTGTTCGCTAACGCGTTCGCGACGCCGCCCGCGCCGCTGCCGTTCCTCGCCGTTCCCGCGATCGCGTTCCCCGCCGAAACGCCGCCCAGCAGCGGCAAACCGGTACTCAAAGGCAAGCCCCAGCGCAAGCACAAGACGAAGGTCAGGAGGAAGCCACACAAGCACGCCTCCAAGAGGCACGGGCGGCGCGCGGGGAGCAAGACATGAGTGCGCAGAGCGCGTGGGCCCGGGGGTGACATCGGCGATGGCTTTCGCCCGCAACAGATCTGCGCCAGTCGACGTCCGGCGTAGTGGGTCGGCGCGGGCTGGGAGTGTTGATCGTGTTGGTCGTCGTGGTGGTGTGGTGGAGATTCAGCGTGCGCGGATGATCGCGGCGATGGTTGAGGTCTCGAGCGAGTTTGGTGCGGGTCGTGCGACGGTGGCTCATGTCGTGGCGCGCTCGGGTGTCTCGCGGCGGACGTTCTACGAGCTCTTCGAGGATCGCGATGATTGTTTTGTGGCTGCCTTCGACCAGGCCGTGGAGCGGGCCTCGGTGAGCGTCGCTAGCGCCTACCTGGCCGCTGGGGGTTGGCGTGCGCGGATGCGCGCCGGCCTGGGCGCGTTGCTGGAGTTCCTCGATGACGAGCCGGGCTTGGGTGCGTTGTGCATCGTTGATGTGCTGGCCGGCGGTCCCGTCGCCTTGGAGCGACGGGCGCGTGTGGTGGAGCTGCTTGTCGATGCGGTCGATGAGGGTCGCGCGGAGGCGAAGGGCAGTCTGCGGCCGACGAGGATGACCGCGGAGGGTGTTGTCGGGGCGGTGTTGGCGGTGCTTTATGCGCGGCTCGAGGGCGATGACGGCTCGCCGAAAACGGGCTTGTTGAGCGCGCTGATGGGCATGATTGTGCTGCCCTACCTGGGGTCGGCGGCGGCGGCGCGCGAGATCGCCAGGCCGGCGCCGTCTACGCGGCGTCCGGCGCATGCCGGTGGCGATCCGCTGCGGGATCTCGACATGCGCCTGACCTATCGCACTGTGCGTGTGCTGCTCGCGATCGCTTCCCAGCCGGGCGCGAGCAACCGGCAGGTCGCTGACGCCGCGGAGGTCACCGACCAGGGGCAGATATCGAAGCTCCTCGCGCGCCTGGAGCACCTCGGGCTGACCGAGAACCACGGCGCCGGCGCCGCGCGCGGCGGGCCCAATGTCTGGCATTTGACTCCCCGCGGGCAGAAGATCCAGCACATCATCCGCCAGCAGGCCGTCGCCGACACCGCATCTTGAGGCCGGACGCCAAGTGCTCTGAGCGCTGGCCTCTCCAGCGACGGCTCGCAGCTGGGGCCCTCGCTGCCCCTCCGGCGATGGCTCGCGGCTGTGGGCCAGACGCCCCCGCTTGGCTCGCCTGGGCCAGACGTCCCCGCTGGGCTCGCCGCTCCTAGGGACTTGACAACACCGTCCGCCATGTCTATAGTGGCCTCGTCCTGTTCCTCCCCCGTGGGTGTGAGCCGGTTTTCATACATAGATCGGGTTTGGGTGCGACCACCTGCGGTCGACCGTTGTGAGCTTTGCAGGCAGTTTGGGAGAGGGAATCTCGTTTCGAGCTTGAGGGAGCTGTGTTGCGCGTGAGTGCCGGAGAGACATACGTGAGGGGGATGGTTGGGGCTCCTGGTGGGGCCCTAGCTAGATGCGTCAGCTTCTCTGACGCATCTCTCTCTCTCTCTCTCTCTCTGGACTTTACGGCCGCTAGCAGCTAGCGGCCCCCCGAGGGCTTCGGGCCCTCGCTATCGCTCTTGCACCGACCGCCCCCTCGCGTGGGGTTTTCGCGCTCCCGTGTGTGGTTTTTGCCGCGCTCGTGGCGGTCGGCGTTGCGGTAGGGCCCGCGGCTCGAGTGCTTTGCGCTGCGGTCCGGGCGCTTTCACTGTTTTAGGTCGCCGGTGTGCTCCGGCGGATGTATGTCGCGTCGCGCTAGCACGGCGCGGTACTTCGCCTACGGGGGGCTCCGTGCTCCGTGCTGGGCCTGTCCAAGGGGGCTTGCGCCCGCATCTGTCTGAGGAGGGGATGTGCCTATGAGGATTCGTACCGGCTGCAGCTTTGCTGCCAGCGGCCCAGACGAACGCAGCGGCCCGCGTCGCGGCTCGCCGGAAGCCATGCCGATCCGTGGAGGTCGCATCCGGGCCAGTCGCGTTCGGGCAAGTCGCATCCGGGCCAGTCGCATCCCGCTCCTGCTCGCGGCGCTCGCAGCGAGCGCGCTCGGCCTCGGCGCGACGCTGCCGGGCAGCGCTGGGGCCTATGCCACTGTCGCGGGTCCGCCCGACTTCTCCAGTGCCCCCGGGCTGCCCGACGGCCGCGTCTACGAAGAGGTGTCCCCGCCCAACAAGAATGGCGGCGAAGCGGGGGCGCGTGGGTACGAAGGGCTTGGCGCGTACCAAGGTGAGTCCCTGTCGACAGCCGACGGCAACTCAATCTTCTTCGGTGGGTTCGGTGGGTTCGGCGAGGCTGTCAGCGGCATCGACAACTTCTACGTGGCGCAACGGTCGCTGTCCGGCTGGTCGACCAAGTCGGCCCTGCCACGCCCCCCGGGCACCGAGGGGGGTCCCGAAGGGGTGCCAATAGCTGTCGTCAATGACATGCCCCTGATGCTCGCTCCGTCCTCCGACCTGTCTCACACTGTCTTCAGCGCGTCGGTTCCGTACGTGCCTGCTGCGTACTCTCCCCACCAATTCGGGTTTCTCTTTCTCGCCGGATCAAACCCACTGGTGGCCCCCTCGTGGATTACAAGGCCGGTTGGCGCGGAAGTTGCCGTGCCCTTCGGTAGTTCACAAAATCAGGTGATACCGGTCGGCGGGTCATCCAATTTCAACACTGTCTATTTCACCGACGGGGGAACGTTGGGGCTACCCCAAGATGCCTCGCGGGCGCCCCACGCCGCCGAAGAGGATGGGCTAGAAGGCTCGGATGCATGGGGTTTCTACCAATATGGCAACGGCGTGCTCAGCGAGGCAGGGGTCCTCCCCGACGGATCGCTGAGCCCGTTTGGCGCCGTGCCCGCAGCCCTGGCGGGAATGGGAGTTAGGCGTCCGGCTCGCTTCCCGAATGTCGGCCAGCTCGACAACGAGGTATCGAGCGATGGGTCGCGTGCGTTCTTTGTGAGCCCGGACCCGCGAGCGTCCTCGTCGTCTCCGCTCCAGCAGTGCCTGGGACATAGCCAATGTACGACGACTGTGCCGCAGCTCTATGTGCGCGAGACGGCGTCGACCGGTACGCAGAGCACGGTGCTTGTCTCCCAGTCCCAGCTCCCGGGGCACGTGGGCCAACAGGCTCCGGACGGCCCGGTGGCCATCCCAAACGCGGTGCCGACCGGTGGGTCTTCGTTCGTCTATGGATCGCCGGATGGGTCGCAGGCGTTCTTTGCGAGCACCGACCAGCTGACCAACGACGCGCCGGCGACCACCACTGTGGAACTCGCCGGTGGGGGTGTAGCCGGCGGCAGCTTCACGCTGACGGTGGACGTGGATGGTGTCAGCGAGACGACCACGTCGCTGCCCTACGGCGCGTCCTCCGCGGAAGTCCTCTCGGCATTGGAAGCGCTCGGTAACGTTGGCGCCGGCCACGCCGCGGTGGTTGGCGGGCGGATCACGTTCAGCGGTCTCGAACCGGCTCCGGTGGCGGTGACCGCCAACCCGCAGACGTTTGGGTTCTCGCTCCCAAAAGTCGATACGTTCACCCTGACGGTGGAAGTCGGTGGTGTCAGTGAGACGACTCCGGCGATCGCCGACGGCGCGTCTACGGCGGAAGTTCAGTCCGCGCTGGAAACTCTCGGCAATGTGGGCGCGGGCAACGTGACGGTAGCGACCGCTACCGGCGGCGGCTCGATAACGTTCGCCGAAAGTCTGGTAAGCGCCGGCCTGGTCCTGACTGGTAGTGAAGGCGCCAATCTGCAGCCGACCCTGGACCCTCGGACGTTTGGGTACACGCCGGACTTCACCTTGACCGTGGGCGTCGATGGTGTGAGCAAGACGACTGCACCGATCGCCTATGCAGCGTCCGCCGCCCAGATCCAGTCGGCACTGGAAGCGCTCGAGAACGTCGGTCCGGGTAACGTCAGCAACGTCACGGTCGAAGCCGTGAACAACAGCGGCTCGATCACATTCACCCCGAGTCTGGCAGGCGACAAGTTGAGCCTCACCGGGAATGGGACCGCGATCGATGAGCCCGATATCGCCGCGACGGACTCGGCGCCTGTGAAGTATTACGATTTCAACGTCGATACCGGGGTGCTGGCGTATCTGCCGGATGTCGCCGGATCGATCGTCGCCGCGGCCTCGGATGGCTCCTCGTTCGTGTTCGAGGACACCGCTACCTCGCCTGCGGATCTCGATCGGTGGTCGGCTGGCCCGGGCGGCGGTACCGTCACCCAGATCGCGCCGCTGCCGGGCTCGCCTCCCGTGCAGGAGGGCCGGACATCAGCGGACGGCTCGGTCGATGTGTTCGCCACCGGTGCGCCAATCGCAGGCTTCAACGACGGCAACGGCTTTGAGCAGATATTCCGGTACGACGCGAGGAGCGACACGTTGAGCTGTGTCTCCTGTCCGCCGGCGGGTGTCACGCCATCGGGTAACGCAGTGCTTTCCAACCTTGCCGAACAGGAAATCTTTGAAGCGTCGGGTACGGGCAATAGGTTTGGCATGGTCGACGACCGAGGTGTATCTGCCGATGGCAGCAAGGTATTTTTCGATACACCCGATCCGCTGGTGTCGCAGGACATCGACGGCAAGGACGATGTGTACGAGTGGGAGCATGGGACGGTCTTTCTGATCTCCTCTGGTACAAGTGAGAGCCCCTCGTTGGTCCTAGACAGCAGCTCCGATGGAAGCGACGTCTTCTTCGCGACCGTGGATGGTCTGGCGCCGGGTGACACCGAAGGTGGCTATGACGTCTATGACGCCCGTATTCCACATCCGGGCGACAACCCGCCCCCCGCGGCGGTGCCGTGTCAGGGTGATGTGTGCCAAGGGCCGCCGAGTGTGCCATCGCTGCTGGGCGCCCCGAGCAGCGAGACGTTCAACGGACTGGGGAACATAGCCCAGGCCGAAGGACCCAAGCCGGCAGTGAAAGCGACGAAGGTCAAGAAGAAGCCGAAGCCCAAAGCGAGACACAGGCCAAAGAAGCGCAAGCAGACGAAAAAATCAAGCTCCAAGAAGAAGGGCAACAGGTGATCGCGGTGGGCTCTACAAGGAAGCAAAGCTCTCCTGGGGCGCTGCGGGCGGTACTGCAGCTAGCGGTGGTTGGACTGTTTGCGATGGCGCTGTTGGACGCCTCGCCGGCACTGGCGGCCGAAGGTCCGCTTTGGGATATCACGTCGGTACCTTCTCCTACGTACTTTGCGCCGGTCGACAACAGTGGCACCGATACGCTGGTAGTAACGGCGACAAACGTGGGTGCAGGCGCGAGCAACGAAGTCCCGATCACGATCGAAGACGCGCTGCCCGCGGGGTTGACGGCTGTTTCCATCACGGGTAAAAACGCTTACAACAAAGCCGAACTAAGCTGTTCGGTGCTGCCGGTTCCAACTTGCACGGACTCCGCGCCGGTCGATCCGGGGGACACATTGATCGTCTATCTCAAGGTGGACGTGGAAGCGAGCGCTGCCAGTGTGGTCAATCGGGCAACGGTGTCAGGGGGTGGGGCTGAAAGTAGCGCATCTGCAGCGAGTCCGGTCACAATCAACTCGATGCCGCCGGCGTTTGGGATCGACCCAGACAGTCTCGTCGTCGGTCTTTCCACGCACCAGGCTGGGGCGCATCCGAACATCACCACCAGCTACACGGTGAATACCGTCGAAGTCGGCACGCCCGTTCACAACCCAAAGGACATTCGCTTCGATCTCCCGCGGGGCCTGGTTGGGAGCACGGTCGGAATGCCGCGCTGCAAGCTCAGCAAGATCCTCAAGATAGAACAGCCGGAAAGCGAATGTCCGGCGGACACGATCGTCGGCGTGGCTACCGTCAGGACAGCAGTCACCTTTAAAAATGGTAGCGGTGGATTCATCTCACCGGTGTACAACATCGAACCGTCGCCGGGCGAGCCCGTGGCATTTGCGTTTGCTGTCGCCCAGGTAGTCGATGTGCGCCTCGACACGAGCGTGCTGTCGGATGGCGACTACGGCGTGCGCGTCACGGCCCCCGATCTGAGCGAGGCGCAGCCGGTGCTGGGTGCGTCGGTGACGATCTGGGGGGTGCCCGCCGACCATCAGGGTCCCGGGTCGATCCTCCCGTGGGAAGAAGAAGAAGTGCGGCCGCTGGGGGGTCCGAACCCAGGCGCGACGCGCATGCCGCTGTTGACCAATCCGACGCAGTGCTCCGGCGGGCTGTCGGCGACCCTGTCGGCTGACTCGTGGGCGCAACCGGGTGTCTTTCGGTCTGCGTCGCAGTCCTTGGCGCCGATGACGGGTTGTGGCTTGCTGCCATTCGTGGCGTCGACGTCGATGCTGCCGGACACGCTGCAGGCCGGCGCGCCAGCCGGCTACGCGTTCGATCTGCATGTACAGCAGAACAACGAACCAAATGGGCTGGCTACGCCGAACGTAAAACGCGTCGTGGCGACATTGCCGATGGGGACCGTGATCTCACCCTCGGCCGCACAGGGCTTGGCGGCCTGTACCGATGCGGAATTCGGGCTGCATACAGGCCTGCCCGCGGAGTGCCCGCGTGAAGCGCAGGTCGGGACGCTGCGGATTACGACGCCGTCGCTGCCCGAACCGTTCTCCGGACAGGTGTACCTGGCGGCTCCGGAGTGCGACCCGTGCACCCCCGAAGATGCCCAGGACGGGAAGATGGTCCGCCTGTTCGTGCAAGCGCTCGCCGAAGGCGAATCGGGAATTCTCGTCAAGCTGGAAGGGACGGGCTCGGTCAACCAGCAGACGGGGCAGCTGTCGTTCACGTTCGACGAAAACCCGCAGCTGCCGTTCAGCGATTTCAAGCTGACGTTGGGCGGCGGGCCGCGCGCGACGCTCGTCAACCCGCGGACGTGCGGGCTGGCGACGACGACGGTCGATCTGACGCCGTGGAGCTCGCCGTTCACACCCGACTACGTGCCGACGAGCGTCTTTGAACCGACCGGCTGCTACAGCCCCCAGTTCAACCCCTCGTTCGTCGCGGGGACCACGAACATCCAGGCTGGGGAATACAGCCCGTTCACGCTGTCCTTCGGGCGCCAGGACTCCGATGAGTTCCTCAACGGCCTGCAGATGCAGATGCCGCCGGGGCTGCTGGGCTCGCTCGCCGGCGTGCCGCTCTGCAAGGAACCGCAGGCGGCACAGGGCACCTGCGGCGCGGAAAGCCTGATCGGGCACACGCAGATCCTGACCGGCGCCGGGGCGGATCCGTTCCTCGTGACCGGCGGACAGGTGTTCCTCACCGAATCCTACAAGGGCGCCCCCTTCGGCTTGTCGATCGTGGTGCCCGCCGTCGCCGGGCCCTATACGCTCTCGGGTACCACGGGCGACGGGACAGTGGTAGTACGTGCGGCGATCAACGTCGACCCCCATACCGCAGCGTTGACGATCACCGCCGATCCGCTGCCGACCGCGCTGGACGGCATTCCGTTGCAGCTGAAGGTGGTGAATGTCACGATCGATCGGCCCGGGTTTACGTTCAACCCGACGAGCTGCAGCAAGCTCGCGATCGACGCGACGCTCACGAGCAAGGAAAGCGCCGGTGTGACGACCTCCTCGCCATTCCAGGTCACCAACTGTGCTGGCCTGGGGTTCAAGCCACAATTCGTCGTCAGCACCTCGGGGCGGACCTCCCGTGCAAATGGCGCGAGCCTCGACGCGAAGGTGATCTATCCACTCGGGCCGAAGCTCGCGAACATCGCGAAGGTCAAGGTCGAACTCCCCAAGCAGCTCCCCTCGCGCCTGACGACGCTGCAGAAGGCCTGCCCAGCCGCGACCTTCGCCGCGAACCCGGGGAGCTGCCCACCGGCGGCGGTGATTGGGATAGCGCGGGCCAGCACGCCGGTGCTACCGGTGCAGTTGATCGGGCCGGTCTATTTCGTCTCCCACGGTGGCGAAGCGTTCCCCAACCTGATCGTCGTGCTCCAGGGCTACGGTGTCAGGGTCGACCTGGTCGGATCGACGTTCATCTCCAAAACGGGGATCACCAGCTCCACCTTCGAGCAGGTGCCGGACGTGCCGATTAGCTCCTTCGAGCTCTACCTGCCTCAGGGCCCGCACTCTGCGCTGGCCGCCAACGGCAACCTCTGCAAGACCAAGCTCGTGATGCCCACCATGTTCCTCGGACAGAACGGAGCGACGCTCAACCAACGCACGCCGATCGACGTCACCGGCTGTCCCAAGGCCAGCAAGGCCAAGCGGGCACGCAAGGCAACGAAGGCCCGTAAGGCCACCAGGGCCCATCGGGCCGCTAGAGCCCGAAAGGCCGCTAGAGCCCGAAAGGCCGCTAGGGCCCAAAGGGCCGCTAGGGCCCGAAGGGCCGCCAGGGTCCAAGGGGCCGCCGCCAGGGCCCAAAAGGCGCGCGCTGCCGGTCACCGTCACAGCGACAAAAGGGGCAACCGATGAGGATCCCAAGTCCGATGTCGAAAACGCTAGCGACGCTCAGCGTGCTGGCTGTGGGCCTGACGTTCTCGAGTATCCCCGCAGTGGCCGCCGGGTCGCCCGAAACGGCGCTTGTCAGCGTCGGCGTGACGCAGGATGTGACACGTACGACAGTGGTGTTTTCGGGGACGGTCAATCCCGAGGGCTCCGCAACGAGCTACCGCTTCGTCTATATCGATCAGGCCGGTTATGACGCGGCGATCGCCGCGTCATCTGGCGAACCCTATGCCGATGGGTCCAGCACGTCGGTGGCGGGGGTCGGCTCCGAAAGCGGTGAAGTGGCGGTTGGGCCACAGCTCGCCGGTGGCCTGCTACCTGGCACCACTTACCACTATGCGCTGGTCGCAGTGAATGCGGCCGGACGGGTTCTCGGACCGGATGCCACATTTACCACCGCGGCCGCGACACCACCCGTCGCAGTGACAGGCGGCGCGAGCGCGATCAGCCAGAACGATGCGACGATCGCGGCGGCGATTAATACGCATGGCCTGCAAACTAACTATGGGTTCGAAATCGGGACGAGCACGAGCTACGGGCCGCCGACCGGGCTCGGGGGCGTCGGCGCGGGCGCAAGCGAAGCGCCGGTTGCGCTGAGCTTGACGGGTCTGGTCCCCGGCACCACCTATCACTACAGGATCGAGGCCACCAGCATCGATGGCACGAGCCTTGGCGCCGATCAGACCTTCACGACCACAGTGTTCCCAAACGCATTCGTGACGCCACCGGCCCCACTGCCGTTCGTCGCGACACCCACGGTTGCATTTCCCTCCGCCCCGAGTGCGGCGAGCGCTCCGTCGGTGAAGAAGAAGGCGACCAAGAAGGCCGGCAGGAAGCACGGCAAGCACACCAAGGGCAAGAGGCAAGCGGGGAAGAAGAAGAGGTCGGGGAAGCGAAAGTAGCCTGGTGATGGCTCCCTCTTCTGCCAAGGGTGTGGCGTCGGCGGGTAGGCGCAAAGCTCGCTCCGCCGGACGCGGCGCGAGCGCGGCGTCGGTAGCGACCGACGGCGCTCGCGGGCGCGAGGGTCATGGTGGTCTGGACGGCGCTCGCGGGCACGAGGGTCACGCTCTGGCGAGGAATGGGCACCGCCCCGGTAGAGGTGTGGATCGTGGTGGCGGTCGCGGCGGCGTGGTGGAGATCCAGCGCGCGCGGATGATCGCGGCGATGGTCGAGGTCTCGGGGGAGCGGGGAGCGGGGGGCGCGACCGTCTCGCACGTCGTGGCGCGCTCCGGTGTCTCCCGGCGAACGTTCTACGAGCTGTTCGGAGATCGCGAGGAGTGCTTTCTGGCCGCCTTCGACCAGGCCGTCGAGCAGGCTGGGCGGCGTGTGGTTCCCGCCTTCCAGGGCACGGGTGCCTGGCGTGAGCGGGTCAGGGCGGCCCTGCGCGCGCTGCTCGACTTCCTCGACGACGAGCCTGGACTGGGCCGGCTGTGCATAGTTGATGCTCTCGGTGGAGGACCGCAGGCGCTGGCGCGCCGGTCCGCGGTCCTGGAGGTGTTGATCGATGCCGTCGACGAGGGGCGCGGCGAGGCCAAGGGCGCCTTGCGGCCGACGAGGCTGACAGCGGAGGGAGTCGTCGGCGCGGTGTTGGCGGTCCTGCATGCCCGTCTGGCGCAGGGCGGCAGGCGTCCGCTGGCCGGGTTGCTGGGTGCGCTGATGGGCGTGATCGTGCTGCCCTACCAGGGGCAGGGCGCCGCGGCGCGCGAGGTCGCCAAGCCGGCGCCATCTCGACGTCCCGCGGCCCGGCCGCACGGCGATCCGCTGCGGGATCTCGACATGCGCCTGACCTACCGCACCGTGCGGGTACTCGTCGCGATCGCAACCCAACCCGGCGCCAGCAATCGCCAAGTCGCGGACGCCTCCGGAGTCCTGGATCAGGGGCAGATCTCAAAGCTCCTCACCCGCCTGGAGCACCTTGGGCTGATCCTTAATACCGGCGCGGGATCGACCCGCGGCGAACCCAATATCTGGCAGCTCACCGCGAAAGGCCAAGACGTCGAGCGCACGATCCACGAGCAGACCGCTACCGCCGGTGGCCTCTGACGTACAAACCGGGGTGAGCCGCTAGCGGCTCAAGTCCTAGCCACCGCCTATTCAGGGCCCCTGCATTCACCCTGGCCGCGCCCCCGCGCCGGTGAGCTCGCCGGACTCAGGCCCCCGCGCCCGCCCCGCTGCGTCCCTCGCCCCCGGCGAAGCGCGCGGCTCCGCGGAGCGCGTCTTCGAAGACCTCCGGGCCGGCCCGAGACTCCAGCGCAAGGCCCTCGGCCAGTGGCATCCCAAGGCCCTCGATCGCCGCGCGGCGATCGGCGAGCATCGTGCGCTGCGGAAAGCGCGCGAGGTTCTGTGCAAGCTCAAGCGCCCGCTCGAGGTGCTTGCCGGGGGGGACGAGCTCGTTGACCAGGCCGATCGCGTGCGCCTCGCCGGCGTCCATGATGCGGCCGGTCAGGATGATGTCCAGCGCGCGCCCCAGCCCGACGACACGCGGCAGCCGCTGGGTGCCGCCGTCGGTCAGGGGCACGCCCCAGCGGCGCTCGGGAAAGCCGAGCTTGGAGTCCTCGGTCGCGATTCGCAGGTCGCACCACAGCGCCAGCTCCAGGCCGCCGGCGAGCGCGAAGCCGGAGATCGCGGCGATCGTCGGCTTGGACGGCGTCAGGCGGGTGAAGCCCATCGGCCCCTCCGGCACGGTCATGCGATCGCCGAAAGTCTCCAGGGCCTTGAGATCGGCGCCGGCACAGAACGCGACGCCGCCGGCCCCCGTCAGCACGAGTACGCGCGCATCGTCGTCGGCCTCGAAGCGTAGGAACGCGTCGTGCAGCTCCACCGCGGTCGGACCGTCGACGGCGTTGCGCCGCTCCTGGCGGTCGATCGTCAGGAGCGCCGCGGCGCCGCGGCGCTCGTAGCGGACGCTCACCAGCCGCCGTGCCAGCGCGTGTCGCCGAGCTGCGACTTCTGCGCGGCCTTGCGCGCGTCCTTACGCCGTTCCAGGTGGCGCTGCAGCAGGCTCGCGAGCAATGCGAAGGTCGGGAAGAAGACGACGAGGATGAACCCCGCCAGGGTCACGACCTTGTCGTCCGTCGCTCCGTAGAGCCCCCGCCCGTCGTTTTCGACCGCGAGCGCCGCGGGGGCAAGCACCAGGAGCAGCAAGCAGCTCGACGCGAGGCTGGCGAGTAGGCGACGCATGACCGCTCGAATGCTACCGGAGGGCTCGGGGCCACGCGATCAAACACCACGCGATGAAGCATCGCTCAATGAAGCAGTCCCAACGACCCGCCCGACAGGCGGGCCCGCAGGCCGGTCCGCCCTCCGCGGCGGGGTCCCGACACTACGCGACCCCGCCCAGCCGGCCCTCAAGGCCGGCCAACCCCAAATCGATCCCGCCTAGTATGGCCAGCCTATGGCCGTGCTGATCGCATCGGACCTCCACAAGGACATCGCCGGCAAACCGCTGCTGCGCGGGGTCTCCTTCAAGCTGGAGCGCCGCGAGCGGATGACGATCGCCGGGCGCAACGGCGCCGGCAAGACGACGCTGCTGCGGATGCTCTCCCGCGAGCAGTCGATCGACCGCGGCGAGCTGAGCCTCGCCAAGGGCGCGCGCGTCGCGCTGCACGACCAGCGCCCGCCCCGGGAGCGCGGGATCGCGCTGCGCGAGTACGTGCTCTCGGGCTGCGCCCAGGAGCTCGCCGCCGAGCGTGAGCTCGCCGAGCTGGAGCGCCGCATGGGGGCGGGCGCCGGGGAGGCGGGCGGCCAGGCCTACGACGCGATCCTCGAACGCTACGCCCGCGCCCAGGCGCGACTGGAGACGCTCGGGGGCTACCTGTGGCGCGACCGCGCGACCGTGATGACGCGCGGCCTGGGATTCGCCGAGGCCGACCTCGACCGTCCGCTCGACACGTTCTCCGGCGGGCAGCTCACGCGCGCCTCGCTCGCCCGCGCGCTCGCCACGAGCGCCGATGTGCTGCTGCTCGACGAGCCCACCAACCACCTCGACATCGAGTCCCTGGAGTGGCTCGAGCAGACGCTCGTCGGCCTCGACGCGGCGGTCGTCCTGGTCGCGCACGACCGCTGGTTCCTGGAGGCCGTCGGCACCGCCGTGCTGGAGCTGGAGGCCGGCCGCTCGCGTTTCTTCCCCGGCACCTGGCACCAGTGGCGCCGCGAGCAGGCCGCCCGCGAGCTCTCGCTCGGCAAGGCGATCGACAAGCAGCAGGCCGAGATCGCGCGCATGGAGCGCTTCATCGAGCGCTTCCGCTACAAGGCCACCAAGGCCAAACAGGCCCAGTCGCGCGTCAAGAAACTCGCCAAGATCGAGCGCATCGAGCGTGACCCCCGCGACGGCAAGGGGCTGGAGTTCGCGTTCAAGGCGCCCGAGCGCTCCGGCCGCGTGATCTTCGAGCTGCTCGACGGGCGCGTCGAGGTGGGGGGGAGTGACCCCGGCCGCAGCGAAGCCGAACGGCGCGTGTCGAGTGAGGGTCGCTCCGCGGTCGCAGACCGCTCCGCCGATGGGCATGCGAAGCGCGCGGACGACGCCGCCCGCGATAACGGCGCGATCGTCCTGCTGGAGCACGCCGAGCTGTGGCTCGAGCGCGGCGAGCACGTCTCGCTCGTCGGCCCCAACGGCAGCGGCAAGACCACCCTGATCGAGACGCTCGCCGGGCAGCGCGAGCCGGCCGCCGGGCGGCTCAGCATCGGTCACAACGTCAAGGTCGGCTACCTCTCCCAGCACGCCGACGAGCTCGGCGCCGGCGGCCAGCCCGGGCAGAGCGTGCTCGAGGCCGCCGGGCGCGCCACCGGCCTCACGCCGAACAAGGCCCGCGCCCTGCTCGGGCAGTTCCTGTTCTCCGGCGAGGAGGCCGAAAAACCGCTCGCCGGGCTCTCCGGCGGCGAGCGCCGCCGGCTCTCCCTCGCGGTCCTCGTCCACTCCGGCGCGAACGTCCTGATCCTCGACGAGCCCACCAACCACCTCGACATCGAGAGCCGCGAGGCGCTCGAGGACGCGCTCGGCGCCTTCCAGGGCGCCGTCCTGCTCGTCTCCCACGACCGCGCCCTGCTCGACGCCGTCGGGACGCGCACCGTCGCGATCGAGCAGCGCTCCCTGCGCAGCTACGAGGGCGGCTGGCCCGAGTACGTCCGCGTCCGCGAAGAGCGCCGCGCCGCGGGGGAGCCAGTCGGCGGCGCCGCCGGGGAGCCCGTCGGCGGCGCCGCCGGCACTCGCGCCGGGGGCGGCGTGAGCGCCGCCCCGAGCTCGCCCGGGGGCGCTGGCGGGTCCAACCGACAGGAGAGCGCCCAGCGCGCGAACGGGGTCCCACCCGCGCCCGGCAGGAACGGCACGCACTCCCAGCGCGTCGAGGGCAAGGCGAAGGCCAAGTCCAAGGGCCCGTCCAAGAACCGCCTCAACGACCAGCAGAAGGCCGAGCGGGCCATGGAAGACGCCGAGGCCGCGCTGCGCGCCGTGGCGGAGGAGCTCGCCGACCCCGCCGCGTGGGCCACCAAGTACGAGGCCGCCAAGGCCGAGGCCCGCCACACCGCCGCCCGCCGCGCCGTCGAGGACGCCTACGCCCGGCTGGAAGCGCTCGTGGAGAACTAGACTGAAGCGCGGATGGACGACCGCTGGAAGACCGCCCGCAACATCGCGATCCTGCTGCTGATCGCGGCCGCCGTGGCGTTCCTGCCCGGTGGCACTCGTGCCGCCTACACGTTCAGCACCGCGCTGGGCGTCGTGTTCGCCGGGGGGCTGGCCTACGCCGGCGTGTGGTTCTACCGCCAGCGTCGCATCGACATCTATGGTCTCGGCGATAACCGCCGCGCGCTGCTGTACGGGGCGCTCGGCGTCGGCGTCGTGACGCTCGCCGCCAAACCCCGCATGTGGGAAACGGGTTTCGGCGAGTTCGTCTGGTTCGTGCTCCTCGGGCTGGTCGCCTACACGCTCGTCGCGCTGTACCGCTACTCGCGCAGCTATTGACCGTCGCCGACCGAAGCAGGGAGACGTTCGCTTGAGCGAGCATCCCCTTTTCGACCGAAGCAGGGAGACGTTCGCTTGAGCGAGCATCCCCTTTTCGACCGAAGCAGGGGGACGCTCGCATGAGCGAGCATCCCCTTTTCGACCAGCGCCGCAGCCTCCCCGACCAGCCCGGCGTGTACCTGTTTCGCGACGGCAAAGGCCGCGTGATCTACGTCGGCAAGGCTAAGTCGATCCGCAAGCGCGTCGCCTCGCACTTCGCCAAGGCTAATGTGCCAAGCAGCCCCGGGCACGCCGAGATGGTCGCGAGCGTCGAGCACATCGAGTGCGTCGTCGTCTCCTCCGAGGCCGAGGCGCTGCTGGCCGAGCAGAGCTTCATCAAGCAGTACCGCCCGCGCTTCAACATCCGCCTGCGCGACGATAAGTCCTACCCCTTCATCGCGATCTCCCTCGACGAGGACTACCCGCGGGTCTACTTCACGCGCGAGCGCCACCGACCGGGACGCGCCTACTTCGGTCCCTACTCCAACGCCAAACGCGTGCGCGGCACCCTCGATCTCCTCACGAAGGTCTTCATGTTCCGCTCCTGCACCGGGCCCGAGCCCGGCCGGCGCAGCGGCAGCCCCTGCCTGGACTACTACATCAAGCGCTGCGAGGCGCCCTGCGTCGGATACGTCTCCAAGGAGGACTACCGCCGCAACATCGACGGCGTCATCGACTTCCTCTCCGGGCGCTACCGCGCGATCGAGCGCGACCTCGAGGCGCGCATGCGCGCGGCGGCCGCCGCGCAGGAGTACGAGCAGGCGACGCTCGAGCGCAACCGCCTGCGCGCCGTGCACTCGCTGCTCGAGCGCCAGCGCGTCGCCAACGAGTCGATCGGGACCCTCGACGCGGTAGCCGTCGCGCTCGACGGCGTCGAGGCCAACGCCCAGGTCTTCCAGGTCCGCGACGGGGTGCTCTCCGACCGCCAGTCCTTCTACCTCGCCAACGAGACCGAGCGCGACCTGCCCGAGGTCGCCGAGGAGTTCCTGCTCCAGTACTACGCCGGGCACATCTCGATCCCCGCCCAGATCGTCGTCCAGCGCGAGCTCGCCCTCGCCGAGCGCGATGCCCTCGCGCAGGCGCTCGCCAGTCGCCGCGGCGGGCCCGTCGAGCTGCGCGCCGCCGAGCGCGGCGACAAGCGCCGCATCCTGGAGCTCGCCGAACGCAACGCCCGGCTCGCGCTCGACCAGGAGCGCCTGCGCGCCGAGCGCCGCCGCCAGAGCCGCGTCGAGGCGCTCGAGGGGCTGCAGGACGGCGCTCGGGCTCGACGTACCCCCGGTGCGGATCGAGTGCTTCGACATCTCCAACCTCGGGGGCACCCACACCGTCGCCTCGATGGTCGTGCTTCGAGGGCGGGACCCCGAAGAAGTCCGACTACCGACGCTTCACGATCCGCACCGTCGAGGGCTCCGACGACTACGCCGCGATGGCAGAGGTGCTCGGCCGCCGCCTGGCCCGCTGGGAACACCAGGCCTCCGATCTCTCACCCCACGACTCCGAGTACGACGCGAGCTTCGCCACGCTCCCCAACCTCGTCGTGATCGACGGTGGCAAGGGCCAGCTCGCCGCCGGCCTGCAGGCCCTGCGCGGCTTCCGCGAGCGCGGCGTCGCCGTGATCTCGCTCGCCAAGCGCATCGAGGAGGTCTTCATCCCCGGCCGCCGCGCCCCGCTCGTGCTCGACCACCGCACCCCCGAGCTGCAACTGCTCCAGCGCGCCCGCGACGAGGCCCACCGCTTCGCGATCACCCACCACCGCAGCCGCCGCGACCGCGCCCTGACGAGCTCGCTGCTGGACGAGCTGCCCGGCGTCGGTCCCGCGCGCAAGCGCGCCCTGATCGCCCACTTCGGCTCGCCCGAGGCGGTGCTCGGGGCCTCCCGCGAGGAGCTGCAGGCGGTGCCCGGGCTGCCCGCCAAGGTCGCGCGGGAGTTGCACGCCAACCTCAACCGCACCGGCTGAGCTGGCCAAGGAGCGGCGCGAGGCGGCGTCCTCGGTCGCTCGCGTGCGGAGCACGCTTCGCTCCCTGCGTCCTTGCCTCGCTTGCTCCTTGGCCAGCTCAGAGAAGACGAGGCGTGACATTTGCATCCGTGACACGGCACAATCAGGCGATGGCCACCTTTCGACCGCTGCGCGGCTCCGCTTCCTCCGATGCCAAGCCGGCGGGTCAGTCAAGCCTGCAGCGAGCTGATCGTGATCACCGGCTTCTCCGGCGCCGGCAAGTCGACCGCGATGAACGTCTTCGAGGACGCCGGCTACTTCTGCGTCGACAACCTGCCGCCGGAGATGATCCGCTCGCTGGTCGAGCTGTTCGTGCACAAGGGCTCCAAGGTCGAACGCGCCGCCGTCGTCTCCGACGTGCGCGGCGGCGTCTACTTCGAGGCCCTGCAGGCCGTCGTCGACGATCTCAAATCGCTCGGGCTCGACCACCACGTGCTGTTCCTGGAGGCCGCCGAGCAGACGCTCGTCAACCGCTACAAGGAGACACGCCGCCGTCACCCGCTCGCGCCCGAAGGCAGCCTCGCCGCCGGCGTCGCCGCCGAGCGCGCGCTGCTCGAGCCGCTGCGCAACCGCGCCGGCGTCGTGATCGACACGACCGGCATGTCCGCCGCGATGCTGCGCGGCAAGATCGCCGACGAGCTGCTTCCCCGCCGGGCCGCCAGTCGCCTCGCGCTGACGATCACGAGCTTCGGCTTCAAGCACGGGCCTCCCCGTGGCGAGGATTTCGCCCTCGATGTCCGCTTTCTGCCAAATCCGCACTACATCCCCGAGCTGCGCGAGCTCACCGGCCACGACCCCGGCGTCGTCGAGTACGTCGGCCGCGACGGGCGCCTGGAGGAGCTCTACGAGTACCTGCATGCGCTGCTCGACTTCCTGCTGCCCCAGTACGTCGCCGAGGGGCGCGCCCACCTCGTGATCGCGATCGGCTGCACCGGTGGGCGCCACCGCTCCGTAGCCGTCGCCGAGCATCTCGCCGGGCGCTACCGCGACCGCGACGACGTCGCCGTCGCGATCACGCATCGCGATATCGACAAGCGCACCCGCGACGCCTGACCCGCGTAGTCCGTCAGACTGGCGCCGATGATCGACCACCTCGGCATCGAGATCAGCGACCTGGGGCGCTCCGGCGCCTTCTACGACGCGATGTTCTTCGCGATTGGGGTGCGCCGCATGCACGAGAGCGAGCACGCGATCGCCTACGGCGTCACCGCGCCCACCTTCTGGATCGTCACCCGCGGGCGAGCGCCGGCTCCCGGCTACGGGCATGTCGCCTTCCGCGCAGCCGGACGCGTCGCGGTCGACAGCGCCTACGCCGCCGGTCTCGCCAACGGCGGACGCGGTGACGGTGAGCCCGGGCCGCGGCCGCGCTACGGCCCGCTCTACTACGCCGCCTACCTGCTCGACCCCGACGGCCTGCGCGTGGAGATCGTCGCCAACTCGCGCTGAGTCGGCGAGCTCCCTCGAAGCTCGCCCGCGGTTCCGGCCCGCCGGCCTCGCATCGGATAGCCTTCAGTTGTCAGCCGGGTCGTCGGGGTAGTAGTCCCTACGGTCCGGCATCGTTCGTTTCGCCTCAGGAGGCACAGCAATCATGCCCGTACGCGTGGGAATCAACGGATTCGGCCGGATCGGTCGCAACGTGCTCCGCGCCGCCAAGGCGCGCGCGCAGGCGCCCGACATCGAATGGGTCGCCGTCAACGACCTCACCGACGCGGAGACGCTCGCGCACCTGCTCAAGTACGACTCGATCCTCGGTCCCTACCACGGCGCCGTGCGCACCCTCGACGGCGCGCTGGAGGTGGACGGGCAGGAACTGAAGGTGCTCGCCGAGCGCGACCCCGCCGCGCTGCCGTGGGGGGAGCTCGGGGTCGACGTGGTGATCGAGTCCACCGGTCTGTTCACCGCCCGCGAGCAGGCCGCAGTCCATCTCCAGGGCGGCGCCAAGAAGGTCGTCATCTCCGCGCCCGCGACCGGACCCGACGTCACGGTCGTGCTCGGGGTCAACTTTCAGGACGCCTACGATCCCGCCGCGCACCACGTGATCTCCAACGCCTCCTGCACCACCAACTGCCTGGGGCCCGTCGCGAAGGTCATCAACGACACCGTGGGCGTCAAGCACGGCCTGATGACCACGATCCACGCCTACACCGCCGACCAGCGCCTGCAGGACCTGCCCCACAAGGACCTGCGTCGCGCGCGCGCCGCCGCGATCAACCTGATCCCGGCCTCCACGGGGGCCGCCAAGGCGATCGGACTGGTGATTCCCGCGCTGCAAGGGAAGCTCAACGGCTTCGCCGTGCGCGCCCCCGTGCCGACCGGCTCCGTCGTCGATCTCACCGTCGAGTGCGAGCGCCCGACCACCGTCGAGGAGGTCAACGCCGCGCTGCAGGGCGCCTGCGCGAGCGGGCCGCTGCAGGGCATCATGGCCTACACCGAGGATCCGATCGTCTCCACCGACATCGTCGGCTCCACCTACTCCTCGATCGTCGACTCCAAACTGACCGCGGTCATGGACGGTACGATGCTGAAGGTCGTGGCCTGGTACGACAACGAGTGGGGTTATTCCAACCGGCTCGTCGACCTCGTGCAGAAAGTCCTGTAGGGGAACAGAGGGCCTGTGCGGGGCATCGACGATCTGGACGTGCGCGGCAGGCGCGTGCTGGTGCGCGTCGACTTCAACGTCCCGCTCGCCGTGGGCGACGGCGGCGCCATCGAGGTCGCCGACGACACCCGCATTCGCGCGGCGCTGCCCACGATCGAGGAGCTGCGCGCGCGCGGCGCCAAGCTCGTGCTGGTCTCCCACCTGGATCGCCCCCACGGACGGCGCGTGCCCGGCCTGTCGCTGGCGCCGGTCGCCGCGCGCCTGCGTGAGCTGCTACCCAGCGCCCAGGTCACGCTCGCCCCGGACGTCGTCGGCGAGCAGGTGCGCGCGCTCACCGAGGAGCTGCGCGACGGCGAGCTGCTGGTACTCGAGAACGTCCGCTTCGAGCCCGGCGAGACGCGTAACGACCCCGAGCTCGCCCGCGCCCTCGCCGAGCTCGCCGACGCCTACGTCAACGACGCCTTCGGCGCCGCCCACCGCGCGCACGCCAGCACCGCGGGTGTCGCGCACCTGCTGCCGAGCGCCGCCGGCCGGCTGCTCGAACGCGAGGTGCGCACGCTCGGCGGGATCCTCGAGCATCCGACGCGGCCGCTCATCGCCGTCATCGGCGGGTCCAAGGTCGCCGACAAGATCGCCGTGATCGATCGCTTCCTACAGATCGCCGACGCGATCCTGATCGGCGGTGCCATGTGCTTCCCGTTCCTCGCCGCCCAGGGCCACCCCGTGGGGGAGTCGCTGTGCGACGCCGAGGACGTCGAGCACGCGCGACACGCGCTCGCTCAGGCAGCCATCGACGTTCGCGTGGACACCGACGTTCGTGCGAGCACTGACTCCCGCACGGACCCCGACCCCCGCACGGACCCCGACTCCCGCACGGACGTGAACCCGGCGGCCGCCCGCGCCGACGCTGGGGACCAGGCGCGCCTGGAGCTGCCGAGCGACCTCGTGATCGCCGACCGCTTCGCCGCGGAGGCCCAGCGTCGCGTGCTCGAGGGCGTGGACGTTCCCGCCGGCTGGATGGGACTCGACATCGGGCCGGCCACCGCGTCGCGCTACGGCGCCGAGATCGAGCGTGCCGGCACCGTGTTCTGGAACGGCCCGATGGGCGCCTTCGAGCTAGAGCCATTCGCCGGCGGTACCCGCACGGTCGCCGAGGCCGTCGCACGCACGGGCGCGGTGAGCGTGATTGGCGGTGGCGACTCCGCCGCCGCCCTCACCCGCTTTGGCCTGCAGGACTCCGTCGACCATCTCTCCACCGGCGGGGGGGCCACGCTCGAGCTGCTCGAGGGTCGCACGCTGCCCGGTGTCGAGGCGCTCAACGGCGCGGGAGTCGCGTGATGGCGGCCGGCTCCGGCGAGCTCGCCTCTGCGCCTCGCACCCCACTGATCGCGGGCAACTGGAAGATGTACAAGACCGAAGCCGAGGCCGAGGAGTACATCCAGGCGCTGCTGCCCCGCGTCGCGGCCGTTAGCGGGGTCGATCTCGCGATCTGCGTGCCCTTCACCGACCTGCGCGCGATGGTCGACAGCGCGCGCGGCTCGCGTGTGGAGATCTACGCCCAGAACATGCACCACGAGCCCGAGGGGGCCTTCACCGGCGAGGTCTCCGCGCCGATGCTCAGCGAGCTTGGCGTCCACGGTGTCGTGCTCGGCCACTCCGAGCGACGCCAGCTCTTCGGCGAGACCGACCGCGCGCTCGCGCTGAAGCTCGCAGCCGCGCTCGCCGCCGGATTGGCTCCGATCCTGTGCGTCGGTGAGAGCGAGTCCGAGCGCGCCGCCGGCGACACCGAGCGCAAGCTGCGCCAGCAGATCAGGGACGACCTCGCCGGTGTGCCCGACGAGCGGCTGGGCGAGATCGCGATCGCCTACGAGCCGATCTGGGCGATCGGCACCGGCGACACCGCCACGCCCGAGCAGGCCCAGGATGCGGTCGCGTTCATCCGCGCCCTCGTCGGCGACCGTGCGCCCGCCGCCGCCGAGCGCGTGCGCGTCCTCTACGGGGGCTCGGTGAACCCCGAGAACGCGGCCGAGCTGCTCGCACTGCCCGACGTCGACGGCGCCCTGGTCGGTGGGGCCTCACTACGGGCCGAGAGCTTCGCCCAGATCGTCGACGCCGCCCCGTGATGGGACTGCCGCTGCCGTGTGCGTGCCTGGTGGTGCTCGACGGTTGGGGCCTCGCCGCGCCCGGTCCCGGCAACGCGGTCGCGCTGGCCCAGACTCCGGTCTTCGACGAGCTCTGGGATACCTACTCCCACACCACCCTGACCGCGAGCGGTCGCGCCGTCGGACTACCCGAAGGGCAGATGGGCAACTCCGAGGTCGGCCACCTGAACCTCGGCGCCGGCTCGATCGTGCGCCAGGACCTGACACGCATCAACGACGTCGTCCTCGACGGCGTCCTGAGCGAGAACCCCGCGATCACCCGCGCGCTGACCTGCTCCGAGCGCGTTCACCTGATTGGCCTGGTCTCCGACGGCGGCGTCCACTCGAGCCTCGGCCACCTGCAGGCGATCATCGAGCTCGCCGGGCGGCTCGGCGTCGGTGAGCTGATCATCCACTGCTTCACCGACGGTCGCGACACACTGCCCGAAGCGGGCGTCGAGTACGTCGGTCTGATCGAACGCTGGTGCCTGGAGCTGTGGCCCCCCGGCGCGCTCGGCCGCGTGCGGGTCGCAAGCGTCGTCGGCCGCTACTACGCGATGGATCGCGACCGCCGCTGGGAGCGCGTCCAAGCCGCCTATGACCTGCTCGTCCACGGTCGCGCCGAGCACCACACCGAAACCGGCGTTGAGGCCGTGCTCGAGGCCTACGATCGCGGTGAGACCGACGAGTTCATCAGCGCCACCAGCGTCGGCGACGAGGGCTACATCCGCCCCTGGGACAGCGTCCTGTGCTTCAACTTCCGTCCCGATCGCGTGCGCGAGATCACCCGCGCGCTCGCCGAGCGCGGCTTCGGCGAGAATGGCGAGGAGCTGCCCGGCTGGCAGGGGCGTCACGGGATCGAGCCGGTCGAGCAGTACACGACCCTGACCCAGTACGAGGAAGACTGGGACTACCCCGTCGCCTTTCCCCCCGAGCGGCCCGCCACCACGCTCGCCGGAGCGCTCGCCGCTGCCGGCGCGCGGCAGCTACACGTCGCGGAGACCGAGAAGTACGCCCACGTCACCTACTTCTTCAACGGCGGCGAGGAGACTCCCCACGATGGCGAACAGCGCCAACTGGCCCCCTCTCCGCGAGACGTCCCGACCTACGATCACAAGCCCGAGATGAGCGCCCGGCGCGTCACCGACCTGTTCCTCGAGTCCTGGCGCGAGCAGCAGCCGCGGTTCGCGGTCATCAACTTCGCAAACCCCGACATGGTCGGGCACACCGGTGTCATCCCCGCCGCCGTGCGCGCCATCGAGACCGTCGACGGGTGCCTCGGCGAGGTCGTGCACGCGGTTCGCGACGCCGGCGGCGCCTGTCTCGTGACGGCCGACCACGGCAACGCCGAGCACATGCTCGAGCCCGATGGCAGCCCCAACACGGCCCATACTTCCAATCCCGTGCCGCTGATTCTCACCGTCCCCGGCCTGCCGCTGCAGCAGGAGGAAGGTATCCTCGCCGACATCGCGCCCACCATCCTCGAGCTCCTCGGAGTGCCCCAGCCCGAGACGATGTCCGGCAGCTCTTTGATCGAAGAAAGCTCCGAAGGGGCGCTGTGAGCGCTCGCGCCACACGTTCGCAGCGGCTCGTCGGGCTGCTCTTCATCGGGGCCGGCGTCAACCACTTCACGATGCCCGGCGCCTACCGTCAGATCGTCCCGCCCAGTCTCGGCGATCCCGCGAAGCTCGTGTCGCTCAGCGGCGTCGCCGAGATCGCCGGTGGCGTCGGCGTCCTGCTGCCCCGCACCCGCCCCTTGGCAGGCCTTGGGTTGATCGCGCTACTCGGCGCCGTCTTCCCCGCCAACCTGTACATGGCTCGCAACCCCGAGCGCTTCGGGCGCATTCCGCGCTGGGCGCTGTACGCGCGGCTGGGGCTGCAGCCGCTGATGATGTGGTCGGTCTGGCGGGCCACCCGGCGGGGGGCGACCGAGGGCGTCGAGCGGGCGCGGTGAGGACGGCGGAACCCCGGCGTTTGGCGCCCGCGCTGCTATGTTCGACTGAGTAGAGAGGGTCCGACTTCATGTCTCCCGCGACCGCCATACCCACGGCCAGAGCCGTCAAGAGCGCCCCCCGTGAGCAAACGCTCAGCGAGGGCGAGCTACGCGCCTGGCGTGGGCTCAAGCGAGCGCACGCCTCACTCGCCAAGCGTGTCGACGCCGAGCTCGAGCGCACCCACGGTCTGCCGCTGAGCACCTACGAGGTCCTCCACCGTCTCGTCGAGTCCCCCGGCGGGCGGATGCGGATGTGCGATCTCGCCGAGCAGGCCCAGCTCTCACGCAGCGGGCTCACCCGGCTGGCCGACCGGCTTGAAAAGGATGGTCTCCTGGAGCGCTGCTCCTGCGAACACGACGCCCGTGGCGCCTACGCCTGTCTGACCGACCTCGGCCGCGAACGGCTGTGTGCCGCACGCGGCACCCACCTGGCAGTCGTGCGCGAGCAGTTCCTCTCGCGCTTCTCCGAGAGTGAGCTCAGCGCGCTGGCCGAGCTGTGGGACCGCATCGCCCCCTGCGGCGGCTGCTGAGTCGAGCGGCCGCGCACGACGCTCAGCCCCCGGGAGCGTCCGAGCTCCCCGACGGCGGCTCGGCGAGCGCCGCCGGCCCGCGCTGAGGGCTCCCCGCAGATCTCGCAGCCCCGTCTGGTGCGGTGTCCGCGGCGTCCGTGGCATTCTCACCGTCCGTGGCGTCCGTGGCGTCCGTGGCGTCCGCGGCGCCCCTGGCGTCCACGGTGTCCGCACCGTTCGCCGTGTCCGCACCGTCCGCGTGGCGAGTGTGGCGACGGTGCCATAAGAACACCCCGACCGCCGCCACCAGCACCGCCGCGAGGCCGAAGATCCCGAACGTCTCGATCAGGTTGCCAGCCGAACGCCCCAGGAAGAACGCGAGCAGCCCGATTGCCGTGGCCCAGCAGATTCCCCCGAGCGCGTTCCACAGGAAGAACGTGCGCCAGCGCATGTGGGTCGCGCCCGCCAGCCACGACGCCCATGTGCGCAGGCCCAGGATGAAGCGGCCGAAGAACACCGCCTTCGGGCCGTGGCGCTCGAAGAACGGCTCACCGGTCTCCAACACCCGCAGACGCTGGCCGTGGAACGGCCCCGGGCGCTGGAGCAGCCAGCGGCCACCGCGGCGGCCGATGTAGTAGCCGATGTTGTCGCCGACGATCGCCGCGGCCGCCGCCACCGCGATCACCAGCTCGATCTGCAGCTTCCCCTGGCTCGCTAGCACCCCCCCGATGATCAGCGCCGTCTCACCCGGCACCGGCACCCCACCGGACTCCGCCATCACCAGCAGGGCCAGCAGCGGGTAGCCAGAGACTTCGACGAGGTGGTTGACGTCGATCAGCGCGGCGAGCACGACGGATCTAGCGGGACGGGGTGGTCATGGTGGGCGGGTCGGGCCGGGCCGGCATCACGGGCGGAGGTGGGGAGGAGGTGCGCATCGTCCTGACTCTAGGATGCCGCGGTGGCCGCTCTGACTATCGCAGCCCGCGATCCCCGCTCGCTCGCGCGCGCCGGCGTGTTGCACACCGCTCACGGCGATGTCCACACGCCCGCCTTCGTACCGCTTGCCACGAAGGCCACCGTCAAAGGCCTGCTGGCAGAGGAGGTCGCGCAGCTCGGCTACGAGCTGGTGCTCGGCAACACCTTCCACCTGCACCTGCGCCCCGGCGAGGAGCTGATCGAGCGGCTCGGGGGCTGCACCAGTTCATGGACTGGCAGCGACCGATCGTCACCGACTCCGGTGGCTTCCAGGTCTTCTCCATGGGCCACGGGACCGTCGCGGACGAGATCAAGGCCCGCCCGGCACGCGGGGGCCGGGCCGCTGCGCGCGAGCGCGCCGGGACGATCCTGAAGATCTCGGAGGAGGGAGTCCGCTTTCGTTCCTACCTCGACGGGAGCGAGCGCTTTCTCTCACCGGAGGGCTCGATGGCCGTGCAGGCCGCGCTCGGCTCAGACATCGCGCTGGTATTCGACGAGTGCACGCCGTTCCACGTCGATCGCGCCTACACCCAACGCTCGACAGAGCGCACCCACCGCTGGCTGGAGCGCTGCCTGCGCTGGCACGCCGAGCACGGTCCTCGCGGGCAGCTCGTGTACGGGATCGTCCAAGGCGGCGTGCATGAGGATTTGCGCCGCGCCTCGGCACGGATCGTCGCGCAGAGCGGCTGCGACGGGGTCGCCATCGGCGGGTCGCTGGGGGCCGAGAAGGAGCAGATGTACGAGGTAGTGCGCTTCGCTGCGGAGGAACTCGGCGGCGAGCACGAGGGGCTGCCGCGCCACCTGCTGGGAATCGGTGAGGTCGACGACCTGATCGCCGGGGTCGAGCTGGGAATGGACACCTTCGACTGCGCCATGCCCACCCGCCTCGGGCGCCACGGCACCGCGCTCATCCCCAACCCCGACTCGCGCTGGCGCCTGGATCTCGTCAAGGGCCGCTGGCGCGAGGCCGCGGAGCCCCTGCTGGAGGGCTGTCCGTGTCCCGCCTGCGCGCGGGGCTCTCCCGCGCGTACCTCAGCTATCTCATGCGTGCCGGCGAGCTCACCGGGATGCGGCTGTTGACCCTGCACAACCTCGCCTTCATCGCGCGCCTGATGGCCGACCTGCGAGCGGCGATCGTGGCGGGAGGACTCGGCGAGGTTGCTGCTGCGCTGCGTGCGGGGGCGGCCCCGGGAGCTTCGCGCGGTAGTTCGCTCCCACGCACCCACATTGTGTGTCGGGAGGAGTGACGGTTGCCTCGTCCGCAAAGGACGTAGTTACCGAAAGGCCCGCTTGAGCAGGCCTTTCGCCTGCATCACTTGGTGTTTTCGTGGACCATTTGCCGCAGCGCTTCGGCGACCTGTTCGGCGTCGGAGTAGCCAACGTCGCGCAGCACGACCCGCGTGGGCGAGGGCGCCGTCGCGAGCACGATTGCGATGATCGCGACCGCGAGCAACAGCAGTGCCAGGAGCGCGCCGACGAGGCGGCGCGCGCCCCTACCGCGGGGTCTGCTCTGTGCCATGGCAGGTGGTTGCGCGCGCTGTGGCGGGGGCCCGGGCCGCGGCTGGCGCGGCGCGCTCGCGCGCTCCCGTGCCGGCGCCTGGCCATGGCTCTTGGTGCCGGTCGCGAGCACCGTGGTCGCCTCGGTCGCCTGGTGGCCGCGTACGCCGGCGGCAGGCTCCACCGGAGCGATGCCGCGTTGGGCGTTGCTCACCGCATGGCCCATCTCGCGAGCCGTCTGATAGCGGTCGCGGGGGTCGAGCGCGAGCGCGATCGCTACCGCGTCGGCCAGCTCCGGGCTGACCGCCGCAACGAGCGTATCCAGCGTCGGTGGCTCCTCCCGCTGTTGCTTGAGGGCCAGCTCGGTCAGCGATGCGGCCTCATAGGGTAGGCGCCCCGAGATCAGTTGATAGCTCACGACGCCAAGCGCATAGAGGTCGGCGCTCGGACCGGCTTCCTCGCCACGCGCCTGCTCGGGGGCCAGATAGGCGGCGGTGCCCAGCACCGAGCCGACCTGGGTGATGCTCGACTGCTCGGTCGCCTTCGCGATCCCGAAGTCCGCGAGCTTGACCTCGCCCTCGCGTGCGCGCAGCAGGTTGCCCGGCTTGACGTCGCGATGTACCACCCCGTTGCGGTGGGCATAGTGCAGCCCCTCGCAGGCCTGCTCGATGATCGACACCGCTTCCTCGGCTTCGACCCAGCCGTAGTCGCGCAGGATCTCCGCGCACGATTGCCCCTCGATGTACTCCATCACGATGAAGTGCTGGCCGGTGCGCTCGTCCAGACCAGAGTCGAAGACCTGCACCACATTGGGATGCACCAGGCGCGCCGCCGCCTGCGCCTCACGCTGGAAACGCGAGACGAACGTCGGGTCCTCCGCCAGGTGCTCCGCGAGCAGCTTGACCGCCACGCGACGTTCCAGGCGCTGGTCGAAAGCCAGGTGCACCGTAGACATGCCGCCGAAGCCCAGCCGGCTCTCCAGGCGGTAGCGCCCCGCGATCTCCACCGCGCTCACCGACCGCCCCCGGTGCCGCCGGTGCTCCCGCCGGACCCGACTTCCCCCGGGCCGGCCTGTCCGACACCGCCGGCGCCTTCCTGTCCGCCGGCTTCAGCTTCTCCGCCCCGGCCTTCGTCGTTGCCTGTGCCGGGCGCCTGCGTGCCGCCCCCCTGGCCGGAGGGCTGCGAGGTGGTGGGGGCAGGGGCAGCCCCCGTGGTCGGCGTCGTCGCCTGCGTGGTCGTGGGGGCCGGCTGCGTGGTGGTGGTCGTCGACGGCGGGGGAGTTGTCTTCGTCGTGCTGGTTCCCGTCGTCGAAGTGCTCTGCGACAGCGGTTGCGTGCAGAGCACGCGTGCGCGAGCGCTGAGGTTGGCGACGCCTTCCTCCAGCCTGCCGCGCAGCCCGCCGTTCACGGTCGAGGGCAACGCGCGCAGGTCGTGTTCGGTCTTGCGGATCTCCACCTCGGTCGCGCTACAGCTGCCGTCGCCTTCCCGCGCCGCCTGGATCACGGCCTGGAAGTCGCTCTGCAACGGGCCCGCATACTCGAGGGGGATCAGGCCCTTGCTCGAGCTCCCGCAGGAGACGAGCAGAGCGGCGGCTGCACCGAGCAGGCCTGCTGGAATCAGGTGAAGGAAGGCGCGCATCGTCACTGACCGTACCCGAGCCGCTCCGCGAGCGAGTCCGGTAGGCGCGCCGCGCGGATCGCGGCCGCGGCCCCGGCGACGTCGTACTCGGCGCGTCGGTAGGAGGCTGTCCACCCCTCCAGGTCGAGCAGCAGCCACGCGGCGCGCCGGTCCCCGTCGCGGGGCTGGCCGACGCTGCCGGGGTTCAGGAGCCATTCCCCTTCCGCCAGGTCCAGCTCGCTGCCGTCACGGCGTGGCTCCCCGGTGGCGAGCTCCCCCGCGCTGCGCGCGAAGGCGAGCGCCACATGGGAATGGCCGATCAGGCAGACGCGCTGGCGCTGCTCGTCCAGGCACAGCCCCGCGAGCAGCGCGGACAGCACGTACTCCCAGACGGGATCGCGCGGGCTCGCGTGGTAGAGGCCGATCGGTCCCTCCCGCCCCTGGGGGCTGAGACCCGCGAGGAAGGTGAGGTTCTCGGGGCGCATGATCTCCCGTGTCCACTGCACCGCGATACCGGCGCCGCGCGTAAACGCCTCCAGGGGCACCTCGCCGATCGCTGCGAGGTCGTGATTACCGGCGAGGCACACCGCGGCGTGCTCGCGGGCAAGCTCCACACAGGCGTCCGGCTCGGCCCCGTAGCCCACCAGGTCGCCGAGACACCACAGCTCGGCGGCATCGCTCGCGGCGACCGCCTCCAGCACGGATTCGAAGGCGTGCCGGTTGCCGTGGATGTCAGAGATGACTGCGACCTTCATCATTGCAGGGTATGAACACCGCTCATCGACGGTCGTCCCGGGTCCACGGCCGCGCATCCCGACGCGCGACAGGCACGCCTGTGACCAGACCGAGCGGCGCTGGCTGGCCGCTTGCGCTGGTCGGGGCGCTGGCGGTGGCACGCGCCGCCGTGCTCGTGTTGCGCCCGGACGACGGCCTGATCGAGCCCGACCCGGTCGATGTGCGTGCATATTTCGCGACCGACGATATCGCGCGGGCGCGGCGCTACGGGCGCCCGCAACTTGCGCTGCACGCCGCCGCGAGCCTGGCGCAGGCGGGGGTACTGGCAGCATTTGCCGTGCGCGCGTCGCGGCTGCCGCACGGAGTGGCGGTCAAGTCTGCAGTGAGTGCCACTCCGCGCTCAGCGCGCGCACGGGCGGGTGACCGCTCCAAGCAGGATCAGCTGGCCGCCGCGCGGCCCCTCGCCGAAGCCGCCGTGGTTGGCGTCGGGCTGTCGCTGGCCGTCGGCCTCGTGCCGCTGCCGCTGCAGGCGCTTGCGCGCAGGCGTGCCCTGGCGGTGGGTCTGGTGACGCAGTCGTGGGGCGGATGGGCGCGGGACCTGCTCAAGGGTGGCGCGCTCGGGATCGCCCTCAACGCCGGCGCCGCCCCGGTGGCGGTGGCGCTGATGCGCCGCTTTCCCCGTGGCTGGTGGCTGCCGGCGTCCGGCGTCGCGGTCGCGGGCGCCGGCACCCTCACCTTCCTCTCCCCGGTGGTGCTCGATCCGCTCTTCAACCGCTTCACGCCGCTGCCCGCGGGCGCGGTCCGCACGGACGTGCTCGAGCTGGCCGCGCGCGCCGGGGTGAGCGTGGGGGAGGTCTACGAGGTCGACGCCAGCCGTCGCACGACTGCCGCCAACGCCTACGTGACAGGCCTCGGGGCGACCAAGCGGGTGGTGCTCTTCGACACGCTGCTGAGCGAGTTCACACGCGAGGAGACCCGCCTGGTAGTGGCTCACGAGCTGGCCCACGTGCGTCACCGCGACGTGCCGCGCGGGCTCGCGCACCTCGCGCTGAGCGCCCCGGCGGGGATGTATGCGGTGGCGCAGCTCACTCGGCGCCTGGATCGCTCCGGGGGGGAGTGCGCCTCCGCCGCCACGCTGCCGGCGCTCGTCCTGTCCTTGGGGGTGGTGAGCGCCGCGGTGGGCGCCCTCGCGTGCGGGCTCTCACGCGAGGTCGAGCGCCGCGCGGACGCGTTCTCGCTCGCACTGGCGGACGCGCCCGAGCCGTTCATCTCCTTCGAGCAGAGGATCGTCACGCAGAATCTCGCCGACCCCGACCCCCCACGCTGGCTGGTGCGCCTGATGGGGACCCACCCGTCCACCGTCGAGCGCATCGGGATCGCCCGCGCCTACGCCCGCGGGGTGCGGCCGGTCCTCCGGCCGGGCGTTGAGCCACTCGCGCTACGGCGTCTCGTCGTCCCCGCCGGCTTCGGCGCCGCCGTACTCGGGCAGGTTCTTGATGCCCTCGCGGGTGCGCCACTTTGAGTAGTTGTCCTCCATCGCGTCGATCAGCTCGCGCATGAAACGCGGGGAGAGGTTCACACGGGATACGACTACCCCGGGAACCTCCTCGGCCTCGACCTCGTGGTCGACGCGCGCGAAGGTCACCGTGAACTCGTAGTCGGAGTGGCTTACGTTCGCAAAGTTGGCGTATACGCCCCCCATGACCTCGGGGGAGAGGTGGATGTTGATATGGCGCTCGGCGCCTGAGTCGTCGTCGTTCACGAGGCTAGTATCGCAACCTGTGCGGCTGATCGTGCTCGGCGAGGGACGACTGCGGTCTCCCTATGAGGACGACGTGGCGCATTACCGCAAGCTGCTCTCCCGCTACGCGCGGCTGGAGCTGGTCGAATCACGCGACGCCGCCGCGGTCGCTGAGGCGTGTTCCGGGCGAGGCATTCGTTTCGCTGCTGGCCGCAGAGGGATCGGACTACGACAGTCTCGCCTTCAGCGCGTTCCTGGAGGAGCGTCGCCGCGAGGGGCGCGACCTGGCGTTCGTGATCGGCGGTCCATTCGGCCCGCCGGCGCTGACACGCGTGGATCATCGGCTGTCGCTGGGCCGGATGACGCTGCCGCACCAGCTCGCGCGGGTGGTCCTTCTCGAGCAGCTGTATCGGGCGCATAAGATCCTCGCCGGTGAGCCCTACCACTACTGAGATCATCGACCACCGCGCCAAGGCCCGATGAGCGGCCTGGCGACGCCGCTGGGTGAGCTGCGCGAGGCCGTACTCGCCGCCGCGGGCGAGTTGGCCGATCGAGCGCAGACCGCCCGGAGTGAGGGTGGACCCGCGGGCGTCACGCTGGAGCGGCCCCCGCGCGTGGACTTCGGCGACTACTCGACCAACGCGGCGCTGCTGCTGGCACCAGCGCTGGGTGCATCTCCGCGCGAGATAGCGCAGCGGCTAGGGAGTGCGCTGGAGCAGCGTCTGGGCCTCGATCTGGAGCGCTTCGAGGTCGCGGGGCCAGGCTTTCTGAACCTGTTCCTCAGCGCGCGCTGGCACCGCCGCGCGCTCGTCGCCATGCTCGGCGCCGGCGAGCACTTCGGGGGTGGGGGGACACCCACGCCGGAGCGCATCCTGGTCGAGTTCGTGAGCGCCAACCCCACCGGGCCGATGCACGTCGGCCATGCGCGTAACGCGGCCTACGGCGATGCGCTGGCGCGACTGCTGGCGCTCAACGGAGACACGGTCACGCGTGAGTTCTACGTCAACGACGCCGGCTCCCAGATCCGCAAGCTGGGCGAGTCACTCGGGGCGCTGGCAAGGGGCGAGCCGGTCCCTGAGGACGGCTACCGGGGCGACTACGTCGGACCGCTCGCCGCCGAGATAGAGCAGGCCGGCGCGCTGGACCCAGACCAGCTGGGCAAGGCGGCGGTTGGGATCATGGTGGCGCGGACGGCTGCATCACTCGCGGCCTTCAGAGTCACCTTCGACGCTTGGAAGTACGAGACCGAGCTGCACGAGGGC
This sequence comes from uncultured Solirubrobacterales bacterium, assembly GCA_963756665.1. Classification (GTDB taxonomy): domain Bacteria; phylum Actinomycetota; class Thermoleophilia; order Solirubrobacterales; family Solirubrobacteraceae; genus Palsa-744. Next base: position 3,439,645 of record CAVWOJ010000001.1, read on the forward strand.
GCTCCGAGCCCGGTGCAGCGCGCGCTCTCGTTGCTCGCCGAGCAGGGGCTCACCTACCGTCGCGAAAAGGCGATGTGGCTACGCAGCACCGAATTCGGCGACGACAAGGATCGTGTGCTGGTGCGCTCCAGCGGAGAGCACACCTACTTCGCGTCGGACATCGCTTACCACCAGGACAAGCGCGAGCGCGGCTACGACCGTCAGATCGACGTGTGGGGCGCCGACCACCACGGCTACGTGCAGCGCATGAAGGCCGCCTACCAGGCGCTCGGCGGCGACCCCGATCGCCTGGAGCTGATCATCATGCAGCTCGTCCACCTCGTGCGCCGCGGCGAGCGCGCCCAGATGTCCAAGCGCGCCGGCGAGTTCGTCACGCTCGACGACCTGGTGCAAGAGATCGGGGTGGACGCCGCCCGCTGGTTCCTGCTCTCGCGCTCGCACGACACCACGATCGACCTCGACCTCGATCTCGCGCGCGAACAGTCCAGTGAGAACCCCGTCTACTACGTCCAGTACGCGCACGCCCGCATCGCCTCGATGCTCGTCAAGGCCGGCGAGCGGCGGGTTCTCGCAGCGCTCGCGGAGGTCGATCGCGGCGAGCAGGCCCTGCACCCGTCCGAGCGCATCCTGATCAAGCGGCTGCTGTCATTTCCCGGGGAGGTCCAAGAGGCCGCGGCACGGCGCGCGCCGCACCGGATCGCCGCCTACGCGCTGGAGCTCGCGCAGGACTTCACCGCCTTCTACCGCGACTGCCGTGTCCTCGGCGCGGAGCCCGCCGCCGTCGAGTCGCTGCGGATCGCACTGTGCGTCGCGGCGCAGCGCACGGTCGGGCGCTGCCTCGTGGACCTGCTCGGGGTCGACGCGCCGCTCGAGATGTAGCGGACGCGGCGGGGTGTTGGGCCGACGCGGCGGGGTGTTTGGCCGCAGAGACGCGCAGGCCCAGGTGGCGCTAGTGCGGGCCCGTGTGGTGCGCTAGTCAAAGCGCGCCATGTCCGCCGCCAGGCGGGCCGCGTCAGTGTCGCTCAGGGTCGGGGCGGAGGGGACTTCCTCGGCCGCCCGTGCGGCCTGCGCCGCCCGGGCGCGACGGCGCCAGCGGGGCAGCAGCACGGCGACGGTCGCCAGCAGCGCGAGGACGACGACAGCCGGAACCACGTAGACCGTGAGGTCGAACCCGTGGCTCGAAGGCAGCGCGAGCACTGCGGGGCCGTACTGGAAGACGAGCGCGCGCTTGATCTGGGCGAGCGTCCGACCCTGGTCGATCAGTCCCTGAATATAGGCTCGCTCGCGCGCCGCCTGCGGGGATTGCGCGACGGTCAGCGGGATTTTGCAGGTGACGCACATGACCTGGCCTTCGACGGCCGGCAGCGTCGTGCGCGGGGTGCTCGCAGCGGCATACGCCGCGCCCACCGGCAAGAGCGCCAGGGAGGAGAGCGCCAGCAGCAGCGCCAACCGTGCCGTGCGGGTGCAGCTAGCTGCTCTCATCGGCCAGCTTGATCGCGCGTTCCAGGAAGGGCTCAGTGACTTCGCCGCGGGAGATCCCGACGATGTGCCCGGCGCGGTTGATCACGAAGCTCTCGGGCAACTGGTCGGTGCCGTAGGAGTGCGCGAAGCTCCCGGTAACGTCGCGCAGGTTCGGGTACGTGAGGTGGTAGCGGCGCGCGAAACCGAGCGAATCGGAGGTCGCGTCCTCGTAGGTGATCCCCAGGACGGTGCCGCCGTGGCTTTCGAGGGTGTGCTGCGCCCGCTCCAGCATGGGCGCCTCGTGCTGGCACGGTTCGCACCAGGAGGCCCAGAAGTTGAGGATCACGACCTTGCCGCCATAGGAAGCCAGCGAGGTGCTGCCTCCGCCCGTCAGCGCGGGCAGGGAGTGCTTCGCTTCTGGCGCCGCTGGCCAATGCCCGCTCGCGACCGCTTCGTCGAGGGTGCGACTGGGCGACTGGTGGGTGACCCCGTAGATCAGCAGGGCCAGGAGGGCCAGGCCGAAGATGGACGCCAGGGTGGGGACGATCAGACGCTTCACGCCGATAGGAAGGGTATATAGCCTGTGTCTGCCGGGAGGAGGTCCGGTGCGGGATGTCCTCGTGTTGGAGGACGCCGGAAGGGCCTGCAGGCAGAAGCGCGTAAGATGCGGGCAGTGCGGTGGTAGCTCAGTTGGTAGAGCACGAGCTTCCCAAGCTCGGGGTCGCGAGTTCGAATCTCGTCCGCCGCTTGTTCTCGGTTTCATCGCAGTGCACTTCCATGCAGGCGAGCACTGGGTTTCAGGGCCTAAGCCCTGATTGCCCACTGATCCCTCTTCCGCGCCGTTCAGGCCCATTCAGGCCCGTTCAGGGAGTTCGTGGTCGCAAATTGGTCGCGAGCGACACGGCGCGGCGCCCTGACCGAAGGGCAGTCGCGTGAGGGCGCGGATCGGAGCGACGTTGGCTTTGGCTGGGCATGCGTGCTCGCGCGTAGCTACCGAGTTCAGCGCGCTTCGGCGCGAGCAGAACGGGGAGCAACGGCTCTTCAACGTGTTGATCTATGTCTGCACACGATCGTGCTCTGCCGCACGCGCGACGACCGCCCGCACATGCGCCTACACCGCCCGCCGCCAAGCCGAAGGACGCAGCATCGCGAAGGCTCATTGCTGCGTCGCGCGCCGTGCAAGACACAACCGGACGTCCGACGCCCTTACGCTTCGCGCTGGGTTGTCGGGGGCTGCCGAGCACTTCTGCGCGGGAGCGGGTGGGTGCCGGTCTTCTTGGATGTTTCGCTTCAGGTCGTGCCGGGAGAGATCGTGGCGGTCATTGGCAGGCGACTTGAGGGCAAGACGACGCTCCTGAAGATCGCGGCAGGAATGGAGCGCCCGGATAGCGGGGCCGTCCTCTTCGGAGAGCGGCCGTTGGCCGAGCTTGTGGATAGGCCCGCGCAGTTCGGTGGATTAACCGCGACGGGCCAGGATTGGAGGTCGAAGTCTCGGAGTTCGTCGGGTGGCCGCTGGCTCCGCGCGGACGCGGGCGACGAAAGGCAGATCAGGCGGGATGCGTCATGCTTGTATGGCGATGAGCGTGTTGTTGTCGTTGGTGGGGGTGTGTAGGGCGGCGCGGCGTGGGGCGCGTGTGGAGTCGTTGCTGGTTGATGTGTCGTTGGAGGTTGGGGTTGGGGAGTTGGTTGGGGTTGTGGGGATGCGTAGTCAGGGTAAGACGACGTTGTTGCAGATTGCTGGGGGGTTGGAGCGTCCTGATGTTGGTGTGGTGTGTTTTGGTGGCCGGGATTTGGCTGGTTTGTCTGATCGGGAGCATGCGCGGTTGTTGCGTGAGGAGATTGGGTTGGCAGGGCAGAGTGGCCCGCGGGTTGATCTGCGGATGGTTCACTATGTCGCAGCGCCGTTGCTGGTCAACCGTCGACGGGCACGGCGTGCCGCATTTGCGCGTGCCGCCGTAGCGCTTGAGCGAGTAGGGATGTCGGATCGAGGTGCGCAGCGGTGGGATGATCTTTCTCGTTGGGATCGTGCGTTGATCGAGATTGCACAGGGCATTGTTGCTGGGCCGAGTCTGTTGCTTGTTGATGATGTCTGTGACGGGCTGGGGATGCGCGAGACTGTCCAGGTCACGGGGTTGTTGCGGTCGCTTGCGCAGGATGATGGGATTGGCGTGCTGATGACCGTCTCTGATGGCGAGGCCGCGCTCTCGGCGCACAGAGTCTTCTCGCTCGGAGGAGGATGCCTGAAGCCCATCACGGGACAGAATGGGCCAGGTCACAACGTGGTTGAGTTCCCTGTCGTCAGACGTACCGGCGGCGGATAGCCAAATCGAGAGGTTTTGCGGCAGTCAGCAGCCGAGGTGATAGTTAGCGGATTTTGTTTCTGACTTCTTTGAGTAGGGCGGCTAGCTGGACTTGTCCCTTGCAGCCATTCCGGCTCTCTGCCTTCCAACCTGTAGGAATGATTCAGCTAGCGGTCCCCTAGGGGGCGTGTCTTTGGTGTACGGTTCGGTGCTTATGGGACGTCAGCGCCAAGGAGAGTTGTCGGCCAGCACGGCCGCTGTGCTGGGCTTGTTGGTTGAGGAGCCTGATGGCGCGAAGGGCCTCGAAAGGCGCTTGCAAGAGCGTTTTGCGTCAGCGCAGTGGTCGTACTCCACGGCACACAGCGCACTCAAGAGTCTAACGGGTCAGGGCTACGTACGGATAGTCGGGATGCCTCCGCTGGCTGGCAGCGGGAGCGAGGCTATCGCGGTGGAGGCCGTTTTGCGTTCGCGGCCAGATGTGAGTGCGCTGCTGGATTCGAGAATGGGGCCTAAGCAGCTCGATCGTGTCGCGGAGAATGAGGATCGGTACCAAGCGACGCTACAGGGTATCGACGTGTTCTGGCGGTGGCTACGTTCGTCGACCTCCATATCGGCGATTCGTGAGGATTTGCGAACGAAGATCGCATTCTCGCGCCCCGAGGATGCACCTCGTCTGGTCGCGATGATCAAACTGGAGGAGGAGGAGTGCCAGCGTGAGTACAACACGCTGCATGCGAGTCTCGGCGTTCTTGAGCAGCGCATTGGCGATAAGTCGTTCATCTCCACGCAGGAGTGGTCAACACTGATGATGATTGGACTTATTCGCGACGAGGCGGCAATCTGGTTTGCCAGGATGCAGCAGCGCGAACGCCTACGAGCATATGTGGAGGGCTTGAGCGAGGAGGCCGCGCGCCGTGCGCGTGCAGCGCGACAGCGGAGTCTGTGATGGGCTCCTCGTTGTTGTCGTTGGTGGGGGTGTGTAGGGCGGCGCGGCGTGGGGCGCGTGTGGAGTCGTTGCTGGTTGATGTGTCGTTGGAGGTTGGGGTTGGGGAGTTGGTTGGGGTTGTGGGGATGCGTAGTCAGGGTAAGACGACGTTGTTGCAGATTGCTGGGGGGTTGGAGCGTCCTGATGTTGGTGTGGTGTGTTTTGGTGGCCGGGATTTGGCTGGTTTGTCTGATCGGGAGCATGCGCGGTTGTTGCGTGAGGAGATTGGGTTGGCGGGGCAGAGTGGTCCGCGGGTTGATCTGCGGATGGTTCACTATGTCGCAGCGCCGTTGCTGGTCGACCGTCGACGTATGCAGCGCCGAACTGCATTTTTGCAGGCGCAGAGCGCGCTTGAGCGGGTTGGGATGGAGAGTCGCGCGGCGCAGCGGTGGGATGATCTTTCTCGTTGGGATCGTGCGTTGATCGAGATTGCACAGGGCATTGTTGCTGGGCCGAGTCTGTTGCTTGTTGATGATGTCTGTGACGGGCTGGGGATGCGCGAGACTGTCCAGGTCACGGGGTTGTTGCGGTCGCTTGCGCAGGATGATGGGATTGGCGTGCTGATGACCGTCTCTGATGGCGAGGCCGCGCTCTCGGCGCACAGAGTCCTTGCGCTTGCGCAGGGGCGCTTGAGGCAGATTGCCGGAGAGAGCGAGTCGCCAGCTAATGTGGTTGAGCTCCCAACTGTCCGTTCGTCGGATCGTGGCTTCAGGCGTGGGGCATGGCGGTAGCGCTAGAGATACGTGATCTGGTTAAGCACTACGCGATCGGCGAGGGTGAGCCCGTGCGGGCCGTTGATGGTGTCTCGTTGTCGGTTGGCGCTGGGGAGTTTGTGGCGCTTTACGGGCCGAGCGGGTCGGGCAAGTCGACGCTGTTGAATCTAATAGCGGCGTTGCTAGAGCCTGACAGTGGTGCGGTGTTTGTGAACGGCTGCGACGTGTCTGCGCTCTCCTACAATGAGGCTTGTGAGTATCGTCTGAGAGAAGTTGGGATGGTTGGGCAGCCATCTGACCTGCTTCCGGGTGCTCGTGCGATCCAGAACGCTTCATTGAAGTTGTGGGTGACACATGCACGCGACGCTCAGCGGAAGGTCGAACCGCTGCTGATGCGGCTAGGGCTTGGGGAGCGCATGCGCCACCGCACTGAGCAGCTCTCTATGGGTGAGCGTCAGCGCGTCATCATCGCGCAGGCCCTCGCGACTGACCCTGGTCTTGTGCTTGCCGACGAGCCGACGGCCTACCTCGATACCCAGCGCGGACGGGAAGTGCTTGGGTTGCTGAGCGAGCTCTGCCGCGAGCGGGGAGCTACGGTTGTACTTGCTACGCATGATCCCCAGGCCGCGAGGTTCGCTGACCGGGTGTGCGAGCTGCGCGACGGGCGGATCGGGACCTATCAGCCCGACTCGGGGTTTATGTCGACTGTGCGCCAGCCCACCCGGCGATGATGGCCTTCTCGGATATTGCGCGACTGTACTTCGCGCGGCTGCAGGCCAGAATCGTACTTGTGCAGGAGATTTTCGCGGTGCTGGGCATCGCGGTCGGTGTCGCGCTGTTGTTTGCGTCGCAGGTCGCGAGCACGAGCCTCGATGGCTCGGTGCAGCGTCTCACTGCGGACATCGTGGGTCATATGCAGTTTCAGTTGGAAGCGCGCGGCCCGCAGGGCTTGGATCAGGCTTTGCTTGGTCGGATCCAGCGGATGCGTGGTGTTCGGTCGACTCTGCCGGTGCTCGAACAACAGGCGAACATCATCGGGCCTATGGGCCAGGCTGCTGTCGACCTGCTTGGGGTCGAACCGCGGTTGGCGCGTGCGGGAGGGCCGCTGCTGCGGCATTTTAGCTATGAGCAGATAGCGAAGCAAAAAGTGCTTGTGCTTCCTGCTCCAGTCGCGCGGTCGATCGGAGCAGGTCCGCTGCAGCCAGCTACACTCCAGGTCGGGTCATATCGCATACCCACCCTTATCGGAGCGACACTGCAGGAAGAAGACATCGGGTCGCTGGTTCATAGTCAGATTGCAGCGGCGCCAATTGTCTACGCACAGGAACTCGCTGGCTTGCGAGGGCGATATACCCGCATCATGGTTCAGGCTGCGCCGGCACAAGAGCACGTCGTACACACACAGCTTCAGCGTCTTGCGAATGCAATGAACGTGAACCTTGAGCCAGCAGATTTCGTCTCAAGGCTGTTCCAAGTCGCGGCGGCACCAACCAATCAGGGCACGAGTCTCTTCTCTGCGATTAGTGCGCTCGTCGGGTTCTTGTTTGCCTTCAACGCGATGCTTGTCACAGCACACCTGCGACGGACGCTCATTGAAAATCTCCGTCGCTGGGGTGCAACTAGGCTGATGGCAGTGGAGGTCTTGTTCGTGGACGCACTCGTGCTTGGCGCTCTCGGCGTTCTGTTTGGACTGGCGCTAGGCGATCTGCTCTCGATCGCGGTCTTTCACGCGACACCGGGTTATCTCTCGTTCGCTTTTCCGGTGGGCTCTGTCCGCATCATCACATGGCAGAGCGTTGGGTTGGCCGCTGGCGCCGGTCTACTCGCAGCCTGTGTAGGCGTCCTGGCCCCTCTCATGGGTATTTTGCGCCGGCCGTTGCGGACTGTCAAGGGCGCGACGCATTCGACATCTCGCTGGAGGAGGGGGTCCCTGATTGCTGGTCTCTGTTGTCTAGCGGCAACTACGGCTATCTTGCTCTACGACGATGTGAACGTTGTTGCGGCGGTAGCGGCCCTAGCGTGCCTGGTGGGAGGTTTGCTCTTCCTGCTTCCAATGCTGTTCGAGGCGACGATCACAGTATTCGAGGGTCTTCAGTACCACCTCTATTCAGCGTCGACCCTGCTCGCAGTCACCGAGTTGCGTGCGCCGGCGAACAGGACTAGATCATTGGCGATTGCTGGCACCGGAGCGATTGCCGTGTTTGGTAGTGTCGCGATCGGGGGGGCATCTGCGAATCTACAGAGTGGTCTTGATGAATCTGCTCGTGCGATAGATACCAATGCTGCTGTCTGGGTGACGCCTGCGGGTAGGACAAACGCATTTGCGACGACCCCTTTTATTGATGTTGCGTCACAGCGACTAAGAAAGTTGCCAGGGGTGCGCTCTGTGGATATTTACCGAGGGGGTTTCCTGAATTGGGGGGAGCGCCGCGTTTGGGTGCTTGGCTTTCCCCGTGTTGCTGAGCAGCCGATTCCGACTACGCACCTTATAGCTGGGGATCTTGGACTCGCAACCGCCCACATTCGTGGTCACGGTTGGGCCGTCGTATCACAGGCGCTCGCCAGTGAATATAACCTAAAGGTCGGGATGCCTTTCACGCTACCATCGCCACGGCCGTCGACGTTCCGTGTAGCAGCGGTGAGCTCGAATCTTGGATGGCCACCGGGAGCGATCATAATCAACGCCGATGACTACGCGCGCGCATGGAACAGTAGTGACCCGAGCGCGTATCAAATACAGACGACAGCGGGCTTCTCGGCGATGGCACTGCGGCGCGAGATCCAACTTGTGCTGGGGCGACACACGGGGCTTGCGGTAGAAACGTCGTCGCAGCGTGAGCAGCGCCACTATGCTCAAGCTCATCAGGGTCTTGCGCAGCTCACACAGCTCAGAATCCTAATGATGATTGCGGCTGTGCTGGCGATGGGAGGCGCTATGGGATCGATGATCTGGCAGCGGAGGCCACTGCTTGCATACATCAAGCGCCAGGGTTACAAGCGGGGTGTCTTGTGGCGTGCGCTTTTCTGTGAGAGCGCACTGCTGCTAGGTGCTGGCTGCTCGATCGGCGCCATATTCGGACTCTACGGTGAGCTTCTACAGAGCCATGCGCTTGCGAGCGTGACGGGCTTTCCGGTCGTTTTTTCGGTTGGTATCGCGATCGCTATCTTGAGCTTTGCAATCGTCTCTCTCACCGCGGTGCTTGTTGTGGCATTGCCCGGCTACCTCGCGGTACGGGTCCGTCCGACAACGATCAGTCCGGCTTGATGTATCGGCCGAGCTGAGGCGCCGATCCGCTAGCGGTTCCTGGTTTGTCTCTCTTCTCACGAGCGACTAGTGCTTGCCGGCTAGTCTTGGTGTATGCCGAGGGGTAGTAGCGATAAGCTTCCACCATCTCTGCCCCTGCCTGCGATAATACAGACTCTTCTATTTTGGCGGTGGCCTCTGAAGTGTATTGAGCGTTGTCACGCTCTATATGGGAGTTGTTTCACCGTTTATCCCGTTGATATGCACCCCCTTGTGTTTCTGTCACGGCCGGCGGCCATCAAGGCAATTCTCGCTGCGCCAGCAGATGTACTTCACCCGGGTGTTGGCGCAAGTATCATCACGCCGGTTATCGGCGAGGCGTCGTTCATGTTGTTGGAGGGAGAGCATCATCAGCGTGGTCGCAAAGCAATCTTGCCATCTCTCCAAGCTCGCGCTATAGAGACTCAAATGGCGACCATAAAAAATGTTGTGAGCCATGAGGTCGATTCTTGGCCATTGGATACGCCATTTCCCGTTCAGCCGCGCCTACGAATGCTGGCTCTCCAGATCATCCTAACGACGATCTTTGGCGGGTGGGATGACTTTTTGCAGATGCTATACAAGCGGCTTTCTGCGATGCTGGTTGTAACTCCCACACTTACCCTGCAGGAGCCTCGCCTGCGCAAGCTTCCAGGGTGGCGAGGTCAATGGACGCATTTCCTCAGACAGCGTGAGAAGGTAGACGAGCTGATTATCGGCTACATTGAATCCCGGCGCGACAATCGTAATGACTGTGGCGGCATGATCGCTAATCTATTCGGCGCGCGTAATCCAGACGGTTCCCATTTTTCATGCAAACAGCTACGCGACAACATTATGACGATGGTGATCGCGGGTCATGAGACGACGGCCTCAGAGCTGGCGTGGGCATTTCAGCTTCTTGCCCATCACCCTTCCGTGCGTCGACGACTGACAAGCGAGATCGACCACGGGACATCTACGGACTATCTAGCCGCAACGGTGCTTGAGACCCTACGACACCGACCGGTCTTCCCCTTTACGATTCCGCGCGAAGTGAGGCAAGCTGTCGAAATCGACGGCCACACATACGATTCACCCACGTGGTTGCTGGGTTGCGTCTACCTGATGCACCACAATACCGAATTTTACAAAGAACCACACCAGTTTAAACCCGAGCGGTTCCTCGGTAAACGAGCAAGCTCGTACGCGTGGCTACCTTGGAGCGGGGGTCGTAGGCGATGCCCTGGACATAATCTCGCAATGCTTGAGATGCAGATGGTTCTACGCACGACGCTAGCAGAACGTGACATTCTTCCGGCTAGTAAGACGATAGAGAGCGCACGTTGGCGTGGTGTAATCCTGACACCACACGCGGGCGCGCGAGTGATATTGCACAGACGTCGGCGCACCAGCAAGGCTCGCTAGATGGTCCGGCGCCTTTCTAAGTGTTTTGCAAAACAGGCTTGTTTTGCAAAACGTTACGTTTGGTATCGCTAGACAAACAGGAGCGGGCGAGGTATTCATAGGAGCGCGATGGCACATGAGGACAGCAGGCCGCAGTGCCCAACCGATGAGGAGAAGCCGCGCGGCAGCACTCGCTCTGGTCCGGTGAACGTGCGTCCGCTCGCGCTGGAGCCGGACACGCCCTGGGTGTCCGGCTCCACTCCCAAGCCCAGCTGCAGCGATCCGACGGCTTGCGGAGGGAGTTTCATCCATATGGCTTCGCATGGAGAGTTGCGTGCGGAGGGGAGACAGCGCAAAAAGGCAGCACCTTCACAAGTCGTCGGCGTTGATTCCCACATGGCGCCGACAGGTCGGCACCCGGGTCAACCCTTTCTGCCTGGGTGCCGACCGCCTAGCGTTCCGCTAGCGGAGGTCCATCAATGACCGCACGGGTGTCACCTCCATTCGATCGACCGAATGGAGGATTAGTAGTGTCGAGGCTCCGCAACCACCAGTGCTCGCAATCCTTAGAACGAGAGCGGCTGGAGCTCTCTGACCGACTATATGAGCTGATCGTAGCTCATTGGGCTTCAACGCTTGAGGACCCGTTTGATTGGGCGGAGTATCCGCTGGCCTACTACACGCTCAGCGAACCGTTCTTGCAGGTCTTGGCGGATATGCGCTGGGTGGGACTCAATCAGGTTGCCCGGGTGTGCGCGATGATAGCGTGCGGTCTCGCCGGGGAGTGCGAAGAGCTTGACCTGCAGCCAGCGCCCCGGGTTTCAGCAGGCGATGGTCCTGGAGGCGCGGGCGCTTCACCTGCGGCCGATACACGGCTGTGGTGGTGCGTTTTGCGCCCGGCAACCGGTTGCTCGGCGCGTGTGGGCTACTGGCTCCACCCCGACGGCCGGATCGAGTTCGACTCACTTGAGCTGGGGCTATAGCGGTGCCGCATGTCAAAGGGCGATCCCCAGGGGTTAGAGCAGGCGAGAGGCCGGCTGTGCCGACACTTGCCGACTCCCGCTATTCGAAGTCGCTGGAGTGTGGTCTTGCGATCCTCAAGTGCTTTTCAGGCACGCGGACTGTGCTTGGGACCGCTGATATCGGTGATGAGCTGGGTATGAGTCGCCCTACGACTCATCGTTACATCGTCACGCTTGCCAAGCTGGGGTATCTGGAACAGACTCCTTCGCGCAAGTATCGGCTTGCGTCGCGAGCTGCAGATGTGGGGATGGCCATGCTGGCTACTACCGGATTGCGTAAGCGGGCTTGGCCCTACCTCCAGGAGTTGCGCAAGGCCACATCCGGGACGGTCGGCGTTGCCATCCTAGATGGTCCCGAGATCATGCTGGTAGCGTACGTGCGGAGTCTTTGCCATGGCCAGTATAGGGTCGATCCAGATTTTCGGCTGCTAGTCGGCGCCCGCCTACCGGCCTACTGCACAGCGATGGGAAAGATACTGCTCGCCAGTCTTCCGCTCGGGGCACAGAAGCAGGTGATCGGGCGGATGACTCTCAGCAAGCGCGCATCGGGCACCATCACCGATAAGCAATGCCTGAAAGAAGAACTGCAGAAGATACGCAGCAGTAACATGGTGGCCCTCTGCGATCAAGAGCTCTCTCCCGGCCTACAAACTGCCGCTGTGCCATTACGGCGTGCGGGGAAGACCGTCGCGGCGCTTGGCGTCGCGACGATCGATCTGAGCATGACGCGTGAGAGGTTCGTGGAGCAAACGATGCCGGCACTTCTGGACGCGGCTACCGTCGTATCGGCGGAGTTCGATGATGCGCACGCACCGACATCGGGGCGTCAGGAGTGACTACAGCTAGCTTGAGATTAAGTGACGATGTTTCGGATTTGACTGATCTGCTGGACAATCGGTTTTCTGGTGCTCTAGAGTGTTCAATTTTTTGGGGGGCTGACTAGGTATGTACGGTGTGTGGTCGTGGGCGAGGAGTGTCTCGGTGGGCGTGGTGTTAGCGCTGGTGGCGATGGGCTGGTCTTCTGTGGGGGCGTGTGCTGAGGGCTCGGTGGCTTTGGGTGGTTCTGGTGGCGCTCCTGTTGAAAGTCCGCTGGTGGTTTCCGGGGCTTTGGCGCTGGTCGGCGGTGGAGGTGTGACTGCGGCGCAAGAAGCCGCCGCGGCCGATCCTGAAGGCATTGTGGAGCGCGAAAGGTCCGCGAGTGCCTATGAAGGTTTGGATGGTGGTGAAGCGGCTAAGCTTGCTGAAGAATCGTTCCCGGGTGTGGTCGATGAGCCTGCTGGGGGGCCGCCGCAACTACCTGGGGGTGAGCAGGTGAGCGGGTTTGTCGATGGGGATGTGGCGCAGGTGCAGTTGGGTGGGGGAGAAACTGGAGTCATCGAATCGACGGTGCCGATGGCGATTGCTTCCGCGCCGGGGCGGTGGTCGGCGATTGACTTGGGGCTCAGTGAAGGGGGTGGAGGTTTTGTTTTGGCGCGTCCGCTTGTTGAGCTAGGCATCCCGAAGGAATTGTCTGACGGTATAGGCATTCTCGGCTCAGAAGTATCTTTGACGCCGGTTGATGCTTCGGGCTCGCCGCTTGAAGGGCGGGGGTCTATCGATGGCTCGACGGTGTTTTATGAGAACACCCAAACCGATACGGATACGGTAGTTAAGCCGACGACGTACGGGTTTGATGCGATCTCGATGTTGCGCTCTGCGCAGAGTCCGCAGCAGCTTATGTATCGGGTGGGGCTGCCGGCGGGAGCGAGTTTGGAGCAGGCCAGCTCTGGGGTGGTTGATGTGGTAAAAGAAGGTACTACGATCGCGAGTGTGGTTCCTCCCTCGGCGGAAGATGCCGCTGGGTCTGTGGTGCCGGTGAGTATGTCGGTTCTCGGCGATACGTTGAGGGTGAGCGTCGATCATGTGTCAGGTAGCTACTTGTATCCGATTGCGGTGGACCCCGAATTCAACGAAACGACTGATAGTACGGTGAGTCTACGGACGTGGCCGTTTGAAGGGACAAGCGGCTTTACCTATAGTGAAGAAGCCAGCTTGCACGAACTTTGGCTTAAGCATCCTGGGGGCTATGTGCCGGGTCAGGTCGGGGCTTTTGCCTATCAAACAAATGGTGACTCGCGCCTGTATGAAGTAAACACGAAGACCGAGTACGGGCCGACAGTCGTGCGCGGCGAAAGCAAATCTTTTGAACTTAATGCGGAAGCAACGGACTATTTAGAATTTGCCGGGTCAGGAGGCGGCGACGAAAATAGTTTAATAATCTCTGGGCCGCAGACCGAAGGTTCTGGTTTCAAAAGCCACTTGTGTGCTTCTTCCTCAGGCTGCTCGAACGCGACGGGTTCTGAACACAACTTGGTTCGTCTCGCTATGAAACCGACAGGGTCGCATAATGCGGAATTACTCGAACTGCGGTTGATGTCAGCTACTGTCGCGATATCCCAACCTAAAGAAACGCACTCAACAGTCGCATACGAAACGAGCGCGCCGGAACTTGCCGGTACGAAAAACGTGTTCTTTAGCAGCGGCGCTTGGTTTGGCCCTCATAGCGGCGCATTCGAGTTTACCGGGGAAGACGCGGGGCTTGGTGTCTCGGCTACCAAGGTACAGTATTACGGCAAAAGTGGCTGGGAAGCTTTACATAGCAGGAGCTATCTCACTGAAACGGCTTGCGCGGGCGTTCAGTGCGAAAGGACCCAGCACGAAACGTTTACCTACGAAGGGCTTGGTGGCGGCGCCCTAGCTAACGGTGAAGACAAAATTCGTGTAGCAGCGAGTGATGCTATTCCTGGCACATGGTCCTCAGAACATGGCGAAGGAGAAGCGACGCTGAAAGTAGACAGCACTTCCCCGCATGGCATGACGCTTACCGGTCTTCCTGTCAGCGGCGAAGAACTAGAGCTGGGAGAAAACGTCTCGCATATCAAAGCTGAAGCGAGCGACGGCGAAGGGACCGTCAAAAGCTCTGGTATCAAGTCTCTTGAATTGTATGTCGATGGGCGGGAGAGGGGTAAAGCGTCTGGCTCGTGTAGCTCGGGGCCGTGTACGGCGATCGGGGAATGGTCGGTAAACGGCGGCGAATTTGGCGTAGGAGAGCATACGCTGACAGTAAAGGCGACCGATAATGCCGGGAACGTAGCGACCAAGGAATACCAGTTGGCTGTAAATGCTGCGAGTCCGTTGGCTTTGGGCCCTGGGTCGGTGAACCCTGAGTCTGGTGACTATGCGCTGCAGAGCACCGATGTTGGCGTGAGCGGTGGCAGCGGCGTACTATCGGTTACGCGGCATTTCGACTCGCGTAACCCAACGGAGGGCGAAGAAGGCCCTCTGGGTCCGCAATGGACACTAAGCCTGGGTAACCTTGCGAGCCTCGAAGTGCTACCCAGCGGCGGTGTGATGTCGATCGGCGCGGAAGGTCTAGCCTACTTCGCCCCGAAGGAAGGCGGCGGGTTCACATCGCCCCTCGGTGACTCTAATCTAACCCTGGAATCCGTCTTGAACGCCAAAAGCGAAGTGACGGAATATGTGTTGAAGGATGCGACAAAGGGTACGACGACCGGATTTACGCTGCCCAGCGGCGCAAAAGTCTGGATGCCGACGATCTCAAAAGGCCCGATCGCGACGGATACGGTGACCGATACCTACCAGACGGCTGAACCGGAAGCTGGCAAGAAGATCGTCGAGCCGAGCCTTGAGCTCGCGCCACACTCGACAGTAAATTGTGAACCGAACTCCAAAGAAGAAATAACGGAAGACGGCTGCCGCGCCTTGAAATTCACCTACGGTAACGAAACGAAAGCCAAAGGCGAAAACCGCGCCGAATGGGGCGAATACAAAGGACGACTCAAGACCGTCGCATTGGTCGCGTATAACCCTGTCTCGAAAAAAATGGTTACCACTTCCGTCGCCGAATACGAATACGACGGTAAAGGCCGCTTGCGCGCAGAGTGGAACCCTGGAGTCTCGCCAGCGCTGAAGACGACCTACGGATACGATGCGGAAGGGCATGTCACGGCTATCACGCCGCCAGCACAAGAGCCGTGGACCTTTACCTATGGCACGATCTCGGGTGACTCAAATCAAGGAAGGGTATTAAAGGTCACACGCGCCCCGTCCTCGATGGCGCTGTGGAAAGGCGAACTACCGAAAAATACAACAGCGCCGGTGCTCTCAGGAACGCCCATTCCGGGATACACAATGGCTGTCTCCAAAGGGGCATGGAGCAATGAACCCGTTGTGTACGCCTACCAGTGGGAGGACTGCAACCTTGAAGGAAAAGTCTGCACCGCTATCCCAGGGGCGACCAGCGCGAACTATACGCTTACCACAAGTGACGTAAGCCACCGGATCGTGGCACAGGTCACAGCGATTAACGGCGGCGGAGGTATCGCTGCTCCTTCGAGCGCAAGTGGCACCGTGGAGAGTGATGAATTCACTGAAGTGCCTGCCCCATCAAAAAGTGAACCGACGAATATAGTCAGTGGGCCAGACGGGAGCCTTTGGTTTACCGAGTACGGTCTTGGGAAAATCGGAAAGATAACACCCGAAGGGCACGTCACTTCGTATTCGACGGAAAACATGTATACCGAGCCGGATGGTATTACTGTTGGGCCAGATAAAAACCTGTGGTTCGCAGAACACAACAACGCGCGGGTGTCCCGCATCACAACGGCAGGAGTGATAACGAAGTACAGCTTGAGTCGTAGCGGTACAGCGAACGTCGGTATCGCCTCCGGGCCGGACGGGAACCTCTGGTTCACAGAGTCTGGTACCGGCTACATATGCAAGATGACCACAAGCGGTGAAGTGACCGGAGAATACCTCTTGCCTTCTGGTAGCAAACCGTATGGGATAACGACCGGGCCGGATAAAAACCTATGGTTCACAGATTACGGGACGGGCAAGATCGGGAAGATCACAACGAGCGGAACGATCACCGAATACTCAATCCCGCTTGGTGGTACGCCTTATAGCATAGTCGCGGGTCCCGACGGGAACCTATGGTTCACCAACTACAGCCAGAACAAGATAGGGAAGATCACAACGAGTGGCACCGTCACACAGTACTCGCTCCCGTCAGGTAGCTCCCCGCGTGGGATAGTCGAAGGCCCGGAAGGAAACCTGTGGTTCGCCGACTCGGGGACAGGCATGGTGGGGCGCATAACAACGAGCGGCACGATCACCGAATATCCCCTCCATCCGAGTAGCGCACCCTACGGTGCCGCGATCGGCCCCGACAAAGACCTGTGGCTGACTGCCTACGGCTTTGAAGGAAAGATCGAGAAATTTCAGCTTGAAGAAGCAGTCGAACTGCATAGTCCGGGACCGGGAGCGACCGTCGAGTACGGGGTCCCACTAGAGGGCACCGGCGCCCCCGCTCAGATGGGGATCAACGCTACGAGCCACAAACCGGAACCGGAAAAATGGGGGCAGAGCGATGACCCGGAATACGCGACCGCGGTCTTCCCACCGGACGAGCCGCAGGGCTGGCCTGCTAGCGACTACAAACACGCGAGCGTCTACTACCTCGATGCTGAAGGACGCACCGTTAACGTCCTGTCGCCGCTAGGCGGCATCTCGACCCACGAATACAACTCAGTAAATGAGGTCAAGCGGACCCTCAGCCCCGACAATCGAGCTGCGGCGCTCAAAGAAACAAGCGAAAGCAAAGCAAAAGAAGTCGCGGAATTACTCGACACGAAAAGCACCTACAACACCGAAGGCCAGCTCATTGAAAGCCTCGGGCCGCAACACACGGTCAAGCTCGCCAAAGGCGAAGAAGTCCTCGCGCGAAACCACGTTCACTACTATTACAACGAAGGCGCGAAACCTGTAGAAGAAGCAAAAAAAGAAACCTACGATCTAGTGACCAAGACTACTGACGGCGCGCAGTACGAAGGCAAAGAAGCCGACACTCGAACGACCATCACTTCTTACTCCGGGCAGAAAAACCTCGGATGGACACTTCGCCAGCCGACATCGGCCACGACGGACCCAGCAGGACTAGACCTGACGAGCACAACTGAATACGACGAAAAAACCGGGAGCGTGATCGCCTCCAAGGCGCCCGCAGGAGCCTCAGTAGCCGTATCCCCGCCGGTCTACCTGGCGTCGTTCGGCAGCGAAGGCTCCGGTAGCGGCCAGTTCAAACACCCCTTCGGTGCCGCTATCGACGCGAGCGGGAACGTATGGGTCGTCGACCAGGAAGACGACCGCATCGAGAAGTTCTCGTCCTCGGGCTCGTTTCTCGCCGCCTATGGGACAGAAGGCAGCGGCGAAAAACAGTTCAAAGCGCCCTCCGGGATCGCGATCAATCAAAGCACCGGCAACCTGTACATCAGCGACACCGCTAATAACCGCATCGAGGAGCTCAACTCAAGCGGCGGGTTCTTGAGAGGGTTCGGCAGCGTCGGCTCCGGGAACGGACACTTCAAAGGGCCGATGGGGCTCGCGGTAGACTCCCAAGGAAACGTGTGGGTTGCCGATGAAGAAAACAACCGGGTGCAGGAGTTCTCCGCGACCGGATCCTACCTCTCACAGTTCGGGACTGCGGGCTCGGGCAACGGGCAGTTCAACGCGCCGATGGGAATCGCGATCTCCGAAGGAGAGATTTACGTAGTAGATCACAACAACCAGCGGGTACAAGAGTTTTCCGCCTCCGGGGAATACCTAACGCAATTCGGGACCAACGGCAGCGGCCCGGGCCAGCTCAAAGAACCGGCCGGGATCGCCGCGAACCCCAACAGCGGGGACCTGTTCGTCTCAGATTCCAACAACGAGCGGGTCGAGGAGTTCAGCCCCGCAGGCAAGTTCCTGGCTGAAGCCGGCGCCTACGGTACAGGCAAGGGACAGTTCCACGGCGCTACAGGGCTAGCAGTCAACGCAACCGGCGAGCTCTACGCAGCCGACGAGTTCAACGACCGCGTGCAGGAGTGGCTACCCCCAGGCGCAGGCGGCGCGCACGTCGCGTACTCCACGCAGTTCGGGGCCACGGGGTCGGGCAATGGCCAGCTCAACAGCCCACGCTCCAGCGCGATCGACGGACAAGGCAACGTGTGGGTCAGCGACTACAACAACCACCGCATCGAGGAGTTCTCAGCGACGGGCAAGTTCCTGGCCGCCTACGGCAGCTACGGCACGGGCAACGGCCAGTTCGAGCAGCCGACCGGCATCGACATCAACCAGAGCACGGGCAACCTCTACATCGCCGACTGCGCCCTAGACCGCATCCAGGAGCTCTCCTCCACCGGGACCTTCATCCGGACATTCGGTAGCGCCGGTAGCGAACCGGGGCAGCTGCAGTGCCCCGCTGGCATAAAGCTCGACTCCGGCGGAAACGTGTGGGTCGTCGACAGCGCCAATGACCGCGTGCAAGAGTTCTCCTCCACCGGCACCTTCAAAGCTGCCTACGGCTCCAAAGGCTCCGGCAACGGCCAGTTCAGCGAACCCTGGGGGCTGACGTTCTCCGGGTCAAACCTATACGTCACGGACTACGCCAACAACCGTGTGCAGGAGCTCTCAAGCACCGGCAGCTATATCGGCCAGTTCGGCTTCGGCGGAGACGGCGGCGGCGAGTTCAAAGGGCCGGAAACAATCGCGACCGACGCAGCCGGCAACCTATACGTCGTGGACAACGGCAACGACCGCGTCGAGGAGTTCTCCGCCGCCGGCACCTTCCTCACGAGCTTCGCCTCACCCGGCAGCGGCGAAGGGCAACTCAGCAGCCCCGAAGGGATCGCCGTCAACGCCGCAGGCGACGTCTACGTACCCGACAGCAACAACCGCATCCAGATCTGGGCGCCCGCCAACCAGGCCGCGCGCGAGAGCAAGACGATCTACTACACCAAAGAAGCAAACAGCGAATACCCCTCCTGCGGCGGCCACGTCGAATGGGAAAACCTCGCCTGCGAGACACTCCCCGCCGCGCAACCCGAAGACAAGCTCCCGGTGCCCGTCACGACTATCACGTACAACATGTGGGATCAAGCGGAAACAATCGAAGAAGCCTTCAAAGAAACCTCCGGTACGAAAACGCGCACCAGGAAAAACACTTTCGATCTGGCCGGGCGTCCGCTGACGAGCGAAGAGAGCGCAAGCATTGACGCTCCCCTGCCAGTAGTCACCGACAAATACAACAAAGAAAACGGTGTGCTAGAAACACAAAGCACTACCACCGGCAGCACCACTCAGACGATCACGAGCCTCGATAACACAGTCGGCGAGATGGAAAGCTACACCGACGCAGCTGAAAACACCGCGAAATATACCTACGATGAAGACGGACGCGTCACAAAAGTAACCGACGGCTCTAACGAAGGCAAAAGCAGCCAGACGTACAGCTACGAAGGCACCGGCGGCTCGCTATCCAAACTGGTAGACTCCGCTGCCGGCACCTTCACAGCAAGCTACGACGCCCAGGGCAAACCGACGATCGAGCACTACCCCAACGGCATGAACGCTTACACGACCTACAACACCGTAGGTGAAGCAACGAACCTGGAATACCAGAAGACCACCTACTGCACAGAAAAATGCACGTGGTTCAACGACAGTATCGTCCCCTCGATACACGGGGAAACGATGAAGCAAGCCAGCGCTTTCTCAGAAGAGCCAAGCTACAGCTATGACGCAGCCGGCAGGCTCACCCAAGTACAAGAAATACCCGCCGGGGAAGGCTGCATGACCCGCGCCTACGCCTACGACGAAGAAAGCAACCGCCTCAGCCTCACCACATACAAGCCGAACACCAAAGGCGAATGCGCGACCGAAGAAGCCACCATCGAACGACACACCTACGATGAAGCCGACCGGATCACAGACGAAAACACCACATACGAACCATTCGGCAACACAACTAAACTACCAGCCACCGACGCCGGCGGATCAACACTGGAAAGCACCTACTATCTCGACGGGCAAGTCAACACCCAAACCCAATCCAGCAAGACAGTCGAATACAAGCCCGACCCCGCAGGCCGCACCCTCACCACAACCACCAGCGGAAAAACCACAATCAGCCACTACGACGCGCCCGGCAGCGCACTCGCATGGAGCGCCGAAGAAGAAGGCAAATGGACCCGCAACATCCCCGGCATCGCAGGCGAACTTGCAGCCATCCAGACACACCCCGGAAACGTCACCATCAACCTACACGACCTCCAAGGCAACATCGTAGCCACCACCGGAGTCAGCGAAAAAGAAACCGGGCTCCTCACAAAATACAACAGCACCGAGTTCGGAGTACCCAACACCAAAGAAGCCCCACCAAAATACGCATGGCTCGGAGCCGACGGAATAACCAGCGAATTCCCAACCGGCACAATCACACAAGACGGCAGCACCTACGTCCCACAAACCGGACAACCACTAGAGACACAAGGCATCACCATACCCACCCCCACCAACGAAGCCACACCCTACACACGACCCATCGAACCCTGGGTCGGCGCAAGCCTCACCGAAGGCGCCGAACGCGAACAAGCAAAGGCAGAACAACAACGCAAAATACTCGAAGAAGCAAACACACCACCAGGCATAATCCCAATGGGAGACCCCGCAGGATGCGAAGAAGTCGGCACTTGCCAAGAAGGCGGAGACGGAGGTAGCGGAGGGGGCGGCGGAGGAGGCCTAGGCTTCCACAAACTAAAACGGCTGCCGCTTAGCGCAGTTGGCTGCTCGCTACACTCCAAAATGCATTTCGAACGCTTTAGCAAAATCCTCGTCGCCGGCTCCGTTGATTGCTTTAGTCTGCAGTCAACGATAGAACTCCAACTGTGCCTCTCTGTAAATGGTATCGACGGCAGTAGCGCTCCTTTTGAATGCCTGATGGAAAATGGCAATACATACGTGACGGCCTCCCATGCAAGTGGCCTGTATCGTTCATTCTTCGCTAATTGTGAAGGCGACCGATCGTACAGGATTTGGATATGGGCCGGTGTTAGCGGCCCATACAGTGGTCCAGGTCGCATGGCTGAATCGGGGGCGTTCCAGGGCTATGCAGCTAATGTCTGTGTAAGCGGCAGCATACCAATAGGTGAGTGATATGAGCAACAAGCAGAGTTTTCGAATAAAACGCATAGGCATGAGACGGGGACTGTGTGTGGTTGTGTCTGCCATAGCAATTGCTGTGGCGGGTGGGGCTGCACTTGCGATCGGAGCGAGTGGATGCGGTGGATGCTCGCAAGGGAAACGCACGCAGGTAGCCGGCAAGCCACGCGGGGCTGGCTTGCCGTGGGTCGCGGTCGATTCACCAGTGGCCCTCGTGCCTCCTCTCCAGGGAGGATCAGCCGGCTGGTGTGTGATCGACGAAGAAGAAGCTCTAGGCTGCAAAGGAACCCGATTCAAGAAAGGGCCCATTGTCGCGGAAGACTGGACCGGACAATTCGGGGGGCAGGCTCCAAACATAACCAGGGGCTGGGCGATCACATCCCCAGAGGTGGTGGCCGTATCACTCGCGGACGGGCGACGTTTCCCAACTCATGCTGAGGCGGCGCTGCCGAATCATCTACGCGCGGTGGTTCTTGAGCTGACACTGAAGGCTGGCGAGCCGCAGCCTGGGCGCCAACTCCCGCTCCCACAGCTCAAACCCCTGGCAGCGACGGGGCGCATGATCCCACAGCACGCTACAGCAGGCTTGCCATTCAAAATTGAACTACTTGGTACTCAGTGGCGCTCGCCAGGATCACCGCCGGCGGATGGGGTATGCCAGATCGCAACTGCGGGAGTCGCTGGCCTTACGGCTGAAGGCGGAGTCGTGCTGACGAAGCTCGTCCCGTACCGATCCCCACTCGGCCGCCCATTCCTATCATGCGCCAGCACCGTCTACCGCCTGGATCAGGGTGTAATACGCAGCAGCGTGCTAGTCGACGCTCGGCATCCCGGCACAACTCCTGCCGCGCTTCCGGGAATGAAGCCGATGCCCGGCAAGCAGAGTATCTTCGTCGCTCCGGGCGCCGAAGGCAAGATTCTCGCTCGGCGCATACCGCACGGGTGGCTTGTCGTCGATGGCGACTACGGGCGAGCCGCGCGCCTGGCAATAGTACTCGAACACCTGAGCGCGACAATACGCCTATAGCCGATCAGTCTCCGTCGAGTATCGCCAGGCCGGGATACCGCGGCTTCTTCAGGACTTTCGATCACTCGGCTGACTCCTCGGATACCGTCGCTCCCCGCTTGTGTTGACGCTGTACTTACACAGTACAACGGCGCTGTAGGCACATGCGGTCAGGCAGCAGCGAGTAGAGCTTCGGCTTGCTCGCGAGATTCGCTGCGCTTGGCGAGGACGGTAGCTCGTGCATTTCGCCATTGCTGGTCGAATGGCTGAGGTCCTAGATGGTCGAAGTCGTCGATCTCGTAGCTGTAGTGCGCCGAGAGCATTTCGAGGCTTGTGCCGGCCTGGTCAGCGACCGATTGGGCATTTTCGCCTCGGAGCCGTGCGGATGACCGGACCCCGTTCATGGGTCCACCTGTTGTGAGAGTCGGTGGGTGTTGTTGTGTTGCAGGGTAGGGGTGTCGCCGTCTCGCGGAGTGAGCCCGTAGGGCGAACGCAGCGAGGCGGCGAGCGCTTCTTGCTTGGCCCTCCAGTCTCGGGCGAACCGGGCGGGTGATTTCATGTCGAGCGCTGAGTGGGGTCGGTGCTCGTTGTAATCCTCGCGCCAATCCTCGATGAGGACCTTCGCCTCGGCCAGGCAGGAGAACTGCTCGACAGCGAGCAGCTCGTCACGGACCCTGCTGCCGAAGGACTCCACGTATGGGTTCTGCCACGGTGAGCCGGGGTCGATGTAGCTGCTGCCCGTGCCGGCAAAGCGGCACCAGTCCTTCAGGGCGTTCGCGGTCATCTCTGGCCCGTTATCGCAGCGAACGAACTCCGGTACCCGGCCGCGGGAGGCGCTGAGCCGTTCAAGGACGGAGACCGTGGCGTCTGAGTCGATCCTTCGCTCGCAGCGGATCGCGAGCGCCTCCCTGGTGAACTCGTCCACGACGTGCAGCAGCTTCAGGATGTGCCCGTCGGCGGTCTGGTCGAACTGGAAGTCAAACGCCCACACGTGGTCGGGGTGCTCGGCTCGCAGACGGCTTGCCGGAACCGTAGAGTGCCCGGGCCGCTGGCGCTTGCGGCGATGTTGGGGAACCCGCAGACCCTCCTCGCGCCAGATGCGCTGCACTCGCTTGCGGTTGATCTGCCAGCCCTCGCCGGTCAGGTCGGCATGAGCACGGCGATAACCCCACCGCGGCCGCTGACGGGAAAGCTCGCGAAGACGTGCCCGCAACGCCGCGTCATCCTCGGCGAGAACGGGCTCACGGCGCTGAGTTGAGCGGTGCTGCCCAGCGATCTGGCACGCCTGTCAAGGCCGGTTGAAAAGTAGGCCAGTTTTGCCGGTTGAAAACTAGGCCACTTGAGGGTTGTTGCGCGGGCGTTTGCGGAGCGAGTCGTAGGCGAGCGCAGGAAATGTCGGCGGGCGCGTCTGGTCAGGTGGGGGTTGCTGGGGATGCTGGGCGGGGTCCGAGGTTCTTGCCTTTGAGGCGGTAGCTGTCGCCTTTGAGGCTGAGGATGTCGGCGTGGTGGATAAGCCGGTCGATCATCGCGGTCGCGACGGCGTCGTCGCCGAAGATCTCGCCCCAGGCTGAGAAGGGCTTGTTGCTGGTGACGATTAGGCTGGCGCGCTCGTAGCGGGAGCTGACGAGCGCGAACATGAGGTTCGCGGCCTCGGGGTCGAACGGGATATAACCGATCTCGTCGACGAGGAGTAGCGCGATCAGCGCGAGGCGTTTCAGCTCGGTCTCGAGCTGGCCTTGGCGCTTGGCGTCACCGAGCCTGGCGACCCATTGGGTGGCGGTCGCGAACTGCACGCGTTGACCAGCGAGGCACGCCCTCACACCGAGCGCGGTGGCGAGGTGTGTCTTGCCGGTCCCGGGCGGGCCGAGGAGGATCACGTTCTCCTTGCCGTGAAGGAAATCGAGTTGCCCGAGGTGCTCGATGATCTGCTTCTTGATGCTGCGTTGGAAGGTGAAGTCGAACTCCTCGAGCGTCTTTCTGGCGGGGAACCTGGCGGCCTTGATCCGGTTCTCCCCGCCGTGGCTGTCCCGCGCGGCTACCTCGCTGGACAGCAGCGCCTGCAGGAACTTCTCATAGCTCCAGGACTCCTCCCGCGCCCGATCGGCTAGCGCCGGGAACGCTCTGGCCGCGGCGGGTGCCTTCAGCGCCCGGAAGAGGTGCGCCAGCTTCGATGCTGGGCCGCTCATGCGATCAGCGCGTCATAGACGGACAAAGGACGCTGCTGCACGTCGACTTGGTGTCGGCGGCGGCGGCGCTTGCGCTGGAGCTCGAGCTGGCTCTGATGGGCTGGGTCGACGATCGTCTGGAAACCTGCGAACACACGAGCGTGCCTGGCGGCAGGCTCGCCCGTGTCCAGGACCGTCGCTGTGATCTCCCGCTGGGAGACCCGGACCTCGACACGCCTGCCGGCGAACAGGGGGTCGATCGAGTAGTCGTTGCGATCAACTCTGATCAGCGGCTGCTGGGGAACTCTCGTCACCCAGCGGCGATCCGTATCGACCCTCACCACCCCGAGTGGCCGCTGCTGACGCTCTTTGGCGAGCCGCTCGGCCGGGATACCGCGGATTGTGCGGTGCGCCCGGCCGTTCACCTTCTCAGCCCACCGGTCGAGCTGGTCCTGGAAGTCCAGGTAGTTCGCGAAGAACCGGCGCGGCTCGAAGTTCGAGCGAAGGAACCTATGCTGACGCTCCAACTGCCCCTTCGCCTGAGCATCCCCAGCGTCCAGAACGATCCAGCCGACCTCCATCTGGCCGCAGAAGGACAGGAACGCCTCGCTAGGCTTTCCCCTGCCAGCGATCGCTGACTCGCGGTCCCAGACCAGCTTCTCCGGGCGTACCCCCAGCCGCGAGATCGAGCGCGCGAGCCCAGCGAGGATGTCCGGTGCCTCCTTGCTGAACACCAAAGTGCCAGCGAACGCCCGCGACCAACACGACTGCGTCGTGACGACCCACCCACGACGGGTCTGCCCATAGCCAACCGGGACATGCGCGCTCGGCTCCCACAAATCGCACTGGACCAGCTCCGCTGGGCGATAGATCGTCCGCTGGAACGTGCGCTTCACCAGAAACCGCGGTCTGACCTCCCGCACATACCCGTCAAAGATCGTCTTGCCGCCCCCATAGCCGATCTCCACGGCAAGCTCCCGCAGCCGCTGTGAAGGGACCTTCGGATCGGCTTGCAGCTGCGCACAGATCCAGTCCTTAAACGGATCCAAAATCGACTCTGCCCGCGCCCGTGAATACCGCGGGGGCGCCTCCGCCATCAACAGCCTCGAAACCGTATCCCGCGCCAACCCAGTCCGCCGACCGATCTCCCTCGCCGAAAGGCCCTCGACCCGCTTCATCCGCCTGACCTCAGCCCACTGCTCCACGCCGACCACCCGCTTCCTCCCGTCCGATCCAATGAGATCAAACGAGCGTCACGACCCAGCCGGACACCCCGACCGCCACGCCAAATGGCCTAGTTTTCGAGCGGCGCAGATGGCCTAGTTTTCACCCGGCGCCCACACACGCCCGGCGCTCCGAGAGGCCCAGCCGGTCTTCGAGCATGAAGACCGCAGAGCGTCGACGCGACGGGCTCACCAGTTTCCCTTCGAGATCTCCCGCAGCGCAAGGTTCTCCAGCTCCTTATCGGCGACCAGGCGCTTGAGCTGTGCGTTCTCTCGCTCGAGCTCCTTCAGCCGCTTCACATCGTCGGCCTTCATCCCGCCGAACTGAGCCCGCCAGCGGTGATACGTCGCCTCGGAAACCTCCAGGGCCTTGCAGACCTCGGGCACCTCGATGCCGCCGGCCAACATCTTGTCGGCCTCCCTGAGCTTCCTGACGATCTGCTCCGGCGTGTGTCGTCTGCGCTTCACGTGATCGGTCCTCCTCTCGCCCATTTGCATAAGCAGAAGGACTCTCACACGAGGCGGACCGAATCTAAGGGGTCGGGCCACTCCGAGCCGATGAATCATCATACCCGGAGAAACTTGTCTAGATTCCGTGCAGGACAGCGACAAGGTTGGCCAATCAGGGGCTCGGATGGGACCCACACAGGCGGTGAGGGCCGTCTCACGGGAGGGCTTCCGGTCTTAGAGGAGATCGGCCGCGATCTTTCGGCCTCGTAGCTCTAAGCGCTCGCCCACACCTTCGAACATCACCAATCCGTGCGCGTTGCTGTGGACCTTGAGGTGTTCTGAGACGCCCGACCACACCGCCGCTGTAACGGGCGTGATGGACACGCATCCGCGCTCGATGTCCCCCAATAACGGTCCGCTCCCCAGGTCAATGCCGACTTCGCTCGGGATTGGACCGTCGCTCTGCACTTCGTGGGCAAGCGCTCGGGTCGCTGCCGGGAGATCTGTGGCAAGAAGGTCGTGAAGGTCTGTCTTGCGGCCATCAAGCCACTCGGCGATTTCTGCGAGCCCGCCAGCGATCGCAGCGCGTAGTTGGCGTACGTCGTGGGCGATGCGTTGCGCACCCGAAGGTTCGGAATGGACCAGAGCAGGCATGGTGCGCGGCGGGTAGATTTCCGGGTGCGTTGGGCAGCCAGCGAGTAGGCCTCCCGCTACGGTCAGACAGGGACTCTCGCCAGCGCCGACGCACAACTCGAACGGAAATCTGTGTCCGAGAACTCTTTGCCTGTTGGCTAGTTCGCGTGCGTGCTCGGTGCTCTCAGTGTGCCTCCGGGCAATGAGCGCACCGTGGGAGGAGATGGTCCACCCCTCCTCGATGAGCTGAGCGAGCCGATCGACATGGCCGTCTACCTTGGCGGCGTGCTCGCGCCACGCTCCCACCAGGTCCTCGCCTTCAAGATCCTGAGCCGGGAGCATGCTCGGCATCGGGACGCAGGCGACGAGGTCGATCCGCTCCCAGGAAACCGGGTAGGCAGAGCCGATGATTAGCCGACCATGCGGACGCGCACTCATCGGTGCGCAAGCTAGCACTACGACGCAGCCGGAGCGGCTGAATAGTCACGCTTCGTTGCACGGCTGTGCTGAGTATCAGCACAGCCGTGCCGATAGTCAGCGCAGTTGACTACATGAGACAATGAGAAGTATGCGATCGCTGCGCGCTGTGGTTACAGGGTCACCACTGTCTCGACACCGTGCTGATAATCGGCACAGTGTCGAGATACTGCCGCCACCGGGTGCTACGCGACTCCTCGTAGTGCTAGTTTGCGCACCGATGAGCGGACGCTCTGCCTACCCGGTTTCCTGGGAGCGGATCGACCTCGTGGTGCCTACGCACTCGACGGGGAAGTTCGCTTGGCGGGTGCTTACCTACGACAATGCCCGGCTCGCCAGCGGCAGTCGCCAGCGGTCGCACGTCAACCCAGCTGAACGGAAGCATGACTACTGACAGGACGGGACGCATCGGCGTGCTCCTCAGTGGTCTCGGACCGACCCTCACCGTTGGGCTTCGTCACATCCTTTGAGGCGATCCACGAATGACGGTAGTGGGCGAAAGCGAGGATGAAGCCGGGTCGCACGCGGTGATAGCCCGGCTCGCACCACAGGTAGTAGTGCTCGGCGAGGCAGGTGTGTCCCGGCGGTCCTCCCCGCATGGCTTGCGGGCGGCGTGGCCCGCCATCGGGGTCGTGGTGTTCGCAAATTCGCCCACTCGCGCCTACAGCGCGAGGCTTGTGGCTGCTGGAGCGGCCATATGCGTTCCGGTCAATGCGGCCGAGGAGGACATCTTCGCCGCAATCCGCGAGGCGGCCAGACGATCACACCTGGGCAACCACACGGATTTCAGCCGCCTACTTGGCTCGCTGACCGCGCGCGAGCGCGAGGTCTTTGACCTTCTTTGCTCCGGCATGTCTAACGCCGAGATCGCCACAGAGCTGTACATCAGCATCCACACAGCAAAAGTGCACGTTCAACATATCTTTACCAAGCTCGCGGTCAACGACCGAGAGGCTCTGATCGGAATATCGCTTCCCTTTTCATCTGGAGACGATATCAGACGATTACCCAATCGTTACTAATCCATTTCTCTAATCCACAAATAACCCGCCCGGGTTATAGGCAGAGGCGGGGCAATGAAATACGGTTAGTCGCAACTGTTCCATAAATGTGAGGAGTGGGGATGCGCGTAACACTGCGGTCGCTGCTGGCCTGCCTGACGCTCGGGGTGTGCATCGCGGCGCTGGACGCCGGCTCGTATGTAGCGCTTGCTGACACGTCGGCGGCCCTCCAAGGAACCATCCTTGGAGGGCCGCTGCTCCCGCCGACCACCGAAGCGCTTACGGGGACTAACCTCGCTGCGGTGTCTCGTCGCTTGCGCTGGGTTAGCCCGCAGGCCTACGCAGCGCGTACCGCCTCGCAGACTTCATTCCGGTCACTGGGGTCGGCTGCGGCTCTGCAGCTCGATACGCGAACGTTTGCGGCCGCGATCGGTCGGCCGGCCAGCGCGCCAATCGCCGGGCCGCAGGGCGCGTCGCTCGAGCGCTTCGTCACCGACCACTCGGCCGCCTTGACGCTTCCGGGTGGACGCCGAGCGCTGCTCGAATCCACGACACCGATAGCTGCCGAACCAACGCACGGGCATCGGGTCCCCCTCGACCTCGCACTGAGGCATGCCGGTCGAGGCTTCGAGCCCGTCGCCGCAGCAGCGCCGGTTGAGATCCCCTCCGAACTCGCCGACGGGATCCGTCTCCCCGCGATCGGCGTCACGCTGACGGCCCTTTCCGAGGGGGGCACGCCGCTTCACGCCACCGCCGGCGACGAGCAGCACACCGACGTCCTCTACGCCAACAGCCAGACGTCGGTCGACACGGCCGTGAGCGCAACCCCATCAGGCGCCGAGATCTCCGAGATCCTGCGAAGCGCCGCAAGCCCTTCCCGGTTGCGTCTGGGGGTCAGCTTGCCCGCGGGCGGGAAGCTCCGAGAGCAGCGTCCCGGTGGGCCTATCGTGATCGTCGAGGACGGCCACCCGGTGGGCGCGATCGTCCCGCCCACCGCCACTGACGCCGCGGGCGAAAGGGTGTCGGTGTCGATGTCGCTCGCTGGTCAGACCATCACGATCGCCGTCGACGAGCCCGCTTCAGATATCCAATACCCGCTTGACGTCGACCCGGAAGTCATCGACGAACAGGTCACGGGCAACACCGCTCCCACGCGGTGGAAATTCGGTCCTTCCGGGGCCCCGCACTTTCAGGCGACCGGCTGGGGTGAAACGCTGAACCCCCTCTACCTAGAATCCATCGGCACTTACAAAGGCGGCGAATACGGCTACCTGACCTACCAGACCCAGGGCGAATCGCACATCTTCTGGGGCGAGATCGAAACCAAAGTCCAGAATCCGGGCAACATCGAAACGATCCTCCAGCTCGTTCACCGTAATGAATCGACCGGAGCCGAAGAAGCCGAACAGACCAAGATCCTCGCCCTGCCCCACGAAGAAATCTTTGAAAAATCCTCACGCTCGGTGTGTGCCGAGCATCCGGTGCACCCCGAATGCCCGATCGGCGGCAGCTGGTGGGAATACGGAGCCCCCCATAACCAGTTTAAGCTGCAGGACAGCGCTACCGCCGAAGGTACGGGCTGGAACCACGCGAACATCTACAGCGCCAACGTCTGGATCTATCAGGCCAAAGGCCCGGAAGTCAGCTTCAACAAAAGCGCAGAAACGCTCCCCAACGGCCGTCACAATGTGCTATACGGCAGCGGCTCATGGCTAGGCCCGTTCAGCGGTGCCTTCGAAGCCCGGGCGACCGACCCCGGCGTCGGGATCAGCAGCTTCCGGTTGTGGCCGGCGTCGCTCGGCGTCAACCATGAATACCTGAAAGAAAAACTCTGCGAAGGCATTCAATGCTACCCCGAAATCGACGAACCGATTACCTACAACCCCGCGCTGGCCGACGGCGAAGACAAAGTCGAAATCGAAGCCCACGACGCGGCCCTTGGCACCCAGGCGGGGACGCCGAGCGCCACCATCAAAGTCGACTCGACGCCGCCGCACGCGATCAAAATCAGCGGTATCGCCGAAACCGGCGGCGAAATGAGCGAGGCACCGCATGTCATCACGGCGGAAGCTACCGACGGCACCTCCCCCACCCCGAGCTCCGGGATCAAAGCCCTGTCGATTGCGGTCGACGGCAAAGAAATCGGATCACCCGCAGGGTCATGCACCCCTGGCCCGTGTACCGCCACGGCGAAATTTACCGTCAGCGGCGAAAACTACGGCGCCGGCGTGCACAGCCTCAGGGTGACGGCCACCGATAACGCCGGGAACGTCGCGCCGGTCCAGGAATACTTCTTCGCCGTCCGTGGCTCGCAGCCGGTGAGCGTCGGCCCGGCCGCCGTTGATCCGACCACCGGCCAGCTCACGCTGACCGCGACCGACATCTCCCTAACCGGCGTCGGCGGTCTCACACGCACTTATAAGTCGCGCGAGACCCAGGGAATTGAAGGGCCACTCGGCTCGCAGTGGGCGACGAGCCTCGGGACCGATGTCGCGCTTGCACTGCTGCCAGACGGTAGTGCGGCACTCACGAACGGATCTGCGGGTCTCACAACGTTCCAACCGAGCGAAGGCGGGTTCACCTCACCGCCAGGCGACAGCAACCTCAAGCTCGAACCCGTGACCAACAAAAAAACGGGACAGCCCGAATACGTCCTGCGCAACACAAACGGCGGGAGCGCCGTTCACTTCGCGCAGCCGGAAGGCATCGAACAGACCCCACCGACCTACGGAGCCCAGTTCGGGGCGTGGGGCAGCGGCATCGGACAGTTCTTCGGCCCCACGGGCGTCGCAGCCGAATCCAGTGGGGACGTCCTGGTGGCCGACAAGGGCAACAGCCGGGTTGAAAAGTTCTCGCCGACTGGCACCTACCTCAGCACGTTTGAAGCCGGGCACGTGACGCAGCCCTGGGGAATCGCGGTCAATCCTACGACGCACAATGTCTACGTCACCAGTGAAACGACGGACCAGATCGTCGAGTTCTCCTCAAGCGGCACGTTCCTGCACGCATACGGCACAGTCGGCAGCGGAGAAGTCCAGTTCAACGCACCCAAGGGGATCGCGATCGACTCGGCCGGCAACGTGTATGTCGTCGACGGCGGCAATTACCGCGTTGAGGAGATCAGCGAAGCGGGCAAATTCATCGAGGCGTTTGGGAGCAAAGGCACCGGCTCCGGCCAGTTCACTGAACCTAGCGGAATCGCGCTTGCCAACGGCAAAGTCTACGTGACCGACCCGGCTGGTGAGAAGGTCGACGTGTTCAGCACCGCCGGTGCGTTCAAAGAAGCGTTTGCGACCCCCGCCTCGAGCCTTCCGGTCGGGATCACTGCCGACCACGCCGGCGACCTCTACATCACCTACGCTGGCGCCACGACCGTCCATGAGTTCAGCCCCACCTTCACGGCGCTCAACACCTTTGGTGAAGCTGGCAGTGGTCCCGGCCAGTTGCTCTATCCGTTTGCGATCGCGTTCGGCCCCACCGGAACGATGTACGTCGACGACGAGGGCGGAAACCGGATGGAGCTGTGGGTCCGTTCGGCCTGGATGCCCGTTGCAGCCGAAGGCCCCGCCACTACCGACGCGACGACGTTTAACTACCGCGCGATCGTTAACGCCGAAGGGAAGACCGAGATCCAGCCCACCCTTGAGCTTGGGCCGGCGCCAGCCAGCACGACCTGCTCGCCAACGCCGGAAAAGGGCTGCAGGCTGCTCAAGTTCGTCTACGGCTCTTCGACGACGGCGACCGGGGAAAGCCAGAGCCAGTGGGGCGAATACAAAAATCGCCTCAAGGAAGTCGTCTTTGACGCCTGGAATCCCGAAACGAAAGCGATGCAGGAAACGGCAGTCGCAGCGTACAGTTGGGATAACCACGGTCTGCTGCGCGCCGAGTGGGACCCGCGGATCAGCCCGACGCTGAAGACCACCTACGGTTATGACTCAGAACACTACCTCACCTCGGTGGCACCACCCGGTGAGGAGCCGTGGCTCTTCCACTATGGCATGCTTGCGGGCGACAGCGGCAGAGGCCGCGTGCTGTCGGTGATCCGTCCCAACGCGAGCGTGGCGCTCGGTGGCACCGAACCGCCAACTAACACCGCCGTCCCGACCTTGTCGAGCACCAAACCCGTTGTCGGCACAAAGATCAGCGTGTCGTCGAACGGGACCTGGACGCACAGTCCGCTGATCTATGACTACCAGTGGGAGGACTGCAACAGCACCGGCAAAGAATGCGTTGCGATCCCCGGTGCGGTCAATCAGAGCTACTACCCGGCGACCAGCGACCAAGGCCACACGCTTGTGGCCCAGGTTAGCGCGCTGAACGCCAACGCCGCGGTAGTCGCCTCGACTGTGGCGACCTCCGCCGTGGCCACCGGCACCCCGAACAACCCAGCACCGGAACCACCGGTCGCTGGCTCAAACGAGATCTGGACGATTGACTACCGCGTGCCCGTGTCGGGCACCGGGGCTCCGCACGAAATGACTGCCGCCAAGGTCGCCGAATGGGGCCAGAAAGCTGCGCCGGCCGAAGCGACCGCGTTCTTTGACCCGGTCGAGCCGATGGGCTGGCCAGCGAAAGACTACACGCGCGCCCAGGTCGACTATCTCGACTCCGTGGGGCGTTCGGTCAACAAAGCCAACCCGGCGAGCGGCGTCTCGACGGTTGAATTCAACAGCTTCAGCGAGGTCACCCGCACCCTCAGCGCCGTGAACAGGGAAACGGCGCTGAAAGCTGGCAGTAAATCGGTCGAAGTCTCGAAACTGCTCGATACGCAGACGACCTACGGCGATGAAGGCAACCGCGCTGAAATGGAGCTCGGGCCCCAGCACCCGGTCCGGCTGGCCAACGGCACCGAAACCAGCGTCCGCACGGTCACGCATCTCTACTACAACGAAGGTGCGCCGGAAGAAGCGCAGTACAGCCTCGTGACAAAGACGATCACAGCAGCGATCCTCGAAAGCGGCGAAGAAGTCGAAAAACGGGAAACGGTCAACGGCTACGGCGCTCAGGGCGACCGCGGCTGGGAACTGCGCAAACCGACGACAATCACTACCGAACCCAAAGGCATTAACCTGACTGAGGCAACCCGGTTTGATGAACGCGGCAACATGATCGAAGCGAGTTCGCCGGCTTCGCAGCAGAAACCGTGGTATCACGAGGCGATCGGCTCGGCCGGGTCCAAAGAAGGCCAGTTCGAGTTGCCGAATAATGTGACGTTGGGCAACAAAGGCGAACTGTGGATCACCGACACAAGCGGGAAATACGGCGTTGATGTTCTCGGTGCGCATGGGGAATTCATCCGGCGCTTCGGCACGGAAGGCGAAGGCCCAGGCGAACTTGAGAGCCCTAGCGGCATCGCGATCAGTCCGAGCGGGAAGGCCTACGTCGCCGATTCCGGCAACAACCGCATCAGCGTTTACTCCGAAAGTGGCACCTACCAGTCGAGCTTCGGTAGCAAAGGCAGCGGCGAAGGCCAGTTCGCCGACCCTGAAGGCGTCGCCTACGACACGCACAACAACGAGGTCTACGTCGCCGACACGCACAACCACCGGATCGCGATTTACACGGCCGAAGGCAAATTCGTCAGCGAGTTCGGGACCAAAGGTACTGGCGAATACCAGTTCAACACCCCGCGCGGCATAGCGGTCGCCCCGAATGGCAACATCTACGTCGCCGACACGCTGAACAACCGTGTCGTGATCTACACTGCCGAAGGCAAATACGTCGGCCAGTTCGGTGCCAAAGGCAGCGGTGAAGGACAGTTCAAGGAACCGATCGGCATCAGCATCGACAGCGACGGGACGGTGTACGTCATCGACTCGGGCAATCACCGCGTGCAGCAGTTCAGCACCACCAATGGGTTCCTCACGTCGTTTGGCAGCGAAGGCGAAAAAGAAGGCCAGTTCGAGAATATGGGTGGCATCGCCGTCAGCCCCTCCGGTATCGCTTACGTGACTAACTGGGCGGCGCATAGTGCCGAAATCGCCGAATGGAAGGTGGCCGCGGCGGTTAACGGTGCGCGTACCGAGCAGGAGTATTACTACACGGCTGACGCATCCTCGCCGGTCAGCACGTGTCGCAATCATCCCGAATGGGCCGGCCTGCTCTGCCAGCAGCAGCCGGCGGCACAGCCTGAAACCGCGGGCGTCCCGAGCCTGCCAGTGTCGGTAGCGACTTACAACTACTACGATGCGATCGCGACGGTGACTGAAACCTACGGCTCGATCATAAGAACGAAGACGATCGGCTACGACGCCGCCGGACGGGAGCTGACGAGCGAAGTCACCTCGACCGCCGACATGGCCACGCCGAAGGTCACGCTCGAATACAGCGCGAGCAAGGGGATGGTGAAAAAGAAGTCGACAAAAGTCGGCGAAACAACCGTGAGCGACACGGAAACCTTCAATAACCTCGGGCTGCTCGAAAGCTACACTGACGCCAACGGTAATACCACGAACTACAAATTCAACGTCGACAACCAGCCGACGGAAGTTAGCGACGCCAAGGGCTCCCAGAAATACACCTACGAAGCGTCGACAGGCTACATGACGGGGCTTGTCGACTCGGCGGCCGGGTCGTTCTCGGCGACCTTCAATGTCGAAGGGCAGATGCTGTCGCAGAGCTACCCAAACGGGATGATCGAACGCGCCGGGTACAGCGCGACCGGGCAACAGACGAATGTCGAATACGAAAAGACCTCCCACTGCAGCTGCATCCTCTACAAAGACTCGATCGTGCCGGGTACGCACGGCGAAACTCTCCACCAAGCGACGACGTTCGCGATCGACAACTACCGCGACGATCCAGACGGGCGGTTGGTCGAAGCGCAGGAAACGCCGACCGGCGAAAAATGCCTGACGCGCCAATACGAATACGACGCCGAATCGAACCGCCTGTGGACCATCACCCACGAACCGGGAGAAGGAGGCGTGTGCAGCACGCTCACCGGCGGCCTGGGCTCAGAATCGCACACCTACGATCCAGCCAACCGCCTGACCGACGCGGGCGTCGAATACGACCCGTTCTCCGACATCACTACACTGCCCGCGGCCGACGCCGGCGGCAATGCGCTCAAAAGCGCCTTCTACGTCGACGGCCAGGTTTATACGCAGGAACAGAGCGGCGTCATACTGACCAACACCTACGACCCGTTGGGCCGCGCGCGGGAAACCACCGCGAGCGGCAAATCGTCAGGGACGCAGATCTTTCACTACGCCGACGGCGGCACCGGCGTCACGTGGATCGGCGAAGGGGGGGAAGCGTGGACGCGCAACATTCCCGGCCTCGACGGCGGCCTGGACGCGACGCAGAAGAACGGCGCCTCCCCGGTGATCCAGATTCACGACCTCAGCGGCGACGTGGTTGGGACCGCGTCGATCAGCGAAACGGAAACCAAACTCCTCACGACCGACAAGACGACCGAGTTCGGCGTGCCGCTGTCGGGAGCCGCGCCGCATTACGGCTGGCTCGGCGCGGCCGACGTGCCGACCGAACTCTCATCGGGAAGCTTCGACAAGGGCGGGATGTCGTTCGTCCCACAGCTTGCGAAAACGCTGCAGTACATCCAGGCCGTCCCACCGGGAGCGATGCCGAGCGGCTCGGGGCCTGGCGCGCCCTACACGACAGGCCTATCGGCGGAATCACTCGCGCTCGGTGAAATGCTCGGGGTCGGCGCTCCGGCACGCGAAGCCGAACGCGAACGTCAGAAGGCCCGCGAAGCCGAAGAAGCCCTGATTGCCGCGATCGCGGCCGGCGCCGAAGACCCGACCCGCAAATACTTCTTGCTCGCCCCGCC
Organism: uncultured Solirubrobacterales bacterium; assembly: GCA_963756665.1. GTDB lineage: Bacteria > Actinomycetota > Thermoleophilia > Solirubrobacterales > Solirubrobacteraceae > Palsa-744. Next base: position 3,475,583 of record CAVWOJ010000001.1, read on the forward strand.
GGTGGCCAAAGAACTGGCGGAATCCCTGAAATCGCTCTCGACGAAGGCGCAGCTCATCGGGCTGATCCTGTCGGCGGTGCCGGCCCTTGGCGAGGCGGCATCGCTCGCCGGCGAGACGTACGGCGCGTACCTCGAGTTCTGGGCTCAGCAGTTCGATCACATCGCCGAACTGATGGAAAAAGAATGGAATTCAACGAAGCGATACCCTGACGTCTATCTCGTCACCGAATGGTATTTCCAGATCAAACTTATCGGCGACTTCCCCGAGACTTATCATTACGAACAATGCACTTTCGTCGGCTGGACGACCTGGGGCAACACCAGATATGCCTGTCCCACCGGGATCTACCAAACTCCGGGGAGGCACTACTGAGGGGCGGAGTGGCTGAGCGCACGGTCGGGCAGGGCCGTTGCGCCCAGCCCGGCGCGTCGGCGAGAAGTCTCCTACCATCGAGGGTGATGACGGGGACCGACACCTCAAGCCTTCCGGGCCGGCTGCCGCACCAATCTCCACAGCGGCGCCCCCGCGATGTTTAGGCGCGCCAGAGCGTTGCTGAGCGCCGGTCGCGACCTGCGGCGTGCGGCGCGGCAGCACAGCTCGTTTGTGCTCTCGCTACCCGCAGTCTCGCTGCCCGAGGCAGAGGGCGCCGCGTGGCTGGTCGATGGCCGGCCGGTATCGGTGCGGATCGACTCGGCCGGGCTCCCGGCTCTTGAGCGAGCGGCCGCGGCAGCGAGGGGCGTGAGGGAGATGCGGCTGGATCTCGAGCTTAACGTCCCCTCTCACTCCCGTGGCTCCACTCCGCCCGTCCTCGCCACCCTGGCGGGACAGACGGTCGGTCACATTGACGACCGGACGGAAGTCGCGCGATGGGCGCTGCGGGCTGATGTCACGCTCGACGGCGGTGTGTTCGCGGCCTGCGGGACGCTCCGCCGCGCCCCCGGCGAGAGGCCGCCGTACACGCTCGAGATCGCGCTGCCCGCGCCCGGCCGATGACCAACGAGCCGAGAGACCCGACGCGACTGACCGCCACCTGTGCACGATCACGCACGCAGGGGCTGCAACCGGCTGCGGTGCTCTGCTTGATCGTCATCGCGGCGCTCGCCGCGGCCAGCTGCGGGGCCGCCAGTCGTGCCGCAACCAGCACTAGCTCGCGGCCCGTGCGTTCGCAGGTCCCTTCCCCGACCGAACTACGGCGTGATCTCGCCGCGGTGACTGCTTGCTTCGCCCGCCATGGCGTCCACCTACGTGCCACCCGCCGAGAGGGGCGCTTGACGTTCTCGGGTTCGAGCGTGCGACCGGGAGCACTACGTCGCGCCCAGGAAGCGTGCGGCGCCGGCCGCCGTCCTCCGGGGAGCCAGGCGATCCCCCTACCGAACCAGTCGCACCCGCACAACGGCGCCTGATGTGCCGCACGGGCGTCACCCGGCGCACCCGCGACCCGGTATTGGTAGATCGGGTCGACGGGCTCGTCGCGGCCTGCGCGCATATGCACAACACGGCTGAGCTGCGAACCTCCGAGCAAAGGATGCGACTACGCTGTAGCTGACCCAGGCGGAGGCTGGTTCGTGATGGGTGATGTGGTTTTGACGTTGGCTGGTGTGTGCAAGGGCTTTGATCGTGGCCGTGATTGGCTGTCGGTGCTGGAGGACGTGTCGCTGACGGTCGGGGCGGGGGAGATCGTCGCGGTAGTCGGTGGGCGTGCTCAGGGTAAGACGACGTTGTTGCGTGTTGCGGCTGGGACGTTGCCGGTGGACGAGGGGTCTGTTCGGCTTGGTGAGCTTGAGCTGGCGGGGCTGAAGGATCGGCAGCTTTCGCGTGTTTTGCGCTCGGAGATTGGGTTGGCGGCGCGGGACGGACCGGAGATGCGGGTGCGTGTCAGGGACTATGTTGGGTTGCCGCTGGTGATGGGCCGGTGGCTTCGGTGGCGGGAGCGTCGGCGGCGAGTTGCGGCGGTGCTCAAGGCGCTCGAGGTCGCGGATTGTGCGGAGCTGCGGTGGCGGGAGCTCTCGAATTGGCAGCAGGTGCAAGTGGAGTTCGCGCAGGCGATCGTCGCCAGGCCGAGAGTGTTGCTGGTCGACGACGTGATCGACGGGCTGGGGTTCGGCCAAAAGCAGGCGGCGATGGAACTTCTGCGGGGCTTCGCGGATGACTTCGGGTGCGGGGTGCTGATGGCCTGTTCGGACCATGCAGCGGCGTTGCCGTCTGATCGCGTGTGGCAGCTCCACGGCGGGAAGGTCAAACTTATGGCCGACCTCACCGAGCAAGACATCATCCCAATCCACAGGTCGACGCGTTACGACGAAGCAGCCGGGTAATCATCCTGCCTCCCGTCGCCCTCGACCGGCATGGACTCGACCAAGGCCCGCATGTTCCGGGTGCCGTCGTCGGTGGCCGGCAAAGGAGCCGAAGCCGTCGCCACGAGCACTCCAGTATCCCGCCGTCCGCGTCTGCGACGCTCGTCAAAGAAGCTCATCCTCTGAGCGCCGCCGAAACCACCCGCCTCGCGGTGCCCTGGGTTCGACGCGATTGTTTCCGACTAAGGACCGACATACCTGAAAAGCTCTTTGCCGGCAGCTAGACAAAATGTCTACTGTTGACACACCCGAATGGTTCGGTCCCCCAGCATAGGCTTAGAGGGTATTTTAGGCTAGCGTTTCCGGGAGAAATGTCTCGCATGAACCCTGCTGAGCTACCCGGCAGCATGGCTGTCTTGGGCCTCGTCATCGAGGAGCCAGACGAGACGGTCACGCACATCGCTCAGGCCCTAGACAAACGCTTCACAAGGGCACGGTTCGCATCATCCACCGCCCACAACACGCTGCCACGGTTCGCGATGGCCGACCCCCCTCTCGTTTGCTGTACCTACCAGGCTCCCGGGGGCGATCGCAAAAAGGCTCGCTACGAAGCCACCCCGGAGGGAGTCGAGGTCTTCCGATCGTGGATGTTCGAGCAGCCGGGCGCGACGCCCGTGCTCCGCGACGCACTGTACGGAAAGATCGAGCTTTGTCAGCTAGAGGATTTGCCGCGACTGATCGAGATGGCCCGCAAAGAAGTCGCCGTAGCAACCGATCTGTACCAGGAGTCCGCACGACGGCTCAGACGGCTCAGCAAGCGTCGAGCCCGGAGGAGGCTAAGGGACTACGAGCGCGAGATGCGGGAGGTCTTGCTCTACGCCGACCCGTTGCACTGGTCCTCCCGAGCAGAGCGCTACCAAGGAATCGCGGATGGCCTCGCCGAGCTCGCCGGGGAAATCGCCGCCGACTCTGAGCGGGAGGCTGGTTCGTGATGGGTGATGTGGTTTTGACGTTGGCTGGTGTGTGCAAGGGCTTTGATCGTGGCCGTGATTGGCTGTCGGTGCTGGAGGACGTGTCGCTGACGGTCGGGGCGGGGGAGATCGTCGCGGTAGTCGGTGGGCGTGCTCAGGGTAAGACGACGTTGTTGCGTGTTGCGGCTGGGACGTTGCCGGTGGACGAGGGGTCTGTTCGGCTTGGTGAGCTTGAGCTGGCGGGGCTGAAGGATCGGCAGCTTTCGCGTGTTTTGCGCTCGGAGATTGGGTTGGCGGCGCGGGACGGACCGGAGATGCGGGTGCGTGTCAGGGACTATGTTGGGTTGCCGCTGGTGATGGGCCGGTGGCTTCGGTGGCGGGAGCGTCGGCGGCGAGTTGCGGCGGTGCTCAAGGCGCTCGAGGTCGCGGATTGTGCGGAGCTGCGGTGGCGGGAGCTCTCGAATTGGCAGCAGGTGCAAGTGGAGTTCGCGCAGGCGATCGTCGCCAGGCCGAGAGTGTTGCTGGTCGACGACGTGATCGACGGGCTGGGGTTCGGCCAAAAGCAGGCGGCGATGGAACTTCTGCGGGGCTTCGCGGATGACTTCGGGTGCGGGGTGCTGATGGCCTGTTCGGACCATGCAGCGGCGTTGCCGTCTGATCGCGTGTGGCAGCTCCACGGCGGGAAGGTCAAACTTATGGCCGACCTCACCGAGCAAGACATCATCCCAATCCACAAGAACATCGAGAGGCCACGCGTATCGTCCGGCAAGGGCTGAATGCTGCGGATATGTGACCTCGTGAAGCACTACCAGATCGGGGATGGCGAGCCGATCCGCGCGGTTGACGGCGTGGCGCTCTCAATCGCGGCCGGCGAGTTCGTCGCGCTGTATGGCCCGAGCGGCTCCGGCAAGTCCACACTACTAGACCTCATAGCGGGACTGCAGACACCCGACCAGGGGACGGTCATCGTCAACGGCCGCGATGTCAACATGCTCTCCGAAAAGGAGCACGCCGACTACCTGTCGCGAGAACTCGGCATCGTCGGGCAGCCAGGCGATCTGATGCCGGGTGCCCTCGCACGCGAGAACGCCGCCCTGAAGCTCGTGCGAACGAACCCCGCCGACGCGACGCGCCTTATCGAACCGCTACTACGCCAACTCGGACTCGGTGAGCGGATAAAGCACCCTACGAACAAGCTCTCGATGGGCGAGCGCCAGCGCGTACTAATAGCACAGGCCCTTTCGACCGAGCCTCAGTTGGTGCTTGCCGACGAGCCCACCGGCAGCCTCGACACGCTCCGCAGTCTAGAAGTCCTCCGGCTACTGCGGGACCTCTGCCGCGACCGCCAAATGACCGTGCTCCTCGCAACCCACGATCCACACGCGGTCGCGTTCGCCGATCGCGTCCACGAACTCCGGGACGGGAAACTGCGGGAATACAACCCCGATGAGGTTTACATGCACGCCGGCGCCGCGCTAGCAGAGCCTTGATCCCTATGCTGTCCTTCAGCGAGATCCTGTTCATCTACCGTGCGCGGCTACATGAGCGAGTCGTGGTCATCCAAGAGCTATTCGCGGTCCTCGGGATCGCCATCGGCGTGGCACTGCTGTTCGCCTCCCAGGTCGCCAGCACGAGCCTCGATGGCTCGGTACGACAGCTCACTAAGCAGCTAGTCGGAGGGACGCAGTACCAGCTCGACGCGCGCGGCGCGGAGGGCTTCTCCGAACGGGTTGTGACCCAAGTACAGGCGCTACCGGGTGTCCATGCGGCACTGCCGCTGCTTGAGCAACAGGCGACCGTGAGGGGGCCCGCAGGCGAGGCATCCGTCGACCTGATCGGAGCGGACCCACGATTCGCACACGCCGGCGGGCCGCTATTGCGACACTTCAGCGCGAAACAGCTCGCACACCAGCGGGCAATCGCGCTCCCTGCACCCCTCGCCGCGTCAATCGGTGCCGGCGCGCTGCAGCCGATCACGGTTCAGATCGGCGCGAGTGTCGTGGAAACCCTGCTTGGAGCTACGTTGCAGGAAGGGGATGTCAGTGGGCTCGTTCACAGCCAGGTCGCGCTGGCACCCGTCTCTTACGCCCAGCAGATAGCAGGCATGATCGGACGGGTAACTCGGGTCTTTGTGCGCGCGCGGCCTGGGCGAGAGGCCGAGGTCCAAGCAGGGCTCAGGAGAGTCGCGGCCACCTATCATTTGAACCTCGAGCCCGCTGACTTTGACGCAACATCGTTCGCCGTCGCATCTGGTCCCGCCCAGCAGAGCGAGGGCTTGTTCTCGGTAATCAGTGCGGTCGTCGGATTCCTATTTGCGTTCAACGCGATGCTCCTGACGGTGCCGGAGCGTCGCCGGATGATCGAGGCTATGCGCCGCCGGGGCACCACCCGCCTAATGACCATCCAAGCACTGATGTTCGACGCGCTGGTCATCGGAGTGCTGGCGTGTGTAATGGGGTTGCTGATCGGCGAGCTCCTGTCGATCGAGTTGTTCCACGTACAGCCCGGCTACCTGGCGTTCGCCTTCCCGATCGGTTCGCAACGGATTGTTGACTGGTCGACCGTTCTCGAGGCGACAGGCGCCGGAATGCTCGCGGCATTCGTTGGGGTGCTCGCACCACTGCGAGACATTCTCGCCCGTCCCCTACGGTCCCCGATCGCACTCGAGCGCGCCCCCCACGGCTGGAGCCTGTTTCGGGTCATCGCCGGCGCACTATGTCTAACGATCACGACGCTCATTCTCGTATTCCGGCCGCAGGCGGCCGCTGTGGGCAGCTTTACGCTGATCGTCGCACTGCTTGCTCTGTTGCCGTTCCTTTTCAACGGCATCGTCGCTGCCTTTGATCACTTCCAACGTCTACTACATGCGTCCTCCACCGTCCTTGCGGTCACCGAGCTGCAAGACCCACTGACACGGGTGCGCTCGCTGGCTGTCGCCGCGACCGGAGCGATCGCTGTCTTCGGTAGCGTCGCGATCACCGGAGCGCAGCGGAACCTACAAGACGGGCTGGACCGCACGGCCTACGAATGGAACCACACGAGTGCCCTTTGGGTGTCGCCCTCGGGAATCGATAACACGCTGGGGACGACCGCGTTTCCAACATCCGTCGCGTCGAAGCTAGCCCGACTTCCTGACTTGCGCAGGGTGGCTGTCTACCGAGGGAGCTTCCTGAACCTCGGGGACCGGCGCGTGTGGGTGATAGCCCCACCTCGCACCTCGGCGGCGCCCCTACCACCCGGCCAGCTCACAGTCGGAAACACCAACAAGACGAACGCGCGGTTGCGCGGCCACGGATGGGCAGTGGTTTCCGAAGCCATCGCCCGGGAACTACACCTTCGTATCGGCGACTCGTTCACGCTTCCCTCGCCCGTTCCCGCGACGTTTCGGCTGGCGGGACTGAGCACGAACGGCGGATGGCCTCCGGGAGCCGTTGTTATCAACGCCGAAGACTATGCTCGGGCGTGGGGCTCGCGAGCGGCGAGTGCCCTCAACATCGACCTCGCACCTGGAGCCTCCCCGGCAGCAGCACGAATCCAAGTGATCCGAGCTCTCGGACCAAAGTCGGGCCTGGCTGTGCAGACAGCCGGCGAGCGCGAGAGCCAGTGGAAGACAATCACCCGTCAGGGCCTTGCGCGGCTAACGCAAATAGCGACTCTCGTCCTGCTCGCCGCGATCCTTGCGATGTCAGGGGTCATGGCCTCGATGATCTGGCAGCGCAGAGACCGGATCGCCTACGTCAAGCGGCAGGGTTTCACGCGCGGACTGCTCTGGCGGGCACTGTTCTTCGAGAGCGGGGTCCTACTTCTCGCCGGCTGCTCGATCGGCGCGGTCTTCGGGCTCTATGGCCAACTGCTTCTTTCGCACGCCCTGACGACGGTCACAGGCTTTCCTTTGGTAGTAGGTGTTGGCCCTTTCATCGCACTTACGAGCGTTGCTGTTGTCAGCTTCGCCGCGCTTGCGATCGTGGCTGTGCCCGGCTATCTCGCGGCTCGCGTCCGCGCAACCGTCGTTACACCCGCCTAGCCCCCGCCATCATCGAGCGATTCCCTGGCACCGGGTGCTAGCAGCGCTGGCTCGCGCAACGATCCGGGATCTTGGCTGGGGCCTGAAAAGCGTATCCCGGGAAGTCGACCGCTGGCGGGCACGTGCGATGGCCATTCCTGACGATGCACTCCGCTGCGACGCGCTGCAGGCTATCCACGGCAAGCGCGCCAACATCGACGGCGCCGCGTTGTTCTGGACTTTGCCGCGCGTCCGCTCGCGCGACCTCCTACGACTCCTCGTCGCGTACGAGATCCTCGCCGACTTTCTGGACTGCACCAGCGAGCGCGGCGCTCACATAGGGATTGCGAATGGACTGCTACTCCACCGCGCTCTGACCGAGGCGCTTGATCCACGGCTGCATGTCTCTGGCTACTACCGCCTCCATCCGTGGTCAGAGGACGGCGGCTACCTTAGCGCGCTGGTCGACGCCTGCCGCCAGGGGTGCCTTCGACTCCCTTCCTATGGTGCAGTCTGGCCGCTGGCTACCCACGCCGCGCGTCTAGCGCAGGTGCTCGCACTCAACCACGAGCCGGACCCTACGCAACGCGACGTACTGCTGATGGCTTGGGCAGCGACGCACTCTCCTAGCCACAGCGAGCTCACCTGGTTTGAGTGGACCGGCGGCGCGAGTGCGTGGCTGACCATCCTTGCGCTTCTCGCCTTCGCCGCCGACCCAGGACGCCGCGCACGAGATGCCAAAGCTACCTATGCCGCATACCTACCGTGGGTGTCGCTCGCGGGCACGATGCTAGACAGCTATGGGGACACGGAGGTGGACACGGCGAGCGGGGCGCACAGCTACATCGCTCATTACCCCGACGCGGACGTAGCCGCACGGCGCCTGGCCGAGATCATCCGGCGCTCACTTGACGAGGCGGCATCGTTGCGCGATGGCCCTCGTCATGTCGTGATCGCCAGCTGCATGATCGCGATGTATCTGTCCAAGGACAGTGTTCGCACGCCAGAGAGACGGCCGGTGACCATCAACTTGGCGTTGACGGGAAAACCCCTGACGCGGCTACTAGTGCCGGTCCTGCGGGCCTGGCGCATTTTCTACAACCAGCGCGCGGCGTAGGGATCAGAGCAGACGGCATGAGCCCACTGAACCACTTCGACGGCCTCGCCGGCGGCGGTACCGGCCGTGTCCTGCCGCCGAGTGCCCCGCTGCCCTCAACGATCCAAACCTTGGCGTTCTGGCGTCATCCGCATGCCTATCTGGAGTGGTGCAGGCGTCGGTACGGAAGCACATTCACTATCACCCCGGTGAGGATGCCGCCGCTGGTGTTCATGTCAGAGCCCGCAGATATCAAGGCGATCGTCAGGGCTCCGGCTGACGTTCTTCACCCAGGTGCAGGCGGAATCGCGATAGCCCCCCTGGTCGGAGAAGAATCCTTCATGCTCGCAGAGGAAGACGAGCATCTGAGCGGCCGACGGGCGATCCTGCCGGCGTTTCACCATCGACTCGTTTACGAGCACGCTGAAACGGTGCGGGAAATAGTAATGCGCGAGATCGCCACATGGCCACAAGATACCGTTGTCGCGATTAACCCTTATCTACGATCGTTGACATTGAGAGTGATTCTACACTCGATCTTTGGAAGTGAAGACGAGCACCTAAGGGAGCTGCACACGAGGCTCATTGCTATGTTTTCGGTCGCAGGAAGTCTCGCCCTACAGGAGCCTCAGCTTAGAGGTCTTCCCGCATGGCGAGGCATCTGGGGACGCTTCCTTGCCAACCGAACGCGTGTGGATAACCTCATAACGAGCCTGATCGAGGACAACGCGCGTGCCTGCGCGCAACACGGCAGTCTGCTAGCCATGCTGCTTGAGGAACGCGACTCTAATAACGGTGACACCAGGCGACTTCAAAGCAGCCTTATGTCCGTCATTCTCGCGGGTCACGAGACGACGGCTTCCGCGCTGGCCTGGGCGTTTCAGCTACTCGCCCACGACAAGCATGCCATGAGGCGGCTAGTTGACGAGCTAGACGATGGCGAGGAGCTATATCTCACCGCTGTCATACACGAGACGCTACGCCATCGGCCCGTCTTCTTGTTCACAATCCCGCGCATTGTACGAGTACCGATTGAAGTCGCGGGGACACTTTATCAGCCACCAGCCCAACTTCTTGGCTGCATTCACCTTATGCATCACGACCCGGAGCTTTACCCAGAACCACACATGTTCCGGCCGGAGCGCTTCATTGAGGCATCGCCGAGAAGCGAATTGTGGCTACCGTGGGGCGGAGGACGCAAGCGCTGCCCAGGGCATCATCTCGCCATGCTGGAGATGAGCGTCGTTCTTCGCAGTGTTTTTTCCAGCATGGCTATCGAGCCTGTCGGGAGGGCGGTCGAGCCTGCGCGATGGCGGAGCGTAATCGTTACGCCCAGTCACGGCTCGCGCGTCAGGCTCCACAGGCGACTCACAGGCCGGCGCTAGGTTATGGTGAACACAGCTGTGGCACAGCAACGCCAACAGCCTTCCCAGCCGAGGGGCCATCCTCGGTTGCCCATGCGGCCGCGCGGCATCTTTCCTAAATTAGCGATCTTTCATTTAGGAAAAAAGGTTGGATAGCTCCACCAAAATTCCGTCATTATGGGCGTCCGATGGCGCGACAGGATTCAAGTTGGCTGGCGGACGGAGGAGAGGTTGGCGTCGCTCTGCAGCTAGAGCGTTCCCGGCGCACGGGCAGGCCGTTCCCTACGGGTGCCCGGATGCCTCCTCGAGAGGTGGCCAAACAATTGTCCTGGGGCGAGCCGAAATCCCCGCCGAACTGGCCAGCGGAGTCCGGCTCGCCCACGCGCCATTGCCGTAGACGGCTGTGCCGCTTATGAGCGAGGAGAAGATGGATACCGACCGGGCGCAAGGCTCGCTATCGCTCGTCCGCGCCGAGCCGACCGATCTGCAAGGGCCGCCCGATGCTCCAGCCGGGATGGTCCGTCTGTTGCTGGCGCTGGTCGGAATTGACCCACCCACGGCTTTAGCCGGCATCGATTGCAGCGTGTCTCGATCCACGGTTTACAGCGTGCTGGTCCTGAGCGCGTTCGCCGGGGGCGCCGAGCACGGGGTCAGGCCTCTCGCGAACGAGATCGGCATGAGACCAAGTACCACGCTGCGGTATCTGAAGGCATGGGTCATTCTCGGCGTGCTTGAGCAGAGCCACCACACCCGCCGGTACCGCCTCGCGCTTCGGTGGGCAGAGGAGGCGCAGTGACGTGGTGGACCAGAGCGCCCGTCCGTCAATGGCCTACTACCCGGTGGCGAGCGCGCACCACAACGCGCAGTAGACGATCGACAATGATGAAGTGACGAAGATGCGGAAGGGAAACAGTGCAACAGCAACAGTACCTTCACAAATCGTCGGCGCTGATTTCCCACATAGCGCCGACAGGTCGGCATCCGGGCCAACCCTTTCTGCCTGGGTGCCGACCACTTAGCGTCCCTGTTGACCGGGGCACAACTGCGTCATGCAACCGACACACAGGAGCCAGTCAGCTCAAGTCGAAACAGAGCAGGCGCTGGGCCCGCGCGATGCGCGCCTTTTTCAGTCGCTTGCACGTGGCCTTGCAGTTCTTCGCTGCTTCACGCCCACTCGGCCGGTGTTGAAGCCCGCCGAGATCGCCGACGAACTCGGAATGAGCAGCGCCACGACCCACCGCTACACAACCGTATCCAGGCGTTCAGGCCCTCGGTGGAGACGCACGCTAGCGGGCACTGGACACGCCGAGTTGTGGCCACCATTATCGATGCCGTTCCGGTTCTCCTCGTGGGGTGCGGTTGTTCGCTCAGCTGTTGGCTATCGCTATGCGGGCTCGCCGACAATGTGAGTGCGCTGTGGGAGTGGCTGATCGGCGTGGCCGAGCTCGCACTCTACTTTCCAGTCGTGATGGCGCTAACCAACGGCCAGACGCTTGGAAAGCGATTGCTCGGTCTGCGTGTGAGACGGCTCTGGCATAAGCAACAGCCCGTCGTGGACCAGTACCCCAACCTCTGGCGAATGGTCACGCAACATTCCCGGCATCAACATCCAAAGCAACGGCGAAACCCCAGAACTCGAGCTGACCAACCTCCACGGCGACGTCATCGCCAAAGCCTACCTATCAGAAACAGCGACCGAACTCGCCGCTAAAGCCGACACCAGCGAGTTCGGGGTGCCCACAGTCAACGCACCAGCTAAATAATCATGGCTCGGTGCGATCGAGCTCCCCACCGAACTACCCTCCGGTGCCATCACAATGGGCGCTCGATCCTACGTCCCCAACTCGGGCGCTTCCTCCAACCCGACCCCATCAGCGGCGGTTCCGCCAACGCCTACAGCTACACATTCGGGGACCCCCGTCAACAGCACCGACCCAACCGGCGCCTACACCAACACAGCGTCAACCGCCAGCCTAGCAACCGTGGCCCGAGAAGGCCAAGCAGTAGCGGACGCGAGAAAGGCAGAAATACGACAGGAAGCAATGGAAGCCGAGGAAAGACGCGGAGCAGAAATCGCTGCACTCGCTGCCGCAGCGGCAGCTGCCGCAGCTGGCCCGCATACAGGTTGGGAAGAATATTGGAAGAATTTGAAGAATGGGGGGAAGAAGAAGACGAATACGTATACATCTCAGACCTCCAGGGCGCCGGCTTGAGGCATAGAGAAACACATGTAGAACCGACCATCCTGGTGCAGTCGCTGGATGACGAAGCAGGCCAGGGTGAAGAGGCGACTACGCTCGGCTCGGCTGTGCCGCTTTGTAAAGCAGGATTCGAAGGACCGTGCGCTCGTCCTACGCGGGGCGGGGAGGGCACGCACAAGGTGCATTACTATCATTACAGGGTTGTGCCCAGTGGCAGTGTCTGCTGTGGTATCAGCACTGCAACGACCCTCGCGGGACCAGAGTTCTCTGTGCCGCGATGGATAGGGTACGCAATCTTTGGAGCGTGTGGCGGCTGATGGGTGTCAAGCGAAAAGGCCTCAAGCTGTCCGTTTGGACCGTCCTTACTGTATTTGTTACAGTTATCCTTATCAGTGGAGATGGAAGCATTGTGCCAGTGGTATGCGGCGTGTTCGTGGTTGCCGTCGGCGTGCTCACGATTGCACTCATTCTCAGCGGACGCGACCCTTGGTGGACGGAGACGCGGCAAGCTCGAAGGGCTGCAAGCAAGCGTGGGCGTTCAGATTGACGTGCCGGAAAGAAGAAGGCGGGTACGGAAACGCTTCATACCAGTCGTTTGAATGACGAAGCAGTCAAGGGTGAATAAGTGGGGGCCTCGCGGCGATCTTCCAACTCCAGGCTGCGATCAGGCTTGGATCCTCCTAGCGCGCATATCCTGTGGATGGGCAGTGGGAGTGGCGAGGACTCCAGTTCTTGGAGGACGACGAGTGAGAGGAGGAGTCGCCAGCATGTCCGACATCAAGGCGCTTCATATAGCTCGCAACGCTGGGCCAGGCGCTCAGCGGCGCCCAGAGTCGGCGGGATTTGCAGTCCCGGTGCGGCCACGGGCGCGGAGCTCCCACGGGAACATGCCGATTTGCAGGGAAGAAATGCCTATCCGCCCCGAGCTTCCCAAGTGGAGACCGGCTAGCTCTCGCTGGCGAGACGCTCGTGGACTGAGCGCACCGCACTCGATCCCTCACCCACGGCTGCGGCGACTCGCTTCATCGAGCCGTGACGGACGTCGCCCGCGGCGAATACGCCGGGTATGGATGTCTCGAACGGAAGCGCCCCCGATGTGCCTGCGCTGAGCCCCGCCGGCAGCTGGCGATCGGTGAGAACGAATCCGTCGCGGTCGAGCGTCACGCAGTCCTGCAGCCAGGCGGTCGCAGGGCGTGCACCGATGAAGCAGAACAGGCCCGCGTAGAGAGCGGTCTGCTGGTGCCCCGTCGTGATGTGTTCGAGCGTTACCTGCTCGAGCCGGGTCTCACCAGCCAGGCTTTGGACTTCGACTCCGGTGAGGAGATCGATTTTGGGATCGGCCTCGATCCGCTCGATCAGGTAGTGCGACATGCTCTGGGCGAGGTCCCCGCGCCTGATCGCGATCGTGACGCCGCAGTTGTGCTGGGCCAGGTAGAGAGCGGCCTGTCCCGCGGAGTTCCCGCCCCCGATCACCATGACGGACGTGCCGTTGCAGACGCGTGCCTCGAGATCGGTTGCCGCGTAGTAGACGCCGGCGCCCTCGAAGCGATCTAGATCCTTCACGGCCAACCGCTGATAGCGTGCTCCGGAAGCCACGATGACCGCCCGGGTGGGGATCTCGCTGCCGTCGGCGAGCACGATCACGTGGAAGCCCGACTCGGTCCGCAGGCCCGCCACTTCACAGGGGGCGTTCAAGCGGGCTCCGAGTCGCATCGCTTGGACGGCGGCTCTGCCAGTGAGGTCTTCGCCTGAGATGCCGTTCGGGAATCCCGCGTAGTTCTCGATCCGCGAGCTCATGCCGGCCTGGCCACCGATGGCCACCGCGTCCAGGGAGACTGTACGCAGGCCCTCCGATGCACCGTAGACCGCGGCGGCGAGGCCGGCCGGGCCGCTGCCGACGACTACCAGGTCAAAGATGTACCCGGGTGTAGGGCGGAAGGTCAGCCCCAGGTGCTCCGCGAATGCCGCGACCGAGGGACGACGCAGGATCTCCGTGGCCGTGATCACTGCGGGAATGTCCTGTGGGGCCAATCCCATGCTCGCGAGCAGGACGTCCAGCGTCTCGGCGTCCTCTACATCGATCCAGGTGTGCGCGAGGTGGGAGTGCTCGGCGAATGCGCGCAAGCTCATCGCCGCGGGCGAGTACCTCGAGCCGACGATCCGGATAGCCCGGGCGCCCTCTCCCGATCGCAGGATCTCACGCCGTGCAAGGAGCGCGCTGAAGATGGTTTCCGCGAGGGCCGGCCGGCCGCTCATCAGACGACGGAATTCTGCCTCTGGGATCACCAGCACCCGGCCCGCCCGGGTTACACGGCAGTTCAGCGTTCGGCGCTGGCCGGTCAGCAGGTTCAGCTCGCCCACAAAGCCACCTGGCCCATACGTGGCGATTAGGACCGAGTCGGTGCCATCGGGTCGAACGACCTCGGCCTCGCCCTCGAGCACGACGAACAGGTCGTAGGACGCCTCTCCGGCCTGGAAGAGCAGCTGCCCGGCAGTCGCTGGCTGCTCAGTGCCAAACGCGGCGACTTCCGAGAGCTCGGAGGCGCTCAGCACAGCCCAGGCGCCCCCATCTTGACCGCCTGGCGCGCTCATTGGCGCCGGCGCGCTGGCAGTGAGAGGCTGCTTTCGAGCATCGGCTAATGCTTGCACTTGCCCGGGACACGAGGCGCGTCGAGCCAAGCCATCGCGCTCGTTCGAAGCGCGGGGACCTCCCAGTCCAGAATCTTTACAGAAGGAACAAATTTAGTATCTAGTTTTCTGTATGGTTTCAGGTCAGCCACGGCCGAGGAGGATGCGGCTTCGGGCTTGTGGCGTCAGGACGAGGCTTTCGCTACCAAAGGAGCTCAGATGCCCGATACGCGCTTTCGGCTGCCTGGCAGCAGCCGGCCGACGACCAAACCCATCGCGCCGGTAGACCCGCATGAGCGGTTGACCGTAACCGTCTATGTCCGGCGCGATCCGCGCGGTGAGCATCCGCCTGTAGCGAGAGAGCTGGGTCGCCTCGCGCCTGCGGCCCGCTCATATCTGCGCCCTGAGGAGGCCGCCACGGTCTTTGGGGCCGCTCAGGCCGATCTCGATGTGATTGGGGCATTCGCGCGCAAGCACGATCTCGAGGTCGTGGAGGAGAGCATCGCAAAGCGCCTCGTGCGGGTCGCCGGCTCCGTCAAGGCGATCGACGAGGCCTTCGGTGTCGTCTTGCGCCACTACGAGCACCCGGCGGGCACCTATCGCAGCCACGACGGGGACCTTCAGCTCCCGGCTGCGCTGGCGGGCGTGGTCGAGGGGGTGCTGGGTTTGGACAACCGCAAGATGATCCGCTCCCGGCCGCGCAAATCCCGCCGCCCTCGCGCGGCGCCGCGGGCGGCGGAACTGCCCCCGAACACATACACGCCACCGACGCTGGCCAAGCTGTTCGACTTCCCTGCCGGCGATGGCGCGGGGCAGTGCATCGCGGTGTTTGCCTTCAACGGCGCAGTGATGAGCACTGGGGTGTCGGCTCCGGGCGGCTATGACGGAGCAGCGCTCGACGGTTACTTCACCAACGTCCTCGGCCAGTCCGCACCGACGATCACCGACGTGGTCGTCCAGGGCCCCGGCAACCAGCCAGGGGACGGAAGCGACCCCAACGACTCCACCGGCGAGGTGTTGCTCGACCTCTGCACCGTGGGCGCCGTGGTCACGGGAGCGAGCGTCGCGGTGTACTTCACCGAGTTCACCGAGGAGGGCTGGGTCAACGCGATCAAGGCAGCTGTGAGCGACGTGACGAACAAGCCCGGGGTGATCTCCATCTCATACGGCAACCCCGAGGACGACGAAGCGAACGGACTCTGGACGGCGCAGGCGATCCAGCTGATCAACGACGCCTTCGAACAGGCGGCCACGCAGGGAATCACGATCTGCTGCGCCTCGGGTGACAGCGGCTCCGGCGACGAGCCCAACGCCACGACCGACCACGTCGACTTCCCGGCGTCCAGCCCCTGGGTCCTCGGCTGTGGCGGAACCCGCCTGGAGGCCGACCCGGCGACATCGACGATCTCCTCCGAGCAGGTCTGGAACGATCTCGCCGCCGGCGAGGGCGCGAGCGGTGGGGGAGTCAGTCGACTATTTCCAGTACCGGAATGGCAGGCCAACGCCAATGTGCCGCCCAACGCCGACGGCAGCGGCCAAACCGGCCGGGGAGTGCCCGACGTCGCCGCGCTGGCCGACCCCGAGACCCCGCTGTGGGTGCTCGGCCCCGACGGCCAGCCGGGAGGAGTCGGCGGCACGAGCGCCGCTGCTCCCCTGTGGGCGGCGCTGATCACGTTGCTCAACCAGCTCACCCCGTCGCGCCTGGGCTTCTGCAATCCCCAGCTCTATGCGCACCTGAAGGACACTCTCGTGGACATCGTTAAAGGCGACAACGGGAACTACCCCGCCCGCCCGGGTTGGGATGCCTGCACCGGCTGGGGACGGCCCGACGGCGCACGGCTCCTACAGGCGCTGGAAGGCTCGTCGATGACACCGTCGATACCGGGCCTCAACTCGAATCTCGTGGGGCCGCAAGGGCAGTTGTTCGCCGATCCACATCCGGGAGGGGACGAGGCTGCGTTCCAGGTCGACAACACGAGCAAGCAGTACTACAAGTCGCCCTACTACGAAGAACATCGCGAACAGCTACAGCAGATCCCCGCGCCACGGGTAAGCCCACCGCGTCTGGATCTCGTGCAGGTCCTCGGCGAAGCCCCACTCGCTCCGCTGCGCGCGGCGCGGCGCATCTCCTTCCACGCGGTCGGCGATACAGGACCGTCCGCGACGTCCTACGTCAAGGACGAGGCGAGCGTGGCCGACGCGATGACCGATGATCTAAAGACCGCCGCAGCCGGGGATGCGCCTGCGTTTCTCTTCCATCTCGGGGACGTCGTCTACAACTTCGGCGAGCCGCAGTACTACTACGACCAGTTCTACGAGCCCTTCCGCGGCTACGACGCGCCGATCTTCGCGATACCGGGCAATCACGATGGATTCCCCGAGGAAAATCAGGCGACCCTGTTCGCGTTCCTGCGCAATTTCTGTGCCGCCATCCCAGGGCCCTCGCCGGACTCGGGGGGTCTGGTGCGCAGCACGATGATCCAGCCGGGGGTCTACTTCACGCTCGACGCGCCGTTCGTGTCGATCATCGGCCTGTACTCAAACGTCCTGGAGGGACCCGGCGTGATCTCCTCCGAGGGAGGGAGATATCCGATCACCGATGTGCAGTTGCAGTTCCTGACCGAAGAGCTCACGCGTCTAAAGCCACAACGCGAAGCAGGTGAACGCGCGGTGGTTCTTGCCTGCCACCATCCACCGCTCTCCGTGGACGCCAAGCACGGCGGCATCAGGGGACTCACGGAAGACATCGACAAGGCCTGTCTACAGGCAGGCCTGCATCCGGACGCGGTGCTCTCCGGGCATGCCCACCTCTACCAGCGTTACACCCGTACCGTGAATGGCGCCGAGGTCCCTTACATCGTGTCGGGTAGCGGCGGTCACGGGCTGACCAGGCCCAAGTCCGGCGCCTCGAAAGCGACCCTTCCGGAAGGGTACGCCTCGGTAGTGGAGCCGATCATGGAGTACGGGTACCTCACGCTCACGGTGGATATGTCGAGCCAGCCCTCCACGCTCACGGCGGCGTTCAAGGCGACCCATGGCGAGACCGGCGTGCGCGATACCGTCACGATCGACCTCTCGACGCGGAGGATCATCCCCGCCGCGTGACTGCGGCGGGCTTGCGGGCAGCGCGCACGCCGACCCGTCGGAGGTCGGCGTGACGTTTGTGGTCTGGCGCCCGCAAGGACTGAGGTAGCGCGCCCGCAGGTCGCGTCCTATGCAGGCAGATACATTCTGAGTGGCATGTCCGAGCGCACGCAGGGGCCGAGCGGCCCCACCGGGAGCGGGGAGCCACGGACGCAAGCGATCAAGCGCCTGACGCTCGTCGCCTGCATCATGGGCTCGGGCATCGCACTGGTCGACGGCACGGTCGTGAACGTCGCGCTGCCGACGATCCAGCGCGCACTCGGCGGTGGCCTGGCGGGCCAGCAGTGGGTCAGCAACGCCTATCTGCTGACGCTCGGCTCGCTGATCCTCGTCGGCGGCTCGCTCGGCGACCTCTTCGGCGAGCGGCGCGTGTTCGCGCTCGGCGTCGCAGGCTTCGGCGTCGCGTCGCTGCTCTGCGCGTTCGCGCCGACGATTGGGCTCCTGATCGCCTTCCGTGCACTGCAGGGCGTCGCCGGCGCGCTCCTGGTCCCCAGCTCGCTCGCGGTGATCGTCGCGACCTTCCCCGCGGAGGAGCGCGGGCCGGCGATCGGTACCTGGACCGCATTCGGCGCGATCGCCACGATCGTGGGTCCGCTCGGCGGCGGCGCGCTGCTGGAGGTCGTCTCCTGGCGCTGGCTCTTCCTGATCAACCTGCCCCTCGTCGTGGCCTGCGTGGCACTGATCCTCGCTGTCATCCCACGCGCCGCGCCGGCCCCCGGCGGGCAGCGGATCGATGTCCTCGGCGCGCTGCTCTGCGCACTCGGGCTCGGCGGGCCGGTGTTCGCGCTGATCGAGCAGCCGCGGCTGGGATGGTCGAGTCCGGCCGTGCTGATCCCGCTGATCGCCGGCGCGATCCTGCTCGCCGCATTCGTCTGGCACGAGGCGCGCACGAGCCGCCCGATGCTGCCGTTGGGCCTCTTCGCACGGCGCAACTTTGCGATCGGCAACATCGAGACGCTCGCGGTCTACGCGGGGCTCGCGACGCTGTTCTTCTTCCTCGTGCTGTTCCTGCAGCAGGTCGCCGGCTACTCGCCACTGGAGAGCGGCCTCGCGACACTGCCGACGACGCTTGTCATGTTCGTGCTCTCGCGTCGTTTCGGGGGGCTCGCCGATCGCTTCGGACCGCGGCTGTTCATGGGCCTCGGCCCGGTGATCGCCGGGGCCGGTCTGCTGTTGCTCCTGCGTGTCGGGGTCCACGTCGACTATCTGACGGAGATACTGCCCGCCCTGCTGGCCTTCTCGGTGGGACTCGCGATGACCGTCGCGCCACTGACCGCCGCCGTGCTGGCGGATGTCGAGGAGCGTCAGGCCGGCATCGCCTCTGGGGTCAACAACGCCATCGCGCGCGTCGCGGGGCTGCTCGGTGTTGCGGCGATTGGGGCGATCGTCGCCACTCAGTTCGGCTCCTCGCTGAATAGTCACCTCGCGGGCGAGACGCTGTCCGCGCCCGCCCGCTCCGCGGTCGCGCAGGCCACGAGACTGGCGCTCGGGCGCCCCTCTGTCGCGGGTCTGCCGGTGGGGCAGGCGAGAGTCGTGCTGGACGCGGCCAACAGCGCCTCGCTCGAGAGCTTCAGGGTCGGCGTCGGGATCGCCGGCGGGCTTGTCTTCCTGGGTGGGCTGATTGGGGCCGCTGGCATCCAGAATCCGCGCCGCACCGTGCGCGCGGAGGGCTGTGCCGGGGGCCAGCTAGTCGGCGCGAGCCCCGATGCCGCCGGTTGCCACGAGGCCTCCTCCCCTACGGAGGTCGAACATGCGCTGGCCTAAGCGCCTCCGGAAGGTTTCTGTGGCGGGCGGGGTCCATGCCATTAGTGAAGGCAACCGGTAAAGGGAGAGACATGCTCGGCTTAAAGCAGCAGGAGGACATACAACCGCGACGGGATCGCGGACGACCCATGGGGTTCGTGGGGAGTGCGGTCGCGGTGACACTGGTGCTCCTGGCATCGCTGGCGGCGATGGCGCTCGCGGCCGGCTCCTCCCCGACGGTCAGCTCGGCGTCGAGTGCGAAGCTCGGCGAGCGAATTGTGGTCGACACACACGGACGCACGCTGTACACGCTGAGTCCCGAGACGACGAGCCATCTGCTCTGCACGTCTGCCACTTGCCTTAAATTCTGGCCACCGCTTACCGTCAGCTCGCGCAAGGTAAAGCTCGTGACGGGGCGGGGAGTGCGTGGCAGTCTCGGGATCCTGCGTCGCAGC
This sequence comes from uncultured Solirubrobacterales bacterium, assembly GCA_963756665.1. Taxonomy (GTDB): domain Bacteria; phylum Actinomycetota; class Thermoleophilia; order Solirubrobacterales; family Solirubrobacteraceae; genus Palsa-744. Next base: position 3,495,483 of record CAVWOJ010000001.1, read on the forward strand.
AATGGGATGCTGCAGGTCACACTACGCGGCATGCCGCTCTATCGCTACTCGGGCGATCATGCCAGGGGCCAGACGAACGGTCAGGGCATCAAGAGCTTTGGTGGCACCTGGCACGCGGCGAGTGCCACCGTGGGAGCGAGCGGTGCGCCGGGGACGATGGGAACAAAAGAAGAAGCACCAAAAGCCGAAGAACCAAAACACGAACAACCCAAAGAAGAACAGCCCTACGGATACTGAGCGCCTGGGCTGGCCACCAAGGTCTCCCGGCCCGTGTGAGCGCCTGGGCTGGCCACCAAGGTCTCCCGGCCCGTGTGAGCGCCTGGGCTGGCCACCAAGGTCTCCCGGCCCGTGTGAGCGCCTGGGCTGGCCACCAAGGTCTCCCGGCCCGTGTGAGCGCCTGGGCTGGCCACCAAGGTCTCCCGGCCCGTGTGAGCGCCTGGGCTGGCCACCAAGGTCTCCCGGCCCTGTCATCCTGGGCGCGTGGATGTGGGCAGCTCACCGCGCCGAGCGACTTCGGCCGACGTGCCGGCGCTGGCGCGGATGCTTGCGCGGTCCTTCTTCGACGACCCGGTCTCGATCTGGTCCTGTAAGCCGGACGCACTGCGCCCGGCTGTGCTCGAGCGCTTCCAGGCTGCGCGCCTGCGTCAGCTGCTCAAAGAACAGGATGTGTGGACGACCCCAGAGCTGTCGAGTGCCGCGCTGTGGGCATCCCCCGGGCGCTGGAAGACGACGCCCCGCCAGGACGCAAGCCTCGCGCGCGGCCTGTTGCACCCGCGCCTGCTCGGACGCGCCCCGCTGATCGTCGCCGGACTGCTCGGCATCGAGCGCCGTCATCCGCGTACGCCGCCGCACTGGTATCTGGCGGTGCTCGGCACCGACCCATCGGCGCAGGGCCAGGGTCTCGGCTCGGCCGTGCTCGCACCCGTGCTGGAGCAGTGCGACGCCGACGGCGTCGGCGCCTATCTGGAGTCATCCAAGGAGCGCAACATCGACTTCTACGCCCGGCACGGCTTCCGCGTGATGGCCGAGCTGCGCTTGCCGCGCGGGCCGTCGATGTGGCCGATGTGGCGCGATCCGCGCGCGTAGGGCCGATGTGGCGCGACTCGCGCGCGTAGCGACCCGCACGCGCAGGCTACAGGGCAGGGTCACTCGCCGGGGACAGCTGTCGCTCACAACGGCAGGCTTGCGTCTCCTACTCGACCTCCACCGAGACGGCCTCGACCTCGGCGGGCTCGACCAGCGCGGCCGCGCGCTGCCACGGACGTACATAGGCAAGCCACAGCGAGGCCGCGCCGAGCAGGACCGCGCATAGCACCCAGCCCAGGGTGGTCGTCCCGACCCCTACGTACTTCAGACCGGAGGCGAAGATCACGAAGGTGATCACCGGTCGGATGTAGCGGTCGGGGACGCTTGAGGAGAGCAGCGACCCGACGAACACCGCGGGGACGCTGCCGAGTGATCAGCGAAGCCGTGACGCCGAACTCGACGTGCCCGAACGCCAGCGCGCCGAGCGCAGCGGCCGCCGTCAGCGGCACGGCCTGGGTCAGGTCGGTCCCGACGAGCTGGTTGGCGCTCAGCGTGGGGTAGAGGAACAGCAGCAGGATGATCATCAGCGAGCCCGAGCCCACCGAAGTCATCCCGACGATCAGCCCCCCGACCATCCCGATCGCGACGGTCGGCAGCGGACGTGCGCGCACCCCGTGCACAAGTCCCGTGCGGGTGCCGCCCGCGCGGCGGTCCAGCGCGTAGCGCAGGATCATCGCTGCCGCCCCAACCAGCAGCGCCGTGCCGAGCGCGACCTCGATTTTCTGCTGGGCCTGCTGCGCATTGCCGAGCAGGTGCAGCAGGTACGCGCCGAGGAACGCCATCGGCACGGAGCCGATCACCATCCAGCCGACTAGGTGCAGGTTGACCGTTCCGCGGCGCAGGTGCACGCCGGCTCCGATCGGGCGCATCAGGACCGCCGCGACGAGGTCGCTCGAGATCGCGGTCGACGGCGTCACGCCGAATAGCAGGATCAGCATTGGGGTCATCAGCGCGCCGCCGCCCGCGCCGGTCATACCGACGAGGAACCCCACGACGGCGCTTCCTAGAACGATGTACGGATCGACGTGCATGTGCTCATCCCTCCACCCGCGGACGTCGCAGTAACGGGTGCCGGGCACCGTGACTGACGGTGGTCGGGGATGCTAGTTGGCGGGCGAGCGCTCGTCTAGAGCCACCCGGTTGAGCGTCGGCGAAGCCTCGCGGCGCGTTTTCGTAGAGAATCCCCGGCGATGCGCGTGACAGCAAAGGCCGACTACGCCGTACGAGCCGCTGTCGAGCTGGCGGGGAGCAGCGCCGACGCCCCCCGCAAGGTCGACGAGGTCGCCCAGGCGCAGGGCATCCCGCTGTCGTTCCTGGAGAACATCCTCACGCAGCTGCGCAGCGCCGGAATCGTGCGCAGCCAGCGCGGGCCCGAGGGGGGCTACTGGCTGGCCCACCCCGCCAAGGAGGTCACACTCGCCGACGTGATCCGGGCCGTCGAGGGACCACTCGTCGGCGTCCGCGGCCAGCGCCCCGAGGAGATCGAGTACGGCGGCTCCGCGGAGTCACTGCAGCAGGTGTGGGTTGCGCTGCGCGCCAACCTACGCAAGGTGCTCGAGCGGGTCACCGTCGCCGATGTCGCCGCGGGCAAGCTGCCTAAAGATGTGATCGCGCTGACGCGCGAAGAGGACGCCTGGCAAACCCGCTAGGGCCGCTGAGCGGCGCGATGTGGCGAAGAGTCGCTCGCGTGCACAGCACGCCACGCGAACTGCCTGTGCCCCGCAGGGGTACGTCCTTGCCTCGCTTGCCAGCGACTCCTAGCGGGGCTGGGTGGCCAACACAGGAAAACTCGATCCGACGGGCGAGGGTTGAGTCGCTACGCGGCGAACGTCCGCGGGGCCGGCAGGCGGACGGTGAGGATCTGGCCCTCGTCGAGCTCGAGCTCCTGGGCGCTCTCGCGGGTGACCTGGGCCCAGACGTCGCGGCCGTCGGGGAGCGTCAGCTCGACGCGGACCTCGAAGCCGAGGTGCACGACGCGGCGCACGAGCGCCTCGATCGTGCCGGGCGCGGGATCCTCGCCGGAGAGGATCTGGATGTCGTGGGGGCGCAGCAGCGCATCGCCGAGCTGGTTGACGGGGCCGACGAACGACATCACGAACCCGTTGCGCGGGCTCTCGTAGAGCTCGCGCGGGCTACCGGCTTGCTCGATGTGCCCGGCGTTCATCACGACGATCTGCTCGGCGACCTCCATCGCCTCCTCCTGATCGTGGGTGACGAAGATCGTGGTGACATGGATCTCCTCGTGCAGGCGCCGCAGCCACTCACGCAGCTCGCCGCGCACCTGCGCGTCCAGAGCTCCGAAGGGCTCGTCGAGCAGCAGCACCTCCGGTCGTGGCGCCAACGCACGTGCGAGCGCCATCCGCTGGCGCTGTCCGCCGGATAGCTGCGCGGGGTAGCGCTCGGCGAGCCCGTCGAGACGCACAAGGCTCAACAGCTCGCCGACGCGCTCGCGCACCTCGCCCTTCGGGCGCCGGCGCACGGTCAGCCCGAAGGCGACGTTGTCATAGACGGTCATGTGCTTGAAGGGCGCGTAGTGCTGGAAGACGAAGCCGACCCCGCGTGCGCGCGCGGGAGTGTCAGTGACGTCGTGCTCGCCGATCAGCACACGCCCGGCGTCGGGGACCTCGAGGCCCGCGATGATCCGCAGCAGCGTCGACTTGCCGCTGCCGCTCGGCCCGAGCAGCGCGGTCAGCGCGCCGTCGCCGACGCGCACGCAGACGTCGTCCAGCGCCAGGAAGTCGCCGAAGCGCTTGGTCACGTCGTGTACCTCGATCGCCATCAGGGGTTCACCTCCGCGGGACGCCCGGTCCCTCGACTTGAGTGTATGGGCGGCTTCCCGCCACCGTGACCGATCGGGCTGCGCCCGACCTTTCCTTTCCGTGATCGTCGTGTCAGCAGGTTCATCGCGAGCAGCGTCGCGAACGCGAGCAGCGCGAGCACGACGGCCGCGGTGTAAGCGCCCGTGATGTCGAAGTTCTCGAAGCGGTCCTGCACGTACAGCGGCAGCGACAGGGTCTTGCCCTCGATCCGTCCCGAGACGACGCTGACCGCGCCGAACTCGCCGAGCGCGCGCGCGGTGGTGAGCACGACGCCGTAGACGACGCCCCAGCGGATCGCGGGCAGCGTGATCCGGCGGAACGTCTGCCAGGCGTTCGCGCCGAGCGTGGCTGCGGCCTGCTCGGAGTCGGTGCCGAGCTCGCGCAGCACCGGGATCGTCTCGCGCGCCACGAACGGCAGCGAGACGAACGCGGTGGCGAGCACCATGCCGGGCACCGAGAAGATCACTTCGATGCCGTGCCGAGTGAGCCAGTCGCCGAACCAGCCGGTCTTGCCGTAGACCAGCACGAGCGAGAGTCCGACGACGATCGGTGAGATCGCGAACGGCAGGTCGATCAGGAGCCCCAGCAGCGCGCGTCCGCGGAAGCGCCCACGCTCCAGCAGCAGCGCGACGCCGATCCCGAAGATCGTGTTGAGCGGAACCGCGATTGCGACCAGCTCGATCGACAGCCAGAACGCGCTCACGGCATTCGGCGCGGTCGCCGCGGCCCAGACGGCGCCGAGGCCGTGTTCGAAGGTGCGGTAGAAGATCATCGCGACCGGCGCGAGCAGGAGCAGCGCGAGGTAGCCGAGGGCCACGAAGCGCAGGCCGAGCCGGCGTGCCCTAGCGGACATGTCGGGACCACCGGCGCGAGAGGAACGTGAGGGCGCCCAGCACGAGCAGCGCGCATAGCAGCAGCAGCACCGAGACGGCGGCCGCGCCAGGCAGGTTTTCGTTCTGGATCTGGCTGAAGATGTAGACGGAGCCGACTTCGGTCTTGAACGGCAGGTCGCCGGAGATCAGCACGATCGACCCGAACTCGCCGACGGCGCGCGCGAAGCTGAGCGCGATCCCGGAGACGATCGCGGGCGCAAGGTTCGGCAGCACGATTCGCCGGAAGACCGTGAGCTGACCGGCGCCGAGCGAGGAGGCGGCCTCCTCCATCGAGTGGTCGAGCTCCAGCAGCACGGGCTGCACCGAGCGTACGACGAACGGCAGCGTCACGAACAGCAGCGCCATCCCGACTGCGGTGCGGGTGAACGTGATGTCGATGCCCAGCGGGCTGTCCTTGCCGTAGAGCGAGAGCAGCACGACCCCGGCGACAATCGTGGGGAGCGCGAAGGGCAGGTCGATGAGTGCGTTGATGATGCGCTTGCCGGGGAACTCGTCGCGCACCAGCACCCACGCGATCAGCGTCCCGAAGAACGCGTTCAGCGCGACCACGATCGCCGAGGCGATCAGCGTCAGCTTGATCGCCGCGACCGCCTGCGGCGTGGAAATCTCACGCCAGAACGCGGACGTCCCGCCGTGACTGGCCTGCGCGAGTAGCGCCGCGATCGGCAGCAGCACCAGCACCGACAGGTAGATGCCGAGCATGCCGCGGCCGAGCACGCCGGCGCCGCTCGCCCCGAGACGCCCGCTGGCCCCCAGGCCCGTAGGCGGACGCCCCGGAGCGCGCCCGCCGCCGGGGCCTAGAGGGCCGCCCGCCTCGCCCGGGAGGGCCCCCGCTGTCGGATCATTTGGCGGTGGAGACACCTAGGGACTGCTCGATCTTGGTGACGATGCCGGTTTCGGGTTCGAAGAACTGCTTGTCCACCGCGGTCCAGCCGCCCAGCGTTTCGATCGTGAAGAGCGACGGGGGCGTCGGGAAGCTGCTCGCCCCCGGCACGCCCGAGATCACGGGGCGGTAGCCCTTTTCGACCCAGATCTGCTGCCCGGCGGGGGAGAGCAGGTAGTTGACGAACTTCTGCGCCGAGGACGCGCCGCTGCCGACGACGGCGATCGGATTCTGGATCAGGATCGTGGCCTTGGGGATCACGTATTCGATCGGCGAGCCCTTCTTCTGGTCGGAGATCGCCTCGTCCTCGTAGTCGATCAACACGTCGCCGCGACCAGCGAGGAAGGTCTGCAGGGCGTTGCGCGCCGAGCTGTCCTGGCTGACGACGTGGTGGAAGAGTTCGGTGAGGTACTCCTGCGCCTGGGCCGGGGTCTTGCCTTCCTTGAGCTGCGCGCCGTACGCGGCCATGATGTTCCAGCGTGCGCTGCCCGAGGTGAAGGGGTTCGGCGTGACCACTTCGACGCCCGGCTTGACGAGATCGCTCCAGCCGGTGATGTGCTTGGGGTTGCCCTTGCGCACGATCAGCACCGCGACCGAGTTCGTGACGAAGCCGTGGGTGGCGTTCTTGTTCCAGCTCGCCGATACCAGGCCGGCCTTGACGAGCCGGGTGACGTCCGGTTCCAGGGAGAAGTTCACGACGTCCGCGTGCAGACCGTTGGCGACCGCGCGGCTCTGTTCGCCGGAGGGGCCGTAGGACTGGCTGAAGACCGCGCCCTTGCCTTCGGAGGTCGCCTGGAAGGCGGGGATCAGCGAGGCGTAGGCACCCTGCGGGGTCGAGTAGGCGACGAGCGTCAGGTTGTTGCTGGAGCTCGAGGAGGATCCACAAGCCGCGAGGGTTGCGGGGAGGGCCAGGAGAGCGAGGAGGGCGGCAATTGAGCGCTTGCGCATGGTCACTTTCTGCATCGGGGACATGAGCATGAAAACCAAACTAATACCAGAAATCGGGTCGGGATTGGGGGAATGATGAGGATGGTGGATGTGCGCAGGCCTGGCTAATGGCGCGGAGGTAGGGTTTTGGGAGGGCTCGCCCGCGTGCTCCGGGCGCACGGCTTCCCGGGTTAACGTGGCCGGTCGGCTCGACTTACGATCGGCTCGGCCTGCATCCCTGCGCTCCCTGCGTCTGCCCCGGCCTGCCCGGCGGACCGCTGGCCCACCGGATGGGCGAGGGGAGCCCTCGGGTCTTGGGGGCGTCGTGCGCGTGGGTTGGCCCGATGGAGCCCCCCTCGGGTCTTGGGGGCCGTCGTGCACCTGGTCGCCCCGATGGAGGCTCCCCTCAGGTCTTGGGAGCCTCGTGCACACGGGTTGCCCCGACGGAGGCCAGCACATCGGCTATGCACGCCTCCTGCACCCGGCGCGGGTCGATCGCGAAGGGCTCCGGAACACCGCCGGCGCCGGCCCGCACGCCGACGCCGATGCGCGCAAGCTGCATCGTTCCGAGCGTCTGCGTATAGAGCTGGTTGGCCGTAAAGTCCGGGTCCTCGACCTCGAACGCCCCCTGCCGCGCGCCCGCCGCGAGGATGTAGGAGAGCTTGCCCAGGCAGCCCGCCATGCCCGTTCCCAGACGGATCCAGACCGAGTCCGAGATGCTTTCCCGCAGCGTCTCAGCGGGCTGGCGCATCAGCGACAGCCCGCAGTCCAGGAACGCCGGGTACTCCAGGCAGAAGTCCGTGTAGCACCGCCATCCGTGCTCCAGCCGTTGCACCGCGTCGAGCCCCTCCGGGGCCTGCTCCAGGCGCTCCGCCAGCTCCGCCAGGTAGCTGGTCAGAGTCAACACGAACAGCTCCTCCTTGGATGAGAAGTGGCGATAGATCAGCGCCTTGTTGATCCCCACGGCGCGCGCGATGTCCTCGATCGGGGCGTCCTGCAGCCCCCGTTCGTCGAACAGCAGCCGTGTCGCCGCCACGATCTCGCGCTCGCGTTCGCGTCGCACCGAGGCCCGGCGGGAGGCGAGCGGTGCACGGGCGACGGTCATCGCCAACTACTATACCCCGAGAGTGTAAACATCGTTCAAATTTGTAGTTGACTAACGTTTACACCTTCGGTAGGGTGCATAATCACTCGCATGGCTCGTTTACGGCCCTGCGTCTTCAGCGCGGCGCCCCCAGATCGTCGACCGCCGGCCCGACCCCTTTCATAAAAGAAAAAAAGGAGCCCCCTTCGATGTCAGCCACCTCCGTCGCCGACTCCACCGAGGCCGCTGAGGCCGCGATCGAGGCGATCGCCAGCACGGCCAGTCAGGAGGCCAGCTTTTCGCTCGCCCTCACACAGGACCAGAAGGACGTGCGCGATTGGGTACACGGCTTCGCCGCCGACGTCATTCGCCCCGCCGCCCACGAGTGGGACGAGAAGGAGAGCACCCCCTGGCCGATCATCCAGGAGGCCGCCAAGATCGGCCTCTACGGTTTCGAAGGCCTGGCGCAGTTCTTCGCCGACCCCACCGGTCTGAGCCTGCCGATCGTCAACGAAGAGCTCTTTTGGGGCGATGCCGGTATCGGCATGGCGATCATGGGCACCGCGCTCGCCGTAGCCGCGATCTTCGGCCAGGGCTCGGGTGAGCAGATCGGCGAGTGGATCCCCCGCTGCTTCGGCACCCCCGACGACGTCAAAGTCGCCGCGTTCTGCTCCTCGGAGCCCAACGCCGGCTCGGACGTCAGCGCGGTGCGCACCAGCGCCAAGTTCGACGAGGCCACCGGCGAGTGGATCCTCAACGGCCAGAAGGCCTGGGCCACCAACGGCGGCATCTCCGACGTCCACGTCGTGATCGCCACCGTCGACCGCGAGCTCGGCTCCAAAGGCCACGCCGCCTTCGTCGTCCCCATGAGCGAAGCCAAGGGCATCTCCCAGGGCGCCAAGGTCTCCAAGCACGGCCTCCGCGCCTCGCACACCGCCGACGTCTACCTCGACGACTGCCGCATCCCGGCCGGCTACGTGCTCGGTGGCAAGGAGAAGCTCGACGAACGTCTCGCCCGTGCGCGCGAGGGCAAAAAGAACAAGTCCAACGCCTCGATGGCGACCTTCGAGGCCTCGCGCCCGACGGTCGGTGCGCAGGCGCTCGGCATCGCTCGTGCCGCCTACGAGTACGCGCTGGAGTACTCCAAGGAGCGCGAGCAGTTCGGCAAGAAAATCGTCGAGAACCAGTCGATCGCGTTCACGCTGGCACGCATGAAGATGGAGATCGACGCCGCCCGCCTGCTCGTCTGGCGCGCCTCTTGGATGGGACGCAACCAGGTCCCCTTCGAGAACGCCGAGGGCTCGATGTCAAAGCTCAAGTCCGGTGAGGTCGCCGTCTGGGTGACCGAGCGCGCCATGCAGATTCTCGGCGGCAACGGCTACACCCGCGAGTTCCCCGTCGAGCGCTGGCACCGCGACGCCAAGATCTACGACATCTTCGAGGGCACCGCCGAGATCCAGCAGCTCGTGATCTCTCGCGCGATCTCCGGGATGCACATCAAGTAGGTCTGGGACTGGGTTTTCGGGGTGGTGCGGGTCGTGCTGGGTGGTCGCTGAGGCCCAGAGCAGCGGCGCTCGAAAAGGCTGCTTGCGCCAGTTCTCGCGCCAGTCATGCAAGGTCTGGGTCGTGTCCGGCGTCGCGTAGCGCGTCGAGCAGGTCGCCGGTCGTGAAGATCTGGATGAGGGCCGAGAGGACGACGTTCGCGTCAGCTATGACTGCGGGAGGCGGCGAAATCGCCGAGAACCTCTTGCTCGTCCACGTCCTTCGCCTTCAGCGCTGCGCCGATCTGCTCGGATAGGCGCAGGAACACCTCGCGGCGAACCTCGACCGGCAGCTCGGGCGTATCCCACGGGAGGAAGAACCCGGCGGGGGTCCCGTCGCGTGTCACGAGAACCACGTCATCGGAGCGGAACATCTCGGATGCGTGATCGCGGAAGTCGCGGATCGTCACGACCTTCATGTGGGCACCTTGGTGGTCACATGGGTGTTTGTAGCGCTCTGCCGGTTTTACCGTTCTGCGAGTGGTCATGTGGTGCCGCCCGGCAGAATCTGAGCCTGGGAGGACTCCGTCAGGTTGAGGATGGCTCGCCGAATGGCGCGGAGATCCTGTGTCGGCACCTCGACATGCAAGGCTGCGTTGGGTAGTCGGGGCGGCGTGGCGGCTCTCACGCTCGGGGCAAGCCCAAGAACTCTGGGAGTGCGGCTGCTCAGAGACGAACGCCTCGCACGCGCCCGCGTATGCTACGGCCGAACGTGTCCGGTGCGACGGTGAGAGATGCGAGCGAGGACGACGCGCCGGCGTGCGCGGCGATCTACGCGCCGTACGTGCGCGAGACGGCCGTCAGCTTCGAGGGCGAGCCGCCGACGCCCGCGCAGATGGCCGAACGCATCGCGGCGGCGACGCGCACGCACGCGTGGATCGTGCACGAAGACGACGACCGCGTCGTCGGCTACGCGTACGGCGGGCCGCACCAGACGCGAGCGGCCTATCGCTTCTCGTGCGAGGTCAGCGTCTACGTCGAGCAGGGCCGGCGACGCACCGGCTCGGGTCGCGCGCTGTACGAGGCACTGTTCAAGCGGCTCGCGGCACGCGGCTACCTGAGGGCAGTCGCGGGCATGACGCTGCCGAACGAGGCGAGCGCAGGCCTGCACAGCGCGATGGGCTTCGAGCCGGTCGGTGTCTACCGGCGGATCGGCTGGAAGCTCGGCGCGTGGCACGACGTCGCGTGGATGCAGCGCGCGCTCGGCGTCGAGCACGACCCTCCCTCCGAGCCGCGCTGAGGCGACCGGGCGAGACGACGTGTGTCGAGTTAGCTGAGCACGCGCTCGTAAACCCTGTAGCGGCGCTTGATCTCGCCGCCCATGCCTTCCATTGCGCGGTTCATCGGTGTGTTGGTCTCCAGTATCCAGCCCATCTCGCCGCCCTTCTGTGGGGTGCGCTCGGCGGCGTCGAAGTGCATTTGGTAGAAGCGAGCGGCGACGCCGGTGTGCTGGTAGGCGGGCTTGACGCCGAGCGCGAAGACGCGCACCGCGTCGATCTTCTTTTTCTCGCGCAGAGCTGTGAGCCAGCCGAAGGGCAGTAGCCGTCCGGTGAGCTTCGCCAAGACCTGATTGAAGTCCGGGAGCGTTAGCGCGGCGCCGACGACCTCGCCGGTGTCCTTGTGTTCGGCGACCATCGCCCAGTTCTCATCGAGGACGGGTTTGAGGTCTTTGGCGTAGTGGCGGACCTCCTCCTCGGTGAGTGGCACGAAGCCCCAGTTGCGCTCCCACGAGGCGTTGTAGACCTCTAGAAAGCGCGTGACCTCCTGTTGCAGGTCATGCTTACGGAAGTTGCGACAGACGATTCCGTGCTCGGACTCAAGGCGGTCGGCGGCCTGCCAGATCGCCGGGTGGACGTGCTCGCGTTCGGTGACGTGCAGGCTCCACATGTAGAGGTCCATCGCCTTCTCCATGCCGGCGTCCTGCTCCAAGAGGCGCTGGTAGTAGGGGTGGTGCCAGGGACAGAGGATGATCGGCCGGTGCTCGTGGCCGGCGATCAGCACGCCGATCTCGTCGTTGGTCGTGAAGTCCATCGGGCCCACCATGCGGTCCCGGCCGCGCTCGCGTAGCCAGTCCGCAGCGGCGTCCAGTAGCGCGCGTGCCGTCTCGGGATCGTCCTCGCACTCAAACCATCCGAACAGACCCCACTCGTTGCCCTGAAACTCGTTGAAGTTCTGATCGATGTGCGCGCTGACGCGTCCCACCGGCTGCCCGTTGCGATAGGCGAGGAAATACTGCGCCTGCGCGTGCTTGAAAAACGGGTTCTTGTCCTGATCGAGGCGGTTCTTCAAGTCCATCAGGAGCGGCGCGACCCACTTGGGCTCGTTGCGATAAATCCGCCAGGGGAGCCGGATGAACGTGCGCAGCTCGCGCCGCGTTGCGACAGGTCTGATCTCGACAGCCATCCCGGCGAAACCTATACTCCTGAGCCCGGCAGGGCGGCTTGATCGCTCGACCATCCAGCGCTGCCGGCTCCGCTGATGGCGCTGCGCCGTGAGGACGTGGACCTGGCAGCCGGCGTGATCCACGTGCGGCGCGGCTGGGATGCGGTCGAGGGCGAGATCGCCACGAAGTCCGGCAAAGACCGGCGCGTCCCGATCCCCGCGATCCTCCGGGACCACCTGGACGATCAGCTGCAGGCCCTCGCTTGGACGGACGGGCTCGTGTTCGGTGTCACAGCCGACAGACCATTCAACGACACCACGATGCGGGAACACACCCGCAAAGCGTGGGGCTGGCAACTGGACGACCAGGGCGAGTTGGTCCCGTCAGGGTCGCGCGAACCGCCACTTGAGCCGATCACGCTGCACGAGTGCCGGCACACCTTCGCGTCGCTGATGATCGCCGCCGGGGTCAACGCGAAGGCTCTCTCGACGTACATGGGCCACGCGGGCATCCAGATCACACTCGACCTCTACGGTCACTTGATGCCCGGCAACGAGAGCGAGGCGGCCGCACAGCTCGACGCCTACCTGGGGCGCGCAGGCAGTTGGGCGCCGACTGCCCAGCTCACGCGATGAGTGTGTACCAGGCGTCCATCTCAGGACGAGGCGGCGTAACTCAGTGGCTTACCAAAACCCGGGGGGTAAACGGCATATGTCCTCACCAAAATAGGGGGGTGGCAGCCATTGCATAGAGGGCCGCTCCTCGGTGCTGGGCCGCAGAAGGCGCGGAGAGTCAATGTGTTGCCGAGCGCTACGGATTCACGGGTTCTGCGCCGATAATGTCGAAGCGAGCGTCGGCCGGCCGATTGGCGGGAAAGATCACGAGGTTCGTGCTCGGGCTGCGCGCGGACGGCAGCAGCAGCCCGTCGCGCTCGAGCCAGTGGACGGCGCCGCCGAGCTGACGGCACGCGATCATGTCGTCGGCTGTGAGCTCTGCTGGGCCGATGCCGAGATCGAGTAGACGCTCACCGTCGGTGAGGTCGAGGACGCTGGTCAGCGAAAGCTCGAGCGTGTAGATGGTGCGGCGGGCGCGAGGTGGGATCGGCTGCACAGCGATCTGGTGCTCGGCCTCGGCGAGTGCGCCGTCCCTGGTGAGGCTTGTGTAGATGGCGGCGACGCCCTGTGGGTTCCAGCGCGCGCCGCGGGTGTTCTCGGCGTCGGGCGGGTAGTCGCCAAACATGTGCCGAAACGCTTGGCCACTCCACGGGGTCGGTGTGATCGCCTGCAGGCGATCGAGCAGCTCTGGGGGGTAGACCACGTTCGCGGGTACCGGTGGTGGCTATCAGACGTAGGCGCCGTCGCGCAACTGGGCGATCAGGGCGAGCACGTCGTCGAGCTTGCCCTGCTGGATGCGGTCTGCGGGACGTTCGCCGCCGAGCAGGCGGTGCGGAGCGAACAGCCACAGATGCGCCTCGTCGGGCTCGTAGAACTCGGCGAGCTCTGCGAGCAACCACTCGAGTGAGAGCAGGCGCTGCAGGCGGTCGGGCTGTGGTTCGACCTTGCCTGTGCGCCAACGCGAAACGGTCTGCGGGGTGGTGTCGAGCAACTGGGCGACCTCGCGGGACTTGATTCCGCCGCTGTCGCGGATCGAGTCAAGACGGCTGGCTACGGCACTGGCCACAAGTTGCTCCTCGCGTAGGCAGATACATGAACATTCACATGAACACTAGCATGAACCTCGCCGCTTGGACGTCCATAAAGTGCGCGCCAGTCTCGCGCCAGTCGTGTTCCGATTGGGCCGGATTCCACCGGATTCCACCGGAGCGGTTTTGGCTCAACCAAGCCAAAACCGCGTCAGCGCGTGGCCGAAACGTGATCTACGACATCTTCGAGGGTACCGCTGAGATCCAGCAACTCGTGATCTCACGCGCGATCTCGGGCGTTCACGTCAAATAGCTCCACAGCGGGCTTTTCCAGGCCTGGCAGGCGCCGGCCGAGCCGGCCTGGGCGCCGCGGCCGAGCCGCGCAGGCGGCGAGGCCGGCGCCCCGCTCGTTGACCTGCCGTGTCCGTAGCATGACGCTCTAGATGCGGCCGGTCCACTGGTTGGGTGTGTGCATTCCCCTCGCGCTCGCATTGCGGCTCGCAAACGCAGCGCCTGCGCTGATCTTTGCGGCGTCGGCGCTTGGGGTTGTGCCGACGGCGGCGCTGATGGGCGAGGCGACCGAGCAACTCGCCGCGCGCGCAGGCCCCGGCATCGGTGGCTTGGTGAACGTCACTTTTGGTAACGCGCCCGAGCTGATCATCGCGATCTTCGCGCTCGCCGACGGTTTGCAGGAGGTTGTCAAGGCGTCGATCGTCGGCTCGGTCGTGGGCAACGCGCTACTCGTTCTGGGAGCGGCGATGCTGGCAGGCGGCTGGAAGTACACGCGGCAGACCTTCGATCGCACGGCCGCGCAGGCTCAGTCGGGAATGCTGCTCCTCACGGTGGTGGCGCTCGTGCTGCCGGCGGTTCTACAGCTGTCCCGGCACGGCAGCCTGCCGAGCGTCGGCGGGCTACGTCATGTCTTTGGCCCCGACCTCAATCACGTCTCGCTAGCCGTGGCGCTGGTCCTCATCACAACGTATCTCGCGGGTCTCGTCTTCTCGCTGAGGACCCACCGTGACCTCTTCAACCCCGCGCAACCCGGAGAGAACGCGACGAGCGCGTAGTCGCTGCGCAGGTCGGTCTGCACGCTCGCAGCCGCCGGAGTGGCGGTGGTCGTCATGAGCGACCTCCTGGTGGGATCGATCGAGCAGGCCTCCCGCGACATCGGCCTCTCGCAGTTCTTCGTCGGAGCTTTCGTCGTCGCGGTCGTCGGCAACGCCGCCGAGCATTACGTCGCGGTCCTCGCGGCTACCAAAGACAAGATGGATCTGGCGGTCAATATCGCAGTCGGTTCCAGCGCCCAGATAGGACTGTTCGTGGCGCCGATGCTGGTTCTGCTGTCGTTCCTGCTCGGACCGTCACCGATGGCGTTGGTCTTCAACGGATACGAGCTCGCGGCCCTCTTGTCGGTCGCGCTGATCGTGCCCATTCTGGTCTCAGACGGCGAGTCCACTTGGTTCGAGGGCTTCCAGCTGATCGCCATCTACACCGTCCTGGGCATCGTCTTCTACTTCGCTTGACCGACTGCCGCCACCGGGCCTATGCGTGGCAGTGGCGTACGAGCCGTATTCGAGGTAGCGCATCGCCTCGACGTAACCGGCCGCTGCACGCGGTGTGCGGGTCACCAAGCCTGCGAGTCGCCGCAGTGCGGGCACGCAACGCTGGTGGTGACCAGTGCGGCGAACACGCAGCCGCACTGGCAGGTGTAGGAGGCCCGGTCCAGTGGACCTCCCGCCGCGCGCACCCGCCGCGCCGCGATATCTGGCACGAGCTCGGAGAGGTGAGCGGCGGCTACGGGCACGAGCTCGGGTACGTGAGCAGCGGCTACGGGTACGTGAGCGGCGGCTACCGGCATGAGCTCGGGGACGTCAGCGGCGGCTACCGCCAGCTCGGCCGTAGCGGGTCCAAGAGCCTTGGCGTCCCGGCGCCGCCCGCGCGCGTGACGCGTGTGACGTCGTTCGCTGATCGGGTGCAGGAGGCTCGGTCTCATAGCGCTCTACAGGTAAAGACTCGCGCCATCCCCGAAGGTTTCGCCGCTGCGCCACAATTTCCTGGCCGGCACGCCGGCGCCGGGGCTCGTAGGGCTGGGATGGAGGGACCCGGCACTGCGTCCCAGGCGGTTTGAGATACTTGGTAGCGATGAGCCCTGCCCGCAAGCGCACCGTGCGGCTGGTCGTGGCGCTGAGCGCCGCCGTAGTGCTCGCCAGCGCCCTGATCTACACCAGCTTCAGCGCCGCCAGCCCGGCGCTCACGCCCAGCCAGCTGCTGCATCAGGCCCAGCCCGGCCGCAGCTATCAGCTGACCGGGAACGTGGTCCCGGGCTCGGTGCGCCACGAGGCCGGTGCACTCGACTTCAGCGTCGCCGACCGCACCGGCGGGGTCTCGATCCCGGTCGCCTACACCGGCACCGTCCCCGACGCCTTCCACGAAGGGCGCGAGGTGATCGTCACCGTCGAGAAGCAGGGCGGCCGGTACATCGGCGAACGCGAATCGCTGATCACCAAGTGCCCCTCTAAGTACAAGGTCGCGCCCCCGAGCGAGAAGCAGAACTACTAGATGGCGGTGCTCGGACGCCTCTGTCTGCTGCTGGCGCTCGCGATCTGCGTCTACGGCATCGGGGCCTCGCTGTATGGGGCGCGCACCGGCGCCGTAGAGTGGTCGCGCTCGGGCCGGCGCGCGGTGTACTCGCTCGCCGGCATCCTGACCGTCGCCTTCGCGGTGCTCGAGGTCGCGTTCCTGCGTAGCGACTTCGCCTTCAACACGGTCGCCGAGACCTCCAGCCGCACGACCCCGACCTTCTACAAGGCCGCCGCCGTGTGGTCCTCCCAGGAAGGCTCGCTGCTGCTGTGGGCATGGCTGCTCTCGCTGTGGTCGAGCCTCGCCCTGTTCCTTACACGCGGGCGCCTGCGCGAGGTCGCCTCCTACGCGACGGCGATCCTGCTCGGCTTCGGCGGTTTCTTCGTCTCGCTGATGATCTTCTACGCGAACCCCTTCGCGACCACGACCCCGGCGCCCTTCGAAGGGGACGGGCTGGACCCGCTGCTGCGCTTCCCCACGATGATGATCCACCCCCCGATGCTGTACTCGGGGTACACACTCTGCACCGTGCCCTTCGCGTTTGCGATGGGCGCGCTGATCGCGCGCAAGGTCGACGGGGAGTGGATCTCGGTGGTGCGCCGCTTTGCGCTCGCCGCGTGGCTGTTTCTCGGCATCGGCATCCTGCTCGGCGCGAGCTGGTCCTACTCCGAGCTCGGCTGGGGCGGCTACTGGGGCTGGGACGCAGTCGAGAACGCCTCGCTGCTGCCGTGGCTGACGGGCACGGCGTTCCTGCACTCGCTGATGATCCAGGAGCGCCGCGGGATGCTGAAGGTCTGGAACGTCTCGCTCGCATTGGCCACCGGAACGCTCGCGATCATGGGCACCTTCCTGGTGCGCAGCGGGATCCTCGACTCGATCCACGCCTTCGGCGGAGCCACCCTCGGTGTCCCCTTCCTCGCGCTGATCGCGGTGCTGCTGGGCGGCTCGATCTACCTCGTCGTCTCCCGTCGCGACGGCCTCTCAAGTCAGCACCGCTTGGACTCGCTGCTCTCGCGCGAGGCGATCTTCCTGTTCAACAACATCGTGCTCGTCGGGCTCGCCTTCGTGATCTTCTGGGGGACCTGGTTCCCGAAGATCTCCGAAGCGCTCACCGGCCAGGCCGCCTCGGTTGGGCCGCCGTGGTTTGACCGCTACACCGTCCCGCTCGCGCTGGTGCTGGTGCTGCTCTCCGGGATCGGTCCCGTGATCGCATGGCGGCGCTCGACGTTCGCCGGCGTGCGCCGCAACCTCGCCGCGCCCCTCGCCGCGGGTGTCCTCACGCTGGTCGTGCTGCTCGCCGCAGGCGTCACGCAGAAGGCGAGCGCGCTCGCGATGTTCTGCTGCGCGACCTTCGTGCTAGCGAGCGTCGCGCAGGAGCTGTGGCGCGGAATGCGCGTGCGCCGCGCCGCCTCCCACGAGGCGCCTCCGCTGGCGCTGCTGGCGCTGATCCGGCGCAACCGTCGCCGCTACGGCGGCTACATCGTGCACGTCGGGATGGCCGTCCTGTTCATCGGGGTCGCGGCCTCCTCCTCCTTCCAGCACGTCTCCGAGCTGGCGCTCTCCCCGGGGCAGACCACCCGCGTGGGCGCCTACACGGTCCACTACGTCCGACCGACCGCGAGCGTCAGCCCCCGCAACGACACCGTCCGCACCGGCTCCACGCTCAACGTCGGGGCCGTCCTGCGCGTCTCCAAGGGGGGTCGCTATGTGACGACGCTGCGACCCAGCGAGGGCTTCTACGAGTCCCAGGAAGAAGCCCAGGGCTCCGTCGGGCGCCTGATCGGGGGTCAGCCCGTCAGCCACATCAGCATGGACGCGAGCCCCACACGCGACGTCTGGAGCGCGATCGCCCCCGAAATCGAAAGCCCGCGGCTGAAGCGGATCGTCGCGGTCGGCAACCGCACGATCCCGATGTCGCGTCCCGACGAGGGCATGATTGCGGTGTGGGTGCTCGCCCACGAATACCTGCGCCATCCGCCCCCGGCACAGTTTCACCTGCTGGTCTCGCCGCTGGTCATGTGGATCTGGATCGGCGGCCTGATCGTCTTCGGCGGTGGCCTGCTCGCGCTCTCGCCCTCCCCGGGGACGCTACGCCGCCGCGTGGCCGTGCTCGCTCCCGCAGGCGGCCCGACCCGCCGTCGCGCCCGGCGTCCGGTCGCACCCGCCGGGCTGGTCACCTCATCCGGGCTGGCCATGCCCCACGACATCGCCGTCTTGGAGGCCGCGCGCGAGGTCAAGTACCGCGAGCTGCGCGAGCTCGAGCTCGACTA
This sequence comes from uncultured Solirubrobacterales bacterium, assembly GCA_963756665.1. Taxonomy (GTDB): domain Bacteria; phylum Actinomycetota; class Thermoleophilia; order Solirubrobacterales; family Solirubrobacteraceae; genus Palsa-744. The sequence goes on from CAVWOJ010000001.1 coordinate 3,513,591, forward strand.
CGGCACCGGCAAGCTATCGCGCGAGGACTACGAGGCCACCGGCGCCGCGCTGCGCGCCGAGGCGCTGAGGATCCTGGACCGGCTCGAGGATCTCGCGAAGGCCGCCGCCGCGCCGGCCACCGAGGTCGAGTCCTCCAGCGATACCGAGGTTCCGGCCGGGGTGGGCTGAGAGCCGGTTGACCTGAGGAGAGGGCGCCGCCAGTCGACCGATGAGGGAGCGGTGGTCGAGCGGTAGTCCAGCCAGCGAGACGGGGGCGGGATCGCCGCCCCCGTCGTTGCCGGTACGTCTCAGAGCCTCAGCCTCCCCGACCTTTGCGGTGGCTCTGCCGGCCTCCGCCGGATCCCTGCCACCCGCTTTTGTCTGTCCGCGGGCCTCGCTGACCTTTGCCCGGGCCCTGGTACCCGTGCCCATGCCCGGGGCCGTTGCCGGGGCCTGGGTGGCCGTTGCCGGGTCCCTGGCCGTTCCCGGGATTTCCGGGATTCCACGGCAGCAGGTAGGCGCGATAGGTATTCACTCCCGCCGGCAGCTCAGCGTTGAAGATGAGCTTGCCGGAAGGGTCGAACTCCGAGAAGTACGGGAGGATTCCCCACCCGACGAAGAGGTCCCCGTCGCCCGTCGGTTGCGCATTGCCCTGCGAGGCCGCCGAGAGCCCCTCGGGCTGGTTCTCAGAGGCCACGAGGGTGGCTAGGTGTCTCCACTCGTCCAACTTGACCGTGACCGCACGGCTGTAGGGGAGCTCCGGCGTGCCGGAGGACTCGTTGTCGAAGAAGGTGTACTCGTCGTTGCCCAGCGGCTCGGGATCGTGCTGCCAGCTGAAGATCTCGTTGGCGTCGTCGAGCACCTGTCCCGGGGCCGCCTGGAGGGTGAAGCTGCTGTCCTTGCCGCCCAGCTGCCAGATGACGTGGCCGGTGGCCAGGCTCACCTTGTAGGTCGTCCAGGTGTCGCGGGCGTCGATCAGCAGGTTGCCGTCCGTGTCGAGCTTCACGGCGTTGATGTGGAACCAGTCCCACGGGTCGCTCGCCGCCGCCGGCAGGGGCTGCTCGCTCTGGCTGAAAGGTACGTGATCCTCACTGTTCCACTGGAAGAGCACCTTGCCGGTGGCGATGTCGATCTCCTGGACCACGCCGTTGACCACCGTCTGGTCGGCCGGGCCGCCGATCGACGTCAGGTTCGCCGTGGCCGTCGTGTAAGAGAGGATCAGCGCCGTATTCCAGGGGGTGATGAGGAACTCATGCCCATCCGCGCTGAGCCCGTTGCCCGCATTGACCGTGGCGATCTGCTGGTAATGGTCGTTGTAGATGTAGTCGGTGCCACTGGCCAGGCCGCCGAGCCCCGTGCCCTGCCACCACGTGAGGACCGGTTGACCCAGGTAGGTCTGGGCGCGGAAGTCGCTTGCCTCCTCGCCCGCGGGGACAGCCTGGAACCACACGACGTTGCCGTGGCCGTCGAGGATCTCGGGCCCGTTGGCATACGTGCTCGCGTCGCCGAACGGCGAGATGAAGATGTCGCCCCGCCCGATGTCTCCATTTGACGTGAGGATCGAGACCGGGGGCGGCGAGGAGGGCGTCGCCGCCGCGGCGGAGCTCGTCCCGGTCACGGCGACCGGGAGGCCTCCGGTGAGGATCGCGGCGGCCGCAACGAGGACTTGACGCCATCGCCGCGACCCGCTGCGGGGAGCACGGGCAGACGGGAGCTGGGGCATGGTTCTGATTCCTTTCGGGAGATTGGGGCTTGTGATGAGGGGTCGTGGACCTTCTAAGGGAGGCCAAGCAGCACAGTAGATCATAATATCGATAATTTCAACCAGATTTATGAGGATTACTCGGAACGGCCCCTCTCCAGATCCAGGGAACACACCACGAAGGGCAGCGATGGTCGAGCGCATGAAGCACACCAAGGCGCCAGTCCAAACAGCAGACCGAGGCGCCGGTCCAAACCGCAGACCCCGAGACGCTAGTCCAAAGAGCAGACCGAGGCGCCAATCCAAACCGCACACCAAGGCGCCGGTCCAAACCCTGGGTCCGTACCCGCCGACCCAACCGGGACCCCCTCAAAGGGGTCCAATCCCAAAAAGAATGGGTCGCCGTGCGACGCGGACGGGCCGCTAGGCCCAGGGCTTCTTCAACAGCAGGATCGTGTTCCCGACGAACAGGATCGCGAAGAAGACAGTCCAGCGGTTGAGGTTGCGCTCGACCATCGAGCCGCCGCCGAGCGGGCCCGCTCCGCTGCCGACCCCGAATGCGCCGGAGAGCCCGGCGTCCTTCCCCGAGTGCATCAGCACCAGGAAGATCAGGACCACCGAGATGACGATCTGGATGACCGAGAGGATCGCTTCCATCGCCCTAAGGGTACATGCAAGCCGGCCCGCGTGGCGCTCCTTGGGAGGGTGCGGCCGTGGTCGCAGTGCCTTTCGCGGGTCGCCGGGGGCAGGGAGGGGCGGGCGGGGCTCGAAAGGAGACCGTGAGCCCGCCTGCCGAGCGCGCTGCGGGGTAGGCCCCGGAAGGTCGCTCCGCGCCACCGATCGGCGATCCGCATCCCCCTTGCAACATATCCTGCGCAAAATCCGCCATTCGGCCAGCCCCACGGCTCCGCCTCGCGCACCAGTACAGTGCAGCCGCTTTGGCCGAAATGCGGGTGATCCCAGCTCGATATGAACGACCTCCCGCACCACCGACATTACAAATCCTTTACCGCGGGGTGCTTGGCTGCCGATATGAACCCCATTCGGGGCGCGCCAGCGATCGCGGCCTGCCCGTACGCCCGCTGATGCGACGACGACCAACATCCAACCGCGCCACGAACGCGAGCCCGGCGAGACCTCGCCGCGGAGGCCGCCGATGACCGGCCCGCGCCGCTGGGCGCGGCGCGCGGCGCTCTCGATGCTGGCCGGAAGCGGCTTGACAGTCGCCGGCTTCGGCGGCTCCGGGGCGGCGCTCGGCGCCGAAGCCCCGACCGCCACGACCGGGACCACCGAAAGCCCGACCCCCCCGGTTACCGAAACGACTCCGCAGCCAAGCGCCCCGGAAGCGGCCGCCGGCGAACAGCAGGGCCCCGATCAGCCCGCGAGTACGACCTCGACCGCCTCCGCGCCCTCGAGCACCTCCGCGACTCCGCCCGCGCCGACGCCGGCACCCGTCGGCCCTGCGACTTCCGGCGCCGGCGAAACCGCCGCGCCGACCGTCGTGGTGCAGCGCAAGCAGCGGGTCACGCGCGGCGCGCCCCAGCCCAGCAAGACCGCCTCCAGCACCGGCAGCGGCGTCAGCGCCCAGAGCCCCAGCGCCACAAGCCCCTCCGGCACTCAGCAGAACGGCCCGGCAACCGTCCCCGCCGGTACCCCCAACGGTGTCGCGCCCGCGCCACAGGCCGTCGGTGGCGAAGCCGGGACGCTCGCCTCGCTGCTCGCCGGCTCCGCCGTCTCCGCGCAGGCGCTCGACTTCTACCGCGTCCCGCTGTTCCTGCTCCCCATCTACCAGGCCGCCGCGATCCAGTACGACGTGCCCTGGCAGATCCTCGCCGCCGTCAACGAAGTCGAGACCGACTTCGGAACCGATCAAGCCGTCTCGACCGCCGGCGCAGTCGGGTGGATGCAGTTCATGCCCGAGACGTGGCTGCAGTACGGGGTCGATGCCACCGACGCCGGCTACGCCGATCCCTACAACCCCGTCGACGCGATCTTCGCCGCCGCGCGCTACCTGCACGCGGCGGGCGCCTCCCAGAACCTGCACCGCGCGATCCTCGCCTACAACCACTCCCAGGCCTACGTCGAATCGGTGCTGCTGCGCGCCCGCCTGATCGCGAGCTACCCGCGCTCGGTGATCGCGACCCTCACGGGCCTCGTCGACGGCCGCCTGCCGACGATCGGCGCCCACGCGGCCCCCGGTGCGGTGTACCTGCCCGGGACCGCCGCCACCGGCACGGCCGGCGAACCCGCCGCCGCGGGGAGCACCGACGCCGCCGGGAGCGCCTCCCCCGGCGTGGCCACGAGCGCCACCGCGGGCGCCGTGCCCGCCAGCCCGCTCCTCGCGGGGGCCACCGCGCTGCATGACCCCGCCGACCGGAGAAGGTCCGCTCAGCACGTCTCCGCGGCCCTCCCCGGCTCAACCCCACCGCCGCCGCCGCAGGTCGTGGCGGCCCGCGCCGAAGCCGCCGCCAACGCGCCCGCGAAGGCCGCGCAGCTGATCGATCTGCTTGGCACCCCCGGCGCGGCCGTGGTCGCCGTGCAGAACGGGCGCGTCGTGCACCTTGGACACTCCCACGCCCTCGGTCGCTACCTGGTGCTGCGCGACGTCTACGGCGACATCTTCACCTACGCCGGTCTCGGCAGCATCGCTCCGCGCTACCGCCGGCCCGTGCCGCCGGCCGACGCCGCGCAGCACACGCCGGGCAGCGCCGCGGCAGCCACGCAGGCCAGCTCGGCGCCCGGAGGCTCAGGCACAGGCGAGCCCGCGGGTGACCCCACGCCGACGCTGGCAGCCAGCGCCGGTCACCAGGTCCCGCTGACGCTCAAGGTCAAGACCCACGCCGGGCACGCCCACGCCGCCGCGCTCCCCGTCGAACCGGAAGCCGAAACGGCCAGCGGGGGCGCCGGCAAGGTGCGTCTGTACGCCCATCCCGGCAACCCCCTTGCCCGCGCCGTCGCCGCCCGCGCCGCGAAGTCCCCCGACGCGGGCGGTCGCTGGCTGCCCCTGCGTAGCGGCTCGCTGGTTTCCCAGGGCACGGTGCTCGGCCACCTCTACACCGCCCCCGCAGCGGACGCCGGGAAGCTGCGCTTCGCGGTGCATCCCGCCGGCGACAGCGGCACGATTGACCCCAGGTCGCTGCTGACCAACTGGAGGCAGCTCGGAGCGGCGCTGCACCCGAAGGGCTCCAAGGCCAGGGTGCAACTGCTGGGCGCCACCGCGGACGACGTGTTCGCGATGTCCAGAAGCGAATTGGCGCGCGCCGTGCTCTCGGACCCCGGCATCCAGCTCGACGCCTGCGGTCGCCGCGACGTCGCCGCCGGGGCGATCGACAGACGCGTGCTCGGGGTGCTCGAGTTTCTCTCGCGCAGCGGCCTGCAGCCCACCGTCAGCGCGCTGCGCTGCGCGCGCGCCAGGAACACCGCGACCGGACCCATTTTCGAGCACTTCGCCGGTGGCGCCGTAGACATCACCGCGATCAACGGCATCCCAATCGCCGGCCACCAGGGGCCGGGCACGATCACCGACACCACGATCCGCGCGCTGCTCACGCTCCGCAACCAGTTCCTGCCGCACCGGATCGTCAGCCTGATGGAGTACCCGCAGGCCCCCCACACGCTCGCCCGGGCAACCGATTGGGGTCGCATCCACATCGACTTCGCAACCGCCGCGGCCCCGAGCGCCCATGCCGCGCGCGCCGGCGCGCGCCGGACCCCCGGGTCCCCGCTGGCCGTGACCGGCAACCTGAGCCCGGCGCAGTGGGATCAGTTAGTCACCCGCATCGCCGCGCTACCGCAGCCGACGGTCGCCGCCAAGCCGAGCGCGTCCGCGATCCGCGACCCGCAGGCGGCTCCCACCAACCGCGGGCTAGGCGCCCGCGGTTCGACCGCGGGCGCCTGATCCTCCGCTTGCCCCCGCCGCGCCGCTAGCCGGCGCTGCTGCCGGGCGCCGCGCTCCCGGCCGGTGCCCCGCCACCTGCCGCGCCGGCGCCGGCGCCGGCTTTGGGACGCAGCGCGGCCAGCAGAACACCACGGCACTTGGCCTCGGCCTGCTTGAACTGCGGGCTCGAGGTGTCGATCCCCTTGGTTTCGAAGATCGGGCCTTTGCCGGTGGTATTAGGCGCCGGCACGTTGATGCCGTTCTGGCGCAAGCACGCCGTGAAACTCACAAGCGCCTTGCGGAAGCTCGGACTGTTGAATGCACGCCGACCGTGGGAGGCCGCCCGTCCGCCGCCGCCGCCGCCGAAGCTGCCAACGCATTTCTTGAGCACTTCCAGGTACTGCGCGTGGGTCATTCCCTTGGGCAGTTTCAGACCGCTCAGGCCTTCCCCGGGGTGTCCCCCGACCGGGCGCCGGGGGAGCGTGATGCCGTTCTTCTGAAGGCATTCCCGCGCCGCGGTAAAGCGGGCCGCACCCGGCCCCCCCGCAGGACTTGCGGATCCACCGGCCGGGGTCGTAGCTCCTCCCGCCGGGGTCGTAGTGCCCCCGGCCGGGGTCGTGCTCCCACCGGCAGGGCCGCTCGCACCGCCGTGGGTAGGCGCCGTAGACTGCGTTTCAGTGCTCGTCGCGGCCGCGTTGGCGACGGGCGGGGTAGCTGTGCTGGAAGACGAGGAAGAGCCGCCGCATGCGGTCAGCCCGCTGCACGCGAGCAGCAGGATCGGCAACGCGACGGCGGCCGCCGGTCTGCGGCCCGGGGTGCTGAGATGAGGCATGTAGCTCCTTTGAGTTCGACTTGGCGCCCGGGCTCACCCGGTCGCGGCCCGTCTCCGTGCGGGCCCGAGATGTGAAGTTCGCTGGCGATAGCTGTCGGAGAACTCTGCCCGATCGACCTAAAGCTTTCCCCAAGGCCCGAGCATCGTGAAATGGCCATGCCTGCGCGACGGCCATGCCTGTGCGGCGGCTATGCCACTGTGTACCGGCCATGCCTGCGACGGCCAGGCCTATGCGCTGGGCATGTCTAGGTCACTTGCCGAAGAGCGCCGGTCCTCCTCCTGTTCCTCTTTCTCCGGCACCTGCTGCGCCTCCGCCACCGAAGAGCGCGCCGACCCCGCCACCGCTGGCGCCCGCGTTGACGCTGATGGATTCGGCGCTGACGGCGCCGCTCGAGTTCTTGGTGCCACGGACGATGACGGTGTCGCCGGGGTGGATGCCGTGGACGCTGCTCTTGACGGTCTTTGTGATCGACGACGCGGCCGAGGTCGTGACCTTCACGGTGTCGCCTTCGGCGCCGCTCACGTACAGCGTGCCGCCGGCGATGTAGGAGACTTCGCCAATCGTGGCGCCGCCCGCCCCGGCGCCCCCGAAGCGCCTCGCGAAGCCTCCGCCCCCAAAGCCGCCGCCGGAGGCCGACCCACCTGTGCTCGCGCCGCTGCCGGACCCACCTGTGCTCGCGCCGCTGCCGGACCCACCTGTGCTCGCGCCGCTGCCGGACCCGCCTGTGCTCGCGCCGCTGCCGCGCAACGCGGTGAGCCTGGAGGCAAGACCGGCGGCGGAGCCGGCGGTGGTGGGGGTGCTCTGGCCCTTCTCGACCAGCACGCCGCCGATGAAGCCGCAGGCCAGCAGGAGCACGCCGAGCAGCGCAATTTGACTGGGATTGCCGCCCACCCCGAGCAGACGCCGGCGCGGCCGGGGCGGCAGCTCCCCGGGCTCCTGCGCCCAGTCCTCGAGTGGCGCGTAGGACTGCTCGGCGGCGGGCGGCGCGGAAGCCAGCGCCTGCGTCTCGGCGCCGGTCGGGGCGTGGACGGCGGTCTCCTCGTTTGACATGGCGGGCTCCTCGTTGGGGGTCTGCGGAAGGTCGTTACTCAAAGCGCAGCGCCTCGATCGGTCGCAGGCGCGCGGCGCGGCCGGCCGGGTAGGTGCCGAAGAACAGGCCCGTCAGCACAGCGGCGCCGAAGGCCAGAAAGATCGAGTACGTCGCGATCGCGGGGCGGACGCCGGCGATTTCGAACTGGCTGCCGAGCACACCGACGAGTACCCCGAGGACGCCGCCGAAGAGCGACACCAGCACGGCCTCGGTCAGGAACTGGGTGAGGATGTCGCCGCGCCGCGCCCCGATCGCCTTGCGGATGCCGATCTCGCGGGTGCGCTCGGTGACGCTGACGAGCATGATGTTCATCACGCCGATGCCGCCGACCAGCAGCGAGATCGCGGCGACCTCGCCGAGCAGGGTCGTGAAGACGCTGCTGGTCGAGCTCGTGGTTTCCAGCAGCGAGCCCTGGTTGATGACCTGAAAGCCCGGTTCGGAGGTGTTCTTGAGCTTGTGGCGCTGCTCGAGGATCTGCGTGACCTCGGCTTCGGCGGCGCCCAGCGCGGACTCGGACTTGGCCTCGACCGTGATCGAGTCGATCGAGCCGTAGCCGGTGAGCGAGTCTTCCACCGCCGAGATCGGCGCGATCACGATTTCGTCGAGGTTGGAGGTCCCGTTGGAGCCCTTCGCGGCAAGCACCCCGACGACCTCGAAGTTGGTCCCGTTCGCGCGCACCGTCTGCCCGACGGCGTCTTCTCCCGCGAACAGCTCCTCGGCGACGGTCTGGCCGATGACGGCGACGCGCTCGTGATGGGTGACGTCCGCGCTGGTGAGCGGGGCGCCTTCGGCGACCCGGTAGCCGTGGGCCGACAGATAGGCGGGGGTAGTGCCGAGAAATGTGCCGGGCTCGTAGCTGGTGCCTTTGTAGACGAGCGTCACCGCGCTGGCGTTGACGACCGGCGCGGCGCTCTTGACGTCGGGCGCTTCGGTGGTGCTCTGCAGCGCGGCTGCGTCCTGCTTGGTCAGCGAGATCGAGCCGCTCGAGGAGCCCAAGCGCGCGCCGCCGCGCAGGCCGCCGGCCTCGACCAGCAGGACGTTGGTCCCAAGGCTCTCGATCCGTTCCTCGATCGTTTTGGAGGAGCCGTTGCCGACGGCGATCAGGATGATCACGGAGGCGACGCCGATCGTCATGCCCAGGATCGTCAGGCCGGAGCGGAGCTTGTTCGCAGCGATCCCGCCCCAAGCGATGCGCAACGTCTCGACGCCGATCACGGCTGCGCCTCGAGGGTGACGGCAGGGTGGTCGTGGTGGGCGGACTTCTGGCTGTGCCGGGTCGGGGGATCTTCGTGGACGCCGTGTGAGCGCCGGTCCTCGACGACCTTGCCGTCGCTCAACCTGATGACCCGCTTGGCCTGGGCGGCGACGTCGGGCTCGTGGGTGATCAGGACGACGGTGCGCCCCTGCAGGTTCAAGTTGGCGAAGATCTCCAGGACGTCCTCGGTGGAGTGCGAATCGAGATTGCCGGTCGGCTCGTCGGCGAGGATCAGCGCAGGGTTGGTGACGATCGCGCGGGCGACCGCGACGCGCTGCTGCTGGCCGCCGGAGAGCTCCGACGGGAGGTGGCGCAGCCGATTGGACATGCCCACCGAGCGCAGCGCGTGCTCGGCTCGCCGGCGGCGCTCGGCGCGGGGCAGGCCGGCGTAGGCCAGCGGCAGCTCGACGTTGGCGAGCGCAGTGGCGCGCGGGACGAGGTTGAAGCTTTGGAAGACGAACCCGAGCTTGCGGTTGCGTAGGTCCGAGAGGTCGTCCTCGTCGAGCCGGCCGGCGTCCATGCCGTCGATCAGGTAGCTACCGCTCGTCGGGACATCGAGGCAGCCAAGGATGTTCATCAGGGTGCTCTTGCCGCTGCCCGAGCTGCCCATGATCGCGACAAAATCACCGCGCTCGATGCGTAGCGAGACGCCGCGCAGCGCGGGCACGCGGATCGGGCCGAGCCGGTAGACCTTGCCGACCTCGCGCACGTCGATGACGGGATCGGGCATCAGCCGCCTCGCAAGCCGCCGCCCCCGCCGAACCCGCCGGTGAAGCCGCTGCCCCCGAAGCCGCCGGCGCCGCCGGCGAGGGCGCCGCCGGCGCGGCCAGCGAGGCGTCCGAGGAGGCTCGTGGCGTTGCCGGCGCGCGCGACCGGCAGGACGATCTCTTCGCCGGCTCGGAGGCCGCTGAGGACGATCGTGGAGCTGTTGCCGGCGAGTCCGGCCACGACCCGCTGGCGGGTCTGCTTGCCGCCCCGTACGACGGTCACGGCGCCGGCGGAGATCGCGCTGGTCGGGACGTTGACGCCTTCGGCCTGCTTAACGACGATTTCCGCGGTAGCGCTCATCCCGGGTTTCAACCCGCCGGCGAGCTGGTCGAGCTGGAAGGTGACGTCGTAGCTGACGACGCCGCTGGTGCTCGTCGGGAGCGTGGCGACGCTCACTACATGCGCGGCCAGCTTGGCGCTTTCGAGCGCTTCGATCGTGACGGTCGCGGGCTGGCCGTCGCGCACGCTGCCGACTTCGGCCTCGCTCAGCGGCACGACGAGCTGCATCGAGCTGAGGTCGCTGAGCACAGCGAATGACGAGCTGGAGGAGCCGGACGAGTTGGAAGCGTCGCCGGTCGAGGAGGCCTCGCCAGCTGCCGAGCCAGCGCCGCTCCCGAGCGCCGACGCGGCGGAGGTGCCCGAGCCCGATCCGCTCGAGGAGCCGCTGCTCGAGGATGACCTCGTGGTGCCCGCGCCGGAGACGGTTTCTCCGACCTCGCCGGAGAGTGTGACGAGGGTGCCGCTCTCGGGAGCGAAGAGCTTGGTGCTGGCGAGCGCCTCCTCGTCACTTCGAACGGTCAGCCCGTCGCTCTTGACGGTCGCCCTGGCGGAGGCGATGTTGGCTTCGCGCAGCGCCGGGCTGATGGTCGCCTGCGAGGCGGTCGAGCTCGAGCTTGCGCTCGCCGACGCGGTTGCTCTGCCAGCCCCGGCGCCGGTGGAGCTCGCGCCGGAGGAGCTCGCGCCATCGGTTTGTTCCGCTTGAACGAGATTGGCTTCGGCGGCCTGGAGGCTGGCCCTGGCCTGTTCGAGCGTGACTTCGGCGCTCTCGGGATCCAGTTCGGCGAGCAGGCGTCCCTCGGCGACGTGCGCTCCCTGGGTCACGTAGATCTGAGCGATGACTCCGCTGGTCTTGAAGCCAAGGTTGAGCTGGCTTGCGGCCTGGATATTGCCGCTGCCGGAGACGGTCGCTTGGACGACGCCACGCGCGACGGTGACGATGCGACCCGTGCTGGTTTGGCTGCCGGAGGCGGGACCGACGACGAGCACGGCGGTGACGATGGCACCGACGCAGAGCGCCCCCAGGGCGTAGCTGGGCCACGGCCGGGCGGAGCGGGCAGTCGTCATGTTTGAATCATCGGCTCGACCCGTAAGAGCGGGCGAAGAAAGCCTGCAAGGGCGGCTAAAGACTGACGCGATAGGAGCACGGGCGCTCCGGGCGCGGCGGTGTGCCGTCTGCGATGATCGCTCCCGCATGGCCATCTACGGCGGGATCGATCTTGGGGGGACCAAGATCCAGGCGATCGTGCTCGACAGCGAGCGCCACGAGCAGCAAGGCGTGCTCGGGCAGGCGCGCCACCGGACGCCTCGCAGCGGCGGCCCGCAGGCAGTGACGCAGGAGATCGAGGCGAGCCTGCGCGAGGCGGCGGCAAAGGCGGACGTCGAGGTCGGGCAGCTCGACGGGATCGGGGTGGGCTCGCCAGGCGAGGTCGACGCCGGCTCCGGGACGGTCGCGAATGCGGGCAACCTCCCGGACTGGAAGGAGCCGTTCGCGCTGGCGCAGGAGCTCTCCGGGGCGCTCGGGGACGTGCGGGTAAGCCTGGGCAACGACGTCGGCGTGGCGACGCGCGCGGAGTTCGAGCTCGGCGCGGGCCGGGGCGCGCGCTCGCTGCTGGGCGTGTTCTGGGGCACGGGCGTCGGCGGCGGGCTGATCCTGAACGGCGAGCTGTGGCGCGGCCGGGGCGCGGCGGGCGAGATCGGGCACACGGTCGTCAAGCTCGGCGGGGCACGCTGCCAGTGCGGGCGGCAGGGGTGCCTGGAGGCGTACGCGGGACGACGCGCGATGGAAGCCAAGGCGCTGCGCAAGCAGCGCAAGGGCCAGAAGACGAACCTCTTCGAGATCATGCGCGAGAAGGGCCACGACGCGCTCAGCAGCGGGGTGTGGGCGCACGCGCTGGAGCACGGCGATGCGCTCGCGCAGGAGCTGATCGAGCGCGCGGTGCGGGCGCTGGGCGCGGGCATCGCCTCGGCGGTGAACCTGCTCGACGTGGAGCGGGTGGTGCTCGGCGGGGGGTTGGGGACGCGCTTCGGGGAGGAGATGACGGCGCGCATCGAGGCGGCGATGCAGCCGCACCTGTTCAACGACGGGCGCCCGCCGGAGCTGCGCGTGGCGGCGCTCGGCGACCTGGGCGGCGCGGTCGGGGCGGCGATGCTGTGCGGGCCGGTGGCGCGCGCGTAGCGACGTTGGCAGAGGCGGTGGGGACTGGCGCGGCGCCGATGGTCCTCCGCCGGGTGCACTAACGTATCCAGTGCGTTGCCCGAGCCCGTGATGCACCTATCGACGATCTTGCGCAGCCCGCTGCTGGATCGCACGGGGGAGCGCCTCGGCAGGGTCGAAGACGTGATTGTGCGCCTCGCCGACGGGGGCTACCCGCCGGTGACGGGCCTGAAGGCGCGGATCGGCGGGCGCGAGCTGTTCGTGCCGATCGACAAGATCGCGACGCTGCAGCCGGGGGCGGCGCGGCTGTCGGGCCAGAAACTGAACCTGGGACGCTTCGAGCGCCGGGTCGGCGAGGTGCTGCTGCGCCAGGACGTGTTGGGTCGCAAGCTGGTCAACGTGGAGGCCGATCCACCGAGCCTGGTGACGGCGCACGAGATCGAGCTGGCGTGCATCGAGAGCTGGTGGCGGGTGGTCGGCGTCGACGCGAGCGTGCAGGCGCAGCTGCGGCGGGCGCTGCCGCGTCCGTTGCGGGGCGCGGTCGGCGATCGGCCGTTTCTGGACTGGACGGACCTGGAGCCGTTCGTGGGGCACGTGCCGAGTGCGCGCCTGCGCTTCTCGCACCGCAAGCTCGCGAACCTGCACCCGGCGGAGATCGCGGACCTGGTGGAGGCGGCCTCGCACGAGGAGGGCGAGGAGCTGATCGAGGCCGTCGGGCTCGACCGCGAGCTCGAGGCCGACGTCTTCGAGGAGCTCGACGAGCACCACCAGCTCGAGTTCATCCGCGAGCGCCCCGATGCCCAGGTCGCGGCGGTGCTCGCGCGGATGGCGCCCGACGACGCGGTCGACCTGATCGCGGAGATCGACCAGGAGCGCCGCGCGCGCATCCTGGCGCTGCTGCCGCCCGCAGGGCGGCGACGGATCGAGACGCTGATGGGCTACAACCCGTCGACGGCGGGCGGGCTGATGAGCCCGGACTTCATTGCCTTGGAGGAGGGGGCGTCGGTGGCGGACGCACTCGCGCGGGTGCGCGCAAGCGAGATCGGCCCGCAGATGCTCACGACCGTCTACCTGCTCGACGCCGCCGGTGCGCTGGCGGGCTCGGCGGCGATCGTGGGGCTGCTGCGCGCGGACCCCGGTGGGCCCTTGTCGAAGGTGGCCGAGCACGAGCCGGAGTCGGTCCAGACCGACGCGGATCTACCGGAGGTTGCGCGGACGATGACCGACTACAACCTCGTGATGCTCCCCGTCGTCGACGAGGAGCGGCGCGTGGTCGGCGTGATCACGGTGGACGACGTGCTCGAGCTGACGCTGCCGGCGGGCTGGCGCCGGCGCTTCGGGCTCGTGCGCGATTGACGGGGGCGCGCAGCGCGCCCTCTGGTGTGTGCCTTGGGTCGCGTCCGCGCGGGCCGGCGGCGCCTCCTCAGGTGCTGCGCGCGGGGCGTCCTGCCCCGCGTCGGGGGCAGCGTTTGGCGGGCCGCTGCCCGCTCCGGGGCGGTGCTACGCTGGCGCCCAGACGAGCCCTTTGACACGACGCGGAAAGGAGGCTGGGATGGATCGAGAACAGCCGCGAAGTACCCAGCCGCTTGCGCGCTCGTCGGGCCGTTCCCGCAGTCCTGGATAGCCGGGATCCGCGGACCTCGTTCAGCTTCGGCTCGTGCGCCCGCAGACGGACGTCGATCGCCCTCGGCGTGCCGTCCGGTCGCCGCTCACCGATGGCGGCGGCCCCCCGTATGCACTGGAGTCTCGAACGCGCTGAAAGGAGGTGAGCAGAGATGGCGGAGAACCCGAGAACGCTGACCGACGAGCAGTCCCGGTTGCCCGTACACGAGGGCGTGCCGCCGGTCTTGGACGAGGCGCACATCGGGGACATCCGCGGGGCGCTGGGCACGATCAGGATGGACGACACGAGCGCGCGCCACGATTGGCGCTCGCGCTTGATGGCGCTGCTGGCGATCATGGGCCCGGGGCTGATCGTGATGGTCGCCGACAACGACGCGGGCGGGGTCTCGACGTACGCGCAGGCCGGCCAGAACTACGGGACGACGCTGCTGTGGACGCTGATCCTGCTGATCCCGGTGCTGATCGTCAATCAGGAGATGGTGATTCGTCTGGGCGCGGTCACCGGGGTGGGCCACGCGCGGCTGATCAACGAGCGTTTCGGGCGCTTCTGGGGCTGGTTCTCGGTCGGCGACCTGTTCATCCTGAACTTCCTGACGATCGTCACGGAGTTCATCGGCGTGAGCCTCGCGCTGGGCTACTTCGGGGTGAGCCGCTACGTCGCCGTGCCGCTCGCGGCGGCGGCCCTGGTGGGGATCACCTCGACAGGTAGCTTCCGCAGCTGGGAGCGCTTTATGTACGTGTTCGTGGCGGCGAACTTCCTGGTGATCCCGCTGCTGTTCATGGTGCACCCGAGCGCGGGCACGATCGCGCACGACACCTTCCTGCCGGGCATCCGCGGCGGCGGCAGCTCGACGGCGGTACTGCTGATCATCGCGATCGTCGGTACGACGGTGGCCCCGTGGCAGCTGTTCTTCCAGCAGTCGAACATCATCGACAAGCGGATCACGCCGCGCTGGATCAACTACGAGCGCACCGACACGGTGATCGGGGCGTTCGTCGTGGTGCTCGGCGCGGGGGCGATGATGGCGGTGGCCGCGTTCGCGCTCGGGGACACCTCGCTGGCGGGCCACTTCACCAATGCGGGTGCCGTGGCGAGCGCGCTGCGCCACTACGTAAGCCCGACGGCGGGCGCGTTCTTCGCGGTCGTGCTGCTCAACGCGTCGATGATCGGGGCGGCGTCGGTGACACTCGCGACGTCTTACGCGTTCGGCGACGTGTTCGGCGCGAGCCATTCGCTGCACCGCGGGATCCGGGACGCGAAGCTCTTCTACGCGACGTTCACCGCGATGGTCGCGGTGGCCGCCGGCATCGTGCTGCTGCCGGGCGCACCGCTGGGGCTGATCACGACCTCGGTGCAGGCGCTCGCGGGGGTGCTGCTGCCGAGCGCGACGGTGTTCCTGTTGCTGCTGTGCAACGACCGCGAGGTGCTGGGTCCGTGGGTCAACTCGCCGTGGCTGAACGCGCTCGCGGCGGTGATCGTGGGGATGCTGGTCGAGCTCTCGCTGGTGCTGGTCGCGACGACCGCGTTCCCGCACTTGGACGTGACACGGCTGTTCCTGTACCTCTCGGTGGCGCTGGCGGTGGTCCTACTGGCGAGTGGGGCCTACGTGCTTGCGCGCCGCGTGCCCGCGGCCAGGCTGGCGGACGGCGACGAGGACGGCGGGGTCGCCAAGGAGCGCCGCCAGACCTGGACGATGCCGCCGCTGGCCCTGCTGGAGCGGCCGGTGTGGTCCCCGGGACGCCGCGCCGCGATGCTGCTACTGCGAGGTTACCTCGTGGTAGCGGTGGCACTGCTGGTCGTCAAGACCGTGCAGCTCGGGCATTGAGGGAGCGTCGGATGGGCCGCGATCACGGCCCGGCGTTGTCGGTCTGCGTTGGGGACCGAAGGTCGGGGTTCGAATTTTACCCGGCCCACGGCGGCTGTACGCCGACTGGTAGGAGCCACAGTGCGCCCGCAAAACTTGGACTGCGATCGCTTGCTTGGAAGGCATGTCTCGTCACGGTGCGGTGTGCGGCGGGGTGAATCCTAGCTTTTGATAATAAGGGACCTTGGTGTGGTCTGGGTGGGGTGTGTCGGGCTGGTGGGTGTTGTTGGGTCTTGGGGTGTTTGTGGTGTTGTTGTGGGTGGCGGTGTCTGGGAATCGTGTGTATTTGTGCGGTTTGTGGGTGTGTTGGGGGGTGGTGTGGGGTGTGTTGGTGGTGGGTGTCGTGGGTGGGTGTTGGTGGTTGGTCCTTGACAGTAGGTTGTTGTTGTGGTTATGATTGGTTGTCTTGGCAGCCGGGTTGGTTGTCGGGAGTAGACATAGGGTCTGGCTGGGTTTGCCTTGGTGGTTGACCTTTGCGCGTGCTGGTGTTTGGGGAGGGGCCGGGTCGGTTTTCGATGAGGGAGCTTGTTTAGCGTGGTTTCTGGAGGGAGATACGTGGTGGGGATGTGCGCGGCTCGTGAGGGGCCTGTCTCTAGATGCGTCAGTTCTCTGACGCATCTCTCTCTCTCTCTCTCTCTCTTGCGGTTCTCGGCTAGCCGCTAGTTCTCGTCGTTCGGCGCTTTGGCGCCGTTTGGGCTCCTGGCTGGTGGGGGTGGGGGTTTCTCGGCGTCCGCGTTGGTCCTGGGTGTCGGCTTGCGCTGGGGCGTCTGCGCGAGTTGCTGGGGTGTCCGCGCGAGTCGCTGGGGTGTCCGCGCGAGTTGCTGGGGTGTCTGCGCCGGTAGTTGGTGGGGTCTGCTGGCGGTGTGCTGGTGGGGTGTGCTGTGTCTTCTAGGCGTGGGCGCGAGGCGTCGGGGCCGGTGTCGGCTTGTGCGGTGGGGGAGGCGCGGCTGGGGGGGCGGGTTGCGTCGTGGACGGGTTTGCCTCGTGGGCAGGTGATGGAGATCCAGCGCTCACGACTGTTGGCGGGGACGGTCGGTGCGATCGACGAGTACGGGTATGCGGGTACCTCGGTTGAGCAGATCACTTCTAGGGCGAGGGTCTCGCGCCGCACGTTCTATGAACTTTTCGATAACCGTGAGGGTTGTCTGCTGGCACTCTTGGAGGACGTCGTGCGCCTCATTGAGGAGGAGGTAGGGCAGGCGGGTCTTGGGGGTTTGGTTTGGCGTGAGCGGGTGCGTGGGGGGTTGTGGGTGATCTTGTCGTTTTTTGATCGTGAGCCTGCGCTTGCGCGGGTGTGTGTTGTGGAGGCCGCGCGTGGTGGGCCGGCTGTTCTGAAGCGTCGTGAGGAGCTTTTGGGGCGTTTGGTGGGGGTCTTGGATGAGGGTTGGGAGGAGCGCGCGCGGGCCGGGCAGCGCACGGCGTTGACGGCGGAGGGACTGGTCGGCGCGGCGCTTTGGATTGTCGGTAGTCGGTTGACGCGTGGGGGTGAGCAGGAGCCGCTGACGGGCTTGCTTGCTGGGTTGATGAGCATGATCGTGCTGCCTTATTTGGGGCCGGCCGCTGCGCGTCGTGAGCGGGCTCGTCCTGCTCCTGAGTTGAGGTTCGCGGTGGGTAGGTCACCCGCGAAGCTGCAGGGCGAGATGGATGCGTTGCAGGGTTTGCCGATGCGTTTGACGTATCGGACGGCGAGGGTGTTGGAGTGTATTGCTGAGCGGCCTGGTGTGAGTAATCGTCAGGTTGCGGATCTTGCGGGTATTGCGGATCAGGGGCAGGTCTCGAAGTTGCTTGCGCGTCTTTTGCGTCTTGGTCTTACTGAGAATGCGGGTGAGGGGCATTTGAAGGGTGAGCCGAATGCGTGGGTGTTGACGGCGTTGGGTCTGCGGGTCGCGCAGCAGCTCAGGGTCAGCTCCGGCCGAGAGATCGAGGCGGCGTGATGCTCGTGATAGGAGACGGAGGGGTCTGGCGAGGGCTCCGGCGCGGAGCGCTGGTTGCTCTAGCGGGGTCTAGAGGTGCGGGTAGTGGGGTAAGAAAGCTAATTCTAACTGGAGGGCTAAGTAGATGACAATTTATTTCCTGGCGCGCCGGGTAAAGGGCCGTGCTAGTAGCCTGACAGTGAGGAGCGCCCGCGGGCGCCATCCAGGAGCGGCGCGCTGGAAGGCGTGGCGGCTGGATCGTGGCCTCTCGGCTTTTGTAGCGGCGGCCTGTCTTTTGCTGTTCGTTGTGCCTGTGGCGCAGGCGAGTTTTGGTTTTCTTCCTGGCGGCGAAGGCTTTGGGGTATCGATCGTTAACCGTGATGGCACACCGGATGTGCAGGCTGGTTCGCATCCGTATGAACTGGTGACGACGCTAGGGTTTAACAGGACTGGTGGTGCTCCTGATGGGGATTTGAAGAACGCGGCGGTGGAATTGCCTCCGGGGTTGATTGGTGATACGAATGTGATCCCGCAGTGCGATAGCAAGGATTTCTCGACGCAGGCTCCTGGTCCTCGGCAGGAATCGAGTTATTTGTTGTCTGGGTCGGATTGCCCGGCGAATACACAGGTAGGTGTCGCGCGTGTCGAAGTGTCTTTGTATCGTCATTCGCAGGTTGTGCAGTTTTCGTTTGGGATTTTTAATCTTGTGCCGCCTCCGGGTGTGCCGGCGGAGTTTGGGTTTAGTGCGGATAAAATCCAGGTTCTTTTGCGTCCGACGGTTCGTACGGGTGGGGATTATGGTTTGACGGTCTCTTCGCGTAACACTGAGGAGGAGACCGCTGTTCTTGGTGTGAGGACGTCGTTTTGGGGTGTGCCTGAGGATCCTAGCCATGATGGTGTGCGGGGGGAATGCCTGGGGTTGGAAGGCGAATCTTTGGGTTCGTGCTCGACAGAAACGCCGGTGCAGGCGTTCTTGACGCTACCGGCGAGTTGTTCTGGTGTGCCGTTGGTGTTCGCGGCGCGTATCGATTCGTGGGAGGAACCGGGTGCGCTGAAGGAAGAGAACCCTGTGAACCCGCTCGGCGTGGCGGATTTGAGTGATCCGCGGTGGAAGTCCCGCGAAGTGTCCTTTGGTCCGTTGCGTGGCTGTGAGCAGCCGGCGTTCGGGCCGACGATCAAGGTTGCGCCTGATACGACGGCGTCTGATACGCCGGCGGGGTTGACCGCGGATGTTCAGGATGACCAGTCGGGGCTCGTGAACCCGCAAGGTATCGCTGCGTCCGCGCTGAAGGACACCACGGTGGTACTGCCGGCGGGGATGACGATCAACCCGGGGCAGGCTAATGGTTTGGAGGCTTGCCAGTCCTACCAGGATGCGGTTGGTAGCGAAGGCGAACCGTCGTGTCCGTTGGCGTCGAAGGTCGGGACGGCATCGATCACGACACCGCTGCTAGCGGACAAGGTAGAAGGCAACGTGTATGTGTTGCAGTCCGACCCGCCGCACCTACAGCTGCTAGTCAATGCCGTAGCGGATGGTGTCGATCTGAAGCTCGTGGGGGATATTCATCTCAACGAAGCGACAGGCCAGCTAACCGCGGTATTCCCAGAAACACCGCCGCTGCCGTTCACGGACTTCAAACTGTCCTTCAGTGGTGGAGCGCAGGCCGCGCTCGTGACACCCCCAACCTGCGCGACGTATACGGCGGGCATCGATTTTGTGCCGTGGAGTACACCGTTTACGCTGGATTTTCCGACGACTAGCAGCTTCGCGATCACTACGGGCCCGGATGGCAGCGGCCCAGCGGGGTGTGTTGGGCCGCTGCCGTTCGCGCCTGTGATGACGGCGGGCTCTAGTACCGACCAGGCGGGTGGCTTTACGAACTTCTCGCTGCTACTAGCGCGTGGTGATGGGCAGCAGCGGATCTCGAGCTTGCAGTTCAAAGCGCCGCCGGGTCTCTCAGGGATGATCAGCCAGGTCCCGCTATGTGGGGAGCCCCAGGCCTCTGAGGGTACCTGCCCAGCGAGCTCGCAGATCGGGCATACCGTCGTGACGGCCGGCCCCGGACCCTACCCGCTAGTCGTACCGGGTCCCGGCCAGCCCCCCGCCCCGATCTACCTAACCGGCCCCTATCGTGGTGCGCCGTTTGGTCTCTCGATCGCGGTGCCGGTGATCGCGGGCCCGTTTGATCTGGGGACGAGGGTTGTGCGTGCGAGTATCGCGGTCGACCCGCAGACCGCGCAGCTAACGATCACGACGGACCCCTCAGGGCCCTACGCGATCCCAACCGTCCTCGACGGGATCCCGACCGATCTGCGTGACATCAACGCTGTCGTTGACCGGCCCGGGTTCATGTTCAACCCGACCAACTGCAGCCCGCAATCCTTCAGCGGGATCGCGAGCAGCAGCGAAGGCTCGACCGCCGTGATCTCGAGCCATTTCCAGGTCGGGTCGTGCAGCGGCCTGGCATTCAAACCCGATTTCAAAGTCTCTACGCAAGGAAAGACCTCTAGGAGTAACGGTGCGAGTCTCGACGCGAGGATCGTCTACTCGACGAGTACCCCGGCCGATAACCAGGCTAGTAGCCAGGCGAACATCGCGAGCGTCAAAGTCGAACTACCAAAACAGCTCCCCTCGCGGTTGACGACCCTACAAAAGGCATGCGTCGCGAAGGTCTTTGAAGGGAACCCCGCGAGCTGCCCGCGCGCTTCGATCGTCGGTACCGCCCGGGTCATCACGCCGCTGCTGCCCGTGCCCCTAGCGGGTCCGGCGTACTTCGTCAGCCATGGCGGGGAAGCATTCCCGAGCCTGATCGTTGTGCTTCAGGGCTACGGTGTGACCGTCGAGGTGCTAGGAACGACGTTCATCTCAAAGCGGGGGATCACGAGCACCACATTCAAAGCAGTCCCCGACGTCCCGTTCTCAACGTTCGAGCTGAAGCTCCCCGAGGGGCCGTTCTCCGCGCTGGCAGCTAACGGCAACCTCTGCACGAGCAAACTCGTAATGCCAACCCTGTTCACCGCCCAGAACGGGGCGGTCAGCAAACAATCAACCAAGATCGCGCTCACGGGCTGCCCAAAAGCCAAGAAAGCGAGCAAACCCAGACACAAAAGCAAAGCCAGCGACGCATCTCGCGCCGCGCAGCGCAACGCCAAGGATGGGTCCAGCGTCCACGCCAAGGGTGCGCCCAGCGCCGCTAACCGCGACCGCGAGGACGGATCTAGCGTCGCTCACCACAACACCAGGAAGGGTAGGTAATCATGCGTATCTCTAGGTTGAGACTGGCGGCGCTGGCCTGCGTCTGTGGTGTTGTTGGGGGGCTGGTGCTTGGTGGTAGCTCTGCGTTGGCGTTGGAAACGTATACCCCTGACTTCTCTTTTGGAGCGTTCGCGAACATGGAGGGCATCGCGGTCGAGGAAGCCGCGCAAACTGTCTATGTGTATGACGCCGCGGCGGGCGCGATCTACAAGTTCAATACCGCTGGTGAACCGGAAGCGTTCTCGGCGCTAGGCACCAACGCGATCACTGGCGTGGGGGGCTCCGGCGGTGGGGAAAACGGGATCGCTGTCGATAACTCCACTGGTGAAACCGCGGGGGATATCTATGTGGCGCACTACGGTGGCACTCACGTCAACATCTATAACGCCGCGGGTGAATCGCTCGGTGAACTAGGCGAGGAAGGCGCCGTGGGCCAAGGTGAACCTTGTGGTGTCGCGGTCGATAGCAGCGGCAGCCTCTACGTCGGGCTCGCTAGCGGCTACGTCAACAAGTACACGCCAACAGGAAAAACGGTTAGCAGTAGCGACTATGTCTCTTCGCTCGCGGGCCTAGATACCACTGGTGAAACGTGTGATGTTGCCGTCGATAGTGCTGGGAGCGAGGTTTATGTCGCGACCTATACCGGTGGGGTCGCGCGGTATGCATCCTCGCAGTTCGGCCAGCCCGCCGCGGCCGGTACGCCGGTCGACGCGGCGGGTAGCACCCTCGCAGTCGACCAAGGCACCGGCAGCCTCCTCGTCGATGAGGGCAGCGACATCGCACAGTTCCAGGGCGCCGCGGAACCCCCGGTGCTGACCCGTCGCTTCGGCGAAGGGGACATCGCGGGGTCTTTCGGGGTCGCTGTGGATCACCAGGATGCTGATGAGGTTTATGCCGCGGACGCTACCAGCGGCCAGGTCAAGGCGTTCAAGTTCCTGACGATCACTCCGCCAGCCGTCACCGGCCAGCCCGCCACAGCCACACACGTCGCTAAGCACCAGGCGCTGCTAGCAGGCACGATCAACGCTGGCCAAGGCGATACCCACTACCAGTTCCAGTACGGCACCAGCACAGGCTACGGGCAGAGCACACCCCTCACCGACGCCGGCGGCGGGACTACCGATACCCCTACAACACCGGTCCTCATCACCGAACTGGAACCCGATACGACCTACCATTACCGGCTGGTCGCGAGCAACGTCGCGGGCAGCGCCGAAGGCCCCGACCAAACCTTCACAACCGAAGCACTCACACCGCCAACGACCACGATCGGCGCAGCCGCGGGTCTCAGCACGACTACAGCGACGATCACTGCTACCACGGATACCCAGGGGCTCGCGGGGACCTACGTGTTCGAACTCGCGGCTACCCCCGGCAGCTACCTCGCGGTCGCGTTCGGCGCGCTCACCCCACAGCCCGGCGAGCAACCCCTAGAACTCACACTGAGCAACCTCGCACCGGGCACGACCTACTACTACCGCCTTACCACAACGACCCCCGACGGCACAAGCCAATCAACCCAAGCCACACTCACGACAACACCCACGCCCCCACCACCAGCACCCACACTACTCAACACCCCCAACCTCACAACCCTCACACCCACACCCCCCACCAACGAACCCACAACCAACAACCACAAACAGCAGCAAACCAAGAAAAAGCACAAAAACAAGAAAAAGTCAAAACGTAGAAAAACACACAAGAAACCAAGAAAACCGACCAAGAACAGCCGGAGGGCAACCCGATGACCATCTCAAAAGTCTTGCCCGCCCTGGTAGTTCTCTCAACCCTCCTGCTACCCGCGGCCGCCCACGCCGAAGGCTGCCCCAACGAAACCGCGAGATCACAACAGGCATCGTCGTTCCTCCCCGACTGCCGCGCCTACGAAATGGTCTCACCCCTGGAAAAGAACGGCGCCGACATCGCACACAGCATCTCAGGGGCCGGGATCCTTCAAGCCTCCAGCGACGGAACGAAGGTCACCTACATCTCCCAAGGATCCTTCGCCGACCCCCAAGGCGCACCGATCGGCAGCCAATACCTCTCAACCCTCACCAACAACGATACTGGCTGGACAGCGCAAAACATTACCACTCCAACCAAGGCCGGGACTTACCCACTCGGCGAAACCATCCCTTACGCGGCCTTCTCCACAAACCTCGAAACCGGGCTCGAGCTAAACGGCGTATCCGAAATCGGAGGCAGACCTGTGGAAAACCCACCGCTTGCCGGCGAGCCCGAAGGCTACCAAAACTACTACCTGCGCGACAACCTAACCACGACCCTACAGCCGCTGTTGACAAGCGAACCGGCACAACCCGCCGGTCAGTTCCACATGACCTTGGAAACCGCAACACCCGACCTCAAGCACGTCGTGATTAGAACAGCAGCAGCACTTACTGACGGCGCCATTCAAGGAACAGGGTTTAGGAATAATCTATACGAGTGGAGTAACGGAGAATTCCAGCAGATCAATATACTCCTAAATAACCAACCCTCCGCACCAGACTCGGGCAATTATCTTGGTACCCAGTTTGGTAGCGGCGGTGGGCAGGAACATATGATCAGCGACGATGGCACACGCGCCATTTGGGGAGATGACACAGAACTCTATTTGAGAGAGGGCATCGGGACCCCCCAGGCTCACACGGTGCAGATCGACGAAACCCAGGGTGGTCCTGGCCCTAGTGGGGGCGGGAGCTTCATGGCTGCAAGCAGTGATGACACCAGAATCTTCTTCCGTGATTTTCATGGTCTGACCAGCGAATCTTCGAACGAAGACCTTTATGAGTTCAATGCGGAGGCCAACGAAGGCCATCGATTGACCGATCTCACGGTCGACCACGTGGATGCTGGAGGGGCAGGTGTGTTGGGGGTGATCGGAGAGAGCGAGGACGGCTCGTATATTTACTTCGTGGCGGCAGGAAAGCTTGCCGGCAGTGCCATAGCGGGCCAGCCAAACCTTTACATGCGCCACTACAACAGTGAAGCGGATCTTTGGGAAGAACCTCGGCTGATCGCCGTCCTCTCAGGCGGTGATGCGAATGATTGGATCGACAGTGTAGGGCAGCGTACGGCGCGCGTAACGCCCGACGGCGAGCATGTTGCGTTCATGTCCGCCCAGCCCCTGACGGGCTACGACAATGCAGGGTATGAGGAGGTCTTCCTCTACGACGCGACGACCAATCAGCTGAGCTGCGCCTCGTGTGACCCCGACGGGAGTCCCGCGACGGGCCCCGCAACGCTCGCCGCTGGAACGGAATTCTCTACAAGCCAGGCTATCTATAAACCACGTGCTCTCTCGGTGGACGGTAGCCGCTTGTTCTTCGACACGTATGATGCGCTGGTGCCGCAGGACACGAACGCCGCTCAGGACGTGTACGAGTATGAGAACGGCAGACCGTATCTGATCTCCTCGGGGACGGGTGCTTCCGAAGCCACGTTTGTCGATGCAAGTGAAAATGGGGACAATGTCTTCTTCCTGACCCGGCAGGAGCTCGTATCCGGCGATACCGATCAGCTCGTCGACCTCTACGACGCGAGGGTGGGTGGCGGCACGGCGACCGTGGCCCCACCGGCGTGCACCGGCACGGGCTGCCAGGGTCTCCCTGCGCCCCCGCCGGTGTTCGCGACGCCCTCGAGCGTGACGTTCAACGGGGCGGGGAACATCCCCGCCGCTGTGACACCGCGGGCTGTGAAGCCGAAGGCGAAGACCCGCACGCGCGCGCAGAAGCTGACCCAGGCGCTGAAGGCGTGCCACGCCAGGCACGGCCGCAGGCGCAGCCGCTGCGAAGCCACCGCCCGTCATAAGTAC
The DNA here is from genome assembly GCA_963756665.1 of uncultured Solirubrobacterales bacterium. Classification (GTDB taxonomy): domain Bacteria; phylum Actinomycetota; class Thermoleophilia; order Solirubrobacterales; family Solirubrobacteraceae; genus Palsa-744. The sequence goes on from CAVWOJ010000001.1 coordinate 3,538,004, forward strand.
GGCCCTGCCGTCAAGCGGGGTGGGGCAGGCGCGCGTAGGTGAGGCACGGGGTGCGATGCGGCCGGCGGAGGGATGTTCGGGGCGATTTGGCCGAGGGAGAGCGGGCACCCGCCGGACCTGGAGATGATGCTGTGCATCTGCCAAAGCAGACCGCCTGGCGGGGTATGCTCGAGCAGCTCTAGACAGCACGTTGGATCAGGGAGAAGACGTGGCACTTGGTACTGTCTGCTGGGCGTGGCACACTAGAGGCACAGCTATGGCCGAGAACGCGATGCACGTCACGCTCGCCGGCGACCGTGCCGGCGACTACCTTGTGGAGGAGGAGATGCCCGATGGGCGGCTCCTGTTGCGTCCTGACCTGTCCTACCCGAGGGTGAGGCCGGCCTTCAGTGGCCGGGCCGCGACCGGCGAGGAGTTCGAGCGCATTCTGGGTGTGCTCCCCACCGACGGGGAGGGCTAGTGTCCGCGACACCCGGGCAGGACGCGACGTTCCGCGTCGAGTTCGACCTGGCGACGCTTGCAGAGGACTCCGACCACAGCAGCTCGAAGGGGCGTACCGTCTTGCGTGACGCCATCCGCGAGTTGGATCGGCACGGTATCTCGGTGGGCCGGCTGAAAGCCTGCGAAGACCCTGGCCGCGACGGGACCAGTCTTCCTGGCTGTGCGAAGATCTACCTGCCTGCGCCGGAGGGCATGTGGGGTATGGTCCTGCAGTTGCGCCTCGATGACGAGCAGCGGCCGCTGCTCGTCTGCTTGGCTTTTGGGGTGCGTCATCCTTCACGGAGCTGGCGGCCTAGCGTTTACCAAGTGGCTGATCGTCGCCTGCACGGTAGTGGTGGTCCTGGAGCGGCGGAGCGATTTTAGTCGTGGTCTACGTAGTGGTGTGGGCTAGCGGACCTGGCGATTTCTGGTGGTGCCAGCGCGAGTATCGGTCTACGGAGCGGTGCCCTCTGCGCGCGGCGTGAGGCCTTGGTAGCTCGTGGTGGGCTGGGTTTGGCTGTTGATAGTTGGGGACCTTGGTGTGGTCTGGTGGGGTGTGTTGGCTGGCTGGTGGGTGTTGTTGGGTCTTGGGGTGTTTGTGGTGTTGTTGTGGGGGGTGGTGCCCGGTGATCGTGTGTATTTGTGCGGTTTGTGGGTGTGTTGGGGGGTGGTGTGGGTTGTGGGTGTCGTGGGTGTCGTTGGGGGAGCGCTGGTGGTGGGTCCTTGACAGTAGGTTGTTGTTGTGGTTATGATTGGTCGTCTTGGCGGCCGGAGTTGGTTGCCTGGAGTAGACATAGGGTCTGGCTGGGTTTGCCTTGGTGGTTGACCTTTGCGCGTGCTGGTGTTTTGGGAGAGGGGCCGGGTCGGTTTTCGATGAGGGAGCTTGTTTAGCGTGGTTTCTGGAGGGAGATACGTGGTGGGGATGTGCGCGGCTCGTGAGCGGCCTGTTTCTAGATGCGTCAGTGCTCTGACGCATCTCTCTCTCTCTCTCTCTCTCTTGCGGTTCTCGGCTAGCCGCTAGTTCTCGTCGTTCGGCGCTTTGGCGCCACCTGGGCTCCCGGCTGGTGGGGGCGGGGGTTTCTCGGCGTCTGCGTTGGTTGTGGGTGTCGGCTTGCGCTGGGGTGTCCGCGCGAGTCGCTGGGGTGTTCGTGCGAGTGGTGGGTGGGGTCTGCTGGCGGTGTGCTGGTGGGGTGTGCTGTGTCTTCTAGGCGTGGGCGCGAGGCGTCGGGGCCGGTGTCGGCTTGTGCGGTGGGGGAGGCGCGGCTGGGGGGGCGGGTTGCGTCGTGGACGGGTTTGCCTCGTGGGCAGGTGATGGAGATCCAGCGTTCGCGGTTGTTGGCGGGGACGGTTGGTGCGATCGATGAGTATGGGTATGCGGGTACCTCGGTTGAGCAGATCACTTCTAGGGCGCGGGTCTCGCGCCGTACGTTCTATGAACTGTTTGATAACCGTGAGGGTTGTCTGCTGGCGCTCTTGGACGATGTCGTGCGCCTGGTTGAGGGGGAGTTGGCGCAGGCGGGTCTTGGGGGTTTGGTTTGGCGTGAGCGGGTGCGTGGGGGGTTGTGGGTGATCTTGTCGTTTTTTGATCGTGAGCCTGCGCTTGCGCGGGTGTGTGTTGTGGAGGCCGCGCGTGGTGGGCCGGCTGTTCTGAAGCGTCGTGAGGAGCTTTTGGGGCGTTTGGTGGGGGTCTTGGATGAGGGTTGGGAGGAGCGCGCGCGGGCCGGGCAGCGCACGGCGTTGACGGCGGAGGGACTGGTCGGCGCGGCGCTTTGGATTGTCGGTAGTCGGTTGACGCGTGGGGGTGAGCAGGAGCCGCTGACGGGCTTGCTTGCTGGGTTGATGAGCATGATCGTGCTGCCTTATTTGGGGCCGGCCGCTGCGCGTCGTGAGCGGGCTCGTCCTGCTCCTGAGTTGAGGTTCGCGGTGGGTAGGTCACCCGCGAAGCTGCAGGGCGAGATGGATGCGTTGCAGGGTTTGCCGATGCGTTTGACGTATCGGACGGCGAGGGTGTTGGAGTGTATTGCTGAGCGGCCTGGTGTGAGTAATCGTCAGGTTGCGGATCTTGCGGGTATCGCGGATCAGGGGCAGGTCTCGAAGTTGCTTGCGCGTCTTTTGCGTCTTGGTCTTACTGAGAATGCGGGTGAGGGGCATTTGAAGGGTGAGCCGAATGCGTGGGTGTTGACGGCGTTGGGTCTGCGGGTCGCGCAGCAGCTCAGGGTCAGCTCCGGCCGGGAGATCGAGGCGGCGTGATGCTCGAGGTGCAAGGCCAAGAAGGCTGCCTAGAGCTTGGTGGCGGGACACCGGCTTATAGACGCGGGAGTAGTGCGGGTAAGAAAGCTAATTCTAACTGGAGGGCTAAGTAGATGACAATTTATTTCCTGGCGCGCCGGGTAAAGGGCCGTGCTAGTAGCCTGACAGTGAGGGGCGCCCGCGGGCGGCGCTATCTAGGAGCGGCCCGCTATCGAGAAGCGGCGCGTTGGAAGGCATGGAGGCTGGATCGTGGTCTGTGGGCTTTTGTGGCGGCGGCTTGTCTTTTGCTGTTCGCCGTGCCTGTGGCGCAGGCGAGTTTTGGTTTTCTTCCTGGCGGCGAAGGTTTTGGGGTATCGATCGTTAACCGTGATGGTACGCCGGATGTGCAGGCTGGTTCGCATCCGTATGAACTGGTGACGACGCTAGGGTTTAACAGGACTGGTGGTGCTCCTGATGGGGATTTGAAGAACGCGGCGGTGGAATTGCCGCCGGGGTTGATTGGTGATACGAATGTGATTCCGCAGTGCGATAGCAAGGATTTCTCGACGCAGGCTCCTGGTCCTCGGCAGGAATCGAGTTATTTGTTGTCTGGGTCGGATTGCCCGGCGAATACGCAGGTAGGCGTTGCGCGTGTGGAAGTGTCGTTGTATCGGGGTGGGCAGATTGTGGAGTTTTCGTTTGGGATTTTTAATCTTGTGCCGCCTCCGGGTGTGCCGGCGGAGTTTGGGTTTAGTGCGGATAAAATCCAGGTTCTTTTGCGTCCGACGGTTCGTACGGGTGGGGATTATGGTTTGACGGTCTCTTCGCGTAACACTGAGGAGGAGACCGCTGTTCTTGGTGTGAGGACGTCGTTTTGGGGTGTGCCTGAGGATCCTAGCCATGATGGTGTGCGGGGGGAATGCCTGGGGTTGGAAGGCGAATCTTTGGGTTCGTGCTCGACAGAAACGCCGGTGCAGGCGTTCTTGACGCTACCGGCGAGCTGTTCTGGTGTGCCGTTGGTGTTCGCGGCGCGTATCGATTCGTGGGAGGAACCGGGTGCGCTGAAGGAAGAGAACCCCGTGAACCCGCTCGGCGTAGCGGATCTCAGCGATCCGCGGTGGAAGTCCCGCGAAGTGTCCTTTGGTCCGTTGCGTGGCTGTGAGCAGCCGGCGTTCGGGCCGACGATCAAGGTCGCGCCTGATACGACAGCATCCGATACGCCCGCGGGGTTGACCGCCGATGTTCAGGATGACCAGTCGGGGCTCGTGAACCCCCAAGGTATCGCTGCGTCCGCGCTGAAGGACACCACGGTGGTACTGCCGGCGGGGATGACGATCAACCCCGGGCAGGCTAATGGTCTGGAGGCTTGCCAGTCCTACCAGGATGCGGTTGGTAGCGAAGGCGAACCGTCGTGTCCGTTGGCGTCGAAGGTCGGGACGGCATCGATCACGACACCGCTGCTAGCGGACAAGGTAGAAGGCAACGTGTATGTGTTGCAGTCCGACCCGCCGCACCTACAGCTGCTAGTCAATGCCGTAGCGGATGGTGTCGATCTGAAGCTCGTGGGGGATATTCATCTCAACGAAGCGACAGGCCAGCTAACCGCGGTATTCCCAGAAACACCGCCGCTGCCGTTCACGGACTTCAAACTGTCCTTCAGTGGTGGAGCGCAGGCCGCGCTCGTGACACCCCCAACCTGCGCGACGTATACGGCGGGCATCGATTTTGTGCCGTGGAGTACACCGTTTACGCTGGATTTCCCGACGACTAGCAGCTTCGCGATTACTACGGGCCCGGATGGCAGCGGCCCAGCTGGCTGCGCGGGACCGCTGCCGTTCACGCCAGTGATGACGGCGGGCTCTAGTACCGACCAGGCTGGTGGCTTTACGAACTTCTCGCTGCTGCTTGCGCGTGGTGATGGTCAGCAGCGGATCTCGAGCTTGCAGTTCAAGGCGCCGCCGGGTCTCTCGGGGATGATTAGCCAGGTCCCGTTGTGTGGGGAGCCCCAGGCCTCTGAGGGTACGTGCCCCGCTGGCTCGCAGATCGGGCATACCGTCGTGACGGCCGGCCCGGGACCGTATCCTTTGGTTGTCCCGGGTCCCGGTCAGCCCCCGGCTCCGATCTACTTGACGGGGCCTTATCGTGGTGCGCCGTTTGGTCTCTCGATTGCGGTGCCGGTGATCGCGGGCCCGTTTGATCTGGGGACGAGGGTTGTGCGTGCGAGTATCGCGGTTGATCCGCAGACCGCGCAGCTAACGATCACGACGGACCCCTCAGGGCCCTACGCGATCCCGACGGTCCTGGATGGGATCCCGACCGACCTGCGTGACATCAACGCGGTCGTTGACCGGCCCGGGTTCATGTTCAACCCAACCAACTGCAGCCCGCAGTCCTTTAGCGGGATCGCGAGCAGCAGCGAAGGGTCGACTGCCGTGATCTCGAGTCATTTCCAGGTCGGGTCGTGCAGCGGCCTGGCATTCAAACCCGATTTCAAAGTCTCTACGCAAGGGAGGACCTCTAGGAGTGATGGTGCGAGTCTCGACGCGAGGATCGTCTACCCGACCACGATCCCGGCGGATAACCAGGCTAGTAGCCAGGCGAACATCGCGAGCGTCAAAGTCGAACTACCAAAAGAGCTCCCCTCAAGGTTGACGACCCTACAAAAGGCATGCCTCGCGAAGGTCTTTGAAGCTAACCCCGCCGGCTGCCCCCGCGCTTCGATCGTCGGTACCGCCCGGGTCATCACGCCGCTGCTGCCCGTGCCCCTGGCGGGCCCGGCGTACTTCGTCAGCCACGGCGGGGAAGCGTTCCCCAGCCTGATCGTCGTGTTGCAGGGCTACGGTGTGACCGTCGAGGTGCTAGGGACGACGTTCATCTCAAAGCGGGGGATCACGAGCACCACATTCAAAGCAGTCCCCGACGTCCCGTTCTCAACATTCGAGCTGAAGCTCCCCGAGGGCCCGTTCTCCGCGCTCGCAGCTAACGGCAACCTCTGCACAAGCAAGCTAGTAATGCCGACCCTGTTCACCGCCCAGAACGGCGCGGTAAGCAAACAATCAGCCAAGATCGCGCTCACGGGCTGCCCAAAAGCCAAGAAAGCGAGCAAACCCAGACACAAAAGCAAAGCCAGCGACGCATCTCGCGCCGCGCAGCGCAACGCCAAGGATGGGTCCAGCGTCCACGCCAAGGGTGCGCCCAGCGCCGCTAACCGCGACCGCGAGGACGGATCTAGCGTCGCTCACCACAACACCAGGAAGGGTAGGTAATCATGCGTATCTCTAGGTTGAGACTGGCGGCGCTGGCCTGCGTCTGTGGTGTTGTTGGGGGGCTGGTGCTTGGTGGTAGCTCTGCGTTGGCGTTGGAAACGTATACCCCTGACTTCTCTTTTGGAGCGTTCGCGAACATGGAGGGCATCGCGGTCGAGGAAGCCGCGCAAACTGTCTATGTGTATGACGCCGCGGCGGGCGCGATCTACAAGTTCAATACCGCTGGTGAACCGGAAGCGTTCTCGGCGCTAGGCACCAACGCGATCACTGGCGTGGGGGGCTCCGGCGGTGGGGAAAACGGGATCGCTGTCGATAACTCCACTGGTGAAACCGCGGGGGATATCTATGTGGCGCACTACGGTGGCACTCACGTCAACATCTATAACGCCGCGGGTGAATCGCTCGGTGAACTAGGCGAGGAAGGCGCCGTGGGCCAAGGTGAACCTTGTGGTGTCGCGGTCGATAGCAGCGGCAGCCTCTACGTCGGGCTCGCTAGCGGCTACGTCAACAAGTACACGCCAACAGGAAAAACGGTTAGCAGTAGCGACTATGTCTCTTCGCTCGCGGGCCTAGATACCACTGGTGAAACGTGTGATGTTGCCGTCGATAGTGCTGGGAGCGAGGTTTATGTCGCGACCTATACCGGTGGGGTCGCGCGGTATGCATCCTCGCAGTTCGGCCAGCCCGCCGCGGCCGGTACGCCGGTCGACGCGGCGGGTAGCACCCTCGCAGTCGACCAAGGCACCGGCAGCCTCCTCGTCGATGAGGGCAGCGACATCGCACAGTTCCAGGGCGCCGCGGAACCCCCGGTGCTGACCCGTCGCTTCGGCGAAGGGGACATCGCGGGGTCTTTCGGGGTCGCTGTGGATCACCAGGATGCTGATGAGGTTTATGCCGCGGACGCTACCAGCGGCCAGGTCAAGGCGTTCAAGTTCCTGACGATCACTCCGCCAGCCGTCACCGGCCAGCCCGCCACAGCCACACACGTCGCTAAGCACCAGGCGCTGCTAGCAGGCACGATCAACGCTGGCCAAGGCGATACCCACTACCAGTTCCAGTACGGCACCAGCACAGGCTACGGGCAGAGCACACCCCTCACCGACGCCGGCGGCGGGACTACCGATACCCCTACAACACCGGTCCTCATCACCGAACTGGAACCCGATACGACCTACCATTACCGGCTGGTCGCGAGCAACGTCGCGGGCAGCGCCGAAGGCCCCGACCAAACCTTCACAACCGAAGCACTCACACCGCCAACGACCACGATCGGCGCAGCCGCGGGTCTCAGCACGACTACAGCGACGATCACTGCTACCACGGATACCCAGGGGCTCGCGGGGACCTACGTGTTCGAACTCGCGGCTACCCCCGGCAGCTACCTCGCGGTCGCGTTCGGCGCGCTCACCCCACAGCCCGGCGAGCAACCCCTAGAACTCACACTCAACAACCTCGCGCCCGGGACGACCTACTACTACCGCCTTACCACAACGACCCCCGACGGCACAAGCCAATCAACCCAAGCCACACTCACGACAACACCCACGCCCCCACCACCAGCACCCACACTACTCAACACCCCCAACCTCACAACCCTCACACCCACACCCCCCACCAACCAACCCACAACCAACAACCACAAACAGCAGCAAACCAAGAAAAAGCACAAAAACAAGAAAAAGTCAAAACGTAGAAAAACACACAAGAAACCAAGAAAACCGACCAAGAACAGCCGGAGGGCAACCCGATGACCATCTCAAAAGTCTTGCCCGCCCTGGTAGTTCTCTCAACCCTCCTGCTACCCGCCGCCGCCCACGCCGAAGGCTGCCCCAACGAAGCCGCCAGATCCCAACAAGCATCGTCGTTCCTCCCCGACTGCCGCGCCTACGAAATGGTCTCACCCCTGGAAAAGAACGGCGCCGACATCGCACACAGCATCTCAGACGGTGGGATCCTTCAAGCCTCCAGCGACGGAACGAAGGTCACCTACATCTCCCAAGGATCCTTCGCCGACCCCCAAGGCGCACCGATCGGCAGCCAATACCTCTCAACCCTCACCAACAACAACACCGGCTGGACGACACAAAACATCAGCACCCCTACCAGAGCCGGAACCTACCCACTCGGCGAAACCATTCCTTACGCGGCCTTCTCCACAAACCTCGAAACCGGACTCGAGCTAAACGGCGTAGCCGGAATCGAAGGTCGCCCGGAGGAAAATCCTCCCCTAGCCGGCGAGCCCAAAGGCTACCAAAACTACTACCTACGCGACAATCTAACCAATGGCTTGCAGGCGCTACTCACAACAACGCCTGCGCAGTCCGCCAATGAATTTTACATGGCTCTGGAAACCGCGACACCCGACCTCAAGCACATCGTGATAAGAACAGCAGCAGCACTAACAAACACCGCCATCGCGGGAGGAGGAGGAGAAAAGAATCTGTACGAGTGGAGCAACGGAGGGTTCCAACAGATCAATATAGGACCCGACAATCTACCCATTGAACCCAATGCAGGTACTTATCTCGGAACGCAGTTCGGTAGTGGCGGTGGGCAGGAACATATGATCAGCAGCGACGGGACCCGCGCCGTCTGGCACTCACGGAGAGAACTCTATCTCACGGAAGGCATCGGGTCCTTACTTATTCACACTGTGCCGCTTGGCGAGAGCGAATTTTTGACGGCGAGTAGCGACGACACAAGAGTCTTCTTCATCGGTAGTGGCGGGGATTTGCATGAGTATGATGTGCAGGCCCCAGAAGGGCAGCATGAAACTGATCTCACGGCTAATCCTCTCTCTGCTGGGGGTGGCGGTGTGCAGGGTGTGCTCGGTGCTAGTGAAGACGGGACGTACATCTATTTTGTCGCCTCGAGCAGGCTAACCCCTGGTGCCAGCGAAGGAAATTGCTGTAACCTCTACATGCTCCACTACGACAGTAAAGCGGATCTTTGGGAAGAGCCTCGGCTGATCGCCGTCCTCTCAGGCGCTGATGCGAATGATTGGATCGACGGTGTAGGGCAGCGTACGGCGCGCGTGACGCCTGACGGCGAACAGGTTGCGTTCATGTCCGCCCAGCCCCTGACGGGCTATGACAATGCAGGGTATGAGGAGGTCTTCCTCTACAATGCGACGACCAATAGGCTGAGCTGCGCCTCATGTAACCCCAACGGGAGTCCCGCGACGGGCCCCGCGACGCTCGCTGCTGGAACGGAATTCTCTAGCAGCCAGGCTATCTATAAACCACGCGCTCTCTCGGCGGATGGCAGCCGCCTGTTCTTCGACACGTATGACGCGCTGGTGCCGCAGGACACGAACGCTACTCAGGACGTGTACGAGTATGAGAACGGCAGGCCGTATCTGATCTCCTCCGGCACCGATGCTTCTGAAGCCACGTTTGTCGATGCAAGTGAAGACGGGGACGGCGTGTTCTTCCTGACTCGGCAGGCGCTCGTATCCGGCGACACCGACCAGCTCGTCGACCTCTACGACGCGAGGGTTGGTGGCGGTGCGGCGACCGTGGCGCCACCGGCGTGCACCGGCACGGGCTGCCAGGGTGTCCCTGCGCCCCCGCCGGTGTTCGCGACGCCCTCGAGCGTGACGTTCAACGGGGCGGGGAACATCCCCGCCGCTGTGACACCGCGGGCTGTGAAGCCGAAGGCGAAGACCCGCACGCGCGCGCAGAAGCTGACCCAGGCGCTGAAGGCGTGCCACGCCAGGCACGGCAGCAGGCGCAGCCGCTGCGAAGTCTCCGCTCGTCACAAGTACGCCCGCCATACCTAGTCTCCCGCGAGACTCTTTGGCACGGGCAGTCCGGGCGGCGGCGGGTCGTCGAGAAGTAGGCGGGGGACGGTGACGGGGTGCAGGCCGCGTCGTCGCAGGCCACGGACGATCGCGGGCAGCGCGGCGACCGTCTCCGAGCGGTCCCCGCCGGCGTCGTGCATGAGGATGATCGCGCCCGGGTGCGCGCCGGCGAGCGCGCGCTGCACGATCGCGGCGACCCCCGGTTTGGTGTAGTCGGAGGTGTCGTCGGACCAGAGCACCATCAGCAGGTGCAGCGCGCGCAGCTCCTTGAAGGTGGTCGCGTCGAAGGATCCGTAGGGGGGGCGGAACAGGCGCGGCGTCGGGCCCCCGAGGAGCTGGATGCGCAGGATCTGTTCGAAGAGCTCTTCGTGCTGTTCGTGGGCGGAAAGCAGCGCCATCATCGGGTGTGTCTCGGTGTGGTCGCCGACGACGTCGCCGGCGCGCAGCTCGGCGAGCGTGCCGGCCGAGAAGTACCGCTCCTCCTCACCGATGGCAAAGAACGTCGCCGGCACGTGCAGCGCGCTCAGGGCCTGCACTACCTGCTCGGTGTAGGGGCCGGGACCGTCGTCGAAGGTCAGCGCGAGCTCATCGCCCTGCGTGCCCCCAGCGGAGACCGCGGGGGTGTAGGAGAGAACCTTGTCGATGGCTCGGTCCTCGGCTGTCTGCAGCCGTGCTCGTCGCTGCGCCAGAGTCGGGCGCACCGCCGCGGCTTGCCGCGGCGGGCGTGGTGGTGGCTTGCCGCGGTCGCCACCGCCGGCGAGCGATACCCCGGTCGCGAGCACGAGAATAACGACCACCAATAGGGCCGCGCCGGCGCGGCGGCGGCGCAACTTGACTTGCGAGACCGGCGGGCCAGGGGAGGACATATGTCTCCTTCTATCGCATACCCCGGGCGGACGTCTGGCTATGTTGAATCTGGATGCTGCCCTTCTGGCTCTCGATTGGTCTGCTCTCGCTCGTCCAGGGTGGACTCGTCGCGCTCCCCGGTGACGGGAGCGGCGTGAGGGTCCCATGGATCGCGCGGAGGCGCAGTCGCCTGTGGGCAGCGATCCCGCCGCTGTCGGTAATCGTCTTCGTGTTCGTCGCGCAGACCGCCGAGAGCGCGAGCGCGCAGAGTCTCACGTATCTAGCGCTGGTCGCGGTCCCGGTGTTGGCGGCGCTCGCGTTCGGCTGGCTCGCGCGCGGGGCGCGGCCGGCGCTGGCGCTGCTCACGCCCGTGCTGTTCGCGCTCGCCTGGGCGGACCGCGCGGGACTCGCGGGCGAGACCGCGGCGCTGGCGCTCTCGGCGCTGAGCTGCGTCACGCTCGGGGTGCTGCTCGCCGCCGTCACGCCCGCCCGCTGGTTGGCCGCGGGCGTCGTGCTGATGGCATGCGCCGATGCCGCGCTGGTGGTCTCCGAACTGTTGCAGCACCCCAACGAAGTGCTGACGGCGGCGCACCCCGCGGCCGACCTGCCACGGCTGCAAGCCGCCGTCTTCGGCACCGCTGCGATGGGCTACGGGGATCTGTTTGTCGCCGGAGTCCTTGGGGGCCTGCTGGCCCGTCGGCTGGGCCCCGCGTCGCAGTTCCGCGCGGCCGCGCTCGTCGTTGGACTCGGTCTGGCGTTCGACCTGCTGTTCTTCGCAGTCGACGAGTTGCCGGCGACCGTTCCTGTGGCGCTTGCGTTGGTCCTGCTGGTCCTCGCGCGGATGCGCGCCAAGCGTCGTGGCGATGCCGACGGCCGGGCTAGAGTAGGAATTCGCCGTCCCGTTGCAGCAGCTCGCCGTCCACCGTGAGCGTTCCGCCCTGGCGCAGGTCGCAGATCATGTCCCAGTGCAACGAGGACTCGTTGACGCCGCCGGTCTCGGGGTAGGAGCGGCCGAGGGCGAGGTGCACGGTGCCGCCGATCTTCTCGTCGAAGAGGATCGAGCGCGTCCCGCGCGCGATCGCAAAGTTGGTCCCGATACCGAGCTCTCCCAGGCGTCGCGCGCCGGGGTCGGAGTCGAGCATCTGGTGCAGCAGCTCCTCGCCGCGCTCCGCGGAGGCGTCCACGACCAGGCCGTCCTCGAAGCGCAGGCGCACGCCCGCGACCTCGCGCCCGCCGTACGTCGTCGGCAGGTGGAAGCGGATCGTGCCCTGCGCGGAGTCCTCGACGGGGCCTGTGAAGAACTCACCGTCGGGCATGTTGCGCTTGCCGTCCGCCGCGACGAAATGCCGTCCGGCGATCGATAGGCGCAGGTCGGTGCCGGGCCCCTCGATGTGGACCTCCTCGTGGCCCTCGATCCACTCGGCCAGGCGGTTGACCTCGGTGGCTTGCGCGCGCCACGCCGCGACTGGATCCTCGCGGTCGCACAGGCATGCGCCGTACAGGAAGTCCTCGTATGTCGCAAGGCTGAGCTCGGCCTCCGCGGCGTAGCCGTTGGTCGGATACTGGCACAGCGCCCAGCGCAGCTCACCCGTCGCGGAGCGCTCCATCACGCGCTCCATGAGCTCCGCATTGGCGCGCTGGCGGCGCACTTGGCGCTGGGGGTCGACCTCCGAGAGCTCGCGCGGGTTTGCGCTGGCCAGAACACGGATGCGAACGTCGGCTTCCTCGGTGAGCTGGCGTGCCAGCGGGGAGACATGCTCGAGCTGCGCGTCCGATGCGAGCGCGAAGAACGCCGCCTGCGCGCGCTCGGGGCTCATCAGCACGATCGGGTGTCCGCCTGCCCGCAGGACCTCCTCGTAGACAGCCTGGATCAGATCCTCCGCCGGGCTGTCCCCCTCGATCGTGCACAGCTCGCCCGGCTTGACCTCGGTCGAGTAGCGCACCAGCACTGCCGCGAGCCGCTGTGCACGTAGATCCGGCATCGTCGCCTCTACTCCGCCCCGGAGCGCGCGAGCGCGCGCCGGTCATCGACGGAGATCTCGCTGGGGGGGAGCGGACCGCGGGCGTCGAGCGGATCGTCGCTAAGCCCGTCGTCGTCAAGCTCGGCGGTGACCGGGCGCGCCGTCGTCTCGATCGCGGGAGGCGCTGCGATCTCGCGCTCGGAGGAGATGCCGGCCTGCTCGATGCCACGCATCTGCGGGACCACACGATGCTCGAAGGAGCCAACCGCGGCGTTGTAGGAGCCCACGGCGGAGTCGAGCTGGCGGCCGACCTTGGCCAGGTGCTCGGCGAACTTGCCGACCCGGCGGTGCAGCTCGCGAGCGGAGCCCGCGATCTCCCGCGCGGACTCGGCGATCTGCTCTTGGCTCCAGCCATAGTGCACCGCGCGCAGTAGGCCGATCAGCGTCGTCGGGGTCGCCAGCAGCACGTGCTGCTGGATGCCGTATTCGATCAGCGTGGGGTCGGCCGCAAGGGCGGCCTGGTAGATGCCGTCGGAGGGCACGAACATCACGACCAGTTCGGGGGTCGAGTCGAACTGCTGCTGGTAGCCCTTCGCGGCGAGCTTGGCGATGTGCTCGCGCGTCTGCCTGGCGTGGCGCGCCTGTTGCGTGCCCACATCACCATCGGCGGCCTCCAGCGAGGCCAGGTAGGCGTCGAGGGGGACCTTCGAGTCGACCACGATCAGCTTCCCGCCGGGCAGGCGCACAAGCATGTCCGGTCGCAAGCGCCCATCTTCGGTGTTGATCGTGTGCTGCTCGACGAAGTCGCAGTGGGCCACCATGCCGGCCAGCTCGACGACTCGGCGCAGCTGGATCTCGCCCCAGGAGCCGCGCGTCTCCGGGCGCTTCAGCGCCGAGACGAGCTCGCCGGTCTCCCGGCGCAGCGTGTCCGTGCCCGCGCTCAAGGCGCGCACCATCTCCGCGAGCTGCACCTGGGAGTCGCGGCGCTCGCGCTCCAGGCGTCCGAGCTCGCTCTCGACCTTCGTCAGCTTCTCGTGCACGGGTCCTACCAGTTGCTTGAGCTCCTGCGCGCGCGTGGCCATCTCGCCGGTCGTGCGCTCCTCCTCCGCCCGGCGCTGGTCGGCGAGCCGCTGCGCCAACGAGTCCCCGGTCTGTGAGAGGACGTCGCTGGAGATCGACTTCATCGCATCCCGCAACTGCTCGCGGTTGGCGCGAGCCAGCGCGATCGCGCCGGCTCCGCCAAGCAGCGCGCCGACGAGAATTCCGATGAGTAGCAGTAGAACGCTCACGACCGACAACGGTGACATCTGACCCGGACGGCAGGAAGCTCTACGATGGCTGACACGATGAGCGCCGCGACAGAGGCATCCGAGCTCGAGGTCGCCCACGGTTACGCCGAGGTGGGCGGAGGCGTCCGCCTGCACTACGTCGAGGCCGGCCAAGGTCCGCTGGTGGTCCTGTTGCACGGCTTCCCCGAGTTCTGGTACTCATGGCGCCGTCAGCTCCCGGCGCTCGCCGCGGCGGGCTTCCACGTCGTCGCGCCCGACATGCGCGGCTACAACCTTTCCGACAAGCCAGCCGGCTGGCGCTCCTACGGCATGGAGTCGCTGGCGGGCGATATCGCCGGGCTGATCCGCCACTTCGGAGAGCCCCGCGCGAATGTCGTCGGGCACGACTGGGGCGCCGCCGTGGCCTACGGGGTCGCAATGGGCCACCCCGAGCTCGTGGAGCGTCTGGCGATCCTCAACGTGCCCCACACCGAGCGCATGCTGCACGGCTTTCGCACGCTGCGCCAGCTGCGTAAGAGCTGGTACATGTTCTTCTTCCAGATCCCCGGGCTGCCGGAGGCGCTGGTGCGACGCGATGGATTCTCCTTCGCCAAGCGTGCGCTGCGCTCGGACTCGCCGGCATCGTTCAGCGACGCCGACCTCGAGCGCTACGTCGAGGCTTGGTCACAGCCCGGCGCGTTGACCGCGATGATCAACTACTACCGTGCCGCGCTGCGCACCTCGCCACGCGCCACACTGCAGCAGTTGCGCCCGATCCAGGCGCCGACGCTCGTGATCTGGGGCGAGCGCGACCGCCATCTCGGCGCCGAGCTCGCCGAGCCGCTGCCCAAGTGGGTACCCAACCTGCGTGTCGAGCGCCTGCCGCAGGCGACCCACTGGGTCCAGCACGACGAGCCTGCGCGCGTCAACGAACTGCTCGCCGGGTTCCTCGCCGCCGAGAAGGGCGCGTAGCGCCGAGCCTGCGAGCGCGCGTCGCTGGTGCGGCGCGTCGATCGGTGTGGGGCCGGCCCCGAGCAGGGGAGCTAGCGCGAGAGGCTGCTCCTCGCCAGCGTGCGCAGCGCCCCGCGTAGTGGAGAGCCGGGGGTCAGGCGGTTCAGCGCGAGCAGGCCCGCTAGCGCGACCAGCAGGCATGTCAGCGCCCCCAGGCCGAGACCGGCGCGGGCGCCGGCGCGCGCCATCACCAAGCCCACGATCGGGCCGCCGATCGGCGTGGAGCCTTGGAAGGCGACGAACCACAGCGACATCACCCGTCCCCGCATCGTCGGGTCGGCCGCGAGCTGCAGCGTGGTGTTGCCGGTTGCCATGAATGAGATGCTCGCCCAGCCCGCGAGCGCCAGGGCCACCAGCTCCACCGGCAGGCTCGGTGCCAGCGCTGCCGCGGCCAGCAGCACTCCGAAGCTCGCGGCCGCCGCGACGAGCGTCTTCATTCCGGTGCGTCCGCGCGCCGCGACCAGCAGGCCGCCGGCGATCGCCCCGACGCCCATCGCCGCTGTCATGAAACCGTATCCGGCCGCACCTACGTGCAGGCCTTCGCGCGCCATCACCGGCAGCGACACCTGGAACTCGTAGGCGAGGCAGCCCACCGCCGCCATCATCAGCAGCGGTGCGCTCAGATCCGGGTTGCGAGCCACGTAGCGCAGCCCTTCTCGCAGCTGTCCCGGCGCGCGCCCCGCCGGCGGGCTCGGGCGCAGCGCCGCGCGGTCCAGCGTCAGCAGCGACGCCACGACCGCGACGAAGCTCGCTGCGTTGAACAGGAAGCAGACCCCGGTGCCGACCGTCGCGATCAGCACCCCGCCCACCGCTGGTCCGACGGTGCGCGCCACGTTTACCAGCACCGAGTTGAGGCTCACGGCGTTGCGCAGATGCTCCTCGCCGACCATCTCCAGCATGAAGGACTGCCGCGCGGGGTTCTCGAAGGCGTTGTTGAGCCCTAGCAGCGCAGCCAGCGCGCCGATCTCCCAGATGCGCACCGCACCGGTCACGGTCAGCACGCCGAGCGTCAGGGCCTGCACACCCATCGCGGCTTGCAGACAGACCATTAGCCGGCGCTTGTCCACGCGGTCGGCGACGACCCCGCCGTAAGGGCCGAGTAGCAGCACCGGCAGCGTCTGCAGCGCGATGATCACACCCAGGGCGGTCGCCGAGCCCGTGATGCTCAGCACCAGCCAGGACTGCGCTGCCATCTGCATCCAGGTGCCCGTCAGCGAGATCGCCTGGCCGGAGATGTAGCGCCGGTAGTTGGGGACTGCGAGCGCCGCGAACGTCACGGCACCGATCCCTCGCGCTCTTCGAGTCATTCGAGGCGCCGCCCTCCATCTGGTCGCTTGCGTGAGGCCTCTTGCCTGGGGTCCATCCCGGCGGGCTCGGTGGATCGATGCAGCTGGCCAAGACCGGTATCGGACGGGGCGATTGTATCGTCCACGATCGTTCCAAACGCCGGTTGCTCGGCGGGCCAGCGCCGAGCAACCGCAGTGCGGGCGGGGGGATTCGAACCCCCAAGGGCGTAAGCCCACCGGCTCCTAAAGCCGGCGTGTCTGCCAGTTCCACCACGCCCGCAGTGCGTGGCCCATGGCCGCGGATTCGTCCACGGCGCACACGGGGACCGCCGAAGATTGTATGGTCATCGGCAGGATGTCCACAAGATCCGGCTCCCCCACAGAGACGGGCGTCATCATCACGCACCCCAACCGCGACAAGCCTGTCGTTCAGGCTACGCGTGCCACCGTCATCATCCTGCTGCTGGTCAGCGCTCTGCTCGTGCTCGTCATCACCGTCGGTGGCGCTCAGGTTCTAGAAGGCGCGGGACCGGTGGTTGTGCAGTGCGTCTTCATCTTGATCTACCTCGTGCTCGCCTTCTACGCAGCCCGCTGGAGTCGTGGGGTGCTGCCGGTAGCCGCGGCGCTTGCGATCCTGCTCGGCACCTTCGCGCTCGTCGCCGGGCCCTCCTGGTTCAACCGCGACAAAGCCGGCTTCACCCAGCCGAGCCTCAACGCCGGACTGCTCGGGTTGCTGACCCTGCTCGTCATCCCCGTGCAAATCCTGCTCATCACCTTCGCGATGCGTGGCTTCTCCCAAGGGTGGAACGTCGAGCGCGAGCAGCGCGACCCACAGGCTGACCCCGGCGACTACCGGGACCCCAGCCCGCACCCCGCCTGACGCCGGCGCCCCGGTCAGCTGGCCTATATTGAAGCTGCGCGTGCGGCGGTGGCGGAACGGTAGACGCGGGGCCCTCAAAAGGCCTTGTCCGCAAGGGCGTGTGGGTTCGAATCCCACCCGCCGCACTCCGAGATCTGCACGAGATCTGCAGCGTGACGGCGACCCCTGGCGCGAGCTGTTCGTGGCGACCCGCATGACGACCGACGCGCATGGCGTTTCTCGTGTTTGCGCAGTGGTCTTTTTGTAGGCGACTCAAGAATATGGGCGCATGCGGAGCACGGGCGACCCCGAGCTGGACGAACAGCTGGTCAAGTTCGGGGAAAACATCCGCCTGGCTCGCAAGCAGGCCGGGTTCTCTCAGATCGATCTGAGCAACAAGGCCAGCCTCGATCGCGCTGCGGTCAGCTTCATCGAGCGCGCGGAGCGCGCCCCGGACCTCTCCACGATCATTCGCGTCGCCAGCGCCGTCGCTGTCAAGCCCTCGGCGCTGCTCAAGGGTCTCGGTGTCGAGGACGGTGCCGTCCGCGGTCCGCGCCACCCACCGGAGGCCGGCGCCCCCGCCGCGCGCTTCGGCGCCAACCTACGGTGGGCGCGCCAACGTGCAGGCCTCTCCCAGGAAGCGCTCGCCAACGAGGCCGCTGTCGACCGCGCCGCCGTCAGCGTTTTCGAGCGCGGCCGGCGCAATCCGAATCTGCGCACCGTCCTGCGGCTTGCTCGCGCGCTCGAGTTGCCTCCCGCGGTGCTACTGCGCGGGATCTAAGGGCGCCTAGCCGCCTTCGGGTGCCGTCTCGCGCCCGACCTCCCAGCCTGCATTGATCGGGTTCAGGAAGTACGGTGGCTCGTCGACCGCGAGGCGTTCGTCGTATTTGTAGTCCTTGAGGTAGCCCGTGGTTTCGCCTTTGCCATTGAAGGTCCCCACGGGTCCGCGGAAGCGCTGTGCGATCGCGCCGTAGACGTGGAGTTTCCCAAGGGCAGCGCCGCATCCAAAGTTATCCACGATGAAGGAGTGGCTCGTCGACAGGATCGCCGCGTAGATCCAGGGGTTCGGCAGCGATCCACCGCCGTTGCCGCTGCTTTTGGAGCACGGATGGTACACGCGCACAAAGCCGCCCGCGATCAACCCCAGTGTGTTGGTGCCGGTCGGTTCGGCGCCCAGATTGCCCGCGACGCTCGTCGGATAGATTTCACCGTTGATGACGAGGTCGTTTTCTGCGCCGATCGTCAGCGATTGGCTGTAAGTGCCGCTGACGTAGACATTCCCGCAGTTGGTCTCGTTGCTTGTCTCTTCGCTGTTGTCGGAGTTGCTGGGGGAGTAAGGATATCCGCAGCCTTCGGTTGAGCTCGAGCGCACGTAGATGAGGCCATTCTTCGGCCACCCAAGCGTTTCTTTGACGGTTTTGCCCCCCTGTTTGGTCGTGACTTCGACCGTATTTTTCGTGCCATTCAGGACGATGTAGGTGGCGCCGGTGAATTCCTCTCCACCTTCGCCCCCTTCTTTGACGTAGGTCCCGAGGCTGGTGTCGCCTTCCGGTGGAAGCAGTTCGCGGCCGACCGTATAGTTTTTGGTCGCGGTGTTGAATTTCGGTTTTGCCGTGCATTCAGACCCGGATACGTAGCCGTGGTTGAACTCGGCGACGTCCGCCGGCGAGTGGCCTTCGCGACCAAACGAGACGTTTCCGCAGATTTCCGCCTCGTCGTCGGTGTGTATCGGGCCGTTGACGCTGTCTGCTTCGTAGAACACGATCGATTGGCATTCTTTGCCGGTTTTTGCTTCGTATTCCTTGCGGACGGGCCGGTAATTAACGCACCATGACGGCGCGCCGCTGTAGAGGCTCGGGTCCTCGGTCTCGTACTGCGTGAAATACGCGTAGTTGAGGAATCCCACGACATGAAACGCTGCCACGATCTTGCGCGTCTCATAGCCGGAGACCCCCACTTTACCGGAGGTCCCTATCGATTCGATACGGAAGGTGTTGGCATTCGATCCGCCCGCTTGGATCATCGTTCCAAAGGGGTTCGCGGGGTTGCACGCTTTCGTACCCACGGGAGCGGTGCTCGCCGGTAGCAGCTTGATCTGGTATTGCTCGCCCGTTTCGATGCCCGTTTCCTGGGGCACCGTGTTCGAGGGTTCGGCGCAGCTCTCCCAGTAGTCGGGGTTGGCCTGCAGGTGGTACTCGTACTCCTGCACTCCGGCGAGCGCCGCGTAGTAGGCCTGCTTTTGCGTCGCGTCGTCGTGGGAGAGGTGGATGTCGCCGTTGGCGGCCTCAAAGGCCGCAGCCATCAGTAGCGCCGTCACGAACATGACGCCTAGCGCGATGATCATCGTGAAGCCGTCCTGTGCGGCGGCCAGCGTGCGGAATCTATGGATCGGAGTCATTGACATGGCCCATCTGCCGTGGTCGATTCGGACTTGGGCGCGCTAAATGCGAGCGTCACCTGGTTGCTCAGTTCGATGCTGTCGCCCAGTTCGGCCTTGCTGCTGAGTCCGGCGGCCTTGTTGGCGGCGCTGGTGGAAAATCTGATCAGAACCGAAGCGGCGGTTCCCGCTTCGGTCGCGCCCAACCCCCCTTTCGGGATCGCCAGCGGTTCGCTACTGAGCGTGTTGAGCCCGGCTTCGGTACCGCTGTTGGATTCGGTCGCGTAGCTGTAGTACTGGAAGATCGGAATTTTTTTACCACCGGATTCGAGCTGTGTGATGTGGCTGGCGATCAGCGTGCCGCTGACTGGGGTAGCGGCTTCGGAGAAGGTGTAGCTCGGCGTGCTGCCGCCGGTGCTGGGATAGGTGTAGTCGACCAGCTTGCCGGTGCTTCCGGTTTCTTTGATCCACTTGACTTCCTGCCGGAAGGCTCCCGTGCTCTGTTTGTTGGACAGTGGGATCACGGCTTCCGAGCTGTAGGCGTTGACGAACTTGAAGTTCGGTTTCGCTGCTTCCTGCTTCGATCGGTTTGAATTCGGGGGAGATACAGGCCGAGTGCAGCTCATCGACGATCTTGGTCATCGCGATGCGGCCAATTTGGTTCGCCTGCACGGCATCGGTCAGGCGTGCCTGCTGGTGAGTGGCGATCTCGAGGATCGCGAACAGCGCCAGGCTGACCAGCATCCCGGTGCTGGTCGCTACCAGCACTTCGATCAGGGTGGAGCCACGCTCGTCGCGAGGGAGGTAGTGGGTTGCGCCTGGAGTCAGCATGATTTCTTTTCGGATTCGACCTGGACTTCTTTGCTGGCCAGTTCTTCTTCTTCTTTGGCTTCCAGCAGTTCTCTTTTTTCTTTTTCTTCGCTTTCGCTTTTGGTCTTTGCGGCTTTTTCTTCGTTGATGCGTTTAGTTTTCGCTGTTTTTTCTTCTGCTGTTTCTTTGATAGGAGTTTTGCCTTTTGCTTTTTCTTCCGCTTCGCGTTTAGATTTGGCTTCTTTTTCTTCGGTTTCGCGTTTGGCTTTGGCTTCTTTTTCTTCGGTTTCGCGTTTGGATTTGGCTTCTTCTTCGGTTTTTTCCCGCTGAGCCTGTTTTTCTTTTCCCGACTTTTCCAGCAGATATATGTTGGGGCGCGAGCCTTCGACGGTTTCGTTGGCGTACGCGACGGTGTATGTCTTTTTCGCGGCGGCGCTGTACAGGCAGAGTTCGTATTTGCCAAAGGGCTGGAAGGGAGCTTCGAGGGCGCCCGCTTCCGTGAAGTACTGCGTAGCGGACTGGGTCACGGTCGCAGCCGAGTTGTTCGGGGCGACGGCAGATTCGGCCGCGCAGCTGACGTCGGTAATCTTGACTTCGTCCTTTTCTTTGAGCGAGCTGACGACGGCTTTGTGTTCCTGCTGGGTGCCTTCGTAGAGCGTAAGTTTTACGAAGGAAGTCGGCACGTGGACCGTGGCGACTTCGCCGGCCTTGACGTTGACGCTCGTGTTTTCCCCTTTGAACTTGGCCGGTTCGTTTGCGGGGCAGTCGCCGGGATACACCAGCCAGGCGTTTTCGAACGGGAAGAGGTCGCCGGTGGGGTAGTGTTCGGGATTGATTGGCGTCGAGGAGGTGGTTGCGTATTCGCCGGGCTTGCCCGGCACGGCGCTGTATTCGCCTTCCGCTTCGCCTGATTTTTCGTATCCGAACTTGGTGGCGCCGACCTCGAAGTAAGGCACTTCGCCGATATTGTTGTTGGATACGACAAAGGCGTCTCCCGTGACGAGTTTGCCTTCGTATGTCGTCAAGCCTTTGTAGGTGTATTGAGCGGTGACACTTCCCCCCGGGGCGAGGGTCACGGGGTAGTGCGTCGTGAGGTTCGGGGCGATCAGCAGTTCCTTGGCGACCTTCTTGAAGGCACCCGAGTGTGTGACGTCACCCAGCTTGTAGACTTCGACGTTGACCTTCGTCGCGGGGATCGCGCCGAAGATCACGCACCCGGTTTCGCCGGTGACGTTCTGGACGCTGTTGGCGATCGCGGTCACACCCGCAACCGGTTGCAGAGGAGTCAAGCCGTTGGTCACGTCGACCTCGAGCGCCGATCCGTCCGGGGGAGTGATAATGCTGGTCTGGCTCACCGCGGGCCGTTTGGCGGCGAGCAATTGCGGCCACGTCACCGATGAGGTGATCCGCAGGTAGTCGCCGTTCTGGTTGGAGTTCGATTCTTTGCCGGTCGCGCTGCAGGGCACAGCCTGGTTGTTGTCATTGACCCATTTGGCGGCTTGGCTGACCGTGTAGACCTGGTTGCGGATCGTCTGCGTGTAGCTATGCGCGGCGCTCTGCAACAGGTCGAGCGTTTCCGAGGAGTCGCTTCTGAGTTGCTCCTGGGACTGCGCTGCGAGTACGACGGCCTGGTCGTGCTTGCGCTGGTCGGTGCTTGTGCGGTCGACCACGTTGAAGCCGTTGAAGGTGGCGATCGCGATGAATCCCACCATCATCGCGCTGACCATCACCTCGATCAGCGTGAAGCCGTCCTCCGAGGCCAGGGCCTGGGCGTGGCGGGGTCGGAGCGGCCTAGGCGCCGCTCGCCACCGGCTAGGGGGGGCGTGTGGATCATCTCAGCTTCCGTGTACTCGTCTGGCTGTCTCTCGGCAGGCGGGGCCGCCAGCTTTAGCCGGAGCCATCTCCGCCTAGACGGGAGAGCAGCCTGATGGAGGCCAGGGCAGGCGAGTCCGCAAGGGTCTCCACCTGCGCCGAGAATGCGCCTTGTGGAGCGCCGGCGTGGCGGTAGAGCGCTAGTGGGCGAGGACCCAGCACGCGCTCGGCGACACCCAGCCACGCGAGCGCCTGATCGCCGGCGGCGTGCGCTCCCGCGAGCAGGACGACGTCGATCGATCCGCGGGGCGCGACATCGCCGAGCCCGGCCGCTGCGCTCACCGGTAGCGTGGTCACGCAGGCGCCTCCGCGCATGCAGATCAGCTCCAGCGCGCGCAGTGCGATCTCAGCTTCTGTGCCCAGCCCGCAGGCATCGCCGATCAGCACCGACGCGAGGCCCACCGGCGCCGGGCAGAGCCGCTGGGCGCGTCGCAGCCAGTCGACGGCCCAGCGCGCCGCCAGCGACCACGGCGCGCCACCGGGGCTGACACGCCTGGCGAGCTCCGCAAACGCCGCCAGCAGGACCTCCTCCACGGCACGCTCCACGGTGCCCAGCGCAAGCGCCGCCTCCATCGCCTCGTCGGCGCGCATGAAATCGAGCGCCGCGAGCGCCCGTCCCAGGCTGCCCGGCGGGGCGCCGAGCGTCTCCCGCGCGCGACCCACCGCAGAGGAGATCGACAGGCTCTCCCCGAGCGCGTCCCGCAGCGCGATGATCTCGTCGTGCGGGTACATACGATGCCCACCGGCCGAGCGCAGCGGCGCGGGGTAGCCAAAGCGACGCTCCCAGCTGCGCAGCGTGCTGGGGCTCACGTTCAGCAGGGCCGCGGCATCCTGCATCTTCAGCGTCCGCGCGGCTTGGCCCGGCGGCGACTGTCGGTAGGTCGCGAGAGTCATGGTGGAGGCTCCTCGCGCCTATCGGCCGGCTCTGCCAGCGGCCCTAACGCTGCTGCGCCAATTGCACGCCCGTTGGGGTCGCGCCTGGCTTGGGCGAGCCGGCCACACAGATATCCGCATCTCGCCAGTTTTGGCGGACGAGCTGCCGCTGCCTGCGATGGGAGTGTGTGGTGAGCTATCAGCTGCGGGTGAACCCGATCGCGTGCGAGGCGCATGCATGTGCGCCGAGCTTTTGCCTGAGCGGATCACCCTTGACGAGTGGGGTTAACCGCTGGTCGACGGGCGCCCGCTCGACGGCAGGCTCCTCGAGCACGCCAAGCGCGCGGCGCAGGCCTGCCCGACGCCGGCCGCTGCTGCTAGAGCGTTCCAACGAGCGTCACCCACGTCCGGCCTCGCGTCCGTTCGTCTTGACGTGAGAGTGTAAACCGCGCGCCACGCTCACGGGCGGCGTTCGCCGCCGGACTGACTGTGCTGCTGCGTCGCGTGCTCGCTACTTCAAGGGGACTGTGATCGGGCCGGGCAGACGACGATAGACGGCGAAGAAGTCACGGTCGTCGGGGACGAGGTAGCGGTCGGCCGACTGGTTCGGCTGGGGCTCGACCATCTTTGGGAGGAGCCCGTGGTCGTGGGTGTAAGTGATCAGCGTGTGCCAGTCGGGGTTGATGTCGAACTCCATCGCGCGCACCGCGCCGATGTGCCGGAGGAGCTTTGCGATCGAGATCACTGTCTGGCCTTCGGCAGCGACGAAGATCAGGTTGCCGTGGCGATCGATGCCGACGCCGGTGCGCCACACGCGCGTGACGCCGCCGAGCGTGAACCCCCATTCCGGGCTGTTGGGGTTTTCGTTCAAGGTGGGGTTCAGGCGCCCGTCCCATACGATCGGCGCGAGGCTCTGGCGCGCCCAGGCGACATCCGATCCCGCGTTCGGGCCGCCGCTCCACTTGACGATTTCGACGCGACCGTCGCGATAGCCGACGAGCGTGGCCTTGCCGTCCTTCAGCGACTCGTTGACCTGGCCGTTGATGGTCGAGCCGTTTTCGCCGTCTTCGTAGGTGAAACCGCCGTTGAAGGTGGCGAGTAGTCGCCAGCGCTGGCCGTAGGGAACCATCAACGGCCCGCGCACAGTCGCGTTGGGCGGCTCGTAGCGGCCTGGGTAGTAGCCGATCGCGGTGCGTGTGTGGTCAAACCAGGCCACGTAGGCGAGTAGCTCCGGGTATTCAGCTTCGGGGCGGAAGCTCGTCACCAGCACGGGTGGGCCGCCGTCGACCGGCGGCCCTGTCGGTTTCCAAATACCTTCCCCGTGCAGCGAATGCGCGAATACCGGCTTGATGGGCGGCGGCCACGCCGCGGTTTGCTTGCTGCGCGGCCGGCTCAGCCCTACCGCCGGCAGGCGCTTCGGCGCGGGTCCGCCCTTCTTCGGCGCGTTTGCGGTGTAGTAGATGTGCTCGATGTCATCGACGATCGTGTTCCCGAGAGGCACCTCGGCCCTCACCCACTCGACGCTGCGGGCGCCGAACGACATGCTTGTTGGTCTCAGCATCCAGATCGCGTAGGAGATAACCGCCCAGGCGATCAGGCCGAGCAGCGGAGTCCCAATCAACAGGAGGCGGCGTCGCCGCCTGCGCCTGGCCTCAGCCTTGCGCCGCTGCTCACGGCGCGCCTCAAGCTGCTCACGCGGCGTGGAGACGCGGGCCGGGTCAGCAGTTTCAGGTGGACCGCTCATGCCCGGATGAGCGGTCCACCGGAGCACTAGGCAGGTCCACCAACCCAGCGACGTGCGCCGGATGGTGTTCTCGCGCCGACACAGCCCAACCATAGGCGCTGCCCCGTTCGCGCCGGGTGAGAATCCCTTCATCGACCTCGCTCAGCACGACAGGCAGCGAGCTTCTCCTGCCTGCCATTTCAATGAGTTTTCTCATTTGCGCGTTAGTGTTTGCTTACACTGCGCTCGCATACTGACATGCAGTGGAGCCCACAATCACGGGCACTTGCACCGCCGATCGCCGGCTTGAAGGGCAGACGGTTGTTCGCTGGCGGGACCGCCGGCAACGAGCTTTTGACGATTGCCGCCGGCGCAGCGTTGATCGTGCTGGAGCGTGCCGACGAACATCACTCACGCCTGGCCTCACGCTAGATCGTCTCGACGTGCGGGCGTGACCCGCGCGCCGCGCTCTCGGGTGGCTGTGCGCCGCCGAACTGTTCTGCGGCGGCGCGCGCTCGTCGCACTGGTGATGCTCGTGGCATCTGCGTTGGCGGTATGGGCGAGCTTGCCCGCCTCACCCGCGCATTTGGGGTCGCGTGCAGGCGGCGCCGCGCGTGGGTCGGCACATGGCTTGCACGTCGTACCTGTGCGCTTTGCCAGCCGGCGCCTGTCGGTGGCGTTGCCGTTCGCGTTGCAGGACGAGGCTTGTGTGTATCTCGGGTCCGGTCGCGTGGCGCTGCTCGGCGGCCTGAACGCCTCTGACACATCGACCGCGGCTGTGAGCGTGCTCGACGCGCAGGGCATCCGTAGCGGTGGGCTGTTGCCCGAGCCGCAGCACGACGCGCAGGCGGCCATGTTGGACGGGAGCGTGTTCGTGTTCGGCGGCGGCCAGTTCAGCTCTTACGACCACATCCTCGCCTACCAGCCTTCCGGGCAGCGCGTCAGCGAAGCGGGCAGCCTGCCGAGCCCGACATCGGACGCGGCTGTGGCGGTGATCGCAGGCACCGCATATGTGGTCGGCGGCTATGACGGCCAACGGGCACTCGACACGATCGTCGCGTGGCCGCCCGGCGAGCACCCCCGGGTCGCTGGGCGGCTGCCCTACGGTCTGCGTTACGCGGCGCTCGCCGCGACCGGCGGACGGCTCCTGATCGTCGGTGGCTCACGCGAAGAAACTGCCACGAGCGCGATCCTGAGCTTCGACCCCACGAGCGGCGTGGTACGCCGCGTCGGCGAGCTGCCTTTCCCGGTGACACACGCCGCCGCAGTTGGGCTCGGCCGCTACGTCTACGTGCTGGGGGGACGCGGCTCTGAACCGGGCTTGCAACACGCGGCGATCATCGCGATCGACACGACGACTGGACGAGTGCTGCGCGACGGGGCGCTGCCACTGCGCCTGTCGGATACCTGTGCGGTATTGCTCGGTGAACGTATCTGGTTGATCGGGGGGCTGAGCACGGCTGGCACGCTCGCTTCCGTGTTCGAGCTGGCGCCGGCGGCGTCCTAGCTGGACAGACTCTGCGTTCAGGGTGCGCGCATGGTGGCGGCGAACCGCTGCGTGAGCGAGTAAGGCGGAGCGAGGTCAACACCGTCGGGATTGCTCAGGAATCCCTCGCCGGAGCCGGACACGCCCGTGTGCCCGTACTGCCACACGATCCTGTTGGTATGGGGATCAATGACGATCACGCGGTCGTTCTTGTCGTCGTTGGCGAGGATGTCCCCGTTCGGTAGCGGCAGCGCGAGCGAGGGCTGGTCAAGCGCGTCCGCACGTGTGGGTTCGTAGCGCCACAGCAGACGGCCGCTGGTGGTGAACGTCTCGATCGCCCCGGGATCGGTGTAGTCCGCAGACAGGAACACGCCGGGGCGAACCTCGTTGGTGTCCGACGGATAAGTGAATCCCGGCGGGTGCGTCGCCGCTACCGCTCGACCGTCCGGTGTGAGGACATCGAGCCAGTCGCCGTTGATCTCGGTGACTGCGGTATCACCGTTTGACATCGGGAACGCGCCATTCGGGCTGCCATAGGTAACTCCCGATTCGTGTTCGCAGTCGCCGGTAACGCCGAACTGGCGCAGCGGGTGGTGCGCCGGCGGACGGATCACGAGCACACGGCAGTTCTTGATATCAGCCATCAGCAACTCTCCGGAGGGCGTCAGCATCGCGTCGTCGGGGTTATGCACGTAATCGGGTTCTGAGCCTGGTTCGCCGGGATGGCCATAGCGGTAGACGATGCGATGCTCGGCCACGTCGATGATGCTGACCGCGAAGTCATCCTCCTGCGTGACGACGATCTCGTGCCCCGAGGGCGAGAAAAAGGCGTCGTCAGGTAGCAGGAACGTCTGTCCAGGTGCCAGGTCGCCCGGTGGGGGGAACCGCCACAGCACACGTCCCTGGGGGCTGATCTCGAGCAGCCGGTTGTTGTCGCGGTCGGCGATCAACACAGGTCCCGGCAGCACACTCGGGTTCGAGCCAGGGCGTAGGTTGGCGGTGGGAGCGGAGCTGTCGTGTCGGCTTGGGTCAGCGACGCGCCCGGCGTGTGCAGCGTGCGCACTGGCGGGCGCACGATGGTTCGCCTGGCCGCCAGTAACGGCAAGGACGATCGCTACGAGCGCGACGAGTACGGCGAGCATCCCGGCTCGGCGTCGCATGATTGTCCGCTGACGTGCGGTGCTCGGCCGGGTTGGCATTGCGCGCAGCATCACCGCAGCGGCTAAAGCGCGGCTGCGGGAGCGATGAGAAGGCCCTTATCGCCGCTCGAGGTCGGATCGCTCGGCACGGCCGTGATCCTGCCGCCAGCGCGCGAGGTCCGTGTCCTCGCTATTGGTTCATATCCTGCGATACACGAAGGTTCTGTTCGTCACGAGCGTGGCTGTAGTCACTGCTGACCCGCCGCAGAGCCGCAAGCTGTTCATTGATACTCTCGGTCTCCCGCTGGAGGCGAGGGCGACGGCTACTACTCCAGTGGGAGCGTTCCCGGCAGCAAGCACTTCGGTGTGTGGCCGCTCCCGCAGGCGGCAGAGGCGTGCTTTGGGAGGCCGGAGTGGCCCGCCGACCGGGTGATTCCCCAGACGTCAATCGAGTTCGAGGTCGAGAACGCGGAAGCTGTCGCGGCCGCGGGCGAGGAGCTTCAGCGTGCGGGGTTTGCCCGCGACCTTCGTGTCGATGGCAATGATCGTGATGACGTGCGAGACCGCGCTCTACACCATCGCTCTCATGCTCGACGCCCCCGGTCTAGCCGGCGAAGGCAATGGGCCTTTCCAGCTCGTGAACGTCGGCGTGTCCCTGGCCGTCGTGATCGTGGAGATCGCGCTGTTTGCGGCGCTCGCAGCGGGCAGCGTGGGGCGTACATGGCAGTGCCTGCGGCGCAGCTCCGCCTGATTGCCTTTCCGCTGGTCCGTCTATCACCGTGGCCGAGTTCGACCTGCGTGAAGCTCAGGGGCCGCCGGCTCCCGGTGGTGGTTCGCCCGGCTTGATTTCGCCACCCGGAAAAGCGTGCTGCACGGCCTGTAGTCGTCCCTGCCACACTGCCTTGGCGCCGAGGTCGCCGGTCCTGAACGTCATGTAGCCGGCGCCGACCGCGAGCAGCACGAGCACGACGCGCAGCACCACGAACATCGACCTGCTCGACAAAGGCCGATCGACCAAGGCGAGGCCAGTTGGCATCCCGCCCCTGATGCGCCGCGCGGCGAACGTGATGATCAGAACAGCCGTGAACAGCACGTAGACGTAGGCCAGGATATGCGCGGCTTGCGCGTGTTCTGAGATCAGTTTGCCAGCCTCGCCTTGCAGGTTCAGCGCCGCACGCAACGCCGCTCCGGCCTGCATCGTCAGGAAGATTGAGCTCATCGCCACGATCGACACCAGCGACAGCGCGATCCCGTAGCGCTCAAGCCAGTCTGTCCTTGCCATGAACACGATCGCGGTGATGATCGTCACCGGGATCAGCACGACCGGCACATGCACGAACAAGGGATGCGCGGGCAGCCCGTCGTAGAGCGTGGTGACGCGGAGCGGCAGTGTCAGGAAGCCCACGAAGCCGAGCAGCGTCAGGACGAACTCGGCACGCCGCCAATCGACTCCCGCCCGCCGTGGCGCTGCGATGGTCTCACTGTTCACGCGCCGGAGAGTACGGCCAGCTCGTTAAGCGCCCTCTAAGGATAAGGAATCTCTCATCCTCGACGAGCCGCATCGACCCCCGCGTCGGCGTCGGGTCCTCACGGTCGCTGTCTGTAGAGCGTGCGCTTGCCTCCGTGCGGCGCTTCACAAATAGTCCGCGCTTGCACAGCGCCTCCGCGGCGTAGCGAACCTGTTCGTGGCTTCTGTCGTCGCTTTCGCGTCCGACAGTTCGGCGGGAGTCGCGATCCGCTCGCGAGGTTTCTCCCGACGGCGGGGAGCACGATGTTCGTGATCGGGGTCTCGTCCGCGAGGTCGCGCGGGATCGCGAAGTTGTAGAGGGAGCGCAGCGCGTTCACGACGTTTGCGCACGCGGCTGCCGGAAAGCTGCTCGGCGACCATCTCGTCGATCATTGTCTGGACCTCGCCGAGTTCTCGGGCGACCCGGCCGTTCAGCGCACCTTCGACCGTCTTGCGGGAGCCCGGCTTGTACGGCTTGCCCTTCTTGGTCAGGGCAGTAGGGGCTGTGGGGTTGTGGGCTTCAAGCATTGGCAAGCTGCCGTCGCGCATCGCCTGGATCAACCGCTTGGAGGCGTCCTTGAGCAAGACGCCGGCAGGCTGCTGCCTCAGTACGATCGGAGCTGCCGGCACGACCGCCGCGGCCTGCGCCGACATGAAGGCCGGCACCTGCGCCGCCGGCGGCGCGACGACTGCGAGGTTCGGCAGCGCGGCAAGGCTCTCCGGCACGATCGCCAGCGCCGCCGCGCTCGCCTTGAAAGGTGCGCGGGTGGTCTGCTGCCAACTGACTCCCGCCAGCGGGTCGCGATAGGTCGGTGACGCGACAGTTCGGCTGCGCGCGGTTGGCCGGATGGTCGTGTGCTGTTCGGTGCATGCGGCATGGGCTCCGTGGAGGCGACGAGCTCGGCGCTGTCGTCCAAACAGATGTCGGGGGCACCGTGCCGCAGCCCCCGAGCTTGTTTGCGAAAGCCGAATTTCAGGTGCACCGCATTGGCAAAGCCAGGGGTGCTCAGCTCGTCGCAGCGGGCCTCGCTGCGGTGCCGGCACGATGCGCCGGGTGCGGCTCGATCAGGGCTGCGCGGGTCCAGGCGCAGTGCTGCGGCTGGGGCCTGCCGCGGGTATCCTTGGCCCTGGGAAGCAGCGCAGGGTCCGCCAGAGGTCGCCGTCCGGCCTACTCGACGAGCCGGCCGCCGCTCCCCAAACATACGCAAAAGCCCTGCAAAATGCGCTTTTGGGGGACTGGTGTAGTGGCAACACGTGGGTCTCCAAAACCCGAGCTGGAGGTTCGATTCCTCCGTCCCCCGCTGACAGTTCTTACACACCGCCTTACACAACGGCAGGGCGGCGGCAGCGGGTCAGACGCGGAAACCCAGCAACAGAGCGCTTTTCGGAGGCCTGTGTGTCTGTAAGCAGGGGTCTCCAATACCCTTGCTGGAGGTTCGATTCCTCGGTCCCCCGCTTTCAAGCGATCTTCGTACGAGGGCCCCCGGCGACGCGGGGCGCAAAGGCGATCTGAGGGTGGCAGTCCACGTTCGCGGCGATGCGCTGACCGCCGGGTAGCACCTCGACATAGATCATGCCGGTAACCGGTAGGCCCATTAGGACCTCAGGTTCGATGACGGCCTCGCGTACCCGCTGCTCGCTAATCGCATACTCCCGATGCTGGCCGAAGGCGTTGCTGTAGGAGCGGCCCTTGGTCTGCGACCGGCCGAGTGAGATGCCCGCAGGAAAGCCGAGTGTGCCCGAAGTCGCAGTGCTCTGGTCGCTGCCGCGTGTCCGCGTGAGGGACTCGCTCGCGGAGGCGGTGTGCTGCGCTTCGACCCACTTGTACTCGCCGCCGATGAAGTCGCTTGCCTCCCTTGCCTCGCGATGGTTGCCCAGGGCGAAGAAGGCCGCTGCGGCTCCACCCCCACCGATGATCTCGATTGCGTCTTGTCTGAGGTGCTCGAAGAACAACAACACTCCGATGCGCTCCTGCTCGGCGTGGGTCATCAGCGCCTCCAATGCCTCCCGCCGGATGCGGTCGGCGCCGAGAATGACCAGCACGTCGGTCTGCGCCCCGCCTCGTCGGACTTGGCGCAGCAGCAGTTGGAAGAGCAGGTCGACTAGCCGATCGTTCTCGAGATCGTCGGTCTGCTTGTCGACGCCGATGACGCGCAGATGGCCGTGACCGCCGCCGGCGACTGGCGAGCGCTCGAGTGGCGCTGCAAGATCCTCGCCGTCGGCATGGGCCCGACTGGCGCCGTCTAGCACCTCGAAGTCGCGGAGCGCGCGCTCGATGCGAGTCACTCGCTCCATCACCCCACCGTGTTGGCGCTGAACTTCGTTGAACAGTCCCGCCAAGCGGTCGTACTCCTCGACGTCGATGATGTTCTCACCGTCGCCGGGCAGCGCCACTCCCTGGACCGCGAGTAGCCCTCTACGCAGGCGCGCGATCGAAACCGGGCCATGCGGGTCCAGACATTCAGCAACCTCGCGGATGACCGCTCGATCCTCCTGGCGCTCCCGGCGCGAGGTGTCGAGGTTCTGCTGTGCGGAGTGCAGCACCTCGACGAGTACCGTGCTCAGGTCGCTCCAGCTCACATCGGCGAAGAGGTCGGCGTCGGCGGCACCCCCCGGGAGCACGGCCTCGGCCGCCGGGATGTCCATTGCACGACAGAGATTGCAGAGGACATCCGCCGTGAGCCGTCGCGACAGGTCGCCGATCACGATTCGTACCCCGGAGCCGACCAGCGAGGCGCCCAGCGTCGCAAGCACAGCCGTCCATGAGACTGGTGTGCCGCCAAAGACACACGTCATGCGTGCGGTCTCCGAGAGTGGCACCGGATACCAGACATCCACGGTCTCCGACCGTTTGATCTCGGCGGCCTCGAACTGTGCGGTGCGCTCCTGCCAGGCGGACGTTGCCTCTAGGTACTCGGCCTCTGCACGCTTGGCATCTCCTGGCTCAGAAACGAGGTCGCGCTGCCCCTGGAAGATGCGCCGCCACGCGGCGACTGCCTCGACGGGCAGCACAAGATAGGGCGCGAGGAGGGTCATAAGCGCATTGGCCCCAGGGATCAGATGGCGCCGGACCACGGAGCTATCCTTGGTTGGCTCGTCCTTGGGGGACGATCGCAGCCAGGCCCGCGCAGCCCAGAACGCCAGAGCTGCCGCGGCGAGGTGCACGATCAGGACCGCAGCCCCCGCGGCACCCTTGGCGCCGCCCGAGAACACTCCGAGCTTGGAGTCCAGGAAGATCGCGCCGACGGCTCCCACTGTCAGCAGGACACCCGCCTCGTGCAGCCCAGCGGCCTGCGCTCGAGGAACCATCCGCACCGGCCGTCGAACAGGTGGATGTCCACGCTCGGGACTCTGCGCCGGTGGCGTGGGCTCGACGTATTCATAGCCCCAGCGCACCGGGGGCGCGAACAGGCGTGAGAGATCCGCCTCTTTGGCTGGTGGGACGGTACTCACCATGGCAGCTGGGTCAGCGCGGGGGCTAGGCGCTCAAGTGCCCGCGGATCTCCGTCGACCACGATGTGCGTGCCAAGCTCGGTGGCGAGGAATCGCAGGCTGAGCGGATAGGGCACCGGCCTGGAATTCATGTACCAGTACACGATGCCGGGTACGAGCCAGATGAAGCAGAGGGCGACGACGAGGATCCAATTGGGCTCACCTGCGATCGTGACCGTGGCGCTGAGTGTTCCCGGTGCCGTCTCCGTGAGGGCGATGCCGCTCACGGCAAGCATCTGAGCTAGACGCGACTGGGCTTCCTCGGGAGCGAGGGAGGTGAATCGGTCCGCAGTGGCGGGCGATGGCGGCGCCTGTCCCCAGGGCACCGATCTCCGCCGCTTGGCCGATTGCGGTGGGATCGACGGTGCGCCGGCGTTTTGCACGAAGATCGGCTGTAGATCGCCGGTCTGAACAACGGTAGTGGGAGGCACATATTCCGGATCGGTGTCCACTTGCCCGTCACGCATCACCGCCCGCGTCCACGCGTGACCGTCCCAGTATCGAGAATCGAACCGTTCAGCGGGGTCCGGATGCCAGCCAGCCTGATCTGGGTGGGCTTGCTGATTCATGCAGAGGGCATCGTATCGGGGAGCCGTTTTCGGGGAACTGAGATCTCATGCGGCGGTCCTGTCTCGGGTGCGAGCTCCAGCTGCCACCAGCTCACGTCGTGCCAGGCACCGTGCTTCCAGCCGATTCTCCGGTAGACGCCGACAGGCTCGAAGCCGACGGCACGGTGTAGGGCGATGCTCGCGTCGTTTGGGAGCGTCACGCCGGCGCACGCCACCCGCAGGCCTTGACTGCGCAGCCGTTGCATGAGCTCGATGTACAGCCGCCGACCCGCGCCGCGACGGTGATGCGATCGCGCGACATATACGGTCACCTCAGCCGCCCATCGGTATGCGGCCCGCGCGCGGTGGGGCGCGGCGTACGCATAGCCCACGACCAGCCCCGCGTCTTCGAGCACCAGCCACGGGTGCGTCGCTGATGCCGCGCGGATTCGGTCGAGGAAGGCTCCGGCCGTGGGGACCTGCTCCTCAAAGGACACCGCGGTATCGCGCACATACGGCGCGTAGATCTCTAGGCACGCGGCGCAGTCGCGGTCGCTGCGCGCGTCGCGCACCACGTAACGCTTCCGTCCTCTATCACTGTCGTCGCTGCCCACGGCGCGGACGTTAGCGGTCACGTAGGCGAACCTGCCGGCGTGCGCTGGCGCTTAACGCCTAATTCGTGTAGCCACGAGATCTACCCGGGCGCGCCTCCCGTCTCAAGCGACGGGTAGCTTCGGCGCGATCCTGAATTGGGCGGTACGATCCAGCGCGCCGCCGCGAACGTGGCGCATAGAAGGAGGTGGGGTCTCGCGATGCTGGGAGAACCCGAGCGAGCTAGTGAGAGAGATGCCTGGATGGTCGAGCGGGCTGTCGTCCTGCAGATTCTCAGGGACGATCGCGAGGAGGAGCACTGGTCGCGTATGGAGCTGGCACGCGAGCTGGCGGGCTGCGAGTCCGCGATCTTGGACCGGGCGCTCGCACGGCTCGAGCGTGAGGGCGTCCTGCATGTAGATGGCGCACGCGTGTGGGCTTCGCGGGCGGCGCGGCGTCTGGAGGAGCTCGCGCTGATATGTATTTGACAACCGCTCAGGCGGACTTGCCGCCGCGGCGATGCTCGACGCCACTTGCGCCCGCGATCAGGATGTCGCTCACGAGATTTGGTGCGAACAGGCCATGCTCGACCAGGCCTGGAGTGGCGGAAAGCCAGATGGAGAGTTGCTTGGGGTCCCCGACGGGGCCGAGGTAGTCCGCGATCAGGTTGCCATCGGGGCTGGGGGGAGCATCGCGCAGCTCGGCGGGTGCGATCGCGCTCAGCGTGGCGTGTGCCCCAAAGCGCAGGATCTCCACCGGCACCGGCGCGGAAAGCATGGGCACGGCCTTCTCTGAGGAGGCGATCACTACAAAGCGCCGGGTGGCAGCCGCGACGATCTTCTCGCGCGTGTGCGCGGCGCCTCCGCCCTTGATTAGCCATCCCTGCGGGTCGATCTGGTCGGCTCCGTCGATCGCTATGTCGAGCGTGCCGAGCTCGTCCAGGGTAAGCACGGCCAGGCCGAGCGCGCGTGCGGCGCGCTCGGTAGCGGGCGAGGTGGCCGCGCAGCGGATCCCATCCAGCGCGCGTGCGGCGAGCGCAGGCAAGAGATAGGCAACAGTCGATCCAGTCCCCAGGCCCACGCGCTCACCGGCAGCGACCAGCTCGGCGGCGGCCTGCGCGGCGGCGCGCTTGTGACTCTCGACGGCGTCACGCGCGATGTTGCCCGCAGGGTTGGGGTGCGGGAATGCCACGTCAATCGACCTTACCCTCGGAGTTGGCCCAGCGCCCGCGCGCGGGAATCCGAGGATTCCGTGGCACGCTCGATCCGGCGAGCGAAGTCACGGTAGGCTCGTGTTCAGGAGCCCGCGGCGCCGAGCGGCGTCGCCGAGTCGAGCTCGCCGGTGGCGCTGGCGTCCTCCGGCGGGAGCGCCTCGCTCCTCAGAAAGCGCCAGACGGCCAGGCAGGTAAGCACGGTCATCATGACTGCGCTCGATGCGCACCACTCGCAGATCGCGTGAATCGAGAACAGCTCGCGATAGGTGAGATAGGCGGAGAATCCGAACCCGATCACCGTGAACGCGGTAGTCGCGAACCGGCTCTCCTCGCTTTCGGGGAGCAGCAGCGAGCCGAGGATCATCACGTAGCCGATCAGGCCGATCAACGCGACAGGGATGCCGGCCAGCTTCGAGTAGATCGAGGTCTGCACCTCCAGGCAGCTACCGCCGGCGCTGCAGACCGGCTGGATGCCCGAGTAGTGCACGTAGGTCAGATAGCTCGCCACCCCCAGGCCGACGGTGGCGATCACGATCATCGTGATGCGAATCGCGCGGTTGCTCATGACCTACACACCGCGTCTAATGCTGACGGATTGGCGAGGAGGCGTTGTGCCATCCGCCATCGAGTCCTAGGCGAGCAGCTTGTTGATCGCCGATTCGAAGTCCGAGGACCCTTCCAAATTTGGGTTTTCGAGCACTTTGACCGGCCCGCCGGTCTTGCCGATGAGGAAGGAGGGTGTGCCGGTGAAACCCTGCTGATTGGCGGCCTGCGCGTCGCGTGTGACCTCTTCTGCGAGCGCCGGTTCATTGCGCGCGGAACTCCAGTTGGGGAGGTTCAGCCCGTGTATCTGCTGGGCCAAGCCCTGCAGATAGCTTTCGGTGACGTAGCCGGTGTCCTCATGACCCTGCTCGTGGTAGAAGAGCTCGATGTAGTTCCAGGCCAGGTTCTGCTTGCCAGCGGCGTAAGCGGCGATCTGCTGGGTGCGGAACGTTTCCGGTTCGCGGGTCGCGGTCTCCAAGGAGCGGTATTCGATCTTGAGCTTGCCTGCCCGCACGTACTTTTCGATCAGCGGAGGCAGGGCGCCGAGCGTGAACTCCTGGCAGATCGGGCACTCCAGGTCGCCGAAGTACTGGAGCGTCACGGGCGCATTGGGGTTGCCAAGGGTGTTGCCGGACTGCGGTATGCCCTTGACGAGCGCGCTCACGGTGGCGGCTTCCTGCGTGGCCTGGCTGCCTTTGGCGAGGCCCCCCGTTTTGCCGCCTCCACCGCTGGTGGCGATGATGATCACGACGATGATGAGGACGACCGCGCCGATCACGGACCCGAGCTGGATCATGCGGGTACGGCGCGTGGCCTGCGCGGCCGCGGCAGCCTCGATGGCCTTGCGCTCCGAGCGCGCCTGCTCGCGGCGCTCCTTGCGCGTCAGATCCGGGTCGGTGCCGGAAGCGGGGCTCATGGCGCTACTTTTTACCGGTTCTGGATCAAGTTTGCCTAAGGACTGCTTGCGAGGAGTCCGTGCAGGGGACTTTATCGGGGTGTGACGGCGAGGTTTCAAGCGGAGGTTGCCGATCCCGCTCTCGTCCTCGCCTAGGCTCGGCCGGGCCGGGTGGACGCAAAGATCTCGCGGCAAGGGGCGGACGCAGCCGCTGCGGGCGCCAGCGGCGTGCCGGGC
The DNA here is from genome assembly GCA_963756665.1 of uncultured Solirubrobacterales bacterium. Lineage (GTDB taxonomy): Bacteria > Actinomycetota > Thermoleophilia > Solirubrobacterales > Solirubrobacteraceae > Palsa-744. The sequence goes on from CAVWOJ010000001.1 coordinate 3,574,318, forward strand.
TGGGCGGCTCAGCGAATCCCGGCGATCATGTCCAAACTGTCGTGAGGCAGCTCGCCCCCGTAGCTCAGCTGGATAGAGCGTCGGACTTCTAATCCGAGGGTCGCAGGTTCGAATCCTGCCGGGGGCATCGTCTGTCAGGGTTCCACGGCCGGGTTGCCCACTGCGGTGGAGCGGTGAGCCACACCGAGCGGCCTCGGCAAATACCCTAGCCCGATGCAGCTTCCTGCCGATCCCGCGGACGCCGACAAACCGCGCCTGCCCGAGGCGGACGAGATCCTGCTGGGGGACAACCTTGCGCTGCTGCCGCGCTTTGCGGATGAGTCCTTCCAGCTGATCTACATCGATCCTCCCTTCAACACGGGGGGTGTGCAGGCCCGTAAGACGTTGCGCACGACTCCCGACGCGCGGGGCGACCGTACGGGGTTTCAGGGGCGCCGCTACCGCACGCGACTGCTCGCGGAGTCCTCCTACCGCGATCGCTTCGATGACTACCTGGCCTTTCTCGACCCGCGCCTGAGGCAGGCACGCCGTCTGCTCGCGCGCGAGGGCACCCTCTACTTCCACATCGACTACCGCGAGGTGCACTACTGCAAGCTGCTGCTCGACGAGATTTTTGGGAGGGAGTGCTTCCTCAACGAGCTGATCTGGGCCTACGACTACGGGGCGCGCTCGCGGCGGCGCTGGCCGGCTAAGCACGACACGATTCTCGTCTACGTGAAGGACCCGGACGCGTTCCATTTCGACGCCGAGGCGGTCGATCGCGAGCCGTACATGGCCCCTGGCCTTGTCACCCCGGAGAAGGTCGCCCGGGGCAAGCTTCCCACGGACGTCTGGTGGCACACGATCGTGTCTACCAATGGCGCCGAGAAGACCGGCTATCCCACGCAGAAGCCGGAAGGCATCGTGCGCCGCATGGTGCAAGCCTCGACTCGCCCCGGCGATTGGTGCCTGGACTTCTTCGCCGGCAGCGGCACGCTCGGCGCCGTCGCGGCCAAGCTGGGGCGCCGCTATGTGCTGATCGACTCCAATCCGCGGGCGATCCAGGTCATGCGAGCCCGCCTGCGCGCCACCGACACCTCCCCAGCCTCTCGTCCGGCAAGTTGACAAATAACGGTAGAGATGTAAACTAGGCTGACAGCCTTTAGCTTGCCCGACAAACAAGGAGACACGCTTCATGTCTGCTGTCCCAGCACCGCGTAGTGAGAATGCGATTTCTAGAAACGCGGTCTCCGTTCCCGCGGGCGCTGCTCTCGATCCGGCTCCTGACGGAGCGTCGGCGTCCGCACCCTGGCGGGACGCTAAGCGCTATGCCTGGCTGCTAGGCCTGATCGTGCCCACGCTGCCCTTCCTCGCGTGGGGCCTTGTGCAGGTCACTGGTCTCGGGGTGTTCTGGTTCTACGGGCCGGTGCTGGTCTTCGCGATCTTCCCGCTGCTGGACCTGCTCGTGGGGATGGATGCAGCGAATCCGCCGGACAGCGTCATCAAGTGGCTCGAACAGGATCGCTACTACCGCTGGTGCACGTACCTGTTCCTCCCGATCCAGTACGCCGGGCTCGTGTTCGCATGCTGGCTGTGGTCCAGCGGGAAGCTCTCGACGCTGCAGGATCTCGGGCTGGCGCTGACGGTCGGGGTGGTCAGTGGCATCGCCATCAACACGGCCCACGAGCTCGGCCACAAGCGCGCCAGCCTCGAGCGCTGGTTGAGCAAGGTGGCGCTCGCCCAGAGCGGCTACGGGCACTTCTTCATCGAGCACAACCGCGGCCACCACGTGCGCGTCGCGACCCCCGAGGATCCCGCCAGCTCGCGGCTCGGTGAGAGCTTCTACGCCTTCCTGCCTCGCACCGTCGTTGGCAGCCTGGGCTCCAGCTGGGAGTTGGAGCGCAAGCGGCTGGCGCGCATGGGCCGCTCGCCGTGGACACTGCACAACGATGTCCTCAACGCCTGGGCGATGACCGTCGTCCTGTTCGCCTCCCTGGCGGTCGCGTTCGGCCCGGTCGTGCTGCCCTACCTGCTCCTGCAGGCGGTGCTCGGCTTCTCGTTGCTGGAGGTCGTCAACTACCTGGAGCACTACGGTCTCCTGCGCCAGCGGCGCGAGGACGGACGCTACGAGCGCACCCAGCCCGAGCACAGCTGGAACAGCAACAGCGTGGCCTCCAACGTGCTGCTCTACCACCTCCAGCGCCACTCTGACCACCACGCCAACCCGATGCGCCGCTACCAGGCCCTGCGGCACGTCGATGAGGCCCCGCAGCTGCCTACCGGCTACGCCGGGATGATCGTGCTGGCCGCGTTCCCTCCGCTGTGGCGGCGCGTGATGGATCCGCGCCTGCTGGGGCACTACCAGGGGGATCTCACCCGCGCCAACATCGCTCCCCGCCGGCGGCGGCGGATGCAGGCCCGCCAAGGTGGACCGGCATGAGCGGCGGGCGCCGGCGAGGGCCGGCGTACCCAATAGGCACGGTAGAGGGCATCAAGGGCACGCTAGGGCGCACCCGGTGAGCCGCTACCGCTGCCCGGGCTGTGGCTACCTCTACGACGAGGAGCAGGGCCATCCGCGTGAGGGCTTCCCGGCCGGGACACCGTGGAGTGAGGTTCCTGAGGACTGGGTCTGCCCGGACTGTGGCGTGCGCGACAAGGTCGACTTCGAGTTGGTCGAATGAGCGTCGCCACGCCCTATGCGGTCGCCGCACGCGAGTTGCTGCGCGACACGCTCTTTGACGCCGCGCGCCGCGAGCTGGAGCACCGCGGCTGGAGCGAGGTCACGATGGCCGAAATCGCCTCCGCCGCGGGCGTCAGTCGCCAGACGCTCTACAAGGAGTTCGGGTCGCGTGACGAGTTCGCCCAGGCCTTCGTGCTGCGCGAGGCCGATCGCTTCGTGCGCGCGGTCGAAGGCGCGCTAGACGCTCACCTGGAGGACCCGAAGGCGGCGTTGACGGCGGCCTTCGGCCTGTTTCTATCGGCGGCCGCCGAGGACCCGCTGATCCGCGCCGCGATCGCCGGCGCGGGAGAGATGCTGCCCTTCGTCACCACCCAGGGCCAGCCGCTCGTCGAGCGCGCCGCCGAGCGGCTCAGCGCCGCGATCCTCCTGCGTTGGCCGCAGGCCGCCGAGCACGATGCCGCGCTGTTGGCGGAGTGCCTGGTGCGTCTTGCGATCAGCTACGCCACGCTGCCCGTCGGCTCCGCGGGCATGACGGCCTCGTCGATCACGGAGCTGCTGGGGCCCTACATCGACCGCGCCCTGCGGCTCGACGCCGGCGCCGTGGTTACGCGGGCTTGATCGCTGCGCGGGCTGGCTCGATCGCTTCACGGGCCGGCTCTTCAGAGCCGGCCCGCCCGATCGTTGCCGGCCCGATCGTTTGCCGGCGCGCTCGTCCGGCGGCTCAGCGCGAGGGACCAGCGTCGCGCAGCAGCGCCCGTCTGACCTTGCCGCTCGCCGTCTTCGGCAGCTCGGCCGCGAAGTCCACGATGCGCGGGTACTTGTAGGGCGCGGTCTCGCGCTTGACGTGGTCCTGCAGCTCACGCACCAGCGCGGGGGAGGGGGCGTGACCGTCGCGCAGCACCACGACTGCGCGCACGACCGCTCCACGCTCCTCGTCAGGGGCGGCCACGGCCGCTGCCTCGGCGACCGCCGGATGCGCGACCAGCGCGGACTCGACCTCGAAGGGGCCGATGCGATAGCCGGCCGAGACGATCACGTCATCGCCGCGACCCTCGAAGTAGAGATAGCCGTCGGCGTCTTCGCGCACACGGTCACCCGTGTGCCACGGACCGCTGGCGGCGCGGTCGGTGACGCTCCAAGCGGACGGCGCTCGCGCGCTGTGCGTCCCGCCGTCCCCTACGTCCCGGTGGGGCGCGCCAACGTGGTGCGCCTCCTCGTCGAGGTAGCCCAGGAAGAAGGTCGGCACGCTAGTGGGATCGGCCGTGAGCTCGCCGTCGAGGACGCTCAGTCGCACCCCGGGCAGCGCGCGCCCCATCGAGCCTGGGCGGGCGGGCTCCGTGAGCGGCATCCCGGTGAGCTGGCCGGTCTCGGTCTGCCCGTACCCGTCGCGGATCTCGAGGCCCGTAACCTCGCTCCAGGCGCGTAGTACCTCCGGGTTCAGGGCCTCGCCGGCGGCGACCATCGCGCGCAACTCGGGCAACGGTGCGAGCGTGGTGCGCTTGGCGATCACGCGGTACTCGGTGGGGGCCATGCACAGCACGTTTACGCGCTCACGGGCCAGTAGCTGCAGCCGCTCGGCGGGGTCGAAGCGCGCATCGTGCAATAGCGCCCCGGCCCCCGAGAGCCAAGGCGCGATGAAGACGTTGCGCGCCGACTTCGACCAGCCGGAGGAGGCGGTGCACCACACCAGCTCGCCGGCACGCGCCCCCAGCCAGCGCTCGGCCTGCAGGCGCTGGCCGAAGAGGTAGCGCTGACCGTGCAGCACCGCCTTGGGCTCGCCGGAGGTGCCGCTCGTGAACGTGATGAGACAGGGGTCCTCCGGCGCGAGCTCGACGGCCGGGGCCGGCTCGGCCGCGAAGAGCGAATCGTCGGGGACAAACACCACGTCGAGCTCATCTGCGCGCCAGGCTCGGTCCATTTCCCCGGCGTGGAGCTGCGTCGAGATCGAGGATGAACCGCCCGGCGGCCGCGTCGAGGGCTGGCCGGACGCGGCATCCGTGAGCGTGGAGCGGTTGCGCTCGTCGGCGATCACGAGTCGGGGTCGGGCCACCGCGAGACGCAGGCGCAGGTCCTTGGCGCGCAGTTGCTCAGTGCACGGCAGCACGACGGCCCCGAGGCGCAGGCAGGCGAGCATGCTGAGCACCCACTCGGGACGGTTGCCGATCAGGGTCATCACGACGTCGCCGCGGCATACCCCGCGAGCGGCGAGCGTGGCGGCCAGGCGCGCGCTGCGCTCGGAGACAGCGCCAAAGCTCCACTCGCGCCGGTTCCCCTCGCGCGTGAGCTCGACTAGCGCCCGTCCCTGCGGCGGCAGCGTATCGAACAGGTCGCGGGCGAAGTTCACGCCGGCGCAGTCTGCCACGGGGCCGCGTGGCGCGCAGGTGGGCGCAACCGCTGCCGATCGCGCCGCCGCCAATCGGCCTCGCGCCGGTATCCTCCCTGTCCCGCAGATCCTCGACTTCTGGAGCGTTGCCGACGATGGCCGTTGAAGCCCCCACGCCGTACACGGAGAAGACCGACGAGCAGAAGGCGATCACCGAGATGGTGCGCCAGTTCGCCGACGAGCAGATCCTCCCGAACGCCGAGCACTACGACCACGAGGATCTCTTCCCGGAGCCGATCGTCGAGCAGATGAAGGAGCTGGGGCTGTTTGGGGTGACGATCCCCGAGGAGTACGGCGGGATGGGCCTGGACCTGACGACTTACGCGATGATCGTCGAGGAGCTCTCGCGCGGCTGGATCTCGATCTCGGGCGTCATCAATACGCACTTCATCGGCTCCTACCTGCTGATGAAGTTCGGCAGCGAGGAGCAGAAGCAGAACTACCTGCCGCGCATGGCGACCGGCGAGATCCGCGCCGCGTTCTCGCTCTCCGAGCCCGAGCTGGGCTCCGACGTGCAGGCGATCAAAACGTCGGCGAAGAAGGGCGAGGACGGCAAGTACGAGATCAACGGCCAGAAGATGTGGGTCACTAACGGTCTGATGTCCGCGCTGGTGTTCGTGCTCGTCAAGACCGACCCCGATGCCCAGCCGCGCCACAAGGGCTTTACGTGCTTCATCGCCGAGAAGGAGGGCGGCGTCTCGGAGAACACCGGGGAGCACGCCGGCCTGAACGTGCCGCCGAAGATCAAGAAGCTCGGCTACAAGGGCGTGGAGTCCACCGAGCTCGTCTTTGACGGGTACCGCTGTCCGGCGGAGAACATTCTCGGCGGCGAGGCAGCCGGACTGAACAGCGGCTTCTCGCAGATGATGGATGCGCTTGAGGTCGGACGCGTGAACGTGGCGGCGCGCGGAGTGGGCATCGCGCAGCGGGCACTGGAGCTGGGCCTGCGCTACTCACAGGAGCGCAAGACGTTCGGCAAGCCAATCGCCGAGCACCAGGCGATCCAGTTCAAGCTCGCGGACATGGCGACCCAGGTGGACGCGGCGCGCCTGTTGACTTTGCGCGCAGCGCGCCTGAAGGATGCGGGCGAGCGCTCGGATCTCGAGGCCGGGATGGCCAAGCTGTTCGCCTCCGAGGCGGGCCGCTTCTGCGTGGAGGAGTGCTTTCGCATACATGGGGGCTACGGTTACTCCAAGGAGTACGAGATCGAGCGTCTCTATCGCGACGCGCCGCTGCTGCTGATCGGGGAGGGCACCTCGGAGATCCAGCGGATGGTGATCGGGCGTAAGCTGCTCCAGCGTCACAAGCTGTAACGCGTGCAAGACGGGGTCGGACCGGAGGAGGGAATGGAATGGCAGACGACGCCAAGGGCTTGATCGAACTTGCGGTGCGCAGGTTCCTCAAGGAAGTGCCGGCGCTAGAGCCGATTAGGCTCGTGGTGGGTGTCGAACTGCGTGGACGCGGGGATGTGCAGCACTTCCGCCTGGAGATGCCCGAGATCAGGGTGACGAAGGGTCCGGCGGCCGATGCGCGCGTGCGGGTGGACATGCGGCGTGAGTTCTTCAACGTGATGGCCCGCGAAGGCAAGGTCGCCGACTGGATCGAGGCGTTCAGCTACGGCCAGGCAAAGGCATCGGGACCGGAGCAGTTCCTGAAGCTGATCGTCAACGTCATCGAGCGCCAGCAGGAGCGCCAGCGCGTGCGGCGCGCCAAGCAGCACTGACCACAGCCAGCGCGGCACTCAACTACGGTCTCCTGCACGCAACGATGGCCCTCTGCGGTAACGACGGCCCCCTGCGGGAGGGCTCGGCAGCCGTCTAGTGGTAGGAGAGGATCTGGTCAGCCAGAAACGCGAGCGAGGCGATCAGAAAGAAGCACATCACGATGAGGGAGAGATTTTCATTCATTGCCGCAGCTCCTACGCTGCTGGCAATCATAATGCTTGACGCGGTCGAGTGGGGCCGCTCGGCCGCGGAGTCTCAGACGAGGACGGTGGCGTCGTCGTAGAGCTTGACGATCTTGACCGCGCCGGCGGGTGCGGCGTCGAGACAGAGACGGCAGAGAACGCACTCGTCAAGGTTGCGCTCGACTAGCTCTAGCGTGCCGTTCTCGCGTTGGGCGAAGATGTCCACGGGGCAGGCCTCGGTCAGCTTGCGCGCAAGCTCGACATCGGCGGCGGCCGCGTCGTCGACCTCGACGGCGATGAAGGTTCCGTCGGATCTCACGCAGGGCTCCTCTCAGTGATCTTTGCGCCGATCAGCTCGGGGATGTCCTCGATCCGCTCGGCGACGGTGATGCCGGCTTGGGCGAGGCGGGCGATCTTCTCGGAGGCCGTGTCCTCCTTGCCTTCGACGATCGTGCCCGCGTGGCCGAAGCTCATCCCGGGCATCTCGTCCATGAAACGTCCCGCCATGAACGCCACGATCGGCAGTCTGGAGTTGTGCTCGGTGACCCACCGCGCCAGCTCGGCCTCCATGCGCCCACCGGGCTCGGTGTAGATCACGATCCCCTGGGTCTGCTCATCGGCCTCGAACAGCCCCATCAGCTCCGCGTAGGTCGAGCCGATGATCGCGTCGCCGCCGATCGAGACCGCGGTCGACTGGCCGAGACCGGCGGCGGAGAGTGTCGAGGACATCTCGGTCGTCATGCCGCCTGAGCGCGAGATCACGCCGACGGGGCCTGGTGTGTATGCCTGCGCGGCATTTTTGGCGGGGCCCCCGATGCCGCCCATCTTGATTACGTCGGGGACGATGATCCCGAGGCAGTTGGGGCCGATGATGCGCGCGCCACGCAACGTGGCGAGCTCGACCATCTCGGCGACGTCGCGGCGGGGGATGCGCTCGGTGACGATCACGATCAGCTTCACGCCGTTCTCGATCGCCTCGAACACCGCGTCCTTGGTGAAGGCGGGGGGGACCGTGACAACCGAGCCGTCGATGGGAGCGCCGTGGTGCGCGACTGCCTGGGCGACGGTGTCGAACACGGGGACTCCGTGTACGTCGCGCCCGAGCCGCCCGGGTGTGACGCCCCCGACGACCTTCGCGCCGGCGCCGTAGTCGAGGCACTCACGCGTCAGATTGACCGCCTCACGGCCGGTGATGCCCTGCACGATGAAGGTCGTATCGGCGTCGATCAGGATCGACATCAGGCTGCGACCCCCTGGATCTTCTCGACCGCGCGCCGCGCGGCCTCGTTTAGGGATACCGAGCGGTCGGCGTAATCCACGCCGTACTTCTCGAGGATCTTGAAGCCCTCCTCCTCCCACGCGCCGGGGATGCGGAAGATCGCGATCTTCTCGGCCGGATTGTGACCGAGCTCCAGGCACGCTTTGATAACGCCGCGCGCGACGATGTCCACGCGGGTGTTGGAGACGATCGACATCATCACCGCGATCTTGTCGACCCCGGGCTTCTGCAAAACCAGCTTGGCCAGCCCGCAGGCCTTTGCGACGGACGGGTTGCCGCCGATCTCGCAGTAGTTGGCGGGCTTGCCGCCGTGGGCGCGAACGGCGTCGAATAGCGTCAGCGAGCCGCCGCCTGCCCCGATTACGAGGCCGAGATTGCCGTCGAACTCCGTGACGTTGCCCGCGACGCCGCGGTGGTCGGTGGCGTCGACCTGCTCGCCCGCCAGCTCGAAGGGCGTGGCCTCGCGCGCCTGACGCGTCTCCTCCGAGCCGACGCCGAGATCCGCGAGGAGCTTCTTATGCCGCCCGCGCGCCTCGTTCTCCATGTCCATGTGCGCGTCCAGCGCGATGAACGAACCGTCCGCGAGGCGACCGAGCGGGTTGATCTCAGCGAGGACCATGTCGTTCTCGACGAACAGCTTCGCCAGGCGCGTGAGGATCGGGACGAGCTTGTTCAGCGCCGAGCCCGTCACGCCGGTGGAGGCGATCACCTCCTTAGCCTCGAAGTCGCCGAATGGCAGGATGTTCGAGAAGTGCCGGCGGCCGACCTTGTCGGGCTGCTCCTCGGCGACCTGCTCGATGTCAATGCCGCCCACCGGCGAGAAGATCATCACCGGCTGCTTGCGCGTCCCGTCCCACACCACGCCCGCGTAGTACTCCTGCTCGACCTCCGCCTTTGGGTCTACCAGCACGCCACGCGGCATGTGCCCGCCGATCTCCAGCTTCAGGATGTCGCGCGCGTAGGACTCCGCTTGCACCGGGGTGTCCGCGAACTTGACGCCGCCCGCCTTCATGCGCCCGCCGGAGAGGACCTGCGACTTGATCACCGTCGGGCCGCCGATGCGCTTGGCGATCTCGGCCGCCTCCGCGGGGTCGGTGGTGAAGCCGTAGTCGGTGACCGGAATGCCCGCGCGCTTGATGACCTCACGGGCCTCGAACTCGAAGAATCTCATGCGGCGCGGAAGCCTACACGCTCGGCGCGGGGCGCTCGTTACTCGCTGTCGCTGTCGCTATTACACGGCGTCGGGCGTCCCGCGCAGCGCGCCGATCCGCTCGTCAGTGGACTCCGAGGTGCCGAGGATCCCGTAGGCCGGCTCAAACCCGTACGCCTCGGCCAGCTCCGGGTCCTTGCGCGCGAGCATCTCGGCCAGCCCGACCATCACCTGGCACTGCTTCCAGGTGGCGTCGTCCTGCATCTTGCCGTCGATCATGTGCACCCCACGGCCGTCGGGAATCGCCTCGATCACCTTTTTCGCGAACGCGACCTCGTCGGGGTCCGGCGAGAAGACCTTCTTGGCGATCCCGATCTGAACCGGGTGCAGCGACCACGCGCCGACGCAGCCCAGCAGGAAGGAGGCCCGGAACTGTGTCTCGCAGCCCTCGACGTCCTTGATGTCCCCGTAGGGACCGTAGAAGGGCAGCGCGCCGACCGACGTGCAGGCGTCGACCATGCGCGCGATCGAGTAGTGCCAGGGGTCCTGCTGGTAGCTGGGTCGCGGGGCCTCTGGGTGCTCCGGATCGGGGTCGGCGATCGTGCGGTAGCCGGGGTGCCCGCCGCCTACGCGCGTGGTCTTCATGCGCCGCGAGGCCGCGAGATCCGCGGGCCCGAAGCTCATGCCCTGGATGCGCGGGCTCGCGCAGGCGATCTCCTCGAGGTTCGCCACGCCCTGGGCGGTCTCGAGGATCGCGTGCACGAGGATCGGGCGCTCCAGGCCGGCCTTGGCCTCGAGCTGGGCGAGCAGGCGGTCGACGTAGTGGATGTCCCAGGGCCCCTCGACCTTCGGGATCATGATTACGTCGAGCTTGTGTCCGATCTCGGTGACCAGTTCGGTGAGGTCGTCGAGGACCCAGGGCGAGGCGAGCTCGTTGACGCGCGTCCACAGCGCCGTGTCGCCGAGCTCGATCTCCCGGCCGACCTTGATCAGTCCCGCGCGCGCCGCGAGCTTGCGATCCACGGGCACGGCGTCCTCGAGGTTCCCGAGCAGGATGTCCACGGTCGGCGCGATGTCGGGCACCTTCGCGACCATCTTCTCGTTGGAGAAGTCCAGGAAGTGAATCATCCTGGAAGGCTTGAAGGGGATCTCTCGCGCCGGCTCGGGGGCGTCGATGGCAAGGGGCTTGAAGAAGTCGCGAGGGTTGCGCAAGGTGGGCTCCTGGTCGGTCGGTTGGGTCGGGGTGGCCGTGCGGCGGACCCGGCTCCCCGAACGCTAGCGGCTCGCCAGAGCTTGGTGGCGCGTGGCTAGTATCGCGTGGTTTGCGCGCGGGCGGCCACGCGAGCGGTGAGGCTCGCCGGGACGTCGCCGAGCAGGTGGCGCGCCGCCCGCGACGCACGGGTCGCCCACGGCGGGCTAATAGAGTGCGCAGCCCCGACCAACCAGCGAGCCAGGAGAACGGCAGCTACCCATGAGCGACACCCAGTCCGTTGAGACCGAGCAGGCCGCGCGCGAGGCGAGCGGCGCCCACCCCTATGGCCGCTACCTCGAGGAGTTCGAGGTCGGAGACGTCTACAAGCACTGGCCCGCGAAGACCGTGACCGAGGCCGACGACCACCTGTTCTGCCTGATCACGATGAACCATCATCCGTTGCACATCAACGACGTGTACGCCGGCAAATCCCAGCAGGGCCGCAACGTCGTGGTCGGCCCGTTGGTGTACTCGCTGGCGCTCGGGATGTCGGTCAGCGACGTGAGCGGCAAGGCGATCGCGAACCTGGCGACCGAAGAGCTCAAGCACCCCGCGCCAGTCTTCCACGGCGACACGCTCTTCTGCGAGTCCGAGGTCCTGGAGAAGAAGGAGTCCAGGTCGAAGCCCGACCGCGGCACCGTCCGGGTACACACGCGCGTGCTCAACCAGGACGGGGTCCTGGTCGCCGAGTTCAAGCGCCTCGTGCTGGTGCCGCGCAGGCAGCCCGGCGCGGGCGCCGCGGTGGAAGGTTCGGGCGCGGGCAACGTTGAGTAGATAGAGCCACCTGGGGGCGTGCGATAGGCTCCCAGGGTCGCTCATCGCGCGCTGTGCGCCGCGCAGCGCCGTCGAAAGTGGGCATGGCCGCCCGCCCTCGCGGCGCACGACCCATCGCAAAAGAGACCCGAGGAGCTGTTCGATCGTCATGGAGACCACCGTTCCCGCTGCCGCCCCCACCAAGAACAAGCGCCTGTTGGCGTGGGTCGAGGAGATCGCAGCTCTCACCGAACCGCAGGACATCCACTGGTGTGACGGCTCAGCGGAGGAGTACAACCTCCTCTGTGAGCGGCTGGTCGGAGCCGGCACGTTCCGCCGGCTCTCCGAGGCCAAGCGCCCGAGCTCCTATCTGGCCTTCTCGGATCCCGGCGACGTCGCGCGCGTCGAGGACCGCACCTTCATCTGCTCCTCCACCGAGGACGAAGCCGGCCCGACCAACAACTGGCGCGACCCGGCAGCGATGCGCGAGGAGCTGAGCGAGCTGTTCGCCGGCTCGATGCAGGGCCGCACGATGTACGTGGTGCCGTTCTCGATGGGCCCGCTGGGCTCAGACAAGAGCCACATCGGGGTGCAGCTCACCGACTCGACCTACGTCGCGGTGAACATGCGCATCATGACTCGCATGGGTCAAGGGGCCTTGGACGTGCTGGGCGAGGACGGCCGCTTCGTGCCGTGCCTGCACTCCGTGGGGATGCCGCTCAGTGACGGTGTCGAGGACGTGCCATGGCCGTGCAACGCCGATAACAAGTACATCGTGCACTTCCCCGAGACACGCGAGATCTGGTCGTACGGCTCCGGCTACGGGGGCAACGCGCTGCTCGGCAAGAAGTGCTTCGCGCTGCGGATCGCCTCCGTGATGGCGCGCGACGAGGGCTGGATGGCCGAGCACATGCTGATCCTCAAGCTGACCTCGCCTGAGGGCGAGGTCAAGTACATCGCCGCGGCCTTCCCCAGCGCCTGCGGCAAGACCAACCTCGCGATGCTGATCCCGACCCTCGAGGGTTGGGAGGTGGAGACGATCGGCGACGACATCGCATGGATGAAGTTCGGCGAGGACGGGCAGCTGTACGCGATCAACCCCGAGGCCGGCTTCTTCGGCGTGGCTCCCGGGACCGGGTCCGACACGAACCTGAACGCGATCCGCACGATCGCTAGTAACACGCTCTTCACCAACTGCGCGTTGACCGACGACGGCGATGTGTGGTGGGAGGGCTTGACCGACGAGCCCCCGGCGCATCTGACCGACTGGCACGGTAACGACTGGACGCCACAGTCCGAGAAGCCCGCAGCGCATCCCAACGCGCGGTTCACGGTGCCCGCTGCGCAGGACCCCGCGATCGCGGCGGAGTGGCAGGACCCGGCCGGTGTCCCGATCGACGCGATGCTATTCGGAGGCAGGCGCTCGACGGTCGTCCCACTGGTGACCGAGGCGCTGGGCTGGGAGCACGGCGTCTTCCTCGGCTCGACGATGAGCTCCGAGAAGACCGCCGCGGCAACCGGCGTCGTCGGCGAACTGCGCTTCGACCCCTTCGCGATGCTCCCGTTCTGCGGCTACAACATGGCCGACTACTTCGCCCACTGGCTCGAGATCGGCCGTAACCCGGGAGCGAAGCTGCCGAAGATCTTCTACGTCAACTGGTTCCGCAAGGACCCCGAGAGTGGCCGCTTCCTATGGCCGGGCTTCGGCGAGAACTCGCGGGTGCTCGCGTGGGTGTTCGCACGCTGCGCCGGCCACGGCGCGGCGACGGAGACCCCGATCGGACTAATCCCCCCGGTGGGTGCCGAAGGGATCAACACCTCCGGTCTCGAGGTCTCCGAAGCCGACGTCGCGGAGCTGCTGCGGGTGGACATCGAGGAGTGGCGCGCCCAACTGCCCCTCTTCCGCGACCACTTCGACAAGTTCGAGCGGCTTCCGCAGGAGCTACGCACACAGCTCGCGGCGCTGGAGCAGCGCCTCGCGTAACCGGCCGGGATCCGGCTCGCATAACCGTCTCAGGGGGCTGGCGCGCTGCGCGGCAGCCCTACCCGAGCCTATTCGTGGCTGTGCGTCTCGCCGGTGGATGCCGGCGGGCGGGACTCCTCGGCCAGCGAGGTGATCGTCAGCGCGCCCCGGGCCGCCTGCTCGAGGACCTCGGTGGCCTCCTCCAGCGAGCGCGCGTACAGCTCGACCAGCAGGTGCACGATGATCTGGGCGTCGTCCTCGTGCTTGTGGAAGCGCACGTGCGTGAAGAACTCCCGCACCCCGTGGTCGCCGAAGGCGGCATAGGAGAGCGCATCCCCGGCCTCCGGCCCCGAGCAGGTCTCGACATCCTCGGCGTCGACCGCGACCGTGCACGAAGCGACCCAAGGGGTGCCCGCGATCATCCGTTCCCAACGATCCTCGATCGGCTCCACGCGACCGTTGTTGAATCCCAGGTGCGGCTGGTCGTGCATGCAGTCCAGGCACTGCACGACCGCCTCCTGTAGCTCGTCCACGACTTCTGAGCGCTCGCCCGTCTCGGGGTCGATCTTGTGGATGCCCTCGTAGTGGACTTGAACCTCCAGATCCTGCGACCAGCAGCGGTAGCAGCGCAGCCAGCTGCGTGCCGTGGTCTCGGGGGTAGAGCTCTCCACGGACTCATTGTATGCGCCCCACTCGGAGAAGCCCCGATACAGGCGCCGGGCCTGCAGTTGTCGCGGGGTTGGATCGCGGGTGAAAGCCGCCGGCGCAGGCCCGCAAAGGCGTCGCTAGCCGAACGTGAAGGAGTAGCCGGTGATGCCCGGCGCGAAGCGCAGTCCCAGGCGCACCCGCCGCTCGCTCGGTAGCGAGACGAGCGAGTAGAGGCGTTCGCCGGTGACCGTCACGACACCGTCGTGGACATCCGCGCCGGCCTCAGCGGCCGGAATCGGCCTGCCGTCCAGCAGCACCCGCAGCTGGCGCGGTCGTTTGCCGGCCGAGCCCAGCACCAGGTACACGTGCTCGGCTTGCACCTCAGCGTCGATCCCGGCGCCGGCGATCGCCGTCGCCGGCTGGCCAGCAATTCGCCAGCTTCCGCTGTAGGCGAAGTCGTTGAGAGCGAGGTCGGCCGGGGGCTGGGAGCCATAGTCGTGCAAGCCCCCGACAGGGCCATTCACCCAGCCCTGCGCGCGGGCCGTGCCGAGATAGGTCTCAGGCGTCGTTTCGCTGCTGGGAACGACCACGTCCCGCGCGTGACCCATGCCGCCGACGTGGTAGCCGGCCTGCGCCAGCAGCGCGCGGATCGCGGATTCGGTCGTGGAGTAGTCGCCCTCGCCGACGGTCGTGTAACGGACCTGGCCGTTGGCGTCGATCAGGTAGTCCGCCGGCCAGGACTCGTTGCCGTAGGCGTCCCACGTGCCGTATTCGTTGTCCTGCACCACCGGATAACGGATACCGAAGCTCGAGATCGCGCTCGCCACGTTCGCAGCGTCGTGCTCGAAGGCGAACTCGGGCGTCTCGACGCCCACGATCGTCAGGCCGTCCTTGCGATAGGCGGCGTCCCACGCCTTCAGGTAGGGGAGGGTACGGATGCAGTTGATGCAGGTATACGTCCAGAAGTCGACCAGCACCACGCGCCCGCGCAGCGAGGCCAACGTCAGCGGCCGGTTGGAGTGCCCGCCCGCGCCCGTGTTGAACCAGTCCTCGGTTTCTTTGAATTCCGGCGCCGGGCCGAGCACCGGCAGCTGGGCCGCGAGCGCCAGCAGGCTCGCCTGGCTGGCGTCGTGCGCAGCGGTTGGCGTTCCCGCGCTCGCCTTGAAGCGCGCCTTGTGTCCCGAGATCTCGCTCAGGCGGCTTTCGACGGCGTGCGATTTCTCGAGCGACGCCGTGAGGTTGACGTTCGGGATGTGCTGCGCGATGTACTGGTCGAATTTGACGTCCGCGCCGCTGATGATCGCGACCGCCGTCAGCACCATGATCGCCCCGAGCGCCTGCTGCAGCGCCGCCCCACGCCCCGCACGTCGCACGCGCTCAAAGACCGAACGACCGCCCAGCGTCAGCGCGAGCAGCATCGCCGCCGAGCCCAGCGTGTAGGCGATCCCGACGGCCACGCTGCGACCGCTGGCGGCGCTGACCGAAATCACCGCCGCCAGAATCGGACCGGCGCAAGGGGTGTAGACGAACCCGAGCGCCGCTCCCACCAGCAGCCCCGAGCGAAAGCCGTCCCCGCGCGAGCTCGGCCCGAGCACCGCCAAGCGCGACATGCGCGCCTCCAGGCGGTCCGCGACTCCCGGGATCAGCAGCGCGATCCCCGACGCCAGCAGCACGATCACCGCCAGCGCGCGCAGCGGGTCCGAGCCCAAGCCGACCCCGTCCGCGACCTTCGCGATCCCGATGATCGTCACCGCGAACGTGACGCTCAGCCCGAGCACCACCCCGAGTGGACGGCGCCGTCCACCGACTCCGCCCGCGGACAGCAACGCCGGCAGTACCGGCAGCACGCACGGTGAGAGCGCAGTGCCGGCGCCGGCGAGCACCGCGAAGCCGAGCAGCAAGATCATCTTGGAGAGAGTACGGGCCGGACGGAGCACTCGGCGCAGCTTGCCCGGGCCGAACGGGGCCGCTCGGCGTAGCTTGCCTGGGCCGAACGGGGCCGCTCGGCGTAGATTGCCCGGGGCGGGCGGCACGGCGCCGGCGCGCCGTGCGCGACTAGGAGATGCCGGCCCGGAGCGTCGCCTCGAAGTCCGTCTTGGGGATCGGCCCGATGCACGGCGAGCTCGCGCCGGCGTCGCAGTAGCGGCCGATCCCGGAGCGCACCGCGGCCCCGTCGCCGACGGCCGCCAGCTCGCCGAGGAAACGCTCGGAGATCGCCTCCTGCATCGCCTCGAGGTTCCCCGCGGCGGCGTCGAACGCGGCGATCTCCCCAGCAAAGCCCGAGCGCTCGAGCATCGCGCGGTAGAACGGCAGGCCGAAGTACGGCAGCAAGTCGCGCCGCATCGCGGCGTGGGCAGCCGCTGGTTCTTCCACGACGGCCGACGGGATCGCGGCTACCACGTCGAAGCCCTCGAGCGTGCGCCCCGCCCGTTCGCGTCCCGTGCGGACCTCGGGAATGACGACGTCGCGGATGTAGGAAGGGCAGCACAGCCACAGCAGTACCCCATCCGCGATCTCACCCGCCAGGCGCAGCATCGCGGGGGAGAGCGCCGCGACGTAGAGCGGCAGCTGCGGGCGCACATCCAGGCCGATGAGGTGAAAGCCCGTCCGCCACTTCTCGCTGGCCGGTGGGTCCTCTCCGCGCAGGATCGCGCGCACGATCTGCGCGTACTCGCGCATCTCGCGCACCGGGTGGTCGATGCTCTGCCCGTGCCAGCCCTCCACGACCGGACGGTGGGAGACCCCCAGGCCGAGCGTCAGGCGCCCGCCCGCGAGCTCGTCGATCGTCGCCGCCGTCTGCGCCATCGTCGCCGGCGTGCGCGTGTAGATCGGCACCACGCCGCTCCCCACCCGGATCTCGCTCGTCGCGAGCGCGTACGCCGTCAGCACCGTCAGCGACTCCCGGCCGGCGATGTGCGTCGTGTACACCGCCTCATAGCCGAGCGACTCCGCGAGCCGCACCCGCTCGATCGCTCCAGCGAGCGTGCGACCCGGGGAGATGAAACAGCCGACGCTCACACGCGCAGCATATGGCAGTCGCCGAGTGTCGCTTGGCTGAGCCGCGCCTATGGCAGTCGCGGAACGTCGATGGACCGCGCCGCACCTCAGCGCTTGAGCAGGACGTACACCAGCGCCAACGCGAAGCCCATCTGGCCAAAGGCCAGCGCCGTGCCGAGGTTGCTCGCGCCGAGCGCCCCGGCCAGGGCGCTGGTGGCGAGGAGTGCTCCGAGCATGATCGACAGGTCACGTGTCATAGGGATTCGCTTTCGGTGGGTGGACACGCGCGGCAACTCCGGGGAGCCATCGTCCGCGCACTCGAACCAGGCCGGCCCTCAATGGCCGGCACCCCCAAGATTCTGGCCTCCAGGCTCGCCACGAGCGCCGCCTCATCGAGCGCGGGGCTCTGGTCGGACAGCCAGCGCTCTGCCGCCCGCCGCCCCCCGAGCGCGCGCAGGCCACGCTCGCCGTGCTCGACCGCGAAGTTCGTCAGCGCGCCCGCCCGGCGCGCGCGTAGCCGGCGCTCGGCGAGCGCCAGCCCGCCGTCGGCGCTCAGCTCCTGCCAGTGTTGCTCGAGCCCGTCCACCAGCTCCTCGATCCCCGCCGGCGGTGGCAGCGAGGAGACCGCGAGCACCCGCGTCGAGCGCTTGCCGAGCGAGCGTAGCGCCGCGCTCAGGTCGCGCCGCGCGTTGACCGCGACCTGGCCGAGATCGGACTTCGTCACGACCAAGACGTCCGGGATCTCCATGATTCCCGACTTCAGGAACTGCAGCACGTCGCCGCTCCCCGGCTGCACGACGACGACGACGGTGTCCGCGACCTCCGCGACCTCCGTCTCGGCCTGGCCGACGCCGACCGTCTCGATCACGACCACGTCGAACGCCGCCGCCAGCGCCTGTGCCGCGGCGCGCGTGCCCCAGGCGATCCCGCCCAGCCGCTCACCCGCCGCGGTCGAGCGAATGAAAAGGCCCGGGTCCCCGGGGTCGAGCTCGATGCGCGCGCGGTCCCCCAACAGCGAGCCGCCCGAGCGGCGCGAGCTCGGGTCCACCGCCAGCATCGCCACCGTCCGTCCGCGCTCGCGCCAGGCGCCCAGCAGCGCCGAGAGCAACGTGGACTTCCCGGCCCCCGGGGGGCCGGTGACCCCGATCACGTGGCCCGGCGCCTCGCCCCCGAGCTTGGCCGGTGAGACCTCGCCCAGCAGTGCCGCCGCCTGCGCGCGGTCGCCCGCCACCGTGCTCTCCAGCAGGTTGAGCGTCGCCGGCGCCGCGCCGAGATCGCGCTCGCGTAGCCGCGTCCCCAGATCTGCGCCGTCGCTCACAGCCTCAGCGGGTGGATCGCCTACACGGCGGCGACGGCGCCGTTGCGCTCGCCGACCAGCTCCACGATGTCGCGCACGATGCGCGTGATGTCGAAGTCCTTCGGCGTGTACACCGCCGCGACCCCCGCCCGCTTGAGCGGCGCCACGTCCTGCTCCGGGATGATGCCGCCGACCACCACCGGGGCCTGCACGCCGGCCTCGCGCAGCGCTTGGATCACCGCCGGGATCAGCTCGCGGTGGGAGCCCGAGAGGATCGAGAGACCGATCACGTGCACCCCCTCCTGCAGCGCCGAAGACGCGATCTGCGCCGGGGTCAGGCGGATCCCCTCGTACACCACGTCCATGCCCGCGTCGCGCGCGCGCACCGCGATCTGCTCAGCGCCGTTGGAGTGGCCGTCCAGGCCGGGCTTGCCGACGAGGATCTTCGGCCGCCGCCCGAGACGCTCCTGCAGTGCCGCGACCTGCTCGCGGAGCCCCGCCAGCTCCTGCGCCGCGCGGCTGCCATCGGAGTCCTCCAGCGCACCGCTCGCCTCGCCGACGCCGGTCGGGGCCCGGTAGCTGCCGAAGACCTCGCGCAGGGCGCTCGACCACTCGCCCGTCGTCGCACCCGCTCGCGCCGCCGCGATCGTCGGGAGCATCAAGTTCGCGTCCGGCTCGCGCGCCGCCCGCGCGAGCTCGCCCAGGGCCGCCTCGACCGCGGCCTGGTCGCGCTCTGAGCGCCAGCGCTGCAGCGCCTCGATCTGTCCGGCTTCGACGGCCTGGTCGACGACCAGGATCCCGCCCTCCGCATCGGCCGTCAGCGGCGAGGACTCCGTCTCGGTGAAGCGGTTCTGTCCGACGACCACCTGCTCGCCGGACTCGATCCGGTGGATGCGCTCGCGATGGGAGTCCACCAGCGCGCCCTTCATGTACGGGACCGCCTCGACCGCCCCGCCGTGCTCGGCCACGACCGCCATCTCCGCGCGCGCCCCCTCCAGCAGCTCCCCCACGAGGCCATCCATGACCTTCGAGCCCTCGAAGATGTCCGGGTACTCGAGGATGTCCGTTTCGTAGGCCATCACCTGCTGGATGCGCAGCGACCACTGCTGGTCCCACGGGCGCGGCAGCCCCAGCGCCTCGTTCCACGCCGGCAGCTGAATCGCGCGGGCCCGCGCGTTGCGCCCGATCGTCACCGCCAGCGCCTCCAAGACGATGCGCTGCACGTTGTTCTCGGGCTGCGCCTCCGTCAGCCCCAGCGAGTTGACCTGCACCCCGTAGCGGAAGCGCAAGTGGCGTGGGTCCGTGACGCCGTAGCGCTCGCGTCCCAGCTCCTCCCACAGGATCCCCATCGCGCGCAGCTTCGCGTGCTCCTCCACGAAGCGCACGCCCGCGTTGACGAAGAACGAGATCCGCCCGAACACCTGGCCCATCAGCTCCTCCGCACGCGCCGTGGGTGGGGAGCTCAATCGCTCGCGCGAGGCGTCGAGCACCGCGATCGCGTTGCTCATCGAGTACGCGATCTCCTGCACCGGCGTCGCGCCCGCCTCCTGCAGGTGGTAGGAGCAGATGTTGATCGGATTCCACTTCGGCACGTGCTCGACCGTGTACGCGATCATGTCCGCGATCAGGCGCATCGAGGGCGCCGGCGGGAACGCGTAGGTGCCGCGCGCCAGGAACTCCTTGATGATGTCGTTCTGCGTCGTCCCCTGCAGCTGCTCCGGCGCCACGCCCTGCTGCTCGCCGGTGACGATGTACAGCGCCAGCAGCCACGCCGCCGTCGCGTTGATCGTCATCGACGTGTTCATCTCACTCAGCGGGATGCCCTCCATCAGCGTCGCCATGTCGCCGCGGTGGGAGATCGGCACCCCGACCTTCCCGACCTCGCCGCGCGCGAGCTCGTCGTCGGGGTCATAGCCCGTCTGCGTCGGCAGGTCGAACGCGATCGACAGCCCCGTCTGGCCCTTCGCGAGGTTACGCCGGTAGAGCTCGTTCGACGCCTTCGCCGTGGAATGCCCCGCGTAGGTCCGCATCATCCACGGACGGTCGCGCTCGGGCAGACGGTGATCGCTCATGACGACACCTAGTCTATGCCCACACGGCCCCCCAGCGACTGCGAACACTGACGACAGCGCTCGCAGCGATCCAATAGCTTGCTCTGCGCCGATGCGTCGAGGACTCTCCAAAGGCCGCCTGATTCGTCGCGTCCTGCTGGGGCTGGGGCTGCTCGTGGTCGTGCTCAACTGGACCTACGGCCGGCTACCCGCGACGCCCAAGCCGACCGGTCACTTCCTGCAGCTCGCCGGTCTGCGGGTTCGCTACCTGGAACGGCCCGGAGCGGAACCCGCGGTGCTGCTCATCCACGGACTGCCGGGCACCGCCGAAGACTTCAACAAGGTCACGCCGCTGCTCGCCGGCCAGCGCACGATCGCGATCGATCGGCCCGGGTACGGCTTCTCCAGTGGCGGCTACTTCCCGTTCGATCGCCAGCTGCAGGCGGTCCAGGAAGTGATCGAACGGCTCCACCTCGGGCACCCGATCATCGTCGGGCACTCCTACGGTGGCGCCATCGCGCTCGACTTCGCCGAGCTGCACCCGCACGAGCCGCGCGGTCTCGTGCTCCTCGACGCCGCCGCGACCTGTACCCGCAACTCGCTTTACGACCGCACGCAGGCGCGGCTGGTGCAGGGCCTGGAGCTGCCGGTCATCGCCCAGATCGCCAACGCCACCTTCTCGCAGCTGCTGCGGACCGTCGCCGCCGAACAGGGCGACAGCCAGGCATTCCACCCCAATCGCGTCGATCCGGCGCATCGCGAGCGTGTGCTCGCGATCAACATGAAGCACGGCAACCTCGAGGCCTATGCCGGCGAGACGCTTGCCGCCAACGGCGTGATCGCAGGGCTCGACCGGCGGCTGGCACAGATCGCGGTGCCCGCAGTCGTGATCCAGGGAGCCTCCGATCAGCTCGTGAAGCCTGCCTGCGGGCGGCGCCTGGCCGCACGGCTGCCCGACGCGCGGCTGGAGATCGTCAGCGGCGGCCACATGACTCCGTACACCCATCCCCAGGTGGTAGCGGCCGCCGTCAAGAGCCTGGCGGGCAGCAGGGCCCTTTATCCTGCGCGTAGATGACCGAGACGATCGAGTTGCCGCGCACGGGCGGGCCGGGCAGTGGGCTGGGCGGGTCCTGGCGCGTGATCGTGCGCAACGACGATCACAACACCTTCGACCACGTCGCCCGCACGCTGGCCCGCTTCATCCCGGGCGTCACCGTCGAGCAGGGCCATCAGCTCGCCAACCAGATCCACACCAGCGGGCAGGCCGTCGTCTTCAGCGGCCACCGCGAGCCCGCCGAGCACTACTGGGAGCAGCTGAAGGGCGCCGGTCTCACAATGGCCCCCCTCGAGCGCTGCTGAGACGGCCGTGACTCGGCGCGGGACGTTGTCCGCGCTCACCCGCGTGCCGGAGCACGCTTCGCTCACTGCGTCCTCGTCCCACTTGGTCCACAGCCGTCTCAGACGGGTGGCGTGGACCTGAGCGTCTCAGTCAGACCTCGGTGACGTGGGAGCCGTTGCCGTGGCCGTTGCCGGCGGGAGCGGGGCCCCAAAGCGTCTCCTCGAGGACCCCGCCGGAGGCCGTCAGGTCCCACCAGCCGTAGAGCACCGGCACCTGGTACCAACTGGAGTGCTGGACGCGGAAGTCGATCATCTCGGGGCCTTCCCAATAGCGTTCCCAATCCACGTACTCGGCGAAGCTCGCGAGCTGCTGGAAGCGGTAGCGATCGTCGCGCTGGCGGTAGACCGCGTAGGAGCTCGCGTTGTAGCGCAGCGCCACCGCGGCGATCTCGTTCAGCGCCTGCTCGAAGCCCTCCGAGCGAAAGCCCGTCGCGTACCAGGGGACGATGACTGTGCCGTGACCTTCGCCCGCCATCTCAGCCTCCTACCTCGGCGCGGATCGCCCCGGGGCCATCCGCGGTCTTGCCCAAGCCCTCCGACTCGGCGCCCACCAGGATCGAGATCTTGCCGAGATGCTTGTTTTCGAGCATCAGCTGGTGCGCTTCGGCGACACCGTCGAAGCCCAGGGTGCGCCACAGCACCGGGCGGATCTGCCCGCTCTCGATCAGCTCGTTGGCCTTCATGCACTCGTACGCGTTGGCGAAGTGCGAGCCCACGATCTCCTTCTGCTTCATCCACAGGTAGCGCACGTCGAAGTCGAGGTTGAAGCCGGTCGTGCCCGCGCAGATCACGACCTTGCCGAACGGCTTGACCGTGAACACCGAGGTCGGAAACGTCGCCTGCCCCACGTGCTCGAAGACGATGTCCGGGGCGTCGCCCAGGATCTGCTTGACGCGCTTGGCGAATTCGCGCGAGACGCCGAAGCGGGCCTTCTCCTCCGCGGGGCTCTCGCCGCCCTTGCGCATCATCCCGGCGAACTCCGCGCGGTCGATGAAGTCCACCGCGCCGAGACGCTTGACGAGCGCGCCCTTCTCCGCTGAGGAGACCACGCCCACGCAGTGGGCTCCGGCGGCGGCGCAGATCTGGGTCGCGAATACGCCGAGGCCGCCGGCCGCGCCCCAGATCAGCACGTTCTTGCCGGCCTGCAGGTTGCAGCGGGTGATCAGCATGCGGTAGGCAGTGAAGTACACGAGCCCGTAGGAGGCCGCCTCCTCCCAACTCAGCGCGTGCGGCTTGGGCAGCAGCTGCTGGGCCTGCACCTTGGTGAACTGCGCAAACGAGCCCCAAGTCGTCTCGTAGCCCCAGATCTTCTGGGAGGGAGCCGCCATCGGGTCCAGGCCGTGGACCTCAGGATCCTCGTAGGAGGCCTGGTTGCAGTGCACCACGACCTCGTCGCCCGGCTTCCAGCGGGTCACGCCGGCGCCGACCTTCCACACGACCCCCGAAGCGTCCGAGCCGCCGATGTGATGGCCGTACTCGGGATGGTCGCCGTACTTCATCACCGACACCGGCTTGCCCAGCGCCGCCCACACGTTGTTGTAGTTGACGCCCGCCGCCATCACGCGCACGATCACCTCGAACGCGCCGGGCTCCGGGACCTCGACCTCCTCCACCTGGAAGGCGTCCTTCGGTTCCCCCTGGCGCTCCTCGCGGATTACCCAGGCGGCCATCGTCTTGGGCAGCTCGCCCGGCTCGGTGTCTACCTCGGAGATTTGCTTCAGGTCGATTGCCACGGTGTCGGTCTCCTCCAAGCTCGTCTGGGTCGGGTCGGCGAGGACCGAATCCTACCCGCTTAGACGTGGAGCGCTTCGGCAGCCACAGGGTCGCGGGCGGCCCCGGGCTCCGACGCGAGGTCGGGCTGCGCGAGGGCCGTGGGCGCCGTGGCCCGGCCGGAGACCAGCGTCCACGCCGCCACCGCGCCGAGCAGCGCCAGACTACCGGCGACGTACAGGGCGTTGGAGAGCGCATAGACGTAGGTCTGGCTGAGGGCCGCGCGCACCGCGGCCGAGTGTCCCGCGCCGCTGGCCCCCGAGCCGAGCGCGTTTACGAGCTGCGCGCGCTGCCCGGCGTTTAGCTGCGGCAGCAGGGTCGTGATCCGGTCGCGGCCGAGCGTCGCGATGATGGCTCCCATCACGGCCACGCCGAAGGTGCCGCCGACCATGCGCGTCATCGAGAGCACGCCAGAAGCGACGCCGGCCTTGGTGCGGTCCACGGCGTTCATCGCGGCGGTGCTCATCGGCGACATCACGCAGCCCATCCCGAGACCCATCAGCAGGAAGCTGACGATCAGGAAGCCGTAGCTGGAGTGCGTCGTGATCCCGGTCATCCAGAACAGCGCGAGCGAGACCGCGATCAGCCCGCCGGTCATCAGCACGCGCGGGCCGATGCGATCGGCCAGGCGTCCGGCGATCGGCGCGATCACCATGATCATCGCCGTCGAGGGCAGGAAGCGCACGCCGGCCTGCAGCGGCGAGTAGTGGAGGATGTCCTGCATGTAGAGCGCCAGGAAGAAGAACATCGCGAGCATCGCGAAGGAGACGATGAACGCGACCACGTTCGCCCCGAAGAACGAGCGCGAGCGGAAGAAGTCGAAGTCGACCATCGGCGCGCGGCGACTACGCTCGATCGTGACGAAGGCGACGATCGCCAGCAGCGCGAGCGCGAACAGGCCGAGCACGCGCGCCGAGCCCCAGCCCCATTCGTTGCTCTGCACGAGGCCGAGGACGAGTGCGGCGAGCGCGACCGTGAGGGTGACCACGCCGGGCACGTCGACCTCGCGGACGGCGGTCTCATCGCGCGACTCGCGGGCGGCGAGCAGCGTGACGACGATCGCGAGCGCCGCGACCGGGACGTTGAGGAAGAAGATCGACTGCCAGCTCACTTCCTGTACCAGGAAGCCGCCGACGACCGGTCCGATCGCGAGCGCCATCGCCGAGACCCCCGCCCACGTGCCGATCGCCCGCCCGCGCTCGTGGGCGTCGAAGGTGTTCGTGATGATCGAGAGGGTGGCCGGCATCATGAAGCCCGAGCCGATGCCCTGGACTGCGCGGAACGCGATCAGCCAGACGTCGCTCTGGGCGAGGCCGATCAGGAAGCTGGAGGCGCCGAAGACGGCGACCCCGAACAGAAACATCCGGCGGCGGCCGAAGATGTCGCCGAGCCGTCCCGCGGTCACCAGCGTGACCGCAAACGTCAGGGTGTAAGCGTTGACGGTCCACTCCAGCGAAGACGTCGTCGCGTGCAGGCCGCGCTGGATCGAGGGCAGCGCGACATTCACGACGGTGTTGTCGAGCATGATCATGAACAGCGCGAAGCACATCGCCCCGAGCGTCCACCAGCGGCGGTTCTCATCGGTGATGCCCAAGTGCGGCCGGCGGGGCCGGTTGCCGGCGCCGTTCGGCGTGGCCGGGCCGGAGCCGTTTGGCGTGGCCGGGCCGGAGCCGTTTGGCGTGGCCCGGCCGGGGCCGACGGGGGAGGGGCCTCTGACGACGGGAGAGGAGGCTCTGTCGGTCACGGTGCGCTGCTCCTTCATGCGGGGGGTGGCAGTTCGGCGATCTCCGCGCTGTCGGGTCGCAGCGCGGCGATCTCGGGTCGGTCGGCGAGGATCAGCTCCAGCGCGCGCTCCAGCGCCCGCGCTCCCTCGGTGTTCAGCGAAGTCAGGAACTCGCGCATCCCGATCAGGCGGGCGGCGTTGAGAGTGCTCGTCACGGCGCGGCCGGCCTCGGTCAGGCGGATCCGCTTCATGCGCCGGTCCTCGGGGTCCTCGCCGCGCTCCACCAGGCCCCGCACGTAGAGGCCGTCGACGGCGCGACTCATCGTGGGCAACGAGACCTTCATCGCCTCCGCGAGTCCCTTCAGCGAGGGCTCGCTGCCGTCGAGATCCATCGTGCACAGCGCCTTGATCTGCGTGAACGAGAGGTCCAGCTCGGCGACCTTGTTGAACGTGCCCACGTTCGACGCGCGCATCAAAAAGCTCGCCAGCGCGTACATGTCACGTATCAGTGCCTCGCGCGAGACAGATAGCGCCGGTGGGGCCGCTTGGGAGGCCAGAGGAGTTGCTTGCACGCACGCAAGCATATCAATCAAGCAACGATTGCCTATGTGATGTGCATCACATTCGGAGCCGCGCTACGCTGAAACGCCACCAGCAGGCCGAACAAGGAGGCTGGATTGCCCGAGCCACACCCCCCCGAGGAGGAGCCCCAGCAGGGCCCCAACATCATCATGCCCCCGGAGGAGTTCGCCGGCAAGTGGGCCAACGCAGCTTCGATCGCGCGCACGCCGCACGAGTTCACGCTCGACTTCCTGCGCATCGGGCCCCAGGGCCAGCAGGGAATCGTCGTCTCGCGAGTCTCCTTCTCGCCGCTGCTTGCAAGCCAGCTTGTAGACCTGCTCAACGAGCAGTGGCAGGCTTACACTGAAGAATCGGGAATACCACCCGAAGGTGAGTAGAGATGACTGAAAACGATCCGTTCGAGGACGCACGCGAAAAGCTCAAGTGCACCAAGGTCGAGCTTCGGGGCCCGAACGTGACGAGCTCCGTCGACAGGCCTCCACATCCGGACGCCGTCAAGGTCCAGCGGGCGGCGATCCGCAAGTATCTGCACGACCACGCCCCGCGCGGGCATCGGCCAGACGGGGCCTAGCGAAACCGCACGGGCACCGGCTGGACGGGCTTAGCGAAACGGCCCAGGCACCGGCCAGACGGGCCTAGCGAAACGGCAGCTCGGCGAGCGTGGCCGTGGCGCCGTGCTCGCCGACGTCCACGGTGTCGCCCGGGCTGGCCTCGCGGCGCACGAGCGCCAGGCCAATCGGCCCGTAGGCGGGGGAGGAGACGACGCTGCCCAGGCGCCCCACCGAGCGCTCGCCCAGGCGTAGCTCCTCGCCAGGCGCCGCTGGGGCCGAGAGCCGCAGGCCGCGCAGGTGGCGATTGGGTTTGCCCCTGTAATGCAGACGGGCCACAGTCTCCTGGCCCACGTAGCAGCCCTTGGTGAAGCTCACCGCGCGCTCATTGAGTCCGGCCTCCTGGGGAATCGTGGCCTCGTCGAGATCCACGCCGTAGCGGGGCCGTCCGCGCTCCACGCGCACGATCTCCGCGGCGCCCTCGCCGACAGCCAGCGCGCCTGCGCTGCGCAGGGCCGCGCCGACGGCCTCGCCGTCCGGGGTCGCGCAGAGCACGTCGAGCCCGGCGTCCGCCGTGGCGATCAGTCGCGTCGCCCGCCCCGCGATCTCGCCGCCCACGTGCGTGTGCTCGACCGCTGGGATGGCCGCCGTCGCGCTCAGCGCCCGCGCCGCGAGCTCGTGCGTGCGCGGGCCGACCAGCGAGAGCAGGGCGCACTCGAGAGTGCGCTTGCCCAGCTCCACCTCGTAGCCGATCTTGTAGCGGCGAATCATGTCGAACAGCGCCTGCAGCGCCACGCGCTCGGTGTCGAGCAACAGCTCCTGCACCGTCGGGCCCGCCCCGGTCGCCAGGATGCGCAGGTCGCCGAGCATCTTGCCCTTGTTCGTGAGGAACGCCGCGTAGCGGCCCTCGCCGGGGCGCAGGTCGGCGAGCTCGTTGGTGACCTGTCCGTTCAGGAACTCCACGGCGCCGGCGCCCGTCAACGCGAGCTTGCCGCGCTCGGAGCGGTCCACCAGCCCACAGCCCGCGACGAGCGCCTCGTACTCCTCGTGCAGGCTGTCTATGTCGGTCGCGGCCACGCTCTATCGAGGATAGCCCGCCATCCCGATCGCTAGGCTATTGCAGCATGGGCCTGGCAGACAGCTTTCAGCGTGTCGTGGACTCGCTGCCCGATGACTGGACCGACCTCGAGCTCGATCTGCGCATCGCCGACGAGTCGCGCTACATCGACGCCGCGGTGTACCTGGCGACGTGCAACGCCCGCCCGTACTCGCGCCACGACTGGCACTGGCGGCTGCTGGTCGCGCACCGCTTCGGCCACGCGGCCGCGGCGCCCACCGTGCACGGCACGCTGCGACTACTCGATGACGCCGGCATCGCGGGCGAGCTGGTGGTGCGCGAGTTGCGTTCCGGGCGCGCAGAGGTAACCCAGATGTGGGGTCGTCCGTACTCGGTGCGCGACGAGTTTCGCCGGTTGCGCGCGCAGTAGCCGAGAGGGCCGCAGCTCGATCCGCGCTCAGCTGGCCGTGGCGGCGACTTCGCCGTCGCGGTGTACGCGTCGCGACCCGCGTGGGTCAAGCGGGATCACCGTCGCGTTGGGGACCGGGTCCGACAGCGCCGCTCGGTCTTTCGTGCGCTGGAAGAGCGCGATCCGGATCACGCCCCCATGGCAGACCACCAGCGTGGGCGCCTCGGCGCGCTTGATGTCGTGGAACGCCGCCGCCACGCGCACGCCCTGCTGCGCGAAGGACTCGCCGCCGGGGAACGCAAAGGTCGGGTCGCCGTGCTTGAACTTCGCGAACTCCTCAGGCGTCTGTGCCTGCACGTCGGCAAAGCTGCGATCGGTCCACTGCCCGGCATCGGTCTCCATCAGCCGGGCGTCCTCGCGCGGGGTCAGGCCGATGCGGCGCGCGACGATGTCGGCCGTTTCGCGGGCGCGCAACAGCGGGCTGCACCACAGCGCCACGAACTCGTAGGGGACTGCCTGCTCCGCCAGCGCGGCGGCCTGCGTACGGCCGGTCTCGTTGAGCGGCACCGCCCCCTGGCCCTGGAAGCGCCCCTCGGCGTTATAGGCCGTCTGGCCGTGGCGAGCGAGGTACATGCGGGGTGGCCTTGACATAAGGGCCCAGGATAGCCGCGTGTCAACGGGAGGGGACCGGGGGCGCTCGTAGAAGTACCACAAGGCATCGACTGCACTTCGAGAAGGAGGAGTTCACCGTGGAGGATCGTGGCCTATCCGCGTACATCGCCGAGCTGGTCGGCACTTTCGTGCTGGTCCTGTTCATCGCTCTGATCGTCAGCGTCTACGCCCGCACAGGCATCTCGACGCCGGAATTCGCAGTCATCGGACTGCTGCACGCGTTCCTCCTGATGATGCTGGTCCAGACGCTCGGGGGGACCTCCGGCGCGCACTTCAACCCGGCCGTCACGATCGGCCTGGCGGCGATCCGCAAGATCGACGTGCCGGCGGCGTGCGGCTACATCGCGATGCAGGTGATCGGCGCGATCGCGGCTGCGGCGCTGTGCAAAGTGATCCTCAGCGAACTATTCCTTGGGCCGAACCTCGGCAACCCGGCGGTCAGCCACTTGCTGGCGGGCAAGACGCTGCTGGGGGCGCTGTGCGAGCTCGTTGGCACTTTCGCGCTGGTCTGGGCGATCGTGGGCGTGGCGGTCAACCCCCGCGGCACCCGCGATTGGGCGGGCTTCGTGATCGGCGCGACGCTGGGCTTCGCGGTGCTGACCTTCGGACCGCTCACCGGAGCCGGCCTGAACCCGGCCCGCTCGCTGGGGCCGGCGATCGTCGCGGGACACTTCAGCGGCGGCTTCGGCGACTTCGCGGTCGTCTACATCATCGGTCCGATCGTCGGCGGCCTGATCGCGGCGCTCGGCTACAAGCTGCTCGTGCTCGATCCCCAGGAGCGTGTGGGCGAACGGCCGATCGACAAGCTGGCCTGAGGGATTCCTTCTGTTGAAGACCGCGTCGCATGCGACGCGGTCCCGGGCCGCACATGTGCGGCCCGGCCGGTCGGCGCATGCGCCGACCGGAACGGCACTCAAGACTCATAGACTCTCGAGTAATGCGTCGGAGGGTCACCTACTCGCGCAACCTGACGCTCTCGCTCTCGCGGACGTGCCGGTGCTACTGCAAGTACTGCTCGTTCGCGACGCACGGCGCGCACCTGCACGCGCCCGAGCAGGTGCTGGAGCTGATCGACGGCGCGGCCCGGCGCGGTATCAAGGAGCTGCTCGTCCTGACCGGGGAGCGGCCCGAGGTCAACGCGGAGGTCGCCGCCAAACTGGCGGAGTACGGCCACGCGGACTTCACGGCCTATGTCGTCTGGGCCTGCGAGCGGGCGCTCGAGCGCGGCATCCTGCCGCACACCAACCTGGGGGTTCTCCCCGGTGAGGATCTGGCGCGGCTGCGCGAGGTGACGGCCTCGCAGGGGCTGATGCTGGAGTCGATCTCCGAGCGCCTGATGGAGACCGTGCACGCGGGCTCGCCGACCAAGCACCCGCAGCGGCGCCTGGAGACGATTCGCGCCGCCGGCGAGCTGAAGATCCCCTTCACCTCCGGCATCCTCGTGGGCATCGGCGAGACCGAGGACGAGCGGATCGCCTCGCTGCAGGCGCTGGCCGACGTGCACGCCGAGTACGGGCACATCCAGGAGGTGATTCTCCAGAACTTCGTCCCGCACCAGCGCTACTACGGTCGCGAGCCGGCCGAGATCGCCGACGCGGCGGCGCGCGCGTACTGGCGCACCGGTGTGGACGAGACGCCCGCGCACCCGCGCCCGGAGCTGCCGCTGCCCGATTGGGCCTGCGCGGTGACGATCGCGGACATGAAGCGGCTGATCGCGCACACGCACAGGCTGCTGCCCGGCGTCGGCATTCAGATCCCACCCAACCTGGCGGACTGGTGGCCGGAATTGGTGCAGGCCGGCGCGAGCGATCTGGGCGGGCTCTCGGCGAATGGGGACCACATCTCCCCGGAGCACCCGTTCCCCTCGCCCCACCGCGTGCGCCGGAGCCTGCAGGCGGACGGCGTCGCCCTGACCGAGCGCCTGTGCGTCTACCCGCAGTACATCGATCGCGAGTGGCTCGCGCAGGGAGTGCTGGACACGATCAAGCTGAAGTACTGGTCGTTCATCCCGCGGCGGGGGAGCGGCGGTCCGCCGACACGCCGCTCCGAGCGCCCGATCCGCGCCGATCTGGTGGGCGCCGCGATCGCCAAGGGTCGCGATGGCGCGCCCCTGAGCGAGGAGGAGCTGACCGCGCTGTTCGCGGAGACGCGGCCCGCGGCGATCGAGGAGCTGCGCGTCGCCGCGGATGAGCTCCGCGCCGAGCTCGCGGGGGAGACGGTGACATTCGTGGTCAACCGCAACATCAATATCTCCAACGTCTGTACCGTCGGCTGCGCGTTCTGCGGGTTCGGGCAGGGCAAGCGCTCGCCCGACGCCTACGAGCACTCCGCGGAGGAGTTCGTGCGCCGCGTCGAGGAGGGGATCGCCTACGGCGCGAGCGAGCTGTGCATCCAGTCCGGCATCCACCCCGACTGGAGCCTGGAGGACTACCTGGGCTGGCTGGAGCTCGCCAAGCGCACCGCAGCGCGGTTGGGGACCGAGATTCACCTGCACGCCTACAGCCCGATGGAGATCGCGCACATGTGCGACATCTCCGGGCAACCGCCGGCGGAGGTCTTCTTGCGCCTGCGCGAGGCCGGGCTGGGCTCGACGCCGGGCACCGCCGCGGAGGTGCTGCACGACGGGGTACGCGAACGGATCAGCCCGAACAAGCTGCCGGTCGCGCGCTGGGTGGAGATCATCGAAGCCTCCCACGCGGCCGGCCTGCGCTCGACGGCGACGGTCATGTTCGGTCACATCGAGGAGCCGTGGGAGCTGGCCGAGCACATGCGCGTCGTGCGTGAGCTGCAGGAGCGCACGGGCGGGATCACGGAGTTCGTGCCGCTCTCCTTCATCCCGTTTCAGACCCTGCTCGGGCGCACCCACGGCGTGGAGGAGATTTCGCGCGAGGAGAACCTCAAGCACACCGCGGTCTTCCGGCTCGCGCTCGGTCGCACGGTCGGGAGCCTGCAGGCCTCGTGGGTCAAGATGGGTATCGAGGCCGCCACCGAGGCGCTGCGCTGGGGCGTGAACGATCTCGGGGGGACGCTGATGGAGGAGTCGATCAGCCGCCTCGCCGGCAGCTATCACGGCACCCGCCTGGATCCCGAGCAGCTGATTGCGGCCGCGCACCGCGCCGGGCGCCCAGCGGCGGAGCGCACGACGCTCTACGGGGTCAGGCGTCGCTACGAGGTGGACTCGAGATACTGCTCGATGGTCGCGAGCATCTGACGGTGGTAGGTGATGCCCGCGAGCAGTGTCGTCTCCGCGCCGCGCCACCTCTCGGGGGGATGCGCATCGGCTCCGCCCGCGCGCTGGCTCTCCAGGTAGCTCTCCAGCTCGGTGAGCTTTGCCCGGTGCCAGTCCCCACGCCGGGCGAAGACCGCGCGCGGGTCGGCTCCCGCGAAGATCTTCAGCAGCCCCTCGTCGCGCAACTGCTGGGGAGCCAGCTCGGGGGCGTCTGCCCACTCGCGCAGCGCCGCACGGCCGCGGTCGGTGAGCGCGTAGAGCCGGCGCCGGCGTCCGCCGTTCTCCTGGCGTTCTAAGAGGTACCCGGCCTTGGCGAGTCTGGCTGGCTCCTCGTAGAAGGTGGTGTGCGGTACCGGCCAGAAGTTCTGAATCGACCGCTCAAGCAACTGCTTGAGCGCATAGGGCGTCCCCTCGCCGAG
Organism: uncultured Solirubrobacterales bacterium; assembly: GCA_963756665.1. GTDB lineage: Bacteria > Actinomycetota > Thermoleophilia > Solirubrobacterales > Solirubrobacteraceae > Palsa-744. Next base: position 3,606,463 of record CAVWOJ010000001.1, read on the forward strand.
CAGGTCGAGCAGACCGAGGACGGCGTAGGAAGTGGTGGTCAGGCGGATCGGCTTGCTTTTCATAGTTCGTCCTGTATAGTTCGGCTCGAACCATAGCGTTCACACCGACATTAAGCGAGCCTAGCGGTCGAGGAGTGACATACATGGGAGACATCGAGCACGCAGACGGCGCCTTCTCGGGCGCATCGGACTATGACGTGGCAGTGGTCGGGGCGAGCATCGCGGGCTGCACCGCGGCGACGTTCCTGGGACGAGCAGGGGCGAAGGTGGCGTTGCTCGAGAGCCATAGCGATCCGAAGACGTACAAGCGCATGTGCACGCATCTCATTCAACCGAGCGCATCGCCCACGATCGAGCGCCTCGGCCTGCGGGAGGGCATCCAGGAGGCCGGCGCCCAGCCCAACGACCTGAACATCTGGACGCGCTACGGCTGGATCTCCTATGCGCACGAGTGGGCCGAGCCGCCGATCTGCGATCACCCCGCGTGGAACATCCGCCGGGAGACGTTCGATCCAATCCTGCGCGAGCTAGCGGCCGACACCGACGGCGTGGAGCTGAGGCTCGGCCACACCGTCCACTCGCTGCTGCGCGACGGCGGGCGTGTCAGTGGCGTGGTGGCGCGCGAGCGCGACGGCACCGAGCACGAGCTGCGCGCCAAGCTGGTGATCGCGGCCGACGGTCGCGACTCCGAGGTCGCGAAGCTCGCGGATCAGCCCACCAAGCTCAAGCCCCACAACCGCTTCGGCTACTTCGCCCACTACCGCGACACACCGCTGGTGACCGGGAGCAGCGCGCAGTTGTGGCTGCTCGATCCGGACGTCGCCTACGCGTTCCCGACCGATGGCGGTCTCACGCTGCTGGCATGCATGATCCACAAGGACCGCCTACCCGAGTTCAGGGGCGACCCCGAGCAGGCGATGGTCCGCCTGTTCGAACGCCTGCCGGACGCTCCGCGGCTCGATCCCGCCAAGCGCGAGTCGAAGATGATGGGCAAGATCGACATGCCGAACGTTCTCCGCCAGCCCCTCGCGCCCCGGGCTCGGGCTTCGATCGGCGACGCCGCGCTGGCGGCCGACCCGCTGTGGGGCGTCGGGTGCGGCTGGGCGCTGCAGTCCGCCGAGTGGCTCGCCGACGCCGTGATCCCCGCGTTGCAGGGTGGCGAGGCGGAGATCGACAGCGCCCTGCAGGCATACGCGCGCCGTCACCACAAGGGGCTCGCGGCGCACGAGAAATTCTGCTCGGCCTACTCCACCGGCAAGAAGTTCAATCCGGTCGAAAAGCTGCTCTATCGCAGCGCCGCGCGCGACCGCGCGGTTGCAGGTCGCGTGGCCCTGATGGGCGGGCGCTGGATCACGCCGCAGCAGGTGTTGACCCCGGGCATGATCGGACGGATGCTGCGAGTCAACCTGAGCCGCAGCAGGCGTCCCACCGGCCTGAGAACGCAGCCCTCGACCGCCGTCGTCTGGCGGGCTAGGTGCCACGCGCACGGAGGATCGCCGTCGGCGGGATCGGCTCGCCGGTGATCGAAGCCGGCCCCGCAGGAGGCGCGCGAGGCCGTCGTGTTCGTGCACGGCAATCCCGGTTCCTCCAGCGACTGGACCGCGCTCGTCGACGGGGCCGGGGAGCGTGGCCGCGCCGTGGCGCTCGACATGCCCGGCTTCGGCCGGGCCGATAAGCCACGTGGATTCCAGTACCAGGTGTCCGCTTACTCCGATTTCCTGCAGGGCGCGATCACCGAGCTCGGGATCGAGCGAGTGCACCTCGTGGTGCACGACTTCGGCGGGCCGTTCGGCCTGTTGTGGGGTCTCCAGCACCCGCAGGCGTGGGCGAGCGTCGTCCTGATCAATATCGGCATCATGCCCGGCTATACCTGGCACAAGATGGCCAGGCGCTGGCGGACGCCGGTGCTGGGTGAGCTCACCCAGGCCTGGATCCCGCGCTCGGCGTGGCGGCGCGCGATGCAGAGGTCCAACCCCAAGGGGCTCCCCGAGGAGTTCGTCGAGAAGATGTACGACGACTACGACCGCGGTACGCGGCGCGCGGTGCTCAAGCTCTACCGCGCCACGCCCGACCCCGGCGACACGGCGATCCAGCTCGGAGTAGCCATGCACGAGCTGCACAAGCCGGCGCTGGTCGTGTGGGGCGCAAAGGACCCCTTCATCGGTGTGCAGTACGCCGAGCGCCAGCGGGAGTTCTTCGACGTACAGGACGTAGCGATCCTCCCCGAGAGCGGACATTGGCCCTTCCAGGACGATCCCCAGGCTGTGGCGCAAGCCGTGCTGCCGTTTCTGGGCAAGCAGCTGGGCGCCAGCTCAGCGGACTAGGCGCGCCGCTCGGTCAGGGCCGGGCCGGGAAGGCGGGGCAGTCCGGCGCCTGCGCTCAGCGGAACAGGTCCTCGGCGATCGGGCGCAGCAGCGCCGGCACGCCCGGGCCGTCCTGCTGGCAGACGAACCGCTCCAGGCCCTCCACGATCACGACGGGCTCGCGCGAGTCCTTGGCGCGCGCCAGGTCCGCGGTCGCGGCAGCCGCGTCGGCGACGGCGATCCACGTGGCGCGCAGCTCCAGACCGACGCTGTCCGTGCGCCCGCGCCAGTCCTCCAGCGGGGCCATGCCGGCGCAGCCGATCGCCACGTCACACTGACCGTGGCGCCAGGCCCGGCCGAAGCTGTCGGTGACCAGCACCGCCGGCGCCGATCCCGTCAGCTCGCGTAGCCGGGCACGCAGACGCCGGGCCGAGGCGTCAGGGTCGCGGGGGAGCACGATCAGGGTGTCGCTCTCGCTCGTGTTGGACGCGTCCACGCCCGCGTTGGCGCACACGAAGCCGTGATGGGTGCGGCAGATCAGCACTCCGTTGGCGACCCGCACGAGCTCGCGCGTCTGATCGAGCACGACCTGCACCGCGCGGGCGTCCTTGCCCTGCTCGGCGGCCAGCTCACACGCTCTGGGCGAGGGATCGACGTCCGCGAGCGCGACGACCGCGCCCTCGGACTTCGAGACCACCTTGTGCGCGATCGCCAGCACCTGCCCGGCTCGCAGCATCGGGGTGGGCCGCTGCCGTTGCGACGGCGTCGGGGTGGGCCGCTGCCCGTGCGACAGCGTCGCATCCGGGCTCGCGCTCGCGAGGGCCGCCGTGGGGAGAGCGTGCTCGGCTTCGAGGGCCTGCACGATCAGCGCCGCCAGGTCGTCCCCCGCACGGACCTCCGGCAGGCCGCTCAGACTGCGTGCCGAGATGCCGCCCATGATCCTCGCTCGCTCCGATCACGACAATCACGACCCGCTGGCCCCATCCTCGCTCCGGGCATCGCCGCTCCCATCCTCGCTCCGGGCATCGCCGCTCTCTACCTAGGCTGCGCGGGAGGGATGGTGGTGACTCAGGGGCAAGCCGAGCACCGCGCGGGTGCGTGGAGCGCGCACGCGCGCGCCGGCAAGGCGCTCGCGCAGCACCGCCAGGTCCTCGCCGGTGTCGATGTCGAGCAGCAGCGAAGGCGGGCGCTCCAGGTGGCAGGCCGCTCCGGCCGCGCGCGCTAGCTCGCGGTGGCGCTCGCAACTACCCGTCCCAAAGCTCGGGAGGATGGCTTGGGGGGGCGAGAGCAGCAAGCCGTTGGTGCCCGTGCCGTGACGGTCAGGGACGATCACGACCGTGGGCTCGCCCTGGGTGGTCACGCTCAGGAGGGCAGTCAGCTCCTCGGGGTCCAGCGCGGGACAGTCGCCGGGAATGCACAGCACCCGCTCGATGCCCTCCGCCAGCGCGCGCTCGATGCCGAGCGCGACAGCCGCGCTCTGGCCGTCATCCGCGGTATCCGCCAGGGCGATCGCGCCCTGGTAGCTCGCCGCTGCCGCGACCGGCGCCTCGTTGGTGATGACGATCGTGCGCTCGATCGAGGCGCAGTCATGCAGCGCGCTGAGCACGTCGCCGACCATCGCCCGCGCGAGGTCCAGGCGCAGGGGGTCGGCTACGCTGGCCCCGAGCCGCTGCTTGGCGTTCGAGAAGCGCTTGACGGGGAGGATCGCGGCGGTGCGCATCGCTGCTCCAGAGCCTATCTCGACGGGGGCCCACGCAGAGAGCCGCACCGACTGCGGTCCTTCAGAACTGCAGGGCCATCAAGCCGACGCTGACCCCGGGACCGATCGTGACCATCAGCCCGCGCTCGCCCGCTCGCGGCTGGCGCGCGGCAAGCGTGCCCTTCAGCACGTACAGGATCGACGGCGTACCGATGTTGCCGTGGTCGGCGAGCGCGTCCCAGCTGACTGCGACGTCCTCGCGCGAGAGCTCGAGCGCGCTCTGCACGCACTCGATGATCCGCCGGCCGCCGGGGTGGACGAGCCAGTGGTCGATCCCCGATCGCTCCAAGCGGTTGCGGCGCAGGAAGCCCGCAACCAGCTCGCCGAGTCCCGCCGCCGCGAGGTCGGGAAGCTCGCGGGCAAGGTGCAGGTGGCTGTCCTCCGGGCTCAGCGCCAGGCTCACGGCTCCGAGCGTGTCGCCGATGTGGTGGACCTGCGAGGCCAGGATCGTCGGTCCCGTCGCGTCGCGCTCGCTGGAGAGCAGCGCCGCGGCGCAGCCGTCTCCGAAGATCGCCGAGCCGACCGTCTTCGCCCGATGGTCATCGGCGGTAGCCCGCATCAGGATGCTGCTCATGCTCTCCGCCGCCACCACGAGACTGTGCTTGCCGGGGTGCTGGGGCAGCGTCTGGGAGGCCAGGCGCAGCAGCGGCACCGCGCTCGCGCAGCCGACTCCCGTGATGTGGTACTTGTCGGTCGCAGGGTCCATCCGGTAGTGGTCCACCAGTCGGTGAGCCAGGGTCGGGCAGCCAAGCGAGTAAAGGCTCGAGCTGACCACCGTGCCGATGTCCTGCGGGTCCACGCCGAGCTGGTCGACCGCGCGGATCGCCTGCTCCATCAGATCGTCCTCGACCTGCGCGGTGCGGCCCTGAAGCGTGGTGTCCAGGAAGCTCTCTGTCAGGTTCAGGTGGCGCCGCTCGACTCCGCAGCGGCTGAAGATCCCCTCCGCGAACTCGTCGCCCTTCAGCCCCAGCCGCGCCAGGACCTCCTCCTGTGTGAAGACCGTCTCGCCATCGGCGACTGCGAGTCCCGCGATCCGCGCTACGGGGCGCTGCCCGTGGCGCTGCGCCCGCGCCGGCTGGCGCGCGTACTGCCCCTTGTCGCGGCGCAGCGTCCCCGAGCGGGAGAGCTGCGAGTCTCCCAAGTGCGCCCGCAAAGACTCCGCGCGGTTCAGGTGCGGGAAGGGGAGCGCCGGGGAGTCGACTCCGAGGAATTCCGAGAGCGGCTCCCAGCCCTGCGCGACCTCGTACACCAGCAGCCGCTCGCGCGGAACTGTGCTCATCACCTGTTCGTTGTGCCTGCGGTAGAGGCTGAGCGCGTGCTCGCGCTCGCCGAAGCGGCCCTCGAAGATGCTGTCCCAGATCGGACCGTCGATCGTCTCGAACGGCGCCCGCGAGCCGGCGCCGGGCGCACCCGCGGTCGTGGCGCCGGTAGCTGCCGTTGGGCCGGTAGCTACCGTCGGGTGGAGCGTCGCCGTATCGAGCGTCACGGTGTCTACCGCTGCCGCGCTCGGGGTAGCGGTTGCGGCCAGGGGTCCGCGCGACGCCGCTTCCCTGGCGCTGTGGATGCTGTCGCGACAGCTGGCGTACCAGGTGTCGGGGTCGCGCACGCTGAGCAGTACCAGCGCGTCCGGCCAGGCGTCGAGCATCTCCTCGTAGAAGCGCGCCCCGAGCCAGCCGACCGTGGAGCCCCAGCCAGCGAGCGTCGTCTGCCAATCGACCCGGCTTGCTTGCGCCGGCTCTGCCCAGATGGACGGTGCGCGGCCGATCGGGGCTTGGCCAGCGCTAGCCGCTGCACGGGGGTCTAAGCCGTGGAAGCACGGGCCTACGCCCAGCTCCTCGAGGGCTACCTTGAGCGACATCGTGCCCGTGCGGCCGAAGCCAGCGCCGATGACCTTCACTTGCGAGACCCCCTGAGCGGCGGATTGAACATTGAGTTAGGGTTCTGTTACATCGGGTTGGGAAGGGCACACAATAGCGAGAGAACCGGCGGGCAAGCGCCAGCTCGCTGGCATGAGCGTCCTCACCGCTTTCCCTCACGGAGTTGATCGACAAATGCATAGCGGTCAGCCAGTCCCGCCATAGACTTGCGGCAACCGTCAAGCCAGCACGCAAAAAACCATGCAAAGGAGCGCGATGAGCACGATCAAGGTGATTGGAGCCGGCCTGCCCCGCACGGGCACCCTGACACAGAAGCTGGCCTTGGAGCAACTCGGTCTCGGCCCCTGCTACCACTGGGTCAACGTGCTCGCAGACCTCGATCAGGTCGGGCTTTGGAACCGTGCGCTCGACGGGCAGGAGCCGTGGGAGGAGGCCTTTGCGGGGAACGCCTCGACCGTGGATTGGCCCGGCGGCTACTTCTACCGCGAGCTGATGGACGCCTACCCGGAGGCCAAGGTGCTGCTCAGCGTGCGCGATCCGCAGAAGTGGGAGCGCAGCTTCCGCGAGACGATTGTCGCGATGCGCCACGGGGAGTCGCTGATGCGCCTGCTCTCGAGCGCGCGCGGTGAGATCGATCCGCGCTGGCGCCGCTACCTGGAGCTTGTCGACCGCATGTTCTGGGGGCCGCAGGGCACGTTTGTCGCGGGCTATGCCGAGCCGGCGCAGTTGATCGAGCAGATGCACCGCCACAACGAGACGGTCAAGGAGATCGTCCCGGCCGAGCGACTGCTCGTCTGGGAGGTGACCGAAGGTTGGGAGCCGCTCTGCGAGTTCCTCGGCGTCGCGGTGCCGGCCGAGCCGCTGCCGCACGCCAACGACCGTGACACATTCCTCGAACGTGTCGCCGACGGCGCGATCGGCGCGCTGAGCGAATGGCGGGAGAGCCGGGCTCCAGCAGCGTAAGCGAGCCGGTCTGGGGACGTTGAGGTAGGGGAGCCGGTTGGGGGGCGTTTGAGGTTGGAGCGCCGGTCGGAGGGCGTTTGAGGTTGGAGCGCCGGTCGGAGGGCGTTTGAGGTTGGGGCGCCGGTCGGAGGGCGTTTGAGGTTGGGGCGCCGGTTGGGGGCGTTTGAGGTTGGAGCGCCAGTTGGGGCGTTCAGGTTGGAGAGCCCGTCGGGGGGCGTTGAGCTTGCGTTCTGGGTGTGTCTCCCGTTAGGGGCTTGACAATTCGGCGGGCGGTGATTACAGTGTGCTGGTCATGGCATCCCCGTATGGGGTGTCGGCATACATAGGATCGGGTTTGGGCTTGGCTCTCTTGGCCGGCTGCAAGCGCAACTGGGGACTCTTGGGAGAGGGACCGGGTCGGAATGATGAGGGGTTTTCGCGTGATTGCTAGGGAGGCAGACGTGTCAGGGATCGTTGCGGGTCGTGAGTGGCCTGTAGCTAGATGCGGCAGCTTCCTGCCGCATCTCTCTCTCTCTCTCTCTCTCTTGCGGTTCTCGGCTAGCTGCACGGCCTGATTCTGGCGCCCGCTGGGGCGCCTACTGCGCTAATTGCTTAGATCGCACCGACCGCGCCCTTGGGTGCGGTATTCGTCGTTCTCTGCATCGTCGGGATGCGCCTAGTCTCCTGGCGCGCCGGCGTGGCCTGGTCTGTTTTTGCGACTCGCCCCGGTGCGGTGTGGCGTTGTCGTGTCCTTCTGTGTGTCCGCGTCAGCTCGCGTGCTCGCGTCAGTCTGTGCGCGCGCGGAGTGGCGTGTGCGTGCAGGGGGGCGTGCTGCTATGCGTCAATCGAGGGGTCCTCCCCTCTGCCCTGGAGGAGGGGATGTGTCGATGATCATTCGCAAGGCGATCTTGGCGAGTGCGGTATCGCTGTGCGTGTTGGCTGGGGCGCTGGTGTGCGCAAGCGCTCCGGTGCTGGCGGCGCCTGAAGCGGTGGTGATCGAAAGTGAGTCGGTCAGGAATGTCGCTTCGACCAGTGCGACGCTGCAGGCGCAGGTCAATCCCGGGGGTGGGGAAGCCACGTATCACTTCGAATACGGGACGAGTGTGTCTTATGGGGCCAGGATTCCCAGCTCGGATGCTGAAGTTGGCTCGGGCTCTGAAGGCATAGGCGTTGCGCTGGAGGCACAGGGCTTGCAGCCGGGCACGACCTATCACTACCGGGTGGTCGCGACCAACGCGTTGGGGCCTGTGGATGGCGCCGACGGCACGTTCACTACGCAGCCCGTCGCGAGCGAGTTCGCGTTGCCCGACGGCCGCCAGTATGAAATGGTCTCCCCGCCGCAGAAGGAAGGCGGCGAAGTCACACTCGAAGGGTTGGGCGGCGGTAACTCCTCGGCTGCGTCCACGGATGGCACGAAGGTTGCGTATCTGGCGACGCGACCGTTCGCGGGCCCGACGGCTAATGCAAACGATGTGCAGATCCTCTCGACGCGCGGTCCCGACGGGTGGACCTCACAGGACGTCTCACCACCCCACGACACGCCGGCTGTGCTGGCAGGAGAGCACGAAACGGAATTCCGGGGGTTCTCGGCGGATCTCTCGCACGCGGTCGTGATTCCGTTCGGGCACACGACCCTCTCTCAGGTGGCGGCAGAAGGCTATTGGATCGGCTTCCTGCGTGACAACCTCGACGGCAGCTATGAACCGCTGCTGAAAGAAGCACCCGAAGCCGCCCAGATCTTCAACACCGCAATCGGTTTCTATATGCGGTTCAGTGGTGGGACTCCCGATCTCAGCCATATCGTGTTCGAAAGCCCTAGCGGCTTGACGTCAAACGCCGAACCGACCAGCAGCTATTTTCCCGGAAATCTGTATGAGTGGGCCAGCGGTCATTTTCAGCTGGTAAGCGTACTTCCTGGAGGCGAAAGCGCAGGCGGCGCTGAATACGTGGGCATCTCCGAAGACGGCACACGGGTACTGTGGAGCACAGTTGGAGGCAGCCTCTATGTGCGTGATGTGACCACGGAGAAGACGTATCCGGTGGGAGCCAGCACCTATGTCAAATACGCCGCGATTAGTAGAGATGGCTCCAAGGTCTTCTACCCCAGCGCAAGTGGGATGTACGAGGTCAGCCTCGACAGCTCCTCGGCGGAACCAGGCGAAACGGTCAACCTTGTCGGTGGTGAAATACAGTATCCCGCATATGTAGACCACGATGGCACTACCGACTATTTCGCCAATCGGCAGGGTGCCCTGTATGTTGCGCGAGATAACGGCACGACTTGGACGAGCACACTCCTCACACCAGGTATTGGCGAAGAAGCTCCGCCTCTTACTGGGGCGGTTGCGTCGGACGGTCGGTATTTTGCGTTTGACGATAAAGGGGAGGTGCGCCTGTACGATGCGAATGCGGACAGCCTGGTATGTGTGTCCTGCAATTCGACTGGGGGGCAGCCGCTTGGAGGAGCTGCGCTGAATGTTCTGACCGGTAGCGGGCGCGTGTTCTTTACAAGCAGCGACGCGTTGGTCGCGCACGATACGAATGGCGATCAGGATGTGTACGAGTGGGAGCCCGAGCATGTAGGCAGCTGCGCGACTGCCCCCGGCTGTGTCTACTTGATCTCTAGCGGGACGAGCAACGACTCCTCGACGTTCCTTGGCGCCAGTGCAAACGGCGATGATGTCTTCTTCAGTACTCGAGGGCGGCTTGCTGCTCAGGACTTCGATAGTAGCTTCGACGTGTACGACGCGCACGTGTGTACGGCTGCTGAGCCGTGTCCAGCCTCGGATGTCTCGCCGCCCGCGTGCACGAGCAGCGATGCGTGCAAGGCGGCGCCCACGCCTCAGCCGGGGATCTTTGGGGCGCCGGCGAGCGCGACGTTCGTGGGAGCGGGAGATGTCGTGGCCTCCACCCCGAAACCGGTGAGCAAGAGCAAGCCAAAGGCCAAGAAGCGAGCAAAGAAGAAGCATCGCAAGGCAAAGGCGAGGAAGAGCAAAGCCAAGAAGGCAGCGGTCAAACAGGGCTTGTCGGCCAAGGCAAAGAGCTAAAGGGGTAAGCAGAGATGATTCTAGACAAGCTCATGCATATCAAGCGTACCGTTGCTGGCGGTGTCGTAGGAGCTGTGCTGCTGGCCGGCCTGGTGGGTTCTGCGCCAGCTTTGGCGGGGCCGCCGGTGTGGACGATCGCTTCGGTCGCTGTGCCGACGCATCTCGCGCCGGGGAGCACCGCGGCGGCGAACGACGACCAGATCATCTTGCGTGCGCAGAATGCGAGTGCCACTCCGGCGGAAGGCGAAGTCACGCCGATCGTCATCGGCGATACGTTGCCGCCCGGGCTGAGCGCCACGGGTATCGAAGGCCGGCGCGGGAAGAATCTTTTCTCCACCGAAGAATTGTCCTGCACGCTCTCTCCCTTGCAGTGTACGTACGCAGGGATGGTCACGCCGTACGAAGCTCTGGAAGTAGTGATCGGTGTCGACGTGGACAAAGAAGCTCCGTCTGGAGGCCTGAATCACGGGAGTATCTCTGGTGGGGGGACTCGCGATGTGTCGGTCGCTGAGCCTGTGACGGTTAGTGCGACACCGGCTGGGTTCGGGATCGAACACGCAGATCTCGTGGCGACCAATGAAGATGGCTCGACCGATACGCAGGCCGGATCGCACCCCTACCAGCTGACGAGCACCATCTATTTGAATCAAAAGCTCGAGCGGCCTGGAGGCTTCACTCCGGAACCCGAATATCTACCCTCGGCTCTGGCTCCCGGGCCGGTCAGTCCGGCCAAGGATATTCAGTTCGAATTGCCGCCCGGCTTGGTCGGGAACGCAACCGTGGTGGCACAGTGCAGCGATCAAGCATTTACGACAGCGACGGATAACGGGGCTGGCAATGAATGCCCGGATGATACGGCGATTGGCGTGGCCGCGGTCTCGATCGGGCTGGTGCAGACACGGACCTTTGTCGTGCCGCTGTTCAACCTGGTGCCGCATGTGGGTGAGCCGGCGCGGATGGGCTTCCAGATCACTGGTATTCACGTTTATCTGGATACGTCTGTGCGTACGGGTGGCGACTATGGGGTGACAGTGAGCATCGACAACATCAGCCAGCTCACGGGGTTCGATTCCTCGGAGGTCAGCATCTGGGGCGTGCCCGGAGACCCCAGTCATCATGCGGCCCGTGGCTGGGACTGCCTGGATCACGAAGTCTTTATCGGAGGGGCGCCCGAAGGTTCGAGTTGTCCGTCCTCGGCGCCGGCGCACGCGAATCCCTTCTTGCTGTTCCCGACGTCGTGTACCGGTCCGATGAAGACCACAGTCCGAACCGATCCATGGGATGAAGCTGGTCATTTTGCGGAAACCGAAGTTCTCTACCATGACATCACCGGGAGGCTTGTGGGTTTGGATGGTTGTGATCGGCTTGATTTTGAGCCGGTGATTAGTGCGGTGCCGGATGGTTCGGATGGGAGTACGCCGACGGGGTTGACGGTGGGTGTGCATGTTCCGCAGGAAGCGAGTTTGACCGAACATGGGCTTGGGGAGTCGGATGTGAAGACGACGGTTGTTGCGTTGCCGGCTGGTGTGCAGATCAGTCCGGCGGGCGCGGATGGGTTGTTGGCGTGTTCGCTGGGCGAGGTTGGCTTGGGTGATGGTGTGGAAGCTGGGTGTCCGGAAGCTTCGAAGGTGGGGACGGTGGAAATCAGTTCGCCGTTGTTGCCGAATAAGCTGGTGGGTGCTGCGTATTTGGCGGCGCAGAACGCGAACCCGTTCGGGTCGCTCGTCGCGCTCTACCTGGTCGCGAAGGACCCCGTGTCGGGTGTTCTGGTGAAGCTCGCGGGGAAGGTGGCGCCTGACCCGGTGACGGGGCAGCTCGTCTCGACGTTTGAAGATACGCCGCAGTTGCCCTTTGAAGAATTGAAGCTGAATTTCTTTGGGTCGGCGCGCGCGCCGCTCTCGACGCCGCCGTTGTGCGGGACGTATACCTCGACGGCGTCGATCGAACCGTGGTCGGGTAGCCCGCCCGCGACACCGTCCTCGAGCTTTCAGATCACGTCTGGGCCGAATGGTGCGCCGTGCTCTACGCCGCAGCCGTTCACGCCGGGGTTCCAGGCGGGCACGACGAATATCCAGGCCGGTGCGTTCACGCCGTTTCAGCTGACGATGACGCGCCCCGATGCCGACCAGACACTCAGCCGCGTAGAAATGCAGATGCCCCCAGGGCTGCTGGGGACGCTCTCAGCGGTCAAGCTCTGCGGTGAACCGCAGGCAGCGCAGGGCACGTGTGGCGAAGAGAGCTTGATCGGGCATACGATTGTGAGCGCCGGCCTGGGCAACGATCCTTATACGGTGACTGGTGGGAAGGTCTTTATCACCGGCCCGTACAAGGGCGCGCCGTTCGGCCTGTCGATCGTGAATCCCGCGAAGGCCGGCCCATTCGATCTCGGGACGGTGGTCGTGCGGGCGCAGATCCGTGTCGATCGGCATACCGCGGCGTTGAGTATCCTCAGCGACCCGCTGCCGACGATCCTGGATGGCATCCCGTTGCAGATCCAGCACGTCAGCGTGATCGTAGAACGCCCCGAAGGTTTCACGTTCAACGCGACCGACTGCAACCCGATGCAGATCACCGGGACACTGAGCAGCACCGAAGGCGCCGCCGCGAGCGTCGCTACGCGCTACCAGGTCACCAACTGCGCCGACCTCGCGTTCCACCCCAAGTTCGCGGTCTCCACATCGGGCAAAACCTCCCGCGCTAACGGTGCGAGCCTGCACGTCAAGCTGAGCTACCCCACCGGCCCCTACGACGCGAACATCGCGCGTGTCAAAGTCGAACTACCCAAGCGCCTACCCTCACGCCTGACGACGCTACAGAAGGCATGCCCAGCAGCTACCTTTGAAGCGAACCCAGCGGCGTGTCCCGCAGCGTCGCTGATCGGCAGCGCGACAGCGACCACACCGGTCCTACCCGTCCCGCTGACAGGCCCCGCGTACTTCGTCTCCCACGGCGGCGAAGCGTTCCCGAGCCTGATCGTCGTCCTCCAAGGCTACGGCGTGACCGTCGACCTCGTCGGCTCGACATTCATCAGCAAACAAGGCATCACCAGCAGCACCTTCAAGACCGTCCCCGACGTCCCCGTCGGCACATTCGAACTAACGCTCCCCGAGGGCAAGTACTCAGCACTCGCCGCCAACGGCAACCTCTGCAAAAACAAGCTAACGATGCCCACCGAATTCATCGGACAAAACGGCCTCGAAATCCACCAAAGCACCAAAATCCAAGTCACCGGCTGCCCCAAAACCAAGCACACCACACACACAAGAAAGAAGAACAAGGCCAAGGGCAACACCAAAGGGCAAGAGCACGGGAAGCGCAACAGCAAGCAAAGGAAGTAGAGGCAGGGGAGTGAGCGCCATGACCTCACCCAACCACGGCCAAGGCGAGAATGCACGCATACCCGGTGGGCGCAAAGCCCGCCGGGGGCCCCGTCATCAAGTCGCAGCTCACGCTGGGCAGGCCGCGACGTCCGGGCGTGGCGAGCTGCGCGCCGGGCGATCTGAGCTGGATGTGAGGAGCGGGCGTGGGGATGTGGTGCAGCTGCAGCGCGCCCGGATCGTCTCCGCGATGGTCGAGGTCGTGCTGGAGCGGGGTGTGGCGGGCGCCACGGTGGCGCATGTCGTGACTCGCTCGGGTGTCTCGCGGCGCACGTTCTACGAGCTCTTCGAGGATCGCGAGGCCTGCTTCCTCGCCGCGCTCGACCTTGCAATCGAACGCGGCGCGGCACGTGTTCTGCCAGCGTTCGACGAGGACTGCGGCTGGCTGGTGCGAGTGCGCGGCGGCCTGCGTGCGCTGTTGGAGTTCCTCGACGATGAGCCCAGCCTCGGGCGGCTCGGGATCGTTGATGCGCTCGGCGCCGGTCCGATAGCGCTCGAGCGGCGCGCGCGAATCGTCAGGATCTTGGTTGACGCCGTGGACGAGGGTCGCCGTGAGCGGCGCGCCGCGGCTCGACTTACGCGTTTGACGGCCGAGGGGGTCGTCGGGGCAGTGCTCGCGGTATTGCACACGCGGCTGCTGGATGGTGGCGGTGCTCGCCCGATGGTCTCGCTGCTGGGTCCACTGATGGGTCTGGTTGCGCTGCCCTACCAGGGGCGTGCCGTCGCCGATCGCGAGACATCGAGGCCACCATCGCGACGTCGGCCCGCCCTACAGCGTCCGAGTGACCCGCTCAGGGATCTGGAGATGCGCCTGACCTATCGCACCGTGCGCGTGCTGGTGGCGATCGCCGCCGCTCCGGGCGCGAGCAACCGCGAGATCGCAGACGCCGCCGGTGTCAGCGATCAGGGGCAGATCTCAAAGCTGCTGGCTCGCCTCGAGCACCTTGGGCTGATCCACAACATGGGGGAGGGTCACGCGAAAGGGGAGCCCAACGCCTGGTGGCTGACTGCCAAAGGCGAGCAGGTCGAGCAGACCATCCGCCACCAGACGGCTGCCGCTTCTCACCTGCGGTCAGGCTGACGGTGGGCTTTGCGGCAGGCCGCCGCCGACCGCCGGCCTAGTCGGCCAGTGACCGGGTAAACGCGAGCACCTGCTCGGCCACGTAGGCGCGGGATGACGGGTCGGTCATACGGGTGTCGATGCGCTGCGTTGGCAGCCCGACGGTGAGAGGCTCGTCTGCGACGATCCCGTCGAGCAGCGCCCCGTAGTGCTCGGCCACTCCATTTGCGCTGAGCTCCCGTCCGGCGAACGCCATGAATGTGGCCGTGGGGCCCTTGAGCACCTCGCCACCTACGATCGGGCTGACCGCGACCACCGGCGCTTTGGCGCCACGCAGTGCCTCGCGCATCCCGGGGACCGCAAGGATCGGGTCGATCGAGGCCAGTGGGTTCGATGGCCCGATCACGATCGCGCACGCCCGCTCGATTGCCGACAACGCCTCCGCGGTGGGCTGTGCGCGCTCGATCCCACGTAGCTCGATGCCTTCGACGGGACCCTCGCCATGGGCTCGGATCATGAACTCCTGGAAAGAGCGCCACTCCCCACGGCTGCGAATCCAAGTACGCACAGGCTCGTCGCACATCGGCAGCACGCGTGCCCGCACCCCGATCGCCGCGTTCAGGCGTGCCAGGGACGCAGTAGGGGAGAGGCTTGGCGAGCGATCTGAAGCGGCGACTCCCGTTGCGGCGCCGATCCTTGTCGTGGTGCCGGTCTCATGGCTTGGCGTCGTGGTGCTGAGTAGACGTGCACGCTCCAGGCACCACGCCAGGTCGCGGTCGCCGAGGTTGAACCACACCTCCACGCCGAGTTTACGCAGCGCGTCCATGACCGCGAATGTGTCCTCTCGTAGGCCCCAGCCGCGCTCGTCGATCAGGTCGGCAAGCCAGAAAGACACGAGATCCGGGTCGGGGGACACGTGGGCGCCGTAGATCTCGATGTCGTCGCCGGTGTTGGCGATGACCGCCAGCCGCTCGGGGCCGACCACGTCGAGCATCCCGCGAGCGAGCTTGGCGCCACCGGTGCCCCCGGCGAGGACCACCACGCCGCCCTCAGCCCCGGCATCCTGGGAGCCGGCGGAGCCCATCACTCCCAGAGCGCGTCAGGCAGGCCCGTCAGGTGGACGCCCGCGTGTGTCTTGTAACGGGAGTTGACCGCGATCAGCAGCGCCGTCAGCGACTCCGTGGTGCGTGCCATCTCCAACCGCCCACAGTCCACGCAGCGCAGCCCCTCGATCCGCTCGATCAGCGCTGCCGCCTCACGCTTGTCCGCGCGGGCATCGCCGCAGACCAGCACATCCTCCGCAAGCTCGTGCTCGAGGTCGCTCAGCGAGGCCGCGCTGACGGTGTGCAGGGCCGAGACCACGCGCACACCTTCAGGAACCAGCTCCTGCGCCTGCTGAGCCGCTGAGCCCTGCCAGACACCGAGCATGCGTGTCGCTTTGCCGCTCACAGCCGCCGCCAGCGGCACGCTCGCATCGATCAGTAGCTGCTCCGGGCGCAACGCCCGCTTGAGGTTCGTGAGAGTCTCCGACTGGTTGCGGAACGGCACGCTCAGGATCGTCGTGTCGGTCTGGGCCACCGCGTCGGAGTTCTCGTAACCGGCGAACGAGCCATCTGGCACAGCCGCCAAGGCACGCTCCACCGCCTCCGCAGCCCGCTCTGCGCTGCGCGATCCGATCACTACTGGCACTCCAGCGCGTCCCAGGCGCAGCGCCAGCCCAAAGCCCAGGGCGCCCGAGGCGCCGATGATCGTGACGGGTGCTGCGGGGCCAGGTGTCGACACAGCGGCTGAGTATATGAGCGCCATGTCGCTGGGGTACGCACCCCTGCCGGCGTGTGGCCTGGTTTGGGGTGGGTGGGCATTGAGCTTGCGTTCCGGGCGTGTCTCCCGTTAGGGGCTTGACAATTTGGCGGGCCGTGATTACAGTGTGCTGGTCATGGCATCCCTGTACGGGGTGTCGGCGTACATAGGATCGGGTTTGGGTTTGGCTTTCTCGGCCGGCTACAAGCGCAATCAGGGATTCTTGGGAGAGGGCCGGGTCAGAACGATGAGGGGTTGTTATCGCGTGGTTGCTCGGGAGGCAGACGTGTCGGGGATCGTTACGGGTCGCGAGTGGCCTGTAGCTAGATGCGGCAGCTTCCTGCCGCATCTCTCTCTCTCTCTCTCTCTTGGACCTCTCGGCTAGCCCGAAGTCCTGACCCTGGCGCCCAGCGGGGCGCCTGCTGCTCCAATCGTCTAGCTCGTACCGGCCGCGCTCGTGAGCGCGGTATTTGTCGTTCTCTGAACGGTCGGGAGGCGGCCGGTTGCCTAGCGGGTCGGCCTGGTCCGTGCTGCCCTGGTCTGTGCCGGCCTGGCCTGGTTTGTCGCCACGAGCCTCGCCGGTGGAGGGTGATGTCGTCGTCTCGTTTTGTGTGTTCGCGTCAGTCTGCGTGTGTGCGGAGGGGCGTGTTGCTATGCGTCAATCGAGGGGTCCTCCCCTCTGCCCTGGAGGAGGGGATGTGTCGATGATTATTCGCAAAGCGATCTTGGCGGGTGTCGTATCGCTGTGCGCGCTGGCTGGAGCTTTGGTGTGCGCTAGCGCTCCAGTGCTCGCTGCGCCTGAAGCGGTGGTGATCGAAAGCGAGTCGGTCACGAACGTCGCCTCCACCAGTGTGACACTGCAGGCGCAGGTCAATCCCGGGGGCGGGGAAGCCACTTACCACTTCGAATACGGCACGAGCACGTCCTATGGGACCAGGATTCCCAGCTCCGACGCCGAAGTCGGCTCGGGCTCTGAAGGCGTTGGTGTTTCGCTGGAGGCCCAAGGCTTGCAGCCGAGCACGACCTACCACTACCGGGCCGTCGCAACCAACCCACTGGGGCCCGTGGACGGCGCCGACGGCACATTCACTACGCAGCCCGTCGCGAGCGAGTTCGCTTTGCCCGACGGCCGACAGTACGAAATGGTATCCCCACCGCAGAAGGAAGGGGGCGAAGTAGCGCTGCTGGGACTCGGTGGCGGGAGCTCCTCGGCTGCCTCCACGGATGGCACGAAGGTCGCTTACCTGGCGACGCGACCGTTTGCCGGTCCGACGGCCAATACCAACGACGTACAGATTCTCTCGACGCGCGGTCCTAACGGATGGACCTCGCAGGACATCTCACCACCACACGACACACCGGCCGTGCTGGCAGGAGAGGGCGAAACCGAGTACCGGGCATTCTCTGCGGACCTCTCGCGTTCAGTCGTGATTCCATTTGGGCACACGAGCCTGTCTCAGTTGACGCGCGAAGGCTATTGGATCGGATTCCTGCGGGACAACATCGACGGCAGCTACGACCCGCTACTGACGCAGGCGCCCGAAGCCGCCAAGATCTTTAGCACTCTGGCTGGGTTCTATATGAATTACAGTGGCGGGACTCCCGATCTCAGCCACATTGTGTTCTCGAGCCCAAGCGCTCTGACGCCCGACGCGGAAGTGACCAGCTCGTATTTTCCGGCAAATCTGTACGAGTGGTCCGGCGGTCAATTCCAGCTCGTGAGCAAGCTCCCCGGCGGCGAAAGCGCAGATGGCGGTGAATTCCTCGGCATCTCCGAAGACGGCACACGGATATTGTGGGCAGTGGCGGGCGGCGGCGGCCTCTATGTGCGTAACGTCTCCACGGAGAAAACGTATGCCGTGGGAGCCGGTGACCATGCCGCGATCAGTGGAGATGGCTCGAAGATCTTCTATGCAAGCTCAAGCGGAATGCAAGAGCTGAGTCTCGACGAGCATTCGGCAGAACCGGCCGAACCGATCAATCTGGGCGGAGGTGAAACGGCTAGCTATCCGTATGTCAGCCACGATGGCTCCGATGCCTATTTCGCCAATCGAGAAGGCAGTTTCTTTGTGGCCTACAACAACGGTACGACGTGGACCACCACGCTCATTCGGGCTCGTATAAGTGGAGAAGCTCCAGCCCCTGTGGGCAGTGTTACCTCGGATGGCCGCTACTTTGCGTTCGACTCAGAAGGGGGCGTCTATCTCTACGATGCGCACGTCGGCCATCCGGTATGTGTGTCGTGCAACACGACCGGAGGACAATCCCTTGGGTCGTCCTCGCTCGCGTTCCTCGCTGATGACGGTCGCGTGTTCTTCGAAACCGAAAATGCGTTGGTCGCGCACGACACGAACGGGACTCAGGATGTGTACGAGTGGGAGCCCGAAGGCATCGGCAGCTGTACGAGTGCGCCTGGCTGCGTCTCGTTGATCTCCAACGGAACAAGCAACGACTCCTCGACCTTCCTCGGTGCCAGTACGGACGGCGGCGATGTCTTCTTCCGCACCCGTGGGCGATTGGCAGCACAGGACTTCGATAGCAACTTCGACGTATATGACGCACACGTGTGTAGTGCTGCGGAGCCATGTGCGTCCCCTCCCGTACCGCCGCCGGCGTGCGTGAGCAGCGATGCGTGCAAGGCACCACCAACCCCGCAGCCGGCGATCTTCGGGGCGCCAGCGAGCGCCACGTTCAACGGTGCAGGCAACGCGGTGGCTTCAACCTCCAAGCCGGTGAGCAAGAGCAAGCCGAAGGCGAGGAAGCCAGTAAAGAAGAAGCATCGCAGGGCGAAGGTACGGAAGCGAAAGGCCAAGAAGGCAAAGGCTGCGAAGGGCTTGTCGGCCAGGGCGAAGAGCAAAAGGAGCAACTGAGATGAATCTAGGCAAGCTCATACACATCAGGCAGGCCATTTGCGGAAGTGTGGTAGGAGGCATATTGCTGGCCGGACTGGTGGGCGCGGCGCCGGCCCTAGCAGGACCACCGGTGTGGACGCTGACCTCGATCGCCGCGCCCACGCATCTCGCACCGGGCAGCACGGCAGCGACAGACGACGATCAGATCATCCTGCGTGCGCAGAATGCGAGCGGTGCTCCGGCAGAAGGGGGGGTAACCCCGATCATCATCAGCGATACGCTGCCACCCGGCCTGACGGCGACCGGAATCACCAGCTTGATCGGAAAGAGCAGCTTTGGTCTCTCGGAATTGTCCTGCACCCTCTCTCCTTTGCGGTGCACCTACGAAGGGCCGATCACACCGTACGAAGTGCTGGAAGTCGTGATCAACGTCGATGTGGCCAAAGAAGCGACCTCCGGTGGCACAAATCAGGCGAGCATCTCCGGCGGCGGCGCTCGCGCTCTATCGATCGCCGAACCTGTGACCATCAGCTCTACGCCAGCGGCGTTCGGGATCGAACACGCCGATCTCGCGGCGACCAACGAAGATGGCTCGACCGATACGCAGGCTGGATCGCACCCCTACCAGTTGACGAGCACGATCTATATGAACCAAAAAATCGGACCGTCAGGAGGTATCACCAGAGAACCGGAATATGTGCCGCCGGTCGAACGTGCACCCGGGCCCGTGAGCCCCGCCAAGGACATCCAGTTCGAATTGCCACCCGGCTTGGTTGGAAACCCAACGGTGGTAGCACAGTGCAGCGACCGAGCGTTTACGACAGTTGGGGAAGCTGGGGTAGGCAACGAATGTCCGGATGATACGGCGATTGGCGTGGCCGCGGCATCGGTAGGCTATGGCCAGACACGGACCTTTGTCGTGCCGCTGTTCAACCTGGTGCCGCATGCGGGGGAGCCGGCCCGGATGGGCTTCCAAATCCTGGACATTCATGTTTACCTGGACACGTCAGTGCGTACCGGTGGCGACTATGGGGTGACAGTGAGTATCGATAACATCAGCCAGCTCACGGGGTTCGATTCCTCGGAGGTCAGCATCTGGGGCGTACCGGGAGACCCCAGTCATCATGCGGCCCGTGGCTGGGACTGTCTGGATCACGGAGTCGTGCTGGGCGGGGAGCCCGAAGGTTCGAGTTGTCCGTCGTCGGTGCCGGCGCAGGCGAATCCGTTTTTGTTGTTTCCGACGTCGTGTACGGGGCCGTTGAAGACGATGATCCGGAGCGATTCGTGGGACGAACCGGGGAGGTTTTCGGAAACTGAATCTTTGTATCGTGATTTTACGGGGAGGCTTGTGGGTTTGGATGGTTGTGATCGGCTTGATTTTGAGCCGGTGATTAGTGCGGTGCCGGATGGTTCGGATGGGAGTACGCCGACGGGGTTGACGGTGGGTGTGCATGTTCCGCAGGAAGCGAGTTTGACCGAACATGGGCTTGGGGAGTCGGATGTGAAGACGACGGTTGTTGCGTTGCCGGCTGGTGTGCAGATCAGTCCGGCGGGCGCGGATGGGTTGTTGGCGTGTTCGCTGGGCGAGGTTGGCTTGGGTGATGGTGTGGAAGCTGGGTGTCCGGAAGCTTCGAAGGTGGGGACGGTGGAAATCAGTTCGCCGTTGTTGCCGAATAAGCTGGTGGGTGCTGCGTATTTGGCGGCGCAGAACGCGAACCCGTTCGGGTCGCTCGTCGCGCTCTACCTGGTCGCGAAGGACCCCGTGTCGGGTGTTCTGGTGAAGCTCGCGGGGAAGGTGGCGCCTGACCCGGTGACGGGGCAGCTCGTCTCGACGTTTGAAGATACGCCGCAGTTGCCCTTTGAAGAATTGAAGCTGAATTTCTTTGGGTCGGCGCGCGCGCCGCTCTCGACGCCGCCGTTGTGCGGGACGTATACCTCGACGGCGTCGATCGAACCGTGGTCGGGTAGCCCGCCCGCGACACCGTCCTCGAGCTTTCAGATCACGTCTGGGCCGAATGGTGCGCCGTGCTCTACGCCGCAGCCGTTCACGCCGGGGTTCCAGGCGGGCACGACGAATATCCAGGCCGGTGCGTTCACGCCGTTTCAGCTGACGATGACGCGCCCCGATGCCGACCAGACACTCAGCCGCGTAGAAATGCAGATGCCCCCAGGGCTGCTGGGGACGCTCTCAGCGGTCAAGCTCTGCGGTGAACCGCAGGCAGCGCAGGGCACGTGTGGCGAAGAGAGCTTGATCGGGCATACGATTGTGAGCGCCGGCCTGGGCAACGATCCTTATACGGTGACTGGTGGGAAGGTCTTTATCACCGGCCCGTACAAGGGCGCGCCGTTCGGCCTGTCGATCGTGAATCCCGCGAAGGCCGGCCCATTCGATCTCGGGACGGTGGTCGTGCGGGCGCAGATCCGTGTCGATCGGCATACCGCGGCGTTGAGTATCCTCAGCGACCCGCTGCCGACGATCCTGGATGGCATCCCGTTGCAGATCCAGCACGTCAGCGTGATCGTAGAACGCCCCGAAGGTTTCACGTTCAACGCGACCGACTGCAACCCGATGCAGATCACCGGGACACTGAGCAGCACCGAAGGCGCCGCCGCGAGCGTCGCTACGCGCTACCAGGTCACCAACTGCGCCGACCTCGCGTTCCACCCCAAGTTCGCGGTCTCCACATCGGGCAAAACCTCCCGCGCTAACGGTGCGAGCCTGCACGTCAAGCTGAGCTACCCCACCGGCCCCTACGACGCGAACATCGCGCGTGTCAAAGTCGAACTACCCAAGCGCCTACCCTCACGCCTGACGACGCTACAGAAGGCATGCCCAGCAGCTACCTTTGAAGCGAACCCAGCGGCGTGTCCCGCAGCGTCGCTGATCGGCAGCGCGACAGCGACCACACCGGTCCTACCCGTCCCGCTGACAGGCCCCGCGTACTTCGTCTCCCACGGCGGCGAAGCGTTCCCGAGCCTGATCGTCGTCCTCCAAGGCTACGGCGTGACCGTCGACCTCGTCGGCTCGACATTCATCAGCAAACAAGGCATCACCAGCAGCACCTTCAAGACCGTCCCCGACGTCCCCGTCGGCACATTCGAACTAACGCTCCCCGAGGGCAAGTACTCAGCACTCGCCGCCAACGGCAACCTCTGCAAAAACAAGCTAACGATGCCCACCGAATTCATCGGACAAAACGGCCTCGAAATCCACCAAAGCACCAAAATCCAAGTCACCGGCTGCCCCAAAACCAAGCACACCACACACACAAGAAAGAAGAACAAGGCCAAGGGCAACACCAAAGGGCAAGAGCACGGGAAGCGCAACAGCAAGCAAAGGAAGTAGAGGCAGGGGAGTGAGCGCCATGACCTCACCCAACCACGGGAAGAGCAACAGCGGGTCGCCTCCCAGCGGGGGACAGGCCCGCCGTCGCTCCCGCAATAGAACCCCAACCCCAACCCGCGCCGAGCAGGGGACCCCAACCAACACCAGGCAGGGGACCCCAGCCCACACCAGGCAGGGGACCCCAGCCCACACCAGGCAGGGGACCCCAACCAACACCGGGCAGGGGACCCCAGCCCACACCAGGCAGGGGACCCCAGCCCACACCAGGCAAGGAACCCCAACCCATACCACGCAGGGGACCCCAGCCCACACCAGGCAGACGACTCCCACGCGGGGCGAGCTTCGCGTCGAGCAGTCCGGGCTGCAGGCGAGGAGCGAGCGTGGAGATGTAGTGCAGCTACAGCGCGCACGGATCGTCTCCGCGATGGTCGACGTCGTCCTCGAGCGCGGCATCGCCGGCGCGAGCGTCGCGCACGTCGTCACCCGCTCAGGCGTATCGCGGCGCACGTTCTACGAGCTCTTCGCCGACCGCGAGGACTGCTTCCTCGCCGCACTCGAGCTCGCAATCGAACGCGGCACCGTACGCGTGAGGCCCGCTTTCAACGAGAGCGCGACGTGGCTCCTGCGCGTACGCGCAGGGCTGCGCGCGCTACTCGAGTTCCTCGACGACGAGCCGGCGCTGGGACGGCTGGCTGTCGTCGATGTGCTCGGCGCCGGTTCGGCCGCGCTCGCGCGCCGCGCGCAAGTCCTCCAGATGCTGATCGACGCCGTCGATCGGGGGCGCCGCGAGCAGCGTGCTCCCGCGCGCCTCACACGTCTGACGGCCGAGGGTGTCGTCGGGGCCGTCCTCGCGGTGCTGCACACACGCATCCTCGAAGGCCAGCGCAAGCCGATGGTCTGCCTGCTCGGGCCGCTGATGGGGATGCTCGCGCTGCCCTATCTCGGGCGCGCCACGGCCGAGCGCGAGGCCGCTGCCCCTGCACCGCGCCGCCGGCCCGCGGCGCCGCCCCCCACCGACCCGCTACGCGACCTGCAGATGCGCCTGACCTACCGCACCGTTCGCGTCCTCGCCGCGATCGCGGCGGCGCCCGGGGCGAGCAACCGCGAGATCGCAGACGCCGCCGGCGTCACCGACCAAGGCCAGATCTCAAAGCTCCTGACCCGCCTGGAACACCTCGAGCTAGCCCGCAACAGCGGCCAAGGACACGCCAAAGGCGAACCCAACAACTGGCACCTCACACCCATGGGTCACCAGCTCCAACAAACCATCCACGATCAAACCACGTCCACAGCAGTGGATAGCAGGCATTGAACTCACGATCAAGGGCCGTCTCTAGAAGGGCTTGACAATTCGGCGTGAAGTGATTACAGTGCTCCCAGCCATGGCAGCCCGCTCGGGCCGCCGGCGAACATAGATCGGGTTTGGGTCTGGTCTCCTCGGCCGGCCGCAAGCGCAACAAGTGGAATCTTGGGAGAGGGCCGGGTCAGAACGATGAGGGGATACTTTCGCGTGATTGCTAGGGAGGCAGACGTGGCGAGGAATGTTGCAGTCCAGCAGGAGCCCGTAACTAGATGCGGCAGCTTCCTGCCACATCTCTCTCTCTCTCTCTCTCTCTTGGCCTCGGCTCCTAGCCGCTAGAGCCAGCCGCCAAGCCGCCGCGCCGCGCCGCCCCCTCCCGCCCGCCAGGAGGGGAGTCCGGCACGCGGGAGTGACCGCTTCGCGCCGCCCGCTCCCGCCCGCCGCGCGCCGCCCGCTCCCGCCCGCCGGGAAGGGAGTCCGGCACGCGGGAGTTGTGCTGGGGTGCGCGCTGCTGACTGCGCTCGCCGTTGCGACGGCGTCCAGCGCTCCAGCACAGGCGGCGACCGCGCCCACCGTCGAAGGCGAGTCGGTCAGCAACGTCTCGGGCACGGGCGCGACGCTGCAGGCGCAGATCGATCCCGGCGGCTCGGAGACGACCTACCACTTCGAATACGGCACGGTGGCAGGTCCCTACACCGCGAGCGCGCCCGTGCCCGACGCAAGCGCCGGGGCCGGCGAAAGCGGCCAGGAAGTGAGCGTCCACATACAGGGCCTGCTCCCCGGCGTCGCCTACCACTACCGGGTCGTGGCGGTCAACGAACTGCAGACCGTCGACGGTCCCGACCAGACGCTCACGACTCAGCCCGCCGGGGGTGAGTTCGTGCTGCCGGACGGTCGCCAGTACGAACTGGTCTCGCCGCCGAACAAGGACGGGGCCGAAGTCACCCTCTACGGGCTCGCGAGCGAAGAAGACAGCGCGGCCGCGGCGGCGGACGGCTCGAAGGTCGCCTACCTGGCGACGGGCCCCTTCGCGAACCCCACAGCAAACGCGAACGACGTCCAGATCTTCTCCAGTCGTGGCCCCGAAGGATGGTCCTCACGGGAGATCTCCCCGGCACACAGCGCCCCGACGGGGGCCGAGATCGACGAAGGACCGGAATTCCACGACTTCTCTGCCGACCTCTCGCAGGCGGTCGTGATTCCCTTCGGCGCCACGACGTTATCGCCGCTTGCCAGCGAAGGCCTCACGATGCCCTATCTGCTCGACACGGCCAGCGGCGACTTTCAGCCGGTGCTCACAGCTGTGCCAGAAGGCTTTGAAGAACTAGGCGACAGCGAACCTGCGCCCGAAAACTTCCACAGGTTCCACATGTATTTCGAAGACGCTACCGCGGATCTCTCGCACATCGTGTTTCGCAGTCGCTTCCGCCTGACGCCAAACTCAGTGGTGAGTCCCAGTGCTTTCGCCTCGAACATATATGAGTGGAGCGACGGCCGGCTTCAGCTCGTCAACGTGGGCCCCGAAGGCAAAGCCATACCCAACGCGACATTTCTGGGCATGTCGGGCGACGGCTCTCGAATCCTGTGGACAGATGAAGAAAACCCAAACCTCTACTTGCGGAACACAGTCACCGATGAAACCACCGTCATCGAACTCGCCAACAAACCGCGGGAAGCGGCGATCAGCGCGGACGGCTCGAAAGTCTTCTTCACGTACCCCAGCCATGGGAATGGCCTGCTGTACTCGGCCTCCGTCAGTGGTGGGGCACAGGAACCGACGCTGATATCGAATGGTCCGCTCTGGTCGATCCTTGGAATGAGCACCAACGGCTCGTATGTCTACTACGAGGAAGGGGAATCTCAGGAATTCAAGATCTATGCGGCTCATGACGACGGGGGGCAATGGACCTCGACCCTGATCAAGGGTGGTGGGGCGAACTTCAAAACAGTCCTAGCGGAGGGACATGCAGTTGCTGCCACGGGCAGATATCTCGCCTTTACCTCGAAACAGGACGGGGAGGTCTATCTGTACGACGCGAGCTCGAATCGACTCGTCTGCATCTCGTGCAATCCCACCGGAGCGCAGACGCCGTCCGGGGCTGGGCTCGACGACCTGACGACCGACGGGCGCGTGTTCTTCCAGACGAGCGAAGGGCTGCTGGCACACGACACGAACGGCCTCCCCGATGTCTATGAGTGGGAGCCCACCGGGGTCGGCAGCTGCGCAAGCACCCCCGGCTGTCTATACCTGATATCCAGTGGCACGGGAGACGGTGAAGCGACCTTCCTGGCAGCGAGTGCCGACGGCAACGACGTGTTCTTCAGAGCCCGCGACCGCCTCACCTCCCAGGACATCGACAACAACTACGACGCCTACGACGCCCACGTCTGCACTGCCGCGGCGCCATGCTCCCCGCCGTCGGTGTCCCCGCCGCCGTGCACGAGCAGCGACGCCTGCAAGGCGCCGCCCACACCTCAGCCGACGATCTTCGGAGCACCGCCGAGCGCGACGTTCATCGGCGCCGCAAACGTCGCGCAGCCGCCGGCGGCAGCGCCTGCGAAGGCCAAGAAGAAGCCGAAGAAGCGCCGCAGGGCACAGGCGAGGAAAGGCCGCAGGGCACAGGCGAGGAAAGGCCGCAGGGCACAGCCGAGGAAAGGCCGCAGGGCACAGCCGCAGAAGCACAAACACAAGCAGCCGGTGTCCGGGAAAACGACGCGTCACAGCACGAGTCAGGGAGGGGCAGGACGATGACTGCAAAGACGCTCAGAGGCATCAGCTGGACGATCGCGGCGACGCTCGCCAGCGCCGCGCTGCTCGCGGTAGCGGGAGCAGCGCCGGCGTCCGCCCTCAAGCCGGTGTGGACGATCAACTCGATCTCCGCCCCAACCAACTTCGCGCCGGGCAGCACCTTCAGCGCCGACGGCGACCAGATCGTTCTGCGGGCCGAGAACATCAGCGCCACGCCCGCAGAAGGCGAACTCAGCCCAATCGTCCTCAGCGACACCCTGCCCGCGGGCCTGACCGCGACGAGCATCGCCGGCAAAGCCGAATACAACATCCAAAACTCAGGAGAGAAGAGCTACTTCTCGTGCACAATGACCCCTACGCTGAGTTGCACGTTCTCGGAAAGGCTCCGGCCCTACGAGGTCGTGGAAGTCACGATCGACGTGGACGTCGCATCCAATGCGGTCTCGGGCGGACTCAACCGGGGGAGCATCACGGGCGGGGGAGGCGCGAGCGTATCGGTCGCCAAGCCCGTCACGGTGAGCTCCACGCCGGCGAGGTTCGGCGTCGAAGACTACGAGCTCACGGCGAGGAACGAAGACGGCTCGATCGATACGCAGGCCGGCTCGCACCCCTATCAGCTGACGACGACCATCGATCTCAACCAGAAATTCGGACGGGAAGCGTTCTTCGGCCCGGTGGAAACGCTCGAGGCCGCTCCGGTGCAAGCGACCAAGGACCTGCGCTTCCAGCTGCCGGCAGGGCTGGTCGGTAACCCCACGGTGATTCCACAGTGCACCGAGCAGGAGTTCACGACATTCGTGCCATCAATCTTTGGCGGCGAACAGTACAGCGAGTGCCCCGACGACACCGCAATCGGCGTGGCGGCGGTGACGGTCTCGATCGGAGAACCCGCCACCGAAGTGGTCCCCGTGTTCAACCTGGTGCCCAGTGTCGGCGAGCCGGCCCGATTCGGCTTCCAGATCGAAGGCCTCTATACCTATCTCGACACCTCGGTGCGCACCGGTGGCGACTACGGCGTAACGGTGAGCGTCAACAACATCACCCAGCTCGCCGGCTTCGACTCCACCGAGGTAAGCCTCTGGGGCGTGCCCAACGATCCCAGCCATCACGTGGCCCGCGGCTGGTCCTGCCTGACCGGGAATCTGCCCAACCCCTGTCCTGAAGAAGGGGCCAAGCGGCAGCTGAAGCCGTTCCTGCTGCTGCCGACGGCCTGCGAAGGCTCGCTGAAGAGCACGGTGCTGGCCGACTCCTGGAACGAGCAGGGCAACTTCACCACCAGCGAATCGAGCTTTCCCGACGGCAGGGAAAGACAGACAGGCCTGGATGGCTGCAACCGCCTGGACTTCAACCCCTCGATCACCGTGGCCCCCGACGGCACGGCCGCCAGCACGCCCACAGGCCTGACGGTTGGTGTCCACGTTCCCCAAGAAGTGAGCCTCACGCCCAGCGGGCTCGGCGAGGCCGACGTGAGGAACACGACGGTCGCGCTGCCCGCCGGCGTGCAGATCAGCCCGGCCGGCGCCGACGGACTGCTGTCGTGCACGGTCGCTCAGGTGGCCCTGGAAGACTCCGCGCTCGGAAGCTGCCCGGAAGCGTCGAAGATCGGGACCGTCGAGATCAAATCGCCGCTGCTGCCCGACCCACTGGAAGGCGCCGCCTACCTCGCGACCCAGGATGAAAACCCATTTGGCTCGCTGGTCGCGCTGTACCTCGTCGCCAAGGACCCCGTCTCGGGTGTGCTCGTGAAGCTCGCGGGCAAGGTCACGCCCGATCCCGTGACCGGCCAGCTCGTCGCGACTTTCGAAAACACGCCGCAGCTCCCATTCGAAGAGCTCCGCTTGGACTTCTTCGGCAGCGCCCGGGCGCCGCTGACGACGCCGCCGCTGTGCGGCACCTACACGACGACCGCGTCGATCGCGCCGTGGTCGGGCAACCCGCCCGCAACCCCTTCGTCGAACTTCCAGGTGACCTCGGGACCCAACGGCGCGCCGTGCTCGAACCCGCAGCCCTTCACCCCCGGCTTCGAGGCCGGCACGACGAACATCCAGGCCGGGGCGTTCACGCCATTCGAGCTGACGATGAGCCGCCCCGACGCCGATCAGACACTGAGCCGCGTGGAAATGCAGATGCCCCCAGGCCTGCTGGGAACGCTCTCCACCGTCAAGCTCTGCCCCGAACCGCAGGCCCAGCAGGGAACCTGCGGCGAAGACAGCCTGATCGGGCGTACGACCGTCTCCGCCGGCCTGGGCGACGACCCCTACACGGTGACCGGCGGGAAGGTCTTCATCACCGGCCCCTACAAGGGCGCGCCGTTCGGCCTGTCGATCGTGAACCCCGCGAAGGCCGGGCCGTTCGATCTCGGCACGGTCGTCGTGCGGGCGCAGATCAAAGTGGACCCGCACGACGCGCACCTGACGATTCTCAGCGACCCGCTGCCGACGATGCTCGACGGGATTCCGCTCCAGCTCCAGCATGTACAGGTCGCGGTGGAACGCCCGGAGGGCTTCACCTTCAACGCGACCGACTGCGACCCCACCCAGATCACCGGGACGCTGAGCAGCAGCGCAGGCGCCACCGCCAGCGTCGCCACGCGCTACCAGGTGACCAACTGCGCCGACCTGGCGTTTCACCCGAAGTTCGCGGTCTCGACCGCGGGCAAGACATCCAGGGCAAACGGCGCCAGCCTGCACGTGAAGCTCAGCTATCCCACAGGGCCATATGACGCGAACATCGCCCGCGTCAAAGTCGAACTGCCAAAGCGCCTGCCCTCGCGGCTGACGACGCTGCAGAAGGCGTGTCCGGCGGCGACGTTCGAAGCGAACCCGGCTTCGTGTCCCGCGGCCTCGCTGATCGGCAGCGCCACGGCGAGCACCCCGGTGCTCCCCGTCCCGCTGGCCGGACCCGCCTACTTCGTCTCGCACGGCGGCGAAGCCTTCCCGAGCCTGATCGTGGTGCTGCAGGGCTACGGCGTGAGCGTCGACCTCGTCGGCTCGACGTTCATCAGCAAACAGGGCATCACCAGCTCCACGTTCAAGACCGTCCCCGACGTCCCGGTCGGGACCTTCGAACTGACGCTCCCCGAGGGCAGGTACTCGGCCCTCGCCGCCAACGGCAGCCTCTGCAAGGGCAGCCTCGCGATGCCCACCGAATTCGTCGGGCAGAACGGCTTCGAGATCCACCAGAGCACGAAGATCCAGGTCACCGGCTGTCCGAAGGCCAAGCCCGCCCATCGCGGGAAGGCCAAGCGCAGGCACGTCCAGCGCAAGGCCGGTGCCAGGCGCGGGCGGGGGAAGTAGCGAAGCGAGAGCGAGGAAGGAGTGACAGACATGGCTACGCGCAGCCGCGGTCGGGGGGAGCGCGCCTCCGGCTCCGGCGTGGGGCGCGCCACGGGGGGCCAGCGCCGCCCGGGGCCGCTGCGCGCCGAGCGCAAGGCACCGGCCGCCGCGGACGGGCTCGATCGGCCCGTCCGCCGGCGCGACGCGGCGCAGGCCCCCAACGGACATCGCGACGTCGTCACGCTCCAGCGCGCGCGGATCGTCGCGGCGATGGTCGAGGTAGTCGCTGAGCGGGGCTTCGCCGGCGCCACCGTGGCGCACGTCGTGACCCGCTCGGGCGTCTCCCGACGCACGTTCTACGAACTCTTCGGTGATCGCGAGGACTGCTTCCTCGCCGCGTTCGACCTCGCGGTCGCGCGTGGCGCCGCGCGCGTCGTGCCGGCGTTCACGCAGGGCCGCGGCTGGCTCGAGCAGATCCGCGCCGGCCTGCGCGCGCTGCTGGAGCTGATCGACGACGAGCCCGGCCTCGGACGGCTCGCGATCGTCGACGCCCTCGGCGCCGGTCCCGTCGCGCTGGAGCGCCGCGCGCGCGTCGTGCACACGCTGGTCGACGCCGTCGACGACGGCCGCCGCCAGCGGCCCGTCACGCGCCTCACACGGCTGACGGCAGAGGGAGTCGTGGGAGCCGTCCTCGCGGTGCTCCACACGCGGCTGCTGGAGAGCGGCGAGCGGCGGCCGCTGGTCGTGCTGCTCGGACCGCTGATGGGCCTGATCGCGCTCCCTTACAAGGGACGCGCCGTCGCCGAGCGCGAGGCGGCGCGGCCGGCGTCGCGGCGTCGGCCCGCCACACAGCCACCGGCCGACCCGCTCCGGGACATCGCGATGCGCCTGACCTATCGCACCGTGCGGGTGCTCGCCGCGATCGCCGCCGACGCCGGAGCCAGCAACCGCGCGATCGCAGATGCCGCAGGCGTCAGCGACCAAGGCCAGATATCCAAGCTCCTCACGCGCCTGGAGCACCTCGGGCTGATCGAAAACGCGAGCGAGGGTCACGCCAAAGGTGAAGCCAACGCCTGGCGGCTCACCGCCAAGGGACACCAAGTCGAGCAGACCATTTGCCACGACGCCGACGAGTAGTCGGATCGGAGCCAGGGCGAGCCGGCCGGCTCGCCTCGGAGCGGGCCGGCTACTGGCCTTGAGTTCGAGGTTGAGGTCAGTTTTCAGATGGGGCTTGACAATTCGGCGGGCAGTGATTATGTTGTGCTGGTCATGGCATCCCGGTACGGGTTGCCGGCGTACATAGGACCGGGTTTGGGCTAGGCCTCCTTGGCCGGCCGCAAGCGCAACAGGGACACATCGGAGAGGGCCGGGTCAAAACGATGAGGGGTTGTCTTCGCGTGATTGCTAGAGAGGCAGACGTGCCGGGAATCGTTACGGGTCCTCAGCGGCCAGTAACTAGATGCGGCAGCTTCCTGCCGCATCTCTCTCTCTCTCTCTCTCTCTTGGCCTCGGCTCCTAGCCGCCAGCGGTAGCTGCCGAGTCGGCTCGCAGGGCCAAGCCGCCGCTCTCCCGCGAAGGCGGTCTCGCCGCGGGCCGAGTTTCGGCATCGACAGCGAACCTTCTGCCGGGCCGGCGCCATTGCACGCCCTGGGCCGGGTGCAGTCACCGATCGCAGGTGCTGCCTCGGCTTCTATGACGGTCGCCGATGGCGGGCGCTTGCCTCATACAACCGGTCCGTGGCCGCGCGGGTGCCCTTCGGGCGCCGTAGGCGGCTGTGCAGGGGGCGGCGCGGCCGCCTCCCAACCGTCATCCGAGGAGGGAGTCGTCTAGATGCAAGTTCATCGCATTGTGAATCGCGCAAATTGGGTCGGCGGGCGCGAGATTCGGGCTCCGCGACTCGCGGCTTCGCTGGTGGCCGCGCTGCTCGCAGTGATCGCCGGCTTGGTCTTCTCGAACGCGTGGGCACAGGCGGCCACGGCTCCCACCGTCGAAAGCGAGTCCGTCACGGATGTCGCCTCAACGAGCGCAACGTTGCAGGCTCAGCTCGATCCCGGAGGCGCTGAAACCACCTACCGCTTCGAATACGTCGCCGGGGAAGGCGGTTACACCACGAGCGTGCCCATTCCTGACGCGAGCGCAGGCGCCGGAGAAGCTGGCCAGCCGGTAAGCGTCCATGTGCAGGGCCTCGCGACCGCCACCGCCTATCACTACAGGGTCGTCGCGAGCAACGAACTGCAAACCGTCGACGGTCCCGACCAGACGTTCACCACACAGTCGCCCGGCGGCGGGGCTGTGCTGCCCGACGGGCGCCAATACGAACTGGTCTCGCCACCCAACAAGGAAGGCGCCGAAGTCGCGCTCAGCGGCCTGGGCGGCGAAGGTCTGATAGCGGCCGTGGCGGCGGACGGCTCGAAGGTCGCCTATCTGGGCAGCCAGCCGTTCGCGAATCCCCAGTCCTACTCAAACGATGTCCAGATTCTCGCCGTGCGCGGGCCGAGCGGATGGGCCTCGACCGATATCTCGCCGCATCACAACGCCACGACGGGACTCGCGCTGGACTTGGGGCCTGAGTTTCAGGTGTTCTCATCCGATCTGTCGCATGCGGTGGTGCAACCGTTCGGTCCGACTGCGCTCTCGCCGCTTGCGACGGAAGGATACGAACTCGCTTATCTGAGCGATGCGCTGGAAGAAACCTTTCAACCGCTATTGACAACAAAGCCGGAAGGCGTCTCGCCGGGAGAATTTCAAATGCATTTCGTGGA
The DNA here is from genome assembly GCA_963756665.1 of uncultured Solirubrobacterales bacterium. GTDB lineage: Bacteria > Actinomycetota > Thermoleophilia > Solirubrobacterales > Solirubrobacteraceae > Palsa-744. The sequence continues at coordinate 3,638,912 of CAVWOJ010000001.1, forward strand.
CGGGACCCCCGACCTCTCCCACATCGTGATCAGGAGTCCCGATGCGTTGACCCCAACGCCCGCGCCGACGGGGCAATCGAGGCTGTACGAGTGGAGCGATGGGCGATTGCAGCTCGTCAACTTCGATCCCGAAGGGGTGCCGACGCCCGAAGCCAAGATCGTTGGAATGTCCGAAGACGGAACACGTATTCTCTGGTCGTATCAAAGCACGCTCTACGTGCGCGACATGACGGCAGGGAAGACGATAGAAGTTGGCAACACGAACGAGACGTTGGCGCCAGAAGCGGCGATCAGCGCCGATGGCTCGAGGGTCTTCTTCATCGGCGTGGGGGTGCTGCCGCTTGGTGGGGAAGAAAAGCGCCTGCACGTGCTGAACCTCGACAGCTCGCCGCCGACGCTGGCGGTTGTCGATAGCGACGAAGAAGAACAGAAGGATGAAGTACTCGCGATCAGCGCCGATGATTCGTACGTCTACTACCAGCAATCGAGAGGGCCGGGACAAGGGGTTTATGTCGCTCACCTGGACGGCTCTACTTGGACCCATACGCTGATCGAGGCCGCGGACGTGGCGCGGGGTCCGCTGGAGGGACGATCTGAGATTCCGACTTACAACGGCGGTAGGACAAATGGAGGTCCGCCCCGTCTGGCGCTTGCGACATCCGACGGCAGGTATTTTGCATTCACCTCTGCCGCCGACGGGCAGACCTATATTTACAATGCTCTTGCCCGACGCATGATCTGCCTGTCGTGCAATCCGACCGGGATGCAGTCGGTCGCCCCCTCGGCGCTCAGCTTTCTCGCAGACACCGGTCGCGTGCTCTTCCAAACGAGCGAAGCTCTTCTGGCCCGCGATACGAACGGCCTTCAGAACGTGTACGAGTGGGAGCCCGAAGGGGTCGGCAGCTGTCAAAGCTCGCCCGGCTGTCTCGCGCTGATATCCAGTGGGACCGGTGACGGCGAATCGACGTTCCTCGGTGCCAGCACCAGCGGCGATGACGTGTTCTTCAGAGCGCGCGACAGGCTCACCTTGCAGGACGACGACAACAACTACGACGTATACGACGCACACGTGTGCAGCCCCGCGGTGCCGTGCACGCCGTCGCTGGCCTCGCCGCCGCCGTGTACGAGCAGCGATGCCTGCAAGGCGCCGTCTACGCCACAGCCGGGGCTCTTCGGTCCGCCTGCAAGCGCGACGTTCGTCGGCGCCGGCAACGTCGCGTCCTCGCTGCCGTCGGCGGCGGTCAAGCCGCAGGTCAAGAAAAAGAAGCCGCGCAAACACCGCAAGGTAAAGAGCGGAAAGAGGAAGGCGAAGAAGGCTATGTCCAGCAAGAGCTTGCCCGGCAGGGCGAAGCGGTGAGGGGGCGAGAGATGACTGCAGACAGGCTCATGGGCATAGGCAGGACAGTAGTTGGCGGGGCAATGGCGGGTTGCGTGTTGCTTGGGTGGGTGCTAGCGGGTGCGGCTCCTGCATCCGCCCTGAAGCCGGTGTGGACGATCACCTCGATCGCTGCGCCGACAAACCTTGCACCGGGCAGTACGTCGAGCGCAGATGGCGATCAGATCATCCTGCGGGCTGAGAATCTGAGCTCGGCGCCGGCCGAAGGCGAAGTCGATCCAATCGTCGTAGAGGACACCCTGCCCACGGGGCTCACCGCAACAAGCATCAGCGGCAAAGCGGAATACAACATTCAAAACGAAGAAGAGAAGAGCTATTTCACCTGTGAAATGACTCCTACATTGAGCTGTAGCTTCGCCGAAGCGCTCAAACCCTATGAGATGGTCGAAGTGACAATCGGCGTCGACGTTGCCGCCAACGCGCCCTCGGGCGGCCTCAACAGGGGGAGCATCACCGGTGGCGGCGGTGCGACTGCGTCTGTCGCCAAACCGGTGGTCGTGAGCTCGACGCCGGCTCCCTTCGGAGTCGAACACTACGATCTCACCGCGCGCAACGAAGACGGCTCGCTCGATACGCAGGCCGGTTCGCATCCTTATCAGCTGACGAGCATCATCGACCTCAACCAGACGTACGGAGTGCAGGCGACCTTCGGCGGCCTCTCAGAACCGGAGCTGGCTCCGGTGCAGCCGCTCAAGGACCTGAAATTTCAGCTGCCGCCAGGGCTGGTCGGTAATGCGACCGTGATTCCGCAGTGTACCGAGCAGGAGTTCACGACCTTCATTCCCGACATCTTTGGCGGGGAAGACGACAATCAGTGTCCGGACGATACGGCGATCGGGGTGGCAGCTGTTACGGTCGCGGTCACGGGATCGCACACGGCTGTCGTCCCCGTGTTCAACTTGGTTCCAAACGTCGGGGAGCCGGTCCGGTTCGGTTTCCAGATCGAAGGGATTCACGTCTACCTCGACACCTCCGTTCGCACCGGGGGCGACTATGGGGTGACTGTCAGCGTCTCCAACATCAACCAGGGCGCGGGATTCGAGTCCACCGAGTTCACCCTCTGGGGCGTGCCGAGCGATCCGAGTCACCACGACTCCCGCGGGTGGGCCTGTCTGGCGGGCAACCTTCCATATTCCTGCCCGGCGGAAGTGGCGACGCAACCCAAGCCGTTTCTGCTCTATCCGACCTCGTGCACGGGCCCGATGAGGACGACTGTGCTCGCCGACTCGTGGAATGAAATCGGTGATTTCGCCTCGGGTGAATCGATCTCCCACGACGAATCCGGCAAGCAGATCGGCCTGGACGGTTGCAATCGCCTGGATTTCAACCCGTCGATCGCGGCCGCGCCCGACACCACGGCGGGGAGCACGCCGAGCGGGTTGACGGTCGATGTGCACGTGCCGCAGGAAGTGAGCCTCACGCCGACGGGACTGGGGGAGGCCGACGTGCAGGACACGACCGTCGCGCTGCCCGCGGGCGTGCAGATCAGCCCGGCGGGCGCGGACGGGCTGCTCGCGTGCTCGGTCGGAGAGGTGGCCTTGCAAAGCGCTGATCTGGGGACCTGCCCGGAAGGGGCGAAGATCGGGACGGTCGAGATCAAGTCGCCGCTGCTGCCCAATCCGTTGGAAGGCGCCGCGTATCTCGCGACCCAGGACGAAAATCCGTTCGGTTCGTTGGTGGCGCTCTATCTCGTGGCTCAGGACCCCGTGTCGGGGGTGCTCGTGAAGGTCGCGGGCAAGGTGGTCCCGGATCCCGTGACGGGCCAGCTCGTCGCGACGTTCGAAGACACGCCGCAGCTTCCCTTCGAAGACCTGAAGCTGGACTTCTTCGGTTCGGCGCGCGCGCCGCTCAGCACTCCGCCGCTGTGCGGGACCTATACGACGACGACGTCGATCGCGCCGTGGTCGGGCAACGCGCCGGCCACGCCGTCCTCGAACTTCAGGATCGCCTCTGGCCCGAATGGAGCGCCGTGCTCGGACCCGCAGCCCTTCGCCCCGGGCTTCGAGGCCGGCTCCACCAACATCCAGGCCGGAGCCTTCACGCCATTCGAGCTGACGATGAGCCGTCCGGATGGCGATCAGACCCTCAGCCGTGTGGAAATGGAAATGCCAGCGGGGCTGCTGGGCACGCTCTCGACGGTCAAGCTCTGTCCGGAGCCGCAGGCGCAGGCGGGTACGTGCGGGGAAGAGAGCTTGATCGGGCACACGATCGTCTCGGCGGGTCTGGGCAACGACCCTTACACGGTCACGGGCGGGAAGGTGTTCATCACCGGCCCTTACAAGGGTGCGCCCTTCGGGCTCTCGATCGTGAATCCCGCGAAGGCCGGGCCGTTCGATTTGGGCTCGGTCGTCGTCCGCGCACAGATCCGGGTCGATCCGCACGACGCGCACCTGACGATCGTCAGCGACCCGCTGCCGACGATCCTGGATGGGATACCGCTGCAGCTTCAGCACGTGCAGGTCACCGTGGAACGTCCGGAGGGGTTCACGTTCAACGCGACCAACTGCGATCCGAAGCAGATAGTCGGAACGCTGGGCAGCAGCGAAGGTGCGACGGCCAGCGTCAGCACTCGCTATCAGGTCACCAACTGCGCCGACCTCGCGTTCCGCCCGAAGTTCTCGGTCTCCACGGCGGGCAAGACCTCGCGGGCGAACGGCGCGAGCCTGCACGTGAAGCTGACCTACCCTACGGGACCGTATGACGCGAACATCGCGCGGGTCAAAGTCGAACTGCCCAAGCGACTGCCCTCGCGGCTGACGACGCTCCAGAAGGCGTGCCCGGCGGCGACCTTCGAAGCCAACCCGGCCGCGTGTCCCGCGGCGTCGCTGATCGGCAGCGCCACGGCGACCACTCCGGTGCTCCCCGTGCCGTTGACCGGACCCGCGTACTTCGTCTCCCACGGCGGAGAAGCGTTTCCGAGCCTGATCGTGGTGCTGCAGGGCTACGGCGTCACCGTCGACCTGGTGGGCTCGACGTTCATCAGCAAACAGGGGATCACCAGCTCGACCTTCAAGACCGTGCCCGATGTACCGGTCGGGAGCTTCGAACTGACGCTGCCGGAGGGTCGTTACTCGGCGCTCGCGGCAAACGGGAACCTCTGCAAGGCGGCCCTGTCGATGCCGACCGAATTCGTCGGGCAGAACGGCGTTGCGGTTCATCAGAGCACCAAGATTCGGGCCACCGGCTGTCCCAGGGCCAAGCGGGCGGCCCACGAGAAGACCGAGGGAAAGCGCAAAGGCAGGCGCCACCACGGGAAGGCTCCCGTCAAGCGCAGGCCGGGAAAGTAGCGGGGAGGGGGTGAGGGTCGTGTCCTCACGCGGTCGCGGCGTCGGTGAGTCCGCTCCACGTGCCGCGCGCGAGCGTCGCAGGCGCGCACCGACCCCCAAGCGATACGAGCAGGGGGCGCCGGGCTGGATCGATGGACCGGGCGACCTCGGCCAGCTCCAGCGCGCCAGGATCGTCTCCGCGATGGTCGACGTCGTCCTGGAGCGTGGTATTTCGCAGGCCACGGTGGCGCATGTCGTGACGCGCTCGGGCGTCTCCCGGCGTACGTTCTACGAGCTGTTCGAGAGTCGCGAGGACTGCTTCATGACGGCGTTGGAGCTCGCAGTGCAACGCGGTACCGCGCGCGTCGCGCCGGCGTTCTCCGAGGGCGGCAGCTGGCTGGAGCAGGTACGTGCCGGTCTGCGTGCGCTGCTGGAGTTTCTCGACGACGAGCCCGGCCTCGGGCGGCTGGCGATCGTCGACTCGCTCGGGGCCGGCGCAATCGCGCTGGAGCGTCGTGCGCACGTGGTGCGAGCGATGGTCGATGCCGTTGACGCGGGCCGGCGGCGGGTGGCGAGGGATGGGGCTCGCCTCACGCGTCTGACAGCGGAGGGCGTCGTCGGCGCGGTGCTCGCGGTGCTGCACACGCGGCTGCTGGAAGGTACGCGCCAGCCACTGGTCGCGATGCTCGGGCCGCTGATGGGGATGATCGCCCTGCCCTATTGCGGTCCGGAAATCGCCGATCGCGAGGCCATTCGGCCAGCTCCGCGGCGACGGCCCGCGGCTGCGCCTGCGACCGTTCCGCTGTGCGACCTGGGGATGCGCCTCACCTACCGCACCGTCCGCGTGCTCCTCGCTATCGCAGCCGACCCTGGCGCCAGCAATCGTGGCGTTGCCGACGCTGCCGGGATCGCCGATCAGGGGCAGATATCGAAGCTCCTCACACGTTTGGGGAATCTTGGCTTGATCGAGAACGTCGGCCAGGGCCACGCCAGGGGGGAGCCCAACGCGTGGCGTCTGACCGCCAGTGGGGAGCAGGTCGAGCGGACGATCAGGGCCCAGGGCGTCCCGGCCGTGCTCTGAGCAGGGCAGACCGACTACCCTTCGTCCGCAATGAGGCTCGAGGGCAAGATCGCACTAGTCACCGGCGGCGCATCGGGAATCGGCGCCGCGACCGCTCGACGTCTCGCGGCCGAAGGCGCGCGCGTCGCGGTCGGCGACCTCAACCTCGACGGCGCCCGCGCGGTCGCCGGCGAGCTCGACGGGCTGGGCCTGAGCATGGACGTCACCGACGTCGACTCCGTGACCGCGGCCGTCGCCGCCGCGAGCGAGCAGCTCGGCCCGATCGACGTGCTCGTCAACAACGCCGGCACGGACCTGTTCTCGTTCTTCGTCAAGACCGACCCCGGGCTGTGGGACTTCGTACTGAACGTCAACCTGCGCGGCGTGCTCGCCGTCACGCACGCCGTCCTGCCCGGCATGCAGGAGCGCCGCGCCGGCGCGATCGTCAACGTCGCCTCCGAGGCCGGCCGCGTCGGCTCGCAGGGCTCGGCCGTGTACTCCGCTGCGAAGGCCGGCGTGATCGGCTTCACGAAGGCCATCGCGCGCGAGGCCGCGCGCTACCGCGTGCGCGTCAACGCCGTCGCCCCGGGGCCGATCGAGACGCCGCTGCTGAACGCCGCGCCCACGATCCTCGGGGAGATCGGCGAGCGCCTCAAGCAGGGCATGGTCGACGCGACCCAGCTCGGCCGCTCCGGCGAGCCCGAGGAGGTCGCCGCCGCGATCGCCTTCCTGGCCTCCGAGGACGCCTCGTACGTGACCGGCCAGACGCTGAACGTCAGCGGCGGTCTGTCGATGTCGTGATGCTGCTCCGACCGGCACATGTGCCGGTCGGCCGGGTCGTGCATGCACGACCCGGTACGAGGCCGCACATGTGCGGCCTCGCCGGTGGGCGCATGCGCCCACCGGCAGTTATGAAAAGGCGGCATGTGCGGGGTGGGTCGAGGTGACGAGCACGTCCGACAGCGTCCGCATCCGCGAGGTCGGTCCGCGCGACGGCTTTCAGAACGAGCCCGAGACGATTCCCACCGCGCGCAAGGTCGAGCTGATCGACGCGCTCGCGCGTACCGGGCTGCGCCGGCTGGAGGTCACGAGCTTCGTGCGCCCCGACGTGATCCCGCAGCTGGCCGACGCCGCGCAGGTGCTCCAGCGCGTGACGATCCCGGCGGAGGTCGCGGTCAGCGTGCTGATCCCCAACGAGCGCGGGCTCGACAACGCGCTCGCACTGCGGGAGGCGACGACCGGCCCGCGCGCGGCGTTCGATGAGATCAACGTCTTCCTGTCGGCCTCCGAGACCCACAACCGCAAGAACGTCAACCGCTCGATCGCCGAGTCCCTCGCCGGCCTGGAGGTCGTGCTCGCGCGCGCCCGTGCTGAGGGCCTGCGCTGCGAGGGCGTTATCTCGACCTCCTTCGGCTGTCCCTACGAGGGCCACGTCCCACCCGCGCAGGTGCTCGACATCGCCGCGCGGCTGCGCGACGCCGGGGCGCAGGAGATCGGCTTCGGCGACACCACCGGGATGGCCAACCCGCGCCAGGTGCGCCAGTTCTTCGCGTACGCGCGCGACTCGCTCGGTCCGGAAGTCGAGCTCACCGCGCACTTCCACAACACCCGCGGCCAGGGTCTGGCCAACGTGCTCGCCGCCCTGCAGGCCGGGATCGACAGCTTCGAGTCGAGCTTCGGCGAGCTCGGCGGCTGTCCCGTGCCAGCCGGGGCGACCGGCAACATCGCGAGCGAGGACCTCGTCTCGATGCTGCACGAGATGGGGATCCAGACCGGGGTCGACCTGCCCGCGCTGCTTGCCTGCGCCCGCCGCGTCCAGGAGATCCTGGGGCGGGCGCTCGGCAGTCACACGCTCGTCGCCGGGCCGGTCGACTGGCGCTCGAGCTAGTCGTTCCCGGTCGTGCGGGCCTGCGCTAGCCCGCCACAGGCTGCGCCGGCGCGGCGCTGCCAGCTTGCGCGGCGCTGCCAGCTTGCCCTGAGCCTTGCGCGGCTCCCTGCGCCTCGGTCTCGCGGGCGGCCTCGCGCATGGTCGCGACGCAGAACTCCTGCACCGCCACCTCCAGCTCCAGGGTCGTTGCGAGCGCGGGGCGCGCGGAGGCGTCCATCACACGCTTCGCGCGGCCGACCGCGACGTGCGAGTTGGCCAGCAGCTCATCCACGAGCGCCTGCGTGGCCGCCTCCAGCTCCTCCGGCGCCACCACGCGGTTGACGAGGCCGATCCGCTCGGCCTCCGCCGCGTCGATCAGCCGCGCCGTCATGATCAGCTCCTTCGCGCGGCCCAGCCCCACGACCGCGGGCAGGCGCGAGGAGCCGCCGACGTCCGGAATGATCCCGAAGCGGACCTCCGGCAGCCCGAGCTGGGAGTCGCTGGCGGCGATGCGCAGGTCGCAGCCGAGCGCGACCTCCAGCGCGCCGCCGACGCAGCTGCGGTGGATCTGGCAGACGACCGGCTTGGGCATCGCTTCGCAGAGGTTCGCGCACTCCAGGAACACGTCGCGAAAGGGCCGCAGCGAGCCCGGCCTGGCGGCCGACGCGACCAGCTCCGGGAGGTCCACGCCGGCCGAGAAGACGGGTCCCTCGCCACGCAGCACCACGCAGTGGACCGCCTCCTCGGTGGCGGCCGCGCGCAGGGCGGCGCCGAGCTCTTTGAGCAGCGCCTGGCTCATCGCGTTGCGCTTCTCCGGACGATTCAGGACCACGTGGCGGACCGCACCGCGGTCCTCGGTGAGGATCAGGCTCATCTCGGCTCCATTCTCAGTGCCACAGGTCCACGACCCGGGCTCAGTTCGACAGGTCCAGGACCGGCGTCGGCGCTTCGATCGCACCGTCGTGGCCCTCGGTCGGCATGATCGCGGTCCCGACCGCGAAGAACTCGATCGTGTGGCTGCCCCAGCCGTGGCTCTTCTCCTGCAGGTCCACGCCCACGATTCCCTCCGCGCTCAACTGCTGCGCCTCGCTCTGCATCCGCTCCATCGCGAGCTCGCGCGCGTCGTACAGCGCCTGCGTGAAGTTCGGCAGCTCCACGTTGCGCCCCGTCTGCGCCAGCGACTGCAGCATCCCGCGGTGCGCGACGTGGTAGACGCAGCTGCCCATCACCATCCCCACCGGGCGGTGCCCGGTGCGCAGCAGCGTCCAGAAGTCCTGGCCCGAGAGGTCGCTCGTGAACGGCCGGCCGTTCGGCGCGCGGTGCAGCACGCCCTCGCGGTGCTTGACGGCCGTGCCGATCGCGATGAACTCCGCCATGTCCTGGCCCCACTCGTAGCGCCCGATGTCCAGGCGCACCCCGACCACGCCGTCCGCGCCGAGCTGGTCGGCCTCCTCCTCCATACGCGTCATCGCGAGCTGGCGCGCCCCGTACATCGCTTCGGAGAGCACCGTCAGCTCCTGGCTTTTCTTCCACCCCGCCACCTGGATGCCGATGTGGTAGATCGAGCTGCCGACCACCAGCCCCACCGGATCGAACCCGGCCTGCTTGATCAGCAGGAACTCGTTGACGCTCAGGTCAGAGGTGAACAGGCCCGCGCGGTTCTGCTGCAGGCGCGCCCGGCCCGCCTCCGGGACGCCCTCCAACGAGGCCGGGTCGTAGGTGCTCTCGCTGCTCTCGCCGTCGCTCATGCGCTTGCGCTCCTCTGTGAAGTCAACAGGTCGATTGTGGTCTGGGGTGCATACAGCCGAGCCGCCTCGCGCTCGCGGATCGCGGTCCCGATCGCGTGGAAGGTCACCATCAGCCCGCCCCGCTCGTAGCGACCGCCGCCGACCGACATGCGACCGATCGAGTGAGCGATGCGCACCCCGATCACGCCACTCGCCCGCAAGCTCGCGGCCTGGGCGGTCATCCGCTCCACGACGGTCTCCCGCGCGCTGTAGATGCCCTGGGTGAATTCGGGCAGCTCCTGGTTCTGGGTGAAGCCGAGACCGCCCAGGCCGCCGCTCATCATCTGCGTCGCGTAGGACGCGCCCACGAAGAAGACCGAGCTCCACGCCACGACCCCGAGCGGCTCGATGCCGGCCTGCACCAGCTTCCAGTAGTCCGCGACCGACAACTCGGTTAGCACCGGGTCGCCACCTCCGGATCCCGGGTCGCCACCTCCGGATCCCGCGGCGCCACCTCCGGATCCCGCGGTGCCTTGCGATCCCTTGCCGTGGCGCACCGCGGTCCCGATCACCATGTACTCGATCGAGTTTTCCGCCCAGTCGTGCGCGTCGGTGCGCAGGTCCACGCCGACCACGCTGTCCGCACCGACGTGCCCGGCCTCCTCCGCGAGCCGGTTCAGCGCCCGGCGGCGCACCTCGTTCCACGCTTCGGAGAGCGTCTCCAGCTCGAACATGAAACCGCCGCCCAGGCCCGACGGCCACGGGCTCGACTGGTAGCCGACCTGGTAGATCGAGCTTCCCATCACCTGCGCCAGCGGCGCCAGCCCCAGCTGGTGGCAGAGCGCGAAGTCCCCGACGGACAGGTCTGAGGTGTAGGACCCGCCGTGCTCGCCGAGCTCGCGCAGGCGGCGCTCCGCCGCGACCGGGATCCCGCCGGCTTCGATGCGGGCCAGGGACTCCTGCTGCTCGGCGTCGGAGGTCTGGGCCAATTGGGCGTCCGGCGCCCGTCCCGCCTCGGCGTCCGCGGTCTCGTCGCTCTGGGGATCTTTCGGCTTGCGCATCAGTCCAGCAGCCTCGCCAGCGCCGCGCGCGCCTCGGCGCTGCGCTCCGCCTCGGCATGCAGGTCGGCGGCCAGCGCCGCGACCCACGCCTGCGGGTCCAGCGGCTCGCGCTTGATCGAGATGCCGCCGACCTCGCGCTCGCGAAAGCCCTCGACGCGGTCCCCCTCGACGCTCAGCTGGTAGCGGTTCTGGCCGAGCCGCACCTCGACGTGGCGCACGTGCTTCTCGCCGCGACCCAGCAGACCCCCGCCGTGGCGCTCCACCCGCGCGCGTCCCGGCAGCGCCTGCTCGAGCTTGGCGGCCAGCACCTCGGCGGAGACCGCCAGGTCGGCGCCGTCGGCGCGCAGGCCGGCCGCCGCGAGGTCGAAGGTCTCCTCGGTGGACACGTGACGAAGGCTACCCGCACTTTGCGGCGCCCGACACCACCTGCCAGGCGAGGGCTAGCGCGCGCAGATCGGGGCTTGGGAGCGCGCCGGAGCGGAGTGCTGCCGTGGAAGGGTGGGGGCGGGTGTTGACATCTGGTGACCATTGTGCCTATGATGGGGTTGTCATGGCGCTCGATGTATGGGCGCGGAAGTTCATAGGGTCTGGTTGGGGTCGGCCTTTGTCTTGCGGTTGACGTCAGCGCGCTCACAGGTATTGAGGGTTTTGGAGAGGGCTGGGTCGATTTTTATGAGGGAGTGTCTTTAGCGTGGTTTCTGGAGGGAGATACGTGGTGGGGATGTGCGCGGCCCGTGACGGGGCTGTGTCTAGATGCATCAGCAGCTTGCTGATGCATCTCTCTCTCTCTCTCTCTCTCTTCGTGCTTTCGGCTAGCCGCTAGTCGCGGCTATTCGGCGCCGCGGCGCCGCTTGGCTCGCTCGCGTGGGCGGGCCGGGAGTCTTGCGTCTCGGCCTGCCCGCGCCGCGCGAGCCGGACTGACGGTCGCTGTGGGCTTGCCTGTGTGGATGTCCGGGGTGTCTCGTGGCGTCTAGACGGGCGCCCGTGGCGGCGACTGCACGCTCCGGCACGCGTGGCTTGCGGCCGTTTGCACGCGGGGGGCGGCTGCCTGCACGGGTGTCCGCACGCGGAGGAATGGCGCAGGGTGAGCTTGTGGAGATTCAGCGCTCACGGCTGTTGGTCGGGGCCGTCGGTGCGATCGAGGAGCACGGGTATACGGGCACGACCGTCGCGCAGATCACGGCTCGTGCGCGGGTTTCACGGCGCACGTTCTATGAGTTGTTCGACAGTCGCGATGAGTGTTTGACGGCGCTGGTCGAGGACGTTCTCGCGATGATCGAAAGCGAGATCGCCGCGGCGAGCCTGGGTAGTCGTCCATGGCGTGAACGGGTTCGGGGTGGCCTGTGGGTGATTCTCTCTTTCTTCGATCGCGAGCCCGCGCTCGCGCGGGTGTGTGTCGTACAGGCATTGCGCGGCGGCCCGGGGGTCCTCGAGCGCCGCCGGCAGATCCTCGAGCGTCTGGCGAACGTGCTCGATGAGGGTCGTGGCGAGGGCTCGCGGGCGGTTGGTTGCACTCCGCTGACGGCGGAGGGCCTTGTCGGCGCAACGCTCGGGATCCTGCACGAGCGTCTGCTGCGTCGTGAGTGCGGGCCGCTCGTCGATCTGTTGGGTGAGTTGATGGGCATGATCGTGCTGCCATATCTGGGGTCGGCTGCCGCGCGTCGTGAGCAGACCCGCCCGCCGGTCGCGCGGGGGTCCGTGGTGTCGCGCACGCCGCCTGTGTTTGCGGCGGCGCACGGCGACCCGTTGCAGGGGCTGCCGATGCGCCTGACCTATCGCACCGCCAGGGTGTTGGGGTGTATTGCCGAGCAGCCGGGTGTGAGCAATCGTGCGGTCGCGGATCGCGCGGGGGTCTCCGACCAGGGGCAGATCTCGAAGCTGCTCGCGCGCTTGGAGCGCTTGGGTCTAGCGGCAAATGCGGGTGACGGGCGCGTCAAGGGCGAGCCCAACGCGTGGACGCTGACACCCCTGGGTGAGCAGGTCGCGCAGCGTTTGAGCGCCCATCGCCAGGACGAGGCAGCGTGATGCGCCGCGGGGGATCGCCGGTAGGTGGGCGGTTGGTGGCGTTCTCTGCGACTGCGTGTCCTGGGTATGGAAGTTGGGTGCCGGTTTGCAGGGCCCCTTTTGTGGAGCTAATCGAGGGGTCGTCCCCTCTTGTCTTGAGGAGGCGGTTCGATGAGTGCTCGTAGCTCGATCCTGGTGGTCCTGGTCACCCTCGCGGCCTTGGCGCTTGGCGCCGGGCCGGCGTTGGCCGGCACCGAACACGTGTATCTGGGCCACTCCTTTGGCCCCGGTGGTATCGGCGCCGGCTCGTTCGTGAATATCCAGGGCGTCGCGGTAGATGACGCTACGGGCGATGTATATGTGTATGACTCCGGGGCGCTCGGGGGGGCGGTCTACAAGTTCGACGCGGCCGGTGAACCGGCGTCGTTTGCGGCGCTGGGGGTCGATGCGATCGAAGGCGTTGGTGGTGGTAACCAGGCTGAAAACCAGATTGCGGTCGATAGCTCCTCGGCGGGGCCTGCTAAAGGCGATATTTATGTCGCTAACGGGGAAGGCGGCCAGGTTCGCATCTATGACTCGGCCGGCACTTTTATTGGGGAAGTCAATCCCGCGCTCGCCAGCCCACAGAGTGGGGGGGAGCCGTGTGGCGTGACGGTCGATATGGCTGGGAATGTGTATGTCGGCTATTTCAGTGGCCACGTCGATAAGTACACGCCGATCGACGCGAACCCGGAAAACGACGTCTTCGACTCTCAGCTTGAAGGCATCTATGGGATCTGCAACATCGCAGCAGATGCCAGCGGGGCGCTCTACGCCGATGACTCCAATGAAGGGGGCAATAGTCCCGTCACGAAGTACGAAGCTACGCAGTTCGGGTTGCTGGCGCCGGCGGTCGGGACGCCGCTTGCCTCCGGCAGGACGCTTACGGTCGACCTGTCCAATGGCGATGTCTATGTCGATCAGGGCAGCGAAATCGCCCAGTACGCGTCCGCCGGGGCGCTGCTCGACAGGTTCGGCGCGCTCAGCGGCTCCTCGGGTGTCGCGGTCAACGGGTCCAGCGGCGGCCCCGCGAGTGGCGATGTCTACGTAGCCAATAATGCCGCCGAGCGACGCATCGAGATCTTCGTAGCATCAGTCGCCCCGGCGGTCGAGAGTGAGTCGGCCGTGGAAGTCTCATCCACGAGTGCGACTGTGCGGGCGCGGGTCAACCCCGATGGTGCCGATACGACCTACCACTTCGAATACGGACCCAGCAGCTCCTACGGTAGGAGCGCACCGGTCCCTGACGGGGATCTCGGCGCAAGTGGCATCGTGCAGACCGCCAGCCAGACGATTACGGGTCTCGCCCCGGAGACGACCTATCACTATCGGGTTGTCGCTATCAACCACATCGAAGCGGCCTTTGGCCCTGACCAAGTGTTCACCACGCAGGCCGCGAATAGCCCGCCGGTGCTGCCCGATGGCCGCCAGTACGAGATGGTCTCCCCCCCGAACAAGCTGGGGGCGCTGATCGGTGGGTATGAAAGCTATAGCGGAGGTGGGCTTGTCCAGGCCGCCGCGAATGGCAGCAAGATCACCTACCTCGCCTACTCTCCGTTCGCGAACCCGAAGGGCAACGCCAACGGCAGCCAGATCCTCTCGACCGTCGATGCCGATGGTGACTGGATCTCGCAGGACATTTCCACCCCGCACGTGTCTTCAACCGGCCTGCCGCTCGGGACCGGCACCGAATACAAGGCATTCTCCCAGGAGCTTAACGCAGGGGTTCTGCTCCAGGACGGCGGGACACCGCTAGCCCCTTCCGTTCCAGCGAATACCCGTTACCTCTACCTGAGTGACACCGGCACTGGCGGCTACCAGCCGTTGGCGCCCCACCCAGAAGGGATTGGTGGCTTTATGGCAGCCGATCCAGATTTCAGTCATGTGGTCTTCGAAAGCGCAGAAGCACTGACGCCTGGCGCGATCTCCTATTCGCGGGGCTCGATACCCCTTGGCACAAATAATTTGTATGAGTGGTCGAGCGGCCGGTTGCAGCAGGTAAACGTGTTGCCCGACGGGACGACCGCCCCTGGTGAGATGGGTAGCCAGTTCGATGCGTTCAATGATGCTCCTGAAACTCTGCATGCTGTCTCGATGGATGGGTCGCGCATTATCTGGCAAACGGCTCCTAGCGGATCGATCTATGAGCGCGATATGGAAAATAAGACAACAACTCCAGTACCTGGGGGTACCTTCGTTACGGCTAGTCTCGATGGCTCCAAGGTCTTTAGCTACCATTCGACTAACGGGACTGGCGATCTATTCGAGTACGATGTCGCTACGGGTGTGAGTACTGATCTTGAAAGTGGGGGGCCGAGTAGCGATGGCTCTGACGTCTCTTCGATACCCGGAGGCCTGCGTCTGTTGAATTACTCCGATTCGCAGGGGCCAGGTGCGTTTGTCCTTCCTGGCTACCAGGGTCCCTCCAGGGTTTCGCCCGATGGCCGGTTTGTGGTGTTCATGTCCTCGGAAAGGCTGACGGGGTATGACAACACGGATGCGCTCAGCGGCTTGTCTGACCAGGAGGTCTATGAGTACGACTCGGCTACTGCGCGGTTGACGTGTGTGTCGTGCGATCCGAGCGGCGGCCAGCCGGATGGGGGTTCGAGTATCCCAGGCGCGACTGACTTCGCGGTTGGTGACGGTGATTATTTCTCGCGGGTGCTCTCGCCTGATGGGCGGGTGTTCTTCGATAGTAGTGATGCCTTGGTTCCGCACGATTCGAATGGTGTGCAGGATGTGTATGAGTTCGAGCCTGGGGGTGCTGGTAGCTGCCGGGTGGCTGGTGGGTGTGTGTCGTTGATCTCGAGTGGTACGAGTGGTGAAGCGTCGACGTTCCTCGACGCGAGTGCGGATGGTGGCGATGTGTTCTTTTTGACTACTGATGAGCTGGTCTCGGCGGACTATGATCACAGTGTCGATGTGTATGACGCGCATGTGTGTAGCGCGGGGGCGCCGTGTCCGGCGGTCGCGCCGGCTGTGCCGCCGGCGTGTGCGAGTAGCGATGCGTGTAAGGCTGGTCCTACGCCGCAGCCGCAGACGTTTGGGCCGCCCGCGAGCGCCACGTTCTCCGGCGCGGAAAACCCCCCACCGACGGTGACTGCGCCACTCGCGAAGAAGGCCGTGAAGCAGACCGCAAAGCGGCATAAGAAGGTCAAGCGGCGTCCGAAGAGACCAAGGCGCTCTGGGAAGGGCCACAGCACAAAGCGCTCCGGGAAGCGCAACGGCAAGGGGAGAAAGTAACCATGTGTAAGCGATTGACGTCTTTTCTTGTGCCTTTCCTGGCGGCCGGCTGCGCGCTTGGTGTGTCCTCGGCGGCGGCGTCTGCGCAGGGCCCGGTATGGACGGTCTCCTCGGTCGCCGCGCCAAAGGTCCTCCCGCGTGGCGATAGCTCGGGTACCGCGCAGATCATCGTTACGGCGGTGAATACCGGGGCCGTGGCGAGCGATGGCAGCAAGATCACCGTCGCTGACGCGGTGCCGGCGGGGTTGACCGTCACGGCGATCACGGGCACCGTCGGCACTTTCTATGACGAGCTGGACAACTTGGCGTTCAATACGGAAATGGCGTGTACGCTCGCCTCGGAGAGCTGCACCACCTCGGAAGCGATCCCGTCGTATGATGCGATCCAGGTATTCGTGAGTGTGGATGTCGCGAGCGATGCGCCCGAAGCTGTTGTGAATGAGGCGAGTGTCTCTGGGGGAGGTGCCACGGGTGTGTCGTCTGCGCGGACGCTCGCTGTGGGTAGCACGCCGGCGGGGTTCGGGATCGATAGCTTCGATCTGGCGGCGAGTAACGAGGATGGCTCGCCCGATACGCAGGCCGGCTCGCATCCTTACCAGTTGACGACGACGCTTGAGCTCAACCAGTCGCTCGGCCCGATTCCATTCTTGGGCGGTTCGGTGAAAACCGGCACGTTTGGACCAATCCCTGAGCAGCAGGCGAAGGATCTCCAGTTCGAATTGCCGCCGGGGTTGATCGGTAACCCGTCGGTGATCCCGCAGTGTACCGCCCAGCAGTTCGTGTCGATTGTTGGTGCTGGGAATGAGTGTCCGGCGGATACCGCGATCGGGGTGGCCGTGACGACGATCTCCGCCGGGTCTAACCAGGTGTTCTCATCGCCGATATTCAATCTGGTGCCGGATGTTGGTGAGCCGGCGCGGTTTGGGTTTACGACGTTCACGATCCCGGTGTATCTCGATACGTCTGTGCGTAGCGGCGGGGACTACGGTGTGACGGTCACGGTGAGTAATATTCCTCAGCAGGCTGGGTTTGATCGCTCGCAGGTCAGTTTTTGGGGTGTCCCGGGTGACCCCAGCCATGACGCGGTACGTGGCTGGCAGTGCCTGGATGAGGGCGGCGCGCTGCTCGACGGCGGCCTGACGCCGCACTGCCCCGCTTCGGTGCCGGGCGCCAACGTGGGCGCACCGTTCTTGACGTTGCCGACGTCGTGTACGGGGCCGCCGGTGATGAAGCTGGGCGCTGACTCCTGGCAGGACCCCGGGGCCTTCACATCGGCAAGCAGCGCGCTGCACGACCAGGCTGGTACGCCGACGGGGTTGACTGGCTGTAACCACCTCGATTTCCGGCCGCGGATCAGTGTCTCACCCGACGGGCAGGCGGGGAGCACCCCGACAGGCCTAGGGGTCGATGTGCATGTCCCCCAGGAAGAGAGCTTGGCGGCCTCTGCGCTGGGGGAGTCGGAGGTCAAGAACACGACGGTGACGTTGCCCGCGGGTGTCGCGTTGAGCCCCGGTGCAGCAGACGGCCTGTCGTCGTGCACGAGCGTGGGGATCGCGTTGGATGATGGCAGCGAACCGACGTGCCCGGATTCCTCGAAGGTCGCGACCGTCGAAATCAAAACGCCGCTGCTACCCAACCCGCTAGTCGGCGAGGCGTATTTGGGGGCGCAGGACGAAAACCCGTTCGGGAGCCTCGTCGCGCTCTACATCGTCGCGAAGGACCCCGTATCCGGTGTCCTTGTGAAGATCGCGGGGCAGGTCGTCCCGGACCCCGTCACGGGCCAGCTCGTCTCGACGTTCTCGGACACGCCGCAGCTGCCCTTTGAAGACCTGAAGCTCGACTTCTTCGGGTCCGCACGCGCGCCGCTCTCAACACCACCGTTGTGTGGCGCGTATACGACGCAGGCGTCGATCGAACCGTGGTCGGGGCAGCAAGCAGCGACGCCGTCCTCGACGTTTGCGATCACCTCCGGTCCCAACGGCACGCCGTGTGCTGATCCGCAGCCGTTCGCGCCGTCCTTCACGGCGGGCACGACGAGTAACCAGGCGGGCGGCTTTAGCCCGTTCACGCTGACGATGACGCGCCCCGACCAAGACCAGACATTGAGCGGGCTACAGATCCACATGCCACCCGGCTTGCTAGGGACCCTCTCGACCGTCAAGCTGTGCGGCGAACCCCAAGCCGCACAAGGCACGTGTGGTGAAGAGAGCCTGATCGGGCATACCGTTGTCAGCGCTGGGCTGGGTGGGGACCCCTACACCGTGACCGGGGGGAGGGTCTACATCACGACCGGCTACAAGGGCGCACCCTACGGCCTATCGATCGTGAACCCCGCGGTCGCGGGCCCGTTTGACCTAGGGACCGTGATCGTGCGCGCCGCGATCAACGTCGACCCCTCCACAGCAGCATTGACGATCACCTCCGACCCCCTGCCGACGATCATCGACGGCATCCCCTTGCAGCTCCAGCACGTCAACGTCACGATCGACCGGCCCGACTTCACGTTCAACCCAACGAGCTGCAACAAGCTAGAGATCAACGCGACGCTCTCAAGTAGCCAAGGCCAGAGCGCCGCGGTCGGCTCCCCGTTCCAGGTCACCAACTGCGCAGCACTCGCATTCAAGCCGCACCTCGTCGCCTCGACCTCCGCCCATACCTCGAGAGCTAACGGTGCGAGCCTCGACGTCAAGCTCAGCTACCCCGCGGGCCCCTATGACGCGAATATCGCGCAGGTCAAAGTCGAACTCCCCAAGCAGCTCCCCTCACGTCTCTCGACGCTACAGAAGGCGTGTCTCGCGAAAACGTTCGAAGCGAACCCCGCGTTGTGTCCCGCCGCTTCGCAGATCGGGATCGTCAAGGCCAGCACCCCCGTCCTGCCCGTCCCCCTAAGCGGCCCCGCGTACTTCGTCTCCCACGGCGGCGAAGCATTCCCCAGCCTGATCGTCGTCCTCCAGGGCTACGGTGTCCGCGTCGACTTGGTCGGCTCGACGTTCATCAGCAAGCAGGGGATCACGAGCAGCACATTCAAAACGATCCCCGACGTTCCCGTCGGCACATTCGAGCTCTACCTACCAGAGGGCAAGTACTCCGCGCTCGCCGCCAACGGCAACCTCTGCAAAACCACCCTCACGATGCCGACCACCTTCCAAGCACAAAACGGCGCCAGCACCCACCAAACAACCAAAATCACCATCACCGGCTGCACAAAAACCAAAAAAGCCAAAGCCAAGAAAGCAAGCAAAGCCCGAGAAGCCAGCCACCACCACACACGCACCGGGAGGAGGAAATAATGCTCCATATCCAACGACTCACCTTGACGGGGCTGGTGATGCTCGGCGTGCTCGGAGTAGTGCCGCTATGCGCGGGTGCCCCGGCTCTCGCGGCAATCACGCACAAGTACTCTGGTAGCTCATTTGGGCCCACAGGCCCCGGCTCAGTCTTCTCCGAACCGGAGAGCGTCGCGGTCGACCAAGCCACTGGTGATGTCTACGTAGTCGACGTTGGCACCGATTCGGTATACAAGTTCGACTCCGCCGGTGATCCCGTTAGCTTCTCAGCATCGGGACTGCCCTACGTGAGCGGCAACCAGTTGACCGGAACACCAACTGAACCATTCTTGTTCGAGCCCACACTCGGGGGCGGCGCGGCGACGCAGGTAGCCGTGGACAGCTCTGGCGGCCCTACCAGCGGCGATATCTATGTCACTAATTCTCTATATGGCGGAGTTGAAATCTTTGGCTCGGACGGTACGTGGCTCGGCTCGATAGGCGAACATTTTAACAGCTGTGGAGTGACGGTGGCGCCCAACGGCGACGTGTACGCCGCGTCCTTGCTCGGGTTTGGTGAGTTCGGGGCCGGAAAGTTCGTCCCGCACGCCAATCCTGTGACAGGTGACGATCTAGTGGCAGTCGACGGATCTCATGCTGTCTATGTTCCGTGCAATCTGGCTGTGGATTCTAGCGGGGATGTCTACATTCATAGCTCGGCCTTGTCAGACATAACGCGAGTCTCGGATGCGCAGTTCGCCGAATCCAACGAAGGAGTCGCGGTCGCGTACGGCGAGGGGGGGTTTGGAGTGGATCCTGTCAGCAACGATGTCTATATAGATGAAGGGTCGATGGTCAGTGAGCTGGACTCGGCCGGTGTGCAGGTCGGTAGCTTCTCGACGTTTGGAGATGGCTCGCTCGGGCTGGCTGCGACGGGCTCGGCCGCGGCCACCGGGAAGAACCAGCTATACCTCTCCGATCCGGCCAATAAAGAGGTCGATATCTACGAGCCGGAGGTCGTCCCGGATGTGAGCGTCACCCCGTTCTCCGCGCTGCAGGGCACCAGTGTGACGCTGAACGGCACAGTGGGGACTGCCGGTGGCCCTGACGCGAGCGCCATCCAGTTCGAATACGGCACCAGCACCGCCTATGGCGCCAGCGCCGCGGCGTCGCCCGCGTCCTGTACGACATCCTCCGGTACCTGTGCAGTCACCGGCGCTCTGACCGGGCTTGTGCCGAACACCCTCTACCGCTACCGGCTCGATGCCTCTAACACGAACGGGCAAAGCCATGGTCCGGACAGCACATTCACGACACCCGCGGTCGTTGCAGCCGTCGATGATCTGCCACCGTCCGCGTCGAGTCTAACCCACACCAGCATGCTGCTCTCCGCGACGATCAACCCCGAGAACGCGCCGACGTTCTACCACTTCATCTACGGCCCGACGAGCAGCTACGGGTCGACCGGCCCCGAACGGGAAGCCGGCCCGGGCTTCGGCGACGAGAGCCTCAGCGAGCCGATCGAAGGGTTGCAGCCAGGCACGACCTACCACTACGCGGTAGTAGCGACCAACAAGGCGGGAACCATCACCGGCCCCGACGAGACGTTCACGACCACTGCGCCAGTACCGCCGGCGCTCACGACGGGCGGCGTGAGCGAAGTTACGCAGAGCACCGCGAAGCTCTCCGGCACAGTCGACACGGAGGGTGAGCACTCGAGCGGCTACGGCTTCGACCTCGGGATCGACGCCAACTACTCCCAGGCATACCTCGTCGGCTCCGCCGAAGCAGGCCTCACCGGCCCGCAGACGATCACCCAAACCGTCGAAGGCCTCCAACCGGGCACGACATATCACTACCGGCTGTTCGCGACCAACACCGACGGCACCACGCACAGCGCCGACGCGACCTTCACGACCGCCGGCCCCCCCAACCCCTCAACCGTCCTGGACGTCCTCACGGTCCCCGCCGCGACACCCCTGATCGCGACACCCACGCTCTCCTTCCCAGCCGAAGCAAACGGACCCACGACAACCACGAGGGGCCTGACGAGCACACAGAAGCTCGCCGCCGCGCTCAAGGCATGCAAACGCCAGCCCAAGCAACAGCGGGCCAAGTGCCAGGCACGCGCCAGAAAGAAGTACCCCTCGGCGAAGAGGAAGAGGAGTAAGCGGTAGCGAGGTGCGATGCGTCTGGGTGGAGGGCCGGTCACGCCGGTCTGGGTGGAGGGCCGGTCAAGCCGGTCTGGGCGGAGGGTCGGTCATGCCGCTCTGGGCGGAGGACCGGTCACGCCGCGAGCGCCTGGCGAGGCGCTCGCGGGTCGCGGCCGTCCCTCACGGGCGTGGCCGATTCAGTGCAGCACCTCCAGCGTGTTCTCGGCGTCGTTGACGAAGAGGACGCCCTGGCCGTGGGGGGCCACGGCGAGCCCGAACAGCCCGCCTTCGCCGGCGCCGGTGTCGAGCGGCTGGAACTCGGCGCCGACCGGGGTCGTCTCGACGAGGTTCCCGTCGTTGGCGTTGGCCGTGAGGATGTCCCCGTTCGGTGTGACGGTGAGCCCGAGCGGGTTGTTGAGGTAGCCACCGGTGGCGATCGTGATCCCGCCGGCGCCCAGCGGTTCCTGCCGGTACAGGGCGCCGGGGACGGCGGCGATGCGGTTGCCCTGAGTGTCGGCGACGTACAGCGTCCCTTCTTCGCCGAGTCCGACGCCGGTCGGGCCCACGACTAGCGCGGCGGGGTCGGTGCGCTCGGGGAAGCCCGTCGCGATCGTGTCGATCGCGCGCACGCGCGGCCCGTGCCGCCGGCCGTCGCCGATGTGCAGGCGGATGCGCACCACGGTGCCGCCGTCGGTCGGGGTTTCGCCGGAGGCGACGGTGCCGTTGAGGACGTTGGTCACGAACAGCGTCGCGTCGTCGCCGCGACTGACAGAGGTCATGTCCCAGGGGCCGTTGATCGGGGGTCCGGAGATGGTCTGCACGACATGGCCTTCGTTGTCCAGGACGATCAGGCAGCCGGCCTGCGCGGTCGCGGCTTCGCCGTTGCTCGTGGGCAGGCTGCCGACGACGACGAACCCGTCCGGCAGGATCGCGAGCGCGGTCGTCAGGCCGACACCGCCCGGGCATGGGCCGGGGAGCGCGGATTCCTTGATCTGCGCGAACAGCGAGAGGCTGCCGGCGGGGGTCATCTGGACGATCGTCGTGCCGGTGCCCTGCCGGTTTTCGGCGTCGTTGAAGTTGCTGATCAGCGTGTTCCCGCGTACGAGCGCCCCGGCGCTGCGGGGGACGACCGCGACCCCGTAGGGGTTCACGTCGCCGTTGGCCGGCACGGTGCTGCCGAGCGAGGTGATCGTGTGGAACTGCCCGATGAACGGCTGGTCGAACGCCGAGGCCACCCCCGGCGCGAGCGCCGCGCAGGCAAACGCGACGGCGATCGTGGTGGACAGGCGCCTTCGGCTGAGCATGGCAGCATCTCCTCTGTTCGGGGCTATTAAAGGACCGACTCCGCCGGGCTCGGAACCTTCCCTGCCTTCAGAATTTTCTTGTGGCGGTCCCGCGCGCGCCGCCGTCGGCGTCAGACGCGCCGACGCGAGGCAGGAAGCCGAGCGCCCGCGGCCCCGGCGATCGCGCCCGCTCGCGCGGACGATCCCAAACGACACCCCATGTATCGACTAGGCTGCCTGCCCGAATCCGACACCAAACTTTGACCAGAGGGGCAAGGAGACGCGACATGGCGCAACAGATCAAGCAGGTGGGAGTGCTGGGCGCCGGACTGATGGGCCACGGCATCGCGCAAGTCGCGGCGCAAGCCGGCCACGAGGTCGTGCTGCGCGAGGTCGACGAGACGACCCTCGCGCAGGGCGTCGGCAAGATCGAGAAGCAGCTCGCGCGTGCCGTCGAGAAGGGCAAGAGCTCCCAGGAGGACGCCGGCGCGGTGCGCGCTCGCATCAGGGGCACCGTCGACTACGGTGACTTGGCCGGCTGCGATCTCGTGATCGAGGCGATTACCGAGAGCCTTGAACTAAAGCTCGCGATGTGGCGCGAGCTCGACACGATCGTCAAGCCCGAGGCGATCTTTGCGACGAACACCTCCTCGCTGGCCGTGATCGACCAGGCCGCCGTGACCAGCCGCGCGCAGCAGTTCGTGGGGGTGCACTACTTCAACCCCGCGCAGGTCATGAAGCTGGTCGAGGTCGTGCGCTGCGTGACGACCTCGCAGGAGACCTTCGACACGGCCCTGGAGTTCATCCGCTCGGAGGGCAAGCTCGCGATCCCGACGCGCGACAAAGCCGGGTTCATCGTCAACCGGCTGCTGGTCCCGTACATGCTCGACGCGATGCGCGCTCACGAAGAGCAGGTCGGCTCGATCGCGGAGATCGACGACGCGATGAAGGCCGGCGCCGGGCACCCGATGGGGCCGCTGACGCTCGCCGACTTCGTCGGGCTGGACACGCTCGGCTCGATCTGCGACGTGCTCTTCGAGGAGTTCCGCGAGCGCCGCTTCTCCCAGCCGCCGACGCTGCGCAAGATGCTCGCCGCCGGGTGGTTCGGCCGTAAGTCCGGAATGGGCTTCTACGACTACTCCGGGCAGGAGCCGCAGCCGAACGCCGCGTTGTAGGGGTCGGGATCGTCCGCGCGGGCCTGCCCCCTGCCCGCGCGCGGTGGGGGCGAGGCCTCCATGCCTCGCCTGCCGGGCGCGGCGCGGGTGGTCCTAGGGCAGGACGGCCAGCACGCTGTTGGCAGCGACGGTCAGCTTGATGCGATCGTGCGCGGAGCTCAACTGCGCCGTCTGAAGTCCCGCGCGACTGGCGTTGAACAGCTGGACCTGCACAGTGCTCGCCCCCCGCAGCACGACCCTCTGGGGCTTGGTGCTCTCGTTGTCGAGGATCAGCTGAGGAGTACCCGCCTGCGAGGCGCTCGCGCCCCCGCCGCTCGGCTGCGGGGCGCTCGGGTTCGCGGCGATCGCCGTCGCGACGAGCCCGCGCACGTGCTGGAGGGTCTGGATCGAAGCGCCGACCGGCAGCCACTGGTTGAGCGCCACCAGCGCGCTCTCCAGCGGCCGATCGATCACCTGATCGCCGCGGACGACAAACGGGTCGTAGGGGCCGTCGCTGAAGTGAAAGCGCACCTCGCGGAAGCCCGTGCTCAGCGCGTCCAAGACGAAGCGCACCGCCCAGACCGCCGCCGCCGGGCTATCCGAGACGCCCGCCTCGCCGCCGCAGGAGGCGGAGTTGGCCTCGCTGATGACGGCCGGGACGTGGGCGGCGTCCGCGTCCGCGACGACCCACGCGAGGTTGCGCGGCGCGTCGGCCGCGCCCGAGCCGAGGAGCCGCGGGATCGTGACCGCGCCCGGGCCCTCGCAGGCCGAGAGCGGGTAGAGGTGCACGCCGACCGTTCGCTCGTGCAGCTGCGCGATGATCCGCGGCAGCGCTCGCCGCCAGCTCGCGGGCCGCGCCAGTTCCGGTCCAATCACGGGCGCCGCGCCGATCGTCGGCTGCAGGGCGCCGGCGAGCTGCAGATAGAGGCCCACCGCGGTCGCTTCCGCGTTGGGCAGGGCCTCGGTGAGCGACGCGTAGTTGTGCAGCGAGTAGAGGTCCGGCTCGTTGCCGAGCGAGAATTCAAGGCCGTTCGTGGCCGCGCTCGCGGCGCCGGCGGCCATCAGCGTCGCCCACGCGGGCAGGCCCTTGCGGAGGTTGAGCCCCGCATCCAGCGGATCGCCTGCGCCGACCAGCAGGCAGTGCAGCTGCCCCCAGAAGGGCGCCGGCAGAGGGTAGAGCGTCGCGGTTTCCCACGACGGCGGGTTCGGCACCGCTTCCGCTGGAACCGTCAGATCCTGGCTCTCACCGGACAGTGCCAGCGGCGGGGATCCGAGGCGGTGCAGCTCGGCGGTCAGCGCCGCGGGCGGGCAGGCACCTGTGCCGAGGTCCTGGGCCATCGTGGAGTACTCCAGCGATAGACCGACCGGCGGCATCGCGATCTGCGCACCGGGGCCCGGCAGGCTCAGCGGCAATGCGATTTCCGGCGTCGCGCCGGCGCCGGCGTGCCGTGTTATCGAGACATCCCCACCGGGTGTCGCGGCCTGAGCTTCCCAGCCCCCACGGCTGGGGGCAATCAGCAACGATCCAGCCACCAGCAGCAGCGCGGCCGCGATCAGTCGGGCAACCTGGCGGCGCATAGCTTGAACGTACCACGAGATGGCGAGTAATCTCTTGGTATGAGCGACCTCTCGAAGCTGCGCGTAGCGGACGACGAGCGTGAGCAGACGGTCGAGGAGCTGCGCGAGCACGCGCTCGCCGGCCGGCTCACCTCCGAGGAGCTGGAGGAGCGCATCGGCGGCGCCTACCGGGCATCCACGCGCGCCGACCTCGACGCGCTGCGGGCCGACCTGCCGGTCAGCTCCGCCACGGTCAAGCTCGCGCTGAGCAAGCGCAAGGCGCGCTTGCGTCGTCGCCTGGTGCAGGAGGCCGGCGGCTCGATCGGCGTCGCGGCGCTGAGCGTCGGCATCTGGCTGGCCAGCGGCCCGGCCGGGAGCTTCTGGCCGGGCTGGGTGATCGGCATCACCCTGCTGCCGCTGGTGCGCGATGGTTGGGGCCTGTTCGGACCGGCGTCGGACCTGGAGGCCGTCGAAGCGCGACTGCAGGCCCGCCACGAACGTCAGCTCACGCGCGGGCGTCGCCGCCACTGGCAGCGCGGCCTGCCCCGGTGACACACCCCGAGGCCACGCTGCGCGCCCTCGAGGGCGGGCCCGAGCGCCATCGCGAGAAGGCCCGCGAGCAGGGCAAGCTGCCGGTCCGCGAGCGCGTCGCGCGGCTGCTGGACCCCGACTCCTTCGCCGAGGAGGCGCTGCTGGCCAACTGGCAGGAGGATGGTCTCGGCGCCGACGGCGTCGTGACCGGGCTCGGGCGGATCGGTGGGCGCGCGGTAGCGCTGATGGCCAACGATCCCACCGTCAAGGCCGGCTCCTGGGGCCCGAAGACCGTCGAGAAGATCCTGCGCATCCAGGAGCGCGCGCTGGAGCTGCGCGTCCCGATGGTCTACCTCGTCGACTCCGCCGGCGCGCGCATCACCGACCAGGTGCAGATGTTCCCCGGCCGCCGCGGCGCCGGGCGGATCTTCCACAACCAGGTCAAGCTCTCCGGGCTCGTGCCGCAGGTGTGCGTGCTGTTCGGGCCCTCCGCCGCCGGCGGCGCCTACATCCCCGCGTTCTGCGACATCGTGATCATGCGCGACGGCAACGCCTCGATGTATCTCGGCTCGCCGCGCATGGCCCAGATGGTGATCGGCGAGGACGTCACCCTGGAGGAGATGGGCGGCGCGCGGATGCACACCGGCGTCAGCGGCTGCGGGCACTGGCTGGTCAAGAGCGACGAGGAGGGGATCGACGCCGCCGCGCGCTATCTCTCCTACCTGCCGGGCTCCTGGGAGCAGGACCCCCCTGCAGTGGCACCCGCCGGGCCCGCCTCAGCGACCCCGCTTGGCGAGATCATCCCGGCCGACGAGAACAAGCCGTTCGACATGAGGCTGCTGCTCGACGCGCTGCTCGACGACGGCTCGTTCATGGAGATCCACGCGCGCTGGGCCAAGGAGCTGCTCGTCGGCTTCGCGCGCCTCGACGGTCGCGCCGTCGGGATCGTCGCCAACCAGCCCAAGGTCAAGGGCGGCGTGCTGTTCGGCGATTCCGCCGACAAGGCCGCACGCTTCATCTGGACCTGCAACGCGTTCAACGTCCCGCTGCTGTTCCTCGCCGACGTCCCCGGCTTCATGATCGGCACCCAGGTCGAGCGCCAGGGGATCATCCGCCACGGCGCGAAGATGATCAGCGCCGTCTCCGAAGCGACCGTCCCCAAGCTCTCCGTGGTCGTGCGCAAGGCCTACGGCGCCGGGCTCTACGCGATGGCCGGCCCCGCCTTCGACCCCGACTGCTGCCTGGCGCTGCCGAGCGCCTCGATCGCCGTGATGGGCCCGCAGGCCGCGATCAACGCCGTCTACTACAACCAGCTGCAGGCGATCGCGGACGAGGCCGAGCGCGCCGCCGAGACCGAGCGCCTGCGCCGCGAGTACGCCGCCGACATCGACATCCTGCACCTCGCCTCCGAGCTCGTCGTCGACGCCGTCGTACAGCCCTCCGATCTGCGCGGCGAGCTGATTCGCCGCTTCGCGCTGGCCGCCGGCAAGCGGCGCGACTGGCCCGCCAAGCGCAACCCCGTCACGCCGGTCTGACCCACAGGTCTGACCGTGGCGGCCGCCTGGCTGCCATCCCGTGTGTCGCGGCCAGCTGAGCGGCGGTCACGCAAAGGCCGTCGCTCCGCACGAGATAGGCTCCAGCGATGGACGTCGTCGATCTCGCCTACGCCGGCATCGCCCGCCAAGCCGAGCTGATCGCCTCCGGCGAGCTCTCCTCGCGCGACCTGGTCGAGGTCTACCTGGAGCGCATCGCGCGCCTGGACCCCCAGCTGAACTGCTTCCGCGTGGTGTTCGCCGAACGCGCGCGGCTGGAGGCCGACCAGGCCGACGCGCGCCGCGGGACGGGCGATCCCTCCCAGATCGAGCAGCGCCCCTTGCTCGGCGTCCCGATCGCGATCAAGGAAGACGCCGACGTCGCCGGCGAGCTGACGACGTTCGGGACGCGTGCGGTCGAGCATCCCGCGGCCGCGGACTCCGAGGTCGTCCGCCGCCTGCGCGCCGCGGGGGCGATCGTGATCGGCAAGACCAACGTGCCCGAGCTGGCGCTCTGGCCCTTCACCGAGACGCCCACGTTCGGGGCCGCGCGCAACCCGTGGAACACGCAGTACACGCCGGGCGGTTCCAGCGGCGGGTCCGGGGCCGCTGTCGCCGCCGGCCTGGCGGGCGCCGCGCTGGGCTCGGACGGCCTGGGCTCGATCCGCATCCCCTCGAGCTTCTGCGGGCTGTTCGGCATCAAGCCCCAGCGCGACCGCATCTCGATCGCGCCTCACGACGGCGGCGCCCGCCACGGCTGGTACGGCCTCGCGGTGTACGGGCCGCTGACCCACACGGTCGCCGACGCGGCGCTGTTCCTCGACGCGACCGCGCAGTCCGCGCCCGCCGCGGGTACCTTCCGCGCGGCCGCCGCCCGCGCGCCCGGGCGCCTGCGGATCGCGGTCTCGACCAAGCCGATCCTGCCCCAGCCGGTCGACGCGCGCGTCATTGACGTGGTAGACCAGACCGCGGAGCTGTTGCGCTCGCTCGGCCACGAGGTGTGCGAGCGCGACCCCGACTACCCGCCGTGGCTAGGCCCGCACCTCCTCGCTCGCTACCTGCGCGGCGCCTACGGATCCGCGCAGGAGCTCGGCAACGTGCAGCGCATGGAGCGCCGTACCCGGCAGATAGTGGGCCTCGGACGGATCGTGGGCGAGGGCGGCGTGGCGCGCGCGCTCGCCTCCGAACCGGCGCTGGCCGCGCGTGTCGGGCGCGTGTTCGAGGACTGCGACGTGCTGCTGACGCCCACACTGGCACGCCCGGCGCTGCGCATCGGCGAATACGAGGGCCGCGGGGCGCTGTGGACGATCAACGGCTGCACACGGGTCGTCCCCTTCCTGGGCATCTGGAACGCGACCGGTCAGCCGGCGGCCTCGCTGCCTGCCGGGGTCACCGAGGAGGGAGTGCCAATCGGCGTGCAGCTGGTCGGCCGGCCGCACGACGAGGTCACGCTGCTGTCGCTGTCGGCTCAGATCGAGGCCGCGCGCCCGTGGGCCGCGCAGCGCCCGCCGGGCTTCGCGTGAGCGAGCCGCCCGTAGGCGAGCCCGGGGCCGGCGGGGAGCCCCCGCAGACCGATCCGCCGGCGCACGGCTCGGCGGCGGAGGAGCTTGCCGAGTACGACGACCGGGTGGGGGACTCGCCTGAGGAGCTGCTCCGGCTTGCCAGTAGCCAAACGACCATGGCCGGCGATCTGCTGCTGGACAAGCTCGTCCACGGCTCAGGCAACGTCGATAGCAAGAGCACCCCCACCGATCTCGTCAGCGAGGCCGACCACCTCGCCGAGCGGGTGATCCGCGAAGGGCTCGAGCTGCGCCGGCCCGAGGACGGGTTTTTGGGAGAGGAGAGCGGTGAGCGGATCGGAAGTAGCGGGCTGCGGTGGGTCGTCGATCCGCTCGACGGGACCGTCAACTTCCTGTTCGGGATTCCCCAGTGGTCTGTCAGCGTCGCCGTCCAGGACGAGCATGGCTCGCTGGCCGGCGCCGTCTACGACCCAATCCGCGAAGAGCTCTTCACCGCCACTCGCGGGGGCGCCGCGACCCTGGAGGCGCCCGAGCGCCGATCGCCGCTCGACCCGTCCCGCCCTGCCAACTGGCCGCAGCCTTTCTCGACACGGACGCTGGAGGGCTCCCGCTGCGGCGAGCTCGCGACCGCGATGCTCGCCACCGGCTTTGCCTACGACGCACGCATACGCGCCGCCCAGGGCAAGGTGCTCGCCCGCGCGCTCCCGTGCGTGCGCGACATCCGCCGCTGCGGCAGCGCCGCGCTCGACCTCGCCTGGACCGCGGCCGGCCGCTACGACGCCTACTTCGAGCGCACCGTCAAGCCCTGGGACATCGCTGCCGGAACGCTGCTCTGCGAATCCGCCGGGCTACAGGTGGTCGAGCTACCGGTGCGCGAGGACCTCCCCTGGGGGATCCTCGTCGCCCCGCCCGCTCTCTGCGAGCCGCTGCTCGAGCTCGTCGGGGGTCCCGCCTAGCCCGCTGTCCGGCGCCCTTGCCGGGACGCGCAACAGCCGGGCCACGGGAGCGGGGAACCACCAGTTCAAGTCGCCCAGCAGCGAGACCAGCGCGGGTAGCAGCAGCGCCCGCACGACCGTCGCGTCGAGCAGAATGCCGGCGCCGAGGCCCGTCGCCAGCACCTTGATGTCGGTGTTCGGCGCCGAGGCCAGTGACGCAAACGCCAGGAACAGGATCAGCGCCGCGCTCGTCACCAGGCGCCCCGTGCGACCCAGGCCGGTAATGACCGCCTGGTCGGTCGAGCCCGTACGGTCGTACTCTTCGCGCACCCGCGCGAGGATGAAGACCTCGTAGTCCATCGAGAGTCCGAACAGGAACGCGAACACCAGGATCGGCACCCAGAACGTGATCGCCCCGGTGGCGGGAATCCCGAAGATCACCTGCGAGCCGTGGCCTTCCTGCCAGAACCACGTCATCAGGCCGAACGCAGCCGCCATCGAGATGAGGTTGAGCGCGACCGCCTTGACCGCCAGCACGACCGAGCGGAACGCCCGCGCGAGCAGCGCGATCGTGAGCAGCGCAATGATCGCGAACATCAGCGGGAAGTTGCCGAAGACCGCGTGCTGGTAGTCGAGCTCGGTTGGGCCCTCGCCCGTGATCCCGATCACCCCGGGGCTGCCTTCCAGGCTCTCACGCGCCGCGCGCACCGAGCCAAGCGTCGTGGAGTTCACGGTCTCCTCGCGCGGGATCCCCACGATCACGGTCGTTTCCGCGTGGTTGCTGTCGACGTCGGTCGAGCGCACCGCGTCCGCGATGCCCGGGATCGCCGCGAGCCGGGCGCGCACCGCGTCCGCCTGCGCAGCGTCTGTCAGCACTTCCAGCGGGGTGAGCACGCCACTCGCCACGCCACCCGCGCGCAGCCGTTCGTATGCGGCGTGCGCCGGTCCCGAGCGCGCCTGCGCGCTCGCGCTCGTTTCGCCCGTCGTGAGGCTGAAGAGCGGCACGATCAGCAGCGCCAGCACCCCGGTCGCGGCGACCGCCGCCAGGACCCGGTGGCGCACGATCGATCTCGTCCAGGCCGTCCACCCGCGGCTCGCCTGATCCTCGTGGCGGATCCGCGGCCAGTCGACTCGCGGGCCGATGCCGCCGAGCATCGCCGGCAGCAGCGTCAGCGCCACGAGCGTCGAGACCAGCGGGATCAGCATGCCGCCGTAGCCAACCGAGCGCAGTCCCGGGACCGGCAGCACCACCAGCGCGATCAGGCCGATCGCCACCGTCAGGCCCGAGAGCACCACCGCCCGGCCCGCCGTCGCCATCGCTGCCACCACCGCCTCGTGGTTCTCGCGCCCATGCGCCCGCTCCTCGCGCCAGCGCGTCACGATCAGCAGCGAGTAGTCGATCGCCACGCCCAGCCCGACCAGCGAGACCAGGAACTGCACGATGAAGGACACGTCCGCGATGAAGGTCAAGCCCAGGATCACGAGCAGCGTCGTGAGGATCGCCACCGCCGCGATCAGCAGCGGTACGAACGCCAGCAGCGACGCGAACACGAACGCCAGCACCGCCAGCGCCCCCAGGCCTCCGAAGACGGTCTCCAGGAAGACACCCGGCCCGCTACCCGATTCTTCGCTGTTGGAGAGCTGCAGCAGACCCGTCAGATTCACGCGCGTTCCCGGTGAGAGCGATGCCGCCAGGATCTGCTCCGCGCGCTGGGGGATCTTGGGTGCGCCGAACGTCCGCTCCAGCGGCGTGAACAGGAAGGCGTACGTCGTTCGGCCGTCCCTTGTGACCATCCGCGGGTCGCCCGTGTTTGCGAAGTCGACCACGCGAACGTACGGGGCGCTTGCTTGCACCCGTTGCAACGCCGCCACGATCTGTCCCTGCTCGCCGTTGACCGTGTGGCCCGGAGGAGCCGTGATCACCGCGATCGATGGCGGCTCCTGGCCGCCGTTGCCATAGAGGTGCGTGATCTTCTTCGCCGTCTCGTAGCCCGGCTGGCCCGGAAGCGAGAAGTCGACCGACAGGCGCTTGGAGACGTGCGAGGCGCCCGCCGCCCCCGCCAGGAACACGACCAGCCACGTGACCATCACCAGCCGGCGGTGCGCCAACACGAAGTGCGCCAGGCGCGCGATCTTGGAGTGCTCGTCGATCGCAGGGAGACCACTGGAGGGCTCGGGTGCCCCACTGGAGGGCCCGGGTGCGCCTGTACCGTCCCGTCGCGGGTCGGAGGCTGCGGGGTTGCGAGTGCGCGGTTTGGGCATCTGGACTCCTGACGGACGTTAGCGGCGCTTGGTGCGGGTAGGGACCGGTCGCGATACTTTCGCTGCTGGGGGAGAGGTGAGTTTATTTTCTCGAGACCGTACCGTCGCGTCCATGCGAAAGTGACCGGGTTGCGCGGACCGCGTCGAATCGTCAATCTGTGGGAATGGCCGACGTGAGATCCGACACGCCCGCCGTCCCGAGTCTGCCTCCGGGTCCGCGCTGGCCGCGTCTGTTGCAAACCGCGCTCTGGGCCACCCAGCCGGGTGCCCTCTCGCGCTACTGCCAGCGCCGCCACGGCGACACCTTCACGCTGCGCCCGCTCGGCATCGGCGATGTCGTAGTGATCACCCGGCCCGAGACGATCAGGGAGATCTTTACCGGCGACAACGACGTCCTGCACGCCGGGGAGGCCAACGCCGTGATGGGCCCGATGCTCGGCCGCCACTCGCTGCTGCTGCTCGACGGGGAGCGCCACCTGCGCCACCGGCGGATGCTGACCGCCCCGTTTCACGGCGACGCCGTGCGCGCCTACCGCGAGCGCATCGCCGCGATCACCGCCGCCGAGGTGGAGCGCTGGCCGGTGGGGGAGGAGCTCGCGCTGCGCCCGCGCATGCAGGCGATCACGCTCGAGGTCATCCTGCGTGCCGTCATCGGCGTCAGCGACGAGCGGCGCCTGCAGCGTCTGCGCACGCTGCTGGCGCGACTGACGCGCGTCGGCCTGCTGGAGATGTGGGGCACCTGGACCTACCCGAAGCTGCTCGCGCACCGCTTCGTGCGCCCCTTCACCACACTGCGCATCCTGCCGGACGTCGATCGGCTGCTCTACGAGGAGATCGCGGCGCACCGCGCCGACCCCGACGGCCACGAAGACGTGCTCGCACTGCTGATCGCGGCACGCGACGAGGACGGCCAGGCGCTCTCCGACGAAGAGCTGCGCGACCACCTGATCACGCTGCTCGTCGCCGGGCACGAGACCACGACGACCGCGCTCGCGTGGTGCTTCGAGCGGCTGCTGCGCCACCCCGCCGCGCTTGCGCGCCTGCAGCAGGAGCTCCTCGACGACGAGCAGGAGGCCTATCTGGACGCCGTTCTCAACGAGACCCTGCGCGTGCGACCCGTGATCGACGCCGTCTGGCGCAAGCTCACCGCCCCGGCCGAAGTCGCCGGACGGCTGCTGCCGGCCGGTGCGATCGTGATGCCCTCGATCGTGCTCGTACAGGGCTCCGCGGCGTTCACCGACCCCGACGCCTTCCGGCCCGAGCGGTTCCTGCAAGGCGGCGCCCCGCCGTATACGTTCATTCCCTTCGGCGGCGGCACCCGGCGCTGCATCGGCGCGAGCTTCGCGATGATGGAGATGAAGGCGATCCTGGGCACCGTGCTCGAGCGCGTCGAGCTGCGCGTCCCGCGCGCCCGCTCCGAGCGCGCCAAGGTCCACCACATCACGCTCGTCCCCGCGCGCGGCGCACGCGTGATCGTCACGCGCAGGCGCGCCCTTGGCGGCGGCGCCGGCGGGGCTGTAGCTGCCAGCGGGTCCCTCGCTGCCAGCGGGGCTGTTGCTACCAGCGGGGCTGTCGCTGCTAGCGGAGCTGCCGCTGCCAGGGTCGCCGCTGGCACCGAGGTCGCCACTGGCGACATCGATGCCACTGGGGTCGCCGCTGGCGACGTCGCGACGCCAAGCGCCGTCGGCTCGGCCCGGTAGGCCGCGCGATGTCGATGGCGTCTACCGGGACTCCGATGCCGCACGTCCCCGGGGTCACCCACCGGCAGGTCGAGGCCAACGGGATCCGCTTTCACGTGGCCGAAGCCGGAGGGGAGTCGGTCGGAGCCGAGCCGCCGGTCTTGCTCGTGCACGGGTGGCCGCAGCACTGGCTCGTCTGGCGGTCAGTGATCCCGCTGCTCGCCCCGCGGCGGCGGGTCATCTGCCTGGACCTGCGCGGGTTCGGCTGGAGCGACGCGCCGAGTGGCGCCTACGGCAAGGAGGAGCTCGCCCGCGACGTGCTCGGCGTGCTCGATGCGCTCGAGTTGGAGCGGGTCGATCTGCTCGCGCACGACTGGGGCGCATGGATCGGCTTCCTGATGTGCATCGAGTGGCCCGAGCGCATCAACAGCTACCTGGCGCTGAACATCGTGACGCCGTGGTCGCAGGAGCGGCCGTCGCTGGGCGCGACGCTCGGCCTGTGGCGGCTGTGGTACCAGGTGGCGATCGCCACGCCGGGAGTGGGGCAGGCCCTGATCCGCCGCAGCGATTTCGTTCGGCGTCTGATCACCACCGGCGCTGTCCATCCCGACGCATGGGATCCCGAGGTCCTCGCCTGCTTCAGCACGGTCCTGCGCGAGCCGGCGCGCGCCGCGGCCTCGACACAGCTGTACCGGACGTTCCTGCTGCGCGAGCTCGCGCCCTTCGCGGCTGGCCGTTATCGAGGCCGGCGCTCGACCGTGCCAACCGTTCTCCTACATGGCAAGCGCGACATCGCGATCGACTACCGCCACCTGGGCGACTGGCAGGCGTTCGCCGACGACATGAGCGTCGAGCTGCGCGACGATTCCGGCCATTTCATCGCCGAGGAGCTACCTGAGCTTGTCGCCGCGCGTGCGCTGGCGCTCTTCAATGGCGCACGTCCCCGCGACGTGGTTGCGGCCGGCGCCACCGCTGAGACCGAGCAGTAGCAGCCCTGGGACGGCGCCGTGGCGGTGCCGCCCGGCTGTTACGGTGGAGACGTCCATCGTGCCCTCGCGGGTCAGCGATTGTGCGTTCGCCCGGGACCTTTCTGACCTCTCTGCCCCGCGGCCGCAGCCCCTGAGAGGCTTGTGAGGAGCGCACGTGAATGTCGTCGCCGTAGGGCCTGGTCGCAGGCCGCGCCACTGGTCCGCAGGAGCCTCCCCGACGCGTCCCGCCGACGCGAGGCCTTCCCGGTCGGCTGGGGCGCCGCTGCGTGTCGCGATGCTCGCTCCGCCCTGGATACCCGTACCCCCGCCTGGGTACGGGGGCGTGGAGTCGGTGGTTGGCGTGCTCACGGAGGCCCTCGTCCGGCGTGGGCACGCGGTGACGCTCTTCTGCGCTCCGGGATCACGGTCGAGCGCGCAGGTGGTGCCCCTGCTCGAGGAGGCCCACCCCGAGGAGATCGAGCGTTCGCTGTACGAGGTCGACCACGTCGCGCGGGCGTTCGAGGAGATCGAGCTCGCCGCCGAGAACCGGCGCTTCGACGTCGTTCACGACCACTGCGGCTTCACGGCGCTAGCGATGGCGGATCGGCTCGACACGCCGCTCGTGCATACCCTGCACGGGCAGTTCACCGTCAGCACCGCGGCCTTCTACGCTCGCCACGGCCACAAGGCGGCGCTTGTGGGCATCAGTCGGCCGCAGCTTGCGTCGGCGCCGACCGATCTGGAACCGTTCGGTGCGATCCCGAATCCGATCGATATCGGGGCTTGGCCGCTACGTGAGCACAAGGATGACTATCTGCTGTGGATCGGGAGGATGACGGCCGAGAAGGGCCCGCACCGCGCGATCGCTGCCGCTCGTGCAGCTGGGGTCCCGCTCGTGCTGGCCGGGATCATCCAGCCCGGCCAGCAGGCTTTCTTCGACCGTGAGGTGGCGCCCCACGTCGACGGCGAGCGCGTACGCTTTGTGGGCGAGGTCGGTGGCTCGGTCAAGCGTTCGCTCTTCGCCGGCGCCCGCGCACTGCTGATGCCGATCCGCTGGGCGGAGCCCTTCGGAATGGTGATGGTCGAGGCGCTGGCCTGCGGGACTCCGGTGATCGCCTTCCCAGAAGGCGCCGCCTGCGAGCTCGTGCTCGACGGGCAGACGGGTTTCCTCGTCGAGGACGAGTCGGAGATGGCCACGGCGGTCGGTCGGCTTCCCTGCATCGCCGCGCGGGCTTGTCGGGCTTGGGTCGCTGAGCACTGTGACGTGGATGTGGTCGCCGCTGCCTACGAGTTGACCTACCGGTCGGTGGCCCACCAGCAGGCAGGGGCCGTGGCGCTTGTCTGAGCGCACCCTGAGCGTGCTGGACGGCAACACGTTCGTCGTCGGGGATCGCCTCGGTGACGTGCGGGCCGACGAGGGTCGGGAGCACGGCTTCTTCTGCGACGACACCCGCTTCCTCTCGCGCTGGGTCCTGCATGTCGGTGAAGCTCCGCTGGAGCTGCTCGGCCTCGACCAGAGCGCGCATTTCGCCGCCCAGTTCTTCCTGACTCCGCGCGTCGGCCCGGACGACGAGGCGCCCTGCTCGATCATGCGTCGGCGGCTTGTCGACCAGGTGTGGATGGAGGAGGTCACGGTGACCAACCACCGCCACGAGCGCAGCGAGGTGCGGGTGGCGCTGGTTCTCGATGCCGACTTCGCCGACCTATTCGAGGTCAAGGACGGCGCGGTGGCCGAGCGGGAGGTGAGCTGCCGCTGTGACGATGGCACCCTCACGCTGGCCTATGAGCGCGCGGGCTTCCAGCGTTCGGTCACGATCTCTGCCAGCCGCAAGGCGGCGGTCACCCGCGAGGG
Organism: uncultured Solirubrobacterales bacterium; assembly: GCA_963756665.1. GTDB lineage: Bacteria > Actinomycetota > Thermoleophilia > Solirubrobacterales > Solirubrobacteraceae > Palsa-744. Next base: position 3,675,267 of record CAVWOJ010000001.1, read on the forward strand.
CTTCTCCTACCTGTTGCAGCTTGCGCCCGGCGAGCAATGGTCGAGCACCTTCACCATCACGCCCCAGGCCGCACAGCCGGGGATCGTCTTCGCGCGGCGCGAGTCGCGAGGCGCCCTGAGCCAGTTGAGCGCCTCCAAGGCGGCTGAGCTGGAGGGATGGCTGGCGGGGGCGCCGGTATTGCAGGCGCAGGACAGCGCGCTGATGCGGACGTACCGCGCCAGTCTCAGCGATCTCGCCGCGCTACGACTGCACCCCGAGCTCACCGAGGGCGCGACGCTCCCCGCGGCGGGCCTGCCGTGGTTCATGGCGCTCTTCGGCCGCGACAGCCTGATCACGAGCTTCCAAGCGTTGCCCTACCTACCCGGATTGGCCGCTACGACCTTGCGCGTGCTCGCCGCTCGCCAGGCCACGCTGCGCGACGACTTTCACGAACGGGAGCCAGGCAAGATCCTGCATGAGCTGCGCTTTGGCGAGCTCACCGCGCGGGGCGAGCGCCCGCACTCCCCATACTTCGGGACCGCCGATGCTACGCCGCTGTTCCTCGTCCTCCTGGACGAGTACCACCGTTGGTCGGGCGACGACGAGCTCGTCCGCACCCTGGAGCCCAACGCCCGCGCCGCCCTGGCCTGGATCGAGGACAGCGGCGACGCCGACGGCGATGGGTACGTCGAGTACGCCCGTCGCAACCCGGACACGGGACTGATCAACCAATGCTGGAAGGACAGCTGGGACGCGATCCAGTTCGCGGACGGCACGCTGGCTCAGGGGCCGATCGCTACCTGCGAGATTCAGGGCTACGTGTACGACGCGCGGCGCCGGGCGGCTCGCCTAGCCCGCGAGGTGTGGGGTGACGAGGCGCTCGCTGGGAGCCTCGAGCGCCAGGCAGCCGAGCTGCGCAAACGCTTCCGCCGCGACTTCTGGATGCCCGAGCGCGGCTGTCATGCCCTGGCGTTGGACGGCGAGAAGCGCCAGGTCGACAGCCTGACCTCCAACATCGGCCATCTGCTGTGGTCGGGCCTGCTGGACGAAGGCGAGGCAGTCACGGTTGCCGAGCGGCTGCTGGAGGAGCAACTCTACTCCGGCTGGGGAGTGCGGACGCTCGGCACGCGCGAGGCGGGCTACAACCCACTCGGCTACCACACGGGGACCGTCTGGCCCCATGAGAACTCGCTGATCGCCGCCGGCTTGGCGCGCTACGGCCACCGCGAGGCGGCGGGCACCATCGCCGCCTCGATCCTTCGCGCGGCCCCGTACTTCGAGTATCGGCTACCTGAGGTCTTCGCCGGATACCCCGCGGCGGTGACGACGGTTCCCGTGGCGTTCCCGACGGCTTCGCGTCCTCAGGCATGGGCCGCGGGGACCCCGCTGCTGCTGCTGAGCACGCTGCTCGACCTTCAGCCCGGGTGCATCGATGCGGACGTCGAGCTCCCGGGTGGCGCCGGGCACGTGGCGCTGCGCTCACAGAGGGACTAGTGTGGGTGCCATGGACGACGACGCGATTCGTGCTTTGGTGACGCGGCTGGCGCGTCCTCACGCCTCAGGCGGGGAGGTCATCGAGCGTGCTGCGATCCTCGCTGAGGGCGGCGACTTCGTGGCGGTCATGGCGTGGATCACCGCGCACGAGGGGATCCCCGAGGCGACGGCCGCTACGGCCCCTAGACACGGCCTGCACGGCTTGCAGCACAACGACGGCGGCGCGGCGCAACCCCGAACACCGCTGCGCTTCGTGTTGCCGGCCGGCACGCTGGTCTGAGTCTCTCGCAAGCTTCGACGAAGAGCAGCGGCCGGGCGCCGCTCCCGCGGTCGCTCGCGGCCTCAACGAATGGCAGCGGCCGGGCGCCGCTCCCGCGGTCGCTCGCGGCCTCAACGAATGGCAGCGGCCGGGCGCCGCTCCCGCGTTGAGACGCCTGCACCGCCGTTGGCTGCGGCGTGGGGTGGACGGGTGGGGACAAGGGAGAGCGGGAGTCGCGGGAAGGATCTGAGGCTCCGCAGCGTCCTCTGGTGGCGAGGCGTGCCGCGCACGGCACGTGGGAGGGGCGCGTCGCCCCTGAGCGACCGAAAGGCAGGCGAGATAGTGAGGTTGCGCAAGCGCTACGTTTGGCTGGCGGCGGTGCTCGGGGCGGCTGTGGCCGTGCTCCCGGCGGTCGCGAGCTCGGAAACTAGTCCGACGGTGGAAGCGGTCAACAAGGGTCTCTATACCCACTACTGGTCGCCGACGCAGGCAACCGTGATCCCCGGCGGCGCCGTGACGTTCCGCAACTCCACGACGGTGGCTCACGGCGTGGAATGGGTCGGCGGGCCGGCCAAGCCGGAATGCAGCAGCGGTGTTCCCGTCGGTAGCACCCCGGCCGCCTCGGGCAAGGAATGGAGCGGCACGTGCAGCTTTGCGCAGGCCGGCACCTACACGTTCTACTGCACCGTTCACGGTCCCGAAATGACGGGCACGGTCACCGTCGACGCCAACGGGACGACCACCACCACGACCACTGGCTCGAGCACGACCACCACACCCGCGCCTACGCCCACGACGACGACCACGACAAACCCGACCGCGCCGCTCCAGCCGCCCGCTACCGCCCTGCTCCTCGGTAGCCCTGCGCTGCGCTCCAGCCAGCGCAGCGGCGCGGTCCTGGGCTCGCTTGAGATCTCGAAGGCCGGCGCCGGTGGTCGCCTCGAGGTCGACCTGTTCGCCAAGGGCGCCTCGCTGGGACAGCACAAGCACCTGATGCGGGTACGGGTCGGAGGGCTCCTCCGCAGCTCCGTATCCGCGGGCAAGCTGGTCTTCGCCGTGAAGCTCGACGCCAAGGCCAGGCGGGCGCTCAAGCGTCACCGGCGACTCGCGCTCACCGTGAAGATCACGCTCACACCGCTTCACGGCGAGCCGTTGACTGTTACGCACGCCATCGTCGAGCACACCTGAGAGGAGAATCGGAATGAGATTGCGTAGGCGCTACCTGTCTCTGGCGGTCGTTCTAGGAGCTCTCGTGGTGGTGTTCCCGGCGGTTGCAAGTGAAACCACTCCCACGGTGGAAGCGGTCAACCAGGGCCTCTACGGCCACTACTGGCTACCAGCGCAGACAGCCACGATCGCGGGCGGCGCCGTGACGTTCCGCAACTCCACGACAGTGGCTCACGGGGTGGAATGGGTTGGGGGTCCAGCTACGCCGGAATGCAGCAGCGGTGTTCCCGTCGGTAGCACCCCGGCCGCCTCGGGCAAACAGTGGAGCGGCACGTGCAGCTTTGCGCAGGCCGGCACCTACACGTTCTACTGCACCGTTCACGGTCCCGAAATGACCGGCACGGTCACGGTCACGATTCCCGGGGCGCCGATTGTGACGACTGGCTCGGCGAGCATGGTGAGTCAGACCGAAGCCACGCTCAACGGCACCGTCGATCGGCAGGGCAAAGCCACGTCTTATTACTTCAACTACGGCAAGACCGCGAGCTACGGTGAAAAAACCGGCGAAGCAGCCGCTGTCGAAGACAGTGGCGAACAGTCTGTCTCGCTCCCGGTAGGTTCACTGTCGCCCGGCACGACCTACCACTACCAGCTCGTGGCGAAAAACGCCTCGGGCACTACCGCCGGCACCGATCGGACGTTCACGACGGTCACCCCGCCGGGCGCGCCGAGCGCGACCACCGGCCTGGCGACGGCGTTGGTCGAAACCGGCGCGACGCTCAACGGCACGGTCAACCCCGATGGCGAAGCGACGACATTCCTCTTCGAATGGGGCACGAGCAGTCAATACGGGCGGAGCACCGAAGAACTGCCGGCGGGCGCCGATCGCGCCGGCCATGCCGAGTCCGCCCCATTGACCGGACTGGCGGCGGGCACGACCTACCACTTCCGGCTGCTCGCGAAAAACGCCTTGGGCACGGTTCCCGGCGTCGATCAGGTGTTCACGACGGCCTCGCCGCCGATACTGCCTCCAGCCCCGTCGCCGACGCCCCCTCCAAGCCCGTCGCCGACGCCCATCGGTCCGTCGCCTATCAGCCCCCCGCCGGCGCCTGGGAGCCAGTCTCTACCGACCCTCACGATCCCGGCTCCGATGGCCAGCACCGCCGCAGCGCCGATCGTCGGAGGACCGTCGCTGCGCGCCGCTCAGCACGGCACAGCCGTAACGGGCTCGCTCGACGTCTCGGCGGGCGGGGCCGGCGCGCGTCTGGAGGTCGACCTGCTCGCCAAGGGAGCCTCGATCGCGAAGGCCAAGCGATCGGCATCCGTGCTTGTCGGGCGTCTGGTCCGCGGCTCGGTGTCCGCCGGTAAGGTGTCCTTCATCGTGAAACTCGACGCAAAGGCTCGGAGCGTGCTCGGGCGCCATCGGCAGCTCGCGCTGGTGGTGAGGATCACGCTCACGCCGAAGGGCGGGCAGGCGGTCACCGTCACACGTAACGTCGTGCTGGGCCGGTGAGATGCGCAGCGTCCGTAAGCGCATGGCTATCCCTCGTCTGATCGGATCGACGGTTGCCGCCGTGGCCTGCGTGGCGGCGGCCGGTTGCGGGAGCTCTGGGACCCAATCCAAGCCAGCCGCCAGGGCGGCGGTCACGACCGCCAGCTACGACGCTCCGGCGCAGGCGTCGCCCCCGCGCCAGGCGCCGGACTTCGCGCTGCGCGACTCGCGTGGGAAGCTCGTGCGTCTCTCCCAGTTCCGCGGTAAAGCGATCCTGCTGACCTTCATCTACGACCACTGCCCGGACGTCTGTCCGCTGATCGTCGCCAACCTGCACAATGCGCTGGTCAAGCTCGGACCCCGGGCCAGCTCCGTCCAGATCGTCGCGGTGTCGGTCGACCCCAGGGGCGACACGCCGCGGACCGTTAAGGCGTTCCTGCGCGCGCACGAGATGACCGGACGGATGGAGTACCTGATTGGCTCGTCCAAGCAGCTCGCTCCGGTGTGGCGCGAGTACGGCGTCGAGGTGAAAGGCAGCCCCGACCGCCGCGAGGTGGGTCACTCCGCGTTCGTCTACGGCATCACCGGGAAGGGCGCTCTGCTCGCGCTGTATCCGTCGAACTTCAAACCGGCCTGGATCGTCCACGACGTCCCGCTGCTGGCGACCAGTTGACCCCATATGCGCGGGCGGACCCTGCTCATCGTCGGGGTGGCCCTGGTGCTCGCGATCGCGCTCGTGGTGCTCGCCGGCGGCGATGTCGCTCCGGTCAAGGCCCGCCTGGCGCCGGCGCTGCCGTCGCGGGTGCTGGTGGGACCACGGGTCGATATCGCCAGCCTCCGTGGGCATCCGGCGATCATCCACTTCTGGGCGAGCTGGTGTGGTCCCTGCACCGGGGAGGCCCCGCAGCTCGCCCGCCTCGCCGGTGAGCTACATGGCCGGGCCACGCTCGTCGGCGTCGACTGGTCCGACGATCCGGGGTCCGCGGCCAGCTTCGTCCATCGACACCATTGGACGTTCCCGGTGCTGGTCGACTCTTCTGGCAATGTCGGCAACGCCTATGACATCACCGGCTTGCCCACCACGTTCCTGTTGGATAGCCAGGGACGCATCGTCCGGCGGCTCGTCGGTCCGCAAACGGCCGCCGGGCTGCTGTCGATGATTCCCTAGCGTTGAGCGGCTGAGCGTTCGGCCTTGCGCGCGCGCTTGACCGCCTGGTACTGCTCGAGCGCCAGCGCGGAGTCGACGTCGCCGAGAGTCGGATGCGCCGGCACCAGGTCCCGGGCGGTCTCGATCTCAAAACGCTTGGCCAGGACCGAGCCAAGCGCCTTGATCTTCATCTCGCCGAAGCCGGGCAGCGCCGCGATATTGGCGCGAAGCGCGTCGGTGTCCGTTGCGTCCATCCAGACGCGCGCGGCGTCGCCGGCGTAGCGGTCGCGCACATGCACAGCCAGTTCGTGTACCCGCTGGGCCATCGCGGCCGGGAAGCGGTGGATCGCCGGCTTGGCGCGGAAGACCGGCTCCAGATCGGATGACGCCAGGAATGCGGCGTCGAGCGAGCCGACACGCTCGCGCAGAGCCAGCGGGCCGGAGAAGGCCTTCTGGACCGAGACCTGCTGGTCGAGCGCGAAGCCGATCAGCAGCGCCAACGGGTCGCTGGCGATCAGCGCGTTGGCCTCCTCGGAATCCGTGAAGTAGAGGTGGCCGGGCACGCTGCGATCGTAGCGTGCGGCAGGTCCACAAAGAAATTCCTCGGAGGCTTGAGTGCCGCTCAGGTGCCGCTAGTCATCCCAGGCCTGCACGACGACCTGGCGGGCGATGAGGCCGTCGGCGAGCTCGATCACCGTCGCGCACACGACGCCCTTGCCATCCGGGTAGCTGCAGGTCTCGGTGAACGCGGCGCCGTGAGGGTCGCCGACAGCGTGCTCGACGTTGTGCGTCATGTCGCGTCCGCAGACGTCCTCGATCCAGGCAGTGATCTCCTGCTTGCCGTTTAGCACCCGGGGCTGGCGGGGCTGGGAGACGCGATCGATGAGAGTTACCTGTGCACCATCGGCATACAAGGCCAGGTGGGTGCTCGCGTCGCGCTCCTCGATCGCTCGCTTGAGGGCGTCAAGGTCGAATGTGGGCTGCTTGGTCGTCATCGAAGCTCCTTCGGGTCGCGTTATCCAATTCAGCGATCGTGCCCGAAGCGACGTTGCGTGGACGTCAAAGAACCGTCAAAAGCGAGGTAGGCTTGATCGATGTTGCGCATACACCTGCTCGGGCCGATGGCCGTCGAGTGTGGCGGCGAGCAACTCGCGATGCCGCCGGCCAGGCGTGCGTTCTCGCTCCTGGCGCATCTGGCGCTCTCACCTGGACCCCAGCCTCGGGCCGAGCTGGCAGCCCGCTTCTGGCCCGACGTGCTCGATTCGAGCGCGCGCGCAAGCCTGCGCAGTGCGGTGTGGTCGCTCAGGCGCGCGCTCGGCCCAGGCGCCGAGAGGCATCTGCTGGTGGACCGCGACCACATCGGCCTTGTTCGGGGCCCCGAGCTGTGGGTCGACGCCATCTGCTTTCAGGAGCTCACGCAGGCGGGGCGCATGCAAGAGGCGGTCGAGCTGTGCCGGGGCGAGTTGCTGGCCGGCTTCGAGGAGGATTGGGCGCTGCGCGCCCGCGATGAGCACCGCGAGCGCTACCTCCAGGCACTGGAGTGCTTGGCGGCGCAGTGCGAAGCCGCGGGCGATTGGAGCGGGGCGATCGACTGGAGTCGGCGCCAGGCCGACGCGGACCCGCTCGGGGAGGAGGCCCACTGCCGGCTGATCAAGCGCCTGGCTGCCTCGGGGGATCGTGGGCGGGCGCTCGTCACCTACCGCGTGCTCAGCGAGCGGCTGCGCCGGGAGCTGAGCGTGGCGCCGTCCGCGCTCACCCGCGCGCTGGTGGCTGGGTTGCGCGAGGAGGCCGCCGAGACAGATGGCCCGGCATCCGCGGCGCCGAACGCGCCACCGCTGATCGGGCGCGCAAGGGAGCTGGCGCGTCTGCTGGATGTCTGGCGCTCCGTGCGGGGCAGGCGGGGGGCGGTAGCGAGCCTGTCCGGAGAGGCAGGGATCGGCAAGACGCGACTCGCGAGTGAGTTACTGCACGAGGTCGCCCGGCGGGGGGCGCTCACCGGTTCCTGCGCCGCGCTCGACCTTGGCGGCGCCGCTCCCTTCGGCCTGTGGGCCGAGCTGATCCGTAATCTGGCGCCGGCCCTCGAGCCGCCTCCCGTACAGGCCGCGTGGCCGGATGACCTGGCCCGCCTGGTACCGGAGATCGGCGGCTGGTTTGGCCGTCCGCCCAGCGAACGCCCATATGTCTCGCCCGATCTGGAGCGCACGCGGCTGCTGGAGGCCGTGGTCGCGGCCGTTGAATGGGCTGCACGCGAGCGACCGCTGGTGCTCCTCCTGGAGGACATGCACATCGCCGACGCAAGCAGCCTGGAGCTGATCGGGTACGTAGCCCGGCGGATTGCGAGCCTCCCGGTCATGCTCCTGCTTACGCGCCGTCCTCTGCCTCCGCGGGTGGAGGTCGACCGGCTGGAGCACGCACTGCGCTCACGTGGCCTGCTGCGCGAGGAGCTCCTGCTCGGGACGCTCGCGGAGAGGTCCATCGCCGAGCTAGCCGGTGCTACCGCGAAGCTCTCGGAGCCGGAGATCGCAAGAGTGGTCGCGGTGGCTGAGGGCAACCCCCTGCTGGCGGTTGAGACGGCGCGGGCACTCTCACGCGGGGAGCGCGAGCTCTCGGCGGGGGTGCGCGGCGCGGTGCGGGGGGCGTTCGCCTCGCTCGGGGGCGATGGGCGCGCCTTCGTCGAGCTGGCCTCGGTAGCGGCTCGCGAGCTCGAGCACATCGAGATCCTGGCGCTCCCGATCGCGGCGCCCAGCGACGCAGCCGTGATGGCGCTCCAGAGCGGGATGCTCGTCTCGCGCGAGCGGCGGGTCGGGTTTCGCCACGCGCTCTTGCGTGCAGCGGTGTACGCCGATCTGCCCGAGCCCCGGCGAGCCACCCTGCACGAGTGCTGGGCACAGACCCTGCTGGTGTGTGGCCGGGAGGGTGGTGTGCGTCGCCCGGCTGAGGTCGCCCGCCATCTGCGGCTCGCCGGCAACGACCGCGACGCCGTGGAGCAGCTCGCGCTCGCCGCGGAGGACGCGCGGGCGATCGGCGCGCTGGCGGAGGCCACCGGTTATCTGCAAGAGGCGGTGTCGATGGCGAGCAAGCACGCCGGCTTGCTGCTGGAGCTCGCCGAAGTGCAGGCCTGGCGTGGGATGCGGCCCGCGGCCGAGGCCGCCTTCGAGCAGGCGCGGAGGCTGCTGGCCGACGACGCGCCGGAGCTGGCGCGCGCCTGGCTGCGCTGCGCGCGCTGGTACCACGGCCCGATCTGCGTCCCCACGATGGTCCGCCATTGCTGCCGAGAAGCACTCGCGTTGCTGAAGTGGAGTGAGGAGACCGTTGGTGAGCGGCGTGAGGCGCTCGCTGCGCTGGCCTGGGCGGAAGCGGTCGCCGGTAGCGTCCAGGAGGCCGAGCGGTTGCTGGCGGAGGTCCACGAGCTGAATGCCGGCGAGCCGTCGGAGGACCTCTCGACATACGACGTCGGCCATGCGCGGGCGCTGGCGATGATGCGTCGCGGGGACTTCGTGGCGGCCTACGCGCCGGCGCTCGCGGCGGGCGAGGCGATCACGCGCGCCGGGCGGGCGGATCTCGCCTATGGATGCTGGGCCAATGCCGCGGGGGCCGCGACCGCAGCCGGCGATTTCGAGCGGGCGTCGCAGTTCCTGGATCGCGGCGCCGAGTCACTGGCCGGTAGGGGTCTCGGCGGCCTGGAAGTCCACCTGCTGGCGATGCGCTCCTTCGTCTTGCTACGGGTCGGACGGGTCGCCGATGCGCGCGTCGCCGCCGATGCCGAGGCGGCGCTCGCCGAGCGGCTGGACAGCCCCGAGCTACTGGGAATGGCGGCTCACGACCGGGGGCTGGTAGCGCTCGCCGAGGGCGACTTCGAGGTAGCCGGCGCGCTGCTCGAGCAGGCGCTGGCGCAAGCGGCGCCCATTAGCCGCCCGCTTACGCGGCTGGCCCGAGCCGAGGCACTAGCCCGAGCCGGGCGGCTTGCGCAGGCCGCAGGCGAGGTACGCGAGATGGTGCTCGAGCCGGTTCGCTCGAGCGACTTCCCGGCGGCCCTGGTGGCTCGCTTGGCACGGGTGCAGGGATTGATCGCGGCCGCCGGCGGGAATCGCGAGCTGGCCCTCGAGCGACTGACTGAGGCCGTCGAGGGCTGGCGCCGCCAGGTTTCGACGCTGACGCGCGGTGAGAGCATGGCAGTGGTGCTCGCCGATCTGGGCCGGCCCGTAGTTGGATTGATCGAGCCAGAGCGCGAGCTCCAGCGTGTGCAGGCTGAGCTGGATACGCTACAACCAAGCCAAGAGGGAGCATCAATTGCCGTCCTTTCATGAGAGCGCCGACACGCATGCGCAGCCCGAGGAGGTCTGGAAGCTGCTCTACGACCCGGCGCGATTTCCCGAGTGGTGGGCGGGCATCGGGACCGTCGAACTGGATGGGGGGGAGGGCTCCTACACGATGTATCCCGAGGGGTACCCCGACTTTCCGATGGCCCAGACGCTGGAGAGCGCCCGGGAGGACGGGCGCGTGACCGTCTCCTGTCTGGTGTCCGACCTGCGCTTTGCGTGGGGCCTTGCGCCGTTGGCGCAGACAAGCGGCACGCGCATCACGGTGGACGTGGAGATCCCCGCGGCGGAGGCGCAACGCCTCGCGGGCCAGCGCGATGCGATCCGCACCTCGCTTAGCAATCTCGCCCGGTTGGCGGGTAGCTGAGCCGTGCGCCCAGACCCCTTGACGGCCGATTGACGGCGGCGTGACGGTCGCTATGGGAACGTTGGTGAAAGCACACCGCCAAAACAACGAGATGCAAAGGAGACGCTATGGCTGCCGGAGCGATAGACGAAGCCAAGCTGGAACAGTTCATGGGTCAGTTCGTGCAGGACATGGGGGCGGCGATGACCGCGCCGCTGGTGCTGATCGGAGACAAGCTCGGCCTGTACAAGGCGATGGCCGATGGCGAGCCGGTCACGCCCGCGGAGCTAGCTGAGCGCACCGACTGCCGCGAGCGCTACATCCGCGAGTGGCTCTGCCAGCAGGCTGCCAGCGGGTATGTCGAGTACGACGCTTCTGAGCAGACGTTCAGGCTGCCGCCGGAGCAGGCGATGGCGCTGGCCGACGAAGACAGCCCCGCGTTCATTCCCGGTGCCTTCCAGTTGCTCGCGGCGGTCGTCAAGGACGAGCCGCAGATCACCGAGCGGTTCCGCTCCGGCGAGGGGTTCGGCTGGCACGAGCATCATCACGACCTGTTCGAAGGGACCGAGCGGTTCTTCCGGCCCGGCTATCTCGCCAATCTCGTCGAGTCATGGCTGCCTGCGCTCGACGGGGTGGTCGACAAGCTCTCGCAGGGCGCACGTGTGGCAGACATTGGATGCGGGCACGGCGCGTCGACGATCCTCATGGCCCAAGCGTTCCCGGCGAGCACGTTCGTCGGCTCCGACTACCACGATGGCTCGATCGAAGCGGCCCGTGCGGCGGCCGCGCGCGCCGGACTGTCAGAGCGCGTGAGCTTCGAGGTAGCCTCGGCCAAGGACTTTGGCCAAGGCCCGTTCGACCTGGTGTGCGTGTTTGACGCGCTCCACGACATGGGCGATCCGGTTGGCGCCGCGAAGCATGTGCGCGAGGTGATCTCCGCAGATGGGACATGGATGGTCGTCGAGCCTTTCGCGGGTGACGCGATCGAGGAGAACCTCAACCCCATCGGTCGTATCTTCTACGGCGGCTCAACGATGCTCTGCACGCCCGCCTCGCTCAGCCAGGAGGTCGGCTTGGCACTCGGTGCGCAGGCCGGCGAGCAGCGCCTGACCGAGGTACTGGGTGAGGGAGGGTTCAGCCGTGTGCGCCGGGCCGCCGAAACACCGTTCAACCTGGTTCTCGAAGCGAGGCCATAGCTACAGGGCGATGACCACCGACTTCGTCTCCTGGTAGGCGCTGAGAAGCTCCGCGCCTCACCTGACATTCCCGGCGGTGCTAATTTGCCGCGCTGCGTCTCGGTTGAGCGCCGACTCGCGCAGCGAAGACGCAGGGGCTTAGCTGAACGCCTGACAGGCCATGTTGCTGGCTCACCGCGAAGGTGTCGAGGTCGATCTGTAGGCACTGTGGCCGCCCCCGCACCGTGATGCGCACCAGCCAGCGATGCGATTGGGTACGGTCCAGCAGCTCGGTTGCACAGCCGAAGCGGCAATCGACGCCACCGAGCGCGGTGAGCGCGGCTGTCGCATCGGCGTGCGCGATCTGACGTTCAGGTGGTCGCCAGTTTGACGTGTCCCGGTCACGCAAGTAGATCCAGGCGACCAGGCCAAGGCTTGCGCTTAGCAGGACGGCGGTGAGGTAGAACCACCTCATATCTCGCCGAACCGGAAGGCTTGGACCTCGCGCTGGCCGTCACGGGCCCGGAACAGCGGGCCGATCGCGACGACGTGCGCGCCCCTGGTGGGCGTCGCTGTTCCGTCGGGCAGGCGCACGATCACGATGTGGAAGTCGCTGAGCACCGCGAGGTGGACCTCCTCCGGCGCCGGCCCGTGGGTCGAATCGAGCACGCGTCCATCGACGCGCGCGCAGAACGCCAATCGTGTGCGGTCCTGGCGGGCGTTGCCCCTTGTGCACCAGCGCACCCACGGGGGTGGTGCAGCGGCATCCTGCCGTGCCGTGGCTGGCCGATCGGCGATGATCGTGAGCGACCCTTGCGCGCATGCGAGCACCAATCCGCACAGCAGCAACGCAGATAGCGCGGCGGTGACACGCCATAGCCGCGGCCGATCGAGCGCGGCGCGCGCCGTGACGGAGCCACGGCGCGCAGCGCGCATCGTCCGAACTGGCAGTCGGACGGACGTCGCTTCAGAAGATAAGGTCGAAAGGGAAGCCGGCCGGTAGCAACCGCGAGAGCTGATAGACCGGCGCGATCTCCTGCGAGCTGAGTACACGGTTGAAGACCTTGACTTCATCGATGCTGCCACTGAAATCCGAGCTCGAGCACCCGGCGTAGTTGCCGATCAGAAGATCGTTCGAGGTGGGCAGCCGATAGGCAATCGGCGCTGTGTCCGGCGTCCCGGAAGCGACCTGGTGCCCATCGAGGTAGAGGCGCACGCTGGAGCCGTCGTAGGTGCCCACTACGTTGTGCCACTGCCCGTTCCACAGGCCCTGCCCGGCATCGGGGGAGATCGTCCAGGACAGGCCCTGGTTGCTCGATACGTAGAACTCGAGGCCTCCGTTGGACCCTGTGTAAAGGCCGTAGGAGGCAGCGAGGCACCCATTGGCGCCCTTGGCGACGATGTACTTGTAGTTGCCGGGACTCGTGCCGCTGTTGACCCAAGCGCTGACGCTGATGGCCGTGGGCTCCAGCGACTGACTGGCGGGCACGTCCACCGTGGCGGCGTTGCCGTTGAAGCTGAGTCCACCCTGAAAGCGTCCTTGTGTCCATTGAGCGAGACCTTCGAGGTGGCCGTCGTTGCGATGTCCTGAGAAGTCGTGCGCGATGGCGCCCTTGCCTTCGTTGAAGGACCACGTGCCGACCGGGAGGATGTCGGCGCCCGCGGGCGCCGCTGCTGTCAAGAGGATCGCCGCTGCGAGTCCCACGACGGTCTTTGCTGCCCTCATGAAAAACCCTCCAGGTCGCTCTTAGGTGGAAGCCGCTCTTGGTGCGCTCTCCACCCGAGATAACGCGTTCAGGTGAATGTTCCTTGTGCGGAGCCGCCGGCAGGCCGCGCACGCCCCCGGTGTCGATTAGGGACCGCGAAGTCCAGCCCGTTAGCGTGAGTGGCGCTCAGCGTGCTGGACGTCCGTGGTCCTCAACGAGGTGGAGTCGTTGCCGCCCGTGCAGGGCCGGCGCGGGGGCCGTAAAGCAGCCGTTTTGGCACTGGCACGGGGCTGAGGCGTCTAACGACTGAGCCCAGGAACAGGCGCGGCTCGAGGGTCGCAAAGAGGGCTCCGAGCTCTTCTCGCTCGCCGTAGGTCAGCAAGCCTGGCCGACCTCGTGTCTGCCCGAGCAGGGCAAGCAGCCGGCGACGTTGAGCGCCATCCAGCTTGGCGATGTGCGTCCAAGCTATCGCGGCGACGTCGGCGACCATAAGCACTCCGACGATCGGCAAGCCATGCGTAAACCGTTTGTGCGGCACACTTTTGATCAGGAGCCGGAGCATGAGGTCATGGTAGCTCGCGCACAATATGCTCACCCAGGCAGACGGTAGGCACTGTCTTGGCTCGGTTCCTAGCGAGAGGCAGCATCGCAGAGTGACGGGGTCCCCGTCACAGAACTTTTGGGAAGCATTCACGCCTTGTTTCTTTCTCACACCTGGTTTATTCGGCACATCCAAATTTGAACATAGCTGTGCTGGTTAGCACGCATGAGGACGGGATAGGCGTCTCGGGTATCCGCTTTCTCGTCTATTCGTAGGTGGAGCGATTCTCTCAACCATCTACCTAGCGAGGCTGATATGCCAGAGAGTGCAATAGCCGATCACAGCGGTATTACTCGATCCAGCCAGCACGAAGAACCCGTCGCCGAGCCCGATGTTCTCTGGGGCGAGTACGGCATCGACGCTCTGATCTGGGCCGATCCCAGCCCCTACGGCACTCCGCCGGCGGGCGCTACCCCCAGAGCTCCGGTGCCGTCATCGGGCAGTGATGCCCAATGACCCACCCCTGTGCCGGTCGTCCCTGCAACCACTGTTCGCGCGGCTCGGTCTGCCTAGCGCCCCACCGCCGATCCGCGTCTCTGGCTCACGCAACGAGGCCCCGCACGTCGTTGCTGCCGTATTCCCCGATGAGGACATGTTCGTAGTGGTGGGGCTTGAGAAGTCGTCAGGGCATCGCGCCACTCCGCAGGGTGATCGCGAGTTGGGGCGACCAGCCTGCGCGGGATGCGCTACCCCTTTTGCGAGGCCTTAGCGTGTGATTGGCTCCGCGGGAAAGCGCACGCCGAAGCGCTCGATCAGACTGGGTACGCTCAAGGGGTCCAGCTCGAGTGCGTAGCGCTCGCACAGCTCGCCGAGGATCCCGGGGTCCGCCTGCGCGACGCCACCAAGGTCGACCAGCTCGGTGAAGAAACGCTCGAAGCCGGCCGGCGCGATGATCTCGAGGATCCGGCATGGGTCATCCCCGGCGTTCCAGAACGTGTGCCACTCGCCGCGGGGCTTGAGCACAAGGTCGCCTGGGCCTGCCTCGAGCACGTCGTCGCCGAGGAGCGCTCCCATGCGGCCTTCCAGCACGTAGCTGTACTCATCCTCACGTGTGTGCCGATGCATCGGCGCCGCGAGTGCGCGCGCGGACATGGGGTGCTCGACGAGGGAGAAGCCACCGTCGCTTGTATCGCCGTTGAGCATGAAGCGCACCCCGATGCTGCCGAGGAACCCGGCCTTGCCATCTGCGGGCCCGATGATGCGGCTCGAAGCGGTCTGCATTTGCTCCTCATTTCATTGGACAGTGATGTTGCGCGAACTATACAGGCGCCGGAGCGCATGGCAAGATTGAGCGTACAGTCATGACCGACCAATCTCGCCCCTATCGCATGAAGCGGCGCGCTGAGTCCCAGGAACAGACCCGCCGGCGCATCACGGAGAGCGCCGTGGAGCTGCACGGGACGCTTGGACCTTCGCGGACGTCGATGAGCGCCGTGGCAGAGCACGCGGAAGTTCGCCGCTCGACGCTCTATCGCCACTTTCCCGACGAGGCGGCGCTGTTTGACGCGTGCACCGCTCACTGGGCTGCTTGCAACCCGCCCCCCGAGCTCGCAGCTTGGTCACTAGTGGCAGACCCCGATGAACGCTTGACGGCAGCGCTCGGTGAGCTCTACGCGTTCTACCGGGGAACCGAGACCATGCTCGAGAATCTGTTTCGCGACGAGGTCACCGTGCCGATGGTTCGTGAGCGCTTCGCCGCGTTCCGCGGCTACCTCGCAGCGGCGCAGGACACGCTCATGGCGGGTAGAGAGCTTCGAGGAGTCGCCAAGCTCCGCACACGGGCTGTTCTGGGCCACGCGATCGCGTTCTCCACCTGGAAGTCCCTCGTGCGAGAGCAGGGACTCGATGACGCCGCCGCCTTCGAACTGATGCGCGCTCTCGTGGGTGCCGCAGTGCATCGATAGCTGCGTGAGCGGTCGCTCCGTGTCGCCGATACGGGCACCGTGCCGTAAGTGAGAAGATGCAGTCGGATGTCAGAGATGTGGAACAGCGTCGCGCCGGGATGGGAGGAAAGCGCCCAATTCGTGGATGGGCATCTCGCGCTGGCGACCGAGTCGCTGCTCGATGCGGCGGGTATCGGCAAGGGCGATGCGGTCCTCGATCTGGCTGCCGGTCCTGGCGGCGCCGGCCTGGCCGCGGCTGAGCGTGTTGGGCCGGGCGGCTCAGTTGTGCTGTCAGATGCTGCGGCCGAGATGGTCGCGGTGGCCGCCCGGAGGGCGAGCGGCTACTCGCAGGTCAGCACTGCGGTCTTCGACCAGAGTGAGATCGTGGCTGCGGATGGACACTTCGACGCCGTGATCAGTCGGCACGGCTTGATGTTCGTCGAGGATGCCGTCGGCGCCGTGCAGGAGGCCGCGCGCGTTCTGCGGCCCGGAAAGCGGTATGCAGCGATGACCTGGGGCCCTCGCAGCCTGAACCCGTGGCTCGGGTTGGTCTTGGACTCCGTCGGCGAGCAGTTCGGCATACCGTTTCCACCGCCGAACGTTCGCGGACCGTTCTCACTTGACGACGCCGGGCTCCTGGCATCCGTGTTGCAGGATGGCGGCCTGGCGGACGTTCGGATAGAGACCATCACAACCCCGATGCATGCAGCCTCGCTAAAGGCCTGGTGGGAGCGGGTGCCGAAGCTCGCCGGTCCGCTCGCGATCGCATTGGCCGGCATGGAGCCGGGCGCCCGCGAGGAAATCGAGCAGCGCGCGCTCAGTGCCGGCGCGAACGCGGCGCGTCGCCAGGGGGATGAGATCGTGTTCGTTGGCTCGGTGTTGATCGGGTCAGGACGCACGCCAAGGCACTGATCGACTGCTGGCGACTGAGGGCGGTATGCAGCACGAGCTCTGGCGCGCGTCTGCGGATGTGAGCGAGAAACATCCTGAACACGTTCTTTCGACACCAGATCTGAAAGACTCCGCTGGGGCAGGCGACGCGGATAGGGTGGGCGGCCACAATGCAGGCAAGATCAGCGAAGACTGCGAAGCTCCGGCTGGCAGGCCCGCTGCAGTCTGCGTCGACTCTCTCGGTGAACGCTCGCTGTGTGACGCAGGTCAAGATGCTGGGCCGATGGCAGGCGCTGCTCGTGGCCGCGCTGTTGGCTCTGGCCGTCGGGGCGGCGGTACACGAGAGCTTTCCCGGTGGTCGCTCTCAGGTGGCTTTCGCCGTTCGCTCACATCGCTTCTCGCAGCAGGGCCTGTTGCGTCTTCCGCTAGCGGCTCGGGGGCCGATCTCAGCAGCCCTCGGTGCCGATAGCGCGGCCTATCGCGTGAGGTCCTTCAAGGGCGAATTCTCAGCCTCGAGCCCTGCACAGCATCTCACCGCGAGCTTCTCACGCACAGGGGTGTCCGTGAGCTCAGCCCGAACGCGGCTTCAGATCAGCCTACGTGGTGTGGGCTACGGGACCTCCTTGCACGCACTCGGCGATGTCGCTCCCCGTGTAAGCGCAAATCGCGTGCTCTATTCGCACGCGGACCTCAGCGAGTGGTATTCGAACGGCCCGCTCGGCCTCGAGCAGGGCTTCACAATTCGCAGACCCCCAGCCGGGAGCGCGACGAGGATGGTGACACTCTCGATGGCCATATCCGGCAACCTGCAGGCCTCACTCGCCACGGGCGGGCGGAGCTTGATCCTCAGCCGTGCGGGTAAGACCGCCCTACGCTATACGGGTCTGCATGCGACCGACGCGCGCGGACATCCGTTGCACTGCTGGCTTCAGCTTAACCGGGGGCGGCTGCTGTTGCGTGTCGACGTGAGCGGCTCACGCTACCCACTGCGCATCGATCCCTTCATCCAACAGGGCGCGAAGCTTGTTCCTCCAGAAGCGTCCGGGCAGCGCGGCCTGGGAGAGTCGGTGGCGCTGTCAAACGACGGGAACACTGCCCTCATCGGTGGAGATTACGAAGCCTGGGTGTTCGTGCGATCAGGATCGACTTGGACCGAGCAGGCCGTTCTGACCGATACGGCGGAAACGGAAGGTGCCGGGGTGAGCGTGGCCCTGTCGGCCGACGGCACCACGGCGATCGTCGGGTTCCCTTGGGTCGACGAAGGTAGAGGTCAAGCGCTCGTCTACGTGAGGACAGGGGCTACCTGGTTGCTGCAAGGCACCCTGGTCGGTGACCCGTCGAACCCAGCTTTTGGCGCCGGCCTGTTCGGCCGCAGCGTCGCCATATCGGCCGACGGAGGTACTGCGCTCGTGGGCGAACCATACGACCGCGAACTAGAAGGGTCCGCATCGTTGTTCGAAAGGACGGGATCGACTTGGGTGCCCGCCGGAAAGATCACACCGGCCGAAGCGCTCGGCGAAGTCGGGTTTGGCTGGGATGTGGCGATATCCGGCGACGCTGGCACGGCGCTTATCGCGAGCCGCGGCACTGCGCCCAGCGGTGCGCCAGCAGTGTGGACGTTCAAGGGCTCGCGTTCGAGCTTGACTCAACAAGGACCAAGCTTTTCTGGAGGTAACGGTGGCGAAATCGGCGCCGATCCCCTGGCCCTGTCCCGCGACGGCACCACCGCGTTGGTCATCGGTTACAGCGAAGGTAACCGTGGCGGTCTTGTCCTGACGTGGTCGGGCGGCTCCTGGCTCAAACAAGCTCTGCTGCCGAGCGATACCGACTACAGCGCGGCGCTGTCGGCCGCTGGCAGCACTGCCCTGCTAGGAGATCCGTACCAGGACCCGGTTGATCACGCAACGGTCTTTGCGCGCTCGGATAACGTCTGGTCCCCGGGGGAAGGACTGAGCGGCGAACGCGTGACTAACTTCGGAGCGAGCGTAGCTCTCTCGGGCGATGGAAACACGGCACTGATCGGCGCACCTTCGGACCACGTTCCCGTCGGCGCTGCATTTGTCTTCGTCGCCGCTCGGTCAGAGGGTGAAGAGGAAAGCGGTGGTAGTGGCGGTGGTTCTGGTGCTCCGGTGAATACGGTGGCGCCGATCATTTCCGGTACGGCTAATGTCGGAGATACGCTGTCGTGCTCGCCTGGCTCGTGGACAGGTGAAGCGCCGCAGACCTATGCCTACACCTGGGTACGTAATCACACCGTAGTGGGCGGCCCAAGTTCGCAGGATGCTTATGTTGTGACATCCGCCGACCAGGGGGACGGCATACAGTGTGAAGTGACGGCGACGAACACAAGCGGTACGGGGGTCGCGTCGAGCGCCTCGGTGTTTGTGCCAGCTGCTCCGCTACCGTTTGCCGAGCGGGCCGTTCAGCAGGTGGTGTTTGTTCATGGGATTCGCGCGGACTGCAACGCGGTCGGCCGCAGCGGTCAGTCGTATGGTGCGCTGTACGGCGCACTGCAGGCGCAGCGGGTCGCCGTGTACACATTTTGCTATGACCACGATATAGCGTATGGCGATAAGGGCGGCCCGTCGCCTGGTAGGTGTTTTTCGGCTTCGAGTCGTACGCTTTGGCCTTACGGCTTCACCGAACCCCGGAACAACATCACGCGCGCGGCGAACTGGAACGGGCCGCTACCAGTTACTCGAGATATCAATTCTCCGACGGTTGAACCCAATGATGGCGACGCTGCCCTGGCTTATGACGCAGCCAAGCTTGATGGGTGCGTCAGGCAGTTGGTGCGATGGGACGTTGCGCACCTAGGGCACGCGGTGCCGATCGCGATAATCGGCAACTCGATGGGGGGAGCGATCACACGGGGGTGGTTGACGCTGGCTGAATGGGAGCGCAGAACGCGAGCTGCCCCCCCGTACAGCCAGGCGCTGGATGGCGTGACAACGGTGATGTTTCTCCAAGGTGCGGTCAAAGGGTCATGGCTGGCTGGTGTCGGCGAGGGAGGTGCTTATCCGCTGGGAAACGCACTCGCTTCGCTCGGCGAGGCGCAGTGTAAGGGGGCTAGCCCCGGGCTCGTTGGCTGTTTGGACCCTAACCGCGCGGGCATAATTGACCTCGCGCCGGGCTCAGCGTGGTATCACGCGCTCGCCATGGCGCCGCCCCACCTTCACTATTACACGTACTCCACGTGGTTTGGCATCGAAATACATGTGCAGTTCTTGCTATGGGGTGGAACGACTACATTTGGGCCTGATGAAGTACCTGGCGATGGACTGATGGAGCTGGGTGACGGCAGCTACAGCTCGGTTCCGGCAGGAGGCGGGTCAGGGTTTCTCCCGTTTGGCTTTGGCCCGGATCAGCACTGGTACATAATGAAGCAGACGTATGACCAATCGGTGCAGGTAGGCGCACCGGTTTGGTTCGATCATGCGACGCTGTACGGTCTAGCCGCAGCGGGGATGGTGATGAACAACCCCTACAGTCACCTCAACTTTGGTAACGATATTGGAGCACTGCACATACAGTCGTGCGACGACGCCGTCGGCGTAGTACCGGTAGTGGGGGAGATTACGCGGGTGCTCGGCGAGCCAGCCAACGCATGCAACTCCTCGGACACGGGAGCAAGCGCCGCCCTTACGGCGCGGCAGACCGTGCGTTTTCGGTCGTGTACGACCTGCGCGACTACCGCTGCCAGCAGGCCGAGCGCGAAAGCTGCCAGCGCATCCAGCACCGTTCCCATCCAATTCATCGACCATGCGGGTCGTGCCCGGCTCGCCCTCTACACCGCGGGACCGTTTCAAGGTCGCTTTACCCTCACCCTCAAGCGCGGGAGGGTCTTCTACGGCGTCCTGCCGGCCCGCGCTCTACGGGGCGTTCGCGCGCACCTAGCCGCCACCGTCTCCCTTACGCCGGCAGGCAACACCACAGCACGATCGGCACGAGCGCAATTGGACGGCGAACTCGACGTGCGTACACGCTCGGCAAACCTGGGCATTCGCGTGAGCCACCCACACGTCCAAACCCGGCTCCAAACGCCACGCGCCAACACTGCGCGCGCACGAGCTGCTGTGCGGATCGTCGTACGTGACCTCGCCGCCAACAACCTCCTTGGGGTCACCCGTCTTTTCAATCCAGCGGTACTCGGCGGGAGAAGCCCAGCCGCGATCGCCCACGAACTCTCCGAACAGCACGTCCCCATCACAGGTGTATCGACAGCCGGTGCCGGCAAAGTCCTACTGCTATCCGAAGGAGACCCCGGATGGGTACAGCCCGTCACCGTCACCGCCAGGGGACGCCGGCCGCTTCACGCCAACCTCATCCTCCAGGAAGAACACGGCCGCTGGTGGCTCATCGGATCCTCATAGTGAGGCGGCCTACGCAGCGCCAACTCAGAGAACCGACAAGACGCTCAAACCCAGGCGCTTCCGTCAGCCACGACGCATGAGCCTCCCGACAGCGGCCATCAGCTCAGCGGCGCGCTCCTCCTGAAGCTCGGGCTCGGCTCCCACTACGCAAGTGCGAGTGTGCCCGTCGAGCAGTCCCAGTGCTACCTTGTCGAGCGCGGCCTGTACTGCATTGATCTGAGTAAGTACATCGATGCAGTAGCGGTCGTCCTCGACCATCCGCTCGATGCCCCCGACTTGGCCCTTGATGCGCGCAAGGCGGTCGAGGAGCTGGTCCCTGGATGCTTCATAGCCCTTGCCCGTTGGTGGTCTCGATGCTGTAGGCATGCCTCCATCATACCACTACCGGGGAGGGGTATATTCATGGTATGGGTGTGTTGACGACGATCGGCGATGGCTTCAAGGATGCGTTCCTGATGGCCTGGGAGGTTTGGTGGGCGCTGGTGTTTGGGTTCGCCATCTCAGCGGTGGTGCAGGCATGGGTTCCGCGCGAGCGGATCGAACGTGCCCTCGGTGGGTCGGGTGCGCGGCCGGTCGCGGTTGCGACTGGTCTGGGCGCCGCATCGAGCTCCTGCTCATACGCGGCAATCGCGATTGCCAAGAGCCTGTTCCAGAAGGGCGCTTCGGCGAGCACCGCGCTTGCTTTTCAGTTTGCCTCAACGAACCTCGTGTGGGAGCTTGGCCTCGTGCTGTGGGTGCTGATCGGCTGGCAATTCACACTCGCCGAGTACGTCGGCGGGCTAGTGATGATCGCGCTGATGGTGTTGCTGTTGAGAGTGTTCGTCTCTCCCCGCCTCGAGGCACAGGCGCGCGAGCACGCCCAACAGGTCGGCACAGGCCACCAGCATCATATGGCCGGCGAGCGGATGAGCTGGCGGCAGCGGCTGACCTCAACCTCGGCATGGTCGGATGTGGCGCACAACTTCCGCGGGGACTGGCAGATGATCTACAAGGAGATCACCGTTGGGTTCCTGCTCGCCGGGTTCATCGCCCAGCTCCCAAACGGCTTCTTCAACGGCCTGTTCCTCAAGCACACCGGCGGCGTGGTTGGCGCGGTCGAGAACGTGATCGTCGGGCCGATCATCGCCATGTTGAGTTTTGTCTGCTCTGTCGGAAACGTGCCGTTGGCGGCGGTGCTGTGGTCGGGCGGCATCAGCTTCGCCGGAGTGCTTGCGTTCATCTTCGCCGACCTGATCGTGCTGCCGATCATCGCGATCTACCGTAAGTATTACGGCTCCCGCTACACGCTTCGCATCGTCGCGCTGATGTTCGTCACGATACTCACTGCCGCCCTGATCGTGGATGGGCTGTTTAGCGCCCTCGGGCTGATCCCGACCGGCCCGCGGCCATCGCGGGGTGACATCTTCGGCACAATCACAGTCAGCTACAAGCTCTTTCTGAACGCACTCGGCCTAGTGATCTTCGGTGGGCTGTTCTGGCTTACGCGACGCCGCGGCGTTACCGACCCGGTGTGTGGCATGAAGGTAGATAAGGCTAAGGCAATCCGCATGGACTTCGGCGCAGAGACGTTCTACTTCTGCTCAGAGCATTGCCTGCACGCCTTCGAGACCAACGCCGAGACGGAACCACCGTCAGTTATCCACACCCCGAGCAGAACTCAATCACCTCCACCTCACCGTTGATGACTCGCCCGCGGCCCGACGGTTCCTCGAGCGGCACTTCGGTCTGCGGGCCGAGTACGGGTTCCATGAACGAGTTGGTCTCGCCGGGTGTGAATCAAAGGACTTGACGCCGCGAAGCTGGTCTCGTCGCCCAGCCCATTATGGGCTCAGTCGGCAGCTTTGTTGCCGACCTCATCGTGGTAGTTGTGGTTATCCGGGCACACGCGACGCGCGTAATTATGTGGCGGCGCGGCAGATTCGGCTTGACGCTTCGTTCGGGTTGATCCGAATGGCCATCTGTCCGCCGTTCAGCCACACGTCACCTTCAGGCCCGGGTACCACATAGTCGAGTTGTTCACTTCCCATCGGAGACGCAACATGCACCTTGTAGGTGTAGATGTTGCCGTGAGTGTCCATGCGCCCAACAGCCTCCTTATTACCAATCGGGAACCACAGGCTCCGATCCGGGCCGGCCACCATCGGGCCGGCACCGTGGAGGAGGCGACACATGTGTGTCACGTGCCCGGACGGCGTAATGCGCACGATCGCATCAACCCCAAGGGTGCTGGTGGCTGTGCTACCCCAGAGGTTGCCGTCCGCTCCCTTCGTAATATCGCCTACTGACAAGTTGTGAGGGAGCGGTATGATCGTCGCACGACCCGAGGCGGCGATGCTTCCCAGCTTGCCGCTGTCGGTCGTGAACCACACCCGGTTGTCTGGACCATAGGCGACAGAGTCTGTGGGTCCGGGAATACCTGCCGTGAGCATCGTGACGGCCCCCGATGGGCTGAGGCGTCCGACTCCTGTCCCGCGCTCTTCGGTCGTGAAAAAGATATCGCCGTCGGGACCGCCGACCATCCGCTCGCTACCGTAGCTGTGCAACATGGAAGGAAAGTCGCTCGTGACGCCGGCCGGCGTGGTGCGAACGAAGTCCTGTTTGCCCAAAGTCCAGAAGTTACCATCGGGACCAAACGCTCCATCGTCGTTATTGATCTGGGGGACGCCCGTGAGATCGCCGTTATTTATGGCCGGGAGATTCTTCACGATCGTGTAGGAGCCATCTGGATTGAAGTAACCAAAATAGACCCTCATGGAGTATTCGTACCCCGTAAAGTCGGGAGTGATGACATTCTTGTAGAGATCTGAGCCCTCAAACCATATTTTGTGACCGGGGCCAACGGACAGATTCGCGCCGGCGGGAAGACCCGGGGGAAAAGGCACCTCCGAGGCAGCGAGTGCTCGCCCACCACCTACAAGACGAGCAGAGCCACGAGCACCAGGGTTAGTGCCCTGACGTCGGTCCGACGCCAGGTTCGATTGCCACCAGCCTCCATTGCATGATGTGCCAGCACGTGCCCCCCAAAGTGGTCGAAGGCAAGCATATCGTACAACTCCTGAGGTTCCGCTACGACCTCAGGACCCATAGAATTGGTCTTATGTCGATTGTCGAGCCAAGCTTGGTGGAGGACGCCGCGCCAAGGCGCTACGTAGATGGGCGGTTCGCGGGAGTCAACGGCCTTGAGATCTTCTGGCAGTGCTGGCAAGGCGAGGCGCCGACACGCGCTGTTGTCGTGATCTCTCATGGTGCGGGTGAGCACAGTGGTCGCTATGAGCGTGTCGCGCTCGTGCTCGCTGGGCTGGGTTATCCGGTCTATGCGCTCGACCACCGTGGTCATGGTCACTCTGAGGGGCGTCGGGCACTAGTGGATCGCCTCGATAACACGGTGGCCGATCTGGATGTGCTGATGGATCTCGCTCTTCGTGAGCAGCCAGACGTGCCGTTGTTTCTACTCGGCCACAGCCTCGGTGGCACGATCGCCCTGCGGTATGCGCTGCGCCATCAGGACAAGCTGGATGGCCTGATTCTCTCGGGTCCTGTGGCGGTGGTCGACCTTCCGCCGGCGCCGGTGCGACTTGCCGCTAGGGCGCTGTCGGCGACGATGCCTTGGATGCCGGCTTTTGGTGTCGATCCGGCGACGGTCAGTCGCGATCCCGCGGAGGTCGAGGCGTACCGGACCGATCCGCTGGTTCATCATGGCAAGTTGCCGGTGCGGACCGTCGCGGAGATCGCCGCTGCGACCGAAGGGTTCCCCGAGCAGGTGGGAAGCCTCACGCTGCCCTTGCTGCTGGTGCATGGTTCAGAGGATCGACTGGCTCCCGTGCAGGGCAGCCGGATGGTGCACGAACGCGTGAGCTCTGAAGACAAGACGCTGAAGATCTACGATGGTTTGTTCCACGAGGTCCTTAACGAGTTGCCAGCGGATCGCGAGCGCGTACTCGGCGACATCGCTGCCTGGCTACGCAAGCACAGCGAGCCTGCGAAGCGGTAGGCGCCTGAAGTTCGGTGGGACTTGCAGTTCTGTTCGTGATCGCGCCCTCGTCGGTTTTCGGACCATGCCACCGCTGTGAGACATCGGTTTCCTTCTCCCGCTAACACCTGCAGCACCCTCAGCCCGGCGATGGTGTCGACCGGTCCGAAATCATCGTCCTGGGTACGACAGTGAGCGAGCGCGGTGGCGGCGATCCAGAGATCGTTGACGTTCAGCCGTAGCTCGTTGTTTGCGAGATGGACTCGCAGCAGGCCCACGATTGCACGACCGCTTCGTCGATCGGTAGCTCGAGTCACGGACTCTCTGGCGCGTCGGTACCAAGTCCAGTGGATAGGTTGGAGGCTTCGCTGCGCTCGGCTGCCAAATGCCGGCGCTCGCGACACTCACGGCGGTAGGACCAGCAGGCGAGCGTCAGCATCAGGACCGCCACCGTGGCGCTTCCCCCAGTCCCCTGCAGCAGCCATAGCAGGGCGGCGAGCACCAGGATGATGGTTGTCCAGGCTCCGCGCTGGAAGCCAAACAGAGAGCGCCACGCCAGCACGCAGAGGACCGCGCCGACCACGAAGGCGAGGAGCGTCAAAGCCGGTAGTCCCGGGCGCTTTGCAAGCGAATGGAGCACTGCTGGCATGGTGAAGGCAACCGCGGCCCCGCCGATCAGGGGTATGGCGGCGAGGGCCAGCATTCCGGCCCAGCGCGACCGCGCTCGTCGCCAGCGCTCGCGCTCACGCACTACGGCCGTCCAATAACTGGCATCGAGGTCGTGCAGTGCACGCGTCAGCCACCGCGCGCTGGAGACTGTAAGCGTAAGTGACGCCACCAGGCAGCACGTGCTTGCAGCCGATATCCACGCCACCGGTGCGATTCTGCCAGCGGCAAACCAGCCGAACGCACCTGCGATCAACGCGAATAGAAGCGGCCGCGTCCAGCTGCGCAGCGCCAGACCTGCGCGGTGGTACTCCTCCATCGCCAGCGCGCCTAGGTCCTCGTTGTCGTCTTTGGGCAACCCCGCCGCGCGCTCGACCTGCTCGGCGAGCAGCCCGAGCACCACGGAGCCATTGCGCAGGTACGATGTGTGATCGAGCAGCAGCGACCCGCACTGGTTTACGCGCCGGCGGCGCTCAACGGGACCCAGCTGCAGCATTGCCGCTGCCACTAGGTCGTGTGTTGCCACGATGTCGATCCCGGACGCCTCGGTGCGCGTCACCGCGTGTAGCCTTCTGGCCGGCTCCAGGCCGATCGTGATCAGGAGCACCGCTAACGCCGTGCTCGCGATCTCCGCAGGTACAGAAACCGGCGGCAGGTAGAACGGTTGGGTGAGTTGGCTCTTGATGACAGGTGTGACATTGGTTCCGTGAAGTAGCAGTTCGCGCGTCTGCGCGAGCGGTAAAAGATTCGAAAGCCACGCATACCCACCTATCCGCAATGGCGCTGCGGCCAGCGGCGTGATTGCATGCAGCGCTGAGGTAAGCACCGACACGAGCATCGCGATCGTCAATACGGAGAAGGCGAGTAGCACCATCCACGACACGAGGCTCTTGGCTAGCGACCAGCGTGGCAGCACACTGTGCATGGCCGCCAGCAGTCCGTGTCCGCTGCCCAGCGTCACCAGTCGAACCTCACGACCGTCCGCGCGCAACTCGGGCTCGAGCTCGGCGGCTATCGAGCCTCCCTGCGAGTGCCCAATCAACACAACCCGTGAGGTCCCGGCGCCTCGCAGCGCATCCGTCAGCTTTCGCATGACGCGCTCGCGCGAGCGTTCGTCAGCGCTCCAGGCAAGCGCGTCGCCGATCGTGGCCCGCAGACGCGGGCTCACGAGCACCGCGACCGCGACGAACAGGGTCAGCACCGGCGCCATTACCACACGCAAGAAAGTCGATGCCAGCCCCCAAGTCGAGTGAGCCATCTCGACCTCGCTCCTGGAGTCGGCGAAGCGTTCAAATGCTGTCAACCACGCCGCGAGCGTATCAACCAGGCCAATCAACAGTCCGGCCTGCAGCACGAGCCACGCGCACTTTCCGGCGCCGGGCCGGCGTACGCAATCTCCCCAGAACAATGCCTCTAGATCGACTCGACGCGAGCATCCGTGCGCGCTCAGGCGCAGGTGTCGGTGTCCTGCGCCCAGTCTGCACCCGTCTGGGCAAGCGATTGGCTCGGCATCCACACCGCGGCGCACGGTCATCCACCAGTCGCTCAGCGCTTGCACCGATTGCCGCGTCCAGGCCTCGTGGCTGGTGGCGCCGACCCCGTGGATCAGCGGCACGTAGGTTGCATCCTCGCCGTGGCGGTGCTCTCTAGGCGGAGATTGCGGCCTATCCATATCGTCTCTTGGTTTCAGTAGGGCGCAACTGTCTTGGCAATGCGGAGAACCGTAGTCTGTGGGTCGCGGCCGGTGGAAGGAAGCAGCATCATCAGGGTGAGTAGGATCGCTGGCAGATTGGCGTCCGGATCGCGCGTTTTGTTGGGTCTCTAGGACGCATCGGAGGCACTGGACGATCTGAGTGTTGCCGCACCGCGGCGCCGCCCCTCCGTAGAGCGCTGCACCCCGCGACACCGTCGGGGCGGCGCCGCTGACGGCCCCGCCGTTCAACATCCGCGCTCATATCAGCCGGACCCAAATATGGGTTAGTGAGAATGGACTGATGTTGAAACCTCGCATCACCTGATGCTCGAGCTTGGCATGCTCGTCTCCGCACCTTGCGCGTAGCTTGAGAGCGGGGACGCCACGGTTGGTCGCGGTGTCATTCACACGCTTGACCGCGTCGTCGACCGGGATCGACTGCATGTACCCCACCATCGCGCCACTCGGCATGTCCTTCCCGTACGCGTGAGTGGCGTTGATGAACCGCAGGATGCCGTCGGTCACGTAGCGCGCCGGGAACGGTTCGGCGCCGAGTCGCTTGCACTCCACGACGAATTCGCGTCGAGACAACATCGGGTCTGCGGCGAGATCATCGATCCACAGCCACGCGAAATCCGGCCGCTTGAACTCCCGCGAGGCGCGGAGCTCATCGGAGGGTGCCGGCGAACTCCGGCCCTCATACATCACAGGCCCCAAGGCGCCGCCGGCCCGCCACGTGGCAGCATCGAGAAATCGCATCAGACGTCGATTGATGCTGTCCTCGTTCGGGTCCGCGCCAGGGTCACGCGCGAGTTGAGCGAGTGCCTGCGCGAGCAGCTCTAGGCATTCCGTCTCCCGTGCCGGCCAGAGGCGCAGCGCTGACAGCCGTGGACGAGCACTCATGCCGGTTCGAGTGCCATCGCTTGATGCGTTGTAGCCTCCGCATCTTCCCGGGCGGCGGTCGTCGTCCACAGCCGCTGCTCGTCCCGCTTGACGATGACGATCGCCGTGTCGGTTACGACTCGCAGGATCCCGTGCGAGCGAAGCGACGCAGCGCGCTGGCGGGTCAGCTGCTCCCCGATTCTTCCTAGTACCTGCGACCACGGACCGTCGGCCTCATCGCCCGCGCGCGGCAGAGTCCCCTGATGGCGAGTGCGTGTCTCGAACATCACCGCGATGGTTCGCGACTCGATGTCCTGCTTTACCTCCCAACCGAATTCGCCGCGTTCCCCCAGCTGCGGGTTCCAGACCCCGAGAAACGTCTCCAGATAGGCGGTCAGGCCGAACGTCTCTTGGGTGCCCCGGGCGCTGGCTGCGCCGCGCCACTGGTTGACCGGAATGACAGACGCACTCGCCGCCGGCTCCTGCGCTGCCCAGAAGTCACGCACGAGATCGCGCTCCGCCGGCGTCATGTCAAACAGGTCCGCTGTCGCCTCGTCGAGCGTCTCGAGCAGCGACTCTAGGCTGGGGGAGGATGAACCGGGCGTCTCCCACAGGGCTGCAGGCCCGCTCTCCGTCGGCGCGGCTTGGGGCAGCGCCCTGACTGTGGAGATGATGCGACGCACACGCGGATCGCGCGCGCCTGTTAGGCGCAGCGGCAGCTTCAGGAGCTGCTCCATTCTCACCTGATCGCGCCACACGCCCCATCCGCCCGAGACCATCGCCATCCAATAGCGGCCGACCGAACTCAGCAGCAGGCCGAGCGCCACCTCGGCCTGCCACGCGGGCCTGTGTGCCAGCGGGAATCCGATCATGCTGTGCTGGAATGCCAGCGGCTCCGTCACGATTCGTGCGTGTAGGCCGAAGTGGTCGACCACGCCCATGCCGATCACGAGCCGCCGGCCGGTGAAGGTCTGCAGGTGAGGCTCGCGCTTCACCCTCTCGGGCAACGGCGTGAACCACGCGTCTTCGAGTGGCCCCCAGGCCCGCAGCCGCTTGATCGACCGCATGTCGCGGAGCGCCTGTGAGGGCGGGCGGCCACGCTCGCCTCCCGTCGGGTTCTGCCAGCCGAACCTCGGTGGCGAATCCTCGGAGACCAGGTCGCCCAGGCAACCCTCGGCCCCCAGCCGCAGGACCAGGGCCTCATCTCGGTGCCCGCCGACGGAGTAGGTCTTCCATAGAAAGTCGTGGGTATAGAGGGAGGCCTGGCGGACTACGCGGCGGTCCAGTCGGGCGTATGCGAGGGAGCCCTGGTTGCCGCGAACACGTCGCGCGGACTCGTAGATCACGAGGTTGTCGGCCTCTTCCTCCGTGCGGCGAGAGAAATGCAACAAGGTGAAGGGCGCCTTGGCGCCCTTGAAGTAGTCAGCTCGGACATCAGTGAAGTTCACGATGTGCTCGACCCGCGCGGACTCCAGCCACTGACGACGGAACGCCTGTGAGGTGGAGCGCGAGTTCAGCAGCGACTTCGCATGCACCAGCAGCGCAGCTGAACCATCGTCGGTGAGCAGGTCGAGCGCCCGCCACAGAAACTGCTGCGACGGGCTGTTGTCACCCGTCGCCAGCCCGCGGTTCGCGGTCCACGCCTCCGCGACGGACTGCGGGCCCTTCGGCGGCTCGCTCCAGGGTGGATTGGCGACCACAACGTCGAAGCCGCCTGAGGACCAGTCGACTGCGCCCGGTGCGCCGCCGTCCACGGAGGACGGCGCGAACGCGTTCCCGACAGTCAGAGGCCGTCGGTCGGTCGGCTTGCCGGGGTCGGTGATCAGTGGCGGCAGCGGGCCGGCTGCCGAGATATCTCTTGGCGACTGGTAGTTCAGCAGCGCCAGGTAGAGACTGAACGCCGCGAGCCGCACTGCGGCTTCATCGATGTCGACGCCAACGATCCGATCCAGCAGTAGTTCTCTCAGTCGCGTGCTACTCGGCGGGGTGCGGTTGCGAGTCATCTCATGGCGAACGATGCGACGGAACGCCTCGACGAGGAACACGCCGGAACCGCACGCCGGGTCACAAACTCGTGGCTCGGCGTCAAGCAGCTTCTCGGTGAGCAGGCCGGCGAGCATGAACTCCACGAGTTGCGGCGGCGTGTAGTGGGTGCTGGTCGCCGTGCCGTCCACCTCCTGGTGGTAGAACAGCTCATACATGGTGCTGATGAGGCTCGTCGGGACGATGCTGAAGTCGTATGCCCACAAGAACAGCTGACCCTGACCGGCATCCTGGGTGCCCTGAAGCATGCCCTGGAGGAGGTGGAGATGATCGTCGGTGACCTCAGCGAGCTCGTTGCCCTCATCGGCGAACAGGTCGCCGTTGAAGTTCTCAGCCAGCTGCGCGAACAGGGCGAGACTCAAAGGCCGGTTCCCGAGACAGGTCAGGAACCGGCTATCCGGTCCGACGACGGGCGGAGGACGATCTGCAAGCAGCCGTCGCCATGGCGCTCTAGGAGCCGCCACCTGCTCGAAGTACTCGGGGGTGAGGACCTCCCGGTCCTCCAGGTAACGGACGAGGATCGCGCGCTCAATCAACGTGTGAGCCAGGCGCCGGCTGAGGCCACTCGCGCTGAGGGCGTCCGTGGCCGCACTCACGTCGCGGAGCAGCTGCTCATCGGCACGTCGGTCATGGCTGGTGAACGCCGCGGACTCGAACGCCACCCCCGACTCGAGGCGCTCGCGATGAAATGCGGCCAGGACATCGGAGACCTCGGCGGTGCGTTCGAGGATCTGCAGCGGGTCGGCGAGGCCGGCATCGCCGTGGCGTCCCGGCGGCTCTGTCAGCGCGTACACGTGCACGTCGTCGCCGACCGCGAGGAACAGACAGCGCGGCCGAGAAAGGCACCAGGTGCGGCGATACAGCTCAAGGATGTCCTCGCGCTTCGCGTTGGGAGAAAGCGTCGAGAACACGAGCACGGGGTCTTCATCGACGAAGAAAATCCGTTCGGCGCCCACCCGCTCCGCGAGCAGTAGCCAGTCTCCAACCGAGCGCCACTGGTGGTCCGTGATCCCCGCGTCTGGGGCCACGCGCGCATCGAGCAGCGTGCCACCTACCAGATCGAGGTCCCGATAGACCCGATCAAGAGTGCCGCTACCGGTGGAGGAACTACCGGACATGCTGGGGAAATGTCGACACGAGCCCTCGAATGATGAGCGGATGGCCGGACGAGGCCTCGGGGGCTGCGGGCGAGGGTCGAGCGCCTAGCTGACTACGAACAGCGCCCCAATTTCGGTCCACTCGGCCGAAGCGTAGCGGCAGCTCGTCGTGCCGGCGCTTCAGCCATACGATCGAGAGTGGGGCGAGCTGTCCGAGCCTCCAGTGCAGGCCGGGGAACGGCAGCGCTGTCGGGTCGGTAGACGCCTTGCTCGCCAAGGCCGGACGAACTGTGCAGGAGCGCGGAGAGCCGTGATCGAGCCAGTTGTTCGAGCAGTGCAGCCGCTGACCTAACGAACTCGCGCTACCCGAGCAGCTCGTTCGGCTCTCGCGAGCCAATGCGCTTGGTAGGACAGCTCGCAAACCCGTCGTCAAGGCGGCGCGCTGTACTCGATATGCACGACGCTCCCGCTCGGGTCCCTCCCGTCGCGCCTCAGCCGGTGATGCGGAGGCTCGGCGACGGCGTGGTTCAGCGAGCCGTCGTCAAGGTGCTGGAGGCCGCGGGACGGCCGATGCTGTTGGCCGACATTCATACGGCTGTAGAGACGCAGCTTGGTCGCTCCGTGCCCAAGGAGTCCGTGAGCTGGTGCCTGCGATAGGCGTCCGTGGGAGCAGGCCACGATTCAGAGGGGTTGCCATTGTAGGGCCCCGGTTGATGGGTGCTTGCACGCTCGACCCAGGAAGAACGGGCGGAGCTGCCGCCCGCTTCGACAGCTCCGCCCTTCACCGACCCCCAGAGCAAGTACGAAGCGCCGCGATCACAGCGCTTCGCAGCGCGCCGCGGTGTGTTGGGGACCAGCGGGGCGCGCTGCGAACAGCATACATGGGCCGTTCTGTAGTACGGATAGCAGAGCATCTATCCTCTAGACCATAGATTTGAGCACGCATCCCAGGCAATGTCTACTGTGTGCCAGCACCGTCAGATCGAGCAGACCTTGCGCTTGGCTCTGTCCTCCGCCAATTGCGCTTGACTGAGCCAAAACGCAGTCAAGAAGATGTCGCCTTCAACGCTGGCATCACGGCCGGAGCATTGGGCAAGATCGAGCTGGGGCGCAGTTCGCCAGAGTGGCAGACTGTCCGTAGCATCGCGCGGGCGCTCGGAGTCGGGCTGGTCGAGCTGGTGCAAATGATCGAGCGTGCTGAAGCAGGCGACTAGCGGCGACAAATAGGCGAACAGCCGGCCCACGCTGCCCATAGGCCGGCTGTTCGCTGCGCACCAGGGCGAAGCGGATAGCCTAGACGATCCCACGCTAGAGCACGGATACCAGAGCATCCGTGTTAGAAGCCATAGACTCAAGCACGGGCATCGTGAAGGCTCTTGGGCCGTGCCCAAGCGCTCCGATAGAGCTGACCCCGCGCTCGGCGCTGCCCTGCTCGCCATACGCAAGAAAGCCGGGCGCTCCCAGGAAGACGTCGCGATCCGCGCCGGCACCACAGCGGGCACGCTCGCCCGCATCGAGCTGGCGCAGACCTCGCCTGAGTGGCGGACGGTCCGCAGCATTGCAACCGAGCTGGGCATCGGCCTACGTCAGCTCGCGGTTGCGGTCGAAAAGGCCGAGCGCGACTAACCTGATCGAAGATCGTTGTCTGCTTCCGGGGCGCTTGCGAGCGTGTAGGCGTGATCTGGCAGCTCGCCCTAACTGTGCTCGCGGTGCCCCCGGCGATCGTCGCGGTGCGGCAGCGCTGAGCGCATGCCTTGACCTCCCTGATGATTTTTCGGCGGCTTCCGACCAGAGCCTTTTCGTCACTTTGTCACGGCTCGATGATGATGAGCGAGTCGGATGCTGTGACTACTTCCGAAGTCGTGGCTTCAGCGCATCAGCAAGTAAAAGGTTCGCCGCGGATACCCGCGAGAACTGGGAGGAGCTCCAAAGCGTTGCTGAGGAATATCGTGATCTCGGCGATCGGGTGCTTTTGCTGGGTAGGCTCAAGGGACGCGGCAAGGGCAGCGGCGCTCCGGTGGATCAGCCGTACGCGGCCATCTTCGATTTTCGCGGCGACAGGACCTGGCGTTTCCGGGCGTACTTCGATCGCGCCGAAGCCCTCAAAGCCGTGGGGCTGGAGCAGTAGCGGTCACCTGCCTGTGTTCGGTGTGAGGCCAAGGTCGGAGAACACACGACACGAGTGCTTCGTCATGGATGCGAGCGTGTCGTTGAAGATCGCCGAGACTGCTGAGATGGACGATAAGCAAGTTCGCGCCCACCAAACGCTCAGACGCCGGCATGCGGGGGATTCGGTGATACTCGCAGCGATGTCCATGACTCTTGCGATCTTGAGCTGAGCCCTATGGGTCGCTGTTCGGCGTGTTCTGCTGAGAGTCCCGCCGAGGCGCGGTTCTGTATGGCGTGTGGAGCACCACTTGAGCGGCGCTGCGAGTCGTGCGGTGAGCCAGTGCCCGAGGGGGCACGCTTCTGTATGACTTGCGGCGCTCCGCTGAATGCGGCGAGCGCCGCAAGCGAGCCAGCCGCGAAGCAGAGCACTGCTGTTGACGCGGATGCGCCACGTGTCGCTCTTGCACCACCGACGTTTGATGAGCGCCGCATGGTAACGGTCCTCTTCGCAGACCTGTCCGGCTACACGGCCGTCGCGGCGAGGCTGGACCCCGAGGCCGTGAAGCGTCAGCTTGAGCGGATTCTCGGGCGTCTCGGTGAGGAGGTCCTTGCCTACGGTGGGTATGTCGACAAGTTCATCGGCGACAACGTGATGGCGATCTTCGGCGCTCCGGTCGCGCACGGCGATGACCCCGAGCGCGCGGTGCGCGCCGGCCTGGGTATGCAGGCCGCGATGGGCGAGGTCAATGAGCCGTTGGCGACCCAGCACGGGGTCACGTTCGAGCTGTGTGTGGGTATCAACACGGGCGAGGTGCTCGCGGGTCACGTCGGGGACAGCTACACGGTGATCGGCGACACCGTGAACGTGGCAGCGAGGCTTCAGGCGGCTGCGCATCCTGGGAGCGTGACCGTCGGTGAGGCGACCTACCAGGCAACCCGCGAGACGATCAACTACAGCGCTCTGGCGGAGCCGCTGGTGCTCAAGGGCAAGACCGAGCCGGTCCCTGCTTGGGAGGCGATTGGCGGCGACGGGCAGCCGGCGGGCGCCACCTCGGCGGGCCCCGTGCGAGCTCCACTCGTGGGCCGCGCCGCCGAGCTCGCTCAGCTCCACGATCTGCTCACGCGGGTGCAGCGCAAGCGCGGACCGCATCTGGCGACGGTCATCGGCGATCCGGGCGTCGGGAAGTCGCGGCTTGTGCGCCAGTTCGAGCAGGAGCTGCACAGTGGGGAGGCCCGGCCGCTGGTGCGCCACGGGCGTTGCCTGCCGTATGGGTCGAGCATCGTCTACTGGCCACTCGGCGAGGTCATTCGCACCGAGTGCGCGATCGTCGACGGCGATCCTCCTGCAGCTGCGTGGCAGAAGCTGTCCACCCGCATCGGTGAGCTGCTCGATGGCTCGGGGTCAGACAGCCGGTCCGCAGCGTCAAAGGCGGCCGTGGTCGGTCGCCTGCTCGGGATCGAGAGACCGGATGAACCCGTGGCCGCCGAGCGGGAGGATGCCCAGCAGGCGCGCGAAGTTTTCTTCGCGGCCGTGCGCTCGTGTGTGGAGGGCCTCGCGCGTGATGGGCCGCTGGTGCTTGTGTGGGAGGACATCCATTGGGCGGATGAGGGGATGCTCGATCTGATCGAGCATCTGGTGCAATGGGTGCGGGCACCGGTGCTTCAGATCTGTCTGGCCAGGGAAGAGCTACTGGAGCGCCGTGTCGGGTGGGGGGGCGTGCGGCGCGATTCCACGACCATTTTCCTGGAGCCGCTCGGCGAGAGCGAGACGCGTGAGCTGATCTCCTCGCTGATGCGTGGCGCCGGCCCCAGCGACGGCGTGGTCGCTGCGGTGGCTGCCCGTGCGGAGGGAAACCCTTTGTTCGCTGAGGAGATGGTGCGCCGCCTTTCCGAGGAGGAGGGTGCGAGCGCCGCCGAGCTTCCAGCCACGGTGCAGGCTCTGCTCGCGGCCCGCTTGGACTCGCTGGAGCCCTTTCAGCGGCGCCTGCTGGCGCACGCGGCGGTGATCGGGCGGACATTCTGGGAGGGCGGTCTGACCTCTGTCGCGGAAGCTGAGGGGGGCGATCTGGCGGAGACTCTTAGGGCACTGCGAGACAAGGACATCATCGTCGCCGGCGAGGGCACAGCGCTTGCCGGCGAGCCCGAGCTCGCATTCAGGCACGCGCTGATCCGCGATGCGGCGTACGAGATGCTCCCGAAGGCCGTGCGAGCGCAGAAGCATTTCGAGGTGGCCTGTTTTATCGAGGACGGCGCCGGGGAGCGTGTCGAGGAGGTCGTTGCGCTGCTCGCCGAGCATTACGGCAAAGCGGCGGAGCTCGGGGGTGAGCTCGGCCTGGCAGCCGCCGAGATGGCGCCCTACCGCGCAAAGGCGCTCTCCTACCTGGAGGCCGCTGGTGACGCGGCAACCGCCTTCTACTCCAACGCGGACGCCTTCTTCAACTACGAGGCTGCGCTCGAGCAGGCCGGCGAGGATGCCGACGCGGTCGCCCGCCTCCTGGAGAAGCAGGGCGATGTCGCCCTGCGGCTTGGTCGGGTGGATGCTGCGATCGAGGTCTGGGAGGGGCGCTCGACCACCACGGCGCGCGAGAGGATCTCGAGCACGTCGCCGAGCTACACCGAAAGATCGGCGCTGGGCTGGCCCACAAGGGAGAGCGTAAGAGGGCGATCGAGCACCACCAGCGAGGCATCAATCTGATCAAGGACGGCGAGCCGTCGCTCGCGCTCGTGCGCCTGTATGAGGAGGCCGCGTGGCTGTATATGCAGACGGGCGACAACATGCTGGCGATCTACGCTTCAGAGAAGGCGCTGCGGCTCGCCGAGCGCCTCGGCGAGGTTCGCGCCGCGAGCCGCGCACATGGCATCTTCGGTCGCGTCTTCGGGCGCATCGGAGACACTGCCAAGGCGCGTGAGAACCTGGAGCGCGCAGTCGAGCTTGCGCGCGGGTCTGACGCGCATGAGACGGTCCTAGCGCTGATGGCACTCGGCCATCACCTCGATACCTCCGACGGCGACTACCCGGCCGCGGGCGACTACTACCGCGAGGCGCTCGCACTCGCGCGGCAGGTCGGAGACGTGCCTGCCGAGATCGAGCTGCACGCCGCCGTCGCGCAGTTGGCGCTCTATGCGGCCGACTGGGAGACGGTGGTGCGCTCGAGTGACGCCAGCGCGGAACTGTCCGAGCGTGAGGGCCTGATCGGCAAGCTCTGCCTGCCCTACGCTCTCCGCGGGCGACTGCAGTGGCGCAGCGGAGAGTGGCAGGCGTCCGCGAGCTCGTACAGACGCGCCCACGAGCTAGCGGAGCAGATCGGCTGGTCGGAGGTGTGCTTCGACGCGCTGTACGGGCTCTCGAACACACTCCGCGACCAGGGCGAGCTCGTGGGCGCGGAGACCGCGCTCTCGCAGGCGCTTGACGTCTGCGAGAGCGCCGGGCTGATCGCGCAATCGATCCAGGCCAACTCCGCACAGGCCCTCCTACACACGCTCGCCGGTCGGCACGAGAAGGCGAGCGAGGCCGCGCAGGAGGCGATTGAGCTCTCCGACCGCGTCCGCTACCCCGCTGGCGAGGCGGCCGCGATCGAAGCCGCGGGCATCGTCGGGCCCCTGCCGGGTGCGCTGACCGAACTCGAGCGCGCCCACGAAGCCTGGCAGAACCTCGGCCGCCCACTGGAGGCCGCCCGCTGCGACCTGCTGCTCGGCCAGCGACTACTCGAGGATGACCGCGAAGCAGCCCTTGTGTCGCTCGAGCAGGCTGCGAACGAGTACGACGAGCTGGGAGTCATCCACCTGGCAGCACGCGCCCGCGAGTTGGCGGGCTCAGACGCTGCCCGACGCTAACGGCCGGCGCTCGCGCCTGAGGCAGCAACCAAACACGAGCTGCCGCTCACCTCCACTCGAGAGAACGTCAGAGTAAGCCCTCTTCCACCGCCGCCGATGCTCTCGGGGATCGTCCAACTCAGCAGTCTCGGCGGTTCTCACCGACACGCTCGCATCCATGACGGAGCACTCGTGTCGGGCGTTCGCCGACGTCGCCGTCTCATGGGGCACCTGCTCCTGTCCGTTACTCCTCCAGCCCCACGGCTTTGAGGGCCTCCTGACGGTCGACGAAGGTGCGAACATGGCTGATCTTGCCGTCGATCAGGTCGTACACGTTGGTTTGAGGCCATGCCATGCGAATGCCGCTAGCTCGGCCTGTGGAGTTATTGCGCAGGAACGCGATCACCCGCTTGCTATCGACCTCTTCCACGCCGTCAAGCTCCATCCGGAAATCGGGTGCGGCTTCCTCGACGTCCGTCAGGAAACGCCTGATGCCGTCGATTCCTTCGTACACCCCTCCAACGGCGGCCATTGGCGTCTCCAACTTGACGTCCTCGGTGCAGCAGGCGCGATAGCTCTCGATGTCCCTCGCGTTGATCGCCGCGATTGCGCGCTCAACCAATCTCACGTTCTCCTGCGGCATCGCCTACCACCGCTCCTGCGCGAGGCGTTCGGCGGCAGCACGGGCCTCGTCGACCTCGGAGATCGTAAGGCGTGCGATCAAGCCTCGTACCCAGACGAATACCCATCCCTCGCGTTGTCGAAGGTGACCGGCGCTGCCAGCCGGACGACCGTTCTGAACGACCACGGCAAACACAACCCCATTGCCGAGGTCGCGGACTTCCTCAAGCCCGAACTCCAACTCCTCGTACGTGCCAAACCAGTCCTCAAGGAAGCTGCGAATGGCCGCCCGCCCCTGGAAGTGGTCCCCCAACGCCCTCCCGTCGAAGGTCGCATCTTCGGCGAAGCTGCTGGCCGCCGCGTCGAGATCACGACGATTTGCAGCCTCAACCGCCCTGCCCAGAAGCTCAACCGGATCGGGGGTCGTGGACTCCTCAGACATCAGGCAACGAAGTATCACGCAGGCCTGTGGTTACCGCCTTGTGAGGCTGAGCGAAACGTCGACGCTGGACCCGAGCAGACGCCCGAGTTGGACGACAGGCAGCAGCACCAGCACAGACCCGAGGCGGCGACGTGCTCTTCCTCAGGGGCCTTTTCTGGTCGCCATCAGGCAGCCGGCGTCTGCGTGGGTGGGGCTAGGGCGCATCCGTTGCGCGCGGCGGCTCGTCTGAGATCCTCGTCCCAGCTGACGAGCGTGATCGCCTCACCAGCCGACAGTGCGCTGGCGAGATGAACTGCGTCGTAGCCGCGCAGAGCGAACTTCTCAGCGAGCTCGCCGGCCTCGCGCGCCAGCTGTATGTCGATACCGATGAGCGACAGTTCGCCGTGCAGCGACTCGAAGTCCTCGAGCGCCTGCCCGTGGGCGGCGGCGGTGAGCCGGGCGCCGCGCCGTGCGGCCCCGAGCGCCGCGCGACCCTCCGGGTAGGCAAGGATGCTTGAGATCCCAGGATGTGGCGCTGCCCACAGCTCGCTCGCCAGCTTGGATCCTTCCTCGGCGATCACGAGCTTGACGAGCGCCGAGGTGTCGAAGTAGAGGATCAGCGGCGTTGGTCGGCGACGAGCTCGGAAACTAGGCCGCGTGCCTTCACCTGCGCTCGCCGCGCGGTCCGTTGACGGCTCGGCGGTGTCACGAGGCCGCGCCGCACGAGGTCCTGCAGAGGGTCGCTCTCCTTGACCGCGGACAGGCGGGCGATCGGTAGCCCGCGGCGCGTGACAAGCACCTCCGCGCCGCCCTGAACGTGCTCCAAGTGCTCGCTCAGGCGATCGTGCAGCGCCCGTACACCGACCTCGTACGTCCGCGCTGGTAGCGTCATGAAGATCATCCTAGCAGCTACATAGGCGGGGACCGCCCGTTGAGGATCGACCCCTACCGTCCGGTTGGCAATTCGTGTGCCAGATCGATGGCGGCCTCCCTCGTGATCGGGCGGACGTGCAAGTGTGCGCGCTGGTTATGGCTGCGGAGCTAACGCGGACCTCCGCATGGGGCGTGGTTTCCGCGGAAAGTCTTCAGACGCTATTTGCCTCGTCGCTTGGATCGGTGTCTCTTGGTTTCGGCTTCCCTCAGGTAGGTGCTGAGTCGTTTGCCGGCTTGCTCAATTTCGCCGGGGAGCAGGTGGGTGTAGCGGTCGTCGGTGATCGAGCCGGCCCCGCGGTCGGTGCTGGCGGTGCTTGCGTGCCCCATGAGTACGCTCCGTGCCTTGAGGTCGATGCCTGCGGCTCGCATCCAGCTCGCTGCTGTGTGGCGGCACTCGTGCAGGCGGATGCGCGTGAGTTCCTTGGCGGCCCACGCCTTATCGGCGCGGATGTACAGCCCGCCTGTGCTGAGCAGGCCCGTGGCCCGCGCCTTGCGTGCCGGACACACCAAGCCATCACCGGAGGGTC
Source organism: uncultured Solirubrobacterales bacterium (assembly GCA_963756665.1). Classification (GTDB taxonomy): domain Bacteria; phylum Actinomycetota; class Thermoleophilia; order Solirubrobacterales; family Solirubrobacteraceae; genus Palsa-744. Next base: position 3,714,875 of record CAVWOJ010000001.1, read on the forward strand.
GATCTTGGCGCTTCCACTCCGCTCGCAGGATCCGCCTGAGCTGTGGGATCAATGGGACTGACCGCGTCGCGGCGTCGCTCTTGGCGTACTCCGGGCTGTCGGCGAGGCGCACGGATCGAGCGCTCCAGTCCACCTGCGCCCAGGCCAGGCTGAGTATCTCTTGGCTACGCGCGGTCGCGTAACCGGCGAGCGCGAAGGGGACGGCATCCGGTGGCTCGAGTGCGAGGAGCAGCTTCTTGAATTCTCGGGGTCGCGATGCGGTCGCGCGGCTTCTCGTCGACCGATGAGGGTCCCTCAACCTCGCTCACCGCGAGTAGATGTGCCCACGGGCGTCCAGATCGTCCATTCTGCGCGGTTTCCTGGACGTGCTGGACGCATTGGACGGGATGACTTGTGCCAGAGATGTGCCACGCGCTCGGGCCGCAGGGCTTTCTTCCGTCCGTTGCGTACGTTGCATTTCGTGCGTCGATGGGGTAGAGTGTGCCTTGAGGCTCTGCCATGAACCCGACGCTCGACATCTCGCTGCTGGCCTATCCGACACTGACCGAGGCGGCTCGTCTGCTCGGCGTGAGCGCATCGACGCTCTCGCGGCGGGGCGACCTCGTGTGTGAGCGCATGGGCGAGCGCGACAGGCGGATTCCCGCTGGGGAGGTCATGCGCCTGGCCGTCGTCTACCGCAAGCGCTCGCTGGGCGAGGTGGCCGCTGACCTGATCAGTTGTGCCCGGGAGCGCTCTCCCCGGGACGCGGAGCATGTGCAGGAGGAGATCGAGCGCTTCTTCGAGCAGAGCGAGTCTCCGCCGGTTTCCGAGGAGGTATTCCTGGCCGAGGCCAAGCGAGCGTTGCCTGCCGAGCTGTACGAGCAGGTGCGATGCGTCTACGGCGCGTCCGAGGGCAGGTCGCCCGCGTTGGTCAGCGCCCGTCAGCAGAGTCCTGGCGCAGGTGTCGCCCCGATGGATTGAACTCGGTGACACGGGGAGCGTCGCGGAAGCCAATTTGGCGAAGGACGCGATCGCATCGGGCGGTTTGCTGCGTCCATGTCCACGTAGCCACTGATCTGCCCTGGTTTTCGTGGAGTCGGTGGTTTGGAATCAGGCGGCAGCGCGTAGTGGTTGGTGTTGGGTCTCGTATTCGGTGGGTGTGAGCATGTTTAGTGCGCTGTGGCGTCGTTGGGTGTTGTGCCAGGTTTCGATGTAGTCGTGGATTGCGCTCGCGAGTTCGATCCTGGTCTTCCAGCGCTTGCGGTTGAGCAGCTCGACCTGCATGCGCGCCCAGAACGCCTCGATCTCTCCATCAACTACTACGAGCAGTTCAAGCGCCTCGGCGACCGACTCGCCTCAGAGCGCTGCGCCGAACGCCAGCTCCGCGCCGTCCTCGACAAGCTTTATCCGAACGGCACGAGCGACTCGGTGAGCAGTCGCACACGCAGCTCGCGCCAGCAGACCAAGGACCGCATCGCCGAGCTGTTCCTGTCCGGCAACACGCAGGGCAACGCGCCCGGATCGAAGTGGGCCGCGGTGAACGCCATCGTGGAGTACGGCGACTGGCTGCGCCCGCTGCGCACAAGTGGCCAGCGCTTCGCCCGCGCACTGGACGATGGACCCGAGAAGACCCGCGCCCTGCAGCTCGTCGCCGCCGCCTGAAAGGTGGGGGGCTCGGCGGGCGTCCAAGCTCGCCGAGCCCCTAGACCTCACCGTCGAAGCTCGCCGCATTCTCGCCTACAATCAGGATCAAGGAGCCGGCCCACGCAGCCGATCCTCCAAGGAGCGTTTGCAATGGCTACTCGAACCGACAACGAAATCCGCGAGCTGGGTCCCGAGGAGTGGGCTCAGCTGGTCGATGAGAAGGCCCGCGCTCTGCTGGGCATGAGCGGCGAGGAGTTCGAGCGGCGTCTGAACTCGGGCGAGATCGACATAGACGACAGCCCCGAGGTCACGCGCGTTGCAATGATGCTCCCGCTCGGTGGCACCTCCAAGTAACAATTCCGCCGAGGCCGTCGAGCACTATCGCGGCCGAACAGTGCGGCTGCTGTCTTGCTTGACAAGCGCCCACACCACTGTCAGCGGCTACCACGCGGCCGATCATCCGCACCGCCTGCTGCTCGCACGCGGCGACGCTGCGCGGCTGCACGCCGAGCCACGTCTCACGCTCCTCGTCACCGAGCAGTACGAGGTTCGCCAGAGCACCGCAGGCTGGCATGTCGAGATCGTCGGCTACCTCTACGCCATCGGATACGAAGACCACGAGCTCGTCTCCTACCACTGGCATCCGAGCGGCAAGAGCACGATCACCCAGCCGCACATGCACGTCGGCGCCGCCGTCCAGATCGGTGATCGGTGGCTGGGAAAGGTTCATCTGCCCACCGGCATGGTCGGCCTCGAGCAAGTCATCGCGCTCGCCATCGTCGAGCTCGGCGTCGAGCCACTCCGCGACGATTGGGAACGACTGACCACCGAGGCCGCCGGCCGCTGACGCCTGCCTGGAACGCTCAGCCTCGTCAATGGGGGAGCGGAGCGCCTTACCACCGTTGCGAGCCATCCGGTGGCGCCTGCAGCGAGCAGCGTCTGCACGGTCCCACGCCGTAGAACCAGGAGCGCCGCCGCGCCGGCCACCAGCACGAGGTACTGCCACTGCTCCTGCAGCGCGCCCGTCAACGGGACTGCAGCGCCGAAGGTCGCGCCGATCGCCGCTGGTCCGGCGCCGTCGAGGAACGCCCTGGCGGCGGCGTTTTGGCGCAGGCGCCCGAAGCACTGACTGCCGAGCAGGATGAACGAAAAGGACGGGGCGAAAGCGACACTCGCCGTGAGCACGCCGCCAGCGATGCCGCGCGGGCTTGCCGCTCGACGGGGTGCCGCCCCTCCCGATGGTCGCACGCTTGCGCGTGCGGTTGGTCGGGATCGGCTCCCCGTCAGGTGGGAGCCCTGTCAGAAAAGGAAGATCACATGGCTAGTACGACTAACGCAACTCAAAACGGCAACGGCCACGGTGTTGCCACAGTGGAGCTCAGGGACATCCCGATCTCGCGGATTGTCGTCGCTGAGGGCTTCAACCCTCGTGGCGAGGTCGTGGAGGACGCCGAGTTGCAGGCGATGGCCGCCACGATGAGCGATCGCGGTTGCCTGCAGCCGATCCGCGTGCGCGCGACCGAGACCGGCGACGTCGCCCTGATCGCTGGCGAGCGGCGCTACCGCGCTGCAACGCTCGCCGCGTTGACGACGCTCCCCGCGGTTGTGCTGACGGGCGGCGCCGGCGACGAGGGTGAGTATCTGGACCTGCTGACCGACGCGATGATCGAGAACGAGCTGCGCAGCGATCTGGACCCGCTCCAGCGCGCCCGCGGCTACCAGGCCATGATCGACGGCGGGCTGGGCGTCCGCGCGGTCGCCGAACGCCTCGGCGGCAAGACGAAGCGCTCCTCGCGCGAAAAGCGCATCAAGGAGCACCTGGCGATCCTCTCGCTCCCCGAGCGGCTGCGGACGCTCGTAGCTGAGCAGGTGATCCCCCTGCTCGCCGTCAAGACGCTCGTCGAGCTCGCCGAGATCCACGAGGAGTTCGCACACGCGGCGCTGCGTGCGGTTACTCCTGACGGCGACGACAGCGAACCGTACACCTGGCAGGAGCTCATCGAGAACCCCATCGACATCGCCATGAACCACATGGACGAGCTGCCCGCGGGTGTGTACTCGAGCCGCAACTCATACCCGGTCGACCAGTTCACGTTGAGCGAGAAGGCGCAGAAGGACCTCGCGGCCTACACCAAGCTCACCGACGGCGGGCAGGACCCCCGCGAGGAGCTCGCCTTCCAGCACCAGCTCGCCGACTACTCCCAGCTACTGCGCCAGCAGGGCGGCGGAGCTACCAAGGAGTGGAAGCCCGGTGCCACACCGCCCGAGTGGGCCGGCGAGTAGGGGAGCGATCCAGCTCTCCCGGCTGGGCTGGTGCGGCTAGGGGACGAGCCTGAACGCCTCGACATGGCGTGGCCGCACGACGTTGAAATGCCGCTGGTCGAGCGTGGCGATCACGTCCACCTCACGCCGCTCGGCCAGTGCGATCACCGAAGCGTCGACCATCCCCAGCGGCAGGTCGAGATATTGCTCCATCAGCTCGTAGATGCGAGACCAGTCCGAGTCGGCCACCGGCTCGACCACCAGCTCGCCGTCCGCGAGCGCACGGCCAAATGCAAGCTCGGCGTGGGCGCCGATCCGGTCGGCGAGCAGATAGGAAACCTCTGTCACCACGAGCGCGGGGACGAGCAGGGGCCGCGGGCTGCTGGAGAGCAACGCGACGGCGCGCTCGTGGTGCTTGTCCTTCCTCGCCGCCGCCGCGTACAGCGGCCCGGCGTCCACGATCAGCACTACCGGCGCCCAGCCCGGCGTTTACGCACGCTCTTGGCGACCAGCTCATCGACCCGCTCAGAGGCATCCCGAGGCGAGCCGTCGCCGACGGCGAAGAAGCTCAAGCTCCCATCGGTCTGCTCGGGCAGCTGCTGCTCGATTGCCTCCCTGGCAACCTGAGCGACCGACGTGCCGCGCCGACGCGCCTCCAGCCGCAACCGCACATCGACATCCTCGGGCAGCATGATCGTCGTGCGCCTCATACATACATCCTAACGCATCACGAGGACCGCACCACCCGCTTGCGTTACATCTTCGGTCCGCTCTGTGTCAACTTCGCGTCATCGGCTCACAGGCGGACACAGACTTTCTACGGTTCCAGGACAACTGAAAATGTTGGCGCCGGCGGACAGCTGTAACTGCCCCCGACGCCGTGGCACAAGGAGGCGTAACTCCCCATGCACAAACACCGTACCCCAGAGGGGTTGAAGGAGCACGCGCTCCTCGACCGCGCTGTACTCAACCTGACGCTGGACCCCGAGCGCCAGCGACCGTGGGCCGAAGACGAGCTTGACCGCACGCTCAGCGTCCCCGGTGATGTCCGCGAAAGCCTGCGCCGTCTGCGCGCGTGCAAGCTGATCCACCGTTGGAACGATCTCGCCGTCGCCGCGCACGCCGCGGTGCGCTTCCACGAGATCAGCCAGGCCGTTGAGAAGCTGACCCCCGGCGACCGCGAGGAGCGCCATTGGGAGCACGCGGTCCTTGAGGGTCTGATCGTGCGCAGCGCCGAGGGCGAAGGGCCACGCTCCTTGCAGCAGACCTACGAAGCGTTCGGTGCGACCAAGCGCAAGAAGCAGCTCAAGGTCGCCGACGCGGTGGACCGCCTAGAGGGCGCCGGGCTGATCGAACGCCGCGGCGGGCGCTCGATCGCCTCGGAGGTCGCGCTGCACCTCGACGAACTGATGATCGTCTGACGCGCGAGCTCATCCCCCCACATGCGCGTCAACGAGCTGGCCTTGAGCCAGGCTGTCCTCCCGAGCCTGGCCAAGGCCGGCATCCACACGGTAGAGCAGCTCGCCGAGCAGAACCTCGGCGAGCTGCTCCGCCAGCCCGAGTTCAGAAGCGGCGTCGAGCTCTACGAGCTGATCCGCGAGCTACACCGCCACGGCCTGACACCGTTCGCCGCACACGGCGGGCACATCCAAACCGAGCGTGAGCGGAGAGATGTTCCGCCTGCGCGCCGCCGAGGGATTGACGCTCGCGCAGATCGGCGTCCAGTTCGACATCTCGACCGAGCGGGTACGCCAACTGCTCAAGCTGCACTTCGGGCTCAGCGGCATACCGCCCGCCGCCAAAAGACGACCGCCCGTGCAGCCGCGAGAGCTGACCCTCACCGAACTGCGCCGCATGTACCGGCTCGCGCGTCTGATGGTCATGCGCAACTACCACCGGCCGCTCACGCTGGAGCAAGTCGCCAGGGACCTCGCCAGCTCCCCGCGTCAGCTACAGCGCGCATACGCCGAGAGCGGCCAGCTGACCTTCCGCGATGACCTCGCTGCCCGGCGCCTGCACGCCGCCGCGCGGCTGCTGCAACGGCCGTCGATCCCGATCGCAGATGTGGCGCACACGGTCGGCTACAGCCAGGGATCTCACTTCGCCCGCTCGTTTCGGCGTCGCTACGGGCTCTCACCCTCGGCCTACCGCACGCGATCCCTCCAGGCAAGGCGCCAAGAACTGCAGGAGGCGGTCGCCGCATGATCGTCTCGCTGCTCAGCGTTAACCACATCATCGACGCCCTGTTGGCTGTGAGCGTCTGTCTGCAGGTCGTGCTCGCGGTCATCCGCGCACGTAAACGCCGCCTCGAAAAGCTCCTGGGACGCCTCGAAGAACAGGACGGCGGATGAGCACGCAAGCCACCGCCGCGAGGCCCACCAACGCCAGCGTGCCTGCCACGCCGCCCGCAGCGAACGGAAGGCGCGAGTCGATCCTCGTCCTGGAGACCGACCCGGCCTTCGGTGAGCTGCTCGTTGAGCAGCTCGTCGCCGATGGCCATCCCGCTCAGCTCGCGCGCAGCGAAGAACACGCTCGACTCCTTGCCGCCGACCGCCCGCCACGCCTGCTGCTGCTCGGCGACCTCGACGCGCCGCGCGGCACCCTCGACGTGCTCGAAGGTATCCGTGGCCACCAGCCCTACAGCACAGACCTGCAGGACTCGCCACCGTGGTCCTCCACTATGCCGGTGATCGTCCTCAGCTCGCGCACCACCGAGCCCGACCTGCTCAGAGCCTTCGAAGCTGGAGCCGACGACTTCCTCGCACGCCCCGTCCGCTACCTGGAGCTGTGCGGGCGCGACTGCGAGCCGTACTGCGCCGCTCCCAGCACGCACACGACGAGCCCTAAAGATCGGTTCACTGGTGGTCGACCAGGGTGCCCACGCTGTCAGCCTCGCGGGCAAACTCCTCGATCTGCGTCCCTTGGAGTAATTAGACCCGGCAGGAACACCATCGAGGCAACGACGTTCAGCGACGAAGCGTGCAGCTCCTGGTCCTCGTTGCCGCATAAAGCGGTAGTCCGACCCCGATCAAGAACACGATCCCGAAGATGATTCCGTCCAGCCCTATGTAGCCGCGCAGCGCCCCCCTGGCGAGGATGTACTGAGTGGGACGAAGGCCCCGAGGAAGCCCCGTAGTCAGAGCGAGACCAGCGGCGACGTAGACGATCGTCGTGCCCGCAAACACGCATGTCGTCGTCCCAGCAAGCCAAGCACCCGTCAACGGGTGAGTGCCCTGCCAGATACCCATGCTGATGAACCAGAACGCGCCGAGCGCCGAAGGCAGACCCGCAGCGAAACAGAGTGCTACCTGTCCCGCCGTCGGCTTCAGCATCTGCAGCCAGACCGTCGTGGCGAGCAGCGTTCTCATCGCAAACGCGAACATCACCGCCGCGGCCAGCGCCGCCAGAACCGCCTGCAAGCCGCCGGCTACCACACCCTCGCAGCACCCGACTCACATGAGCGTCCCCGTCCACTGCGGGTGCTCACCGCCGCGCGTGAACCGCTCCACGAGATCCCCCTACCCGACATCCCCTGGCCCGAGCGAGTGCTCGCCGCGCGTCTCCAGGACGGCAGCGAAATCGTCAACATTCACTCGCCCACCAGTCCCACGCCAGGGCTCGCAAAGACACGCACCCACGAAGCGGTCTTCGCGCACTTGGCAAACCCAGCGCCGCAGCGGTTGCGCGTGCTCTGTGGCGATCTGAACACCCCGCGAAAGGAGCACGCCGACGGGACGATCTGGACCTTCGCCCGCGACCAATACGGCCGTCTGCGTCCCGACCGCGGCGAGGCATGGGACCGCGCCGAGCTGGCGCTCATCCAGGGGCTCCATGCTTACGGGTTCCACGACGCCTACCGGCAGCTGCACGGCTACCAGCAGCGCGAGCTCAGCTAGGAATGGCCGCGCTGGGGCGGCGGCTACAGGCTCGACCACCTGCTCATATCCGGGCCGTGGCAGGCCACGAGCTGCCGCTACCTGCACCCACTGCGCAAGGCGGGGCTATCCGATCACTCCCCGCTGCTCGCCGAGCTCCAGCCAGCCGCCGAGCCCACAGCCGCATCGTTTCCCACGGCGCGAAACGGGCAAAAACCACCAATACCAACCAAGAGCACCGTGCTCATACACACGTTCCAAACCCCACGACACAAGGAGGGCAGGATGGCTGAGCTGAGCGCACGAGACAGCAAGCTCGTGCAATACCTCAACGAGGCATACGGCAAGGAGAAGGAGCTCGAAACCGCACTCCAAGCACACATCGGCATGACCACCCGAGCGCCCTACAAGAAGCGCCTGCGCCAGCACCTGACAGAGACCAAGCGCCACGCCCGCGAGCTCGAGAAACGAGTGAAGCAGCTCGGCGGCACCCCGCAGACAGTGCCGATCGAGGGCCTTGACCCGATCGCCAAAGGCGCCGGCGCCGCAGTCGAGATCGCCGGTCGCGCCGTAGCCGCCGCGAAGGGGCCGCTGCACGCCATCCGCGGCACCGGCGAGCAGGAGAAGATGCTCAAGAACGCCAAGAGCGAGTACGCCGACGAGCACGAGGAGATCGCGACCTACACCGCGATCGAGACGCTCGCCGAAACGCTCGGCGACACCCAAACCGCCAAGCTCGCACGCGCGATCCGCCGTGAGGAGCAAAGCATGGCTAGCTTCCTCGAGCGCCAGATCCCGGCCCTCACGAAAGCCGTCGTACAAGCCGAGATCCCGCCCGCGCAACGCCGCAAAGCAACCACCAGGGCACGCCCCAAGCGAGCCGCTACGAATAAAGCCAAAGCGAAACGTACCCCCGCCAAACGCTGAGGGCAGGCCGATGGCAGTAGATACCGCGCTGATCGTCATCGACATGCTCAACCGCTACGAGCACGACGACGCCGACACGCTGAGGAACTCCGTCGAGGAGGTGCTGCCCGTCATGCAGGCGCTAATTGCGCGAGCGCGCGAACAAGACGCCCCGATCGTCTACGTCAACGACAACTATGACGACTGGAGCGCAGGTCCCGCCGAGCTCTGCGAGCAAGCACTGGCGGGAGCACACGGTGCCCTCGTTGAGCCCATTCTGCCGCCGCCAGGGGCAGCGTTCATCACTAAGGCACGGCACTCGATCTTCTACGAAACCTCCCTGGAGTACCTACTGCGAAACCAAGGGATCGAGCGGCTGATCCTGACCGGCCAAGTCGCCGAGCAGTGCGTCCTCTACTCCGCCCTAGACGCCTACGTCCGTCACTTCCAGGTCATCGTCCCCCGCGACGCCGTGGCGTACATTCACGAGCACCTCGCTGACGCTGCTCTACAAATGATGAAAACCAACATGCGAGCGAAGATCACCGACGCCGACACCCTGTTCTGAAAACGGTGAAGCCACGCGCTCACTAGCCATGCGGCGAAGCCGCCGACGCGCTACCGACCTCGAGTCGGGTCGCGCTCGTCGAGCAGGCGCAACCTCCTCAGCGGCAGCACGAACCACAGCAGCACAAACGGGACCGCGCCCAGCGCCGCCGTCACCACACCCGCGCTCACACCAAACAACTTGGTCGTGACAAGCAGCAGACAGCCACACATCGCGAGCGCCAAGCACACCAGGCCCGCGATCACCACACGGTTTGAGTTGAACACGATGTGACGCTTGTCGTCGTGACGGAAAAGAAAGCGATGCTCAGCAGACGGCGCGATCATGCAGACCGCTGCGAGCGCCGCCAACACCAACGTCACGAAATACACGGTGCGCTCGAAATCTCCGACATGCGCGAACCCGGTGTTGAACGGCACGATCAAGAGAAAGGCAAAGAGCACCTGTACGCCCGTGACGACCACGCGCAGCTCGCCGGTCATCTCCTCCAGATTGCGATCCAGACGCTCAAGGCCCGTCTCCCGGCGCCCAGGGGCACCGGCGCGACTCTCGCGATCGGCGTGCGGTGGTTGAGCGTCGCCGGCCATCATCAGTACGTCACTCGCGGCGGGGAATGCAGCTGATCCTTCCGTCGTTCTCGAGGATCGCCCACTGGATGTCGCCGATTGAGACGATCTGTGCTTGGCGGGCCTCCTCTTGGATGTCTGCGAGCGTAATGCGCTCTCGTCGCATGTTACGCTCGATCGGCCTGCCGTCCTGCACGAGCACGATCGGCTCCCCCTCGGCGATCAGCCGTGCGCGGGGAGAGCGGAAGGAGATCCAGCTCACCGCTACCGAGAGGAGCGCGATAGTCGAGATCACAGTCAGCGTGCCCGTCACCGACTGATCACTCTGCGTGATGCCCTGCTGGACTAGATCACCCAAGACCACGAGCAGAATGAAGTCAAATGGCTCGAGGTCTGAGAGCTGGCGCCGACCAACGACGCGAGTCACCAGGAAGATGAAGAAGAAGACGACGGTGGCGCGGATTACGAGGTCCATGAGCTAAGGGAAGATCGTCAGCGAACGATGGACGCTCACGAGCGGGGTTTCGCCGTCATCGAGCTGAACGTCCTCACGGCGCTTGCCGACGTTCGTCGGGTTCACCTGGAAGTAGATCCAGCTGGTCAACGATTCGCCCGGTTCGAGCTTGCCGTATGACAGGACGACTCGCCCGTCCTTGGAGCTCGATTCTGTCGGTTCGGGCTCGATTGAGTTGACGCTCATCGATTCCCACCATCCTTCGTCGAAGACGATTTCGGGCTTCTTGATCTGACGGTGGGCCATCACCCTGACCTTCACCTGGAAGATCAATCCGCTGCGCAGCCGAGTCGGTGCGGTGACGCTCAGGCTCGCGGCGCGTGCGTCAGCCGAACTCGTGCTCGGCTTCTGGCCGAACACGCCAAGCAGCGCTAGCACCGGCAAGACGGCGATCACGCACAGCAACAGTCTGCGGTAGTAGGGATGGTGCCGCCGGCCCGCCAGGTCACGGCTGCGCTCAAGCACCACGCCCTCGGGAGCGTCGGCCATCAATGTCTATTCGAGGGGCGCCACGATGACCCTCCTGACGCTGCGCTCATCCGCTCCCAGAAGAACTGCACGAGTCGCAGCGCTCAGACGCTGCGCAACGATTGAGTCGCGCCGCCGTGGGGTAGAAAAGCCGCGAACGCGACGATCAAGGAGACCATGAGGTGAGGATCGGCTATTTCTTGTCCAGCGAGGAGTTCGACCCCCGCGAGCTCATCGCGCAGGCGCGCATGGCCGAGGACGCCGGCTTCCAAGGGCTGTGGATCTCAGACCACTACCACCCCTGGAACGACGAGCAGGGACACAGCGGCTTCGTCTGGTCGACCATCGGCGCCCTCGCACAGGCGACCTCCACGATGAAGGTCACAACCGCAGTGACGTGCCCCACCGTCCGCATCCACCCGGCCGTAATCGCACAGGCCGCCGCGACCTGCGCGGTGCTGCTGGAGGGACGCTTCGCGCTCGGCCTCGGCAGCGGCGAGGCGCTCAACGAGCACATCCTCGGCGACCACTGGCCCGCGGCTGACGAGCGCCTAGAGATGCTCGAGGAGGCCGTGCAGGTCATCCGCACCCTCTGGCAGGGCGGGATGCAAAGCCACCGCGGACACCACTACCAAGTAGAGAACGCCCGCATCTACGATCTGCCCGAGCAGACACCGCCGATCCTCATCTCCGGGTTCGGCCCCAAGGCCACCAGCCTCGCCGCCAGGATCGGCGACGGCTACTGCACCGTCCAGCCCGAGAAGGAAGAAGTCAAACGGTTCCGCGACGCCGGCGGAAACGGGCCTGTCGCGGGCGGCATGAAGGTCTGCTGGGCCCCTGACGAGCACCAAGCACGCGCCACCGCACACCGGCTGTGGCCCAACGAGCAGCTACCCGGCGAGCTCGCGCAGATCCTGCCGACCCCCGCACACTTCGAGCAAGCAAGCGAACTCATCAGCGAGGACATGGTGGCCGAAGCCGTCCCGTGCGGCCCCGACCTCGACCTGCACCTGCAGGCGATCCGTCGCTACCGCGACGCCGGGTTCGACGAGCTCTACATCCAGCAGATCGGCCCCGACCAAGAACGCTTCTTCCAGACCTACGCCAACGAGATCCTGCCGCACTTCAACAGCGACACCTCAACACTCATCTCAACCACAGCATGAGCACCCATGCCACATCCGCGCCAACGCCTCGCCCACCAGGCTGGCGCGGCGCACCGGGGCCACAGCTCACCAGCCTCTCCGAAGCAGCGCGCCGGCTCCTCAGAGCCCCCACGCCCGTCGCGGAGCCGATGATCTCAAGAGCCGGTCTGCGCAGCGAGGCGCACCGGGCCCGCCTGATCATGCGCGCCGCCATCAAAGACCAGCAGCAGAGCGGAAGTTAGACGCGGCGCACGCAATCAGGCTGCACGAGCAGCAGGGGATTACGTTCATCTCTAGCGCTCGGCCGTATCAAGCTCGATAGCTTCGCCGTCAGCGTCGAAGCCCCCGCTGCGGTTGCGGATCACGACGTGGCCACTCCAGCCCCGCAACGGATGCGCCTGCTCTCGCGCGAGTCCCGCGCACACCCGTTTCGTTACCGCATAGGCGATGACCGGCACGACTAGGAACGCGCCGCGGAAGAACCACACCGCGCCTTCATAGCCAAACCCGAACTGGAAGAACAGACGGTCGGCCGAGCCCGCCGCGAACACCACCGCCACCGCCGAGAGCAGCGCAGCGGCAAGCGCGCTGCGCCGCGGATTATCGCGCGGACGCTCAAGCAGATCGTGGCGCCGGTAGTCCCTGCTGATGAAGCGCCTGTCAAGCCACGGCAGCGCATACAACAGCCCGAACACGATGCCGGGAAACAACACGCCGCCAAAAAACGGGTTCGGTACGAGCGTGTGTCCGAAGGCGTGGATCTCCAGGTTCGGCATCAGTCGCAGCGCGCCGATCAGCCACCCCAGATACCAGTCCGGCTGGGCGCCGTTCGTGCCGATATAGGGGTGATAGGGGCCCCACAGCCACACCGGGTTGATCTGGATCTCAGCCGCCGATCAGCACCAGCAGCGCGGCGACCGCCGCGAACAAGCCGAGCGAGCGCAGCGCATACCCAGGCCACATCGGGGTGCCCACCACGTTGTCCTCACGCCGGCCGGGGCCGGGGAACTGGCTGTGGCGCTGGCGCATGATGATCGCCAAGTGCACCGCGATCAGGCCACCGATGATCGCCGGTAGCAGGAACACATGCGCGATGAACAGCCGCGACTCAAACGCCGTCGACCCAGGGAACCTGCCGCCCCACAACGCCGTCGCGAACGGGCCGCCGATCAAAGGGAGCGACATCGCGACTGCCCACGCGATCGCCAACCCCATCCCCGAGAGCAGATCGTCGGGGAGCGAGTAGCCAGCGAAGCCCTCCAAGATCGCGAGCGCCAACAGGGTGACGCCGATGAAGTAGTTGATGTCGCGGGGCTTGCGAAACGCGCCGGTGAACACGATCCGCAGCAGATGGAGGGTGATCGCCGCGACGAACACCAGCGCCGCCCAATGGTGAACCTGACGGGCGAGCAGCCCGCCCGATACATCAAAGGAGATGTGCAGGGTGGAGGCGTAGGCGTCTGAGACGCTCTGGCCCTGCAATGCCTGGTAGCTGCCGTGGTAGACGGTCTGCGTCGTGTCCGGGTCGAAGAACAGCGCCAAGAACGTGCCCGTGAGGACCAGCATCACAAACGAGTACAGGGCGATCTCGCCGAGCAGGAAGCTCCAGTGGTCAGGGAACACGTAATCCATCAGCCAGCGCATCCCCCGCGCTGCGCCCAGCCGCTCATCCACGAACGCCACCGCGTCCACCGGCCGGTCCTTGGCGGTGTGGCTCACGATGGGTCTCCCCACCAGGACGGGCCGACAGGCCCCGACATCGGCCCAGCAGCGCGCAGCACACCGGCGCTGTCGATAGTCAGCGGCAGCTGCGGCAGCGGCCTGCCGGCGGGGCCGAACTCGACGCTGCCACCGTCCAGTACGTCGAACGTGGAGTAGTGGCAGGGGCACACCAGCGCTGGCCCCTTGGACTCGGTGGATGGGCTGAGCGGGTCTCGAAACAGCGAGATAGCGCACGCGGCATGGGTGCAGATCTTCGAGTAGGCAAGGATGCCCTGCGGTGCCCAGCCGGCACGCTCGGCGGGTAGCCGCAGCGTCGCGGGGTCAACGCGCACCACCACGACGGGGGAGCCCAGGTCCTCCTGATCGGCGCCCTGCGGGAACGCGGTCTGAAAGCTCCGTTCGATGATGTCGGCCGCGAGCATCGGGTTGCCCTGCTCGTCCACGAGCGCGCGCCCTGCCCGCCACGGTGTGCGTCGCAGCTGCTCCTCCAGACCAGGGCCAAGCGCCGCCACGGGAATCACCACCGCCGCCGTCAGCCCGGCGCCCGCGACCCCGGCGGCGCCGGCGAGCAGCCGCCGACGCGTGATGCCCTCCACACCCTCGGCGGCCTGCTCGATGACCTCACGAGCAGCGTCCGGGTCGGCCAGCCGGGGGCGCTGCTCGACCTTCGTCTCTTGTGGCACCAGCCAGCGGCCCGCGAGCACGAGCGCACAAGCCAGCAAAGCGAGCGCCGCGCCGAGTGCGAGGCCCAGCAGCTGCGTGTTCGGGTCGAGCACGAACAAGGCGACGAACGCGAGCGCCGCGACCGGCACCAGCAGCAGCACAGCCACGACCAATAGCTCCGCCCATGCGGGTGCGCCTGTGTGCCGCTCAGACGGGTCCACCTCGGGCTGCTGGCCGCGTGCGCGCAGCGCTCCGGTACGCCACAGCACGAACATCACGATCGCCCTCCAGGCCCGGCTCATGCGTTGCTCCCTGGCCGCGGTGGACGTTCGGGCTGCTCGCTCGTGCGCTCGCCGAGCAGCCTGGCGATCAACAACAGCGCGGCGGCGGCCAGCAGCCACGCGACCATTCCCTCGGGGATTGGGCCGATCCGACCGATGCCCCAGCCGCCCAGGTTGTCTGGGTGCTGGATGCTCTGGATGTAGCGCGCGAGCGAGTTCACCTCCGTGTCGGTGAGCTCGCCTTCGCCGAAGCGAGGCATCACATACGGGCCGATCCGTACCGCCTCACCGACCTGTCTCGGTGTCGCCTGATTCAGCGCAGGGACGATCGCGCCGGTCACGATCCCGCCCTGACCCTGGATCGTGTGGCAGCCCGCGCAGTCCAGTCCGAACAGACGCTGCCCTTCCGCGAGCGATCCTCGGTTCGGCTGCACCGTTGGAATGCCAGGGCCGCCGAACGATCCGACATAGGCGACGAGCGCCTTGATCTTGCTC
The DNA here is from genome assembly GCA_963756665.1 of uncultured Solirubrobacterales bacterium. GTDB lineage: Bacteria > Actinomycetota > Thermoleophilia > Solirubrobacterales > Solirubrobacteraceae > Palsa-744. The sequence goes on from CAVWOJ010000001.1 coordinate 3,729,963, forward strand.
GGCGGAAATGCAGGACTCGTCCGCAGCGGCTGCGCCTTCGGGTTGGGTAGCGGCATTCGCCCGGTCTGCAGGTAGAAGTCCGCCGCCAGCGCGCCGACGCCATGCAGGCTCGGGGCGCGGCCACTGATGCCCTGCGCGCTCAGACCGTGGCATGACGCGCAGGAGGAGTCGAACAGCGCGTGACCCTGCGCCACCAGCCCAGAAGGAGCGGCAGTGGAAGTGGGCGAGGGGGTTGCGCTGGCGTCCCAGTGAGCGGCGAAGTCAGTCAGCGCGAGCGCGCCGCACACAAGCGCCACCATCATCATCAGCCGGCGTCTCATCGGCCCGCCGGCTCCCGCACCGGCAACCCGGTACTCCGGTCGGCGTAGCGGTCGCGGCGCTGCTGGCGTCGCTCCTCGGCGAGCATCGCGCTCATCGCGATCACGATCGCCAGCACACCCATCACCACGCCGCCAGCCACCAGCATCAGCACCCCAGCTGTCTGCTGGTCCGCGAGCGCCGAGACGTGCAGGTCCCGCGCCGGCGCCAAATAGAACGGGTAGCGGACGTGCTCATCGAACAGAAACACGCCGGCAGGAATCGACATCACGAGCATCGCGGCCATGAGCCACGAGAACCTCGTGATCGCACCAGGCGGGCGCGGAATCGGGTCGGCCGCGAGCAGCGGCAGCAAAAACAGCGTGCCCGTCCAGAAGTAGGCGGCGTGCTCGAGCGCATGGAGTGTCTGGTCGCGCAGCGCCGCTTCATAGACACCCGTCAAATGCGTGGCGAGCACCACAACCGTGAACAACAGGAACCCGCACGCCGGCCTCGTCAACAAGCGCACCGGGCGGCTACGCAGAACCACTGCCAGCACACGTCGCGCAGCCGGCGTGGAGGCGCTCAGCGCCAGGCGCACCGGCGCACCCCACAACAGCAGCATCGGTGCGAGGAGGATCAGCAGCAGATGCTCGATCACATGCACCGACAGCAGCTCATCCGCGTACTGGTCGACCCCCGACATCAACGCGAGCGCCAGGACCACCAGCCCCGCCAGAAACGAAACCGCCCGCCAGATCGGCCAGGGCGAGGAGGCACGGCACATGCCCCACACGTAAAGCCCAGCCGTCATCCCCAACACACAGAGCAGCACGGGGTCCAAGGCCCACGTACCCAGCAAACGGCTGAGCGTGGGCGGCTGCGCGCTCACCGCAAGCCTTCCCTACGCAGCTCCCGCGAGCGCTCGCGCTGCTCACGCACCACGCCGCCGAGGCCGAGCGCCATGATGCCGACGCCGATCAAGATCAGCCACAGCCCGAACCCGGCGCCGATGAGCGCCACGGCAACCCCGACGACCAGCGCGACCGTAGCGACGGAGCTGTCGGTGATCAGCCGCGGCCCATCCACCTGCCCCTGGCGGATGTCGAGCGCCCACACCACAAGCCCGACGAGAACACACGCTGCGCTGGCCACCGCCGGGATCGCGAACTGGATCAGTTTCGGGGCGAACACGGCCTGCACGCCGGTCAGCACCGCCAGCCACAACCCCCAGACGAGCAGCACGACAGCCGCGCGTCTCACACGCCCACCTCCTCGCGCGCCTCGCGCAGATCCAAAAGGGGCGCGTAGCTGCGTATCGGCGGCAGCTCATGGAAGTTGTGGCGGGGTGGCGGCGAGCTCGTCGCCCACTCGAGCGTCTGCGCCCCCCAAGGATCATCTCCAGCCTCGCGCCGGTCACGCAACGAGACCAGCATGTTCCACATGAACACCAGCACCGACAGCGCGATCACGACCGACCCGGCAGTCTCCAGAATGTTCAACCCCTGCCAACCCGTTGAGGCGGGATAGCGCGCGATCCGCCGCGTCATGCCCTCAGCACCCAGGATGAACATCGGGAAAAAGGTCACGTTCGTCCCGATTACCATCAGCACGAAGTGCAGCTTGCCGAGACGCTCGCGCAACATCGCCCCGGTGATCTTCGGAAACCAGTAGTAGATGCCAGCGAACAAGCCGAACGCGCTGCCCGCGAAGATCGTGTAGTGAAAATGCGCCACCACGAAATACGACATGTTCAGCCCGTAATCCAACGGCGGCGAGGCAAGGATCACCCCCGTCAACCCACCCACGAGGAACTGCACGAGGAAGCCGAGCGCGAACAAGAACGAGGTGGTGAAACGCAGCCTGCCTCGCCACAGCGTCGCTAGGAAATCGAAATACTCCACACCCGCCGGGACGATCAAAGCGGTCGATGTCAGCGCGAAATACTTGTTCGAGAGCACCCCGAACGTGTACATGTGGTGCGCCCACACCGTCATCGACAAGCCAGCGAAAGCGAGCAGCGCGACCACGAACGCGGAGTAGCCGAAGAACCGCCGGGATGAGAACGTGGCCAGCACCTCGCCGACCATCCCCACGAACGGGAAGAACATCACGTACACAACTGGGTGCCCGTAGAACCAGAACAGCGCCTGGTAGTCCACCGCGCCGGCGCCACCGACGAGCACATCCCCGAAGTGCCGTTGCGCCCACAGCAACCCGAGCGCGAGCAGCAGCGCGGGGAACCCGAACACAACCATCACGCAGGTCACGACCATCGTCCAGGTGAACACCGGCATCCGCATCAACGTCATCCCCGGCGCACGCCGGCGAAGCGCGGTCGAGAGGATGCAGCCAGCCCACAGGATCTGCCCGAGGGTCGCCAGCATCACCCCGAAGATCCACAGTTCCATGCCGCTGCCAGGAGAGTGGATCGAATCTGAGAGCGGGTCGAACCCCCACCAGGAGGCCGCCGCGGCGCCGCCGCTGGTCAGAAACCCCGACCACATGCTCACACCGCCGCACAACAGCATCCACAGCCCGGCCAGCGCCACGCGCGGCCCTGCGATCTCGGCCGCCCCGACCTGCAAGGGGACGAAGTACAGGCCGACCGCGAGCGCGACCGGGACGATCACGAGGTAGACCATCGTCGAGCCATGCATCGTGAAAAGTTCGTTGTAGGTCTGCTGGGAGACCACGCCGCCGTCCGCCGCGAGCTGGCTTCGCATCAACAACGCCAACAGCCCGCCCGCCAGGAAGAACACGAACGCGACCATGCAGGCCGCGCCGGCGATCCGCTTGTGGTCACTCGAGGCGAGCGTGCGCGACGCCACACGGGCAGGCACCGCAACCGCGTTCACGACGACACTCCCTGCCGGGCGGCTTCGTGCGCGAGCCACGCTCCGAAGCGCTGCGGGCTGACCGCCCGGATGGCGAAGTGCATCTCGCTGTGGTCCTCTCCACAGAGCACCGAGCACTCACCGCCGTAATAGCCGGGCGTCTGGAACAGGAGATCAAAGCGGGTCGTGTAGCCCGGCACGAACTGCCGCTGGTAGTGAAGACCGGGCACCCAGAAGCCGTGAATCACATCCTCAGAGCTACCCACGAATTCAACCTCGCTGCCCGTCGGCACATACGCCGGCGTCGGATGCCACGTATCCACATCGGCGATGCTCACGCCGTCCGAGTAGATGAAGCGCCAGCTCCACTGCGCGGCGATCACCTTGATCCGAACCCCAGGATGCGCGGCCGTGCGATCGATCGGCGTCTCCGCAGTGAACGTCACCCACAACAAGAAAGCCACCACGCCCGCCAGGACGCACGCATACGCCGTCTCCAGCACGAGCGCCTGCGAGCGCCGCCCCGGCGTCCTGCGTCTCGCGCCTGCGATCAGCAGCACCAGCAGCGTGCCGAGCACGAGCACGAACACGCCCACGGCGATCGGCAGGTAGATCCCCTCCACGTGCTCGTAGGCGTGCGCCGTGTTCGGCATCAGTGCTCGTAGCGCTCCGCCTCGCCCTCACGCAATGACAGCCCCATCCCAGGGACTGTCGGGTCCGGCCAGAGCGCGCCTTCGCGCAGCGGCGGGGCGCCGTCGAACAGCATCTCCTCGATGCGGGCGTGGTCGTGGAAATACTCGACGTGCGCGAGCGGCTCGATCGCCGCGCACACGTGCGCGTGCAGCGCCGGGCTCGTGTGCGCAGAGAGCCGCAAGCCACGCGCGGCGCACAGCGCGCCCACCTGCAGCATCTGGGTGATGCCGCCGCAGCGCGTCACGTCTGCCTGCAGAACGTCGACCGCGCCGGCGTCGAGCATCCGCCGGAAGTAGAAAAGGTCATAGCCGTACTCGCCCGCGGCGACCTCCATCCCCGCAGGGGCGCGGTCTCGCAGCAATCTGAGTCCATCGAGGTCATCGGAGGAGACCGGCTCCTCAAACCACGACACCCGAGCCTCTCGGGCGAACGTCTCGGCGAGCGCCAGCGCCTGCTTGCGCGAGTAAGCGCCGTTCGCGTCCACGAACAACTCGACCCCATCGCCGATCACGCTGCGGGCATGTCGAACGCGCTCAGGATCACGGTCAGGCTCTGAGCCCACCTTCATCTTCACCGCGCCGATTCCCTGTGCCACCCAGCCAGTGAGCTGGCGCTGCATCTGCTCCGGGGTGTAGGTGGTGAACCCGCCGCTGCCATACACCGGCACCCGCTCGCGGACCCGACCCAGCAGAGTGCTCAACGCGACCCCAAGCAACCTTGCCTTCAGGTCCCAGAGCGCGACATCTACGGCCGAGATCCCGCTCGAGGCGACCCCCGGATAGCCGATGTTGCGCACCGCACGACGCATCGCTGCCCACGCCGCCGACGGCGAAAGCGCATCCCCGCCAACAACCGCCTCGCCAAGGAGCTCTGAGACCAGCGCGGCTGCCGCGCCCGCCGCGTAGCTATAGCCGACGCCGGTATGTCCAGCTGAGCGGGCTTCCACGACGACGATCGTCGTCGTATCCCAGCTAAGCGTGCCATCGGCCTCCGGCGCGTCCGTCGGCACCGTGAACGTCCTCGCCGTGAGCTGCTCGACAACGGGCTTCGCCCCGCGGGCCGGATGCTCCGCGGGGCTCTCGGCGTCTGCGCTGCTCACCGGCCCGACCCGCGATCGTGTCTCGTTCAGCGAGTGCCGACGAAACGAGCGTTCTGCTCGTTCTCGACCTCGACGTGCTCGGGCCGCGGACCCTCATCCCGGCCGCCCTCGATCTCATCGCCCTCGGGCGCCAGCTTTTTGCCGCGCAGCCACATGCTCAACGCATACAGCCCGCCGCCGAGCACGCCAACCACGATCAGCACCAGCACGAGAATGAAAATGCCTCCAAATTCCATGCCAGTCACATACCCAAACCGTCGTTGCTCAAACCGTCGTTGCTCGCGGCTCCGCCTGCGCGAGCGCGACGACTGCGGCGACATGCGAGAGGTGCGTAAGCGTCTGCGGATAGTTGCCCAGCAGCTCACCGCTGGCGGGATCGACCTGCTCTGAGAACAAGCCGAGCGGGCTGGCGGCGCCCATCGTCCGGTCGAACACCTCCCGCGCCTCCGGCAACCTGCCCTGGCGGGCGTAGCACTCAGCCAGCCAGAACGAGCAGGCAAGGAACGCGCCCTCCTGGCCGGGCAGCCCATCGTCTTGGCGGTAGCGGTAGAGAAACCCGTCCGCATCAAGCTCCGCGCGCACCGCGTCAGCGGTGCGGAGCATCCGCTCATCATCGAACTCTACGAACCCCACGACCGGCAGCAGCAGCAGCGCGGCGTCCAACGCCGGCTCGTCAAAGCACTGCACGAACACGCCACGCTCAGAGTCATAGCCGCGCGTCTCGATCGCCTCGCGCATCTCCTTGCGCGCTTTCTCCCAGCGCCGCGTCGGCGCCGTGCGCGCGCACTCCTCAGCCAGCCTGAGGCCGCTGTCCACCGCCGCCCAACAGCACGCCTTGGAGTGAACGAAATGCCGCGGCTCACCCCGCCACTCCCAGATCCCCCGGTCGGGCTCAGACCACCGCTCAACCGCAGTGTCGACGAGCTCTGAGAAGAACCGCCATTCGTCATCGTCAGGGGAGTGCCCACGGCGATGCCACCGCCACGCCAGATTGAGGATCTCGCCGAAGGCGTCCAACTGCAGCTGACCGGCAGCTTCGTTACCGACCCGTACCGGCCGCGAGCCACGGTAGCCCTCCAACTCCAGGCATTCCTCAGAGATGCGTCGCTCACCACCGATCCCGAACAGGATCTGCAGGTCCTCGGCGTGCCCGGCGCTGGTGCGCACGATGAAATGGCGAAACCGCCGGGCCTCACGCTCGCAGCCAAGCTCCGCCAGCGCGTGCGCCGTCAGCGTCGAGTCCCGCACCCAGCTGAAGCGGTAATCCCAGTTGCGCTCGCCGCCCAACGTCTCCGGCAGCGAGGTCGTGGGGGCAGCCACGATCGCCCCGGTCGGCGCGTAGGTCAGCGCCTTCAGCGTCAACGCCGAACGCACGAGGGCATCGTGATCGGGGCCGTCCTTGCTCAACCGCTCACGCCAAGCGCGCCACCACTGCACGGTCTCCTCAAGACGCTCGTCCACCTTCCCGGCATCCAACGCGCTCTGCTCTCGCTCGAGCAGATGCGGGCGCACGAACCGGATCAACAGTCGCAGCCGCTCCCCGCATGGATCTGGCCGCCTGCGACGATCGCTTCCTGCTCGACGCGCAGCTCGCCGTCGCTCCAAACCAAGAGCCCGTCGTCGCCGCCGATCGCCGTAAACACGTCTACCGCGGCGCGACGCAGCCACGGCCGCACCGCCCCGTAGTCAAACCGCGGTGCCACCTCGAAGCGCACCTCCGCGCTGCCGCGCTCGCACTCCACGATCCGCACCAGCTCACGATGCGGCTCGAGCGCCCCGTGCTCGCGCATCGCAAAGAAATCCCTCACCCGCACAGTCCCCTGCGGCCCTTCAAGGAGACTCTCGAGCACCAGCGTGTCCTCGACATAGCTCACGCCCCGCCAGCTCGCCTCGCCCTCCACGCCTACCGTGCAGAACCCTCCGCGCTCACGGTCAAGCAGCCGTCCGAAGCAGCTCCCGCTATCGAAACGCGGCAGACAGCACCAGTCGATCGAACCCTTAGCCGAAACCAGCGCGGCGCTGTGACAGTCCCCGATCAGCCCATATGAGCCGATCGCCGGCGCCTGCTTGCTCATCGCCCCCGCCGCATCGCGCCAATCCCCACAAGCCCCGCCGCGACCACAGCGCCGGCGCCAACCAGCCGCCGGTGGCGCGTGAGCTCCCACTGCACGCTGCGCGGCTTGGCCTGCTTATCGAAGTCGCCGTGCGCTGAGCGCTCGCCCGGAAGCGGCGCAAACAAGTTGTCCGGCCGCCCCGCCTGCACAGGCTCATCGGTCTGCTGGGCGTCAAACCCCGTCTTCGCCAGATAGCGGTCGCCGACGCCGGGAGCGAGCGCATTGCCGAGCAGCGTGACAGCGGTCGACGCGCCGACCCACCACTCTCGCCGCGCCGGCTCGCTGGCGGCGGCCACGATCGCCCGCGCGGCGACCTCCGGCTGATAGATCGGTGGCACCGGCTGCGGATGCCGGGGGAGCCGTGTACGCACCGTGTCGAACTGTGGCGTGTTCATCGCCGGCAACTGCACCATCGTCACCCGGACCCCGCTGCCCTCGTGCATCAGCTCGCAACGCAGCGACTCGGTGAACCCCTGGATCGCGTGCTTGCACGCACAGTAAGGGCTCTGCAAAGGGATGCCACGATAGGCCAGCGCCGAGCCGACCTGCACGATCACACCACGATCCCGCGAGCGCATCCGCGAAAGCGCACACAACGTCCCATACACCACCCCGAGATATGTGACCTCAGTCACCCGTCGGAACTCATCGGCGGTGATCTCCCACGTGGGGCGAACACGCTCGCCATCGCGTTGTTCACCCACACCCCGATCTCGCCGTGCTCCTCCAGCGTGCCCGCTGCCTCCTCGAGCGCCTGCGGGTCAGCGACATCGCACTCCAACACCACTGGGCGCCCGCCCAGCGACTGCACCTCAGACGCCGTGGCGGCCAAGGCTTCCTGGCCGCGGGCGATCAGCCCAACCGTCGCACCCTCACGCGCGAACGCCTGCGCGGTCGCGCG